>NZ_LNZA01000001.1:0-765009 GCF_001468035.1 Legionella tucsonensis
CCCGAAGGCGTGCTGCGTATTCTACTGATTTCAGTCACAGTGTCAAATACTTTCTTCATTTTTTTTTAATAATTAGTTCATAAAAATAGTTAATTCCACCGACGAACATATATTAATGTATGGACATGTTTTAAAAATTCAAGTGTCTTAAGAATTAATTTCTAGTAGATCTGGCTATCCTCATTTTTTTTTGTTACTCTTCACGATTCAACTATGGTGGCTCTATTGGTCCCTTCGCGGCGATAGATCGTGAACCCCGTCAGGCCCGGAAGGGAGCAGCGGTAACGATTGATTCGAGCGCCGGAGTGTGGCTCTTAGAGCTACCGCCCAATTTGTGAAAACATGTATGAGCTATCTTGCACTAGCCCGTAAATGGCGACCACGCACCTTTTCCCAACTGGTTGGCCAAGACCATATAAATAAGGCATTAATCAATGCGTTAAATCAGCAACGATTGCACCATGCCTATCTTTTTACCGGAACTCGCGGTGTAGGAAAGACCAGTATCGCCCGCATTTTAGCCAAATCACTCAATTGCGAGAAAGGAATTAGCTCAGACCCCTGTTTGCAATGCACTATCTGCAATGCAATTGAACAAGGTCGTTTTATTGATTTAATCGAAATTGATGGTGCATCTAAAACTCGAGTTGAGGATACTCGTGATTTATTGGATAACGTGCAATATGCACCCGCTATTGGCCGTTTTAAAATCTATTTAATTGATGAAGTACATATGCTTTCCCAGCATAGTTTTAATGCACTGCTCAAAACCCTGGAAGAGCCGCCGGCACATGTTAAATTTATTTTAGCTACAACAGATCCGCAAAAGCTTCCTGTAACTGTATTATCTCGTTGCTTACAGTTTAATTTAAAGCACTTGGCTACTGAGTTAATCAGCCATCATTTACAGCTGATTCTTAAGGAAGAACAACTTTATTTTGAAGTTCAAGCTGCAGATATATTGGCTCAAGCTGCTCGAGGCAGCATGCGTGATGCGTTAAGTCTTTTGGATCAAGCCATTACTGGTTGTGATACCCAATTACGTGCAGATGATGTCAAAATGATCCTTGGTTATACTCAACAAGATTATGCCCTACAGATGCTACGCGCTTTGGCCGAGCAAAATGCCTCTGCTGTATTAAAAATCAGCCAGTGTATCTCAATTGAAGGAGGACATTTTCAATATGTTCTGGATGAATTGCTTAACTATCTTCACCAAATAGCTATATACCACACTATTGGAGATAATAATCCGCTAATTAGTCCTCCACCGGAAATTATAACTCTTGCACAACACATTTCATCTGAAGACATCCAGCTGTTTTATCAAATTGGGCTTAAAGGACGCGAGGAAATTCATCTTGCGCCAACTTTAATTATTGGCTTTAATATGACTGTGTTACGGATGCTTACTTTTAGGCCTGTTCCTAAAGAAACACCTCCACCTTTAGCAATCTATAAAAATTCCTTTCCCTCTACGCTACAACCGCCTCATTCTGCACAAGTACAGGCTCCTTTAAGCGTTCCGGAAAAGCAAATTCAGAATCTGACAAATTTTGATCCAAATTCAGAAGATATAGGAAAGGAAAAGCAACCTCAGAGCACTAACCAGGAGGAGAGAGATTGGGCAAACATTATTCCTCATCTCAAACTTACCGGCCTAGCGCTTAATGCAGCAGAAAATGCGGAATTAGTTGCAAAAGATGGACGAGAGTTCACTTTACGAGTGGCCAAAGGGCACCAATCTCTGTTTACTCCAACGGTACTCTCACGCATTGAAATGGCACTAGGCCAATATTATCAAAATCAAGTGAAAATTATTCTTAACTGTGATGAGTCAGTTCAATCCTCTCCAGCGCAGCAAAAAGAGCAAGCAACACATCAAAAACAACTCAAAGCAGAAGCTGCATTAAACAATGACCCCATGTTTCAGCAGCTTCAACAAGAATTTTCAGCAGAATTGGTCAAAAATTCTATTGTCCCGCTGAAAGATGACTTATAATATATCGAATTTTAAATCTAAACATATGAGGCCTTAATAATGGATATGAATCAAAATCTTGGCAACCTGATGAAAGAAGCGCAAAAAATGCAACAACGTATGCAAGAAGCGCAACAACAACTAAGCCAATTAGTTGTCACTGGTGAAGCCGGTGGTGGTATGGTAGTTATTAAAATGAATGGCCGACATGATGCCACTGAAGTGAAAATCAAACCTACAATGATGGAAGAAGATGTAGAAATGTTGGAGGATTTGGTTGCTGCAGCAATTAATGATGCAGTACGAAAAATTGAAAAAGCATCTAAAGAAAAAATCAGTCAATTAACAGCGGGTCTAAATATTCCAACTGATTTAATGGGCGGTGATAAGGACGATAAGGAATAGTCCTAAAGATGGATATGTTAAACCGCTTGGTAGAAGCGTTCCGCTGTCTGCCAGGCGTAGGTCCCAAATCAGCACAGCGTATGGTGTTTCATTTACTCCAGCATCAAAGACAGAGAGGGTTACACCTTGCATCATGTCTGGAGCAAGCAATGAATAATATTCATCATTGTGAACGTTGTGCTAACTATACAGAACAAAAAGTTTGTAGCCTCTGCCAAAATCCAAATCGGGATCCATCCTTGCTTTGTGTTGTAGAAAGCCCCGCTGATGTATCTGCCATAGAACAAAGCAATGCCTTTCAAGGCAAGTATTTTGTTCTCATGGGGAAAATATCTCCATTGGATGGCTTAGGACCAGAAGACATAGGATTACCACGACTTAAAAATCTCATCATTCAAGAAGAAATTAAAGAAGTGATATTGGCATTAAGCCCTAGTGTAGAAGGGCAAACCACCATTCATTTTATTCACCAGCTTTTGCGTGAGTTGTCAATAAACATTACCCAATTGGCGCACGGCATTCCTTCTGGAGGAGAATTAGAGTTTTTGGATGGCAATACTATAGGAAATGCCCTTCGCAACAGAGCAATAATTCATGTTTAAAACAGTATTCCACAATAAATACATTTTCATATTGATGCTTCTCGTTTCTGGACTAGCAAATGCATCTTTTTACAAAAATTTATGGCCCCAATGGCAGGTAAATAGCCCTTTATCAACAAAAGTTATTTCTCATAAGCTTTGGCAAGATTTTCTAAATCGCCGCATTGTCACCAATGAAGAAAACATCAATCTGGTTGATTATGCTCATATGACACAAACAGACATGAATTTGCTTAAAGATTATTTAAAAAGCATGTCAGAAATCAATATTAATAACTACAACCGCGATGAGCAATTAGCCTTTTGGATTAATGTATACAATGCTTTGACCGTTCAAATTATAGCCAATTATTATCCAGTTACTTCGGTCCAAGAAATTAATATATCACCAGGATTATTCAGCATAGGGCCCTGGGGAGCGAATCTAATCACCATTAAAAATACTACTTTAACTTTAGATGACATTAATAATCGCATTATTCGAGCGATCTGGAATGATCCTCGCACCCATTATGCTATAAACAATGGGACTATTGGCGCCCCAAATCTTAGTAGAAAAATCTATCAGGGTAAGCTCATTGAAGAACAATTAAATCAAGCTGCCTCCACTTACATTAATTCGCTTAGAGGAGTAAATGTCATCGAAGGAAAGCTCATCATCTCTAAATTATACGACTGGTATGAAGAGGATTTTGGGGGAACCAAGCACGATGTAATTTTTCATTTATTGCAATTTGCAAAAGAACCTTTATTAAGCCAACTAAAACACATCAATAGCATCGACAGTTATATTTATAA
The DNA here is from genome assembly GCF_001468035.1 of Legionella tucsonensis. Lineage (GTDB taxonomy): Bacteria > Pseudomonadota > Gammaproteobacteria > Legionellales > Legionellaceae > Legionella > Legionella tucsonensis. Next base: position 3,787 of record NZ_LNZA01000001.1, read on the forward strand.
TTGGCATATAAATAGCCCGTCGCACGAACACGAATAAAAGAACAATTAAATTATTTTATTTTTACTTAAAACCAAGAAAAACAAGTATACTCACTCAATTTAATGATGAGGGAGTTGAATATGAATCTAGGCGGTTTTTCTTGGAAAAGGCTGATTGGCATCTCTGCCCTGAAAGCTAAAATTTCGCGAAAGATTGGCATTCCACTAACGCAAGCAGGCAGAGAAAGAAAACTGGGTGCCTTAATCATTAAATATTTATGCTCGTTCTTTTTAGAAGAAAAAAGAAAAAAACGTTAATTAATCCTTATTAGAGAGTCACACTCTGCAAGAAAAAACCTCCTTCCTAATCATCTCGAAGGAGCTTGAATTAAAAATGTTCTAGTAAGCTCAAGCTCTAAACGAAGAGTTTATCTCTTTTTATCGTAATTTTGCTCGTTTTTTGAAAAAACTGATAAAATTATAAGTATATGGAAAAACCGTTGTATTTTACGAGAAAACTATGTTAAACAAAATTTCTGAATTATGGCCAAAACCAAAACCTCCGCCTAAACGAGAGATGAAGACATTAGCTCCTTTTAGTCCTGGAGCGTTGCCTTCCAAGGACGTGGAGCGATTTACAAAAGAAATAAACGACCTAATAAAGGATTATAATCTAGAAATAGATGACGCTGGGAAAAAAAATTTTTTAAAGCAAATACAAGAAAAAATAAAAGAATTCGATTATAAATATAAACAAAAGCATTTTGCAGACTCTCCTGCTTATCGCGAAGCCCATGCATTTTTATTTAAAGAAATACAGTATCAATATGCTAGTTTGGGCGTTTTTTCTTTAGTTACATCGCCAAGACACTCTTCGCCTCTTGCCGAAATCATTGCAAATATGTCTCCTGAAAAGGCGGATAAACTATTAGATATCTTAGTAAATAATACAAGTAAAGGCTTAACGAAGGAAGAGTTAGAAAAGAAAAATTACAAGAAAGAGTTAGCTAATCTCTATGAAGAATCTGATAAAAGCCCGGAAGCGGAAGCCTTTCGTAAATTTATTAAAGAGCATGAAATTAGTTTCTTAGGAGGTAACAACTCTAAAAATTTTAAGATAACCCAACTAAGTGATCAAAGCGAATTTGTCCTAAAAATAGATTATCGCTTTGGTATGCCGCGAAATGTAGAGGCTCATTTACGCGAAAAACTTAGTGATAAATTTATCCCAATACATGCAGAAAGACAAGCAACATGCATAGACCATGCCACTGGAGACACAATTACTCGAGGTATTCATGTTACGGAATATAGTGGGGGAGGGAGCGTATACGATCATCGCCAACAATTAACAAGAGTATCAGACCTAATAAGATATTCCGGTGAAATTTTTGAACAAATGGCAGGAAGTATGTTAGATATTCAGGACGCTGGATGTATGTTTCCAGATGCAAAAATTACCAACTGGCTAATAGATGACATAGATCAACTTCAACTTAGCGATACTAAAACTTTTATTTTTACAGATAAAAATGGAAAGTACCACCTTGGTCTTCCCGGAAATGAATACGGTGCTTTCTTAGACTCTAATAATTATAGGCCTCCCGAAGTCAATGGTTTAATAACTGATCCATCTGAAACCATACTTGATGCAGATGCCGTTCATGCCTATATTCTTGGAGTAAACTTATACATTTATGCCACAAATTCAATGGGAAAAGGAAACAATGGAGCAAAATTTGATTTTGATTTCCAATTATTTAACAGTGAACCCCATGGCCCTGCCTTTAAGGAATTGGTTGTAGGACTAGTTAACCCAGATCCAGCTAAACGCATGCCTGTACGAGAAGCTTTAGATCGGTTATTTATGATTAATAATCCTGAGTTTAAAGATGTTTTTACTCAACTAAAGACCTTGAATTTTGGTAAAGATGATAAAATGATGAACCAATATATTCGTGACAAACAAGAACTCATTAATATTACGTATGGAAAAGAAGCACGCCAAAAAATTTTAGAAGACTTACAAAACACGGTTAGTGCTTTGGAAACTGGTCCTGTCCAACAGGTACGATCTGAAATTAGCAAATTTAGAAAAGAAGCTGCCGATCTATTTGCAGTAGGAAAAAATGCCAAGGCAGAAAGAATTGAGAATGCAATGAGCAAATTATCCATAGAAGAACGCGTTCATTTCTTCGATTCTACAAAATCGAAAGAGGTATTAAAAGAACTTGCTTCTCATCGCCATTGGGGAAAGGGCGGTAAAGTTTATCTTACTGAAAATGAAATTGACACGGATAAAGCAGCCACGAGTTTTAAAGATTTCAAAGCGAAATTTCAGGATCAAATGAAGCCTCGAAAACCAAAAGAAGAAGAACCTACTGAAAGAGAAGAACATAGAAAATCAATCGAGATTTAATAATATGATAATTAAAGGACAATAAAATGAATTTTGATTTATTATGCTTAGAAATAGGAGTTAGTATGGATCAACCCCTATCAAAAAAACTAGAATTGTTACAAGGATGGTTTCAAAAAAATATATCTACTGAGCTTCATCTCTCAGGGAGCGAAAATGAGCAGTTTGAGCAATATAAACAAGCAACTGAATTTTATTTAGATTTTGTTCTTCCGGAAACAACTCATGATATGAGTAAACCCAATCAAAATTTTCATGGCGATAATTTAGTTTCTTTTTTATCTTATATGGGTTTCGATCGTGTTCTTCACTCTTTGAAAATCGATAAGGCTTTATTAAATACTAAAAATTCAAATGGATTAACCCCATTACATCTGGCCGCTCTTGAAGGAAACATTAATACAGTACATATGCTGCTTTCTTTAGGTGCAGATCCATGTATTCTTAATAAGCAGAAACAATATCCTTTATTTAGCGCATTGATTTTACCTATCCTTTACGAGGATGAGCTAAGACAAAATAAAATAAAAATTTTTAGTTTATTAAAAGAAAAAGGTAATCAGCTTTTAAATCAAGATAAAAATGGTGATACAGTTTTACATCAAATAGCACTACAAGGTTTTGATTCCTTAATTAAAGAAATTTTAGCAACTCATACGGAGCTCGCTTACATACAAAATAAACATACTCATTACCCAATACATACCGCAATTCTAAACAATCAAATACAATGCGTTATTCCTTTGCTACAAATTAAAGAGGGTACCATTTTAGCTGATTCCAGTGGTTGGACGGCTCTACATTATGCCGCCTGCTACGCAAACCAAGAGATCCTGGAGGAGTGTTGTAGGTCTAGTACAAATAAAGACGCCCCGGATTTTACAGGGAAAACTCCTTTAATGATTGCTGCTGAATTAGGAAGACTTTTTGCAGTGCAAATCCTTTTGCAACATGGAGCACAAGCGCACATTACAGACTCTGCAGGATTTAGTGTCCTGCATCATGCAGTAAAGTCAGGAAATTTAAAAGTAGTGCGTTGGCTCATCGAGAATACGAATATAGATATTAATGCGAAAGATAACCATAATCTTACACCGCTCCAAATAAGTGAAACCAATGTAAGTGAAACCGGGGATATGGAAAAAATAACTGCTTTGTTATTAGAGCATGGTGCAAGTTCAACACCGCCAGTTCCCAACTGATAATTACTTTCTAAAGATGAGCACCCAATATTTTACTAAAACTCAATCGATCTGCTCCATATATTGAAATAACTGTTCAATAACATCTCCAGCAATTATATGAGTGCGTTTATAAATTTGAATTACTCTAAATACTGCATTACGATTTCGCAGGTCTATTTCCATCTTGGGTTTTGCTACATCATATCGATAAGGTTCAGTAAGCAGGTACCTCTTTCTTAGTTCGATACGTAACGCTTCCATAACACAACATATGGCATTAAATACCTCAATTACTGCTGATTTTTCTTCACTATTCAATAAAGGCAGCCACTCAAAAGTACTTCCGCTAGCGATATTAAAAAATGTATAGAGTAAACTGTGCGTATCATTATTGGAAAAATGCCCGTATAAATCTACGCAATCCGTAGTAGTCAGCTGACTGTAGACGGCCACCATTTTTTCTTGAAAAATAATTGAGTTCCGTTCTTGTTCCAGGAGCTCGGATAATAAATTTTGGTGTAGCATCATCACTGCATCAATGAAACGATTTGGATTAAAGCAAAATTTATAAGCCCGTCTTAGATCATAAAAATAATTAATCACTTGTTTTGAGTGAGTTAAATTCGAGCTTAGTTTTAATCCTTTAACAGCTGTTTGGATCATTTGCTTCAACTCCTCATTTGTTTCGATCATGATACCTGGGGGTAATTCTTCATCATGCAAAAAATAATCGACTCCTGGAGTCAATTCATTTTGTAAAGCAATCTCATACAGTTGTTGCTGCATTAATTCGATATAATAATGTAATACTTCCAAACGCATCTGAACTGAAATTAACTTTTCAGAATGAATTACATCAGTAAATAATTGATCCGGATGCATCTTATAGAAGAAAATTGCATTAACCAAACCAGCAAATTTTGAATTAGAAAAATAATCTAATGCAGCGTGCAACTGTTCCATACTCCAGTCATGAAATACAGCTACCGACTCAATAGGTGTCTCATAACTTTGATTCAAATAATTAACGAATCTCTCCAACCATACGTTACACTGTAATTTGGAAAATAATTGGTGTAATTGTTTTGAAGGTAGAGGAACTTCATTCGTGGAAATTGAAAACTTTGCCCTGTTTTGCATCATCCTTCTCCTAAACATCATCCTGAAAACATTTTATGATAAATCCTATATCCAGCAGAGATAGAAAATAAAACCAATAACTCTTAGAATAATAGCGAAATTAATTGCAAGTCGATACTAATCTTGCCAAAATTATAGCGAATACCGCGAAGCAAACTGGAATTAAATGAATGCCGTTACTTAGTTATCTTTTATTTATTGATAACGATCCTGTGAGTGAGGATCTTAAGAAATATTTTGCACAATTTAACATTCACATTGTTCAACAAAATCAATTAATACCGGTTCAAAATGGGTTAGGAAAACCTATTGCAATTCTGATTAATTGGTCTATTTTAAAAAATTCCCCCCAGGCACTTCATCAATTCTATACAAACTATCCTGTACCTTTACTCATTATAAATGATGCTCCGGATGAAGAAGCCTGTATCAAGGTACTTGAAGCTGGAGCAGATGACTTTATTATAAAACCACTATTACCCAGAGAACTTCATGCACGAGTCAGCGCAATTAACCGACGCGTCTTACGGGCACAACAACAATCTGCACATGAAAAAGAAATTCTTCTTTTTGCCAATTGGCGACTTTATCCTGCATCAAGACAAGTGTTTCGTGATAATACCAGTGAAGAATTATCATTAAGCGCTGGTGAATATGACTTGCTACTTACTTTTGTACAGCAACCTCAACGAGTCCTGGATAGAGAGCTTCTATTACACATCACTAAAAACAGTGATCTAAATCCTTTTGATCGAAGAATTGATGTACAAATAAGTCGGCTTCGCCAAAAAATAGAAGTTGATGCAAAAAAACCCGTATTAATTAAAACTATTCGCAATGGTGGTTATATGTTTACCGCACAAGTAATCACTTTAAAAGAAAGTGATACAAAATCCTAGGAAAAGCATCATTTTTATTTTCGCTTCTTACTTATTTTAAATACCTTAATGCTTTTAATTGTATTGTCCCCGACTTTTAATATTTCCATGCGATAGTTTTCTATAGTTAAACATGATTCAGCTGGGGGGATATAACCAAGATGTTCAACAATTAAACCGCTTAACGTTTTGGGCCCTATCATAGGTAAGTTCCATCCCATTAATCGATTTAAATGGCGTAATGTTAAACCCGCATCAACAATAACTGAGCCATCACTCTGCGGGATGATATCACGACTAAGCGCAGCTACATCAGTAGTAAACTCGCCTACAATTTCCTCCAGTATATCTTCCATAGTGACTAAACCCTGAATATTTCCATATTCATCTACTACAAATGAGCTGCGTCTTTTCATTTTTCTAAAATTTAAAATCTGAATGTTGAGGGAAGTAGCCTCAGGAATATAATAAGGTTCATCTGCTGCTTTTAATAGACTATTAAGATCCAACTCATTCTCTATAGCCAGATTTAAGATATCGCGCACATGGATCATTCCTACCAAATCATCAATTGAATCACGGTATAAAGGCAGACGAGTATGTTTTGCTGTTTCTAATTGATATAAGATTTCTGACCAGGGTTCTTCTATATCAATACCCACAATATCTGACTTAGGAATCATAATATCTTCTACAGTAGCTTGCTCCAAATCCAATAAGCTAATCAACATACTTTTATGTTCAACTGGCAATAACCCGCCTGCCTCATGTACTACGGAACGTAATTCCTCGCCAGTCAATGATTCCTTTTGTATTTTGTCAATTGAGATTCGAAATAAACGCAGTACCCCATTAGACATGGAAACACAAATATACACTAAAGGTGCAAAAATCAATTGGAGTATTTGCAGTGGTAGTGAAGTAGCAAATGCAACTTGTTGCGGATAAATCGCCGCAAATGTTTTGGGTATCATTTCAGCAAATACCAAAATTACCAATGTTAAAAGCGCTGTAGCTATAGCAATACCAGCATCTCCATAAATATGCTGTCCAATCAACGTTGCGATTGTTGAGGCAAGAATATTCGCCAAAATATTACCGATTAATATAACGCTCAACAGTCGATCGGGTCGAGAAAGTATTCTGTTCACTCTTATTGCTTGTTCATTTTCTTTCTTAACTAAATGTTTTAACTTATAGCGATTAATCGACATCATACCGATTTCAGTGCCTGAAAAAAAAGCACTCACGAGAATTAAAAAAACCAGTATGATAAACAATGTAGAAAGATGGAATGCCACCGAATTTCCTCAAGCTTTTATAACACGAAATAAAGTATCATATGGCTTCAAAGAAAGCGAGATAGAGTTAATTTTGCAATCGTTTTGAGAGATATTGGTAATTTATAAAGGCAAGAAATACGCAGCTGCTCCAGTGGGTTAAAGGCTAATGTCCTTAACCCTGAACCATTAATTTTCCTCGCCATAGGCAATCCTATTGTTGCTCTTTACTATTAAAACGAGCTACGCTGGACATGATCTCTTCAAACGCAGCATCAGGACCAACCCAACCATTTAGTTTAACCCATTTACCTTCTTCTAAGTCTTTATAATGACTGAAAAAGTGCTCCAAAGAGTTCAATAGATGCTGCGGCATATCTTCATGTGACTTAATTGACTCATAAATTTTAGTTAACTTGTTCGTAGGAACAGCCAGAATTTTAGCATCAACACCTGACTCATCAGTCATTTTTAACATACCCACTGGTCGGCACGGAATTACTGATCCACCAACAAGAGGAACTGGGGTCACCACAAGAACATCAACAGGATCTCCATCTTCTGACAGAGTGTGAGGAATATAACCATAATTGACAGGGTAGAACATGGGAGTAGTTAGAAAGCGATCAACAAATAACACTCCAGACTCTTTATCAACCTCATATTTTACGGGTTCGCTATGCATAGGGATTTCAATAATTACATTAATTACTTTTGGCAAATCACGGCCACTACTAATTCTCATTAAACTCATTTATTCTTCTCCCCTCTAATGAAATAAAAATATATAATGACATTTTAATTCAGATCAAACTAAAGGCCAGGAAATCATCTTTTAGATTATTCAACACATGTTATCCTGTAAAAAACCCTTGGAATAATTCAAAAATAAAACACCCGCAGAATTCTACTTATTTAAAAAAATCATTGCGTAAATGCAAAATTGCAATACAAAAGCGGCTATTATGCGAAAAAACACATCAAAAGGCAAAGAGAAGCTGTCGCATTATAAGTAATGCAATGTATAATATCTCTTTTTAATTAAAATGAGATTACATATGAATTGCTTGTTTTGCAAAATTGCACAAAGTGCGATACCTGCATCAGTAGTTTTTGAAGACGATGAGATAATGGCTTTTCGTGATCTCAACCCGCAAGCTCCTAAACATTTGCTGATTATTCCGAAGCAACATATTGCTACGCTGAATGATGCCGGCGATGAAAACCAGGCCCTGTTGGGAAAAATGATTTTAGGGGCAAAAAAAATTGCTCAAACTGAAGGAATAAGTGACACAGGATACCGATTAGTTTTTAACATTAATCCCGATGGCGGCCAAACAGTATTTCACATTCATTTACATTTACTGGGCGGACGTCACATGACTTGGCCCCCGGGTTAGGAAAAAAACTATGGAAAAATTATATAAAGAACTGCTAATACAATTAGGTGAAGACGTAACGCGAGAAGGGTTAGTTGATACTCCTTTACGTGCTGCCAATGCCATGCGTTATTTAACCAAGGGCTATAATGAGAGCCTCGAGGAAATTATTAACGATGCGCTTTTTGATTCAGACATGAGTGAAATGGTAATCGTGAAGGATATCGAAATGTACTCCATGTGTGAACACCATTTACTCCCTTTTCTTGGAAAATGTCATGTAGGATACATACCCAATGGGAAAGTAATAGGCTTATCAAAAATAGCACGCATCGTTGATTACTTCGCTCGACGCTTACAAATTCAGGAACGATTAACTACGGAAATAGCGAGTTGTTTAGAATCTATTACTGGTGCACGCGGTGTGGCAGTAGTTATTGAAGCAAAACATCTGTGTATGATGATGCGTGGTGTTGAAAAGCAAAACTCAATAATGACTACTTCAGTTATGCTTGGCGATATGCGTAATAATCCGACAAGTCGGGCTGAATTCTTAACCTTGACGCTTAATAAGTAATCCGTCCTGTCCCCTATCACTTAGCCTGGGCTGAAGCGAAGCTTCACCCAGGAAAATCACTCTACTCCTCTTCTCCACCACGATTGGCCATCTCTGCTGCTTCATGATGCTCTTCTTCATGATGTTTTTCTTCAGCAGAAGCTGTTGTTGTCTCTTCTGCCTGTGGTTTATCTTTCCATTCAAGCTTCACGCGACCTTGCTTATCAATACCCGCAACAAACACTTCGATTTCTTGACTTTCTTGCAGTACAGATTCGACTTTTTGCGATCGATCACTGCAGATTTGTGAAATATGGAGTAACCCATCTTTTCCGGGTAAAAGATTAATAAAAGCACCAAAATCAACAATCTTACTTACTTTACCTTGATAGGTTTGACCCACCTCAATTTCTGCGATTAATGCTTTAATTTGTTTTTGTGCCTCCTCCAAGGCTTGCATATCTGGAGAGAATAATTGAATCACCCCTGTATCATCTATATCTATAGATACACCTGTGCTCTCAATTAACCCCTTAATCGTTGCTCCACCTTTCCCGATAATAGTTCGTATTTTGTCCTCAGCCACCTTCATTGTAGTAATGCGTGGCGCATGTTGGGATAATTCTTCTCTATGTTCAGATAAAGCATTATTCATGATACCAAGAATATGTAAGCGGCCGGCTAAGGCTTGGTCTAAAGCTTGCTCCATAATTTCATTGGTAATTCCGTGGATTTTTATATCCATTTGTAATGCGGTGATTCCATGTTCGGTACCGGCTACTTTGAAATCCATATCACCTAAATGATCTTCATCACCTAATATATCAGTTAATACAGCATAACGATCGCCTTCTTTAATTAAACCCATTGCGACTCCCGCAACAGGTGCTTTTAACGGAACACCTGCATCCATCAACGCAAGACTGGTTCCGCATACCGTAGCCATTGAGCTTGATCCATTCGACTCAGTGATTTCAGAAACAACTCTTAGCACATAGGGAAATTCATTTGCCTCAGGTAATACAGCAATGATTGCTCGTTTTGCTAAACGACCATGCCCAATTTCTCTACGTTTAGGACTACCAACCATGCCAGTTTCCCCTACTGAATAAGGAGGGAAATTATAATGCAACATAAAGCGATCTTTTGTTTCGCCGATAATATTATCTAAAATTTGTGCATCACGATCATTACCTAAGGTAGCTACGACAATAGCCTGTGTTTCACCACGTGTAAACAACGCAGAGCCATGTGCTCTTTCCAAAAGTTTTGTACGGATAGCAATAGGACGGACTGTTTTATGATCGCGGCCATCAATTCTTGGCTCACCATCAAGAATTCGATTGCGTACTGTAGCACGCTCTACTTCAACAAACATATTGCCGATAACATCTGCCTTTAACTCATCATTCTCAGCTTGTAACGCAGCGATTGCTTGTTCTTTTAATTCATCAAGACGCTGATAACGCTCTTGTTTGTCTTTAATCAGATATGCTGACTCAACTTCATTTTTTACCATGTCTGAAACTCGTTCTTGTAAATAAGAATCTACTTCAGGAGGGGTCCATTCCCAGCGTGTTTTTCCAGCTTGTGCTGCGAGCTCTTCGATTGCTTTAATCACATTTTTCATCATTTCATGACCAAACATGATCGCACCGCGCATAATATCTTCACTTAATTCTTTTGCTTCTGATTCAACCATCAAAATCGCATCTTTAGTACCTGCAACTACTAAGTCCAATCTTGATTGCTCTAAATCTTTGCGACTTGGATTTAATAAGTAAATCCCCTCTTTATAACCAACACGAGCAGCGCCAATTGGTCCGTTAAAAGGGACGCCAGAAAGGGCTAAAGCTGCAGAGGAGGCTACCATTGCCACAATGTCAGAAGAAACTTCTGGGTTTAAAGAAAGAACCGTGACAATGACCTGTACTTCGTTACAAAAACCATCGGGAAATAAAGGACGAATTGGGCGATCAATCAGTCGTGAAATTAGTGTTTCATTTTCTGTTGGTCTGCCTTCACGTTTATTAAATCCACCAGGTATTTTCCCTACAGCATAAAACTTTTCCTGGTAATTTACTGTTAGTGGAAAAAATCCATTTTCTTCGCCACCTTCTTTTTTACCAACTACAGTAGCTAATACTTGAGTGCCATTCATACTGGCTAATATTGCTCCATCAGCTTGTCGCGCAATTTCACCAGTTTCCAATATAAGAGTATGGTCACCAAATGCTATTTCTTTTGTAAACTTAGCCACGTAATCTTCCTCATTAAGTAATTATAACGAAAAAAAGGCGCAGAAAATTGCGCCTTTATTTAAAGTTTTTTTATAAAGTACATTTCTAAAGAAATGTTTTGCTCACCAATCAATAAGAATCTCTCAGTTCCAGAGTTTGGATCAATGTTTGGTAGCGAGTTCCATCGTTGCGCTTTAAATATTTTAACAACTTACGACGCTTATTAACGAGCTCTTGTAGCCCACGTCGAGAATGAAAATCTTTTTTATGTTCTTTAAAGTGCTCGGTTAAATATTTAATACGGCTTGTAATAATAGAAACCTGAACTTCAGGCGAACCTGTATCTTTATCAGAACGCTTGAATTCTTTAACGATTGCTGCTTTATCTGCGCTGCTTAGCGACATTATACACTCCCGGAACTACTAAGTATTCATTTAAAGGCGAACATTCTACCAAGGCATGTCAAACGAAACAAGTACTGAAAATTATTTTTGTGCAAAAAATTTCATATTTTAGTGAACTCTCTCATTTGAACCATGAAAAGATTAAAAAGAAAGCAATCGTTTCGCTTTAATATTACCTTGTATATTTCGTTCACCTAATCCAATAAATTGTGCTTTTTTATCATAAAGACGAACACAATCTGTTATTTCAACATTTACCTTATTTGGTACCACTCTGCCTTGGCGAATTGCGACTATTTCATCATCCGAAAGAGTCACTGTCTCTAAATGGTCAACTGCTCTATCCATAGGAATTAAGCAAGCAACTCGCTCGGACATAGACATGCTCTCTAATTCGTCTAGCGAATACATGAGCATATTTTCTAAACCCGATGTATAAACTCGATGCAACTGCGTCACATGAGCCCCTACACCTAAAGCATCGCCAATATCTTCAACTAAATTGCGAATATAGGTTCCTTTGCTGCAAGTCACAGTTAATGAAAATTGAATTCCATCAAATGCGTTAAGTTGTAAATTACTAATCAGGATCTCACGTGCTGCTCTTTCAATGTTGATCCCTTTTCTGGCCAAACGATAAAGAGGTACTCCATTATGTTTTAATGCAGAAAACATAGAAGGTGTCTGCTTGATGTGACCTGTATGTTTCATCAATACACGAAGCAAATTTTCCTCAGAAATATTGAATGCTTCCGTACGAGTAATTACCTCGCCTGTCGCATCAGCAGTATTGGTTTTGATGCCTAATAAACCCGTGGTCTGGTAACATTTATCTGCATCAAGCAAAAACTGACATACTTTAGTTGCTTCACCAAAACAAAGAGGCAACATTCCTGTAGCGAGAGGATCTAGACTTCCGGTATGTCCCGCTTTTGGCGCTCCTAGCAGTTTTTTTGCTTTCTGAAGGGCCGTATTTGAGGTCATTCCTTCCGACTTATTCAGCAATAAAACACCATTTATTGTCACAGGGTTAATTGCTTTCATCATCATCTGAAGTTGACGGATTCACTTTATCGATGAGACGACTTAAGCGTTGTCCATATTCTATTGATTCATCATATACAAAATGAAGCTGAGGAACTGTCCGCAAGGTAATACTTCGCGCCAAAACACTACGCAAATAGCTAGCAGCAGCATTTAAAATTGCTGTTGCTGTTTTTTTATCCTCGTTAAGAACGGTAAAATATACTTTGGCATGTCCCATATCAGCAGCAACTTTTACTGCGGATATAGTCACGAAACCTGTTAAGCGTGGATCTTTCACTTCTTTAGGTATTATTTGAGCTAGTTTTCGCTGAATCATCTCAGCGACACGGTCTGTACGTTTAAAATTATGACCCATCTTTATAAATCACGCTTAATTTCTACTGTTTCATACACTTCTATTAGGTCACCTGGCTTCACATCATTGTAATTTTTGACTCCAATACCACATTCGAATCCTTGGCGAACCTCTACCACATCATCCTTAAATCTTCGTAATGACTCCAAAGTTCCTTCATAGATAACCACGTTGGCACGCAGCACACGGATAGGGTTATTGCGCTTAATAACACCTTCAACAACCATGCAACCCGCAATTGCGCCAATTTTAGGTGACTTGAACACATCACGGACTTCAGCAATACCAATAATTTCTTCTTTAAATTGCGGGGCAAGCATACCCGTTAAAGCACCTTTAATCTGATCCACAATATCATAAATGACGCTGTAATAATGCAATTGCACTGATTCATGTTCTGCTAATTTCTTAGCACTGCTATCTGCTCTGACGTTAAAACCAACCAAAATTGCACTTGATGCTATAGCCAAGTGAACATCAGATTCAGTGATGCCACCAACACCACTTGAAATGACTTCAACTTTAACTTCCTCTGTAGATAACTTCACTAAGGCATCTGTAATGGCTTCAAGAGAGCCCTGAACATCGGCCTTGAGTACAACGTTAAGCACTTTTGACTCACCAGCAGCCATATTTTCCATAATCCCTTCAATGGTTGATTTCTGACGTCTGGCAAGTTTTACATCACGGAATTTACCTTGACGGAACAAAGCTACTTCTCTTGCTTTTTTCTCATCAGGAACAACAACTGCTTCATCTCCAGCATGAGGAATCGCTGATAAACCAAGCACCTCAACTGGAATTGATGGACCGGCTTGCTCAACCATATCTCCATTATCACCAACAAGGGCACGTACACGGCCATACTGGAAGCCAGCAAGCAAGATGTCCCCTTTATGAAGAGTTCCACTTTGTACTAACACAGTTGCTACAGGGCCTCTCCCTTTATCCAAACGTGATTCTATGACTACACCTTTGGCAGCGCCATCGGTAACCGCCGTCAGCTCTAAAACCTCAGATTGAAGTAATATTGCGTCAAGCAGATCATCAATACCCATGCCTGATTTAGCAGAGATATTGATAAACATAGTATCGCCGCCCCAACCTTCTGGAATAACTTCATGTCCAGACAATTCATTCATGACACGGTCAGGGTCAGCATCTGGCTTATCCATTTTGTTAATTGCAACGATAATAGGCACCTTTGCTGCTTTCGCATGTTGAATTGCTTCTATAGTTTGCGGCTTAACTCCATCATCTGCGGCAACAATTAAAACAACAATATCAGTCGCCTGTGCACCTCGAGCTCTCATCGCTGTAAATGCAGCATGACCAGGAGTATCTAAGAAAGTAATATTACCTTTGGGTGTACTCACGTGGTATGCACCAATATGTTGTGTAATACCACCTGCTTCGCCAATAGCAACTTTGGTTCGACGAATGTAGTCAAGTAAAGAAGTCTTACCATGGTCCACGTGCCCCATAATCGTAACTACAGGTGCTCTAGATTCTGTATGACTTCCCTTGGTAATTGATTCGCCTAAACCTACTTCAATCGCATCTTCTTTAATGACTTGTGCCTTATGGCCCATTTCTTCTACTACGATCACCGCTGTTTCTTGGTCAATAACCTGGTTTATGGTTGCCATTGCGCCAAGTGACATCATCGCCTTAATTACTTCAGCAGCTTTTACAGACATCCTTTTTGCCAACTCAGCAACAGTAATAGTTTCTGGTACCAAAACTTCTTTTACTACAGGTGCAGTTGGTAATGCGAAACCATGTTTTAATGATTCTTCGGCTTCTCTTAACTTGTCTGACTTCTCAACACCCTTTCGCTTTTTAAATTTACTACGTCCACCGCGTCTATGTATTTCTTGCTCTTCTTCATCTCGATCATAAGTGGATTGATATTTAGGTTTTTTCTTAGCTTTTTTAAAGTCTGGCGCTTCAGTTTCAATCACTGCATCTACATGTTTCTTTTTAGATTGCTTTTCAAGTTTTTGATCTTCCTTTCTGGGAGGTTCTTCGGTGTCTTTAAATGCGTTTTTATTTTCAACGATTTCTACATGGGATTCCGAGTGCTCTTCAGCCTTCTCATTCTGCAGTTTCTCTTCTGACTCAGGTTGTTCTTTTGTTGTAACCTTTGCTTCAACTGGTTCATTGCCTTCAACCGTTTCAGTAACATGTTCCTCTGTATCAGGAAATATTTCAGACATAGGTGCAGTTTCCAATACAACTTCAGCAGGATGTTGCTCTAGTACACTCTGATTTTCTTCAGGCATAACAAAAGGTTCTTCAATTTCAGACTGCCTTACTATTGGAGCACGCTTTACAAATACCTTTTTCTTACGTACTTCAACATTAACAGTTTTTCCACTATGGGCATCATGGCCAACAGTAACTTGTGATAAGCTTTTTCTTCTCAAAGTAATTCTTTCCGGCGAAGCATTTACGTCGCTCAGAGAAGTTTTTTTCAAATGATTAAGTAGGATCCGTTTTTGCTCTTCATTCACAGTCTGTTGGTCATCAGAAAAAGACAACCCTGCTTCCTGTAACTGGTTCAATAAGCGTTCAACCGGAATACCAACGACTTGAGCTAATTGTTTAACCGTCACATCCGCCATATTTTAATCCCCTTTCAGCAGTTATATTCAATTATTTAAGAACGAACTGCATATTTGCACTACATTAATTTATAATAAATCCATGGCTATAAAAACCATGGTTCTCTAGCCTTCATAATTAAGACACCGGCCTTTTCTTCAGTCATTCCTTCAATTTCTAACAACTCATCTACAGATTGCTCGGCTAAATCTTCCATAGAAGTAATCCCCTTCGCAGCTAATTTATTAGCTAACTCATTGGTCATGCCTTCCATTGAAAGTAGTGATTCGTCAGGTGAACCAGATAGCTCTTTTCCTGAAGAAAGAGCCATAGTGAGTAATTTATCGTTTGCTCTATTTCTTAATTCTTCAACAATTTCTTCATCAAACTCTTCTATAGCAAGTAATTCTTCTTTAGGTACATAAGCAACTTCTTCAAGAGAAGAAAAACCATGTGCTACGAGTAATGAAGCAATTTCTTCATCAATTTCCAGTGCAGAAGTAAATAATTTAACAATTTTACTTGATTCTTCCAAATTTTTATTTTCGAACTCGTCTGTAGTCATTACATTCAAAGTCCAGCCTGTTAATTGACTTGCCAAACGAACATTTTGCCCATTGCGGCCAATTGCCTGGGACAATTGATCTTTTTCTACAGCTAAGTCCATAGCATGTGTGTCCTCATCAACAACAATAGAAGATATTTCTGCTGGAGCCATCGCATTAATCACTAACTGAGCCGGATTATCATCCCATAGAATTATATCTACCCGCTCCCCACCAAGTTCGCTGGAAACAGCCTGAACCCGAGCGCCACGCATACCTACACACGCCCCTACAGGGTCAATCCGTCCATCATTGGTTTTAACTGCAATTTTAGCTCTATTTCCTGGATCGCGCGCGGCGGCTTTAACTTCAATAACATTCTCGCCTATTTCAGGGACTTCAATGCGGAAAAGTTCAATAAGCATTTCATTACGTGTACGACTCACAAATAACTGTGGTCCACGAGCTTGAGGTGTAATCTCATATAAATAAGCACGGACACGATCATTTGGACGGAACATTTCATGCGGCAACATTTCAGTCCGTGGTAAAAATGCTTCTGCTTTACCACCTAAGTCAATGATAATATTATCACGAGTTACTTTTTTAACAGTTCCATAAATCAACTGTCCTAATTTGCTTCTGAATTGATCAATGACCAGCTCACGCTCAGCTTCTCTAACTTTTTGCATAATAACTTGGCGAGCAGTTTGAGCTTCTATTCTTCCAAATTCAATTGAAGGTATTGTTTCTTCTATGCGATCACCAACTTTTGCGGCTGGATTGCGCTCTTTTGCTTGTTCAACAGTTAATTGGTGATCAGGGTGCTCTAGCTCATCTTCATTGACTACATCCCAATACCTAAAGGTTTCATGCTCGCCCGTACGAGGATCTAACTTAATTCTTACACCTATATCCAAACCAAAGATCTTGCGAGTTGCTGACTCCAATGCGGCCTGAATGGCAAGTATAATAACATCTTTACTTACACCTCTTTCGTTTGATAACGCCTCTGCAACCAGTAACAATTCTTTGCTCATTGTTCGCCTCTCTATACTGTCAAATTTGCTTTCACAATATTTGAAAAAAGTAACTCTTGATCTTCGTTATTTATGTTAAGTACTAAAGTATGGTCTGATGCTGAGACAATAGTACCAACTAATTTACGCTTACCGTCCACCGGTTTAAAAGTTTTTACTTGTGCTTCATGTCCTATGTAACGTTGATATTGCCAACTTTTAAATAAAGGCCTTGGAATGCCGGGTGATGATACTTCCAAGCTGTAATTTCCAGAAATAGGATCTTCAACATCAAGCAAAGCACTAACTTGATGACTTACTGCTTCACAGTCTTCAATTCCTATTCCATTAGCCTTATCAATATATATACGCAATAAGGAATGCCTACCCTGTGAAAGATATTCACACCCCCAAAGCTCATAGCCCATATCTGAAATCGTAGGGGCCAATAAATGTTCCAACTCATCTTGTATCATAATATTAACAAACTAAAAAAGGGCACGCATGCCTAATTAAAATACAATAGGGTAACCTGAGTTTGGACAAGGGCTAAACTCTGAAAGAGTTTTCGTTAAAGCAATTAGTTCCGAGCGTGACCTTGGCTTTACTGGGCTACTATTATCTTTTAGTGCAGTACAAATTATACATAATAAAAAACCCCATAAATGGGGTTCTAAATAAGTGGTAGCGGGGGCAGGATTTGAACCTACGACCTTCGGGTTATGAGCCCGACGAGCTACCAGGCTGCTCCACCCCGCGTCAACTGATGGCAAGTATACTGAGAGTCAGTGTTCTTAGCAAGTACTTTCGCTTAAGATTCTAAATAAATATGTATTCTGCATTATTAAAAACAGAATTACTTCATTTTTAGATACCAAAAGCGTTAATACAAGCCACAATTAAGGCGCTAGGAAAAATACCTAAATAAAGTAGTGATAAACAATTGAGGGAAAGTACTAAAACATTTCCTTTACTCATAACTACTGGATCAACCTGTACGGGTTTGTCAAAATACATGATTTTAACAACTCTTAAATAGTAATAAGCGCCAATTACTGTAAAGAATAATCCAAGCACAGCAACCCAAGTCATTTGAACATCGACCAAAGCTTTAAGTACAAGTAATTTAGTAAAGAATCCAACAGTGGGTGGAACACCTGCAAGCGAAAACATAATAATTAACATCAAAAATGCGAGCCAGGGGTTTCTTTTGTTAAGGCCTTTTAAATCATCGATACAGTCAATTTCCATTCCTTGTGTGGACATTAAGACAATTAGGCCAAATGCCGCTGCAGAAGTTATTCCATAAACCAAAATATAGTAGAGTGCTGCCGAATAACCTGCACTGGTAGCGGCTAAAATACCGAACAGAGCATATCCAATATGTGATATTGCTGAATAAGCAAGTAAACGTTTAATACTGGTTTGCACCACAGCTAATAAATTACCCAAACCCGTTGAAAGCAAGGTAATTACCAGTAATATTTGTTGCCACTGCGTGCTAATATCTACCAAACCAATAGTTAACAATCGAAATGTCATCCCGAGCGCTGCAATCTTTGGTGCGGCACTAATGAATAAGGTAACTGAACTTGGAGCCCCTTGGTACACATCAGGCGCCCACATATGGAAGGGAACAGCAGCCAATTTAAATGCAACCCCAGATAATATAAAGACCAAAGCGAAAGTAAGTAATGTGTTTTGTTGTTGCCAGTTCGCAGCAATTGCATTTGCAACCTCAAGTAAATCCAGTTTTCCTGTTGCACCATAAATTAGAGAAATACCATATAAAAGCATGGCAGATGCAATTGATCCCATTACAAAGTACTTCATCGCAGCCTCTGAAGCATCTCCATCTGTTCTACGAATAGCAGTCATGGCATATAAAGGTAATGACAATAATTCCAAACCAAGAAAAATAGTAAGTAATGAGTGCGCTGAAACTAAGATCATCATTCCTAAGGTAGAAAACATTCCCAAAATATAGTAATCACCAGAAGGCATTTGACGCTCATCTATGTAATTCTTTGAATAAATAAAACTCAATAATACCGACAGGTATATAAAAAACTTCATTAAATTTGCAATATCGTCACTGATAAATAGACCATTAAGTGTAATAACCTTAAACGTACCAATATAAAGAAAACTAACAAAAGCAGCTAAAATCAAACCGCTACATGATATAAAATAGGCAATTGATTTACACCGATCCCGTAAAAATAAATCAGCAAGCAACGCAATACATGCTGCAGTTAAAAGGATTATTTCTGGAAGAGCTACATGGATATTTTCAAGTAATGCTGTCATATTGATTAACCTTGATTACAATTTTGATTGACTTGCTAATGCCAGAGTATGACTTACTGTTTGATGTATGTACTCTAGCATTGGCTTAGGATAAACGCCCATAGCGATAACCATCAAAGCAAGTAGGATATAAGCGCTTAACTCATAGCTCGAAAGATCTTTTAATTCTGCAACTTTTTCATTTGCTACAGGACCAAAAATAACACGTTTGTACATCCAAAGATTGTATCCAGCCGCTGTAATTAGCGTGGTAGCTGCCCAAAATGTTACCCAAAAACCTGCTTTAAGTGAACCGAGAATCACCATAAATTCGCCAACAAACCCGGAAGTACCTGGTAGCCCAGCATTTGCCATACAAAAAAGCATGAAGAACGATGCAAAGATTGGCATGGTATTCACTATGCCACCAAAATCTACTAAACGACGGGTATGCATGCGATCATAAATGTAGCCTACGCCAGCAAAAAGAGCACTTGAGACAAATGCATGAGAGATCATGACTACAATTGCACCTTCTAATATGAGGCCCGCAGCACTCAATCCTGTTTGCTTTGCAATTTCAAAAATAGCAAAGGAACCCAATGTCACAAATCCCATATGCGAAATTGAAGAATATGCAATTAAACGTTTCATATCTTTTTGAATAATTGCAACAAGGGCAATATAAACGACTGCAATTAAAGACAAGACAATCATAATACCAGCATAACGGCTACAAGCGTCTGGTACTATGGGCAAAGAGAAACGAATAAATCCGTAAGCACCGAGCTTTAATAAAATTGCTGCTAATACTATTGAACCGCCTGCTGGAGCTTCAGTATGCGCATCAGGCAACCAGGTATGTACTGGAAACATGGGTATCTTGATAGCAAAGCCAAGAAAGAAGGCAATAAAAATCAATGTTTGTGCAGTCATTCCGAGTTTAATGGCATAAAATGCTTCAATATTAAATGTGCCTGCTATATAGCCCATGTATAAAAAGCTTGCCAACATGAGTACTGAGCCTAAAAAAGTATATAAGAAAAATTTAATTGCGGCATAGACACGATTATCAGATCCCCAAATTCCAATGATCAAATACATTGGGATCAGCGTTGCTTCCCAGAATACATAGAATACAATTGCATCTAACGCTGAAAAAACTCCAACCAATAATCCCTGCATAATTAAAAATGCAGCCAAATATTGAGAAACTCTATTAGTAATACTCTCCCAAGTTGCCAAAATCACAACTAAATTCGTAAAAATACTAAGTATAATTAAAAGCAAAGACATGCCATCAATGCCCAAACTATAGTTAATTCCTAAAGTTGGCATCCATTGAAATTCTTCCAAGTATTGCATTCCAAGTACTTTAGGATCAAAACCTGCAACGAGCGGAATACAAAGTAATAGACAAAGTATTACAGTAAACAAAGCCAAATAGCGTGAAATATTCGGGCTACGATCGTCTCCAGCAAGAAGAACAAAAATACCGCCTATTACTGGCAACCAAATTAGTAAATTGAGCAAATAATGCATACCGTCACCCTATATTCAGCCAAGTATCAACCAGCATAAAAATCCAAGCAATCCAAAAACCATTACCGTTGCATAATGATACAGATAACCGCTTTGTATCACACGACCTTTAGCCGAGAACCATCTAATAAGCCGGCTGCTGCCGTTTACAATCATACCATCAATTAGTTTTTGATCACCCACACTGTAAAATGCGGTTCCTATGCCCTTAGAACCTTTTACGAAAACTAAATTATTAAACGCATCAAACCCATATTTATTAATAAGCATTTTATAGAGGAGTGAAAAGTTACGTGCCAAATAGCCTGGAATCGAAGGAATAGCGATATAACAAAGCCAAGCAATAAAAATCCCCGCTACAGTAATCCAAAACGTAAGTGAAAATACTGAATGCAACATACTTTGAAACGGCGAAGTAATTTCGTGAGCGAGTTCTGCCAAGACATTGTGTTGAGGAAGAACAAACAAAGAGGAGCCTAAAATAGTTGGATTATCAAAAAGCATTGGCATATACAACACATAACCCAACATAACTGAAGGAATAGCTAGTAAAACAAGTGGCAGCCATACAACCCAAGGCGACTCATGAATATGACTTAAGGTATGCTCATCCATACGTGGCTTACCATGAAACGTCATAAATAATGATCTAAAGGTATACAGTGCAGTAACGCCGGCACCAACAACCACACAGAAATAGGCATAACTACTTCCTGGAATTTGTGATAACTGAGCCGCTTCAATAATAGTATCTTTCGAATAAAATCCCGCAAATGGAGGGAAAGCACAAAGAGCAAGGGAGCCAATTATGAAAGTTACATACGTAATTGGCATTTTGTTCCATAAGCCACCCATTTTTCGCATATCTTGTTCATGATGCATTCCAATGATTACTGAACCGGCACCAAGGAATAAGAGTGCTTTAAAACATGCATGAGTAAGTAGGTGAAACATTCCTGCGCTGTAAGCAGAAGCGCCCATTCCTACCATCATATAACCAAGTTGCGATAATGTTGAATAGGCCACAACACGCTTAATATCATTCATTACCAGCGCCAAGATACCAGTAAAGAGAGCTCCGGTTGCACCAATGACTAGAACCACACTTAATGCCGTGGTGGAAAATTCAATCAGAGGTGAAATACGTGCAATCATAAATACGCCAGCGGTAACCATTGTTGCAGCATGAATCAGTGCAGAAATAGGTGTTGGACCTTCCATCGATTCAGGTAACCAAACATGCAGTGGAACTTGTGCAGATTTACCCATAGCCCCAACATATAAGGCCAGACAAATCACGGTAACTAAAGACCAAGGGTGTCCGTGAAATAATTCAATATTTTGACTTGTTAAGTAGTCTACGCTTTTGAAAACAGTTTCATAATCGATACTTCCGGTATATGAAAAAACCAGAGCAATACCTAACAGAAAACCAAAATCACCTACCCGGTTCACGATAAACGCTTTAAGGCTACCTTCAATCGCTGATTCTTTTTGGTACCAGAATCCAATAAGCAAATAAGAAACTAAGCCTACACCTTCCCAACCAAAAAATAATTGCAAGAAATTGTTGGCACTTACTAACATAAGCATCATGAAAGTAAATAAGGAAATGTAGCTAAAAAAACGTTGGTAACCATCGTCATCTGCCATATATCCAATACTGTAAATATGCACCAGCAAAGAAACGAAATTTACAGTTAAAAGCATAACAACACTAAGAGGGTCGATCAAAAAACCTATATTGAATTCAAACGGAAGTATTAAGCCACCATTAGCCCACTGATAAACCACCGTACTTTCAGTTGAAATGGCTCCTGAGAAGAGTTGCCAAGCAACATACAACGATACTACAAAAGAAATTGAAACCCCCAATATTGTAACTGTATGGGCTCCGCCTCGTCCGATTTGATTACGGAAAAAACCAGCAATTATGGAACCTGCCAAGGGAGCTAAAACGATTATTAGACAAAGTTGTTGGATACTCACAATGTTAACCTTTTAAATGATTCATTTTATCAACGTCAATGTTGCCTCTATTTCTAAAAAGCAACATCACTATGGCTAATCCTATTGCTGCTTCTGCTGCAGCAACTGTTAAAATAAAAAAGACAAAAACTTGACCACCAATTTCGTTATAATAATGGGAAAATGCTACGAAATTAGTATTTACTGCAAGCAACATCAATTCGATACATACTAGCAATAAAATGATGTTTCTACGATTCATCATTATACCGATTAGTCCAAGGCCAAATAAAATCGCTCCCAGAATCAAATAATCATTAACAGGTATCATATGGAACTCCCCAACCTTATTTTTCTGCTTTCATACTAATTAATTCAACCCGTTCATTTCTACGTGTCAGAATTTGTTGTTTTACATCCTGCCTTTTCGACTTTCTGGGACCTCTATGTGCTAAGGTAATTGCAGAAATAATTGCTATTAACAACAGCACAGCTGCAATTTCAAAAGCCAGTAGATAATCTGTATACAGAACCATGCCTAAGGCTTCAGTATTCGATAGAGGCTGTACTTCAGGATTGTTTTGGTCTGTGTTAAGTAATTGCGAACTCATCATCTCATTGTTTTTTGTTTCAACATTTGCCTTAAATGTGCCTGCGGGAATGGATACCATTAAGAGGCCTGTTAATAACGCGACAAGAATTAAGCCAAAGGGTAAGTATCGTTTGTAATGACTCTTAATTATTTCAACATCAATATTAAGCATCATCACTACAAATAGGAACAGCGTCATCACAGCACCTACATATACTAATACTAAAATCAGTGCAAGAAACTCTGCTTGGGCAAGTATCCATAATACTGCACTCGCAAAAAATGTAACCACAAGAAATAAAACACTGCGGACAGGATTATCTTGGATAATTACCATAAACGCAGCACCTACTGCTATAGCCGCAAAAACATAGAAAATAATTTGAATTAGTAATTCATGCATACTTTACCCCGCTATCGGTATTTTTCGTCAGCAGCTCTATCTGCTGCAAGTTTTGGTTCCATTAAGTCGCCAAGTGCAAGGAGCTTCTCTTTAGTCATAATATTTTGACCACGTTCACTGACATGATAGTGATGTATTGGTGTAACAACTATGGAATCTACAGGACAAGATTCTTCACATAAACCGCAGTTAATGCATTTAAACACATCAATATCGTATCTTGTTGTACGACGCGACCCGTCTTCGCGTTGCTCTGACTCTATGGTTATTGCTAGGGCTGGACAAACTGCTTCACATAGTTTGCATGCAATGCAGCGTTCTTCACCATTGGGATAACGGCGTAAAGCAAGTGCTCCTCTAAAACGAGGGGAAATTGGAGTTTGTTCCTCTGGAAACTGTACCGTTACTTTTTTCTTAAAGAAATATTTACCAGTTAGCTTTAAACCTTGCAATAATTCTATCAAAAGAAAACTGCGTACGTAGTATTTAATATATTGATATGCTTTTTTCATCGGCTTCTCTATTAACCATTAAAACCAAGGTTTAACATGTGTAACAACCATTAACGCAGTTACAATAATCCAAACAATGGTGACCGGAATGAGTACTTTCCAGCCTAAACGCATAAGCTGGTCATAACGATAACGAGGAAAAGTAGCTCTTATCCATAAGTACACATATAGGAAAAAGCAAACCTTTACAATTAACCAAATAAATCCCGGAACAACAAAAAATATGTTCTCTAAAAACGGGATTCCTTCAAATGGTGACATCCAACCACCTAAAAAGAGGATACTGAGGAGCATGGAGATAAGGATCATACTCGCGTATTCGGATAAGAAAAATAGTGCAAACCCTATTCCAGAATACTCCACATGGAATCCTGCAACAATTTCGGACTCGCCTTCAGCTAAATCAAAAGGCGCTCTATTTGTTTCAGCAATTCCTGCAATCCAAAACACAAAAAAAAGTGGCAGCAGGGGAATAAACCACCAATGTAAAATCCCGCCTTTTTGTGAATTAACAATATCTGTAAGATTCATGCTTCCTGCAGCCAGCAATACGCCTACTAAAGCAAAACCCATAGCAATTTCATAAGATACAGTTTGTGCAGTACTTCTTAAAGCACCAAACATTGCATATTTGGAGTTAGATGCCCACCCTGCTATTAAAACACCATAAACTCCAAGCGAGCTCATTGCAAAAATATAAAGAACTCCCGCATTAATATTTGCGAGAACCATTCCTTCCTGAAAAGGAATAACGGCCCAACCTGCCAAGGCAGGAACCAAAGAAAGCAGTGGTGCGGCTATAAAAAGATATTTATTAGAACGTGTAGGTATAATAATTTCTTTAGTAATAAGCTTTATTAAATCTGCAATTGGCTGGAGCAAGCCGCGCACACCTACACGATTGGGTCCTATACGCGATTGTATGTAGCCAATAACCTTACGCTCTGCGTAGATTAAATATGCGACACATAGTAACAATGGTACTACGATTACCAATATTTTAATGATGATCCAAATTAATATGCCAATATCTTGCAGCATTTTCTTACCTGCCTAGCGCTTAATAGTTATTGCAGCAAATGAATGTCCTAAATCAACTGTTTCAGGCATCGCGTTTGCTACCCATACAACATCTGCCGCAATGCGTTCATCACGTTTAAGCGGCAATGTTATCTCAATATCTCCCTGAGATACAGTAGCAATATCGTCTAATTTCAATCTATCTGCTGTTGCAGGATTGATACGTATGCATGCTGACTCAGCGGCAGCGCATAATTGCAACTCATTAGCGTTTCTAACAATTGCATCACTACGATAGAGTGGCCACTCCCCAACACGAACCAATGATTGATTAATTAAAGGCAAGCTCTCAGGATAATAAGGTTTATATTCTTGCTCCATTGTGATTGCAACACTATTTTTAATTTCTGACAAGATATCCTCAGTTGATAAATATTCAAAGCCATCACAATGCAATAAGTTACCGAGTACTCTCAATATTTTCCATGCAGGTCGAGATTCTCCATGGGGAGTCAAAGCACCTTTTACTGTTTGCCAGGTGTTATCAATATTAATGTATGTCCCTGATGTTTCAGCATAAGGCGCCATGGGTAAAATAACATCTGCATAATCATGCATTGATTCATGATCATAAGCTGACATTAATACAACAAATTCCGCACCCAGCATCGATTGTCTTGCACCATAAGGATTTGCAAAATCAAAACCTGGTTCTACTCCCATTAAAAAATAGGCCTTAAGTTTAGCATTTAATGCTGCCTGCACATCCATACCCGGATTAGAGTCGGCTTTGCCAGCAGTGGTTCGATGAGGGACCATACCCGCCATCCACGCACCCGCTGTGTTTGCACCCTGAGTGAATCTTAACACTTTGGCTCCACTTAATTTCTCGATATGGAAAATTAATGTACGCAATAAAGCAGCCTCAGGATGATTTTCGCATAGAGCGCCAGTAATTATGCATGCTTTTTCTTCTTTCAATGCTTTGGCAACTCGCTGAATTGCTTTATCTGACTCAAGTCCTATCAATAATTTTTGCACTTCTGTAGGCAAATTCTTTATATCGCCAGCCAGTGCTAAAGCAAGCTTTGCAAGTTGCATTGGCATTTCTAAAGGCGAAATAATGAATCGGTCATTAAGGTCAAACCGATATTCAAAATCTACTGAATTTATAGCATAAATTTTAGCTCCATTACGGGAAGCTTTACGCACTCTTACACCAGCCAGAGGAACTTCTCGATCAATGTTGCATCCAACAAGCACTATTGTGTTTTGTAATTCAACTTCTGCATAAGGTAATGAATTTTTTGGTGTAGTCGCCTGATAATCCTGATCTTTAAAATCTACTTGCTGCAATCTATGATCAAGATTATGAACTCCGATGTCGCGCATTAATTTTTGCAACAAATACATCTCTTCCAATGTAGAAGAGCTTGAAGAAAAAGCCGCTACTTGTTCAACACCATTTTGTTTTATAATGCGAGCCAGTCCTTCTGCGGTAAATTTTAGTGCAGTTTCCCAATCGACAATTTCCCATTGTCCATTACGTTTAATCTTTGGTTGACTGGCTCTTAACGGACTATTTAACCCCAAATAACTAAATCGGTCTCTGTCAGCCAGCCACGTTTCATTAATTGCCTCATTTTCCTTAGGAACAATACGCATTAACTTGTTTCGACGTGTATGCAGGTAAATATTTGAACCAAGACAGTCATGTGGTGCTACCCCATCATGCTGGGTGAGTTCCCAAGCCCTTGCTGTAAAACGAAAAGGTTTTGATGTTAATGCACCGACAGGGCATAAATCAATAATATTGCCGGAAACTTCTGATTTCATGCTGTGTTGAACATAGGTTCCAATTTGCATGTGCTCGCCGCGGCCTGTTGCACCTAACTCTCTTAATCCGGCGATTTCCTCGCCAAAGCGAACACAGCGAGTACAATGGATACAGCGAGTCATTTCAGTTGAAATCAGCGCTCCTAAGTTATCATCATCTACTGAACGTTTAGTTTCTCTATATTGTGATTCATCCGCACCATACCCCATCGATATATCTTGAAGCTCACACTCTCCACCTTGATCGCAAATTGGACAATCCAGTGGATGGTTAATAAGAAGAAATTCCATGACCACTTTTTGAGAATGTAATGCTTCTTTCGATTTGGTAAATACCTTCATTCCATCGGTAATTGGAGTTGCGCATGCTGGAACTGGCTTGCGGCCATTTTCCACCTCAACTAAACACATGCGACAATTTGCCGCTACAGATAATTTTTTATGATAACAAAAACGTGGGATATGAATACCCGCCTCATCAGCAACTTCGATAATCATTTTACCGTTTTCTGCTTCAAATGTCTTACCGTCGATTTCAATAGTAGTAGTCATGGTCAAACCTTTTAATTATGCTGCGACGATCGAGCGTTTATGCTTAACGAAATATTCAAATTCATCGCGGAAATGCTTAACAAAACTTTGTACAGGCCAAGCTGCTGCTTCACCTAGTGCACAGATAGTGCGCCCTTCGATATTATTCGCAACATTAACTAGTTTTTCCACATCTCCTGGCTCACCATGGCCTTCTTTAATGCGGTGTAATAATCGGACTAACCAACCTGTACCTTCACGACATGGAGTACATTGCCCGCAAGATTCATCCATATAAAATTCAGAAATACGGTATAATGCATCAACCATACAGGTTGTCTCATCCATAATAATTACCGCCCCAGAACCTAATCCTGAACCTGCTTTTTGGATGCTGTCATAATCCATATCAAGCTCCATCATTACGTCGCCAGGTAATACACGCATGGACGAACCACCAGGGATCACTGCTTTGATTTTTCGGCCTTTAATCACTCCACCAGCTAACTCAAGAAGCGTTTTAAATGGTGTTCCCAAAGGAATTTCATAATTTCCAGGTTTATTGACATGGCCACTCACACTAAAGCATTTAGTTCCACCATTATTGGGCTTGCCAATTTTTAAAAACCACTCACCGCCTTTTTCCATAATAACCGGTACAGAAGCAAAAGTTTCTGTATTATTTATGGTTGTAGGTTTGCCATATAAACCATAGTTAGCAGGAAAGGGAGGTTTAAACCTCGGCTGACCTTTTTTCCCTTCCAAAGAATTGAGTAATGCAGTCTCTTCACCGCAAATATAAGCGCCAGCGCCCAAATGATTATACAGATCAAAATCAATACCGGAGCCTAAAATATTCTTACCCAGCAACCCTGCCGCATATGCTTCTTTCAGCGCTGCTTCTGTACGTTCATAAGGTAACCAAAATTCGCCACGAATGTAGTTATATCCTACAGTGGAACCCATGGTATATCCGGCAATTGCCATTCCTTCAATAAGTTGGTGTGGATTTAATGCAAGTATTTCACGGTCCTTACATGTACCTGGTTCGCCTTCGTCGGAGTTACATACTACATACTTCTGTACCGGGCTATTACGATTCATAAAACTCCATTTTAATCCGGTCGGGAACCCTGCTCCCCCTCTGCCTCGTAGAGCAGATGTTTTTAACTCATCAATAATTGACTGTGGAGAAGTTTGCTCTTTTAGTATTTTTCTCCATGCACTGTACCCACCAACACTTTCATAAGCAGATAGCGTCCAAGGCTCTGGTAGATGAAATGTTCGATAACAAACTTGATTTAATTCAACCACGGTAACCACCTCTATCTTTTATTGGTATTCTTCCAACGCTTTATCTATAGATTCAGGAGTCAGATTTTCATGATAATCCTTGTCCACCTGCATCATTGGGGCATTAACACAGGCGCCTAAACATTCAACAGATCTTAAAGTAAAACGTCCATCATCTGTGGTTTCGCCTAATTTTATACCCAACTTTTTTTCCAAATAGCTGACAATTGCAGCAGAATCACGCAGCATACATGAGATATTGGTGCATACGTTTATCGAATGTCTGCCAACCTGTTGGTGTTCATACATAGTATAAAAACTAGCCACCTCATATACAGCAATTGAAGGCATTTCGAGATAGTCAGCTACAGCATCCATTAATTCCGTCGTTAGGTGACCATGCTCTTCTTGGACAATGCGCAGAGTACTCATTACGGCTGATTGCTTTTGATCTTTTGGGTATTTTGCTATCCAATGATCAATGTCTTTTATTCTTGGAGTTGACACCAATTGATGTAATATTTTTGCAGAATTATCAGACATTTCTAAACCTTTATTAATTTAAATTGCAATTTTCTGGAATGTCATTTTAATAATCGTAAGAACTGACATGTCACAAATTAACGATCAATTTCACCAAATACTATATCCTGACTTGCTAGAATAGCGACTCCATCAGCGATCATATGTCCTCGAGTCATTGCATCGTAGCTGGACAAATGGGCAAATCCAGGAGCACGAATTTTCAGTCTGTAAGGTTTATTGGCACCATCTGAAACCATATAAATACCAAATTCACCTTTTGGCGCCTCAACCGCACTATATACTTCCCCATGCGGCACACAAAAACCTTCAGTGAACAGTTTAAAGTGATGGATTAATGACTCCATATCTTCTTTCATTTCTACACGCCGGGGCGGGGTAACCTTGTGATCATCGATGCGTACAGGACCGGGATTCGCTCTGAGCCACTCAATACATTGTCTAATAATGCGATTGGATTGTCTTAGTTCTTCAACGCGAACCAAATAGCGATCATAACAATCCCCAGTTTTACCTACTGGAATATCGAAATCCACGCGATCATATACCGAATAACTTTGCTTTTTACGTAAGTCCCATGCAATACCAGAACCACGAAGCATTGGTCCTGTAAATCCCCACTGCAAAGCTTCTTCTGGTGAAACAACACCAATGTCTACGGTACGCTGTTTCCAAATTCGGTTATCGGTTAATAAAGTTTCATACTCATCGACACAACGAGGGAAACGTTCCGTAAATGCCCAGAGAAAATCAAGCAAACTACCGCTTCTGTCTTCATTAAGCTTTTCAACTTCGCGCTCATTATGCCATCTGGATTCTTTATACTTAGGCATCGTATCAGGTAAGTCACGTGCGACACCCCCTGGTCTGTAATAAGTAGCATGCATTCGTGCTCCTGATACTGCTTCATAGCAATCAAATAAATCTTCGCGCTCTCTGAAGCAATATAAAAACACAGTCATCGCACCAATATCCAGTGCTATAGCACCTAACCATAATAAATGATTCAAAATGCGAGTGACTTCATCAAACATGGTACGAATATATTGAGCGCGAATCGGCGCTTCTATACCTAAAAGTTTTTCTATCGCGCGCACATAAGCATGCTCATTACACATCATAGACACGTAATCAAGTCTATCCATATAACCGATCGATTGAATGTAAGGTTTTGTTTCTGCCAATTTTTCTGTAGCACGATGCAACAAGCCTATATGCGGATCCGCACGAACTATAGTTTCACCTTCAAGCTCAAGAACTAAACGCAAAACTCCATGTGCGGCAGGATGTTGTGGACCAAAGTTTAAGGTATAATTCTTTAATTCAATCATTATTCGCCCCTTTATCACCAATATACCGGTTATCGTTACGAATAACCTTGGGCACTAAAACTCTGGGTTCAATATCTACTGGAGCGTATATGACCTTTTCAAATTTTGCGTCATAGCGCATTTCAACATGACCACTGAGTGGGAAATCTTTACGAAATGGATGTCCAATAAATCCATAATCTGTCAAAATACGTCTTAAATCAGGATGTCCTTCAAATAAAATACCATATAAATCATAAGCTTCTCGCTCAAACCAATTTGCACCCTTCCATAAATGATGTACTGACGGAACAATTAAGTGAGACTCATCAATGAAGACCTTAACACGTAATCGGTGATTCATTTTCGTTGAAAGCAAATGATATACTACAGCAAAACGTGGTTTATTCAGAGCATAACCTTTAGTTTCTTGACGCTCTACGCCTCGAGAAAACCCGCTTTCAGTCGCTGAATCTGTTTCCCAATCATATTCACCATAAAGCAAATAATCCACGGCACAAAGATCAATAAGCTGATCAAAATAAAATGCTTCTAGATCGCGTAGCTCTAACATTATTGCTTTTAAATTTGATGCATCACACTCAATGGTTACCTCATCATATGCGACAGTAATATCTTTAAATTGAGTCGCTAGTTCCATTTTGAGTTGTTCAACCAAATAATCATTTTTTGTCATCTATTTAGCACCTTTGATGAGCTTAAACTTCTAAGATTTTTTTATGTCTGATTTTGTTCTGCAATTGAATAATGCCATAAAGCAGTGCTTCAGCAGTTGGAGGGCAACCTGGTACATACACATCAACAGGAACAATACGATCACACCCCCGAACTACAGAGTAAGAGTAATGATAATAACCACCCCCGTTCGCACAAGAGCCCATGGAAATAACCCATCTTGGTTCAGGCATTTGATCATAAACTCTACGCAAAGCAGGAGCCATTTTATTGCATAAAGTACCAGCAACTATCATCACATCCGATTGCCGTGGACTGGGACGAAAAATAATTCCAAACCGGTCTAAGTCATAGCGTGCCGCACCTACATGCATCATTTCTACTGCACAACATGCCAATCCAAATGTCATAGGCCACATAGAACCACTACGTGCCCATCCAAGAAGTTTTTCGACTGAAGTCGTTACAAAGCCACTTTTTTGCAATTCTGCAACCGCCATAGTTAGCCTCTAAGCAGTTAAAATATTAATAAAAAAATACCATTCCTGATTGCATCTTTCTTTATGAAGCTGCGATCAGAAGTGAATTTGGAGCCAGCTCTATTTCGCACTCTTAGACTTACTCCCATTCTAGTGCGCCTCGTTTCCATTCATAAATAAAACCAATCACTAATAAGCCTAAAAACAACATCATTCCAGCAAAGCCAAACCAACCAATTTTGCGTAAAGCTAAAGCCCATGGGAAGAAAAATGCAGTTTCTAAATCAAAAATAATAAATAAGATTGCAACCAGATAAAAACGAACATCAAATGGAATATGGGAACTCTCAAATGCATCAAAGCCACATTCGTAGGGAGAGTTTTTGGCACTATCAGGATTGTGCTTTGAAAAAAGAGAACCTGCCCCTAACATTGCTAAGCCTAATGCCAATCCGATAATTATGAAAATAAGAACAGGTAAATATTGAGATAGCATTTTTTCACCTTGTACGGATTAAAATGGTGCCGAAGGCCGGACTCGAACCGGCACGGCTTTCGCCACCGCCCCCTCAAGACGGCGTGTCTACCAATTCCACCACTTCGGCAATTCTTTATTATTAACTACTAGTTATTTATTCCCAATCTTCTCTATATTTAAATGCAGAGAAAGATATCTCATTTAATTTTTCTTACCGTTATCTACTGGTACTGGAATTGAACTCGCAGGTACAGTAGTTTGAGGAATTATTTGCTGATCCGCTTTTTGATATTGAACAGACACCAAATATGATAACAATAAACTGGTGATAAAAAAGATCAACGCCAGACCACCGGTTAATTTAAATAAAAATCCGCCTGTACCTTGGCTCCCAAATAATGTATTCGAAGCTCCAGATCCAAAAGCTGCACCAATATCCGCACCTTTACCATGCTGGATAAGGACCAGGCCTATTAAGACTACAGCAACGATTACATGAATCATTAATATCAATTGATACATTTCACAATTTCCACAAACTGTTTCGCGTTTAACGATGCACCGCCAACCAAGCCACCATCTACATCGGGCATGGCAAATAACGCCCTGGCATTACTTTCGTTGACACTTCCACCGTAAAGAAGTGGCAACCGTTCAGCATCGCTATGATTTATCTCTGCAACCAGATTTCTAATGAACTGATGTACTTCCTGTGCCTGTTCTGGTGAGGCAGTTTTTCCCGTACCTATTGCCCAAACAGGTTCGTAAGCTATAACACAATTATGAAAACAATTTTTTTCGTCTTCGCTTACCGCAAGCAGTTGCTTAGCAATTACTTGTTCTGTTTGACCTTTTTCACGTTCAGCTAGCGTTTCACCGACACAAAGAACCGGTATCATACCATGTTCTTTTACATGGTGGAATTTTTGTGCTACAAAATTTTCATCTTCGTGAAGACAATGTCTCCGCTCAGAGTGTCCTATCAAAATGTAGCGACAGTTAAAATCTTTTAACATAGGTGCAGATATCTCACCAGTGTAAGCACCAAAATCCTTTGGATACACATTCTGGGCACCTATATCAATTGTACAATCGCCAAATATATTTCTAACTTGCGGAATATAAATTGCAGGCGGCATTACTATCACTTGCACATCGCTAATAGAGTAAAGTAATTCTTTAAGTTCATTAGCTAATTGAATTACCTGCTGCAGCTGCCCATTCATTTTCCAGTTGCCAGCAACTATTTTCTGTCTCATCAGGATGCCCCTTCATTTTCAACTGCGGACTATACCCAAACTAATTGCTGATGTGTAGTCCTATCGCAATTTTTTTATCAAAAGGTTCAATAGATAAGTCTTATTTATTACTGGTCGCCCAAATTTCTCTCAATCTGACTTATATAATCACATAAATTTTGCGCGTGTTGTTTCACTATAGACTCATCCATACCCTCTACCATAACGCGTAATAAGGGCTCAGTACCGGAAGGTCTGAGTAGCACCCTCCCTTCTCCATTAAGACTTGATTCTAAAGCCCTTACTACTTCGATTACTTGTGAGTGTTCTGCTAATAAGGTAGCGTAATTGGTTTTTAAATTCACTAAGCTTTGTGGTAATAGATTAATACCCTGAATTAATTGCTGTAGCGTTTTGCCCTGCTTAACCATAATTGATAATACTTGTAAGGCAGCAACTACCCCATCACCTGTTGTAGTTTTATCCAAACAGACGATATGTCCCGAAGTTTCGCCACCTATTTTCCAATCTTTTTCTCGCAAAGCCTCTAAAACATATCGATCACCTACCCGTGTTCGGACAAAAGGAATACCTAAACTCGTAATCGCGATTTCCAGGCCATAATTGCTCATCTGGGTACCAACTACACCACCGTTTAGCACACCCCGCTGATGCCTATCTTTAGCAATAATATAAAGAATTTGATCTCCATCAATTAAACGACCATCTGAGTCAATGAGTATGACTCGATCACCATCACCATCAAGGCCAACACCAATGTCTGCACCAGTACTCATGACCTTTTGTCTTAATAGTTCAGGAGAGGTTGAGCCGCAATTCTCGTTAATATTAAAACCATCCGGACGATTTCCAATGGAAATAACTTGGGCTCCGAGCTCAGAAAATACATTAGGGGCAATATGGTAGGTCGCTCCATTTGCACAATCAACTACAATTTTTAATCCTGACAACCGTGTTAATGACGGAATAGTGGATTTACAAAACTCTATATAACGTCCGCTTGCATCATTAATTCGTGTTGCCTTCCCTAAATTCTCAGAGGGAACTGTTTGCATTTTCTTTTCCAGTTCATCTTCAATTGCTAACTCAACACTATCAGGTAATTTACCTCCCTCAGAGGAAAAAAACTTGATTCCATTATCTTCAAAAAGATTATGTGAGGCACTGATGACAATACCTGCACTTGCTCTAAGTGTTTGGGTTAAATAAGCAATAGCGGGTGTTGGCATAGGTCCAAGCAAAGCAACATCAACGCCAGCAGCGGATAGTCCTGCTTCAAGAGCAGATTCCAACATATAACCGGATACCCTTGTATCTTTTCCAATCACTACCTTTTTGCGTTGGCCATTAGCAAGCACTCGGCCAACTGCCCAACCCAGTTTTAACACAAATTCAGGGTTGATATTTGATAAACCCACGTGTCCGCGTATACCATCCGTACCAAAATATTTACGTTGACTCATCCTTAACCACCTCTTATCAAAAATTTTTAGCCCTTATAGGCTGATATATTGGCCTTCTCTATCGTGGTGATCATATGTAACGCTTGATTTGTTTCATCGACATCATGCGTTCTAATGATCCCAGCGCCTTTCAGTGCAGCATAAACTGCGACCGCTATACTCCCTATTAAACGAGCATCTACCTCTTTAGCAAGCACTGCTCCGATAGTACTTTTGCGTGATACCCCTAAAAGCATAGGCATTTTAAATGTTGCAAAGCTATCAAGATTTTTGACTAAGAGCAAATTATCTTGTACTTGCTTTCCAAATCCAAAGCCCGGATCCAAAATTATATTGTTCTTTTTAATGCCAACACGCTCACACTCTGTAATGCGTTCTATAAAAAAACGCGTCACTTCGGCAAGCACACCATCAGGATAATATGGGTTTTGTTGCATATTATGTGGGGCTCCTTGCATGTGCATCAAACAAACAGGAACTGCTAGTTTTGCAGCCATTTCGAGAGCCCCATCAGTGCGTAAGGCATAAATATCATTAATTACGTTGGCACCAGCACTTACAGCAGCTTCCATTACTTCGGGTTTATTTGTATCAATTGAGATACAAATATCTGAACTAAGGCGAATTTGCTCAATGACAGATATGACTCGGTTCAATTCTACATCAAGTGGAACATGCTGTGCACCTGGTCGAGTAGATTGTCCTCCAATATCGATTAAATCCGCTCCTTGACTTATTAGGTGAAAAGCATGTTCACAGGCCCGCTCTGGGGATAAAAATTTACCCCCATCAGAAAAGGAATCCGGAGTGACATTCAAGATGCCCATAATTAATGGTTTTTCTGGTGGATTATCTAAGGAAGGTTGGCGTTGACATTCAAGCCAACCTGAAAATTGCTTTGAATTCACCTACTTCTCTCACTAATAATCTCAGTGCTCTTCAGCAGGATTTACACTCACTTCATGCTCTGTCGGTTTTTCTGGTGAGTTATTAATCACTTCAGGTCCATCCAGAGGCTTAGATGAACCCCAGTCTTCGGGTGGAGAAGGCTCCTTCCCAGACATAATCTCTTGTATTTGCTTGAAATCTATAGTTTCGAATTTAATTAAACTTTGAGCCATTAGATGCAACTTATCCATATTAGAAACCAGAATTTCTTTAGCACGCGTGTAGTTTCTATCAATAATTGCACGCACTTCATCATCAATTTGTTGTGCGGTTCTATCTGACATTTCTTTATGTTTATTCATTGAGCGGCCTAAGAATACTTCCTCCTCTTCTTCACCAAAAGTCAGTGGGCCCAAAGTCGAAAGTCCCCAAGTGGTAACCATTTTGCGTGCTATTTCAGTAGAACGCATAATGTCATTCGATGCACCTGTGGTTACACTTTCCGGACCAAAGATAAGCTCTTCTGCAATGCGGCCACCAAATAGACTGGATAATTGACTTTCCAAACGACGTTTACTATGACTGTACCTATCTTGTTCCGGTAGAAACATTGTCACACCAAGAGCGCGCCCCCGCGGAATAATAGAAACTTTATAAACAGGATCGTGTTCCGGTACAGATAAACCAACGATCGCATGACCTGCTTCATGATATGCAGTCAGTTTTTTCTCATTGTCATCCATCACCATGGAGCGTCGTTCAGCTCCCATCATAATTTTATCTTTTGCTTTATCCAGCTCTATCATGCCGACTTTACGTTTATTTGTACGCGCAGCAAATAAAGCCGCTTCATTCACCAGATTTGCGAGATCTGCTCCAGAAAACCCTGGAGTACCTCGGGCGATTGCCATAATATCCACATTGCTATCTACTGGAACCTTTTGCAAATGCACCCTTAATATTTGTTCGCGACCACGGATATCCGGTAAAGGGACCACAACCTGCCGATCGAAACGACCCGGACGTAATAATGCAGGATCCAAAACATCTGGGCGGTTTGTTGCTGCAATAACAATAACTCCCTCACTCCCTTCAAAACCATCCATTTCAACCAGTAATTGGTTTAGCGTTTGCTCACGTTCATCATGACCTCCACCAAGACCAGCACCACGATGACGACCTACCGCATCAATTTCATCAATGAAAATAATGCATGGAGCATGTTTTTTTGCTTGCTCAAACATATCGCGGACACGAGATGCACCCACACCAACAAACATTTCAACAAAATCAGAGCCTGAAATAGTGAAGAAGGGTACTTTAGCTTCACCAGCAACAGCTCGAGCTAAAAGGGTTTTACCTGTTCCGGGAGAACCAACTAATAATACACCGCGAGGAATGCGTCCACCCAGATTTTGGAATTTGGTAGGATCTCGTAAAAAGTCAACTAGTTCCTTAACTTCCTCTTTAGCTTCATCCGCCCCAGCAACATCAGCAAAAGTTACTTTAACTTGATCTTCACCAAGCAAGCGTGCTCGTGAACGACCAAACGACATAGCACCTCGACCACCCCCACCTTGCATCTGACGCATAAAAAATACCCAAACACCAATTAAAAGCAGCATCGGGAACCAATTAATAAATAGATGAAGAAGAAAACTTTCTTGTTGTTTTTCTTGACCGCTTACATCGACTTTGCTTTTCAGTAATTCACCTAACAAAGCATTATCTTGCATGGGCATGTAAGTAATAAAGCGCTTATTATTTTTTGTCATCCCTTTGATGATCTTATCATCCTCGATGGTGACTGAATTAACCATACCTTGATCGACTTCTTTCAAAAACTGGCTGTAAGAAAGCTTCTCAGCAACCGAGTTTCGAGGGCCGAAATTACTGAAAACTGAAACAAGCACAATCGCTATAATCAGCCATAAAAATAAATTCTTAACCATGTCGTTCAAAGTATTAACCTCGTTAGTGACGTACAGCTATTATTTTATGATCGAAAATTCTTAAATCATAAAGTTACTATAAATTGTATCCCTTTGCCAGCAAATAGGTTTCTTTTGAGCGAGCACGAGAAGCCAAAGGCTTTCGAATCACGACTTTCTCAAAAGAAGATCTCGCCTGCTTTACTAACTCATCAAAACCAACCCCGTGAAAGATTTTAATAAGCATAGAACCGCCAGGCTTTAGCATTTTCTGTGCAAAATCAAAGGCCAGCTCCACCAAATACATTGCTCGTGGAATATCAATTGCAGTGGTCCCACTCATATTTGGGGCCATATCTGATAATATCAAGTCGACACGATGCTCTGGGATTAAGTCTATGAGCTTTTGCAACACCTCATCTTCCCGGAAATCACCAAGAACAAAATCCACATCAGGCAAAGCATCCATAGGCAAAATATCCAATGCGACTATACGTCCGCGACCTTGTAACCGTTCAGAAACATACTGAGTCCATCCCCCTGGGGCTGCACCTAGATCAACTACGGTCATCCCTGGTTTGAGCAATGACTCTTTTTCATCTACTTCTTTTAACTTGTATACCGCACGACTGCGATAGCCCTCTACCTGTGCTTTTTTTACATAAACATCATCAAAGTGCTCTTGCAACCATCGCTTACTGCTTTTAGTACGCTTCATAAATTTATATAGAGTATCAATTTGATCTATGATACTGAATTTTACTACCTTTTCCCAGCAAAACGTGCAATAATTTACCATTTTATCATTCAGTCTCCAAATCAGTGCATTAGGGTCTGTTTATATTAAGGAACATTACGTGGATACTTCACTCAAAAAATCTCTTAAAGCCCAAGCACATCATTTGAAACCCGTTGTGCTTCTTGGAGCTAAAGGGTTAACTGAAGCCGTTATTGCGGAAACAGATATTGCATTGCTCGCACATGAATTAATAAAAGTAAAAATTAATGGTGCAGAAAAAGAAGACAGACTTGTTATGGCTACTGAGTTATGTGAGCAACTCCATGCTGAACTCATACAAATGATTGGCAACACAGTAATTATGTTTCGTAAAAATGAAGACAAACATAAGTGACAGAACTGCGAGTATTGTATACACTAGACTATATTGTTTAGCAATTATATATTCCCTTCA
This sequence comes from Legionella tucsonensis, assembly GCF_001468035.1. GTDB lineage: Bacteria > Pseudomonadota > Gammaproteobacteria > Legionellales > Legionellaceae > Legionella > Legionella tucsonensis. Next base: position 43,046 of record NZ_LNZA01000001.1, read on the forward strand.
AAAAGCCAATCACTAAATTTAACGTTGAAAAGGCGTTGGGCAAATAAAGGGGTAATTAAATTAATTATCGTATGGCCTATGATATTAAAATACATTCCAAATATTCTAACTTTATTGCGGCTCATATTAATCGCACCTTTCCTATTTTATTTATATCGCCATGAGTATGCTATTGCTTTTTATTTATTTATTTTGGCTGGATTGAGTGATGGGTTAGATGGCTTTTTAGCCCGAAGTTTTAACTGGCAAAGTTTTTTTGGCTCTTTTATTGATCCGCTGGCTGATAAATTATTAATCGCTTCCAGTTTCATCTCCTTAGCTTTAATCGGTGTATTACCTTGGTGGCTAGTAATTCTGGTATTCCTCAGGGATTTAACCATTTCCCTAGGGGTAATTGCATGGTATCAATTTATTCGTCGTAAGTTGGACTTTCAACCCACGCTGCTCAGTAAAATTAATACAGTATTACAGCTGACTCTAGTCACTTTTTGTTTATTTGAATTGGCTTATTTTGAATTTCCTCCCTATCTGCTTAATGTCCTGATCATTTTGACGACGCTTACTACCGCAATTACTTATGTTGATTATATTTGGACCTGGGGCAGGAAAGCATGGCCCAAAAAAGAACCATCATAATGAACAAGCAGTTGGCGCTAGCTATAAAATTAAATGATGAAGCAACCCTTGCTGATTTTAATTGGGGAAGTAATAAACTGCTGCAACAGCAATTACATAACATACTCGCAAATAGGGAAGACCGATTGCTTTATCTTTGGGGTAATATTGGTAGTGGTAAAACTCATTTATTACAAGCCTGTTGTCAAGCAGCCCATGCTCATTCCGCAATCTATCTCCCTTTGATGCTCCTCAAAGAATGGGGACCGCAAGCTATAGAAGGACTGGAGGAGCAAGAGCTAATCTGTATTGACGACATCGATGTAATCGCCAAAGATCCTTCCTGGGAAGAAGCTTTATTCCATTTATATAATAAAATCAAAGACATGGAAAAGAGTATTTTAATCATTTCTGGAAATCAATCACCAACTACTATCCCCATCCAACTGGCAGACTTACGCTCTAGATTAAGCTGGGGATTAGTGATTCAGTTGATGGAATTAAATGATGAAGATAAAATTAATACTCTAAAGCTTCATGCGTTAAAGCGAGGATTTGACTTACCAGAAAGCGTAGGACAATTCCTGCTGAATAGATGCTCTAGAAATATGCATGACTTGCATAATTTACTCAATCGACTGGATGATGCCTCTCTTGCAGCACAGCGAAAAATAACGATCCCTTTTGTAAAAGATACATTAAATATTTAACTTAAAAGATCACCTCCCTGAGCACAGCACCCCACCAAAAACCGGGATCTGTTGCCCTCCAATTTAATACACTTCATATAATACAACATGATGCATTTTCTAAATATTCGTCCTCAGCAACAACATCCGGTAATGCAGCAGGAGATTCTGGTAGTTTAAGAAAAGAATAATAATTAGTACTAACTCTTGCGCCAATTTCAACTCTCTCATGAACTAACTCATTATTTTTCAGTTTCTCATGAACATCAAAAAGTTGCTCCGACTGTACAACTTTTTTAGATGCTCTAGCAGCACTGATTATTTTCCGCTTCAAATTTTCTAACTTTTTTTCTTCTTTATCTATCAAATGATTATCACATAATTTTTGTACACTCTCTTCATTCAAACCAAACCAACTGCTCACTAACTTGTCGAGCACAGGGCGCTCTACATACCAATAAATACTCAATGCCGCTAAACCTACTACGGCACTGAAAATAATTACTGGCCAAAAAGCAGGAATTGCTGAATTAATGATAAGACCTGACATAAAAAGAGCTACTGATTGGCCTGTAAAAAAACCACCACCAAAGAAAAGTAATGCAGAGACACCTGAAATCAGAGTTTTAATCGTTTGAATGCTTTCACTATTTAGTGCCTTTTCAAATTGCTTACTGGCTTTAGTAAGTGATGCAAAGTTTTTTTGCAACATAGAAACTATAAGCTCCAATTGCTTCAAATCACTTGAAAAAAAATCTGAAAAACAATAATCATCTATTTTCTTTCTTATGGATTTAATCATTTGCAATTGCAACAAGTATGCATCTAATAACTTATATGCATCACTAAGCTTAATCCCCAGAGCATTTGAAACTTTTACTAAATCAAATCCACAAAAAACAATCACAGAAAGAAATGAAAACGCAAAACCAATGCCAAGAATTATCGAAGAGGGCAAGCTGACAACACTCAACATAGTCACGATTCCATCAAATCCCTGACATGCTGCCACCAAAATACCAGCCATGGTGAGTAATACGAATTTCATTTTGCCTTTCGTATTGTTTTCAACTTCCTTAGGCAAATTAACATCGTCCCCTTGCATGGAAAGGAAAAGATCCCGCAATAGCTCTGTGCGTAAGGAGACAAGAATAAATTCAATTTTTTGCTTTTTTTTCGTTGATGATTTCTCTGAGTTTTTTATTTGCTTTTCATCGAGCCATGACATCAAGGTTATAAAATCAGGCGGCAAAGAAATAGAAGAGAGCTCATGAGGATGAACACCAGAGGCTAATAAGTATTTCTTTATCAATTTTTGAGAACACAGACTGATTTCAATATTCATTTTCTCATAGCTTACAACCGTACTTCATAATATGCACAATAGAATACTAGAATTCATCGATATGAACATGGTTTATCCAAGTTATATTAAAACAAACCTTAATTAACAAGCAATTACCAACTGAACGATTCAAATATAAATAAATATTTTTTGATTAAAATATGCTCATGGAGTATAATTAATTTGCGAACGTTGACTAAGGAAGCGATCATGAAAAAACTTATTATCGCAGTATTAGTGTTTGTACCTACAATTTTTTTAAGTGGCTGTTATGTTACTACAGCAACGCCTAGCAGCTATTATTATTCTAGCTATTATCCTTACTCCTATTCAAGTTACTCCTATTACCCCCGGTACTATTCAGGATGGCGTACTTATGGTGGCTTGCGTTATTGGGGTGGTCGTGGTTGGCATGGCGGTTGGCGTGGTGTAGGCTGGCGTGGTACAGGTTGGCGCGGTCATTGGAGATAAAAAAGCCCAAAATTGGTTAACCTAAATTCACCAGTTGAATTTAGGTTAACCAACTTTCGAGATGAATAACTGGGCTTGAAAAATTTTATTCACTTTTTGATTTGTCTCCTAAGAAGCATTTGAACTATGATCTAATCCTTAATCATAAAGCATTTAGATACAGAATATTCTGCTTCTTTTGTCTCTTGGTGCAAATCCGTTTTTTTTGTTGCAATATAGCGACTTAATCGCGGTGATAATAACCACATAAACAACGCGATAATTAAAGTAACGATGCCAATACAGGCAAATACATTAGTATAAATCATCAAAGAACCAACTCCCGGTTTAATCTGCTCAGGAAGTGCGGTATAAGAGGCAACCGTGGCACCAATAAACCCGGCTATAGCAGAAGTTAAAAACCACATCCCCATCACAAAACCTGCAATTTGCGCCGGGACTAACTCTGCAACCATTGCTACTCCAAGAGCTGATACCAATAATTCACCAATGCTTTGAAATAAATAGCTTATAATTAACCACCAGGAAGAAACCATACCCTGATCTGTATAAAAATAGCGAGCAAAAAAGAGCATTAAAAAGCTCACACCACACATGGTCATGCCTAAAGAAAATTTATAAGGAATGGAAAACTCTATGCCTTTCTTGTGAAGAAAGTTGTAAAAATAAGCCAAAATAGGGCTCATCAATACTATCCAGATGGGATTTAATGCTTGAAAGCTTTGTGCATCTATCGGGATTCCAAAGAAAACCGGGATTACATTATGTACGGCAAATAAATTCAGTGAAGTTGGCATTTGTTGGTATAAAGTAAAGAAAATAATTGCTTCCAACATCAACGCCAAAGCAACGAGCATGCGCATTCTGGAAATTTTGCTTTCTTTGCCTGTCATAAATATATAATAACTGATTACCGTAATGGTAATAAACCAAAATAAGTTTTTAGCAAGCATTACATGCTGTAATAAATAAGAAGAACATTCAGTGAGAAAGAATATCCCAAACAATATAATTAACCATTGGGAGAGCGAGATTTTCCGTTTGTCAGCATCAGTATTAATGTGTGCAACAAATTTGTGTTGCAGCCAATAATTGGCTAATCCGATGAGCAAGCCGATTGAACTCATCATATAAGCATAAGAATAACCATATCGACTCGCAATCGCTGGGCCAGCAAATAATGCAATCATACTGCCCAAATTGATCGCCATATAATACAAAGTAAAACCGCCATGCAAACGAGGATCATTTTCCTCATAACACTTAGCGAGCAAATTCGATGGATTTGCCTTAAACAAACCATTTCCAACACAAATTAAACCCAATGCAAAAAATACATGTCCTCTATCTGTAATCGCTAAAGAAAAATAACCTGTTGCCAAAGTAATAAGTCCAAGAACTATAGTGCGCTTTGTGCCTAATATTCTATCTCCCAAATACCCTCCAATAACCACCATACCATAAACCAGAGCTGAATAAGCACCAAACGTATAATAGGATATCGTGTCGCTGTAACCCAAATAGCGAATAAAAAACAAAGTCAAGATCCCTTGAACTGTATAAAACCCAAACCGCTCCCATAATTCCAACATAAAAATCATGTGAAATGCACGGGGTTGCTCGCGAAATATATTCACCATGAGTTTTCTTCTTTTAAGGGTAAATTTTTAAGTTAAAGGAGTTTTTAATTTTTTGCAATGAGCTTTTGGACTAAAAAATTGGGGAGCCGTAGACAATTCTCTAGATTGAACAAAATGGCGTGATTATAGGGTATACCGAAACGCAGCATACATGAAGTATGTGAGTATCAAAGCAAATAAAGGCGCATCATTTTGACCAGATAGTAGAGTGTTCATCGACTATTTCAGTTTATGGAATTAATGTTCAGACAATTAATTCACAGCAAATCAAATCTTTTTTATCTCTTTCTTCCAATAAGTTTTTTTCAATTTTAAATATTGAGGTCTTACTTGTTAATGATAAATCCTCATCTTTTTTGGAGGTTTTTTTTAAAAATTCATTTGCACTTTTTTTATTGCCAAAAAAACATTCTATCATCAAATCAGTCGAAGATTCTTTTTTATGCTCATACGTTTGCTCTAGGTTGTCTTTTGAGATGCCCTCAACAGCTGCAGGTTTAAACATGCTCGCAATCCATTTGCCTAGCAGTTGCAGCAATGGTACCGCCAATCGAATGATCAGATATGCAAGCGAAATAGCAGATATGGCAGTTAATATTCCTAAACCTGCCATTGGGAAATATAAAGACACAATCAAACCGATTATACCCAATGCGCACAAACTTGAACCAATCGATCTATCCATTAGTTGCACAAATCCAGCGTTCTTTATTTTCTTGCTTAATTTTAATTCTTTTAACTTCAGTTTAATTAAATATTCTTTTTGAGCATTAAAGTGCTCTTGTAAAAAGGTAATTTGTCCGTACAGCATCATCAGTTGTTGTTCAGTATTCGCATTTCCTAAATCAGTTTTTAATTGATCTGCTTTGCTTTGGCTCGCTTTTATGTCAGATTCAGCGTTGGCAATTAATTTTCTAGTTGCTCTTCGTTCCTTAATTAAGTGACGGCATTCATATATTGTCTGACCCAATAAAAATAAACTCAAAGCTAATGAGATTGCAGCTGTAGTAAAAGCAATTGCTACTGCTACTGCAGGAACACATATTGAGGTGATTGTCAGTGCTAATACTGCCGCCGAAAAAAACCACTTGGCATTATTACTCCGATTAACAGGAGCTTTTCCATCTAAGAGGTAGCAAGCGAGATAAACAAAAGGGATAATAAAAAAATCTAATGCAGCAAAAGCAATTGCCCCAATATTTAATCCTCGGGTTAGGGATTCAGTAGGAGCGATATTTTTGAAGGTTCTGACGGAAGAACCAATCTGCATCATTGCCTTGCCTGTATTTCCTGTAGTTTTGATAATTTTTGATAAGAATAATATTTTTTTTGAGAGTTTTTTAGATCTTTTCTTTGTGGTGCACTCTAAATCATAATCGATTGGACGCTGTATTTCTTCAAGTATTACAGTTGCCTCGAATAGAGTATTTGCAATCTCAAATTCCCTCATATTGACCGCCAATTAATCATTTTGCATAAAAAACATAATATACCATTTTCTTTACACTTTTGGTGAAAATTTTTACAATACAAACGAGAACTTGCTAATTCAGCATAAACTCAACTATATTTCCACATAGATACTAAATAAATGCGATAAAAATAATCATTATGTCTAAGAAAGCCCTTTATTTGGCAGGTGGTGGTGCTCGAGGCGCCTACCAAGCTGGTGTCCTGAAAGCAATTGGCCATATTTTGCAAGTTAAAACATTACCCTTTGAGATGGTCAGTGGGGTTAGTGTGGGAAGTATCAATGCTGCGGTACTTGCAGAAAATGCAGATGATTTCCCAACGGCACTTGATAAACTGGAAACCATTTGGAGTGAAATTCATTGTCAACAAGTCTATAAAGCCAGTAATTTTGCATTAAGCAAATCCGTTATGCGCAATATGAGTACAATGATGCTCAAGCAGCGACAGGCAGCTCATTTACTTGATACGACTCCCTTGAAAGAAATGATTGAAGATGGTCTTGATTTCACCAGAATTACGCAAAATATAAACAATGGATATCTGAATACATTGGAAATAATTAGTAATTGTTATGAAACACGCCAAACTATTTCTTTTTACGAACACAATAATCCCGAATTCACAGACTGGAATTATCCGCGGCACGGCAGCAAACGCGTTAGCGTCGAGGCAGAACATATTTTGGCATCCAGCGCCTTGCCTTTGTTTTTTCCAACAGTTTTACTCGACGGCTTTCATTATGGCGATGGCAGCGTAGGCCTAGCTGCTCCTCTTCGTGGCTCCATTCGTTTTGAAGTGGATAAAATTCTAATTTTAGGAACCCGAGCACTACCTACATTTGTAGAGCAAGAAAACTTACGTAACCATGATGATATTCCCTTTTCTCATATTTTTGGGAATATGTTAAATGCGCTTTTTTTGGATAATCTTGACCGCGATATTGAAATGGTCAATCGAATGAACGAAATTGCCATGCTGCTGTCAATATGGAAAAAACGCCGTTCACCTTGGCGCCCCATTACAACGTTACATCTACGTCCCAGTAAAGACTTAGCTCCTTTGGCGCAAATACATTTTAAAGCCTTGCCTACATTGCTTCGATACCTCCTCAATTTTTTGGGGGAAAAAAAACATTCAGGCGATCTTTTAAGTTTTGTGCTTTTCGAGCGTGACTATACTAGAGAATTATTTGAGCTTGGTTTTCAAGATACGATCAATAATGCCAAGGAAGTTACGGCTTTTTTTGAGTAATTTCTCTTAGTTATCAAATTCCCAACATCAGACGTTCTGGAAATTGTTTAGGCATAAATTTTATTTTTATTGGGCATAACGATAATCCCTCCTGGAAAACAAAATCTCATCTGACACAAAAGGCATAAGAATGCCTTTTGTGTCGCTAAACGAACGGGATCCAGTTCTAAACAGAGACTAACTCTCTATTTTTTTATGGATTGGACTTCCATCTAGGGTCACCGATTAGTCTTCAGTAACCTACGCCGATGCACGCAAAAATGTCAGTACTTCTTGAGTTTCAGGCATCATGCCATGCCAAATAAAAAAAGCCTCAGCAGCTTGTTCCACCAACATTCCTAAGCCATCTACTGCGTCACAATCTAATTCTCTAGCATATTGGACAAAAGCTGTTATGCCATTTTGCTTATAAGATAAATCATAACAAAATGTTTTTGCTGACAAGCATGCGGTAGGTAACGCAACAAACTCCCCTGTCAAACTGGCAGAAGTTGCATTAATCACTATGTCAAACTGCCCCTCAATCTCATTCAGGCTCAAACATTTTGTTTGCGGGAAAGCGCGTTGAAATTCCTCCGCTTTGCCTAAAGTACGATTTGCTATAATCAGCTCTGCAGGGTGATTTTCCAATAAAGGATAAACTATTCCGCGTGCAGCTCCCCCAGCACCTAAGATTAATACGCGCTTTCCTTCTACTAAGAGATGTCGATGCAAATCACGAATTAATCCAACACCATCGGTATTGTCTGCATGTAATTGATTTGCTTGCATCCATAACGTATTCGCAGCCCCAGCTTTTTTACACCGTACACTATGCTGTTGCGCCATCGCAAAAGCTCGCTGCTTGAACGGTAAAGTAACATTCATTCCCTTGCCATCTTGAGTAAAAAAATCAGATACTTGTTTCTCAAAGGAGAAATCATCTGCCTTAATTTTTTCGTAAGTCAGTCGCACATTCATTTGTTTGGCAAAACACTGATGAATTATCGGAGATAAACTATGCGCAATGGGATTACCAATAACTGCAAAACGCTGAGACACCTTATCCTCCTATTCGGGTTAATGGGTTGTTTTGTTGCCAACAGCACAGCAGCAAATAGTCTGTCAATTAACGTTTATCTTAAATTAAAGCCAGAAAACCACATCAAAACCCTTATCAAAGAATTTAATCAATATTTGGCGGAACAAGGAATATTCACTACGTATCAGATTACACCTTATATGAACCATCTTCCTCTTCATATTACCTTGTATCTGACAAACTATAACTCACAACAAATTCCTACCATTATCAGAAAAACAAGAGAATTGGCAAAGCAACAGAAACCAATACTCCTGTCTACATCAAAATTTATTCCTAACCGTAATGGTTATTTGATGTTAACTGTAACACATAATAAAAAAATATGTGGATTAAGCAAGAAGGCATTAAATAAATTAGCATACTTAAGGGATCCCAATACAATTATTCCAACTTGGGCTGCTCATGACCCGGAAAGACAAGCTCTCTTTCATCAATATGGAAGTCCGACTGTACTCAATTACTTTAATCCACATTTCTCTATCTTTTCTGCAGAACATTTAAAGGCACGACAAAATATCTTTTTATATGAGCAATTGCAAAAATTAATTTATCAATTCACCCAAGCACATCCAACACAAATCCATGATACTGCTTATGAAATAGGAGTAGGTGTGGCCGATGCACAGGGACAAATTATCAAGGAGTTGGCTGCGTTTCCAATGAAATGAGCACTGGATAATAATTAATTTTCTTGAAAAAAATACATCTCTCTACAAATAATTATAGTAACTAAATTTCTTCGTCGAGCAATATCGCATCATCATTCTGAATGAGCGAAGAAATATAATAAAATACTCTTATTGAGTTAAGGGAAAATTCAATGAGCTACTTTTCCGAAAATGAAAAAAGTATTCTAAGAAATAGCCCATTATTAAATCATCTATCTGAGGAAAACTATCAAACATTCATGGCAATTTCATCGTGCTCTACCTTCGGGAAAGGTGATATTTTGCTTAGAGAAGGAGTGCTCGTCCTAGTCGTTTTCTTATGTGAAGTGGGTTTAGGACTTTATTACACTTTAAATCTCACTGATTTTTGCAACAATTTAAGTTCGCTTCCTGCTAAACATACTAAAGTCGCACTCTAACAATGAGTTCTAGGTACAAATAAGTCCTATTATAGTCCTCGTTAGCTCACCATCAAACTTTTAGAAACTACTTCTGCCAAATCACGCGATAAATCCAGTTTGGCCAATTGCTCCAATTGATTTCTCATTAAAGCTTGCCTGGGTTTGTCATAACGCTTCCAGCGAGTAAATGGATTCGCTAAACGAGCTGCAATTTGTGGATTAATTTTATCCAGAATCACCAACATTTCAGCTAAAAAATGATAACCACTTCCATCTAGAGCATGGAAATTGCGTGGATTTCCCATACAAAATGCACCGATCAGCGCACGAACTTTGTTGGGATTTTTTATACTAAAAGCAGAATGTTTTAATAATACTTTTACATGAGTCAAAGTGTCCGGTAGTTCACTGATCGCTTGAATTGTAAACCATTTATCTAATACCAAATCATCTTTAGACCATTGTTTATAAAAATCATCAATTGCTTGCTCTCGCAATCCCTGATTCGTGCAATTGGCCAATAAAGAAAAACTGGCGATTTGATCCGTCATGGTCTGTGCCGCTATATACTGCTGTTGACATACGTCTAGAGCAGTTACTTCCTTAGCTTTCATCATAAGCCATAAACAAACATTCCGTAATTTTCTACGACCATAAGCAGGTCCATTCATACGGTGATCTTCGATTTGCCAGAGGTGTTGATAAAGTGACTGGGCAGTCTCATACAAGTACCATCCTAATTGCTGGTGGAAAAAATCACGGACGTTTTCTACTGCACTCACATCCACACTGTCTAGCCTTGTAGCAATATCCTCAAAACCTGGAGGAATCAGTAATTCCGCACGCAACTCAGCATCTAGTGAATCATCAAGGAGTACATGCTTTAAAGCAGAAATTAAAGCAGAAGGAATTTGCCATGTGCTGGATGGTTGATTTAAGCATTCTTTAATACAATTCAGAACAAGATTTTGCGCTGCATCCCATTTGGCATAACCATCCACTTCATACCGCAATAAAAAAAGCAACTCCTCTTGAGTCAAATCATATTTTAATTTAATCGGAGCAGAAAATTCGCGTAATAATGAAACAACAGGTTTTTCACTCAAACCGGTAAAAGTAAAATTCTGCTCTGCTTCTTTTAACTCCAAAATGTCCTTATCAATTGACATCTGATGCCCATGAGCATCAAATAATGCAACACGAATAGGAATATGAAATGGCTTTTTATCTTGACACTCAGGGGTTGGTGAACAATTTTGTTTCATTTTTAAGGTCAGCTTACCCTGCGCATACTCGCTGGTAACTGTTACCTCTGGGGTACCTGCTTGACTGTACCATCGCTTAAACTGAGTAAGATCAACATGATTGGCATCTTCCATCGCTGCAACGAAATCATCAATAGTGACCGCCTGACCATCGTGTCGTTTAAAATATAAATCCATACCTCGTCTAAAACCCGCTTTACCTAAGAGTGTATGTTGCATACGGATTACTTCAGCTCCCTTATTATAAACTGTGGCTGTATAAAAATTATTTATTTCCTGATAAGACTCTGGTCTCACAGGATGAGCCATTGCTCCAGCATCCTCGGGAAATTGAGCACTTCGCAATACTCTCACATCCATAATTCGGTTTACATCTCGCGAATTCATATCTCGAGAAAATTCCTGGTCGCGAAAAACAGTTAAGCCTTCTTTCAAACTTAATTGGAACCAATCACGGCAAGTAATTCGATTACCAGTCCAATTATGAAAATATTCATGGGCAACTACACCCTCAACATCGGCAAAATCTTGATCTGTTGCTGTATCTGGGCGCGCAAGAATGTACTTGGAATTAAAAATATTTAATCCTTTATTCTCCATAGCCCCCATATTGAAGTCGCTAACCGCCACAATCATAAAAATATCCAGATCATATTCCCGTCCATAAACTTCTTCGTCCCAGCGCATGGATTTTTTCAACGACTCCATGGCATGAGCACATTTATCTTCATTTCCTGGCTCAACATAAATATGTAGATCAATTGTACGACCAGTACAGGTAACAAACTTATCGCGAATACACGCTAAGTCTCCTGCAACTAACGCGAATAAATACGATGGCTTTTTGAAAGGATCATTCCAAACTACCCAATGACGCCCATCATCAGTCACGCCCGATTCAAGCAAATTTCCATTGGATAATAAAATAGGATATTGCTTTTTATCCGCTGAGATTCGTGTAGTATAAGTAGCTAAAACATCAGGCCGGTCTAGAAAATAAGTAATACGTCGAAAGCCCTCTGCCTCACATTGAGTACAAAACAGATGATTTGATCGATAAAGTCCAGATAATTGTGTGTTATTTTGCGGGTAAATACGCGTTACTATATTTAGGGTAAGTTCATCGGGACAATTTTTGATAACGAGCGAATCAGCTTGCAAGGTATAGACAGATGGTTCCAGTTTTTGGCCGTTCATGTGTACACTAACCAATTCCAGCTCATCACCATACAAATGCAAAGGACCTTCATGTTGACGGATTAATTTCAGCTCACTACTTACCAAAGCATGATCATCATAGAGGTCAAAATTTAAATTCACAGTCTCTACCGCAAAAAAAGGAGGCTGGTAGTTTTTTAAATAAACGGTTGTGTCAGGCATGATCGTTACATCCTATGAAAAATGCGATTAAGTTTATTGAGTTATATATAAAAAATTTCTTAGTTTAGCCTATAATGATTATAGAGGGGTAACTTCTTAGGTCAATCTTTATAAGTATACGAAGTTAGCTGGAAATTCATTTATTGCTTTTACCAGTAAAATGCAATAAATGTAAAGAAACACAATATATCCTTCACAAGGATAAAGGGGATGGCATATGAATACTCAAGACTTTTTAACCAGTTATACCAAACGCTTTGTAGATAACAAAGAAGAAGAGATGAGTTTGGAAGAATACCTGGAATTGTGTAAAAATGACCCTTCAGCTTATGCCAATCCAGCGGAGCGCTTGTTAATGGCCATAGGCGAGCCTGAAATGATCGATACACGCCATGATCCTGTTTTATCAAGGATTTTTTCCAATAAAATCATCCCGCAATATACTGTATTCCAAGATTTTTATGGCATGGAAGAGCCGATTGAGCAAATCGTTGGTTTTCTAAAACATGCAGCCCAAGGCTTGGAAGAGACAAAACAAGTTCTTTATCTCTTAGGGCCTGTAGGAGGTGGTAAATCCTCTATTGCTGAAAAATTAAAAGATTTAATGGAAAAAATACCTTTTTATGCCATTAAAGGTTCACCAGTATTTGAATCCCCTTTATCCTTATTTAATCCAATTGAAGATGCTGAGTTACTCCGAGAACGTTTCGGGATCCCATCACGATACCTGCGTTATTTGATGTCACCATGGGCAGTTAAACGTTTGCATGAATATAATGGTGATATTGGCCAATTTAGAGTAGTTAAAGTCAGGCCTTCCCGTTTAAAACAAATTGCCATTGCCAAAACAGAGCCAGGCGATGAAAACAATCAGGATATTTCTTCATTAGTAGGTAAAGTGGATATTCGTAAATTAGAAGAACATTCTCAGGATGATCCTGATGCATACAGTTATTCTGGTGGATTATGCCGGGCAAACCGTGGTCTTTTAGAGTTTGTCGAGATGTTTAAAGCACCAATTAAGGTGCTACATCCCTTGTTAACAGCTACTCAGGAAGGTAATTACAATGCGACGGAAGGCTTATCCTCCATTCCATTTGAAGGAATTATTTTAGCACATTCGAATGAGTCCGAATGGCAAACATTCAGAAACAATAAAAATAACGAGGCATTTATAGATCGTATTAACATAGTCAAAGTACCCTATTGTCTGCGCGTTTCCGAAGAAAATAGAATTTATCAAAAACTTATTGATAACAGCTCATTGACGCATGCACAGTGCGCTCCAGGTACTTTAGATATGTTAGCGCAATTTTCAGTTTTGACTCGTTTAAAAGAGCCGCAAAACTCCAGCATTTATTCCAAAATGCGCGTATATAATGGAGAAAGTTTAAAAGACACTGATCCCAAAGCAAAATCATATCAGGAATACCGCGACTTTGCCGGTGTCGATGAAGGAATGAGCGGCGTATCAACACGCTTTGCTTTCAAAATCCTTTCTAAAGTGTTTAATTTTGATCATAGTGAAGTCGCCGCAAACCCCGTACATTTAATGTATGTGTTGGAGCGTCAAATTGAACAGGAACAATTCCCACAAGAGGTACAAGAATCCTATCTGGGCTTTATCAAAGAATATCTTGCACCCAAGTATGTTGAATTTATTGGCAAAGAAATTCAAACAGCCTATTTGGAATCGTATTCTGAATACGGCCAAAATATCTTTGACCGCTACATCACCTATGCCGACTTCTGGATTCAAGATCAGGATTATCGTGATCCAGATACCGGTGAAATTTTTGACCGGGCCTTATTAAACCAAGAGCTTGAAAAAATAGAAAAGCCAGCTGGGATATCGAATCCCAAAGATTTTCGTAATGAAGTAGTGAATTTTGTTTTACGTGCTCGTGCGAATAATCGCGGCAAAAATCCAGTATGGAATAGTTATGAAAAATTAAGATCAGTAATTGAGAAAAAGATGTTTACTAATACTGAGGATTTGCTACCTGTTATCTCCTTCAATGCCAAAGCATCTGAAGATGATAAGAAAAAACATGAAGAGTTTATTTCTCGAATGGTTGATAAAGGGTATACACGCAAACAAGTACGCTTGCTTTGTGAATGGTATTTGAGAGTACGTAAGTCACAATAATAAAACTCTTTCTCTCGCACCTATGAGAGAAAGCTAAAGAACTGGTGTAGTTTGGGCGACGCTAACTTATATAGCGTTATCCACTAAGTTCTAGACAAGCTTACAACGATGTATAGAACTTAGTGGGTGGCGCTATAGCTTGGGATCTACGATAAATGCTTCCTTGAGTTAGAATTTATAGCTCAAAACTACAAAAATAGGTGCAGAATAAAAGTTTTTATGTGGGGCTAAATTATGTCGCAATTGATTGATAGACGACAAAACGCAGGAAAAAAAAGTACGGTTAATCGCCAACGTTTTCTTCGCCGTTATAAAAATCAGATCAAACGTGCTGTCTCCGATGCTGTTGGAAAGCGAAGTATTACCGAAATTGACCAAGGCGAACAAATCACAATTCCTGCTAAAGACATTTCTGAACCTATGTTTCATCGAGGACAAGGTGGACATATAGAACGTGTATTACCGGGAAATGATAATTTTATTGCTGGCGATAGAATAAGAAGACCGAGTGGAGGATCGGGTGGCGGAGGAGATGGCTCAGATGCAAGCGACAGCGGTGAAGGCGAAGATAATTTTGTTTTTGAATTATCTCGGGAAGAGTTTTTGGATCTGTACTTTGAAGATTTGGAATTACCCGATTTGGTGAAAAAAGAATTGGCGCGCATTAGCACCTTCAAAACGATAAGAGCTGGCGTGACTACGAGCGGCATTCCTAATAATATTAATGTTCTTCGTTCAATGAAACAAGCAACCGGCCGCCGAGTTGCTTTGGCCTCACCCCACAAAAGACTATTAAAAGAGGCAGAAGAAGAATTAGAACAACTGGAAGCTCAACCTGTTCCAGATGCCGAAGTCTTGAAAAACCTGCAAAAAAAGATCGAGCATCTAAAGAAGAAAATACAAACTGTACCGTTTATCGATACCATTGATCTACGTTATAACTTTCGCGTTCGTGTCCCATCACCTTCGACTCAAGCTGTCATGTTCTGTGTTATGGACGTCTCGGGTTCAATGGATGAGGCTAAAAAAGACATTGCAAAACGCTTTTTTATCTTGCTTTATATGTTTCTCACCAAAAATTATGAAAAAATTGAGCTGGTATTTATCCGGCACCATACTTCCGCTAAGGAAGTAAATGAAGAAGAGTTTTTTTACTCTCGAGAAACTGGTGGCACTGTGGTTTCCAGCGCCTTGGAACTCCTGAGTACCATTATCGAAAGTCGCTATCCACCAGAAGCTTGGAATATTTATGTGGCACAAGCATCAGACGGCGATAACTGGAATGCTGATTCACCTTATTGCCAAGAGCTGCTGCAAGATAAGATTATGCCCTTATTACAATATTTTGCTTATATTGAAATCATGCCGCGCCATCATCAAAGTTTATGGGAAGTCTATCAACTCGTAAAAGAGCGCTATCCTAATTTTGCTATGGAGAACATTGATACAGTAGCTGATATCTATCCCGTTTTTCATGAGCTATTTAAAAGGAAAACTGCATGAAAAAGAAGAAGCCTTTATCCACAGGTGCAGAATGGACCTTTGAATTAATTCAGGACTATGATCGTGAAATTGCACGCATAGCCAAAGATTTTAAGTTAGATACTTACCCTAACCAAATAGAAGTCATTACCGCAGAACAAATGATGGATGCTTATGCTTCTGTAGGGATGCCTATAGGTTATCATCATTGGTCTTTTGGCAAACATTTTGTCAGTGTTGAAAAAAGTTATAAACGTGGACAAATGGGCTTAGCTTATGAATTAGTTATTAATTCAAATCCCTGCATTTCTTATCTCATGGAAGAAAATACCATGGCCATGCAAGCCTTAGTGATTGCTCATGCTTGTTATGGCCATAACTCATTTTTTAAAAATAATTATTTATTTAAAATGTGGACTTCTGCTGATGCCATCATTGATTATTTAGTATTTGCAAGAAAATACATCAGTGATTGCGAGCAACGCTATGGCATCAATGAAGTAGAAGCAGTCCTGGACGCGTGCCATGCACTGATGAACTATGGAGTGGATCGCTATAAACATCCTACCCCTTTATCCATACAGGAAGAAAAAATTCGCCAACAAAACCGCGAAATTTATATGCAATCTCAAGTCAATGAATTATGGCGAACCATTCCACAAAGCAGACAAGTTATGGAACAAGCTCAGAAAAAACATTTCCCAGAAGAGCCACAAGAAAATATTTTATATTTTATTGAAAAAAATGCGCCTTTATTAGAACCTTGGCAGCGAGAAATCGTGCGTATCGTACGTAAAATGGCTCAATATTTTTATCCTCAAGGCCAAACCAAGGTGATGAATGAAGGATGGGCTTGCTTTTGGCACTATACCCTTTTGCATGCATTATACGATGAAGGCCTAGTTACAGATGAATTTATGCTGGAAATATTACAAAGCCATACCAACGTCATCATGCAGCCACCTTATAATAGTCCTTATTATAGCGGCATAAATCCCTATACCTTGGGGTATCATATGATGCAAGACATCAAGCGAATTTGTGAAAATCCTACAGAAGAAGATAAAACATGGTTACCATATTTGGCCAATACAGATTGGTTAAGTAATTTGGATAATGCGATGCGTCATTTCAAAGATGAAAGTTTTATTGCCCAATATTTATCCCCTAAATTGATTCGTGATTTAAAATTATTTCACATCGTAGACGACGATCGCAGTCCTGATCTTTACGTCAACGCAATTCATAATGAATTAGGATATCAAAAAATAAGAGAAGCATTATCAAGACAATATAATCTAGGTTATTTGGAGCCTGATATTCAAATTTATTCTGTTGACTTACAAGGTGATCGCTCAATGACTTTACGGTACACCCAGCAAAATAGAGTGCCTTTGGGCCAAACTACAGTCGATGTTTTGAAACATCTCTATTTTTTATGGAAATTTCCTATCGTTTTGCAAGCAGTAAATTCTGAAAACGAGATCACTGAAGAATATCATTGCCCGCCAAAACCTTCATCGAATAACTAATTGATGAGCACAAAGGACTATTCTCAATAACGATTAAAGAAAAAATAGGGAGTGCTTATAATTCATCCCCACCCCTAGTGATAAAAAAATTTCTGCTCATTATTTTTCAATAATCGCAGTAGATGCATATATTTTAACTCCATCTTCTGCAAATGGATTCAAATTAAAAATGTCACGAAACACTTTTGCTGCCACTTCATTATTATTCAGAAACCAATCACTAATGTCATCTGAATAATATTGGATAATCTGAGGCGTAAAGAGTGCATATGCTGCTTCTACATGTCCTCTTATTCCAATTCCTGTTTTTATAAAATATTTATTACCTTTCAGTGCTCGATTAAGCAACTCTACAGCCTCCTTAAGGCTACTTAAAGTACTTGCTTCAACAGGAACTGAATCAGATGAATAAACTTTAACGGTAACCGCTAACTGCTCTCCAAACTCATGCACCTGGTTAACAAAAGAGGCTAAGGCCTGAGCTTTATCTTCGTTACAAACAGTAACTTTAATTTCCATATCACGCCCTTCACCCGTTAAGTCAGCTACATGAACACACGGATCTGCATTCAACGCGGCACTTAGCTGATTTTGTAATAAGTACCAAGGAGGAAGTAGCATATCAGCTGCATTCGCTACAGAGGTCATACAACTTATGATAAAACAAAGAAATAAGCCAAAAGAAGCCCCTACTTTACCTGTCACAGCACGGTACATCATGATTACCTCTTACTTACGTTATTTAAAACAATACCTCCATAAATTTTTATGGAGGTATTTGAGAATTACTCTAAAGCCATTTCAATAGCAAAGGCCAACGCCAATTTAGAGAAGTTAGTCATATGTTCTAAACTCAATCTGTCCATAGTATCCTTAGAACTATGAATGTAAGGGTTGTGATCTTCAAAATTAGACTCGCATGGGAATGCTGCGGGAATACCTACTTCATCCCATGAAGCATGATCACTGCACCCATAGCCACATTCTGAATAAGCAACCGGAACCTGCACATAATTGCTGATTAATTCTGCTACGAAATTACTTAAACTCTCGTCTGTATAATCGGTAAATACCCACATTGTTGGATCTTTGCGATTCACGCGATAACCCGTCATGTCAAACTGAATAGCAGCTTTTACCGGAATTGAGTTATCCATAAAATGCTCAACAACATACTGAGAGCCTACTAAACCGCGCTCTTCAGCGGCATACCAAATGATATAGATTGGGCGCTTAAACGTTGTTTTGGAAGACAACAAAATTCGCGCCATTTCCATAACCGATGAAGAACCGCTTCCATCATCCCCTGCACCTGGCATACGTCCGTCAAGCGTATCCATATGTGCTCCAATCACTACTGCAGGCGCATTGATGTCTTTGCCAATGACAGTGACTAACGAAGGTTGCTTATAATAATTACCTGTTTTCACGAAAAAGGTTGCTGTATCAGTACGACCATTTGCAGCAACCATATCATCAAAAGTTTTTTTCAACCATTTTGCCGCATCCACACCTGTATCTTTGGTCGCTGAACGATTATGGAATGAAGTAAGTTGCTTCAAAGTATTCCAAATATTATCTGGGACCACATTCTGTAATGCCTCATTAACTTCATCTGGGTGCTTCAGCTCATATACAGTGCTTTTGGGTTGCGCTGCTTTAATTGTTTTTCTCTGCAGGACTCTTTGCGCAGATTGCTTTTTCGCTGGAAGCAAAGAACCAAGTATGTGATGGCTCACATTCACGAAACGACCGCAATTTACTTGATCTGCCAAATGACTTAGAGCATCCACATCTGCTGCAGGAATATCAATTATTTTAAATTGTTTATTTTCTGCCAAAACCTCATACGGAGTAGCAATTTTTGCGGCAAGACATTGAGGCACTTGCAACTGTTCATGAACAGGGGCGCTTGTCGCCAAAACATCAGTGCTAGCAAGCACTGAGCCCACTGCGATATAGGTCATCCATTGATTAAAACGCATTTCTACTCCTATTTTAAATTAAATTTGCAACGTATTTACCTCGTAAAAACTCACTTTACCTAAATTCTGCAATTGGATCTACTGTTTAATTTAAGTTTTATTCAATAAAAAAATAACCATATGACTTTTTTTTGTTCTTTTTGCTATTGATAATCATTTTCATTTGCGCTAGAGTTTGAACCCCGACCCATTAGTTGAGCAAATAAATGGCAGCAAATAAAATAAGATTCAAAAAAATTCCTCGTTATGTTGCTCTGGCGTCTCTTACTATCGGCGCTAGTTTAATTCTTGGTTTTCTAAGTTTTGGTGGAATGTATGCATTATATCCTATCCTACCTTTGGCATTTGCTGCTTTTGGTCTTTCTGTAGCCTATGAGGGCGAAGTCTATTTACAAAATATTAAAGGTGCTTTTAAAAAAATATTTAAAAGCACCTACTTAGAGAATCACCTGGCTAAAGAATATTTGCTAGAAAACTTTCCCGAAAATACTGATTCAGAAGAGTGTCCTCAATTTTTCAAAGATTATGAAGCACAACTCAATCTCCTGAAAGACTTTAATCATAAACAACTTAATAAAGAAAGCAGAAAACGCAAAAAGCAAATAGAAAAAACGCTGACGGACATGGAAAAATGGTTCGCTTTGCAATTATTTGCAACCCCAAAAAAGCACAAAGATGAGGAGGAAGAAGAACTATCCAAATATACACAATCCTTAAGAGATTGGCTGGAAGCTCACGGACAAAAGGAGTGGCAAGAACGCTTAGAAAAACGCCAATCAACATTTAATTTTGCTAAAAGTTTCAGTTTGGTTGCTGGTGTATTCATGGGGCTTGGTAGTACCTACCTCATTGTAGAAGCGTTTAGCGTAATTCCTTTAATGGCCGCCATTCCTTTTGCTTTTTGGCCAATCCTCATTGTTCCAATGGCAGTAGTTGCTGGAGCTGCTTATGGTATGTTGACTTACAATACGATCACAGATCTTATTAATAATGACACTATCAAAAAATGGTATACCAAACTTAAAAATGACTTAAGTCAAGGTATCACAGCGCGTAATGTATTGATGACGCTCACTGCTGTATTTTTAGTGGGCTTAGCCATTGCGCTTACGATTTGTACTGCCGGTACTTGGTGGACTGTAGCAACCAGTGCCCGCCCTTTATTTGAATGGATGAAAAGAATACCCAGTTTTGTTATGGGGATTATCAATCCCATCATCACTGGATTATCTGCTATATCGTTTAATATACAAAACTCTTCTGAATCTCTGGAAATGATCTATGAAGCCACAGATCCCAAGACCAATACCACCAATATATTTCAACGCACCTACAAAACCATTGTAGATGGGCTTACCCATGTATGGGATACTGAAAATTGGTTACAGATGATTAACCCGTTTCGTATCCTGTTAAAATTAACGGTTACTCCTTTACGTATTCTGCTTTTTTTGGGTCACTTAGTAAGCGTTGCCCTGACTTCAGATCGCATGCCTGGGGTGCCTCAAATAGTAGCTGCTCTTGTAGCAATTATCAGTGAGGGTTTCGAAGACGCGCATTATTTTATTGGCTCGAGCTCTAAAACAAAAACATTATTAGAAGAACGTTTAGGTTCCGAAGAAGAGCATAATGAAGATATTCCCTCCAGGATTCTCAAAACAATTGCTTCACCTTTATATTTTCTTGCAGCTGCTTGGGATTGCTTGGCAAGTAAAAAAAATTCAGCTCCTAATGATATGCAAACACCACAGCCAAAGGTACTCACGTGGGAGAAAGCATGGAACAAGCAACGAGGCGTACAAGAAGAAGAGAATGTAACATTAGCTGACGAGGCAGCACGTCCATCAAAAGAATGGAACGTTGAGCATGCAGTTTCTCTAATTGAAAAATATGAAAGAAAACACCTTAATACGATCTGGGTTGGCGAGGAAATAGCGGATGCTAAAAAAGAAGAACTAAAACAGTTAAAAACTAAAGTTCGCGAAGCCAATTCTAATGGTTCTTCAGTGAATTCCATACTTAAAGAAGCAAAAAATAATCCTGTCTATAATCGACATCGTTTATTTCCCATACAGAATGAAGAACCAACTGCCACCCAAGAATTTATTGAAGAATTACCTGAACGCGTTAATGCAATTTAATACGTACTTTATTTAGATCAATTCTGCGCGCAACCATCCCTATCTACTAAGAGGAGGGATGGGATCACTTGAAAAATTTTCGATGCAATATGATTATAGAGATATTGACTCAATGCATTAGATGAATACATGAAAAAATCTTTGTTCCATGCTGTGGCGTTATTTTTTCTGTTTATTAGCATCTGCTGTGCTCAACAACGAGATATTTCGATTACAATTGATGACTTGCCTCTTGTTGGACTTCCCTACGAAATGTTCGAAAGTATTGTTCATAGCTTCGTGAAACATCAAGTTCCTGCAATAGGTTTTGCCATTGGTAGTCGAGTCACCAATGAAACCATAAATCAATTTCTGTTATTTAAGCAAAATGGATTGGAGTTAGGAAACCATACTTATTCTCATTTGAATTTAAAACGTGCTTCTTGCGCAGAATACATCAATGATATTATTAAGGCAGATACAGTTCTTGCACCGTTTATGTCACAGCCAAAATATTTTCGTTACCCTTATCTGTCTGAAGGAAAATTGTAGAGAAAAAATATTGTTCGACGTTATTTGAGCAATAATAACTACATTGTCGCTCCAGTCACCGTTGATAGCAGGGACTTTGAATTTAATAAAAAATTAATAAAGCAAATAAGACAAAATCCAACTGCACCATTAACAGATTTAAAGAGGCATTATCTTGAATATGTTTGGCAACGCACATTAACTGCTGAAAAAAATACCCCTGGAAAACAAATCTTACTTCTACATGCCAATTTATTGAATGCTTATTTTTTAGATGATTTATTGCTAATGTTTGAAGCTCATGGCTATCATTTTATTTCACTTAGTGACGCATTAACGTCATAACAGAATCCGGGGGAAACATGCCATGTATTTTCATAACCAAGGGTAAAATATGTGAGCATAGCCAGAGCAGAAAATCAGGACAGTTTGGCAAAGATAATAGAAATGGAAATAGAGCGTCTAATTACTTTGCAGCAACAATTCTTTAGCATGGGAGCGCGTTTGCTCAGTTATTTTTAATCCTCCAAGCATGCGTGCTATTTCATCAATTTTTTCATTAGATTGCAGTAAAGAAATATGGGTAAACGTCTCTTGATTGTTGCTTCGCTTTTCAACCATAAAATGATTATTGGCAGCGGCAGCAACCTGAGGCTGGTGCGTGACACAAAATACCTGCAAACGCTCTCCCAATTTACGAAGCATTTGCCCTATGAGGGCTGCTGTAGCTCCCCCAATACCTACATCCACTTCATCGAACAATAGAGTAGGTGTCGTACCTTGCTGGGCAGTAATCATTTGAATGGACAAGCTAATTCGCGAAAGTTCACCGCCTGATGCCACTTTACTTAATGAATCAAGCTCCATGCCTGGGTTAGTACACACCTTATATTCTACTTTATCCATTCCATGGACGTACATTTTTTCTAGGGGAGATATTTCAATTTCCACCCATCCTTTAGGCATGCCAAGTTGTTGAATACTGGCGGTAATTTCTTTTGCCAGTTTTTTTGCCTGTATTTTTCTTATCTCTCTCAATTTAAGAGCTGCTGCTTCATAGGTTGCAATCAATTGACTCTGCTGAATTTTTAATTGAGCTAACCGGCTTTCATTGTCTTGCAGCTCGTCTCGCTCTTTTTGCAAGTTTTGTGCATGCTCATGAAGCTTACTGCTATCAATATGATATTTGCGTGCAAGTTGATGTATCGCACTCATACGCGCTTCTATTTCATGCAAACGCTCAGGGTCCAAATGAACACGCTCTGCAAATTGCTGCATTTCATCAATTGCTTCTTCACATTGAATCAACGCACCATTGATCAATTCAAAAGTATTTTTAATTTGGGATTGTTCTTGCGGTAATTGACCCAGTAAATGCAAAACCTGATTTAAGCCGGTACAAATATTGAGTTCATCTTCAGAGTTTAATAAGCCATGGATTTGTTGACTCTTTTGCAAATATTCTCTTGCATGATGTAACATTTGATGTTCTTGATACAAAGTTTCAATTTCATTTTCATGCAGATTCAATGCAGATAATTCTTCAATTTGAAATTGCAATAATGCAATTTTATCTTTTTGTTGTTCCTGACTCTGTAATACATCAATTTCCTGCTGAATTTTCTGACATTGCTTATAAACCCGAGCGACCTCATCAAGTAACGCATGATTCTTTCCATATTGATCCAATTGTTGGCGATGCGTTGCATGCTGCATCAGTGTTTGATGTTGATGCTGTCCATGAATGTGGACTAGTTTTTCGCTTAATTCTTTTACTTTTTGCAACGGGAATGGTTGACCATTAATATATGATTTGGAGCGACCTTCTGCATAAATCACCCGCCGCAAATAAATCTCGCCATCATCACAAGGAATATCGTGTTCTGCTAGCCACTGCGCAGGCTCAGATCCTTGACCTACAAAAAATCCGGCGGTGATATCACATTTTTCTTGGCCAGGCCGGATAACTGAACCATCTGCTCTATCACCTAAAGCCAGCATCAAAGCATCAATCATGATCGATTTACCCGCGCCTGTTTCACCAGTGAAAGCTGTCATTCCTTGAGAAAAGTCTAACTCCAAGTGTTGCACAATCGCAAACTGTTCAATGCACAAAGTTGTGAGCATGTTCTATCCTATCCTTGATGTTTGGATTCCCAACCAAGTTTTGATCGTAATGTATCATAATAATGATAATCAAGAGGATGTAACAGACGTAGTTGATGACCATTTTTTTGAACAGCAACTTTTTGTCCCGGCTTGACCATTCTGGATTCATGACCATCACAACTTACTCGCAGATCCGCTTCATTAAACTGACTGATATGCAGTTCAATTTTAGCTTCTCCATCAATAACTAATGGGCGTGAGCTTAAACTATGCGAAAACATGGGCACAAGAACGATTGCATTTAACTGGGGATGCATGATAGGACCACCTGCAGATAAAGCATAGGCAGTAGATCCGGTAGGAGTCGATAAAATCATGCCATCAGAGCGATAATGACTCACTAGCTGCCGATTGACATATACTGAGAATTCAATAAGATGTGTTTCCTTCCCACGTCCTAAAACCACATCATTGAGTGCATCACCTTCAAAATAAGTATGATCTTCATCATAAATGCGAGTATGTAAAAGAAAGCGCTTTTCTTCTTCATAATAACCGCATAGCACGGCACTCAATTGCGTTTCCAGTTCATGAGGTAAAATATCGGTAAGGAATCCCAAGCGCCCTCGGTTAATTCCAATTACCGGAGTGTCCACTTTAATCGCCATACGCGCCGCTGAGAGCAAACTCCCATCACCACCGACCACAATGATTAAATCATTTTTTTTACCCATATCTTCTCTGGCTAATATGGGAATTTTCACATCAAATCCTGTAGACGTATCTACATCTTGATAGATCTGCACCTCTTGTTTTTCAAGAAAATCAACCAAGCGGTATAAACTTTCATTCACCCCTTGATTTGCCCTGTGCTGGCGCGCATACAAGATGATCCGTTTGAATTTAACTTTATTCTTCAATGTTTGCTGTTCTTGATGCTTTTTTTCTTTCATGTTCTTTCAATGATTTTTTTCTTAATCGAATCGAATCAGGAGTTACTTCAACTAACTCATCATCATCAATAAATTCCAATGCCTGCTCCAAAGTTAATTTGACCGCAGGAGTTAAAATGATGTTTTCGTCAGAACCTGAAGCACGGATGTTAGTTAATTGCTTTTCTTTTGTTACATTAACAACTAAATCATTATCGCGAGCATGAATCCCAACAATCATCCCTTCATAACAAACTGTTTGCGGCTCAACAAATAACCTGCCTCGATCCTGCAAGTTGAATAAAGCAAATGCACGAGCCATACCCTGGCAATTAGCAATCATTACACCATTTATCCGCTTTCCTATTCGTCCTTTAATCGCCGGACCGTAATGATCATAAACATGATACATTAAACCTGTACCAGAGGTAGAAGACAAAAATTCATTATGAAAACCAATAAGGCCTCGGGTAGGAATCATATAGTCAAGGCGCACTCTTCCTTTTCCGTCAGGAACCATATTTTGTAATTCGCCTCGACGCTCTCCTAGCTTTTCCATAATAGCACCTTGATGATTTTCTTCCACATCTACAGTCAAATGCTCATAAGGCTCTTGTTGCTCACCATCTACTTCGCGAATAATCACTTCCGGTTTGCTGATCGCTAATTCATAACCTTCACGACGCATTGTTTCAATAAGAATTGATAAATGGAGTTCTCCACGGCCAGAAACACGGAATTTATCAGGGTCGTCACAATCCTCAACGCGTAAAGCAACATTATGTAATAATTCGGTTTCCAGACGCTCACGAATTTTTCGCGAGGTCACAAACTTTCCTTCCTGACCGGCAAAAGGTGAGTCATTGACTTGGAAAGTCATACTAATTGTTGGCTCATCCACTGATAGTACAGGTAATGCTTCAACAACACTAGGCTCACAAATCGTGTCAGAAATTTTGATGCCTTCAATGCCGGTAATCGCAATAATATTACCTGCACTAGCCTCTTCAATCTCAACACGTTCAAGGCCCTTAAAACCTAATAATTGCAATAATCGACCCGTGCGAATATTACCCTCTTTATCAATAATCTTAACGGCAGATTTTGCTTTAATTTGTCCGCGAGTCACTCGACCAATTCCAATAGTGCCAACATAGGATGAGTAATCTAAAGAGCTGATTTGCATTTGGAAAGGACCATTCGCATCGACTTTTGGTGCTTCAACTTCATCAATAATTGTTTGTAATAAAGCACTCATATCCGTAGCTTCATCTTCCAGATTCAACTTGGCATAACCATTTAATGCAGAAGTATAAACTACAGGAAAATCCAATTGCGCATCTGTTGCACCCAAATTATCAAAAAGATCAAATACTTGGTCCATAACCCAATGAGGTCTTGCTCCTGGGCGATCAATTTTATTAATCACAACAATAGGATGCAACCCACGCGCAAATGCCTTTTGAGTTACAAAACGTGTTTGTGGCATAGGTCCATCAACAGCATCCACCAGCAGCAATACACTATCAACCATCGATAAAATACGCTCTACTTCTCCCCCAAAATCAGCATGCCCTGGGGTATCAACAATATTAATTTGATGATTTTTCCAATACACACAGGTATTTTTAGCAAGAATAGTAATGCCCCGTTCTTTTTCTAAAGCATTGGAATCCATCACACGTTCAACTTTAGGCGCTCTCTCATTTAATGTACCTGTTTGTTGCAGTAATTTATCTACTAACGTGGTTTTACCATGGTCGACGTGGGCGATAATGGCGATATTGCGAATCTGATCAATCATAAATAACCTTTGAAGGAAAAAGCAGAGTATTTGTACATAGATTTGACATTATACATCAATAGACCGCTAAAACCTATCTGCTTTGTGTATTTTAGTATAGCAAAACTTCAATTGCAGTACTCCAGCGTGAGCTGTTTCATGAGCACATCTCTGCCTAATCCCACGGCTTGTCCCAGTGTTTTAGTGCGATATTCTGGAGCCCTGGACAAGCAGAGGGACGTGGGAGAGCAGAGCAGGACTGGGTTCTCAGGGATATTTAAAAGATTCAGCAGTCTGAGAGAGTACCGTAAACCGAGGACTTAATGCTGCTACAGCCCCGGGATTTACTGTACTGCATCCAGACTGCAAGATGCTGACTACAAATTATTTTTTAGCTGCTAAAATAATAGTGAGGGGTTAAAAATAGGGAGTAACTATGAAACAACTAATATTACATCCCACTGACATTAGCCAATGGCATGCATTAGTTAATGAGGCTCAAGCTGCAACACAGCTGATGTTAACAGAAAATACTGAAAGTTATTTAGTATTTTTATTAATGCGCTTTTCCCAAGGACCTAAACTCATTGAGTCCGTTGTTGCACTTGATTTTCTTGAGTCAGTACAGAGACCAAAAACATTGCAAATGGAATTATTACGCGATGTAGGTGATAAAAGCTTACTCTTTTGTGGACTATTTCCAGGAATTGCCAAGAGACGCCATGTCAGTCTTGATTATTTTTCTGAAATGGGACAAGCAGCTTATTTAACAATCGGAGAGTTAGAAGGAAAGCATACTGCTGATCTGTACATTCAACTCAGTGAACAATTTCTTACATTAAAGCAAATATTACAGGCCATGCGTGGGGAGTACGTAGAGCTCATTCAATCAAACCAGGAAATCTTATCTTCTATAAAATTTACTTTGCAATAAATAATTCGTTATAACCTGGATGCAGCATAGAGGAGCTCCAGAATGCAGAGAATAATGCTCCTCGGTTTACTTGCACCCAGGACTGCCGCACTATTTTCATCCCTTATGAAATAGCATCGTCACATCAATAGGATCAAAAGTATATTTCTTATTGCAAAAATCACATCGAATCGCCACTTCACCTTGCTCCTTTAGTAATTCTTTTGCATCTTCCTCACCTAAAACAGCTAACACCTGCTTCATTTTTTCCAAACTACAGCGGCACTTAAATTGAGTTTTACGACTATCAAATATCCTAAGTTCTGTTTCATGATAAAGGCGGTAAAGTAATGTTTCATTATCTAAAGTAAGTAATTCATGTGCACTTATTGTTTGCCCTAATTGCACAGCATATTCCCAAAATTGCTCTCGTTGTACCGTATCTTGACCTGGCATTAACTGCAGTAACATTCCTGCTGCAGCATTATCATTCACAGCCAACCAAACTTGAGTGGATACTTGCTCGGATTGAGCAAAATAGTGTACTAAATTTTCACTCATGGATGTTGATTGAATTGGAACCATACTTTGATATGAGTTGGTTTGATTGTATTGGTTAATGGTAATAACCATCTGCCCTTTAAGAAAGGCGGAGGCATATTCGTTAGTTTCTAGATTTTCAATAAATTGGGCAAAACCTCTTACATTAAACTCATGATCACATTGTACCAATAATAAAGGAAGCCGTTTATCGCCTTGAAATTGTAAATCTAAACTGCCTTGAAATTTAATACTGGATGCCAGAAGCAAACAAGAAACTATAGCTTCTCCCAACAAATTTTTA
This sequence comes from Legionella tucsonensis, assembly GCF_001468035.1. Lineage (GTDB taxonomy): Bacteria > Pseudomonadota > Gammaproteobacteria > Legionellales > Legionellaceae > Legionella > Legionella tucsonensis. The sequence continues at coordinate 71,708 of NZ_LNZA01000001.1, forward strand.
ACCATTGGCGGGTAGCTCCGTTGGCTCATAATTGATTGGTACGTATTTTCAATATGAACAATTTCACCCCGTATGTTGGCGTGTTCAAAAATAAAGCGTTGAAGAGTATCAGATTCTTTCATAATGGACTCAAAATAAATTACAACGAACCAGGGTCTGTTGCCAATTCACCATTTTGGTAGAGAGTAGAATTTCAACAGACCCTAAAGCAAATCTCGTGGCCGCGCAAAGTATAACATAATTTTTTTCTAATTTTCCTGGAGAAAAAATTATCTTGAACTATGCTTTTAAAACATCCATCTGAAAACTAAAGGACTAAATCATGATAGATAAAAACATTCTTGCACCTTTATTCAAAACGATTGATAAAGTCATTTTTGGTATTGAAGAACCAAAAGAGCCAGAAACTAAACCTGACTTTATTGAAATAGATACAGGAGAAGAATTTGATGTCGAACGGTCTATTAATTAGTAGTTGATTCACAATACCTAAGCAGGCAATAATCGCTCTTTTTTTGAGTGAGAAATCTTTAAGATGTTAAATGGCCAACAAATGGCAGCAGTACGTTATATAGACGGACCCTTATTAGTTCTTGCTGGGGCTGGAAGCGGTAAAACACGAGTAATAACGCAAAAAATAGGCTATTTAATTAACACTTGCGGCTATGCCGCTAATACAGTATGTGCCGTAACATTTACTAACAAAGCAGCCAATGAAATGCGTACTCGCGTTGCCGCCGTTCTGCCGGCAGCCAGTCGCCGCGGTTTAAAAGTAGCAACCTTCCATACCTTAGGCTTAAGCATTCTCAAACGTAATTACACCTTATGTGATCTGAAAAAAGGATTTTCTATTTTTGATAGTGAAGATTGTTTGCAAATTTTACGTGGCTTTTTACCTGCAAATAAAGCAACTGAACGTGAATTTATTTTCCAGATTCAACAACAAATTTCGCGCTGGAAAAATGATCTTCTTACCCCAGAGCACGTCATTAAAAATCGATTAGACACTCCTTTTTATGAAGAAGCTGCACTGTTGTATCCACGTTATCAGCATGCACTTAAAGCATATAACGCGATTGATTTTGATGATTTAATTCGTCTTCCAGTCAGTCTTTTGAGTGAACATCCTTCTGTATTAGAGTATTGGCAAAATAAAATCCGCCATTTATTGGTAGATGAATACCAGGATTCAAATACCAGCCAATACCTTTTGGTGAAAAAATTAACTGGAATTCAAGCACGCTTTACTGTAGTGGGTGATGATGACCAATCCATTTATGCCTGGCGAGGTGCAAAACCTGAAAATTTGCAACAATTACAGCATGATTACCCACAATTAAAAATAATCAAGCTGGAGCAAAATTACCGCTCGACCAACATTATTTTACATACTGCGAATCACCTTATTGCAAACAATCAGCATCTGTTTGAAAAAAAATTATGGAGTGAGTTCGGTCAAGGAGAGCTCTTACGAGTTATTCGTTGCAAAGATGAAAATGATGAAGCAGAACATGTAGTTGCTGATTTAATCAGCCATAAACTGCGCTCCAGAACTCAATATGGCGATTATGCAATTTTATATCGTGGCAATCATCAGTCGCGCATATTTGAAAAAGTGCTCCGTCATTACAGTATCCCTTATACAATCAGTGGCAGCCAGTCATGGTTTGCCAAAGCAGAGGTTAAAGATGTATTTGCCTACCTGAAATTATTGTGTAATGAAGCAGATGATGCTGCTTTTTTAAGAGTAATTAACACCCCCAAGCGCGGCATTGGTGAAGCCAGCCTTGATGCATTAGGTCATTATGCTCAAAGTAGAGGTGTAAGCCTTTATACAGCAGCAGACCACCTGGCCCTTAGTGAATATATTGCAGAAAAACCACGTGCAGCATTGCTTGTTTTTAAATCCTGGATAGAAGAAATAAAAAAACGATTAGCTACTGGAGCAATTATTGAGCATTTGAAACAAATGGTAGAAGACAGTAGTTATGAAGCCTATATTTACGAACAATGCGATACCCCCGCAAAGGCACAAAAAAAGATGAATAATGTCTGGGAGTTATTAGAATGGATTGGACGTTTGTTAGCAAAAAAACCAGAGCAGACCTTAGCAGAAGTGATTAATAAATTAATCTTGATCGATATTCTTGAGCAAGCAGACGAACATGATAATGAGACTTTGCAACTAATGACGTTACATGCATCAAAAGGGTTGGAGTTTCCTTACGTTTATTTAGTGGGTATGGAAGAAGAATTATTGCCACATCGTGTGAGCATTGACGAAGATCAAATTGAAGAAGAAAGACGCCTGGCCTATGTTGGAATTACCCGAGCTCAAAAAGGATTGTGTTTTACCTTAGCAAAACAAAGACGTCGTGCAGGTGAGTTGCAAGATTGTTTGCCAAGTAGATTTTTGGATGAATTGCCCACAGAGCATTTAGAATGGTTTGGCAAAAACATCGAGCGATCTGAAGAGCAGTCAAAAAACTTGGCTAAATCACATTTAGCAGGATTGAAAAGCTTGTTGAGTGAATCCTGATTTGAACTTAATGTAGAACTCTTTCCCCATTGTTATACTGAATTTATGAAAAAAAACATCATTTTGTTCATTGTTTCTTTTGCCATGTTTATGGAGGCAGTTGATACTACCATTATTAACACCGCTATTCCTGTTATGGCACAGAGTTTAAAAGTCAATCCGATTGATTTGAAATTAGCATTGATAAGCTATCTTTTGAGTTTGACAATTTTTATTCCGATTAGCGGTTGGATCGCTGATAAATTTGGCATGAAAATCGTTTTTATTATGGCAATCTCTATTTTTACCTTAAGTTCAGTCTGGTGTGGATTCACTAATAGCTTGGGAGAATTAGTTTGTGCACGCATCATGCAGGGGTTGGGAGGTTCGCTCACCATGCCTATTGGCCGCCTCATTATTTTACGGACTTGTGAACGACACGAACTAATCGCAAAAATGAGTATCGTAGTGATGGTTGCCTCTTTGGGATTGATGCTTGGGCCATTACTAGGCGGAATTATTACCTATCGCTTTTCCTGGCGTTGGATCTTTTGGGTCAATATTCCTGTTGGAGTACTCGCTGTAATTTTATCAAGCAAATTATTACCTTATATGCTTCCTCGTCCGGTTCCTCCTCTCGATAAATTGGGCTTTGTTCTTTTTGGGAGTGGACTTGCGACCTTAACTTTTGGTTTATCTATGGCCAGTGAATCAAATGTTACAATATTTCAAATCGTCGCGGCTTTCTTTATTGCACTTCTTCTATTAGGTGGATATACCAAACACTCCTATAAAAGAAAACACCCTATTGTTAGGGTGGAACTTTTATACACACGTACTTTTTGTGTCTCAATTGTGGGTAATTTATTAGCCCGACTAGGTTTTGGGGGAGTCCCCTTTTTATTGCCTTTGTTGTTACAAATTGGGTTAGGCTATTCACCACGCCTATCCGGTCTCTTGCTCGCTCCAATTGCCCTAGGTATTTTTTTAGTTAAACCTTTATCAGTTTATATATTACGTTGGCTTGGTTATAAAAATTTATTAATATTAAATACAATGCTAGTAAGTATTTCTCTTTGGTCCTTTTTTTCCATTAACCAATATTCTTCCGTATATGGAATTGCATTTTTGACTTTTGCATACGGATTTCTCATTGCGCTTCAATATACGGGTATGAATTCTTTGGCTTATGCCAACATTACAGAAAACAATATGAGTGCAGCGACCAGCATTATGAGTACAACGCAACAACTGGCACAAAGTTTTGGTGTTGCAGTATCAGCGATTTTTCTGAGTCTTTTCACCTATATATATTCTGAAGATCATATTTTATCCATCCAAATATTCCATGATACGTTTCTAATGCTTGGAGTTATTACTTTTTTTTCAGGGATCATTTTTATTTTTCTAAAGAAAGAAGATGGTCTTGAGTTAATTAAAATCCCTGAACATTAATTCTTATAACTTTTTTTGTTTCTTAAGCCCTTTCTGTCTGCTCTTACGCGAAAAAACGGCTAAGAGATTGCAAAATATTAGAGTTTTTAGACAAAATACTCTATAATATAGGGGTATTATTTTTCTGTTTTCATATTAAATGTAAAAAAAATTTAAAATATTTAATAAAAAAACAGCACAATTAATAAAATAATGCTACAATGTCCTGGTAACAATTTAGGAAATTAACATGTCAGATAAAATTCGTGGTACAGTAAAATGGTTCAATGAGTCCAAAGGTTTCGGTTTTTTAGAAAGTGGCGGTAAAGATTATTTTGTGCATTTCAGTGCAATTCTAGGCAGCGGGTTTAAAACTCTTGCTGAAGGTGCAACAGTGACGTTCAAGCCTAGTAACGGCCAAAAAGGTCCTCAAGCTGAAGAAGTTGAAGTAGTTTAAATCAATTTACTGAAACTCCTTATTCGCTTAAATATGACATTATTTAATCGGATAGGGAGTTTTTTATTTTTAATTCTATAAAAATTAAGCCCCCGCAAAAAAAATTACCGCCAATAATAATCATTGATGATTTTGATTCTTTTTTCATTTGCTATAATACACACACAAAATTGTGTGAGCTATATGCCTTATATTTTTTAAAGAGCTTGGGGATGTTTTGGATCATGGGTCTGGTCTACTATAAGTAAGAAGGCCCTAAATACAAGGAGTCGTAACATGAGTAAAAAAATCGCAGTGATTGTTGGTAGCCTACGTAAAGAATCTTACAACAGAAAAATGGCAAAAGTACTTATTTCTCTGGCACCTAAGTCGTTAAATCCGCAAATTGTTGAAATTGGTGATTTGCCACTATACAACCAAGATCTGGATGATGAAAATAGACCCCCTGCATCCTGGGTTCAATTTCGTGAGCAAATGAAAACATATCAAGGTGTGTTGTTTGTTACCCCAGAATACAATCGATCAGTTCCTGGTGTACTTAAAAATGCAGTTGATGTAGGCTCTCGTCCTTATGGTAAAAGTATTTGGAGCAAGTTGCCTGGCGCAGTGATAAGTGTTTCTCCCGGAGCTATTGGAGGATTCGGAGCAAACAATCATTTAAGACAATCATTTGTTTTCTTAGATATTCCAACCCTTCAACAACCCGAAACATACATAGGCATGGCAGCAGATTTGTTTGACGAGCAGGGAAACATCAAAAAAGAAGACACACGAAAGTTCTTACAAGATTTTATGGAAGCTTATGCGGATTGGGTTGCACTAAATGCTAGTGCAAATTAAAAGCAGATAAGTCATAATAAGGAAAGGAAAATATAGGGTAGATTATGTCTAAAATATTAGTTACGGGCGCTACAGGATTTGTTGGACGAAGCTTAGTTCCAGCCCTTATCTTGACTGGTCATGATGTATTATGCGCTGTTTCACAGAAGGTTGACTGGCTGCAGGCAAAACAAATTGTTATTAATAAATTGGAATTACTGCCAGATTGGAGTACGGCTTTGCAGGGTATTGATATAGTTATCCATCTTGCAGCCAGAGTTCATATAATGCGAGATACTACAAAGTCACCTTTGGACGAATATTGTAAAATAAATAGTATTGCAACAAAAAACTTAGCAGAACAAGCGGCTCAGTATGGGGTAAAGCGATTTGTATTTTTAAGTTCTATTAAAGTAAACGGAGAATTTACTTTAGAGAGCGCTCCTTTTACTGAAGATAGTTTAGTCCAGCCTACTGATCCATATGCTCAAAGCAAGTTATATGCTGAGCAGTATTTACAATCCATTAGCCAAAATACAGGTATGGAGATTGTTATTTTGAGGCCTCCATTAGTTTTTGGTCCAGGAGTCAAAGCTAATTTTTTTAAAATGCTCCAATTAGTTAATAGAGGCTGGCCCTTACCTTTTGGAAAAATTAATAATAAACGTAGCTTTGTTTTTATAGATAACCTGGTCTCAGCTATCTGCACTGTTTCAACTGAACCCAAAGCCGCAAACCAAATCTATTTAATTGCGGATGATGATTCTTGGTCTTTGTCTAATTTACTCAGTTTTTTGGCCAAAGAAATGAATAGTAAGGCTAAGTTATTCCCGATACCTGGAGTTTTATTTGGCTTCAAATTACTTGGTTTAAATAAGCTGAGCAGTAGATTATTCGGATCTTTAGAAGTGAGTAATCACAAGATAAAATCACAATTAGGATGGATCCCACCCGTAACTTCTGCCGATGGATTAGCTAGAACTGCAAAATGGTATAAAAATGAATATAATTCTTAGTCTATTTTTTGTTGTTCTTTCCGCTATTCTAACGAAGATTTTTTGTATGTTAGCACAAAACACCAGACTGATGGATAAACCAAACGATCGGTCCCTACATACTATTCCAATAGTAAGAGGAGGAGGGCTTGTTTTTATTAGCCTCTCTTTGATTTCTTTGCCTTTTTTATGTTTCTTCACCGAATCTTCCTTTAGCGAACAGTACATTTTATTAGCTAGCACTGTCTTACTCGCTTCCATTAGTTTTTTTGATGATCTCTATACCTTATCAGCTAAATCCAGGTTCCTGGTTCAATGTATTGTTGCTGGATTAATTGCTTTTATAAGCCCTGACATGTTGGATTTTGGTTTATTTTCTTTAGAAAATCAGTATTTAATTATTGCTTTTCTATTTTTTGCAATTATCTGGGCAATTAATCATTTCAACTTCATGGATGGACTTGATGGTTTTTGTGCTTCGCAAGCTATATTTTTATTCGTTAGTTTTGCTTTATTGTTTCATTTCAACAGTGCTCTAATCTATCAAGATTTTTGTTTTATACTTATTTTTAGCCTAACGGGCTTTTTGTTGTACAATTTCCCTCCAGCAAAATTATTTATGGGAGATATAGGTAGTGCAACACTGGGGTTTCTCTCTTTTTATGTTGCTTTAATCGCACAACAAAAATATCAGATTCCGATTATATACTGGTTCATGTTGAATGGTTTATTTCTTTTTGATGCAACGATTACGCTGCTGCGAAGAGTTTTTAACAAAGAAAAATGGTTTGCTCCTCATAGAAAACATGCATATCAACGATTGAAACAGCTTGGAGTTGATACCCGTATTATTCTATTGGGTCAAATATCAATGAATAGTATTTTTTTGATTCTTGTTTTATTGCTTAATATGAATAAATTAAATATTTATCAAGCATTGATGACTGAATTCGTTTTTATGTTAATTATTTACTACCTTATAGAAAAAAATTTCCCTATGTTTGAAAAAATCAAGTAACTATTGCACCAAATATTAAATCAATTGTAAACAGGCATATAAGCTATGACGAATAACTATGAGCAGTTTGAGCAACGCAAGAAAGATCACATTAAATTGGCCTTAATGCCTGAAAATCAAACTACAGGGCTCAGTACATTTGATAGTATCAATCTGATTCATGATGCTTTGCCTGACTTAAATTTTGATGAAATAAGCATTAAGGGTTCTCGATTTGGGCAAGTGGTTGAAAAACCTTTTCTCATAAGCTCTATGACTGCGGGGCATCGCCGTGCAAAACACATCAATCATAACCTAATTGAGGCATGCGCGCTGAATGGCTGGGCAATGGGGGTAGGCTCGCAAAGACGTGAACTCACTGACCCTAAAGCAGCATTTGAGTGGCAAGATTTACGCCGTGACTTTCCTCAGGTTAGTTTATACAGCAATTTAGGAATAGCACAATTAATCACCACATCATTAAGCGATATTCAACGCTTAATCGATGCGTTACACGCTGATGCATTAATTATTCACTGTAATCCCCTGCAAGAATGCATGCAGCCTGAAGGTACAACAACTTATAAAGGATGCTGGCAGACTTTAGCGAGCTTAGTTAAAAAACTATCTGTACCCATTATCATTAAAGAAACAGGTTGTGGCTTTTCTCGTGCAACGATGATGCGCTTAAATGAGATTGGCATTGCTGCGATTGATGTAGGCGGTCTAGGAGGAACACACTGGGGACGAATTGAAGGACATAGAGCCCTTCATGATCCAATTCGGCAACAAGCAGCCATTACTTTTCGAAACTGGGGGATTGATACTGCGACTTCGGTAAAACAGGCTACCGAGCTAAAACCCTCTTACGAGATTTGGGGGTCGGGTGGAGTGAATAACGGATTAAATGCCGCCAAGCTCTTTGCTCTTGGAGCTACAACAGTTGGATATGCAAGACCCATGCTTGAACCCGCCTTAGAATCATCAGAACAAGTAAGCTTATGCATGCAAACGATAGAATATGAATTAAAGGTAACTATGTTTTGTACTGGAAGTCGGGTATTAGGAGATTTGAGGAATGCTTTAGAAGGAAAATATAATGCTTAAAATAGCAATTACAGGAGCAAACAGTTTTATTGGTTCTCATTTGCTCGAGAAGCTATCACGCCTAGATCTGACAATAAATGCATTGTCCCGAAACTCCCATTTGAAGAACACTTCATATAATAATGTGACTTTCTATTCTGGGGATTTATTAGAACCTTCCACACTGGAAAGTTTTATCAAAGGATGTGATATAGTGATTAACCTTTCTTATCTATGGGAAGGTAGTTGCACTCAAAATTTGGAAGCAATAGAAAACTTAGCTAAAATTTGCGCTTTTCATAAAATAAAACGATTTATTCATTGCAGCACTACTTCCGTATATGGAGAGATAAAGGAAAATATTGTTGATGAAGATACACATTGCAATCCGCAAACAGAATATGCCAAGACAAAACGAGCAATAGAAAATTACTTACTAGAAAAATATAATGACTCTTTTGAACTAATTATTTTGAGACCGACACAGGTTTTCGGTCCGAAAGGCAAAAATCTTGTGAAATTGGCTGATGATCTTGTTAGGGGTTCTTCATTTAAAAATTATTTAAAATCCTGTTTAATGGCCAAAAAACCGATGAATCTTGTCTGTGTTGACAATGTAGTCGGAGCTCTTGAATATTTAATTCACATCAATAAACCTAAAAAATTCATTTACATAATAAGTGACGATGAGGTTAAAGAAAATAATTTTCAATACGTTGAAAATTATCTAATGAATCAATTTAAAATCCCTTACTTAATACCGTCCTTTTCTCTACCTTTACTTTTTTATAAGAATTTTTATCAAATGCTTGGTAAAGGAGCGATGAATCCAAGAATAGTCTATTGCGGTAAAAACCTGCGTGAAGCAGGTTACATTAAACCTGTTAAATTCGAAGAAGGTCTGGCTAAATTTGTAACCTGGTACAGCATAGCGTCATCCACTAAGTTCTAGACAAGGCGACGCAAGTAGAGTGAGGTGAAGGATTGTACTCAAGTATATGACTGAGCCGAACAAGCTTGCAACGATGTATAGAACTTAGTGGGTGACGCTATAGTAATGAAAAATAGGACAAGTCAATGAAAGTATTAAATGTAAATTTTTCCATCGACTCTGTAAATGATGGCGGTACAGCCGAAAGAACAAATCAAATGAGTCGATTTTTGGCTGAAAAAAATTATGACTGCACAATTCTTACTTTTTTTGCTAATCCAAATAATGAGAAAATTGCTAAACTCAAGAATATCAAATTAATCATCTTGCCTTATTTTTCAAAACGTTTTTTTATTCCGAAAGGCGGCTTCAAACAAATTAGGAAAGCGGTATATGAAGCAGATATTATTCACATAATGAATCATTGGACCATTTTAAATGCAATAGTATATTGTTACGCTTATTATTTCCGTAAACCTTATGTTGTTTGTCCTGCTGGTGCTTTGACTGTTTTTGGACGCTCTAAAGTATTCAAAAAAATATACAATGTTATTATTGGAAAGCGCATTATTAAAAATGCCCATGGGCATATTGCTATTGCAGAAAATGAGGTGCAACATTATAGATCTTATGGAGTAGACAAACAGAAAATCACTTTTATCCCTAATGGAGTATTTGCAGAAGATTTTTTTCAAGAAAATATAAACTTTAGATCTAGTGTTAACTTGCCAGAAAAATATATTTTGTTTATGGGAAGGCTAAATTATATAAAAGGACCGGATCTTATTTTGAAAGCATTTGCAAACTTACCTCAGGAATATAAAAATTATCACTTAGTTTTTGCCGGTCCAGATGGTGGCATGCTGAGTTCACTCCAGAGTATTACAAAAGATCTTAATCTTGATAACCGAGTTCATTTTATTGGTAGTGTATCTGGGATAGATAGAAATTATGTTTATCAGAACTCTATGTTTCTAGTAGTCCCTTCTCGGCAAGAAGCGATGTCTATAGTTGTGGTGGAAGCGGGTATCTTTTCCAAGCCCGCATTAATTACTGATCAATGTGGTTTTGACTTGGAACATATTGAAGCCGGATATGTAGTCCCCGCAAGCGTGGAAGGGTTAGAGCAAGGTTTGCTAAAAATGCTCTCCAGTTTAAGAAGAACTGATATGGGGATTAATTTAAATACACTTATTCTTAAGGATTATACTTGGAGTTCCGTAGGTGAGAAAATGACTGTTTTATACAAAAGCATCTTACAATGATGTCTATGAGAGACACCTAGGTTATCATATGCTTCACATATCTTGATTTTAACCTAGACAATAAAAAAGGTAAATTCAGCGATAAAATATTTAAAATTGATAGAGGATGCGGTTGAGTGAAAATTTTAGTAGTCTCACAATATTTCTGGCCTGAAACTTTCATTATCAATGAATTAGTAAAATGTCTAAGTGCCCATGGTAATCAGATTGAAGTAATGACTGGAAAACCAAATTATCCTGAAGGTGAAATATTTCAGGGGTATTCAGCTTCAGGTTGTTCAACGGAGTTATTTGAGAGTGTTAAAGTGCATCGCATCCCCATGTACCCTCGAGGAAAAAGTGCTAAAAAATTAATACTAAACTATCTTTCCTTTATTTTTAGCGGCCTTTTATATTTTCCAAAATTGATTAAGGGCAAGCAATTTGATGCCATTTTAGTTTTTGTTCCCTCGCCAATAACCGCAGTAATTCCAGCGATGTATCTCAAATGGCGACTTCGCACACATTTGGCAGTTTGGGTGCAGGATTTATGGCCGGAAAGCGTCAAAGCAACTGGCTTTACTCAAAATAAATTTCTCCTAAAAATAATAGGGTATTTAGTAAAGTGGATATACAGATCTTCTGATACATTACTTGTGCAATCCCAGGCATTTCTCCCATCGATGAGAAAATATGTCACCCAAGAAAAATTAATTTATTATCCTAATTCATATTTGGAAAAAACTACTACCGATACCAAAAGAGAAACATTGCCCAAAAATCTCCTTAACGTGCTCGAGCAAAATAGTTGTTTCGTTTTTGCAGGTAACTTTGGAAAAGCGCAAGCTTTAGAAACACTTGTGCAAGCCGCTGAACGATTACTCCACCTACCTCAATGTAAAATTATTTTGATTGGCAGTGGTAATCAGTCTGAATTTTTAAGAAAATATATTTCTGAAAAAAATTTAAAAAATGTACTGTTACCCGGCCGTTTTTCTTCCACGCTCATGCCAGAAATTTTTTCGCGAGCTACGGGTTTACTCGTTACATTAAAAAATGAGGAAATTTTCTCTTATACCATTCCAAGTAAAGTCCAGGCTTATTTAGCATCTGGGCGCCCTATAGTTGCAGCACTCAATGGGGAAGGGGCTCGTATTATCCTTGATGCAGGTGCAGGTTTTGTTTCATCAGCAGAAGATTCTACTGGGCTGGCAAAAAATATTGAACAGCTATATCATATGTCACCTACAGATCGCGAGAAACTAGGCCAAGCAGGTCGCTCGTACTTTCTTGAACATTTTGAGATGACCAAACAAAGTCAAAAACTTATCGAAATTCTTAGCAATAGAATTATTAAGAAGGAGAAAGCCTAAGTGAATGTTTTAGTTTTAGGCGTTACGGGTATGTTGGGAAGTACTGTTTTTCATACTTTTAACCAAACTGATGCAAAAGTATATGGTACATTACGGGATAGAAAAAGTGTGCAGTATTTCCCTGAGCACACACACGCCAACCTAATACCTAATATAGATGTGCTTGATATAGATACCTTATTCAGGTTATTTGAACTAATTCGCCCAGACGTTGTAATTAATTGTATTGGTCTTATCAAACAGCTTGCTGCAGCTAAAGATCCCTTATTAACACTTCCCATTAATGCTATGTTACCCCATCGCTTAGCAAAGTTCTGCGCATTATCCAATGCCCGACTAATTCATATTAGTACTGACTGTGTTTTTTCCGGACGAAAAGGTCTTTATTTGGAACAAGACGTATCTGATGCAGAAGATTTATATGGAAAATCAAAATACATAGGAGAAGTAACAGAGTTATCTCACGCGATTACCTTACGAACCTCTATTATTGGCCATGAGATAAGCAGCAATTATGCCCTGCTTGAGTGGTTTCTTTCCCAAGAGAATCAAGTAAACGGCTATACAAAAGCAATTTTTTCAGGATTTCCAACTGTTGAATTAGCTCGAATCATTCGTGATTATGTTATACCTTGTCCTGAATTACATGGTCTTTACCATGTAGCGGCATCTCCCATTAATAAATTTGATTTACTCACTTTAATAGCCGAAATTTATAAGAAAAAAATTAGAATTATTCTCGATGAGCAAATAGTTATTGATCGGTCTTTAAATGGTGAACGCTTTAGGGCAGCGACAGGTTATATCGCTCCTTCATGGCCTGAGCTGATTGAGGGCATGTATGAAACAAGAAAACTTTACGGAGCTAAGTGATGTTTTATAATAAAGTTCTGATGATTACAGGTGGCACCGGTTCATTTGGTCATACTGTTTTGAAACGTTTTTTAAAATCCGATCTTCGCGAAATACGCATATTTAGCAGAGATGAAAAAAAGCAAGAAGATATGCGTAATGAGTTAAACAATGAAAAGGTAAAATTCTATATTGGTGACGTGCGCGACTCCCAAGCAGTAGAAGATGCAATGATTGGAGTGGATTATGTATTCCATGCTGCGGCACTAAAGCAGGTACCTTCTTGTGAGTTCTATCCTATGGAGGCAGTTCGGACCAATATTCTCGGAACTGAAAATGTTTTAAATGCGGGAATAAAAAGCTCCGTGAAAAAAATAGTAGTACTCAGCACAGATAAAGCGGTTTATCCCATCAATGCAATGGGTATTTCAAAAGCTATGGCTGAAAAAATTATGGTTGCCAAGTCACGACTCATCTCTGAAAGCGGCCCTGTCATTTGTGCAACACGCTATGGTAATGTGATGGCATCACGAGGCTCCGTGATTCCACTTTTTATTGAGCAGATAAAAGAAAATCATCCATTAACTATAACTGATCCGAAAATGACTCGATTTTTAATGTCGCTCGAAGATTCCGTTGATCTAGTAATGCATGCATTCGCAAATGCGCGCCAAGGAGATATTTTTATCCAAAAATCTCCTGCCTCTACTATTGCTGACTTAGCACAAGCACTGATTGAGATTTTCAAAAGCAACAGCCAAATTAAAGTGATCGGTACGCGTCATGGTGAAAAACTCTATGAATCTCTTGTTTCCAGAGAAGAAATGGCTAAAGCAGAAGATATGGGGAAGTATTATCGTATCAGTGCAGATAATCGAGATCTTAATTATAAAAAATATTTTATAGAAGGTGAGGAAATTATTTCTACGTTTGATGATTATACATCTCATAATACGCAGCGACTCACAATACCTGAGATAAAAGACTTACTTCTTCGCCTTGATTTTATTCAGGAAGTTCTCGATGCTTAACACATCACATCAGGTGTTTAAAAATAATTTATACAGCCTGCTTTAATGATTTGGATAGAACAAAATTTTGCATGTTAATGTCATTGGAAATCGTTCACGTCCCTTATAAAGGGGCGTAGTTTTTTTGAGTTGATTCTTGGTGACTAATTCTTTTTCTTTGCTTTAGCACCAAAGTTGCTGTAAAAACTAGCCATTACCATGCTTTCTGGGCAGCACAATAAACCTATTTCCCACTCTGCTATATCCCTAAACGCATCATTTTCAGGCATTCTGTTGTGCGGTTAGTACACTGCCAGAGAATAGGCCATAGCCTTTTTTAAATCGTTTATCCTTGTGTTGAATACTACCCTGTGCCTAGACACTTTTCTCGGTTATATTTTCGATAAATTGCTTTAGCTCTGATTCAGGTGTTTTGTTTTTTGGGATAAATGCATTGCGTCGCATTTTTATCCTGCAGAGCCTGCACGAACTCAGTTACAGTATTAACTTCTTTGCCAACTAGAGCATTACCCATGGAATTTTCATCTATAATTAAATTATCGACATAAACAGAGCGTTTTTATGTATTCTCATTCAAAACCTAATCTTAATTTAGACGAATTATATGGTAAATTTCTTAATGCACATCGAAAACTTAATGGTACTGTAAGTGGACATCAAGCAGTTAATTTAGAGAGAGCTAAATCTGAATTATCTAAATTAAAACAAGTTATTCAAATTCTCGAGGATTATAAAAGCCGACCTGAAGGTGACATCTCTAAACAATTAAAAATGGCAATGAACTATCAAGATCTGGAGAAAAGGCTACAAGAAGAAAAAGAACGTTCAGATAGAGCAGAGAAAGAAGCCCAGGAAACTCCCTATGAGTTAACATTCGACGAAATGGAATTATTGTTGCGTATTTTCGGTCATGAGGGAGGAGGAATTTTGCATCTGTCTGAGGCAAGTTTTTTTGAAAAATTAAAAAATCTATCTCAGAGTACGGGAAATGATGAAATGAAAATTGTTGCTAAGCTGGGAGGAAAAGAAAAGGCTGACGAAGTAACAAAGAATATTATAAATAAAATCAAACATGCTTCCGCCAACGCCAATTGGGATGAAATAAAAAAGAAATTATCCACAGGAGTTAAGAACGTATTTGAATACAAAGAAAATCAGCAGATATACGAGACAACACTTTCGCAGAAAAACAAACTGGATACAGAAATCAAACAATTAATGAATCCCAAAACTGTGGATAGTAGAATTGGGGCTCTTAAACAAAAAAAAGAAGCGCTCTCTAGCTATATCCAGAGTATTGAAAAAATAAAAAGAGTACATGATCAATATTATACCTCTTTTACCACCAGTAAAAGCACGGAGCGTTTACAAACTGACATACAAGCTCTTAATAACAATATAAAAACGTGTCAGAAAGAGTCTAAACAAGCTAAACAGCAAGATGTTCACAAGGAGCGCCTTGAGCGTCTAAAGTCATCCAAGAAAGTGTTATCATCACTCAAAAAAAATGGTCGGTTAGAAGAGGCTATTGAACAGATAGAAAATGCTGATAAACAACAAATAAGGTCTTTTGATACCGTGTTAAAAGAGCTGGATGAAAAATTTTCTGCAAAAGAAGATAGGGAAACTTTAATTGTACCTCATGGTTTAGAGAGTAGTCATGGAACAGAGCTGCCAAAAATGAACTTGGAAAAAAATAAACAAGAGATTGCACGGCTATTAACCGAACTGGATACATTAAAAGTAGAAGGTAAAGTTATTACAAAGGAAGAAAAGAAAAAGTGGGAAGAAATAGAGCAAAGAATAGAAGAACTAGAGTACGAAAACGACACCCTTGAACCGAGTAGACCTCAGAAAACTAATGAGGAAGTAATTAGGTCTTTAAAAGAAGCGGTAAGAATAACAATAGTTCAAAGTCAAGAAAAAAGTGAAAAAACCAAAGAAACAGCGACACGCTACTTTAAAAATATAAAACAAGTAATAAAAGAATTGAGGCAAGAGCAAGAAGACACAGAAATTCAGCAGGATAATAAAGGTTTAATTAAGTAAATAACTTTAATTATTTATAACAAGCATTGTTCTAAAGCAATTCCATATGAAAAAGAGCCCCTATAAGAGCAACGAAATGGAGTTCAGATTTAACTGGATAAGATTCCTGGTTTTATTGGCTGCACTCAGCACGGTAATTTTTATTATTTTTAAGACTGAACCCTCTGATTTTTAGGTATATATCTGAGAATGTGATAATTTTTTGTAATAAAGCCAGTCCCACGAGAAAAACAATGAGTTCAATAAGGAAATAATAAAGCGTTATAGGAAAGTTAAGTTGTACAAAAAGATATGCCAAAGCGATGCCAATGATTGCATTAACCGCTTCATTTTTTACTAGAATATTTGCTAAACTTTCAATAAAGTATCCTACAAAATATAGTAAAGCCATGCCCAAAGCTACCACAAGTAAGCTTCCGCTAAAATATAGAAATGCTATGGGCCCAGGAATAGTCATAAATACAAAATTCTTATATTTTTTATAAAAAGAACCTGATATTTTTTGATAAATTGCATCATTGCCACGCCTAGGATCTTCAAACAATGCAATCTGAAATAGTTTTGTTCCGAGTCGAGGGGCACTGGAAACTGCTAAAACACCCTCAACCCCAATCCATCGATCAACAATAAGTTTATTCAATTGATTCAAGGAGTGTGCTAAAAATGGATATTTTAATAACAGGCGATTATAAGCATGCTTGGGTTTCATATAACTATATTCACGATTATACTCATTCAACTTTGAATGTGGAAAACTCCTTCGCTTAACAATAAGCTTATCAAATTCATTCAAAGATTGTGCGCAAAATTGATATCTGTGATTAGATTCATGAGGAAAATTTTTATAGCGATCTGCAAATACCGATAATAAAGTCCCTATAAATAATAGCCCTGTCACAATGATAATTCTTCTCCATTCATACTTATTAAATTTTTTATCTAAGGGGCTTACTTTATAAAAGTATAAAATAAAAGGAGCCGCCGTATACAAAATCATTTGTACTCGGCTTCCCATTGAGATTGAAGTAAACATTCCTAATACACTTAATAAATAAAACATCCAGCAAGGTTTGATTCTTTCAGATTTAATTAACCAATAAACTAAGGCTGAGATTAATATTGCATTTCCCCAAGCAACCATAAATGCAATAATTGAATAAAGATAGCTAGGAAGTTTAATTAAGGGTTCAGTGCCAATTTTTAATATTGAAAATTGATAATTAAAAAATAATAAAGCCATCGCGGCAGTAAAACTAAAAACGAGGAGCGCAAGTATGTATTTTGAGCTATTAAAAGATTGAACAACGAATTTTTCTTTTCTAGTAAAAACAGTACTAATCCAATAACAAATAAGTAAGGACACGAATGCGACATTGAGTATTAAAAGACCAACATCCCATTCTTCCGGCAAGCCACTAAACAATCCAACAGGCTCAATAAAGTTCGTATTAAAAAGAAAATGAAACATCGTTTTGAGCCAGCAACCAATAATTAAAAATGAAAAAAAGAAAAGAGGGAAGTAACCATTTTGCTTTATGAAAATAGAAACAAGCATACACGTAGTTAAGAGACCATAAATTATAAAAAGCACTTTAGAGCCAGGATAAAATAATGAGGCCATCACAGTCAAAAAAGGTGCGAATATCAGAAAGAATCCAGTGAGTAAACGAGATGCATTAATATTCATAAAGTAAGTCATAGCATGTTTCACATTATTTTTATTAAAAAAATGACAAGTGCCAATTTTTTAATTTCATAAAAATTCGAGTTTTAGATTTACCTTATTGTTTACAAAATAAAAAGACACTCTTTTATCTCATTTATTTTAGCAATCAACTCCACAAAAAAGCATGGTGACCTGAGTGTTTGCACCTTAGCATATAATCTTAAAAAAATCACTTTCTCTCAATGGCATGTTCTAATCAATATATATTGAATCACTCTTTTTTAAACTACACTTGCCATATGCTTTCCTATGAGATTTTTTCCGACCACTTATCTTTTAAAAACACGCAATAAATAACTAGCCATTTTTTTGGTCAAAAGCGCGGAAGGACTGGTAAAACCTGCTTCCATCATCCGAGAAAGAAATTTAATATAACGACCCGAGTATCCATGCATAAAACCCGATAACATTAAAGCGTTCGCTGTAGATCGCCTACGCCATTTTCTAAATTTGAAAGAAGTATCTTGATGAGAAAAAAAATCGTTCACAACCTTTAAAGGTTCATCTGCTTTAGATACAGAAGAAGGACTATATGTCGTGGAACCAGAATGGATACGAAAATCTGCTAATACTTCTGGGACTCTTAAAAATGAGCCAAGAGCACTCAAGCGTAAGTAAAAGTCCATGTCTGGAATATGTCTCAATTGAGAATTCCATCCCCCTGTCTCTAACCAAGCTTCTCTGCGAAATAAAGCACCAGGGCCCGGCAAACATTCAAAATCTGCAATAACTAATTTTAGATCATAATCTTTAGCTTTTATAGAACGAACATAATTTGAATTTTCATCAATGATACAAAAATCTGGGTAGATCATCACTATTTCAGGATGAGCTAAAAGCTCAGTGACTAATTGACTAATTGCCTCAGGATGCAACCGATCATCAGCACTCAAATAACCAAGTATAGAACCTGAACTTTGCTCCCACCCAAAGTTCATTGCGGCACTTTGGCCTGCATTTTTTTGCGAAAAAAACGTGAACTTTTCTTGGTTTTGAATAAGTAATTGTTTGGTGTTATCTGTGGAACCATCATTCACAACAATCAATTCAATAGGTGAATAAGTTTGTTGCAATACACTATTAATCGCTTCCATCACATATTTTTCTGCATTGTAGGCAGGTATTACTAAAGAAACTAAAGGATTACTTGAACCCTTGTTGTGCATAACAGCTCCTAATTTTAAAATAATCAAAAACTTAATTTTAAATTGGACTTAATCTACTAAACATTTTTAGCGGATTTTAGGACCAGCATTTCAACTTATCCAATACTTCAATCAGTCTGAATGCAAAAATTAAAAAATTTTTTGAATTTTTCACCATTTTCTAAATCTGAGCCAATTCTCCCTGATTTTTACTGGCAGAAATCTTTGATTTAAAGCTAATGTATTGACGACTATTAATAGAGCTTAATGTCGCTATCCCGCCCGAAAAAATTATGAAGTAAAAAGGCATCCAAATTACAGGACGTTGGTAAAAACTGAGAAAAAACAGGAAAACAAAAGCAAAAATATGGCCAATATGATTTCTGTTTGCGAATAAGTAAGCATAGTAAAAAAATAAGCTAACTAGGAGAAAAAATCCAATAACTCCATAATTGGTGAATACAATTTTCCAGATGGCCCTGCTTTCTCCGCCATATACATCACTGGCATCGCTAGCAATACCAAATAGAATTGTTTTGAGATCGCTATGTAAATATTTAATGAAAAGAGTATTCATTTCAGTGCTAGAACGATCATCAAATACAGAAGTCCGTAAAGCACCACGTACTTTAATGAACTTAGCCATTTTGTTTTTTAGTAAATCACTTTCTTTTTCTTCATTATGCAAAGAAATTATTGAAACGCTTTCATTTCCATCGACCCTAAGCAGACCACTTTTCTTGCTTTGATTCACATGGTTTCCCCCCAAACCTATTCCTAAAGTTATCTGGACTCCCAAAGCGATAAACAATCCATAAATGATAAAACTATAACGCTTATTTAATAAGCTAAAAAAACAAAAACCCACTATAAACAGAATAAAAAATGCCATTGAAAAAGATAAAAACCCTGCTATAAACAGTAATCTTGCGGAAACTTTTTTCATTTGAAAACCTTCGGCTGCCAATAACAATGCCGCAATAGTTCCTACTGTTCCTGGTTCACCCCAAATTCCACATAATCTAGAAAGGAACCCACCGTTTGGCAACCAAATACTATTATTATTAAGAAACATCGCCCCAGGAAAATACAAATAAAAAACCCCTCTTTTTGCAAAAGTTTCTATAGGAGTTGGTATTATTGAAAATTTAGGCGAAAAACCTAGTGCCATCAAACAAGAAAGAATCATTCCTGGCACTAAGCTTAAAAGAAAAACCCAATAAAAAGTTTTAAATACCTGTTTTTGAAGTGTTTCAGGGAGAGTAAAATAAGCCACAATAAAAGGAGTTAAAAATATCCAGCGCACATGTTGATGATTTACCTTTGGTAAAATAGTTAGGTACATCAGGAAAATCAAACAAATACAAATAAATAATATAGATTTTTTTTGTATCAATTTATAATGATCTTTAATGTAACCAAGGTAAGCAAAACACAATATGAGTGTGCTTATTAGATAATAAACTTTACTATGGTTCCAAATAAAAAAAGGCTGTATGGAAATTAATCCTACCAATGTAAGGCTTGCTATTAAGAAATTAGAAAAATTTAAAACACTTCCGAGATGTCCTTTCTGATCTCTTTGTATAAGACAAGAAATCATGCCCTATCCCCCATAAAATGTACTGTTCACATAATGGCGTAACTTACGTAGCATGGATGAAGACCCCGTAGGCAGGAAACTCGTGTCCACTTTGTTTCACCTAAGCTACTTAAAGCTCATCAAAAACAATAAATTTTCTTTATTAAACTTGTTTAAGTACAGCAAATTTATAGTTTTTATTTTTCCATTTAAAATAAAACACGGCAATAACTCCCATGAGAAACCAATAAACCAAATAAGTTAAAGCAAACGCATAGGTTACACCTATCAATCCATAATATCTAGAGAATGAATAACTCAATCCAATAAATATTAAACTTAAAAGAATTTCGGTGATAATATATGTTTTTGTCCAGGTTTTTGCTAAAAGTAAGTAAGTAAACAACCAACTTGCAATCCGAAAAAAATCACCCAGAAGCTGATAAGAAAACAATTGAGTAGCAGGTACAAATGTTTTGCTGTAGAGAAGATTGATGATGATGTCTCGGCAAAGATAAATAAGCACTAAAATGAGTCCAACAAGAGGCATTAATATTCGGTAAGTTTGAGCAATTTCTTGTTTTAATGCTGCTGGGTCCTGCAGCTCTGATAACCGAGGTAAGTAATAAGCGGTTAATGCGGTAGTTACAAACATCAAGTAAGCATCTGATAATCGTACAACTGCCTGCCAATATCCTACAGAATCCCAACCAAACAAAGTACTTAAATCATTGCGCACCACGATTTGCGCAAGCGGGACAGTCAAAGTACTTATAGTAGTCATAAACGAATAACGCACTAAATTAACAAAATGGGACTTGTCTGTTCTCCTAAAAAACAAAAGCGAGAACCATTCCTTTCTATGCACAAATGCCAATGAAATTATAATTGCTAATGCCTGAGCTAAAACAAAAGAAAATAGAGTACCTTTTAATTGATAAAAAACTGCCCCTGCTCCTATTATCACGAAACTCAGTAAGCTACTGATAACCGTAATGCTTACAAGCAGTCTAATTTGACCAAAGCCATTTATGATAGAGCAAAACAATAAATGCATCGCGATAAATACCTGTGAAATAGCCATCCATTGTATGAGATAAGCAAATTCAGTGGAGCCCAAAATCCACTCAGCTAAAGCTTTGCTGTAGGTAAGGCCTGCGAACATTGTTACAACAGAAAAGAACAAGGTATAAAAAGTTGCTGTTGGCAAAAAATCGCGAAATTTACTGGTGTTAGCATATTCCGCCACATATTTGATAACCCCTAAAGAAATACCGCCACCAGCAATAGTAGCAAAAATATTAGCTAGAGCCATAAATTGGCCTAATAGCGCTACTCCTTCCGGTCCTGTATACAGCGCAACAATTTTTAGACTCAGCATCCCTGTTAAAATTTTTACTAGAGTTGATACGCTAGAAAGAAAGGATGTTTGCAATAATTTACTATAATTGTTCATGAAATTTTACGACTTTTTATGCTCTGATTTTTTTTTCATCTCAGATTGTGGCATTAAAGCTATTCCCCGATCAAATGGTTTGTCTGTGTGTTTGTCACTGCGTAAATAAACAAATTGCATTCCAGGATCATATGAAAATGAGTTTTTTTGTCTTGTTACAATATTTCTCAGTAAATAATCGATAGGTAGTTGGATGTTATTATAATTCGCCTCCTCAAAAGGACTTTTTACTGCAAAAAAAGTATTGTAAGTCTTAATAAGATTATCTGCAGTAAAATAATATCTTTTCTTTGCACTTGGTTTGGGCATACGTAAACCATGATCCCCATGAATAACAATTGTGCTATCTTGCGCTGCGGGATTTTTAGCAAGTGTCTGAAGAAATTCAGCCATCATTTTATGTGTGCATTTCACTTGCTCGAGGTAAGTAGTCACTGATTTCCCACGGTCACCCAAGTATTCACAATGTGCACCAAAAACATATGGGTAATGTGGCATTAATAAATGAATAAAATATGCATTTCCTTTTTCGACCTCATTAGCTAATTTCAGAACTTCTGGAAATGTTCTATAAGTTGCTGTAGATGCTTCAATAATAGTTCGTTTTTTACTGTCGTGAAATATCAAAGAAAATAGCTTGTTACTAAATTTTTCAAATAAAGGCACTACAGAAAAAATATTACTAATTATGTCAAGTGACTTTTCTTTGATATTAACAATTGGGTAGGGAATTGGTGCAGAATAATTGTAGGTACTGCATTTTTTTAAGTTAATTCTTTCTGTTTGTTCGCATAAATTTACAAATGTGCTTTGCAATACATTAATCTCATATCCTTGCTTGCTTAAGGTCTCAAATAGTTTATTTCTAGTGATCGCATTTTTACCCTCTTTGGTCATTATATAATTGTCCAGCTCAGCGAGCGGTTTAAAATTTAGAAAGCTCGCAAATGAAGAGAGTGTCTGGAAATCACGACTATAGGCATAACCATAAACAGCAAAGCCTTTTCTAACATAATCATTGATTAAATCTTTGGAAAAATAGTGTGTGTCTTTTTCCAAAATCGAACCCGCTTGGATACCAATTTGCTCATCTAAAACAACCTCAATATAAGGTGGTAATTTGGAGTTAGATTTTTGTGGTGCAGTTTGAAATTTTGTAACTGAGAGAAGTGGTGATTGTGCTGTAAAAAAAGCACCAATCCAAAACACTGAAAACATGATGAGAAGCACTTTGTCGAGCTTTTCACGGATGCAATAGAGCAGAGCAGTTAGACCAATTAAAAATAGAGGTACAATATAACGATATTTTAACCCTAAGGGCAGGATGGGTAATACTTTAATTTGGCTTAATAGAAAAAGAACAAGTACTCCTGACACCGTGATTAATCGTAATAGCGTTCCCCCCAAAGCCATTAAAACTCCTGGAATCAATCCCAAAAGAACTAATAATAAATAAGATAGGAGTACCTCTGGGTTCGTGATATTGATCCCATTATGTCTTATAAAGGCACTACATAAAGCAGTAAAAAACAGGGGGGTTACAAAGAGATAACGCCAATTTTTTTTCAATCGATGTAACATACTATTTGCCTATTTTTTTCATGAGAAAAAGTGTGCGACATGTTTCTTGAATGGCTTTTTCTTCCAGAATAGTGTAATGCTCGGAAAAGATCTTTTTAAAAGACTCTATATGATAATGTGGGAAAATATCTGTCCTACTAGCCAAGAGACGCTGAACTTGGGAGTCTTCTTTCGGTACAAATTCAATCAGTAAATAGTCACCCAATTGAGAAAAATAATCCGCAATACGAGAAAGAGGAACATTGTTAGAAATGGCTAGGTGATGTATTAAGGCCAATGCCATAATTAAATCGACCTGCCCTCCTCTTTCCAGCAAACCATCGCGTTCATTTTGTTGCCATCCAAGGCTTGTACTTGGGTTAGTTAAATCTTGTAAAAGTGGTAAAAGCGCTTGACTCTTATCTTGCTTTATCTTTTGATAATTTGTCTCGACTGCCATGGGATCAATATCAAAGCAAACGACGTTTGCTCCTGCATCTGCAACAATTCTGCTGTAATAACCAGTATTGCCGCCTAAATCCCAGACAGAGCGTGCTTTTGAATGGATAAAAAACTCTTTCACCATTTCAGCTTTGTGTTTTGTAGCATCATTGGAGTAATTGGTTTGATTATAATAATCCCCCCATTCAGTTTTTATAGGCGACCAGGTTAATTTTTTGACTAAAGAGCTTAAGTTATCAAGTAAACCCAGTAAACTGAGCTTAGAAACCTTAAGATTCGGCTTTCCTTTTATAGTAATCGTGTCACTGTATTTTTTCTGAATTTTTGCGTGTGCGTGAATGTGTGCAAAAATTGAAAAAGAAAATTTACTTTTAAAAGGTAATAACTTACTCGCCAAATCAAGCGGAATTCCATCAATATGCTGTTGAGAGAGCCTACCCATACGAACATCAACTTTTGCCATCAACAGCAAGGGGGCTAAAAAGTGTCGACAGAATTGATTGTAAGCGACCCAAG
The DNA here is from genome assembly GCF_001468035.1 of Legionella tucsonensis. Taxonomy (GTDB): domain Bacteria; phylum Pseudomonadota; class Gammaproteobacteria; order Legionellales; family Legionellaceae; genus Legionella; species Legionella tucsonensis. Next base: position 95,941 of record NZ_LNZA01000001.1, read on the forward strand.
GCTTACCTTCTTCATAACATGCAAAAGAAGAAGTATCTATAAGGATGGGTTTCCCACGATAAAATTGAATATTATGAGCGCTTGCATCTTTTAGAATCATTCCATATTCAATAGCAATCTTGGCAATTTCAAGAGTAAGTAACGTGGCGTCTTTTAACTGCGAAAAAGACCACTCATAACAATATGAGATAAATCCAATTTTTTCTGGTTTTAATACTGCTTGCCCTTGTTCATTAAGTGCAAACTCGAATGAAACTTCTTGGTGAGGAATCAAATATCCTTTAGATTGAAGTTTTTCATATAATCCTGAAACCATAAGATGTCGATAGTCCAAAATTCCAGCCTTATTAATTTGCCGATATATTTCACCATTTATCTTATAGACTTGACCACTTGGATCACGGAACGAGGAGTGATGAACTTCTACTCCATTGGCATGGAGATTATTTTTGTCGGCCATCATTTTCATCTTCTATTTTTTCCCTCTTAGAAAACAATTTAGCCTTCAGCTTATGCCAATAAGTCTTTAATATAAAAAGCCCGCCTGTAATCGCTGCAATGGTGGACTGAATCACTAAACTACCTGTACCCGGATCTAGATATGCATAAGCATTAGAGATCCAAATAAAAGAAAAAAGTGCGGTAACAATATACTTCATACTTTTGAGATCCTGTTTTGCCATAGATTAGAAAGAAAAATGTTCTCAATGATAACATTGAATACATTATAAATCTTCTATTTCATAATAAACATAACAAACGAGTTGATTTAAATTAAAATGAGGACAAGTTGATATAACCTAATATTTTTTAAAAGATTTTGGTGATTCATACTGCTCTGCACTAATTAGTTTAAAAAATTTTGATCTGAAATACAGATGCTTCACCGATGCAAATATTTTGTGGCGAGAATGCTGGTGCGGATGTATATTATTGCTGCTCAATATTTTCAGAACACCAAATGTTACAGGAAAGAGAATATGCACGCTTTTAGGAATGATATAAATGGTTTAAGAGCATGGGCAGTGATTGCCGTTATTTTTTTCCATTTCCAGTTATTTAAATTTACTGGTGGTTTTGCTGGTGTCGATGTTTTTTTCGTCATATCAGGGTTTTTAATGACGAAGATAATAACAGATGATTTATTTAATTCTAATAATACATTCTCTTCTATTCTATTAAGATTTTATCTTTTGCGCGCGAGGAGGATTATACCCTCATTATTCGTTTTATGTGTGATTTTAGTTGCCCTTGGGTACTATGTACTTCCAGCCCATCAATACAATCAACTAAGCAAACATATCATAAGTGCCCTTGGTTTTTTTTCAAATTTTGAATTTCTTAATGAAACTGGATATTTTGACGCTTTAGCTAATACAAAATGGTTACTTCACACTTGGTCATTGTCTATAGAATGGCAATTTTATTTGGTTTTACCTATTATATTAATTGTTGCATACAAAATATATCCGAAAGGTTTTTTTATTAAATTGATACTGTCTCTGTGTGCAATATTGTCTTTGTTGTATTCAGTCATAATAACAAAATACAGTCCAGAGTTTTCCTTCTATATGTTGCCAACCAGAGCGTGGGAAATGCTTATGGGTGGGTGTATTTATCTGTATCTGGATAATTTTTCTTTTAAAGAACGCATGGCAAAATGCATGGAATACTCTGGATTTTTATTGATAATTGCGTCATTTTTTATATTCACAACAGAGAGTGTATGGCCTGGCTGGTTGGCAACTATCCCTGTTATAGGGACAACTTTAATCATTACGGCTAAAAGGAACAATAGCATATTAACATCAAACAGACTGTTCCAATATCTTGGTCGTATTTCATATTCTTTGTATTTGTATCACTGGCCTGTTTATGTTTTTCTTGTTTATTTTGAAATGACTCAGAATACTATATATATAGTAATAGCACTTATTTTTACACTGATTTGTGCTCATCTCTCGTATTTATTTATAGAGACACCAAGTAAATATTTATTTAGCAAAAAGACATATTATACATCACTTATAACAATCATTTTTCCTATATGCATATTCTTAATTATCCCATTGTATATAATTTCACAAGAAGGATTTGTTAGTACATTAGCCTTCCAGGTACAAAAAATTTCAGCAGAAGCAAAGAATAAAAATCCAAGAGAACAACAGTGCGGTCATTTAAACATAAATAACCCGGAAAAACCTAAAGAATGCACTTATGGTGGGAAAGACTTAGGCATTATTTTGTTGGGTGATAGCCATGCATCCGCTGTGGTTTTGGCACTTGAAAAGGCTCTCCCTAATAAGAATTTGCATGTCTTGGATTGGTCTATTTTGGCATGTCCAGCTGCTTTAAGATATACTAGTGGGCCTGAGACATATAAAAAATGCGCCATTAGCAATCAGTTTTTTTTGAAAAAGAGCAAAAATATTCCCTCCAATATCCCACTATTGATGGTTAATTTTGCAAATCATGAGGACAGGATGGAGCTTGCATGTGAAATGGCAAAAGATAGACCTGTATATTTGCTAAGACCTACTCCTGTTATGCCTGTGCATGTTCCAGATACCATGGCTAAAAATATATTAAGAAAAAAGCGTGATATTCGAATCAAAATAGATGCTCGTAAATTTGATAAATACTCTGAAAAAAGTATCGAGCTTCAAAATAAAACAGCTAAAACATGTGGAGTTAAAATATTAGAAGTCACTCCCTATTTGTGTAAAAGAAAATATTGTTACGGGGATTTGAATGGCCTACCGATATATTATGATGCACATCATTTAAATTTACGAGGGGCTGATTTATTGATACCCGAGTTTAATAAAATATTTAAAAGTCAATCTAAAAAAGTGCTAGCTTCGTCTATTGATCTTGTCCCGAAAAATCGGGCACATTAGATCTCTTTCAAAACCTATAAAAATGGATCAAAGCATGAGTTTTAATCAGAAGTAGCCTTCAAGGTTAGATTGAGAAACAGTAAAGAGCTTGTCATAAGGGTGAATTTCGACGTGCTAACAGAGGCTCCTAATCCTACTCCGTTAAAAATAAGCGCCATGCTTTTTTTTGGTTGAAATTGGTTTTAGCTGCTTTTCTTAAGTACTCTATAGGTTGTTCAACAAAATAGTAAACGATGCCACCTACCCCAATGGCAGATACAAAAGCAGCAAGCATGGCAAAAATTTGATTAGGCCAGATCTGTATGTATTTCATCAAAACAAGCCAATGAAAAAGATAAATGGAATAACTCCATTTTCCTATCATCCTGAAAAAATAAGTACTGAGAATTTTTCCCCAAAAACCTTTTCCTTGTAGGTTGTAAACGATAAAAATAGCCCATAAAAAGCCGAAATAGACAAATTGATTAGCTAGGCTTAAATCATACGGAATCTTGAAAAAATACTTTTTTGTAATCGGTAAAGAAATTAAACAGGCTATGATCGTTGCCAACCCTAGCCAATTGGCACTAACTGGGGTTACGTATTGCTTCAAACGATCATAAATAGCAGCAAAAAAAACTCCCGTCGTAAAGGGTGTAAAATAGTGATTTACGTGAATTGAATTAATGGGAGTAAGCCAGTAAGGCCAAAAAAATTGCTCAAGTAAAATTAAAATTATAAATAAAAGAATTAGGATCGATGGATTATTGTTCTTTGATAATTTAATAAATAGATAAGCTAATAAAGGCAGGTAGAAATAAAATTTGAATTCAACAGGAATAGTCCATAAATGCGAAAATCCCTGCTTTAAGAAAAGAGCCTCTTCAACATTTTTCCAGGAATGAATGTCCGTAGTCCCCAGAAATTTATAAATCACTAATGCAAACAAATAAAGCGGAATGATTCGTAAAAAACGGCTAACTCCATAATGAAACAGTTGCGCAGAACTAAAGCCCGTGGTTTTAAATCTCGTTGTTAATAAAAATGCGCTTAATATAAAAAACAACCATACCCCAATTTTTCCACTACCAGCTAAATAAGGTGATAAATTGCTAAAAAACATGGTGGTAGCATGCGTGATTAATACAATAAGACATGCTAATCCTCTTATACCGTCTGCACAGACAAAATAGGTGGAGTCAGAAGTAAATAATGTATTTTTGTTCACAATTCATACCGAAAAATAAAATGCTATTTTGACCATACTACTCGATTAATATAATCAACATAACTTAATACAATTCGAATAATTTTTTTAGAGACCCACCCTCCCTCATAATCCGAAATTACTTTAAAAGTTCTAGAATTACGATTATGTTGCGCCGTTACAATACGCACTGCATCTAGGACACTAGCTGATTCAAGCCCACACATGATTAACGTACTTTCATCCATACCTTCCGGGCGTTCATGAGTATTACGAATAGTCACCGCAGGAAGGTTAAGAAGAGAGGCTTCTTCTGTAATTGTGCCGCTATCTGATAAAATGCAAAAAGCCTCCATCTGCAATTTAATATAATCTAGGAAACCAAAGGGCTTCAAAAAACGAATGCGAGAATCCAATTGAGTCACATTAAGTGCTTCCAAGCGTTTTCTTGTTCTGGGATGCGTAGAAACAACGATAGGCATATTATATTCTTTTGCTAAAGAGTGTAGTGTTTCCAGCAAATTTTGCAGATTTGAGGGGACATCTACATTTTCTTCGCGGTGATTGCTCACTAAGAAATATCTTTGGGATTGCAAATTGAGCTGCTCTAATATATTTGATGATAAAATCTTGGGCATGAAATGATTCAACACTTCCTGCATATGTGAGCCTGTTTTAATAATTCTTTCTGCAGAAATACCTTCATTAATTAGGTATTGACGCGCATGCTCTGATAATACCAGATTGATATCACTCAAATGATCCAACACCTTACGATTTAACTCTTCCGGAACTCGTTGATCAAAACAACGGTTGCCTGCCTCCATGTGAAATACCGGAATTTTGCGGCGCTTGGCAGGAATTACAGATAAACAAGAATTGGTATCGCCATAAAGAAGAAGCGCATCAGGTTTTTCAATTTCCAAGACCTCATCTGCTTTTTCAATAATGCGCGCGATTGCCTGTGCTGCTGTATCTCCTATCGCTTCCAGAAAATAGTCAGGCTTACGAATTTCCAAATCATCAAAAAAAATTTGGTTCAGTTCGTAATCAAAATTTTGCCCAGTATGAACCAGAACATGGTGAGTATACTTATCAAATTCAGCAATGACACGAGACATCTTGATCAGTTCAGGTCGCGTACCTATGATTGTCATTACTTTCAGCATTTGGTATATCCTCAGTTCCAGCAAGGAATGTAAATTTATCACAAAATAAATAGCAATAACAGTAACTGATTAGAACACCTAGCGTAGATACTCAGCACTTAAGGCAAATGGTTTTATTAGCTCTAAGCGAATTTGGTAACTATTATGAATCACGGAAGCTTTTTATCATATTTCAAGTTGATTTATGACGTACGTTATAAAACGAGAAATAAGCTCAATTAGCTCTATTCGATTACCTTGAAGTATTTTACAATCGGCAAATGTATCCATTCAGTTTTAGGGTTTCAAACCCCCTAATACTTTGGAGAATGATTGCATAATAGTTGGTTTCTGGTTTTTCGAGGGCAGGATTATTCTCGATGAATCAAGGCTAAATTAGGGAGTATGACAATCCATCCGTAACGTCCCGTGACTTGTTCGCGGGATCCGGGATATGGAGAATAAGGCTGAAATGTCTGGTTATTAATGAGATCAATCATGGATCCTTTTAATATAGTAGTACAGTCTCAGTAATTTAACTGGAGAAAAAATTTAATGAAAGTTTTAGTTACTGGTACAGCTGGATTCATTGGCTTTCATGTAGCACAAAGATTGTGTGAACGAGGTGATGAAGTCATCGGTATCGATAATCTTAATGATTACTATGATGTAAATCTGAAAAAGGCACGTCTGCAAAAATTAACTGATTTTGCAAATTTCAAATTTATTCGCCTTGACTTAGCTGAGCGAGAAAATATGGCACAGTTGTTTGCAACTCATGATTTCCAACGAGTCATTCATCTTGGTGCCCAAGCTGGTGTTCGCTATTCAATCAAAAATCCGTATGCTTATATTGACAGCAATATAATTGGTTTTTTAAATATCCTGGAGGGATGTAGACATCATCAGATAGAGCATCTCTGTTACGCTTCTTCTAGCTCGGTGTATGGCGCCAACGAATCCTTACCTTTTTCAGTTCATGATAATGTAGACCATCCTTTGAGTTTGTACGCAGCCACGAAAAAAGCAAATGAACTTATGGCTCACAGTTACAGTCATTTATATCAATTACCTACCACAGGATTACGTTTCTTCACAGTCTACGGACCTTGGGGTAGGCCAGATATGGCTCTTTTTAGCTTTACAAAAAAGATCCTTAATGATGAGCCTATTGATGTATTTAATTTTGGAAATCATCGGCGTGACTTTACCTATATTAATGATATAGTTGAAGGTATAATACGTGTGCACGATCATATAGCTACGTCAAATGAAGAATGGTCAGGTGAATCTCCTGATCCAGGGACAAGTGCTGCTCCATGGCGCGTTTATAATATTGGAAACAGTAACCCAGTCCTCTTATTGCGCTATATCGAAGTACTGGAGCAATGTCTTGGTAAAAAAGCAAAAATGAATTTATTACCCCTGCAAGCTGGTGATGTACCTGATACTTTCGCAGATATTGAGGCCCTCAAAAAAAATGTGGGATACTGTCCGAGCACTCCTGTTGAAGTAGGGGTAAAGTGCTTTGTGGAATGGTATCTAGATTATTATGTAGTCCGAATGAATCAAGTTTTAGAACAACCTTTGAGTTCATGATTATTTGAGTTGGGAAGTTATTTAATTAAATAAGGATGAGAATGGATGCTAACTTCTGTTGAAGAAAGAAAGCTTGCTGTTGTTGGATTAGGGTACGTGGGCTTACCCTTAGCAGTCGAATTTGGTAAAGTACGCTCAGTAATGGGATTTGATATTAATGAAAAACGGATTAATGAACTGAAAAGAGGTCATGATTCAACTTTGGAGGTAAGTAAGGCGGAGCTGCATGAAGCATCACATCTGTATTTAACAGCAAAGCCAGCAGAAATTGCTTTTTGTGATACTTATGTTATTACCGTACCCACGCCTATTGATGAGTACAAGCAGCCTAATTTTCTTCCTCTAATCCAAGCTAGTGAAATGATTGGTAGCCTATTGCAGCCCGAAAATGTCGTTGTTTATGAATCTACAGTTTATCCAGGTGCCATAGAACAAGTGTGTGTTCCAGTTCTTGAACGAGTATCAGGCTTGAAGTTTAATGAAGATTTTTACGTAGGCTATAGCCCAGAACGAGTAAATCCCGGCGATAAGCATCATCGTATCACTACAATTATGAAAGTAACATCAGGCTCAACTCCTGAAGTGGCAAATATAGTTGATGCTTTATATAAAGAAATTATTACAGCGGGAACTCATAAAGCAGAAAGTATTCAAGTTGCTGAAGCAGCAAAGGTTATTGAAAATACCCAACGTGATTTGAATATTGCATTGATCAATGAATTAGCCATTATATTCAATAAGTTAAATATAGATACCGAAGCGGTACTTAAGGCTGCTGAAACAAAGTGGAATTTTCTTTCCTTCCGCCCCGGTTTAGTAGGTGGCCATTGTATTGGTGTGGATCCTTACTATCTTACTCATAAGGCTCAAGCCATTGGCTATCATCCAGAAATCATTCTAGCAGGACGACGTCTTAATGATGCTATGGGTTCTTATGTGGTTTCACAACTTATTAAATCGATGCTCAAAGAACGTATTCACGTAGAAGGTTCAAGAATATTAGTTATGGGATTAACTTTTAAAGAAAATTGTCCAGACATACGTAATACCCGTGTTATTGACATCATAACTGAGTTAAAAGAGTACAATGTTGCTGTTGATATTTATGATCCTTGGGTTGCAAATGAAGATGTAGAATTTGAATATGGAATCTCGCTAATTGAGCAGCCTAATAGAGGTGAATATGATGGAATAATTCTCGCTGTTGCTCATCAACAATTCAAAGAATTTGGCATTGAAGTCATTAGATCATTTGGGAAAGAGAGACATATTTTGTATGATCTAAAATATCTATACCCTGCCAATATGACTGATTTGCGTCTATGATTAATACCCTTAGTTATATAGAATATATTAGGGGTAATGTTGGAATGTTATATGCTTTACAAAAATTAGTGATGAGCCTTAAGATTTTGTTATAAAAGAAAAAAGCATAAGCTTTCTCTATAATATGGAGTGCAAAATGTATAGCAAGCGTTTGCTATTTGTGATTAATGATCTGTTATTTTTTATAAGTCATCGTTTACCTTTAGCTATAGCAGCAAAAGAACGAGGTTTTGAAGTACACATTGCTACTCCTCAAGAAAAAACTCCCTCAGAAATTAAAGGGATTGGATTTATTTTTCATACTATTCCTTTATCACGCAAGGGAAAAAACCTATTTAGGGAAGTAAAAAGTATATTTGCTATTTATAGATTGATGCGGACTGTTAAGCCAGATTTAGTTCACTTAGTTACTATCAAACCTGTTTTATACGGGGGCCTGGTAGCACGATTACTTAGGATACCATCCGTTGTGGTTGCAATTTCTGGATTAGGCTCACAGTATATTTCAAGTAATTTGACCACCAAATTACGACGCAAGGTAATGAATCAATTATATCGTCTTGCTCTGAAGCATCCGAATTTAAAAATTATCTTTCAAAATCCAGATGATCGCCAAATGTTATTACAAATGGGAGCTTTTTCATTATCCCAAACAGTATTAATTCGTGGCTCAGGTGTTGATTTATCACTTTATCAGGCTACACCAGAAAAAAATGGTGAAATTGTTGTAGCAATGATTTCACGTTTATTAAAAGATAAGGGTGTAATTGAATATGTAGCTGCAGCAAAAATGCTGAGATCTCAAGGTGTAAATGCACGTTTTATGTTAATTGGAGAGATAGATTATGGGAACCCTACTTGTATCGATAAAGATCTATTGAAAACATGGCATGGCGAAGGTTATGTTGAGTTATTTGGTTTTCGAAAAGATATTCCTCAGTTAATGCAACAGACTAATATTATTGTTTTACCTTCATATAGAGAAGGACTACCAAAAGTATTATTAGAGGCTGCCGCAAGTGGACGAGCTGTTGTTACGACAAATGTTCCTGGTTGTCGTGATGCAATTGAACCTAATCAAACGGGGTTGCTTGTTCCTGTTAAAGACGTAAAAGCGCTTGCTTCAGCAATAGAACGTTTGATTGATGATTCTGATTATCGTCAACAACTAGGTAAAGAGGGAAGACTATTAGCTGAGCGTGAGTTTTCCATCGAGCATGTTGTTGCCGCACATATGGATATATATTATGAGTTAATATAAGTTATCTAATCTAACAAAACTCGAGTTCAATTTCTGGATGAATTTATTTTATGAACAAAGGAACCATTATTTATTACAGTGTAGCAAGATTTCCAGATAAAAATGCTGCGGCTCAAAGAGTAATTGCGAACGCTAAAATATTAAGATCACTGGGGTATGAGGTTATTTTGGTTGGCTTTACTACGATCAAGGAAGAAGAGGGTCTTAGCGTTTTTTTTGAATTTGATTGTTACCTTCTTTTTTATCCTCATGATAAGAAATCGTGGTTTTCCTATTTGATAGGAAACCAGAAGCTATTTGATATTTTTGAGGCATATCAGTCTTCTTTGAAAGCAGTTATATTTTATAATTTTCCCAGTTTAGCTCAGTATAGAATAATGAAAAAATCAAGACGATTGAAGATAAAGTGTATTTCTGATATAACTGAGTGGTATGATTCATCTTCGGGAAGTTATCTGTTTCGATTTTTGAAGTGGTATGACTCTTCTCTGCGTATTTATAGAGTAGCTCAATCTTCTGATGGTATTATTACAACGAGCGCATTTATGACCGATTTTTATTTGCAACGCACTAGTAAGGTAGTTCAAATTCCCACGTTATATGATTGTCACAATTTGAAATTAATAGAGATTGATGATTCTGCTCAAGGGAATAGTTCTCTAAGAAAATTTGTTTATTGCGGCACCCCATTTGATCCTAAAAGAGTAAACAAAAATAAATCTAATCTGAAAGATAGGTTAGATTTAGTTATTCTTTTATTTAATAAATTATTTCAAGAAGAGAAAGAGTTTGTATTACAAATCTATGGCATTACAAAATCTGAATATTTAGAAGTTTTTTCCGAGCATAAGCTTATTCTTGAAAGCCTTAAAGATAAAATTTTTTTTAATGGGATTGTTCCTCATACAGAGGTTATTAAGGCTCTTCAAGAAGCTGACTTTTCTATTTTTTTTAAAGAAAACAACAGAATAAACGACGCTGGGTTTCCATCCAAGCTAGCTGAATCCATCACTTATGGCACCCCCGTCATTATTAATAAAACAAATGGCTTAAAAAGATATGATGGAATAGAAGGAATAATCTTTTTAAATAATGCTCATAATTCTGTCAAATTAAATGACATATGGTTATGGACTAAAAATGATATAAGAAATATGAAAAAGAAAGTATTAAATAGCAAATTATTTCATTATGAGAATTACTCATCTCAAGTCGGTGATTTTTTAAATTCAATTGGTTTGGAATAAAAATGAAACGTTTACTTAAATTATTTTATATGCCTTTTAATTGGCTTCACGCCATTCTTTGGCCTGTTTCGTATGCAAAAAAAATTGGAGTAAATATTAATGGGAAAGTGGCTATTTATGGCTCGAGCCATGGAATGTTCAGTTCTGAGCCATACCTCGTGACATTAGGAGATAATGTAATCATTGCCATAGGTGCAAAATTTATTTGTCATGATGGGCCTGTTGATCTCTTTAGAAACAGAATACCCGATCTTGAATTAGCCGGAGAAATTATAGTTGGCAACAATGTTTTCATAGGAACTGGAGCCTTAATATTATATGATGTAAAGATTGGGGATAACTGTATAATTGGAGCCAATGCGATTATTACCAAGGATGTCCCTTCGGGTAGTGTTGTGGCGGGCTCACCTGCGCGAGTAATTGGCACAACCGAGGCCTTCCTTGAAAAAGCTCAATTAAAGTCATTAAAAATTGGTCATTTAAAGGGCAAAGAAAAGGTAGCTGCGTATAAAAAAATATTCAACAAATTTTAATTGGGTTGCATAAGGATAAGCTAGCAATAGAGTTATGGAAGTATGTTAAATATAAAAAGAGCTCTACCATTGTATGTCTATCTTGGATTAACTTGTTTATTAATTATTGCAATTAATTTCGGCCCCATACAATACAATGATTTCAACTATTTTGAGGTTTCAACATACTTATTAATATTAGTTTTAATTTTTGTTTTAGGATATTTATTAGGATGTAGCGGGAGATTAAATCAAAAAAATCAGTCCCAGCGTTCTTTTTTGCTATTATTTCAAATTATAAAACTCATTCTCTTATATTGTGTTCTTAGTTACTTTTTTAAATGGTTATCGCTAATTATTTCAGGTCACACCCTTAGTTTGAGTGCCCTTGGTAAAAGTTACGCAGAGCATTACTCTGGCTATGTTCGAGGCCAAGCAAGCATTGACTCTCTCTATGTATTTAATATATTTGATGAGTTGATGGCTTTTTTAGGGGTAATTTTCTCTTTCTCTTTTTATAAAGATTTTAGCTTCAGGATAAAAATTGCATGTATATTTGTAACAACTTCATATGTATTAATAAACTTGTTAGCAAATGGTAAGCAAAAATATCTTGGTGATGTAATGATTTTCTTTTTTTATTACCTCGTTATGAAGTATGCAAGATCAGAAATAAAACTAACTGTTTCCAAAATGATAGTGATATTTATTGTATTATTGGCAGGAGTAGTGGCATTGAGTGAAATTCTTTCACAAAGATACAGTACCATAAATTTAAATGGTGAAAATATCTTATATCACTTGCATCCTTTGATGTCCTGGGATGAGAACTCCATAATTTTAAAAATTTTTGGTACAGAAAAGGGGTTTTTGATAGGTATGTTGATGATGTACTTATCCAATGGAGTCTATGGATTAAGTGTATGTTTATCACTTCCTTTTCAGTGGACCTATTTTTTAGGCTCTTCATATGCAGTAGCACGTATGTTTGAGCTTTTTTTCAAAGCAGACGGCGCTATTTTCGAGAATACTTATATTTATCGGGCAGGTGAAAAAGGCTGGGGAATGGATAAATGGCATTCTTTATATTCCTGGTTAGCATCCGATTTTACATTTACAGGAGTATTAGGAATAACGTTCTTCTTTGCATATTTTTACGGCAAACTTTGGAAGCAAATTCTTATTGAAACAAATCCATTTGCAAAGCCTCTCTTTATATTATTATCACTTGGCCTTATATTTAGTTATTCTAACAACCAAATTATGCATTCATTACAAGGCACATTGGCTTTAGTTATTATTTTTATAATGTATTTGAGTGGAAATGCATTTTCATATCAAAAAAGAATAGGTATGGGTTCGTGAGCCTAATAAATAAAAAAAATATCAAATTTGTATTTTATTTTTTATTTATTGTTCTATTGGGCAAGATATCTGGATTTTTAAAAGATTTACTTATTACCTATTATTATGGTGTATCTGACGTCTCAGATGCTTATTTTTTTTCAATGTCTCTGTCTGCTTTAACCTATGTAGCAATACATTCAGCTATTTCAGCAATAATTGTTCCTATCGCATCACATAAAAATTCAAATAATCCAATAAAAACTTTAGAGTTAAGCGTTGCTTTTTTTTATTTTTTACTGCTTAGCTTTTTTGTTGCTTTATTCTCATTTTTTTTTACTCCTACATTAGTAAGTTACTTCTCTTCAATAAATATCAATCAGTTAGATTATAAATTGGCAATAGAATATTTGAAGATAATGGCTTTTGGTTATGTTTTTTCTACAATTATTGGTTTTTATAATGCTATTCAAACAACGAGAGGGATAACTTTATATACCTATTTAGTACCGATAGCTAATAACATATTATTCTGTTTGGGCTTATATTTATTTAACAATGGGGATGGTTTAAAAGCCGTATTAATTCTTACTAATTTTTCGTGGATATTTTTATGTATTCTAAATTTTATTGTATCGAGAGACATGGTTAAAATTGATTGGCGCGTGTTTAAAGAACTTAAGCAGAATTTTAAAGTTATATTGAATATCCTACCGGCAATCATTTTGTTTTTTTTAGAACAAACAGGATTATTTGTTGGTATCTATTTTGCGTCGCAATTAGATATCGGAGCGATATCTATTTATTCCTATTCAAGTAAATTGAATAGTATCATACTCTCTTTAGTGTCTTTATATTTGACAACAGTAGCGTTACCTAAGTTTGCTCAATTATCTGCTCATAAAGATTATCAAAACATACAAAAATTATGTCTTAGCTATGTGAAAACCGTGTTTTTTATAACCATTCCAATTGCTTCATTCGTATGTTTGTATAGCATAGATATTGTTGCACTATTTTTTCAAAGAGGAAAATTTACTTTACATGATGCTGTAGGGGTTGCTTCAATTTTTAAGTTATTTATCTTCATCTTACCTTTTACAATCTTACGAGATTTATTTAATAGAGTTTTTTTTACTTCAGGTAATATCTTTAAGCCTATGTGTATCACTTTTCTTGGTGTTTTAATTAATTTAGCTTTAGCTTTCCTTTTTGTTAAAAACTACCAGCTGTCTGGCATAGTCATTGCAACATTATTATCAGTATTTATCACCTATCTACTTATGATGTTGCTTATTCAAATTCAAATGAAAATTGGATTACTTGGAACATCTATTAAACTGTTTTTTTCTACAATAGCTAGAATGTCTATGCCAATATGTATCACTGTATATTTTAGATATGAATATTCATTAGATTTATTTTTTGGAGCAATTTTATTTACAAGCTTATATGGCTTCGTTAATTTATTTCTAAATTTAGGACAATTAAGAAGCATGCGTTTAATTAACTCCACTCGGTAATCATTACCTGACTGTAGCAAATTGCTGCATCGTCTAAAAAAGGTGGATTTAGTAATTCTCCATCAAACAAATGTCACGGATCTAACTAAGCAATCCCACTAAATATGCCTCTTTTTATTCACAACGACAAGCGATCGCTTATATATTGATTAATTTGATTTTTTGTTTTTATATACATATCTTTGTTTTCTTGATAAGCGCGATACCAGTCAACCGTATGCCTTAAGGCAGTTTCTAAATTCCAAATTGGTTTCCAGTTTAAACTTATTTTTGCTTTTGAACTATCTAATTTTAAGAGCGAAGTCTCATGCAATTTTGGAGTTCTTTCATATTGCACATTCAATCTTTCACCCCAAATCAGTTGAATTTCTTGAATTATCCAATCTACCGATTTAACTTCATTCTCATCAGGACCAAAATTCCATGCCTGGGCATAATCATTCGGATGTAGGAAAAGAAACTGGGCCAATTGTAAGTAACCATAGAGAGGCTCAAGTACATGCTGCCAGGGACGCAATGCATGGGGATAGCGGATTCTCAAAGTCGAGCGGGTCAAAATACTACGAGCAATATCAGGTACAAGTCGATCCGCAGCCCAGTCTCCACCACCAATAACATTCCCGGCCCGTGCAGATGCCAACCCACATATGTTGTTAGAATTATTATAAAAAGAATTTCGAAAAGCTGATGTTATTAACTCGGCGCAAGCTTTACTATTGCTATATGGATCATGCCCACCCAGTTCATCCTTTTCGTGATACCCTCTTTGATATTCCTTATTAGCATAACATTTATCAGAGGTTACATTAACTATAGCTTTAGTAACATTTACTCTGCGTGCAATTTCCAGTAAGTTTACAGTACCCATAACATTTGTAGAGTAAGTTTCTACAGGCCGCTCATATGAATAACGAACCAGTGGCTGAGCAGCCATATGAAAAACTATTTCCGGTTGATGGGTAAGGAAAGCTTCGCTAAGAGCATTAAAATCACATACATCTCCTGTGAGACTAATTACTTTTTCTTTGATGTTGGCAAGAGTAAATAAATTAGGCTGAGTTGGAGGTACAAGCGAAAAGCCTACAATTTTTGCACCAAGTTTTTGCAACAATAATGTCAGCCAACTTCCTTTAAAACCTGTATGACCAGTAATTAGCACTTTTTTATTACGCCAAAAGGAACAATCCATCACCATATCTTCCATGGGGCTTGTTTATTTGACCATAACTCTTCTAGATAGTTTTTATCTCTTAAAGTATCCATCGCGTACCAGAAATCTTCATGCTGAAATGCAGTAATTTGATTATCTTGAGTTAGTCGCTCCATGGGTTCACGTTCCCATATGGTGGAATCATCACTTATATAGTCTATTACTTTGGGAGAAAGAACAAAAAAACCACCATTTGCCCACCCATTGCCACCGTAAGGTTTTTCTTCAAAATTAATAATTCTTCCCTCTTCAATATTAATGGCGCCAAATCTTGCTGGAGGTTTGATGGCTGTTACAGTAGCTAATTTTTTGTGATATTTATGAAATTCAATCAATTCTGTTATATTGACATTTGATACTCCATCCCCATAAGTAAAACAAAAATCTTCATCTTCCAGATGATGAGCAATACGCTTAAGACGGCCTCCTGTCATGGAGTGTTCGCCCGTGTCTAACAAAGTAATGCGCCAAGGTTCAGAATAGCTCTGATGAATCTCAGTTGTGTTTTTTTTCATATCAATTGTGACATCAGAAGTATGATAAAAATAATTGATAAAATATTCTTTGATAAGATAACCTTTATAACCTAAGCAAATAATAAAATCGTTTATATTATGTGCTAAATAGATTTTCATTATGTGCCATAGGATTGGTTTACCACCAATTTCTATCATGGGTTTGGGCTTTAATGAGGTTTCCTCACTGATACGGGCCCCCATTCCACCAGCTAAAATTACAGCTTTCATTATCTTCTTACCTCATTTTTTGTCTGCATTTTCGTATTGATTAGATGATAAAAATAAGCTTCTATTACCTAAAAAACTCAAACTGGATGCTATTAAAATTGTCACAATTCCACTTAAAGAAAGATTATTTAATAACCCATTTATTAAGCGTAACAACACAATACTAAGTAAATAAATAAAGCCATATAAGACCATAAATTTTACAAACGGTTTTTTATCATTATTGTTAAAAACCCATTTGCCAATAGTTCTAAAATTAAATAACAGCCCTACACACCATGTTATTGATATTGCATAAATATAATAAAATCCCACTTTAATCAGAACTAAAAATAATAAATAACTAATAAAAGTATTTATGCCTCCAATTAAAATAAAACGAAAGAGGTGATTATCCAATTTACAACAGATTTCTATTATTTGCATACAAAACCAAAAGTTTATTATTTTACGCAATTATTTATGATGTTTCTCAGATAAAACATAATATTGTGCCCCTAAGGGGAGCCAGCCTAGTTTGTGATCCATCTTTTGCAAGATAGGTACTTCAAAGGGCGTAAATAGGATAAACGAACGTTTTAAATTCATTAATCCTGCTTGCTGCTTGAGTTTTTTCATTAATCCGCTGCGAATTAATATCGCGTTCTTATCAAGAGGGCAATTTTTAACCACCTTAAGAGTTATCGGGTTAAGAGGATTGTGTTCGAATATAACAACAAGACCATTTAGTTTCACTACCCGCTTCATTTCCAATAAAAATGAATGCCATTGTAAAGGAGGTACATGATGCATAACACAAATAGCAAAAGCCATATGAAATGTATTATCAGCATACGGTAAGATCGCACCATTATAAGTCTGGTAAGAAACATTACTGTTTGCACTACGTGCTGCATCAATTACAGAAGAAGCAATGTCCACTCCTGAGAGACGAAGCTTATTATTTTTTTCCATGAGATAGGGGTGAATCAAGCCATGGCCACACCCAACATCTAAGGCATGAATTTCCTCATCATCGCTAGAAGCAAACTTATTTGATAAGATCTCTGTTAAATAATCTGCTTTTACTTTTGTGAAGAAATCGTGAGATTGGCCAGAGAATGCTAAAGCTTCGTTTATTTGATGGCTATAGTTATCACAATATTCATCAAATTCAACTTGCGCTTTTTTAGGGGATCTTAACTGTTTATTATTCATACTTCACTCTTAGTGATAGAATTGGTAAGATTGATTGAGCTCTCAATGATGGTCAAAGGATGATAACGGAGTTGTTTATACATTCGGCCTAAATACTCTCCGATAATCCCTAAGAAAATGGCATTTAAGGCCATGGAGAATAGTATCAGGACCACTTGCGTTGTGAAACCAGATGGCCAATTACCATGAAGAAATAATTTCCCTATCATATAAAACATGGCTAGCAAGAAAGTTGATGTTGCTACGAGCAAGCCAATAATAGACGCTAAACGCAAAGGAATAATAGAATGGCTAACGATACCATCTATAGCTAACCCTACTAAGCGAATAATAGGAAACTTACTTTTCCCATGTTGTCTTGCCTGACGTTCATAAGGAAAATCTATCTGTTTTGACGCCAACATAGAGACCAAGCCCCGAACGTAGGGTGTTGCATCGTGAATTCTGTGCAGCTTATCAAGAATAGAGCGATCAATTAAACGAAAATCTCCGCCATCAACAGCTAAATTATCATCAGAGATTCGGTTCAAAAAACGGTAAAATACTTTTCGAGCACCGTGTAAAAAAAAATTTTCCTCACGTTTATTTCGCTTACCCACAACGACATCATGCCCCATTTCCCAGTAAGACAGAAGTGTTTTGAAAAGGGCGGGAGGATCTTGTAAATCACAGTCTAACTGAATTGCGGCATCACCTTGGGCAAGCCTATAGCCTGTCAGTAAGGACTTATTGAAACCAAAATTACGAGTAAATCGAGCAATACGAACTCGTGAATCTTGTATTGCCAAGGCTTGTAATTCTTGAAAGGTGTTATCTACGCTATGATTATCAGTAAAAATGACTTCAAAGTCATACTTATTGAGTAGCTGACTTTCAAATACATTTTTAACTGCTTCATACGCTCGCGTTATATTACCTTCTTCATTAAAAACAGGAATAACTACAGATATAAGAGGCTTTAGCTTTCGATGATTATTGGCAATGATATTATTGCTTTTTTCCATGTTCATCGTATGATACTTCTTGTTTTCATAAAGTCCTTAATGTATTTTATCGAATTAAAATTTCATTAGCAAGAGAAGCCTATGTATTTAAAATTAAGTAAAGGAAGACCTAATCATAACCTTGAAACAGGACTTTTAAAACATTGTCAAATTTGTGGTTCGGAAGATTTGGATTTAGTTCTTGACTTACGTCATCAACCACTTTGCGATAGCTTACTAACTTTCGAGCAACTTAACGAGCCTGAAATGTTTTATCCTTTGCGCCAATTCTGGTGTAAAAACTGCACTTTATCTCAACTAGACTATATTGTACAAGGTGATGTCGTTTATCACCAAAATTATCCTTATCGAACAGGTGTAACTCGAGAATTAGTGGCTTATCAGCAAGAAATGGCCAATGAACTTATTAGAAATCTTCATATTCCTTGTGATAGCCTGATATGTGATATTGGCTCAAATGACGGGACTTTATTAGCTGCTTTCAAAGCAAATGGAATGAGGGTAACGGGAATTGAACCAACTAATATCGCTCATATAGCTAATCAAGAAGGCATTAAGACAATTCATGCTTCGTTTAACCAGCAAGTAGCAAAACAAATCGTTGAATCTATGGGACAAGCAAAGCTAGTCACAGCTACTAATGTGTTTGCTCATATGGCTTCTCTTGGTGATGTAATAGAAGGTTTGGAGATTTTGGTCTCTAATGATGGTTACTTTGTGCTTGAAAACCATTATTTAATTCCGGTTATGGAACGATTGCAGTTCGATACTATTTATCATGAGCATTTGCGAACATATTCCTTGCGCTCTTTAATTACATTATTTGATTATTATAATTTTACGGTTATTGATGCCAAAGAAGTATCTCGCTATGGTGGAAATATTCGCGTTTACGTTGCCAAGGGAAAAAATCACTCTGCTAAAGCATCTGTTAACGAATTACTAGCTAAAGAAGAAAGAGTAGGATTATCCGATCCTGATTACTATAAACGCTTTCGCGAAAAATCAATTAATCTTAAAAACCAATTACTAGAATTTATTATTAAGTGTCGACAAAATAATGTAAGTATTGTCGGTAATTCTTGTCCCGGACGCTGTAGCACTTTACTAAATTTTTCAGGAATTGGACCTGATTTGCTACCCTATTTAGGCGAACAAGCTACATCCCTTAAGTTAAATAAGTATTTACCAGGAACTCATATTCCAATTGTCAACAATCAACGCTTGATTGATGAGCAGCCTGAATATGTGGTTTTGCTAGCTTGGCATTATGCCGAACCTATAATGGCGCAATTGAAAGCACGTGGTCTTAATTCGAAATTTGTAATTCCAATGCCTGAATTTAAAATTGTTGAGTAAGTTTCCATGAATTCAATTTGTCTTTTTGGGGGTGGAAGGTGGTCGCGCGTTTTACTTACTGTTTTGCTTCAAGCTTATCCAGAGTTAAAGATTACCTGGGTAAGTAAAAATAGCTATGGTGAGAATGTAGAGTGGTTGAAAAAATATAAAACTCGCAACGTACTTATCACCTCTGATGAAGAGCAAGCTTGGCGGTTGAAACCGCAAGCGATAATTGTTGCAACCGCCTCGCATTTACATATGAGTTATATTAAACAAGCTCTAATTAATAGAATTCCGGTCTTATGCGAGAAACCTTTCTGTTTCACTACTCACGAAGCTCAAGAACTAATATATTTAGGTGAGAACGCAAAAGTTGCAATTGGAGTTAACTTTGAATTCATGCATGCAAGTTATCTATTTGATTTTGCAAACTATTTGAAAAATATCCGCATTTCTTCCATTGACTTAATTTGGGAGGATGTCTTTTGCGAAATGAGGTATGGTGAAAAGAAATTTGGCGATTTTTATACCCCCCTAATGTATGATAGTTTTCAGCATTGTTGGTCACTGCTTAAGTTTTTATTCCCCCAGGACCCTTTAAGTATAAGTTCG
This sequence comes from Legionella tucsonensis, assembly GCF_001468035.1. Lineage (GTDB taxonomy): Bacteria > Pseudomonadota > Gammaproteobacteria > Legionellales > Legionellaceae > Legionella > Legionella tucsonensis. The sequence continues at coordinate 116,097 of NZ_LNZA01000001.1, forward strand.
GTGTCTTATGAGGAGACCAATTCTAGAGCTATTGTTAAAGCAAACATGGGAAATAAACTAACGAACATCGTTCTTTCTCGCCGAGCAGCTCAACGTGTTAGGAAAATTTCGATTAATAAAGGTGCTATTATTCTTGATTTTGCAATAGAGCCAGGAGCTTCAGTTATCAATCAAAGAACAATTTATAACGAATGGAAGGGAAATCGTCCATTATTAGCTGCCTTAGATAGCTTTTTTAAAGTAATTAAATATCCAGCATTACTTTATGAATGGCAATTGAATATATTTAATTGTATGGATGTAATTAGTTTAAGTGAAAAAGCAACAGAATTATTAGAACAGGCCCAAAAAAAATGCCTTCAAAAAAAATATCCTCTTTCAGTGGAGGACATTATTACTAGGAATATTTTGATAGACCTTTTTCTGCCTAAGCTTGCATCTCTTGGTGATTATCATCGTGCTCATGATTTAGAAGAACAAATTAATTTTGCGAGTTATCTTATTAAAAGGCCTCCTCTGATGGAAGCCATTAACGAGGCTTGTTAGATTTCTTGCTGACCAATAAAACTCAACCATTAAAATAACTGCTAGGAAAGTGACTAACCAGTGTATAAGAGCCAATATCAGTTAAATGGGCCTGATCCCATGCAGTTAATTCTTCAGTATTACCTATTTTGGCTGCCGCTAAACAGCCATTATCATTGCAAAGAATTTTAATGGGAGAAATATAATAGAGATTCTGCTCTTTTGTATATAAGAACATTTTCTTATCAACTTCTTGTGCTCTTATATTTAGTCCTTCTTTAAGTCTTTTAGGTATAATCCCTAATCTACTATTTTTAACTAAATTTAACATCGTCACTGGTAATCCCCCACGGCTCCAGTTTGGGACCGGACCTACAATGATAATATTTTTTATGCCGCTAGAATGTAATTTTTGAATGGTAAAATCAATTTCTCTCCACTTATAAAAAGTCCAGTTGGCTGCAAGAATAACTGAATTAGGAACTTCTTTTTTTATTTGTTTAAAAACAAAATCATTAATTCTTTTACAATGAGGTCGGTTTTTTAGGGTCATACCTAAAATAGGTGGACAAGCTGATGCTGTTAATTGAGTAATTCTATAGTTTTTTTCGAGTGTCTCTTTTAAACCGGGATAAAGATGGGCTGCATGAGAGTCTCCCCACAAATAGATTAACGAGTGCGCAGAATTGTGAGTCGTACAATCATTAACTTTAAAGTTATGATAATCTTGATCAGGTTTTAAGAAACAACTTCCCTCTCGATAACCTACATGATAATTATAATCGGCATGATTTATAATTTTCTGAATAATTACAGGAAACCTAGAATTAAACCCATTAAACAAAAACGTTATATACCCTAAAATTCCAGAGAGGATGACAAAAATAAGAAGAAGAATGGGTTTTAATTTCCTAGCTGAGTGTTGGCGTATTGGTTTTTCAATATATTGATAAATTATGAAAGCTATAAAAATACTTATGAGACATATAGTACAACGAATACTCCATCGAAGCTTATCAACTTCGATTATTCGCGCAAAGGAGAGTAAAGGCCAATGCACTAAATATAAAGGAAAACTAATTAAACCGAGCCACACTAGAATTTTATTGGATAAGATCCTGCGATTAATCCAAGCTTTTTCTCCTGAAGAAATAATTAAAAAAGCTCCAAGAGTAGGTAATAAAGCCCATAGTCCGGGAAAATGTTTTTCTTGATTGAGTAGTAAAGTGCTTGCTGCAATTAATATACACCCTAAGAGAGCCCTTAAATTAGCTTGACGTATCAAATAATTACTTTTATACAATTTTAAATACGCAAGTGTGCAACCAAGAGCCAACTCCCAAAAGCGTGATAAAGGTGAATAAAATCCTGCAATACTATCGTGCCTAGTACTGAGAATATTAATCACAAAGGATAAAATCATTATAAAAGTAATGACAATTAAAAAATTATATTTTCGTTTCCAAATGAACGCGAGTAATAGAGGCAAGAAAATGTAGAATTGCTCTTCAGTAGCAAGTGACCATAAATGTAACAAAGGATTTTTAGTAGCATCTTGCTCAAAATAACCTACTTCATTCCATAGCACTACATTTGATACAAATGCCGCTCCAGAAGCAATATGTTTCCCTAATTGTCTAAATTCATTAGGGAATAAAATATACCAACCGACAAGGTAACAAGTGATGAGAGTAAATAGTAACCCAGGGAAAATGCGTTTTATTCGCCGAGAATAAAAGTACAAATAACTAAAAGTATTATTTTCCAAATGCTCAAAAATAATTGTACTTATAAGAAAACCAGAAATTACAAAAAAAACATCAACGCCTATGAAGCCACCTGGTAAATACTCAGGAAAAGCATGAAAAATAAGCACAAGCAGAATAGCAATGGCTCGTAGCCCGTCAATATCTGCTCGATACCCTAATTTGCCATAACCAAATATAAGATCTTTCTGTGTCAAAGAGCGGAATATGGCTGTTTCTCCTAGATTTATAAGATGAAGGATCTTATCTAAAATTTTTTAGTATGACTAGGAGAATTGAAATATGCTAATTCCTTTTTAATCTTTATAATGAAAATATGTTTACTATGTAAACAGATGAACTATCTTCTTTTATAATGTCACTCTCTTGGAGGGAATACATTGGTAGACACTAAAGGTCGGTTGCTTAAAATTTTTAACTAATATAACATTTTTACCAATAGAATCCTTACAAGCAGTATTTAAACCATCTAATTTATTTACCCATAAAGCTTTTTTACTATAATCCTTGAAACCATAATATTGAAAAATAGAATGAACACCATGAACTAAAGGTATTCCTGTCACAGCATATATCAAAAGCCCTCTTGCCCAAACGTCTCCTGCAAATATATCTAAATCTTTCTCGTATATTTCTTGCGGGATAAATAGCACCGAATCTTTCTTTGTGAGCTCATTTTTTTTCATAAATGAGGCTAACGTATTTTTAAAATCAAATAAAGGTCTTGGCTTATTCTGGAAAAGGTTTTCCAGTCTAAAATGATTAGTTAAAACCTGTGTAAAACTAATTGGGGTATGCAAATTTATCTTTTTGTAGTCTCTGTTAATAAACAAAAAAGGAGTATTATTTGCGCTTTTAATATGTTCACCAAGAGCCGCAATATTTGGTTTCGTACAAAAGAAAGAGAGCAGAAACCACCATGATAAAATAAATAACTTGATATTACTGGTATCAACATTTATACCATGAGTGTCTTTTGTTTGACACGCAAGAAACTGAACAGTAAAAAGAGTTAGAATGAATAATAGTCCAAACTCAAAATAATATATATCAGCTGGAATTAAATCGTTGCGTATGTGAGTTACCTCATACACTAAAAGGGTCACTCCTATTCCCGATAGCAATAATATGCTATTTTGTTTTCTTGGAAAAAGACAAGCTATTAATACAAGAGTTACTATTGTAGTGTATATAGTGGGTAAAGTAAGAGAATTTTGTATTTCGGTCAAATATATGATAAGCGCTTTTATGTTATGAAAAAATGAGCTCACGGGATTTGCTAAAAATGTGTTAAGGTTGGCGAAAGGAGATTCTGATGTTGTTAACCATTTTTGATAAAAAAAGAAGAATAAGATCCAACTAAAAGCTAGTACATAGATATGAAGGCTTTTGGGATTTTTCAATAATAAATAAGTACCAATAATTAGAGCATATACAAATCCACTCGAGACTTTCCCGAGCGCAACTACCACTACTAAAAAAAATAAAAAAACAAATTCTTTTGCTTGATTTTCTTTCGCGATAAAAATTTTATGCACCTTAACTGAGCTGAACATTATTATTATACTGGTAAACCATAATCCATGAGAAAGCACTGAACTATAACGACCAACTAACAGTGGTGCAATTGCTAAAAGAGCTAAAAAAAATAGACTTTTGTTATTTATACATACATCAAATAAAAATAATACAATTGATGAAAGAAATAACCATATTTTAAAGTAAAAAAACATCCCATATGAATCATAAGGATCAACTTTTGTTAAAAAAATAATTAAAGCATCTATATAATGACTTAACACGTGATAATTTAGAACTGGAGTCCCATGCTGTGCTGTACTTGCATAACCAAAATTGAGGATACTTTGAATTATTGAAACATGAAAAACTGTATCACGATGGTAATTTAAACCTAGTTCTGTTTCTAATAGAGGATATGTTCTTGCATAGTCTAAACAAGGATGGATAAAAGAGCTGCCTAAATCAATTAAAAAAAGAACCACCAAAATAGAAACAAATATGTTTATTAGAGTAATGTCTAACTTTTGTGTAATAAAACCACGGCAGAATAAGCTGTAAGTGCAGATTAACAAGATAAGAAATACTATGGAGGTAGAAATAATTTCTAAAAAAGTAAACTGATAAAAAATTTCGAAAGCATAAAAAACAACTATTGTATAAAAAAGAAAAATACTTAATAAAGTTACCGTCGGTAAAGAAATTCTTATATTAAATTTTTCAAAATCCATATTTATATTACTTTTTATAACTTTCTATATCTTAAATTAAAATCTCTGTTAATAATAGACTAGTCTAGAATTCCACCTAATTAATTTAGCCGATTTTCTTCTGCAGAACTTTCATGCGTGCAGGATAAGCCATGATCTTTAGTTAATGGCTCCACCGAATGTACGTATATTTGTAGTGCCTCCAGTAATTTAGATCTTTTGCTATTTAACATGAAATGAGCGCACTTTCTTTAAAGTGCAAAATGATGCAGGGCGCTATAGTCCCCATAATTTTATAAGTCATCTTATCCTTAAAAATAATTCCCTTATCATCCCAATAAATATTCCACCCATTAATCCAATAATAATTGAAAATCCAAGAATTAAATCCTTTCTAGGTGACACTGCGGAAGTAGGCTCTTCAAGATGTGCATCTAAACGAAACATACGAAAATCTTTAGGATTTATCTTAATATTTTTATACATGTCATAATAAGTTATTGCTTTGCGCAGCTCTGGAAAAAATGCTGTTTCTGACTCGCGATTATTTAAATTATCTATTTCCGCAAGCAAGGCTTTACTTCCTCGACCATACATTAAATCCGGCTTTTCCATATCATCAGTTACATTCCCTACTAATATTGGCAAATGACTCGACAAGCCAGCCGCTTGAGCGATTTTTAGGGCTTCTTTCACTCGAACTAATCGATCTGAAGTTCTTTCTCTCGCAGTTTCTCTCGCACTGTCAATTCTTTGTTGTAATTCCTTTAAAATATTTTGTTGACGATGGGATATCATATTTATGATTCCCTTTTTTGCATCACTCTTTGCCATATTTATGTATTGACTAAGCCACCCGGAGAGCTTACTTGCTTCATGTCCGCGAGCTTTAATAATGTATTGTTTAGGATCTGATTTTGGAACTTCCTTGATCGTGATAGTACGTTTAAATTGATCATAAAGAACACCTTCTTGCACTTTATCTTTGGGAGAAACAGATAAACTGGGCAGATAAATTTTATTAAAAAACTTATAATGTGTTGATTCAGCTAATAATGCAGATGAAAAAATGTTATATACAGTTATCACTTCGAAAGGTTTTATTAATTGCTCAGGAAACGAAGCCCCATAATTTAATGCCTCTATATCCATTGTATAGGGTGCTGAAATACGAGCATTTACTTCATACACTGGTTTAGCAAAGTATAGGTAAGTAACACCCGCTAAAAAGCTAATCAAGGTAACAAATAAAATAAGCCATTTTTGCTTCCATAAAGATCGCGCTAATGTCAATAAATCAATTTCATGATTCATAGGCTCTATTTGTTGTTGCACTCAAAACTCCTTAAATAAAACTATATCTCACCGGGAAAATATCTTCGAGCACGTAATAGGCTTCTTTGTATCTTGAGAGATATTTCTTTAGAAATATCATTATATTGAGCTTTTCTCAGAAAGCGTGTTTGAGTATATAATATTTATAGTTGAACTTAAAGACATCACTTGGGTCTGCTTAACATAGCCAACTATGAAGTACTTTCAGGCAAAACACGGGCTCGTTAAAATGGTGTATAGCTGTCTTAGAGATCGTTCAGCTGGCAATCGAAACCAGGCGTCTAGTAGCACAATAATTAAATACACTCGTTGAGCCTGCAACAGCAAAAAGTATTGGAATAAAAAAGCTAAAATTAATCCCCGTAAACTCAATGATCAAAACAATTGCTGTGATGGGCATTTTTTGAGCCGCCGCAAGAAATGCTGCTCCTCCAATAACAGCAAAAGCCGATATAGATATAGAGGCGCCTGGCCACAAATAACCCCAAAGAATCCCTAGAACGACAGCCATTAAAGCGCCGTTTGCAAGAGAAGGAGTAAGAAGACCACCTGAAGCACCCGCTTGTACACTAGTACAGACAATTAAAATCCTAAGTATTAAGACAACTGCAGCAATCCCAAGTCCTAATATATTCCCATCAAATCCTAATTGAGCGGCAGATCGCCCATTTCCTATTATCTCCGGAAAATAGATAGCTAATAAACCAATGATGGAAAAATTAAATAAACACGATACGATTATTTTCCAATTTCGCGGCGCTCTGCTTTGGGCTCTATTCGTGACTTTTTTAAACCAATAGGCAGAAAAACCAAAAATGGGGCCAGAAAGAATAGCCCAAATGACTATTGGGGAATCAAGTCTTAAATCAGGTATATGATATAGTGACTGATTACCAAGACCAATCCAGGAGATAACCACTGCTATTGCAGAAGTAGTAATCGCTGGAATTACCGCAAACCAATGAAAAGAGCTTAGTAGAACCTCTAAAGTAAATAAAGCACCGCCAAAAGGAACATTATAAACTGCAGCCAATCCTGCTCCTGCAGCACAAGCTACAAGTATCTGGCTCTCCTTAGGATGCAGCTTCATTTTATTAGTCAGCCAACATGCAAAAGTAGCGCCAAACTCACGAGGAGCTACTTCTCGTCCCATTGGAGAACCCAAGGCAACAGTAATAATCTGCAGTAAGACATGCACTAAAGTAGTTTTTATCGGCATGTACGGCCTAGGTGATTTAATTGCATTAGCAATACTGACTAAAGGACTACCATAGCGAAAAACGGCCCACCAGCCAAAACCGGCAATGAACCCACACAAAAGAAGAGCTGTTACTCTTCTTGAAGCAGTGGAACCAGCAATAACCTCAAGAAAATGCTTATTTTCGAGAATAGGAAGTACAGTGTGCTCATAGGCTAAGTGTTGAATAAAATGCAATAATATGGCTAAAAACATCCCTCCAAAACCAGAAACAATCCCGATAAAAATTGTGGCAATAAAAAGAAGATGCCATCGGGATGTTAAATGTTTGGTCATGAACTACTCCTTAATTCATAACGGGATCTGATTATTTAACTTTCCAGCAACCTGCAATTGATGAGCAACAATACGTGTTAGATAATCAAATTCAATATTAACCTTTTGCCCATATTTTAAAAAGCTCAAGGTAGTATTAAGTAGTGTATGTGGAACAAGCATTAATTTAATGCTTTGATTCACAACTGAATTAATCGTTAAGCTTACCCCTTCAACAGTAATACTACCTTTAGGTATTAAATACAGCATCGCGTTTGCATCAAAACCACTTAACTCTACTTCAACAAATTCATTAATGTGCTTTATAGAATGAATTTGAGCAATCGCATCGACATGCCCGCTTACGTAATGACCACCAAAACGCGTTGATACAAGCATGGCCCGTTCCAAATTTACTTCATCGCCTGCCCTTAGCTCCCCCAAAGTAGTCCTAGTCAGGGTTTCGGGAGAAACATCAAAACTCAATTTTGTGTCATCCGAAGGCAATAAAGTTAAACATACTCCGTTTACAGCGATACTTTCACCTACTTGGAGTTGTTTAAAAGCAGATGAAATAAGCAACCGACTCGCACCATCATGGTTACTATTGTTAATCACAGTACCTTTTTTTTCAATAATTCCAGTAAACATGGCTTCTCTCATTCCGGACTCAAATGTGTTCGTCTCTCATGCATGGTTTCTACACTATTAATCACCGTTTGCCGGCAAATTTCTTGCATGACTGGAATCTCTTTCAGAGGTACACCTTCATGAATGGTATAAGCAATTAGAAAACTATCGCGCCACATTTTTTCATTGCGTTTTTCCTTGGCTTTCATCCATAGAGAAACCCATAAAAAATGAAATTGCCATTTATCACGATGCAATTCCATTTCTTCGGAAAATACAGCATCCATGGCTTCCTCCATACGACATACTCTAATCCCGTCAACGAAACTGCTCTTATGGTTAACTATCTTGTCAATTAGAGGATTCTCCAAATACCAGGATTCAGTAAATGATTTAGTTTTGAGCCAGGATTTTGAACGTCGCAAGGATTCGGAAATTACTTCTTGTGTAAATGGTGTAACTTGTATGCTTAGTTGTTCAAAGAGATAATCTACATCAAGCATTACAGGTCGTAAACGTATCCCCAGTAGCTCCTGGATTTCTAAAAATTGGACATTAGGAATCTCGCCTTTCTCTATTGTAACCGCCAAGAAATGTTCTACCATCATTGTGAAATAAGATAGATCCACCTCACGCAAGGTTACATTTTCATCAAAAGCCTGAGTGTAATAATTCTTCACATCCTTTGCTGAAACTGAAGGTGTTATCCATGCATCTTTAAGACCTAATTCATATTTTAATAACAAGCCACAAAGTCTATTTTTCCTGTATTTACGCACATGAAGAAAAACTCCTTGCGAGCCCGTACCATCTATTTCTGTCGCGCGAATCATTACTTTAGCTGCTTCAGGTTCTGGTGCAAACACAACCCCTCGTTTGCGTTGGATTTTTATCCATGAATCAAACAGCTCATGATAATGCTTTGGGTACCAATACTTGATCGTCTGCAACCGTGAAAGGGAAGTCGAAGAAAGCGTAACTAATCTTATAATTTGATCCAGCGTGTGCACAGCAACTTCGCGTACCTCTGCTTTGGGATGCAATAAAATAAGTAAGGCAATATCTGCACCTTCTTCAATGTTGTATAAATCAGCCATAAGATCAATGAAGAAATCAGCTGGCATTGCATAACTTTGAGCGAAAAAATTTTCGGCGATTTCAAAAACATTCAGATCGGATAATTCATGAATTAAATCTCGAATTGCCTCTATATGTGATACAGGTTCGCCCTCAGGAAGCAGCTCTTCTTCCTCACTGGCAAGTTCGTAATAGGCGTTTTTTAGTTCCTCAGTCAATTCAACATGTGACTCATAAAAAGAATTTAATACGGGCAGCCAAAAACTCAGTGTATGTTTGCGCAAATTGATCATTGCAGCCAGGTGATTCATCAATTGAACTAATGTTTTTGCAGTAATTTTATTATCGGATTCTGCAGCACCTTGCAATTGCGCAACACAAATATCTAAAGCAAAAACGCAAGCCGAATAAACTGAAAGACCTTCATCCAGATTTTCTTCTAAGTTACTGATAATATCGGTTAACTTAAAAGCAAGTTCAGGTTGTTGGAAAAATAAAATATATAACTGTGGATCCAGCTCTGAATTTTGTTCAATCAAGGTAGCCATTTCAGTAAGCAAGCGGTACAACTCTGACGAATTACTGGTCATATTTTTTTAGGAACCTGTCTTGGCCTGCCTTCTTCATCAATGGCAACAAAAACAAAAACGCCTTCAGTAACTTGATACGTTTCATTTTGGGTGGCAGGATGTGCCCATACCTCAACACTGAATGTCATGGAGGTGTTACCTTGTTTTATCAAAGTTACATAGCAACTCACAAGATCACCTACATGGACCGCTTTTAAAAAACTCATGGAGTGTATGGCAACTGTGGCTACTCGTCCCATTGCTAATCTTTTTGCCAATATTCCAGCAGCCAAATCCATTTGCGACACGATCCATCCACCAAATATATCGCCATTGGCATTGGTATCTGCCGGCATTGCTAAAGTCTGGATAGCGAGCTCTCCTTTTGGAGTATTGGTCATTATTCACCTATGTGATGCAAGTAGCCTGGGTTCAGCGCAGTGGAACCCGGGTTTCCAGACATGAATATCTTCTCAATCCCGGGTTCCACTGCGCTGCACCCAGGCTACAAGTTTTTAATTACGTTTTAACTTAGCTAACGCATCTGCCATTGCTGTATTAAATACTGTTTTTTTAACCGGCTCAACTTTTTTGGCCTCAGGCTTTTTCTTATGCTCCATTCTTTTAACCTGAGGAGGCTTTTTCATTTCAGATGTTCTTGCTGGTTTTTTTATTGGTTGATTCGCAGGCTCATCTTCTAGTTTCATGCTTAAACCAATGCGCTTTCTTTCCTTATCCACTTCAATAACTTTCACCGTCACAATATCACCGGCCTTTACTATCGTACGTGGATCAGAAATAAATTTGTGAGTCATTGCTGAAATATGCACTAATCCATCCTGATGCACTCCAATATCCACAAAAGCACCAAAATTAGTCACATTACTGACAACCCCTTCAAGAAGCATTCCTTCATGTAAATGTTCGATTTCTTCAACACCTTCCTTGAATTTTGCTGTTTTAAACTCTGGTCTGGGATCTCGGCCTGGTTTTTCCAATTCACGTAATACATCCCTTATAGTAGGCAAACCAAATTGATCATCAATAAAGGCTTCTGCATTCACGCTATGTAATATTTCTTTATTACCAATCAGTTTCTTGATATCAATTTTCTTATCCGCAATAATTTTTTCTACTAAAGGATAAGCTTCTGGATGAACGCAAGAAGCATCCAGAGGATTGTCTCCATTCATGATACGTAAAAAACCTGCCGCCTGTTGGAAGGCTTTTTCTCCCATGCGATTTACACTTTTTAATTCCATTCGATTTTTAAATGCGCCATGTTCATCGCGATAAAGCACAATGTTTTTGGCCAGAGCTTCATTAAGACCAGAAATATGTGATAGCAACGCAGCTGAAGCGGTATTTACATCAACACCTACAGCATTCACGCAATCTTCTACAACACCATCAAGACAACGAGCTAAGCGAGCTTGATTCACATCATGCTGGTATTGTCCTACGCCAATGGATTTGGCTTCGATTTTGACTAATTCAGCAAGCGGATCCTGGAGACGGCGTGCGATAGAAACAGCTCCTCTTAAAGTAACATCCAAATCAGGGAATTCCTGAGAAGCAATTTCTGAAGCTGAATAAACAGATGCACCTGCTTCACTCACTATAATCTTAGTCAGTTTTAAATCAGGATACATTTTTATTAAATCAGTAACTAAACGTTCTGTTTCGCGAGACCCTGTTCCATTACCAATGCTGAGCAAATTGACCTGGTATTTTGCCGCCAATTTGGCTAAGTCAGTAATCGCTTGATGCCATTCATTTTGTGGGGCAAATGGGAAAATAACAGTGTAATCCAGCAACTTGCCTGTTGCATCAACCACCACCACTTTAACCCCTGTTCTAATTCCTGGATCAAGTCCAATGGTAATTTGCGGGCCTGCAGGTGCAGCAAGCAATAAGTCGCGTAAATTTCTGGAAAATACTTTTATTGCTTCTTCATCTGCAATTTCGCGTAAGCGAGTCAGTAATTCCAGCTCCAACTTAGTAAATAATTTTATTTTCCAAGTCAGCCGTACCGTTTCGAGTAACCAATTGTCTGCTTTTCTTTGTTTATCAACAATATTGAAATGAGTAGCTACTTTATTTTCACCATACGATAAATCATGTTCGGGTAAAATAAGACTCACTTGCAAAACACTTTCTCGACGTCCGCGGAACAAGGCCAAAGCACGATGTGAGGGAATTTTCTTAATTGCTTCAGAATAATCAAAATAATCTGAAAACTTATTCACGGTTTCTTTCTTCTTGGAGCTTCCTGTTGATTTGACGATACCGTGCTGCCACAAATATTCCCTTAGTTCATTAATCAAGTCAGCATCTTCAGCAAAATGCTCCATTAATATATGGCGCGCGCCTTCTAAAGCTGCTTTTGCATCCTCAACACCAGTCTCAGGATTAATAAATTGAACTGCTTGCTCTTCAGGATCCAGATCAGGATTGTTCCAAAGTGCCTGAGCTAGCGGGTCTAAGCCTGCTTCTATAGCAATTTGCGCCTTGGTACGACGCTTTGGTCTGAAGGGCAAATATAAATCTTCAAGACGAGTTTTAGTATCTGCTGCCAAAATACTCTTTTCAAGCTCGGGAGTTAATTTCTCTTGTTCGCGGATAGACTGCAAAACGACAACACGACGTTCATCCAATTCACGCAAATAAAGTACGCGCTCATCAATAAAACGTAATTTTATATCATCGAGTCCTTCAGTAGCTTCCTTGCGATAACGAGCAATGAAAGGAATTGTTGCCCCTTCATTAAGCAGACGAATGGCTGCTTCTACCTGCGCTGGTTTAACTTTAAGCTCTTGCGCAATAATTGCAGCTAATCTCAACATCTCTTGAGTCATTTACATCCCCGTAAAACATAAATATATAACAATTGATTATTTCACCCTAAACATTACAGGAATTGTAGCCTGATTGAAGGTAAATCGTTAAAAAAACCGCCACATTATCACTCAACAGTCACTGATTTGGCAAGATTACGTGGCTGATCAACATCTGTACCTTTTACAACAGCAACATGATAAGCCAACAATTGTAAAGGAATCGTATAAATGATTGGAGCAACCCATAAACCACAGTATGGGACCTTAATCAAACGTGCTCCATTTGCGCGCCAACTTTGAGTGTCGTCAACAAAAACAAATAACTGCCCCCCTCGAGCACTTACTTCATGTAAATTAGATTTTAATTTATCCAATAATTCATCGTTGGGAGCAACTGCAACAACAGGCATGTTTTCATCAACCAAAGCCAAAGGACCATGTTTCAGCTCCCCAGAGGGATATGCTTCAGCATGAATATAGGAGATTTCCTTTAATTTCAAAGCACCTTCCAGAGCGACTGGGTATTGCACGCCTCGTCCTAAAAATAAAGCATGTGCTTTATTAACAAAAAGGGAAGCAAGGTCTTCAATTTCCTCATTCATCTTTAATGCGCGTTCACAACATGCAGGCAGCTCCTGCAATTGCTTTAAAACTTCATTTGCCCGATCATCATGGCAAAGCGCCGCAGCTAACATTAAAAAAGCAGCCAGTTGCGTAGTAAATGCCTTAGTAGACGCCACGCCAATTTCCACTCCTGCGCGTGTTAAAAAAACACAGTCCGCTTCTCTGACCAAAGTACTTGTTGCCACATTACAAATAGCCAAACTGGCCAAATACTCCATATCTTTTGCTTTTTGCAAAGCAGCAAGAGTATCTGCGGTTTCACCTGATTGGGAAACAATGATAAATAAAGTATCTTTGGGTACAACTACATCACGATAGCGATACTCACTCGCAATTTCAACCTGGGTCGGCAATCCAGCCAATGATTCTAACCAATATTTAGCAATCATTCCGGCATGATAACTGGTACCGCAAGCAACAATATGAATTTGCTTTACCATAGGAAATATATGAGAGGTACGCTCTCCAAAACTGGATTTAAGTACCTCAAGACTATTCACACGACCTTCTAAGGTATCGGTCAACACTTTAGATTGTTCGAAAATTTCCTTGAGCATAAAATGTCGATAAGGACCTTTACTCACGGTTTCAGCATCGCTCGTTAAAGGATGGAGAGGACGCTCAACAAATGACTTGGATGAATCATAAATTGTTATACTTGCTGAGGTAATGGAAGCACTGTCACCTTCTTCTAAATAAATCACTGATTGTGCAAAAGATTTTAATGCTAATCCATCAGAAGCGATAAAATTCTCACCGATGCCTAAGCCAATGACTAAAGGACTCCCTTTACGAATAGCAACAAGTTCCTTTGGTTTTTGTTGATGGATAACCCCTAAAGCGAAAGCACCGTCCATTTTTGCAGCTGCGGTTTGTACTGCTTCGAGTAAATTTTCATTCTGCAAATAATAGTAATGAATTAAATGGGCAGCTACTTCAGTGTCTGTTTCAGAGGTAAACTGATATCCTTTCATTGCTAACTCATGGCGCAAAGTTTCATGATTTTCAATAATCCCATTATGTACCAATGCAATTTGTCCATGGGATAGATGAGGGTGTGCATTTTGCTCTGAAGGCTTACCATGTGTTGCCCATCTCGTATGGGCAATACCTGTATTTCCAGCAACAGCTGTTTTTTGCATGGTATCAGCTAAATTTTGTACCTTACCCTGGATTCGCACACGTTGTAAAAGTTCATCATTATCGATTACTGCAATACCCGCAGAATCATAACCTCTATATTCCAAACGACGTAATCCTTCCAGTAAAATTTTACTGATATCCCTTTCAGACACAGCTCCAATAATCCCACACATATCCTGCTCCTCGTTTCAACAACCGCACATGAACGATAACAATAAAAAAAGGGCAATTATGCCATAAACATTTATAAATCACTAACATGTTCCGTGTTGTGCGCTAAAGAGGACGACGTCGCAAATTTGCCCGGGCTACGCGTCTTCACCCAGGCTATACTTAAGAGACTTAACGACTAACTCTCTATTACTCTATAGGATTTTGACACGTTACATTATATCCATGGTATTTCATAGCCTTACACACCTCAAACGCAAGCAATCCATGGGCGCGTGTACTCGGATGAATTTCATCCCAGAATAAATAACTTTCCGGAGTGTCACATACATGATAGTTTTTGTCTCCTGCAGCAAAACTTGCATCCCTGTATTGAAGCACTTGTGCATAACGTAATACATAGTTGTTAGCAAAAGGCGAACTACGGAATGCATCATACATAGGAAGTTTCACATCGATACACGCTTCTGTAGTATTAGTAAATCCATAATCTTCCGGGTTCTTTAAAGCGCGTTCGAAATAATCGCTCATGTCGATATAGAGGAAATTTGAATCAGGATAAATTTTTGCCCATTCCTGCATACGATTTCGAAGTCGATCGTTGTGCATATCAATAGCATTATTCAAAACCTCTCTATCAGTGGTTTGTACCATGCGAGGTGTGTCTCCTATATGAGGCAGACCCATGATTACAAAGCGGCGTGCGCCAGCTTGCATTAATTTCATAACCGCAGAACTCGCACCTGATAAAACATTATCAACATAGGTACTCATTACTTCCGTGTTGTAATTATCTTCAAAGAACAAGACATTAATGTAGTCATTACTACCTGAGAAAATAAAAAATACGGTTTCATTACTTAAAGCTGGGTGCTCCAATAAATACGCTTGAACAGTTAAACCAAGACTTGGAGGAACCAACTTACCTACGATTAGATTTTTGATTGTTCCTAATGGGTGACGAATCAAATTCCACACCGTTAATTGATAATCATAAGTTGCTGTCCAGCTACCCCCAAATGCACGATTTAAATAAACCTCTTCATCCTCTGGGGCAATGGAAAGCATTTTTGCTAAATATTCATTCCATACCTGGCCATTGGAGAAACGTGCATTCCAATAAGGAGTTCCTGGTAATACGGGAACTAATTTGACTTTACTCACCAAATTGGCGATATAAGGTGCCAATTGATTATCAAAAAAATCAGTAACTATGGCGATACCTGAATCCAAAACCATTTGTGGTACATAATATTCTTCGGCAAACTCAACCATCTTATTGAGTACAAATACTTTAAAAGGCGCGACTAAAAAAGCGGGATCTTCTTCCTGGCGTAAACTTTTAAGTAGGTGAGTGGTATTCCCTGTATCAGACAAACTGTCGCCAAAAACCACCATAGACTTTACAGGAGTAGCAGCGAAACTCATGAATGGGACAAATAAACAAAGGATTAAGAACCAACGCAACTTCCGAATGTACTGGGCCATATTATCTCCTTATAAAATAAAGCCGCAAATGAAAGCACAGATAGCTTTGGTATATAACAGTATGATCGCTGGTTAGTTTTTGTCAACGCATTTAGTTAATTTTGCTTAATATTTAAACGCAGACTAGGATGCATCTAATTCAAGCCTATTGATTAAATTCTGTGTAAATGGTAATTTTTGCCGAATATTTTTGTTTTTATTTCAGGTAGTATAATGGAAAAAATAGTGATTGCTGCATTTTATAAATTTGTTTCTTTGGAAAATTTTGAAACAATGCGCGAACCTTTGCTTGCCAAAATGCATGAAATCAAAATTAAAGGGACCATTATATTAGCCTCTGAGGGGATCAACGGAGGGTTTGCTGGTACTCGTGAGCAAATGGATTTGTTTTATCAATTCATACGCCAGGATGAACGTTTGGCAGATTTAAAGTTTAAAGAAACTTTTGATGATGAAAACCCATTTGAAAAATCTAAAGTCAAACTTCGCAAAGAAATTGTAACTATGGGCATAAAAAACGTTGACCCTTTAAAATCAGCAGGAACCTATTTAAGTCCTGAAGAATGGAATGAATTAATTCAAGATCCCGATGTGGTGTTAATCGATACCCGTAATGATTATGAATTTGAATTAGGCACATTCAAAAATGCCATCAATCCCAGTACCGAAAATTTTAGAGATTTTCCGGAGTATGTGCGCGAACATTTGCTTGATAAAAAAAATAAAAAAATTGCAATGTTTTGTACGGGTGGGATACGCTGTGAGAAATCCACTGCTTATTTAAAAAATTTAGGTTTTGAAAATGTCTATCATTTATATGATGGCATTCTCAATTATATTGAACAAATGCCTAAAGAAGAATCGCTCTGGGAAGGGCAATGTTTTGTTTTTGATAACCGAGTAGCAGTTGATGATCAATTAAATCGAGTCTATCCTCAATTACCACTGGATTACAAACACGATCGCAACAAAGAATAAATATGACAAATAAAAAACAATCCGATTCGACCATTGTGTTGAACCGCAAAGCAGGCTTTAACTATTTTATTGAGGATCAATACGAGGCAGGTTTGGTGCTTGAAGGTTGGGAAGTCAAAAGTTTACGCGCAGGAAAAATAAATCTGTCAGATGCTCATATCATTATTAAATACGGCGAAGCCTTTTTACTTGGTGCCCAGATTCATCCACTCATCACCGCTTCGACACATTCTATTCCTGATCCAATACGTACTCGTAAGCTCTTATTAAATAAAAAAGAATTAAACCAACTCATCGGTAGTGTCGAACGTCAAGGCTATACTATAGTCCCACTTTCTTTATATTGGAAAAAAAATAAAGTCAAAATAAAAATAGCTCTGGCCAAAGGAAAAAAAGAGCATGATAAGCGAGATACCATTAAAGATCGTGAATGGCAAAGGGACCGTTCGCGCATAATGAAAAAAACAGGGAGAGATTAATGAATATAGGTGAATCCGTACCCGATTTTGCATTCACTGCAACGAATGGCCTCAATGCTCGTTTGAGCGATTATCGAGGACAATATGTGGTTCTTTATTTTTATCCTAAAGATGCGACCCCAGGATGTACAACAGAAGGACAAGACTTTCGGGATGCATACCCTCAGTTCCAAGAATCAAATACCCAGATATTTGGAATCTCCCGCGACAGCTTAAAATCACATGAACTTTTTAAAGCCAAACAAAACTTTCCTTTCGAACTCATTAGCGATCCTGACGAACAGTTATGCCAATTGTTTGAAGTGATTAAAATGAAATCCATGTATGGCAAACAAGTTCGTGGCATTGAACGCAGCACTTTTATCATTGACCCTCAAGGAAAATTAAGCACAGAGTGGCGCAAAGTGAGTGTTAAAGGACATGTAGACGAAGTACTCCGTACAATAAAATAAAAATTTTATTCTTGACTGAATCTTCTCCCCTAAGCAGAATGAAAGAAGCAATCAAATAATTGTAGGGTTACGGCTGCCTTAATACATTAAGTTAAGAAACTAAGTGCCTTGTCTACGTTCCGCGGCTTGTCCGCGGAACCCAGGAAAACACCGGATCTCGCGGACAACCCCGCGAACTAGTCGTGGAGGGGAGACGTATGATAAAGTCAAAAATCATTAACTTAATTGCTGCGTGCCTTCACCCAGGCTACACGTTTTAATCACAAGGTGAATTTTATGGATAATAGCAATACCCGTCGAAAACTGTTTGTGCTTGATACCAATATTTTAATGCATGATCCTACAGCCATCTATCATTTTGAAGAGCATGATATCTATTTGCCAATGGTTGTTTTGGAAGAATTAGACAGCCATAAAACGGGTACATCAGAAGTAGCACGCAACGTACGGCAAACCAACCGCATGTTGGTAGAGCTCATGAGTAATGCGTCTCACGAACAAATCGTATCCGGATTAGCAATACCCAACTACCTCAGCTCAGATAAAAAAAAGTGCAGCGGCAAGCTGTTTTTTCAAACCGATGAATTCGACCAGGTTGTTCCTTCCACTCTTCCAGGACATAAAGTAGATAATACGATTCTTGCCACTGCTTTGGGTTTACAAAAAAAATATGCGAGCAAAAAACAAGTAATTATTGTGTCAAAAGACATTAACCTGCGTATCAAAGCAGGAATACTTGGAATTCTTGCAGAAGATTATTACAGCGACCAGGTATTGGATGATGTGAATCTGCTGCATAAGGGCCTGCACATTCTTGATAATAATTTCTGGGATACCCATGCTAAAGATATGGGATCATGGCAAGAAAGTGGTACAACTTTTTATAAAGTAGCAGGACCATTAATCAATCAATGGAACCCCAATGATTGCATCAGCACTGAGGATGATCAATTTCAGGCGATTGTGAAAAAACTTGAAAGTGATCATGCAGTAATTCAGTTAATTCGTGATTACACAAAGCACTCAGTATGGGGAATTCATGCCAAAAACCGTGAACAAAACTTTTCTTTAAACTTACTCATGGATCCTGAGATCGATTTTGTAAGTTTACAAGGTCCGGCTGGAACAGGAAAAACACTGCTCACCATCGCTGCAGGCTTAACCCAGGTTCTGGATCAAAACCGTTACACCGAAATACTCATGACACGCGTGACCATTCCTGTAGGTGAAGACATTGGCTTTTTGCCCGGAACTGAAGAAGAGAAAATGACACCTTGGATGGGTGCTTTAATGGATAACTTAGAAGTTTTGCACAGCTCACAAGTAGGCGGGAGTTTTGGACGCGGAGCAACTCAGGATTTATTACAAAATAAAATTAAAATTCGTTCCTTAAATTTCATGCGTGGGCGTACTTTTTTAAATCGCTACATAATTATTGATGAAGCGCAAAACCTGACTCCGAAACAAATAAAAACTTTAGTCACCCGAGCAGGTCCGGGATCCAAAATTATTTGCCTCGGTGATATCAAACAAATCGATACTCCTTACTTGAGTGAAACCACTTCGGGTTTAACTTTTGCAGTGGATCGCTTTAAACACTGGGAACATAGTGCACATATGAGTTTAACTCGTGGGGAGCGCTCAAGACTTGCATTTTATGCTGCGGAGCATTTATAGTAGGGACTTTAAGGATCTGACCATGACTGACCATGCCATCACTTTTGATGATGTTCTCCTTGTTCCTTCGTACAATCATCACGAATCAAGAAGAGTAGTAGAAACCACCAGTACCGACAGACTGGGTAAATTAACCCTCGAGCTCCCTGTCATCAGTTCCAATATGGATACTATTACTGAAAGTGACATGGCGAATTTCATGAGCTCTAAAGGTGCTATGGGCGCCTTGCACCGCTTTATGTCCATTGAAGAAAACATCGAAGAGTTTAAAAAGTGCCACAATAACGTTTTTGTTTCAGTTGGCTGTACTGCAGCTGAATTGGAACGAGCAGAGGCATTACGTGATACAGGAGCTGACTATTTCTGTGTGGATGTGGCTCATGCTCATGCCAAATATGTAGGAAAAACCTTAAAAAGCTTACGTCATATCCTTGCTGACCGCTGTATTATGGCAGGAAATGTGGCAACCTACGCTGGCGCTGATTACCTTGCTTCATGTGGTGCTGACATCATTAAAGCGGGTATTGGCGGCGGTTCTGTGTGCAGCACCCGCATTAAAACAGGTTTTGGTGTACCGATGCTGACCTGTATTCAGGATTGTGCACGTGCGGACCGTTCTATTGTCGCTGATGGTGGGATAAAAACCTCGGGCGATATAGTCAAAGCGTTGGCCTTTGGCGCCGATTTTGTCATGATTGGCGGAATGCTCGCAGGTACATCACCAACTCCTGGTGAAGTCATTCAAAAGAAAGACGGCAGCAAAGTAAAGCGTTACCGTGGAATGGCCTCTAAAGAAGCACAAGAAAACTTCTTGGGGCAAATGCATGAATGGAAAACTGCCGAGGGTGTTGCCACTGAAGTTGCCTTCAAAGAAAATCCTGATGCAATTATTGCGGATATAATAGGTGGTTTAAGATCCGGACTTACTTATGCGGGCGCTGATACAATCAGCGAACTGCAACGTAAATTAAATTATGTAGTTGTGACGCAAGCCGGACGCATCGAAAGCTTACCGCATAAGTTATTGGGGTGAAGTAAATCAAACATGAAGTGTAATCTAGGTGAAGCAAGCGGAATCCGGGTTTATCTCTATGTTCCCGGATGCTGCTTTGCCAATCTACCTTGGTGCTTTAATTGTTGGTCATGCTTACAGATGAAGTTAAATCTTTTTCTACTTCTGGCTCTTTTACTGGAGAGGAGGGGACAGTAAGAGGTTTAAAGTCTACCTCATCTAATGCTTCTTTTGTTGCTTGCAATGGATCCGTTGTTGTATTGGATAAACTGCTCATTTCCACACCTTTTTCGTCTGGCTTTTGTTCAACATTCTCTTTTGGAGCCTCTTTGCCAATATTTGCTATCTTTTCTGCAAGTGAATCTATACCACTGGCAATTCCCGAACTAATTTTGTCAGGCACAGAACTCAGCATATCTTTAAAGCTACCAAAGGTTTTACCCACTTCCGTATTACTAATCGAATCAGTGAGCGAATCCAGTTTTTCACCCGCCTTATCCTTGAGTTGTTCTGTTAACTCTGATGCTTTATCACTTATTGCATCTTTCAACCCAGTCAAAGATTTGCCCACTTTTGTTTCTAAAAATTTCTCTCCTGCCTTCTCCACTCCCTTTTTCAAAGCATCATTGATGCTTCCATTAATATCTGCAACCAGCTTATTCAAATCCTCAAGTAATTGAAGGTTAGGGTCTTTTTTCTCGTCTTTCTTTGCTTCTGTCGTTGCGGGTTTAGGGGGCTTATTTGCCTCTTCATCCTTAGCTTGTTGGGCACCATCTTTCTTGTCTGGTTTCGGCACAGAAGATACATCGGTAGTAATTACATCCGGTTTTGGATCTGGAACAGATTGAGGCGCAGGATTTGGTTGCGTTGTTTTATCTTTATTCTCTTGAGTCATAAATCGTTACCTCTAAATATCTACCCCTATTACGTTAAAGATAGCACATTATAATTGACATTGCCTTTAATATAGATAGCGTAGATCCAATATTTTCAGATACACTAAATCTTATCAAGATTTGTTTTTTGATAAGTTGTTTTCGACCATAATTTACAATAATTTTTCAAAATAAATGCAACCATATGGAATGATTATGAATCCTAATGATTTTCGCTTCATGCGCCGTGGCAAACAACTGTTTGATTTAAAAAGGGAAGATCTTGCGCTCCTTAAACCAATCAGGAAACAGGGAACAAAAACAGATCACGCATTACTGCTTTTACACGGATTTACTTCCACTCCAGCTGTTTATCGCTATCTAATTCCTCAATTAAACCATTATGACGCTTTATTTTGCCCTGCATTACCAGGGCATGCAGACAGCATCGCTGCGTTCGCACAAGCTAAGGCCAAAGATTTGCTTGACTGTGCTGCCCAAGAATGTGACGCATTATTTAAGGAATATCAAAAAGTAGATGTACTCGGATTATCCCTTGGCGGTATACTGGCATGTCAGTTGAGTGCGAGTTTTACATTCAATCATATGTTTCTTTTAGCCCCTGCGTTTAAATTACAGATGAACACGCATCAGAATTTAAAACTTCTTATTGCACTGCAAAAACTTGGATTTTGCGAACTACGTGGTAGAGCAGGCAACCTCATCACCGACAAATATGCTGAAATATCCTATAGAAAGATTCCAATTCCTGCGCTGATTGAACTGTTTACCCTGATTAATGAATATCAATGGGTTACACCAAACTGCCCGATTGATCTCTTTTTTGGTGCCCACGATAGTGTTGTTGCCTCCAAAAAAGTTGAAAAAATGTTTTCTCATTTACCCAATACAACCATACATTGGCTAGCAAACTCAGCCCATGTTTTACCATTAGATAATGATTTGGATATGATAGTTCAATGCATTAAGCAACGTACACTGGGTGAAAAATCTTCTCCTTTGTTAGGAGAAGAGATGCTTGTGACTGGGATATAACAGCAATAATGTATCAGGTTAAACTTCTTCTACGTCCTGCGGCTGTCCACAGAACGTAGGTAATTTTAAAAGTCATAAACCTTCAGTGTGACTTTAAGGAAACTGCTTGTTGTAGCGAGTGAAATCTTGCAAATCGTATTGATTCCACTCGCGCATATCCAACACTGAACCATTATAAGCCATAAAATCTGCTCGTGTGGTTGGTAGATTAAAATAATAAATGTCACTGGCATCGGTAGCCAAATTGCTCTGATGTTTCACTGCCGAAATCTCAGCAACAGAATGATCATGAGTTCTCACAAAACTGCGTTGTGCACGTAAATAACGCCCTTTAAATCGTGCATTTCCCCAAAGCTCAACATCCAGTCGATTTACTGCACCCGCCAATTGAATCGTAGTTTTTTGTTTCGCACGTACCGTTAAGGTATCTGTTTTAACCCAGTAAAAACCAATCCAAGCATTTCCCTGCATGGTTAAATTAGATAAATTGGCAACACCCGAAAGTTGTACTTTTGGACTTTCCTGTAGGTGGATCTGTAAGTTTTGACTTGATATCCCACTAATTTGGGTAAACCCTTTACCTTTTATATCCAAAACACGCAGGCCAATAGATCCGCCTAATCTTACGTTTCCTGTATTTACCAAATAAACATCCAATATGCTAGTATGCAGCCGATCGCCAGTGATTAAAGGTGTACCATTGGCCATCAAACGGTTAAGAAACCGGCCTCTAACATCAGCATAAACTGGACCAAATTTTGGATAACCGCCACCTAGAACCAAATACAAAGTGTTTTGTACTACTTCGACTTTTATCATCGCCAAATCACGGACATCACCCGATAAAATCACTTGCGGCTTTTTATAACCTGTATGCAAACTGACATTGATTTGTCCTTGCAGATTAACCTGATTAAAAGCAGAGACGTGTCTGACTTGTTTTGTCTTAAGCGCTTGCGGCGGAGGTGTCGGTTGATTTTTTGGCGCATGATGCGCGCAAGCAGTTAATAAAAAGACAATTAGAATCAATAAATAACACCGCTTTAGCATAGCTTCATTCCCATATCAATAATTCCTCTACATTAGAGGAAGTTCTGACAATGTGCAAGGCAACTAAAACCAACTTCCTTTATTAAAATTCGAAAGCATGACATTGGCGGGACACGTGTCATTCACTTGAGAATCAGGCGCATTATCGATTAGAGACTCTAAAGATTCATCGAAAGGAATTAATGCGGGCAATTGAATATAAATATCAACTAATATGCCATTTCTACAACCTAAGTAAACTTTCCCGGAATTATTTTTACCAAATGCTTGGACTACCGCCCCTCGCAAAGCGGTTAAGGACACCTTTTGCCCCTGATGTTCTGTTAAATAATGCCCCAAAACAGAATTATCGACCGACTCAGTCAAATGCATGGCCAGTGAAAAATATTCATCAGCAGACAAAATTTGACAGCTGCCGTGTTTATTCCATTCATGACGCTCCAAACAACTTCCATAATAATAACTGGGCATAATCTTTTTCAACTGCTCAGATACCTGGGGTGATAAATTCAACGGAGGATAGGCACAGTGATTAGATTTCTGCTCAACACCACAATAGCCATAACTTTGCCCACAGGCATTTTGATTGGGCCATAAACCATGTAAGGTCAGATGTTTTGCTTGATAAGAATTTTTAGATAAATGCATGCACTCTGGTTTACCTGCTTCATATCCATATGTTTGACAAAAACCCGGCTGCGAACTTAGCGCTAAGACATAAGAATCAGACATACCTGCATGCGTATCACACGCAGCAGAAGCAATAACATTGGCAGAAAAAACAAGCAACAATAAGATAGTGAGCTTTTTCATTAAGACATTCCATGTCAGCCTTCTTTAAACATTATACAGAAGAAGACTATGAATGCCAGTTTTTTATTTTTATATAACCCCATTGAATTTTAATGAAAGAATTTTAAATAAAGTATCTCGTTCAATACTGAGATACCGCTAAACCTAGGTTAAGACTAAATCGTCATCTAAGCTAATAATCAAGTGCAAGGTAGGGATCCACTGAATCACTATTGTCACTATTGTCACTTTTGTCCAATAGGCGTTCTTTCTCAGAGAAAAGACGGTCACGCTCAGGTTTCGGCATCGTTTGAATCTCCTCACAAAACTTCGTATAAGATTCCTCATCAAATTCCAGTGCCTTTTTTTCCTCAGGTTTAAACAGTGCATCCACGAGCATCTGGGTTGCAATCGCTAACGCAATTGCTGCAATAAGTACAGGTATAATACCTAATCCCCCTAGAGGCACCGCTACTAAACTTACCAAAACAACAACAGGAACTAAGGCTTCAATCATAATACGGCGCGCTAAATTTACTGATTGATAAACCATCATCTGTTTCTGATATTCTGTTTGTGCCTGAAGTTGCTTAATTTCAAGATAAAGAAGTTTTTTCTTATTCTCATCTAAGTTTGGATTCTTTTTTAACAAGCGCCGTAACTCTTTTATTTTGTCATCATGATCCTGCTTTTGCTCTTGTAGTGTTTTATAGGTTTTATAAAGCTCAATGCCTCCTTTGATTGCATTATTAATAATGGTAAATGCAAGACACGCTGCCGCGCCAGCAATTACCATGATACCTAACACAGGAGCTGAAATAGGCATAAATGGCGCAGTTAAGACAATAAAAGCCAACATAAGACCAACAGCGTAGGAAAGAGTATTAATTAAGGATACTTTTTGCAGTTGCCACTCTCTGTAGCACTTTAATTTTTCCCGTTCTAATGTGCGAATTTGTATCTCGATTTGGCGTTTTTCCTTTGACTCTTCACCATCAAGTTTTCTTTTTGTTTCTATATCCTTGAACACTTGAAGTTGTTTTTTTAATCGTTCCAGATCTTCATCGTACTGCAACATAGCCTTATGATATTTTGTTCTTTGCTCCTCAAACTCCCATGCAACCATAGCGATATCAAAAACCAAAAGAACAAGAGTGAGAACATCTCCTGCGGTTCCCAATGCCCCTTTTCCATTAAGCCAGAAGAAGCAAAGCAAATTAGCCGTTCCCCAAATTGAATCATTCAATAAAGCAAATTTTCTTTGTTCCCATTGACTTAAAAAACGATCTTCCCAAGGTGTTTTTGCTTCCTCCTCGCTCATCCACGGCCCTTTGATGGTATGTTTGAGTAATAACCCCAACTCCAAGAAAAAACGTGCATAATATAAACCCCAGCTCAAATTTCCCGTATAAGGATCCGGAGTTTTCATGGCTTCTGGCGCTTGTCCCGAATGCATATAATCAGGAAGTAGGCCAACTACTGTTTTTAAAAAAGTTGAACCCCATACCCAATAAAGTCTATTTTCATTTATTTTGCCCATGTACTCTTTAATGGTCTTAGTTGTACCTCCAGGTAATTCAACCATATCTCTAGCCAATAGTTGACCAAGAGGAATGCCCATATATTTTATCGGCTTATCAGGATGGAGTACTTCCTGTTCAGGATGCATTTTGATCCGCTCTAGATATTCTGGATCCAGCTCCATAAGAAATTTTGAACATCGTTTAATATGCTGATTATAGGTGTTTACGTTTTCGGTTTTCTGATATTCTATCTCATGTTGTTTTTGTGCCAGCAAAAGTAATAGAGTAATTTTAAGATTAAATGCCAACTCTTCTTTTTGAGCGTGATTCATATAATCGAACATGACTCGATCAGTCTTGCCCAATATACCTAGATAAAAATCGAGTGAAGAAAGAAAATCATTAATACGATGTTCCGTGTAGGCGCGGTCAGTTATGGAGCTAACCCACTCTAACTGCTCCCTCTTTGCTCGCTTATAAAATTCAGAGCACGATACTTTTAGTCGATTATAATGTTCTATTTTGTCATCAGTCGGCACTGGAAGTTTGCGCACTTTGCGACCTTGTGCATCTATGTATGCATGGTAAAGCTCATTATCATACAAAATGATCGCATCATTACCATTTAACCCATCTTCAAGATCATCAATATTATTTTGAGGGTCAAAATTTGTCTCAATAAGGCCACATTCAGCGCGGTTGTACTTTAGCAAGTCCTCGAAGCTCAAATCAGCAAGTTTCTTATTATCTTGGAATGTATTTCTAAGAAAGGATTGCAGAACTGCACTACTCGTTGCCATAATGTCACCTCTGTGCTCATGAATTTCGGCGACTAATTCATTTAATCACAGTAAAAAAATTAATATGTTCTTTTTTATAACATAGCACTAATTTTAAAAACAAGCTGAACATTCATTGATTTACACTATTGAAACTAAAATTTGCATAAAATAATGAATCTAAAGGAAACAAAACAGAACATGGAATTTTCTATACAGATTCTTAACTTATGATTAAGAGATAGACGTATCATCCAGTCTGTAAAGAAGCATTTTGATTAGGAGAGTTCACGCGCGTAGATGTCATCAAAACGTTTAATATCATCCTCTCCTAAATACGCACCACTTTGAACTTCAATAACATAAAGCGGTTCATTTCCAGGATTACTCAAACGATGAAGTGTATTTTGCGCGATATAGGTTGATTGATTTACCGATAAATAAATCGTTTGGGTGTCATTGATTACTTCTGCCTTTCCAGAAACAACAACCCAATGCTCGGCCCGATGTTGATGCATTTGTAGGGATAAACGAGCGCCTGGTTTTACCATGAGTCGTTTTACTTTAAAAGAAGCGCCCTCAGCCAAAACTTCATAATATCCCCAAGGACGTGATACTCGTTGATGATCTTGAGTCAATTGATGGTGATCTTTACTTAAAGAACTCACTAAGTCTTTAACGTGTTGTGAGTATTGCTTGTCCGCTACCAAAACAGCATCTTGGGTAGCAACAATGATTTGATCTTGTACACCTATTGCAGTAACTAAGATGTCTGTACTGTGAATCAGGCAATTAGAACTTTGCTGTGCAATAACTTTTCCTGTAACCGTATTTCCGTCTTGATCGGACGTATTCGCATCCGCTACTGCAGACCAACACCCCAAATCGCTCCACTGCATTGAAACAGGTATGACCGCAGCTTTATCTGTCTTTTCCATAATTGCATAATCAATAGACTCAGCCTCGCAACGAGAAAAGCATTCTAAATCTAGGCGTAGAAAATCATGGTGATGTTGTGCTTTTAAAACGGCTTGCTGACTAAAATAATGAATGTCAGGTTGGTATTCGACTAATTCCTGCAGGTATACGCCAGCACGACAAACAAACATACCGCTATTCCAAAAATAATTTCCATCGGCAATAAATTCTTTTGCTTGATCAAGCGCTGGTTTTTCTCTAAAACTTAAAACCTGTTGTACTTTATCAGTTAACGGCAACCCGGATTCTATATAACCATATCCAGTTTTAGGACTATCCGGCTGGATGCCAAAAGTAACTAAAGCATGATGGTTTGCAGCAAATTGTGCTCCGATTAACATTGCCTCTTGCCATGCCAGATCATCGGCTATCCAGTGATCTGAGGGAAGTACCAACATCACTGCATCGGATCCTGCGATTTGAGATAAATAATGAGCTGCGCAGGCAATTGCTGGGGCTGTATTGCGGGCACAAGGCTCCAGCAAATAAGTCATCGAATGAGTTAAATGATTTAACTGATCCTGACAAAGAAAATAATGCGCGTCATTACTTACAATAAGTGCATGAGTATTTACCAGAGTCTGCGCTCTGTTCACAGTTTGTTGCAAAAGAGACAGCTCACCATTTAAGGCTAAAAATTGTTTCGGATAATTTTTACGAGATAAAGGCCATAAACGAGTTCCAGAACCGCCTGCAAGGATAACGGGATAAAGAGTAGTCGTCATAAAGTTCCATGTTATGGCATAATGGGCGCATTCTAGCAGCATTTTAAATCTAAAAAAAGGTAACTTCCCAAGAAGTCTGAGCAAATTATAATCGCTGCGGCTTATACGCAGAACGTAGGTATCGGTTCTTGCCACCGGATTATTTAAGAAGTTACCAAGATAAATAAATTTGGAGACTTATATATCATGAAAAAAGCGGTAGTCCTATTATCTGGCGGCCTGGATTCAACTACTTGCCTGGCTTTAGCACATTCAAAAGGCTTTTCCTGCTACGCAATCAGCTTTTCTTATGGACAAAGACATTCAGCTGAATTGCTCGCTGCGCAACGCATTGCCCAGCATTATAATGTGAAACATCAAATTGTCACCTTAGATACCGCATTGTTTCGTAATTCAGCTTTGACTGATTCTAACATGGAAGTACCCTCCTTTCAGAGCGGCTCTGACATTCCAGTTACTTATGTGCCTGCACGCAATACCATTTTTCTGGCTATGGCCTTAGGTTTCGCAGAATCTATAGGAGCAAGAGAAATTTTTATCGGTGCAAGCTCTGTTGATTATTCTCATTACCCTGATTGCCGCCCTGAATTTATCCAGGCATTTCAAACTTTAGCCAATTTAGCAACTAAAGCCGGTGTAAACGGTGAACAATTCACTATTCATGCTCCCTTACAACACTTAAGCAAAGTAGAAACAATCCAATTGGGAATAAGTTTGAATGTAGATTACAGCTTAACTATTTCATGTTATCAGGCAAATGATGCTGGGGAAGCATGTGGGCAATGTGATAGTTGTACATTCAGAAAGCGCGGTTTTCTTGGAGCTGGAATTGATGATCCTACTCTATACCGCCGTTGCAATCATTGATAAAACTACAGGAAATTATCATTGGACTGCATAATTCCCTGTATCGATACACCATGCTAAAGATTCTTTTTGCTTAAATTCAAACCTTAAAGATTTATTAATGCAATAATTGCTCATTTATTATACTGTTAACACAAAAAAATCAAATATTTTTACACTTTTGTTACAACAAATTGAGCATTTTTGATTCACATATTGCAAAATCATTGCTATTATTCGCCCTGATTTATAACCTTGGAGTAACACATGAAATTTAAACAAGTAATGAGTGCGGTTGCTTACCTGCCGGCAAATGCTTTAACAGGTCTGACTAATCTAGTATTAGGTTCTACGGTAAAAGAAAAGGGTAGAGATGGCGTAGAAAAAGTTAAAATAGGTCGCGATGGTAAACCTGTAACAACACCTGGTTTAGTAGGTTATTTAGCTGAGGGTATTAAATTTGTTAGCCGTTCAACTGCTGATTTCCTCTCTAACCATAAAAAAGCAATTGCTACAGCTTTCTGGCTTTCTTTACTTGCTGCTGGCGCAGTTGCACTTACTTTATTCTTGTGGCCTGCTGCTCTAACTGCAGTTGCTACTTTCTCGGTTGCTGGTCTTTCTATTGCCGCGATTGCTGGCGCTAGCACCATTGCACAAATCGGTCTTGCTGCTGCATTAACTGCTGCTGCTGTTTCTGTTGCAACTTACGTAACAGCTGCTGCTGGTAACCTGGTTAATTGGATTGCTGAATGCTGCAAAGGTTTAAAAAGTAGAAGCAAAGGCGTTAAAATTGAAGACCTTGACATTGAAGATGAAGAAACTTTAAATCATAGTCATGACAGCATCGATACTTCTCCTTCTAACCCATTCACTAATCTGGGTCAAGAGCCAAAAACTTTAGGTCAGCCTTCATCAGGAACTGTAATTACTCTGAAACGTGATGAAGAAGTACCTCATTTCTCATCTCCTTTGAGAACATCTGGTGATAATAAGCCGAAAATTGAAGTGGTTTCTGAAAGCTCACTCAGTTTGAGCAAAAGCCAATAATCTGTATTAAAGTAGAAATGCAAAACGCGGCGTATGCCGCGTTTTTTATTTCTAATGAATTAATCATAAGACATAATCTAAATAACGGATAAATACTAAGCTAGCCTCACTATTGAGAATGCTCTTTTTGGCAATGACAAACCACGATTTACTCTAACTCAGTTGCCTACAGCATTTATGACTCACATGCGTTATAATCAGTCATTTTCACACAAGCAGGTACTAAAATTAATGGCGAAACAACGTAAAATGCTGGTTACCAGCGCCTTACCCTATGCAAATGGACATTTACATCTTGGACATTTAGTAGAGCATATTCAAACGGATATTTGGGTGCGCACCCATAAAATGTCTGGAATCGATTGCATCAGTATCTGCGGTGACGATGCACATGGTACTCCGATTATGTTGAAAGCAGAACAAATGGGAATTACACCAGAAGTACTGACTGCTGAAATAAAGCAAAGCCATGAACGTGATTTCAAAGCGTTTGCTATCGATTATGACTGTTATCATACGACCCATTCCCCAGAAAACCAGGCCTTAGCTACAGCCATTTACGCTTCATTACAGGAAAATGGTTCCATTATTAAAAAAACCATTCGGCAGGCTTATGACCCTGTAAAACAAATGTTTTTGCCTGATCGCTACGTTAAGGGGACATGTCCCAAATGTGGTGCTCACGATCAATATGGGGATAACTGTGAAGTTTGTGGGGCGACTTACTCACCTACGGATTTGATTGATGCGGTATCTGCTATTTCAGGAGCCAAACCTATAGAGAAAGATTCGGAACATTATTTCTTTGATTTGCCGCGTTATGAATCGCTTTTAAAAGAATGGACCCGTAGCGGTCATTTGCAAGCTGAAGTAGCGAATAAACTGGATGAGTGGTTTGCCGCAGGATTAAAGCAATGGGATATATCGCGTGATGCACCTTATTTTGGATTTCCAATTCCCGGAACTACGGACAAATACTTCTATGTATGGCTTGATGCCCCTATAGGTTATATGGCCAGTTTTAAAAAATACTGTGATGAGCAAGGCATTTCTTTTACGGAATTTTGGGATAAAGATTCTACCACTGAGCTCTATCATTTTGTTGGCAAAGACATTGTTTACTTCCATGCTTTGTTTTGGCCTGCCATGCTTGCAGCCAGTGGTCATCGCATGCCTACAGCAGTGTACACCCATGGCTTTTTGACTGTTGATGGCCAGAAGATGTCAAAATCACGCGGAACTTTTCTTGAAGCACGGACTTATCTAGAGCATCTGCAGCCTGAATACCTCCGTTATTATTTTGCCGCTAAACTAAACGGCCGCGTTGATGATTTGGATTTAAATTTTGATGATTTCATCAATAGGATCAATGCTGATCTCGTAGGTAAAGTAGTCAATATCGCCAGTCGTTGTGCCGGCTTTATCAATAAGCGATTTGATAACCGTTTAAGCAGCAGTTTAAGTGATCCACAATTGTATGCAAAACTGCTTGAGGTGCGCGCTGAAGTGATTGACTCTTTCATTTCTCGTGATTATGCACGCGCTATTCGCCAGATTATGGATTGCGCCGATAAAGTGAATCAGTATATAGATACACATAAGCCCTGGGTATTGGCAAAAGAAGAAGGGCGTTTACCCGAAGTACAGGCCGTTTGTACGATGGGGATTAATTTATTTCGCATCTTAATCACTTATTTAAAACCCGTATTGCCTTTGATGGCAAAAGCTTCTGAAGATTTTTTAAATTGCGCCCCCCTTAACTGGGAATCAATTAATCAACCTTTGCTCAATCATAATCTCAATACCTTCCAGCCTTTAATGGTTCGTGTTGAAAAGGAAAAAATACAGGCCATGCTTGCGCAATCCAAACAGGTGTACCGTGGCCTCAGTTAAAGAAATTGATGCACTTTTGCCACAAACTCAATGTGGTGAATGCGATTACTCTGGCTGCTTGCCCTATGCCGAAGCTCTGGCGCAAGGGGCAGCCCCAATCAATAAATGTCCTCCCGGAGGAGTTGCTACAGTCAAAGCGTTAGGCGCTTTACTCAATATTGATCCTGCCCCATATTTGGAGAAAGCACTTGCAAATACCCGAGCACCATCTGTCGCAGTCATTCGCGAAGCAGAATGCATTGGTTGTACCAAATGCATCAAAGCCTGTCCGGTAGATGCAATTATTGGTAGCGGTAAATTAATGCATGCAGTGATTAACCATGAATGTACTGGTTGTGGCTTATGTGTTGCCCCATGTCCAGTAGATTGTATTGAGATGGTTGCCTTACCGGATATACACTATGATAAAGACATAGCACGTAAGCGTTTTAATACCAAACAAACACGTTTATTACGTGAGGAACACGAAAAACAACAGGCCTATAGAGAAAAGCGCCAACTTGCATTGAAAACGGATAAGACCCAAGACTTACAAGCCAAACAAGATTATATTCAACAAGCATTGGCACGGGTAAAAGCGAAAAAATCATGAATAAACAGCAGCGCCATGAAATTTTTGTGCGTTTTCGTGAACACAATCCACATCCGACTACGGAGTTGGTTTATCACTCCCCTTTTGAACTATTAATTGCTGTCATTCTTTCAGCACAAGCAACTGATGTTGGAGTAAATAAAGCAACGGCCAAATTATTTCCAGAGGCGAACACTCCCGAGAGTATTCTTGAATTGGGTTTAGAAAAACTTAAAGATTATATAAAATCTATAGGTCTTTATAATAGCAAAGCACAAAATATTATGAAAACCTGTGCATTGCTGGTCAAAAATTACAACGGAAAAATACCCAACAAACGTAATGAATTGGAATCTTTGCCAGGGGTAGGTCGTAAAACAGCTAATGTAATCCTGAATACAGCTTTTGGCGAAGCCACAGTAGCAGTAGATACCCATATATTTAGAGTAGCAAATCGTACTGGGCTCGCTAAAGGGAAAACTCCTTTAGAAGTAGAAAAGAAGCTTATAAAAAATATTGAGCCTGAGTTTTTAAAAGATGCGCATCATTGGCTTGTTTTACTTGGGCGTTATGTATGTACTGCGCGCCGTCCTCAATGTAAAACGTGCATCATTCAGGATCTTTGTGAATACCCGGATAAAAACTTATAAAAATAGGGAGGATCTGATGGGTTATTCTGCGATGATATCGGAAGAGTCGAATTGAAAGATAAAAAATAGCCCACTTTGTCTTATGTAAGATAAAAGTTTTAATAGAATCGTAGCAACATGTAATCTTCCTGTGCTTCATGAGAAAAAGACTGGCATTTCTATTTTTTTACTCATACAATAAAATTTCGTTGTTGCAGGGAGAGCAATACTATGAACTGGTGGACTTCTGTGGTTGATGGAACCAAGTCAATTGGTGATGGAGCAACATGGCTTTGGAGTAACGCCATAAAACAAACCGTGGGCTATGCCGCAAATACAGCGTTTTATGTAGCGGAACAGGTCTTAGCCTTACGCGAGGCAGTTCCTGCAATAGTTACTCCTCCAGTAATGAAAATCGTCAATGGAGCAGGAAACATACTCTTTTATGATGTTTTGCCAGTCGCCGCAGTACATTGCGTAAATAATGGCATTCAAAATTATTTACGCCCAGAAGATCCAACAGGAATGTTGGCATCCTATGCGGTTCTACCCACCTTGACTTTCATGAATTATGCAGTGTGGGGATTTACATACAGGCAGGTGCCTAAATTAATTGCACATACTTTAGCGCTTGATGCATTAGGCTCCTCTGCTTTTAATGAGCACAAAGAAAAGCTCACTCCCCCCCCTCCAACCCTCTGCGGAGAAAAAGACGAAGATTGTAATTTCAAACGTAAATTTAAAGGATCACTGCGCGAACCCTTAGTGTTGGCTTTTAATGATCTGGTGCTTTGGGGAATTAGTAAATCTCTTCCTTACGGGGAACAAATCGCCTGGATATTAGCTATCTATTTTTATGGCGAATACATTACACGCATGGCAACACCAGAACGTTGTGAACGGCATAAAGCCATGAAATCTGAATCCATATTGTCTTTAGGTTTAGCCTATACTGGAACCTCATACTTGATGGATTATGCGCTTGAATCAACTGTAGGCATGCCTCCCTATCTTTACCTCAGAACATTGCGTCATTTATTACTTTTAGCACATATTAATATTGCATCGCACATGCCTTTGCCTTTAGTCCGATCAACAAAAGATAAAATTCCCGTTGATCCTTTAGTGATTTATGATCGCACCAAGCGGTTTGCTGTTGACGTTTTATTTGCAGGACTGATGCAAAGAATACCCATTGATTTTAAACCACCTCGAGGTGCAAAACCATTTATCCCTTTATCAACAGTTTTCAGGTTTCTAACTCGAGTACTCGACAGTGATTTGGAGCAAGTTAAACCTGTACCACCTGGTTTTTTTAAGAAAACAACAAAGTATCTGCTACCCAGTATGTTTCATAGCCCCAAAAATGCAGTCAATGATCCCGTGATAAAGGAGTTTTGGCCCGACATCCGCAAGGACTTACTCTATATTATAGAAATCGTTGAAGCCACAAAACCAGTTAAAACACTAACAACAGCGCCTACAGCAATCGCATCTACGGTCAAATACACGCTCCCAGTCGTATTAAACTATCGCTTTGGTTTACCTATAAAACTGTCTGAATTTCTTTTATCGTTAAGTAAAAAAGAAGATTTTTGGGATTTTGTTATGGCACTTAAATTATGGATTGAACGAAATAATGTATCGCATGAGGTAATGTTGGCTAAAAGAACACCTAATGTGGGCTTGCATGAAACAGATAGGATTATTGAGCTTCCTCCAGAATCTCCAGTCAAAGTTTTACCTCCAGCAAATGAGTTAAAAACTCCACGAACACCAATAGTGGTTGATGCTAAAAAGCTAATTCCTCAAAAAACCTCGCCCTTAATATCAGCGCATAGTTTATTTTCCACCAAACAACGTCCTACCAATCCACTGCAAAAAAAATCGAAACTCGAGTCATCATCGAACATAGAGGACGTGTCTCCATCATTTGAATACAACCAATAAGTTAAGGGATCGAAAGAATGTAGGTAGCTATTTTGATCATCTTGATTGGAATTGTTATTCGCAGAATGCATCACTTCATCCAAATTAACTTGGCCAGTAGAATTACACAACTACTTGCCATATTAAATGCAATGGTGTTATATTTGCGCGCGAATTAGTTCATTACAAGGCAATTATTAGCAAAACAAAGTTATGGAAAAACTAAACCTATGAATCAATCATTGCCTTCACAGCGGTGCTGTTTTTTATTCCTGACTGTCAGTGTTATTACCTCCCTTATCTTATTAATTAATGTATCGTTCAAAATTGTTCTCATAGAAGGACTTATGTTTTCTGTGAACTGTTTCATCTGTCCACTCATTGCAGGTTTGTATTTATTAGCATTAAGAAATTGCACAATAAAAGAACAAAGACATTTACTAAATATCTCTTTAATGACTTTATATGTATTTTGTATTGGAGTTTATATACTGATCAACTTGCCCGCAGCTGAATACATGCACAATAATCCTGTTTATCAAATTATTTTTGCAGACATCCCTAAAAAATTCTTTGCAACTACTATTGCTTTTGCATTGAGCTTCTACGTGCCTCATCTATTATTTCATCCTAAAACCAGTAAAGTTTTACCCTCACCCAAACAATGTATGCTGCTTGCATTATTAGGAGGCCTCAGTTTTTTTGGATTGGACTTTTTTCTCTTATTTTCAGGAGTTCATCTACACAGCTTCAAACACATCTTTATTGATTCATTCATGATTACTTCAATCATACTGCTAATTATTGGTGTGTTCTATCTGACCTTTTTACTAAAATACCATAATTTATCTTTTATCGCAGACCTCGAGCGAAGCAGAGAAGCGCTGCCCTTATATCATTACTTTATTTGTGTTGCGATCGTCATCATGCTCCTTTGTTTAGCTTGCGAATACAGGATAGTAACAATTATCAATAAATATATGGTTCTATCAGCAAGCTCATTATTTTTTCCCGTTACTTTAATGATTAGTACAGTGCTCGGCGAGCTGTGGGGTTATCAAGTTAATCTAAGATTATGCCTAATCCTTATTGCTACTCAATTCACTTTTGATATTTTGCTTATAGGGATCGTTGCTTTGCCATCACCAACATTCTTTAATTTGAATCCTTTTTACAACTACATTATGTTAAAAAGATTACCTACCGCCTCTCTGACATTATTTGTTGCCTTTATCAGTAATGCCTTGCTACTAAACCACTTGAAACATTCAAAGTGGAATTTACATCGTCCATTGCGCATCTTAATTGCCAATTTTTGTTCTAATTCCTTATTGTGTTTAATTGACTACAGTTTACTCTTCGGCGGCATTTATCCTTATGATCAAATTATTAGTTTGGTAGCTAATGTTTGGCATTACAAATTATTCATGACGTTGGTTTTTCTACCCTTCATCATATGGTTCTGTGCCTATATGGAAAAAAACAAAGCATCGACTTTGCAGTATGATTGAAGCTCTAATTTCCATAATTGTTAAGGGCACTGTGACTTTGCGACTATTATTCCTTTTTTACTGGTCTTTTCCAGCCATAGACTGTTTTCTGTCTTGATTCAGTAAGGGTCAATTCACCAGGAGGAACATCCTTCCGAATGGTACTGCCAGCCCCTATGGTTGCATAAGCACCTACAGTCACCGGCGCAACGAATTGGGTGTCTGAACCGACAAAAACACCATCTTCAATGATGGTTTTGTATTTATTAACTCCGTCATAATTGCAGGTAATTGTGCCTGCTCCTACATTAACTTCTTTCCCTAAACTCACATCACCCAAATAACTTAAATGACTTGCTTTGGAACCCACATCAAATAGGGCTTTTTTGGTTTCAACAAAATTGCCTATCTTACAATTTGCAGCTAATTCAGTGCCTGCTCTTAAGCGAGCAAAAGGACCAATAGTACAATCATTTGCTATCTTACAACCCTCCAAAACACTGTTGGCATAAATCTCACATCCAGCCTCCAAACTTACATCAGTAAGTATGCAATTAGGTCCTATAGAGCAACCGTCTCCGAGAATCACTTTTCCTTTAAACACACAGTTCACATCAATAAACACGTCTTTACCGCAGATTAAGTCGCCGCGTAAATCAAAACGATTTGCATCAGCTATAGTTACTCCCTGTTTCAATAATTGTTCAGCCTGTCGTACTTGCAGTATTCGCTCTAATTGCTGCAATTGCAATCGGTTATTTACACCTTGAATTTCTGCGCTATCTTTTACACTCAGTGTTCTAATTGGTGTATGACTGCCAACAGCTAAAGCAATAATTTCAGTGAGATAGTATTCAGATTGAGCATTATCATGAGACAAATTGGGCAGCCATTTTTTTAAGTCATCAGAAATGGCACAACAAATTCCTGAATAAATTTCTTTTATATTCTTTTCTTGCTCATTTGCATCTTTTTCTTCTACAATGATGGAAACTTCACCTTGGTTGTTTCTAACAATACGTCCAAGACCGCTGGGATCTTCAAGATGAGCAACCAAGAGTGACAAAATGGATTGATGAGCGTTTGCTGTATTGCTGCACGCAATTAATGCGCGTAGCGTATCTGCTTGAATAAGCGGTACATCAGCAGATAGAACAAGTACTTGTGTTTGTGGTGGAATAAAAGGTAAAGCCTGCATTACTGCATGACCTGTACCTAATTGTTCTGCCTGCTGTACCCAATGCACAGGTAAGTCAGGGAGTGAGTTCTTAAGTTGTTCACCACCATGACCGTATATAACATGGATTGCATCAGGATTTAGTTGCTGTGCGGTTTCCACTACCCGAGTTAACATGGGCTTCCCTGCAATTGGGTGAAGTACTTTAGGAGTACTGGAATACATCCGTTTACCCTGACCTGCAGCTAAAATAATAATTTGTAAATTCATGGAGTTATGAGTTCCTAAGTTAAAGGTTTTCAATAAAACAATCTGCCTCAATATTAAATAAATAAAAAGAGGTATGATAACTAAATTACAGTTCAAGGAGTAGAGCAATGTCATCAATATTTGTGAGAACAGCCAAAGCACTTATAGATCGCGTTTTGAATAAATCAATAGAAGATTCGATTGCTGATGATAATGGGATGTTTTACGGATATTTTCGCGATACGAAACACTCCGAACAACAAAGGAGCATAACGCGTACCCTGCAAAAATATATTGCAGATTTTTCAGAAGAAAAAAACGATAAAAAAAATTTAGAGTCAATAAAAGAGCTAATCAGTAAAACAGACACTGCCGTAGAGCTTTTACGAGCAAGAAAATCATGGAAAAGAGGCGGCTTGAATGACACTTTAAGCGAACTTAATTCCAGCCTGGACCGATTTTATCGTTCTCTTAGTGAGCGCTCATTTCATTTTCTCGATGTAGCTGATGACGATGACCCCTTTAACTTGCTTTGTGCTCATGCAGCTTATTACCTCGGTGAACACATACTTTGTCCTCCTGGAGAAGGCATGCTTGCTAAAATATACGAAACCGTTTCCAATACCATTAGTCATTCTACAGCAATAGAAATCAGAGCTAAAAAAGAAGAGTGTCTGATGAAACATATTCTCAAATGTAAGGAAAAACTAGACGGTTTAGATAAGGAAAAACCTAACTACAAAGATTTACGTAAGACTTTTGTTATTGAAGCAATAGAAGCGATTCAAAGAGAAAACACCGGGATTTGTGAAGAATCAAAACCTATTGATTCGATACCAGTACAAGTAACCTTGATTGCAGTGGCTAAAGTTAAAGCACCTACCATAAAACCCAGTAGAGGACGATTAAAAGTTGCTATGGACAATGCGCTTGAGGAAATTAAAGAAAGATGTCCATCAGCAGAAAAGGAAAAGAGAGAAGAAGACAGCTCGTCATTAACTGTTTAAATCTTTATAACTCTTCCGTAGCAGCCTCAGTATAGCGCGCAATGAAATCCAGAATGAACCCGATTAAAATGTTTCAATACGGGTTCCGCTGCGCGACGCTTAGGCGCCAATACCTCCAATTATATGGTCAATTCCCCACAAAGATCCGTTTCCATCAATCTTTTTACTTCTGAAATGTCCAATCGTTTACTCAACAAATACAGTAACTTGCAATGTGCTGCTTCGGGAGTCATATCATGGCCACTAATAAGTCCTGCTTTTTTTAAGGAATGACCCGTAGCGTATTGACTCATTTCCACCCCGCCCTGTTGGCATTGAGTACAGTTAATTATGATCACGCCACGCGCACACGCATCTTTAAGCAGTTTTAAAAAACGAGGATCATTATTTTGCGCATTTCCTGCACCATATGTTTCTAAGATCAGACCGCATAAGGGTTGGTTTAAAATATAAGCTAAAACATCGGTGGCAAACCCTGGGAATAATCTGAAATTGGCAATAAATTGGGGTTCGATCGTTTGTAAGTGAAATGACTTCTGCGACCGTTTGAGCAAAAGATTTTTCTGCACCTTAATCTCTATTCCTATCGCTGCTAAATGCGGATAATTCGGCGAATCAAAAGCCTTAAATCCTTGCGAACTGATCTTTTGGGTTCGGTTGCCGCGTAATAAATGTTGATTAAAGTAAATGCATACTTCATGTATGGGCTGATTGGCACAAAGCCATAATGAAGTAACCACATTATCTATTGCATCATTACGTACTTCCGATAAAGGGATTTGTGAGCCTGTAATAATTACTGGTTTACTTAAATTCTCCAGCATAAAAGACAATGCCGATGCCGTATATGCCATGGTATCAGTCCCGTGAAAAACGACAAAGCCATCAAAATACGCATAATCATCCGCTATATCCCTGGCTATTCGGTTCCAGTCATATACAGTCATATTGGATGAATCAAGCAAAGGACTGTATTCTTTTACCGAATATTCAGGTATGTCTTTGTGTTTGAGCAAGGGTATTTTTTGTAACGCATCCTCCACATAACCTGCAGCAGGCTCATAACCATTTTCTGTTTTAATACAACTGATAGTACCGCCAGTATTAATAATTAAAATTCTCTTTTTCATATAATTGTAAATTGAAGTATTTGTTCCAATTATATAACTAAATGATCTGAAATAGCGTATTTCTTTTTATTGAATAAAAAAGATGTGCTGATGCTGCAAGCAGGGTCGTGAAAAGGAAGATAAGTCAGTTTTTATTGTGTAGTTATCTTTTTTCAATAATAATTACGGATTTAATTGCCAAGGT
Source organism: Legionella tucsonensis (assembly GCF_001468035.1). Taxonomy (GTDB): domain Bacteria; phylum Pseudomonadota; class Gammaproteobacteria; order Legionellales; family Legionellaceae; genus Legionella; species Legionella tucsonensis. Next base: position 156,534 of record NZ_LNZA01000001.1, read on the forward strand.
CTCGCTGTTTATGGAAAAATCAAGCTATTAGCAGTTTAATCTAAACAGTGACATCATGGTGATTGATCGTGCCGGTTATCGGTTGAATGTAGGTATTGTCCTAGTCAACGCACAGAACAGAGTTTTTTGGGGTAGAAGAACTGGTCATGATGCTTGGCAATTTCCGCAAGGCGGCTTGGCTGCTGGTGAAACATCATTAGACGCAATGTTTCGGGAATTGCATGAGGAAGTAGGATTGAATAAGGAAGATGTAGAGGTTATTGGTTCTACCAAGCGCTGGCTTAAATACAGACTCCCGAAACAATATCTGCGTCATGGCAGCGAGCCTTTAGTAATAGGACAAAAACAAAAATGGTATTTATTAAAGCTCATTGCCAGTGAGCAAAAAGTTAAACTGGATCTGAGTGATTCTCCAGAATTTGACAGCTGGCGTTGGGTTGATTTTCATGAACCAGAAGGACAGGTTATCTTTTTTAAACGTCAAGTTTATATGCAAGCGTTAAAAGAGCTGGAACCTTTATTGAAAAAAAATCGTCGTACACCCTACGGCGTTAAACGAAAAAAGAGGTAGTATAAGCGTAGATGCTCAAAGTACTTAAACGGATAGTTCAAGAAGTCACTGCAGCCAAGCAGCTCTCCGATGCACTTGGCATTCTGGTGCAACAAATTAATAAAGCCATTAATGCAGAGGCCGCTTCCGTTTACCTCATCGATACCAAACATGCTGAATACGTTCTTATTGCAACCGAAGGTTTAAACAAGCAAGCACGATTTCGAGTTCGTATTTCATTTGATAGTGGTCTTGTGGGGCTTGTCGGCCGACGCGAAGAGCCTATTAATCTCGAAGATGCTCCCGCCCATCCCGATTTTTATCATAATCCCTTATTGGGAGAAGAGCATTTCAAAGCATTTTTAGGCGTACCTATTATTCAGCATAGAAAGATCTATGGCGTTCTCATTGTTCAGCAAACAGAACAACGTTGCTTTGATGATACTGAAGAATCTTTTTTAATTACCTTAGCTGCCCAACTTGGTGGAATTATTGCTCACGCGGAAGCTACAGGAGAGCTAGCTGAGTTAACGCAACCCAAGCCTATGGGCGTTAACAAAAAAGTTGAAGCAGGTACAACCGCCCTGGCAGGAATCGGCTCTGTTCCAGGCATTGGAATAGGAACCGCTGTAGTTGTATATCCTCAAGCAGATATTGATGCGGTTCCGCAAAATCCTGTAGAGACTTTGGATGAGGAAATTAATGCATTTTATGAAGCTCTAGAGTCCACTAGAGATGATATGCACCGTCTAAGCAAACGCATGAAATCCGTTGTTGCAGAGGAAGAACATGCTCTGTTTGATGTGTACTTACGCATTCTTGATAAAGACAGTTTAGGTATTGAAGTAGAGCAGATAATTCGTAAAGAAAAAATTGGAGCGCAAGCTGCTTTAGCAACAGTCATTAAAAAACACATCGCACAATTTGAAAGCATGGAAGACTCATATCTCCGTGAACGAGCCAGCGATTTTCGTGATTTGGGACGTCGTGTTTTAGCAGCATTACAATGGTCACAACAAGAAGAAATTGTTTATCCCAAAAGGACAGTTTTAGTTGGGGAAGAAGTAACCGCTGCAGCATTAGCAGAAGTTCCTGAAGGTTTTCTGGCTGGTGTTATATCAGCTAAAGGTTCCAATAATTCACATGTCGCAATTTTAGCACGTGCCTTGGGTGTACCTACAGTCATGGGCGTTCGTGGTTTAAAATTAGATTTGATTTCCCGCCGAGCCATTATTGTTGATGGATATTATGGGCAAGTTTATATTTCCCCATCAAAATCAGTACTCGCAGAATTCAAGCTTCTGGAGCAAGAAGAGCAGGCATTGAACCAGAGTCTGGTTAGTTTACGGGATAAACCTGCAGAAACTGTTGACAACTATAGGGTTTCTTTACAAGTGAACACCGGTTTAGCTATGGACGCAGGTTTATCCATGAGTGTCGGTGCAGAAGGTGTTGGCTTATATCGCTCAGAAGTCCCTTTTATGAGTCGTGATCATTTCCCTTCGGAAGATGAACAAACTATTATTTATCGACAAACATTGAAAGCCTTTGCTCCACATCCTGTGACGATGCGAACTCTTGATATTGGTGGTGATAAAGTACTTCCCTATTTTCCTGTTGCAGAAGATAACCCCTATTTGGGATGGCGAGGAATTCGCGTCACGTTGGATCATCCCGATGTTTTCCTGATGCAAATCCGTGCGATGATGCGTGCAAACGAAGAGTTGAATAATTTGCGAATTATGTTACCTATGGTCACCAATTTAAGTGAAGTTGAGGAAGCTTCCTATCTTATTGATCAAGCGTTCACTGAATTACTCGAAGAGGGTTGTGCCATTGAAAAACCAAAGTTAGGGGTTATGATCGAAGTCCCCGCGGCTGCTTATTTAGCACGTGAAATCGCCAAACGTGTTGATTTTATCTCTGTAGGCAGCAATGACTTGACCCAATATTTTCTGGCTGTAGATAGAAACAACGCACGCGTTGCGGGCCTTTATGACTCCATGCATCCTGCCATGTTGCGTGTTTTGCTAAAAGTAGTTGAAGGAGGTCATGCAGCAGGAGTAGAAGTGAGTATTTGCGGGGAAATGGCCAGTGATCCTTTAGCTGTTATTTTGTTAATCGCTATGGGCTTTGATACCTTAAGTATGAACTCTTCAAGCTTACCGCGAGTGAAATGGGTTATCCGTAATTTCGCTATTGCGACTGCCCGCAAAATTCTTGCCGAAGTCTTGGAATTTGAACACCCTGCCCAAATACGTTTTCATTTACAAAAAGCCTTGGAGGAAGAGGGGTTGGGCAGTCTCATCAGGGCTGGAAAGTCTTTATGAATAGAGATCTGATTCGACGATGCAGACGTAGTCTGGGTGCAGCGCACATAGATAAAAAAGGAACTTAAAAAGATATGCTCACCTTTCCTTATATAAATCCTGTTGCTTTTTCAATAGGCCCGTTACAAGTTCATTGGTATGGGTTAATGTATCTGATTGGTTTTGTGAGTGGTTGGTTACTTGGTCATTGGCGCGCAAAGCACTATCAATTGGACTGGACCTCAGAACAAATCAGCGATTTGATCTTTTATGCAGCCCTGGGAGTCATTATTGGCGGGCGTTTCGGCTATATGCTTTTTTATAATTTCCCTGAATTAATTCATGATCCCTTGTCATTATTTAAAATCTGGCAAGGCGGCATGTCTTTTCATGGCGGCTTACTTGGTGTCGCTCTTGCATTATGGTTCTTTTCTCTCAAAAGTAAAAAATCATTTTTGGAAATAGGAGATTTTATTGCACCATTGGTTCCCATAGGCTTAGGTGCTGGACGTATTGGTAACTTTATCAACGGCGAGCTTTGGGGGCGGGTTACAGACATGCCTTGGGGTATGGTCTATAGACACGTTGACAATCAACCGCGTCATCCTTCAGAGCTGTATGAATTTGGCTTGGAAGGAGTTGGGTTGTTTCTTCTTGTTTGGATTTATGCACGCAAACCACGTCCAGTTGGTCGGGTATCCGCCGTTTTTTTAATGGGGTATGCAGTGTGTCGTATCATTGCTGAATTTTTCCGACAACCTGATCCGCAATTGGGCTATATTGCTTTCGGATGGTTGACTATGGGACAAATTTTATCTATTCCCATGTTATTGCTGGGATTTTGGTTATGGTGGGCGAAACGATGAAAACTTATTTAAACTTGTTAGAACATATTTTACAACACGGCACCCAAAAAACAGACCGAACAGGGACTGGAACCATATCGGTTTTTGGTTATCAAATGCGCTTTGATTTACGCCAAGGATTTCCTTTAGTTACTACCAAAAAATTACATATGCGCAGTATCGTTCATGAATTACTCTGGTTTTTGCAAGGGGACACCAATATCGCCTATTTAAATGAAAACGGAGTTACTATATGGGATGAATGGGCTGACAGTAATGGTGATTTGGGACCAATTTATGGCAAACAATGGCGAAATTGGCCAACAGCTGATGGTCGCATCATTGATCAAATCAGTGACGTCATACAACAAATTAAAACCAATCCCGACTCTCGCCGCTTACTGGTCAGTGCCTGGAATGTTGGAGAACTGGATCAAATGGCTTTAATGCCTTGTCATGCCTTATTCCAGTTTTATGTAGCCAATAAAACTCTTTCTTGCCAATTGTATCAACGCTCTGCTGATGTATTTTTGGGCGTACCCTTTAATATTTCCTCTTATGCGCTGCTTACCCACATGGTTGCTCAGCAATGCAATCTCAATGTAGGTGATTTTATCTGGACTGGCGGAGATTGTCATCTGTATTTAAACCATTTGGATCAAGCACGCACTCAATTATCCAGAGAACCCTTACCCTTAGCCACTTTAAATATCAAACGCAAACCACAATCGTTATTTGAATATGTTTATGATGATTTTGAATTCATAAATTATCAATCTCATCCTGCCATTAAAGCGCCAATTGCAGTTTAAAAATTCCATTTGTAGCTTGGGGTGCAACACAGCGAAACCCGGGTTCCACTGCGGCGCTGCTGCGGGTTACAAGTCTGCATTAAAAAGTATGCGGATCTCATTAGGTAAAGGCATGGATTTATTTTGTATATAATCTACCCAAACAATTTTGCAACTGCCTTGCGCCATCAGGATTTCATCCTGATACAGATCATGATCCATCATCATGCTGGAGTTTCCAAGACTGTGTATTTTTGAACATAAAGTCACTGTAGCAGGATAAATTACCGGTTTTAAAAAGGTACATGCAACGTGAATCACTACAGGACCCGTTTTTTCAGTCATGCTGATATTAAGCTGTCTCAACCAGTCAATACGTGCTTCCTGAAAATAATCAAAATAACGAGCATTATTCACATGTCCCAATGCATCCATATCACCCCAGGCAATGGGAAAAACTTTTTTATGTACTTCTACCTTCGAGTCAGTCATTTCTCTATCTCCATTATCCTAGAAAAAGCAGCTGCGGCCCTAGCGGACCGATTCAGAATCCTTAGCTTGTGCGCAACAGATTTTCAATCTGTTTTTCTAGACTATGATAAATCTATAGGATCTACATCAATATTCCAACGCACACCATTACCTAATTTATTCCCCGCGAACCATTCACGCAATTGTGTTAAAGAGTCTTTAAGCGTTTTTCTTGAAGAGGACTTAAGTAACAGCTGCATGCGATACTGGTTGGCTTTTCGAGGCATAGGAGCAGGTGCTGGCCCCATTGCGGTAATGGAGTGTGTTACGATTTGCTCTTTGGCCGCATGTAAAAACCTTAATACACTTCCTGCTGCTTTCCCTTGCGCCCTAATTACAGCCAAATAGTGAAAAGGAGGCAGTTGGGCTTTTTGGCGCGTGGTTAATAAAGCATCGGCGAATTGATCATATCCTTGCTGAATCAATAAATTCAGTAGTGGGTGATTAGGCATGTGGGTTTGAATTAAAACCTGGCCTGCTTGCTCTGCTCTACCTGCCCGCCCTGAAACTTGCATTAATAATTGTCCTAAATGTTCTAGAGCACGAAAATCCTGATTATAAAGCCCGGCATCTGCATCCAGAACAACAACCAAAGAAAGACGAGGAAAATGGTGGCCTTTCGCTAACATTTGTGTACCGACGATTAGCTGTGCCTTGCCATCATGGATTTTATCCAACTGCTCATCTAAAGAATTTTTTTTGCGAACTGCATCGCGATCGATACGTACGACTTCCGTATCTGGGAAGCAGGCACTTAAAAACTCATGGATACGTTGAGTTCCTGCCCCAACGGGTATCAATTCCCTACTGTTACAACTGGAGCAATGATCGGGAGTTTTCTGGTTCAACCCACAATGATGACAAATCATCTGTCCTAACTGTTTATGCAGGGTCAAATGGCTGTCACAAGCACGACAATCAGCCATCCAACCGCATTGATGGCATAACAAAACGGGAGAAAAACCTCGGCGGTTAATGAAGACCAACACCTGATTTTGTTTGAGTAAATGCTCTTTAATTACGTTTAAGGTGGTAGTTGCCAAACCATGCTGGAGTGATTGTGAACGTAAATCAATTAATTGATAGTGCAAAGGGGTTGTCGAAAGCGCTTTATGAGTTAAACGTAACACCGTATATTTTTTTTGCATTACATTGTAAATGCTTTCCAGACTAGGGGTCGCTGAACCCAGAATAATAGGTATATTCGCTAAATGTGCACGCATTAACGCGGTATCACGCGCGGAGTAGCGCACTCCCTCCATTTGCTTTAGGGAAGGATCATGCTCTTCATCAATTACAATCAAACCTAAATCAGGCATAGGTGTAAAAATTGCAGCTCGGGTTCCTATCACCATTTTAACCTTACCTTCTTTTGCTAATTGCCAAGCGACTTGTCTTTCTGATTCATTTAATCCGGAATGGATGACCGTAATGGGATGTTTAAAACGGGCGGTAAATCGAGATACTAATTGTGGAGTTAATCCTATTTCAGGCACCAGAATCAAAACTTGTTTTTGTTGCTCTAACACCTCCGCAATAACGTGCAAATAGACTTCTGTTTTCCCACTTCCTGTGACCCCCTGCAATAAAAAGCACTGATATTGATGCAGTGTCGCTGTAATTGCAGTCACTGCCAAAGCTTGTTCAGGATTAAGCATTAATGGGAGCGATAGTGAAGCATTTGCTTTTTCTGGCACTATTGTTTTTTGGGATAAAGAAAGAATTTGTGTGGCAAGCAGAGTACAGAGTTGGCTTGAGTTAAATCCTTTTTCCGTCAAACAATGTTTGGCAACCGGTTCTTTTTGGGTACTCAAGAATTCGACCAGTTCCAGCTGTTTACGTGCGCGAGCAGGAATAAGCTTTTTGGCCTCGTCGAGGGGTAATGCCAATTGATAAAAATCACCCATAGGTAATTGGCAAGGCTTCCCCAATCGATATTTTTTAGGCAAGGCAAGCGGCAATACTTCAGACAAGGGTGATTGATAGTAGTTCGCGATCCATGAACATAAAGTTAAAGCCTCTTGGGTAATTAATGGTTGTTCATCAATTACTGTGCTAATGCTTTTTAATGATGCGACATCGTATGAGGATTCATTTTTACCAATGACCAACCCCAAGCGTGTTTGTTTGCGAAATGGAACCCAAACGCGCGCCCCTATGCAAGGGATAACCTCTTCTGCAGCATAATCAAAAAAATCTCGGTGAGTGTGTGGAATACAAACTTGGTAAGCGGTCTTTCCTTTTTGCTCACTTTCTCTCGTTGTGTTCCCATCCACCCTAATCTGTTCTGAGGATGTGTCTGTAGAAAGTGACAAAAGTGCATGCTCCATAGAATGATCGTGAGTGTTTCTATTCATTCGCTCTTTGCCATTGATGACTGGCTGATTGACCTGGGGCCGAAAAAACCTTCACCACAACCTTCTCAATGCGATGTCGATCCAACTCTGCTGTGTCCTTAATCAGCTCATGAACAAACCAACGCGATAACTCTTCAACTGTAATATTGGTTACTGGCAATAAAGTCACGTCTTCTTTTAAGAAAGGAATTTTTTTGTGGTTAAAGGTAAAGTAATAATATTCCTCATCCTCAGCATATTCCAGAAAAGGAGAAAATTGCGGCATTAGAAACGTTTGATTCAAGTAACGACATAATTTATGAATACGTTCTTTATAATAACGATAGTCAAAAGTCATCCCATTTTCTTCGACCCACGTAGTGAGTGCCAAATAAACCCCATACATATGGCCATGTAATGGTTCTCTTTCTGTTGCAGAGAAAATAGTAGTGTGGCCAGCAGAAAACTTCATGGACTCTTTTTGTAATTCCACTGTTGTCAGGTATTTTTTTCTGTTCATAAACTCACTCGTTTATCATTTAATAGAAATCCGTTTAAGGAAATTTCCACATTTTTACTCAGCGCGATTACTTTAAATAACTCCCCCATTTCACTAGGAAGGGTGAGCTGCTTTATCGCTTGTTTTGCTTGTACTTGTTCCAACTCACTGTCCAATGTATTGATTAAGCTTAGCAAACCGTTAGCCAGCAAAAAAGAGGCTTGATTTGTAAAACCAGCAATATGAAAACCAGCATGTTGTCCCGCTTCTGCAACATGAGTAAAATCCACATGCGCGGTAATGTCTTGCTCCCCCGGATGCAATAAAGGCTCCGGGTGACTTTGATGTTGATAATGACACATTAAAGTCCCTTGATTACGATCAGGATGATAATACTCATGACGAGGGAAGCCATAATCAATCAAAAACACTACACCTTGTTTTAACATGTGATAATTATTCACGATCCAATCATCAATAAAAAGATTCACCTCAGAAAGATAAGGTGTATTTGGCAGCGATAATCTGTTATTAATGTAATCGAGCAATCGCTGATTATGACACGGTTTAAAGAGTTCGGTTAATTGTTGTTGTTCATTCAAGGCGATATAACTTTCCATAATGCCCTGTTCTGTTTTCATAAAACGATGCACCGGCATCGCATCCAGCACCTCATTTGCCAGGACCACTCCATTAAAAGGAGTTTCTGGCCAACGATCAAGCCAGGTAACTAAATGAGCCAGATGAGGAATTTTTTGTGCAATCAGCTCGCGTTGACGCTGGTGTAAATTAGCGCTGACTTCCAAAATGTAATATGTCTCTGGCAAAGAATTATGTTCCGCTAGATGCTCTAAGAGAGCAACACAAAGAGCGCCTGAGCCTGCACCAAATTCGAATAATACAGGAGACTCAAACTCTTTTAACACTTGCTGACACTGATTCGCAAGCGTTTTACCAAATAAAGGAGTGAGCTCTGGAGCGGTGATAAAATCACCCTGTTTTCCTAATTTTTGCAGCCCAGAACTGTAATATCCTATACCAGGGGCGTACAATGCAAGTTGCATGAATTCTACAAAGGGAATAGCCTGGCGTTCTTTCAGCAGTGCACTTAAAGTTTGTATTATACTCATCATAGTTATTATTTAAAATGTAGTCTGGGTGAACGTAATCTAAGTCTCGGAACGTAGGCAAAAAGCGTTTTATTAACTTAATTGTAGCGATGCTACGCCTCACCCTGTAATTTAGAATAGGGAACATACATTGAATCCGACAAACAAACAAGAAGCGAAGGTTGCTTTGGTTACCGGAGGTGCGCGCCGTATTGGCGCAGCTATAGTGCAAAAACTCCATACAGCAGGATATAAAGTCGTGATTCATTGCCATCAATCATTGCAAGAGGCCCATAATCTTGCCACCAACTTAAACGAGCAGCGACCAAACAGTGCCTTTGTTTTACAAAGAGAATTAGCTGAGACGTGCGCTGCAGCAGAAATTATGACTGCGGTTCAAGATTGGGCGGGACGTTTGGATTTATTAGTGAATAATGCCTCTGTTTTTATCCGCACTGAATTTACTGCGTTTGCTGAAACGGATTGGAATGCTCTTTTTGATGTTCATGTTAAGGCCCCTTTCTTACTGAGCCTCGCGGCGCGTCCTTTATTGGCAAAACACTCAGGAGCCATTATCAATGTGAGTGACACTCATGCAGAAAAACCATTGAAAGGATACTCTGTTTACTGTCAAAGCAAAGCCGCTTTGGAAATGCAAACAAAAAGCTTGGCACGTGAATTTGCTCCCGAAATCAGGGTTAATGCAGTTGCTCCGGGCGCCATTGCCTGGCCTGAGCACGCCAATACTCTCACTCCAGAAATACAAGAAAAAATAATTGCGAAAACACTACTAAAAAGACACGGTAATCCCGAATACATTGCCCAGGCAATTTTGGCTTTGGCCGAAAATCCTTATATTACCGGACAAATACTCAAAGTGGATGGTGGAAGAAACTTACTTGGCTAATACTAAAAATAATACATAGCTAATTGATTAACAAAATCATTTATTTAATAATGAATGAAACAAACAAGGATGAATTAATATTTATGAAGAAGATAGCAACCTTTGTGCTTTGTGCATTGAGTATCAAAATGGTTCAAGCAGGTACGATGGGTCCAGTAAAACCTTTATGCAGTCCTGATAATGTAACCGTTTCCGGCCATTGCAATGCTTGGGATTTAGGTATTAGTGCCTTATATTTGCAACCAAACACCAATTCAGCTTTATTGAATCCAATTTTAAATGCAGGCAATGATAAATTTCACTCAGTTGATTCCTCTTGGGATTGGGGCTTTTTACTTGAGGGCAGCTATCATTTTAATACAGGAAATGACCTTAATTTAAATTGGCTGCATTTTGATAACGATAATTTTGATGAACTTGCCGTTTTTTTTGCAGATGCAGCGATTCCTATTACAAATATCACCAATTTAAAATTCGATACCCATCTTGACGTCGTTAATTTAGAATTTGCCCAAACCAGCCATTTTGGCAAAAAAACAAATATTCGTTTTTATGGTGGCGGACAATATGTCTACGCCAAGATTAAACGGGGTGAATTTGGGTATCAACAGCTCCCATCTGATCCTGCAAATCTTGTTCAAAGATCAATAACTCATACTAGATTCCAGGGCGCGGGGCCTCGGGTTGGTGTCGATATGTCTCATGATCTAAACCACGGCTTTGCGGTATTTGCCCAAAGCGCGATGGCCCTGTTATCTGGACAAGGAAGAGCCAAATTATCGGGAGCAAACTTATGCGGACCCAATGCCACACCTTTTAATGCAAAAGCAAAACAAACGCATATTGTTCCCGAACTGGAAGCTAAATTAGGTGCCAGTTATCAATGGTGTACAAATAGCGGGCAATTCAGTTTGATGGCAGGTTGGATGTGGCAACATTATTTTGACCTGCTTCTTCTACCTCCAGGAGGCTACACCAATCCCGTAACGACTGTAAGCCAGCATGATTTCTCTTTGGATGGTCCTTTTATTAAAGGGAAATGGGTTTCAGGATAGTTCATGATGTGTGATGTTGAGTGATGAAATACAGGATGCTACTGAATTTCTTAAGTGATTTTAAAAGTTTTCAGAACTCAGTGGGAATCCCTTTTTTCCTACTTGTCATCTCAGCCTTTGTATTTAGGGGAACAGGTGATTATTCTATTTTATTTATTAGTTATGGCGTCATGCTTGTTGCCATGATTGGCTCCATTACTTTTTCTTGGCATCAAAAAACAATTCAATGTTCCATATTAACTCTTTTACTGATAATTTGGCTTATCTGGATAATTCTTCCACCCTTGATAGGCTGGGTCCCTAATACCGCTTTTTTCGGAATTTTTCAGTGTTCAGCCTGGGTATTTGGCTTTGTTTTATTTCATGGAAATCCCTTCTCTGAGTGGTTATGGAACAACTTACTCAGATTGCTCTGGACATTAGCATTGGTTTGCGCAGCATATGCTCTCATTCAATTATTCGTTAGAAATGCAATGCCTACTGGTTTTTTTGCCAGTAAAAATACTGCTGCGGCTTTTTTAATGACGGTTAACCTGCTGCTCATGGGGAAATTGTTCATTTTGAATCACCCAGAGTTTATAGCGACAAACTCGTCCAAATCGCAAAGAACAATTAAGAAAACTATTCTTTTAATCAGCATCTATATTATCAGCTTAGCCTTATTCGCCGCATTAAGCCGTGGCGTCATTCTTTGTTTTATTTTCTTTACCCTGTTAGAAATCATTTTATGTCGTCATGAGCTAAGAATAAAAAATGTGTACCACTTAGCAGGAGTTTTGGCTCTGGCTTTAGCTACCTTGTGTCTCTTTGCTCAACCAGCCATACACCATCGACTTGCATTACTTGCTCACGAGAAATCACGCCTTATCATCTGGCAAGGTGCTTGGCATTTATGGCAAAAAACACCCTGGTATGGTTTAGGCATTTTTAATTTTAAACATTATTACCCTGCATTTAGTTTGCCAGGCGACGGTTCTAATCTCGAATACGTTCATAATGATTTATTACAACTATTTATTGAAACTGGGATTCCAGGTAGTATGATTCTGCTTGGAATTATAGTGACTTTAGCTGTGTATTTAAGACGTTACTTAAATACCCCAAGCCAGAACCCAATGGCACATATCCAGTGTATGGCGTGTTTTGCTGCACTAGGTGCTTTAACCTGTCATAGTATAGTTGATTTTAATTTTTATGTATTTCCCATGAATCTCCTTATGGGTTGTTATTTCGGTTATCTTTATTATTTTTTTAGAAAAGAAGGTCATGTCAGGATTTATTCATTCTCTTTTAAAAATATTTGGATCCTAAGAGGAGGAATAATTGTATTTCTCTTCGTTATCAGCAGTTATTTTATTCGCTTTTTAATCCTCGAATACTATATAGAAAAAGCTGAAACCGCCATCCAAGCAAAGCAATTCAATGATGCTCTTATGACGAGTAATCATGCACTGAAATCATTTCCTTTTGTTGAAGTCCAAAGTCTTAAAATAGACGCGTACTTACAACTGATTCAACAGGCAACATCCGATCACACGCGCCATTATTGGGTAGAAAAAACTAAAAATGCGATTAATAAGGCAATCGCAATGAACCCTTATTTTGCTCGCTCTTATTTCCAAATGGCTTTGTTGCAAAGTTTAGTTCTTAATGATGACCAAGAAGCAAATGCCTATTTTCTTAAAGCCCTAAAGAACAATCCTCATTTTTGTTTAGCACGGCTAACTTTTGCTCGATTTTTAACAGAACAAAATAAATTGCATTCCGCGCAGGAAATCTTGGAGGCAGGTCTTCAGTATCCTATTTCTCCACAATATATTGAGATTTACCTGAATTATCTTGCCAAACTTCGTTTTGAAAATGGGGATCAGGAAGGGGCAAAAAAAGTTGCCCAACGATTGGAGCATCTCATACTTTACAATCAAGACTATAGTGATCTGCTTTAAATTCCTGCAAAAAACCGTGAATTTTCTCTAAAGAATCCAATTGATAAAAACGATTTAATAATGATGCATCAATCAACTTGCCAAAATAGTAACGAACTAAAGACTTACTTTGTAAAACCGCCTTATATTCATCTTCAAGTACAGCTAATCCTTGTAAATGAGTCATAAAAAGATCAAAATTTTCCATTAAGCTCACTGATACGCATCGCCTCTCTAATAACTCTTGGTAAAGCCAGGGTTTGCCGCTTCCAGCACGTGAGATCATATAAGCATCGCAACCACTTAATTCTATTGCTCTGTGTAAGCTGCGAGCATCATGGATATCTCCATTAGCAATCACTGGAATAGAAATGCTTTGTTTGATTTGGGCAATTTGTTGCAAGTCGGATGAAACATCATAATCATCAATCCAACGTCGGCCATGCACAATCAGCGCATCTGCGCCTGCCTCTTCAATTCTTTTCGCCAAAAGAACATCCTTTTCATTACCTTGAATCCGAACTTTTATAGTTAAAGGAACAGTAATCGCAGCACGTACTTCCTTAATGATATACACCAATTGTTCTGGCTTATCCAGCAAGGCACTTCCTGCACCTTTCTTACGTATTTTAGGTTTTGGGCAGCCACAATTTATATCAATAATATCTGCACCATTAAGTTGTAATTGCTGTGCTGCTTGCGCCAATATATCGGGTTCAGTACCTGCAATTTGATAGGCCAGAATCTGTTCCTGAGGCGCTCGATAAACATAACGCGAGTTCCCAGTATGTTTATGAAGAATATCTGTTGCAGAACTCATTTCAGTCACACAATACGCGGGAGGCCGATAGTGGTTAAATAATGTTCTGAATGGTGCACAGCTGTAACCTGCCAAAGGGCCTTGGATTAACCGATTAGGTAAAGTTAAAGAACCTATTTTCAAAGAACTGTTAATAAAAGCGTGCATCAATTTAATTCATGGATATAATTAAGGCCAATTTTAACATACTTGAACCTAAATCGAATCAAACAGGAAAACTCCTTTATGGAAAAACGTTATTTATCCCCTTTGGAAATGCTCAATATAGCGACACAACATGCCTATGCTGCTGATTATCTATTGCAACAAATCACCAATTGGACTTATAGACAAACTGAGCCAGTCAGTGTATTAACCCCAGTAACTTCATTAATGTATCAAGCCTTTCAACTGACATTGAAAGCTTATTGTTTGCATGAACATCGTCCGGTCAAAGAGCATAAGAATCTTATGGAGCTGGTTGAATTAAATAACCATTTAGGATTTTCTCACCAGGAAATTATTTTATTAAAAACTCTAGCAAGGCAGCAGGTTTTCCTTAAGGGAACTGATTATGATTTATGGGAAAATCAGCAACAATTTCATGTTTTTTGTGAACAGATTCTTTCGCTTTATCAGAAATTACAAATGATGATGCCATTAGAGCTTCACCCTGACTATCAACAATAATATAGCCTGAGCGGGCCATAAGCATAACGGAGATTCTGGACATAGATCAAACTTCTTAACCCCAATTATGGCTTTTCCTTCTCACTACAATTCTGCTCCAAACAAGGATACAGTAACCCAGTCCAAGGCATTATTGATCAATTTTTAAACAAAAAATCATCTACATACTTGGCATCGAGTGCAATTCACGCTAGGATAGTTTTTTATTTAAATCCTGTCGATGTTATTTATATTAAGGTAGAAACTATGGAGCAAGTAGAAGACAATAAGACTGGAAATGCTGTGCAACATCAAATATTACAGTTAAGTCATCGCTTAAATTCGCAAATTCTAGGTCAGAATGGATTAATTTCACGTTTACTCATTGCCCTACTTGCGGATGGCCATTTATTAGTTGAGGGAGCACCTGGATTGGCAAAAACACGGGCAGTTAAAGAACTGTCAGATGGAGTTGAAGGTAATTTTCATCGCATCCAGTTTACCCCTGATTTATTGCCCGGAGATTTAACGGGTACCGATGTATACCATCCACAAAATGGTTCTTTTGTATTTCAACCAGGTCCTATATTCCATCACTTGCTTTTGGCAGATGAAATTAACCGTGCTCCAGCGAAAGTACAATCCGCTTTACTTGAGGCAATGGCTGAAAGACAAGTTACTATAGGAGGCAAAACCTATCCTTTGCCTGAGTTATTTTTGGTAATGGCAACACAAAACCCCATTGAGCAGGAGGGAACTTATCCCTTGCCCGAAGCACAATTGGACCGATTTTTGATGTATGTAAAAATTAGTTATCCTGATGCCAAGATCGAGCATGATATTTTAGCTTTATCACGCAAAGAAGCCTTAGGCGCAGCTATGGCCACTAAACCTGCTGTATCAGAAAAATTATCACAAAAAACATTATTTGAAGCACGTAAACAAGTACTCAATGTTCATACAAGTGAAGCATTAGAAAATTATCTGGTCCAGTTAGTAGTAGCAACACGAAATCCTGGTGTATACAGTGAAGAGTTGAGTCGTTGGTTACGCTTTGGTGCCAGCCCGCGTGCCACAATTGCTTTAGATCGTTGTTCTAAAGCTCATGCCTGGCTTTGCGGAAGGGATTATGTTACTCCAGATGACATTCATGTAATTGCTCATGATGTATTACGACATCGAATTTTATTAAGCTTTGAAGCTGAAGCAGAAGGAATCAATAGTGATGATTTTATTGACTCCTTATTACGTTTAGTTGCTGTTCCGTAGCCGGGCGCAGCGGAACCCAGGATCAGGGTAAATTGATAAACCAGGTTACGGCGTTGTCTTCACCAAGGTATAAATTACCTAATCCACTTAGAAATATGATGAGGTACAAGAGGTTTTTATGGTTAACGGCGTTATTGCAGAATTAAATGAATTGATTGACTTAAGACGTTACGTACAATCCGTTCATTATCGTCCCGAAGGTAAAGCAATACGATCAGGAAATCATTTGTCCAAATTACGTGGCCGCGGTATGGATTTTGCTGAAGTAAGAAATTATCAGGCAGGTGATGAAATACGCCACATGGAGTGGCGCGTTACCGCACGTACTGGCAGACCTCATGTCAAAATTTATCAGGAAGAACGAGAAAGACCCGTAGTGATTCTCACTGATTTTAATCCCTCAATGATTTTCGGTACTCGCATCGCTTTTAAATCAGTCATTGCTGCACGATTAGCAGCTCTACTTGCCTGGACAGTGATCAAGGAAGGAGATAGAGTGGGCGGGGTATTCTTTTCAGCCACTGATCACAGTGAATTTACGCCGCGCAGTCGTGATATGGGTGTATTGCCTTTGCTGTCTTCCTTAAGTCGATACACTGATCAGACTGAGGCGCAACGCGAAGCGCAACCAAGACAGCTTAGTGACGCATTAGTACGCTTACGCCGTGTAGTCAGACCAGGAAGTATCCTGGTTTTGATCAGTGATTTTTACTCTTTGGACAGTGAATGCGAAAAGCATTTAAAGCGATTACGCTACCACAATGACATTCTAGCTTACCATATTTGTGATCGAGTAGAACTTTCTCCACCTAAACCTCAGCAATATGCTATGACTAATGGACAGCAAGAAATAATACTCGATACCAGCCTGCGTTCAGTAAACAGCGCTTACGCGCAATATTGCCAACAACGTATAAAACAACTGCAAGATCAGTTTCAACGCTTACATATTCAGTATGTTCAAGTTACAGCAGACATTGATCTAGCGCCATTAGTGCGTCAAACTTTTCCCAGGAGATCCCGTGGCTAACACTGATCCCTTGGCACAGTTAAAAGACATTCACCTTCCAACACCGATTGGCTGGTGGCCATTGGCTCCGGGATGGTATATTCTGATAGGCTTGGTTTTATTTATGGCAATCATATTCGCTTACAGTTTTTATAAGAAATATCGCAATGCTCTTGCCAAAAAACATGCACTGCTTTTGTTAAATACCTATCAAAAAGAATATAGTGAAGAATATAATGGCTCTCAAACCAGTGCGCATATTTCAGAGTTGTTACGCCGAGTAGCGCTTGTCTATTATCCAAGGGAGCAAGTTGCAAGTTTGCATGGAGAAAAGTGGCTTAACTTTTTAAATGAAACAAGTAAAGGAATTGATTTTAATTTGGTAAAAGATTTGTTGTTAGATGCACCCTTCAAAACAGAAGAAACCATGGATCTTAAACCCTTGTTCAACACAGCTCAACTTTGGATTAAACAAAGAGGAGTGCCATGTTCGAATTAGCTAATCCTTGGGTTTTAATGCTCTTTCCTTTACCCTTAATCTTCTGGTTTTTGCTGCCCAGAGCCAAAGCACAATTGCCTGCTGCATTGAAAGTACCTTTCTTTGCTGCGATGGTCGACATAGCAGATCAGGAAAAACGTTCTGTTTCCGCACAATATTCACTGCTTATCCCAGTCATTATATGGTTATTATTGGTTGTTGCTTTAGCTGGTCCTCGCTGGATTGGTGCACCCAAGCCTATTGAACGTGAAGGTTATAACATCATGATGGCTTTAGATTTGTCTGGCAGCATGGAAATTCCTGATATGCTCCTGCATGGCCGACCTGTAAGTCGTTTAAGTGTTGTAAAGAGTGCGGCCGATAAATTTGTCCGTGATCGTTCAAGTGACAAAATCGGTTTAATCCTTTTTGGTACCCGTGCTTACTTGCAAACTCCGCTCACCTATGACCGACATACTATTCTCCTGCGCCTTGAAGATGCCACCGCCGGACTTGCAGGTAAAACCACATCTATTGGTGATGCCGTAGGTCTTGCTGTTAAACGGTTGAGGAATGTACCCCAAAAAGGAAGAGTTCTTATTTTATTAACAGATGGAGCAAATAATTCTGGCGTACTGGCACCGTTAAAAGCAGCCGAACTGGCAAAAGAAGAAGGGATTAAGATCTACACTATAGGTTTAGGCTCTGAAGCAGATTCAAGAGCATTAATCGGTAATTTTATGATGCAAAATGCTTCAGCAGATTTGGATGAAGAAACTTTAAAAAAAATGTCTGACATGACAGGAGGTCGTTATTTCCGTGCTACAGATACTGAAACACTACATTCAATTTATAAAACGATTAACGAATTGGAAACCATAAATCAGGAACAAGCTACAGTCCGCCCACAAAAAGAATATTATCCCTGGTTTGTCGGTTTTGCATTAGTGCTTTGTTTCTCTTGGTTAGTTAGAAAAGCAGATTTAAATCTGAAAATAAGCGCTGTAATGCCAAATCGGGAGGCATTAAAGTCATGATTACCGATTTTCATTTTCTAAGACCTTGGTGGCTTTTAATGATTTTTCCTTTATTAGGATTAGCTATAGCTTTTTGGCGCCAAAAACCTAAATTACATGCTTGGACAGAAATTTGTGATCAACATCTACTCAGCCATCTCCTGCAAAAAAAAGGCCAAGGTCAACGTATGGGCTCGATGATCTGTTTGTTTTTAAGCATTCTGTTCATGATTTTGAGTATTGCCGGCCCTGTTTGGTATAAGCTGCCTGTAGCGACCTATAAACCGATACAACCCCGAGTTTTAGTTTTGGATATGTCGGACAATATGATGGCTAATGATTTAACTCCTAATCGTTTAAGTCGTGCTAAATTTAAGCTGCATGATTTATTTGCTCACAAAGATGTAGGTCAGTTTGGTCTTGTGGTCTTTACCAGTGAACCTTTTGTTGTCTCTCCACTTACCGATGATGGACATACTATTTCCTCTCTACTTTCTTCACTAACTCCAGATATCATGCCGGTAACTGGGCAAAATCTTGAGAGCGCCTTGAATGAAGCCAGTAACTTAATCAAGCAAGCGGGTTATAAGCAGGGACAAATCTTGGTATTAACAGCAGACTCTCCTTCCAATACATCAATTGCCCTGGCAAAAAAATTAGCTGAATCAGGCATTTACTCTTCCATTATACCAGTCAAAGCAGATAAAAACCTAAATCCGCTATTTAATCGTTTTGCTGATGCAGGTAGAGGACAGTTGATAAAATATACTTCTGATTCAAATGACTTAGATCAATGGCTAAAATCCAGTAATAACAATGAATTTGTGCTAAGTAAAGACGAAGACATTCCACTTTGGCGGGATGAAGGACGGTGGTTTTTAATTCCTGCGCTGCTGTTACTTTTGCCCGTATTTCGACGTGGCTGGATGCAGAGGGTAGTTGTATGATGCGTTGGTTTATTCTTTTATTTATCTCGTTCTCATCCTTTGCTACTCATGCCTTTAATTGGCAAGACTTATGGTCCACGCCGGATCAACAAGGACGAGACTTAATGACAAAAAATCAATTCAAACAAGCCAAGGAAACATTTACACGTAATGATTGGGCTGCTACCGCAGCCTATCGTGCAGGCGATTACCAAAAAGCAGCTGAGTTGTACCGAGACTTAAAAAATGAACAAGGTTATTACAACCAAGGAAATGCCTTCGCCCATATGGGACAATATGAAGAAGCAATTAAAGCTTATGATAAAGCATTAGCAATCAATTCTACAAATCAGGATGCTCTTTATAATCGCAAGTTAGTTGAAGAACTTTTGAAGAAAGATAAAGAAAAAAATCAAAATAAAGATCAACAAAGCAAAGATCAGCAAAAAGATCAACAAAACAAAGATCAGCAAAACAAAGATCAGCAAAACAAAGATCAACAAAACAAAGATCAGCAAAACAAAGATCAACAAAGCAAAGATCAACAAAGCAAAGATCAACAAAGCAAAGATCAACAAAGCAAAGATCAACAAAGCAAAGATCAACAAAGCAAAGATCAGCAAAGCAAAGATCAACAAAGCAAAGATCAGCAAAGCAAAGATCAACAAAGCAAAGATCAACAAAGCAAAGATCAACAAAGCAAAGATCAACAAAGCAAAGATCAGCAAAGCAAAGATCAAAATAAAAAGAATAATCAGAAGAATAATGAGGCTCAATCTGAAGCAGAGCGAGAAAAACAACAGGCAAAGGAACAATGGTTGCGTTTGATTCCAGATGATCCAGGTGGATTAATGCGAGAAAAATTCTTACGTGACCATTTACGAAGAGAACGCGGATGGTATCAATGAAAAAAATATTAGTAATTGCTTTTTTTTGTTTATTCAATGCACTGGTCTATGCAGAAGTACAAGTGCAAATTGATCCTTCTCAAGTTAGTATTGATGATTCATTCAGTTTGATTTTAACTCAAGATAATTTACAAAACGGAGGTGTTCCCGATCTGACTCCGTTACAAAAAGATTTTATGATTCTCGGCACCGAACGTCGTATGAATTACTCGATTATTAATGGACATACACAATCATCCAGTGAATGGACTATAACATTAAAGCCGCAAAAAGAGGGTAAATTGACAATTCCTTCCATTAAAATTGGCAGAGAACATACCAAACCTATAACAATTGATGTAACTACGGGTACAACACCAAAAAATACTCCCAGCAGTAATTCTCCAAGTTCACAGAAAAATCAGAGTATTTATTTAACCACAGAGGTTAGTAAAAAAAATCCTTATATTAATCAACAAGTGACTTATAAAGTAGCCTTATACAATTCCAAACATCTTTTAGACGCAAGCTATCAAGGACCTCAAGTAGAAAATGCTTTGCTCGTTCCTTTGGGTGATGAAAAGCGTTATCAGACAAAAAAAAATGGCGTGACTTTTCTTGTTGAAGAACAAAGCTATGCCATTTTCCCCCAAAAAAGTGGGCCCTTGAAAATAAAACCACCCGTATTTACTGCCTTAATTTATGATTTTAATCCTGAGCGGGTTAAAGCCACAGACAAGGCAATGAATATTGAGGTGCAACCCATACCTAAAGAATATTCAGGGAAAGTATGGCTTCCAGCAAAACAAGTCAAATTAATGGAACAATATGAACATTCTGACGAAACTGCCACTCAAGGTAACACGTTAATTCGTACTGTAATTCTTGAAGGTGTGGGCATTCCAGCTCAACTTTTACCTACACTCAATTTTGCAGAAATAGACGGTGTTAATGTTTATCCCGAGAAAGGAAAAGATAAGAATCGAGTTACTTATGGAGAATTGATTGGCCGCACTGAGATAAAAGTAACTTATTTATTCAATAAAACAGGAAAAATAACGATCCCTGAACTTAAACTTCCTTGGTTCAATACAGAAACTGGAAAAGAAGAAACAGCCACCTTACCTGCAAAGACATTTGCAGTAACTCCTTCATCTAGTACTGCACCCACGACAAACACAAACCCAGTTGACATAACTAAAAATCAGAAAATAATAACCCAACCCACAAAAGAAATAAATGAATCCACTGCGCCAAAACCATTCAATTGGGCATGGGTATTTGCCGCACTTTTTGCCTGCGCCTGGTTGGTCACTCTAGTCCTTTGGGGATGGCAAAGACACAGTAAAAATGCAGGAAAAGGTCAATATAAAACTGTATTAAATACTCTTCATAAGGCATGTATGCAGGGAGATCCCCAACGCACGCGCGATGCATTATTAAAGTGGGCCAGCTTACATTGGCCAGATGCGACTATATTAAATCTCACTGATTTAACGCGCCTTGCGTCTGATGCTTCTTTCAAAAAACAAGTACAAACTCTTTCACAAGTTTTGTATAAAAATAAAGGAAAAAGCTTATGGCGAGGCGATGAATTATGGCGCTGTGTTGAGCAGATGAAAAAAAATAATACGAACAAAAAAGAAAATGAAAGTGCACTCCCCCCTATTAATCCTTCCTGAAGGCCTATTCCTAGATTTATCGCCAAAAAGATGAGTAACTGTTCAAGGGGGATGTTGAGTCTTAGGGAAAAGTCAGATTTGTACTCAAATAGGGCTTTCCGATCATAGTGCGTAAATGAAGAGAGTCTCATTACATGGATGGATGTTCACTCTCTTTTAATATTTCATCCTCTTCTTTCTTCTTTTGAGGCCTTGTAATTTTTGCTGGAGAATCGTGAGCCGATTCTTCAGGCTGTATTGTTGTATGAATAATCGGAGCATCGGCTACGGTTTTTTCTAGCCGTTTTGCAATTTTTTCTATTTCAGGCATATCATGTTGAGTCCTCATAGCTGAAGTCTCAAATTCTGATTCGGTCAGATCATCTTTTTCCCTTTGAACATCACTATCCCCCGCATCGGATTCAGCTTTTTTTGTAACCGCATTCACTATTTTCTTCCCAAGTGACTTAAGCAGGGGATAAGTAACACGTCCAATAACATAAGCAAGTGCCAAAGAAGCCGTTGCTGCGAGTATTCCAAATCCTACTGGAGGCAGGAATATACAGACTGTTGCGCCAATGAATGCAAGAGAAGCAAAAGCAATACCCACTGTTCTATCTATAACAGCCATTGTTCCCAATTTTTCTATTTTTTGCTTACATTGTTCCTGATCATCGTATATTTTTTTTAATACATTTAAGTCAACTTTAATTTCTTTTCTTGTATTTCTGATTTCTTCTTCTAAGGAAGCATACTCCTCTAATCTACCTTCGTTTTTCGCTTTTTTTGCTTTTGTCTCCAAGTTTTCTAAATCATCAATTAAATAATTGATTAAATTTTTTTTGTTCTTAATCCCTTGTTCTATTTGTGCCAGCTGGTCTTTTAGTTCATAGCGTTTATAATAAAGCTTAGCTAGAGTGATTACACTCAAACCTAATGCCGCTATGGAAGTAACTAAGGCAATAATAGGTGCTGAAGGAGGGAATACAATAGCCGTGATAGTAAGCCCTAGAATCACTGCAGAGTACAAAAAACGAGCATTACGAGACAAAGTAATAGGTGACTTTTGTTTGGTTATATAGGCACCCAAATAAATGCAGGGGATATAGATGAAATCTAATATACTCGTTACTAACTTAATAACGTGAAACCCAGTACTTGCTGATTTTGTAGAGTTACTTACATGCTCTGCTACTTCTACCATATGAGTAATTGCGCTCCCGGATCCATCTACAGAGTCCATAAACTTATTAAAAAAAGGAAGCATTCTTAATATAGATGACGCAATGGACGTTGGGGACGCTTTAGTACCCTTCATTGATTTTAATTTTTTTCTTAAATACGCAGCCGAAAATTCTTCGAGTCCAATTTCATCTTCAGTTTTATTAAAAAACATCTCTATCTCAATAAAAATTATTTACTTATTAACTCATATCATAACAAGCAATTATGATATAAACATGAACAAAAACTACTTATGGAAGATTAGCTTGTTCATCCACACATTGAAACTAATACTTAAATTTAATGTTTCCAACATATTTGCTAAGTTTTTAAACAAAATTAATACCTCACTATTTCTTTAATATTGGGACAATGGATAAAAAAGTGTATAATTCCTCTTTTTGTTTCACAAATATTGATCAGTCATGAATCTTGAAAAATTATATGATGTCATTGTCGTGGGTGGTGGACATGCGGGCACAGAAGCCGCTTTAGCAGCAGCACGAATGGGAGCACAAACTTTATTACTTACTCATAACATGGATTTGCTTGGCCAGATGTCGTGTAATCCTGCTATAGGAGGAATAGGGAAAGGGCATTTGGTGAAAGAAATTGATGCCTTGGATGGTGCTATGGCAAAAGCCGCAGATAAAGCAGGAATTCAATTTCGCACCCTTAATGCTTCTAAAGGACCAGCAGTTCGTGCTACTCGCGCACAAGCTGATCGTGTACTCTATCGACAAGCCATTAGAGAACAACTACAAACTCAAGAAAATCTGACTCTGTTTCAACAAGCTGTTGATGATTTACTGATCGAAGGAGAACACGTTACCGCTGTTGTTACCCAAATGGGCCTTATCTTACGAGCTCGTGCGGTAGTACTGACCGTTGGTACCTTTTTGGGTGGAAAAATTCACGTAGGTATGAACCAATATGCAGGCGGTCGTGCAGGTGATCCACCTTCAATTGCATTAGCAAAAAGTTTGCGTGATCTTGATTTACCTGTAGGTCGTTTAAAGACTGGGACACCGCCACGGATCGATCGTCGTTCTTTAGATTACAGTCAGATGACCGTACAGCCAGGAGATACACCCATACCCGTTTTTTCTTATCTGGGACATGTCAATGATCATCCCCAACAAGTATCTTGTCATATTACCCATACAACCGAAGCAACACACGAAATTATTCGTAATAATCTGCACCAGTCTCCTATGTATGCGGGGATTATTGAAGGGGTGGGACCTCGTTATTGTCCCTCTATAGAAGATAAAATTGTTCGTTTTGCAGATAAATTATCCCATCAAATCTTTGTCGAACCTGAGGGATTAACTACTGAAGAAATTTATCCCAATGGCATTTCTACGAGTCTTCCTTTTGGAGTACAAGTACAGTTTGTACGGACAATTAAAGGGTTTGAAAATGCCCATATCACTCGCCCTGGTTATGCCATAGAATATGATTATTTTGACCCTAGAGGGCTAACTTCATTCTTGCAAACCAAACCCATCTCCAACTTGTTTTTTGCTGGTCAAATCAACGGAACAACAGGCTATGAAGAAGCTGCGGCACAAGGAATTATTGCAGGCATGAACGCTGCCCTGTTGATACAGGAAAAGGAGCTTTGGTGTCCGCGACGAGATGAAGCATATATAGGTGTTTTGATTGATGACTTGATCACTTGCGGAACTCAGGAACCCTATAGAATGTTCACATCGCGTGCCGAATATCGCTTACTTCTGCGTGAGGATAATGCCGATTTACGTTTAACTGCTAAAGGCAAAGAATTAGGCATAGTAGGTGAAAAACGTTGGCAGCACTTCTCTGCAAAACACCAAGCAATAAAAACCACTCAGTCCTTACTGCATAATACTTGGGTGCGTGTAGGCCATAATCAGATCTTTAAAGATATCCTGCATAATCCCATGCAACATGATAATAGGGCCTCAGAGTTTCTCAAACGCCCTGAAATTAATTATCAGCATTTATTAATGCTCGATGATTTAAACTTGCCTGAACTATCAGCTGAAGTCAGTGAACAAATAGAAATTCAAAATAAATATGCAGGCTATATCGAGAGACAACAACAAGATATAGAAAAAATGCGTAAACATGAAAATACTATATTACCTGAATCATTGAATTATAGTGAGGTGACTGGTTTATCCAATGAAGTGATTCAAAAACTGACCAAGATAAGGCCATCTACTCTAGCCCAGGCCGGTCGTATTTCGGGAGTCACTCCTGCTGCCTTGTCGCTACTTTTAGTACATTTGAAAAAACAGCGAATTGAGGTATGAAAGAACAAATAATGCAAATACAACCGCTGCTTAAAGAGGGCTTACAACAACTTGATTTGGAAACGCTTAGTGCTTCTTTATCAGATTATTTATTTTTACTTAACAAGTGGAATTTAGCTTATAATCTCACATCAATTCGTGATCTTGAATCTATGGTTGGTAAACATTTATTGGATAGTCTAGCAATTTTACCTTGGCTTAAAGGAAATCATATCATCGATGTCGGAACAGGAGCAGGCTTACCGGGAATTCCTCTTGCTCTGGCCAGACCCGATTTATACTTTGTTTTATTGGATTCTAATGGTAAAAAAACTCGTTTTCTGGCGGAAGTGAAGCGTCAGCTTAACTTAAAAAATGTTGAAATTGTGCAATTTAGAGTCGAAAACTACCACCCAACTCAAGGTTTTGATACAGTATTAAGTCGAGCTTTTAGCAGCCTTGAACAAATGATTCAGTGGACGCAACATCTTATTGCAGATACTGGAATTTGGTTGGCTATGAAGGGGCGTTATCCTGATACAGAATTGCATGAGATCAAACAAAGTTGCAAGATAGAGCGTTATACTGTGGCAGGTGTTGAAGGCGAGCGTTGTTGCGTCATTATTGAAAATCAACCTGGAAAAAGGAGTTAACATCCTAGAGATCTGTTAACATTTCGCGAACTTGAACCAAAATGAGCCTGATTTTCGAGCATCGGAGCGCAGGTAAATCAGGGCAGTTTGGCAAACTGCAGAAATGTGAACAGATACTGGATGTTCGCTGCTTATTCCGGTTTAACCAAGGAATAAATCATGGCAAAAGTTATAGCCATTGCCAATCAAAAAGGTGGGGTAGGCAAGACCACTACAGCGATTAATTTAGCTGCTTCTTTGGCAGCAAATCGACAACGGGTTTTACTCATCGACTTGGATCCCCAAGGCAATGCCACCATGGGTAGCGGAGTTGATAAAAGCCAATTGGTACATACGACTAATGATGTTTTACTTCATGATTGTCTTGCAAATCAGGCATGTCTTGCCACAACCAGTGGCTATGATTTAATACCCGGTAATGATGATTTAACCGTTGCGGAAGTAAGCTTGATGGAACGCAATCATCGTGAAACCTTCCTCTATAAGGCATTACAACCTATTCAAAGTAATTATGACTTTGTGCTGATTGATTGTCCACCCACATTGAATACGCTGACAATTAATGCTTTTGTTGCTGCTGATTCTGTTCTTATTCCTATGCAATGTGAATACTATGCTCTGGAAGGATTAGCAGCTCTGCTTTCAACTATTGAGCAGGTTAAAGCTTCAGTAAATCCTCGATTGCATCTTGAGGGACTGCTGAGAACGATGTACGATGCTCGTAATCGATTGTGTTCTGAGGTATCAAAGCAACTCATAGAACATTTTCCAACTAAGGTTTATAGAACCGTAGTTCCACGTAATGTCAGACTTGCTGAAGCACCAAGTCATGGATTGCCAGCCTTACATTACGATAAAACATCTCCGGGCGCAGCAGCCTATATGGTACTTGCCTCTGAGTTGATTAATAAACAGACTGTTGCAGGATAATTGGGGTAATTTATGACAATAAAACGTAGTAGTTTAGGCCGTAACTTATCCGCTTTATTAAGTCAATCAAATGGTAATCTTTTAAATGAGAAACCACAAACTGAAACGCTTAAACTTGCGGTTGAATGTTTGCAACCTGGAAAATATCAACCCCGTGGTGAAATGGAAGAGGCTCCACTCATGGAACTTGCCCAGTCAATCAAAAAACAGGGCTTACTGCAACCCCTTTTAGTTCGCGAACTGAATAATGGCCGCTATGAAATTATTGCCGGTGAACGTCGCTGGCGTGCAAGTCAATTAGCTGGACTCACAGAAGTTCCGGTTATTTTGAAGCAAGTAGATGATGAAACTGCTATGGCCATGGCATTAGTTGAAAATTTGCAACGTGAAGATTTAAATGCGATGGATCAAGCACGAGCAATGCACAGACTCACCCATGAATTTTCCCTAACACATCAACAAGTTGCAGATCTCTTGTGTAAATCCAGAACTGCGGTAAGTAATTACTTAAGATTGCTGGCTCTATCAACTGGGGTTAAAAAACTTTTGGAACATGGTGATATTGATATGGGTCATGCACGCGCTTTATTGATGCTAGAAGAAAAGCAGCAAAATCAAGTAGCGCAACTGATCGTTGCAAAAAACCTATCCGTGCGTGAAACTGAAAAGCTCGTTGAACGAGTTAAATCAGGTAAAATAAAAGAAGAACAACATATAGATCTTTCTCACTATCAGGATCAACTGAAAAATCTCTCACACCATTTGCAAACGCCAATTAAACTTAAACCCGGAAAATCAGGTAAGGGCTCCTTGGTCATTCACTATGATAACGAGCACAGTTTGCAAAATATTATTGATCAACTCATTGGTGCATACTAGTTTTTTTGGCTTTAACAGTATTTCTAGCTCGGGTACAGCACAGCGTAAATCAGTGTAACTGTTAAGTGATAGTGGAAAATCAGGTTTGAGTTCAAGATAAGCCAAATAGAACTTGGCGCCAAATAAATATTTAGACTACACTTATTATATAAGCTGGTTATATTGCTTGGAGATTGCAATGTTAATTCAGCCTGTTCAACCCGTATACATTATAATAAAAATTGGCGAAGATGAATATACAGGCCAACTGATTAGTCTATCTGAAGAAAATCTAGAATTTAAATGTAATGCGTATATTGAAAAAGATATCGAGGTATGCTTTTTAGCGAAACATTTTCGCGGTCAGGCAATCATCCAGGAAATTAAATTTGATCAATCTTTCTTTACGTACCTATTAACAATTCAAGACATTCAATTCCAGCCTGGCTTATTGATTAATACACGTTTATAAGATATTAAGATACAGAAGAGCAATGCTCAATCATCAATAGATTTCTGCTTACTCAGAAATGACAAGATCAGTTTAACCTTGCTCCTAGACCTCATAGCCATCAAGCTATGTGTATTGGGGTTTAATCTTACTCCATTCGCAACTAACTCCGTCATCCCCGCGCAGGCGGGGATCCATTTTTATATTGGCAATGTACTCAATTATGGATGGAATTCCTGCTTTATCAGGAATGACAACATTCGCTTTCTTCTTCGCTTGGCGTCTATGGTTTTTATCAGACCAGCCTATATTTGATATTGATTTATTTATAACCAGTAAACAAAAACAAAGAGGAACAACCAGACTACGTCTACAAAGTGCCAATACCAGGCAACCCCTTCAAATGCAAAGTGTCGTTCTGGTGTAAAATGGCCTAGCTTGCAGCGAACCGTGATCACAATCAACATAATTGTACCCAAGGTTACGTGTAAGCCGTGAAATCCGGTGAGCATAAAAAATGTCGTCCCATAGATACCTGAAGATAAAGTTAAATTCATCTCAGTATATGCATCATGATATTCATAAGTTTGTAATGCTAAGAACGTCAATCCTAATGCAATGGTTAAAATCATCCCAATAATTAACTGTTTTTGCTTTTGTAATTTTAAAGCCCAATGAGCCCAAGTAATAGTTACCCCGGAGGTTAATAAAATAAGTGTGTTCACTGCTGCTAAACCCCAAGCTCCCATTGCTTCATGGGCCCCAGCAAAAACTTGATTATCCGGATTAACGAGTACAGGCCAGGCTGAACTGAAATCAGGCCAAAGAGTAAAGTGGGTAATTGGATGCACTTCACCACCCAAAAGAGGTACAGACCAAAGTCGACTGTAGAACAAAGCACCAAAAAAAGCGCCGAAAAAACAGACCTCGGAAAAAATAAACCAGCACATTCCCCACCGAAACGATCTATCAACTTGCTCGTCATAGACTCCTTTCGAGTTTTCATAAATTACTTGGCCAAACCAACCAAATAACATAAAAACCATGATTGCCAAACCAATGGTGAATATATAGGGGCCATACCAGTCATTATGAAGCCACGATGCCGCACCCACAAGAGTAGTAGTTAACCCAATTGATGCAACCAAAGGCCAATGGCTTGGTTTAGGGATATAATATGTACCATGTCCTCCCATTATATTTTAATCTCCTGTTCCAATAAACTGTTTTTAAAGCTCTCTTTAATGGAAGAGCGTAATCCACATAACTTGTTCGATCTGCCAATTTTATTTTAAGAGTTATCTTGTATATTAATCACAAGTTTGCGCTCATTCAAAATGTGCAGCATTATATTAACCCTTGTCTGTTACATCAAATAAAGTATAGGACAACGTAACTGTCTGTACTTTTTCGGGTAAATCAGCATCCAGATGAAATAACAAAGGCATATTCATTGCTTCATGTCCATCCAATGTTTGCCGTGCAAAACAAAAACACTCTGTCTTTTTCAAATACTTAGCAGCAATACCCGGGGTGACACTGGGGATTGCCTGCACCGTCATTCGATGCTCAGTCTTATTTTCTGCATAAAACGCCAGTTTGGCTATTTCGCCAGGGTGTACCTTAATTTTTCGTGTTTTTGGATAGAATGCCCAGGGAACACCACTATTATTTGTAGCAACGAATTCAACAGTTATTTCTCTACTTTTGTCTAGTTTAACTTTGCTTGCATCATATGCTACTGCTTCAGGATTTGTTTTACCATTAATGCCCAATGATTTACATAAACTGTTGTAAATGGGCACTAGTGCAAATCCAAAAGCAAACATCCCCAACACGAGGCCGGATAATATAACGAGTAGCCGATGATGCCCTTTTTCTTTTTTCATACAGCCAACCTATAAATCTAACTTGGGCGGAGAAGTAAAAGTATGGTATGGGGGCGGCGAAGGTAATGTCCATTCTAAACCGTATGCGCCTTCCCATGATCTTGCAGCAGCAATATCTTTTTTAGTACCTTTTTTCCTTACGGTAGCGATCACATTATATAAAAATAGAAGCTGTGTAAATCCAAAAATAAAGGCGCCAATTGAAGAGATCATATTAAAATTAGCAAATTGCAATGCATAATCCGGGATCCTTCTTGGCATACCCGCTAATCCTAAAAAGTGCATCGGGAAAAAAGCTACATTCACCGAAATAACAGACAACCAAAAATGCCATTTACCTAACAGCTCGTTATACATATGTCCGGTCCACTTAGGAAGCCAGTAATACGTAGCGGAAAATAGGGCAAAAATTACTCCAGGAACCAGAACATAATGGAAATGAGCTACGACAAAATAACTATCTTGGTACTGAAAATCTGCAGGAACTAATGCCAACATCAGTCCTGTAAATCCTCCTATAGTAAACAAAAATACAAAAGCCAATGCAAATAACATGGGTGTTTCAAAAGTCATAGCGCCGCGAAACATAGTACTTACCCAGTTAAATACTTTAATGCCCGTGGGAACCGCAATAAGCATCGTAGTGTACATGAAAAATAATTCCGCACCCAGGGGGATACCTGTTGTAAACATATGATGTGCCCAGACAATAAATGACAAGACAGCAATACTGACTGTAGCATAAACCATAAAGTAATAACCAAACAAAGGCTTACGGCTAAAAGTAGGAATAACTTCTGAAATAACGCCGAAAGCTGGTAATACGAGCACATATACCTCAGGATGTCCAAAAAACCAGAATACATGCTGGAACAGGATAGGATCACCACCACCTGCTGCACTAAAGAAGCTGGTGCCAAAATGGCGATCAGCCAACATCATGGTTACTGCTCCCGCCAATACAGGCATAATTGCAATCAATAAAAAGGCGGTAATTAACCAAGTCCATACGAACATTGGCATTTTCATCAAAGTCATGCCTGGTGCACGTAAATTTAATATAGTCGCAATGATATTAATTGAACCCATAATGGATGAAAGACCCATCATATGGATTGAGAAAATCATAAAATCGGTACTGGGAGGAGCATATGTAGTTGAGAGTGGTGCATACATGGTCCAGCCAAAGTTAGGGCCGCCTCCGGCATGAAATGTGGTTGAAATTAATAATGTAAATGCAAAAGGTAAAATCCAAAAACTCCAGTTATTTAGACGTGGCAGCGCCATATCTGGAGCACCTATCATCATGGGAATTTGCCAGTTTGCCATTCCAGTAAATGCTGGCATTACCACACCAAACAACATAATTAAGCCATGTAGAGTGGTCATTTGGTTAAAGAAATTAGGATCAACGAAGCGATGACCTGGCTGAAATAATTCTGCCCTAATGATTAAGGCCATACCGCCAGCTAAAAAGAAGCTAAACATTGCAAGCCACAAATAAAGTGTACCTATGTCTTTATGGTTTGTAGTAAACAACCAGCGTTTTATAAATCCTAAGACGCCCTTACCTTGTTCAGGACCATGATCGTCGTGTTTTTCATCGTGCGCTAATGTATAACTGCTCATTGCAAACCTCCAGCTTGAACTTTATTAACCATGGTTGGTTGTTGATTAGCTTTCTGACGTTGTGTAGCAACCTCTGCGGCTTGAACTACATCATTAGTGTTATTTTCCCACGCATTACGCTCATATGTCGCAATCGCAGCAATTTCTTCATCTGTAAGTTGATCTTTATAGGGCTGCATTGCTGAACCTGCAATACCATTGAGTATTATATCTATATGTCGTGAAATAGGATGACCGTTTGCCACAGAACTGGCTCTTAGTGCTGGGTACATAGGTGGTATCCCTCTGCCATCAGGCTGATGACATGGGGAACAAAATTGTTCATATTTTTGCTTACCAAAAGCAAGTAACTCATCCCGAGTCATCGTTTTCTGTGTTGCGGCAACCGCTTCTTCTTGAGTATACCGCTCTTCGGCTCTTGTTTGCGCAGCAACCCACTTATTAAAATCTTCATCATTTACTGCCTCAACAACAATGGGCATAAATCCATGATTCACCCCACAAAGCTCCGCACATTGGCCTCTATAGGTTCCTGGTTTATCTATTTTAGCCCATGCCTCATACATAAAGCCGGGTATCGCATCACGTTTAATACCTAATTCAGGGACCCACCAGGAATGAACCACATCATTTGAAGTCACCAAAAAGCGAATTTTCTTATTAACAGGTACAATCAATGGCTTATCTACCTCCAATAAATACCAATCATTTTTTCTCTGTTCATTTTGAATTTGAGCAAAAGGCGTGGATAAGGTACTAAAAAAACTAATTCCCTGATCAAGATACTCATACTGCCATCGCCATTGATAACCCACTACTTTGATAGTCAGTTCTGATTGCGTTGTATCATCCATACGAATTAAAACACGGGTAGCAGGTATTGCAAGTCCAACGAGTATCAAGAAAGGAATAATCGACCAGACGACTTCCAATCGAGGATTATCATGAAATGATGCAGCCTTATATCCTTTGGATTTCCTATGATGAATCATGGAATAGATCATAACGCCGAATACAATGATCCCGATAATGGCGCAAACTGCCATACAAACCATATGTAGGTAATATGCATCTTTACTGATGGGAGTCACTCCTCTGTGCATATTTAATTGCCAATAATCCGCAGCGAATATTGGCTGACTCACAGTCCAGATACCTAGCATCGTTAATAATCTACAGATCTTTAACCTGTTTAACATCCCCATTCCTCATCTTGTCAAGAAACCAGGCAAGCCTGGATCCAAATTTATTTTTATATATTTTTAATTTTGCTCTTCCCTCACAATAAGGTGAGGGCTTTATTCAATCAATAAGGCTACCACAGTGAGTAGTTTCCTTCAGTTTTAGATTTATTGACAATGTATTTTATTGCCTCGATCACTTCGTTCGTTGTGCATTGTTTACAACCACCGTTTTTCGGATGATCTTTTCCATGAACGGTGTTTCCAATCAACACATCCATATTTTTTGCAATCAAAGATTGCCATGCTTCTTTATCACCAATTTTGGGTGCCCCATCTTTTCCATCATTATGACAAACCGCACAATGCTCGTTATAAACGGCCTCACCACTTACAGGATATTTTTTTGCACCGTCAGACTTGAGGTCCAATAATTGTGTGCGCGTCAATGATTGATTGAGTATGTAATCAACAGCTGAAATGATATCGTTATCGGAGCATGTCACGCAGGCACCTTTAACTGGCATAAAGTTAAATCCATCGATTGCATGACGATATAATCCTGTTAATCCGCTGCTTTTTAATCGTTCATACCAACTTGCAGAACTCCCCAATAAAGGAGCACTCATTGCGCCATCTTGATGACAAATTACACATGCAGTGAAATAAACTTGCTTTCCACGAGCAAGGGAAGGAGGATCATTTGAAGGCGGTAACCCTAAAGGCTCTTCACTCACAACTGTTTTTAGGTATATAGCGATAGCCATTCTATCTTCGTCGGTTAAGTACATCAAGCTGTTATGATTTACTTCAGCCATAGGACCCGCGACAGGTCCTGCATTATTAATGAGCTTATTATATTTGAAGACATCAGTGACTTCCTCATGAGTTGCGCTTTCCAATCCATACTTAGTAATGTTTCGTGCCCAGTAACCATCAATAAATCCACCGGTAAGGTAATATCTATTCTTGGGTGCACCGAATGGATTTAATGGTGTATGACACATGCTGCAATGGCCTAAACCATCTACGATATATTTTCCACGATTCCACTCAGGAGATCTGCCTTTTTCATATTGAAATTCATGTCCTTCAGGAAAGAAAAATAATAAGTTCCATCCCCAAAGTGTAAAGCGAGCACCAGGAACATTAAATGGGAAGGGCAAGGATTTGTTAGGTAAATTAACAGGCGGCAAGCTCATAAAATAAGCATAAAGAGCACGCGCATCTTCCTCAGTTATTTTAGAAAAATACACATACGGAAATACTGGAAAATAATTTCTACCTTTGGGATCGCGACCTTCTTTGAGAGCACGAATAAAATCTTTTTCAGTCCAATTACCGATCCCGGTTTCTTTATCAGGAGTAATATTCGGGCTGTAAAATGTTCCGAAAGGCGTTGCGATAGGCAATCCACCTGCATAAGCGGGCGTACCTGCTTTAACATTCGTATGACAGGAAATACAATCCCCCATCTTTGCCAAATATTCTCCGCGCTCAATTAAAGTCTGTTGTTCACCTGTGGCTGGCGCAGTAGGTGGATAGACAGGATAATATCCATCATGAACTTGTAATTTCTGTTGGGCAGGTGCAGTATTTTCTGCATGTAATAATTGGCCTGTTAGACCAAGCATCGTCAAAGTTGCTGTGACGATTAGCTTTCTTAGTAACAAAGAGCCCACGCTCCCTCCTATTTGTTCTTATTTTGTACGCTTCTCTTGCGGAGACAGAATAATCGACGCATTTTATACTCCACAATGCATAAGTTGCAATGTTATAATCGCTATCTTTGATTTTTTTTATATTGTGATTATGTTTGTTTACCTTAATGGTTTATTTTTAGGCTTCTCTTTAATTATTGCACTAGGGCCGCAAAACGTCTTTTTGATTAAACAAGGCGCACAAAAAAATCATGCAATTCTTTCTGCTGTTATATGTTTTATCTGTGATTTTATTTTAATTTACTCCAGTATCGCAGGTTTGCACGAATTGCTTCAGCTTCGTCCCGTTCTACAAATATGGATGATGCTGTTAGGTACACTTTTTTTACTTTTTTATTCCGCGAAAACATTAGCCAACGCATTTTCCAAACCATCAGAAGATGCAGAGAATACACATCAGCCACGCAACAGAATCCAAATCATTCTTTTAGCCTTGGGGTTTAGTATACTTAACCCTCATGCCATCATTGATTCTCTTGTCATTATAGGTGGCGGCAGCAGCGGATATCCAGATCAAGAATATATTTTTTTACTGGGTGTACTCACATCAAGCTTTCTTTGGTTTAGTTCATTAACATTTACCGCACGATATTTTTCCGATGTTTTAACAAAAGCAAATGTATGGAAAGGAGTTGAGCTAATTAGCGGTCTGCTCATGGCTTTTATAAGCATTAAACTCGGTACAGATTGTTTAAGTTTAATTTCAGAAATAATTGGGAAATCAATTTAATAGAAAGGGCCAATCAGTGTGTCGCCAATTGACCCAGTGGAATGACACATAGCAAGTCCAACCTCGCAACGTGAATATCTCATAATCATTTATTCATGTCAATCGGAAGTACTCGGCAAAAAATATTTTCCATTGTTGTTCTAACCCACTTCAGTTATACTCAAGATTTTATAAATATTGAGCAATACATGTTTTACGGCGACACCATTCAAGATACACGACACATGTTTTTTTCCAGCTGGGAAAAATATCAACATCAAAAACTGCTGTCACCCTTGGAAAATGAAATTGTTCAAGTAATATTGGTTCATCCTGAATACCATAAGATACTTGAGAATCAGAAATTTCAGCAGCAATCTTATTTTCCCGAGTCAGGGGAAGCAAACCCATTCCTGCATATGGGGCTACATCTTGCAATTAGAGAGCAAATCGCCACTGACCGCCCAGCAGGGATACACGAAATCTATAAAAAATTAATCAAAAAATACAATGACTCGTTGTCCGTAGAGCATTTATTAATGGAGCAATTAGCTGAGTGCTTGTGGCTCTCACAAAAAAATAACACGCCCCCTGACGAACATCAGTATCTGCAAACATTAGCCGGTCTTTGAATTATTTTATTCACTTTTAACCTCACTCCTAAGTACCAAGCCTCATGCACGGTACTTAGGGGATGGGTAATGACTAACCCTCCACCATCAGAAAAGATGAGTTGTCTTTATGTCCCGTCAAATCATCCTGCTGTTTCGCTTGATACTCAAGAATATCTCCGGGCTGACAATCGAGATAAGCACAAATCGCTTCCAATGTTGTAAAGCGTATTGCCTTAGCCTTACCATTCTTTAAAATTGATAAATTCGCTTCGGTAATCCCTATTGCCTCAGCCAACTCCTTAAGTCTGCATTTGCGTTTTGCCATCATCACATCCAAATTAACAATAATAGACACGAGAATATTCCTTAAATTGTTAATTGCGTTTCTGATTTTAGTTGATGTGCCTCTTGAATAATCCAGGAAGCAACTAAAATAATAAAAGCCGTAATTAAAGTAGATAAATTTGCAGAATTCAAGGTAATACTGGCAATACGCTCACCTTTAGGATTATTAAAGGTAAGTGCCGCAGTCATTAAAGGTTGATAAAATAGCTGCACTACCTCACCCAAAATCATGTAAATACTTACCTGTTTAATTAATTTGATATTTTCTTCTTCAAACAAATAACCCTTTTCAAAATGACGAAATAGCTTAGCGAGCTTATGACAAATTAAAATAGTAATGGCCAGCGGCATCCAGTCAATCGCTAACACGATGAAGCGATGCATCCAAGAAAAATGGGATGGGTCACGAATTTGCTCTGTAGAAATTAAAGAAGACCAGGCTCCTATATAACACATCCAATCGAACTTAAATAAGATTAAGAGCGTTGTGGTTAAAGGAATAAGCCAACAAAGAGTACGAAATAACAGGAAAAGAATATGACTGGTGTTTTTTATTTTTTTCATGATAAATACCTATAAATAAATTTCTGTTAAATTATAACAAATTTTTATCGTTTATCAATAAGTAAATATTTTATTATAGATATTAATTGTTGTAATTTATACAATTCCCTTTATTTCAAATGAGCTCTCCAAAGTGATATAACAACTAATAATCGAGGAGAGCCAATAATAGTTTAAAATACTATTTCAACTGAGCCTGAGTGATGTATTTGGCTCTAGACTATCAAGTTTTTCCTGTAAAAGACTTAGATTTTTAGGTACAACGATAAATTGGTAGTTGTCATTTTGGAAGTTAACAGGAGCGAAACTTTTAAGGTAATGTGCATTATTGCGTTTTTCCACCGTAAATCTATTTTCCGGCCTCAGATCAAAATCAATACAACCAAACTTCTCAAGGAGTGACAGCGCTGCAATTGTTTTTGGATCAACCGTTGCTACAGACCAAAACTTTTGGGTGCGGATATGCGGAAAAGGTCTCGTATAACTAACTTCCCCACTAACAATAGCCAAATCCTGAATGTGTTTATCATTTGGAAAATGCTCTTTAATTAAAGCAAGAGCTCTGTCAAGTTGATCTCCTTCCAAACGCAACTTTTCTTTATTGGTAAAATATCTCTCTAAGTGAGCTTTATTAATTGCTTTTATAATAATCGCTATTTGATTCGAATCTTTAGAGGACTTTACTTCATAAATTAAACCGCCTCCAAATTGGACAAAACCTGATAGCTTTAATTGAGCATTTTTTCCATTTTTATCCTCTTTATCGAGAAAAACTCTAAGATCAATTGGAAATTCAGGACTACTGGATTGAAAATAAAGTGAAAACTCATTATTCGTCGTCAAATCACAAAATTGATTTAGCATACTCTTAACCTCATGAAAATCTTTTTGATCTTGAGATGCAATGAAATCCATGATGGAAAAATTATCAACGGTATTACTTCTGTTGTAAGTAATTACATCTTTATCCCCATGTGGAGACAAATCTTTGAGTATTTGCAATTCCTGAATCGGATGCACTACTTGTTGACCAACATATACTTTAATATAGCTACAACGAATATTATGTAATCCTGTTCGGATAACAACAGAATCGACTTCAGGAGAATGCGAATCTTCTATAGGGAATTGGAAATCACCGTGTGTCTTATTGAGAAACTCTGGATAAGCAACTTCAGTAATAATAAATGTAGATTGGTTTGTCACTTCATCAATTTTCTCTTCAAATTTAATAAGATTGTATTCATTTTGTAATAAGACCAAGCGTTTTTTTATCTCTATTGTTTTAGAGTCCGAGGTTATCAAAGGCAGCGAAGTCCTTAAATCAGTTAATGCCTCATCAGAGCGACTTGTTGATTCGCCCACGTTAAACCCACCCTCCGTTAATTCCATTAACTGATTAATTCTTACTTTCACGTCGTTAATTGCCAATTCACCGTCTTCACCAATCATGGAAATAAGTTCAAGAATTGATTTCATGAATTTTCGCCCCTTACTTTGATTTAAAAACTACAAAATAAAATTTGATTGCATAATATTATTATCAAATTAACAAAGATACTATTTGATCAAAATATAACTGATCTCGTTCAAATGACTTATACAATAAGTAAAAAATATAGGACTGGGTATCTTGCCCAAAATCAGTTAATATGGAGCATTAAATAACAAATTCGTGTTCCTATAATGGCCGATCAAGAAAATAAAACTCATTTTGGTTACTCTACTGTTGCCTGGGATGAAAAAGAAAAGAAAGTAGCAGAAGTTTTTCACTCAGTAGCAAAAAATTATGATTTGATGAATGATTTAATGTCTTTAGGCATCCACCATCTGTGGAAACGCTATACCGTAGAGCTTAGCCAAGTACGCCCTGGACACCTTGTTTTAGATTTAGCAGGAGGTAGTGGGGATTTAACCCGTTTGTTATGCAAAAAAGTCGGCGATTTAGGCCGTGTTGTTCTGACGGATATTAATTCAGCCATGCTTAATGTAGGACGTAATCGCTTATTGGATGAAGGCTTATACCAAAACATTGATTACGTACAAGGTAACGCTCAATGTCTCCCTTTTGCTGATAATAGTTTTCATTGTATTACCATGGGATTTGGCTTAAGAAATGTGACAGATAAGGAAGAAGCGCTTCGTTCGATGTATCGTGTATGCAAGCCCGGTGGAAAATTAATGATTCTTGAATTCTCAACCCCTACATTTCCCGGCTTAAAGCCTATTTATGACTGGTATTCGTTTAATATTTTACCTAAAATAGGAGAGCTTATTACGCAAGATAAAGCCAGTTATCAATACCTTGCTGAATCGATACGCATGCATCCGAATCAAACCAAACTAAAAAAAATGATTGAGCGTTCGGGATTTGAAGATTGTCATTATGATAATCTAAGCGGTGGCATAGTTGCCTTGCACATTGCCTATAAATATTGAGTGCATTATGTTAAAAAAATATTCTCTAAAGGCTCTCCAGATAGCCATTAACAAAG
Source organism: Legionella tucsonensis (assembly GCF_001468035.1). GTDB lineage: Bacteria > Pseudomonadota > Gammaproteobacteria > Legionellales > Legionellaceae > Legionella > Legionella tucsonensis. Next base: position 195,647 of record NZ_LNZA01000001.1, read on the forward strand.
CCGCCAGACTGGATGAACACATGCCAGCCAAGCTGAAAGCGCTTGATAACAAAACTCTTGAGATGATTATAAGTCCTTTAAATGTTAATTTTTTTATCCTTTTTAAAGACGGTGAAATCATCTTGCTGGATAACTACGATAGAGAAGCAGACACGATAATCCATAGTAATCCCATAGGTTTAATCCGGCTAAGTTTATTACCCGCATCAAAGGCTCGCTCTTTATTTAATGATAAAATCCGCATGACTGGCGATACAGAATTAGGGCAACAAGTAAAAAAACTGTTTGATGAAATGGATATCGATTGGGAAGGACATCTGGCTCATTTTACTGGTGATGTGGTTGCTCATCAGATTGGTTCATTTGTACGTAAAGGAATGGCATTCAAAAAGAGATTGGATGATTCCATGCGTCAAAATATGTCTGAATACTTGCAAGAAGAATTGCGGCTTTTTCCCACAAAATATGAACTGGAAGATTTTTTTGTTGAAGTCGACGAGTTATCCTTAAGTGTCGAGCGCTTACAGGCTCATTTAAATCAACTAATAAGCCGCCATGAAATCCATTAAAAAACTCATTCGTCTTATCCATATCAATTATATTCTGGCCAAAAACGGGTTAGATAATGTAGTCGTGTCATTAAGATTGTTTGCGCCTATACGTTTTATTGTTTATTTAAATCCCTGGAACTGGTTTCGCAAAGAACAGCTTCCCCATGGTGAAGCACTGCGTAAATCGTTGGAAGAGCTAGGGCCTATTTTTATCAAATTCGGCCAGGCACTTTCTACTCGTCCTGATATTTTACCTCTAGATATAGCGATTGAACTCAGCAAATTACAGGATAACGTTCCGCCATTCTCCAGCGAAAAAGCAATGGCGATTATTGAAAAAGTCTATGGTTTGTCTCCTTACGAAGTTTTTGCTGAATTTGATTCAATCCCCTTGGCATCTGCCTCTATGGCTCAAGTACATGCTGCTACCTTGAAAACAGGTGAAGAAGTGATTGTCAAAGTGCTTCGACCTAATATGCGACGCATCATTGAGCAAGACTTGAGTATTATGCACACTATTGCAAAATGGGCGGATCGATATTGGCCTGAGATAAGACGTTTAAAACCCAAGGAAATTGTAAGAGAATTTGAACATACCTTACTTGATGAACTCGATTTGTTAAGAGAAGCAGCCAATGCTGCTCAATTAAGGCGTAACTTTGAGCATTCTCCCATACTGTATATTCCTGAAGTATATTGGGACTATTCACATTCCAACGTCATGGTACTCGAACGTATCCATGGCATACCTGTATCTGATGTATCGGGGTTGCAGGCTCATGGGGTTGATATAAAAAAACTGGCTGAGCGCGGCGTAGAAATTTTCTTTACACAAGTATTTCGTGATTGTTTTTTTCATGCAGACATGCATCCAGGGAATATTTTTGTTTCTTATAAAAATCCTAAAGAACCACAATATATCTGCATAGACTTTGGGATCATGGGCACATTAAACGATAATGACAAACGATATTTAGCTGAAAATCTCTTGGCTTTTTTTAATCGTGATTACCGACGTGTAGCCGAGTTGCATGTTGAGTCAGGTTGGGTTGCCCGTGATACCCGTGTTGATGAATTTGAAAGCGGCATTCGTACGGTATGTGAGCCCATTTTTGAACGGCCGTTAAAAGATATTTCATTTGCCCAAGTGGTATTGCGCCTTTTTCAGGTTGCTCGACGCTTTCATATGGAAGTACAACCGCAATTGGTTTTATTGCAAAAAACGCTGCTCGCGGTAGAGGGCTTAGGGCGCCAACTCTACCCCGATTTGGACTTATGGGCCACTGCCAAACCTTTTCTTGAAAAGTGGGTGAAAGATCAAATCGGCCCCAAAGCATTCTTTACTCAATTAAAAAAGAATCTACCTTTTTTGGCGGAACAATTACCGCATATGCCCAAACTGCTTTTTGATTTTCTAGAGCTTAAAAAAGAAGAATTAATAATAAATAAAGAGCGTACTAATGAGCAGCCAGAAAATGAAAAACCAGCAGTACACTGGAATAGCGTTGCAATCGGTGCGGGACTTTCATTTCTTTTAGTAGGCTTGCTTGACTATTTGCATTTTATCCACAATAAACAGCTCGCTCCACTTGCTCTTACCGGAGCTATTTTGACGGGTCTGTTTGTACTTTTTAACCGTAGTACGAGGAACTAACATGGGACTAAGCGGCATCAGCCCTCTTTCATTATTATTAATTCTAGTTATTATTATTGCTCTTTTTGGTACTTCCAAGTTTAGAACTATAGGCACGGATCTTGGCGAAACGATTAGAAATTTCCGCAAGGCCTTGAATGAAGAGCAAACAAATGAACCGCCAAAAGAAGATAATAAATCCTCATGAGTACGGGTGAACTTCTTGTCATTTTTATTGTTGCCCTCACTGTGTTTGGACCTAAAAAACTCCCCATGCTGGCAACACATTTAGGGTTATTAATAAGAAAACTGAACCAACTCAAAGCCCATGCAACTTTAATCTGGCAACAACAGCTTAATACTCTGCAGTTGCAAGAAAATCAGCGTAAGGCAAAAGAAGCGGATGAGCAATATAAGAAAGAAGAACAAGCGCCTTAAATCGATTTTTGGAGACTGAACCTCTACCTACTATTATTGATTGTAGTATTCTAAAAGATAGAAAACATATCTTACTGTTCAAATTTTACAATATTTTTATTGTTCAAATCCTGCCATAACTTTTCTGCAACCGGACCCCGGGCTGATTTTTGCAATCGTATTGCACCCATAGTAATTAATCGTCTATCAAAATGATTTCCTTGCAAGCACTGCAGTCGACCATCTGCTAATTCTTGGGTAATCATATGTAAAGGCAACCGCCCCCATCCAAGGCCTGCCATGATAATATCCTTCTTGGCCATAACATCGCTTACTGTCCAACGGCGCGCATGCTCAATAACTCCAAATGAAAAATCAGACTGCGATGAATCGCGCAGAATAACTTGCATGCATTCAGAAAGAGTGTCCAGATCGCCTAATTGTTTGCTGTAATGTTGGATAAACTCAGGAGATGCTACTGCGATTAGGAACTCAGAGCGCAGCGGTATCACTTCAACTGCTTTCTTGGTGATCAAATTTTCGCTAATAATCAAGTCTGCTTGATTTCTTAATAATCGCTCGCACGCGCCGCCAAGCGATTCAGTTAGAAAATGAAATTGTGTATTAGGAAAACTGTAAATCCAATACCGTAAAAGTTTTTTCAAGCTTGATAAAGGAAAAAAAACATCGATAGCAATCGTAATATCGCTTTCCGCCTCTGACTGAAGTAGCTCTGCAAATTGGCTAATGTTCTTCCAATGCCCAATTAAAGACTGAGCACGTCGAAATAGTTTTTCTCCTTCTGCCGTTAAAACAGGTCGATAGTGGCTGCGATCAAACAATATCAAATTGAGCTGCTCTTCCAGCTTTTTTATTGATGAAGTGATTGCAGGCTGAGTTTTGAATAAGCTACGTGTTGCGGCGTTGAACCCACCGCATTCAACTACAACAACAAAAACTCGCAGAGCATCAAAATCAATATCCATAATTTTATATTATTAAGTTTATTAAAACTTAATATTATCAATTTATAAAGATTCTGCCTAATCTGTTTATTCCAATGGAAAATAGCTTACGAAAACCTGGGGGCAGCAAAGCGGAACCTGGGTTGCGAACATAACGCCCATACCCGGGTTCCGCTTTGCTGCACCCAGGCTACAAGGAAAGCAAATTGGAGGCAAAATATGTCAATGAGGTCCATTCAAGAGACAACAACTGCATTATTAGATTTATTACTCAATCAAAGACGGGTTAGTGAGTTAACTGAAAAACAGTGCTCTGGAATTTTATGTCCTGAATGCACTCGTCACCCGCAGCAAAAAATTCAACAAGCAGTCACTGAGCAAAGAATACTTACTTTAATTCTTCCTGCCTTCCCAGCAAAATCGGCCAACAGGAAGAAAACGCTGTCAGAGAAACCTGATCGAGGTGAAATCATTGGCTTAAGCAATCTAAATCAACTCTGCCAAGCCATGCAGGAAGCTTATCCTGTAGGTGTAAAATTAATTATTTGCTCTGATGGTCGCGTATTTAATGATTTGGTTTTGGTAAATGATCTGCATGTAGATGTGTACCAAAAAGGAATTCAACAAATCATTAGGGATTATCAACTAAACCATTTATCGACTTTTTCACTTGATGATGTGTACCCCTATCATAACTATCAGATCATGCGCGAATCATTAATGATCGAATTTGGGCAATCTTTAAACGAATTAAAAAAAAACATAGTTAGCGAACAGAGTGCGCGGTATCAATTTAATGGCATTCATCGTTTTATTGTTGAAGATCAACTTGCATTGAAGCCGGAACAAACGAAAAACAAAATACGTCAGGAAGCCAAACACATCGCTTATGAGGTAATCCGTCGATCGAATGCATGGTCAAAATTACTTGTACATTATTTTCCACAATCCGTACGTTTGTCGATTCACCCGCAGCCTTGTGGCTCAGAAAAAATAGGAATTCACTTTCTTCCTGTAGCAAATCGTTGGAGCACCCCCTGGCATAGTGTTTTACTTAAAAACGCGCAAGGATGGCAATTAGTAAAAAGAGAAGAAGCAGAGCGACTTGGGGCTCGATTAAATAATGATCATTATGTGTTGGAGGCATGCTAATGAATAACTTAAAATTATTTAATCCGTATCTCATCCAAGCGGATACAAACACAAATTTGACTGCTTTACCGTTAAAAAAGCTTTTAGCTCAGGTAACTCATTATAAAATTGTCCTTTTGCGCGGCTTCAAACCTCTTGAGCGTGATGCGTTACTCAATTATTGCCAAAGCCAAGCACAATTGCTTTCCTGGGAGTTTGGGCCGGTAATGGAAATGAAAGTAGATAAGCAGCCTAAAAACTACTTATTTACTGAAGGAGATGTTCCTTTACACTGGGACGGAGCTTTCCATCGAGAACCTCGTTTTTTACTCTTTAATTGCTTGCAAGCACCTAAAATTGGGAGCGGGGGCGAAACCGTATTTGTAAACACTGAAACGGTTTGGCATACCGCAAACGAATCGCAAAAAAATGAATGGCAACACTATTCTCTCTCATTTCATACTGAGAAGTTGGCTCATTATGGGGGTTCCATTACGCGTAACTTAATCAATATTCATCCGCATACAAAACAGGTTATTTTACGCTTTGCTGAACCTGTAGGGGAAGACTATTTAAATCCTGTACATGTCAAAATAATTGGTAAAAGTGAGGATGAATCAAATGCTATTTTATCCTCTTTAAGCCAAAGCATGCGGATGCCTCAACACATCTACCAGCACGAATGGCAAAAAGGTGATTTATTGATTGCGGATAATTTTTCTCTCTTACATGGTCGTAATTCATTTCATCGCCATAGTCCAAGACATTTAAGAAGGATCCAAATACTATGAAAGCCTATACGTTAATGCAGCTCAAACAAACAACAACTCCAGAACAATTCAGTCATCACTTACGGGAAATGGGGGAGCTATTCTGGTGGGATCCTGGGAAATTTTTTGTTATTACCTCCTATCAATTAGCCAAACAAGTGCTCACAAGCGAGGATTTCAGTTGCGATCGCTCACCTTTTTTTATCTCCCGTATGCCCGAAATGAATGTGTCATTAATTACTGATTTTTTTAAAGTAGTCAGCCAAATGATGGTGATGAGTGATGCTCCAGAGCATACGGATCGTAGACGAATTTGTTATCATGGATTGAGTACTCACTGCCTCGAGCAGTTAAAACCATTGATTCAGCGAACTATTGCAAATTGCCTGACTGAATTTACTGAAAACCAACCTTTTGATTTTGTAAGCCAACTCGCGCAAAACATTCCCTCAGTAACACTTGCCGAATTATTTGCAATTCCGGATAGCGAGCGCAGTGATTTTTATCATTGGTCTAATAACATGACTCAGTTTTTTGGCGGCTCAACCAGTTATAAAGATGAAGATGGCATCAAGGTAAATCATAGCGCCCAACAATTATATAATTACTTTTCTGATCTCATGAGTCACCGCCGACTAAAGCCTGGAAAAGATTTTTTAAGTATCTTGTTGGAGCATCAAGCTTATTTTGGATTAACTGATGATGAAATCATTTCCCAGGCCATTATGATGTTGGTTGCAGGTCAGGTAACAACAACCGATCAACTATGTAATAATTTATTTATTTTGCTCAATGAACGAGGACTCTGGAAACAGATAAGAAATAATCTCGATGCTCTTGATGCTTATATTGAGGAATGCAACCGTCTTGATCCTGCAGTAACTTTTATTTTTCGAGTAACTAAAAATGAAACCATGCTTGGTGAGCAACTGATTGAAAAAGGGAAAGTAATTTTCATATCAACACATGCAATTAATCGTGATCCGCATTATTTTAATTATCCAGACACCATAACACCCGAGAAAAAGCAAACGCAGCATTTCAGTTACGGTTATGGGAGTCATTTTTGTCTTGGTGCAAAATTGGCGCGTCTTGAAATGCACCACATTTTTAAAGCTCTGTTGACACAATTCCCTTCTTTACATCTGGATGCAAGCAACCCTGCGCAAAGAAAACATCATAGTTTATCTTTTTCAGGATTTGAGCATATGTATTTAAATGTGTATTAAGCTACTTATAATAGATTTACGAATCATAGTTCATGCGGAAGCACGCCCTTTCTAAGGGCTAAATCTTCTACACATCGCTGAAAAGTCAGTCCAGCTCTATTCCGACGTCCTACAGCCTGTCCGTGGGGCGTCGGCAGAGATGTGATCGAGAGACAGCTCTAAAGGAGAGGGTTATGTGAAGTTAACCAAACCGATTTACTGGTTGATGACAATAGGGGGCTTTATGATGTTTGGCATAATAATCCTGATGGTATTCTTCTGCAGGCCAAAATGTTTGTACTGGCAAAAGGCGAGTCGCAATTTCGTAACCTCTTTTTTGTAGCATTTGGATTAATGTTTTTGCTTCTTCCAATTGCTCCTGATTATAATAAAATACCGCACTCTGATATTGCTGACCTATATCTGGACCTTGTCCCGATTTTTGTGTGGGATCATGGATTTCAAAAAAACGCTTTAGTACTTGATGATAATCAGTCTTAGCTTTATCATAAATAACGCGTACTGCTTCATAATGGCCTGTATTGCCCTGACATACCTGATCATAACTGGGTTCTGAAGTAACACCACCGGTATAACCCACTTCAACATGAAGAACTCCGGAGATTTGCTTTAAAAAATGATCGACCCCCCAAAAACATCCGCCAGCCATTATTGCTTCGCCAGCATCCAATACCTGGGTGTCTGCAACAAAATCAATAGAGGCGGAGTTGACACAATGACGTAAATTTTTTTGGGTAAAATACTCTCCCGTAAAGACATGACCTAAATGAGCATCACAGCGCGAACAGAGGATTTCCGTACGTTGGCCATCCCGATCGGGGAGCTGTTTCACTGCATGAACAATGTTATCGTCAAAACTTGGCCAGCCGCACCCAGAACTGAATTGGCTTGACCCGCGAAATAAGGCCAAACCACAACGTCTGCATAAATAAGTCCCTTGTGTTATGACAGAATTGTATGCCCCTGTATGAGGATACTCTGTGGCTTTATCACAGATTATCCTTTTTGCTAAGGGGGTTAAACTGGAAGTTTTATCAAGATAATCATCCATAATGTCTATCTATGTTGTCCTTGGCAGATTTTATCTGCTAAATAACCTATAGCTCCTGCATAATAAATGGAATTATTATAATGTAAAATCATCTTATAATTTGGGAAGGTTAAGAAAGTTGGGCCGCCTAATGGCCGAACAATACTCGCTTGCAGATTTTGGAACGGTAATAGCTCCCCCTCTTCAGTACGCACACCCATTGCATTCCATTCACTCACAGGTTTTACAATTTTTTTTCCTTCCATAGCCATATCAAATTTATGAGGTAATTTGACTTGGATTGCCCAGGGTTCACCTGTTTGCCATCCATTTTGCTTCATATAATTTGCAATTGAAGCAAAGACATCCGGTTTACTTCTCCAAATATCCTTTCGTCCATCACCATCATAATCAACAGCATATTTCACCCAGCTTGAAGGTAAAAATTGCGGTTGGCCTGAGGCGCCCGCCCACTCACCTTTGAAATCAGCGAGACTCACATGTCCCCCATTCAGGATATGTAAGGCAATGAATAACTCTTTACGGAAAAACTCCTTACGATTGGAGTCGTATGCTAAGGTAGCTAAAGCTTTTACTACGGGAAAATTGCCCATGTAAGTACCATAACTGGTTTCCATTCCCCAAAATGAAACGATGAAGCACGGATTTACACCGTATTGCTTGGCTACAGCCTCTAATACTGCCTGGTTCTTTTTGAATTCCTTGCGTCCTATAGCAATCCGATAATTATCAACACGTGTATTGCGGTATTTAATGAACGTGAGTCGATGTTCTGGTTGAGAACGTAAAAATCCTTTAATTTGATGACTTGGTTCATGGATTCCTGCAAATGCCTCATCAAAAACTTCTGGTGATATTCCTTGTTGTAATGCCTCTGCTCTAATTCCAGCAACCCAAGCATTCCAATTCTGTTGTGCGAAGGCAACATGATGTACCAGAACATATGCGATTATCGCAAGTCCCCATTTTTTCATAGCCTTTCCCCCTGATTTTTATTTACCTACTTGCCATCTCAATATTTAAAGATAGACCATTTATCATGAAACAGATAGCCTGACTATACCCTCGCCGTCAAGCTAAGAGTATTTAGTGTTTCATTTTACCCAATTTCGCAAGTAAATTTGTCATCCCCGCTCAGGCGGGGCCCTATTTTATATTGGTAATATGCGCAATCATAGATGGATTTCTGCCTTCGCAGAAATGATAACATCCGCTTTTTATTAAGACGGCTATAGGCAACAACCCAGAATACCAACACAAAAGGATTATACCTTGAGTATTAAAGGGCTTCCATAAATGTTGTTAAATCCGCTTTTTCTTCTTGAGTTAACTGTAATTGCAATACCAAGTTAAAAAACTCTACAGTATCTGCCAAAGTTAACAAACGGCCATCATGTAAGTAAGGCGGAGAATCTTTAATTCCTCTCAAAGGAAATGTTTTTATAGAACCATCACCAACTGCTTTCATGCCATTAATCATTTGTGGTTGATAGAATCGTTCTGTTTGTAAATTATGCATGGTGTTGTCAGTGTAGTAAGGAGGAGCATGACAACTAGAGCATTTTGCCTTGCCAAAAAACAACTCCTGTCCACGTAATTCTGCTGGGCTGGCTTTAGCAGGATCCAATTTACCTTCCCAAGTCAATTTAGGTGCTGGAGGAAAATCAAGAATTTCCTGAAATTCAGACATGAAGTGAACTTGGCTGCCACGCTCCAAAATATTAACGCCTTTTTTGGTCGCAATCACAGGATCACCATCAAAATAGGCTGCTCTTTGTTCAAATTCAGTAAAATCCTCCACCGTTTTTAATGCACGTTGGGACCCGAATAATCTTTGAATGTTTACACCGCGTAATGTTGGAGTATTGATACGATGGCGAAACTCCTGGGGTCTAATATCACCAACCAAATGTGTTGCTTTGTTCGTATGGCCGTTCGCGTGACAATCAAAACAGGTAACTCCACGACTGGGCTTTACAGTACGCCGATCTTCAGTTTGGTTAAACTGCTGTTGTGGGAATGGAGTGACTAATAAACGCAAACCTTCCAATTGCTTAGGATTCAATAAACCGTTAAACAATTCATAATAATTTTCAATGGTTACCAGTTTACCGTGGGAAACATCTCCAAGATCAGGTCTGGTAACTAAATAAATCGGTGCAGGATGGGGCGGTAAAAAATGATCGGGAATATCAAAATCCAAATCAAATCGTGTCAAATCTCTGTCTTCTTGTTTTTTAATTTCATCAATAAAAAACTTGGGAAATAGCATCCCGCCCTCAGGATGATTAGGATGGGGTAATGGTAAAAATCCCAGAGGAAAAAGACCTTTATTCTTAATCTCCTCGGGACTCATTTTGGCAAGCTGCTCCCATGTTACTCCCTCAGGCAACTTCACTCGAACACCTTCTTGTACCGATTTTCCATTAGACATCTTTGTTGTTTTAGAAGGTTTATTACTCAAATCATAACGCTGTTTTAATAGTTCTTGCTGCCGATCATTAATCGCTTGTTTTTCGCTGCTCATACGCTGCAAAATGCTTGCAAAAGTCTCATGAATCACTACGGGTGAATAACTGGAAGGTACTACAGAAGAAGACGTATTTGAAGAATTAGTTTGTGGTGGAGCTGCTGTATCAGCAAAAGCAAAAGAACAAATGCCTGAAGTTAAGGCTATCACTTGCAAAGATTTTTTTAACATTCTCAAATCCATTTAAATGAAAAGAATTTTTTCATCATAAAATACTTATAAATTCAGTGCAATAGAATCAAAACTTCAGATATCTATAATCTAGAAGCAGCAAGGCAAACCCCAAAAATAATAATTTTTAAGTCTGACTCATCTTAAACTTTTGAATGAATAATTATAGAATTTATAATATGCTTTAAACTCCAAACTCTATTTTTTATGAAACCGAATCGTCTATTAAAAATTATTCTAGCCAGCGCTTCTCCAAGACGTTTGCACATTTTGCAAGAGCACGATCTGTCTGCTGTTGTTATGCCTGCCAACATTGAAGAAATTCCACAAAAAGACGAGGAAGCTAAAATATATGTCACTCGGCTTGCCAGAGAAAAAGCTCAAACTATTTTAGAACAAGTCGAAGTGGGTGCAGCGGACATAATTCTAGCAGCCGATACAACAGTGGCTTACCAGGAGCATATTTTAGAAAAACCCCGCGACCACCAAGATGCATATAGAATGTTAAGCATGCTAAGTGGCAATTCTCATGAGGTTTATACAGGCTATGCTTTAATTTTTTTACCAGAACAACAGTGGTGGATTGATTGTGTAACAAGCAGCATTACCTTTCACACGCTTACAGAGCAACATATACAAAATTATATTGATACAGGAGATCCTTTTGATAAGGCTGGCGGATATGGTATCCAGAATGTATATGATACATTCATAAAAGAAATAAAAGGCTCCTACTACAATGTTATGGGTTTGCCCATTGAAGAAATTATGAAAAAAATTTCTCTTAAATATTCTGAATCATTTTAATTAATAGAGAGTGTATTTGGTTTTTCCCAGCTTTTTTCGCTTCAGATAATGTTTATCTGCTGCAGAAATCAATTCATCCACATCATTAGCATAAATAAAATAGAGAAACGCTAACTATTCCTATACTAATTGTAGTTTTACCTTCTAGCTCACCCAGACAAAAATTATACACAATTAAGGGTAAGAACTGGAAGATACACGGTAAGTGACGCCAGAGCCCTGATGCCGCATTACTCGCTACGCAAGGAAACCACCGGCTCCAATTTTGCAGCACGTCGTGCAGGATAAAAACCAAAGAAAACTCCAGTGGCGGCTGATACCAAAAAACCTGCTACGGGAGGAAGAAGATAGATTGAAAAATTCCAGTCGCTAAAATATGCTAAAATACGTGTAAAAATTAATCCTAAAATTACCCCAAGTATGCCTCCCAACAAAGAAAGCATAACCGATTCTACTAAAAATAAAGCTTGAATTTCGCTATTTTTGGCCCCCACAGCTTTACGAATACCAATTTCTTTTTTTCGCTCGCTCACGGAAACCAACATGACATTCATTACGCCAATTCCACCCACTAAAAGCGAAATACCGCCAATTACACCGAGCAGTAAGGTAAAAATTTGTCCCTGGTTTTCCATGCTGGCAATAATTTGTTTTGCACTACGAGAAAAAACACTCAATTTGGGAGCTATTGAACCAATAATTTGTTTTATTTCTTCAATCACTTCATCTATGGGACTATCAGGTTTCAACTCCAAAACCACATTATTTACTTTGGCATCCTTGCTGATCATACTAATCCCAGCCAATGGAATAATTGCCGCCTGATTGATGTCTTCATTGAAAAAACCATTTTCTTTCCAGGGTTCGGCCACTCCAATAATCGTATATAAAGATTGTCCTATACGTAATTGTTTTCCTATTGGATCATCAAAACTAATTTCTTTGATTTGCCGCGCTAAACCTGCACCAATCACACAATAATGCTCATAAGACTCAACAAAAGAAACAAAATGTCCGGCTGCTAGTTTAATATGAACAATTTTTGGTAAATGCTCATTAGCTCCTATAACTGCACCCTGCATTAATTTTCCCTGAAAACTCAAAGGTTGATATGCGGTGCTATAAGGCGCCATATCGACAATATAAGGTATTCGCTCTGGTAACTGTTCCCATTGATCTGCAGAAATTGACTCCATACTTCCAGAAGATTTATCTGTCGTTTTTGGGTAGACAGAAATTGCCAATAAATCCGTACCTAGAGCTTTGAATTGAGCTAATGCCTTTTCTGTAGCTAACTGACCACAACTAATTAACGCAACAACAGCCGCCGTACCTACTAAAATTCCTAGAACGGCCAAAAAGGAACGCAATTTGGCAGCGGTTAAATTAACCAAGGCTTGCTGGAAATGTCCGGCAAGATTCATAGCCCGGTCTCCGCCATAACGACACCATCCACAAGAGTAATTTTTCGCTGGCATAACGCAGCGATCTGCTCATCATGAGTAATCATGATAATACTACGCCCCTGGGCGTGTAAACTTAAAAATAAATTCATTACCTCATTACCGGTACGTGAATCAAGCGCTCCGGTAGGCTCATCTGCCAAAATCACTTGCGGCTCTGTAACCAAAGCACGGGCAATAGCAACCCGTTGTTGCTGTCCGCCGGATAGTTGTGTAGGTCTGTGGTGTGCATATTGGTTCATTCCTACTCGCTCAAGCGCAGTAAGCACCCTCTCTTTAGTTTCGGCAGCTCCAACGCCTCGATATACTAAAGGCAATGCCACATTTTGCATGGCACTAAACCTTGGTAATAAATTGAATTGCTGGAAAACAAAACCGATATTTTGATTCCGCAGCTCTGCTGCCTCATCATCTGTCAAAGCAGCAACATTGCGATTCTTCAGTAAGTAGGTTCCTGCATCTGCTTTATCCAGAAGCCCCATAATATTCATCAAAGTAGATTTACCTGAGCCAGACGCGCCTACAATAGCAAGCAAATCTCCTTCATATACCGTAAGCGATACTTCTTTTAAGATGGTACTGCTAATTCCTTCGAGATGATACGTTTTTACAACATCCGTCAGCACCATTAATGATTGCTGAGTCTTCTTAACATCACCTCTATGCCTCGGGTTTATCGCAGGATGAAAAAGTCTTTCAAGAATACTTGAATCCTCAGACAAAGTATTTGAATTGATTACGAGATCACCCATAAACCACCACATCACCGGCTTTTAAACCGGTCTCAACGACAACTGAATCTGCTTGCGCCGCACCTGTTGTTATAACTCGCCTTACAATAGCGCCTGAATCGTTTTGCAAATTAACAATACTTTGTCCTTTTTCTCGTTTTATCGCAGCAATAGGTATGATGAGTTGCTTGCCATTATCTACACTTAATTCAATGGATGCACTCATTCCTACTTTGATCCATTTTTGCTGCTCTGGGGTCAATTTCTTAACTTCAACTACGGCCGTAAAAAAGGGGAGTCCATTGTTATTTGATGCTTGGGCATTCACTGCAACCAATTGCCCTTTTAATGGATATTTACCAAAAGCGACTCCACTCACTACAGCATTCATGCCTGCTTGAATTTGAGTTATATCGATTTCTGGGACATCAATTTCGATGCTGATCCCGGATAAATCACCAATCAATCCAATGACTTGACTCGACTTCACGGCAGAGCCCACGCTAACACGTACACTTTTATCCTCGCCCGCTTTAGGAGGGTATAGGAGCACTCCATCCCTAGGTGATTTTAAATGAATCACATTATGCTTGGCTGCCAAAATTTTTTTTATCTTATCAAAATCAGCCAAACTTAATGCAGATAAATTTTTTGGACTATTTTCATCAAGTTTTTCTAACATTTCAGTCAGCTTACGTGTAGACTGCATTAAAGTAACCCGAGCTGTATCCACATTTGATTTTTCACTCATGTAATTATTTTTGGATAATAAACCTGAGTCCCATAAATCTTGTGTCCCAACAAATTTGGCTTTTGCTATAGTGTAGCTGTCTTTGGCCTTTAAGTACTCTGTTAAAGTGTCATTAAACTGCCTTTGTAACTCAGTTGAGTTTAGCGTTAAAATTACATCACCTTTTTTGACCATTTGCCCATAATGAAAATTCATTGTTTCAACCACTGCTTCCATTGGACTGGCTATAGTATTTTCATGTAAAGGCTGAACCGTTCCTGTAAAATGCAAGGTTTTATGGATTGCCTGTTCTTCAACTCTATATTGGTGTAACGCAACCGTTTTTTTCTTTTCATGATGACCACATGAGGATAAAAGAAACCCAATTAATAATAAAATGACGACTTTTGATGTGTTTAAATACCTATTCATCCACCATACCTTAATTTAATTTGCCACTGCTCCAGCGTTGTTCCCAAAGTCCTTTGTAAGTTTGATATCTGATTAAGATATGCAATTTTTGCATTAATTAATCCGGTCTGCGCCTGAATCAGCTGGTTCTGCGTGTTGTTTACATCCAATGCACTGGATATACCTGCTTGTTGCTTTTTCTTTTCCAAGGCATAAGATTGCTCTGCCAGTTTTACTTGTTTTAATGCTAATTGATAACGTTTTGCCAAACTTCTTATATTGTTTATGGTATTGGTTATATTTGTTATTAATGCACGTTTTGTTGCAAGTAAATTTAGCCGGTCTTTTTCCAAGCGCACTTTAGCATTAATTAATTGACTGCGGCGACTGATATCATTCAACGGCACAGTTAATGTCAAACGAGCTGCCTCGGTTATATTATTTCCATTGTAAATGCCCCTCACTCCTCCATTAACGCCTGTCACATCATTTAAAACACCACTTTGCACATTGCCTGACACATCCAATTGCCATAGCTGTTGATTTTTAGCCACTTTATATGCACGCTCATCAGCACGTAATGTCATTTTTTGTGCCAAATAAACGGTGTTATGATTCAATGCCTGCTCAATGGACTGCTGCAAATCAGGAGCTGCAAGTTTATCTAAAGCAACATCGCTAGGGACTGATATATGCATTTCTGGATCAAGGCCAATGATCTGCAAGAGATCCTGCGATGCAGTTTGAAAATCATTCTCCGCCTGCTCTACCATTAAACTTAACGATTCAATTTGATAGGATTGCTGGATGTTGCCAGTTGGTTCTAATTGACCTGCCTTTATCTTCTTTTCATTAATTCCATACGATTTTTTTGCTTCTTTTAGCTGCAAGCGCTGATTCTGTAAATTATTCCCGCTTAAAATAAGCATTCGATAAGCCATAATGACTTGGGTGACCTGATCCGCGACCGATTGCTGTAAATTTAATTTGTTTAACCATTCATTGTCCTTGGCATCTAAAAGCGCTGCTTCATTTACTGCTTTTCCAAAGCCACGTAATAAAGGCTGAGTTAAGGAAAAATTCAATACAGGATTGTAGTTATTATTATCATTGACATTATTATTTATCGATAAATTAGCTGTTGTTCCAAGTTTTGTTTTCAAATTAAACTCGGGGCTGGCTAAGAATGTACGTGTTGCATTGGTACCCACTCCATTAAACTTACTTTTTTGGATTACCCCAGAAGCCCCTAACGCGTATTGGAGTTCAAACTGATTGTTGGCCAAACGCAATTGATAACGTTGTACGATTCGATCCAGTTCAGCATTTTGAATATTAGGGTTATAGCGTAAAGCTAATAAAATTGCCTCTCTTATACTTAAGCGATGTACAATTTTATTGCGGGCTGCAGGAGAAGTTGGCAACTCTATCCAGTTATGCAACATAAACTCAGGATTCTCTATCGCTTTTTGTAATCGTTCTTCTGCTTGTTTTACCTGTAAATCTTCAGTGGTGGAAAGCGACCAAGCATTAAATCCTAACACGCAACAGAGTAAGAAAAACGTAACGGCTCTTCTTTGCCTACGTCCCGTGGCTTGTCCGCGGGAGCCAATGCTGTTACAAGATTCCCGGATCCCGCGGACAAGCCGCGACATGTAGGATGAGCATACGGAGTTAAAGTATTTCACTAACATCATTTTTTGTTCCAGACTGCAAATCGTTGCATATCCTGCAAACGTAATGCAGTTAATTGCCCACCCCAAAGACATCCTGTATCTATTGCATGAATTTTGGGATTGGGACATTTCCCCATTAAAGCGGCCCAATGCCCAAAAACAATATCCACATCAATTTCTTTACGATGCGGTACTTCATACCAAGGATAAAGATTTGCTGGCGCTTGAGCAATAGTTTCTTTATAGCCCAACTCGAGCCGTCCTTGTGCATCACAAAAACGCATGCGCGTATAATAATTGGTAATTACCCGCAGTCGGTCCACTCCTCTTAAATCATCAGACCATATATCGGGTTGATTACCATATAAATGCGATAAAAAATCACAATAACTGTCACCTGAAAGCACCTCTTCAAGCTCTTTAGCGTGTTGTATTGCCTGTGAAAAATCCCATAATGGACAAATTCCAGCGTGGCACATCGCCACTTTAAGTTCTGGTGAGTGATACAAAATGGATTGCTTCCTTAACCAATGACCTAAAGCTTCACCATCAACAGCGTCTATCACTTCGTGCAAAGTGTCATCATGCCCTTTCCACGGTCTGCCACCAAATAATGAGCCTAGCAGATGTAAATCATGATTACCTAAAGTCACTCTTGGTGGAATGGGTAAGGCACTAACAAAACGCAAAACAGCTAAAGACTCAGGGCCTCGATTCACCAAATCGCCAACAAACCACAAACAATCTCTTTTGTCATCAAAATCGATTAGCTCCAACAGTCGTTGCAAAGGCTCATAACAACCTTGCACATCACCAATTGCATAATCAGGCACCTTTTTTTGCTCCTGGTCTTAGCGCACTCCCTTCGTTTTCAACTGCGTGCCATTTCCCGGCTGCATCCAATTTTTGCAACGAACCTGCCAAGCTCATGTTTTGCTGCAGGGTAGCCTGGCTGTTAAATTGTGCTTTATGAATCAATTCCGTAGCAGACATCGATTCTACTTTTCCAGTACTTGGGTGAACTACTTTTACCGACTCAGGTAAAGCAAGAGTATACTTGGAAAATACAATCCCAGTCTCCATTTGTTTACCCGTTTCAAATCGACTTAACACACCGCCATCAGCAGCGCGATTGTGTAAACCCAAAGATAAAAATCCATTTTGCGCTGCTTGCCAATTCTTATATTCAGGATGTTCACGTACAAATAATTGAAACATTTCAGCACACATCAACATACCCCCAGGGACCATAAATAAGGGGGCTTTATTAATCATAATCTTGCCGCCATCTAACGCTTTAATCATCCATTGGATAAACTCCATCCCTACGGCCTGTTCCTTCTCTAATAAGGTTTCTGGCTGACCACCAGAAAAAGTCCCTGCACGATAACGCCCTCCACTATGAGCAGGAGCACCTCTTACCATAAACTCAAGCAAATAACGTTGAATTGCAATGGCTTCAGCACGAATTAATATGGCTCCCAAAGTACCCGCAGAGCGCTCATCTTCATTCAATAACGCAAGCCATACTGAAAGAACTTCTGGATTAGAGGCTATCCAAGCAAATCCACTTGTCGGCATTAGTGTTTTTGCCATCAATAAATTGAGACGACGTCGAAATTCAATTTCGGGTTCTTTTTCAAACTCGTAAAAATAATAAATTCCAGTGCTTGTCATATTTTCAAGTAAAGGATTCCATTCTTTTAAAAATTGACCGTTTGCATCATAAAAACTGACGCGGTAATCAACAAACAATTTACCAATACCTTGAAGCACTGCTGCTGAAAAAAGTGCATATTGCCAAAGCTTTTGTTCTTCAGATAATAAATCAGGCTGATCCTGTACCATAAATTCCTGAAAAAGGCTCAGCGCGGCTTCTGTACGGTTTAGTGCATGATCTACCAATCCACCTTGCTGGGAATAATAACTGTTTGCTGTCTCAGGTAAATTTTGGCAATAGTGAACTAGGTTATTGATAAGAATGCTGCATAAGCTATCATATCGTGCAGTTTCCAAGCCAGATAACATTCTCATCTTTTTCAGTAATATCTGCCTCTTGTCTTCCGACAAAAAATGATGCGCATTAACAATACGTGTTAAATCTTTTAAAGATTTACCGTGTGCAGACAAGGAACCTTTACGCTGACGTTGACGATGAAACAAGGCCATCTCCATAATAATTAATAACTCCAAAATTGATAAATTATGTCCATAATGATTAATTTTACACTAAATGGAAATAAATTTCGCTAGTTGAACATATTCCGCAATAGAAATTTGTTCAGGTCTTTTACTTCCATCAATACCGAAAGTGCTCAATTGCTCAACCGTTACTATTCCTTTTAAATTGTTATTAAGTGTTTTACGACGCATGGCAAATGCACTAGCTACCAAACGCTCCAACTGCGCTACAGAAACTTTTTCAAAAGGGGAAACGCGATGAGGAATAAGACGAACCACCGCTGACTCTACTTTAGGCTGTGGATCAAAAGCTTCTGGAGGAACATAAAACAAATGCTCCACAGCACAATGATATTGCAGCATCACCGTTAACCGACCGTAGGCTTTACTTCCTGGTTGTGCTGCCATACGATCTACTACTTCCTTTTGCAACATAAAATGCATGTCTTCTATATATGGCGTAAAATGCAATAAATGAATGAGTAAAGGTGTGGAAATATTATAAGGTAAATTCCCTACCACACGTAATTGGGAGCCAAATTGGCTGTAATCAAGAGTTAATGCATCCGCAGCAATCAAATGTAATTTATTTTGCGCCATAGGCTGTTCTGATAGATAGTGTTGTAAATCGGTATCGATTTCAACTGCTGATAGATGATTTAAGCGATGCAACAATGGTAGAGTTAAAGCCCCCAAACCCGGGCCAATTTCCAGCATATTATCTTTTTCTTGCGGATTAATTGCACGGACAATGTCATCAATAATATGTCGGTTTTGTAGAAAATTCTGGCCAAAACGCTTTCGTGGGCTATGCCTCACCTTAGTTCATCCCATAAAGTAAAAGCCAATTATAACGCGCATCCTCAATAAAAAGTAGCCTACGAGAGGCAAAGGGGGCTCTGGTTTTCCCTTGCTGATTGAGATATGTACCTGCAAGCCAAGTGATAAATTTATATAGCATAATCTTCTCGAGTTGGTGTAAAATTCGGCCACTATGAACAAAACTGAGATCCTTATGGCTTATAGAAAAATGTTAAAGTCCAAAATTCATCGTGCTCGTGTCACTGAAGCCGATTTGGATTATGAAGGAAGCATTACTATTTCTCCGGAACTGCTTAAGGCAGCAAACATATTGCCTTATGAAGCAGTTAATGTCTGGAACGTCACTGCAGGTACTCGATTTGAAACTTATACCATCACCGGCAGACCCGGTTCTACTGAAATTTGTGTGAACGGAGCAGCAGCACATTTGGTAACCCCAGGCGATTTAATCATTATCGCTTCCTTTACCCAAGTATTGGAAGAAGAATGTGTAAATATAATTCCTACTGTAGTTTTTGTTGATCAATTCAATCGCTTAAGAGAAATTCGACCAGAAAAAGTTGGATTTAAAAGCAAAGTGCTTGCCGAAGCTTAAAAATTTCTCTACGTACTGCGCTTTATGCGAAGTATTCATAACGATTCTTTAAGAGTACTCTTGAACTCTTTTTTAAAAAGATCACTGGATACCGCGCATAATGCGGCAGGAGAGAAATCAATAGCCATTAACTTAATGGCCGTTGCTGGGAAAGGTTAGAATAAAAATTTTACTATTTTCAAAGAAACCATGTTAAATCATCTTTTAGAATTACGCCGCCGTGGATTGCAAACCTTAATATGGTTTGGCAGCTTATTTCTTATTTTCTTTTTTCTTGCTAACGATTTATATCGAGCATTGGTTAACCCGCTGCTCCATACTCTTTCAACCCAAGAAGGTTTAATTGCAACCCAAGTAACATCCCCAGTATTTACTCCACTAAAACTCGCCGCTGATGCAGCCATGTTACTAAGCGCTCCTTTTGCTTTATTTCAATTTTGGCGCTTTATCAGTCCTGGCCTTTACCGAAGAGAGCAAACTACGCTACGTATTGCTCTAATCTTCAGCCTTATACTTTTTCTTGCCGGAGTTTTATTTTGCTTTTATCTGGTTTTACCGTTCATGTTTCACTTTTTTGCGCACGCATTACCTAAAGGAGTGCGCTATATGCCTGACATGGCTTATGCTTTGGATTTTATCACCAGAATGCTTATGATCTTTGGCTTTTGCTTTCAGATACCATTGATTTGCTTAGTGCTGGTGCGTTTGAAAATCATTGAAGTGATGATGCTAAAAAAAATCAGACCCTATGTCATCGTTGGGGCTTTTATTGTAGGGATGTTACTTACCCCGCCTGACGTTTTCTCACAAATCATGCTCGCAGTACCACTTTGTTTTCTTTATGAACTAGGGATTATTTTGACAGTTTATTTTATTTAACTTTTTGATTTTTAAATGAAATAATTGGGCATTTAATAATCAGTCAATGTGCTTTATAATGCCCATGTTTTAATCATTAGATGTGAGATGTAAGAAATGATAAGTAAAGAAGAGTTAACCCGCCAGTATCTGGAAAAACAACAACAAATTATGGTACAAAGAGAGCAACTTCTGCAACTGCAACAACAAAAAAGTGAAAAAGAAAAGGCCATAGGAGTAATTAATCAAAAGAATAAGGCCATCATCGAACACGAAGTACCTTCCGCTTTAAGTCTAGTCCAAATAAATGCCGGTTCTTCAGTAAATTTAAATAGAGAAGATAAGCAAGCCGTTTTGCTCTACATCCAAAACCAAGAAGGTGCTTTGCGCAAAGTAGAGGAGCATAATAAAAAACTTTTTGAGAACACAAACAAATTAAATTTATTGCTGCAAAAAGTTGAAGAGCACCTAACTGTTGGTTATGACAGAAATACACTTGCAAAATTTGCTAATCAATCAGGTATTGCGAGTACTAAAAATCCGCAAAATGCAGGATTTGATTTATTACTGGAAATCCTTGAGGAAGAGAAAAGCAAATACTCTTGGACTTTAGAATCAACCGATAAACGTAACTTATTAAGTGCCGTCTCTCGCAAAACGAATAGCATTGCATATACTCTTGGCGTAGATGAGCAAACTCTAGAGGAAATTTCATCTGCTTTAAAAACGTTAGAACGACTTAAATTAAAACTAACGCGTAACTATGATGAAAGAGATATTCTCGCTGGTGAAATTGTTCTACTTGATCAACAGATAATCCAAAAGGAAACAGTTACAATTAAAGAACATACAGAGCAAGCAGCAGAGCTCGATCGACAAATTAAAGTTTTAGAAAAACAAGAAGAAGAAAAACAACAACAAGAAAAAGAAAGGAAAGAACAACGTGCCATTCTTGCTGAAGATCTTAGAAGAATGCTTGACACGTACCTCAATGATCGGAATAAGCATTATCATGCTAAGGATTTATTGATTTCTGAAGATAGAGATCTTCGCGATCAATTCATTAAAGAAATTGGCGATGCAGAAAATGGTCTATTAAAAGCATATATCGACTCAGGAGAAAGTGAAGCGTTACTTAAGAAAATTACTGCAGAAGCGGATAAATTTCCCGGCGTCAAAATGCAAGCTACTCTGAGTAAAATTGTAGTTAAATTAATGGAAGCAGATGCAAAACCTGAGGCGATTGAAGATCTTCCTGGAGAAGCGGAACGAATACTTTTAACGTTCGAAACCAAAGAAGGTCGATATAAAGAATATGCTCTGAAAATGCGGGGCTTATATGAAAAAATTGCCGGCATAAAAACTTATGCAGAAACCCTATCCGAACATGAAAAAATAATCATAAATAAGCTTGCTGATGATCTTAAAAAAGATGTGGATCAATTTGTCCATCATAATCAGGATGAGATTCCAGACAAAGAAGCCTATCAAAAGTTTAAAATGAAAGTTAAAGCACGATTACACAGTCAAGATGATGTTATGAGTGAACATAGGTCTTGGCCAACAGTTGTAGCCAATATCTTGTTGAGTCTCGTGACAATAGGTAAATTGATTTATTCGAAAGTGACAACTGGAAGAGCATCTTTCTGGTTCGATAAAATTGAAGCGCAAAAAGAAATCGAAGTTCCTGTTGATGAAACGCTAGAGGAAATAGATGGTTTTTTAGGTCTTAATACAATCTAAATCAATGCACAGTCTGGGTGAAATACAAGGTCACCCAGGCTTACAATTTAAGCAAATAAATAATTAATACCTAAACATACAATCTGACCATCGAAACGTGTAGTCGTGTATTTACTGTGCTAACAAATAACGATTGTCGCATCAGGGCCGCCATTAATCAGGCTTGTATACACTCCTTCTCCTCATTCACTCGCGCCTTGTCTAAAGCTTAGTGGGGAAGGCTATATAAGCTTCAAGTTTCATTCATTTGTACCGATATATTAATCAGGACGACTGAAAAAGAGGCTTATATGAATAAAATTGCGCAATTTAATATTGGCGATTTAGTGATTCACAAAAACAGCCGCTACAGAGCAATCGTAGTGGATGTTGATCCTTTATTTCAGGCTTCTGGACGTTATAATCCACAAGCACATAAACGTGAATTTGCTACTCGAAATCCTTGGTATCGCTTATTGGTTGATGACAGCAGTCAAATTACTTATGTCGAAGAGTGTATGCTCATTGCAGACACAAGCCAAAGACCAATTAACAACCCACATGTCCGCTTTTATTTAAAAGAAAAAGAAGGGCATTATAGTAGTGCAAATCTCACGCATTAAACATTATACGGCGGCGCCCGGATTACATGTTTCTATGTATTCCTTAAAATTAAAACTAAGAGCGCAATAAAGCCGATTAAAACAAGAGCCAAGACACCCATGGTAAAAAAACTTTTGTTTAAATTTTCTTTACTAAATTGTTCAGGCTTTCCTTTGATTGCGCGATACAAAATAAAAATGATCAGTCCTGCACCAATAAGGCCTAGAATTTGATATAAACTCTCCATAAAACTCTCCTTTATTTTGCTTCAAAACTAAATGCATCCGAAAATAAATGAGCGGGGGAAACGCCGCTGTTTACTAAAGCATCACGTGTGCTGTATACCATATCAAAAGGCCCACTAATAACTATTTGCCATTCACCAAGATCCTGTGGATGCCTGCTCAGTACAATAGAAGCGAGTGGTACAGTATTATCTTCAGAAACTGAAGAAAAATATTTAAAACGACTCACATGAGTCTGCCAACTTGCTACCTTTTCATCCAGATATAAATCATTTTGCAAACGTGCACCCCAAAATAGTTCAAAAGCTCGGGTATCTGAAGTAGATAATAACTGCTCAATCATCGCTTTTACCGGTGCAAATCCAGTGCCACCTGCAATAAATAATATAGGACGTCTCGGATCTAAATGTTCAATGGAACACTCACCAAAAGGCAAGCAAATGTTCACAAAGCCATACTCCTTGATGTGAGCAAATAATCTCTGGTTGTAAGGATTTTCCAAGCTATGGCGAATGTGAAGCTCATATTTATGAGATCCTAATGGAGCATTAGCAATAGAATAACTAAATGCTTCTTCACCAAAAAGAATTTGCAAATATTGTCCCGCTTGATAATCAATGTATTTTTCAGGAGTTAAAATCAAGCGCATGATGCTGTCTGTCAAAGGTGAAATTTCCTCTACAAGAGCTTTAATTGTTTTTTCCTTCATTTATCTAACCCCAGAGAGGACCAATATCCATTGACTTTTTTTAATATTTCTTCATCCATCACAATGGGCTCCCCCCATTCTCTTTGTGTCTCACTTGGCCATTTATTGGTTGCGTCCATTCCTATTTTTGAACCCAAACCTGAAACAGGTGAAGCAAAATCCAGATAATCAATCGGTGTATTTTCCATCATGATTGTATCTCGTGCAGGGTCCATGCGTGTAGTCATTGCCCAAATCACATCCTTCCAATTACGCGCATCGATATCATCATCACAGACAATGACAAATTTGGTATACATAAACTGTCTTAAAAACGACCATACTGCCATCATAATTCGCTTCGCATGCCCAGGATACTGTTTCTTCATTGTGACCACAGCCAAACGATAAGAACATCCTTCGGGAGGCAAATAGAAATCAACAATTTCAGGGAATTGTTTTTGCAATAAGGGGATAAACACTTCATTTAACGCAACACCTAAAATAGCAGGCTCGTCAGGGGGTCGGCCAGTATAGGTACTATGATAAATGGGAGCATCTCGATGGGTGATACGTTCCACAGTAAACACCGGAAAAGATTGTACTTCATTATAATAGCCCGTATGATCCCCATAAGGTCCTTCAGGTGCCTCAACGCCAGGCTCCAAATAACCTTCTAAAATAATTTCCGCGCTCGCTGGAACATGCAGCTCACTCCCAATACATCGAGTTAGACGCGTGCGTTGCCCCCGTAATAATCCAGCGAAAGCATATTCAGACAAAGTATCAGGTACAGGGGTCACGGCTGCAAGTATGGTTGCAGGATCCGCTCCTAAGGTCACTGCAACTGGAAAACGCTCCCCGGGATAAGCTTTTCCCCATGCCTGATAGTCCAATGCACCTCCACGATGAGATAACCAACGCATGATTAATTGATTTTTGTTTAATACTTGCTGCCGGTAAATCCCCATGTTTTCACGTGTTTGATAAGGTCCTTTAGTGGTTACAAGCCCCCAGGTTATTAATGGCGCAGCATCTTTAGGCCAGCAGGTTTGAATAGGTAAAGAATTAAGATCTACCTCATCTTTTTCCCAAACATGAGTTTGGCATTCTGCACCGCTTACATATTTTGGTGCCATATTTAATGCCTGTTTTAGCAAAGGAAGCTTATTAAAAGCATCCTTAAATCCTTTGGGTGGATCAGGTTCCTTTAAAGCAGCCAATAATTTACCTATCTCTCTCAATGCACTGATGTTTTCTTCACCCATTCCCATAGCCACACGCTCAATGGTACCAAACAAATTGGTCAGAACCGGTATTTGATGGTTTGGAGTATTGGTAAAGAGAAGAGCCGGGCCACCTGAACGTAATACCCGATCACTGACTGCTGTCATTTCAAGATAAGGCGATACAGGATAGGATATGCGTTTTAATAAATCACGTGATTCCAATTGTGCAATAAAATCTCTTAGATCAGAGTATTTCATTAATAATCCCCTAGAGTAGCTTCACTGCCATTAAGTTCTACGCAAAATTGTCATCCCCGCGCAGGCGGAAATCCAACTCTAATCGAACACCAAAGCCGATTCAGGAATAGATTCCCGCCTGCGCGGGAATGACAAAGTCCCTTAATTTAATGGCTGTGAGCACAGCCCCAGGATCGCATCGATTTACCCAGGCTGCATTTAAGACAGTTAAAATACTTAAATTACTCTTGACGTTTCATTGCATCAAAGAATTCGGCATTGGTTTTATGATTCTTCATGCGCTCAAGCAGGAACTCAATTGCATCACACTCATCCATAGATTGCAGGATTTTGCGCAATATCCAAGTACGTTGAAGATCCTCTGGAGATAATAACAAGTCTTCACGACGTGTACCGGAACGATTAATATTAATCGCAGGGAACACACGACGCTCAGCGATATTACGACTCAAGTGGATTTCCATATTACCAGTTCCCTTGAATTCTTCATAAATCACTTCATCCATTTTAGAACCGGTGTCTACCAGAGCTGTGGCGATAATCGTCAAGCTACCGCCTTCTTCAATATTTCGTGCAGCACCGTACAAACGCTTAGGTCTTTGTAATGCATTGGCATCAACACCGCCAGTCAGTACTTTACCTGATGAAGGAATCACTGTGTTGTAAGCCCGGGCTAAGCGAGTAATCGAGTCAAGTAAAATCACCACATCACGTTTGTGTTCGACCAAGCGCTTGGCTTTTTCGATCACCATTTCAGCGACTTGAACATGACGGTTTGCAGGTTCATCAAAAGTACTGGCAACCACCTCACCTTTTACAGAACGTTGCATTTCAGTTACTTCTTCAGGACGCTCGTCAATTAATAATACAATGAGATAACATTCAGGATAATTTTTTTCTATAGAGCGAGCAATGTTTTGCAGCATTAATGTTTTTCCCGCTTTGGGGGGGGAAACAATCAAACCGCGTTGTCCTCGACCAAAAGGAGCACATAAATCCACTACCCTGGCAGTCAAATCTTCAGTACTGCCATTTCCTTGCTCCATAACTAAGCGCTCTGCAGCAAATAAAGGAGTAAGGTTTTCAAATAAAATTTTTCGTTTAGCACTATCAGGTGAATCATAGTTGATTTCATCAACTTTCAACAAAGCAAAATAACGTTCACTGTCTTTAGGGGGACGAATTTTACCAGAAATAGTATCACCAGAACGCAAACCAAAACGTCTTATTTGGCTAGGAGACACATAAATGTCATCAGGGCCTGCCAAATAAGAGCCATCGGCAGAACGCAAGAAACCAAAACCATCCGTCAGGACTTCTAAAACACCATCTCCGTGGATGTCTTCGCCTTTTAAGGCGTGCGCCTTAAGAATGGCAAAAATAATTTCTTGTTTACGCATACGGGAAGGGTTCTCGACACCAATCTCTTGTGCGATATTAAAAAGATCGGCAATAGGCAATTGCTTAAGTTCACTAAGATTCATACTTCTCACTTGATTTGTTGATTAATTGAATTGGGTATCCGGGAAAAATATTATTTAAGAATGCAGCTAAGGATTCTGCTGCCTATGTGACATATTTATATTATATCACATATTGCAGACAGGCTATCATAGCTTTAGTAAAAGATACAACATTTTTATATAGAAAAATAAAAAATTAAACGTGACTCTCAACAAAAGCACTTAATTGAGATTTTGAAAGCAAACCCATTTTAACCGCCTCGACTTGGCCGTTTTTAAATAAAATCAATGTAGGAATACTCATCACACCAAACTTTGCAGGGGCTTGTGGATGCTCATCGATATTAATTTTTGCAAAAGTTACTTGCTCACCATGAGTAGCAGCTACTTCTTCCAATATAGGCGTCAATGCGCGACATGGACCACACCATTCAGCCCAAAAGTCAACTAATACGGGCTTATTTGCATTGATTACATCCTGTTCAAAGCTTGCATCTGTTATCGTTTTAATAAGATCACTCATGTATCAACCTCGGTTATTTAAAATTAGTTAATTGCCAAACATTCACTTTGCATCAAGGAATACTCACATTTGACATAGCTTGAATGAAAAATCCTCTGATAACCCAGACATCATTTTACTCGAGCCAAAAGACTGCTCATTCAATCTACACTCAAATCCACTATCCTAGATTTTTGCATTAAGAGAAACAGGCTGCAACTTCTATTATAGATCACCGCCCACTGCTTGCAACATACTTAATGCAGCAATCGCAGCTGTTTCTGTGCGTAAAATTCGTGGACCTAAGGATAAAGACTGAAATCCGTGCTTGCGGGCAAATTGAACTTCATTATCACTGAGTCCTCCTTCAGGGCCAATAAGCAAAGCAATTGCAGAAGGGCCGATCGGATAATCTTTCCAGTTTTTATCCTCACCTGGATGCAAAATCAATTTTAATTGAGCTTGAGCCTCACCGACATAATGCTCTAGCGTAACAGAAGGATGTACTATGGGGACTGTATTACGACCCGATTGTTCACACGCTGCAATGACAATTGCCTGCCATTGAAGAAGTTTTTTTGTCATTCGCTCCTTATCTAACTTGACAACACAACGCTCTGTAATAATGGGGGTAATGCTGGCTACTCCGAGCTCAACAGCCTTTTGCATTACAAGCTCCATTCGTTCTCCCTTGGAAATAGCTTGTGCCAAGTGAATAGCTAAAGACGACTCACGACTCACATCTTTTATTGAACCTATGACTACAGTAACCTGTTTTTTCTTCACGGCTTCTATTGTTGCATCAAACTCCCGATCATCCCCACAAAATAAAGTAATATGCTCGCCAACCTGCATGCGCAAAACAACACCAACATGCTGACTCGCTTCTGGAGATAATTCTAAAAGTTGACCTGTATGGTAGTTTCCAGATTGATAAATGCGTACCGCTCTCATGTATTTTTGACCTGTAACGTAGTCTCACTACATTAAGAAAATAGTTCCCAAACTTATTCCTTAACCAATAGTAGCGCAACCTAGCTGAATGCAGCAAAGCTTCATCCAATCACATCTTTGTCCTTGCCCAATACTATAACAAAAATTACTTATTTTTACCCTATGTGGTAGAATTTTTTATTTCACTAAACACTGTAAGGAAATTAAAAATAATGAGCAAAACACGTATTGAATCTGACAGCATGGGTGAAATCTCTGTTCCTGCGGATAGGTATTGGGGTGCACAGACCGAACGGTCGTTACATCACTTTAATATAGGCAAAGACATTATGCCACGTGAAGTCACTCACGCTTTTGGCATTTTAAAAAAAGCTGCAGCCTTAACAAACCTGGACTTGGGTAAATTGCCGAAGGATAAGGCTGATTTAATTATTCAAGCAGCTGACGAAGTCAGTAAAGGGATGTTGGACGATCATTTTCCTTTGCATGTATGGCAAACTGGAAGCGGTACTCAATCCAATATGAATGCCAATGAAGTCATTTCAAATCGTGCTATTGAGCTAGCAGGTGGAACTATGGGTAGTAAATCGCCTGTTCATCCTAATGATCATGTGAATATGTCCCAGTCTTCGAATGATACATTCCCAACTGCTATGCATATTGCAGCAGCTATTGCCTTCAATAATAAACTAATCCCTGCCGTAAAAAACTTACGCGCTGCCCTGGCTGTTAAA
This sequence comes from Legionella tucsonensis, assembly GCF_001468035.1. Lineage (GTDB taxonomy): Bacteria > Pseudomonadota > Gammaproteobacteria > Legionellales > Legionellaceae > Legionella > Legionella tucsonensis. The sequence continues at coordinate 224,767 of NZ_LNZA01000001.1, forward strand.
ATGGCGGCATTCAAAGATATAGTTAAAATAGGACGAACTCATTTACAAGATGCTGTACCACTCACATTAGGTCAGGAATTTTCTGGCTATGTTGCCCAGCTTGATGCCTGTGTCCGTCGACTCGAGAATGCACTACCTGAATTATACGAGTTGGCAGCTGGAGGAACTGCTGTAGGAACCGGGTTAAATACTCATCCCCAATTTGCAACTAAAGTAGCAGAGCACATTGCCCATATAACTCAATTGCCGTTTGTTACTGCAAATAATAAATTTGCAGCACTAGCCTCCCATGAGGCTTTAGTTAATGCCCACAGTGCCATGAAAGCGCTGGCGTGTGCCTTAATGAAAATTGCGAATGATATTCGATGGTTAGCTTCGGGTCCACGCTGTGGCATTGGTGAATTAATCATTCCAGAAAATGAACCTGGATCTTCCATTATGCCTGGAAAAGTCAATCCAACTCAATGCGAAGCTATGACTATGGTTTGTGCTCAGGTTCTGGGGAATGATGCAACTGTAGGGATAGCCGACAGCCAAGGTAATTTTGAGCTGAATGTGTTTAAACCCGTGATTATCTTTAATGTACTTCATTCGCTTAACTTGCTGACAGACACCTGCCGTTCATTCCAGGAATTTTGTGCAGAAGGGATCGATGCCAATCACAAGGTTATTGACCACTATCTACATCACTCCTTAATGCTGGTCACCGCACTCAATCAACATATAGGCTATGATAAGGCAGCTAAAATTGCTAAAACAGCTCACCAAGACAACTCTTCCTTGCAGGAGGCCGCAGTCAAACTTGGCATCTTAACAGCAGAGCGCTTTGCAGAACTGGTAAGACCAGAAAAAATGATTGGTCCGCAGTGATTCAATAGGAAAATCTCTTGAAAAACTATGCTGTTCTATTGCATAGTTGGCTTGTTCATTTGAAAGTATGCTCTCTTGCATAGAGAGAACATACCAAATTGAATCAATTTAAGTCATTTGGGAGCAAAAATGGATTTTTGCTTTTGATAAAAGTAATGCAAGGACGAACTTCTTAAAAAAGTTTATAAGAAAATAAGGTTCTAGTATGAAGCAAAAAAGAATTATTCATTTAACACAAAATTCCGAAGGTCATAAAAACGCAAAAACATCTCATCAATGCATCGAAAAGGCAGGTAAGAAAAAAATGAGTTTTTTTGGGGATCGCGCATCCAGACAATTTGTGGAAAATGAAATGATTAAGGACGGGCTGGATTTAATGCAAATAAAAATAGAAATGGAAGAGGCTCGTAAAGCCAAAGAAGATGAAACAGAAAGTTTTACTCCCTGGTAATTCTGTAGCATATGGGGTTGAGTACTGGAGTCCAACCCCAACTCCTAAACTCACCTGAAGTATTAATAAATACTTCATATAATTGCATAATGATTCTTGATAAAAAACTAGCCTCAAAGACGAATCATTAGTATATGAAAAAGCGACGATATTGCTTTCCCACATTTACAGCAGGAAAGCCAATTCAGATACTAAGAATTATTCTATTACTGGAATTTGTGGCGCAGCATTTCGTTTAGGTCCTGGAGTTGATCGTTGAGCAGGATCTTTTGAAGCATAAGTTTTTTGCGCTTTAGGTTTATTTGTTGTTTGTTGTTGGGCTTGTGTATTCATTTTCTCATAGCCCTGGTCATGCATATGCATTTGTTCTGAACGTTGCATGTCCATGCATGCACACAATCCTAAAGATAAAGCAATACCAAAACCTAACTTAATTGATTGTAGTTTTATCATATTTAGCTCCCTGCTTCGTTAATTCAAAAGATTAATATAAATTAAAAAATTTAAAATCACCACCCAAATTCAACAAGAATTTTTTTTTCACCTAAAAAACCATATAATAAAATCTAACTCTCTAATAAAGGACTTATTATGATTTATCCCAATATCCTTGCTACCATAGGACAAACTCCTGTAGTAAAAATTAATCGTCTCAGCCATAATCTTGATTGTGAGCTGTATGTAAAATGTGAGTTTTTTAATCCAGGCGGTTCTGTTAAAGATCGCATTGGGTATGAAATGGTAGTTAATGCAGAACGCGATGGCCATATTAGGCCTGGCGATACACTGATTGAGCCTACCTCTGGAAATACGGGAATAGGTATTGCACTAGCAGGTGCTGTATTAGGCTACAAAGTAATCATTACCATGCCTGAAAAAATGAGCCAAGAAAAACAATCGGTGCTCGAACGGTTAGGAGCAAAGATTTATCGAACCCCCTCAGAAGCAGCTTATGATGATCCTGAAAGCCACATTTCTTTGGCTAAAAAGCTGAATGCAGAAATTCCTAATTCCTATATTCTTGATCAATATGCTAACCCCAATAATCCAAATGCCCATTACCACGGCACTGCTCAAGAAATTATTGATGATTTTGGTAAAGACTTGCATATGGTTGTTGCCGGTGTAGGAACTGGAGGGACAATTACAGGGGTTGCCAAACGGCTTAAGGAATATAATCCGCAAATTAAAATAATTGGCGTTGACCCCGAAGGCTCCATTCTTGGTGGTGGAACCGAAATTAAACCCTATGCAGTAGAAGGAATAGGCTATGATTTCTTTCCAGAAGTTTTAGATAATAATTTAATTGATCAGTACATTAAAACGAATGATCTGGATTCATTTCGAACTGCAAGGGATTTAATTCGTGAAGAAGGTTTATTAGTAGGAGGCTCTTCAGGAGCTGCAATGTGGGCTGCGCTGCATGCCGCAAAATCCTTAGCTAAAGGCCAAAAATGCCTGGTCATTCTACCTGATTCCATTCGCAATTATATGTCTAAATTTGCTAATGATGAATGGATGAAAAAACAGGGATTTCTGTAAACGAACATTCGAAGCAGAACTAAATCAGCCGAATTGATTCTGCTTCATTGGACTACCTGTTTTATCTTAATGCTATAGTTGATTGGTTTTCTTTTTCTAATTGATCAAACAAGACATCAGGTTCAACTTGCCCTGTGACAATCCAAGCCGCAATAGAGTCAGCCAAACGATCAATTGTATATTTTTCTTGTTTTTGTGGCTCTCCAGCAATAGCAGAATTTTGTCGTGTTTGGGTCAAGTCAGATACAGATATGGCATTCTTCAATTGAACAGGTAAAAATTTAATGTAGAGCGCCATGAGTTGTTCACGAGTTAATTCACCAGCTGCAACCATGCTTAAAACAGTCTTACGCCATTGGTCGTGAGATTGCGAACGATGTTTCTTATGTTCCGCAATCATATTAATAATACCACTTAGGGTTTGCTCTTGTTCGTTTTTATTTTCGACAGGTGTAAGTTCAGGAAGAGCTAATTTACCAACATAGGTAAAATCTTCTTTGCGCTTTACAGCAGGAAAATACTTACCCCCTTGAACTTGAATCTCTAATTTAATCCCAGTCATTATTCTTCTCCCTCATATATTTCTCTTTTTCTCAACTCCTTGCCGAGCTCTTTAAAAGAGAGAGTAACAGTAATTCCTAATGCATGAGCCAAGGCATTTAAAGCATTTGGTGGTAACTTGACCTCAGGATCGCGTAAATAACTTTTGGGTGTTTCCGCACTCAACCCATCAAATACCTCAATATACTTTAAAGGATGGGTATATAATTCATCCACTGTCAGTTGGCGTAATACATAAGCCATGCACGCCACTAACTCTGACTTACGAGAACTATTAAGTAACATGCCCATACGCTCAGGAAGTGTTAAATACGGTTGGTTGCTTATATATTTGGGGAAGTGCTGATAAAAACGTTCTAAAATTTTTTTCAACGTTGCATCATTGCCTCGCTGGTTACTACTTTGCAGGGAATCAATCAAAGCCACAGCAGCGGCATGAAATTGTTCATTACCGACATTGATAAAACTATATTCTGCACGTGGTCTAGGTTCTTGCTGTACAAAAGCTCTATTACTAAAAAAACCCGCCATGATGCTCTCCCAACCTCAATATAACTTCATTCTAATGAATCAAAATTAAGGAAATATTAACTAGCAATCGCATAATATATAAATTTACAGTTAACCTCATTTTACAAACCAATTATAGTCATAAAATAGCACTTAACATTATAATTCTATACTAAATGCAATGATTTTACCCAATTAAGCCACAATAAGACAATGCTTATATTTTTTATACTTGATAATTACATGAAGTTTATAGCGAACTTACAATTTAAGGAACTATTTATGATGCATTACCAAGAAAATGATTGAGCTCGCCTAAAGAGTTACTACAAACCGCTCCTAATTTTTAAATGAGTAGCTTCTCAATATACCAAGAAGGTAAAATGGTGATTACTACTAAATCAGTTGCATATAAATTAAGGACTAACTCTTGAGCCACTTGATATCTTATCTTATTTGTTTGCTCCTTGTGCTCTTAGCTTTATTTCTTCATTTAAAATGCAAAAGAAAACAAATCAACGTGGCTCAATGGCAAAAATCATTAAATTTGCAAGAACATGCTCACGTTTTCCACCTAATTTACACCGATGCTAATGGCTTTATGCTGTCTCAAAATGCACGCCACGAACATGATGCAATGGAATATGCTTATGGAGAAATCGAATTTTTATCATTTATTGCACTTTTATCTCTAACGAACCCGAATGAAAACACAGTTTTCTATGACTTGGGTTCGGGAACAGGTAAAGCGGTGCTAGCCTGCAGTATGGTGTACCCCGTAGACAAAAGTATTGGCATCGAATTATTTCCCGAACTCTACCTCGATTCATGCAAACGACTTGATCAATTGGCCTCTATGAAAAACTATGCCGAACAAGCAAAAAAAATTCGGTTTATTTTAGGGGATTTTCTCGAGGTGAATTTAGATGACGCAACGCTTGTTTTTATAAATTCCACTGCCTTTTTCGGTGCAACATGGGAAAAATTATGTGCTAAGCTGGATCATTTACCACATATCAACACAGTAATTACAACCAGTAAAACATTATCCAGTACTCATTTTACTCTGACAACATGCACCAAAGTTGAAATGAGTTGGGGCGTTGTGTTTGCTTACATCCATACGCGAAAACAACTTTCGACTAACTGTCTTGAAAATATTGAATAATTTTTTTCCCAGTCTATACTTATAAAACAAGGACAATTGTCAGCACCTAATCTGTATTGGTAGCAGACTTTGAAACACGCGACAACACGAGGTGGGTATGATCAAATCGGAGCTCATTGAACACATCGCTGCTCGAATGACGCATCTTACTGAGAAGCAAGTGGCTGATGGCATAAATAGAATATTGGAGTTAATGAGTGAAGCACTTATTAAAAATCAACGGATAGAAATTCGGGGATTCGGCAGCTTTTCTCTCCATTATAGGCCTCCCCGCAACGCTCATAATCCCAAAACTGGTGAAAAAGTTGTGACAAAGGCTAAATACAGCCCTCATTTTAAACCAGGAAAAGAATTACGTGAGCGCGTCGATGCATCACGTGATAAATATAAATTACCAGATGAAGAATAAGGGGTCCCTGGGTGCTTCATTATTGCACTCAGGAGTTTCATGCAAAAACCTAGGCTTCATTTGCTTTCAAGGAATAATTTTTTTTATTATCCAAATCAAGTACGAGGTAAAGTCACACCTGTTTGTCCCTGATATTTTCCATTGCGATCTCGATATGAAACGGCACAAATTTCAGTGGACTCTAAAAATAGCATCTGGGCAACGCCTTCATGCGCATAAATTTTGGCAGGCAATGTAGTCGTATTCGAAAACTCTAAAGTTACATGACCTTCCCACTCGGGCTCCAAAGGAGTCACATTAACAATAATGCCGCAACGTGCATAAGTCGATTTACCAAGACAAATAGTCAGGATATTACGTGGAATACGAAAATACTCTACTGTTCTTGCCAATGCAAAAGAATTGGGAGGAATAATGCACACGTCTGATTGCACATCAACAAAGCTGTTTTCATCAAAAGCTTTAGGATCCACAATAGCAGAATTAATGTTAGTGAAAATTTTAAATTCATTCGCACAACGAACATCATACCCATAGCTGGATACACCGTATGAAATAATCCTTCCATTTTCATTTTCACGCACTTGCCCGGGTTGAAATGGAGATATCATTCCATGTTCAAGCGCCATTTTTTCTATCCATCTATCTGATTTAATCGACACAATAAAAACCTCATGAGTTTTTTCAAAATGACTGTTCTATCATAAAAGTCAGACAAACGAAAGATTGAATTGATATTCCTCTAAATGATACATAATTTCTGCGGGTTAAATACTTAACACTTTCGTTAATAAAATCGTTTATACTTAATTATATGAATTGCATAAGTACTTGTTAGCCAAATGGATGAAGACCGCAAAAGTTACAGTCATGCTGCCAAACAAATTGATTTTGTAATGAAACGTCACTACCTAGACCGTTCAGAAATCAAATTAATTAAAAAACTTATTCAAGATAGTTATAATACCTTAGGCCAATGGCATCATAATAAAATATTTTTGAATGCAGGATTATGGAATAAAAAGATCTATGAAGAGTATAAGCAATTAAATTTTGATTTTTCCGCGGTCTCTGAGGTGCAAGATATTTATTCGCAATTACTTCTTTATACACTGATAAGACCATTAATAAAAACTCAGTTTTTTAATAAGCGATTGCTTGAGATAGGTAGTGGTAATGGTCTTGGTCTTAAAGCAAGTTCGGAGTTACTAAAAACTGACTATGCCTTAGGTATCGATTTGGTTACTCGATTAGTAATAAATTCCAATCGTCATTTCTACAAACAAGACGAAGTGAATTACATTCAGTCTGATGCAGAAAATTTACCCTTAGACAATGAATGCTTTGATATTGTTATCAATCTTGAAAGTTCTCATCTTTATCCCAGAATTGAGGACTTTTTTTCTGAGGTTGAGCGCGTCCTCTCTTTAGGTGGATTTTTTTGTTATGCTGATCATTATTTTAGAAATAAAGATCAATCAAACAAATTAGAACGATTTATTAAGAAGGGTGATAAATTAAAAATAATTCAAAAGGTAAATATTACTAAGTGGGTTCAAGCCTCTCTCTATCAACGGTTAATTGTAAATGAAGAAACTTTCTATAAACAAGCCTTGTATTTCGCAGGGGATGACTTTTACAAACTTCAAGAGATTTCTGCTGTTTTAGGATTAATATTTCTTCCATGGTGGAAAATTAGGTTTAAAAATCCTGTGCTTCGTTATATTGTGAAAAATACTCGAAGAGACAGGTTTTGGGGAAGAAAATATTATTTTTATTATCTTATTCAAAAGGTTAAGAAATAAAAAATACACGAAATACAATGCATCTTCTATGAATTAGAAATTGAAACCCAGGATCATTGCTTCACTGATCCCAGGTTACCGCTATGATTTAGACTATTTTTTCTTTGCAGCTATATTTGACAAAATTTCACCCAGCTCCATTGGCATTGGAAAAACAATGGTGGAGTTATTATTGCTTGCTATAGCAGCTAATGTCTGCAAATAACGTAATTGCATTGCCTGCGGTTGTTGTGCCAGTACTTGTGACGCTTGCAATAATTTTGCTGATGCTTGCAACTCCCCTTCAGCATGAATTACTTTAGCACGTCGTTCGCGTTCTGCTTCTGCTTGCCTCGCAATCGCACGGATCATGCTTTCATCTAAATCCACATGCTTAATTTCAACATTAGACACTTTTATTCCCCAGCTATCTGTTTGTGAATCTAATATTTTTTGTACGTCGGCGTTTAATTGTTCACGCTCAGAAAGCATTTCATCCAACTCATGTTGTCCTAATACAGAGCGGAGTGTTGTTTGTGCTAATTGACTGGTAGCTTCATAGTAATTTTCTACTTGAATAATTGCATTTTCTGGTACCACTACACGAAAATATAAAACTGCATTTACCCTTACTGAAACGTTATCTTTAGATATTATATCTTGACTTGGTACATCCATAACTACAGTTCGTAAATCCACTCGCACTACTTGTTGGATCACTGGAATAATAAGCACCAATCCAGGTCCTTTAACTTTCCAGAAGCGCCCTAACATGAATACTACACCGCGCTCATACTCTCTAAACACTTTAATTGCCGCTATCAAAAGCAATATGATTGCTATGATTATCACTGTGAAAAAAGGTCCCATTTTATCCTCCTTGATTACCTAAATCTTCTTCGATTTCTAACACGAACCCTGAGGCTCCGATTACTTTTATTGGCTTGCTTGCTGCAATAAACTTTTTCGAGTGCACACTCCAAATCTCGCCACGAATAAATGCCTGCCCCTCAGGATTAATGTCACCAAGCGTATGGCCTTTGACCCCTATCAAAACAATTAAACCATGTTTCACACTTTGTCGTCTCGCTTTTAGCGCCATCCCAAGTATGATCACAAAGAAAATAATATTCACTAAGGCCATTGCTCCGATTGCCGACCATGCGATTTGATATGTCTGATTGTCGCTATCAATTAACATAATGGATCCGATGATAAATGCTATTGTGCCCCCGATACCTAAAGAACCGTACGCAGGTACAAATGCCTCTGCAATAATAAACCCTATTCCCAATATAATAAGAAAAAACCCTGCATAACTAATTGGTAATAATTGCAGTGCATAGAGCGCAATACACATTGATATGGCGCCGACCACTCCGGGTAATATATTACCTGGGTTGACCAGTTCGAAGAAAATACCATATATCCCTAGTAAAAGAAGAAGATAAGCAACCGTTGGATTAGTAATTACTGATAAAAATCGTGTACGCCAGTCAGGCTCGATTGTCTCAATGTGCGCATTACTGGTATTGAGTATTATTTTTTGATTGTTTTGCATTACCGCTACACCATCCAACTGAGAAAGTAAGTCGTCCACATCCCGAGCAACATAGTTAATAACTCCTTCCTTTAAGGCCTCTGTGGAAGTTAAAGTCTCGGCGCTCAAAACTGCTTTTTGCGCAAAATCTGGATTGCGTCCTCTCAATTGTGCCAATGATCTCAAGGTTGCCACCGCATCATTAGTAATTTTTTTCTCCATAGTTGTCTGCTTATTTGATTTGGTTTCATCAGCAAAACCAGTCAAAGCGACATTAACCGGACTTGCTGCTCCTAATTGAGTTCCTGGAGCCATTGCTGCCAAGGTACTGGCATAGAGCAGGTAAGTTCCCGCACTAGCAGCACGTGCACCATTTGGACTGACATAAGTCACTATGGGAACATTAGATGATAAAAATTTTTGAATAATTATGCGTGTTGCTTCATCAAGCCCACCTGGCGTATCAAGAGTGATCAAGATTAAGTCTACATTTTGCGCATTATCAATATTACGAATAATGTAGTCTGCTGTGGCAGGTCCGATTGCCCCTTTTATTTTAAGCTCAATAACTTTTGCTGCATAAGAAGAGGTATAAATGATTAAAAAAATAAGGAACACACCCAGCTGAGATAAAAATATGTTTCGACCAGAAGGTGTGAATATGGACTTTGGCATGCTGTAAGATTTACACATGCTCCTTTCCTTTATGCAAATACGTTATATGATAAAAGATAGCACAGTTTGAGCCATTTATTAGATGAACAATTACATGATAATTAATAAAGCTCTTGTATAATGGTTTTTTTCCAGGCTAACCCAGGCAATGTGTTCACATCCCCCGGGCTGCTTCATATTAGAGATAGCTTTTAGAAATAAACGCCAATTTGTGCTGAAACTGTATCTGCTGTGCCTCCAGTTCCTATTGTCGGTGCATTTACAAGACCAGGAGGTGCGGCACCATTGGCAATATCATTGGCGCTGTAATCAATTTCATGTCGGTATTCAATACTTTCTACAGTATCTTTCCAAATAGAAATATTAAATACCCCAATAAATCGATGTTCTGGCAAATTTAGTGCGAGTGCTTCTCGAGTCCTTTGGTAGCCAACACCAATAGATGCAGGTCTATTGAATGCCCTAAATGTCATATCAATTTCTGTCTGTAATGCTTGTGGTTTTGCGCCATGACCATTGAAACTCAAATCCTGAGTTCTAAATGCATCAATAGTTCCGACCCATTCAGCAGCAAAGTTAAATCGATCGTAAGCCATATTACCGTGTACATCTATAGCTTCCGTTTTACGCACTAGCTCACTTCCATTGAGTAAGGAGCCAAAACCACCAAAAGTTCCAGGATTCGCAGCAGTATTTTGCATTCCAGCTGCATCATTAATTGAACTGATATAACTTGCGCCTATTTCACCACTCATTTTGTCAAACGCAAAGACATAGCCTCCATTCACACCGCCAACCCCAGCTCTCCCCAGTGTGGTATCACTTCGATAAATATATGTTGAAACAAATGGTCCTGTATCTTCTTGAGACTTATAACCTATTATAAAAGGCCTTGTTTTAGTGCGAGACATATCTAAAGTTAATGGCGAACTGATCATAGAACTGGAATAACGACCAAAAGGCACATATACCTGGCCAGCAGTAAAATAAAATGGTGTTTTATCCAGATTACCAATATTCACAAAGCCCATATTGAGGTTAAATGCCGAATTATTAATTCTTGGACCTACCTCCGGAGGGCTTGCATCATATGCGATTGCTATATAAGCCTCAACGTTTTGGTTCAACGCAGCAGCAACATTTAGCTCACTTGAGCCTAGGGTTAAATCAACATTTGTACCCCCAACATAATCACTATTGAGCATGCCTACAGGCTCGGATTTACCACTAATTGCAATGATTGGTCTTTCAGGAATGGGGTAACCCATATTCCGATATGCTCTATATAATCTTCGGCGTTGTTGCAGCAAACGGATGTCGCGATTGATACTCGAGATATTAACAATATAATCTGATCCATCAAACGCAGGCCTATCCCCCAAATATGGAGAAGCAACCACTGGTGTTCCTGCAATGTAGGTAACAACCCGCCCTTCAGCAACTAAAGCAGTTGGATAAAATCCTACTGATTCTGGATGTTCTTCGGGTGTATGCACCGACAATGTTGATGAGTGATATTTGACCATGTTGTCTTGCATAATTTGTTCATGTTCATGTTTTTTTCCATGTTTCGCATGAGCTTTTGGCTCTTGCTTTTTTGATTCTTTTTTGCTCGATTTGCTCGATGGTTTCGCTTTGTGAGAGACCATTTCCTTTTGTAAAGAGTCTAATTGAGCTTGTAATTGCTGTGCTTGTTTTTGTAGACGTGCTATTTGAAGTTGCAACTGTTGATCATGTTCCGCATAGAGTGGCGATGACAAACAGACTAGAGCCAATATTATTTTTTTATACTGCATATGCGGTACTCCTGTTCATTATTTTTACTTCCACATCGGAATGGGAGAAAATTATAGCTTGGTAAACAAGGAGTTGCTAGCCTCTTTTTTGCAAATCTGCTTAAATTTTGTAACTTTTATTTGTATAAAAGAAGCCCGTAACAAAGTACGGGCTTAATGAATAGAGAGTATGATGATTTGATTATGCGTTACCGATTAACTTCAGGCCAAAGTATGGTCCATAAACTCCATAATCAACTGCTCGAACAGGACCAAATAAATTGGGAAGTGTTTGCTCTTGCAATACATTAAAATAATTGACTACTTGATAACCTGCTTGGATATTAGCAAGACCTATAGGAGTAGCATGAGCATAATTTACACCAAGTTTTGCTTCCAGGCTTGGAACAATACCATTTTTACGCAAGGATACTTGCTCAACAATAGCGTGCAGAGGAGAGAAGACAAAGCCAGCATGATAGCGATTTGTCCCATAGAGAATAGAGCCCCCACCATTTGCAGTAACGCTTAGTGAGTCTGTAATATTGTATGCATAATTAATTCCAACTACAGGTCCAATACCTTTATAATTAGTATTGTCAAATTTGCTAAACGGATTGCTTGCAAGTGCGGGAATTATTTGTGTTATATAAAAATTATTACCGGTTGATTGTATATTTGCATATTGCAAACCGGCATAGAAACGCATTTTTTTTCTTATGCTGAAATCAGCATATTGTCCCATAACTACATTAACCTGGTCGATTCTATTTCGATTAATGGATTCAAATGGAACTGGTATTACTGGAACCCCTGCTGACGGGATGTTTAAAACCCCGAAAAGCTCTGTTGGTCCTGCTGATGTACTGAAGTGCATCCAGTTGATAGTAATATCATTTCCCGTTTTGAAATGGTAAGAGCCTTCTAAAAAATACCCCCAATTCCAATCATTTTTTAACTCTTTATTTAAAGGCAATGTGCCAGCTTGAAATGCTTTTCCAGCACCATAAATAGATCTTAAATAAAGTGCTTGCGCACCAAAGTCCCAGAGATTTGTCGCACATGGAACTGTGACATTACCAGGGGTACAAACTGGCCCCATACTTCCGGCAGAAGCGATACTTGCTGCCAATCCCAATACAGCTATAGTTGCTTTTTTAAACATGAATACTCCATTAGAAAAAAAAAGCCCATCATGAATGACGGGCTTTCATAAGATCTTAATCAATTAAGAAATTAAACATTTCCTACATACTTCAGGCCGAAGTAAGGACCAGCAGCAGCGAAGTCAGTTGCAGTTACTGGCAATACAGTTGTATTTAACGCATGGATGTAGTCAAACCACATGTATCCAGCATCCAGAGTTAAATCGCCTTGCGCCATTGCATAAGTATAGCTAGCACCTAACTTAGCTTCTAATTCTGGAACAATCGCTGTTCTGGTTCCACTAACATTAACTGTGAATACAGAAGGAAGTAAAGGAACAGAACCATCTGGATCAACGAAGTCAACATTGTAACCATGCTTTTGCGAACCAACTAATACTGCAGCAGCTGCTTTAGCATAAATTCCAAAACCGTTACCAAATACGTAGTTCATGTCAATACCAGTACGTGGACCAAATCCGTTGTATTGAGTATCGCCATTGAATCCAACTGTGTAGTCAAGGACACCGTCATCAAAGTCTGATGCAAACGCATGTACACTTCTCTTGATGCTCGCAAATTGGAAACCGCCATGGAAACGGATTTTCTTGTTCGCGCTGAAATCAACAAACTGACCAAACTCACCGTTCACTGCGTCCCATCTGTTCTTGTGACCAAAACCAACTAATGTGTCTGGATCAAAAGCAAGGAAGAATTCATTATTGTTCCAACTTGTATCCAAGTGATACCAAGTTAGAGTAATGTCGTTTCCAGTATTGAAATGGTAAGAACCTTCAATCTGGAATCCCCAGTTCCATTGCGCTTCCAGCTCAGTGTTAATAGCAACACCTGTTGGAGTAGTAGCGATATTCAATGAAACATCGTTATCAGTCATTGTTTGTAAAATCAATGCCTGTCCGCCGACATTCCATCCAGTACTTGGGCAAGGAACAGTAACGTTACCTTGAGTGCAAACTGGACCCATGGTACCAGCAAATACTGCACTACTGCCTAAAGCTAAAATTGCTAAAGTGGTTTTTTTTAAACTTAACATGCTTATGTCTCCGCATAAATTATTATTAGTTCCTCTTTGATTGATAACTCTCTACTAGGAGTTGTCATTAGCATGCCTTCGTCGCTTCAGGTCGATGCATGCAACAGTGTGAGTATTAGCAGCGGAATGGAATAAGTCAAGAAATTTTATTAAAAAAAAATAATATTTTTCAAATAGATATGCTTTTTTAACGCAGAGGATATTTTTTTTGGGCAGGGTGGTAGTTCTTTTGATATAGATGGAAACGATTTGTGTACACTACTCTTTTAGAACTAGCAATAAAACATTCTAGAAAAATAATATAAATTATCTTTTAAAACTTGCAACTCTTTTTAGTTACGAACGCCTCCATTAATTTAATTAGGCTCAATCGACCTTATCTTTTTATTAATGTAATCACTACTCTTCGATTTGCAGCCCGGCCTGCATCCGTATCGTTTCTCGCAATAGGATAGAGCTCACCGACCCAGGTCACAGAGAGTTGTTCTTTAGGTATGCCAAGTTTTAGTAAATATTTTTGAACGATTCGTGCTCTTTCTTCAGATATCGCATTATTATAACCCTTGCGGCCATTTGCATCAGCATAACCAACTACTCGTATTTCTTTTATTTGAGCATCTGCATTCACATATCGAGCAATACGACGTAATTGTTCTTTATCTTCATCAGACAGCTCTCTGCCATCTTCTTTATAATGAAATATGCTTTCTCTAACTTGTTCATAGCCAAATGGCAATAAATTACCAATACATTCTTGATAGCGTGAATAAGGCTTTTGAAAACCAACTGGTGACAATGAGACCATTGTGTTAAATCCTGTTTCCGCACGATAAGTAAAATTTGGTTCATAGCCTTGAGATAGAAAAGTAAGTAATTTTAAAGCACCATCTCGTCTTAGAAAAACACCATACTCCCCCGGCTTAACTATGAATTGCCCCACTAGAATAGGAGGTTTTTCTGCTTTCCAGATGGGAGTTTTTACAATGATTTTTGCAGGTAAAAATCTCTGTACCTCATCCCATGTACGTAAAATAAAATGAGGTGGTTTTGCTGCATACTGTTCAAAATATGCAATGCCATAGTTAGGGATAGTAAGTGATAGTCCACAGCGAATTGGGTGGCGGCTCACGCGCCACCCCTTTGCCCCTAATGGATTTGCAAAATGAACTTGGGTCATTGTGTATCCCATGTCCATTGTAAGTACTGCACTCAAAGCAATACATGCTATAAATTGTCCTTTGTGATCCACAAATGCCATCTTTTATTCATTCCTGCGGCTTATTTCATGTTATTCTTAGTTATCGGCAAAAATGCAGGAATCTTTATTATGCAAACGCTAATGATTAATCGCCCTGATGATTGGCATGTCCATCTTAGGGATAATGAGATGTTACACCATACGGTAGCAGACAGCGCACAACATTTTGCTCGTGCGTTAGTTATGCCGAATCTTAAACCAGCGCTAACAACGCTGGCATCCATTAATGAATACAGAAATAGGATTCTAACTGCTCTACCTAAAGATAATACTTTTGAACCTTATATGACTTTTTACCTAAATGATTCCGTAAACGCCGAAGAATTACATCATGCAGCAAATACTTCTTATATTCTTGGCGCAAAACTTTATCCAGCCGGCGCAACAACCAACTCTGAAGCAGGTGCAAAATCACTAAAAGATCTTTATCCTCTTTTTGAAGTATTACAAAACAATAACCTAGTACTCCAAATTCATGGGGAAGTGACTCATAGTGATATTTTTGAACGCGAGTCTTTATTTATTGATGAGTATTTAAAACCAATCGTTAAAAATTTTCCCAAGCTAAGAATAGTCCTTGAACATATATCGACTCAATCTGCAGTAGAATATGTTACAAAAGCCCCTGCAACGGTTGCTGCAACGATTACCCCGCATCATTTATTGTATAATCGAAATAAATTACTCGTTGGCGGGCTGAGACCTCATTATTATTGTCTGCCTATTTTAAAGCATGAGAAGGATCAAAAAGCATTACAAAATGCTGTTTGCAGCGGTAATCCAAAGTTTTTTGCCGGAACAGATAGCGCGCCTCATACCATAAGTACAAAAGAAAGTGCCTGTGGCTGCGCAGGAATTTATTCTGCACCATTCGCTCTCGCTTTATATACACAAGTATTTGATCAATTAAATCAATTAAAACAACTCAACCCTTTTATCAGTCGTTTTGGTGCGGAATTCTATCAACTACCCATCAATCAGCAACACATTGAATTAATTAAATCCCCACAAACGATACCTGACTATCTGCCATTAGGTTCCAATCAAGTTGTTCCAATCGCTGCAGGTGAAATCATTCAATGGAGCGTTCATGAGTCCAAACGATAATTTACTTTACATGAATTTAAAAGAACGATTTCGCGGTTTTTTACCTGTAGTTGTTGATGTAGAAACTGCAGGCATAGATCCTTATAAAAATGCATTGTTAGAAATGTGTATTGTATTAATTTTTATGGATGAACAAGGTAATCTTTGCCGTGGTGAAAGTTATTTTGAACATATTTTGCCCTTTTCTGGGGCTGAGCTGGATCAAAAATCTCTAGAATTCAATCAGATTGACCCTTACCAGCCACTGCGTTTTGCTTTAGATGAAAAAAATGCTTTAGAAAATTTGTTTCATCCCATTTTTACTGCACTAAAAAAAACTCAATGCCAGCGCGCTGTTTTAGTCGGCCATAATGCATGGTTTGATTTATTATTTATCAAAGAAGCCATAAAAAGAACCGGGATCAAATCCCCATTTCACGCGTTTACCTGCTTTGATACAGCAACATTAGGGGGATTTATTTATGGGCAAACTGTATTAGCCAAAGCGGCACAGGCAGCAGGAATTCCTTTTAACACTCAAGAAGCTCATTCAGCCATTTATGACGCAGAAAAAACCGCCGATTTATTTTGTCATATGGCCAACACGTGGAAAACCATGCAGGAAAATACTTAGTTTAGATATCGCACCAAGAGGCAATGGATTGCCGAAGCATATAGGTGATTGAAAAGAGAGTGGCTCTATTATGTCAAGGGTGATTCAAATAAAAAAGCAGAAACTACCCGGACCACGCTTCGCGATACCCGGGTTAAATTTTACAATGAGTCAGAGTGTTCTGTTAGGTAAGCAGCAACACCTTCTGTAGATGCCTTCATTCCCGCTTTACCTTTTTCCCAACCAGCAGGACAAACTTCGCCATTTTCTTCAAAATGCTGAACTGCATCAATAATTCTTATAATTTCGTCCATGTTACGACCTATAGGCAAGTCATTAACGATTTGTGAGCGAACTACTCCATTGGTATCAATAATGAATGCGCCACGGAATGCAACACCTGCGGATGGATGCTCAACACCATAAGATTGACAAATACTATGAGTCATATCTGCCGCCATAGTATATCGAACAGAACCAATACCGCCCTTATTAATTGGAGTATTTCTGTATGCATTGTGAGTAAAGTGTGAATCAATAGAAACAGTAACCACTTCAACGTTACGACTTTTGAATTCATCAATACGATGATCTAAAGCAATCAACTCAGAAGGGCATACAAAAGTAAAATCTAGAGGGTAAAAAAATACGAGACCATACTTACCTTTTATGTGTTCATGTAAATTAAATTTATCCATAATCTCACCATTTGGCATAACCGCCGCAACGGTAAAATCAGGGGCTTTTCGTCCCACTAATACACTCATTCTATGATCTCCATCATTATAGTTATTATTATGGCATTAACACATTATGTTATGCGGTAATCGCATCACGCAACATCGTTTCTAACTCACCTTGCTGGAATAATTCAGCAATGATATCAGAACCACCGATTAACTCTCCCTTCACATAGAGTTGCGGAAAAGTAGGCCAATCAGAATGCTGTGGTAATGTTTGGCGAATATCAGGATTAGCAAGAATATCTACATAAGCGAAATCAACGCCGCAAGATTCTATGCATTGCACCGCACGTGCAGAAAATCCACATTGTGGCATTTTCGGCGTGCCTTTCATATAAAGCAGAATGGCATTGTCTGCTATTTGCTTTTTAATTTTTTCTAAAGTATCCACTCACACACCTTAAAATAATAAATTAATTACCACCCATTATCGCGAAAACTTGTAAAGCCCGCAACCAATAAATTTTTAGCATAATAGAGTAGCAGATCTTAGTCTAAAAGCCAACTAATGATCCATTTGATCCAATAATAATCAAAAAACAGTTAAAAATAATATTATCCTAAGCACACACATGTATTTTTATTCCGTAATCCTGTGTTCTACAAACATAATTGCTTTTTCTAGGATTATGGTTAATCTTCATTGAATATCATATCCATCCTGCTAAACTTACCACACAATAAAATAATAGGAGATTAGGATGACCTTTACATTGCCTGAGTTACCATATGCTAAGAATGCATTAGAGCCCCACATTTCGAGTGAAACACTAGAGTATCATTACGGCAAGCATCATCAGGCCTACGTTAACAATTTAAATAAATTAATTCCTGGGACCGAATTTGAATCCATGGAACTGGAAGAGATCATTAAAAAAGCAAAGGGCGGAATGTTTAATAATGCCGCACAAGTTTGGAATCATACCTTTTACTGGCACTGCCTCAGTCCTAATGGTGGCGGTGAACCCAAAGGTAAATTAGCTGACTCAATTAACAAACATTTTGGCTCGTTTAGCGAATTTAAAGAACAATTTACACAAACTGCAATATCTACTTTTGGATCAGGTTGGGCCTGGCTTGTTCAGGATAATACAGGTGCTTTAAAAATAATCAGTACCAGCAACGCAGGCACGCCAATGACTGAGGGTTTAAATGCACTATTGACTTGTGATGTATGGGAGCATGCTTATTATATTGATTATCGTAATGCGCGCCCCGACTATATCTCTGCATTTTGGAAATTAGTAAATTGGGATTTTGTAACCAGCAATATTAAATAAAATAATTCTTTTTACTAAGGATTTCTCCGCTCATATAGCGTAGCAAAGAAAGTTATGTCTATAATGTGGTCACCTCTGTTTCTCCATTAAAAGGAGAGATAATTCTTTGAGTGGAGATCCTTCAGCTTTAAGGAAAACATTATGGCTTTAATTACTAGTTACAATCCTATGCCAATTACTTTCACACATGGAGAAGGAGTTTGGTTGTATGATGAGCAGGGCAAGGCCTATCTGGATGGTCTAAGTGGGATAGCAGTGTGTGGATTAGGACATGCTCATCCGGATGTGACAAAAACCATACAACAACAAGCAGCCAAGCTAATCCATACATCGAACACCTTTCATATCAAACAACAAGAATTACTTGCTGAAAAACTGACAACCTTGGCAAATATGGAGCAAGTTTTTTTTGCTAATTCAGGTGCTGAAGCCAATGAAGCAGCGATTAAATTGACACGTCTTTTTGGTCATAAAAAAGGAATTGAAACCCCTTCAATTATTGTTATGGAAAGAGCCTTTCATGGTCGTACTATGGCAACCTTAACCGCATCAGGAAGTCGAAAAGTACAAGCAGGATATGAACCCCTGGTGCCAGGCTTTATTCGCGCCCCTTTTAATGATTTGGATGCCATTCATACTATTGCAGCAAATAGAGAAGATGTTGTTGCGGTTATGCTTGAGCCAATTCAAGGAGAAGGTGGAATTCATGCAGCAGAAGAAAGTTATCTTCGTTCCCTAGCCAAACTTTGTGAGCAACATGACTGGATGCTTATTTTGGATGAAATCCAAACAGGAAACGGTCGTACAGGAAAACTTTTTACCTATATGCACTATGACATTCAACCTGATGTTGTTACTACAGCCAAAGGTTTGGGCAATGGCGTTCCTATAGGTGCTTGCCTGATGAATAAAAGGGCAAAAGATTTATTTAAACCTGGAAATCATGGATCAACTTTTGGCGGCAATCCCCTGGCTTGCGCTACAGCTCTAACTGTACTGGAAATTATAGAGCGCGATAAAATTTGTGAACAAGTCACAAAAAATAGCCGTCTATTGATGGAGAAATTAATCAAAAATCTCGGGGAACATCCTGGTGTAAAAGGGATTCGCGGAAAAGGCTACATGATTGGGATTGAACTGGATCGACCCGCTAATGATGCTCGCTTACTGGGACTTACTAACGGCGTACTCTTCAATGTTACTGCAGATACGGTAATAAGACTGTTACCACCCCTGATTATTAATGAAGAAGAGATTGATGAATTAGTTAAGCGGTTAATGCTAACGATGAAGCAATTCATTCAGGGGTAATCTTCTCGTAGTTTGACTTCAGTATAACCATTCACATGATGATTGGAGTGTAACCTGGGTTTTCGCTTCGTGGCGCCCAGGCTACATCCCTTCCGGCCTCATGATTGCAAAAAAATCAACAATCGTGTCATTAATTTTCCTTAATGATTGATTTTTTGACTTTAAATTCGAACATGTATCTTCGTCCTTATTCCCTGCTTGAAGTTTTTGACGGATAAGATCAAACATATGTGTATCTATTTTTTTTAATTCCGGGAGCCGTTGATTAATTCTTTCTAGGAAAAAGTTTTTTATATTTTTTCTTGACTCAAATAACCTTCTTTCGAGCCTGTCCATTAGATCGCATAACTCATTTTCTCGACCGCTACATGTAATGCGTATAAAACCATCATATTTTGACAAACCAAAATAAGATAAAGGTGTAACCATCAAGTTGTCTTCAAATAACAAATAATATGCGAGATCTTCATCCGTCTTCACAATACCAGTTTTCTGTAAAACTCGTGCTGCTTCTTTGGGTAGAGGCAACCCGAACATATCACTAAAATCCGCAAGAACATAAAAAGTAGCTTCTACACGGTAGAAGGGGTCAGGCATTGCAGCACCCATGTTTTTTAAGCGTGCAACCACATAATCCACTTTTTTCTTATAAAAAGTTGCTATGTTATTTTTTTCTTCTGTTCCAAAATTCGCCATGGTTTGTGCATAGGCAGCTTGTGCTGAGCGCGGTGCATGAATGAAATAGCTTATATTTTTATTTAGCATTTCATTCATCAAACTTGATTCAAACACTAAAAGTACAGCCATTCGCTCTCCTGCTGCAGACAAAGCCTTGGTTGCTGAGCGCAAGACGATTACTCGTTCTTTTAAATCAGGAGCAATTTTTAAAAAAGAAGGCGTATCTGAAAAACACATCTCAGTATAAGCTTCATCAAAAATGATGTACAAGTCAGGATACTGGCGCAAAATTTCAGCAATTTTTATTAACTCGTCTTCATCAATAATGTTGCCCAAAGGATTTGATGGATTACAAATTAATATAGCTTTAGGCCAACCGTGATCCATCTCAGCTAAAGTATAAGCTTCTTTAATACTCTCTTCCGTTGCTTGCGCCGTGAGTTTATATCCGGGTTTATCCATTACATAAATCGGATGCAAACAATGCAATGCGTTGTTGGAATACGCACTGTAATAAGGAAAAGGGGTAATAATTCGATATCCTGGCACACCTTCAAAATGAGTATTAAAGGTTTCAAATAATACTCGCAAAGCACCAATACCACCCACAGTGAACAATATATTTTCCGATTTAATTTCTGTCTCATACCAACGTGACATAACATCAGCCATTAATGTTCGCGGCGCATGATCACCTCGAGGGTCTCCATAATCAATGGCAATATCCTCTTCAACCTGGTGTGGGTCTACTTTCCATTTTTTAGTTAAATCATCTAATTTTTGCCAATATGAAAGATAAGAAGCAATGGTATTTGAATTAATAGGGTAGGTTGGCTTCCCAAGACCTGCAAATATCAGTTTTTTTGTTTCGGCTAAACCTTGCGCTTGAATTTCATCCCTTAAAGTATTTGCCCATAATGCTAACAACATCACTTTTTCAATTTTTTTAGCACAATGTCCATCAGGGGTTAACATGGTATTACCAAATACTCAATTTTTACTCATTATAACAGAATACAAATAAAACATGATATCGATTATAAGCACATCTAATTCAATAAAAATCCTATATCTAGGACCTGTTTACAGCCCCTATGCTATGCTTAAAATAAAAGGGGTTTTCTTTGGTTTTTTGTGCCTTTGGGCACGATTGACCAAGCCTTAAAATACAGGATAATTCATGTTTTGGGCATTCAACATACTCTAAATAAAGAATTTTAATTTACTATGGAAAAAAATGGCAAAAAATGAAACTTCCAACACTGCGAATTTAATAGCTGATTTAGAAAAAACTATTAATACGTTGCAAAATAAAATGAATCAGCTGGAAGTGCAATACGCCCAATTAAAAAATCTGCTTGATGTCTTGCCTGGAGATGTCTATTGGAAAGATCTAAAAGGTGTTTGGTCCGGAATGAATCAACGATGTGTTCAAAGTCTTTATCATATGAAATTTATTAATAAATGCGATGAGAACGAAGTCCTTGGTAAAACAGATTATGAACTATTTAGTAAGCAAACTGCTGATGTTTATCGAGCTAATGACCTTGAAGTGATTGAAAAAAACGTTGAATTATCACGAGAAGAGATAACTCTTTTGCCATCAGGTGAAGAAGTGGTTTTGCTCTCGACTAAAAGACCTTTTCTGGATGAATCAGGAAAGATTATTGGCATCCTCGGCAATACAATTAACATTACTTATCTAAAAAAAGTTGAATCCGAGCTCAAAGAAGCCAAAGAAAAAGCTGAAGCAGCGAACAATGCCAAAGATGAATTCATCCGTAATATGAGTCATGATATTCGTACCCCTTTAAGTGGGATTATCGGCATGTCCAGCATCCTTGAACGAGAAGTTCAAAATATCCAAGAAAAAGAATACGCTCATATGATCAATATAAGTGGGGAGCAACTCTTGGCGCTGCTTAATGGAGTACTCGATATTATCGCCGCCGGGAGTCAACAAGAAAATATAATCAATGAAACAGCCTGCAATGTCCATGATTTGATTCACAGTATTGCCGATCTGGAGTTTCCAACCATCGCTTTGAAAAAATTGGATTTATTAATTAGTATTGACTGCAATACTCCTGAATGGGTAACTACAGATACCGTAAAACTTCATCGAATTTTATTAAACCTTTTAGGTAATGCAGTTAAATTTACTGAAAAAGGGTTTATTGAAATTGGAGTTAGGCCCAAATCGCATCACCATGGAAAATTGTTCCTGGAATTTTTCATCAAAGATACTGGTCCAGGAATTAAACCTAAGGATAAAAACAAAATCTTCAAACGATTTTACCGAGCAACCCCGTCACATCAAGGAATCTACTCTGGTCATGGTGTGGGATTGCATATTGTGAAGCGTTATACCCAGCTTTTAAAAGGTAAGATACACGTCGACTCTGCAGTACATACAGGAACCACATTTACGCTAACCATCCCCGTCAATTATGTAGAGAAGCCTGTAAACCACCCAGAGCCAACATCTCTTCCTCCTGAGAAACTGATTTTAGAAAAAGCGAGTGATTCACCTCTTGTGCTGCTTATTGAAGATAATGCAATTGCCTTAAAGATGATAGAAAATCTTTTACAACAGCTTGGTATCCGATTTTTATCAGCATCTACAGGTACTAGAGCAATGGAATTGTTCCAAGCACATACCTTTGATTGGATCTTAAGTGACATTGGCCTACCTGATACCACTGGGATACACTTAGCCAAAAAATTTCGTCAGTATGAACAAAACCGAAATCTCACACCTACCCCTATCATTTGTTTAACTGCTCATGCGGTAACTGATGTTGAAAATGAATGTGTACAGGCTGGGATAAATCAAGTGATTACCAAACCTCTTCGTAGCAGTATGCTGCAGGAATTGTTAGCTCGATACAGCGCATCCAAATTGCAAATCCACGATTTGCCTGCCACAAGGGTTGAGTCCATTCTCCCGTTTAATGAATATCCATTATTTGATAGTACTCATGGAATCAATAACCTGGGTTCGGAAAAAACACTCAAAAAAATGCTGCATCTCTTTATTGAAGAAAATACTAAGGATTTAATAAAAACAGCTCAGGCTTGGGAAAAACAAGACCTAATTGAAATTCATAAGCTAACACATAAAATGAAAAGCAGTGCACTTTATTGCGGCACTCTTCGTATGCGCTATGCATGCGAAGCCCTAGAAAAACATTTTCAAAACCACCCAGAACTATACCCTACAGCACTTTATCAGCAACTTCTCCAAGTACATCAAGAAACAGTAACAGCACTCCAGCATTGGATGCAACAATAATTATGTTCTTAGATACATACAAACAAAAATTTAGAAGATGACAGCAAAACCAAGGTTCAACTCCTCTTTAATAATAAACAAAGGCAAATTAATGTTATCTTAATATTAACCGATATATACTTAAATAAATCAAGTTGACCAAGAGTTTTCATGCCAGGCTATTCTCTACTCGGTAGTGTTGTTTTTCGATGCTTATTTAAAAAAACTACAGGTGTAATTGAATATAATTCTGATTTAGATATAACTTTGGAAATCCGTGACCATGTAGTTATTGTGCATCATTCAATACCTGTTGGATCACTTAACGCATTCTTTAACTATCTTGCGAAACGAGAAGATTTAGCCCAAAAACATATTCTGTTTGGAGTCGAAGGCCAAGGAGTTACTGAACGACATATTGTCACGATGCATCTTCCGCCAAATGGAGTACAGCCTATAGTCTATGACTCTAAGCACGGTGACTCCAAACGTTTTTTTTCACTTCCTCCGTCAAAAAACACCCTCGGTAACAAAATACGTAGTGCATTACTCGCTCTAAATCCAAACAAAAATCAAACAGTTAACTTAAGTCATTTAGGCTTTGAGCAAATCAAATCGGCAACATATCATTCTTTTGGAACACAATCATTTTTTGATGGCATTACTTGTGATTATCATACAGGAAATCTCATCAAAACTTTGGCCGACTTTCTTGAACAAGGCATCAAACCATCTCCCGAACAACTTGCAGAAACATCAAGAAATCCGATAACAACTTCGGCACAGATAGTAAAAAAAACATTTCCCGAGCGAGTGGATATGTCCCTTTTGGCCTTTTTAAAAAAGGCCTGGCAAGATACCTTCTTGCCACTGAAAAAGAACGAGGAAAAAGATCAGTATCATTTTGGACATTACTTTATGGGTTGGCCTTCAAAGCCAAACGCGTCTAAATTACCCTACTTTCTAACCCTGAAATTTATCACCACCCCATTAACCAATTTGTTGTCGCTAGCCACCGAATTTCCGCTTAATGTGCTCAGCGAAACATTCTCTTTTTTAAAAAATAAAATACTCTCTTGGGCACCAACTAATGGGGTAACTCAAAGCATACGCAGTCTATTGCTATTATCAACTATGGGATTGCAGAACCTATTTAAAGGTGCTTACTATCTAATTCGAACCATTACTTCACCCATAGCCAGCTTTAAGGAAGCTCAGAAAGTTCATCCTGTTTTAGGGTATCTCAGTGCTTTGACCTCCGTACTCTTTATTGGTACCGCAATAGCTCTTCTTGCTGTCTTTGCTCCACCCATCATGGCAGCTCTTATGCCTTCTATGGGGCCTGGAGCACTTTCCTTGCTTAGCACTTTGGCCTACCCTTTTGCTCAATTATTTTCTTTAGTGAGTTTATCGATTTCCTCTGCCACTGGGGCAATGCTGACATTTGCTACTGGAGCATTATTTTTAGGCGTTCTGCATCTGCTCGGCAGAAAAACAATTTATCCGGATGAAAACCAGTCTAAGAAACTGGATGATATAAGCCCCCAGTCTCAAACAGGAAGTAATGTGAGCAACCATTTAGTAAGCTCAAGCGATCATAGCGTTGATGAAGTTGAAATCGTGGCTCCTTTCGGAGAAAGTGATATGTTGGACTCATCTTTTGGAAGACTCTATTCGAGAACTAAAGAAAAAACAGGTGATGACTTCAAACCTAATGATAATCAAGCTACCATAGACACAACAACTTTCTAACACAAGACAGCCCCTTTATATGAACGCGCTTGATACACTCATCTCCGAAGTAGATAATGCTCTACGTACCTTATTTCCACCTGCACAGAGGCCGAGGACTCGCCCATCCCCCGCAGAATCACTTGCTGATACGGATCTGTCTACAAAAGAAAAAAAACATGTGGCCGGACTCATGCGTGTCAATCATGCAGGAGAAGTCTGTGCCCAAGCACTTTACCAAGGTCAGGCTTTAACGGCACAATTAACCCATATTAAAAAGCAAATGAGTGATGCTGCGGCTGAAGAAACAGATCACTTAGCCTGGTGTGAAGAGCGATTGACTGAACTGGGTTCAAAGCCCAGCATATTAAACCTTTTATGGTATGGCGGGTCGATTATATTAGGAGCATTTGCTGGCTTAGCCGGAGATAAGGTCAGCTTGGGGTTTGTAGCAGAAACCGAACGACAAGTCGCTCACCATTTGCATCGTCATTTAAAAAATTTACCAGCAAAAGATAAAAAATCACATGCAATTCTTATGAAAATGAAAGAAGATGAAGAACAACATGCAACTACTGCGTTAAACGCCGGGGCTATAGAACTTCCTTATATTGTTAAACAATTAATGCGTATTGTATCTAAATTAATGACTAAAAGTAGTTATTATGTATAGTAGTATAATGAAACAGAGCAGAACCTAAGTGAAGTTGAATTCCTGAGTTCGCTACGCTTCGTCCAGATCACAAAAATTAGGACATATTTGAATTCTTGCTGGAACGGTTAAAATTATGGCACAAGGAGCTATCAGGTATGGACTCAGCCATTTTATTTACACTTTTTGTTATTTTGGTTGCCTATATCTTTGACTTTATCAATGGCTTTCATGATGCAGCAAACTCTATAGCAACTATTGTTACTACCCAGGTTTTAACCCCTAGGCAAGCGGTAGTATGGGCGGCTTTTTTCAATTTCATCTCATTTTTAGTATTCAATCTTACAGTTGCAAAAACTATTGGAAACGGCTTGATTGATTCAGATATTGTCGATGCACATTTTATTTTAGCCGCATTGATCGGCGCTATATTTTGGAATCTCGTTACTTGGTATTATGGACTTCCATCCAGTTCATCACATGCACTGTTTGGTGGGTTAGCAGGTGCTGCAATCGCCAAAGGCGGTTTTTCATCGCTTAAAATTTCAGGTTTTGCCAAAGTGATTGGAGGGATTTTTATTTCGCCAGCACTTGGACTGCTCATCGCATTGCTTATTATTTATTTTTTTCACAAATTCTTACATAATGGAAAAAAAACCGAGTTCAAACTATTTAAAATCTTCCAATTGTGTTCCTCTGCACTGCTTAGCTTAACCCATGGCAGTAATGATGGACAAAAAACCATGGGTATTGTTTCTATAATACTGTTTTCATCTGCATGGATTGAAGGTCCTTTTTATGTCCCATTTTGGGTGGTTATTTCATGCCAGGCAGCAATTAGTCTTGGAACTTTGGCTGGAGGATGGCGTATCGTCCATACTATGGGAACTAAAATAACAAAACTTAACCCAATGAAGGGTTCCGCTGCAGAAACTGGCGCAGCCATTTCGCTTTTTATAGCAACTCAATATGGTATTCCCATCTCAACCACCCATACAGTTACGGGTGCAATTGCTGGGGTTGGTTTGATTAATGGAATCGCAGGACCGCATTGGCGAGTCATCAAAAAAATTTTCTTCTCCTGGCTTATTACAATTCCTGCAGCGTCAATAATTTCAGCTGCATTAGTATTAAGTCATATCTAAGTAATAAACGCAGGAAGAGCCTAAAGCGTTCACGTGAGCCTATTTTTTGCCAAAGCACTATTTCTATAGCTAAAGACAAAATAAATCACCATACCAAAGCCCATCCAAATAATAAAACGAATAAGCGTAATCATGGGTAAATGAATCATTAAATAAAAACAGCTTATCATCCCTAAAATAGGTACATAAGGCATTCCAGGAGTTCTAAACGGTCGGTGCATCTGTGGCTGTTTATAATGTAAATAAAGTACGCCGGCGCAGACAATAAAAAATGAAAATAAAGTACCTACATTCACTAACTCAGCCAAAGCTTGTATTGGAGCAACGGCAGCTAGTGATGTCATTAAAATGCCGCATAATAAAATAATGCGTACGGGTGTATGAGTATACTGATTTGTTTTGGAAAAAACCTTTGGTAATAGGCCATCACGTGTCATTGCTAACATAACACGTGTTAAACCATAAAATAATACCAGCATGACTGTAGTCAATCCGGCCACAGCACCAATACTGATGAAACCAGCTATCGTTTTATAACCTAAAACGAATAAAGCATGACTGATGGGAGAGGCAACATTAAGGGTGCTGTAATGTGCTATACTGGTCAATAATCCAGCAACGATAATATATAATAAAGTACAGATAAATAATGAGCCTATTATTCCTATGGGTAAATCACGCTGTGGGTTGATTGCCTCTTCAGCCGCTGTAGATACAGCATCAAATCCAATGTAAGCAAAAAATATTAATGAAGCTCCTTTAATTACACCATCCCAGCCAAAAGGTAAAAATGGTGACCAATTAGATGGGTCAACCTCCATGGCAGCAACAGCAATAAAAAGCAAAACGATTAAAAGCTTGATAATCACCATAACGTTATTTACGCGAGAACTTGATTTGACGCCCCAAATTAATAATGCCGTTAAAAGCGCAATAATCACACAAGCCAACAGATTAAAAACACCGCCATCCTTTGGACCATGTACGAGCATGGTTGGTATATTTATTTTTATTGCCTTGAGAAAATCATTGGCATAGCTGCTCCAGCCGACAGATACTGCGGAAACTGAAATAGCATATTCCAACAATAAATCCCAACCAACAATCCATGCAATTAACTCTCCGAAACCCACATAAGCATAACCATAAGCACTCCCGCATCCGCCAACGGATGCGGCTAATTCGGCATAAGATAACGCCGAAAAAACACAGGCCAGCCCAGCTAATACATAGGAAAAGATCACTGCAGGCCCTGCATCTATTGCAGCAACAACACCTGTCAAAATAAAAACACCTGCGCCGATAATTGCCCCAATACCTAAAAAGGTCAGATCAAAAGCCGTAAGACATTTAACGAGATGAGACTCGCTCTCAAATGACGCATTAATCTCTTTTTTACGAAACAAGTCCATGGTATGCTCACAAGTTTGAAACATCATTGTTCTATTTACAAGTAAGAATGTTCTGCCAATCAACAATAGGAAAATAGATCAAAAATTATATTTATAGTCTAGATCCCGCATAGGTTTAAAGTAAATGAAAAAAATAACCTTACGAATGATCATTGTTGGTCTATTAATACTGTTTTCTTTGAATGCTTACAGTAACAAATTTTCTGTAACTTCTTCTACATCCTTATTCAACAACGAAAAAAACTTAAATTCTCCTGCAATCCCAGCAGTACAAACTGATAGGAACAAAAAGGACATTACCTCTTTTAATACCGCAGAACCCAAAGGATGTAAATATTGGCTTCCTTTTTTTAAACCTTGGTGTCGCCATCTGCATCAAACGTGGAATGAAGGCAATACTGAACTATATCTCTCAGGTTATGCATGGCATAATCGCCTTACTTATTCTGCAAAGCAACTCCGAGAAAAAAAATACAATGAACTCGCTTGGGGAGGTGGATTTGGTAAAGGTTTTTTTGATGAAAAAGGAAATTGGCACGGCCTTTATGCCTTTGCATTCCTCGATTCTCATCGCAATCTTGAACCAACTGCTGGATATGCCTATTTGAAAGTTGCAAATTTGACTAAAGATTTTAAAGCAGGATTAGGTTTTTCTGTCTTGATTACATCACGCCCTGATATCCTGCACCGTGTGCCCTTTCCAGGAGCAGTCCCTTGGGCAGGCGCATTTTATAAAAAACTTTCTCTTAAAGCTGCCTACGTTCCGGGTTCATCTACCAATGGGAACGTGCTTTATCTGGTGGGAACATATGCTTTTGATAAATAGAGAACAGTCTATTTCTATAGGCTAGAAAATTAGCTAATTCATCAGGCTCAATACCATCTATTCTTTCTTTCATCTTATTATGGTGCTTTTATCCTATTAAGCAATTTTGGATAATGTATAAAGCATTCATCAAAAATAGCTATTCCATTTTCACTGACTTTCTGAGGCTATAAATTTTCATTTAAAGCTATTCTTCAAAAATCAAAAGACTATATCTAGCAATAACTATAGTTCGCGCCTCTTAAATGATGTTATTTATTTCTATCAATATGGTCAAAAATTGCCATATATTATTTCATCAACCATACTTAAAAAAGACCTTATTTGCTCAAAGTTAGCCAGATTAAATTAATTGGAGACTTATCATGCGAAGTAAACTAACAAAGATAGCTTTCAGTAAAACTGTAAGCCAATCCCTATCATCGGGGGGTGTCGTGGGTTCTGTCTCTAGAGTTTTAAGAGAAGGTAAATTAAAAAGATGGGAGCCTGAAACGGTAAAAATAAGCTCGAAACAATTATGCCGTGGCATGACAAAATCTCAGCTTAACTATATGCTGAAAACCAGAAATCTAACTCAAGTAGATACATCAAAATTTATAAAAATAAAAGTTGAAGATGTGGAACATAGTGATATAGGTCGTCAAGTAGTAAGAGGGGGGGATCCTAATCTGTTATCATTTACTCGTAATATATCCACAGCGAATCATTATGGAGCCAATAGATATTGGTTACCGGGAGACGGAGCCATTATAATAGGTTGCCTCCCTGCTGTGTTCACTGATATCAGTGAGCAAGCTATAATGTGTCCGCAAATGTGCGATAAAGAGCAAAAGAAAGCACGTGAACGTATATTACAAGGAGGAGATTATTATCGAGAAGCTCCCGATGTCACACAGATCACAGCAGAATGTGATGAAGTATGTGCTGTAGTTGGTAAACAAAAGGGAGTAAGTTTTGGCGGAATGTATGACGTAGATAGACATATACAAAAAATATTGCATGTCATAGGTACAGGACGGCCAAGATTAGGATTAGTGCCTGTCTCATCATGTTTGGTAGAAACATTTGTTAATCCTGATTACGAGGAGCGAGCACTTTCTGTAAAAATTGTACTTACAAAAGACCCAGAACATCTTGAAATCTTGACAGATACAATGACAAACACTGGGAAGCTGCAACGTGGTCAGCGTGTCTTAACCGCTGATGATGCCGCCCTAATCATGGCTGACTCAGAATTGAATCTACTATTTTCAGCTACAGCAGGCTCCTCAGGTACAATGGTTCTAGAGTCTGTACCCAAAAAACTTCATGGCCATGACATGTTGGAATACTTAAAATCGACATTATGGAAAGAATTGGAACGAAATATCGTTCCTGAAGACAAAGGCCCTACATCTATATAAAAGGAGGAAACACAAAAGCGGCAGAATATCTAAAAATTTTTATGGAGTAAATAAGATTGACTATAAAAATCCAATTTGACCTTTTTTGAACGCTGTGGTTTACTCTTTTTACTTTTGCTTCAATTTACTTAATGTTGAATTATAAGTAAAAAGAGTATCAGAAAATAAGGATGGAAAAATGAGATCAAAGTTATTTAGAAGATGCTCACAAAACTCCTGTTCATCAATTAAAGAAATATATGCCGCGCATAGACCGCATCTTCTTTCGGGATCCATTTCTGGAGATAGATGGCGACATAAAAGCATGGGGAAAACCTTGGATTGGATTACCGATGCTAAGAAAGTTATAGAACTAAAAAAACAAGCACAGATAAATTTAAATCAATGGGCAAAAAATAAGATACCTTTACCAAAGTCAGTTGAAGTACTTTATAAAGATTGGGGAATTGCAGCACTTGAAGTAACTAAAAAACACGGTGTACCTTATTCTGTACTCAATATGGCAAATCCTGTTTTTCCTGGAGGTGCCGCTTTGGAAGGAGGAAGCGCCCAAGAAGAAAATATGTGGCATCGAACTACTTGTGCAGAATCCTTACAGGACAAAATCGTTTTTCTAGATAAAGACTCTATGACATTTCGTTACAGTGAAATGGCAAGAAAGCTTTTAGAGGCCAAGATAAAAATGACGGATGAAGAACGAGAGGCCTTAAGAAAACACTACGGTGAAACAGATTCCATAGCCTACAAAGTATTATTTAACCGAGAACCCAGGGTGTGTTTCCGAGGACCAGAAGTACCGCTTATTACCTCTGGTTTTGATGACTTTGCACCTAAAAGACAGCTTCCAGACAGCAGCAGAAGTTACCTTTTCCTTCCCTCATCCGATATTTTTCCCTTTTATGAGATAAGATCAGCTGCTCCAGAACTTTCTTTCGGACCACATGGATTCAATCATGAAGCCCTGGCGCTCTACAAGGAAGACTTACAGAGGCGTATTGCAGCCCAACTCGATACCTTAATTCTTGAAGGACAACGCAATGTCATTTTAGGTGCTTGGGGTTGTGGAGCATTTAAAAATGATCCTCAAATCGTAGCACAAATATATAATGAAGAAATTGCAAAAAGAGCCCATTTTTTTGACCATATTGTATTTCCGATAATTAACACGGACTCGCATGATAATCATGCCATATTTGAGCAACAACTCAGCGGTATGGAACTTGGAACTACGAATTCTGATACAACGTTAGAACCCAAGACACCTCTCTAATGAAATCGGCGACCTATTGTGTTCTGTGATACTCCTCATGTTAAAAACATGGATGAGAGCTTGTCATTAAATTTATTTAGCAAAAAAGATATTCGTACCCTTTTATTTCATAAAGTATTTAGAGATACGTTTTGAGCATAATCTTATTTATGATGGTTAATCAGTACAACTGTTTTTTTTAAGAGAATGTGCTATGTTTTATAGAACCGCAATTAGAATATTATTAAAATGAAATCTTTTATTGAACAAGCACAGTTTTACGCTGAATATCATCAGAATCTCAAGACACGTTATACACATATGGCAGGGGTTCCTCTCATAATTTTATCGGTAATGATCTTGTTAGGCTTTATAAAAATAATTATGCCAGGTGTTTTTGCAACAAATCTTGCCTTTTTTGCTACTTTAATTGCCTTAATTTATTACTTCCGCTTAAATTGGCAACTTGCTTTAGCACTGACTCCAATTATGCTCATCCTGTTATTGATCGCCAATTGGTTTAGCCACGATGGCCCGACAACCTTAGGTGTGTGGGCATTTGCCATCTTTTTTATTATAGGCTTGGGACTACAATTTTACGGCCATTTTCTGGAAGGTAAAAAACCGGCATTCATGGACAACTTGAGCCAAGCATTCATTGCCCCTTTGTTTCTTATTGCAGAGCTGTTTTTTATGGCTGGACTCATGAGCTCTTTAAAAGAACAAATATATGGCATAGATAAAAATACTCTTTAGGGTCTGTTTACATTAAACATTTGCAGGATGCACTATACTTTTTTTCTTGTTTTTGCATTTGTACATCCTGTTGCAGCTTCTGTTTCAAGTATCGGCAAATTGCGGCATCATTATTTTAAAACAGCGATGAATTTTTTGATTTCGTTTAAAGTCCTGATCTATTGTTTGAGTGCTAATATCCTGCACTGAATATTTTTCTATAAGCTGAGGATCCAATTTAAATTGTCGAAAATTAGTAGAAAAATATAAAACTCCATTTGGGTTTAACAAACGCATAGCAGAGTTCACCAAAGAAACATGATCGCGTTGAATATCCAAAGTATCCGTCATGCGCTTCGAGTTGGAAAAACTAGGTGGATCCAAAAAAATAACATCAAAACGATCACGAGCAATTCTCATCCATTCACGGCAATCAAACTGCACAAATTGGTGTTTCGATAAATCAAGATGATTTAACTTGAAATTCTCTTCAGCCCAATGCAAATAAGTATTGGAGAGATCGACATTAGTTGTCAATGCTCCGGCTAAAGCTGCATGAACACTGGCACTGGCAGTATAACAAAAACAATTGAGAAATCGTGTTCCTCGCTTTAATTTAGCAAAGCTTAGACGCATTAATCGATGATCCAAAAATAAACCTGTATCCAGATAATCGTATAAATTAACTTTAAATTTAGCCTGTCCCTCTGTAACGACCATGGTTTTTCGACTTTGTGCTAGTTTTTGGTATTGCTCACTGCCTTTTTGTTGCCTGCGTTGCTTTACTATCAATTGATTCGCTTCCAACCCTAACGCTCTGGGCACAACTTGCATTACTTCCAAGCTACGTTTTTCTGCTTTATGGGCAGGAATACTTGCAGGAGCCGCGTATTCTTGGAGTACAGCACAATCATTATATATATCTATGGCATATGCGTATTCAGGTAAATCTGCATCATATATTCGATAACATGAAATATGATTATTTTTTGCCCATTTATGTAAATGACGGTAATTTTTCTCCAGTCGGTTAAACAGCATCTGCGCCCCTTCAGATAAGGTATTGCTCATGATGTCTTTAAGCTCATTCGTTACGTGAATGTCCAAACAATACAGTTTGCATTCCAATGCACCGTTATATATGGTGTATTGTTTACTGGCGCGAAGTCCTAAGGCTTTGGCCAAAACGGGATTGGAGGTCAGAATTGCGGCTTGCCAACCCTGATAATGTGCATGCAAAATTTTACCCAGTTGCTGATAAAGCGGAACCAAATGCGTCACCTCACTTAGGCGTTCGCCATAAGGAGGATTACATATAACTAATCCCTTTTTTGCTGGGGCCTTAACCTCATTTAGTGCTTGAGCTTTAAAACTAACCAATGGAGCGACACCCGCGCGCTCCGCATTTTTACGCGCTATAGCAATTATTTTGTTATCTGTATCGGTGCCCAATAAAGTCAGGGGCAGAGTTTTAACTTGTTGCAAGGCATCTACCCGCAATTTTTCCCATAATGAAGATTGATGTTGTGCCCAATATTGTAACGATTGATCTTGGCGCAATAAACCAGGAGCAACATGTGCTGCCATCATAGCCGCTTCAATAACTAGAGTACCCGCACCACAAAAAGGATCATGCAAAGCATATCCTTTGGCAGCTAACTCTGGCCATTTCGCGCGCATAAGCAGTGCAGCAGCAACATTTTCCTTTAATGGAGCAGCACCTGCTCTATGACGATATCCCCTTTGGTGCAAACTGTATCCAGTAAGATCAAAACTCACAGTGATTACATCGTTTTTCAAATAGGCATGAATAAGAATTTGTGGCTTTTCTTTATCTACTGAAGGGCGTGAATGATTTAATCGACGAAAATGATCGACTATTCCATCTTTAACAACCTGTGCACCAAACATCGTATTGCGAATGTGCTCAGAAAATCCGTGAAATTCAATGGCAATCGTTTTATCGTGTGAAAATACAGTCTGCCAATGAAACTCGGTACATAATTGATGTAGAACCTGTTCATTACCCGCATAGCCGCTAAAAAGAATTAATTGCACACGATTGGCTATTCGTGACCAAAGACATAATCTATAAAGAGTCAGTAAATCGGCCTCTCCATATACTCCTTGTGGGTTGACACGTGTAACCGATAAGCCTAAGGTTTTTAATTCTTCTTCCAATAAATATTCAAGTCCACGCGGACAGCTTATAAATAGAGAATATTTCATTCTATGAATGACCTCAAATAGCGAAAAAGAGCTTTAGCAGCACCTGAATTTCTTTCTTTCTGCTGATCATCAACCGCTTTTTTTATTAATTGCCTTAAATGCTGAACATCTTCAGGATGATACACTTCAATAAACGCAGTTAATGCTTCTTTACCTTCGTTGAGCAAGCGAAGACGCCAATGCTCAACCTCATGAAATGACAACGTTACCGCTTTATCTTCTTCAAGCAAACGCTCATAAGCTGCTAAAATTTCTTCATGATCAGCCGCACGCATTAACTTTCCAATTAATTGAGCTTGTCTTCTTTTAGCACCATGACTTTTAATAGACTTTGCATCGATAATTGCTTTATACAGATTTTCAGGAAGCGGAAGTAATTCAAGCTTGGACAAGCTCAAGTCAATCAATTTTATGCCCATTTTTTGTAAAAAATCGGCATCTCGTTTTTTTTGTGATTTACTAACTGGTTCATCCATAGTATGTACTTTTAACCTTAAAATTAGCTAATCATACTCTATACTTTACACGCTCACAAAATGAGAGTGTAAAGTATAAACGATTATTCAGCTGCTACAAGGGAAGCAGGTGTTGGAGTTTGTGCATATTGTTTTCTGGGTCTAGAGCGCAAATACGAACGGCCCACCGCAAAAAAATTATAGGTCAGGATGAATAATAAAAGTAAGTGCAACCAGGTAATAGTTAACTGCATAAAAACAGGAATAGTAATAAAAACGCCTAAACAACCTGAAAGGCTTAAAATCATGGTTTTCTTTAAAGGAATTTTATTATGCTTTAAGAATACAAAAGTAGTTAATGGTTGCTGCATGGCTCCTGCAGTAGTCATAATTGGGAACGCCACTACAGGCGAAACATTCATTAAAAACAGTACACCTTGTACCATAACAAATAAACCGATTCCCACTGAGGTTAAGGCACCGCAAACCATCATCGCTAAAAAGCCTATGATTAATTTCCATGAATGTAATTCAGTTAATTCACCACCAACAGGTAACAACCGAAATTGATGTGAAATTAAAAGTAGAATAATTAAAGCAAAACAGCAAACCATAGATAAACGAATTGTCTGCTTGCTCATATGGCTTACAACAAAACCACCGAGTAAACCACCGACACAAGTACCCATAACTAAGGTCAGGAGAGTAGTTAGATCAACATCAATCAACCTCATGAAAAACAAAGATTCGATTGTTCCTGGGATCACTTGTGCTCCATTATTTACAGCAGGCATTTCGTCATCACGGAATGTACCCATTAATTTTGCCAAAGCCACATTAACAGCGAAACTCCCAACGCCCAATGTATCCGCAATAAAAGCAATCGCTCCACTTATACTTAATTTCAAGTATTGCATTAAAGATACAGGTTCTGCGGGTTGACGAATGAGTTTGAAAACCATCACGGTTACACAAAGCAGGCTTAATACCAAAATGCTTAGAGTAATAAAAAAGATGACCATTCGGCTACCAACCTAAATAAAATAGTGAACTCAAATTAAAAAACCTGATAATTATATACTAATTCTGTTGACCGGCAAACAACATGTAGACTAAAAAAAATGCTTTATGAATTACACGCAGACAAAAATGGAACACATTTATCCAATCCTCGAGTCTTAAATAAAGAAGTTACCGGACACAACGAATTACACAAAGTGATCTTGAGTGTAGTGGAACCCTGGATGAGTGCGCTATGATCCTCCAGGGTCAGAGGATACTGATTTAAATTACCTTGCAGCTGGCGGTCTTCACACCCACTTGACCAAAAACTGACAGAACCATTTTCTGATCAACACTCATGTCTTTTGCAGCATACAGTACACCGCAAGCGCCTTGAATAAAATTAGTGGTAGGCGTCCAGTATTTGCTGTTGGCAATGATCATCAGCTGATAAGCCTGTTTAATGCCTATATTTTTGGCCAATAAATAAAATGCTTTATTAAATACTCCACTGGCAGTATGTACAATAAAACTTTGTCTTTCTTGAGGATTAGAAATATGTGATGTCGCATAAGCAACCAATTCTGGATAACTAATTGCGCAATAGGCCCCATGACTTTGCGCTAGATTTTTATCCAAACAATCAGCCGAACTACCATCTGAAGAAGGATAATCCATAAAACGTAAAGCCTTACCAAAAGAATCACGAACAATCGTTTCGCCAATACCCCAAGTTACAATATTCGGCTGCAGATACAGTTTATTATAAAGCTGAGGAAATTTTTCCAAAAGATAAGCACGCGATGCCTGGCCTGCCATATCGGATAAAGATTCATTGAGAGCGCCTGATTGATCATGATATTCAAGTCCTGAATGCTGTTCAGTAAAGCCATGTGTTACTTCATGACCTGCTACATCAAGTGAGACTAAGGGATAAAAATCCTCGCCATCACCAAAAGACATAAATTGTCCATCCCAAAAAGCATTATCATAATTCTGGCCAAAATGGACACGCATGACTAACTGCATTGGGGTTCCATCTGTGTGTTGCAATGCATTAACTCCATACCATTTTTTATACATATCTACTATAGTCTGGCCAAAATAATATGCATCATTGCTTGGTGAAAATGCACCATTGACGTTTTCTTCTACATTCTTGCTACAAGGATATTGAAAGGGGGTAGTCAAAAGATCATTCCAATCCCAGACAGACCCCAGGTTAACCAGCTTTACCTTAGCGATATCCATGATGCATTGGCTGCCATTTTGAGTTACTTCTAAGAAAGGCAATCCATCTCTTCCATACCAGTATTCATGGACCTTTTCATTTCCACCGGGCCCACCATCCATAAAGTTTTTTATGTTATTCCACTGTTTGATGATTTCGCCACTTTGTGCATCTACAATAAAAAATGGCCACGCTGGCTTATTATCATTTTGAATGGTTTTAAATGAAACCTGATAAACCAGTTTCAGTTCATTATTTTGATCTGCCCTAATTTGCAAGTCACTCAATTCCTCATAAGTAGGCATTTGTGAATTAAAACTGGACCAAGATTTTTTGGCTAAGTCAACAGCCTCTTTTGACGTCAGTGTGGGTTTCGTATTCAGCTGGATGTCGTTAAGTAAATGTCCATTGACTTGTGCATCCTCTTTAGTAATCATAATTTGTGCGCCAACAACAGGTATTCCTTGATACATTTGTTGGTATCTCATGATTGTTTTTGAGTGCTCTTGGCTTTGATTCACTTGCTGTAATGCATTCTTTTCTGCAGATGGAACCGCTGCACGAGCTCTTATGTTTGATTGTTGTTTGAGTGAAAATTGATTCAAACTGCTTAATGGGGCTTGATATAAATCCAATTCTGTTACAGCAAATACATCATAAGTGACCAAAAAAAGAGTAACGCTTAGAAGTTTTTTTAACATAAAAATCACTCAAAAAATTCACAATGACACCATGATGGCATAAAAATGAACAGGCGACAAGTTTTTAACCCCATCATAAACAACTCTTGCAAAAAAGCTAGAGTCTGTAATTATGGTTGCATGACTATACGCCCCTGCCTAATAATAAAAGATGAATTAAGGATAATATGATGGGTATAAAAAAATGGATGATACTTTTTCTTGGTCTCTGCTCTTCTTTTTCTGCTGCCCAAGCAGGAGTTGTAGATCGTTATTTGCAAAAAAAGCAAGAAGAAAAAATTCCTTTAATTGCTGAAAAAACCATCCACCTCGGGTATTTTAAGCAATTGATCGATCATAATGATCCTGCTACGGAAACTTTTTCTCAACGTTACTATATTGATGAAACATATGGCTCAAAAGAGGATTCACCGATATTTTTCTATATTTGCGGCGAAGCTGCCTGCACTAAGCGCGCACTAAATGGCGCAATAAGAAATTACGCACAAAAATTTCATGCCAAACTTGTTGCCCTAGAACATCGATATTATGGTGAAAGTTTACCTTTCAATTCATTGTCCACTAAAGACTTACGCTTCTTAACTACAGAAGCAGCTTTAGATGATTTAGCTTATTTCCAACGCCATTTAAAAAATGAAAAAAACTGGACCGGGAAATGGGTTGCTTTTGGAGGTTCTTATCCAGGCTCTTTGTCGGCTTATTACCGCTTAAAATTTCCTTATTTGGTTGTCGGTGCCTTGGCTTCATCAGCACCCGTAATGGCTAAAGAGGACTTTGTTGAGTACGATGCGCATGTAACCCAGGTTGCCGGCTTTCAATGCGCCAGTCACATGCGAGAGGTAGTCAGAGAAGTGGAAGCCAGTTTGAGTAATCCGGCGAAGTTGACACAACTGAAAACACTGTTTGATGCATCTGCAGTTGCTGATCCAGTTGATTTTTTATACTTGATTGCAGATACCGGTGCCGCAGCAGTGCAATACGGAATGCGTGACGATTTTTGCAGCAAGTTATCTGCAAGCCCAACTCCACTCCAAGGTTATGCCGAGTTTACAAAAAAATTATATCAAGACATGCATGTTAATGCAGTAGATATGACAGCCCAAGGTGCTATGAGCGAAAACCCCGGCGATTATAAAGATGGCTTAGGAATGCGCCAATGGTACTATCAATCATGCAAAGAATACGGCTATTGGCAAAATGCCCATCCCGATTCTGTGCTTTCTACTCGCTCTTTATTAATAAATCTGGATTACCACCATAATGTATGTCAACGCTTATTTGGTCTAACTCAACCTGCCAATACAGCAGAGCTCAATAATACATTATACTTCCCTTTAATGGACATCCTGGCATCCAATATTTATTTCACTAATGGAGAGAACGATCCCTGGTCTACTCTTTCTTTGGCAGAAAAAAATGGGAACGCGGTTAACCCCAAATTAACTTATCAATTAATTCAAGGAGCGGCTCATTGCGATGATTTACATAGCCCCTCTTCACTTGATTCTGACGCGTTAAGCTCTGCACGTAAAACAATGGAATCGCTATTGACTGAGTGGCTTAAGTAAATTCGCTCAGGCCCACTTTAATCCTTCTGAAATAGGATGCATTGGAAATTAGAATCTGCCACTACGAAAATCATCCAGGGCTTGTATTATTTCTTCCTGGGTATTCATTACAAATGGCCCATGACGAGTAATCGGCTCATGAAGCCTGGCCGCTGCAATCATAATACATTGGCTTGCTGTCTCAGCTTTCAAAAATAAAACTTCTCCGCTCCCAAGTTTCGCCAAAGTATCGTGTTGTACTAATTGCTCGCCTATGCGAACGGTTCCAGAAATCACAAGAAGAATAGCTTGGTAATCATTAGGGATTTGTTGGTGCATGCTTGCGCCAGGAGGTAAAATAATATCAAATAATAAGGGCTGTGTGGCAATACCTGAAATTGGCGAATGAGTTCCTTTATCGGTCTTACCCGCAATAACCTTTATTTGAGCACCAGTTTCATTTGTCTCCACTGGCAATTGAGTGTGTTGCATTTCTTGATAACGTGGAGCACTCATTTTCTCTAAGGCAGGTAAATTCAACCACAACTGCAACCCATGTAATCTACCATTGGGCGAGGGCATTTCTGAGTGAATAATTCCTTTACCAGCAGTCATCCATTGAACATCTCCTGCACCAATAACTCCTTTATGCCCTTTGTTGTCTTCATGAGTAATGCTACCATCAAGTAAATAAGTAATTGTCTCGAACCCACGATGTGGATGAGGAGGAAAACCAGCCATATAATCCAAAGGATCCGTGCTATTGAAATAATCAAGTAAAAGAAGAGGTTCAAAATCATTGCTCCTCTCGATACCAATGTAGCGATGTAATTTTACACCACCGCCTTCACGCACCAAGATACCTTTGATTAATCGCTCTACTTTAATTTCGCTCATGAATACACTCCATGCTAGCCAACTAAAACATTAATTTCCATTATTGCTAATATAGCATAGTCTAAAATCCGTCATCCGATTAGATATTAAATCGAGACAAAATGGCAAACTATCGCTTTCAATAAGCTTCCATAATAATGCCTTCAATATATTGCCAGTAACATTAACGTTTTTTATGAAGCAATTCGTCCTTATTGTGTACAAAACCCTGCCTGTGCTATGATTGAAAATATACCACTTTAATTAAAAATAATTATTGTTGCTCAATTAAAGAACCTGGAGGGCAAAATTATGTGGAAGAAAGCCAAAGTTATACCTGGTTTTAATATAAATTCATTTGGCGCCGTAATTCTAAGTCAGACAAAGGCATCCTCATTAACTGGAAAACTTTTTAGCGGCCAAACTATTGACCTCGCAGGGTGTGCTCATATCCCTATTAAAAAAGGGAAGGTGAGTTATACCGAAATGCTTAGCAGTTTGCCATCAGGCACAGACATGGTTCATCGTGGCATGGCCGGTCATGAGGAGTCTATTAATATTGCAAATGAAGGCGTTGTAGGCGGCGGCACTTATGCTAAAAAACCTTTTGATTTAAGCCTTCCTTTGTTTATACATAAACCCAAGAGTAGAGTATTATTATCTACCTCGCCAGACCCCTTCACCGTTAGAGAATACATGATAGGGTTTCAACTCATCAAAGCAAAAGGCGGTATCATTTCAATGAATTTACCCTCTGTATATGTTCGCCCGCAAACTTCACGGCATGTGGATGAAGAACAGTTTGAATACTATCAAAAATGTCTTGAAG
This sequence comes from Legionella tucsonensis, assembly GCF_001468035.1. GTDB lineage: Bacteria > Pseudomonadota > Gammaproteobacteria > Legionellales > Legionellaceae > Legionella > Legionella tucsonensis. Next base: position 266,517 of record NZ_LNZA01000001.1, read on the forward strand.
CAGAGCGAGACAGCACAGAGTTTACCCGGGATGAAGATATTTTTGATCTTGCTGACGGAAATAATGAAACAACGGCTATCTTTGCCTCAAAAGAAGGAGAGGATTGGCGTCCAAGAATCAAAGATCTTCATAGTATAGTGCTCGTGAACGACGCTGTCGGGCGTATTTTGAATGGTTTTATGAAAGCGGACATGGTCGAGGCAACAACCATTAGCAATCCAGATTTTCATAAAAAAGTAATGGCGATAGAGGTTTTTACTACATCCTCAGGCGAAGGAAAACTCTTTCAAGAATACCTTAGCCGCATGACTAAACGAGCACACAAATTAGGATTAATCGATGATGGTAGTAGAATTTTAACGCTGGCTGATGTTTCTAAGCTAATGAATTCTCCTGAATACCAAGAGGTTCAGAGAAAATACAAGACAAACGGACAAACTATGATATTAAGTTTCGTTCCCAAAAGTATTCCTATTGCTTCTGAAGAGCTTCTTAAGTATGCACTTCATAGAATTGAATCAAATCCTGAAAAAGAACTCGCATCATCTTTCAATGAATTGCGCATGTAAATTTAACGGAAAAAATCCTTTTCTTAGCCTTCAGCAAATTGGAGGCTGAGAAATTGTTTTAGCTCCCCCAGTATCTTTGCCGACGCCCCGTCGGAGTATATCTGGATTGGTTTTTCAGGGATGTGTAGAAGATTCAGTCCTATAAGAGAGCTCTCTCCATTCATTTTTGAACAAAAATTTTTTTAATCTATGCTTATAAAATAGACATAGAGGCTAAAAATAGTAATTTTTGGTTAAAATTATTGGGAGACACCATTATGAGAAGCAAAGCAACCGGAATTTTAAGTATGAGTCCATGTCGTCGTTTTCTTTTAAGCCATCTTCACTCAAATAAAGGACTGTTCGGACAAGATCTCCCTAAAATAACACATTCTGAGCACCATAAACTTCCGCCTGTTGTAAAAGCAAAAGTAAAATATCCAGAGCTGCCTAAGAGGTTGCCATCGGGCAAAGATATAGTTCATCGTGGAATGGCTGGTTTGAAAGAAGCGGAGAATATTGCACAAGATGGAAGGCTTGGTGCAGGGAGATATCAAAAAAGACCTCTGGGTTTAAATATTGCTGAGTTTATATTCGATCCTACTAAAAGTCGCTTGTTGCTTTCAACCTCACCGGATCCACATACAGTTAAAGAATACACCATAGGATTTCAGCTGATTCAAGCAAAAGGAACCATCGCATCAATGTGTTTACCTGCGGTATATGTTTGTCCTCAAATAGTACGACATATTGATATTGAACAATTTGAATATTTTCAAAAAGTTCTTGCGGCAGAGGTAGAAATGGGGAATCGTACGCGGCTTGAGAATATTTTTGATCTTGCTGAGGGAAATAATGAAACAACAGCTATCTTGGGAGCAACCGGAGACGATGATTGGCGCCCATTATTTGACACAGATATTCATAGTCTGATGATTGTGCAGGCCGCTGGACGTATTTGGAGCGGCTTTGCAAAAGCAGATGAAATAGAAACAACAACTATAGTTAATCCCAACTTTCGTAAAAGAATCATGTCACTAGAGCTTTTCTCAACTGCTACTGGAAAAGGAACCATGTATGAAAAATACATTGCCAAAATGAATGAACGAGCACTAGGACTTGGACTTATTGACCAAGGTAGTAGAATTTTAACCATGGCTGACGTTATTTATCTAATGAACTCTAAAGAATACAGGGTCACCGTAGATACATTTAAGGCAACGGGCGAAACGATTGCATTAAAAGGTGTTCCGAAAGGTGTAAGGGGGAGGGAGCTCGTTGAGTTTGCAATAGCTCGAATTATGGATTGTCCTGAAAAAGAGCAAGTTTCAGAAATTATCGATGACAGTACCCTAGATGCATCGCTTTAAATAATGAAACAAAATTTCTTTTCTTAGCTTCCAATAAGTTGGAAGTTAAGAAAACGTTACCTTGTGATAACAATCGATGAAAAGCTATTCTCCTTGCAAGTGGGATTTAATTTAAGGTATCAACCTAATCCAGATCAAACTAAATCTTCTGTTCGCTCTTTTATAGTGAGCATACAGCCCGGTTCTCGACGTTTAAAATGTTTGCGACACGTTGATGAATACATGTCGTTACCGCCAATAACGACTTGCTCACCTTCGGTAATTACATCACCCTGAGCATTTAATCGTAAGATCATGGTCGCTTTACGTCCGCAGTGACAGATGGTTTTAAGCTCAACCAACTCATCAGCCCAAGCCAAAAGATATTGACTTCCCTCAAATAGCTCACCACGAAAATCAGTACGTAATCCATATGCGAGAACAGGAATATCTAATTGATCAGTAATCTCCGTTAATTGATGAACTTGTTCCCGCGTTAAAAATTGAGCCTCGTCAACTAAAATACAAGCGTATTTTTTTTCTTGCATTAGGACTTGCTTGTACAGATCATCTTCAGAATTAAAAATCAAGGCGTGTTCAGATAAACCAATACGCGAATGGATAGCACCATGCTGATAACGATTATCTATTGCCGGTGTAAATAACAAAGTATCCATACCTCGTTCACGATAGTTATAACTTGATTGCAAGAGAACCGTACTTTTCCCAGCATTCATTGCTGCAAAATAAAAATAGAGTTTTGCCATTGGAGCGTTTCGCTTTTTTTAAATACCCTCATCATACCTAAATCCTTTGCCAATGGTCTACAATACTGACCTAATTCATTAAATTCATGCGATTTTAGAAGCATTTTTGATACAGTAAAAAAATATTTTTTCTCCTTAGGGGTTGTTGACAATTCTCTAGATTGAGCCAAAATGGGGATATTTTAGAACACCGAAACGCAGCATACATACATGAAATATGTGAGTATCGGTACACATAAAAGCGCTGCTTTTTAACCAAGATAGTAAAATTATCGACAGCCCCTTACAATAGAATGAAGTAATTCCCGAATATTGCATGAGATAACTATGACGAAAATAAAAACCTTATTTGTTCTCCTGATTTTAATGGCTACTGCACCCCTATGCCAGGCGGATGTTCTACTTAAGGATACTCAAGGCAATACCATTCCTTTTGCCTCTTTGAAAGGGAAATGGGTACTTATTAATTATTGGGCTGGCTGGTGCAAAACCTGTATTGATGAAATTCCAGAATTGAATCGATTTTATCAAAAACATGAAAAAGATCCTGTTGCATTATTTGCAGTAAATTACGACGGGCTACCGGTATATAAGCAAAAAAAACTTATTCAAAAATTCAATATACAGTATCCCTCGCTGGTTACAGATCCAGCTCTTGCATTGGGATTAGGTGATATTATTGGGGTACCGGTTACCTTCGTCATTAATCCCCAAGGAGAGCTTGTTAATACTCTATATGGCGGCCAAGACCTGAAGACTTTGGATATGGAGATAGAAAAGACTTAAATTATAGAAGCGGGATCTATTCTTAAAGTGGCACCGTACCTCGCTAGAAATGCCTTCTGCGGAACAACAGTTTTTTCTTAACTTAAAAATTACCCCTCCCTATAGGAGTTCTCACTTGCAAACAAACGTTGTTTTTGTGCTTGCGTAATCCGAATCTTTAGCAACCAGTCACCTTTTTCATTATGTGACTCACTTAAAACAGAGCCCAATTCATACAGTTGCGCACGTAATTTCGCCTGGGTCGCTTTAAGTACTACATTTTCAATAAACACTGCTCCATGCAATTGAGTACTAATTGCTTCTTTAAGCAAATCCAATCCTAAATTTGCTGCAGCAGAAATCCAGACTTTGCAGTTCTCTTCCTGATAATCGATCTTGGCCTTCCATCCCTCTTTTAAATCAATCTTATTGAATACCTGTATTATAGGGATGTCATGCACTCCCAGCTCGTCTAGAACACATTGCACTGAAAAAACGTTATCTCGCCAATGAACGTCAGAAATATCTATTACATGCAGTAATAAATCAGCCTGTTGTGTCTCTTCCAAGGTCGCGCGAAATGCTTCTATCAATTGATGAGGTAAATCGCGAATAAAACCTACTGTATCCGTTAAAATCACTGAGGAAGAACCAGGTAAGTTGAGTTGGCGCATGGTGGGATCCAAAGTAGCAAACAACTGATCTGCCACGTAAATGCTTTCGCCAGTCAATGTATTGAACAAAGTCGATTTACCCGCATTGGTATAGCCTACTAAAGACACTGTAAGCAAAGAGGCTTTTCGTCTGGCCTGTCTGTTTTGATCACGACTACTACGTACTTTTTCCAAACGTTTATTAATGTATTTGATGCGTTCTCGTAATAAACGACGGTCTGTCTCTAATTGCGTTTCACCAGGGCCTCGTAATCCTATACCCCCTTTTTGCCGCTCCAAATGAGTCCAGCCCCGTATCAGGCGCGTCGATAAATGTTGTAATTGAGCTAACTCGACTTGCAATTTCCCTTCGAAAGTTCGTGCACGCTGAGCAAAAATATCGAGAATCAAGCCGCTTCTATCTACTACACGACATTCAAATAAACGCTCCAAATTTCGTTCTTGTGATGGGGACAATTCATGGTTGACCAGAACCAACTCTGCATCAAGCGCTTTAACCCTCTGCGCAATTTCTTCTGCCTTGCCTTTACCAATATAATATTTGGCGTCAGGAGTTGCCCGCGTACCTAAAACACAATCCAATATTTCCGCTTTTGCTGAAAGAGCTAATTCTTCAAATTCCTGCAATGCCTTATCTGCATCGACTCCCGGTAGTGCCAGTTGCACTAATACCGCTCGCTCACCACCTTGAGGACGTTCAAACACTAACCTATTCTCCGATAAAAACTAATAATCCGCGGTTAAGTATAAGCAAAAGCCTTCGCTGAGAGAATAAATTCTTAAATAAATACGCTCACCCGATATGGATTATCTTCTCATTACCAGGAATTCAGGTTGAGCCTAAGGCTTTCTACCATTAAGTTAAAGCTTATGTCATGAGCAGGAATCTATCCCTAAAAAAGGCACTGCGGCTATCTAAAAATGGATTCCCGCCTTCGCGGGAATGACAAAAGCCTATACTCTTAACTTGATGGTAATAACTAAGACTTAACCTATAATGGAACACGCAAATTTTTCTAGTCTGCCACAGTTTCTTCGCTTCCACCAGTTTCGTCTTCAACAGGCATTTTTATTGCGCGTGAAGGAACTACTGTAGAAATTGCATGCTTATAAACCATTTGAGTAATCGAATTCTTTAGCATAACCACATATTGATCAAAAGAATCCACAATACCGTGTAATTTGATACCATTTACCAAAAAAATGGATACAGGCACCTTTTCTTTGCGTAATTCATTTAAAAAGGGATCTTGTAATAAATGAGTTTTAGACATTGCCCACTCCTTGTTGTTATTGTATTTTTTAAAGGCAAAACATGCATCTGATCACTTATTCGACATTTTTTCATAAAACTTTAGCTTAATTTCATGACAGTTCGGTTTTAATCCGTTAATATAGTCTCCAAATTTAACTCTAATGTCAGTAAAAAGGAATTTCGGTAGCACTTACGCCGGAAGAGAGCGAAGGAGATAACATTTATTTTTTGTTGGAGTAACTCCTTTGTATAATTGGTTACACTTTCTCATCTTTATTTAAGGAGGATTAAATGACATTTACTCGTAGAGAACTAATTGCGCTAGAAAATCCCTATGAGCAACTCAGCGATGGTGATGCATTGGCAAAGAATGCAAAGATGCTCAATACATTAATCGATAAAGAACAAGTCGCACTTGCTACTAAGATAATTGCTGCCTGTCCTGAAGCAAAGTTCAAACAATATGCTTATCATATTAGCGCGTTAGGGAATCTAACTAAAAACGAGGATAGCTTCCACTCTGTACTTTCTGAAGCATACCAAGTCAGACAGTGCATCAATTCATTGCTTGATTCTCGAAATAAAGCACCACATGCTTTATTTTTACAGGAATTTAATCCTGCTCCTTTCCATCGTTTTAGCTCTCTAGCCAAGCACGTATTGGAAAGTAATGAACCAGCGATTGCAGAACGCTTAGCGTTGTGCGCACCAGAACAGGATCGCAGTCAATTAGCCCATAACATAAGCACTACGTTCCCCAGGCATATTCTTGCAGAAAAAATTCAAATCGCATTTATGCTGCGTCGGAATATAGAAAAATTGTTATTAGGAGACAACCCGGAGAAATTTTTTACAAGTCGCGATTACAGTAAAGATACCTGCAGGATGTTCATTAATATGTTTCGTGCCTTATTAAAAGGTCACGAAGAAACAATCGGCGAAAAATTAGGTTCTATCGAATCTGAAAGCGCACGAGCATCCGTCAAGCGTCGCCTAGAATTGTTGCATACTGAAGTATTTGATGAAACAAATCCGTTCAAGCTTATTGCTGATTCACTGAGTGCAAAAGAAAGCTCGGAACAAAAGAAAACAGGATTTCAAACCACAAATCCGCATGGTTATTTTAATAGCAGATCACCAACACCACCGTTGAGTATATCACTAATCAATGATGCTGATGAAAAAGAGCTCACCCAATGTAATAAAGAGGAAGAATATGAGGAAAGCACACTCAGTGGTTCATTCACCAGCACTTCGCTTTAAATACATCTGCCCTTACAAAGTAAGGGCGCTTTTTTTTGACCCTTAATTTCACGAGAGGTAAATTAATGACGCAAGAAAAACTGACTGTCGCACTGGTACAAGAAAAATGGCACGAAAACCCCAAAGAACATCAAGATAAGCTAGCCTCTGGAATTCATGCTGCAGCACAACAAGGAGCATCTGTAGTTTGTTTGCAAGAGCTTACACTAAGCCCTTATTTTTGTACTCGTTCAGATGTAAATTCGACTCCATTTATGGAAGATATTCATACTGGCCCTACTGCCCAATTTGTTAGTAAAATGGCAAAGGCTCATAATATATACATTACTGCCTCATTGTTTGAAAAAGCTGGCTATAATACCGCTGTGGCGTACAGTAATAAGGGAGAGCTTATTGGCCTAACCCGAAAACAACATATCCCCAGCGGTGAAAAATACCATGAAAATTTCTATTTTAAACCAGGGGACTCCAATTACCCAGTCCATCAAATCGTAAGCCACAAATGGGGATTACCTACCTGCTATGATCAGTGGTTTCCTGAGTTGTCTCGAATTTACGGTTTAAAAGGAGCAGAAATTTTAGTTTATCCCACAGCAATAGGCGGGGAGCCTACTGCTCCTGAGGTGGATACGCAACCGATGTGGCAAAAAGTTATGGTTGCACAAGGAATCATGAGCAACACATTTATCATTGCAGTCAATAGAATAGGTTGTGAAGATGGATTGGAATTTTATGGCAGCAGCTTCATTAGCACGCCTATGGGTGAAATTTTGGCGCAAGCATCTCGCGACAAGCCTGCGGTATTAGTAGCAGAATTAGACTTTAGCCAACGTGCATTATGGGGAAGATTATTTCCTTTTGCACAACAGCGAGAGCCTTCAACCTACCATGAACTTGTAAAACCACGTTAATCCCTTTGGAACTATCGACATTATGAACATCAGTGCACCATCTGAAGAAAATTTATATAACATCAACAACTGGGGTGAGGGCTACTTCAGTATTAATACCGAAGGGAATATCGAAATCAGCAAGGCACCCGGTAAACCTGGTGTTGAACTGCAAGCTATTGTTAACGCGGCGAGTAGGACAGGACTCCATTTACCTCTTCTAATTCGCTGTTCCGATATTTTACATGATCGCGTGCACCGCATTTATGAGGCATTCAATCAGGCCATAGAAGAAAATGAATATACAGGCCACTACAAACTGGTTTATCCCATTAAAGTAAACCAAGAGCAAAGTGTGGTTAGAGAATTGTTGAAGTCCCCCAATCACTCTATAGGACTGGAGGCTGGCTCAAAACCTGAGCTTATGGCAGTAATTGGCATGTTAAGCAATCATCAAAACAGTACAATTGTTTGTAATGGTTATAAGGACAGCTACTATATACGCACCGCATTAATCGCCCAGCAAATGGGACATAAGGTTTTTATTGTTATTGAGAAAATTTCTGAACTGGATATTATTTTAAAAGAATCTGCTCGTTTGAAAATAAAGCCCTCTCTTGGCGTTCGTATCCGCTTAATCACTAAAAGTGCAGGAAAATGGGAACATACTGGCGGCGTCAAATCCAAATTTGGCCTTACAGCAAAACAGGTGCTTGAGTTAATCAATCAGTTAAAAGCGCATGATATGCTTGATTGCTTGCAACTCATGCATTGTCATTTAGGTTCACAAATTGCCAATATTCATGATATTCGCCATTGCATGCAAGAAGTATCTCGCTACTATGTCGAGTTGCGCAGATTAAATGCACCCATAGATACAATTGATGTGGGGGGTGGACTCAGCGTGGATTATGAAGGAACTCATTCAAATCATGGCTGCTCGATGAACTACAGTTTGCATGAATATGCCACGCATATTCTCCTTGCAATTCAATATCTTTGCCAGGAAGCCAATGTTCCTGAACCTAACATTATTTCAGAGTCAGGAAGAGCGCTAACGGCCCATCATGCTGTTTTAATTTCAGATATCAGTGATATAGAAATAATTAATAAATCGCCCTCCCTTCCAGAAATTACCGAGGAAGATTCCCATGTGATTCGTGATATTTATGATACGTATCATTCAATCACAGCAAGCTCACCCACTGAAATCTATAACTATGCAGAACATTCGTTAAATGAAGCTCATTCTTTATTTAAGCATGGAGTTATTAGTTTGCAAGAAAAAGCTAAGGTAGAAGCATTCTATACCAATATATGCATGGAGCTTAAAAAGCGGCTCAATGTGGAAAATCCTAATGAAGTAACTTTGTTAGCAAAAATCAACGAAAATATGGCTGTTAAAGTGTTTTGTAATATCTCATTTTTCCAATCGATTCCTGATGCTTGGGCTATAGGTCAAATTTTTCCAATCGCACCGATTTCACATCTTACAAAAATACCAGCCATGCATAGTGTATTGCAAGATTTAACCTGTGATTCAGATGGCACCATTAAAGAATATCTTGGCAGTTCTTGCGTTAACTCAACGTTAATGCTTCCTCCATATGATAGTAATAATCCTTACTCATTGGGTTTTTTCTTAGTAGGTGCTTATCAGGAAATATTGGGTAATTTACATAATTTATTTGGGGATACCAATTCACTGGATGTTAAACTTTTTGACGATGGACAGTTTGAACTGAATGATTTGGTGAGTGGAGATACAGTAACCAACGTTCTGAATCTCGCTCATTTTGACACTAAAAAATTAGTTCAATCCTATGAGAAACAATTAATTCACGCAGAATTGCCTAAAGAAACAACTCTTTTATATTTAAATGAATTAAGAAGCATTTTTTCTCAATTAACCTATTTAGACGAAAACATTCGGAGAAAATAAGATGACGCCAAAACAAAGTGGATTTTTTATGCCTGCAGAATGGTATCCACATGAGCGATGCTGGATGGCATGGCCTTGTCATCTTGAAACCTGGTCTAAGATAGGTCTGCAAAAAGCACGAGCAGCTTATGCACGAGTTGCTCAAGCAATCGCTCAATATGAACCAGTAACCATGTTAGTTAATCCTGAAGATGAAGAATCTGCTCAAAGCTTATGTAGCGATGGTATTACCCTATTTCCTCTTCCCCTCAATGACTCGTGGACACGAGATACAGGCCCCACCTTTTTATTAAATCAAAAACATCAATTAGCTGGCGTCGATTGGATTCACAATGCCTGGGGAGGTAACTACCAAGATTCTGCGCTGGATAACCAAATTGCAGCAGCAATCATAAAGGAAACTCATGCTTTATCTTTTTCAGCACCTTTGGTTATGGAAGGAGGTTCATTCCATGTAGATGGCGAAGGGACCATTTTAACTACTCGTGAATGCTTGCTGAATAAAAATCGAAATCCTCAACTCAATCAACAAGAGATTGAAAACTATCTGTATCATTTCCTCGGCAGTCAAAAAATTATCTGGTTAAACAAGGGATTATTAGGTGATGAAACCAATGGTCATATTGATGAAATTGCCTGTTTTATAGCACCAGGAAAAGTCTTATGTCTTATTACTCATGACAAAAATGATCCAAACTATTCTACGTTACATGAAAACCTGGAAATTCTTAAGTCAACACCTGATGCGAAAGGACGAAAGTTAGAAGTTTATACTGTAGAGCAACCCCCAGCGACGTATCTTGATGACGAACGACTAACCTTGTCTTATATCAACTTTTATTTGGCAAATAAAGGAATTGTCATGCCTGCTTTCGGTTATGAAAAACAAGATAAAGCAGCCTACGAATTATTTACGCAATTATATCCTGATTATCAAATTACCCAAATTGATGCTCTGGATGTATTTGCTGGCGGCGGAGGGATTCATTGCATTACGCAACAGCAACCGAAGACAATACCCTCTACTCTTTGAGATATTTCTTACACTCTCTTACTCTATCAGCGTGATGACAACTGTCATCAAAATACTATACTGTAACTCAAAGGGATGACAAGGATTTGTCTGACAGGAAGTCAAACTAAGGGACCAGTACATGGAATGTACTTCGCTGCAAGGATGCAGCACACTAACCGCTTAATATATCTTATTTCTCCATAAGAAAAAGGCCTCTCTTCTCTCCTGTTTGGTGGGAAGAGAGATTATATCTGTTCTGGATACAACTTAATTTATTAAATTGCTCAAGTGATACATTTCGATAACACAAGCCCGTATGTTTGATCATATGCTTCCTGTGCTGTATCTGATAGATAGCGGATCTCAGATAAAGTATCTAGAGGTAACGTTTTTAGATAAGCCAAAATTTTTAACCGCTCTTCTTCAGGACGCTTATCTGCAGAACGAGCAATCATTTCTAAATCATATTTTCTACCTATTTGGAATTGCGCAAACATATGTGCTTTACATTGGCTTATACTTGTAACTCCATCACCGGACAAACGCTCAGTTGAAGGATTCGTCAAAACTGCGTCCATGATTTTGCCATCTTTTGTGCGCATTAAGGCAGTATTTACGTGCGTTGGGTCCACATTAGTAGTTAAACCAATAATATAGGGTCCAGTCAAAGTAGCATCGTCATGAATAGCGCCAGGAGCAATCACAAGCCCCCAACCATAGCTTACTTTAATAGAAACGATTGCATATTCGTCCTCTTTGACTCTCCTTGCAATGGTATAGGATCCACCACAAGATGGATGTAGTGGTATGGCTAGGTGAGGAAAATCATCGTGCGTTTCAAGATAAACCCCACCGCCTTTTGGTGTTTTAATATATTTGTCGAAATACTCGGCGTGGACATCATAACGAAATAACATTAAATCGTGACTCGTTCCAAAATCAATGATGGTGGATTCAGTTAAATGCACCAACTTAACTCCATATGCTGCTAAAAATTCATCTGTGGTATAAAGAGCATTGATAACGGGTATATGCAATGAATCATTTGATAGCATTTTTATGGTCCCAAACCCTCCAAATGCATTTGAACTACCATCTGTAGCACACGCAGGCATTTCATATTGGGAAAACCAGTGTGCATTAAATAAAACTTCTTTTGATGTAATGCGAAGAGTTGGTCTTTTTGCAGGAGGTAAATCTTGAGCCTGTAAACTCGTAGCTTCAATTAATTTAAATTGACCCGAGTTATCTTTTTGTGGTTCCAGTACTTGATACAACGCACGTGCAACCATTCCTTCTGTACCATCATCTAGTTTTCGGTTAACAATAGCTCCTCTTGCAGAATCCGCATATTTCAGCATTTGTTTTTTATTAAGACTACTCGCATCGATACAATGCCTTCCAGATTCTAGCGTAGCACATATTTTTTTTGTTGACATATTGATCTAATTTAAAACGTTTTGATTATTTTAATGAAAAAAACTTAAGAAAATATTAATGAGCTGTGAACAGATCAGCGAGCTTCATTTCATGGAAAACTTTCGACATATATAAATAAACTCTTGCAAAAAAGCCAGAGTCTGTAATATGGTTGCAAAACTATGCGCCCAGTTTAATTTAAAGGATGAATTTTATGCGCCGCTTGAAATCACTACTATTCTACTTTTTTCTTTTTTTTATGGTTCCAATTCAATCTCTATGGGCACTCGAATCATCTACAACCACTAAGAAAGCTCATTTAAGAATTAGTACCGGTAAAAATGGAGTTACTTGCGGTTCCAAATCAATGCAAAATTGCGTGATTCAAGTGAGCCAAAATCTACCTCGATGTCTCCCAGGCCCAGGCACTGTTACTATTACGAATAACTCCAGAGTCACTGCATACGATATTAGGGCCTCTTCGACAAATGGTTATTTTTCTTATGTCATCCAAAATAATAGCTGCCCACATGCTTTATTGCCTCATGCAAGTTGCACCATTTCCTTTTTTACCAATACTTCTATAGCGTTTTTTATTCCCAATGTTATGGTGAAAGGAACCAATACCAATGCCACTTTCTTTGATATGCAAGCTTTACAATGTCCTGCTGAACAAACAACACTCAGCATCCCTACTAACGCTGTTATTCCTACCAATGACTCTGTTGGCGTTAATATCACAGTGACAAATCAAACCAGCACCCCAGCCCGCAATGTTAGGATAGATTTGCCTTCTTTCTGGACAAATGTCACCAGCAGCACCTGTGCTGTTATTCCAGGAAACGACTCGTGTGTTATACACATCACCTCTACAGCCTTTACTCCTTTCGCTCCTCGAGGTGGTATATTAGTTACAGGAGATAATGTGATTTCTCCACCCGCAATCGCCCTGGCCTTTTCTATCGATGGTTTTCTGGTATTTTCTGTGGCAGATGGCATTCCTCATGTCATAGCAAATACTGATTTTTCTATGCCCTTCGCTTGGAGTAGCGATAAAGTTAACGTGCCCGGAATTAATGAAACCTCCCATCCTCCTGATGCATGCAATGGGGCTACGGATGGATTCTGTAATACACAGGAAATTACAAGCTTTGATCCAATGAATCTTGCTGCGGGTTTTTGTTACTTTGAAATGAATCCCATTGCTACTTGGTACCTACCTTCTATTTGTGAACTGGGAACTTCGGGAAGCGCTGGTTGCCCTGCAAATTTCCCAACGATTTTTAATTTATTTAGTTTAGGATTTACTTCGGGATTATCTGGACAATATTGGAGTTCTACTCAATCCAGTCTTAATCCTACAAATAATGCATGGTTTCTGAGTTTTTTTAATGGCCAGCAAGGAATCAATGACAAATTTACTCCACATAATATTCGCTGTGCCCGCAGAATTTTACTAAGTTAAGAAAAGTACACAGGCCTGTTAGAAAAAAGAAGCTGATAAAAGCAGGCCTTAATTTAAGAATGATTATCTGCTCATTGATTATACTATTTTAAAAGTTATAGGTAACCCGAAGGCAAGCAGAGTAGATTTGGAAGTTATTCAGATAGATGTCGCGTGATCATTTAAACATTATGAGCACGCGAGAAAATTTTAGATGTCTATATTTTCTGCCTCTAAAGCATTAGATTCAATAAACTCTCTTCTAGGCTCAACGATATCACCCATTAAGGTAGTGAAAATAGCATCAGCAGCAACTGCATCTTCGATGTTAACTTGCAGCATACGACGAACTGCTGGATCCATCGTTGTCTCCCAGAGTTGATCGGGATTCATCTCACCCAAGCCTTTGTAACGCTGTATGGTCTGTCCTTTTTTCGCTTCGTCCATGAGCCAGTTTAAGGCCTGTTCAAAGTTTTCTACCACTAACTCCTTATCACCTCGTTTGATAAAAGCGCCTTCTTCTACCAGGCTTGCTAATTTGGATCCTAGATTTATCAACTCTTTATAGTCTTTTGAATAGAAGAACTCAGGATTCATGGGTATATAATTTTCCATTCCATGCTGTGTAACCATTATTTGCGGTATAAATTGACTTGTGTCCTCAATTGCTCGCACTACAACTTGGTATTGCTCTGTCTTGCTTCCAAGTTGTTGCAAGCTTAAATGCAGCTGTTTACACCAATTTTCTATTTTTTCTTGCTGATTAAAATCCTCATTTTGCAATATAGGTAAATAGGCAACACGCTTCAGTATCTCCGCTGGATATCTTCTTTTATAACGCTTAATAATTTTTTCAACGCGTCTATACTGCTGTACTAACTCTTCTAATGCTAAAGCGGCAATTGGAGGAGCGTCCTTCCCTGGATAGAATGCGGCTCCATCCAAAGCGCTTTGTGTCAAATATTCAAACAATGCCTCATCATCTTTTACATATTGCTCTTGTTTTCCACGTTTAACTTTATACAAGGGTGGTTGAGCGATATAAATATAACCACGCTCCAGTAATTCCGGTGTTTGTCTGTAAAAAAAGGTAAGTAATAAAGTTCTGATGTGTGATCCGTCAACATCAGCGTCTGTCATGATGATAATACGATGATAACGAACTTTATCTGGATCATATTCATCTGGACCTATGCCACAACCTAAGGCAGTAATAAGGGTTGCAACTTCTTGCGATGAAAGCATCTTATCAAAACGTGCTTTTTCAACATTCAATATCTTGCCTTTGAGCGGTAAAATTGCTTGGAACTTTCTATCTCGTCCTTGTTTTGCTGAACCACCTGCTGAATCTCCCTCTACCAGATAGAGTTCGGACAGTGCAGGGTCTTTTTCTTGGCAATCAGCAAGTTTTCCAGGAAGGCCGGCAATATCTAATGCTCCTTTACGACGAGTCATTTCCCGTGCGCGTCGCGCGGCTTCTCTTGCCCGTGCAGCGTCTATTATTTTTCCGACAATTGCTTTTGCACTCGATGGATTTTCCAGCAGAAAGTCATTGAACTTTTCCGCAACACTGGATTCAACTACTGATTTTACCTCTGAAGAAACTAATTTATCTTTTGTTTGTGAAGAGAATTTTGGATCGGGTACTTTAACGGACAGTACTGCGGTTAATCCTTCACGAGCATCATCACCTGTTGGCGATACTTTAGCTTTTTTCGCATAACCTTCACTTTCAATGTAATTATTTAGAGTTCTGGTTAATGCAGCTCTAAACCCAGCCATGTGGGTTCCACCATCACGCTGTGGAATATTATTTGTAAAGCAATAAAGTGTTTCTTGGTAAGAATCATTCCACTGCATTGACAGTTCAACAACGATGTTATCTTTTTCAGCTGTCATGGAAAAAACTGTGGGTATAATGACGTTTTTATTTTTATTGAGATGCTCCACAAATGCAGTGATTCCACCTTCGTAATGAAAAGTGTCTTGTCTTTGGGATCGCTCATCAAATAAATGGATGCAAACACCTGAATTTAAGTAAGATAATTCTCTTAGCCGTTTTGCTAAAATATCGTAATGAAATTCAATATTAGAGAATGTTCCGGCACTTGGTTTGAACCAAATTTGAGTTCCAGTCGTTGGTGCAGCGCCTGTTTCTGCCATTGGTGCATCTGGAACGCCATTACGGTAATGTTGCTCATGAATTTTACCATGACGACGCACCGTTAAATGTAATTCTTCCGATAAGGCATTAACTACAGAAACACCCACCCCATGCAAACCACCTGATACTTTATAAGAATTATCATCAAATTTACCACCGGCATGAAGTACAGTCATAATCACTTCAGCAGCGGATCGTCCTTCTTCTTTATGAATATCGATAGGTATTCCTCGTCCATCATCTTTTACAGTAATCGACTCATCGGTATGAATGGTAACAAAAATCTCTTTGCAATGGCCCGCCAGTGCTTCATCTATTGAGTTATCAACAACTTCAAAAACCATGTGATGTAGACCAGTGCCATCATCTGTATCACCAATATACATCCCTGGTCTTTTTCTTACTGCATCTAAACCCTTTAGGACTTTAATATTATTTGAATCATAACTGGCATCAACGCTCATTAGTGGTCCTCTTAACCCTATTTATGGTGTTCTAAATAATTTATCATAGCATATTTTGTCTTATGTTTATATCTCATTGAGGAACTTTAAGGTTTGCAAAACGGGCTAAAGATGGAACCAAGAAATCATAATCAGAGTCACATTGCAGTTTGTTTCACGTGAAACATTATCTTTGATTTAAAATACCTTCATTAATCTGATATAACAAATATTCTTGACTCGATATAGCAGAGATAAAAGGTGATGGGTGATTTGTGGAAGTAATAACATATTGGCCCGTCCTTTTTGCTAAATAGTCCATTATTTTTTTTTGATGGTCCTCATCAAGTTCCGCAGGTAAATCATCAATTAAATACAAACAATCCTGTTGAAGTAGATTTGCCTGTGCCAATCGCAATGAGATCAAAACTACTTTTTGTTGGCCGCGTGATAAAACCTGTTTTGCTTTATTATGATTTATTTCAATAACAATATCTGCTTGATGAGGCCCATATTGTGTGTATGATTTTTGAAGATCACTAGTAAAGCACTCTGATAAAATGTGTTCTAAATCTTTGCCTGAGTTTTTTTTATCCCAGCCCTTATAATAAGTTATCGTACAATCAAGATCACTTAATTCACTTAATACAGTGATAAACGCTTGCTCCCATTGGTTAAAATATTCTTCTCTAAGTAAATGAAGCTGGTTTGCAAGCAGACCTAATTGTTTATTCCAAGGGATAAAATGTATATGTGGAGCATGTTGTTTCAAAAGTGCATTACGCTGTTTAAGTACTCTTCTATATTCTTTCCATATGGAATGATAATTATGTTTCACGTGAAACAATCCCCAATCCAATAAACTACGTCGTACGGAAGGACCAGCATCAATAATTTGAAAAATATCGGCATAAAAAATTTGACAAGGTAAAGCATAAGCCAGTTGACTGGTAGTAGAGCAAAATTGATTGTTCAACTTAATTTGAGTAGCTTCAGAATAAGACTTTTGAATACTGATCGTTTCCTCTTGCTGCGAACGAGCAAACACAGTTAGAGATGGTTGTTCATATGAAATAATTGGCGAGATTTCACGAGAACGAAAGGAGTGACCGCAACTTAAAAGATAAAGACCTTCAATGATAGAAGTTTTGCCACTTCCATTTGGCCCAAATATGAAATTGAATCGAGGACTTAAGCCAAGATGTACCGATGAAATATTTCGTAAGTGATGAATTTTTAATTCAGAAAGGATCATATTTTCATGGGCATAATAATATATTGATAATTATCATCATCTAATGACTCAATTAAAATACTGCTGTCCGTATTCGATAGAGACAAGCGAATTTTTCCTTCCCCAAAGTGAGAAAGCACATCAAGTAAATAAGTAGCATTCAAACCAATTTTTAATTCATCACCCTGGGTTTCAGCAGTTAGGGACTCAACAGCTTCTTCTTGTTCATTATTATTGGCAATTAAGGTGAGTATACCGGGTTGTAAATGAAGCATAACAGCCCTTGACTTTTCATGGGCCAAAATAACAATCCGTGATAAAGAACGTTTAAAAACAGAACAGTCGATAATAATCTGTTTATCTTGGTTTTTTGGAATCGCCTTGGAATAGGGAGGAAAACGCGCCTCAATTAATTTCGATAAAAACATAAACTGACGAGAGACTAACTTAAAATGCGATTTACCTGCAGCCAATAAAACTTCTTCATCATCAATACCATTAAGAAGTCGTAACAACTCCTGAATTCCCTTTTTAGGTAATAACAATTTCTTCTCACTGGTGTTAGAACACGGATGACGACAAATCGCCATTCGGTGCCCATCCGTTGCAACAGCAGAGATAAGATTCGGTTCAAAATCAAGAAACAAACCGTTAAGGAAAACACGTACATCGTGTTGTGCCATGGCAAAATGAGTTGATTGCAACAACTTTAATAAAACCAAACGAGGAATAGTTAACTCAACTTCATTACATTCATCTTCACTTAATGGATAACTCTCAGCAGGTAAAGTCGTTAATTTGAATGAGCTACGTCCTTGTTTAATTGTTAAAAGCCCATTATTAACAATCACATTTGGGTTGGTTTCATCATCTAAAGAGCGAATAATATCGATAAATTTCTTTGCAGGTACGGTAATACTGCCAGAGTGCTGTCCAGATTCACAAGCAACTTGCGCAGAAATTTCAATTTCTAAGTCAGTAGCAGTTATATTCAACAAATCATCCGCTAATTTAAGATAAAAATTTGACAAAATAGCTAAAGATTGTTTTTTATCTACAGCACCAGCCACTGTGAGTAGGGGAGCAAGTAAATCTTCTTTTTTAATAGCGAATTCAAACAAGATAGAACTCCATATGAATCTTAAGAATAAAATAACAAATAAATCGGTTCATCTAACTCACAACACAGGTATGCCCAAGCAGAATGATTTATTAATAAACAGAATAAAAAACCATCTACACAGATTACAAATAGGACTTAATAAGGACATATCCATACTCTAAGATGATAAAATACGCATTAAATTTTTATAATCTTCAGCAAAATCACTGTCGTCCTGAATCAATTCCTTAACCTTTCTACATGCATGAATGACCGTTGTATGATCACGACCACCAAAATGATCACCAATTTCAGGCAAGCTGTGATTCGTTAGCTCTTTACTTAAGGCCATTGCCATTTGTCGAGGTCGAGCAATAGAGCGACTGCGGCGTTTTGATAAAATATCAGCCACCTTGACCTTGTAATATTCAGCAACAGTTTTTTGAATATTTTCTATAGTGACTAATTTATCTTGTAATGCCAAAAGGTCACGTAACGCTTCATGAACAAACTCAATGGTAATTGCCTTACCTGTAAAATGAGCATTCGCAATAACTCTGCGTAACGCTCCCTCAAGCTCTCTTACATTAGAACGAATACGTTTCGCAATAAAAAATGCAACTTCATATGGCAATTCAATATTCGATTGTTCTGCCTTGCTAATTAAAATAGCAACACGCGTTTCCAACTCAGGAGGCTCAACAGCAACGGTTAGCCCCCAACCAAATCGGGATTTTAAACGCTCTTCCATGCCTTCAATTTCTTTGGGATAACGGTCACTAGTTAAAATAATTTGCTGTTGTCCTTCCAATAAAGCATTAAAAGTATGGAAAAACTCTTCTTGCGATCGGTCCTTACCAGCAAAAAACTGTATATCATCAATAAGTAATGCATTTAAAGAACGGTAAAATCGTTTAAATTCATTTATTGAATTCGTCTGGATCGCTTTAACCATATCTGCTACAAAACGTTCAGAATGCAAATAAAGTATTTTAGCATCAGGATTATTCTTTAAGATGGAATTTCCAATAGCATGCATCAAATGTGTTTTTCCCAAACCAACACCACCATAAATAAATAAAGGATTGTAGGCATCGCCAGGTCTCTCGGCCACTTGCATTGAAGCTGCACGAGCAAGTTGGTTAGAGTTGCCTTCAACAAAGCTTTCAAAGATAAATTTTTTATTTAAGTGGCTACTCTTATAATCAACAGCCTTTTTCGGTGCAGCCTTACTTGCAGGAGAACTGACTGAAGGAGATGTATTTATTTCAGGAGAAAATGAACCAGAAGAGCTCGAATCTGAGTCTGTACTGGAAGTTCTGCTGCCAATTTCAATAGAAATTGATTTAATCTCGTCACCACAAAACTGTTTGATTAACTCTTCAATTCGAGAGAAAAAATGCTTTTTAACCCAGTCAACAACAAATCGATTAGGCGCAAATAAAATGAAACGCTGCTCATCTGTATGAGCCTGTAAAGGACGCAACCAGGTATTAAATTGTTGAGCAGAATATTCATCTTGTAATAGACCTAAACATTTTTGCCAAACAGATGCTGACACAACATAACTCCTCATCAAAGAAGGGTGGTAAAAAGAATATTAAAACTAATTAGCCACAGCATTTAAATATGCCACTGAAAGTACCCGGACAGCAAGATAATTAAGTATGAAATTACTTTGCATGAAGTGAAAAAGTAGAATTTCTTCGATTCACCAAGGTGCTGCAGGCAAATTATACTCAGGCTTTTGGATAAAGAAAAGTTATCCACAAAAAAAGTGTGGATATTTTTAAAAAACAACATGCAAATTGGCTTGAATCTATTTAAATAACACGTAAATAGCTCTATAGAAAACATTGTAGAGAACTATTAATTAGGACAGGATCATGTTGGGGTTGCGCTTGATTCATATTAAAAAAGGAGAATCTGAGTTTGTTTCCATGTAAATTTCTAAAATATGGACTTGCAAAGATTCGATGGTTAATAGGAGTATCTTCCCACTCCCCTTTATTTTTAAAACTTAAAGATATAGAAGCATTGTATAATGCTGCATTGAGATTACGCTCCATCGTAGCTTTACTCAATTGTTGATGCATATTTTTCATCATTAGATTAAGCTGTATCTTTTTAAAATCATCAATTGACTCAGTAAAGGCTTCGTAAGCCAAAACAGCGCCACTAATTAATGCAAATAACAAAACACCCCACCCTAATAGAGGAAAAGCTGCAAAACCAGAAAAAATTCCCATGCCAGTTAATAAACCCGATACTCCAGCACAACTCCCGGCGATAGAACCAAAAGTACCTACAAAGGCAGAAAAAGCTGGAATCATTTTTTTTGATGCGGGTACAGATTGTTTCGATGCTTTATAAGCAATATTTTTTAATACTTTTTTATCATTTGGAATACGTTGATTTAATTCATACTCTTCTTTTAGAACTGTCAAAATATTATATAAAGGTGAATTTGCATCTACATCCCCTATTTTATTAAGATCCATAATGAGTATTCGTTTAAATAATTCATTAGAGTCTTCAACATTCTTTTTATGCGAGGAGTAAATATAAATACTCTTTATATATTCATTAATGTCCGTTACTAATTTGTGTTGATTTTTTTGAAATTGATTTTGAAAAAGTTTCTCATTATCTTTCTGCTCTTGATAGGAAAAATAAAAAATAAGACAACCAACTGTAAAAAATAAACTGATGGAAATAACCCCTAGGGTTAAAGAAAAAAAACTGGCGATCGCCCCACCTAATACCGCGAATAGAATACCAAACAATGGCCACGCAACACCAGATCCCGAGCCAACTCCATTTAAAAGTGATTTTAAAAAAACCATAATTGTTCCCGAGCAATGTGAAATCAATATAAGTAGAAAGAATCAAAAGAGTCATATTAAAAACATATCTTTAATGTAAAAACAGAACAAACAAAATTAAAAGATTAAACTTTAAATTAAGAAACAGAGAAATACAGACATTTTTTAAAAAATTATGATTCTATATCTTGCAATATCAACTCATCCACAAGCTTCCATTTTAGTCAGTACCAATTATGAAAACGTTCAATAAACAAGAAAAAGCATGTGAAAAATACCTAAGAACGAAGTAAAACAAGCAAATATAAATCATATTGAATCAAGTTAACTATGAATAAATGGGATCAAATATAGGGAATAAGATGATGATAAAGTGATGAATAAATCAAATAACAAAGATACATACAAATAGATCACAGGATAAAAAAGGGCTTACAAACAAAGTTATTTTTAACTTAACATATTGATTTATAATAAAATAAAAAACTTATAAACAAGGAAGAAGACATACAATAACAACAAAAGAATTTAAAAATATAAAATAATGTAGTTATTAACAGACAATAAATTTATGCGTTAAAAAAAAAATAGACAAAAAATAATCAAATTACAAAATTGACAGTAGAAAAAAAGTTATCTATCATTGCCTGCCTCATAATTTGATTAACAGGTTCATCATGAAACGCACCTTTCAACCAAGTAATTTAAAACGTAAACGTGATCATGGTTTTCGTGAGCGTATGGCTACTCGTGCAGGTAGACTGGTAATTAAACGCCGTCGTGCTAAAGGCCGTAAACGTTTGACTGCTTAAGTGTTTTCTTTTAAAAAAACACAACGATTATTAACAAAAAATGATTATAATCATGTGTTTGAACAGGCGAAGAAAATTGTAACATCCGAATTTATCATTCTCTGTAGAGAGAATAATTTAGATTATGCACGACTTGGGCTGGCGCTGTCGAAAAAAATGATAGCAAAAGCTCATGATCGAAATCGTATTAAACGGCTGTTAAGAGAAAGCTTTCGACAAAAAGAATTACCTGCAGTCGATGTGGTTTTTTTAGCAAGACAAGGCGTAGCAAAACAAACAAATGCAATTATCAACGCTAGAATGAGCAAAACATGGAAAAAAATAATCTCATGTTACGAAAAATAGTCTGTTTACCCATCAGGCTATATAAGTATTTGATTAGTCCTTTGTTAAAGCCAAGTTGTCGATATTACCCAAGTTGTTCACAATATGCTGAAAGTGCTATCCAACAATGTGGCATAACCAAAGGTTTATGGATGGCTTTAAAAAGAGTATTGCGTTGCCACCCTTGGTCACGCGGTGGTTATGATCCTGTACTCCCCAACAACGAGAATCATTGATGGATATACGACGTATTGTATTATATATGGCGCTTGCGCTAGTAAGCTTATCGCTTTGGAATGCTTGGCAAATAGACTATCCTCCAAAGCCAGTACCAACAGAAAATGTGACAAGCCAAGAGAAAAGCGGACAACCTTTGTTACCGCAAGTAACTCCATCCAATACATCAACATCAACCCCAATTAATTCAATTGCTGAACAAACTAAGAGCAACAATGTACCTCTAATCCAGGTTAAAACAGATGTTTTAAATGTGACTATTGATCCACAACAAGGTGATGTTGTTGCAAGTCAACTTCTTGAGTACCCTCAAAGCGTAGATGAAAAAAATAAACCGTTTCTTCTTTTACAAAATCAACCCAATGAACGCTATGTTGCTAACAGTAACCTTTTTGTCGCTTCAGGACAAAACGTTCAAGCACTTGACTTTAATTTTACGACATCAAAACAACAATTCGAATTAGGTCACGATCAAAAGCAATTAACCGTAACACTTAGCGGAAAAAGTGATGAAGGACTTGATGTTAAAAAGGAATTTACCTTTACAAAAGGAAGCTATCTTATTGATGTAAATTATAAAATTGCTAATAAAGGAAGTAATGAGTGGACTGGATATTTGAATACCCAGCTGTTACGCAGCTCACCCAAAGAGGATAAATCAAGCATATTTCACGTTGGATCCTATACAGGCGCCTCCTATTCAGATCCAGGAAAACATCGCTATCAAAAGGTAAGCTTTAGCGATATGAATAAAGCAAACCTGGATGTAGACAGTAAAGGCGGCTGGATTGCCATGCAGCAGCATTATTTTTTAAGTGCTTGGATTCCAGAACCCGATTCGAACAACAAATTTTATACTCGCGCTGCAAATAATGATTACATCATTGGTTCTGTAAGTAAACCTATTACAGTTAAGCCCGAAGAGCAGACAACAGTTGGTTCCAGGTTGTATATAGGTCCAGAAATTACCAGCGTATTAAAAAGTATTGCCCCCTCGCTTGATCTTACCGTTGATTATGGAATTTTATGGTTTTTATCTTCACTATTATTCTCATTGATGAAAGCAATTTATAATTTTGTTGGCAACTGGGGTTGGTCTATCGTTTTAGTTACTGTTTTAATTAAATTAGCCTTTTATCGTTTGTCTGCTGCCAGCTATAAATCAATGGCAGGGATGCGTAAGTTACAACCGAAGTTACAAGCTTTACGTGAACGCTATGGCGATGATAAAGCGAAAATAAGTCAAGCTACGATGGAGCTTTATAAACAGGAAAAGGTAAATCCTTTAGGTGGCTGTTTGCCTATATTAATCCAAATTCCAGTATTTATTGCTCTGTATTGGGTTTTATTGGAAAGCGTTGAGTTAAGACAAGCTCCATTTATCTTATGGATTAACGACTTAGCTTCACCTGACCCATATCATGTATTGCCATTAATCATGGGTGCTACAATGCTGATTCAACAAAAGCTAAACCCAGCACCGCCTGATCCAATGCAAGCAAAGATCATGATGTTTTTACCCTTGTTGTTCACTGGCTTATTTTGGAATTTTCCAGCTGGCTTGGTATTGTATTGGATTGTGAATAATACCTTGTCCATACTGCAACAATGGTACATTACACGTAAATATTCCGATGAAAAACCGGCAAAAAAACTTGTTACAGTTAAATAAATGCCTACAACAGAAACCATAGTAGCCATAGCTACCCCACCTGGTAGAGGTGGGGTAGGAATCATACGACTATCAGGTCCAAAAGCATACACAATAGCCCACTCCCTTAATGGCAATAAACCATTGCCGCCACGTATGGCTACTTTTTGTTCTTTTTATTCATTCTCTGAGAAAACACAATCACAACAGCTTGCAGCTTTAATTGATCAAGGGATCATGATTTATTTCAAAGCTCCTCACTCTTTTACTGGTGAAGATGTTGTTGAAATTCAAGCACATGGATCTCCTATTGTGCTCGATATGCTCACTAAAGCATGCATTTATCTAGGGGCTCGAATGGCACGTCCAGGAGAGTTTTCTGAGCGCGCATTTTTAAATGATAAAATTGATTTAACGCAGGCTGAAGCAATAGCTGATTTAATTCAAGCCAGTTCGCAAACTGCAGCGCGAATGGCCTTAAAGTCATTGCAAGGTAATTTTTCAAATAAAATCAATCAATTAAACGAAAAAATTATTTATTTACGTCTCTATGTGGAAGCAGCAATAGATTTTCCAGAAGAAGAAATTGACTTTCTGAACGACGGTAAAGTAGCTCATTTACTACAAAATATTTTAATTGAATTAGATGAGATACGCTCGCAAGCCAATCAAGGAGTGATCTTACGTGAAGGCTTATCTGTAGTTATAGCAGGAAGACCCAATGCGGGCAAATCAACTTTGATTAACTGTCTTGCTGGACGAGATATTGCTATAGTTACGGAAATTGCTGGCACAACTCGCGATGTGATGCGAGAACACATTTTACTTGATGACATTCCACTGCATATCATTGATACTGCAGGTTTACGTGATTCTGATGATTTAGTTGAAAAGGAAGGAATTAAAAGAGCTTGGCAAGAGTTAAAGAAGGCAGATTGTGTTTTGCTCGTCGTGGATGTGAATGATCTGGAACATCATCATTATTTAACAAAGGAAATCAAGAGAGCATTACCACAGGAAGTTCCTATTATTACGATATTTAATAAAATTGATACCTTAGGTCATAGTGCTCAAATAGACAATCATACAGTCTATCTCTCTGCAAAATCAGGTGAAGGAATTGATGGTCTAAAACAAGTAATAAAACATGTTGTAGGCTATCAACCGAATGAAGGCCATTTTCTTGCCAGAAGACGTCATTTGCACGCATTAGATGAAGCAAAAAATTTACTTACCATTGGCCAACAACAATTAACTGTACATCGCGCTGGTGAGTTATTGGCAGAGGATTTACGCCGAGCCCATCAAAGTTTATGCGAAATAACCGGTGAATTTAGTTCTGATGATTTGTTAGGTCGTATCTTTTCCAGTTTCTGTATTGGTAAATAAGCATAGATTGATTTCTTCTCTCCTAGCTCTTCAATAAAATACACCACAAAATGGTTCAATACTTTTTTGAACAAAAATTGAATTGTATCAAATCCGAAGTTTTCTTTGCTGATTTGAAACATTATGTAAAAAAAACAAACAAAAATATCTTGTCAAAATGAAAAGCAAATGATACCGTAGCAGAATCTATAAATAAAACTATCTGTATATTTTTTGTGAGGTTGCTATGGCTTACTCAAAACCAACAAATTCCATTAGTAACAGTAAGAAAAAGTTTTTTGAGAAATTTTATAATCACGAAATAGCTAGTACTGATGATATTGATGGTCGAACAGGTAATATAAGCTATACCACTCTATTAAAAAATCAAAAAGCGCTTGAAGTAGAGTTCATTCAAATGTTTGCTGTATTGCAAAAGCAAAAAGATGAAAATGATGAAAAGAATAAAGCATTTTGGTTGTACTGCTACTTTTGCGCCACTCTTTTGGAAGCCTTTCATAAAGCATATTCACAGCAAAGCAAAGAAGAAGAATATAAAAAAATAAAGGAACAAATTAGGAAACACTTTAAAGATAAAAAAGATAAAGAGGATGGCAAAGCTGAAGAAGAATTTATCGAGTCATTAAAAAACAGCTTTCTCAAGAGTTTTCATAATTTATTGACTTCACCGCTTCATCTGTCTCAAATTCGTGACTATGTGGCGTATTCCAATTTATGTCGTGTGTATTGGATATTTTGCCGTCTAACTCTGGCATCAGGTTTATCTTTGGCTAAAGATCTGCAAATTCTTGAAAAGCTCGATAAAATTTTAGGTACGCATACGGATACTGATAAAATAATTGACATTCTCAAAGCACCTAATGGAGTACTTAACTATTTTAGTGTGGGTTTCTTTTTAATGCGTTTTGCTATTGATGCGGGTCTATTGATAAGGCACACCTGGTTTCCTACTGATCAGGAAGAAAAGGATAAAACTACAGCTCTTGAGCGTTTTAAATTTGAATTTTATAAACGTCACTGTAATTTTGCCAATGACTTAGTATGGGCAACAGTGAATTTCTTAACCAATTTTAATCATATTACACATATACCCGATCCTACTGCCGGAGCACTTACTGCAGTATTTTTAGGTTTTGATGTGTGCATGACGCTTTATAAATGCCATTTGGCAAAGCAAGAATATCTGAGCAAGAAGGCACAGTATGAACAGGAAATGGAAGAGTATTTAATGCATCCGGAGAAATTTCCTTATATGACTCCGGAAGATCGATTAGTCCATGTAGATATGCTCCGCATGCAACTTAAAGAATTGGAAATTGATTGGCGTACAAAAGAAGCAACATTTTATTTTGTTGCAGCAGCAGCAGCTTTGTTGATGCTTGGATTTACTGCTTCATTATTATTTACAGGTCCAGGAATAGCGGTTGCTTGTTTTTTTGTATGTACTCTTGCAGTAGCAATGTATCTTTCTTCTGATGCTTTTTCGAAATACCAGGAAAAAAGTTTGCGTTTGGAGCAAGCTAAAGATGGGGATTATGCTGTTGCACTTAAGGAATACGAAGCTGCTCGTAATGATTTTATCTTCACAATGGTAAAAAATACGGTAATGCCTACTCTTTTAATCGCTACATATGCAATATGTTGGCCTGCGGCAATTGCTTTAACTGTATTGTATGTAGGTTATGAAATTTATCATGCTTATGATCAGCATAATGGCAAAAAAGAGGCGGCTAGGTTAGCTTTGGAAGGACCTAAAGAAGAGGATGTATATGAAAAAGATCGACTACTTCACGAAGAAGACGTAGATAATTGTTGCTTTATTTAATTTATAGCCTGGATGAAGCGAAACATAACCCAGGTTTCCCTGTGCTTCAACCAGACTACATTGCTTTATTTTTTATTACCAATGCTCTTTCATACAATTCGTTTTTGCTTCCATTACTCAGTTTACATGCGATTGCTACTGCCTGCTTAAGCGGTAGTTCATCCAATAACACGCTCAGGAGTTTTTCATAGGTATCAGGTTCATGAGAAGCGGGTTGCGGAGGAATAAGCAGCACAAACTCTCCCTTTATATGCGCCGGATCTGCTAAAAGCCAGTTTTTGACTTCAAGCAAAGTACCGGTAATAAACCGTTCAAACGTTTTGGTTAGTTCTTTTGCCAGAACAATCTCGCATGTTTGACCATATACTTCACTAATATCATCAAGACATTCAAGAATACGATGAGTCGATTCATAAAAGATTAAAGTATGGGACTCTGTGCGCACTGCCTCCAATTTGATTTTTCTCGCCTGCTTTTTTGCTGGGAGAAATCCCATAAACAGAAAAGAATCACAAGGAATGCCAGCCGCACAAAGCGCGGTAATTAATGCACAAGCTCCTGGAATAGGGATTACAGGGATATGATGTTGATGGGCTAATTTTACCAATAAAAAACCTGGGTCACTAATTAAAGGTGTACCCGCATCGCTGATTAATGCTACAGATTTTCCTTTCAAAAGCTCTTCAATAATGTGTTTGCTTTTATCATTTTCATTATGTGCATGGAGTGAAGCAAGATTATTTTTTATTCCTAAAGAAGTTAAAAGCTGCACTGAATGGCGTGTATCTTCTGCTAAAATAAAATCAACCGATTTAAGCACTTCTAATGCCCTAAACGTAATGTCCTCACGATTTCCTATCGGTGTTGCAACAATATAGAGTGTTCCTATGCCTGTTGCTAGTGAGTTAGTCATGGTTTATCCTCTTGCGTTATTGCTCATTCAATGTTTTAAAAACATGCTAATAAAATCAATAAAAATTCGTGCATTTTTTTTGCTGGCATCCATTTTTTTTCTTTGTCAGTGCACTACAGCGGTGAATCCCCCAGAAGCGGCAGCACCAATATCTGCACCAAAAATAGAAAAAAAAATAGCAAGTCCTTATTCCAAACCTACTGTGAGCTATATTACACAGTCCAAAAATCAAGAAGGAAACGAAAAGCAACAATCGTTACTTCTGGCTGCAGGTCGTTTGATTTCTGATGGTCAATGGCGACAAGCTGCTGCTATTTTAGCACAGACTTCTGATTTAACACCGACACTTAAAGACGAAAAGAATCTTTTATTGGCACAAATCGATCTCATTCGTGACCGGCCGCAAAGAGTATTGAACAGATTAGATGGTATTACTGAACACGATGAATTATCTGCTTATCAAAAGGTCCAACTTCATGAGCTTTTGGCACAAGCTTATCGTAGTACAGATAAGCCATTAGAATCGGTTAATGAGCGTATCCAACTTGAGACTTTGTTGACTGATGAAGAAAGTCAAGCCAATAATCGTCGCGCACTTTGGTTAACTTTGACTCGTTTACCTCAAGCAGAATTAAATTCTTTTGCAGCCCAAGCTGCGAATCAATCGGTGTTACAAGGGTGGGTACAGCTTGCATTGATTTCACGTAAGTATCGCGACAATCCAAAGACTATTCTTGCTGCCCTAGAGCTATGGCAATCTCAATACAGAAGCCACCCAGCAAATCATATTTTGCCTACCCCATTGGATTCGATCGCAGATAAAATACATGCCCAACCAAAACAAGTAGCACTTTTGTTGCCCTTAAGCGGAGCATTGCAAGGACCAGGAACTGCGGTGCGAGATGGTTTTATGGCTGCATACAAGAGTAATAACAGCGAAACATCCATGCTGGTGAAAACCTACGATACCAATAAAGGTGATGCTGCCTCTTTGTATCAAAATGCAGTCAATGATGGTGCTGATTACATTGTGGGTCCTCTAACCAAAGCGCAGGTAGCTGCAATTGCGACATTACCTCATCCTGTTCCTACGCTGTTGCTAAATGATGCTGATACCGTTATCCAGGAAAACTCCTATTTGTTCGGACTCTCTCCAGCAAATGAAGCAACGCAGGCAGCGATCAGGGCAAAAAATAAGGGATATAGCCGAGCATTAATTATCGCACCAGGAAATGATTGGGGAAAAGAGGTAACCAAAGCATTTACTCAACAATGGCAAAAGGGTGGTGGGCGTGTTGTTGATACTTTTTTATATGGCTCTACGGATGATTTGAATAAAAAAATGAAAGATTTTCTGCAAATCACTAACAGCCAACAACGCGAAAAGAAATTAAGGGAGTTATTAGGGCAAAAAATCCAGCCGGTTATTAGCCGCAGGCAAGATTTCGACATGATATTTTTGTTAGCTTATCCGTCAAAAGCCCGGCAAATTATGCCTTTATTAAATTACTATTATGCAGGAGATGTTCCAGTATATGCTACAGCCAGCATTTATAGCGGTAGTGCCAATCCATTGAAAGATAAAGATCTTGATGGAATTATTTTTTGTGATATTCCTTGGGTTTTCTCGCATCAGGCGGGAACACGCAATTGGCCAGAACAATTTAATAGCTACAATCGATTGTATGCTTTAGGAATAGACAGTTATACTTTGGCTACTCAATTGAATCAATTGATATTATTTCCAGCAGACCAATCGCAGAATGGAGAGGGTATTTTATATCTTAAGTCGTCTCAGCGCGTTGCGCGAGTTTTGGAGTGGGGACAATTTAGACAAGGTCTTGTTCATTCATTAGGTGAGATGGCTTAATTGACAACATATGAGAAAGGTCGTATTGCTGAAGAAAAAGCTTTGGCTTATTTAAAAAAGCAAGGTCTTAAATTAGTTACGAAAAATTACAACTGCCGCTTGGGAGAAATTGATTTAATTATGCGTGACAAAGAACAGCTGGTTTTCATAGAAGTTCGTTTACGAACTTCTATCCAGTTTGGTGGTGGTATTGCAAGTGTTACCTATGCAAAAAAACAAAAAATACTCAAAGCAGCTACTTATTATATGCTCCATCATCAAAATCATGACCCTGCTCTTCGTTTTGATGTGGTAAGTATTGATGGAAAATCAGCATCCATTAGTTGGATAAAAGATGCATTCGGTATGGATTATTAATTATTTGTAACCTGGTTGAAGCGACGTGAAACCCGTGGTTACTGTTCAGGTAAAAATTCCCGGGTTTCACGTCGCTTCACCCAGGCCACAAAAAAAGTATCAAGTAGGGGTTTTTTATGATAGTACAAATGGAGGAACGAGTAAGACATCTGTTTGGTGTGAATATAGAAACCAAAATAGCGCTTGCTGATTCTTTATCTGATTTGATCGCCAAAGCCGGCCAACGTTTAGTGAATTGTTTGCTTGCTGATGGGAAGATATTATTATGCGGAAATGGTGGCTCAAGCGCCAATTGCATGCATTTTGCGGGTGCTATGTTGAACCAATTTGAAGTAGAAAGACCTTCTCTTCCTGTAATTAATTTAAGTACCGATGCGACCAGTTTAAGTTTTTCTGCAAATGATAATCATTACAACCAGGTATTTGCGCGACAAATTCAGGCTTTAGGGCAAGAAAATGATGTGCTGCTTTTATTAACCACCTCGGGTAATTCAGACAGTATGTTGCATGCACTTCATGCTGCAAATGAACGCGGAATGGATACTGTTGCTTTAAGTGGACGTGATGGAGGTGTTCTTGCAAATCATTTAGGGCCTGAAGATATTGAACTCCGTGTTGCCTCAGACAATTCAGCACGAATAAGAGAAATGCACCTGTTCATCTTACATTGCTTTTGTGATTTAATTGACCAATCATTGTTTGGTCAGATTTTGGGGTAAAAAATGAGGTTCAAATTAAAATCAATAGTTTTTCTTTTAGTAACTGCCTTATTGACAGGATGTGTTGCTGCTGTAGTAACCGGTGCAGTTGCCGGGATGGTTTATGATCGCCGCGGTATAATTACTATGGAGGCAGATGCCCGCTTATTTCATTTAATTCATAAAGCAATCGTAACAAACCGTCAGTTTAGTGATTCACGAGTTCTTGTTACCAGCTTTAATCGAGTTGTCTTGCTTGTAGGTCAAACACCAACAGCTTCTTTACGTGATTTGGCGGAAAAAATCGCGCGAACCACCCCAGGTGTATATAGAGTATATAATGAAATATCGGTAGGCTACCCCATACCACTCACCGAACGCTCCAAAGACAGTTGGATTACCAGCCAGGTTCGCAGCAGGCTACTGGCTAAAAAAGGACTTGAGTCGGGATCAATTCGTATTGTGACGGAAAACAAAGTAGTTTATCTCATGGGTATCGTTAATGACCAGCAAGCAGCTCTTGCAGTTGATGCTGCGCGACGCGTTAATGGTGTAAGTAAAGTGGTTAAAATTTTTCAGTATATTCACTAAATAATATGTTAAAACAAGGATGTTTTGCTCTATTACTTACTTCTATTCTTTTGTGCTTACCCGGCTGTGTAGGCAGCTTATGGACAGGCGCCACCATGGTTTACAATCGACATAATGTGTATAAAAAACTCGATGATTACAGTTTATACCTTAAAGTAAATAATGCGATAATGGTTGATAACACCTTTAAAAACACTGAAAGTGTTATTGATATCGCAATTTTCAACGGCGATGTTTTAGTAGCAGGACATGTTCCTACTGCTGAAATGCAAACGGAATTAAGCCGGCGTTTAGCCAAAGTAAGAGGTTATAGACGATTGTTTAATCAAGTCAAAGTGAGTGCTTCGGAGTCTAATACAGTACAGGATAGTTGGATAACGACTAAAATTCGCGGCCAAATTTTTGCTGATGATTCTATTGATCCTAATGCGTTCAAAATAGTTACTTCAGATCGAGTTGTCTATTTGATGGGCGATGTTCATAAAGAACAAGCAGAAAAAGTAATTAATATGGCAAGACGAACAAATGATGTAGTGCGTGTAGTAAAAATTCTCAAATATTTTACTTATCAGGATAATTCTGTAGGTTGATCCTAAAAAAAGCGTTTGAACAACTACATACATCCAATCGCTTTTTTTAGGATGTATATTTTTTTAATGGAAACTTCCCTTATCAGGTCGTTTACGCATTTTCCTCAATTTAAATTGACGCAGCAATCCCGTAGAGCCGGTTAACCCTTCTTCTTCATTACTTAAGCCATTACTTTGATTACATGGGTGGGTTCTACAGTGTTGACGATATTCTAGATGATGTTTGTTATGTTTATGATGTAACCCATCGCTATAACGAGCGAGCATTTTTTGCTGCAGACTGGCTGCAGTATGTTGGATCTTATCAGGCATGTTTTTTCCTTTTGCGAGGTTAATAAACACTACTTATTACCCGAATATGACGATAATAAGCTCCACACTTTAATTATAGACGGTAAAATCTATTCTAACTGGATTCAGAGTGGATTGAATGCAAATATATAAGGAGGCTAAAGTACCTCTAGAGTAAGGTCGAAATAGTTCACATAAGGAGAAAAAAGAAATGAATTATTTACACACAATGGTACGAGTTTCTAATTTGGATGAGTCGCTTGATTTTTATTGCAAGAAATTGGGGTTAATTGAAGTCAAACGTATAGAGAATCAAAAGGGTCGATTTACTCTGATATTTCTCGCTGCACCACATGACTTAGAGCGCGCAAAACAACTCAAAACACCATTACTTGAACTTACCTATAACTGGGATCGTGAAGAGTATGAAGAAGGGCGTAATTTCGGCCATTTAGCATACCGAGTTGATAATATATATGAGATATGCCAACGATTGAAAGATTCAGGAGTTGTAATTAACAGGCCTCCGCGAGATGGATATATGGCATTTATTCGCTCTCCAGATAATATTTCCATAGAGCTGTTGCAAAAAGGAGAGCCTTTGCCAATACAGGAACCCTGGGCGTCAGAGCCAAATACAGGTCATTGGTAATAAAGATTCTCGCATATATAAAATATGGCGTTGATTATTCATGCGGGTTGCTTTATAATTCGCGCGGTGAAACTTAGGTGAATATGTGAACAAACAGCTAAGTAAGCGCGGAATTGTACGGCTATGGCTCGTGCAGTCAGGCGTTACATTGGTATTTACAGCGTTTTGTGCGTTAGTGCATGGTGCTAATGCAGCAAGTTCAGCATTGCTTGGTGGTATGGTTTGTATTGTTCCTAATGCATATTTTGCAAGCAAACTGTTTCAGTATCAAGGTGCTCGCTCAGCCAAAAAGATAGTGAACAGTTTTTATAAAGGCGAAGCGTTAAAGATAGTAATATCCATATTCTTATTCACCGCGGTGTTTTTACTATTTAAAATTACACCACTGGCGTTTTTTGGATCATATATTATGATCCTGATGACGCATTGGTTTGCCCCGTTGATTATTGTAAACAAACAGAATAGGCCTGAAAGTGACTGAAATGGTATCTAGTACAAACTACATCAAGCATCATTTAACATATCTTACCTTTAATGTGAGTGATATGAAATTTGGTTCAGGCGGTTTCTGGACATTGAATCTTGACACGTTATTTTTCTCAATTGTTTTAGGAATTTTTGCTTGTGGTTTAATGTATTTTGGTTCACGCAAAGTGACCACCGGGATTCCCGGTAAATTACAGAATTTCGCTGAAATTATGCTTCAGTTTGCAGATAATCAGGTAAAAGACTGTTTTCATGGCAAAAATAACTTAATCGGTCCATTAGCTTTAACCATATTTCTATGGGTTTTCCTGATGAATTTTATGGATATTTTACCCGTAGATATATTACCTGCCCTTGCTCAAGCTGGTGGTATTCATTACCTTAAAGTAGTACCAACTAACGATTTGAACCTAACCTTTGGCTTATCAATTTCTGTATTTATTCTTATTATTTTTTACAGCATTAAAATAAAAGGCCCCAAAAAATTTATAAAAGAGCTTACCTTGCAGCCTTTTAATCATCCTGGATTTATACCTTTTAACCTGTTGCTCGAAGTGGTTGGTCTTATTGCAAAACCAATTTCACTAGCACTGCGTTTATTTGGAAACTTATATGCAGGCGAATTAATATTCATATTAATCGCACTGTTAACCTTAAATGCTGCAACATCATCAACAGTGAGCACAGTGACTTTAGGCTCAGCACAATTTATTTTGGCGCTGGCGTGGTCAATATTCCACATATTGGTGATAACATTGCAAGCATTTATTTTCATGGTGCTAACGATTGTTTACTTAAGTTTGGCACACGAAGATCATTAACCGATTTAATTTTCATCCATTGTAAAGGGGATAAATATGCAAGCCGCTAGTTTAATAGCACAAATTCAAAGTATGACCGTTGTTGCGGTTGCCTTGTTAATTGGTTTGGGTGCATTGGGTACAGCGATAGGATTTGGTTTACTTGGTGGTAAATTCCTTGAAGGCTCAGCTCGTCAACCAGAAATGGTTCCAATGTTACAAGTAAAAATGTTCATCGTTGCAGGTTTGTTAGACGCCGTAACTATGATTGGAGTGGGTATCGCATTGTTCTTTACTTTCGCAAACCCTTTCCTTAGCAACCTGGGTTCTTGATAACACATGAGCAGGGCGCTTGGCGCCCTAATTGTTACAGGAGATAAACGGTGGAAATTAATTTAACATTAATCGTACAAATGCTCGTTTTCGCAGCTTTTGTTTTGTTTACCATGAAGTTAGTATGGCCTCCACTAGCAAAAGCGATGGAAGAAAGACAAGACAAAATTGCTGATGGCCTAGCTGCTGCTGAACGTGGTCGTAAAGAATTAGAGCTAGCACAGCATCGCGTGAAGGATGAGTTAAAGCAGGCTAAAGTTCAATCAGCTGATATCATCGAAAAAGCAAATAAGCGTGCGGCACAAATAATTGAAGAAGCAAAAGAAGCAGCAAAGCATGAAGCGCAAATGCAAGTAAAACTGGCACAAGAGCAATTACTGCAGCAAATCAACCATGCAAAAGATGCGTTGCGTAAACAAGTCGCAAACTTAGCAATAACAGGTGCTGAGAAGATTTTAATGCGCGAAATAGATGCTAAGGCAAATACTGCATTATTAGATAACTTGATAGAAGAGATTTAAAATGTCTGATAGTACCACCATAGCCAGACCCTATGCCAAGGCAATTTTTGAATATGCCTTAAGGGAAAAAGAATTAGCTGAGTGGTCAGCACATTTGAGAAATCTTGCACAAGCTGTGTTGATACCTGAGGCTGAGAAATTTATTGCAAATCCTGCAACGAATGTAGCGCAACATATCGAGTTGTTGGAAGCATCAATCGATGTAAAGTCAAAAGAAAAAAAGCCATTAAATAATTTAGTCGCTTTACTGGCTACTAATAAAAGATTGATATTGCTGCCTGAGATTTATGCACTCTATGAAGCGCATCGGGCAGAGCAAGAAAAAACTCTGAGCGTTGATGTAAACAGTTATTCTGATTTATCAAATGCACAACAACAGCGATTAATCGAATCATTAAGTCAGCGCTTACAGCGCAAGGTCTCGTTAAAAATCAGTATTGATCCTTCTTTGCTTGGTGGAGCAATAATTCGAGCGGGCGATTTAGTTATAGATGGTTCAGTTCGTGGCAAGCTTAATAAGCTTAGCACTGAATTGACCGCATAATTTAGAGGATAGTTTCCATGTCAGAACAAGTAGCGTTAAGTCCTTCTGAAATCAGTGAATTAATCAGAAAGAAAATAGAACACTTTAGTGTAGTATCTGAAGCACGAAATGAGGGTACTATTGTCAGTTTGAAAGACGGTGTTGTGAGCTTACATGGCCTAGAAGATGTAATGGCTGGTGAAATGATCGAGTTCCCAGGCGGCGTTTATGGACTAGCTCTTAACCTTGAAAGAGATTCAGTGGGTGCGGTTGTTCTTGGTGAATATTCTTCTTTAGCTGAAGGCCAAAAAGGAAAATGTACTGGACGCATTCTTGAAGTACCTGTAGGTAAAGGTCTTTTAGGTCGTGTTGTCGATGCTCTGGGTAATCCAATTGACGGTAAAGGCCCAATTGAAGCAGAAAAAATGTCCCCAATTGAAAAAGTTGCACCTGGTGTTATTGCCCGTAAATCGGTAGACCAACCTGTACAAACAGGGTTAAAAGCGATTGATGCGATGATTCCTGTTGGTCGTGGACAGCGCGAGCTTATTATTGGTGATCGTCAAACAGGTAAAACTGCAATCGCAATTGATGCGATCATTAATCAGAAAGGCACAGGCGTTAAGTGCGTTTACGTAGCAGTAGGCCAAAAAGCTTCATCTGTTGCAGCAATCGTACGTAAGCTTGAAGAGCACGGTGCTCTAGAACACACCATCGTTGTAGTTGCTGGTGCATCTGATTCAGCCGCATTGCAATTTATCGCACCTTACGCTGGATGTACTATGGGCGAATATTTCATGGAACGCGGTGAAGATGCATTAATTGTTTATGATGATTTAACCAAACAAGCTTGGGCTTATCGACAAATTTCATTATTGTTAAGAAGACCTCCTGGTCGTGAAGCTTATCCTGGTGATATTTTCTATTTACATTCACGCTTATTAGAAAGAGCAGCACGAATTAATGCTGCAGAAGTAGAAAAATTAACAAATGGTGAAGTTAAAGAAAAAACAGGATCGTTAACTGCATTGCCAATTATTGAAACTCAAGCTGGTGACGTATCTGCGTTTGTTCCAACAAACGTTATTTCCATTACCGACGGTCAGATTTTCCTTGATGTTGATTTATTCAACTCAGGTGTTCGTCCAGCAATTAACTCGGGTCTTTCTGTATCACGGGTTGGTGGTGCTGCGCAAACAAAAATCATGAAAAAATTGGGTGGTGGTACGCGTTTGGCACTGGCTCAATTCCGTGAACTGGAAGCGTTTTCGCAATTTGCTTCTGACCTTGATGATGCAACCCGTAAGCAGTTAGAGCGTGGTCAGCGTATTACGGAGCTGATGAAACAAAAACAATATTCTCCATTGTCTGTTGCAGAAATGGGTACTGCATTGTTTGTTGTTGAAAAAGGTTATTTAGATGATGTGCCTGTAAATGAAGTTGCAGCATTTGAAGCATCATTACATGACTACATGCGTAGCTCTCATCCTGATCTGTTACAACTGATCAATGAAGAAGGTGCTTACGATAATGATATTGAAGCAAAATTGAAAAAAGCTGTAGAGGACTTTAAGCGTACAGCAAGTTGGTAAGTCAATTTAAGGCGAAGTAAGATTATGGCTGGAGCAAAAGAAATCCGTTCGAAAATTTCGAGTATTAACAAAACTCGGAAAATTACTCGTGCGATGGAAATGGTGGCAGCAAGCAAAATGCGCAAAACTCAGGAAAGAATGCGCGCATCCAAACCTTATGCCAGTAAAATCTACAGTGTAGTAAAACATATTGCTCGTGCAAACTCAGAATATAGACATCCGTTTATGAGCCAACGCGAGATTAATCGTATCGGTCTTATCGTAGTCACTACAGACCGCGGTTTATGCGGTGGCTTAAATGTCAACTTGCTTCGAGAAACGGTGCGTACTATTCGTAGCTGGAAGGAGCAAGGCAAAGAAGTTGATCTTGCGGTCATTGGGCGTAAAGGACAAGCATTTTTTAAACGAGTTGGCAGTAATGTTCTTGGCTCAATAGAGCATCTTGGTGACGCGCCAGGTATCAAAGAAATTATTGGTATCGTTAAAGTAATGCTTGATGCTTTTAACAATGGCACCATCGATGCGTTGCATGTGGTTTACAACGAATTTGTTAACACTATGACCCAAAAACCTGTGGTGAAACAATTATTACCATTGCCAAAATCAGAAGAAGACAGCACGATATTGGGGCATCATTGGGATTATATTTATGAGCCTGATGCTAAGGAATTGCTGGATAATCTTTTAGAACGTTATATCGAATTGCAGATTTATCAAGCGGTAGTTGAAAATATCGCTTGTGAACAAGCGGCTAAAATGATTGCAATGAAAAATGCAACAGACAATGCCGGTGATTTGATTAAAGAATTTCAATTGGCTTATAACAAAGCCCGACAAGCTGCAATTACTCAAGAGTTGGCAGAAATTGTCGGTGGCGCAGCCGCTTTATAAGAGGGTATAAAATGAGCTTAGGAACTGTAGTAGAAATTATTGGCGCGGTAGTGGACGTAGAATTCCCCCGTGAGAATGTCCCTAAAATCAATGATGCATTGAAACTTGCTGATGGTGATTTGGTTTTTGAAGTACAACAACAGCTGGGCGATGGAGTCGTTCGTACTATTGCCATGGGAACCACCGATGGACTTAAACGTGGATTAAAAGCTGAAAATACAGGAAATCCTATTCAAGTACCCGTTGGTAAAAAGACTTTGGGCCGAATTATGGATGTTCTTGGTCGTCCTGTTGACGATGCTGGTCCAATAGGAGCTGAAGAACACTGGTCTATTCATCGTAAGCCGCCAAGTTATGAAGACCAAGCAGGCAGTCAAGAGTTGCTGGAAACAGGTATTAAAGTGATTGACTTGCTTTGTCCTTTTGCCAAAGGAGGTAAGGTAGGTTTGTTCGGAGGCGCGGGTGTAGGTAAGACCGTTAACATGATGGAATTAATTCGAAACATTGCTATTGAGCACAGTGGATACTCGGTATTTGCTGGTGTGGGCGAGCGTACTCGTGAAGGAAATGACTTCTATCATGAAATGAAAGATTCTAATGTATTGGATAAAGTATCATTAGTTTATGGTCAGATGAACGAGCCTCCAGGTAACCGTTTACGTGTTGCATTAACTGGCTTGACTATGGCTGAGAAATTCCGTGATGAAGGCCGTGACGTATTATTATTCATTGATAATATTTATCGTTATACCTTGGCAGGGGTTGAAGTATCTGCCCTGTTAGGCCGTATGCCTTCAGCTGTAGGTTATCAGCCAACGCTTGCTGAAGAAATGGGTATGTTGCAAGAGCGTATTACTTCTACTAAAACGGGTTCTATTACCTCGATCCAAGCAGTATACGTACCTGCTGATGACTTAACCGATCCGTCACCCGCTACTACGTTTGCTCACTTGGATGCTACAGTTGTATTGTCACGTCAAATTGCTGAGTTAGGTATTTACCCTGCAGTAGATCCTTTGGATTCAACTTCCCGACAATTGGATCCTCTCATTGTAGGACAAGAGCATTACGATACGGCTCGTCGTGTACAACAAACATTACAGCGCTATAAGGAATTAAAAGATATTATTGCGATTCTTGGTATGGACGAATTATCTGAAGAAGATAAGCGCGTTGTTACCCGTGCGCGTAAAATCCAAAGATTTTTATCTCAACCATTCTTCGTTGCTGAAGTCTTTACTGGTTCTCCAGGAAAATACGTATCACTGAAAGATACAATTAAAGGCTTCCAAGGTATTCTCGCTGGTGAATACGATGAATTACCGGAGCAAGCATTTTATATGGTTGGTAGCATTGAGGAAGCAGTTGCTAAAGCTAAGACCTTGTGAGGTAAGCAAATATGACTAGAACAACGCACTTAGATATTGTTAGTGCTGAACATGAGATATATTCCGGTTTGGTTGAAATGGTTGTTGCAACTGGAGAATTAGGCGAGGTGGGTATTACAGCCGGTCATGCCCCTCTGCTTACAGTTCTGAAACCAGGTGAAGTGCGACTTACTTTACCTGGCGGTCACCAAGAAGTTTACTACGTTCAAGGTGGAATGCTGGAAGTTCAATCTAACAATGTTACTATTCTTGCTGATGTTGCTAAGCGCGCTGATCATCTAGATGAAGCAGCTGCACTTGCTGCGAAAGCTCAGGCTGAAGCGGCAATGGCTGGCAAAGGTGGTGAAATGGATTATTCCGTCGCTGCTGCAGAATTAGCACGAGCTGTTGCGCAAATCCGTGCGATTCAAAAAGTTAGAAAAATGGTTAAATAGTACTTATATTTTAGAGTTTCTTTCTTGATTCTTATGTATGAAAGGAACTCTAAACTCAAAAGCCTGATATTTTTTTGCTTCTGTTAAGAAGCTCCATTATTAATGGAAACAGCATTACGTAATCTAATAACCTTTAAGTCGTTTAGTTGCTCCCTGCTCACTAATGACTATTGTTCCATCAAAATGTCTTTCTAGACAGAACCTCATTCTCACCTTTTTGTTTTTCTTCCAGTTCATTTTTAGTTGCAGAAAGTTTATCCTTTATTTCCTTAAAATGAGAGTGATCATAAGAAATCCCACTGAGCCTTAAATCAGTAAATTTGTGTAAGAGAATACCAAACTTAAGGCTCAATTTAATAGGTTGATGTTCCTTTTTATCAAGGACTGCCTTAGCTGTTTCTGAAAAAGTAACGCCGTGAGTTTGTAACTGACGTAACAAATACAAATCAGTTCTCCCAACTGCAGTAACGCTCATAGAAATTGTTTTTAAATATTCTTGTGGAATATTTTTGATAAAATAGGCTACCATGTAAGTTTGATTATGTTTAATGGATTCCAGTAAATATTCCATTTTTTTTTCATCACTTAAAGGCTGTTTTTTAATAGCTAATTGTTCAACAAGTACCTTGACACATTCAGTATTTCCACTGTAAATGGCATCAGGTATCACTTTGTGCAGTACATCAGATTCTAACCCAGACACCCCATAATAATTAATTACTTTTCTAAGGAGACTGGGATTACCACCCTTAGCAGCCGCTTGAATTACTGGAAACGAATTATTAAAT
Source organism: Legionella tucsonensis (assembly GCF_001468035.1). GTDB lineage: Bacteria > Pseudomonadota > Gammaproteobacteria > Legionellales > Legionellaceae > Legionella > Legionella tucsonensis. The sequence goes on from NZ_LNZA01000001.1 coordinate 307,572, forward strand.
GGCAAAGCTTTTTTCAGAGAGAATAACGTGTCATATATTTTTTCGCGTCCATGAGCTAAAGCATCAATAAACAGAGTTGCAAAAGTTGTTGAATCCTTATTTGTACCCAGTAAAGCTGTCAAAGCATCTGGGTTATTATATGTAACAGCAATCCTTGCTGCCTGATGATCTTTATCTTTTGCACCAATACCTAGTAAATGATTAATGGCAGCGGCATCATTTATTTCAGCTGCTTTTTCCAGAGTATTAAATACCCCACCAAAATGAGAAACTGCAACATCATTAATATTTTCTTGAGTTAAATAACAATCATAAATCTCGGAAACTTTGGGAAAATTTCTGGGTTCATTGTTTTCTGGATGTCGCATGATACTAATCGTCATTCCTAAAGCTCCCCCATTCTGATATCTAAGTACTTTGTTATGTAACTCGGCAATCAACTCCTTTGCACTTGCAAACTCTTTTGTACCTGAAGAATAATTGGGATCATACACGACATATTTATTATCTTTCCTTCTAACTGACACGGCATGCATGGTGCCTCCAATACGCATTACTTCATCTTGCTGCAATGCTAGAGTATCAAAAATTTCTACCCAATTATTATCACTGGTCGATATGGCAAGATCAAAGGAGGATTGCAGTGGTTTATTATTGATAGTCAATGCGCGCATTGAACTGGTCTGAGTTAACTCTTTATCAAATTGTTCAGGAAATAAAGTTAAAACCACATCATAGACGAATTGGTTTATATCAGATTCCATTGCGGACTCAGGATTTTTCTTTGCTATCTGTTCGAGTATCTTAAAAAATTGATTTTCCTTTCCTTCGAGCACATATTTTGCATACATAGTTGCAAGACCGTTACAAACTCCTTCATTATTCATTCGTACTGGCATATTATGCCATTTAAGATACTGGTTTAATCTATCGATTACCAGATTTTGATCAACACGCTGTTTCATAGCTCTTTGCTCCGATTCTAATTTGCGTTGATCCAACACCACAACCGTTAATTTTCTCCCTAACTTATTTATAGTATATAACGAGATTATTACGTAAGACTTAAATGGTTGATTAGCTAAATTGATAAAGAATTAGGATAAATTGTGCCAGGCTTGGCCGTAGCACTTGTTAAATCTCTTTGCGTTTATCTTTTGACTTATAATAGATTACATCTTCTTCGTGTACATTAATAAATAATTGACGGCAATAACTTACCAAGGACTCATTGAAATCATCCAAAAGATTGAACGTGGCGTGTTTTCCTGCCTCTCTGTCCTATTGTGCTTATAAACTGCATTCCAATTCATGATCCGCTTTGTAGAGGGATTAACTAAACATTAAGAATGGGAGCCAAGAAGGAAGTGAAAATAATAAATTTTGGTATTATTTTATTTTGCGCCTCACTTTAACTATCAAAAGGTTTGTTATATTCATTCTTTTTCCCATTTTCGAGGTGTTCTCTATTTTCGATCTCTGAATAGAGAGCCACCTGATTTCTTCCATTAGCTTTAGCAAAATATAATGCTTTATCAGCAGATTCGATTAATTCCGAAGGGGTTCGACCATGAAGTGGAAATACGGATATGCCAATCGAAATGGTGATGGGGCCGACGTGCTGTGCCCCATATTTTATTTGGAGTCGAGAGACGGCATGACGAATGCTTTCAGCGCGAGCTTTAATTGTTTCCGCATCGGTGCCATAAAAAACAACGATAAACTCTTCGCCGCCATAGCGAGCGGCAATATCGCCCACACGTATATCATCTTGTAATACTTTCCCCAGTTCTTTTAAAGCTGCATCACCCGCATCATGACCATAAGTATCATTTATTTTTTTAAAGTGATCCAAATCTAACATTAAAAGTGAAAGCGGAGCCTTAGTTCGTTCAGATTGATGAATTTGTTTTAGAAGAAAATCCTCCAAATAACGACGATTATATAGACCAGTTAAAGGATCACGCATCGATTGATAACGTAGATTTTCTCTTAAGCGTACGTTTGCAAAAGCCAGTGCAGTTAATTCAGAGAATGCAGTAATTAGAAGCCGTTGATTTTCTGAAAATTCAATTTGTGTTTCTTGTTGGATTTCCAGATACAATAAACCGTAAATATCATTCTGAGCCATTAACGGCACACAAAAATAAGTTGCATGTTCTACGTTGTTCTCATTCACATGAGTGCAGATTAATTCGTTATGAGTGGATCGCACGTGATGAATCCTGCCTAAGCGAATTGCCCAACATTGATCAGGAGGGAACGTAGTAGATTGAGTGTTAGGTGAGCCCCAAGTGGTGGCAATTTCAAGATAATTTTTTGAGGGATGCATAACATATAAATAACCACTCGCAAAATTTAGCATACGTTGACAATATTTAGTCATCACATTACATAATTCCTCTTGAGAACTACAGGCAAGCATGATGTCACTCATTTCAACAAGAAGGGTGATTTGATCATTTTTATCTTGTAGTTCCTGAATCCCTGCATGGAGTTTTTCATAAGAAGTTTTAAGTTCGATTTGTTCTTCAATTTGTTTCGTAATATTACGGATAATATACACCGTTCCATTAATTTCATTATTTTCATTTTTAATTAAGCTGGATGTAATTTCATAGACATAACGCTCTTTATGTACTTCAAATTCAATATTTCTTACAAACTCTCCTCCTTTCATAGCCTCTTTCCAAATCTCCATCAATTTATTTTTTGAATTAGCGGGATCAGAAAAGACATTATCGATACTTATTCCAATAGCTATGGGTTTACCGAACAGGCGTTTGAATTCACGTTGGTATGCTTCATTAAAGATAATATAGCGGGAATCATTATCAACAGCAGCAATCATGTCTGTAGCACTTTCTAAAATACTTCTTAATCGTGCTTCAACACTTTTCCTATCATGTTCCGCTTTTAAACTTCTAGATAGTTCTTTATTCGCCAAGAAAAATGCTAAGATTAAACCACATATACTAATCAAGCTCCCGAAGATTATAATCAAATTTGCTAACTTCGCATCATTGAGTGCCATCTTATTTCGTCCACTTAATAACACCAATTCAACGGATTTTATTTCTTGACCCAAGCTCTTAATTTGATTGGAAAGATCTACTTCTTGCCGGAAGAAATCCATTCCTTCCTGGGTATTGAGTTTGTTACTCATTTTTAATTGGATGGATTGATTTAATTGGCTAAGCCGTTGATTTGTTAAATCAAAAAAACGTGTTATTCGTTCAGTTTGAGATAGATCATCTTTTGTTAAAAGAAGTAAATTATCAAAACTTTGTTTCAAGGTTGCTTTCATTTTATCAATATTGGTAATAAACTGATCGTCTCCGGAGATAAGATAACCTCTTTGCAAAGAATTAATATTAATTACAGTAAATAGTATTTCATCCGTGGCCTGAATGACTTGATACGTATGTGTTACCTTATTATTTGCATCGACTAGTTTATTCACTTGACGATCGGAGAAAATACTAATAATGAGTACAAGAGCAAGTGCGGGTATAAAAATAAAATAAAGCAAAATTTTACTAAATCGAGAATCGGTATTAGCAAATAGCGAATCTTGGTTTTGCTTTTTAATATAATTCATAACAAACCATTAAATAAGGTTTTCCTTTATTCAATTATATATCATTCTTTAATTTGATTAATTGTAATGAGAAATAATGTGGAAAATTTGCTTATAATTTTTATGTTATTTACAATGACTTAGTATTTTTATTCGATATTAACACACAAAGTTATCCACAGATAAAAAAATTATTTAAAATAAGTTGTTTTTTAAAATAATTGAATTTTCAATATGTTACGTCAAATGCAGTTGCCATTATGAAAAAATATACAAAAGTTATTCACAATTTATAAGCTGTTCCTGTATATGCATCATAAGGACTCTGCTAAAATCACTTTGCAATAGAGTCTCCCAGTGGTTAAATAGTAATTATTAATCTCATGAATAAAATAACGATGAATGAAGTAACAGAACGAAAAGCATTAACTGAGTTTACGGAAAAGGCTTACCTTGATTATTCAATGTACGTCATTTTAGATAGGGCCTTACCTCATATTGCTGATGGATTAAAACCCGTTCAGCGGCGTATTATTTATGCAATGTCTGAGTTGGGCTTGAAAGCAACTGCCAAATATAAGAAATCAGCACGCACGGTTGGGGATGTGTTGGGTAAATTCCATCCCCATGGTGACAGTGCGTGTTATGAAGCTATGGTATTAATGGCGCAGCCGTTTTCCTACCGCTATCCCTTTGTTGATGGTCAAGGAAACTGGGGATCTCCAGATGATCCTAAATCTTTTGCAGCCATGCGTTATACGGAAGCCCGCTTATCACCATACGCCGAAGTATTGCTTTCAGAATTATTGCAAGGTACCGTGGATTGGGTTGACAATTTTGATGGAACGTTACAAGAACCTGCATTACTGCCAGCTCGCTTACCTAATATATTATTAAATGGCGCAACAGGTATTGCCGTGGGTATGGCTTCAGATATTCTGCCACATAACCTAACTGAAGTGGCCAATGCTTGTGTGCATTTACTGGATAACTCTCAAGCAGATTTAGCAACGATTACTCGGTACATTAAGGGACCTGATTTTCCGACTGACGCGGAAATAATTACTCCGCCGGAAGCAATTACCAGTATGTATGAAACAGGTAATGGTTCAATTAAAATGCGGGCGGTTTATAACCAGGAAAAACAAAATATAGTAATTACTGCCCTGCCGTATCAGGTATCTGGTGCCAAAGTAATAGAGCAAATCGCGTTGCAGATGCAACAGAAAAAACTGCCTATGGTAGAGGATTTACGTGATGAATCCGATCATGAACATCCCACACGGTTGGTGATTATTCCACGTTCAAATCGAGTTGATGCAGAAGGCTTGATGTCTCATTTATTTGCAACTACGGATTTAGAACGAAGTTATCGCGTAAACTTCAATATGATAGGTCTTGATGGCAGACCAAAAGTAAAAAATTTACTGGATATTCTAACAGAATGGTTGTCTTATCGCTTAACAGTAGTAAGACGACGCTTGGAGTATCGATTGGCAAAAGTTCTGGATCGCATTCATGTGCTGGAAGGTTTACTTATTGCTTATCTGAACATCGATGAAGTCATTGCGATCATTCGCGAACAAGAGCAACCCAAGCAAGGATTAATAGCACGTTTTAATCTCAGTGATCGTCAAGCTGAAGCTATTTTAGAAATGAAGTTGCGTCATTTGGCAAAACTGGAAGAGATAAAGATACGTGGCGAGCTGGATGAGCTTTGCGCTGAACGCGATAATTTACAAAAAATTTTAGCCTCAGAGCAACGGTTAAAAGCTTTGGTTAGAGACGAAATTATTAAAGATCGGGATGCATTTGGTGATGTGCGTCGCTCGCCAATTATTGTCCGACAAGAATCACAAGCATTAAAAGAAGAAGATATTTTACCCAATGAGCCAATTACTGTAGTACTCTCCAAAAAGGGCTGGGTAAGGGCAGCTAAAGGCTATGATGTAATTGGTAGTGAGTTGAGTTATAAAGCAGGTGATGAATTTAAAGCGCAAGCCATGGCGCGTTCAAACCAACAAATCCTCTTTTTTGACAGTGAAGGCAAAGTTTATTCCTTGCCAGGCCATGTTTTACCCTCGGCACGAGGCCAAGGAGAGCCTTTAACAGGTAAGCTTAATCCCGCTGAAGGTGCATTATTCGAAGCAGTGGTCGGTGGTGAGGCAGAGCAAATGGTGTTATTAGCCTGTGATGCAGGATATGGTTTTATCGCCAAGATAGGTGATCTTTACGTAAAAAATCGCAATGGCAAGGCTTGTATTAAGCTGCCTGAATCCAGCCTTATTTTGCCGCCTCGTATCTTACCCAAACATGATGAGTTATTTGTTGCCTGTGTTACCAATGCTGGCCGCTTACTCATTTTTTCTGCCAAAGAAGTCCCAGAGTTATCGCGCGGCAAAGGAAATAAATTAATCAGTATCCCTTCTGCTAAAGCGGCATCTCGTGAAGAGTATATGATTGATTTGCAAGTACTTTCAGCGGATGATTCACTCACTGTGCATGCTGGCAAACGACATTTTACCTTGAAAGGAGGTGATTTGGATCATTATAAAGGCGAGCGTGGACGTCGGGGCAATCGATTACCGCGAGGATTGCAAAATGTGACTCAATTGCAAGTCAATACTGCAGGATAGTTTTTCTGTGGACCTGGTTTTCACATTAATGATCTATTAAATAATCCCTACTAGTGATAAAGTGCTTTAGTAAGAAGCTAATGTCATTTCCAATAATGGAAAATATTTAGATAGGGAAGTCTTAGCACTCATGTTAAAAATTTTTACCTTTGTTGCTTGCCTGTTTCTTAGCGCTTGTTTTATGGTCGGCCCTAATTATAAAGAGCCGAAAAAACCAGTTGCAGTTCATTGGCCGAAAAAGGATGCAACAGTAAAAGAAGCCCCATTTAAAACGACAAAATGGTGGCAAGTATTTCATGATCCAATCCTGACTTCATTAATTTATCAAGGGTATCACAACAATTTGACGGTCCAGAGTGCGGGGGTAAGGGTTTTACAAACCCGGGCACTTTTAGCACAATCGGTAGGCCAGCTGTACCCTCAACAACAAGCAGTGACAGGCAATTTCACCTATGTTGAACTTGGTGGTAGTGAACTGCAATCTATTTTGCCTTCATCCTTTTCAACTTTATCACTGGGTTTTGCTGCGAATTGGGAAATTGATTTTTGGGGTAAATACCGAAGAGCAATTCAGGCCAATGATGCTACGTTTTTATCTTCTCTAGCGGCTTATGATAACGCATTGGTGACTCTTACTGCAGATGTTGCCAGCACCTACATCCAAGTTCGAACCTTTGAGGCGCAAATTAAGGTAACCAAAGCCAATATTGTCGTGCAAAAAGAAGGTTTAAAAATAGCCAAGGCCCGATATAATGCAGGTGAAACAAATCTCATGGATGTGGAACAAGCACAGACAGAGCTTTCACAAACAGAAGCATCTCTTCCACCGTTGGAAAATAGTTTAGAGCAGCAAAAGAATGCGCTGGCTCTTTTATTGGGTACAGTACCCAATGGGGTGGATGGGGAGCTAAAAAAAGGTAAAGGGATTCCCAAGGCGCCTTCATCTGTAGCGGTTGGAATACCTATAGAAACATTAGCGCGACGGCCGGATATTCATCAAGCACGTTTGGAGGCTATCGCGCAATCTGCTAAAATCGGTGCAACAAAAGCAAATCTGTTCCCTTCCTTAGCATTAAATGGGACTTTCGTTTTTTCTTCAAACAATATTGGTCAAAATTCACTTGCGGATCTGTTTCAATGGTCTAATCGATCAATAACCACAGGCCCTGCTTTGACCTGGCCAATACTAAATTACGGTCAAATTACAAACGCAGTACGAGCGCAAGATGCTGTGTTCCAGCAGTCTTTATTAAATTATGTTAATTTGGTTCTAAAGGCGCAGCAAGAAGTGCAAAACAGTATTACAGCCTATATTGAGGCAAAAAAAGCAGAACGTGCTTTAACTCAAGCAAATAACTCTGCCATCAAATCATTAAAATTGGCAATAATCCGTTATATTAATGGAGAAGTAGACTTTACCCCGGTGTTGAATGCTGAGCAGCAACAATTGAGTGTACAGACGTCCCTTGTAAATGCACAAGCGAATATTCCTCAGGCACTCGTCTCTCTTTATCGTGCACTCGGTGGGGGGTGGGAAATTCGAGGAGCTAATGATGTTGTACCAGAACAAATAAAAGCCGAAATGGCTGCGCGAACGAACTGGGGGACTTTGCTGAAGCAACAAAATCATGAGTTACCGCGAACTAAGAAAGAACGAGTTAAGGAACTTTATTTACCAAAGTGGTAGAAGAAAAGAAAAATTCTCTCTCTCGCGCTGAGGATAGGGGGAGGATCGCGTGCTAAGTGAAGGAGTTTTCTCATCCCCGCGTAGGGTGATAACAATTTTACGTACGCATGGCTTAGCTTAATGGTAATGACCCTAAGCAGAGAAAGGAAATTAGGGAAACTAAATAAAATGGTATTGGGTATGAACTTTAATAGAAATTCAAAATCAGTCAAAATTGCAGGGATAGTGGTTGCTATTTTACTTCTCATTTATCTGATTTCACATATTTTTGGCAAAAACAGCGCTCCAGCCATCCCTGTGCCCAAGGTTGTTGTGCAAAAACCAAAACTTGCAGAAATGGCTGAATATGTGACGCAAACAGGGAATACAGTAGCGTATAATTCCGTTAATCTGGTTGCGCGTGTTGAAGGCTATCTTAATTCAATCGAGTTTGTTGATGGAACTTTTGTTAAAAAAGGAAAGGAGCTCTTTGTAATACAGCCTGAGCCGTATTTTGAAAAACTTAGAGCCGCTAAAGCGACTGTAGCCGCAGCAAAGGCATCGCTTGTTTATAACAAGTCAGAGTATGCGCGCCAACAACGGATGTATAAACAACATGCTACCTCTCTAAATGAGGTCGAAAAATGGTATGCCAAAACGCTAGAGATTGCTGCACAATTGGATAAATCAGAAGCCGAAGAAATAAACGCGGCAATTAATTACGGTTATACACATATTTCAGCCCCATTTGATGGTCGAATTGGTCGACATTTGGTTGATGTTGGCAATCTCGTAGGGCATGGCGAAGCCACAAATTTGGCTACCATAGAGCAGATCGATCCCATTTATGTTTACTTTAATTTAAATGAGCTTGATTTAATCAAATTACGAGCGGCAGCGCGTGCACAAGGATTTAAGCCCCAAGATATCAAGCAAGTTCCTATTGAAGTGAGCCTACAAAACGATCCTACAGTTAAGTACAAGGCGACGCTTGATTTTGTGAATACAGGTCTTAATGCATCTACCGGAACTATGGAGCTGCGTGCTGTATTACCAAATAAAGGGTACATTTTTGTACCAGGACTCTTTGTGCAAGTACGAGTCGCTATCTCCAAACCTAAAAAGCAATTAACAGTGCCTGATACAGCGATCCTTTATGATCAAATTGGCCCCTATATATTGACCGTAAATAATGACAATGCTGTGGTGACGAAACGGGTAACATTGGGCAGTATGGAGAACGGGGTGCGTGCTGTGGCCTCGGGACTAGAGGCTCAAGACAAAGTGATCATTGATGGCCTGCAATACGCAACTCCTGGTAATAAGGTTGAGCCACGAGAACAGGTCTCACAAACAAAAGATAATAAAGATAACATAGACAAAGATAATAAAAAAATAAAGAAGGCAAGCATTAATGGAGATGTGTCAGGGACTGTCGTTCGTAGCCGTCAAACTAAGAGTATTTAATGTTTGCTTTCTACTTGGTTTGGTGGCTATGGGGGCGTTTTTTGAATGATCGTTACAAATGAGAAAATAGCAGAATGATTTCTAAATTTTTTATTGAGCGGCCAATATTGGCAAATGTTATTGCGCTCCTCATCGTGTTGCTGGGGTTGGTAGCTATATTTGTACTACCAGTTTCTCAATATCCTGCTATTGTTCCACCAACTATTCAAGTGACCACTACATACCCTGGTGCCGACGCTAAAACACTCATCAAAACCGTAGCTTTACCGATTGAACAGCAGGTGAATGGGGTGGAAAACATGCTGTATATGCAATCCACCAGTACGAATAATGGTACCTACACTCTAATTGTTACTTTTGCTATTGGTACAGATCTTAATTTTGCGCAAGTACTGGTGCAAAATAGGGTACAGGCTGCTATGGCGCAGTTGCCCGATTCAGTGCAAAAGCAAGGAGTAGTGGTACAGCAAAAATCTACGGCGATTCTGCAATTTATTACCCTAACGTCCAAAAATAATGAATATGATGGACTGTTTCTTGATAATTATGCGGCAATTAACATGCAAGATGAATTATCGCGTTTGCCTGGCGTAGGTAATGTGATTATTTTTGGAACCGGTACTTATGCGATGCGTGTTTGGTTGGATCCTAAAAAAATGTTGGCTTATTCTCTTAATCCAAGTGATGTTCTTCAAGCCATTAGCAATCAAAACCAAGAGGTATCTTCCGGGCAAATTGGTGCGCCACCAACTTCAGGGAAACAAGCGTATCAATTTACAGTAAATGTACCGGGACAACTTGCTGATGTAGATCAATTTGAAAACATCATTGTGAAAACAATAGCACAAAACCCCAATCAAAGTGCTAAAGAAACCAGTACTACACAAAGTGCCCAAATTGTCCGTATTCGTGATGTAGGTCGTGTTGAGTTGGGATCTAACAGCTACAACCAGCTCGCGAGACTGAATAATAAGCAGGCCGCAGCTATTGGTATTTACCAGCTCCCCAATGCCAATGCCCTGCAAGTTGCAACCGAGGTACGTAAAGCAGTTGAGAAAATGGCAAAAAAATTTCCTCCTGGCATGGAGTACTCGATTCCTTTTGATACCACCATATTCGTAAAAGCTTCAGTGAATGAGGTATATGAAACTTTGTTCGAAGCGGGCATCCTGGTTTTGATTGTTATTCTTCTTTTCTTACAAAACTATCGTGCCACCTTAGTACCTACTACCACAGTGCCTGTGACCATCATTGGCGCATTCTTTGCCATGCTTTTATTAGGTTATTCCGTTAACTTGTTAACTTTATTTGCCCTTGTTTTAGCAATTGGGATCGTCGTTGATGACGCGATTGTGATTGTCGAAGGTGTAACCCAACACATAGAACAGGGCACCCCGCCCAAACAATCGGCAATTCATGCTATGGGCGAATTATTGGGGCCCATTATTGGTATTACTCTTGTTTTAATGGCGGTATTCATTCCCGCAGGTTTTATGCCAGGCTTAACCGGAGCTATGTATGCTCAGTTTGCACTCGTTATTGCAGCAACTGCATTTATTAGTGCCATCAATGCGATGACTTTGAAGCCAACTCAATGTGCCTTGTGGCTCAAACCAGTCGACCCGCAAAAAAAGAAAAACGTCGTTTTTCGTTTATTTGATAAGTATTACTATCCTATAGAAAATTTCTATCTTCGTTTCATAGACAGGCTTGTTCATAACAATAAAACAGTTTGCCTCATTGGTATTTCTCTAGTTATTTTAGCGATCTTAGGTTTAACACGTATCCCTACAGGGTTTATCCCACTTGAAGATCAGGGATATGCGATGATGAACGTGCAATTGCCCGATGGTTCCAGTTTAGGGCGCACAGAGGCGGTTTTACACGATTTAAGCGCGCAAGTATCTAAACTTGATGGCGTAGAGAATGTCATCAGTATTACTGGAATCTCGCTTTTGGACAGTAATGCGAGCCTTGCCAATGGTGGTGTTCTTTACGTGATATTTAAAGATTGGAGCGTGCGGGGTAAAAAAGAGGATCTGTTGGCGATGTATAAACAACTTAATGCGATCGCAGAAAAAACTTTAGGCGCTAAAATATTGGTTATGATCCCCCCGCCAATTCAAGGCTTGGGTATGTCTGGTGGTTTTCAAATGCAGCTTGAATTGCAAGATGGATCATTTGATTATCAAAAATTGCAAACTGCCACTGATCTGTTGATTCGCTATGCAAACCAGCAGCCCGAATTGCAACGCTTGATGACTTCTTTTCGTGCTTCAGTGCCACAGCTTGCTGCCCCGATTAATCGAGTCAAAGCAGAGGCTTTAGGTGTTTCTGTCGGCGATGCATCCAATGCGTTACAGACCTATCTTGGTTCATCCTATGTGAATCTGTTTTCAAAATTCGGACAGGTATTTCAGGTTTATGTCCAGGCAGATGCTGCGTCACGCATGACGGTTGGTGATGTACGTAATTATTATGTAAGAAACAAATCAGGGGAAATGGTACCATTGGGAACACTTACTGATATGTCACCTACAGTAGGTCCTTCCATTATTTCTCTTTATAATTTATACCCCTCCAGCAATATTTATGGTTCGGCCGCGCCAGGTTATAGCTCAGGCCAAGCCATGGCGGTTATGGAGCAGCTTGCAAAGCAAGTTTTACCTGCGGGTATCTCTTATGAATGGACCAGTACCGCCTATCAGGAAAAAATTGCAGGAAATATGAGTTATTATATTTTTATCCTGTCACTCATTTTGGTGTATCTGATTTTGGCAGGTCAATATGAAAACTGGATCGCTCCTGCAGCGATTCTATTAAGCGTACCCTTAGCCTTAATTGGGACCGTATTGGTGTTATCGGCTTTAGGTCTTTCCAATAATATGTATACCCAAATTGGGATTTTGCTACTTATTGCTTTGGCAGCCAAGAATGCTATTTTGATCGTTGAGGTGGCGCGAGAACAACACGAACTGCATAACAAATCAATCATGGAGGCTGCGGTAATTGGCGCTAAAACACGTTTTCGTCCTATTTTAATGACCTCGTTCGCTTTTATTCTTGGAGTCATGCCCTTAGTATTGGCTACCGGAGCCGGTGCCAATGCACGGCGCTCGATTGGGATTGCCGTATGCAGTGGAATGCTGGCTTCAACCTGCCTTGCCGTGGTATTCGTCCCTGCATTTTTTGTTATGTTGCAAACCTGGCATGAGAAAAGAAAAACAAAAAAACATGTCAATCAGAAAAACTTAGGAAAAGAAGTTGAACTTTAGCCTTTAGATCCCCCAGAAATTCATATTGCCTTTTTGAGATTTATCAACGTAAGGTTTCGGTAATGTTTTAGTGCTAATATAAACTATAAAGGCTTAAGAGGAATCGATGTATGTCGCTCTCAACAATACTTAAACAGCTTATTGCAGCTGGAGAGGGAAAGTATCAAGAAGAATTTCAAAAATTAGATGCAGATGTTCAAATTGCAATTTATCAGAAATTACTCTTTAAAGCAGGCGAAACGCCTGAAGAAAGTAATGAACGAAAAGCCTTAGCGAGTTTGAATGAGCCTGTTTTTCAGAATAGTCTATCTCCAGAAGTACAAAATGGAATAAAAATCGAACAGCAACGATATGCTGTAGCTAAAGCCAATGCCATCTATCAAGAGTACCTATCTCAAAAAGTTTTAGAAAAAGTAGCCAAACGTAAAGATGAAGAAATAGAACTACAAGAAGACTTAATGTTTGATCCGCAAGGACGTTTAGTTTACGAGTTAACACTATCTAAAGAAGAACAAAAAGCGGTACTTAAGAAGATAGAGGCTGCTTTAGGCATTGACATGCTAGAAGTCGATGAGAGAGAAGGTATAGAGATCAATAATGGACTCAAAGAAGTGCTTGGTGGTCGTACCCCCACTGACACAACCTTATGCTCAATTGATTTAAGTGGTCCCCGTCCTGAAAAAGGTGGTGATGTATACAAGAAGCTACAAGATAAGTACAAAGAAATATATGGGCCACAGAAGGTTCCTCATCATCAAAGAGCGAGTATTGTTGCCTCTTTTGAAGAAACTTACGCACATATGTGTTTAATGGCAGGAACATTTGAGCGGCGTTCCATAACCTATGGTACAACAAAGGAAACGATTAATCCTGAGGCTTGGCAAGACATTCGCCATAAAGCAGCCGTAAAGCTCCAGCAGGAAGTGGCCAAGGCGTATAAGAGGGCAGTTGAAAAAGCCACTGATCCAGATGATGGCAGGGTTAATGTAGATAAACTTAATAAAAATTTAGCTAAAGAAAGAACCAGATTGGCTCGAGCCGCAAAAAAAGAGCTTATAGAGGGTGTCGTTACGCATTTAAAAGAACAAGGAAAAAAATTAGGAAAAAACTCAGATGAGATTAGAAAAGATATTTTAGACTACACGCAAAAACTTAGCAGTAGTTTGGATAAACACCAATTTACTGCGCGCACAGCTACAGGATTCGATTATTTTTACACGTCTAATTACCTGCAACAGGGGATGTTAATAACCGGAACCCAACAAACAGCGCACGAAAAATCTACGTTTGACGCAGGGAAGCATATAGAAGATCAAGCCGCCTTCAGGCGAGTTACTTATACTTATCGAGATGAAAATGGTGTATTGCATCCTACTTCCGCTGTAAGTGGGCGTTTACCCTCACCAGCACTGGTTTTTCATCCCACAATGAGTGCTCAGGATATTAAAGATGATCTAGTAAAAAAATTCGGTTTTCTCCACGAGCAAATGCGTGCCATGCGTGGTGGAAAAGATGGTCCTGCCGTAGAGAATTTATTCACCTCGTTTCATTCAGAGGCATTTGAAACTATAGGTGATAGAAATAACAAGCAAAGAGCCAGCGCTCTGTACATGATGCAGGCCATGCATGAATTTAACGCACAACGTTCTGCACGTATAGAAGAGCTCAAAAAGAAAATTCAGGATGTTCAAACAAACCCTGTGTCTACAATAGAAGAAGAAGAGGTTCGGGAGCAACAAGTCAAAAAACTACAGGAGGATCTAAGAGTAGCAAAGACCAAAGTAAATAGCTTTTTATATGTACAGAATATAGGTACAAACCGTCACACTCAGGATTTAGGTTATCGGGTTGATAGAAGCATTTTTACTGGTTCTGTGGAGTTGGATGAGATTACCTTAAGTGCCGAAATGGCCATGCTGCATACCCTTCAAGAAAATAGTGCTTTTCTAAGCCAAGACGTAAAGACTGATTTTTTTAAAATAAATGAACAGGTTCTCCTATATTATAACGATTTCTTGAACAAGGAGAATAGAGAAGAATATTTTGCAGACTCACCAGAAGGGAAACAATTAATTACAGAAATACGAATTTTTAAAGAAGATTTAAAAGATAAATTAGCACAGCAAGACGAAGATCAAGATTTACCTTCATTAGCGTCCAATGCATTAGCAAGAATGATTGCAACTAATCAGCATTGGGATATACGTTACGGCCAACTGAGCCAAGCTCTGAGTATGTATATCGAATGGGCATCAACTGGCGGCTGTAAAAGTGGTAATGAGCGCAATCAGGATGTCATGCTACGCTTTGCTTTATTGAAAAGTATACACGAACGTGTGGAGCATAATGATGGAAAACTTGATAAGCTACAAGAACATGAAAAAGCGATTTATGATCAAATCAAAGCTTATGCGAAAGGAGATACAGCTGATCCCGATGCATTACGAGCCGCTATAGCTGTATCAGTAAGCAAATGTAATTTACACGGTGGTGCGGCAGCTATTTCACGCGAAGACCAAGGTGGTGCGGCGAAAGTAAGTAGTTTTTCATTTGTGCAAGATATAAAAAGTCCTTTCTTGCGTTGGACTGCGCGAATTGCTCTTGGAGTGTTTGCTCTGGCAACACTCCCATTATTAGCGATTCCTCCAGTGAGAAAATTCTATATAAATCAATTAATTGACACCAACAATGCGGCAGATAGAGAAATGAATCTTGATGCAACCGGTGCAAGTAAAACCCAAGCGCATAAAGGCCAAGATAAACGAACTCGCGAGGTAGTTTTAGAGGTGTTACAGGAAGATGAATTATTTAATCCGGAGAAAGGTGGAATAGAGTTAACGAGCAAGGAAAAGGATGGGTTTAAGAAAACCAAGGGATCTCATGGAGGACATGAATTTCAAGTTGTGGGAAAGGTCGAAAAAGAAGTTAATTCTGGCTATAATGGTAGTCCACAAAAAATGGTGAACGGTTTGGAGGTTCAAAAGCAAGAGCCAAAGAAAGAGCCAAAGCCAAGGGTATTACAGCCATCAAAAATGGACTTAGAAAGTGATCCTCTCGTGAGTGTTGATTTTGGCTTACCTGAAGGATCGAATTCAAGCGAGGAAGAAACTCGTATTCCTACGAATTCTTAACACATTAACTGTCTTTGAGCGTATTGTTCCAGGGTTAACCCTGTTGATATAGGACATGGGAGAACTCATTCTTTTAAGTAAGAAACTCAACTACAAAGATGTGTAATTTTTTCTTTTATTTCTTCAGATAATTGCGTCATAGGCAGTGTGCTTAATGCTGCACTTTGATAGAAACGCTTGAGCTCGTGATTTTCTAGCGAATCTAAATGCAAGGCAATGGTTTGGACATCCCCTCTCGCTAATGGGCCTGTGAGTGATTCAGCAATACTTACAGTTTCTTGTAAGTTATTCAGATTGCCTTGCATTAAATTGATCATCATCCTCCGGCTTTGTTGTGGATTAATCCCTGCCTTAAGAAATAATTCTTCACTGCATGCGGCTAAGGTAATTAAATAATTCGAAGCCATGCATGCTGCAGCATGATATGCTGTTTTTGCCTCAGGCTTAATGGTAATTAGATGAGAGCCTAATTGAGTGAACGTGCTTTTTAACCACGCGCATACCTCAGTGTCACCCTCTAAAACACAATCAACTTGATAAAACGCAGAAGGATCTAAGTAATTTGTTTTAAAAGCCTTTAAAGGATGAAAGCTGGCTACATAACAGCCAAGCTTTTTTAATGGCCTAAGCAAATCGGAATTAAGTACACCACTACAATGAATTACAAAAGACTCTGATTTTAAAATAGAATGTTGTGCTAAAGTTTTTACTACATCGCTAATTGCATCATCATTACAGCATATCCAGGTTATATCTGCTTCAGGTAAATGCTCAATTTTATCAATTGCTTGGCCTGCCCCAATCTCCTGACTCGCTTTTTGTGCACTTTCCAAACTGCGATTACAAATGGAAAAGGACGAGATGAGATGAGCTTTAGATAAGGCCAATGCGATATTTCTACCTAATCGGCCTGCGCCTATGATATTGCATTTCATATTTATTTTCTTGCCTCAATAGATTGTCAGTACATTACCCTCATAATACGTGACTTCTCAACAGGATCGGCAAATGTGCTTTCTCCTGCATCGCAGAACATGGGCTACGCGCCTCCTTTTCCTAGTCATTATAACTTATTAAAGGTATTGAAAATGCAATTTTAGCAAAAAACCATCACCATCTTGATGAATTCTTGGTTATAATACTCTCAATTTGTCATATTGAGAAAGAATTATGCCTTATTTGCTGAAGGGAAACGCGGAACAAATTTTCCATGCTTTTGGACAGGGCTGGGTTGTTGCAGAACAAAAAGATGACACCAATATAATTGGTGATTTCTCTACGATTAATTTTCTGGGTACAGTACAGCAAGCAATAAGACATTTTAATATCTGGCGAAAACATGCTCTAGGGAAATATTATTTGCATGGTAATATGACTGCAGGAAATTTGTCCTATTTGTTTGGGCGTGAACCACTCAAAAAAGAAGAAGATTCAGAAGCCTATCATGCGAATTTAGGTCACCAGGATTTTGCTTACATTAATGACGCAGGAGAGGACTGCGGCATTATGGTGATGTATCGTAAGGATGACCCAACACAGTGGGTCATCGGTTTAATAAAAAATGGCCATGCCGAACCCAAAAATAGAGAAATTGTCTGTGTATCAAGCTTTGATTTAACCCCGTTTATTAAATCGCTTGATTTTGGGGTTACCGTTTCCTCTGTGTCCTCTATCGAACCCTTATTACAGCAGATTGGCTCAGCTATTCCGAGCTTTTTATTACAAAATGCAGTTAATCGGAATAATGAGATTAACTTACGTTTTCAACGTATTGCTTTATTGATGCGAAAACTCCAAATAGAGCAAGAAACGGCAACCCTTCGCGAACCCATTTCTTTTTCTGAATTTGATTTATCCGCATTATTCGCAGAGAATCCAGACCTGGATTTGCTTTTTCAATACAAAATACTTGATGAGCTTCCTTTATCTGTTTCTCTGCTCAAGGAGCTTTTATCAAAATCCAGTCCATTACGTAAAGAAATTCAGGGAATTCAATTCACAGATGATGAACGCATTAATAAAAGTCTATTAAAAATCCTCATCGTATTTTATGAAAATGGGCTTTTGGATCAAAACCGGAAGCTACTTACCAATATTGAATTTATTAATAAATTCAGTGGTTATATGAAGGATGAGACACAAATCAAGTTAATCCCGTTTTTAATTCAACAATCCTATCCAGATGATTTAATCCAACTTATTTTATCCACGGAAGCTTATTACCGAGCTATAGATAGTTTAGTTAAGTTAGAGCCGGAACTGACGGAAGATGTCCCTGAATTTTTTAAAGAATCTAAAAAACGTGAAGAATTAAAATTTATTTTTTCTTTACCTGATGAAGACTGTAGACGGCTTTGTTTGATTTTTTGGGTCAAAGGCTCTTTATCTGAAGATGGTTATCAGCAAGTCGTTGCGGCAACAAAGAAATATCCATTATTGGCTTCATGCCTGGTGGCTTTGGATCAAACAAAAACCATTAGTATTGAAAATCTAGAAAAGCTTGCTTTAAACCCCCACCAACATTTACAAAAATCAATTGTCCATCATTTTGCTAAAGAATTTGAAGGGCTTCATGATGTAACATCGAGATTACACAAGTTAACTCTTGACGAGTTAAAAGCAGCAAGCATAGCGTTACTTTTATTAAAAAAATCAGGTATTACTGCCCCTCTTGAAACATATCACTTAGTATTAGAGAAGAATTATAAAGGACAAGCCCTACGCCTGCTTTTACCACAATTAGCGAATGTGGAAGGTAAAACCCGAGCGTTATTGATGGCAGTTCTTTATAGTGGCGTAGTACACGGGATACAGACTCAAGGCAATAAAGTTCTTGCCATAAAAGATCCGGTACAATTGGCTTTGGCTAAAAGCTTGCGCGATCGTTTTATTTGTGTCAGGCAAATGCAAGACTTAAGGCTCGGAAAAGACCTAATTGAATTGGCAGCACAAGAAGAGAGTGAAGAAGCGGAACGGTTTCGACAAGTTATTTTGAGGGTTGAGGCTCAATGCAAAATAATCCATGAGCGTTTATCTGGGGCTAAATCATCCAGTGAAATGCATATAAAATGGAAGGGTGCAGAAGAAGCTTATAGAAAAACATTATACAAGGTTTCTTATGATGCACTCATGGATCCTTATACCGATGTGTCTCCTACATTAAAGAATGCTGAAAATGAAATTCTTAAAATTGTCGATCCTGAAATTGAGCCCGATTTATATAGATTTTTATACAACGCCTTAGTTGCTATTGCTAATATAATTAGTTGCACTCTTTCCCTTGGAGGAGCTAATGGATATAAATACTACAAGACTGGTAATTTCTGGTTTTTTAACCAGACTCGCTCAGGAGAAGAGATACGCGCACTGGATAAGGACGTGTTTAAGCTTATCGATCTAGAGAATTCGGATGAAAATGGAATGTGTTTTCCCTTATCATGCGTCAAATGAGTTAATCAAACGTAGCCAAAGAAGAAGGCTACAGCCTTAGCTCGGAACAAATCTCCTCCGGGCAGGGCCTTCTTACTTATCATGCAGCAATTTGCATGATGAGTTGTCATTAAAAAAAGCAGAGTGACATAATGTGAGTGATTATTTTTTAGTAATACACTAAGCATTTGAATCTTAACTGTTTAGTTTCCTTGTTATCTGTTTGAAAATTATTCTTGAACTTATTGAATATTTCTGCCTAATATGAACTATTCTAAAAGGACGACTGGGATTTAATGGATTAAAATATGGGAATTCCAAAAAAGGCACTCAGAAATAATAAACTCACTTATGTAGAAAAAATTTCGGATAGCTCTCATGAAACATGGAAGGTTTCTTTTGAGGAAGATGGTGTTGTCAAGAAGGCTTTTTTTAAAAAATTAGAGCCTAAAAATCACTATCCTGAATTACTTGCCAAAATCAGTGTTGCAACTTCATCATTCAAAAGGTTGTTTCAAGGAAAAAGATCTGCTGAAGAGCGTTTGGTATTCGGGGAGTATGATCTCGAATTAATGCCAGATGACACGAAAAATATAAAAAGCGGCACCCTTTATATTCAATTAGAGCATGATTTTCTCGAATACATTGTTAAAACTCCCGATGGCTTAAAAAAAGATACCATTGCGATAAAGGATATACCAGACTTTAACCCCCAACTGCCTTTAACTATAGAGCAGCTGCAAAAGGTAGAGAGTAGTATCCTGGAAATCACCTCAAAAAGGGGAGACACACAAGAAAAAGTAATCGGTACATTATCTATTGGTGTCGAGGATTTTAAACCTTTTCATTATGCGAGTCAGGGCACTCCTATCAACAGTACTTTAAAAGAACAAGTTGCGCCCAGTGTTAAAACCCTTGTCGAAAAAAATGTCATGGAACTTTTAATCGGCAGATGGTTCCTCGATGATGATGATCCACATCCCCATAATCTCAGCCTGGCAGGGGATATTGATTTTGATATGTTCTTCTATTGGTTTACCATCCATATGAAAGAACCAAGAGCAGTAATCGGAGTACCTAAGAAACATGTAATGCTCACGGTTCGTGATTATGAAGCGTTTCCCAATGTTCAGGAGTCCATGCCTTATCATTGGCCTTCTTACGAAAATCCAGGACAAGTTACCATTCCGGCTATTGTACCTAATGTAGCCCGTAAACTATTACCTAAAGCTTATGCAGACCCAGTCGAGTTTGCTCGCCTGGCACAGAATTCTCTTGCCCAGGAACAAAAACTGGCTGCCGCTTTAAAGGCCTTATTAACATATCAACCAGAGTTACAACGCAAACGCTTAACCGAGCTCTTTGGTGATCTGCCTTTAAATTACACTTCTTTAGAAGAGACAGATCCCAGCTTACGGAAAAAATATGAAGAGCTGTATCCTCGTTTTTGCAATGAAAATACGAACAAAAAATCATTTGTTGATTTTATGATGGATTTATATCAAGAACACTATGATAATTTATATCGAGTTGCGATCTTTTATATGGGGTGTATTGACAATGGTTATGGGTTACCGCTGCCACCTACCTATTTAGCTCTTTATCAAAAGCCTTCTTTTTATCGCAAGATACAGGAATGGGTCAAAAAGGAAAATGAAACAACTTATGCTAAAGAAGAAGAGCTAAAATACAATTTAGATGAACTACAAAAACGATATCATCAGGTTTGGCGTGATGCATTTGCACCGATAATAAAAGAGTTGATCCACAGTTCCTATAGACTAACAAACTCTTTACTTAAGGACACCACCAATCCTCCATATGAGCAAATTTCCGAACTGGTAAGCAAAAAAGCCACAGATGATAGTTTAACCAGTGCATGGGAGCTATTTGGAAATCTTCCCCTGCTTTCTGCTGAAACAATTGAAGCAAAGATTCGTGTTGATAAAGGCAGTAAGTTGCGTGATGCATTATTATCTTTGGTTGCTTTTGTTAACGAGTTTCGTGAAATCACAAAGGCCTATTATGAAAAAAAACGTCAAGATCTTACCGAAGAAGACAATCTTGAATTTTCAAATAAACTGAGTTTACTCCATCAAGCGTACAACCTAAAAATTCGTCAAGCCTTGGCGAATACAACAACCTATGCCGGTGAATTTAATAGTATTGCATCAAGCCTTAAGCTCATTGCAGAACAGGTTCATTTCCAATTGCATTTGACCACTACTGACGAACTTATGGAAGAAGCATTACTGGCTGTGAAACGAGAAGTGCTGCCTTTTACGCATGAAGATGTGAAAAAACAATATTATGATTCATTGTTCGTTTGGGCAAAAAGTCTCAAACCTGAGGAGTTAGAGCATTATATAAATGAAATTATAGATAAAAAATATGCACCGGTAGTATCTACGTTTTCATTCCGCCAGAGGGTTGAACCGGTGAAGAGCTATTTAAAAGCAAGCACAAAAGAAAGCGGTGATAATCGGTTGGCTTATATTTTAAGCTCAGGAACCCAGCAAGATGGGGCATTGAATACTTTGCTTGTGCAGGACCTTACACCTTTAATGTTGCAAAAGCATCCTATACCAAGTGTTGATCTTGCACTCAGAGATAAAAGTTTTGAAAAAGGTATCAATGATTTTACTCGGGATGTGGTGTTTTTTGCTAAGAAAGATAAACGATTTACTCATCTTTATAGTGATGGGGGCATCACCATGTTATATAAGACGATTTATGATTGGGTAGATTCCCTCACCGATAAATCATTTAAAAGCTTAATCTCTTCTTCATTAGCAAAATATGAATCGAAGACATGGGGAAGCCTTTTGGGAGCTTCCAGGAGAGCAGAGGTAGAGGGTTATTTAGATGGAAATTGTAATGCGAAAGTACTGGCTATGATTTTTATGAATGGAGGTGAGTCCTCAACATTGAACGAGTGTTTGTTTGTTAAAATAGTAGAAGCAATTAAAAGAGAAGTTAGTAGGTATCCGGTGATGTTGGAAGAGCCAAAATATAAATTAATTTCTCAGTTTAATTTGGAGGAACATAAAACGCATTATCTTAATAATCTGAGATATCATCACGAAACGATTTCTGCATCGCATCGACAATTACAACTTACCTCCAGCTATATGTGTTAAAACAAATTAAATTTACCACTATACTTCACGTGATCACGACGCTGTTTGTGGCTGCTGGAAGTATAGGTTATGATTCCCTTTTTTTAGAATGCTGTTGAGAGCTTCACATGTCTTTTGATTTAATAAAAACATTACCCCAATATCTGATTCCTCAGCACGGGCTTACCACCCTTGCTGGTTGTTTGGCTGAAGTGAAAAATGTCAAAATAAAAAATTACATCATTCAACGATTTATAAATAAATATCAGGTCAATATGAGCGAGGCCTTGATCGAAGACCATACTGCATACTCTTGTTTTAATGATTTTTTTATTCGTCACCTAAAACCAGGATGCAGGCCATTGGCCGATGCGGATATTATTTCACCTGTAGATGGTTGTGTTAGTGAAATAGGATCTATAGAACAAGGTCAATTAATTCAAGCAAAAGGTCATTATTATTCCGTGGCTGATCTTTTGGCGTGTACTAACGATGCGGCTGCTCAATTTATTAATGGACATTTTGCTACTTTGTATTTATCGCCTAAAGATTACCATCGTGTGCATGTGCCTATGGATGCCAAAATAACCTCGATGACCTATATTCCAGGTGCTTTATTTTCAGTACAACCTTCAACTGTTCGAGTTGTATCAAGATTATTTGCGCGTAATGAGCGACTGGTTCTCTTTTTTTCTACCAAAGTAGGTCCTATGGTTATAGTGATGGTTGGAGCAACCATAGTTGGAGCGATAGGAACCCGTTGGCATGGGGACATCAAACGGAGTAAGACTCGTGTTGATTTTGAATACAATGAAGAGAAAGAACAAAAGATGGCTCAAGGCGATGAAATGGGATACTTTAAACTAGGTTCAACTGTAGTTTTGCTGTTTGCAAGCGACACGCCGGTGCATTGGAATCCAGCTTTAAAAGCAGGAAGTACAATCCGTTTAGGTGAGGCACTTGGTGAAATTAAATAGCGAGAATTGCTAGGGCTAAATGTAGAGTAGCCCAGCATGGATCTTTTGAACTCCTATTGCTTCGCAAGCTCAGCGCCAGCCTACAACAACCTTGCTTCATTTAATGCAAATAAAGTTCCCAATTTTTTATCCATGGCATTTTGATAAACAACAGAGGCAACACTTAAATCCTGTATTGAAAGTCCTACTGATTTGAATACAGTGATCTGATTTTTGAAGTCTGAGTTTTTATGCATTAACCAATTACCTATCTCAATAATATCCTCTTGTTTTAATTGATTTTGCTGCACAGCACTGATAATTTCACCAGCTTCAGCCATAACAGCGCTTAATTGATCAACAATCACTACAGCATGTTTTAGTACATCATTGCTGATTTCTTGCATCTTGGCAGTGTGTGAGCCTATAGCATTAATATGAACATGTGGTCCTATATCATGCAAGTGGATTAATGGCTCGGCGCTTCCGGTTGCGGTACAGATGATATCCGCGTCTTTAACTGCTAAAGAAATGTTGTCAAATACATTGATGGTGTATTGGTCTGCGAGCTGAGTCGCAAATTGTTCCGCATTCTTAATGTTTCTTGACCATACCGATACCTGCTTTATGTCGCGTACGTTTGCTATGGCTTGAAGTTGTGTTTCTGCCTGTACTCCTGAGCCAATGATTGCAACATGAGTTGCGTTATCTACTGCAAAATATTGAGTTGCTAACCCAGAAACTGCCCCGGTTCTTAATGCGGTCAAATAACCTGCGTCCATAAGTGCTTTGGGTTCGCCAGTACCGGCATCAAGTAACATGATAAAACCAGTAATAGAGGGTTTATTGAGTGCACTATTTTTAGGAAAAATAGAAGCCACCTTCAGACCTAAAGCCTTATCTTGAGCCAGATAGGCCGGCATAATTAAAGTAAGCGCATCTTCTTCATCAATGGTAATGCCTGTTCTTAAAGGTAATTTAACTTGTTTTTTTGCTAATTGCATAAATGCATTTTCCATTGCCTTAATTGCTTGGCTCATGGTGATGCTTTGTTTGACTTCATCTAAGGACAATAAGCAAAGACTCATAATAATTTTAACCTCTAAATTCTTTAGTTAAAGCAGATAATAAAGTTGGATACTTGAAGTTAAACTGATATTCTGACAATCGCTGTGGCGCAACGGTTTGTCCTGACAATAATAACTCCTTGCCCATTTGACCAAATAAAAGTTGTATAATCCATGCCGGCATCCACAGAAAAGCAGGTTTTTTTAATACCTGAGCGAATGTCTTGGTAAATGTTTTTTGCGACACACACTCCGGTGCGACAAGATTTACTGGGCCTGTAATCTCTGGGTGTGCTATCAAAAACATGATTGCTTCAATGTGGTCGGTGCTGTCAATCCATGCCAAGGGTTGCTCTCCAGAACCAATTACTGCTCCCATTCCATATCGAGCGGGCAACTCCAATTTTTTTAACATTCCTCCCCCCCGCTTTAGAACCACACCAAAACGCATTAGGGTAACAGGCATACCCATATCAAAGCTTTTTTTTGCGGTCTCTTCCCACTGAGTAACCAGTTGCTTTGCAAAACTGGTTTCAGGAGAATCGATGGGAGGGGTCGTTTCGGTAAATGTAATATGGTCTTGTGCCAGTGTCTTCTGCAAACCATAAATGCTTACGGCACTTGCGTTATATAAGTGGGGTTTTTTAGTGTCGGCCTTTATACCCCAAAGAATTAATTGGTTGGTTGTTTCAATTCGACTCGAAAGTAGTGTTTCTTTTGTTTTAGCATTCCATCGATGATCAGCAATATTTTCACCAGCCAAATTAATAATCACATCAAATTCATTTGGGTTTAATGTATTAAGTTTATCCCAAGTAGTTCCATGAACGGCATTTGAAAACGTACGTTTAATTTTTTCCTCATCTCGTCCTATGACATAAATTTCATGTCCAGACTGAAGTAGTTCAGGAACCAATGTTTGACCAACCAATCCTGTGCCGCCACCGATAATGATTTTCATGTGAACCTCCCTATAGCATTGGTCTAATATTCTTATTCAGTTTAATCTATATAAAATTGCTAATCTTAGTAAAAATTATGCGATTGTTTGAAATAACTAATATAGGCATTTTTTTATTAAAAGAATATGTCAGTATTATTTCAACTAACCTACAGACTGCTTATATCTAAAGAATTATCATGAAATGAACAATGGTACGAGAAGAGGACTCGAACCTCATCGTAACCATTTGATTTTATTGGTTTAGGATAATAAGGACTCGGAACTTACCCAATATCTTATCCAACGTTGTGTATGATAGCTGATTTGAATGATTACGAAAAGATGCGAAGATTTATTATTTTTGCAACAGCCCTCTTTTCTATCATCATAAATTATAATTATATATATTGGTTAAGTTCTTTGGCAAAGATAAAGGTTCAGTTATGGATGATAACTTGCAAAAGATGTTGAATGAAATGATTGAAAATAAGGAGTTAAAGCCTAATACCCCAAACAAGCTGAAGAACCTGTTTAAACTCTTGCCCTTTTCAAATTCATTTTTCAATCTTGTAGATAAAACAGGCATTCCAATGTCACAGATAGTTGCCGGCACCGCAAGTTCTGCGGGGCAGATGCAGAGAGCAATGAAAAGTGCGAATGTAGCAAAGGGGCTAACGTTTGCTCAGCCTTTGTTTGCTGGTATAGACTTGTTACTCCTCCCGGTCGCGTTTTTTTTATACTTCGATAAGCATGACAAAAAATATTATACGCTTTCAAACGCGGCAAAATTTGCTTATTCTGCTGCAACGCTTTCATTGATTACATTGAGTATTTTTTTTCCTCCTGTGGCTGTTATAACTGCCGGACTTGGTTTTGTAGGTGCAGTGGTAGCAGTAGGTAATCATCTTTTTAAATTGAATAGAGTTTCCAAACAATTAAACGCAGTTACAAAAGAAATAAAAGAACTAAACTGTGAACTAGAAGAACTTTCCGTGAAAGCGGAGACGTTAATGAAAAAACCTAATCCTGATCCTCAACAAATAAAGGAACTGTATAAGGAGTTTAAAGAGAAGCAAAGCAATAAGCAGAACAAGATAGACCATCAAGAGTCATTAATTCTTCAAAATAAACAGTTGAGTAAAAAGCGAGGCCTGATCGATAAGCTGTTTGGAGTGACTGCTGCAGGCATAGCTTTATCAGGAATACTAATCGCAACAGTCTTTCCACCTGTCGGACTGTTGATACTTGTCGGTGTTGCTGCAACAAGTGTTGTTTATATGGGTGGAAGATTTTTTCAAGAGGTTGGAGGTGCATTTCTCTCAAAAATTATACAAAAGTTTAAAAAAAATGATGGTGAATTAAATCAAATGGACAATACGACGGAGCTAAACAATTCTAAAGATAATTCTGTAAAGGCTGAACATCAGGCATCCCCTATTCAGGGTTCAACATTAAATATTAACAAATTGATGAGTCCAGATGCTCACTTAGAAGCAATAACGAATCAACAAAATAAGGCTCAGGAACTAGAAAAAAAGTACGCTAACGCGGAAAAACTAATTAAAAAAATTAAAAAGCCAGATAATCTAGAAAGTATGCAGTCCTGCTCAATTAAGCTGTTGTGCGCGATAGGCGAGCATATTAATAAAGGTGCTTATAGAAAAGAAGAAATTATGCAATTTTTAAATGAAATCCCCGAGTTTGAGGAAATTAAACCTAGCTTAAAGGAAGTAGTTAAAAGTATTGCTAAGGGAGATATTCTAATCACAGAGGCGCAAATGTCATTGATAAAAGAGATACCAAAAGCATCCGCCATCATAGAAGAGTATCATGAAAAATCTAAAAAAATGGACAAAGAAGAAATACTATCGGAAGTTGAACATTTTCTAGATATTGCAGATTAAGGGACCAACAAGCTAGGCTAACTATGGCCTCGCTGCATAAGTGTGTCTAAATTAAAAACAATATCGTCTTTAACTTAATGCCACACGCCCTTCGCTGTTAAACGAGTATTTTTTAAATACAAACGCACTAGATCATGACTAATTGATTCTACATGCTCTGCGTAATTTGTCAGAGTATAGTTAATCTGACTAAAGCCTAATTGTAAGATATTTCTTATTTTATCTTGATCCATTGTCCATTTTGAAGGGGTTTTTCGTAAGTCCTGTCCCTCTATTGAGTAAGTCGCGATGCGATATTGCTTTGATTCGGGCATCTGCCAAACTTAAGCATGGGTAATTGCCTAAAGTCATTGTCTGCGGTTTCTTTTCCCATTGAAAACGAAAAATGAATACCTTATTTAGTTTCTTTTTGGTTGGTCTAAGTTCTAATACCAGACCATAGAGATCAGCATGACGTTTTTTATCACCAATCTTTAAAGATTTTATGTATGCGTCGGTTAACATTATAAAGTACCTCAACTAAGCGGTAACTTTGGAAGAGTTGGAATATGAAATAAAAAATCTTACCCAAGATCTTACCCAAAGTGGTCGCGGTTTATACGAAAAATAACGAATAGTTGAGAAAGATTTGAGAAGAATAAGTCTGTATTATTACAATATAAATCAAGGTGTTACATACTAATTTGAACCATTGCGAACTGTTGCCAAATAGTTCAATGGTACCGAGAAGAGGACTCGAACCTCCACGGAGTTGCCCCCACTAGCACCTGAAGCTAGCGTGTCTACCAATTCCACCACCTCGGCATTGTGGCGCTAACTTACTTATATTTTGCTGAACTGTCAATGGATTTCTTAGTTTAATATTGGAGAATCTTACACGGACTAGCTGGAATAAGGAGTTCCTGCTTTTAAAATACGTTCTCGTACTCCTTGCCAATTCCCTGTTTCTGGAGGAAGTTCAATTGCAATGATTTGAACATTGGCTGCGTCTGCTTTCCTTAATTGATAATACAAGTCAAAGGCTGCTTTTTCGGGATGATCTGCCAAAAGGTGGAAATGATCATTATGGATGTTCACTGGTCGCTTACTTGCAATCACATAAACATCATCTGGATTTTTTTGACAAAAATCTGCAAGAGCTATGTAACTGGAAAAATAATATAAGATTTTTTGGGGTTGGTAGTGGCTTTCCAGCTTCCCGGGAACGCGTAGTGTACTCTTAGAGTGAAAGGAAGGAGTCGCAATTACCTTGGCTATCGTTTTTTCATCAATAAGTCCATGACGTAAAATTTGATAGTTTTCTACATCAGTCGCATCAATGATGGTCGATTCAATGCCTACACTACAACGGCCCCCATCTAATATGGTTAATTCTAGGTTAGGAAATGATTCGCTAACATGTTGTGCGGTAGTAGGGCTAACTTTCCCAAAGGGATTGGCTGAGGGGGCGACCAGTGGGTTGCCTAATTTTGTCAATAATTCCTGGGCTATAGGGTGGGCTGGACATCTGATGGCTACAGTAGTCTGGTTACCTGTAATTAACGGATTGATTTTATCGTGTTTGCAATGCAAGACAAGAGTTAAAGGGCCTGGCCAAAATTTTTTAATGAGTTGCTGAGCATAAACAGGAATGTCTTCGACCAAGGTACTGAGATCCCAATTATGTGGAACATGAACAATTAAGGGGTGATTTAATGGTCTATCCTTCATCGCAAAAACTGCCTTAATGGCCTTTTCATTGTCAATAGGCGCGGCTAAACCATAGACGGTTTCTGTAGGTATGGCTACAGGTTTTCCTTCATATAATTCGTTGATAGCCTGATCAATATTGGTGGTAATTAAGGGCATATACCTGTGATAAATTTAAAAACTCTTTATTCTTACACAAATTGCGAGAGAAATCAGTATTTTTTGCGTTTTCGATTTTCTCCACATAGAATAACTCTATGTAAGATACTCAGGGATTGTGTTGTGCTACTTAATTTATTAGAAAAAATAGTGGATGGTTATTTTGCCATCATTCCCAGGGATAAACCATCAATGGAACGCGTTAAGTCCGCTCGTTTAATTGCGCACAGAGGCGCTCATAATCATGCACAGGGCATTATTGAAAATACGCTTACTGCATTTGATTTGGCAAAAGAATTGAAATGCTGGGGAATTGAGTTTGATGTGCGCACAACGGCAGATAAAGTGCTGGTGGTAAATCATGATGCTACTTTAAAGCGTCTCTGGAAACATAATCAAACAATTGCTGACCTGAGCTTTAAGGAATTACGGAGCCAGGTTCCCGATGTTCCTACGCTTAAAGAAGTTGTTGCTGCGTATGGGAAGAACATGCATTTGCTTATTGAATTAAAAGCGCCTTTTCGGGATGAGGATATTTTAGTCGAAACGTTACAAGGGTTGTCTGCTGGTGAAGACTACCATTTGTTAACTCTAGATTCGGCAATTTTTTATTCATTGACACAATTTCCCAACCATGCCCTTTTACTGGTTGCATCACATAATAATGTGAAACAATTTTGTGATATCAGCTTAAATGAGAATTATGGTGGTGTATTAGGCCATTATTTTTTGATAGACAACAGAATCGTTAACCGTTTCAAAGCAGCTGAAAAAATTGTCGGTGTGGGTATGATAAATTCAAGATATAGTTTATATAGAGAATTAAATCGAGGAGTAAACTGGCTTTTTACCAATCGTGCAGATGAATTGAATTTTTATTTGCATCATTTTTAGTAAGTAATAAAGTCTATGCTCTTTTGTTTTAAAGCGCCACTTTAAGATCAGCTTGTAAATAATATTGACCGGTTGCAATAGATATGTTCTGATGGAAATTCAAATATTTGTTAAGAATTAATTTGCATAATTCATTTTTTATTGGGTCTCTTTGGAATGCAGGAAGACACGTGCGAAACTGGAATTTCAGTAGTGTTTTTAAAGAGAAATTATTTTGGGGGATGTAGGTTTATGGGATGGGCAGATAGATTTTGGACAGCAACCAATTGGGTTTTAGATACAACAGTACATGCAGTGGCAGATACTATGAGCACTTGTGGTACACTGGCATGTACTGTTGGTGGAGCTGCCTATGCACTTTCTAATGTACTTCCTTTACAGGAAGTCAATGCCTCATACTATGGAGGCGTTCATGCTGTCGGTAATTTTTCTCTAGGAATTAATATTACCAATTTGGATTATGTCATCTCTGAGTGGCTCCCCGGGTCTTACAGTAACCATGTAAATAATGATACTCCTGCTTATAATCTAACTGAGTACATCAGCTTAGGAACGGTTAACTCGATTAGTACTATATGTATTGGCTCAGGCATTGCCTTAAAAACTTTAGGAGCCAATATTAATCATTGGCAGGAAAGTAGGGAAGAGCGGCGTTATTACGCTCACAGCAAAGGAGTTCTAATTAGCAATCCTCAACTGAAAGAATATCTTTATGTGAGTGCGGAAGCCTTTAGTCGCTCAATATCTACAGTCATGTTCAGTAATGCGGTTGCCGCAGCGACTCTCTATTTTTCAGACAGGGTTTTTCCTGATTTTACTTATCCTCCTAATGGAAAAGAAAAAGTATATGGGGGACATTATAATGGTGCAGTGAAAACCGAACCTTTTCATGCAACAATCGACTTAGGTGAGAGCAACTTTACCGTTCCTCTATATTTTGGGAATTTAGACGTTTTGCTAAAAAAATCAGTTGATGCAGCAGCAAATGTTACTTATGGCGGAGGTTTTTTCTTTAAACCGAGTGGGGCTACGCAAAATCCTTCTTTGGCTGTTACGGAGATAGTTTCTTCGACAGTGGGAACAAGTGCTTATCTTGCAAGTAATTTTTTTGCTACTAAATCCAGACAATTACATTCTGAAAGAATACACGAGGCAGAAGCAAATACTTATACATTGATCAATTGAAGAAGCGCGGTGAAACGAAAGCCCAATCTTATTAACCGGTTATGTGTGGGCTAACGTTCAATAATCGCCGCAACACCCATCCCTCCTGCAGTGCAGACACTTAAAAGAATGCGTCCTTGACCTTTATTGGCGAGTATTTTTGCTGCTGCACCAACTAATCGTCCTCCTGTTGCAGCGAAGGGGTGACCAAGAGCGAGGCTCCCTCCTTTGATGTTCATCTTTTTGGTATCAATACTTCCTAGGGGTTTATTGAGACTCAAAATTTTTTGGCAATATTCAGCAGATTCCCAGGCTTTTAAAGTACAGAGCACCTGACCGGCAAATGCTTCATGAATTTCATAATAATCAAAATCTTGCAATTTGAGTCGATTTCGTGCTAACAAACGTGAAACCGCAATGGTCGGAGCCATTAATAGGCCTGCACCATGTACGAAATCTACTGCAGCTACTTCACAGTCCACAAAATAAGCAAGCGGTTCCAATTGATGTTTTTTTGCCCACTCAGGGTCGCTTAATAAAACAACGGAAGCTCCATCTGTGAGTGGAGTCGAGTTTCCTGCGGTTAAACTGCCTTTATCTGACTTATCAAAGGAGGGTTTTAAGGCAGATAATTTTTCTAAAGATGTATCTTTGCGGGTGATCGTATCTTGTTTTAAGGAATCAAGGTGCGCAATCAAATCTTCATAGAATCCTTCATCATAGGCTTGTACGGCATTTTGATGTGAGCGAAGGGCCAATTCATCTTGATCTTTACGAGAAATTTGCCATTCTTTAACCATTAATTCGCAATGTTCACCCATAGATAAACTCGTTCGAGGTTCACGTACTTCAGGGATTTCGGGTTTTAACATGCCTAATCGGAACTCCTTGAACAGCTTAAGCTTTTCCTTAAATCCTTTAGCATTTTGAAATTTGATTAAAAAGTGGGTCAATTTTCTTTGGCCAATTAATGGAATATCTGAATTAGTATCTGTTCCTCCACCGATACCGGCTGCGATTTGTCCACTGGCAATTTTTAAGGCAATAAGGTTAACTGCTTCTAAACCAGTACCACAGGCACGTTGTATGGTTAATCCGGGAGTCTCAGGCGAGAGAGAGCTACCTAAAACGGTTTCACGAGCCAGATTCCAGTCAAAAGGATGATTCATAATTGCGCCTGCAACAAAATCGCCTAATAACTTACCTTGGAGTTTGTTTTTATTGATGAGATCAGCTAAGGCTGAGCCTAGCAAATCCTGATTGGACTTTCCTAAATAGTAGGTTTGTGATTTGACAAAAGGAGTGCGAGAACTGCCAAGAATCGCCACTTTTTCTTTGAAGCTCATATTAAAATCCTTTTTTGCAGGTGATTTCTAAGAGTAGGTTAAAATAACTGGGTTTTCTTTAAAATTATAGTCTATCTTGTCATTAATCAGGTTAGGTTTAGTCGAAGAAAAAAATTACACTGTACTTTCGTAAAAGAACTAAAAACAAGGAGTTCCTATGTATACCTTGTACTCATTTGGTACGCCTAATGGTATTAAGCCGACAATTATGCTGCAAGAATTGTCACAATCTTACACGCTTAAACTAATTGATATTTCTAAAGGGGAACAGTTCAATCCGGAATTTTTAAAAATTTCACCAAATAATAAAATCCCGGTTTTATATGATTCGCAAAAAGATTTTCATTTGTTTGAGAGTGTTGCCATCTTGAAATATCTTGCAGAAAAGCATGGTAAATTTTTACCTGAATCACTGAAAGAGAAATACACGATTTTACAATGGTGTTTTTTTCAAGCGGCACATATAGGACCTATGTTTGGTCAATTGGGCCACTTTCACCGTGCAATGGAAAAGGTTCCCTATGCATTGAAGCGTTATGCAGATGAATGCGATCGTTTGCTTGGTGTTATGGAAAAACAATTGACGCAATGTTCGTATATAGCCGGTGCAGATTATACGATTGCGGATATGGCAATTTGGCCGTGGATTTACTGCTTTCAAATTTTTTATCAGCAGACTATTGATGAGCAGCGATTTGCTCATTTGCTGGAATGGTATCAACGAGTCAGCGAACGTGCCGCAGTTCAAGCTGCTTTAGAGGCATATAATTTGACTTTAGAGGGTAAAAAGGAATAAAGCGCTGAGGTGCGCTTATGGAGCATCTTAAAAAATCCCTCCTCCAGGTTAAGCAACATGTAGAGAGGAGGGAGATATGAATCATATTACATAGAAGCATCGAGTGATGTTCTCGGATCTGTTGTTTCCGACACTTCTTTTTTTACCGCGTATAATCCATTTTTAGTTAATGACCCACCAACTGGGATTATTTGGGGCGCTTGATCTTTAGTGGTACTCAGCGTTTTAAGCGTGTCTATGTGTGCTTCCTGTACTTTAAGGAGTTCTTGCAAGCGTGACGTTGTTTGATCTAATTCTTTTTGCGTCAGCACAAGTTTTCGTTCCGCTTCACAAATACGATCGGCGATTAAAAGAAAACTCGCTTCTTTATTATTTATGAAGACATCCAGTTTTTCTTGAAACGCTCTGCGTTGTTCTTCATTGCCAATGGCGGTGGTTGATAGTTGCGATATAGTGGAGTGCAGCGTATCTATCATTGATTTAGCTCGAGTAAGGTCCTCTCCAAGTTCTGTTCGCACTTTTTGGACTTCAAGGACTTTTTCTGCTAATTCCTTTTGACTGCTGCTGTATGCCTCAGTAATACGATCAAGTTTCTCCTGGTTTTGCTTTAAAAAGTCGGCGTGTTGGGTCACGCCCTCTTTGAGAGAATCAGAGACTACTACCAATCCATCCTTGGTTTCACCTAATGCCGCATTTACTTTGGATGTGGCCATAACTTGTTTGTCTATCGCATCAATCTGCAGACTTAACGATTCAATATTTTCGGCAAGTCGTGCATTTTCTTTGACAAATTTTTGAATTTCTACTGCTAATTGTTGGCGAATAATATCCAAAGCATTAATGGTTAATTCAAGAAGATCAGCCAAACCTAAAATCCCTTTTTGCAAGCTTTCGACAGCACTGGTACTGCATTTATGATGATCATCAAGAATGAGGCCTCCGGCTGTATAAGTAACAGCAGTAACACCACAAATGGCCAAAAGAAAACCTATGTGTGCCACAATGCCAATGATTAAGGTAGGGACCGTTAAGGCGACACCTCCAATGATTTTCTGCCAAAGAGGTAATTCACCCCAGTACTCCGCTGCACGTGAGAAAATACTTGGATTTTTTTCCATGCTTTTAACCGTTTCTTGCAGGCTTTTTCTGATTTGTTCGAATATTTCTTTGGTGATGGTAATTTTTTGAAGCTTGTCTTGTTCTGTGTCGGTATTGATGCGCTGCAACTGGTTTTGCATTTCTTCTACTGATGTTTTTGGTAATTCTTCTTGTACTGCTGCTTTGGGAGTATCGATCTCAATAAGCTGTTGAAGCTCTTCTTCATTGATAGCCATGTGAATTCCTTTTTCTGTTGAATAATCTTCCTGTGCCTACTATTTTTAACCAGAATAATGTAAAAAAACAAGGAAAATTTATTTTTGGAGCGAGCGACGATTTATTAAATAATAAAATTTTCTTTAGTGAATGCGGGAAAAAACTCGGGTATATTATTAGTTGGGCTTTTTTAGCCCAACTAATACAAGTATATTTATGTGAAACTCATATTTTTATAAGGGTCATTTTCTTCACTACCACAAGAAGAAATGCACTCACTAGCTTTTGCAACAACAGTTGCCGCACTACGAGTCAGCAAATAAGTAAGCGCTATGGGAGCGATAACCGCAGTGAATAGGGCAGCAGCAACTGCAACTGCAGCACAAACAGCAGCGACAATGCCTGCTTTTGCAGCAATGATTAGTGCGTCGTGTGCTTTTGTTTTTGACTCTTCATGACCTTTGCGTAATCCATCCAAACTATAACCAGCTGCAAAAACTAAGCTGCCAAGCGCGGTTAATGTTGCGCCAGCGGCACCAATCACAGCAGCACCCGTAATAAGAGCTGAAGCTAAAGGTAAGGCTAAAGGCGCAGCGGCAACAACACCAAACTCTTTTTTGCTTCTAAAGGGAGTGAAAAACCCTGGAAAACTATCTTTTGCATACTCAAAACTTTGAGCCATATCTTTTTTAAGGCCAGTTGCAGCTTCTGCTTTTTGTTCTGGAGTTCCTAAGAATAAATCAAAAATTGAGCCCTCGTCATTTTCCTCTTTACCAGTAACATGTGGATATGTCTGGGGGTAACTAGAGGAATGTGGTGTTTGTTCGTAGCTTGTTTTTCCCTCATCGCTTCTTCTATATTCTTTTTTTGATTGCATAGTGGCACCCCTGAGAATGATTAAATTCGAGCCATCCTATTTAAAAAAAGACTACAAGTCAAGTTGTGTTTATTCAAATTTTTGATTATTTTAGTGGCACTTGACAAACAAAATGGTTTTTTATGACTTTTAGTATCGGCCAACGCTGGATAAGTAATACGGAAACACAACTTGGTTTAGGGATCATTATTGATTTGAATGGCAGGCAGGTGAGTTTGAGTTTCCCTGCTGCGGATGAGGAACGTATTTATTCTACAGACAGTGCTCCACTGAGTCGCATTATTTATAAAGAAGGTGAAGAAATAACTACCTCGAACCAACAAAAAATGTGTGTTACCCATGTTGAAGAGCGTCAAGGATTATTTTTTTATACAGGAGTAGATGAAGCTGGCAATGAATTGCAGATCAGCGAACTTTCCCTGGATTGTTTTATTAAGTTAAATACCCCGGAACAGAGACTTTTTAGTGGCTTGCTTGATAAGCTAAATACATTTAAATTGCGTATTGATACCTTGCATCATGCGAGTAGATTACAGCAATCTGGGGTTAAGGGATTATTGGGTTCACGCACCAGTCATCTTAAACATCAAGTTTATATAGCCAGTGAGGTTGCACAACGCCATGCTCCAAGAGTTTTGCTTGCAGATGAAGTAGGTCTTGGCAAGACCATAGAAGCAGGCATGATTATTCATTCTCAGCTGGGTACTGGCCGCGCGCAGCGAATATTGATTGTGGTACCACAGACTTTGACTCATCAATGGCTTGTCGAGATGATTCGACGTTTTAATTTGTATTTCTCAATCATCGATGCTGAGCGCTATGAGCTTGTGTATGAGTTAGATGAAGAAGAAGGGATGCAACTCAGTACACCGCAAGAAAATCTTTTTGAAAACGAGCAATTGGTTTTATGCAGCTTGGATTTTCTCATGGAAAATGAAAAAGCACGCCAACAGGCGATGGCCAGTCAGTGGGATTTGCTTGTTGTCGATGAGGCACATCACTTGCATTGGTCCGAAGAAGAAAAGAGCCCTGAGTATGAGTGCATCGAAGGATTAGCAAGGCAAAGTAACGGTTTATTGCTTTTGACTGCAACACCAGAACAAGCAGGAATTGCCAGTCATTTTGCTCGCTTAAGATTGCTTGACCCTTCACGATTTTATAATTTTTCTGCATTTAAAAAAGAGGAAGAAGGGTACCAAAAAATCAATAAACTCGTGCAAGAACTGATGGTTTATGAGGAACAGACATCGACAGATATCTTGAGTGCGGAACATAAGACTCAGCTGGAAGCTTATTTGGGCGAGATAACAGGCTTGAGTATTAATCAGATCATTAAAGACCTATTAGACCGACACGGAACTGGACGAGTTCTATTTCGCAATACACGTGCAGCTATTCAAGGCTTTCCTGAGCGGCGAGTGCATCCCTGTCCTTTGGAATGTCCCGTGATTTATTCTTCTATGGAGGAACAAAAAGGTCAACGAAAGCTTTATCCCGAGCAACTTTTGAATAAAGAGATATGGCTTGAAAGTGATCCTCGAGTGACGTGGTTAGTAAATAAAATTAATGAATTGCATCCTAAAAAAGTTCTAATTATTTGTGCCAAGGCAAATACAGCGATTGCTTTAGATCAGCATTTAAAATTAAAGAGAGAAATTCGCAGCACCTCGTTTCATGAGGGATTATCTATTATTGAACGAGATCGCTCCGCAGCTTATTTTGCTGAACAAGAAAATGGAGCCCAAGTACTCGTTTGTTCTGAAATTGGAAGTGAGGGACGAAACTTTCAATTTGCCCATCATTTAATAGTGTTTGATTTACCATTAAATCCTGATTTGCTGGAGCAACGCATCGGTCGACTCGATCGCATCGGTCAACGACATACTATTGAAATTTATGTTCCTTATCTGTTGAATACTGTACAAGAGAAATTGTTTCGTTGGTATCACGAAGGGATTAACTTATTTATTAGGAGTTGCTCTATTGGCTTTACACTTTATGAAGAATTTGAAAATGAATTACTGCCAATTCTTGATACAGTTGATGCAAATAAAGAAGAGTTCGAAAAACTAATTTTAGAAACAAAAACGCGTGCGGCACAAATTAATCAAGCGCTTCACGAGGGTCGAGATCGGTTGTTGGAGTTAAACTCCTGTAATGCTCCTCAAGCAGAGGCATTGATTGCTGCCATAGAGGCAGAGGAAAATTTTTTGGAATTGGAAAATTATATGGCGCAAGTATTTCAGGAGTACGGTATTGACCATGAGTACCATTCTGAGTCTACGGAAATATTGCGTCCAACGGATCACATGAAAACAAGTCATTTCCCGGGGTTAAAAGAAGATGGGGTTACGGTAACCTATTCGCGTCCTAAAGCACTGGTGCGTGAGGATATCGAGTTTTTAAGCTGGGAACATCCTATGGTCAGCGAATGCATGGAAATGATTCTGGATTCTGAGTTGGGAAATGCAACTTTGGCTACTATTTCTATAAAAAGCATTAAGCCTGGAACATTATTTTTGGAATCATTCTTTACAGCACATTGTGCCGCGCCAAAAAAATTACAATTAGATCGTTTCTTGCCGCTTACACCGATTCGTGTGCTCATGGATATTTCTGGAAAGAATCTTTCCAGCATTTTAGATTACAAACAACTGAATCAAATGTGTGAGCCTGTTAAGCGTCATTTAGGCTACCCAATTATTCAGCAGATCCATGCTGATCTTGAGACCATATTAACACAGAGCAAAAAAGCAGCTGAAGGACAACTTCAAGAGATAATCAAACGTGCTACAAACCAGATGAAAGAGAGCATTACTCACGAAGTAAATCGGCTTGAAGCTTTAAAAAGTATTAATCCCTCAATACGTGAAGATGAGATTGTCTTTTACAAAAAACAACTTATTGAAAGTGAAGAATTCATTCACAGTACCACTTTAAAGTTACAAGCCCTGCGAGTGGTTATTAATAAAGTCTGATGATGCGGCCAGGTTTGTTTTATTTTACTTGCATTCATTAGACTTCTGCGGAAACTCGCTGCACAGAGAAAATCGCTTCGTCGATGCGGTGCTCGGATTCTCACACTCCTGTTATGCGCTCCGCGTGTACTTCCCTCTGTAGCGAGTTTCCGCAGAAGTCTATTGGCAATGAAGCTTTTAAGATATATTGTATTAAAGATTTTGTTGTTTGAAGTATTTATTTTTTACAGGTAAGTTGAGTAAGATAACCCGTTAAAAATTACTCACTTGATACATTCTTGAGTTGTGTAGTTCAAAGGGAAGAGTCTATACATGAATCAGCAGATAAAAAAAATTGCAACGGACCTTTTGTATTCGGCAGGAATTACTCCTAATGGAAATGAAGATTGGGACATTCAAATTAACGATGAAGCGTTCTACCAACGTGTTTTTAATGAGGGTTCTTTAGCACTTGGAGAGTCATACATGGATGGATGGTGGGACTGTAAAAGCCTCGACCAATTTTTTACCCGCATACTCCAGGCCCAACTTGATCAAAAAATTAAATCCGATAAATGGTTATGGCCGAAATTAATTTGGCTCAAACTGATTAACCCTCAATCGAAAAAGCATGCCCTGGAAGTGGGTAGAAGTCACTATGACTTGGGAAATGAATTATTTAAATCCATGCTCGATAGCCGCATGAATTACACCTGTGGCTATTGGAAAAGTGCAAATGATCTAGATACCGCACAATTAAATAAATTGGAGTTAAGCTGTCAGAAATTAAAGCTTGAGCCAGGGATGCACGTATTAGATATTGGTTGTGGCTTTGGTGCTTTTGCAAAATATGCTGCGGAACATTATGGAGTCAGTGTTGTTGGGATCACGATATCCAAAGAACAGTTTGTCTATGCAAAACAAAATTGTTCTGGTTTGCCCATAGAAATTCGCTTTCAGGATTATCGCGACATTCATGAACAATTTGATCGTGTCGTTTCTTTAGGGATGTTTGAGCATGTTGGTTATCGAAATTACAGCACCTACATGAAAAAAGTTCGTGATTGTCTCAAAGGTAATGGTTTATTTCTATTGCATACTATTGGTGGAAATGAGACTACAAAAGCAGCAGATCCCTGGATTAATAAATATATTTTTCCTAACGGAATGATTCCCTCCATGGAACAAATCAGCAAGGCTTCTGAAGGATTGTTTGTCATGGAAAACTGGGTTAATTTTGGGGCATATTATGATCATACTTTAATGGCGTGGAATGAGCATTTTGAACAAAATTGGGAACATTTAAAAAAACAATACGACCAGCGGTTTTATCGAATGTGGCGCTATTACTTATTAGCATGCGCAGGTTCTTTTCGTGCGCGAACGAACCAGTTATGGCAAATTGTTTTTTCCAAAAATGGTATTCCAGGAGGATATCAGGAGCCTTTATTTACAGGAATAAAAAAAAGAGGATCTGAAAGCAAAAAAGCGATATCGGATCTCGAATTATCTTGATCGAAAATAAGGAGGGATCCTGTCATGTCGCAGAATCCCTCAAATGTATTGAGTTAGTGCTTCTTGGCAAAAACCATACGTAAATGACTGCTGATTGTCTCGATTGCATTACGACATGCTGGGGTATCAGCAAGATCATTTAACATAAGAAAATCATGAATTGTGCCGTGATGACGAAGTCCAGTAACGGGTACGCCCGCTGCATTAAGCTTGTGCTCGTAGGCTTCGCCTTCATCGCGCAATACATCACATTCACCGTTGATTACCAGTGCAGGCGGTAATCCTTTGAGTTGATCAATCGACGCTTGCAAAGGACAGGCAGTTATTTCTTTTCTTTTTGCTTTATCAGGTAAGTAATTGTCCCAAAACCATTGCATTGCTTTTTTGGTCAACCAAGGGCCATCAGCGAATTCCTTGTAGGAATCATTTTCAAAATTGGCATCAGTCACAGGGTAAATAAGTACTTGATAATCAATTTTGGGGCCGCCACGCTCTTTGGCAAGAAGCGTCATTACTGCGGCCATGTTTCCGCCAACGCTATCACCAGCAACTGCTAAGCGAGAAGAATCAAGATTCAATTCTTTTCCATGTTCTGCAATATATTTCAATGCAGCATAATCTTCTTCAATTTGAGTTGGGTATTGCGCTTCTGGAGCCAAAGAGTAATTGACAAATACGATCGCTGCATGAGCACCTACAGCAAGCTCACGAACAAGACGACCATGAGTTTGCCAATCACCAAAAACCCAACCTGCACCATGATAGAACATGACTACCGGTAGTTTTTCTTTTGATCCTTTGGGACGAACAATGCGGATGTCTAGTTTACCTTTGGTGTGTTGAATAGTACGATCTTCAATATCCACATCAGCTTTTTCTTTTCCTGAAGGCAATTCTTGCAATTTGTCAAAAATGGCCCTGCCTTCTTTTACCGGAAGATCATAAAGTGGTTTACCGCCAGCTTTCTTGATTTTTTCAATGAAAGCCCAGGTTTTTGGTTCTATACGTTTACTTAGATCCATTTTACTTGTCCTCATGGTTGAAGTTTAAAAACACAATTTCACTCGTTCTTCTCAATATGAAATCAGCCGTCACTTTTATTAACGGGACAGAATAAGTATAGACAAATTTATAAACTTTTTGTTTCCTCACTCCACAGGGAAAGAACCATTTTCGGCGTTTCTGTAATCAGGGAAAGAACAGTGCATGTGCGCAATCTTCCAGACTCCCTCTTCTTTTTCTATGGTTAAAGTGCCCCGCAGATGTTCAAATAAATGCTCTTTACCTTCGATGATAATTCGTGCATGACATACTGCTGCAGCCCACAAAGCATTTTCAGGCGTTGGAACAAAGCGAATTATTTCTATTTTACCTTGTTCTGATTGGCTCCAATCCCTTCTTAATTGTTCTTCCATTTCTGTTAAACCGACACGATATTCATCGAGCCCAGAACCCCAAACATTTGTATTTTGGGTAAAAAGGGTGAGCAAAAAAGGCAAGTTTCGTTGCTCATATCCCTTACAAAATTGTTTAAAGAGTTGTTCTGCTGGTTTTTTTTCTGGGATTTTCATAGACTTCTCCTGAATGAATAAAATTGTGGGCGAAGTATAAAAAGAAGAAAAAAAATTGTCTGTCCGTAATGAACACGGACAAATCAATTAAATTAACGTCTTATAACGCTGAGCATGTATACAACATACGCTCCATTTCCATCCGTGAAGAAAAACCTGTGCGTTGTTTCACACGTAACAAGTAGGTATCAATGGTTCGAGGGGAAAGTTCAAGCATCTGGGCAATTTGTTTGTGAGTTGCGCCGTGCAGCAATAATCTGAGACATGTTATTTCTTGAGCAGTGAGGTAAGTGCTGCCGTTTTTTCCAGTAACATAAATTCTGCCTTGCGTCAGGCAAATCTCTTTATAATTTACATCACGATACGCTTCAGGCAAAGAGACAGGATGTTTATTTAGAACCTGGATTAAATCTTTATTTTGCAGATCAAAATCAAAAATAAATTGCTCGATTGCTTTAAATTTATTGAGATAAAAGGAGCCCGGATTTGGGTGTTCATAGGGTAAGGTTACAGCAATCATGTCGTAATAATTTTTACTACGACGGACTAAAGTAAGTCCATTATGCAAATTAAATTTTTCGCGAGCAATTTGTACGGGCGTACTGGGTAATTCCTCATCCCAAAGAAACCAGTATGAATGGTTGTTTTCATGCTCATTTTCAAAGGAAGAAAAAACAACCGGTTCATTATCAGTTTTTTGGAAATATTCAAAGAGGCCTGTATTGTTAGTCAGACAATTAATTGAACCATCTGCAAAACAGCGTAAATATTGAAAATAATTAAATCCGTATGCATCCAATAAATTCTTACTTACTTCCTGGATTTTATTTTTTAATAAAAATATGGGATGGTTTAAGTCAATTTTTAATGACATTTCACTAATGTAACCTGGATTAAGTGAATAAGTTGAATGCTATTTTGTCAGTAATTTTATTATTGATCAAATTGAATTGTATTGTTTCATTACTCTATATTTGATATAAACGTTTGACGAGCAAGGACGTTTTATAAAATAGGAGATTTCGATGCTCAAACAAAAAAGTAACTCAGAAGTGCAGCATAAAAAACTTATGCCGGTAGGCTTCAAACGTCAGATATCAGTTGCATATACGGCTCCAGATGGTCGATTTACTGCTGATGATCCTAATTCTTATACAGGAGAAGAGCGAGTTGCTTATCAAAACGCGCTGCTAAGCCAACATCCGAACACAGGTTATGCAGATGGAATTATAGAAGAAAGACAAAAAAAACTTGGTTTTTTTGCCCCTCAAAAGAAAGAAGGTAATGCTGATAGCGAGACTCCCGGGCCTACCTGCTCAACATAATTTAATAAATTTGAAAGACCAAATACCTCTCTGTTTCGAGAGCATTGAAAGTGTAACTCAACAAGGATGAAACATGGATACACCCAAGCCTGTAACCCCACAAGAAGTGTTCCATGAATTGATCCAACCTACAGGTTTTTTCCCAAATAATCCGCGTTATCCCTTATTGATCTACAAGCAAACACTTGTCATAACAAATCAATCACCACAAGCTATTCAGGATTTGTTATTGCGAAATCATTGGGGTAAATCATGGGTTGATTCAATTTACGACTATCATCATTATCACAGCACCACCCATGAAGTATTAGTTATGATTAAAGGAGAGGGTACAGTCCAATTTGGAGGAGAGAAAGGCAAGATTTATGATGTGAAGCAGGGGGATGTAGTGATCATTCCTGCGGGTGTTGCGCATAAGAGCCTGAGTTTATCCAGGGGGTTTAAGTGCATTGGGGCTTATCCATGGGATGCTGATTTTGATATGAATTATAGAAAAGCAGAAGAGGGTCCGCATGTTGATGAGCATATTGAAAGTGCTGGTTTACCCCAAGGTGATCCGGTGTTTGGAGTGCATGGGCTTTTATTTGATTATTGGAAATAGAACTCTAAAAAAAGTAGATTAAGCATTTTTTTATTTTCCAATTTATTTTTAGCGATTAAGGATGCCTATATTAGATAGGTAAGAACTAAGATCTGTAAACAGATCTTAAATAATTTTATTAAATTATTAGCATTCATGGAGTTTTTTTATGTCTGTAGCTTCAATACGAAAAGTTTATAATATCTACGCTTCGTTTTACGATTTTGTGTTTGGTTCTATTTTTAACCCAGGCCGTTCTTTATGTACCGAGATAGTCAATAACGCTGCAAAGCATAATGCTACCGTGCTTGAAATTGGTATTGGTACTGGCTTGTCTTTGCCGCTTTATCGCCCTGATTTGCAGATTACTGGAATCGATATTTCTGAAAAAATGTTGGAAAAGGCAGAAGAGCAGGTAGTAAAAAATAAGCTGAAAGGGCGGGTGCAATTAAAAGTTATGGATGCTGCTCATTTAGAGTTTCCTGATAACAGCTTTGATTTTATTGTTGCCATGTATGTGGCTTCTGTGGTTCCTGATGTACATGCTTTTCTTCAGGAATTAACGCGTGTTGCCAAGCCTACAGCACAAATTATATTTGTGAACCATTTTGCTTCGGAACAACCGGTAATTCGCTTTTTTGAGAAAACATTTGCGCGTGTTAATGAACTTGTGGGTTTTAAATCCGATTTTTCTGTGCACTCGATTCTTGATTACAAAGCATTAAAGTTGTTGGATTCTCGAAAGACCAATCTATTTGGTTATTGGAAATTACTGCATTGTCAAATTCAGAAAGATAAAGCATCATAAAAAGAAAGAAATTAGTTTTATTTGCTTGCCAAACTTTCTCTAAGTGCCGCACCTCTATCGTTTATCAAAAAACAACGTAAATCTGAGTACTCAGTACTTCAGGTTACTATAGCTGGGAAAAAGCACGCTTAAACCGATTGCATCGAGATAATAATACAAAATATAACTGGCTATTTTTACCAGGAGGTCCCGGCCTAGGGTCTGAATCTTTTACACCCCAAGAAAGCCGGATTATTTTCTGCATTCATAGAGAATAGTCTCGTCATTTTTATCTGGAGATGCAGTCCTATCAAATGCTTTAAGCAAGCGAATTGATTTAAATCCGGCTTCATGTAACA
The DNA here is from genome assembly GCF_001468035.1 of Legionella tucsonensis. Taxonomy (GTDB): domain Bacteria; phylum Pseudomonadota; class Gammaproteobacteria; order Legionellales; family Legionellaceae; genus Legionella; species Legionella tucsonensis. Next base: position 352,078 of record NZ_LNZA01000001.1, read on the forward strand.
AGTTCAGTAAAACGGATGGGTCATCATAAAGTCGGATTTTATATTCCTCAATTTCAGTTTTTATGAGTTGATTGGCTTCAACTAATTCATATTTGCCAATCGAATAACAAATGGATTCTTCAAGCATAGCCAGCTGACTGAGCAAAATGGTTTGTCCATCGTCACGGTACCAACGTGAACCACGCCAAATGCCTAATTCTTTAGGGACGGCATTTAAAGTTTCAGTTTCAAATACAAAAATACCATCATTTTTTAAATGATGATAAATCATTTTTAATGCTTGCTTCACCACTGCTAAGTTAACGATCAGGCCAAACGAACCACTAGGAATAAAGATTAATCCATATTGCTTTGCCTGGCTGAGCGTTTCAAGATATCCATGCCAGATCCGAGGATTTAACTGTTGTGCTTTTGCTTTAAAATGCAGTGCATCCAACATCGATTGACTGGCATCAAACCCATCGATGGAAAATCCTTCCTTCAGCATAGGAAGAAGAAAACGTCCCGTACCACACATAGGCTCTAAAATAGGGCCCTCTGTTTCCCTTGCATAACTCAAATAAAAATTCCAAGCATCTGATGGTGGAAGGGGTTTGCTCAAGTCATAAACTTGTGTGCATAAACTCAAATAAGTATCTAATGATTTATTCGGCATAGATAGAAACCTTCGTTAGGTATAAAGATTGTTATATCCACTGTTTTTCTCTTTTTTATTGATATTATCTATAATGAATGATGAAGACCAGTACGTTTTATACCCTTAATAATCTTCTGCACTTCTGTACTCCAAAGTCAGGCCATTTTGACTCAAGTTAGCGAAATATACAGCCCTAATCTTCATAGTCATTTAGGTCGAATGCCACTTGCAGGTTTTCCAGCTGCTCTTCAACGACGGTTATTTTTTCAAAGCTGGCAATATGAAACAAAGCCTGGCCAGAATGCACAAGCGGCAACATATTTTCACCAATAATAATTCCAGAAAGTGGTGATTTTAATTTGTATTCTTCCGTACTGGTTGGATTGGCTATAACTGCAATTACTTGTCCCTTAGTGACCCGGTTTCCGGATTTCTTTATGTGTCTTAAGATGCCGCTTATGGGAGCTCTAATCCAATAACTGTTTCTGGATACAGTGGGCGTACATTTTTTTACTCCATATCCACCCAGTTTAATCATTCCTAATTCCCCCATGACACTCAAAATACCATTAATTCCCGTTCTGATTGATAACTCATCAAAACGCAAAGACTCACCTCCTTCATAAACCAAAATAGGGATACCTTGTTCGTTGGCATATTCTCGCATTGAACCGTCTCTAAAGGTCGAATGCAGGATCACAGGGACATTAAAGGCACGGGCTAAGTCTTCGAGCCCTGGCATATCAAGGTTTACTCTAATCTGAGGTAAATTAAAACGATGGTTTGAGCCAGTGTGTAGATCAATTGCGTGGGTTGATTGGGATAAAATTTGTTTGCTTATAATTTCTGCAAGAATGGATGCAAGTGATCCACTTGAACTGCCAGGGAATGATCGATTTAAGTCCCTTCGATCCATTAAATATCGTTCTTGATACAAAAAACCGTATACATTAACAATAGGGATTGCAATGACATTTCCAATGATATTTTTTAGCCCTTTTTTTTTCAAAAAACGTCTGATGATCTCAACGCCATTGATTTCATCGCCATGAATGGCTGCGGTAATACATAATGTCGGTCCTTCTTCTAAGCCATTAATCACATGAATTGGCAAACTAATTGGCGTCCAATCATATAATTTGGGCATAGGTAATAAAACAGTTTTACGTTCCCCAGGTTTGACTTTCACATCACCAATTAAAACGGGTGCTTTGCTACTCATTCTTACTATTTCCTTAAATAAGGTTTATATAACAAAGTGTAGCTTGAATTAAGACAGATATAATAAAACCATTTTAAGGCTTCAGGACATGAGCGTTTTTTGAAGAAGAAAATGAGCGTGGAATTAATACCTTTTACATTTTTTTGATAAATGGCGATGGCTGTTTTCTCAATTTATGGTAATACCGCAAACCCATTCTCTTTTATTGATAAAAGTATTCGGTAAAATATTGAATTAAGAGCCGCCTATACCTACTGAGTGAGTACTATGAGTCTTTTTTTAGAAACAAAAAATTTAATTATTAATGCACCTACATTAGCAGATTTTGATAATTTATACGCCTTACAATCTGATGCTGAGGTAATGGAATATATTGGCCAGGGAGTACGCACACGAGCTGAGGTAATGACTGGATTAGAAAAAGCGATCACGCACTATGAGAAACATAATTTCAGTCTTGGCTGTGTATTTGAAAAAGAAAGCGGGATATTTGTTGGTCGAGCAGGGTTAATTTATCTTGCTTATGATGACAGTCAACCTGATATTGAAGTGGGTTATGCGTTAACTAAAACATCCTGGAATAAAGGTTATGGTATGGAGCTTGCAAGAGCTCTTATTCATTGGGGATTTGCGCATTTATCGATTAAAAAGCTTGTTGGTGTTATTCATCCGGACAATGAGCGTTCTCGCAAGGTATTGGAAAAAGCACAAATGAATTATGTAGGTCGTACGAATTACTGGAATAATGAAGTGGCTATGTACGAAATTCATAAGCCATATATTGATTACAACAACATTAGATTGATTCCTGCAACTTTAGAAGATTACCCTACGATTCAAAATCTAGGCAGGTTTTACGTATATGATATGAGCGAGTATCTTGGTAACCAAGCAGGATGGGAAATTCCAGAGGATGGTTTATATGAATGTATTGATTTTAAAAAATATTGGCAGAATGAAAACTCTTTCCCATTTGTAGTACGTTATGAAAATGAGCTGGTTGGTTTTGTTATAGTGGATAAAAAAGGAAGTGAGCCTGGAGTTGATTTTAATATGGCGCAATTTTTTGTTGTACGAAAATTCAAAAATAAAGGTATTGGCCAATATATTGCAGAACAGTGTTTTAAGAAATTTCCTGGTATATGGGAGGTAATGGTTATGCCTGGTAATGAAGGAGCTTATCGATTTTGGCGAGCCACGATGAAACATTATAGTGGGAATAACTTTACTGAATATACTCGTGAAATTGTGCACTTAAACAACAGTAAGAAAAATATTTTTAGATTTAATAGCCAAATTTAATTTGTGTTTTGTGTAGGGAATTATTTAAATGAAAAAACTAAAGCAAAACATAGCAAATATATATGGGGTAAAGGGGAAACATTGGATTGCTAGTTTACCAGCCACTGTCGCGGCACTTACAGACTATTGGAACTTAAGTCAGGTAATCCCTGTTCCCAATATGACGTTCAATTATGTTGCCAAAGCAATTTTAAATATTAATCAGCCTGTCGTTTTAAAAATTAGTTATGATAAAAAAAATATTGTAAATGAAAAACGGGCTTTGATGAATCTTGACCATCAAGGCTCAATTAAGCTGATTGATTATAACGGCAAATATAATGCGTTATTATTACAACAAGCAATTCCTGGTATTACGCTTAAATCGTTATATCCTGCTCAAATCGATTATGTGATGGAATGTTACGTAAAGACCATGCGAAAGCTTCATAATAAGCATCTACCTAAAAAACAGAATGATTACCATATTGCTGATTGGCTAAAAGCGCTGGATACTCCCACATCGAGACAAATCCCCACACCTATATTAAATAGAGCGATTGATTTGAGAAATAAATTGCTCTCTTCACTGAAGTCACTTGTTTTTCTACATGGTGATTTGCATCATGACAACATCTTAAAACATGGCAATGAATGGTTAGCTATTGATCCTAAAGGTGTAGTCGGCGAGGCAGAATTTGAAATTGCGGCCTTTGATTTCATGTACATTGCTGAGCTTGCAACTACAGCTAATGTAAAAAAAATATTTGCGGAACGAATTAATTTACTTGCACAAAAATCAAATCTTGACGTCCAACGAATCAAGGACTGGGTGTTTGTACGATTGGTTTTGATGGCAGCCTGGTTAATTGAAGATAACGACGATCCAAGCTGGGCTATAAAACTTGCTGAGCTCTTGTCTAATGATGAGGTTAGCATATAAATATTCGTTTTTTTCTGCAAGCTAAGTTGACAATTTTGGTCATTATGTTTAAAATTTGTTCTTTTAATTTGGTTTAATCATAGTTGAATCAAAAATAAATAGAAAGAATACAATTGCTGAGAATTGCTTGGAAGAGTAAAACCTACATTGTTGCATGTTTTAAACCATCAAAAAATGAAGCGTGTTATCTTTGTATCAAGGAAAACTCAAACTGAAACAATCAAAGCTATTGTTCCTACGGGATTTATTCATCACTGTATTCTCTAAGTTTGAGTGAAACTTAACAAATTAAGGATAGGAACATGTTTTTAAAGGCACTATTTAGACCTCAACCCAAAGAACATTCTGTGATTAAAGACGTATATAGCGAATATAGACCAAACTGGCTTGTAGGGGCTTATACTGGAGATGGATGGCGCTATCAAAGCATGGGAAAAACATTAGAATGGGTCACTGATTTACAAAAGTCCATGGAATTACAAAAACAGGCACAAGAGAATTTAAGTCAATGGGAACAAAAAAAATCCTCTTCACCTAAGTCAGTTGTAGTAGTTAATCAAGATTGGGGGCTTGCGACACTTGAAGCAACTAAAAAACACGGTGTGCCTTACTCTGTGCTCAATATGGCAAATCCAGTTTTCCCGGGGGGCGCTGTCTTGGAAGGAGGGAGTGCCCAAGAAGAAAATATGTGGCATCGAAGTACCTGTGTCCAATCTTTACTGGATAAAATTGTTTATTTAGATAAGGACTCTAAGACATTTCGCTATAATGAAACGGCAAGCAAACTGTTAGAAGCTAAGATAAAAATGACCGATGAGGAGTGCGCAACTTTAAAAGATTCCCTCAATGAAACAGATGCTCAGGGATATAAAGTATTATTTAACCGAAAACCCAGAGTATGCTTCCGAGGACCGGAAATAACTTTTCCTTCTGATTTTAATGATTTTACACCAACTGGTTATATTGCCGACAGTACACTGAGTTATTCTTTTCTTCCCAAATCTGATATTTTTCCATTCTATGAATTAAGATCTGCTGCTCCGGAACTTTCCTCGACGCCACATGAGTTAGATGACGAGGCACTAGAACACTACACAGCAGATTTGCGACGACGTATTGCAGCTCAATTTAATACCTTAATTCTTGAGGGAAAACGCAATGTGATTTTAGGTGCTTGGGGCTGTGGGGAGTTTAAAAATGATCCCAAAATAGTGGCACAGATATATAGCGAAGAAATTGAAAAACGAGCTCAATTCTTTGACCATATTGTGTTCCCCATACTGAACACGGGTTTGCATGATAATCATGCTATTTTTGCTCAACACCTCGACGGTATGAAGCTTGATAGAACTACACATTTTATTGATAAGACTTTTAACTTAATGCAAACGCGTTGTTAGGCACACTAAAAAATGATAATACTTCAGATCCCTAGTTAAGCGAAGGGTTTTCTCGCGCAGGATTACGATAATTTATGCAGAAATACAGCGTTAAATTAACCTCAAATGGCATGACCTTGCTCTGGATACAACTTTTTGATTTATTGAGTTAATTCTAATATGTAAGTACACCAAATCATATCTCGAACTTTGAAAAATTTACCTTTTCAGTGAGCTGCATGTTTTCAGGTATGGGTAAATCATACTCCTCCAAAAAAGACTTAAGATCATTACCAATATTTATCGTTGAGTTTGCATTATAATCAAAAGAAGTGTATTTACCATTTTCATAAGTATACATGCCGATAATATGTTCTCCTGGTACACCACCGGGCACTAAATATTCACTATCAGTTAATGCATGTTGACTCTCTTTATATACACTTAATGATTGAATGGCTCGTTCTGGTTTATACATTACATAAATATAACGCTTTTCCTTTGCTGCTACTTCCTCAGGAAATTTAAGTGCTCGTTCAAGATCATCTGTAGCAGAAATAAAAATGGTTGGCTTTCGATGATCAATATATTCTTTGTAACTATCAGAATGATTAACCCATGGCTTCATCCCAGAGTGAAATAAATCTTCATTTTTCTTTTGGGCTGATACTTTGCTTTGTTCTGATTGTATTGGGCCCTCTTGGAAAACATGCAGTGCAGCATCTTTAGATGGATCACCTGAGTGATGGCGACTATCTGCTCGAAATAGTAGCTGTTTACCAGGATTCACTGTTTTTTTATATTCGTTGTTTCTTACCACATTTTTAATGTGTGGTTGTTCCTCAGCAGTTAATTGGAAACTACCTACGATTTCACCAGATTCAATCGCGCGCGGTACCAAACTCTGCTCCGGAGTTGGGTTGTTCGGAAAATTATTCATATTTATTATTGCTGGGGAGAAAACATCAACCACATAAGCATATTGATATTGCTGTGCTTTTTTTAAATCTAATTGATTATGTGCGAGGATATACATACTTGACTTGCCTCCAACAGTAGTACTCAATGTACCTTCAAAGAGTGCTCGATCGAATCCACCCGCTTTGAATCCTTGTTGAAACACTTGCGATGGAGGTTCATTACTAAAAATATACGCTATTGTTCTATTTTCAGAAACTTTAAGCTGTAATTGTGATTTTAAAAGTTGTTCTTGTCGCTCCGTGTGTAATAAGTCAGCCACTAAGCTTGGAGGTTTGAAAAGAACACTATTTCTTTCTTTAATTAAGTTTAATAATTTATTTTGAACCTCATTGATCAAGATATTTTTCTCATGATCGGAAAGGTCAGCTAAATTTTTTAATTGAGCGAGCGTTTCATAAAAATGAGTTGTAATAGGATCTCTAGAAAGACTTTTGAATATTTTAAAAGTACTTAATTTTTCTTTAGCATTTGTTAAAAAATCTGGGTCGCTATTTAATGCATCCTCTGCTCTTTTTCCTAATTCAACTAACACGCGTATTTTACTTGATAAGTCGTTACCAAAGGGGTTTTTCTTAAGCTCCTCGAAAAGTTGCTTCATAGAGGAAATATTTTTAGGAAGTTCTAGAGTACTGGGAATAATACCTTTCCAAAATGAGCTGGCTGCATCGGAGGCTATTAAGAAATGAATAACTTTATATAATCCCTCCAGTTTATTTAAATCAATCATAGATATAATGTAATTATATAAATAATAACTCTAGTATAGGTTATTTTTTTCATTATTTTGAAAAACATAAATCAAATTGGGCATAAATTCATCTAATGTGGGGGTGTGGGAATACTTACTGGATGAAAAACAGTGGTTCTTAAAAGGCTTGGGCTGTGCGCAAAGAATTTAGAGTATTCCACAAATGATCGTTTACCTAAGATATATTCATTAAGGTCTTAAGACTGTGAATGGCGTTTGAACAACTCATTTTCTTCTAACTTGTCTTTTTCTATTGCAAAATCCATTAAAGTATCTTTATTGAAAAGGCTAGTTTGTTTGGAATTAAGAAGGAAAAGGAGTTAAAAGATATGCTTTACTCCTCTGCCTCCTATCGGCAATCCGGCTAGACTACTAGATTGAACCTATTCTGTTGCATGCGCTCTGAATCAATATAGTTTTTTATTGGTTTCAATTTTATCAATTTCATCATGTTCAATTGCAGGAACTCTTTTGGATCAACAAAATATTTGTGGTAATAAAAGAGACATAAATCTTTTCTTTTTTGAGCAGCAGAAGATCTATAGTTCAAAAATCAATGTACTTAGTAAAATTAACACCGCAGTTCAAAAGAGTGGTTGCTGTTCTCATCATCAGGGAGTGTGCGGATGTCAGGATGGACGTTCATATTGTTGTGACGGAACAATTTCCCCCTCTTGTGATTGTTAAAATTATATGAGTACTATTCCACTGTTATCTATGAAATCTAAACATGGTTTTTTGTCGATAAATCAGTAAGATGTAAATTTAGTGAGTCTATACTTATTAAAAAAAGAAGAATCATTTCAGGGAAATAATATGTCACTGAGACATCGCTTGGCCCAAGAATTAGATCCAAGTTTAAAGCAAACACCAGGCTTATCTTTTACCAATAAGATAATTGTTGTTGTTATTCTTTGCTCTCTGTTTTTAGCAATTATAGAAACAGAACGTTCAATTTATCACAATCATGAGTGGATGTTTTTCATAACTGAATGGATTGTTACTATTATTTTTGCGATTGAGTATATTGCTCGTGTATGGGTTTGCGTAGAGAGCCCCAGCTGTATAAGTCGCATTCGCTATATGCTTACACCTGCCGCAATTTTAGATCTTTTGACTGTACTTTTAATTTTACTTACAACGTTGGGTACAGAAGGTTTTATTTTGAGATTAGCACGGCTTCTAAGGGTTTTAAGGATTGCTAAATTGGGGCGTTACTCAGTGGCAATGCAGAATATTGGTCAGGCTATTTATCTGAGACGTTTTGAGTTAATTATTAGTTTTGGAATAGGTGTTTTCGCACTTATTTTATCTTCTTCGATATTGTATATCGTTGAAGGTGACATACAGCCAGATTATTTTGGAAGCATACCCAGAGCCATGTGGTGGTCTGTTGCTACATTAACAACGGTTGGATATGGGGATGTTTATCCTATTACTGCTATAGGTAGGTTTTTTGGTGCAATTACTGCGGTTGTAGGCATTGGATTAATTGCTATGCCAACCGGAATACTGGCAGCCTCATTTAGTGATGCGATTCAAAACATTAAGAATAATCATTCGGAGAAAGATTAATGGCACTGCGATTTCAGAAAAGAGTTACATTAATCCCTGGAGTTAGACTGAATTTTGGAAAAAAGGGGTTAGTTTATCCCATTGGGGCCTCGAGGTAGTTCAATGAATGTGGGGAGTAAAGGGATTCATGGGAATCTAGGTACTGGTTTATCTATTAGAGAGCGACTTGAGGGCCGGATGATTTTCCGCAGGAAAAATATAAGGCCATACGAAAAGGCGTCAGTCATTGGGGGGCGTAGATTTTGAGCCCCGAAGGGGGATCAAAATCAAGGGGGACCAGGACGTCCATTAAGCTCTTGCTGCTCACAGGTGTGAGAACAGTTGAGTTGCGCCTCGCCAGTTGGCATGAAATTGATTTTGAGGCCTCTTTATGGACGATCCCCGCTTTGCATTCCAAAGGCAGCATCATTCATAAAGTCCACCTGAGCCAGTTAGCCAAATCACTTTTTTTGCAACTCAAGCCTTTAAGCCATTCCGATTACGTACTCATTGGCGTCGATGGATTGCATCCTATAACGGAGAATGCTCTTCCAAGAGCGATAAAACGAATTCAAGAAAAGGTTGGTATACCAGATTGGACTGCCCACGATTTACGTCGTACTTTTGCTACCCAGCTTGGTGAAACGTTACAAATCGACCCAGTTGTTATTGAGAAATGTCTAGGGCACAAAATGCCAAGAATTATGGCAACTTATAATCGAAATGAAATGCTGCCTCAACGCAAAGACGCTTTAAATAAATGGGCTGAATGTCTAGAAAACCTTGTCAATGACAATATAATCTATTTCAAAAACAATAAGCAGGCTAACGCATGAACAAAAGACCTCACATTCCCGATACTTTACCCATAGGCAATTTGGATTGGGAGAGTATAAATGCCTATTCCAGTAAAGCGTCCTTATCAATTGCTCGTTATGATGGAACGCTTGCAGGAATGATCAACGCTGCTGTATTACTATCTCCCATAACCAACCGTGAAGCAGTTTTATCATCGAAAATAGAAGGTACACAAGCCTCTTTAGTCGAAGTGCTCCAGGAAGAAGCCGGTGAAAAATTTGATGATGCCAAAATGGGGGATATCAAAGAAATCAGAAACTATCGCCATGCTTTGCTCCTTGCTGAAGAATATATTCTTCAAAGACCTATCTCCCTACAACTCATCAGGCAGCTCCATGAGGTATTGATGGAAGACGTCCGCGGTGGAGATAAAACCCCTGGAGCTTTTAGGAAAGAGCAAAACTGGATCGGAAAAAAAGGCACACCAATAGAACAAGCACGCTATATCCCGCCAGAAATTACTATCATGAAAGAAGCTTTGGATAACTTGGAGCAGTTTGTTCGCTCAGACTATCAAGATCCCTTAGTGCAGCTAGCTATTATTCATGCTCAATTTGAGATCATTCACCCATTTCTTGATGGTAATGGTCGCTTGGGACGAATGTTAATTCCTCTTTTTCTCTATCAAAAAGGTGTTTTGCAAAGACCCATGTTTTATTTAAGTGAGTATTTAGAAGCAAATGATAGTCTTTATAGGGATAAGTTGCTTGCTGTTACCGAGCAAGGGGACTGGCTCAGTTGGATTCAATTCTTCTTGGCAGCGATCTATGAACAATCAGAACAGAATATTAAAAAGGCTAAAAGCATTCATGCATTATACGATCGAATGAAAGCGGAGTTTAGTACTGCTACAAATTCGCAATATGCTATAGCAATACTCGATACTTTTTTTGCAAAACCGATCATTAATGCAAGCGATGTTGCAAAAAACTCTGGCATTGAAAATCGAGGTACAGCAAACACTTTATTAAAGTTGCTTGACTCGCATCAATTGATTAAACAAATCAAGCCTTCACAAGGTAGAAATCCTGCCATTTATGCATTTCCTTCTTTACTGAACATAGCCGAAGGGAAAAAGATTTTTTGACGGCCTATCGTACACAAACCAAGTTGCGTACGATTTTTTTATTTTTACTGTACACAAGTTCGTTTGTGTATGCTCTATCATACACAAACCACTTTGCGTACGATTTATTTAAAAATAACGTACACAAAAAATATCAATATCATTTAATATCAATTAATATCAGTATTTGAAAAGCTATTGATCGATGCAATTTCCTTACTACAATGAAACCATAAAAACTATTAATTCGCTTAAAATGGATGATAATAGGCATGAATTTTTTATTTGCCAATGCTCATGAATTAGCAGCGTTACTTGAATTGCCTTATATACAAAGATTAGTTTACTTGATGGGAATTCGCCCATACATGGACAGGCAAAGTTGCATCGTAGGTATCAAGCGCAGGATCAGTTATCAATCATTGCGTGAAACACTCTATGTTGGGCCAATAGCTGGGGTAAAAACAGGCAGTCCGAGCCTTCAGCAAATGAAACGGGCTGTTAAATCATTAGAGCGTGCTGGACTTATTGAGATTCAGTCCACTGAAAGGCATTTGATAGTGAAGTGTATTTACGCTGAATTGGATAACCCTGTTTCAAATAAGGCCGTATCGAAGCCGAACCATAATCCCGACACAAACCAGACACAGAAAGATGCTGTAGAATCAGGGGAGTCATGTACATTAAGACAAAAACCCAACATAGGCAATAACCCTGAGCCCGACCCACCTCAGAAGTCAGAAGATAATAATTATATATATGTGTGTAGCAAATTTGAAAAATTTTGGAAAAGTTATCCACATCCTGTTGATAGGGAAGCAGCTTTTTATCAATTTAGAGAGCTTTATCCTGATGATAAGTTATTTGAAAAGATGATGACGGGACTACATGAGCAAATTGAAAGTTATAATCTTTTGATAATGATAGGTGCATGGGTGCCTAAATGGAAGTATCCGGCCAACTGGTTGGCCAAAAAATGTTGGCAAGCAGATCCATATGTGCTTGAGTAATCATTATCAGTTATACGTGACTTGGAAAATCAACAGATAGGTATTCAAGAGGACTGCCGTCTAGATCATACTTAATTTCAGAGATTGGGGAAGCTCGATAACTAGTAAGACTCTGCACTTTGAGAGAGAAGAATAATTTCTTTATCGTCTATTATTATTTTCTGCGTCACTGCAATTTTCCAGCAGTGACGCAGAATTAACAATCCAATCTTAACCAGTAAAATCATGATTTGTAGCTCATTTGTCCGATCACGCTGCTCGGGATTGGACATTATTTACATGATTATTAACCCAACATTAAAATCAAAACAGGGTAAATGATTTTTTAGTTGACGCTTTAGTTAGATATCCGTTTCCATTATGTTATATCAAGGTTTTTATCATTGTTGATTTAATTGATAAGAATAAATAGCCAACCTGTATATTTCCTGCCAATTGGTTGGCTAGTGAGTATTGGAAAGACATTTTCGAGTTTGATAATGCTATCTATCAAGGACACTATTTTTAAAGAACAGTCTGATGATTGGGCAGTGATTTTTTGCTTATAGGATTTTCATTTTAATCAAGCGAGCCTTTTGATAAGTAGTTATCAAGTTGAGACTGAATTAAATAATCAGCATTAATATCGAGAGTTTTAAGCACAATCACTTGTGTGAGTATATTGAAAAAATTTAAGTAGCTTCGTAAATCACTTCTATTGGGATCATCCCATGGTATTTGTTTCATCCAGTCATCAACATAGCTATGCGGCCGATTTATTGGTAATTTACCTGAGTGGGCTAACTGGTTACGTAATGCATGAAAAATGTCATTCTTATTTTGACTTTTATATTGTGCTGGCCAATTTTTTTTTAAAATATAATTAATTATTTCTTTTAAATTCTGAGATTCATCCTTCGGAGTCGCCCCATTAGGATTTTTTTCATGCGGATATAGCCATTCCCAAATAATCATATTAGAAAGAAATCTTGATTCCATATGGTTTATATTTGCTTGGTTAAATAACATTCGGAGGTGAAAGCCATTTTCATATTGAGTTTGCCAATTTTTATCGAGAAGCTTCTTGAGTGCGCTTTTAAAATGGGATTCTACTTCACTTGTTTCAGAAATATGGAGTTGGGATAAATGTGAGATTGGTAGCAATGGATAATAGTTATATTTTCTTCTTGAAGTTAGTCCCCAATTCCAGCCTGTAAGAATAGAGCCAATTATGAGAATATCTTCTATTAACTTTCTTTTTTTTGTTTTATATTTAGTGCCATAACACCCCCCATAATAAAGTACTGAGTCTTCCTGTGATCCCTCAAATTCAATAGATGCTGTTTTATTATGCCTCTTATAATTGCTTTTATTCATAGAGAATACAGGTTGAGTATGAATATAATATTTGTCTATATTTATCGTGAGAGGATCTCTTGAATCAGAATGTAGATAAATGTTATCCAGTAAATATTTTCTCATATTAATAAATCTTCCATGAAATTTGTTTATTCATTTCTTTAAGTATAGATTGTTAATCCTATGCGTCACTGCAAATTCTGTGCAGTGACGCAGGAAAATCACCCAGATTAGACTCAATAAAATCAAGGTATTCAGAGATTTTGTCCTGACGCCCGTCTGGCGTCAGGACAAAATTGTTATCTTGAACTTGTTTAGCGCCTATCTATTTGCTATTTTGAAATAGCATAACTGATGAGCCGTATAGGTGAAACGTCATTGACGTCTTATGCAAAGCCACTTTAACCCTTAACTTGTGGCTGGACGTTTAGTAGGGGCTGTAAAGGTGCAATTTTTAATAATTGTTTGATCAATTTAAAAAATATAGGAGATAACCAATTATAAAATAGCTGTAAATAGGTGAGACCGTTTGCCTTATAACGGTTGATTTGCCCCCCATTTCGAGCATACGGCATTGCCGGGTTTCAACATTGAGTGAGCCGCTCGACCAACACTAAACTCAAAACAGGGCAAATGATTTTTGTAACAAAAAGATAATTCTTCACCCTAAAATCCGAGCAGAGTGGAATGCATATAATAAAAGCATTCAAGGATCTGAAAATATCCCATCAAGTCCTGATGCATATAATAAGGATGATGGTTGGGGTATCCTGGGGTGATTGGCTTGGTATTGGGAATATTTCAACAAAAAATAAATGAAGTGATGAATTGTACTTATATGTCTATCTTTTCTGTAAGGTGGCGTTGTGTTCTCGCTGTCTTATGTTTTTTAGAGTCTTTTATGTATTCCATAACAACTTTCATGGTGATTTCAGTAAATCCTGAAATGGTAGGATTTTTTATAGAAACATTGAAATAACTTCTTTTGAAAATACGGTGGTAAGAAACATTGAGCTCTGACTCATGAAAAATACTATTTACCTTATCAATAAAAGCGCATAAGCAAGATAAGGCTGTTGGTGCAATTCTGAGTGTAGGTGTTTCAAAGAATTGGGGGTTGGCATGCTGAAACAATAAAGCGCTATCTTTCGTTTTGTAATCAGGAACACCATAGAAAAATCGAAAATCATCGATATCTTTTATAACATTAATAATCTGAAACCCTGTATTCATCATGTCCATTACACAAATGCTTTGATGAGCTTTATCTTTAAGCTGACCAACCAAACTGTCCGCCATTTTTAAGATTTCGATCGCTTGGTGCCAGTTTACATTACTATTGTCATTCGGACTTAAAAGAGAAGTGGCTTGAGTGTAGTAGGCCTTGATTTGATTTAAGTAAAATAAAGATCGCTGTTTTCGCTTGTCATGAAAGAACAACCACCACGTGGTTACTACCGCAAAAGCAGCTATTATAGCTGCAATGGCTGTCCAGTCTATACTAGGAGAGTTGGAAACAATTGAAGGAGCTTTAAAATAAAAATCTAACATACAAGCTATCGACTCAAATAGATATGTACCCCAAAGTGTACCCGAGAATTTTTATAAGAGATTTGAATTTCGCCACAACCCAGACTAGATATGGCTCCCCGGACAAGACTCGAACTTGTGACCTAATGATTAACAGTCATCCGCTCTACCGACTGAGCTACCGGGGAATAGGGTCGGAATCTTAAAACGATTCTGATTGAGGGTCAAGTAGATTTAATAATAAATTTTTAAAATCGAGTTTATTTAGGATGTCCTATCGCTGCATCGGTTCCTAATGGACACCTTCTCTCTTTAGGAGACAAGGTGTCTTTGTTCTTTTAACTGCAAAAACGTTGCAGACGGTTTAGGGCATCTTGTAACGTTTCCATGCTGGTCGCAAAGGATAAACGGATGCAGCCTTCATTGCCAAATGCGGAGCCAGGTACTAAGGCAACCCCTTCTTCAACTAAGAGTTTTTCAGAAAATTCAAGGTCATTGGCATAGTCGCGTTGTTCTATGATTGCTTGTACACTTGGGAAAATATAAAAAGTACCATCAGCTGGAATAACTTCTACGCCAGGGATTTCTTGCAGTCTGGAGGCAACGAAGTCGTGTCTTTTGCGAAAGGCTTTTACCATTTCTAAAACACTCTCATTGCTGCCTGTTAGTGCAGCTACAGCTGCTCTTTGTGCGATAGAACAAGGATTTGAAGTCGATTGAGACTGGATGGTTTTCATCGCATTGATTAATGGAGTAGGACCTGCCGCATAACCGATGCGCCAACCAGTCATGGCATAAGCTTTGGATACGCCATTTAATACAATTGTGCGATCATATAACTCAGGACATGCGTAAAGAATGTTAGCAAAAGGTTGACTCCAAAGAATATGTTCGTACATATCATCAGTAGCAATAATAATCTGTGGATGTTTTTTTAAGACCTCAGCGAGAGCTTTTAATTCATCTAAGGTGTAAGCTACCCCCGATGGATTGGATGGACTATTTAAAAAGATCAATCGTGTTTTGGGGGTGATGGCTTCTTCGAGTTGTTGTGCATTGATTTTATAACGTTGTGCTGGAGTTGTAGCGATGATAACAGGTGTTGCTTCAGCCAATAAGACCATGTCGGGGTAAGAAACCCAGTATGGCGCAGGAATAATCACTTCATCACCTGGATTAAGTAGGGCTTGGCAGAGATTGTAACAACTTTGCTTACCACCAACCGAAACTAAAATTTGATTGAGCTGATAATCAAGATCATTATCTTTCTTGAACTTATTTTTAACGGCTTCTTTAAGCTCAGGTATGCCATCAACAGCTGTATACTTGGTGTGACCTTGATTAATGGCCGCGATAGCAGCTTCTTTAATGTAGTCGGGTGTGTCAAAATCGGGTTCACCGGTACCTAGATTAATAACATCATGCCCTTGAGCACGCATTTGGGTAGCTTTTGCTGCTACAGCCAAAGTAGGTGAAGGCTTAACTTTTTGCACGCGTTTTGCTAATGCGATATCCATTTGTTGCTCCTGTGAGATATACTAATAAGATATGAAAGATTTATTTAAAATATATGCCGATTATAAGCCCGCTGGCGACCAGCCGACCGCCATAGCCTCATTAGTTGACGGCTTGAAATCAGGTTTATCCAAACAAACCCTTTTAGGGGTTACGGGTTCGGGCAAGACCTTTACTATAGCACATGTCATTCAGGCCATGCGCCGTCCTGCTTTGATTATGGCTCCTAACAAAACGCTTGCTGCACAACTTTATGGCGAATTTAAAACATATTTCCCCGATAATGCGGTGGAATACTTCGTTTCCTACTACGATTATTATCAGCCAGAAGCTTATGTGCCTGCGTCGGATACCTTTATTGAAAAAGACTCATCCATTAATGAGCACATAGAACAGATGCGTTTGTCTGCAACCAAAGCCTTAATTGAACGTAAAGATGCGATTATTGTCGCAACAGTTTCTGCAATTTATGGTTTGGGTGATCCTGATTCCTACTTACGTATGGTATTACATCTTTCCCGTGGAGAACAATCGGATCAGCGTAAAATTTTAAGACGACTTGCTGAAATGCAGTACACTCGAAGTAACTTATCCCTAGAGCGTGGTCAGTTTCGAGTGCATGGAGATATTATTGATGTTTTTCCTGCTGACTCGGAACGAGATGCAATACGCATTGAATTATTTGATGACGAGGTGGAAAGCATCGCTCAGTTTGACCCGCTTACTGGGGAAATTCTGCGACGTGTGCCGCGGATTACTATTTTCCCTAAAACTCATTACGTGACGCCACGTGATCGTATTTTGCAAACCGTGGATTGGGTTAAAGAAGAGTTGCAAGAGCGCCTGGCTGAGTTTAAGGAGCAAAATAAATTAGTCGAGGCACAACGTCTAGAGCAGCGCACTGTTTTTGATATGGAAATGATGCTGGAGTTGGGTTATTGCTCCGGTATTGAAAACTATTCCCGTTATTTATCGGCGCGTGAGGCGGGTGAGCCGCCCCCAACTTTATTTGATTATTTGCCAGATGAAGCATTGCTGATTATTGATGAGTCCCATGTCACTGTCCCACAAATTGGTGGGATGTACCGAGGGGACCGATCACGTAAGGAAACATTGGTTCAGTACGGTTTTAGACTTCCTTCGGCACTGGATAACCGACCGTTGCGGTTTGAAGAGTTTGAAGGGCGCTCCCCTCAAACGATTTACATTTCAGCAACCCCAGGTTCTTATGAGCAAGAGCATTCTGATAATGTAGCAGAACAGGTAGTACGTCCCACAGGTCTTGTAGATCCTGAAGTAGAAATTCGTCCTGTACGCACCCAGGTTGACGATTTAATGTCGGAAATTCGTTACGTGATCCAACAAAATGGACGGGTTTTAGTAACCACTTTAACGAAACGAATGGCAGAAGATTTAACCGACTATTTGAATGAACATGGCATTAAAGTACGGTATTTGCATTCGGATATCGATACGGTTGAGCGGGTTGAAATTATTCGTGACTTGCGCCTGGGGGTATTTGATGTTTTGGTGGGGATCAATTTGTTACGCGAAGGTTTGGATATGCCAGAAGTCGCTTTAGTTGCTATTCTTGATGCAGATAAGGAGGGTTTTTTACGCTCCGATCGTTCTTTGATCCAAACCATAGGGCGTGCGGCACGTAACATGAAAGGACGTGCGATTCTTTATGCCGATAAGATGACTGGTTCCATGCAAAGAGCCTTGGATGAGACTGATCGAAGACGTGAGAAGCAAAAAGCATTTAACGAAGCACATGGAATCACACCTAAAGGGATTAATAAGTCCATAACCGATATCATGGAAGGTGCTTATCAAGGAAAGCGTAATGCTGCAGTTGCCGAACCAAGTCCGGAATACATGCATTGGTCAACGCAGGAATTAGTGAAACACATTAACACCTTGGAAAAACAAATGTATTTGCATGCAAAAAATATGGAGTTCGAAGCAGCAGCCAAGGTTCGAGATGAATATCTTTTATTAAAAGAGCAATTAATAAAAAGATAGCCCGACAGACATGGATTATGAACCCTGAGGTTCAAGTGGGTAGCGGATGAATCGGTTCAGGCTTCCTACTCAAGGTAGGCTTGCACAACGCCGATTTCAGGATGCTTCCCATGCTGTTAGCATTGGTTCTAAAATCTCTTGCTATCGGGTAGTTTGATTATAACATAGCCATCTTGATCGAAGTCAAGAATAGTGCTGATTTTAATCAATAAAGAGAATTGTTCACTCTATGTGTAAGTTGATGTTTTGGGAAAGATATTCCATGAAATAGTACAAGTTGAAACGAACATCTTTCTTAACTATAGGGCTGCCTAGTAATCGTTTTTTGACCTGACTTATCTATTTTAATATATTAGAATGGCCGTTTGATTCCCAAGAATTTATCGTTTACCATGTTGTAATTATGTCAAAAATTCTACTCCTGTATTTTATTAGAACAACCAACATAAGAGGTTATGATGGCAGCAACTGCGTCAAATATGCTTCCATTGGGGAGCAAGGCACCTGATTTTACTTTAGTGGATACTCGGAACGATCAATGGGTTTCTCTTGCTCATATTAAATCACCCATTGCAACGGTGATTATGTTTTTATGCAATCATTGCCCCTATGTGAAACATATACAAACAAAAATAGTAGACTTGGCTGCAATTTATCAGAAAAAAGGAATTCAATTTGTGGCAATCAGTTCCAATGATGCAGAAAAATATCCTGCGGATGGTCCAGAAAAAATGCGGTTTGAAGCAGAGCTATTTAATTATCCATTTCCTTATTTATACGACGAGTCTCAAGAGGTTGCCATAGCATATCAAGCAGCATGCACGCCCGATTTTTATATTTTTGATAAAGATTTGCTTTGTGTCTATCGTGGCTGCTTGGATGAATCAACGCCTGGGAACAACAAACCAGTGACCGGCGCTCACTTACAAAACGCTCTGGATAATATTCTCGCTGGAAAACCAGTAAGCCCCGAACAAAAACCAAGCTTGGGATGCAATATTAAGTGGAAGGATCATATGTATGGATAATACATAGCCTGGGTTCTAAAATCTAGGTAAGATACTATGGGGCCATCTCGATTAAAGTCAAGAATGACATCGGGCTATATCAGGCTAAAATAGTTTTTTGATGTTTCTAATAATATTTTTTGTTAAAAAATAACATCGAGGATTATTTCGATTGTAAAAATAGCTGTGTCACAGCTATTTTTACAGTTGAAGTAGATTCATAAGAATCATTTCTCATTACATTGTGTGTCGGGCTTCTTGTCGGTTTTCTTCTTCTGATTCTTCTTTTGTAAGCTCTTTTAGATTAAACCAATGGTTAAGAACATCTATGCCATTTGCAACTCCAGGAATTGTAGACGGAAGAGGTGTGATGGCTTTAAATAAAGCATCAAGTCCTCTATAAGTATTTAATGCGATCATAACGCCCTTAACCATTTCAGGTACTTGCTTACACATTAAAATGATGGCGGTAAGCGCATGAATAGAAATATCAATAGCATACTCAGAAGGATTAGCATTTGGGTTATTCCACAAGTCATACAATACTGCCAGACTTGTAAGACCATTGTAAATGATGCAAGCATTTTCCAGATTAATATATTGTCTGGGATTATCAAAAAATCTAGGCATTATTCTTCCCTTAGTAATATGTAATTTAAAGTCTCTACTAAAATCGTTCACCACTTAAAAATTTTAGTAACGCCAATTCTATCATTATCTTAAAATTTTTCAGGATCAGCTATTTCCCAATGTACTTTATAACTCTTAGGAATATCAGAGCTTAATAATTGACCCGGTGTAAGATACTCATAAATTTCATTAAAGGATTTAACTTCTTGCACGGTTACTCGTCTCATGATGTGATTGGGTTTCAAATCGCTGGGGTTATCTAAACCAAGTGAGCCCACCATTTCTAAAAAGCTTTTCATGGTGTTTTTATGAAAATTGGCTACTTGATGTTTTTTCTGATCTACAACCAGGCCATATTGTAATCGTTTATTTTGCGTTGCTACTCCAGTAGGGCAGGTATTTGCATTGCATTGTTTGGTTTGCAGACAACCAGCAGCCATCATCATTGCTCTTGCTGCATTGCACATATCGGCACCTAAGGCGAGATTGGTAAGTAAATCAAATCCATTTGCAACTTTACCACTGCAAATAATACGTATTTTATCCCGTACATTAATCCCTACTAACGCATTATGTACAAAGACTAAACCTGCCTCTAAAGGGGTTCCGATAAAGTTTACGTATTCTTCTGGCGCAGCACCTGTTCCGCCTTCTGCGCCATCTACGGTGATAAAATCAGGTAAGATGTTGGTTTTCAACATCGCCTTACAAATGGCGAGAAATTCGTCTCTACGCCCTAAACATAATTTAAACCCTATGGGTTTTCCATGCGATAAGTCACGTAATTTTTTCACAAAATGCAGCAACCCTATGGGGGTAGTAAAAGCAGAATGAGCCATCGGTGAAACTACATCATGGCCCATAGATACTTTTCTTACCTTAGCTATTTCTTCGGTTAATTTGGCTGCAGGTAATATGCCTCCATGGGAAGGTTTGGCTCCTTGAGATAACTTAATCTCTATCATTTTTACTTCTTTACGATTGGCTTCAGCAGCAAATTCGTTCTCGTCAAAATTTCCTTGTGCATCGCGGCAACCAAAATAGGCCGTTCCAAATTGAAATACCAGATCGCCACCTTGCAAATGATAGGAGCTTAATCCTCCTTCACCAGTAGCTTGGTAAAAACCGCCAATGAGCGCTCCCTTATTCATGGCCATAATTGCTTTACCAGATAGTGCACCAAAGCTCATGCTGGAAATATTCAATCGAGAGGCGTAGTACGGCTGCAGGCAATCGGGTCCTCCTACCATGATTCTTGATTCAACTTCTGAATGATGTTTCGGAGCTAAAGAGTGAAGAGCCCAAGTGTAACCAACACTTAAAATATCGCGTTCCGTACCAAATGGAACTGTATCACGTGTATTTTTTGCACGCTCGTAAATGAGCGAACGTGTTTCACGATTAAATGGGAGTTCGCTTTCATCAGTGGCAATAAAATATTGTTGAATTTCTGGGCGAAGAAATTCTAGGAGATAGCGTACATGACCTAAGACTGGGAAGTTACGTAAAATGGTATGTTCTTTCTGAATCAGATCGTAGATCCAGATTATGATAAGGGGAATAAGAAAAGCGACAAACCATTTAATGCTATGAAACATAACGAATAGGGCAAGCAAAATTAATAAAGCTACCCCAAACCCTACATACCATTGGCGTCTCATTTTAAGTCCTTTTAATCAAAATTGGTTTCCTCTTATTCAGAGAGAGTATCTTTCCGCTTTAGAAAACGGGAGAAGCATTTTTTGCAATCTACAGTAAAATTAATCTAAGTCTGGAATACGGTCCACCATCTCGCTACCACCTACCATTTTGTTGATTTTGTTTTCTAGTGAGTTAATAAATTGTGTCACCTGATGTTGCTGATGCGCTTGTTTATTTTTGCATAATATTAATTCATGACTGATATCAAGTGCAGCAAGTAACAAAGTTTGGAAATCGTCCAGCTGCTTTGATTTCTTTTTATTAATCATTATTTGGTTATTTAATTTCTGCACTGCAAGCAGTAAATTAGGTTCTTCGCCTTCTGGGCATTTAATTTCATAAGTTTTATTGAGTAGTTTAACAGTACACGATTTCATCTGCGTCATGATATAAGACCTTTGCAATTCCATAGAGGGCATGTATGAATAGTAACAATTTTGCTCGCAAGCAGCAATTAGTAGGGTGAACGCTTGCATTAAATCGGTTATCATGAGTTATTTTCTATAAATGAGTTGAATATGTCTGAAGAAAGAGAACATTTGCATTTGCCCGATTATGATGAATTTTCTGCAACGATTGATGTTTTGATGTTGCACATATCTACCAGTTTATTGCATGGAATGATGTGTGGTTACCTATGTGCCGGTGCTGACAGTCACGGCGAGGCATACTTACGCGCTTTATTGAATAATAAAAAAGATGAAGCCAGCCGTAATGCAGTTTTAGCTATGTTTTCTGTTTTTTCTATAAGCCAGCAACAAATTAATACTATGGATTTTGAATTTGAAATGATGCTGCCTGATGATGAGGAATCCTTACTGGTACGAGCGCAAGCTTTTAGCGAATGGTGTGAAGGTTTTACCCAGGCATTGACTTTGTCTGGTATTAGCGCAAACCAATTTCATGAAGAAGAAACACAAGATGCATTTCAGCATCTTATTGAATTTGCTGAGCTTGATTGTGATACATTGGATGTAGATGAAGAAGATGAGCGCGCGTTAATGGAAGTCAGCGAATACGCACGAATGGCTGTACTTCGTTTACACAGTGATTTAGTAATGAATGAGAAAGAACGTGGTGGTCATACTGGAATAACTCATTAAAAAAGGATGTTACTATGATTTCCCAACAAGAATATCAAGCAAGAAGAAACAAATTGGCGCAGAAACTGCCCAAGGACAGTATTGCCATTGTTCCTGCTGCTCGCGAAGTATTACGAAATGGTGATGCACATTATCGTTTTCGCCAGGATAGCCATTTTTATTATTTAACTGGATATAATGAGCCTGATGCATTGTTGGTTCTTATTACAGGAGCAAATACACAGAGTATTTTATTTAATCGTCCACGTAATCCTGCAGAAGAACAATGGACTGGAAAACGCCTGGGGCAGGATGGGGCATTGTCTGAACTGGGTATGCAAGCTGCTTTTCCTATAGACAGTATTATCGAAGAGTTACCCAAATTATTAAATGGAAAATCAGCGATTTATTACACTTTTTCCCGAAATCCAGGAATAGAAAAAACAATCATGCAATCATTAGCGACCCTTAAAGGTCAAGTACGGCGGGGAGTTAAAGTTCCTGACCAGTTGTGTGATTTGGAGCCTATATTAGGTGAAATGCGTTTATTTAAAAGCGATGCTGAGTTGGACTTAATGCGCCGAGCAGCAAGTATTTCTGTTAAAGCACATGAACATGCAATGCGTCGGTGCAAACATTTGGAACATGAGTATCAACTGGAGGCAGAGCTTGTTTATGAACTCAGTCGCCGTGGTTGCCGCAGTGTGGCCTATGATCCTATTGTAGGCTGTGGTGAAAATGCCTGTGTACTGCATTACACTGAGAATAGTAAACCCTTACATCGAGGCAGTTTGGTGCTGATTGATGCAGGGGGCGAGTATGAAAATTATGCTGCTGATATTACGAGAACATTTCCAATCAATGGTAAATTCAGCCCAGAACAAAAAAGTATCTATGAATTGGTACTCAAAGCACAAAAAGCAGGAATTACAGCAATTAAGCCCGGCCTACCCTGGAATGCAGTGCAGCAAATTATGGTGCGCATTTTAACTGAAGGACTAAATGAGTTGGGCATTTTGCAAGGAGAGGCGGACGAATTAATTGCTCAAGAGGCTTATAAACCGTTCTACATGCACAACTCTGGACATTGGTTGGGACTCGATGTTCATGATTGTGGTATTTATAAAATTAATGGCGAATGGCGGCCTTTAGAACCGGGAATGGTCTTAACTGTCGAACCAGGGTTATACATTAGCTCAAATACTTCAGGAGTAGATAAACGCTGGTGGGGTATCGGTGTGCGTATTGAGGATGATGTAGTTGTAACAAAAACAGGTCATGAAGTATTAACTTCAGCATTGCCTGTGGATGTACATGAGATTGAGGCATTAATGCGTGATTAATAAAGAAATTGATATATTGGTTATTGGTGGTGGTTTAACCGGTGCAACCTTAATGCTTGCTTTACAAGAATTAGGCTACAGCACTTTGTTGGTAGAAGCCAAGCCGTTTAGCGATAAAATAAAATCTGACTTTGATGCACGATCCTTAGCACTCTCACCTGCAAGTCGACGTATTTTAAACATGCTTGGAGTTTGGGACCTCCTTAAAGATCATGCAACAGCCATAAACACAATCCATGTTTCCGATCAACATCATTTTGGAGTATCGCGTTTGCAAGGAGAGTTGAATGCTCCTTTGGGCTACGTTGCGGAAATGCAACATATAAATCAGGCTTTGCATCAATTATTACCTCATGACCAACTTATTGCTCCAGCGAGTCTGCATTCTTTGGATTATGAGAATCATTCGGCAACAATTCTTACGGATTCCGGAGAAATAAATATTGCTGCACGTCTCATTGTTGCTGCAGATGGTGCGCAATCTGCGGTGCGTCGTTTTTGTGCGTTACCTGCAAAGACTAAGCTTTATGATCAACAGGCGATTGTAGCTAATGTGGGTTTGCTCAAGCCGCATGAGCACCGTGCTTATGAGCGTTTTACTACGCATGGACCTTTGGCACTTTTACCCATGCAAGAAAACAGAATGTCTTTGGTTTGGGCTGTTTCTCCCAAGGAAGCAGGGCACTTGTTGTCTTTATCCGAGGCTGCATTCTTACAGGAATTACAACAGAATTTTGGTTATCGTTTAGGTCGTTTTGCTAAAGTAGGCAAACGTTTTTCTTATCCTTTACAACAAGTTTTAATGCCAATACAAATGAAATGGCCAGTAGTTTTTGTAGGTAATGCTGCGCATACATTGCATCCAGTAGCAGGACAAGGATTTAACCTGGGGCTTAGAGACGTGGCTACTTTAGCACAATGCATTGCTGAGCAAGGGCTCAATGCAGAGATGTTGCAACATTATGTGCGATTAAGATTGCATGATCAAAAAATTATTACCCGTTTAACAGATGGTTTAATTCAACTGTTTACCAGTCGTTTCCCGGGATTAGGTGTGGCTCGTGGATTGGGATTGGTTGCTCTCGACAATTTTCCTGCTTTGAAGAGCCTTTTAGCACGATATGCACGAGGATTTGGGGGGGTGATTCCTGATTTGGTTTGTGAAATTGCTTTACCAAAACTACAAGAACAGTTATGAAAGGAAAAGAAATGAGTCTGCAATTTAATGTATTAATCGTTGGCGGCGGCATTGTAGGTTTAACCGCTGCTTTGGCTATGGCCCAGCGTGGTTACTCTGTAGCAGTTATTGATGCGGGTTCATTAAAAATCGATAATAAACGATCCGATACTCGAGTTTATGCGATTAATCATGCTTCACAGACTCTGTTGCAGCAATTAAATGCCTGGCAGAATCTGGATAAGAAACGTCTTTCTCCTTACAGTCGTATGTATGTTTGGGATGCAGTAAGTGGAGCGCATATTGATTTTGATTCACGCTACGTTGGAACACGGAGTCTAGGAAACATCATTGAAGAGTCCATTTTAAAAGAAGCTTTATTGCAACAAGTTTTCGCACAGCCCTCCATTCATTTATTTCCTGACAATCGTGTAGAGGAACTATTTAGTGAAGAATCAGGAGTTAAAGTATGCAGCAATCAACAGACTTGGGAGGGGCAATTGTTAATGATCGCCGATGGAGCTAACTCACCAGCACGGCAAAAACTTAAAGTCCCCCTAAACAGCTGGTCTTATGATCAGCATGCATTGGTAGCCACTGTATCTGTTGAAAAACCGCATCAACAAACGGCATATCAAGTCTTTCATGCTAACGGTCCTTTGGCATTTTTACCGCTTGCGGATGTGCATCAATGCTCCATAGTTTGGTCCACTGATCCATCGTATGCAAAAAAACTAATGAGTCTTTCGGATGAGGAATTTAATGCGTCCTTAACGCAGGCATTTGCTAAAAAGCTTGGTCAGATAAAAGTTATCAGTACGCGTCATCAGTTTCCTCTACACATGAGGCATGTGAAACAATATGCAGGCGATCGTTGGTTACTTCTTGGTGATGCAGCACATACGATCCATCCTTTAGCGGGCTTGGGTTTAAATGTTGGCCTGGCTGATGTGAACTCCTGGATTCGGTATTTGGATGCAGCTCAAGATACCCTTTTATCCAGAAAGGCATTAGGCGCTTATCAGCGTGAGCGTAAACATGAGGTATGGCGAATTATCATGCTGATGGAAGGGTTCAAACGCTTATTCAGTAATTCTTTTATGCCCCTTGTTGTCCTGCGTGGTTTAGGCTTAAGTTTATGTAATGGATTTACCTCTATAAAGCGGTTATTTATTCAACACGCACAAGGTGTACAGCAGTAATTTTCTTTAACGAATATCAAATTCTATTTCCATCATATTCTCTTGAATTGATCCACATTTAAAATTAGATGCGTTTATCCCGAAAATATTTTTATTTAATCATACTGCTTAATATTTATTTAATATTTCTTATATACAATCGCTCAGATAGATTTTGGCTTGGTAATTTGAGGGGATTATGTTAGCAAAACTTTCTTCTATTAAATTTTTTGATAAAGGGGCAAATATTGGCAGAAGATTTTTGGAGATGAGCGACCCAGTCGTTGGAAATGAAATAATAAAACTTCAAAAAGCCTCTCTACTTGTTCGTGTAGATGGACGAGCTCCTGATTTCTTTCATCAACAAGGTGGAATTCTTCCACGTGTTACTAAAAGTCAATTGCTACACGTTCGTCATTCTACAGTGTGCGAGTATCAACGATTTAATAAGGATCCTTTTGGATGGGGTGCTTGTACCTCTTTAAAAAATTTAATGGTTTTTATGGATAAAAATAAATCACAAGCACAGGATTCATGGATACATAAGTTTTATGGTAAATCAACTTCACTCATGATGTTAAAATTTAAAACAGGAATTGAAAGTGAAGGGCATGATAATGAAAATGAAGAACTTATTGTGGAACATATTCCATTCAGTCAGTTTATTGCTTCTACGTGTCCTAAATACAGAGAAAAATTCATGAGTGGTGGTTTAGTACCTAATGTCATGCATTACTATAATTCTGATTTACCAAAATCAATGTGCATGAGAGATTTACTTTCTGAAAAAGATGTTCTTGCCTGGTTGTTGATTAACAATGCGGAGCAAACATTTGTTGAGCTTTGCAAAACAGTATACGCTGATATGCCTGAAGAAAAGTTGGGGCGGTTTTTTTTACAGGATCAAAAAATTCTGAGCGCAATTAACAGCGTTTTAAAAACAACAAGTGCATTACAATTGTAGGCCTCTGGATTTTAATTCTACCAGCTCGGCATCAAACGTGCTGCTGATTTTGACCGGAATATGATGGTCAGAGTCAAGCAGCAAGGGATTTGCTAGCGGTATTTGATCCATACGCAAAGATGAGTTTAGCCCAATCATTGCTTCCACACTTCCAAACCCCCACTCATTTCCTATATAGGCAAACGCATCTGAAGGATTAATAGCACAAACAAAATAGTTTTCAATTTCTTCTTTCGTAAATTCCAGGACGTCCCTATATTGTTGATATACTTCAATCTGTTCCATTGGTTTATCCATAATGGAGGTAAATTGTTCTTGAAACTGCTCACTAAATGTAGGGAATTCAATTTTTGCAATCCAAGGATAGGAATTTTCCTGCAGCAACTTTTGAAATGCTCGAAGATAATAGGGATAAAGAAGATATTGTATGTCATATTGACCGTTCACTTTCGCAAAAAAACCCATCCCCACTGCAGTGGCTTTTAATAAAGCAGGTCTTCCTGCCTCTTTAGCTGCCTCATTAACCGCAGTAAGCAGCATCGAAATATCTTCCAGCTGATGCCGGAAATATGCAGCGGATACAAAAATTACCGCATTTTTTTTAGTAAAGGATGAATGAAATTTGTTAGAGGTTGAACGTGCAAGAAATGGAAATCCAGTTCGAATACGAGTAAGGAATTCGTTTGAATCATAGGCTCCAAGGGATGTTTGTGCCTCTTTAAAATCAGTCGGTAAATCTTTAAACAAATGAGTAAACATCGTATTATCAATTTTAGCATTTAACGGATCCAGCATGAACAACGAATAATGCAGATATGAATTTTCAAAGCTGGCACCCGCAAGTGAAAAGATACCTACATCATAGGGGGTTTTCTTTATATTCCTCGGATTTATTCTAGGGTAACCGCCCGAGGCAAAAACAGAGCTATTGGAAAAAACAATTTTTTTAGCTGCGGACAATCGTTCAGTAGGAGATAAAAGTTCGGGATGTGTTAATGGAATACGTGCAAAAAAATCGGATGCTTGCGGAAATGCGATCCCATTTTGAAACACACCGGCTCTATCCCCGGAAACATTGATTGCAGGTATTTTGGTTAATGCTCTACGAAGAGAAAAAGGAGCATCGGTATCATTATGAGCAAAATAATGTTGATTATAAAATATTTTTGCGGATTTTTGAGTTATGTCTAGAAGGTATTGAGGAAAACGTTTATCTAATTCACTCGCTTTAAATTGTGCATAAAGCCATTCTTTTGGGGCTATGGGCAAAGTGGTTTTGTTTGGACGGAAGAGCGTTTTTAAAAACATATAAATCCTCAATATCTTATTCCTGGCAAAGTTATACCATACCAAGGGTTAATTGAAAACAAATTGACCATTATTTTAAAGACTAATCTTGAATTGTCTTGTGAGTATAATAATGACATAATGGTCAATTGTTATATTATTATTGTTATATTATTAAGGATAGCCTCTATGTACAGTCGTATTTTTGCTCAAGCGGGCTTTGGTGCTTTGAGAAAATTTTTTGTTTCTTCCGGAAAAAATAGTTTTACGGTTCGTCTCGGACGTATGGCCCCAGAGACAACCAGTGATACTATTGAACAAGAATTATATAAAGAGCTGAAAGAAAAGGGATTGGTAAAATTAGATAAAATTTTAGGGGAAGAGCAAAAAATTTTACAGGAGCTCCAAGCAAAGCAAAAAGATAGTTTAAATCGAATTAAAGAAGCATGTGTTAGTCCAGCACAAAAACGATTTGCCCAAGGATACCGTATTAACGGATTGTTCTGGAATCTGAAACAAAAAGAAATGAATCAAATTGCAACAAAAAAGGAGTTGCAAATTAGAGATGAGACTATTGACTGGCTAAAAGCACGACAAGATTTGTATGCCGTACTCAAAAATAGTCACGATAAAACACCCGAGAACTCTGACAAAAATTATTTATTAAGTTGAGAAATGCCTTTGATGGTGCAAAGAAAAGAACTTGCAAACTATTGCTCAGCTAACAGATCTCTTGTCATTTAAGCATAAGCTGTAAGCTTATGCTCATTCAAATAATTGCTCCAATTTGGGCAAAACATTATGTAACAATTTTCTTTTGATAGAACCTTGCTGTCCTTAGGATTTTTTTCACTAAGGGAATTATATAGTTTAACTTTGCAAATAGAGTCGCAAACAGTCTTTTCGTTTAGAAAATAGCTGGACAGACTATTTTTTTTTATTAAAATTCGCTGCAAATATAATTATGCAGAATCAATATGACACGATCCATTAAATTTTTAAATAAAGCAGATCAGGAGCAAGCTGCTGAGGAAATGCTTACAGAACAATTGGTTTTTTTTCCCGAGGAGACAGAGTCTCAACTAAGGCTATGTAATTATTTGAAGAATAACTGCCACCAACCAACCTTTAATTATCTATCCACAGATTATGATAAGAGTGTAATTATAGCTGCGGTTCCTAATCTTGGCCCCAAGCAATTGGCGGTATATGCTGGCAAATCATTTGAGAAAGGAGAAATTGTTGGGGAAATAAAAGGTGTTGATTTATTTGGTATTGGAATTAATACTGAGGTCGATCGGCTGGTCAAAGAATATCAAGGAAATTCCACCTTTGTTTGGAAATTGAATTTAGATGATCAAGATGAATATGCTGTAGTAATTGATTTGTTGGAAGCAGGGACAAGTACACGCTGGGTGAACCATGCGAGAACGCCTAATTTAGAAGTAAAAGTCATTTGTCATCAACGACAAGACGAATATGGAAATACTTTATTTGATTACCATGCCTATTATGTTGCATCTCGGAAAATTGCTTTTGCTGATGAGTTGACTATTTCTTATGGAGATGAATATTTTACAAAAGCGCGTCCTCAAATCGTACGCCAACCACAAACTTTGATTGAAGTCCTACATGACCTGGCTAAAGCACAAGATCAAGAGCTAACAACAAGCTCTTTGGGTACACGAGAAGAAATAAAAAAATTTTTCGGTTTATTAACACTGAGAGCAGATATGCGAAAAAAAGAAGCTAAAAGGCAAATGTATTTAGATAAAAATTTAGATCCTAAAATTTATGATTTGCATCAATCAGAAGATGTGGCACGCTTTCAAAAAAATCAAAAAATGGAGCTGCAAGGAAACTCACCTTATCATTTAGTTATTGCACCGACAGAGCGAAGAAAAGGAGAGTATCGTTACTCTTTATTTAGTGGACAGAAAATTCCGGCACGAAAACTCCTATGTCATCTTGTTGGTCAGCAAAGGGAAGATGTTCCCAAAAGGGAAAGCGAGATGAGCTTGTGGGCGAAGCAACAAGGTATTGATACGAATTATTTAGTGCAATCAAGTAGGGGGGGGTATCTTTATACCAAAGAAAAAGCTTCAGAAGCCTATTGCATAGAAGGAGCAAAGCATAAAAATGAAGCGAATGTACGATTTGATTTTAAAACTAATTCTTATATAACGACACGTGAAATTCAACCGGGTGAAGAAATTCTTGCCTTTTATGAAGATTATGATTATAGCGCTTCACCTACTACATTGTCGCAAGTCGTAGCTGATTTTAATGAATCCCAATATTATTACCAAGCTACTTGGAATGAAGTTGGAATCAATATGGAATATGTGATACCCAAAACTCCTGGTTATAATTTAGATGGTTTCGAAGAGAGTGAGACGGCTCTCTCTCAATATTTTGAGGAAGATCAAACAAATGAGTGGGCTCTAACAATAGGTTCTGATTTATATGCGGATGAGAGAATTCCTACACCTGGTCATAATTTAGATTTATATGAGGATGAACCTTTTTGGCATATGGAAAAAGAGCATTCAGAGGAGGAGGAAAACATCCCTGGAAAAAGGAAATCGATGTGGAGCCCAGCGTTCCAATTTGGTGGAACTTCTTCTAACAAAAAACAAAAAAGCTCAGGAATAACAAGGGATGAAAAGGAGGAGAATCTTGGTACAACGACACCAAGAAACTTCAAGTAGTCCACTCTAATTAATGGGTCAGGATGACCCTAAATTAACTTTGAATGGTTGGGTTTAAGCGTGCTTTAAACGTGAAAAATGTTCGCGGCTAAAGGCTACTTTTTCAGCAATTGTCTCATTGGGGTATTCTTGATGGCGCACTTCGATCGCTCGATATCGTTTTAATCCACCTTCCCTGTTGGCAATTTGAATATTTAAGCCTGGACGCGCATTCAATTCGAGCATTAAAGGCCCTTGCTCTTTGTCAAGAACGATATCTACACCAAGATAACCCAGGCCCGTTAGCTCATAGCAACTGGAGGCGATCTCAAGTATTTTATTCCAATAGGGTACTTCTATATTTACAATGGAATTCAGCGTGTCCGGATGATAATCAATGATGTCATTATGATATACTCCACCAAGAGTTTTCCCGGTGGCGAGGTCTACTCCAACCCCAATTGCTCCTTGATGTAAATTTGCTTTTCCACCCGACAAACGAGTCGGAAGTCTCACCATGGCCATGGCAGGATAGCCCAATAAACTAATAATTCGAATATCAGGAATACCTTCGTAGCTTACTTCGGCAAATACCGGGTCTACTACTACTCGTTTCTCTATAATTGCATAATCTGAGGAGCCGCCAAGACTATATGCTCCTGAAAGCAGACAAGATAAGTGGTAACTAAGCTCCTGGGCTGTGGTAAGTTTTCCATTAATTTGTCGATAGCGACCATAGACTTTATCTTTAAAAACTAAAATACCATCTCCACCGGAACCACGTGCAGGTTTAACTACGAAGTCACTATAAGGCTCTAAACGATCCTCTATGGTTTTAATTTGTTGCTCCGTTTCAATGATATCGTATAAAGGCGGAACTGCGATACCAGACTTTAGAGCCAGCTTTTTTGTTTTTAATTTATCATCAACTAAAGGGAAAAGTTTTCGCGGATTGTAGCGTAATACAAAATCCGT
The DNA here is from genome assembly GCF_001468035.1 of Legionella tucsonensis. Lineage (GTDB taxonomy): Bacteria > Pseudomonadota > Gammaproteobacteria > Legionellales > Legionellaceae > Legionella > Legionella tucsonensis. Next base: position 384,202 of record NZ_LNZA01000001.1, read on the forward strand.
ATTACGTTGGTTAATACTTAATATTCCATGACTTTTTAAACGACGAAACAGGGTGATCATTCTACATGTCCCGCAAGTGATTTAAAGCGCTTCAACTCAAACAATCGATATCCTCGATATTGGCCGAACCACAATATTAAAGCCAATAGAACTAAAACCAATTCAGGGAAGGCGAAGATTAGATATTGTAAAGGTTCATAGCTCATTGCCCAATAAGAAATAACCGCAGCAACTAGACTGCCTATACCTGATTTTATGGCTTCTGAAGCACCTCGCTCATCCCAGGTAATGCACATGCGTTCTATAGTCATAGTTAAAATGACCATGGGAAATAAAGCAACCGATAATCCTGCATCCAATCCAAGATTGAGACTGAATACACTAATAAAAATCATGAGCAAAATCACGACGGTAAGAATTGCCGCGAGCCGTGGTACTAAAAGTAACCTTAATTGATCCAGATAAAAGCGAGCCAATAGACCAAAAGATACGATAATGACAAAGAGGCAAATTCCCCAGATTACATGGGTTTCTCTAAAGGCCAAAGCAATTAAAACGGGCATAAAAGTACCAAAAGTTTTAATTCCGATAAAATTTCGCAGAATTAAGATAATAAAAGCACCTATAGGTACAGTTAATAAAATCTTATAAGTTTCCTGTGCATTGACTGGCAATTGCAATAATGAGAAACGCAACAGTTGTGAATCGGATTGCAAGCCTCGTGATTTAGCAATACTTAAGGCATTTATGGGAGTGGGGGATACGGTTAAACTAAATTGAGTTTTTTTACCGCCAACGACATTAAATACAGGCTCATTGCCATATTGCCAAATAAGAAAATCTTTAGGTAGGCCTGCTCCACCGGTTTTGGGGTTAATATAAATCCAGCTTTTACCATTGTATACGGCCAAAAATGAACTTAACTCTGCTTTACTTTTTTGGGACAAATAAATTCCCTTTACTGGAATGGCAGAGATTTTAGACTGATTCAAAATTAAAATTGCTGCATTGATAATGAGTTCGTCACTAAAATCATTGCCTGTCAGTAGCTTGGCGTTTCCATCTTTTTTATTCAGTTCTTTAATCGTGCTCTGGGCAAAGGTTTTAATATCTGCAGAGGATTGTCGTACTTGGTTGGTAATGGTTTCAACAGCTGATTTTTGGCTTTCTTCAAGAGATTGGGTTTTGGCTGCTGGGGGTGCTCCTAATGGTGATTCATTTCCTTCGGCTTGACGGAAAATTGCTCGGTAATACAGCGATTGTGCGCCATGAGCGCGTCTAATAGACCAAACTGTTTCCCGGTTATCTCCATTTAAATTTGTTGTTACACCATAATTTCTTGATACGAAATATTCATCAAGAATAGCGAAATGCGGCGGTAAATAAGGAATATTAAAACTTGCTTTAATCGGTGTATTGGGGTCCGCAACAAAACGTAAGTTGGATTCAACCATCCAACTGTTTATTGTTTCTGTATCAGTTAAAGGCACATCGAGTACAAAATGTCGATACAAAAAAAATCCTGTTCCCAGGATCAATAAAGTAAAAATAAGTCCATAAACATGACGCGCGTTGTTTTTCATTGTTTCTTAAAACTCTGGTTTCTTAATGTAAAGGTGAGTGCTGGATTTACTGCACCATTAAAAGCAATGATTGCATCTCTTCCTAAAAGCAAAGGATAGAGGAACCGTTTGCGATTGGTTAAATTTACTTTAATTGTTCTAACTTTATCTCCAAGTTGTAAATTAAGCAGGACAACAGGGCGTTTGATTGGTGCATGTTCCATTATTTCTGATCCATGTTCACCATCGCGAACTTTAATTTTTACTCGACCTTTATATTCTGCTTCAAATACGTATTCTCCACTTTTAGTGGGGACAATAAAACGTAAATAAGGTACGCCATTTTTAGTAATTTCAGTTATATTGGTCGCATTTAATGATGCGGATTTAGCTCCAGTATCCAATTTTGCTGATAAGGTCAAATCTTTCTCGGGAAACGAAACTTTCTCAACATAACCATAAATTTGTACTTCATTTGATGCCATAACCGATCCAGTCATTAGTGCTGCTAAAATAAAGAGAGCAAGTATTGATCTCATTGAATCCTCTTTCCTGAGTTGTTTTAATATTTAGTGCAATATCGTAGCAGGTTTGCCTCCTAAGTCACAACCCGTAAGTGGGTTTAATGAAATATTTTTTGTACGAATTGAGTGTGATCTTTGTTATCAGTGTACAATAAATCTGTATCTTTTTAATCCATGATGAGGTGATTATTGACATCAAGATCAATGATCCCTATAATCCGCCCCAACCTTAACCGATGGCCATTTCTGTGTGTAAGTAATGTCTCTTAACGGCGAAGAAGATACACCTTTAAAATCAGAAGAACTTGTTTTTCTCTTGGCAATCGCCGGTCGTATCGACGCGCAAAGTAGACTCCTCGCTCAAAAACTTGATAAAAATCGTTACATTTACCACGCTTATGCCATTGTAGATTCTCTAAGTTCCTCTTACAGCATGTTTAAATACTTTATGGAAGTATTTATTCGTAAGACTGATGCTGACTACATACACAAAATACTCACTTCTCCTGAGGGAATCGCAGCAATTACCGCAGAAGCAATTTTTTTAGTGTCTTTTTCCTTCCTGGCAAGTGTTTTTGAGAAAGAAGAAAAGGATTCCGTAAAAAAATTCATAGTGACCGCTTGGCCCTATTTTCGCGATGTAATGAAGGGCTTGAAAAATGCGTATAAAGGCTGGCGAAGTACAGTACAAATTATAAGTCTGATCAGTGGGATGGATCTTAAGTATATGGTTGTCCCTGTAGGACTGGTATTAGGTGTATTTGCTGCAGCTAACCGATTTTGGATACGCAGCATGGTTGAAAAGCGTAAAAGGCAAATGGATAAAAACGGAGAGCTTTTAATTGAAATCCAACAGTTGAGTTCTTTAACCCCATTAGATCGAGAATACTATTTATCACGAACCGAGTATCAGACTCATGAAGATCGGGTTTACGCTTATTTAGCATTAGGGACAGGTGGTTTGCTGGATGGATTATATTTTTATGTTGGGGTGGTAAGTCTTTCTGTTCTTTCACCGCATCTTCTTATCGCCATGTCAATCATTGGTGCGATTTACACACTCTCTTGCGTTATTTCACGAATTTATGAAGAATATGATTTTCAGTTACGCCTCAAAGCGACTCAAACTCACTGTAAATTAGCAATCACAACCAAAGAGTTGGAATTAACTTATGCCAAATTGCTTGAGTTTCAGGAGAAAAAAGAAAAAAAAGCGGAGGATTTACTTGAAATCCAAAGATTGAAATTAGAAGTATGTGAGTTAATTAAGAACTTTGAAAAAGAACGTCAATTATTAAAGGATCAAACAACGCACAATTATTTAACCGCGGGTTTGTTAGGAATAAAGTATGGCTTATATGCCTACGGCGTATTGACCCAAATCTTATTTACGGTTACCGCAGTATTTTCAATCGCCGCAGTCAGCTTCCCCCCCGCTTTATTGGCTGTATTTATCGCTTCTGGCCTGGCATTTATGATTGGGATGATAGCCTATACCTTGCATGCACATTATCAGCATATGCAGAAACGAGAAACGGAGCTCAACAAAGAACATCCTTACGACCAAATTCTCGAGATGAAGAAAAATATAGAGCAGCAAAAGGATGTAAAGATTTTATCTGCGGAGGGTTTTAATACGTCATTAAAAGATGGGCTTAAACCAGATCCTTCGCCGCAGAATTTTTTTCAAGAGTGGTTGGAGTGTATCCGTTCTACTTTCTCTGGTTTATCCAAAGGAAATAATTTCTCCAATTTTGTAATGACCCCTTGTCAGGAAATTGATTCCGAAGGAGATTATCATGACACTCCGGTAATGGGTGCATTGGCGATAGCGAATGGCGTTTTATTTTCATTAATTCTTGGACTTCGAGCTTTGGCACGGGGATTGGGGCGTCCGCCTAAAGGACAGGTTACTAAAACGGAAGGAACTGCTCCTGTCGATGAGTCGATGGATAAAATAAAAACCCAGCCTCAAGGGGAATCACGTGAGCGAAAAAGTAAAGCCTCTGATTCCCTGTCGCGACACGATTCATTGTTTTGGTGCTTCTTTACTCCTTCTTCTAAGCCTAAAAAACCTCCACAAAACCCAATACTGCCTCATTCATTGAGCGATACCACTCTAAATCATTACCCTACTGCCGGCAGTACAATTCAGGGTTTAGATTAGGATCATTATACATTTTAAATTGATGATAGATTCTAAAAGTACGTTTTTGTGCTTTTACTTCCTCAAGTAGTTCCTTGAAACACTGAGCCAATTGTTCTAATTGTTGATTAATGGTTGCTAATTTATGAGTACAATTTTTCCGATGCTCTTCCACAACGTCTTCACGCTTGGTTTGCAGTTCCATGTGATAAGATTTCAAGGATAAAATAGAAAGTCTGTCAATAATCATTCCCGGTGATTCAGAGTGAACGGGACAAGTATGATAATCTGCAGGTTGCAGTTCGTTGAAAAGCCATGCGTCCATTGCTTCCATGCGGTTATTACGTAATTGGTTGAATCGGTCAATTTCGCGTTTCGCTTGGTATACAAACTCATATCCTTGATCATCGCGGCGGGCCCTATCTTCTGCGTGCCAGAGTTGGTAGTTAAAAGCATGATTTTCTTCAACTAAGCGATAGAGTTTTTCGTACTGATGTACTATACCCGAAGCTTTCCATAGAGTGATGGAATTTTTATGTAGAGTGATGATTTTTTCGACATTAATGCGATCTGGCATATTTTATTCCTTTCTTTGAAAATGAAAATGAGTTTAACCTATACTGCATAGGGCTACAAATTAGGAGCCGAAGTACTTATTGTAAATGGTTGTATAAGTCCCATCATTTCTATTTGCAACAAGATTTTATTTATTTTATTAATGAGATTGGATCTACAGTTTTAAAGTTAATTACTTTATTGCTCGTAAGGTACGTACTTAAATAGATCGATGTTCATTATGATTGCATTGGCATCGTTGTTGAGTAATACCATGATCATTAAAGAAATTTTTGGATATTCTTTTATATTATCTTTGCTCGTATAATGTATGTCGAAACAGCTTCATGCAGTTCTACCATTCCCTTTGAGCGTATTTAAAACCTGGGTTGCGGTCAATTATTTGTCAAATTTAAGGTTGAGATATGATGGGAGCTATTTTATTTTTTTGCTAAGTACCTATCCAAAGCATTCGCAAAAGCAGTCTTTTCCTTGATGCTTAATGCAGCAGGGCCGCCCGAATGTTGTCCAGTTGCCCGTAATTGTTCATGCATATTTCTTATATTTAAACGTTGTTTGATGTTGTTCTCAGTATATTCCTCTCCACGAGGATTAATCACCAATCCTTTTTGGGCAATAACGTCCGCTGCTAAGGGGATATCGGCAGTAATGACCAAATCAAAGGGCTTTAAATGGGTCGTAATATAATGGTCTGCACTGTCAAAACCTTTAACGACTTGCACAAAGCGAATGAAAGGTGAGTTAGGATGAGTAAGAAAGGAATTGGCCACTAAGGTTAGTGAAGTGTTTGTACGGACTGCAGCACGAAACAAGATTTCTTTAATTACTTTGGGGCACGCATCGGCATCTACCCAGATATGCATATTCATTGAATTGGTCAGTGTAAATTAGAATGATTTTAGCAAGTAAGGCTGACAAGCAACATAGGCTAATTGTATAATTTTAACCTTGTTGATGTTTTTGTGATGTTGAAAGATTTAGATTTCTATTTTTTATTTTGGGAGAAAGTAATGAAAGTTTTCGCTTTTTTTTGTTTTTCACTGTTGTCTTCCTATGTTGCAGCTGCAGAATCGACTCTGCCTGTTGGATGTCAAGCTGTTGCTGTTCAGGGTGAATCAGTGACATTACAAGCTAAAAAAAGCAGTTTGGTATTTATTCATAATCTCGCTTCTACAGATGTATGGATTACACATCCAGTTGCTAATCCCAGTGCCAGTGCCGGTTGGACAACACGGATACAGGGTGGAAATTGGTCTGCATTGGCTCTGCATAAAGGCCCATTTGTTTTAAATTGTATTGAATCCAAGCCTGGCCACGAACAACAAGCTCCTTGTGAAGGTCTCATTGCTGTGTGTAAATGGAAAGGGGTGAAAATTCCTGCTCAAGGTAAAGGCAGTACGTTTTGGGCAGCAGAAGATATGTCTTTATCCGCATTAACTGCCGCGGTAGGTGCTCGAGGGTTTGTGATTCCTGTACCCAAGAAATCATAAGTAAGAAGTTGACAGTAATTCCAGTTATCAATTTTGGAGAATGTAGTATGTATACGAAGTTATTCGAGCAAAAGTTAGACAAAAAAGAGGATAAGGAAAAACGAATTCAGTTTGTGTATAACATTTATTCTGTATTATCTCGTGACCCATCAATAAGTAACGAGATGAAACAGAAGATATTGACTGGTTCATTGTTTTATACAAATCTCTCTGCAAAAGAGATTCAAGAAGATATAGAAAATAGATATACACCCAGCAATAACTGCTAAAGGGAAGACGGCTTTTGCTGACACGTTTCTTGGCGGGAATTGCTCGTGGTTGCCCCACTTATCTTGCTACTTTCATGGATAAGTGGTAGAACTGAGCAAATGATGTATACCTTAAATATGATGACAATAAAATACAAACAGGATAAGCGTTGAGCAAAAAATCAAAAGATCCCTTTAAAGATCCCTTTTATGAGCGGGAAAGTGAAAAATATACCGATCCTGTCCCAAGTCGCGAATTCATTATGGAAATTCTTAATGAATACGGTAAGCCCATGTCGCGTACTCAATTGTTCGATAAACTCCACATAGGAGATGAACGCAAGCAAGAGTCTATGGGATTTAGACTGAAGGCCATGTTACGTGATGGACAAATCATGCAAGATCGACGCGGCCGATTTTGTCTTATGCAAAGAATTAATCTATCACGCGGTACCGTTCAAGCACACCCTGATGGTTTTGGTTTTTTTATTCCTGATAATGGTTCAGAAGATATGTTTTTGTCTGCTAAAGAAATGCGGGCAGTGATGCATGGAGACGTTGTTCTTGCCTATCAGGTTGGTGTGGATAGGCGAGGAAGACCCGAGGCAAAAATTCATGAAGTGATCGAGCATGCCAATGCCACTGTTGTGGGACGATTTTTTACCGACCATGGGGTCAGTTTTGTATTCCCTGATAGCAAACATTTAACTCAAGATATCTCTATTCCCCAAGAAATGATTAATGGAGCCAAGAACGGTCAAATTGTTTTGGTCGAATTAATTGCCTTTCCGAGTAAACGGACACAAGCTATTGGTAAGGTGATTCATGTTTTAGGCGAACATATGGCTCCTGGCATGGAAATTCAAGTTGCACTTTATGCACATGGAATTCCCTTCGAATGGCCTGAGGATGTGAATATTGAAGTTGCAAAAATTCCACAGCATGTTACTGAAGACCAAATCAAGGGACGCACTGATCTCCGTAATCTTCCTTTTGTTACGATTGATGGGGAAGATGCCAAAGATTTTGATGACGCAGTTTATTGTTATAAAAAGCCAAAGGGCGGTTTTCAATTATATGTTGCAATTGCGGATGTCAGTAATTATGTGAAGCAAGATTCTGCACTGGATAAAGAAGCCGCGCGACGTGGTAATTCGGTCTATTTTCCTGGAAAAGTAATCCCCATGTTACCAGAGGCTTTATCCAATGGCCTATGTTCTTTAAATCCTCATGTGGATCGCCTGTGCATGGTCGCCGAGATGACGATCAGTAATGAAGGTAAAATATCGCGCTCTCGGTTTTATCGAGCAGTCATTCATTCACATGCTCGATTGACCTATACTCAGGTTGGCTTTTGGCTTGAGCAGGGGATAACCGACGAACAACATGCTTCTTCATGGCCTACGTTGGAGGCTCTTTATGGTTTGTATCACGTTTTATTGGTTACCCGTAAGCTTCGCGGCGCCATGGATTTCGAGACTACAGAAACGCGTATCGAATTTGATGAAAATAAAAAAATTCAATGTATTGTTCCAGTGATTCGCAATGATGCGCATAAATTGATCGAAGAGTGTATGTTGGCCGCGAATGTTGCTACAGCGCGATTTTTGGAAAAGGCAGAGATTCCCGCACTTTATCGTGTGCATGCTGTTCCTGAAGAGGACAAGATTACTGCATTAAGACAGTTTTTAGGTGAGTTAGGATTGCAATTAAGTGGTGGCAAAAAACCTGGACCCAAAGATTTTCAGCGTACTATGAATGCTATAGTAGATCGGCCTGATAAACATCTCATTGAAACGGTAATGCTTCGCTCACTGAAACAAGCGCACTATGTTGAAGCCAATGAAGGACATTTTGGCCTTGCCTATTCTGCCTATACTCATTTTACTTCGCCCATCAGACGTTACCCCGATTTGTTAATTCATCGTGCACTGGGTCATTTATTGGATAATCAGCCAGTTTATGAATTTAGTTATACCCATGAAGATATGAATCGATTGGGGAAACATTCATCGATGACTGAGCGTCGTGCTGATGAAGCGACAAGAGAAGTGACTACATGGTTAAAATGTGAATACATGCAAGATAAGTTAGGGCAGGTCTTCAAAGGGCGAATTTCTGCAGTGACCAGTTTTGGAATTTTTGTTGAACTGGATGAAATTTATGTTGAAGGTTTGGTCCATGTTACTTCTTTAAAAAATGATTACTATACTTTTGATTCTGTAAAACATCGTCTGACTGGGACACGAGGTGGTCATGTGTATCATTTGGGAGACAAAATGACAGTTTTAGTTGCCCGAGTTGATTTAGATGAGCGTAAAATTGATTTTGAGCCGGTAGAGGAAGTAGCCAGTCATGAGTGAGCAGTATGTCTATGGGGTACATGCGGTTTCTGCTTTGTTAACCAACCCCCATCGAGTGACTAAAAAGCTCTACATTAGTGAAGATCGGGTGGATAAGAGGCTGCAAAATATTATTGATAAAGCGATGCAAGCACACATCAATATTGAAAAATTAAGTACGCAAAAAATGAACCAGCGTTTTGCGGATTTTGCTCATCAAGGAATAGTTGCAAGTGCATCTTCTTTGCCCGATTACAATGAATCCCATTTACTTGCATTATTGGAGTCCAGTAAACAGCCTGCTTTGATTCTGATCTTGGATGGAGTCACTGACCCACATAATTTAGGAGCATGCTTGCGTACGGCAGATGCAACCGGTGTTGATTTTGTGGTGATCCCTAAGGATAAGAGTGCCAGTATTACTCCTATAGTGAGTAAAGTTGCATGCGGTGCAGCGGAGTCGGTACCTTTGGTGAGAGTGACTAATTTAGTACGTGGCATGGAACTTTTAAAGGAACAAGGGGTCTGGATCTATGGTGCAGCTGGCGAGGCAACTAGCTCCTTATATCAAACAGATTGTACTGGAAATGTCGCGATTGTGATGGGGGCAGAGGGTGAGGGACTACGCCGATTGACGCGCGAACGCTGTGATGGTTTATTTTCTTTGCCTATGCTAGGCAGTGTAACCAGTTTAAACGTTTCTGTAGCCACGGGCGTTTCTTTATATGAAATTGTGAGGCAAAGAAAAAGGAATGATTCTTAATGAGCGAATTAAAAATGAAAGCAGCAAAAGCTGCGTTGCAATACATCGAAGACGACATGGTGGTTGGTGTAGGTACCGGTTCTACAGTAAATTTTTTTATTAAAGAACTGACTGCTATAAAGCACAGAATTGATGCATGTGTATCGAGCTCCAAAGCAACAGAAGCTTTATTACGACAAGAAGGCATTCCTGTTATTGATTTAAACTCAGTACAGGATTTACCGATTTATATTGATGGTGCCGATGAAGTGACTGAGCAGGGCGAAATGATTAAGGGAGGCGGTGGTGCTCATACCCGTGAAAAGATTGTAGCTCAGGTAGCAGAAAAATTTATTTGTATCGTAGATGATTCAAAGCTTGTAAACCATTTGGGCAATTTTCCAGTTGCTGTTGAGGTGATTCCTCTGGCGCGAAGTATGGTCGCTCGAAAGTTAGTTCAATTAGGCGGTGATCCTGAATATAGAGAGGGTTTCATTACTGATAATGGTAATATCATTCTTGATGTGTTTCATTTAACCCTCAATGAACCTATGGATATGGAAAATCGCATTAACTTGATAACCGGAGTTGTAGAAAACGGAATATTTGCACATCGTGCAGCAGATATAATTTTATCGGCTTCTCAAGATGGCGTGAAGCGCGTGAAATAGAATAATGTCTCGTAGGACCAGGACTTGTCCGCGAGATCCGGTGATGTCGCTGATTTCTGGATTCCGCGGACAACCTTGTTAACTAACAGTGAAGGCGCGAGGGATACACAGCCCATTAAGTTAAGATTTTGTCATTCCCGCGAAGCCGGGAATCTATTCTTAACGTGGCTCTGTGCCTCGCTAGAAATGGGCTCTCGCCTTCGCGGAGAGCGGCAGTTTTTTCCTTTGGCAGTGAGCGTAGGATAGGCCAAAAAATATTATGACAGGGGTATTTGGCTATAGACTGCTTTATAAAAAATAGGTTTTAGGCTAATGAATGAACATAAAGTTTATGTAAACCGAATTCTGAATATGAAAAAAATCAAGTTGATTGGTCTGGACATGGATCATACCTTGATTCGTTATAATTCGGAGAATTTTGAGTCTTTGGTTTACCAACTCGTTAAAGAACAGTTGGTAGAGGTAAAACATTACCCTGAACAAATTAAGAAATTGAATTTTAATTATCACGATGCGATTCGTGGTTTGGTTATCGATAGTAAAAACGGTAATATTTTAAAGTTAAGTCGTTATGGTGCAATTCGCCAAAGTTATCATGGCACTAAACCTATTGATTTTTCTGAACAGCAAAAAATTTATCGAAGTATTTATGTTGATTTGAGTGATCCTAATTACATGGCTATAGATACAGCTTTTTCGATTGCTTTCTGTGTTCTATATGGTCAATTAGTTGATTTAAAAGACTCATTATATCCTGAGGAAATACCCAGTTATCAAATCATCGCACAAGACGTACAATTTTGCGTGGATAAAGTTCATTCTGACGGTAGTTTAAAAACAATTATTAGTAAAAATTTGCCTACATATGTTATTAAAGAGCGTGCCCTTGTTGAGGGCTTGAAGCATTTTATTCATCATGGCAAAAAAATATTTGTTCTTACAAATTCCGACTATTCCTATACAAAGCTATTATTGGAATATGCAATTAACCCTTTTTTGAAGAGGGGTGAAAGCTGGATCAATTTATTTGAGTTTGTCATTACACTCGCCAATAAGCCACGCTTTTTTTACGATAATCTTCGTTTTTTATCGATTCATCCCGCTACTGGAACAATGACTAATACAATGGGTCCAATAGTCCCAGGCGTGTACCAAGGAGGTAATGCCAAAAAATTTACTGAAGATTTGCATATCCGCGGCGACGAACTCCTTTATATTGGCGATCATATCTATGGGGATATCTTAAGATTAAAAAAAGATTGCAATTGGAGAACTGCTTTAGTTGTTGAAGAGCTTGGAGAGGAAATAGCCGCACAAGCACGGGCGATACCTATAGAGAAAAAAATCAGTGAAGCGATGGAAATAAAAAAGAATTTAGAAAAGCAATACGTCAATTTATACACAAAAATGATTGATGAAGGTTCAAAACAATACAGCCATGAAATACAAGAATTGCAGGCACAAATCAGTCGGATTGATACTCAGCTTACTAAATTGTTAAAAGAACAACAAACCTATTTTAATCCAAAATGGGAACGTATTTTTCGTGCTGGAGCAGAGGAAAGTTATTTTGCCTATCAAGTCGATCGCTTTGCTTGTATTTATATGGAAAAACTTTCTGATTTATTGGAACACTCTCCTGTAACTTATTTCCGTGCGAACAGACGTTTATTGGCACATGATGTTGAGGTATAGAAATCCTGGAATGTAATTAAAGAGATAATTATCGATTATACTACTATATAAATAGGTAGATATAATTTATGGAAATAATTATTCTTAAGGAGAGCCCATGTCAATAATGAAACAATTGAAAAGAGTTCTTTTTGCTTTTTGTTTGGTAGGACTTTCCGTATTCGTCAGTTCCTGTAATATCGATCAGCCTCCGATTTCTTCAAATAATGAAAAAGGCTATGGGGGAGACGGTGGCGGGCGTTAGATCCTATCAAGGATCGGTCTTATTTGGCGCGCATCTTAAACAAAAAATTGTCCGGAAATGCTCATGTAGCCGCCTATATCCTGTTTTTACGGAACAAGTTTCGTTCAACCTGCGCTTAACTACGCCCGTTTGACCAAGATCTCTAGGTCACTTATTACCCTTTAGTTTGTTCTGCAAGATTCCAAGCACTAATGATTGCATGTTGATTATTTTTATAATTGCTGGATTACATTTCTTAATGTTTCCAGGCTAATATTTGCTCCACTTAAAATAACCACTGCGTTTTTTCCTTGATAATAGGGAACACATTTTAAAAATGCAGCCAGGGCTACAGCAGCAGCGCCTTCGATTAACAGGTGCTGGATTTTCAATATCGTGAGTAGTGCAGAGCGAATTTCGTTTTCAGAGAGTAAAACAAAATCATCAACATACTCGCGACACAGATCAAAGGTTATTGAATCATGCTCTATTCCTCCTGCTGTAGCATCGGATAAAGTGGGTAAGCTATCCATGGAAATAATTTTTCCTGCTTTAATCGACTCTGACATGACCGGAGAATTTTCGGGTAAACATCCAATAATTTTTGTTTTAGGAGAAACTGCTTTAATATATCCCGCAACTCCGCTAATTAATCCTCCCCCGCCTACAGGGATAAAAATCACATCTACAGAATCCAGTTGGTGTAAGAGTTCAATACCAATTGTACCCTGACCCGCAATTACTTGCGTATTATTATAGGGTGACACGTAAACCATATCGTGATGTTTTGCATAGTCTATTGCTTGTAATTCGGTTTCGACGCAATCCCTTCCATAAAGCTTAAGTGGCACATTATAAAAACTAATATTTTCTTTTTTTACAGGAGATACATTTTCAGGTACAAAAATAACTCCTGGAAGTTTTAAATTATGTAATCCATATGCAACCGCTGCCCCATGATTTCCTGTTGATGCTGCTACAATGCCATTTTGCCGATTCTTTTTTAGAGAGAGTAACGCATTAAGGGCTCCCCGCACTTTGAATGAACCCGTATGTTGTAAATTTTCACATTTTAAATAAAGATTTACATTGGTAAGTTTGCTTAGCGGTACAGAGAAATCCAAAGGTGTTTCACGAATATGGCTACGAATTCTATTTTCAGCTTTAAGTACGGCAGTTTTTACATCAAACATTCATTTTTCTCCCTCGGATCGATGCAGATAATTATAAATAGTGGCTCGTGACACATTGAGAATTTGAGCAATATATTGCGCAGCATTTTTCCCAGAAAAAGCACCAATCGTATACAGGTGATCTATTAAGGCTTGTTTTTCTTTTCGATTTAGTGAATCAAGCAGCAATTGATGTTCATTTAAGTAATGATTAATGTAGGTATTAACACGCTCTTGCCAATCATCTTTAAATAAAGGTTCCGGTTTTGCTATTAACTGAGCGCACTGAAGAAATTGTTGCAAAGACTCATTAAATTTTTCCATTACTGAAACATCAAGATTAATACACAACATGCCCACAACGTTATGGTTTTCATCACGAATCATACTGCTGACTGATTTGATTTTATTTCCATTCCAATTTGTTTTCTCGTAGGGGCCAACACAATCATTCAGCAGTTGCAGATCATCTTGATCCAGTTGCGATGCATCACCTGCACGGCGCTTGGAAAATGGGTTGTAAATAGCCACAATTTTATTTTGTTTTACATCATGCACAATAACTTCTGCATAAGGGTACAATAAACGTTGGATTGCCTCCGCGGCGGGTAAAAAATTTTTAATTACCTTCTTCATATCGAGCACTATATTTAAGACTAATATATATTGTAGTCTAATTTAGACTTTATTTTCTATTTATTATAAATAGAAAATAAATTTTCTTTGCGCAGGACAAAAATAGTAAATTTCTTGAATAAATAATGAATAACTCGCTGACTTTATCCACATAAATCCTCCTTTTTTGTCGCAAAAAATTATATAAAATTACTTAAAAATCAGGAGTTATTTCTTTTTTTTCATTCTTATGTCAAATTTGTCCTCTGCAAAGATAAATTTTTCTCAAAAAATAACTTCTTAATTCTTCCTTAAGGTTTGATCTTTATACTTGATTATGAACTAACAGGGAGCCCGGATGCGATGCGTGTATTAATTATTGAAGACAATGCTTTTAATGCATTTTGCTTGTCTCGATTATTAGAGTCAGTTGTTGCTGCAGTAGCAATCGATGTTGTAAGTAATAGTCAGGACGCTCTGTCTTTTATAGACACTCATGTGCCGGATCTGGTTGTTATTGATGGTGAGTTGAACTTGATTGACGAATTTTCTACTCATGGACCACAACTTGCAGCAGTCATATTGCAAAAATATCCTCATCTTCCTCTTATTTCCTGGTCAGATTCCGAATTTATGCGCGGTGCTTTTGCTAAAGTTTTGATTCAATATAATCGTTTAGTGAATGAGTACAATACTTGGACTAAAACCGTAAGTCCAGAATGCATTCAAAAAACCTGGGCGTATTATTTCGATGAATCGGCCAACGAGAAACAAGATTTTTCACATATAACTCGCTCTAAAAGACAAGCCAGCCGCCATCTTTGATTGCATTATCTGGTAACCTACAGTTTCAGAGCTGATTTCAAGAAATCAGCAAGCAACTGAAACACGCGCTATAATTAGAGTTATCCTATTTTTGTGATGAATCAATAATCTATTTTTTAAGGAAACCTGATGATGGACCATGCTCGGACACAGAGCCTTTCAGATCACAAAAAAATACGTAGAAATAAAAAAATTGGTGAAAAAACAGATGATCTTGGTTCCGTTGTGCAACCATTAAAAGAGGCTAATAAACGCCAGAGAAAAAAGCAGACAAAAGAGAGTTTGTTCGACCTGGAGGTACAAACTATTAAAGCAGAAGAAACATTTTATACAAAAAGTATGCTGCAAAATATTCTAGAAAGCTCTGTTGAATATTCAATCGTAGGCATGGACTTGAAGGGAAAAATAATCTTATGGAATGAGGGCGCTTACCGTAATTATGGATACACCGCCTCCGAGATGGTGAATAAAAAAAATATTTTCGTACTCCATACACGTGAAGACATTAAATCCGGAGCTGCTCATGAGTTTATGAAAAGAGCATTAGAAAATGGAAACGCGGAAGAAGTGTTCGAGCGTGTTCGTAACGACCGCTCGCGTTTTATTGCTTCTGTTACCCTGACATTACGTCGGGATGATAAGGGTGAGCCTGTTGGTTATGTTATGATTTCCAAAGATATCACAGAAGCGAAGCGAATCGAAAATCAACTGATTAAGACGAATGAAGAGTTGGAACAATTTGCTTACATTGCATCACATGATTTAAAAGCTCCTTTACGGGCTATTGAGCGATTAGCTACCTGGCTTGAAGAGGATAATGCCGATAAATTGGATGATAAATCTAAAGAGCATTTAGCCTTGTTACGTCAACGTACTTTACGCTTAGCAAATTTAATTGATGGAATATTACAATATTCACGAGCGGGTCGTTTGGATTTGAATGTCGAGCGTGTGAATACCAAAGAAATTCTGAAAGATATCATTGAAAATCTAAATCCGGAAGGTAGATTTGAAGTACATTATCCTCAACGTCTCCCGATTTTTAAAACCGCTAAAATTCCATTGATTCAAGTATTCTCTAATATACTCGGTAATAGTTTTAAACATCATCATCGGACAAAAGGTACGATAAAAATCGAGGTTGATACATTAGGTGTATTTTATCTGTTTACTATTAAAGATGATGGGCCAGGGATTTCACCTGAGTTTTTTAATAAGATTTTCGTTGTTTTTCAGACGCTTAAAGCAAGGGATGAGTTGGAGTCCACAGGTGTTGGCTTGAGTATTGTTAAAAAAATTGTCGAATCACAAGGCGGCAAAGTGATGGTTCAGTCTCAAATAGGGCATGGTACTACGATGTCATTTACCTGGCCTAAGCAAATCAAAAAACTGAAAGTGCTCCAGTAATTGGATCTTATAAGAAATTGTGAGCGCGCTAACTCACATTTTTGTTAGGAAACTCAAGTAGATTCCAATAGTGATGTAATGATGAAATCATTTCCATAAATTCTGAAACTTGAAATGGTTTTACAATATAACCTGCGGCATTTAAGTTATATGCATCTATTTTATCTTTTTCACTATTTGAAGTGGTAAGAATAAAAACCAGCAGTGATTTTAATTTTTTATTTGTGCGGATATTTTTCATGAATTCTATGCCATTCATTTTAGGCATATTAATGTCCAGAATAATTATTTTGGGCGTAGGTTTTATTTTTTTTTCTCCATTTAGGCCCAATAATTTATTTAATGCATCTACCCCATTTGTTGCTATGTGAACTGGATTGTTGATTTTATTTTTTTTAAAAGTTCTTTGTATGTCTTTGATGTCAATTTCATCATCATCCACAAGCATAAAATTAATGGAATTATCTAATTCAAACATTTTTTATTCCTTTATTTAATTTATTATAGATTATAGGCAGAAAATTATATTTTTTCACAAAATGATTATTATTGATACTATAATTAACTTATGCATACAATGTAATGAATGTAATCCTTTTTAGATAAAGTATTTCCTGAATTCCGTAAGCTTTTATGCTCCATTAAAAGCAGATGATCACGGTAGGAGAATGACTATGGAATCCCATGAAAACATCGTTGATATTTTATATATTGAAGACGATATTGTTGATGTTGAGGGTGTAAAGCGAATATTTAAAAAAGTTAAAGAGTCGTGTGCTATTGAGGTTGCTTCAAATGGTGAAGAAGCCTTAAATAAACTATATGGACGGAAAGGGCAAGATAAAATTCATCCAAAAGTAATTCTCCTTGATATTAATGTTCCCAAAGTAAATGGGATTGATTTACTAAAAATCATTCGTAAAGATCCATCATTGGCTTTTACAGAGGTATTCATCCTGACAAATGCTTATACAAAAGAGGATAAGCTTGCCATCAAAGACTTAAATGTAAGAGGACAAATCATTAAACCTCTTGAATATGGCGATGCATTGAACATTTATTGGGCAACGCAACATATATAAAATGAAGTACTAACTTGGCACACCGTGTAAAAAATGTTTCTAACGATGAATTTAATTTTGCTCGTAGGAATAACAATGGAGTAGTTTTTTGCGCAGCGAAAAAAGCTAGAAATTTGCTTACTGAATTTTGCTGCTGCGCTGTATTAAGATGAACTTTATGCCGCCAAGTACAAGTTTAATTAATGAGCCGCATCCCAATTAGTTCCTGTGCCAATAGAGACTACAAGCGGAACAGAGAGTTTTACCGCGTGTTCCATTAATTCACGAATCATCTTTTTGCTTGATTCAACTTCTTTATCATAGACTTCAAAAACCAATTCATCATGAACTTGCATGATCATGTTTGCCGGTGGATTTTTTTGTTCATTTTGCCATTTAGCAATGGCTATCATGGCTTTTTTAATAATGTCAGCCGCAGTGCCTTGCATAGGCGCGTTAATCGCTGTTCGTTCCGCTGCTTTTTGACGTACCATATTGCGCGTATTAATTTCAGGTAAATACAAACGTCTACCAAATAAGGTTTCTACATAACCGAACTGATGAGCTTGTTCACGGGTTCGGTTCATGTATTCCAAAACTTTAGGGTAACGTTGAAAATAGGTATCGATGTAATATTGTGCATCCTGACGTTCCACTCCAATTTGTTTTGCCAGGCCAAAAGAAGACATTCCGTAAATTAGACCAAAATTAACTGCTTTAGCTCTACGGCGTTGCTCGCTGCTTACTTCATCCAATGGAGTTTGAAAAATTTCACTGGCGGTTGCTGCATGAATATCCCAGCCCAGAGCAAAGGCTTTTAATAGATTTTCATCTTGTGATAGATGGGCCATTATCCGTAATTCAATTTGGGAGTAATCTGCCGCAAGAATGAGAAAATTCTCAGGAGCTATGAATGCAGTACGAATTAAACGGCCTTCTTCACTCCGTATGGGAATGTTTTGCAAATTGGGTTCACTGGAGGAAAGTCTACCAGTAGCCGTGACTGCCTGGTTATAAGATGTATGTACTCTGAGTGTTTTTGGATTAATTTTTTTAGGCAGAGTGTCAATATATGTAGAAACGAGTTTAGTAAGACTGCGGTATTCAAGGATCACTGCGGCAAGGCGGTAATCATAAGCCAACTCTTGTAATACTGACTCCGCTGTAGAGGGTTGTCCCGTTGGTGTTTTTGCGATTATTGGTAGTTTGTGCGAATCAAAGAGAATTTCTTGTAATTGTTTGGGCGAGTTCAGGTTAAAGGGTCTGCCAGCCAATTGTAATGCTTCTTGCTCCAATGCATTAATGCGTTCTTTCAAGCGGTTTCCATGCTTCTCCAAAGTCATGGAGTCGATAAGTACACCGCGTCGCTCTATGTCTGCAAGAACTGTAACTAATGGCATTTCTATATCAGTGAATACACTTTGTATGGATTCTGGAATTAAAGGAAAAAGTGTATTGTGAAGTTGCAACGTAATCTCTGCATCTTCTGCAGCATAAGCTGCTGCTTTATCCACTGGAATCTGATCAAAACGCAGTTGCTTTGCTCCTTTTCCAGCAACCTCTTCATAACTAATCGCTTTGTGTCCCAGATATTTTAAGGCCAATGAATCCATGTCATGACGTCCTGTGCCACTGTTGAGTACATAAGACTCTAACATGGTGTCATAACTTATCCCCTCAAGGTTAATACCATGATTTTTCAGTACAGCATAATCGTATTTGAGGTTTTGACCGATTTTTTTTATTTCAGGATTTTCTAAAACAGGTTTTAAAGCAGTTAAAACTTCTTCACGAATTAATTGCACAGTGCCGTCAGTATGCATAAAGGGAATATATACGGCTTTTCCTTCTTCAATTGCTAAGGAAATCCCGACAAGTTCTGCGAGCATAATATCTATACTGGTTGTTTCTGTATCAATGCAGAATACTTGGCATTGCTCTAGTTGATTGAGCAAATGATTTAATTGCTGGTTGGTTGTAATCAATTCAAAAGGAATACTTGAAATAACAGATTTACTCGTAGAGGTCCTCCCTTCTTCACCCAAAAGTTCTTTGAGCCAGTTTTTGAATTCAAATTCACGGGTTAATTCAATGAGTCGTTCTTTATTCATGGGCTCAGGTTTTAATTCGCCCCAGCTTAAGGGTAAATCAACATCGGTTTTGATCGTTACCAATTTTTGGGATAATGGCAGTTGTGGAATACTTGCACGCAAATATTCACCAATTTTGCCACCAATCTCATCTGCATGATGAATCAGATTATCCAGCGTTTGATATTCTGTAAGCCATTTAACTGCTGTTTTGGGCCCACATTTAGTTATCCCCGGAATATTGTCGACAGTATCACCAATAAGTGTAAGATAATCAATCACTTGTGAGGGTTTTATCCCAAATTTCTCTTTGACGCCTTCAATATCCAAGGTGGTATTACTCATGGTATTGATTAACGTAATATGTTCATTAACGAGTTGCGCCATATCTTTATCACCTGTAGAGATCACTACAGGGATTCCCTGTTCAGTAGCTTGCTTTGCCAAGGTACCGATTACATCGTCTGCTTCGACTCCCTCAATAATCAATATAGGAAGTCCCATAGATTCCAGGAGCTGGATTAAGGGTGCAAATTGAGTGCTTAGTTCTTGGGGCATAGGAGGTCTATGCGCTTTATACTCTGGGTACCATTCATCTCTGAATGTTTTTCCCTTGGCATCAAAGACTACAGCCAGTTCCTCCGGCTGATAATCTTTAATGAGCTTTTTAATCATATTGGCCACCCCATAGATGGCTCCTGTGGGCTGTCCTTTTGAATTGGTCAAAGGCGGTAATGCATGAAATGCACGAAAAAAATAGGAGGAACCGTCAATGAGAATCAAGGGAGAAGTCATAGTTATTCCGCCTCTTCTTTGGCAAGTTGTTTCTTCAATAATTCGACTTGTTCGGAAAGAGCCTTAATGTTTTTGCGTATTAAAGGAATTCGATTGACGCCGAGTTCATGCTGAATCGCAAGGTCTTTAGGACGCGCTGGATTTCCTAAATAAATGTTCCCTTCTTTCAGATGTTTGTTCGGCGGTACTCCTGTGCGAGCGCCTAATACCACGCCGTCATCAATACGAACATGATCACTGACTCCAACATTGGCAGCAAAAATAACATGATTGCCTGAAGTGGTGCTGCCTGCGATGCCGGTAAAACCACATAGAATATTATGTTTACCTAATTTTACCGAATGTGCTATTTGGACAAGGTTATCAATTTTAGTACCCTCACCAACAACAGTTGCTCCCATCGTGGCACGGTCTATAGCGGTATTTGCACCTATTTCTACATCATCCTCAATAATGACACACCCAACATGAGGAACTTTGAGATGTTTTCCATCAACAAAGGTATAACCAAAACCATCGGAGCCAATAACCGTAGAAGCATGAATTATGACTCTGGAACCGATTTGACACTTATCATACACAGTAACATGGGGATGGATGGTTGTATTATTTCCCAGGGTCACTTCACGACCAATATGAATATGACTTTTTAGGATACAGTTGTCGCCAATACTACTGCCTGCTTCAATCACCACATAAGGTCCTATAAATACTTCCCGCCCCAATGCTACTCCTTCGCCAATGACTGCCGTAGGATGAATATTAGGAAAGGTTTTTTGCGGGGGATTGAAAAAATGCATCAGGGTAATAAAGGCTTTGAATGGATGTTTTACCTGGATGAGTGGTTTTTTTGAAACAGAAGTCTGTTCATTGACTAAGATAGCAGCTGCTTGTGATGCTTCTGCTAATTTTATATTTTCATTACTGTCAGCAAACACTAGGCTTCCCGGTATAATCTCATCGATAGGGGATAAGAAAGAAATTTTTATTGAGTCATCCCCTACGACTACCCCTTGTACCTTATTTGCTATATCACCTAGTGAATAACTCATTTATTGGCCTTTTTTTATAAAATAGCTGATTATATACCCAAGAAACATCCAATGCTATGTTTAGTCGACTTGATTTTTGGGCAGAAAGGCTTGTCTAAAAGATGCGTTATATCGCGTTATTGCGAATTGATTAGAAGAAAGCAATAGAAATACTAGCGCATCGAAGTCCTCGAAAACGCTCCTTCCACTGCCAGGGAAAATCTAGTTGAGTTAAGTATAGAAAATAGGTGCAAATACGGTATAAAATTAGCCTGAACACTTTGGATTTCATGTTTAAAAATCAAAGGGATAGGTATGTTAAAAAAAATAATATTTGCCTTAGGGTTTTGCGGAATGTTTACAGTAAAAGTATATGCTACCGATGACCCTTATGCTCCTGTTTTACCTCAGGTTTGGTCATCAATTATTACTGTAAGTGGAGGACCAGCATGGTCTGATCCAGGGAGTGATCAATATCTCTATCCTTTCCCACCGCCACAGTTCAACCTTTATCTTGCTGATTCGAAATCTGATTGGTTAGGTACTGGCGAATTATTTTTTGGGTTACAACATTTTATTGGCGCAAGCAGTTTTATCGCCCAATTTGGGCTTGGGGTTGCAGCAGCGAGTGACGCCAATCTTTCAGGTACGATTAATGTGAATGGAGTACCTGATGTGTATACCTACCATTATAGCGTGAGTCATGTCCGAGCAGAGTTTAAAGGAAAGCTTATTGCCTGTGGTTTTCAAACCCTCCAGCCTTATTTAAGCGGTAGTTTTGGTGTCGGTTGGAACCATGCTCATAACTGGGTACCTACTACAATCGATCCTGTCCTTTATCCAGCATTCTGGTTTGAAACAGCGAGTACGGTTGCTTTTTCGTATACTCTTGGGCTCGGGGTGCAAAAAATGCTAACTCCTAACTGGCAGGTGGGTGTGGGAGCTGAATTTGCTGATTGGGGTAAAAATTATTTGGGTGGCGATGGAGCCACATTGAATCAAGGTCCCGGTATGCCTCATTTGTATACTACTGAGTTATTGTTTAGCTTGAGCTATATGTTTTAAAACAACCTGGTGTGGTTTACTTCGGAACATGGGATTTTTTCTTTCAATTTGACAGATGTAGGGCTGTTAAGCACCTAGCTGTCAAGCTAGGCAGAAAGTGGATGGATTCCTGCAAAGGCAGGAATCCATCCATGATTGAGCACATTGTTAATATAAAAATTGATCCCCTGCGCGAGGATGAAAGATTTACTTACGAATTGAGTTTAATTAACATTAAATACTTTTAATTTGATGGTCATGTGGCTGTTAAACCCCAGTATTTAACATGTCAACACATCCAAAATTTTATATCCAGACTATTATTTTTTTATCTTATGTATCTGCGTAAGATCAAAGCAACGTTGGCGCCTCCAAAAGCGAAATGATTGGACAATACAATATCAATGGTTTTTTTACGGGCTTCATTAGCTACATAATCTAAATCACAGGCAGGATCTGGAGTATCTAAGTTAATTGTAGGTAATAGTAAATCATGTTGCAGGCTTAGTGATGTGGAAATGACTTCCATTACACCAGATGCACCTATTGCATGCCCAAGCATTGATTTTTGTGCCGTAATTGGGATCTCATAGGCTCTTTCACCAAATAGTGATTTAATTGTTTGTGTTTCGATCATATCATTTAATGGCGTTCCAGTTCCATGTGCTTTTAGATACTGAATATCTCGCGGAGATAATTTTGCATCATCCAATGCACCTTGAATCGCGCGCTGCTGTCCTTCTGGCGAGGGTGCAGTAATATGAAATGCGTCACAGCTGGCACCAAAACCAATAATTTCCGCGAAAATAGTAGCTCCTCGTGCCCTGGCTTGATTTAATTCCTCAAGAATTAAAACCCCGGCACCTTCTGCCATTACCATACCCTCACGATTTAGGTCAAATGGGCGACAGGCTTTTGTTGGATTTTCATTATGAGTGGACATCACCCTTAATTTACACCACGCAGACATCATTGATTCCCAAAGTGGTGCCTCAGTACCTCCGCAGATCGCCGTGGAAATTCTGCCGTTAGTGATTTGTTGGTAAGCTGCCCCTATGGCATCAGCTGATGAAACACATGCATTAGAGATAGTGGAATTAGGTCCGCCTAGGCCGAATGCTATGGCAATAAAATTTGCAATGGAATTGGACATTCCTCTGATCACAGTCAGGGGCTGCATTTTTTTCCAATTTTCAGTAAAGAAGAATTTATAACTTGCTTCTGATTCGGGATATCCTCCCATTCCAGTACCTATGAAAGTCCCTGCTTTACTGAGTTCATGGGGAGTCAGTTTGGATTGTTCTATTGCATGATATGTGCAATAGAGCGCAAATTGAGCAACTCGTGGATAGCGTTTATTCTTATTAAACTCGGGAAGATGTTCCAGGGAAAAATCGGTAATTTCGCCTGCTATTTGTGTGGGGTACAAAGAAGGATCATAGCTTTGAATGCGTTTTATTCCGCATCGTCCCTGTTTTGCTGCTTCCCAGAATTTGCTTAAGCCTGTTCCTATGGAAGAGGTTATTTCCATGCCGGTTATAACAACCCTTTTTTTCATCATGATCCTTTTTGTTTTTAGTATGAAAACTTTCTATGTAAGACAATTTTGCAGTAAATAGTTGTTCTAGTTTTTTTAGGATAATACTAGTTTAAATTCTGTCAAGCTCTATATGAAAAGTTCTATTTTACCGAAAAGAGTTACCTAGGCAGTCGATATAACCCAGTTTTCTGAATGCAAGCGCTTCAAATTTTCCTCACTTGAGTATATACGGTTTGCCTCAGGGTAAGCGAACTAACGTCTTTTTTTTGCGATAACCCGTTTTTGCAATTCGTAGAAATCAATTTCCCAGTAATCACACGAGTTTTGAGTTAGAAAACCAAGCCGAGTATATAGGTTAAGTGCTTTTTGATTATGTGTTTCTACATCAAGATTGAGGTGGGGTTTTCCTTCACTTAAAGCATAATTGATACAGTGAGAAATCAATGCTGTTCCCAAACCTTTCCCTTGGCGGATTGGCAAAACTGCAATATCAGAAAGTGTTGCACCATTGTTTTCCCAGCGTATATGTGCTTTCCCTACAAGGTGATTATCCTCAAACGCCAGTATTATTTGATATGTTCTATCACTCAGTATATGTTCAAAGCGAGGAACTAATTCTGTTTCTGTTTTAAAGAAACATGCCTCATCCAGAATACAAAGCAGTGGAATATCCTTTTCTGTTGCAGTGCGGTACGTCAGATTTTTTTGGTAATCCAGTAAAGGACTTAAATCATGTCGCTCCATATAGTATTCACTATGCATGTAAGAAAAACCAAGCTCAGTTAACCATTGACTATTCAAAAGGTAAGGACTAGAAAAAATCAATTTAAAATAGCCTTGGTCTTTCACCAGGGGTAAAATATTGCGAAGCATTTTTTTGGCAATACCTTTCCGACGATAATCTGGATGAACAAGCAGTGAAATTTCAACTGCATCCTCATAAAAGAAAAAAACACTTAAAAATCCGACTAATTGCTGTTTATCTTGATACCTCAAAACTGTAGGTAAATTTCTTTTTTGTATGAGTAAGTGGGTGTACAAATTAGGTGCGCTGCCATCTTTCTTTTTGCAGATAGCCTTTAATTCTTCCAGTTCTTTGAGTTGGTCTTCATTGAGTTGGGTAGTTCTACTAAGCATAATTGGTATTAATAAATATTATTTGTTTTTTTAAAGAATAGCTTGTTTTACGTTAATTTGCTCTTATTAAAATGAATTTATTAAAAATGCAAGTTTAAAACAGCGACTACAATTTCCAAAATGATTAATATGATGATGATAATCTCTAAATTATGGCCGTGTCGATTGTCCAAGTAACCATTAAACATATCAAAGATTTCATTAAGGGTATCCAAGCGATGATTAATCGCATTGACGCGCCTTTGAATGTGTAAGTAACGTTCCAACATAGTGAAGTGCTCTTCTAAGGTTGGATGTTGCCAAAAATATTTTGGGTGATATAGGAAATTACTAATTAAATTCATTTCACTTTTTGCCCCAAGAATTTCTCCAATAATTTGCTGTATTTGAGTACGGCTAATTTCCATCTCGCCTGTATGTGATAGCTTTTGGATCATAGGATTGTATTTCTCAATCAGTCCATCAATAATGGTTTCAAAATATTGTAACTTGACTGATTGAGAAAACCCATAAGATAAACTGAGTTTGAGCTCGTCACTATCATCTTCTATAGCCAAGCAGTCTACATCGAAAAAATCATGAGGCTCTATAGTTGTTTTGTTATCGAATTGATAATGAAATTCATCATGTACCAAAATAGCAACGGGCTTATCAATCAAGAGTTTGATGGTATTCAGGTAATCATTAATTTGATACCGTTTGATACCCCAGGAAACCACGGTGCCATTTTTAAAAATGAATATGGTATGATCTTTGTTATGATTCGGGCTTAACTTGAGTACATCCCGAGTTTTCAGTGAAGTAAAATCAGTCGAAGCATTTTTAAAATAATTGTCAACGCGCGTTAAATCAATTGATTTGGCAATACAAAAACTTAAGCATTCCATGATGGCTAATAATCCGCGAAATAAAGCTTTTATGATGAAAATAGATACATGTTCTGCTGTATCTGATAGTCAATAATTAGAGTCAGATACAGCATTTTACAATATATGATAATTATCTCAACTTTTAACTATTATACACTATCTGCTGTTTCACGGGTCGGATAAGTTTTTTTTCTATCAGTTGCCCCACCTAACCATTGCGGACAAACTTCTAAAATTTCGGCAATTTTATTAAGTTGTTCGTTTACCGGAAGTATGTGGCCAAAAATTAAAGAATTTGCTAAATGACGTGAAACACCAAATACTTTAGAAACTGCTTTAATTTTCTCAGTTAAATCTTCTGGAAAGCCCAATGAAGCTAACTCGCGATTGAAGCGCTGTGAAAATACTTTACTGTTCATTTTCTCACTCCATGAAAAAAATATTCAGCATCATGCTGCCCCATATTAGGTACCTGTCATTCCATGATTCAGGTAAGAGAGTTATAACCCATTTTTTTTTAATAGCAAAGTTTTTTTATTCTAAAATCAATTGGTTATTTATCTACTTACCATTATGACAACTAGTTGACCACTAGAAAGAGCTGAAGCAGTTAAGTAAAGTGTAAGGTTGATTGTATATAATTAGATCATAAATTGCATTATTAAAGCATATTGATCATGAAGTTATCTCGAATTTTTGGTTTTAGCTTTCAAGAAGTTAAAGAAAGTGCTCATGAAGTTCATAAAAAAACGATTGCTTATGATCCAATGGGTCATGCACGTCATGTTATTTTTAAAAAGAATAAACATCCTGGGGCTAAGGGTCAAGAGGCGTCTAAATTGGAAGCTTGCTTTACCGCAGTTGCTAATGCGTACACAGCACCTCATCGCGCTTTGAGACAAGACATTATAACGGATCCTCAAGGTGGAATCGTCGGTGTGTGTACTGAGAATGCAGGCCATGCTTTATTGCGTCTTCGAAAGAAGGATAAGAACATCGTTTTTATGAAAGCACCCCAAGATTTATTGCCCAATGAGAAAGTGAGTGAAGAGCAATTTGCACAATGGATAAAAGGATATGTGGCAATTGAAGAAAAAGTTGCTGTTAAAAATAAATGGGAAGCAATTGCTCTTAAAAGAGTACATCAAGAGAAACGACAAAAACTACAAAAAACTTATCAGAAAAGATTGGATGAATATTGGGATGAACGGAAAAAGCTGGGAGAATATAAAAATATAGATCCCAAAGATCTCGATAGTGCAGTCATATTTTGTAAGAACCAATTAGATCAAGGAATTACCAAATTTGATGCTCAAAAAATTCCACAAAGATTAAAACACATCTTAGAGCCGATGTCTGACCATCTTCGGGTTATTTTTGAAGCAGAAAAGCTGAGAAGAAAATGCCAAGAGCCTAAAACAAAAGCAGAAAATATCGCACAAGAAGCAGAAATGGCAACCTATGGTGTAGGTGAGGCGATTAATTTTCTGGATAAATTACCGCAAAATTTCTTTGCCAGGCTTTTGGAACAAAAAAGACGTGGCGCAGTAGATATTGATATGGATTCATTGGCTGATGTGTTTACTACAGCCTATGGACTAGAAGAAGATGATTTACACAAGGGAAATATTGGTTATTACGTTACATGTGAAAATGGTCGTCCTTGCTTTCATTTTTTTAAAATAGATCATGATTTGATGTTCAGTGATAAAATTATGGCTGCGCGTGATGTTCGTTTTGCCAATCTTCGCTATTCCAGTGACAAATTTCGTATTACTACTCGCGACTTGCTTGAATTTCCCGATCTGCAAGACTCAGGAAATCATTATTGGCCGACAAAAAGAGCTATCCTTTCTAAAGGTACAAAAGCATATCAAAGTGAAGAAGATCGGGCTGCTTATAAATACTTAAAAGAGGATCCTGAATTTCAGAAAGCAAAGTGGATGCGTTTTTTAAAGCAAGCAGTGACCCCGCAAAGTTTTATTTCCAAATGCTTGCACCAACCTTTAGATGAAGTTGGTAGTGATCCTGAAATTGAAAGTACTTTGACCATTGTGCAACGAGCAAGCTCCTCCAAAATAGCCGAATTGCGTGTAGCACTTTTAGCAATACCGGAATTTAGAGAGTATTTGCACCATAATTTTGAAGAAGCAAAAGAATCAATTCTCGACGAATTGCGGCAACATTGCATCGCAATAAACTGCTCTCCTAATGAAATAAAGCGATATCAGTCGGAAGCAAGCAATATGTTGAAATCAATTCAGGGAGTACGTAAAAATGATAGCCCATTACATGCTGCAATTCAAACACAATGTTATCGTTGTTATGAAACAGCAAAATATTTTAAGAATATTCTGAATAAAAAAGATGATGAAGGACATACGGCATTGGATTTTGCAGTTGCCAATTTTGAAAAATATGCTGAGAAAGTAAAAAGTTTGGACGCAGCAAAGTCAAAATTAGGGTCTTACATAGAAATGCAAGTTTATTATGCGGATGTGATTTGTGATTTGCATCATCATAAGGCAAAGCATGGGCTATCTGCAGATGAATATGCATTGGTTATTGCTCAAGCACAAAAAACCAGCTCTGCATCAATCCTGATTCCGAAAGTTCGTTCGTTGGAAGACTATAAAAACTATCTTTCTATAATGCGGAAAGAACCTTCACGAACTTTAAAACAAGATAAAGTGTATGCAGTAGAATTGCTGAAAAAAGCAGAGTTAAGTAAAGAAGAGCTTTTGCGATTAAGAGAGGAGTTAAAAGAAAAAGAGCCTGCTGGACATTTAAAATTTATTAAAGAACTTCGATCGGAAATTTGGATAATAAAAAAAATCAGAGGTGTTTATGGAGAAACAGACACTGTAGCTGCTATGAAAAAGTGTATTGATCAAAAATTAGAGGCATTACGGGATAGCCATCGAGATATCACCGAGGATAACCCTCCGCTTCAAGCTTCTGTAATGTCTTAAAATGCATTACAAAATGAGTGTAAGATATTTGTCTGTATTTTTTCTACTCTTTCCTATCAAGATAGATGTTTATTTATTAGAAGATTTTCGATCAAAATGAGAATTAATTTATAAATTTTTACACTGTTCGTGTGAAATAGGGTATAATCTCGAACTGAAATTAATTAGAGTTATCACTTTATTTAGATAACTTCTTACTTTTATTGTTCTTTGCTGTGGTTTAGGGATAATAACCATTACAGGGAATATTTATTTCATATTAGGAGTTAAAACAGAATGATGAAAATAATCTCATTACTATTAGGTGTGGTTTTAACTGGTTATGCTTTTGCAGACAATCCTAAAGAAATAGCAGCTCACAAAGTATCCCTTGCTGGATTACAACCCGGTGAAGGCCGTTTCATTCGTAGTGATGTATTTGAGAATAATAAATTTCAATCTGGTTCTTATTTTTGTGCTGGTGCTGATAGCGTTCTGTACGATATGCAGTATGTGTTTTCAAAAAGCCGTGAACCGTTTCATGTAGAACATTTAATTAAATTTTCAATATGCCAAGATGAAACCATGGCCCAATGCCAAGAGTTTGCTACAGATAAATACTTTACTTTTAGAAACCTTGATGGTTATTTGCAAAATGATAGTACCAAATCAACTGTGGATGTTTCTCCCCTAAAAGTTGTTTATCAACCCTGCGAACCCAATGAAGATATGGATGAATTAGTTAAAAGGTCAATCCATGAAAATGATCGTCGTTTTTCAAGCGTAGGATAAAGATTTTTTTAGCGATTGTAACCTGGGAATTTCAAGATTTCGAACCTCAGGTTACGCTTCTCCCAGCCCACTATGATGTTTGCATGTTGCGCGCCCAATTGAATCACTTAATTGTTATATTTTTGTAAAATACATTCCAAGGTTAGCCTGAAGTTACTCATGAGTGGTTAATAACATCCACGTTTTGAACGTTTTATATGCATTCTGGAGGTAAATGAATGAAAAAAATGAGAGTATTAGGATGTTGGTTATTATTAATGCTTGTATTGGATGCACACGCCTACCAAACCCGAGAAGGTAAAATTTACAATGATAAAGGGCAGATTGTCCATATAGATGGTTTATCATGGTCTGGATTTCAAGACACGAATATTTTCCAAGGCTTACAAAGTAATCCTTTTTATGCAATTCCATCTTTGAGTTCCAATCCAAGAGCCTATGGAATGATGGATTTGATTAGTCATCCATGGGATTTTCCCAGCTCAGGGGTAGATAAAAATTCATCAGTAAGTTTTAAAACCTTACGATTACCTATCCAACCCGAGGTTCTTTATGATGAGCAACATGAGGTTGATTTAAATAAGTCACTTTCTGACAAATCTTCCCCAAGTGCAGGGAATGGTATCTTTTGTAAAACCTGGCAAAGTAATGGTACTGCTTGCGAAAAAGCTGTCAGTCCGAAACAAGCGTTTTGGATCGTGTTACACGAATTAAAAAAGAAGAATATCAAAGTAATGATTGATATCCACCATCGTCATGGGTATGGCGATGCGATGCGAGATGGTACGGTTTATGATATGCAACGATATGGAAATGATATTTCTCTTTTAGCTGCAGAAATCAAAAATCGCAACTTAGATAACGTATTAGGCATTGATATTTTTAATGAGCCTTATCGTTTAAATTGGTTTAAAACACATGATTCTCAAGTACCCTGGACAAAAGTCATAGCAACTGCTGCTAATGCAGTGCAGAAAAACAATCCTAATTTACTGTTATTTGTAGAAGGTCCTGACTCAGGAAATGATGATGCAAATAACCCAGTAATTTGCATTCCTAAATCTCAAATAGTGAATGACAACGGATACAGCCATTCTCCTGATCCCTCTTTATGCGGCAATTTAGAGCGTATGTTTTTTAAAGGGAATTGGGGAGAGGATTTCAAGCCTTTACTGGATGAAAAACAGGCTCAAAACGGAAGCGCTGTATTTGATAAAGATAAATTTAGGAATCAGTTAATCAGCCAAGGAATAAATCAGTCTGCGTTACAATGGTTGTTAGGAGATGGGCAGGCTCAAAACAGTCATTTGGTTTTTTCGCCCCATGTTTACCCTTCTGAGGTTGCTGGTTGGGAGACCGCACCCGGGATGCCGAGCCAACTACGTTTCGACTGGTCATGGGGATTTTTATATAAAGCAGGCTATCCCGTTGTTCTTGGTGAGGCATCATGGAAGACCGCAAAAGGGAAGGCATTTTTTACCAATTCACTAATGCCTTATTTACAGGCGAATATGGAAACGAACAACATTTTCTTCTGGGCAATTGGCTATCTTGGGGATACGGTAAGTGCTATCGATCCTAATTCTGGTGAGCTCAATTTAGATGTGCAACAAACATTAAAAAATTATTTTGATAACGTTTAATTAATGTGAGTTCGATATAAAAAAATTTATATCGAACGATTCCTGTTTAGAACTGGTTCCTTCGAACTCACGAATGTAGCCTCACTAATGCCGCATTACTCAAGTTTTGCATTTTATTCACTCCCTACACAATGATGGCAGGTAAATAAGTTTTGGGGATCATATTTGTGCTTTATTTGTAATAACTTAGGATAATTGCTTCCCCATAAAGCCAATTGCCAATTTTTAATGAAATAATCTGCTTCATTCGGATAAGTACCTGAACCAGGACTTAAGGCATGCAGTAGCTCCATGGCCTTGCGGGCTTTCTTTATTGCCTCTTTCGCTTTAAATAAATCGGGCTGGTGACTTGCAATAGGATCATAAGTATCTTGTTGGCCTCCAGAAATAATGACTAAAGCTGCCGCATCGAGTACTTCTGGGTTCATGGCAGTATTTTTTTGATGTACAAGAGCTTCTGATGACGCTCCCGACAAACCTTTATTGAAATGTAGTACAATTTCAGTAAAACGTGATGCATCAAAAAGTGTTTTGGCAAATTGTGCCGAATTTTCTTTAGCAAATAATTTGAAAGGAAGGTACATGGAGAGAAAATAATTGATATATATAGATACTTCAGATTGATCCGATGCCCACCAAAACTCGCCAACAGATCTGTTTTTTTCTTGATTCATCATAATTGCATCAGGTGCATTGGCAAGCAAATAATCAAAATCCCAGTAATGTTTTGCAGGACGTGTAGTGCTGTTGAAGTGAAATTGGTATTGCTCCGGTTTTTTTGTTAACCAGCTAAAGAAAGGTTGCCAAAGCTTGTCTACTTCAGCTTTATTTAATCCGACAAAAACTAGAGAGAAATTCATTTTATTATTTGGCGCTAAACTAACTTGTTCCCCCCAATGTTCGTTGTTGAGATTTAAACGATAAAAATGGATAAAGTAATGAATAAGTTTTGCATATGCTACGTCGGATTTTGCTGTGATGGTTCCTTTTACTTTGCCAAATAATGCAGGGAGCTCATGGGTTTGCAAAGTAATTTTACTGACAATGCCGTAAGTACCTCCACCACCTCCTTTTAATGCCCAGAAAAGATCTTGATTTTGGCAAGCATTAACAGTGCGTATTGTTCCATCGGCGGTAATAATTTCTGCTTCTAAAACCCCAGCAGCTCCTGTGCCGAATTTTTTGGAAAAACTACCAAAACCTCCACCCTGAATAAATCCACCAGCAGCGCCGACGGTGACACAACCTCCTCCTTGAACGTAGCGGCCATTGTGTGTAGTAACTTCTTTATATGCTTCTAGCCATCGTGTACCTGCTGCAATGGTGACCGTTGTTGTTGGTGTATGAGTTTTAGGGCATCCCTGGGGGATAAAATGATCATGAATGGTTACCTTACGCAGCTTATGTGTCCAGATCAAGAGTGAATTTGGTGCATTGGATCGGCCAAGGTAATCATGACCGGTTCCTTTCACTACAAGTTTAATGCGATGTTTACGTGCAAAATTAACCGCGGCAGCTATTTCTTGAGTATTTTCCACAGCAACCACATAAGCACTTACTGCAGATTTCCAGGCGTCCACCCAACCATTCGATTGCGTCGCTCCAGCTTGTGATTCAATAAAATAAGGATTTTTTAGTTTATTGAGAACTTTTTGACATGCGGTGCTTTTAGCGTCTTGTATGCAAGGAGATAAGGGAGAGTATCCTTGCAGCAAATGACCGTTAACTTGCTTATTTAATTCATCCCACTGTGCTTTGGTTGGCCAACATGATTGATTGGGTAAACAATATTGTTGATCAGACTGCTTTGCCAAAACTCCATTGCAAATAAAGCTCATAAATAGAGGAAATATTATCATCCATAATCGCATCAATCATCTTCCAAAATTGTTGTTTATACACTTTGTAATGGGGGCTTCACATTCCATGCACGGCAATGCCATATCTCTGAGGACTCTTCATTTTCAAAGACACACAATGCTCCTGTAGCGATTTTGACTCTGTATTGCGTGCTGAATGTTGCAAAATCACCAGTCAAATAAGGCGAAAAACGTGCGACTCCATTACTTGTGACTACCAGACATGTTTTTCCAGTATATTCTTTACGTAAACGAGTGGAGAAATTCATCCAATTATTAATAAGCGCAGCAGGATTTGCCTTCCAACCCTCAGGTATTATGGCATGCGTTTCCCAGGCATTAATTGCTTCTTTTCCAATGCGCGCAATTACATGCTCTTCAGGTTGATTTTCATCAGGCCCATAATCAATTTCATTGAAGATAGCCAGTGTTTCCATAGGTAAATTTATTCCCATAGCACTTTGTGCTTCATCTGCAGTTTGTATGGCTCGTTTGAGCTTCGAAGTGAAGATGACGTCAGGGATAAGATCATGCTTTTTCAGATAGATACCCAGCATACGTCCTTGATTTAAACCACTATCGACTAAGGGCAAATCAGTAGTTCCTACTCTTCTAACCACGTCACCAGGTGCAAAAGTATTCCCATGGCGTGCAACAAGTAATCGTGTTGTCATAGTTACATACTCTCTAATAATTCACCATATTGGGTAATTAACGCTTCAGCACGAACTACATCTTCCGGGCTATCAATTCCTGACATATTGACACGACCTTTATAGTCAACAGGAATGCAACGAAGGGTATAACCGTTTTCCAGGATGCGTAATTGCTCCAATCCTTCCATTTTTTCAAATGTACTTTCTGGCAAGGTAATGTATTTTTCGAGCATGTCCAGTGAATAACCATATAAACCAATATGACGAAATATAGGGCTGTTATCACTTTTCTTGCGTAACGCCTCTTCGTTGCGAATGGCGGGAATAATATTTTTGCTGAACCAAAAAGCATTGCCTGTTTTTTCATTGAATACAGCCGTAGTACCACTAAAGGGAGTGGTCAGTTTATTTTGGCGCAGTGCATCCAGCTGTTTCCATGTTAATTGGGTTACAGGGGTCACCGCATCACAAGGAGAGGCAGAAAAAGCATCAATTAGTGCACGTAGAAAATCTGGTGGTGTTAAAGGGGCATCTCCTTGCATGTTTATAATAAAATCTGGTTTATTTTTCATAGAACGTATTGCTTCAGCGACACGATCTGTTCCGCTGGGAGCCTCTGGCGAGGTCATTATTGATGTAACACCTATTTCATTGCAATGTTGGACAATTCGCTCATCATCGGTTGCAACGAGTACAGAAACATTTTTTAGTCCTTCAGCAGCAGCACGTGATAAACGAACCACACGTTGCAACATGGTTTGACCACGAATCATTGCCAGGGGCTTTCCTGGTAAACGAGTTGAAGCGTAACGGGCAGGAATTACGATGACGCTGTGCATAGCAAAAAATGTTCCAACATAAAAGCCAATAATAGCCTAAATATCAGGCGGTTACTATAGTAGAACAATTTCCAAATAATTGGGTGAAAATAGATCTATTCAATAGCATGAGTCCGGATTATTAATACTATAAAAAAATGCTATGCAAAAACAAATTAATCTAATGATGCTGTTTATCTAAGCTAAAGTGATAAATTATGCCCATGTTTAATTTATGTTGCAGCTTCCATCCCAAGCGTTAAACAGAAAAATTACTGTTTTGGAGAGTCAGGGGAAGAGGGACCAGCTTCATCTTCTGATTGTTTTTTGTCTTTTAAATTGTTGGCTAATGTGCTAAAGCGTTCTCGCCAATAGTCGTATTTATATTCACTTCCAGGTGCCTTCTCTGTCGACTGCTTTCTTTTTGACCAATGTTTTTCCCAGTCTTGTGATTGCCAAAGAGGAGAAACCATCTGTAATTGATACCCGTTGGATCCCTGCTTTAATTTTACAAATTTAAACGTTTCGTTAGCTACTTCGGTCAATTCATTCCCAAACTCATGTGCAAGTTTATAGCATCTTCGTAGTTCAGTTAGGGTTACCCACTTATCATATTTCTCTTGTCTTTTAGTAACTTGCTCGAGTGAACACTCATCTTCTTCAAAACCGATTATAAATATTAATGGAATTATAGGTTCACCTTGTTGTTTTCTCTTATAATTTTCCAATACCAGATCATTTGGTATGTATTTAAAGTAAGCATTCATACTGTAAGGTTGTCTTTTATCAAACACTTCATGTTTATATTGATAATCGTCTGAGTGTACGGCTTGAATTCCTTTAATTTTATTTATCGCTTCACAGGCTTCAATATATTTATATCTACCAAAACCGAAAACAACAATTTTATTACTTGTACCACAGAGGGCCTTTATAGATTCTTCATCAATGTTCATCAGTTAATTGTCAATGAGTAAATCTATTATTTATTATAGGCTAGATTTTACGAGTACTATGAGTTTCATTGCTCCATAGCAAGTTGCACAATAGGATATTTTAGAGCCATGCCTAATTTTTGTTTCACCCAGGCTTCCTAATTTTTTTTTCTTTACATTGCTGTAAAAAGTATTGTGCGGGTAAATCATTTGGATTACTTATTATGATTTGTTCAAAAAGACTTGAGGCTTCATCAAGTTGTTTTGCCTCATAATGATCTAATGCTGTGGCAAAAATAGAGGCGGAATCTTTTTTTAATTGCACTTCGATCGGAGGATTATGATTAAAGACTTCATAAATTTTTATAGGTAAGCTTTTACCTTTTACTGTAGTCAAGCCTAAGAAACGCATATCGTATCCATCTTTTTGTTTTAATTGTTCATATGTTTCTTCACCAATGATGAGTTCGATATTAAAAGTTCGAGTTAATGTTTCAAGCCGGGAAGCCGTATTGACTGCGTCACTAATTACACTGCAATCCATACGCTTTTCAAATCCCACAGTACCAACAATCAAATTACCCGTGTTTATACCAATTCCTACATTAATGGGGGATAGGTTATCGCGCATTCGCGTAGCATTAAAATCCTTCAGGGCTTCTAACATATCCAATGCAGCAATTACGGCATCATCTGCATTATTAAACAATGCCATAATGGCATCACCAATATATTTATCAATAAGACCCGAATTCTTAAAAATGGCAGGATCTAAATAACTCATGAGGGTATTAAAAAGGTTGAAGATATCAACAGGTGATAAGCGTTCGGCCATAGTGGTAAATGATTTTATATCTAAAAAGAGGACAGTCATGACTTTTTCAACACAATCGCCGAGTTTAATATCAGAAATATTTTTACGATTAAGCACCTTAAGAAAATCTTGGGGAACAAAACGAGCTACTGCAATTGCATTTTGCTGAATTTCAACCAGCTTATTGATAAGTTCTTCATTTAGAGCTCTAACCCTTTGTTCCGCAATCTGTAAATCTTGAAAATAAGAATTGGTGCGCACCATGTAACGGACGCGATACCCTAATAGAGTCGGATTAATGGGCTTGGTGGTAAAATCGGTAGCACCGACCTGGAAAGCCTTATTAACTGATTCATAATCGTCTAAACCGGTAACCATCATGATTGGAAGATAATGCAAATCAGGTAATTTTCGAATCTCGGCGCATACTTCGAAACCATTGAGGCCAGGCATCTCCACATCCAACAAAATCGCGTCAGGTTTAGTTGTTTTAAGTAGTGATAATGCTACTTCGCCATTTTCTGCCTGAATGACATTAAAACCAACTTTGGTTAATGCATCGCAGGTGATTAAACGCATAGTGGCGCTATCATCTACAATCATGATCACTGGATTTTCTTTTTCCATAAAAGAGTTACTCATCTTCACGGGTACAAATTTTTGTTAAATAACTTGCAATTTGCTCCAACTCAATGACTTGATCAACAGCATTCAATGATTGAGCAACAGCGCCCATTCCAAAAACTATGGAACTTTCCTGGTCTTGAATCAAGGTATGTCCCTGAGCTTCTTTTAATTTCAATAAGCCCTCTGCACCATCATCACTCATCCCGGTTAATAGAATACCAATGGCTTTTTTTCCACAAACTTTGGCAACTGATTGAAGTAATCGGGTAATAGAAGGACAAAAACCTGAAACAGGGGGTCCATCAACTAATTTACAGATTAATTGTTCATGAACACGTTCAATTACCATATGTTGGTGCTCAGGCGCTATATATACCGTTCCCTTTTGTAATGGTTCATGATTTATTGCATTTTTCACGGTAATGCTTACATTCTCTTCAAGCCATTGTGCAAATCCTCGAATAAAGCCACGGCTCATGTGCTGAACAATCATAATCGGTACAGGAAAATCAGGAGTTAATTGCGAGAGAATAGTCTGCAATGCCATAGGGCCTCCAACTGAAGCCCCCACCGCTATAATCTCGTAATTTGTTTTTTTGACATCTTCCGTATTATATTTTTTGTTCTCATCAAAAATTAAATGGTTTTTTAAAGGTTTTTTAATGACACAGATATCAGAAAGGCTGCGTAAGGTATCAACGATATGTTGCCTGCTTTCCTCAAAAGAAGAAGAAAATATATTCACGGGTTTTGCCAAAGCAGTTAATGCTCCTGCCTCAAGAATATGGAATGTGGCATGGATTGATTCGTCATTCACCAGGGAACTAATCACAACAATTGGTGTGGGTTTTTTGGCCATAATAATACGTGTAGCCTCGAGGCCATCCATGATGGGCATTTGAATATCCATGGTAATGAGATCTGGGTTTAACTTTTCAGTTAATTCAATGGCTTCTTTGCCATTTTTTGCAACGCCAATGACTTCCATATCTTTTTCAGATTCTATAATATGTTGAATTAATGCAACTTCTGTTGGTGAATCATCAACAATTAAAATTTTTATCATGGGCAGGTTCACTATAGCAGCATTCTTTTCATAATCTCTGAAGAGTTTAATACTAAATTAATTTGATTGTTGCCTGTCAAGGTAGCTCCGATGACGCAAGGTATATTTGATAAGGGTTCTTGCAACGGTTTGAGTACAATTTCCCTTTCACCAATAATTTCGTCGACAAGTAAGGCAATACGATCCCTATTTTTTTTGATGACTACAACAGAGATATGTTCTGTTCTATTTTGTTTTGTTTCATCAAGATGGAGTATCTTAGACAAAGAGCATAACAAAATTGGTTGTTCTTTGACAAGAACGGTGGGACTTCCTTCCACGGCCATAACCTCATGTTTCTTTAATAACATGACACTTTCTACAGAGTTGGTAAGAAGCACAAATATTTGATTACTGCATGAAATAATCAATCCACGTTCAGTAGCTAATGTAAGAGGAACTCTCAGAAAAAAGGTTGTTCCTTTCCCTTGTTCGCTTTCAATACTGACTTGGCCTTTTAAGCGGAGTAAATTGGATCGCACCACATCCAGGCCTACACCTCGACCAGAAATATCAGTCGCAATTTCCCGAGTAGAGAAACCAGGACGAAAAATGAGCTCGTACAGGTCTTCTTTTTTCATATTTTCAAGCTCAGATTGGGTGATGATGTTTTTTTGCAGTGCGGTGCGCATTAAATCATTTGTTTTAATTCCAGCTCCATCATCAATTATTTTAAAGACAATTTGATTGTCTTCTTGATTTACATTAATCGAAATATTTCCTTGTGGTGATTTTCCAGAAACTTTACGAACATCAGTATCTTCTATGCCATGATCAATTGCATTGCGTAGAAGATGTACGATAGGATCTTTTAAGCCATCAAGTATCATTTTATCAATTTTTACATCATTACTATTTATTTGGAGATTGACTTGTTTCTTTAGCTCATGCGCCAAATCACGTACAATTCGTGGTAAGTAACGTAATTGAGTCGTTACCGGTATTAGACGTAAGGTACGAATTTCATCCTGTAGCGCATTTAACAAAATAGATAATTCGCTCACAGAGGTACGTAACTCCCTTTGCATTAAGTGAGTTGAATTATTGATTTCAGATAATTCAACAAGGTTCGTGGAGAATAGAGCGGCTAATGAGCTCATTTCATTTTGAGGAACAGCGTTGAGATTAGCTTTATCTTTTTTCCATGATTGGACCAGATGATCGATTTTATAATTCATCTTGGTTAATTTGGAATAGTATTCTTCAATCGCAATTTTAATAGCTTGAATTTCTTCGGTATAAACTGAAACACGATCTAAATTTTGCAAAGAGACACGTATTGATTCAAATTCATTTGTTTGGGCTTGTATTTCTTGAGTCTTAGGCCCTTTTTCACGTTGCGGTGATGATTCAACCGTTGGTTCTAATGTGAATGGTATTTCTTGAGCAGGCGATTTTGTGTAGTGTTCTAGTTGTCGCAAGTGGTTTGCTAAATCAAAAGTTAGTGGTTTTTGTTCCGTATAGCATTGCATTGTTTCATTCATGTAATCGATCGATTGCAGGCACAGATTAATAAGTTCTGGAGAGATTTTAATACTTTTTTTCTGGATCGCTGTAAATAAAGTTTCTATATGATGTGCAATCTCACCAATATCATTAACGCCTATACCCCGTGCAGATCCTTTGATGTTATGAGCAACACGAAAAATTTCCTCCAATAAACTCCGAAATTCTTGTTCTGATTTAGTTCCCTTTTCAAGCTGTAGCAAACCATCTGTAATCGTGATTAAATTTTCTTGGAGTTCTGCTTTGAATGTTTCAACAAGTTTTTTTATAAATTCATTATCTGCAGCATTTGGTGAGGGTTTTGTCACAGGGGTAATAGGTTTAGATAAAGTTGGTTTTTCCTCTATTATTCGAATTTCTTCTTTTTTTTCTTCGTGATTTAGCGACTGCTGGAGTTGATGTAATAATGCATGAAGCTCGTCTGGAAGCGGTTTTTTTTCTATAAAATCATGGAGGGTTTCACGCATTCCATCTATGGCACGAAATGTTAACTTAATTCGTTCAGGTGATACATTTTGCGAGGGCTTAAACAATTTTTCAACACACTCGGCGATTTTCCCCAGCTCCTCAATACCTACAGAAAGTGCTAATACTTTAATATTACGTCCTGCTCGAGAAATCTCCTCTATCATCTGATTTAAATCACTCATTGATGCACCACGTTCTATTTTTTTTAAATGACTGGTAATGAGCGTCAATGATGATTCAAGTTCCGTACTAAATGCTTCAAGCATCTGCTTTAATAAATGATCGTCTGGAGTCATATGGCGCTCCTAAACTTTATAAAAATTCACATCATCTTTTAGATGTTTGGCAATCTCATCCAAATTATGGATAAATGCCATCATCTCTTTTATGCTGCTGGAAAATGTTGAGGTGGTACGATTAATTTCATTCATGCTCTCAACGATTTGCTCAATCCCAACAGCTTCTTGACGAATGGCTACTTCTATATGTTGGCTCGAAATTGATGCTTCATTAATCATTTTACTTAGTGCTTGAATGATATGACCCGCTTTCTCTATGAGTTTAATCCCTAAATCAAGCGTTTTGGCTCCTTCTTCTGTAACGGAGACTGCTTTTTCGGTAGTACGGCGGATATCTTCGAGAATTTTTTGTACCTGTACGGTTGACTGTTCTGATTGCTCGGCGAGATTTCTTACTTCAGTTGCCACTGCAGCAAAGCCTTTTCCAGCCTCTCCTGCTTTTGATGCTTCAATCGATGCGTTCAATGCCAACATCTTTGATTGTTGGGCAAGGGTGTTTACTACAGTGGTAATGTCACCAATTTGTTGGGTGTGATTACTTA
Source organism: Legionella tucsonensis (assembly GCF_001468035.1). GTDB lineage: Bacteria > Pseudomonadota > Gammaproteobacteria > Legionellales > Legionellaceae > Legionella > Legionella tucsonensis. The sequence goes on from NZ_LNZA01000001.1 coordinate 425,022, forward strand.
AATCAAGAATGGTTTGAGCAATAAGCTTCATTTTTTCTTCTGAAGCTTTGATCCCCTGAATACTTTGTTCTACGGACTCTGTACCCAGCTTTCCTTGCTCATAGGTGTTTTTCGCTACTTCCCGCAAAGTTTGTGCTTTAGCCATAGTTTGCTTTGAACTCTTATCTATTTCTTCCAATGAAACACTAATTTCATTTATAGCGGATGCTTGAGAGGTAATCCCTTCTACTTGCTCATTTGCTGAAGTGAGTACGGTTCCCACCATAGTGACTATGTCATTGCTGACTTTACTAATTTTTTTGGTAATTGATGCCAGTCCATCAGTCATTGAATTTAAATCTTTACCCAGATCTTGTAAGATGTCTTCTTTGTCTATTTCAAGACGCTCTCTAAGATCGCCTGCAGCAACTTTACTGCTATGCAGCCTAAATTTTTTCGATGAATTGACTAAATTTTCAAAGAGTTCGCGAGATTCTATTTCTTTTTGACTCAGGATCTGTTCATTCTTTTTAATCGCCTCTTGCATGGCTTTTAGCGATAAAAGTAATTTACCCAATTTATCTGTGGTTTGAATTTGAATATCTATATTACGTTCGCCTGCGGCAATTCGTTCAGCAATATTAATTGCGTTATCAACAGGACGAGCTATAGCTTGTTGTGTCACATAAGGAACGATAAGGGTTAAAATGATAGCCAAAATTAATAGCCCATAAGCGTATTTCTTTAAGGAATTTAAGCTATGATTTATTTTATTTGTATTTTTTTCAATTTCTTTTGCCAGAATTATGTACAAGCCACCTGATCTTTTTCCTGTTTCTTTAGAATAAGAACCCAGTATTATGTCAATCATGGCGCTTTCGACTTCCCTGGTCTGGTTCCTGCTGTTTTCTACATTATTTGCATTATTGGGCTCTCTTGGGGCATCCAATATTGATTTTTGGACATCATAAAGAGGTATATATAATTCTTGCAATTTATCCCATTTTTCTTGTAATTTTTTATTCCCAAGTGAATGCATTACTTGATCCCACTGATTTCTGACTTCATTGATATCACTCCATAGACGCGTCAAATGCTCTTTAGTATGTGGGTCTCCCGTCATTGCCCAATGTTCGAGAAGGTCTTGAGTTTGATAGATTTGGCTATCAAGAATTTCGGGTAAGTTTTCACTACGAATTTTTTCACTTAGATAGACTATCTCATTTACTTTAGGTAACAAAAAAATAATTAAGAGTATTACAGGTAGGCTAAGGCTCATAAATCCAATAAACAAGCGGGCACGTACTGTGATAACAAGACCTCGTCTATTCCCCTTAGTTTCCATGACCCTCTCCTATCTTGTGTAAACGCGTTTTAATTTCTTGATTTAAGCTTGATATAAAAGCTTCCATATTAATGATTGCCGTGGCGGCATGATGTAATCCCAGAATATATTCTGAATTGGTCACCTTCGCAGAGGATAATGGAGCTGCTAATTGGCTTGGCAGATAAGTCTCACTGCCTTCGACACGGTGAACAAGTAAGCCAAGAGTTATAGTGTTTGCATGAACAATAATGATAAATTGATTATCCTGTTTGAGATTGTGACTTGAATGATTTGGATGGAAAAATTTGAGGAGATCCACCACTGTAATCAAAGCACCACGCCAGTTGATTACTCCGGCAATAAAATTGGGTGCGAAAGGAGGTTGTGCCATGGGGGTGTTATGCAGAATTTCTTGAACGTATTGATAAGAAACCCCATACATTTCATTTTTGCTTAAGCTGAAGCGAATAAAGTCAACGCCATGATTTTTATGGATGTCTATTTCCTGTTGGGCAAGTTGTTGTGCTCTTGCATGCAATATCTTTAGTGCTTCCGTGTTTTTGGGCATTAATTCCGAGGCATGTTTTTGTTCTTTTGTCATCATTCAAAATCCTTTTTTGTTCCATAACTCTTATCCTGCGAAAAATAGATGGCACCATCATGATGAAAGACAAGATTTGTGTCAGTTGTTACAATAGGATCAGATGCACCCAATAAAAGATATGCATTTTCAGTCATGCATGCGCTTATCTTTTTCATAATTTTAGTAACAAGTTCATTATCAAAATAAATGAGCACATTGCGACATAGGATTAAATCGACCTCAAAGATACCATTAATTATGGATGGATAGCTGTTATCACACAAGTTAAGGTATTTAAATTGTACTAAATCACGAATTTCAGGCGAAAGTATATGTGTACGATTATTTTTCAGGAAATAGCGTTGCATGTACTTCTGCGGAATACAACGCATAGACCATTGTCCATAGACGCCCGTTATTGCTTTTTGCAGAGCGGTGGCATTGATATCTGTGCCTAATAAATAGAGACTCCATCTATCCATATTCGGTATAAGTTCAGCTAACAGCATGGCAATGGTGTATATTTCTTCGCCTGAAGAACAGCCAGCACTCCAAATTTTTAAAGTAAAGTCTTGTGCTTTTTGTTTTATTAATTGAGGCAACAACTTCTTTTCAAGTAAATGTATTTGATTTTTATCACGGAAAAAATAACTTTCTCCCACAGTAATGGCTGCGACTAAATCAGCTAATAAAGATGAGTTACTGGAACATTTTTTTAATTGGTCTAAGTATTCTTGAGGTTGATAATTGAATTTGTTACATGCTGTACTAATCGTTTTTGCTAATTCTTGTGCTTGATTTACATGGATAACAAGTCCAAAACGCTTGTGGATTAATTCGATAAATGCAGGCTCAAGTTTTTTGATTTCATCCAACATATTATTGCTCATGTTGTTATTCATGATTAGTACTCAACTGAGTATTTTCTTGAGTTAACTTTAAAGTAAAAACCCAATTGATGTTGAGCAATAGCGAAACACCGGATTCTAGAGTCACTGCGCCCCAAAATGGTGAATTATTACTTGTAAGTTCTTCATGTATTTCAATTTGCTGTTCATCAATGCTGCTCAATCCAAGCACTTTATCAACTATGAGTCCAATTTGATGTGTTTCATTAGACCTCTTTCCAAACTCTACTGAGGAGGTGAGTTGCTTCGTCGATGCGGTGCTCGAATCCTCATGTACTTCTGTGTACACTCCGGTTCTCCGCTCCGCGTCTCCTCGCACTTCACACTCCTCAGCGAGTTTGGAAAGAGGTCTATCGGAGCAAAGTAAGATGGGTATATTTAAAGGGTATTCTTCATTTCGTGTCAAACCGGTACAAATAGCTAAGTCAAGTACAGGGATACATTTATTTTTAAGATTCATTAATCCTACAAAATAGGTAGGGCACGATGGAACGATTTCAAGCATGGGCAAAGGTAATATTTTCTCTATATAATGCAGGTCCATACAGACTTGTGTGTCGTGTAAAAGAAAATGGAGAACTGTAAGGTTCTTAGGGAGCACTTTATATTTTTCCTTAATAAAAATATCTTTTTATAATTTAGCGTCCATCATCGTGTAAATATACTGTAAGTGATGATGGTATAAATCAATTTGTTAATTCATTATAGTTATAGACCGAATGGGATAGATGTACAAGACAAGTCCTATGTGTTTTAGGCTTAATCTGAAAAAGCAATATACTGGGAGCTAAAGGGCTCCCAGTATTATGAGTTTAATAGAGATTTGAGCAACAATTCATCTAAGATTCTGCATGTGCGAAATAATTTAAATCCAATTCGCGAGCTGCCTTAACATCATCTAGACGTTTGACCGGTAAAGTATGTGGTGCATCTTTAACCAGGTTTGGGTTTGTGGCTGCTTCTTCTCTAATGGTTTTCATGATGTGTACAAAATGATCTAACTCTTCTTTACTCTCAGTTTCTGTTGGTTCAATCAAAAGGCATTCAGGAATGAGTAGTGGAAAATAAGTGGTTGGAGCATGAACGCCATAATCCAGCAATCTTTTAGCAAAATCCATCGCTGTAACACCATACATTCTTTTTTCCGGGCTTAAAGTTAGAATAAATTCATGAGAGGCACGTCGGCTTGGATAAGCTGCAGTAAATCCTGCTTTCGTCAGTTCTTTGAGCAGATAATTTGCATTAAGCGTTGCATATTCCGAAACACGGAGCAAACCCTCTTTACCGAGTGATCGTATATAAAAATAGGCGCGCAGTAAAATACCGGCATTTCCCATAAAACCAGAAAGGCGGCCAATGCTTTGCGGATAATCTTGACTAGTTGCCCATTGATATCCTGAATCGGTTTTTTTCACTACGGGTAAGGGTATGAAGGGGAGTAAACGCTTTCCTACAGCTACAGGCCCCGAACCTGGTCCGCCACCGCCATGGGGGGTTGCGAATGTTTTATGCAGGTTTAAATGCATGACGTCAAAGCCCATCTCACCCGGCCTCACTTTTCCCAAAATCGCATTGAGATTGGCTCCATCGTAATACAATAAACCACCGGCTTGGTGAACAAGAGCAGCAATTTCTTTAATTTGACGCATAAACAAGCCCAATGTAGAGGGATTGGTAAGCATGATACCGGCTGTTCTTGGGCCTAGTTTGCTTTTTAACTCTTCAAGATCAATATCACCATCTGCAGCAGTAGCGATTTCAACAATCTTAAATCCGCACATAACAGCAGAAGCCGGATTTGTGCCATGGGCCGCATCAGGAATCAGCATTTCGTCACGTGCTGTATCGCCTCGAGATTGATGATAGGCTTTAATCATGGCAACACCAGCAAATTCTCCTTGCGAACCCGCCATTGGAGTTAAAGAAACACCAGCCATGCCGGTAATTTCAGCAATATATTCTTGCAAATGATGCAATGGTTCTAAAAAGCCCTGGCTGTTTTCTTCTGTTGCCAAGGGGTGGCGGTTGAGAAAATTCGCCATTGATGCTGCTTTGTGAACCCCACGCGGGTTATATTTCATGGTGCATGAACCCAGTGGATAAAAATTACTGTCAATCGAGAAGTTTTTATGGGACAAACGAGTAAAATGCCGTATCACTTGTAATTCGGAACAGGCGGGCATTTTCGGGGGCATTTTTCGCTGCAGTTCAGCAGGAACGGCGTATTTACTGGTTGAAATTTTTGGAGCTTGGGCTGTTGCCTGCCGGTCTTTTTGGGATAATTCAAAAATCAACATAATTTGCCTTCCATTTTTTGAATAAATTCTTTAAGTTCAGCTCGATGATTGACTGGAGTAAATTCAATAAATTGATACTCTGCAATTTCTGCTAAACAGTAAGGATCTTTTTTGAATATGGACTCCAGGTAAGCTCGATCATTCGTAGCTGCAATAATGATTCCACCTGTACGTGGTTTTATAGGTCCTGAGACCAGCAGTAAACCTTGCTTATAATAGTAATCAAGGAACTCCCTATGTGCTTGCAGATATTTATCTACTTCAGTAAGAGGAACCAAATAGGTTAACTGGATTACAAACATGAGGCACCTCGTTGAGACATAATCGATTTCAATGTTTTTGCAAAAAGCATAATTTCTTCTTTAGTGCGCATTTCAGTAGCACAGACTAAAAGGGTATTTGCCAATTGCGGATAATAAATTCCTGGAGCATATCCTCCAGTAATACCCGCATCGGCTAATTGTTTTAATACCTGCTCAACAGGTTGATTGAGCTTGAGTAACGCCTCATGAAAAAAAGGTGTATCAAAGACCTGCTCTACACCTTCAATGTGTGTTAAAACGTCCACTAATTCATGAGTATTATGATGGCATTGGCTTGCAACCTGGAATAACCCTTCTGCACCCAAGAGGCTCATATGAATGGTAGCCGCTGTAACCAATAAACCTTGATTGGTGCAAATATTTGAGGTTGCTTTCGCGCGGCGTATATGTTGTTCCCGTGCTTGCAGGGTTAAAGTAAATCCTCTTTTTCCATCCTTATCTAAAGTACATCCGATGATTCGTCCGGGCATTTGGCGCACATGAGCCATACGAGTACTTAAAAAACCAAAGTATGGGCCGCCTGATGCCATAGGAGCGCCTAAAGGTTGGCCTTCTCCACATGTAATATCTACACCATGGTTCCCCCATAATCCTGGCGGTTTTAATAAGGCCAGCGACACAGGATTAACACAAGCAACACTAATTGTTTTGTTCTGATGAGCCCAGTCGCTGAGTTCATCCACTTTTTCCAGGCAACCAAAAAAGTTAGGCTGAGCAATAACCAGTGCAGTGATATCTTCTCCTGTATAGGGTTCTAATGCTGAAAGGGAAGTAATACCTTGCTTTTCATCAAAGGGCAAAGTAATCACTTCAATATGCTGATTGCGCAGGATGGTTTCGATGGTTTCACGATAAAAGGGATGAGTTGTTCCGGGGATTAATACTCGACTCGTTTTGCTGTGTTTATTAACCCGCACTGCCATTAAAATGGCTTCGGCTAATGCGGTGGCACCGTCATACATCGATGCGTTCGATACTTCCATGCCGGTTAATTCACAGATCATGGTTTGGTATTCGTAGAGCAACTGCAAAGTACCTTGACTGGCTTCGGCCTGATAAGGAGTATATGCGGTTAAGAACTCACCACGAGAAGCGATATCCCACACTGCTGCAGGTATATGATGCTCATAGCATCCTGCACCCATGAAGCAGATTCCATTACGATTTTTATCCGCTAACTGTTGTGCTTCTTTTAACATATCCATTTCATTGATGCCAGCAGGCATATTTTGAAATCCTGCATATTGCAGAGATAATGGAATTTCATCAAATAAAGTTTGGGTGTCTTGAGCGCCAATGGCATCAAGCATGTCTTTGCTGTCTTTGGGAGTGTGTGGAATATAAGGCATGATTAATGCTCCTCAGCAATCTCATTTTGATATTGTTCGGCAGTTAATAAATTATTGATTTCGTCAGGATGACTGGGTTTCAATTTAACAAGCCAGCCAGCAGCATAAGGGTCAGAATTAACAAGAGCTGGATTTTCGACAACTACTTCATTGATGGCAGTAACAACACCGCTAATAGGTGCATAGAAGTCAGAAGCAGCTTTTACTGATTCTACAACTCCAAGCTCTTCACCAGCACTCACTTTATCCCCAATTTCTGGCAATTCGACAAAAACCATGTCGCCCAATAATTGTTGAGCATGATCGGTAATACCCATGGTTACTTCATTTTGTTCTTCTTTTAGCCATTCATGGGTATTAGTAAATTTTAATTCATTCATTGTCTTATCCTTATTTAATTACTAAAAACCTGATTCTGCTTTTTTTCTTCCAAAGTCGCAAGTTTACATTTTTATTAACTTAATTCCGATGTTTTTAAATTGCTTTTCCTGTTTTAACAAAACGTGGCTTACCTACTTTTGCAGGGACTAATTTACCGCGAATGTCTACCATCACTTCATCACCAGCTTCAACTGGAAGCCTTGCTAAGGCTATGGATTTTTCTAGTGTGGGCGAATAGCTGCCACTGGTAACAACCCCATCAGAATAACCTGAAATGATTACTCTTTGTCCATGACGCATAATCCCTTTGTCTAACAAGGTAAGTCCTACCATTTTTCGCTTTATTCCCATTTGTTTTTGGGAGAATAAGGCACCCATTCCGATAAAGTCACGATCCGCGGGTTCCCATTTAATGGTCCAAGAAAGTCCCGACTCTAATGGGCTGGTGGTAGTATCCATATCTTGACCATAAAGAAGCATGCCGGCTTCCAGTCGAAGCGTATCTCGGGAACCTAATCCACAAGGATGCACTCCAGCTTGCATTAAATCATTCCATAATTGGACTACGGATTCTTGGGGCACGATAATTTCGAACCCATCTTCTCCAGTATATCCCGTACGGGCAAAAAACCATTGTTCGACATCTACGCATTCAAAATGTGTCAGCGTTGAAACTGCATCAATTTGGGCGGGATTAAGAATTTTTAGTGTTTTTTCTATTGCATTAGGGCCTTGAATAGCAATCATTGCCAATTCTCTTCGTTCTTGCAAGCCAACGGCAAATCCTTCACTTTTTTTGCGAATCCAGGCTAAATCATTGTGTCGGGTGGCTGAATTCAGGACAACCCTGTAATTATCTGAGGCACGTTGATAAACGATGAGATCGTCAATAATCCCTCCATGCTCATTACACATGCAACTATAAAGCGCTTTCCCATTGTGTTCGAGCTGATCAACATCATTCGTTAAAAGCTTGCGTAAAAATTGCCGGCCGCCGGCACCAAGAATATCAACAATAGTCATATGTGAGACATCGAACATGCCTGCATCTTTACGAACAAAGTGATGTTCATTAATCTGAGAACCATAATGCAGGGGCATTTCCCAGCCATGAAAATCAACCATTTTAGCGCCACATGCTTGATGGGTGGCGTGAAGGGGAGTTTTAGCAATCATTGTACGTCCTTTTTCAATCACCTTGATGTTGGGTGATTATACCTATTGCGATATATACTGTATATTGCATATTGCGTATTTCTTAGGACTACTTTAATGATCGGGCTAAATATTTGGCGTTGGATGCTGGATTTAGGATGGCTGCTCTTCCTCTTAATTATCTTCAGGCATTTTTGGCGTGATAGGCAAGTTTTGGTGCAAGCCCAGTCTTGGTTACAAGTTAAAGGTCGTATTACTGCGTGTGAATGGACTAAAGTAGGCCATAGTGTGTGGCCTAAAATTGAATATACTTATCAAGTTTATGATAAAGATTTAACTGGAGAATATTTATTTTTAGATACAGCTCATAATAATCCGAACAGTAAATATTCTCGTGGTGTTGCTTACAAGGCGGCCATGGCGTTCCAAGAAAATGCAGAAATTGATGTTTATTACAATCCTAACCACCCGGAGCAATCTGCTTTAGATGTAACCATACCAACCAAATTAAATATTATTTTGATTTTGATTGGTATGTTAATCGTCGTGCATTTAGGACTTATTGCTTGGCGTTATTTGGGGTAGGTTGACTTGGGGGTGATGTATTTGGAGTAGAAGTATTTGGCGTACTTGCTGGTATAGGCTCATCTTCTTCAACATCACATTTACAAGGATGTTTGACTACTGTGGATTGTAAACTGGTAATGCTATATCCTCGTACTCCTTGCCCTGATGGTGCGACCATAAAATTAATGGTTACTTTCAGGTGTTGTCGTTGTTGGTATTGCGGGTTTTGATAAGCGACGATTAGTCCCATAGTTGCTTTCCAATGAGTTGGATCAATATTAGTGATTGCGGGAGGCGCAGTTGCAACGGAACTTACGGTGTAAAGATTCTTTTGTACATCCTCTGGCAGTTTGGAAGCATTTAAAGCATTGCTGTAAGCTATCCAGCCATCAGCTGTAAAATATTTAGCGATTTTTTTCTGATCTTCAAGATAACTTTTATAGCTGTAAGTATATGTAGAAACGATTGCTTCATTGACCCAGACGGATAATTGAGCCTGTTCTGCTTGTGCATAACTTAATTGAAAAAAAATCGATAATAAAACAAAGACTAATTTTCTATTCATGAGAATATCCTGTTAATTAGGAATGATTATTAAATTTATAATTACTTTGCTATAGTGTAGCTTATTCAATACAAATAAAAAAATCCCCGGCTGCTGCCGGGGCAAATCTCATGTTTAGATAATGAATCCAAACATTGCCCCGCTTAAGAGGGGGTAAAGCGGAGCTAAGCATTCGGGGGAAATGCTCACTATATTAGACACCTAAATTATCAAAAAGTTCAATTTTTAATCAAATTATTCTGGCTGAGACGATCTAATGATAAAAATAATGATGCTATATAAGTAGAAAGTGTTTTATTCAGCTGCATTAATCTATCGAATATGCCGTCTTTATGGTATTTTATTGTCTTGGACCTAGAAAAGCAGTTGATTCCTACTGCGCAAACTAACGATGCTGAATCCACCGAATTCTTTGAATTTTTTCGCTGTAGTGGTGACTACTTTTTTCGTGAAAAAGCTCAAAAAATCCAGCATCTTCAGCATCGTTAGTTTGCTCGTTATGGCTTGAAGTGCTTTTTCTAGGTTGAACAGGCAGGTGGGCTCGTAAGAAAAACTAACACCGATTCGGTAATCCAAGAGTTTATCTCATGCCATTATTTAAGTTTTCACTATAGTTGAATTATAAATACTGCGTTAATTAAGTTGCAGAGTGTATTTGGGTGTCGACAAAGTTATTAAGGAGGCATTGTGCGCGAAAGTCGGTTCTACTTTGCTAATCCTGATAGATTTGGCCGATATATAAATCGTTGGGATTTGCTGCTCATTATTCTCATTTTTTCAATATTGTTTTTTTTGGGTTGGACCGGTTCGCAAATGACCGCTCCGTATCAGTTAGGACAACAGATACCTATTTCTTTGGATCCTGCCAATCTTCCTTTTTATGCTCTACGCACTGTACTCCGGATGTTTATTGCGTTATTTTTTTCAATCATTTTTACGTTCACGGTAGGTCTTTGGGCAGCTAAAAATCGTCGTGCAGAACAAATCATGATACCGGCTATTGATATTTTGCAATCCATACCGGTTTTAAGTTTCTTATCCATTACAGTGACAGCGTTTATTCGTTTGTTTCCTAACAGCTTGTTAGGGCCTGAATGTGCATCCATTTTCGCTATTTTTTGCGCTCAAGTATGGAATATGACTTTTGGTTTTTATCAATCATTAAAAACCTTGCCGCATGATTTGCAAGAAGTTTCTTCCATGTTCCGACTGTCAGCATGGCAACGGTTCTGGAAGCTGGAAGTTCCTTTTTCCATGTCGAGTTTGTTATGGAATATGATGGTTTCTATGTCCGCAAGTTGGTTCTTTGTGGTTTTGTCTGAAGCCATTTCTGTAGCGCATCAAGACATTAGATTACCGGGGGTAGGATCTTATATTGCTTTGGCAATCCAGCAACGTGATTTACATGCTGTGGGTTATGCCATTTTGGCTATGGTTATTGTTATTTTTTTATATGACCAAATATTTTTTCGGCCTTTAATTGCCTGGTCCGAGAAGTTTAAAACAGAGCTTTCACATGATGAAACTGAATATCAATCTTGGTTAGTGGACTGGATTCGTGGTAGTCGGTTAATGAAACAGTTTGCTGAAGTACTTAGTATTTTTACCGATCATTTTGTCAACGCGCGCTGGCTTAGGATAAATGAAGCCAAAGCAATTAAGGAGGTTGATTTTAAAAAACAGAAACGCTTGGATCGAGTTTGGAGCCTCTTGGTTTTAATCAGTGTTTGCTCTGGAGGGTGGTTCTTATTGCGCTTTATCCTCGCAGAATTGAAAGTCAGTGATATTTTGCATGTGTTTTTGCTTGGGGCAGCAACAGGTACACGAGTGCTTTGTTTGATCTTCATCAGTTCTTTAGTTTGGATTCCAGTAGGGGTATGGATTGGCTTAAGACCAAGAATTGCTCAAAAAATACAGCCTGTGATCCAATTTGTTGCGGCGTTTCCAGCGAATTTATTCTATCCTTTATTTGTGATTGCCATTGTAAAATTTCATTTGAACGTAGAAATATGGGTAACACCACTCATGATTCTTGGAACCCAATGGTATATTTTATTTAATGTGATTGCGGGAGCATCGTCTATTCCGCGAGAGCTTTATCTTGCTGCGGACAATTTTGGCTTAAAAGGATGGATTTGGTGGAAAAGGTTGGCGTTGCCTGGGATTTTTCCCTTTTATATTACTGGTGCCATAACGGCGGCAGGTGGTGCATGGAACGCCAGTATTGTGGCAGAGTTTGTCAGCTGGGGTAATACCACACTTAGAGCTACCGGCTTAGGGGAGTACATCCAAGCCAGCACGGCCACGGGAGATTTTCCGCGAATAGCTTTGGGTACTGCGATGATGTGCTTGTATGTACTTGCTTTTAACCATTTGATTTGGCGTCCGCTCTATCGGCTAGCGGAAGAACGTTTTAACTTTAATTAAAAGATATCTATGTCTGAAACCATTATTGCTATAGAAGGCTTGAGCAAGTCATTTAAAAAAGCAGCGGAACAAAATTTGCTTGTGCTTGAGGATGTGAATTTCCAGCTGCAAGAAGGTGAAATCGTTGCGTTATTAGGAAAATCTGGCTCCGGAAAGTCTACTTTATTGCGTATTATCGCTGGTCTTATAGCGCCTACAAGGGGAACGGTGACCTATAGAGGTAAACCCGTTACTCGTCCTGTTGATGGAATTGCGATGGTTTTTCAGTCTTTTGCATTAATGCCGTGGCTTACCGTATTAGAAAATGTGGAGCTTGGTCTCGAGGCGCAAGGAGTAGGCCGCGAAGAGCGCAGGCATCGAGCAATTGAAGCGATTGATATTATTGGTCTTGATGGTTTTGAGTCTGCATTTCCTAAAGAACTTTCAGGCGGGATGCGCCAACGGGTTGGTTTTGCGCGTGCACTCGTGATTAATCCTGATGTTTTATTAATGGATGAACCTTTTTCTGCGCTTGATGTTCTGACTGCAGAAAACTTAAAATCTGACTTGTTGGAATTGTGGGAGGAAAAGAAAACCAATACCAATGGCATTTTATTAGTGACGCATAATATTGAAGAGGCAGCGACATTGGCCGATAGAATTGTAATTTTTGGTAATGATCCTGGATACATCCGCGCCGAATTGCCTGTTACTTTACCGCAGCCGCGTGATCCTGAATCACATGAGTTCCGTGCCTTGGTGGATAAAATTTATACTTTAATGACTACTGGTCCTAAAGAAAAGGCAAAACGTGCGCAGAGAGAACGACAAATCGGTTTGGGATATCGTTTGCCTGATGTAGAGCCTTCAGAACTGACTGGTTTGATTGAAACAATGACTTCTTTTGAAGAGCGAATTGATTTGCCAGAGCTTGCTGATGAGCTGATGATGAATATTGATGATCTGTTCCCCATACTCGAAACTTTGGAAATATTAGGTTTTGCTAAAGTTTCTGCAGGGGATATTCAATTAAGTGACCTCGGCAAACAATTTGCTGAGGCTGATCTTCAAGAACGTAAACAATTATTTGCGCAAAGATTGTTGGAAAAAGTACCTCTGGCTCGCTATATTCGCCGTATACTAGATGAAAAAGTAGGGCATAGGGTTTCCGAAGAGCGGTTTTTGAGCAAGCTTGAAGATTATTTAAGTGAAAAGGAAGCAGAACGTGTATTGCGCACAATGATTGATTGGGGACGTTATGCTGAGATTTTTGCTTATGATTTTAATACTGGAATTTTAAGTTTGGAAAATCCAGGTAAAGGAGCATAACAAGATACAGTGTAATAGCTCACCATATTATATTAATGTCAATCTGAACGGGTAGGTTTGATCGCAGGTTGTGAGAAAATTTTTCTAAACAAACGCAGCATACATCAGTATGTGAGTATTGACTAGGAGCATTTTTCTTGCAAGATGCACCTAAATACAGCCGTTCCTTGATAGGGCTCAACGCTTACGATACAGTTAAATCCCTGAGTTTGTATTAGCAAGACTCGGATTTCGTTAGTTTATTCATGCTAAAAAAATTTAACTATTAGTTCAAAAAACACTTAAAGCACCATTATTTATTTGTTATTATTTGTTCAAATTGATCTAAGGAGGGATATTTAGCATGGAACAAAAGCAAGAGTTTAACGAGCATTTCAAAATAATCCTTCTAGGTGACAACTTTGTCGGGAAATCGTGTTTACTGCATACATTTTGTGGCGGTAATGTCTATAGTTCTGATGAGTATACGGATACAATGGGTGTTGACCAACAAATTAGGCTGATTAAAGCGTTTAATAAAATAATCCAATTGCGTATCTGGGATGCTTCGGGGACTCCAAGACTACAAAAAATAGTTTCATCCTATTTTAGGCATGTTGATGGTACCTTGATTTGTTTTGACCTAACCAATAGAGTATCTCTGCAGCATACGAAAGAGCATATTGAGCGTTTAAGAGAAATTAAAAAAAATGTTCCTATAATACTTGTTGGTTGTAAAGCAGATTTGGGGAAATGTAGAGGTGTATGCTCTGAAGAAGCAAAGAAATGGGCTGGTGAGCTGGGACTTACTTACATAGAGGTTTCTTCCCTAAAAAAAGAAAATATCGAGCAACCATTTACACAAATTACAGACCAAATATATATTGTCAATCAACTCAATAAGCTAAAACCTAAGTTAGAAAAATTTTTGAATGATTATTTGAAATTAATTAATCCCAAAAACCGTTCAGTTTTTTTTACAGAACAGAACTCGGATTTAACCAAAGAAGGCGCACTAAGAGAAGAATATAAGACACTTTTTGATAAATTGTTTCACGTGAAAAGTGTGGAAGAGTTAGTGGAGGCCTATAGAAAAACAGTAGAGCTTCTTGAAAGTGCCGATCAACTTTATAAACAAGACAGTCCTTTTTTGAGTACCTTTGTATCAAGTTCACTCTCAACCGCATTGAAGCAAACATTAGATGTTTTAAGTGGATTGTTGGCACATTTATCTGCTGCAAAAGAACCGAAACACCAAAAAGCTGGGGCAGTTACAAATTCATTTTAAATCTTTACTGGAATACAAGGGGGAGGCTACTATTAATTGACTTGTTAAATCAATGACTTGGTTTGACGCAATAGTAACTTTTTGACATAATTATTTATTGGATATAGTCCTATTTCATCATTTATGAAAATCAATGAATGCTTTAGATGCTTTAGATGCTTTAGATGCTTTAGATGCTTTAGATGCTTTAGATGGGGAACGGTTATTGTCTTAATTACTGTTGCCTGTTTTTTTCAGCATGAAATTCCTGCTCTCATCCATTGGTTACGTACATTAGGCTATCCAGCTGTTATTGGTTTTTTCCTACTTTATTGTTTTTGCACCCTATTGTTTTTACCAAATTTGCCAATTATTCTTGCAGCCGGCGCCTTATATGGATTTTATTGGGGACTGGTGCTGAATTTATTGAGCGCAATACTCAGTGCGGTAATTGCATTTATGATGAGTCGTCATGTAAGGCTTGCTTGTTTATCAGTTAAAAAGAGACAACAATTAGATGGTTGGCTAAGACGTCTAGATTCATATGGATGGAAGTCACTTGCTTTGTGTCGTTTAGTTCCTTTTCTACCCTGTGCTATTGTAAATTACGGTTATGGTTTCACCCAGATTAAAGCTTCAATATTTATAGTAACAAGTTTTATTTTTTTTATTCCACTGAAAGTTGTGGAAACATATTGTGGATATTTGAGTGCAAATTTTTAAAACTGAATCTACATACATCGGAATAAAAACATCTAAAAGCCCTCCATTTCGCGTCGCATAAAAGCGCTTGCAAAATAAAAATGAATTTAAATCGATTAATGAGTGTGTACCCACTCAGGACATGCAAAAATGGGTTACACGCTCAACAATACCATTAAGATTTTCGAGAGAGGAAACTTAATATTTCCAATAAACGCTCTGAGTTTCCGGCCATTTGTAAGTCAGTTTTATATTTATTGTTCACTACGAAGGCAGGAACTGCATTAATTTGATAGGTTCCCATGAGACTCATCCCATTTTGCACGCGCATATCAATTGCTGGAGAGTTTTCAAAAGCACTTTTCGCAATTTCTTTATCGATGCCTTGAGTAACAAAGAAATTGATCATCGCTTGCTTTGAATCCAGGGGTTTTCTGTCTTCCTGTATGGCTTTAAAGAGTAAAGGATTCATTTTATCAGAAAGTGCAAGAGTCTTTGCGGTGTAGTAGGCTTTTGCATAGAGTTCCCAGGACGGTTTGAATACTACAGGAACGCGTTCGAATTGAATGTTATTGCCCATTTTACTAATCCATGTATCCAGAGGCGCCTCTATTTTGTAACACCAAGGACAACCATAACTAAAAAATTCTTCAACCATGGGTGGTTTATGTTTATTATTTGTTGCCCGGGGATTGTTAACGATTTGATAATCTTTACCTTCAACAAATGATGCGGCTAATGCCATTGTTGGCAAAAGAAAAAATACAGCGATTAATTTTTTTAACATAGTTTAGTTCCCTAATGTAACCCTTCAATATAATGTGCAACTGCCTCCATATCATCTTGACTCATTCTGCTGCTAATATCTTGCATGATATGGTTTAAATCATTTTTTCTCTTACCGTCTTTAAATGCATTTAGTTGCAACACGGTATATGCAGCATGTTGGCCAGAAAGTACTGGAAAACCAGCTTGGGCATTACCTGTACCTTTGGGACCATGGCAGGCGATACACGCCGCAATCCTTTTTGCAAAATCCCCTCCGCGGTAGATTTGCTCACCCCGGTTAAGAAATTTTGGGGGAGTGCTGCCTTGAGCAAGAGGCATTTTAGCATAATATACTGCCAAGTCATCCATATCTTGCTCGTTTAATGTGGCAACAAGAGCCTTCATTGTAGGTGCATCACGTAATTCACTGTCTTTCATATCGCGCAGTTGTTTTATAAAATATTTGGGATGTTGCCCTGCAATATTAGGCCACTCGGGATTTGCACTGTTGCCTTCTTGACCATGGCACGCAGTACAAACTACTGCTTTTTTCATTTCGGAGATACTATTTTCTTGGGCAAAAAGGACTAATGGAACAAACAGAACAAAAGTGAGTACAAATTTTTTCATCGATTTCTCATAATAAATTTACGAAGTAATGGTACACTGCCTTGGTTGAAATACCAAAATATTATGATTCTTATGCCAGAAAATCCTTATTCTAAAGCAGTATTCTTAAAAAGTGCAGCACGTGTATCCCACTTACCTGAGGATTCAGGATATGAGGTTGCTTTTGCTGGCCGTTCAAACGCAGGAAAATCAAGTGCCTTGAATTGCCTAACGGGCATTAAAAATTTGGCGCGAACCAGTAAAATGCCCGGACGTACGCAATTAATTAATTTATTTGAAATCGATGAAGCGCGTCGCCTTGTTGACCTACCAGGCTACGGTTATGCCAAAGTCCCTTTGCAAGTAAAAATGGATTGGCAAAAAAATTTAGCGCATTATCTTGAAGTCAGACAAAGCTTAAAAGGCTTGATCTTATTGATGGATATTCGTCATCCTTTAAAAGATTTAGACCTGATGATGGTCGATTGGGCTTTGGAGCGCGAGCTTCCCGTACATATTTTACTGACTAAATCAGATAAACTAAGCCGCAGTGAGGTAAAGAACACCTTATCCAAAGTTCGTAAACATTATGAATTGGCAGTACATTTGATTACGGTGCAATCTTTTTCTTCTTTAAAAAAAGAGGGAATCGAGGACTTAATCGCTTTGTTAAATCAATGGTTTGATTTGGCTTAGCCTGGCTGCAAGTGCAGTGAAGCGGTGAAAAGTTCTTTTCTAAAACTTTAAAATTTGTATCGTTCTTTGAGGAAATCAGTTTTATTTATGGAGGATTTAAAACGTAATTATAATTTGTGCCGCGATTGTTTGATTTAAATTATACCATTATCGCGATTGTTTGTTTTAAAATTATGCCAAATTATGGTGAATTCCTGCCCTAGATAGTACGAAGTGAGAAATTATGAGACGAACTGTAAAAATTCGTCCTATAATTTAGCACATGAGTTTCTCAATTTTACGTAGGATGTCTTATGTTTTTTAAAGGTGGTCGACTTTTTTCCCGTGTAAAATCTAAAAATTTAGAAAAAAAAGGACGCACTCATCCTAAAAAATGGTTTGACCAACAGCTAAGGGAAAGTGGATTAAAAGAAAAATTTTCATTAGAACTGCTAAAGGATACCCAATCTTCGGTCAAAGTTATTTTTAATAAAAAATACTTCACCGACACATCCGCTGTCTCGGAATCATTAATAAAAATACCAGCAATTAATGTCGAAGGGGATCGAGAGGTTTATAAGCAAGATGGAGAGCGCGTCGAGAGCGGACCTGAATTTTTTTCCCAAATCCCGGACGGGCACCCTGAGTTCTTGTCTCCCTCCAAGAGGTTGACGGCCGCAAAAAAAATTATTCTTTCTAACAGTATAATATTGGGATGGGGAGGATACCCTCATACTAATCCCAAGCATTCATATAAGGTACCCTTTAAAGCAGCTATCTTTTCAATGGCGGGTGCTGCTTTTGAAAACAGCTACCTTCATAGCCAGTTGTTTATACTGGATCCTTATAATCTTAAAATTAAAAACGATGCATTCAGCCATTTATATAAAAATACTCCTACGGAATTTGAGGTCGCTAAAAAGGAACTCGGAACTTATGATTTAAATCCTTCTATGACGCGTATTAGAATAGGATTACCCCTTCTTGGCCGAACTTCATCGGGCTTTTATTATCCTACATTCGGTAAATCGAATGCAGTTATCTTTTTAACGGAAGCGTATTTTCTTCATCAGCTGGAAGACATCTCATTACTTCTTGCGTCGATCAATGAATCAGCGAAAGAAGCAGGAAAACCAGCTTTCTTAAAAGCAACCGCTGTAGGTATGGGATTTTTTGCCAAAGTAGATGGTACTTACGGCATTCAGAATATCCTTTTTCCTTATTATTTGCGTGCTTATAAAAAATTACTTACTGAAAATTCCTATCCCTGGATAGCAAAGATTGAATTTCCTGTTTTTGATGAATCGCAACAATTTCAGTTTGATGTTATTTTCGACACCCAAACGGGTCCAGTTCAGGTCACCAGCAGCCACCGCGATGTATTGGAATTCACGGAAGAAGAGCGAGAGAAGTATTTTGTTTGCGTTATTAATCCTTCTGATGCCTTTGCCTATACAGGCAATGAATGGGGTTATGGAAGTGTGGAAGCGATGATTGGCCTTAATAGTTCCTTACGCCTGGATCAGGTCTCTCATGCAAATCCTATGCTTTTAGATCCGAATCATTATGTCGGTATTACAATTAACGAAGATTACAGTACTGAATTTGATATTCAAAGCCCATCTATTACGCCTCCTTGAACTTTCGGACGTTTAAACCATATAAAAAAACAAGCCGCCACCGGTTTGTGGCGCGCTTTGGTCCCAACCAATAATTTACGTAAAAATGAGAGCATCTTTCTTTTCCCTTTAAAACCTCATTTTTCACCAAAAACAGATGCAAACTCGCAAACATTTTGGCTTGTACTTTGCGCTATTAGAAATAATATTCTACACTTTGATTGCAATTCTTTCAGTGGAGATGTAATCATGTTTTTGAAAGTAGTCAAGCATAGTGCCAAGCAGCAGGTTAAACAGAGTCATAAAAAGAGCCAAGTAAGACATTTTTGGACTCGCCATGATGAAAATCGAGATTTTTATCGGCATAAGAAACAAGAAAAGCTTGTTATTGATACCCATTTTTTTAGTACCAGTACTTTACGAGGTCAAAAAGTATTTGCAGGAGAAGGATTTAGTATCTTTAATTTTCTAATGAATGCATTCAGCCAAGGATTCTTATTTAGAGGAATGAGCATCAAGGAAGAGCGCGATCAGATAAATCAAGACGTACATGGATTGGCCGGGAGCAAACCTTTGATTGTTTATAAAGAAGGCACTAAAGAAATAGATGTAGCGGCAACCCAAGAAGTAGCTAAGCAGCACCGAAAAGGTGATGTAAGTGGAATATCTACCTCCATGAAATTAGGCGTTGGAATTTCATTTGCTAACTATCTTCCTAAAAAAACGCACGCAGTATATGTAGTTGATAGAAATAATATTCCCCAAAGTCAGCAGGTTAATCAAGATTATGAGGATGATATATGTGTTACTGATTGTACTGGAGAGCCGCAAAATTATTGTCATGAGCGGGAGCTGACTGTAAGTGGTGTTCATGTATCAGCCATTCCAATGCGTGTTTCTCGTGAGGGGTTGAAACTTAATATTGAGTGCAATCCTTTCTATGTAGATCGCGTATTATTATCAGAAGAATTAAATAAAGAATACGATGATTTATTACATGCTTTTTATGATGTTATTTATGACGTAAGAAGAAATCAAGTTGAATTTACTGTAATAAAAGGTCCTGATCCAGAGAAATTAGAAAAATTTAAAGCGCAGGAAAAAGAATTTTATACCAAGCTGGTAAAGGAAGTAGAGCTGGATCCTCGGCAAAAACGAGCTATTAAAGATAAGCTGGACGAATCATCGCTTCTTGCTCTTGAAGATGATAATGATACGACACCCAAAAATATATAATTTCTAATTTGAAGAAAGTTTACAGCCGCTTTCCAATGAGCATGATCCATTAGGGAAAGCGGCAAAATTTTGCAGCAGGTTCATCAAAAAAAGAGTTTCCTATTTTAATGGTTTATATAGTAAACAGCTTTTTTATCTGTCCACTTAATGCAATTTATCCCTTAATTTCTGCATTTTCCAATACTTTTTCTGCCTGTGTCTTACGGTGTTGTTTTATTGCGTCCCGGTACACAGGATACTTATTACCTAATATTGTTACCGCTAAAATAGCCGCATTAATTGCTCCTGCCTTACCCACAGCAAGAGTGCCTACCGGAATCCCCGCGGGCATTTGCACGATGGATAAAAGTGCATCAAGACCATCAGTAAACGTCGATGAAGGCATGGGCACCCCTAAAACGGGTATTATTGTTTTGGCAGCCACCACACCAGGCAAATGAGCTGCGCCTCCTGCAGCAGCGATAAAAACCTCAACGCCACGTTGTTCTGCAGATTTAAGATATTCAAATAAAGCATCAGGAGTACGATGTGCTGATAAGGCGCGCACTTCATGGGGAATGTTGAATTTTTCCAGAGTCAGGCTGGCTTCTTCCATAATGGCCCAATCAGATTTTGAACCCATAAGTATTGATACAAGTATATTAGACATAATTCCCTCGTTATTGATTTATCTTAATTTCATTCGTTGCCTGGGGGCTATGATGTGAAACTCGATTTCTATTTGTTGCAATAATTTTTATTGCTTCAACCAAAGCAGGTCCTTCCAATTCTTGTACTCTGGTTTTCAAAATCTCTGGAGTATCGTTGACTAGAACAGGACATTTTTTTTGCAAAATAATAGGGCCCGCATCTACTTGCGCGGTAACAAAATGTACAGTGCATCCTGTTTCAATCTCGGCACCATCTAAAACGGCTTGGTGAACATCGAGATTCATTAAGCCTGCATAAGCAGGCAATAAGGACGGGTGAATATTGATTATTTTATTTTCCCAGTGGCTGACAAATTCGGCGGATAAGATGCGCATATAACCAATTAATACAACAAGCTCTATTTGATGGAGTTTAAGTATTTTGGACAGCTCATGATCAAAGTCGATGCGACTTAAGCCTTGCGGATTAACGAATATGGGTTTAATGCCAAAACTCGTAGCTTTTTCCAAAATGAGCGCATCTGCTTTATTGCTTAAGACCAACTCGATAGACGCGGATAAATGCTGTTGATTTATTGCAGCAACAAGAGTATTTAGATTAGTGCCTCGAGTTGAACCGAGGACGGCAATGCGAATCATGAGGAGCGTATCCTTTGCATGTGGTCGATGCGTTGCTGAATTAATTTTTTTGTGCCTATATCCTGACGATGAAATAAAGGACCTTCAATTAACGAAATTTCATCTTCAGCATTCATTTCTGCAGCAAAAATTGAATCGGCAATGCCGACATAGGCGGCAGTGCGTGAACCTTCAGCAATAATTTGCTGATCAACCTGATTTACCGAAGAAAGATACAAATGGTCTTGGCATACTACCTTTGAGAAATCTACAGCAAAGTTTTTCTTTGGTGCATCAGGATAGCCTTCCGGAACCGTATATTTACAAACAGTAGCCTGTTTTGCGAATTTGACTTTATCTTCAGTGAGGTTGTTGTTGACCATGGCTTGACATATGGCAACAAAATCGGACTCCAAAATGGATAACACGTTTAACGCTTCAGGATCACCAAAGCGGGCATTGAATTCGATGACATAAACTCCATTTTTGGTGGAAATAAAACTACCATATAAAATGCCAATATACTGTTCATCACATTCAACAGACAAAGCCTGAAAGACTGCCTTGTTAATCGCTAGGGCTTCTTGTACCTCATTTGAGGTTAAAAAAGGCAAACGATGATCGGTATCTGAATAACTTCCCATACCACCGGTATTGGGTCCTTTGTCCCCGTTATAAGCGCGTTTATGATCTTGTACTAAAGGCATGGGAATCAGTTTTTTTCCGTCAGCAAAACACATGAAGGAAAATTCTTGTCCAATGAGTTTTTCTTCAATAAGAATCGTCTGTTTTTTATCGAGAATTTCCTGGCAAAAACATAAGGCTTCAGAAATTGAATGCAGATGTTCTCCTGCAACTTTTACCCCTTTACCTCCCATCAAGCCATTTGCTTTAATCACATAATTGCCTTCGCCGAGTTCATTAAGAAATGTTTCAACGTGATTAAGCGTTGCGAATTTTTGATAACACGGCAAACCGGCGATGTGATATTTTTGCATGAGATCACGGGCAAATTCTTTAGAGGTTTCTATTTGTGCCAATACTTTTTTCGGGCCAATCGTAGGGATTCCTGCTTGCCATAATGCATCTGCCATTCCTTTTTCAAGCGGTGCCTCTGGTCCAATAATTGCTAATTCAATCCCCCAGAGCTTTGCCATGGACACTACTGCAGTGCAATCGGTAATATCACCCGCACAATATTGAGCGGTTAGTTTGTGGATTCCTGGATTGATTGCTGTTCCATAACAATACAAGGAAGTATTTTGTGGGGAACGATGTAATGCTTTGATTAGTGCATGTTCTCGTGCGCCAGAACCGATAACAAGAATGTTCATTCAATCATGTCCTCTTTTTTTGCAGGGGGGCTTAGCCTGCTTGTTTCTCGCTGTAGCTCGAGCTGTTTCATTTTTTCTGCAGTTAATTTTTTACAAAAATAATCGCCGTCCATACATGCCATGCAAGGCTTTTTGATTTGGTGTTCGCCACGACGGGTTACTGCTTCAATCAAATCTTCATGAGACTGATAGAGTAACACATCAACACCAAGGTAAGCCGCAATTTCATCTTCACTTTGATTGGCGGCAATGAGCTCTTTGCGTGAGGGGATATCAATCCCGCTAAAACAAGGATTTTTAAGTGGTGGAGAAGTAGAGGCGAAATAAATTTTCTTTGCACCAGATTCTCTTACCATTTTGACAATTTCCCGGGAAGTTGTGCCGCGGACAATACTGTCGTCGATAATCATGACTGTTTTATTTTTAATTTCAGTTTGCTGTGGGGTAAGCTTGTAACGGATATTACGACTTCTTGCCTTTTGATTGGGCATGATAAACGTACGGCCAATAAAAGGATTTTTATAGAGTCCTTCAGAATATCTGACTCCTAATTCATGTGCAAAAGATAAGGCTGCAGTATTTGCAGTGAAAGGGGCTGGAATTACGATATCGGGTATGAGATCAGGGTATTTTTTCTTCCACTGAAGTGCCAAATTTTGTCCCATACGTAGACGTGCCCGGTAGACGCTTACGTTATTGAGCGTTGCATCGGGACGGGCAAAATAAACATACTCAAACACACAAGGTTTAAACTCTTCAGCTTTCAGAACCCGACGGTGTAATGTTCCGTTAAGATCCACATAGGCGACTTCACCAGGTAAAATATCTCCCTTGGGTTCAAAGCCTAAGGCATAAAAAGGGGTGGTTTCTGATGCGAAAATAGTGTCTATGGTTCCATCTGGATTTTCACGCGTCCCCCATACTAAAGGGCGAATACCATGAGGATCACGAAAAGCAACAAGTCCCTTGCCAATAATCACAGATACAATGGAATACGCCCCTTCAATTCGTTCAAAAATATGTGACACTGCTTGGGTCAGCAGTTCGAAAAAGCTGTCATTATTTTCTTCATTACTGGGGGCATTACTGGCCAGATTATCCGCAAGTATAAGTAATAACGCCTCGGAATCAAGTGTAGAATTAAGATGACGATGTTGTTTTAAACGAATCTCATCTGCCAGTTCTGGATAATTGGACAGATTGCCATTATGAGCAAGCGCAATGCCTCGCGGACTTCCTATCCATAATGGCTGGACATCAGTTTCCGAATAGCCACCTGCAGTAGGATAGCGGACATGACCAATACCTATATTTCCTTGTAGTTTAGGGACGTTATCAGAATTAAAAATTTCGCGTACCAAGCCTAATCCATGTTTTGTATAGAAACGCTGATCACAGGTCAAGATGCCAGCAGCATCTTGTCCTCGATGCTGCAAGTGAATCAAGCTCTCATACAATTCGGAAGCTACTGGTTCATGGCTGTAAATACCTACTATCCCACACATTTGATTATGCTACCCTAAGTAATTTGCAATATGACGCATGATCCGTTGCTCAGCAGGTTCTTTATGTTCAGCAAAACTGAACTTTTTACCCGTGATTCGTTCATACAACTGAATATAGCGTGATGAGAGTTCTTCAATTAATTCTTGTGGTGCTTGTGGAAGTTGCTCATCGTGATAAGGATCTGAGTTTTTTGCAAACCATAACCGTAAAAATTCCTTATCAATATTTTCTGGCTCCAGTCCAGCTGCAATGCGTTCTTGGTAGCTGTCAGCCAACCAATAACGGCTGGAGTCAGGTGTATGAATTTCGTCAACAACAATAATTTTCCCTTGCGCATCGCGGCCGAACTCATATTTGGTATCTACTAAAATCAAGCCATGATTTTTAGCAATTTCAGCGCCGTGCTCGTAGAGTTTAAGGGCCAAAGCACTGGCTTCTAGCCAATCCTCTTCAGTCATCCATCCTCCAGAAACAATTTCAGTCGGAGCAATTGGACGATCGTGGATTTTTTCTTTGGTTGTCGGAGTTAAAACAGCTTGCTCCAGTTTTTGATTTTTACTTAGTCCTTCAGGAAAGGTAATTCCACAATAGTTACGTACTCCATTTTGATATTGAGTCCATAAAGAAGTACTGGTCGTGCCGCTGATATAACCTCTGACTACAAACTCAATCGGAAAAACAGTACATTTTTTGGCAATAACGACATTCGGATCAGGAACAGCAATAATGTGGTTAGGGATAAGGTTTTTTGTTTGTTCAAACCACCAGGCACTGGTTAAATTGAGTACCGCTCCTTTATAGGGGATGAGTGCGAGATGTCTATCAAAGGCTGTGAGTCTGTCCGTAGTAATGAGCATGATGGCATCACCAAGATCATACGAATCTCTCACTTTTCCTTGATATTTTTTCCCTACAGGAAGATTCGTTTGATCGAGGCAAAAAGCTAAAGCTTCGCGAATTTCATTGTCATAACGAGTGGTTGTAGCGGTAGCATTCATGAGCATAAGGGTTCCCGATAATGTGAGTTAACAAAATGTGATCTATTAACATAGAAACATTGGTTTCATCGCTGGTAAACTGCCATAAGACACCATGTCTTATTTTATTTATTTTTTGTACTGCATAGTGAGTATTAAGTGTTTGTAATGTTTGTTGTCCTTTCAAGTCTTCTTTTGCGCGCACCAGATAAGCTAAAGCATTTTGCGAGTCAAGCTCGTTTGCGACAACTTCGCGCTCTTTCCGATCGGAATACAAAAGTCCAGTATTTTTGAGTTGGGTAAACTGTTCTGCAGAATCACATTCTACTTCCCAATGCTCAAATCGATTCACCGTTACTGGAAAACCTAATCGTCTTAACGTTTTTTGTACGGTCAACGCCTGGTTATCGGTGATAATCAGTTTGACGAGGCATATATGGCTGCTTGGGATTTTGTTGAAGTTTTGGGGGTTGACCGGCATTCCGTCCCGCGACTTGTTCGCGGGATCCAATTCTGGACTCCGCGGGCTAGTCGTGGAGGCGGAGCTTAGGCTGATTGGAACGACTGCTCCTTCACCCAGGCTATATTGATGTTCCTTTATATAATCACGCATGGACGCAAAAATAGGATCACCATTAATCGTGCGCTCAGGATGAGGCATCATGGCCATGACGTTCCCAGCCTGATTGGTGATTGCAGCAATATTACCTGCAGAGCCATTTGGATTAATGGGGAAATTATCAATGACATTTCCTTGGGCATCACAATATTGAAATAAATTTAAGCCGTGTTTTTCGATTTCTTTTAATAGAAAATCCGGCATAAGAAACCGTCCTTGCGCATGGGCAATAGGAAGATGAACTAAATCTGTAGTTTTAAGATAACGGGTAAACGCATTATGTTGATGATTTTCTGCCAAGCGCATATGCACCCAGGAATTATAAAAACCTGTTCCTACTATTTTTCCATTGGCAATACGCTTGTTTTCTGTGAGCGACATTCTGATATCATTCTGATTGAAACCGGGTACTAAACCCGATTCAACGAGTATTTGCGCGCCATTACAGATGCCTACTACGGGCTTACCTTTTTCGCTTTGTGATTTGACTTCTTGAATTACCGGATCAAGTGCTGCAATAATTCCTGCGCGGGAGCGATCTTCATAGGAAAAACCCCCAATAAGAATATAACCATCCAGGTTACGTAATTTCTCTAAGGATTCATTCCACAAGAACTCAACAGGCTCCATGCCTACACGTTTTACAGCAAGCGCTGTTTCGCGTTCACAATTGGATCCTGGAAATTGAATTAAGCCAATGCGTATCATAACAGCTTCACCTTTTGCTCTCCTCTTACGACCTGTCCAATTTCATAAAGAGGGAAAGTAGGAAAATCACGGAGAACTTCGCGAACAGCAGAGAGTGTTTCTGGTGCTATAAAAAGTAATAAACCTGCACCCATATTAAAGGTACGATACATGTGCTCGTCATCCAGATGCCCTAACTTGCGTAATAAACTAAATATAGGCAGTTCGGGAATTTGTTTTTTATGGATTTCCACAGCACAATGTTTGGGTAAAATACGCGGAATATTTTCCAGTAACCCGCCACCTGTTATGTGTGCCATTCCTTTAATAGGAATGCTTTTTTCCAAAAGACTTAAAACAGGCCGGGTGTAGTTCAGATGAGGTATTAAAAGTTCTTCACCAATGCTGTGGGAAAAATCTTGAAATTGCGACTCAACCTTATAGCCGGCAACATCAAAGAGCAGCTTTCTTGCGAGTGAATAACCATTGGTATGCAAACCACTTGAAGGAAAGGTGACTACAAGATCGCCTTCACAAATCTCTTTTCCTTCAATCGCCTTATTTTTTTCTACGACCCCTGTGACAACACCGACCAAATCAAGCTCGCCTGGAAGATAGGTACCTGGCATTTCAGCCGTTTCACCACCAACTAAAGAAATGTGGTTTTCTTTACAGGCTTTGACCATGCCGCTAATGATCTGTTCGATGACTTCCGGGTTTAATTTATCGTTGGCAATATAATCAAGCAGGGTAAGCGGCTTTGCTCCCAAAACAATAATGTCGTTTGTGGTGGCACTTACTAAATCAATACCAATGGTATCAAATTTTTGCATCATTTTGGCGACCATCATTTTAGTACCAACACCATCAATGCTTTGCACAAGAACAGGATGCTCATAATCTTGCAGCAGGTTTTTGAGATCATACATGGCACCGAAACTGCCAATTCCGGTAAGTACTCGCGACGAAAAAGTGCTTTCTACCGCTTTTTTAATGCTACGAACTGCTTCATTACCTGCTTCAATATCTACACCTGCAGCTTTATAATCAATAATTGACATTATATGAGCCTCTCAACTAAACCATTTTTCCAGGCAGTTTTGGCTGCACTGATTGATAGATTGATAACCGAATTCATTATCAAGTTTGGGGTTGCTGTTGTTTCACCTATGGATAGAAACGGTATAGAATGTTTATGAAATATTTGTTCCAGCGTGCTTACTTTTTCCGGAGAGACTTCGAGAATAAATCCTCCACTCTCCGAAAACAGTTTTTTATCATTGGGTAAATCACCGGGAATAAAAACATTCACCCCAATTTCATTTTTAAAACTCATTTCTGCAAGAGCAACTGCAATGCCGCCTTCGGAAATATCATGTGCTGACAATACCAGACCTGCTTGTATGGCTGCATGTACTGCTGAGATTTCATCAGCAAATGCAGCAAGTTCTGGCTTGGGTAATTGACTGCCCAGTTGATGATGTAATTGGTAATACACGCTGCCGCCACATTCGTCTTTGCGTGCTCCAATCATTAAAAGCACTGAATGAGTCTGTTTGAAATCATAAGTAATTGTTTTGGAGAAATCACTAACCGCGCCAATGCAGCTGATGATGGGGCTCGGTGGAATTGCACCATGAGTCGATTCATTATAAAGAGATACGTTGCCTGAGATAATGGGTAGACTTACGTTACGATCGGTAAACATTTTTACGGCATCACATGCATCTACTATGCCGCGTACTGAATCAACAAACTCGCCCATTTGTTCGGCATTCTCAGGATTACCAAAACACAGGCAGTCCGTTAGAGCAAGAGGCCATGCGCCCACTGCAATGATGTTACGCACTGATTCAACAACTGCATTAACCGCACCCCAATATGCGTCAATTTTGTTATAACGCGGATTATGATCGACAGATAAAGCAACAGCGGTTTGCCGAATTTCTTGCGGATATTTATCCTCATTAAATGGAGTAATTACTCCAGCATCGGCCCATCCTGGCTCAACAAGTGAACGACCTTGAACCTGTTTGTCATAACTATCATAAATAGGCGCGCGTGACGCAATGTTTTCATGAGCAAGTAAACTGAGCAGTTCTGCATTGAAATCGCTTATTGAAAAATGTTCTGGTTCACTATAAATGCTGTGTTTCGCACTGAACGGGCGATCATAAAGAATTCCCTTAGTAATATCTTCTGCTCGTGCAGAAACAATTTCTTTTCCCTGTGCCTTCACAACATATAAGCCATCATTTCTTATTTGGCCTACAACAGTTGCCTGTGCCCCATCACAGATTTCTGGAAGTGCAAAACGCTCGTTGTAATGTTTTAGGAAGGTATCAACCAATTCTTGGGGAACAACCCACATAAAACGTTCCTGAGTTTCAGAACATAAGACGACAGCAGGCAATAAATTATTCATGCTGGTTGGAACAAGATCAAGATTGATTTCTGCTCCATATCCACTTGCTTCTGCCAATTCAACGCTGGCGCAAGCAATTCCTCCTGCCCCCAAGTCTTTGAATCCAACGCGATCGATTAGATTTTTTGTGCGCAGGAATTCAAACATAGCGTAATTGGCTTTAAGGATATGGCGTTGTAAAAAGGCATTAGGTTCTTGTACCGCCCCTTTATTTTGTTCTTGTTGTTCTTCACTTAGTGTTGCTGAAGCAAAAGCCGCGCCGCCAAAACCGCTGTTATCTGTAGGTTTGCCAACTAATATAAATTGATACCCTTCTGCATTGGTTGGCGCATAGGAATGAATAATATGATCTTCTCTGACGACACCTAAAGTGACTACAGTGACCAGGCAGTTTTCATTATAGGCTTCATCATAATAAGTATCACCGCCTAAATTGGGAATGCCAAGGGGATTCGCATAGCCTGCGATTCCTTGAACTACTCCTTGATGTATCCATTTTGTTTTGGGACGATTAATATCGCCAAAGCGCAAACTGTCGGCAACGGCGATGACTTCCGCTCCCATACAACAAACATCACGTACATTCCCGCCTACTCCTGTTGCTGCACCTTCAAAGGGCACGAGTTGCGAGGGGTGGTTATGGGATTCATGGCTCACCACGATGCCATAGCGTCTGTTTTGTTTATCCGTTGCTACAGCAACAATTCCCGCATCTTCTTTAGGGCCAAGAATGACGTGGGGCGCTTTAGTATTAAATTGGTTAAGGTGCTTACGACTGCTTTTATAAGAACAATGTTCAGAGCCCTGGATGGACCATAAGATACATTCTGCATAAGTTGGTGGTCGCTTTAATAAGGAATTCTGAATGGTAAGGGCTTCATCAGGAGTTAGGCGCACGCTAAAACGTTGGAGTAATTTGGCTATTTCCTCCAAGGAGAGCTTAGAAAAATCAAAACAATCCGGGGTTTCTTGCATTTTAGGGGTCTGATCTATAGCTAAAACATCACCAATTTTAATTGTTTTTTGCTTATAAAGCAATACATTATTTGCATTTACTTGACAATTTGGTCAAAAATTCACAAATTTTAAGCGCACAAACTATCTCCTGGGTGAATACGTCAGCCGTAACCCGGGTGTATACAACTGCGTACTTGGATTCTGGCTGCGCGCCATCACCCAGGCTGCATTTGATAAAGAAATGAATACGTTAGGATTGTTTCGATTCCTCCCACAATTTTTCAACAATGTGCGGATTTGCCAAAGTGGATATATCACCCAACTCATCCAGGTTCTGGATTTCTTGACTTGCAATTTTGCGCAAGATGCGTCGCATGATTTTCCCCGAGCGTGTTTTAGGTAAATCATTAACAATATGAATGACATCAGGTTTTGCGATAGGTCCTATTTCTTTATTGACCTGTTGGATTAACTGGTCTTTCAAAGTGTCATCAGCAGTGAAATCCTGTTTTAAAATAACATAGGCGTAAATGCCTTGGCCTTTAAGATCATGGGGGGTACCTACTACAGCTGCTTCAGCAACAGCAACGTGGCTCACTAGAGCGCTTTCGATTTCTGCAGTACCTAAGCGATGTCCTGATACGTTAATCACATCATCTATCCGTCCTGTAATCCAATAATCACCATCTTCATCTCGTTTTGCACCATCTCCTGTTATGTAATAACCATGGTGTAAATAAGTCATGCAATAACGTTGGTGATCGCCTGCAATGGTTCTGGCCATCGAAGGCCAAGGATATTTGATTGCTAAAAACCCTTCACCAGCCCCAGTTATTTCGTGACCATATTCATTGAGTAATACAGCAACGATGCCTGGAATTGGTTGACGCGCTGATCCCGGTTTTTTAATCGAATCATCGGCTCGGGGACTAATCATTATAGAGCCGGTTTCAGTTTGCCACCAGGTATCCACTATGGGGCATCTGCTTTGCCCTACTTTTTGATAATACCATTGCCATGCTTCAGGATTAATGGGCTCTCCTACAGATCCCAGTAATCGTAAGGAACGCCGAGAACTGGAAGCTAACCATTCGTCACCTGAACGCATTAAGGCGCGTATCGCTGTGGGTGCAGTATAAAACACATTTACCTGATGCTTATCAACGATTTGCCAATTCCTGGAGGAATCAGGCCAGGTGGGAACTCCTTCATAAAGCAAGGTTGTAATTCCATTACAAAGAGGGCCGTATACTACATAGCTATGCCCTGTAACCCATCCTATATCTGCAGTACACCAAAATACTTCATTTTTTTGACAATTAAAGATTAATTGATGTGTATACGCTGTCTGAACTAGATATCCTCCTGTTGTATGGACCACTCCTTTAGGTTGGCCAGTGCTTCCAGAGGTGTACAATATAAATAGAGGATCCTCTGCATCCATGGGTTCGGGATCGCAGTATGTGCTGACTTTGTCTTTGAGTTCATGCCACCAATAATCTTTATTTTTAT
The DNA here is from genome assembly GCF_001468035.1 of Legionella tucsonensis. Lineage (GTDB taxonomy): Bacteria > Pseudomonadota > Gammaproteobacteria > Legionellales > Legionellaceae > Legionella > Legionella tucsonensis. The sequence continues at coordinate 456,331 of NZ_LNZA01000001.1, forward strand.
CAAAGGTAATAGAATCATCACTCGTTTTTATGATGAGTCTTTGTAAAGGTAAATCATGGCATGCCTCATCAACCTGTTTCTTTAAAGCAATTATTTTTCCGCCTCGGCTGAAATGATTTGCGGTGATGAGGCAAGTACATTCGGAGGCGATTAAGCGTTGTCTTAATGCGTGGGCGGAAAAACCGGCAAAGATGACCGTATGTACTGCACCAATACGCGTACAAGCAAGCATGGCAATTGCTGCTTCAGGGATCATGGGTAAATAGATTGCTACTTTATCCCCTTTTTTTACCTTTAAATGTTTAAGCACATTACTCATGCGGCAAACTTCAGCATGTAACTCAGCGAATGTCAGGGTTTTCTGTTGGGTTGGATCATCTCCTTCCCAAATAATTGCTGCTTGATTCGCTTTTTGAGGTAAATGTCTGTCTAAACAATTCATGCTGGCATTCAATGTTCCACCTTTAAACCAGGTTACATCACCGTGTTTTAATCCCCCAGTGAGTACTGTGTCCCAAGGTTGAAGCCAATCCATGGTTTGTTGGGCCACTTCAGACCAAAACTCGGTTATTGAATCTTCTGTTGGCGTTAATTTGGGATTGAGCAAATGATCATGCATATTATACCTCTTCAGTTCGTGAAATCAGTTTAATAATTGCAGAAAAATCGGCATCACCCAGGCCTTGGTCAATAAAATGCTGATAAATTGCTGTCGCTTTAGCCCCTAAAGGAGTGCTCACATTGACTGAGTGTGCTGAATCTTGACTGAGCAGCAGATCCTTTAGCATCATTGCTGCAGCAAATCCAGGTTTGTAATCATTATTGGCAGGAACATTTTCCAAAACTCCCGGTACAGGTGCATATTTGGTCATTGCCCAGCATTGTCCTGATGCATTACTCACTACTTCAAAGAGTTTTTGCGGAGACAGTTGCAGTTGTTCTGCAAGGATAAACGCTTCCGATATAGCTATCATGGAGATCCCGAGGATCATATTATTACATATTTTCGCGGCTTGCCCGCTTCCTGCACCGCCAGTGTGAATTATTTTTTGCCCCATAGCAGCCAGGATAGGTTTTGCAGTATGAAACGCGTCTTCCTCACCGCCAACCATGAATGTTAGTGTGCCTGCTCCTGCACCAGAGACTCCCCCGGATACTGGCGCATCAACGACTTGCAAATGGTGTTGCTTGGCCAGATTATGGAGTTCACGTGAGCTGTTGACGTCTATGGTGGAGCAATCAATATATAACGCTCCTTTTTTTGCCACTTGGAACAATCCATTATTGCCATGACAAACATGTAACACTTGTTGTCCATTTTGCAGCATGGTAATCAATACATCTTTTTCTTTGGCGGCTTCATGCGCGTTTTGAGCGATCAGACCACCTGAATGGGAAAAATGCTGTAAAGCGGATTGCTGTAGGTCATATCCAGTAACTTGATGCCCGCCTTTAAGGAGATTGATGGCCATAGGTAAGCCCATATTCCCTAGTCCCACAAATCCTATTTTTGCCATTGAATTCTCCGTGTTATGTACCAATGTAGCCTGGGTGAAGGCAAAGCCATAACCTGGGGAGTTTAAGTGATAAACCGGGTTACGGCTCCGGCCCCAGGCTACATTAATTATTCTATTGTTTTAATCATGCGTTGGCATAATAAAAGCACTTTCATTGATTTCACTCACAGGCCATTTACTGGTAACTGTTTTGCGTCGGGTATAGAAGTTGATGCTTTCTTGTCCATGCATGTTGGTGTCGCCAAAAGAAGAATGTTTCCAACCGCCAAAAGGATGATTGGCAACCGGAACGGGAATAGGAATATTGATCCCCACCATGCCAACTTGAACGCGTTGGCTGTATTCACGAGCGCTAAATCCATCGCGGGTGAAAATTGCAGTTCCATTGCCGTACTGATTTCTATTTACCAAGGCAAGGGCTTCATCAAAATGATCGGCACGAACAATCACTAGAACCGGACCAAAAATTTCATTTTGATAGATAGACATATCTTCATGAACATGATCAAACAAACATGGGCCCATGAAGAAACCCTGTGGATGTTCGGAATGTTTAAATGTTCTGCCATCAATGATTAATTTTGCTCCTTCACTTACTCCCTTATCTACGGCTGCCAAGACTTTTTCTCGATGCGTTGCGCTAATCAATGGCCCCATATCGGTATTAGGTGCATCACCTGCATTGATGCGGGTTGCTTTGATTTGCGGTGTCATTTTTGCAATTAAGGCATCCGCTGTATGCTCACCTACAGTAACTACAACAGAAATGGCCATGCATCGTTCGCCTGCAGAACCATACGCTGCACCTACAATCGCAGCAGCAGCTTGATCCAGATCCGCATCAGGCATTACGATACAATGGTTTTTCGCCCCGCCAAATGTATGCGCGCGTTTTCCATAAGATGTTGCAGTAGTATAAATGTGTTGGGCAACAGGTGTAGAAGCAACTGCAGTAAAGGCAGCAATGTCTGGATGAGCGAGTAGCTGGTCTACTGTCGTTTTATCACCATGCACGCAGTTGGCAACGCCATCTGGAAGTCCGGCGTCACTTAATAATTCCAACAACCGGACAGGGGCAGAAGGGTCTTGTTCCGAGGGTTTCAAGATAAAGGTGTTGCCGCAAGCAATCGCTGGAATCATCATCCATACAGGAACCATAACTGGGAAATTAAAAGGAGAAACACCTGCACACACACCTATGGGTTGCCTTAATGTATGACAATCAATTCCATTGGTTACGTCAGCGGAAAAAGCTCCTTGAAGTTGATTGACCAGGCCGCAATGTAATTCCACTACTTCAATAGCACGTGCTACAGAACCTTTGGCATCATCTAAAGTCTTACCATGTTCGCGAGTGATGATGCGTGCAAGATCCGGTTGGTTTTTTTCTAATAAATCGCGGAACTTAAAAAGGATTCGTGCTCTTTTAATTGCTGGGGTTTGTGCCCATCCTATCTCTGCTTCTTTAGCAGTGGCAACTGCTTTATCACAAAGTGATTTGGATGCAAAATGAACTTGGCCGACTACTTCTCCCAGAGCTGGATTATAAATAGAGTGGCTTGTAGTATTCTCATTGATTAATTGGCCACCAATATAATGTTGAACAATGTAGCTCATTAGCAAACTCCTTTTTATTATTTTTATCAAATTAAGTGATTATTGTAATTGTTTCATGGAATTATTTATACAATAATAACGAAGAGATTAGGACTAAAATAACCTCTTTTTGAATCGCTTTTGTACCGGCGTTATTTTGAACTGGGGTAAGTAGTTAAGGAAATTAATCGATGGGAAAAGGAATTATTTTACGTGTACCTTATGGTACCGAATTACCACACGAAGTACTCCAGGCCTTAGAAATTCGCTTTCCTGGTTATATTCTCGAAGCTTACCACCAGAAGCCCGATAATCACCGCAGTTATGAGCGACGGATTAACAGTTTTCGTAATGCGTTCTCCTTTCTTCTTGACGCATACCCCCTGCCTCCGCAGAGCAGCTTTTTAGCTAAAGGCACTTTAGAAGAGTATGTTGTTGAATGTAAAGATAGGGCGTTGGAAGCAAAAGGCTCCACGGAAGAATTGCATAAGGAGCTGGAACGATACACCGCCCAATTACTTGAAGTGATTGCTTTGGCATGGGGTACTTCTATTAAAGAAGCAATCGAGATTTTGAACGAAGCGGAGCAATATGACTTAATGCGTCGTGGGCGCTCTGATCTGGCAACATTAATGCCCATGAAGCTGGGAGAGGATGACTATATTATCCAGCTCGACGAGTCACTTTCTCCTTACTACGATCAAGTTCTAAATGAATTAAAGCAAATAAAAAAAGAAAGATATCCGAAAACTCCACCCTGGTTTTATACTCTTAATGAGCATCAACAAGCTTATTTTTGCAATCTGGATCGAAAAATTGAAAGCCCCACTGAAGTGGTCCATGATTTTAATGATTTCTTATTTAATTGGGATTCAATAAAAAAGAAAGCAATCAGTTTGACTACAGACCTACAACAAATTGCTGCGGGATCTTCACCGCTTCCTTTATGGTTTAATCAACTGAGCCCGCACCTGCGAGAAATGATGCGAATTTTGGCGGCTGATCCTTATACTGTGGATAAAAAATTAGACAAGTTTAAAAAACTGCTCACCTCAGAGAATTTTAAGCTGGAATGCGCTGACACAGTGGGACACATTTCAAGTATTCCACAATGGTATTGGGTATTACCCCATCATCAGCAGTTTTTTCTAGGACATGTACTTAAAGAGTTCGAGCGGGAAGAAGATGCGGTTACCTTTTTATCCAGCCGTCACCGAACGCTGCCTTTACCTGCAAATTATGCTGCCCATAGTTTATTGGCAGTAAGCCGTGAAGGAAAAATTCGTGAACTCTCAAAGAAGCGGTATCGCTCGAGCCATATTGCCACACGCGATGGATTGGAATGGCCACAGGCAGTTCAGGAGCGTCATAGCGATTCAAATCTTGCTAAAGTGATGGAACATTCGAAGTCAGAGCAGCTTCCACTCTTACAAACGCTGATTAGCCCAATTCATGCAGCAGATTATGTGCCGAACTGGATAACGGATTATTTGCCAACACTACCTCCTGATTTAGAGCTGTACAAATTAGCGCGAGCGGCTGTAGAACGGCGAGCAAAAACTCAAGCAATTCTCCAAAACAATCACCCTTATAATATAGCAAAACGGGTTTATTATACTCCGTCGAATGATAAAGACAGTTTGAATTTATTGGCTGTTGCGAAAAAATATGCTTCTTCGACCCCAGGGCTGCAGACGCTTTTGGAGCAATATAAAAGTGTTTTAGAATCAAAACCAGGGACAGCGACGATTTTTGATTATGCAGGCAGAGAATTGTTTTTGAGTTCTTTGGAGCAGCTGATTATTTTGACCCTTGGCGGGCATTCTTATGGTTCTTGTGTGAGTGGCAAGGACAGGAAAGCGATTGAGCTTATCCATACTGATGCCATGATTCTTTATAAAGAACTCTACGGAAGCTGGCCCGTATTTGATGAACTTTCGGATAAAAAAAATCGCATCCGTTTTGTTTCCTTGGTCGTTGATCTTTATATGAGTCGTCATCAGCATGAACATGCAGGGCAGAATGCGCCAGGATCCGAAGGAATAAAAACTCCTGATTGGTATTTACCAGAAGATATAGCCACTGAAATTATCAAGCGTCTGGATAATGAGCGAGCGCTTAAAGAGGATGACCGGATTGCAACCGATAACGAAGTGAAAAATATTTTTATTGGCGGCTCTAAAAAAGTAAAAGAATATTTACTGCCTGGAAATACACTGATTTGTCGTTTGGCCGCGCGACAATTAGGTAAAACAAATTGTAATCGGCTTTATGATGCCTTACATCCATTAATTAATGAGAAAGGCCTGTTTACTCCAATAGACTCGGGTTCCCGTTGGTCTGCAGTGTTCTTTCCTGAGCTGCCGACTAGTCCTGATGGGATATTGAAAATTCTTGATTTAATGCTGAGCCCTTCCTCTGGAAAAGATAATATTGCCCGGATTGAAAAAATATTCCAAATTGCACTAGAGCGGCCTGAGTCAGACGAAAGCCGTACCGAGGCTACTAATTCAGTTTATGGTCGTTTACGCGCATTTTTAAGACCAAATAATGACACTTATCCTGTGTTGGTTGAAAAGACAATAAAAGAATGGCGCGATTTGTTTACTAAGTCCAAAGAGTCATATCTTCAGGAGGTGAATAGTTTATAAGGGAACGTTAGAATGAGGCAAAGCGCGAAGAAATAGGGGAGTCAATATTAAACTAATTTCCGGGATTGCGTTTTGCTTCACCCAACTACAGCTTGAGAAGCTTTAGGGATTTTTTAATCAGAGTAAATGCTCAAGTCCATAGACCAGTGTAGATAATCCCGTTACTTTCTGACATGACAAAACAATCCCAGGCATAAAACTTCGTCGGTCAATGCAGTCATCCGTAATGGTTAGTGTTTCACCTACACTGCCAAAAATGACTTGTTGGCGAGCAATAACACCAGGTAGGCGCAAGGAATGAATATTGACTTCACAGTGTACTCCTCCGCGTGCACCAGGAATTAATTCTTTGAGATTCAATTGATTTTTAGGATTTTTTCGTGCCGCAGCAATCATTTCAGCAGTTTTTAAAGCAGTTCCGGAAGGTGCATCCAGCTTTTGTTGATGATGTGCTTCAATAATTTCTACCTCAGGAAAGTATTCAGCAGCTTTGGCGGCAAAGAGCATCATCAAAACCGCGCTTATAGAGAAATTAGGTACAATAACTCCACCCAGGCGGCTGCTCTTACATAAAGCAGTTAATTCGTTAATTTGGTCAGGAAGGAGTCCAGATGTTCCAATAACAGGATGTGCACCGTGATTGATAATTGTGAGGCTATTTTGATAAACACAATCTGCACGAGTCAGATCAATAACAATTTGAGCTTTAGTGTCTTTGATGGCTTGTGCTAAATTATCTTCTTTGCCAATTTGTGCAACTAATTCAAATTCTTTATGGTTTTGCAGGGTTTCGCAGGCTAGAGCGCCCATTTTTCCTTTAGAACCATTAATAATAACGCGAGTTAACATAGTTCTCCTTTATGAAATAAGTTTATTTTTTTTCTTTTGAGGGGGGGTAGTGTGTTCGCCATGCCCAAATGGTTGCAAAAGGCCATCCAATCACCGTAGCTTGTAAGGCTAAGGAAACAAATGCTGCTCCAGGATTATCATTCATTAGGAACACGATCCATGGAAAAAATACAGCAAGAAATAGCATAAATAATTTGTTTATGAAATTTGTCATATGTGCTCCATACGTCTTCCAATGATATATCTGACGAGACATATCAACGTAAATAATATAACATCAGTGCAGATTAAAGAAATCTTGTTTTTATTATAGGACTATCAGCGCTTATTTTTCTACTTTGATTTTTAGTTTTTATGTGCAATTTCTGAGCACTGTTCAGAGTGCTTGCAAACAATCATTAAACATTGTACATTGTGCGCTCATTCATTAATGTGAATGATTGCATTTCCGGATATGACATTTAATATCTAACAAGGGTACTCTAATGAGAAGACAAGAGCTGCACCCACGCACTGCCGTTATTAATAAAGCTCAAAAAAATAGATCTAAAAAAGCACGAACAGACGCATTGTTATGGCTCGCTGCAAATTTTCCTGCAGCATTTGATAATTCGTTACGAATCCGCCCGTTAAAAGTGGGGATTATGGATGATATTTTGCTTTATGCAGATAAGGCAGAAGAAGTAGGTATTTCTAAAAGTAAATTAAGGGAAGCAGTGGTTTTATTTACGCGACGACTTGATTATTTGGCATGCCTAAAACTGCGCGAAATGCGTGTTGACTTGCACGGTAATGAAATCGGTGCGGTAAGTGAAGAGGAAGCAGAACATGCAGCAGTCAAGATTAAAAAGCGTGTTGAAAAAAGTGTAAGAAACGCTCGTAAAGTTCAAGTAGAAAAAACGCCGACTCAATCCAGTTCGAATCAGCAAAACTCAAGTTTTCAAGCGAAAATAATGAATCAATCACCCCCTGCAGAAGATTATTTTCCTACTTATCCGCTGCGCTCTTCAACGTATAATACTTCAGCACCTGCTCAACCGGCTAAGACAACGGCTGTAGTGGTGAAGCATAAAACCACAAAACAATATGATCCAGATGTTGTAGCACGTTTGAAAGAGAAACTGGGATTGTCTCGGAATGAGAAAAAAGAAGAAATTATTGAATAGTTAATTGATTCATTTAGCAAGTCGCTAAGGTAAAGGCGGATCGCTTTTGGGTTTTACCAGCGCTTCGCTTTCTTCGGTTGCTGCTATATCTGACTTAAAGAAATTATGTGACGTTGCGGCTTGCTTTAATAATTTATTAAATAAATAAGCCAGGAACTCCACGAATGAGCGAAAGCCTGTTACTAAAAGATTTGTATTTTCGATGGTTTTCGGAAATTCTATAGCATTGGCGGCAGGTATTTCTTTCCCACTTTTTTGACTTAATATTTCTAAGCACTGTTTGTTGCCTATTTTTTGAGCGGTTTCGATAATATCCTCGCTAATTAACTCATGTAAATTAAGATTTGGAATATTATTCTCGTAGTAATAAATTAATTTTTCTAAACACTCCCAACTTCCTGATTTAACTACTCTTTTTAGTATTTCTGCTTGAGATTTAACTTCTTCGAGATGTTTTTTAAAATGCACATTGATTTCATGATCCGTGGTAAGGATTATAAATGCTTCTGTTCGTCCAAATTCTAAGGCGAGCCGGCAGGATTCCACCATTGTTTTTTCAGAATCTTTTAAAAGTTTTCTATATGATTCTTCTAACAACATATTAAGAGCTTTCAAGCGGTTATCTCGGGCTGCTAACTGCAGGGCCACATCAGGATTGTTAGCACCTTTTTCAAATAAAAGACCCATTAATTCTGTATCATTTTGTAAGGCAGCCATGGCTAGCGAATCAAAATCATGATTATTGATTCGGACAGCTTTATTAACTTTTTCCTCACCAAGATGTTTAACGATCCATTTTTTACTGGGAAACATAGGATTCGCTGATTTTCCAGGGTGGGAATAGAAATTCACTGCTAACGGTAGTAAAGAGGCTGCTTTATCGCCTTCAGGAAATATCGTACTTAAAAAGATTCGTTAATTCTTTTTCACTATTACAGATTTCTCGTTTATTATAACTTGGGTCATAGACTCTAAACTTACCATCCTTCATGAACACTGCAATCGAATGGGTTGGCGATGTTATGGTCATTGCACAGCCATCAATATTTTTAAATTTTTTAAATATTTGTGTCCAAACACTAGGAGAAGCGGTTAATCCAAGGTTATATTGAAGCGTCATGCTTTTTGTTTCTTTAATTTTAGATTCTTTTTCATTTTCAATTAGAATTTTTACGAGTTTCCCATTGTCATCTTGACTAAGTTTTGTATTAAATTTTTGCGGTAAGAATGCTAATAAAATTTCTGCGATAAAGCTGTTCAGTTGACTTAAATCTTCAGATTGATCACCTTGGTTTTTTTGATTTTTAATATCCAGACCTTTTTTATGAAGGAGATCCAACATGGCAAAGAATTTTTCTTCCCTTTCTTCCAAAGCATATTTACAAAAAACAGCGGCCAATCCAGCACAAATACCGCCATCTTCAACTTCCAAATTAAAGTTGTTAAAACGTAAATACTCCTTAAGCATAGGTATAACCTTTGCTTGCTCAAGAATATCGATTATTTCAGTTTCCGATGCAGACATGGGTGTTCCTAAAAAAATCAATTAATATAAATTATAGGCATATTTATTAATTAATTTTAATGAGAGAAAGTATTGATTTGAAAATAATTGGATAATTGAGCGGGTGATGGGAATCGAACCCACGTCATCAGCTTGGGAAGCTGAGGTTCTACCATTGAACTACACCCGCAAAATGAATAGTTTTATATCGGAACGCGTATACGGGGTTTCTAACCCACAGCGAACTTATATAGATTAGATTTAAACCCGAATAATCTCCATACTGTTTGTACCACCTGCCGTACCAATTACTCGACCGCGAGTTAATAGAACAAACCCTTTTTTCTCCAAATGACCTGACTTTATTAATTCCTCAAGCACTTGTTGACTCAACGTTTCGGCAGCGAATGGATAATAATTCATGAATACCGGAAAAACATTATGAGCAAGGCACAAACGACCTATAGTTCGCTTATTAGCCGATACAGCGATAATGGGAACCGTGCTTTGTTGTCGTGATATCCATAAAGCGGTATCACCTGATTCAGTTAAGGTAATAATTGCCTTAATGGGGAAATGATTGGCTGCGTGCATTGTTGCCATAGCAATTGCTTGATCCGCACGTTGATAATGACAGGTTTGATCAGTACTGTGATAGTAAAAGCTGGCATGTTTTTCAGCGCTTAAGCAAATCTTATTAACCATGCTCAGAACTTTTACTGGAAACTGGCCACTGGCTGTTTCTGCAGACAACATTACCGCGTCTGTTCCATCCAATATAGCATTGGCAACATCAGAAACTTCTGCCCGAGTGGGTTGAGGATTGTTAATCATCGATTCCATCATTTGTGTTGCTGTAATCACTACCTTGTCTAATCGACGTGCTTCACCAATGATGTGTTTTTGAATTGCGGGTACTTCCGCAGCGCCTATTTCAACACCTAAATCGCCGCGAGCAACCATAATTGCATCCGCTTCCTGAATAATTTCGGTGAGGTATTCTAACGCTTCGGTGCGCTCAATTTTTGCAATAACAGGTATTTTTTTGCCAAATTGAGTGATGAGTGCGCGGGTATGGCGAATGTCTTCGGCATCTTTTACAAAGGATAAACTGATGTAATCGACCTCTGCTTCAATGGCGGTGTGTAAATCGCACTTGTCTTTGTCCGTCATGGTTCTCGCTGCTAATCCACCGCCTTTTCTGTTTAGTCCTTTCAGATCACTTAAGACACCGCCTTCAATGACAGTACAGTGAATTTTGGAGTTAGCAATGCTCTTAACCTCTAATTCAACTAAACCATCATTAAGCAGTAAATGATCTCCTGGAACCAGTTCACGAGACAGACTTGGGTAAGCCACAGACACTTCATTAGTATCACCTAACAGTTCAGAGGTGCAATCCAAAGTAAAAGCTTGCCCTTCAATCAAAGTGATGGATTTATTTTTGAAGCGCCCAATGCGGATTTTAGGTCCTTGTAAATCAGCCATTACTGCTAATGGCAGATTTAATTCCTCAGCAATTCCGCGCACCAAAGCAATGAGCTGTAACGCAGAGGCATCTGCATGGGAAAAATTGATGCGTACCACATCAACACCTGCAGTCAACATGGCACGAAGTATTGCCGGATCACTACTGGATGGTCCTAATGTGGCAACGATTTTAGTTTGTCTTAACATCTTTTGCTCGCTCCTGCAAAATGGCAACAGCTGGCAAGGTCTTTCCTTCCAAACACTCAAGGAATGCCCCACCTCCTGTGGAAACATAAGAAATTTGCTGATTCAGATCATAGAGATCAATCGCTGCAAGCGTATCGCCGCCACCAGCAATTGAAAACGCATCGCTTTCAGCAATAGCAATAGCCAATGCACGTGTTCCAAAGGCAAATTGTGCAAATTCAAAAACACCAACCGGCCCATTCCAAATGATGGTTTTGGCCTCGTTAATAATATCGACATACTCACTCACCGTCGTGGGACCAATGTCGAGAATCATGTCGTCAGAGGCAACATTTTGCAGCGACTTATTATAGGCAGGGCAATGCTCGCTAAAGGATTTGCCTACAACAACATCACTTGGTAAAGGAATGTGACACCCTTTTTCTTTAGCAAACTGGAGAATATCACGTGCTTCTTGCAGCAACTCTTCTTCATAAAGGGAGACGCCGATTTCAAATCCTTGTGCTTTGAGGAAGGTATTTGCAATTCCACCTCCAGGGATTAAATAATCAACAAGGGTGACTAACTGGCGTAACAAACTGAGCTTCGTAGAGACTTTGGCACCACCAACAATTGCAACAATTGGTTTTTGGGGGGCAGCAAGTGCTTTTTCTAAAGTATCCAGTTCGCGAATCAACAAGGGTCCTGCAACGGCAACGGATGCATACTGAGCTACACCGTGCGTAGAGGCTTGTGCTCTATGGGCTGTACCAAAAGCATCCATAATAAAAACATCACAGAGGCTGGCAAGTTTTCTTGACAGCTGCTCGTCATTATTTTTTTCACCGACATTAAAGCGTACGTTCTCGCAAACCACTAATTCACCTGGTTTAACGTCCACACCATTGAGATAATCACTTACGAAATGAACAGGATAGTTCAAGTTTTCTTGCAAGTATTCTGCAATGGGTGCCATGGAAAAACGTCGCTCTATTTTTCCTTCTTCAGGGCGACCTAAATGAGATAAGACCATAACTGCACCGCCAGCATCCAGGGCAGCTTTCAAAGTGGGTAGCGCTGCCTGTAATCGTTGATCACTGGTAATAATTCCATCTTTGATTGGAACATTCAGATCTTCGCGAATTAGCACCCGTTTTCCAGATAGGTCTACATCGCTCATTTGTATCAGATTCATCAGTTATCTCCAAACTGGGGGTTTTAGCAAGTCATCATGTGCTGTGCTGTATCCAGCATGCGATTAGAAAAGCCCCATTCATTATCATACCAGGCGACAATTTTCACGAGATTGCCAAACACCTTGGTTTGCGTGGTATCAAAAATAGAAGATGCTGGGTTATGATTAAAATCGCAGGATACTAAAGGATCATCATTGATTTGTAAGATGCGGCTTTTTGCTTTGCGTACAATGTCATTAACTTCATGTGCGGTGGTTTCACGCATTGCGGTAAAGGTAAAATCAATCACAGAAACATTCAAAACTGGAACACGCATTGCAAAACCATCAAGTTTTCCTGCTAACTCAGGTAATACCAATCCTACAGCTGCTGCTGCCCCTGTTTTTGTTGGGATAATGGAGTGAGCTGCTGCACGAGCACGGCGTAAATCTTCATGGCTTCCATCCAAAAGCATTTGATCATTGGTATAGGCATGAACAGTATTCAATAAACCGTATTCAATACCTAAAGCATCATTTAATGGCTTCACAACAGGTGCCAAGCAATTGGTGGTGCATGAAGCATTAGAAACGATGAGATCGGATGCTTTAAGTGTGTGATGATTCACTCCATAAACGATGGTTGCATCCACATTTTTGCCTGGAGCGGAAATCAATACTTTTTTCGCACCAGCAGTAATGTGTTGCATTGCTTTTTCTCGCTCGGTAAAGAAACCGGTACACTCTAAAACCAAATCAATATTTAATTCTTTCCAGGGTAGATTCAGAGGATTACGCTCCGCAATGATTTTGATTCCATGGCCATCAATCACTAACATGTCGCCTTCAACTTTCACATCAGAAGTGAAGCGGCCATGTGTTGTGTCATAGCGGGTCAGATGTGCTGTGGTTTCAATAGCGGATAAGTCATTGATCGCAACGATTTCAAATTCATTTTGTTTTTTGGATTCAAAAATTGCCCTTAAGATACAACGGCCAATGCGACCGTAGCCATTAATCGCGACACGTATTGTCATATTACTTCTCTCCAATTTTAGTAATGAGTTACTTATCTCAAGTTAAGTGCACAATCGTAGCTTGGTGGAGGTGAGGCGCTAATCCGAAGATGTTGTTTTCCCCGGGTTACGCTTCGCTGCACCAGCTACAAATTCTTTAATAATGTTTTTAATGTTTTTGTACTAATTTTTCCAAAGTTTTAATGATTCGTTCTACCGTAATATCCAGATATTGATATGCTTGATTTGCTGGGGCCGATACGCCAAAACGATCTAGACCAATTACTGCACCGTGTAAGCCAACAAATTGATACCAATAAGCCGAACTGGCTGCTTCAATTGCGATACGCGTGTGAATGTTTTGGGGCAATACCTCATTTTTATAACTTTGGTCTTGCTCCAGAAATCGTTCTACACAAGGCATGGAAACTACTCTCACTTGAAGTCCACGTGTTTTCACTTGTTCTGCAGCAGCAAGTGCCAACTGAACTTCTGAGCCCGTTGCAATCAAGATGGCATCAGGAGTACCATCGCAATCCATAATGGTATAACCTCCTTTTTTAATTAATTCTGCTGCGGTTGCACTATGAGGCAATGCAGGTAAATTTTGTCTTGAAAGCAGTAAAGATGTTGGGCCATTATGATGCTCCAAAGCGAATTTCCATGCAACGGCTGTTTCCATTAAATCTGCAGGACGCCACACACTCATGCCCGGAGTCATCCGTAACATGGACGCATGCTCAACCGGTTGATGTGTTGGACCGTCTTCACCTAAACCAATTGAGTCATGGGTAAAGACATAAATAACGCGTTGTTTCATTAAAGCACTTAATCGTACCGCATTACGTGCATAGTCGGCAAAAACGAGGAATGTTCCGCCATAAGGAATAAATCCTCCATGGACTGCGATACCATTCATGATTGCAGCCATCCCAAATTCACGCACGCCATAATACAGGTAATTCCCTGTATAATCTTCGCCAGTAATGGCCTTGCTGCCAGACCAATCGGTATTATTGGAACCGGTTAAATCTGCGGAACCGCCAAGCATTTCAGGCAGCATACGAGCAAAATGTTCGATGCATTGTTGGGATGCCTTACGTGTCGCAATGGCTTTGTCATTGCTGCGACACTGCTCAAAAAATGTATGGATTTGGCTTTGCCAATCATCAGGAAGATCGCCATTGATGCGGCGTAAGAATTCATAATGTTCTTGGGGATAGTGCTGTTGGTATTCATTCAAAAGCATTAACCATTGTTGCTCTTCTTTTTCCCCTTGCTCGGCATGATTCCACTGTTGATAAAGGGCATCGGGAATAACAAAAGGTTCATGGTTCCATTTAAAAAATTCGCGTACATTGGCAACGTCTTTCGCACCTAATGCAGAACCATGGGCTTTTTCACTACCGGCTACGGAGGTTCCTAGTCCGATTATTGTTTTACAGATAATCAACGTGGGTTGCGAGGTATTGGCTTGTGCTTTAAGAATAGCTTGCTCAATTGCATCCATATCGTGGCCGTCAATTGCCTCGATGACTTGCCATTGATATGCTCTAAAACGTTGTGCTGTATCATCAGTAAACCAAGATTCAACCTTACCATCAATGGAAATTCCATTGTCATCATAGAAAACAATCAGTTTTCCTAAACCTAAAGTACCTGCTAGTGAACACGCTTCATGAGAAATGCCTTCCATGAGACAACCATCACCAGTAAATGCATAGGTATAGTGATCCACAAGAGGCAAATCATCATGATTGAAGTGAGTTGCTAGAACGCATTCTGCCAAAGCCATACCTACTGCATTGGCTAAGCCTTGCCCTAAAGGACCGGTAGTGGTTTCTACCCCAGGAGTATGGCCAAACTCTGGGTGTCCAGGCGTTTTCGAATTGAGTTGACGAAAATGTTTCAGATCATCTAATGAGAGGTTGTATCCGGTCAAATGCAGCAATGAATAAAGCAGCATGGAACCATGTCCATTGGATAATACAAAACGATCGCGGTTAAACCAATGAGGATTTTTCGGATTGTGTTTTAAAAACTTTTTCCATAAAACGGTGGCAATATCAGCCATGCCTAGCGGCATTCCTGGATGTCCTGATTGGGCTTGTTCTACTGCGTCTACACTTAACATGCGAATAGCATTAGCTAATTCTTTGGAAAGATTCATGGGTTCTCTTGTGCACTTAATTAGGTGTGCTATTGTCGCTCAGAAGACATAAATCATCAAGAAACAAGTTCACTTTTGACTATTTTTTTTCAAAAAGACCATATTTTGACCCGTTTTCCTGTTTTATGAGCGGCTAAAAATGTAAATTAATCTTAACTATAGTATAGATCGAATTAAGGAGTATTATAGGGGGCTTGGAGGTGAAAACATCACGCTCATTATTGACAATTGCTTACACATAGAAGCAAAAAGAAAATTTAAATAGCTCATAAATTTTCTTTTTGTGCAGATTTATATATAATCAGGTCTATTTTTTTACTTTTAAAGTTATTTATAGACAGTAAGCAAATGATTAATATAATATTGTCTATTTGATATCCCAAAAAATTTATTTTAGGACATCATGACCCCAATAATTCGACATTTGCATGAAACTTTTCCTGAACTCTCTCTTGTTCAAGCTGAAAATCCTTTGCATTGGACATTTGCCGAAAGTATTAAAAAATTAGGGGCAGATTTTTATCGTAAAATAATCCCCATGCATTTGGTGATGAACCTGGAATACAGCTTTTTAAGACAACAACTCAGAGCTAAATTCCTCTCCTCAAAACCCATAGATCGGGAAGAACTACGCGAACAATTGATTGCCGCATTGATGATGGCCGAACTTTTGGAGCGCATCTATCAATATTACATGGACATACCAAGAGAAGTGCTTCGCTTACGCGCGCAACAAAATTTGTACCGTGAATTATTGGCAGAACTTATTCCCAGCTTCCCCCCAAAGCCTAAAGAACTCCCTGGAAATTTTTCCTTCACTCAAGAATTACGCAATACCATCCTGGACATCAATTTATGGCGTCTTCTCATTGTTCGTTCAAAACGTGCATTGGATCTTCTTGCTTTGGTGCATACAAAATCCCAATCATACCTTCGTTTTATAAAAATCATAGATACAGCGATGGATCCGTTTCTTATGCACCTGGCCTGGTTTTTTTGGTTACCGCGCCTGGTGGTAAATTTCTATTCTTTATTTAAGCATACCATTCCTGGATGGTGGATGGATGAGCACGAAAAGTCATTGGGTTGGGAGGTGCGCTTTAGTGCACAAATAAAAAGACGCTATTTTGAATTTGGAAATGATATTGTTTGGGTTGGTTCGGGTCTGATCAATACGTTTTATTTGACCGGAGCATTAGCTCCTTTTGCATTTTACGTATCCCTTGCTGTGTTCGCTTTTGATGTCCTTTGGGCTATTACCCGAGCTTATATTGAGTTAAGCCGCTTAAATGAGCTTAGATCCCAATATGAAGCCATGCTCGATAGTGCAGGGAGTAGGAAAGAACAGAAACAAATAAGGGATCACCTTGAAACCATAGATAAGGAAATCGCTTTAGAACAGTTTCGTTTAGGCTCACATGTTGCGACTACGGTTTTTATTTTTTTAGGGATGTGTATGGCTCTTCCCGTATTTGCTGTGAATCCAATTTTGCCGTTCATTGGGGCACTTATCCTGGTTACAATTTGTATTATTAATTTTAGCCTTACCGAAGAAGTAACCAAGAGGCGACCTAGGGATACCCTAGATCGCTCCTCCGCATTATCCAAGCTAGGCCTTTTTAGCACCAAGGAGCTACCCACTGTAGAGGAAGAAGATATGGGTTTAGATACTGGACTATGTTGTATTTAATTTCCCGATAATCGCCTATCATCGATGATTTCATTGAGGTATAGAGGCTTTATGAATTGAATGCTATGCTTTAGCTCTTGTCTCTATTTTAAAGGTAAAGCATGTCATCACAAGTAGGATTACCCCAATTTAGCCGTATTGATGTCAATCACTTTCAATCTCATCTCGATGCGATGTTAAAAAAGCATTTGGAGCAGGTTGAACTGTTACTCAAAGAAAATACCCATTATACCTGGGAAAACCTAATGTACCCGCTGGACGATATGGCGGACGAACTGGAGCGTTTTTGGTCGCCCATGTCTCATTTGCATGGAGTTATGGATTCGCCTGAACTTCGCAAATGTTATGACACATGTTTGCCACTGCTCTCTGCTTATGAATCAGCTATGGGCCATAATCATGAATTGTATGAAGCGATTAAATCTATAGATACCCATTCCTTAAATCAAGTACAACAAAAACTGATAACTGATAGTTTGCGCGATTTTGAATTATCAGGTGTTGCGCTTGATAAGGAGGATAAAAAGCGGTTTGAAGCAATTCAGGCACGCCTTGATGAGCTCACGAATAAATTTGAACACAATATTTTAGATGCGACCCAAGCATTCACCTTACATATTAAAGATCCAGTTCGTCTGGCAGGACTACCGGAACATGCTTTGAATACCGCCAAAGAAGTTGCTGCAGAAAAAGGTCTTGACGGGCATGTACTGACCTTGGAATACCCTTGTTATCAAGCGGTGATGACTTATGCTGAAGACCGTGCGTTACGTGAAGAAATGTACCACGCCTATATTACCCGAGCTTCAGATCAAGGTCCTAATGCTGGAACCTATGACAATACACCTTTGATTCAGGAAATTTTGGCATTACGCCATGAAAAAGCCAGACTTTTAGGGTTTAATAACTATGCAGAATTGTCACTGGCGACAAAAATGGCGGAGTCAACCGGTCAAGTCAGGGATTTTATGGATGATTTGGTTAAGCGTATCCACACGCAAGCAACAACGGAGTTCAAGCAGTTGGAACAATTTGCTGCGGAAAAGTTTAAGCTTAAACCCGTAAAACCTTGGGACGTAGCATATTTGTCTGAAAAACGAAGACAAGCGTTATTTACCCTGTCGCAGGAAGATTTACGTCCCTATTTTCCTCAACCTAAGGTCATGCAGGGTTTATTCGATCTTGTTAAAAAACTTTATGGCATGTCCATTGAAGCAATCAAAGGCGTTGATATTTGGCATAAAGACGTACAATGTTATTGTGTGGTCGATGAACACAACACTGTTCGTGGTTATGTGTTTACCGATTTATTTGCCAGACCGAACAAACACAGTGGTGCATGGATGGATTCATTACAAAGCCGCAGAAGACTGGAGGATGGTAAAGTACAGTTACCTATCGCAACCTTGACCTGTAATTTTGCCAAAGCATCTGCCAATAAGCCCGCGATGTTATCGCATGAAGAAGTGGTGACTTTATTCCACGAATTTGGTCATTGCCTGCATCATATTTTAACTCAGGTCGATTATCTGGGCGCATCAGGAATTAATGGGGTAGAGTGGGATGCTGTAGAGTTACCCAGTCAATTTTTTGAAAATTGGTGTTGGGAAAAAAGCGGTTTGGATGTTTTGACTGCGCATGTAGATAGCGGTGAGCCGCTTCCTGCGACTCTTTTTGAACGGTTGATTGCCGCAAAAAATTTCCAATCGGCAATGGCGATGTTACGACAGATGGAATTTTCTATATTCGATTTTCGTATTCATCAAGAGTATGCACCTAAGCAAGATTCTTTAGTTGAAAATATCCTCGCTGACGTACGTTCTAAAACCTGTGTGATTCCTGTTGTCCACTACAATCGTTTCCCGCAGAGCTTTAGTCATATATTTGGGGGCGGATACGCTGCAGGTTATTACAGTTACAGTTGGGCAGAAGTTTTATCCAGCGACGCGTTTTCCCGTTTTGAAGAAGAAGGGGTATTAAATCCCAAAACCGGACATGATTTCCTGCATTACATTTTGGAAGTAGGCAGTTCGAAAAAAGCTGCTGTAGCCTATAAAGAGTTCAGAGGTCGCCCGGCAACGGTTGATGCGTTGTTACGCCACAACGGTATTCAAGGCTAAAGCAAACCCTGGGTCAAGGCAAAGCCCCATAACCCAGGGAATTACACTCAATTTTCAAAAGAAAGCTGCTAATCTGCACATATTTTATGTTATACTTAAAGTGTACAAGGGGGCGACCTGGCTTCGACGTGGGTTGCAAAACCAGAGGTGCATGCCGAGAATGAGAACTCTCGTAAAAAAGACTCAAACTAAATATAAATGCAAACGATGAAAACTTTGCTGGTGGGGAAGCTATTGCTGCCTAATAAGCACTTTAGTTAAACCATCACTGTGTACTGGCCAATAAACCCAGTATCCCGTTCGACCGAGCCCGCTTATCGGTATCGAATCAACGGTCATAAGAGATAAGCTAGTGTCCTAATCTCTCCCGGATTAAGATGCGAAACTCAGGGAATCGCTGTGTAGTATCCTGCCCGTCGGAGAATGCACAGTTAAATCAAAAGACACGGCTACGCATGTAGAGCTGAAGGCAGAGGATTTGCGGACGCGGGTTCGATTCCCGCCGCCTCCACCAATTAACTACTTGATTTATAATATTTTTTTTACCTCAGGATTTATCGCGGGTTTTCAAAGGGTTTATTTCCCAATTGGCGAGGCATACTAATCAACAGTCAGAACCCTAATACTTTCTATAATTTTCAAAATTTTTTGAAGCTTAATTTATTTTATCTAATACATTTTTAGTAAGGTAATTTATGGAAAAATATGAGTGGATAATAGGAGCATTATTTAGTGGATTAGTTCCGGCTTTAATTGGTTGGTTGTGGTTTAATAATTCGAAAAATCAACTCATTCAAAAACAAAAATCTGGTAAGGGATCAATAAATGTTCAAGCTGGCAAAGACATTATTATCAAAAATGATTCCAAAAGGGAAAAATAAACAAATCCAGAAATCTGGAAAAGAATCTACTAATTTCCTGGCTCAGGGGAATATAACCATAAATAATGGTCTTGACTATGATGATGTAAAGCAAATTTGCAACGATTTATTTCGAGAAAATTTTTTGATCCTTCAACATGAGGCTGAGAATACAATAAGACAACGGTTGGATGAGTTCACTGCTAATTTAATTGTTGCATTGAAAAGTGAAAGTCAAATTAATCTGGATGCAGCAAAAGATCCTGACCTTCAGTTTGCAATTTATACTTCCCAAAAAGAGTATGCCCGTTCTGGTAAGGTCGATTTATTAAATTTATTAACAAATTTGTTAATAGATAGGTTTAAATCCGAGGATCATGATTTTAAAAAAATTGTTTTAAATGAAGCTATACAAGTTGCTAATAAGCTTACTAAGCAACAACTTAATATTATCAGCTTAGTTTTTTTAAGCGCTGAATCTGCAAAAGTCATTATTAACGTAATATCTTTTGAAAATTACTTGAAAACTTTTTTACCTTTTTGTGAGGATTTTAAAGGGGGACTATATGACTTTAGACATATTGAATATGTGGGATGTGGTAACATCCCTTTTATTGGCTCCAAGTTTACTGATCATTTAAAAGCTAATTATGGCGGAGTTCTATCTAAAGGTTTTGATTTAGACGAAATTAAAGAATTACCATTAACAACAGAACAATTTAAACAACTTATAATACCTTGTTTAAGAAACAATAAAAAATTTCAAATAAACGCTTTAAACCACACTGTTTTAGAGGAGAGTGGTCGGAAATTAGGTTTGGATACTGAGAAAATTCAAATATTAAAAAAGCTACAGGATAATTACGTATATACAGAAGAAGAAATTTTGGAATTATTGGCATCTATTTCCCCTATACTATTAACCTTGAATACTAGTTGGAATACGACTAATTTAGGTCACCTTAAATTGACTACCGTAGGGGTCGCAGTGGCACAAGCAAATATAACAAGGATCACGGGTGAAAAATACGAGCTTAATACTTGGTTAAATGCTTCATGATGTATAACTCTAGGAGCAATTTATATTTAGAACCTAAATAAGGTTCGCACATAGTGAAAAATATGCTGACATTTGTTAATTGCAAATTTAACGCTTATAGCTGCTTAGTATCTAGCGCGTAATCTTTCTTAGATTTTTTATTCAGAACTAATATAGGTTTCCCAATTGTTGACTGGGCGATATCCCTTTTTCGATTCGTCATTAGGAATCCACTTACCATAAGTTTTCATCACCATTTCGGTATCAACATGCCCCATCTGGCTTGCAACCCACATTATATTTTCTCCACATGATAGCATCATGGAGGCATAAGTATGTCTTGTTTGATAGGGATTTCTGTAACGAACTCCAGCTTTTTTCATGGTATGAACCCAAGCAGTGCGTCGGATTTGGTGATCGGTTTCCCATGGTTGATTCGTGCGCGGATTATGAAATACCCTTTTCCCATTATCAAATGTATACTTCATTTGTGCGTTAAGTGCTTCAATAGCGGGAGGAAGTAACATTACCTGACGCTTGCCTGCAATGGTTTTAGTTCCCTTGACCTGTTTTTTAACTACTGCTCTGGCAACATTAATTATCCCATGAGCTAAATCAATGTCTTCCCATTCAAGAGCTATAAGCTCGGATGTTCTTAATCCTGTAAAAAAAGCAAACTGAAAGAGATTCCTGATCTGTTTATGATGCGTTGCATCTAAAATAGCTTTGACCTCATTTTTATCAAATGGGTCTACTTTGAAATTACTTTTGCTGGTTTGTTTGCTTAACAACTTAGAAATGACAATTTTATCTAGCGGGTTACTCTTGATGTACTCATCATTAAGTGCTTGTTCAATAATCGCTCGTAGAGGAATGAGAAGATTGCTGACGGTTTTTGAGGTAACTTGCAAACCACGTATCCATTCTCGAATATAAGCTGGTTTTAAATCTTGTAATGCAACCTCTCCAAAATAAGGAATAAGGTGCGCCTCACAGACCTTTTTGTATCCGATATATGTACTATGCTCACGGGTTGCTTTTATTTGGTCTAAAAAATCTCTGAGTAGTTCACCAATTGTTATATTAGTTTTTACATGTCCAAATCTTCTCGCCAAATTTGATTGTGGGAAATAATCTGCATATGAAAATGTACCCCGTTCAATAGTGTTGAGTATTTCACAACGTAATCTTTCAGCATATTTGATATTGCTAGGGGTGACTTCTAGCTTTAATGTTTCTCGACACTGTACACCCCTATAGTAAAAACTGATCCTAAGAGTGGTTTTCCCTGAACTCCAACGTCTTATCTCTACGCCTGCTGGAGTTTTTGGAGTGTCGCTTGATCGCCGAATTCCACCCATTTTTCAACCTCCACCAAATTAATCCATAAGTTACCATCTGGGCCTAACTTGCAATGTAAGCCATCTAACCACATCCCTCGCTTACGTTTAGAATGCACCGCATTTGTGGTATCTCCAGTATCTTGACAATATTTTTTTAATTTTACCCATTTCACGATTTATCACTCCATTGATGCACTGAGTTGTCGAAAGCCTTTAGGAAGAGGTAAATATTTTTTAAACTGTTTTTCTTGAGCATGTATTTCAAGAATCATTTGATATAACCGTACTAATTGCAGCTCGGAAGATGCATTTGCTTTGAAAATAACAGATGACAGTATGATGCCTGAAATTAGAGTCAATGATGTATTGGTGATTGAGCCTTCTGTTTTGCCAGAACCGGGTGATTTTGTAGCAGTTAAAATCAGTGGTAAGCCAGAAACGATCATCTGTCAGTATAAAAAATTATCTTATACTTCGGCGGAATTTGAACTGCTAACACTAAATGATAATTGGCCAAATATTAAGGTAAGTGATGGTATTGACGTTAAGATTATCGGTGTTCTAGTTCAGAATCTTAGATGTTATAAATCTTCCAAAGTTAAGTCATAAGATATAAATTAGCAAGGCACTTTAATCTCCTTTTTGATCGCAAAATCAAGGAATTAGTCTAGACTAATTTGATTAAAGTGCCCCCTTTGTTGGTGTAGAGCCACTTTTTTAGGGGCCATATTATATTATGGTTTGGACGCTGACTCATCTATCTTAGATGGGTTGGAATATTGACTTTGACGAAGGAGGCGTAATGAATTACCTGAGGAAAAAGCTTAGGAGAAGGAGTATGGTCAGGACAGGTGTTGACTCTGATATTTTCAATCAATCAATCTATCAAGGTTTATTTTCTTCACTAATTAATGTTCTGCATAGTAAGTTTTTTAAAACAGCGGCTTTCTGTTATCAACCCACAATAGTTCATCAAGGCCCTGCTGGCTTTTTAAAAAGAGGAAGCTCTCGCTTTCTTGGTTTGTCGCTAGGGTGCATGGCGTTACCTGTGGTGGCTGGCAGCATGGGTGGCACTGGTGGTCCAGTATCACATCCCTGGTCGTTGACGGGCAGTCTTGGCTATACGGTGTATGAGGATATGTACCGAGGCGATGGTCAAACTGCTGTGGGTCGCTTTGCCATTGGCCGAGATGTATACACCGGTCATTCTCTGACCTGGGGCTTGGAAATGGGCGTGCAAAACGGCAACACCATGCGATATTTCCCTTCACAAGCAGCCGTTGATGCACTTGGCGGTCTTCCGATTCAAACGACGGTAAAGCCGATGCTTGATTTGTTAGCGACTTTAAAAAGCAATTCGTTCGGCACGACCCCTGTTTTTGCCCAATTGAAAGGTGGGATTGCCTATCGCCGCTGGCAGTTTAATGACCGTGACAGTATTAACGATAAATCGCAAATTGCCGGGGAAGTACAAGCGGGTTTGGGGTGTGCCATCAGTGAACGGGCAAGCTTGAGTTTATCTTATCAGGGCGTTTTTGGCAGCAACCCTGACTTTCGCTTCAATGCTGACAGTGCCACTGGACGAGTATCCAATATCCCCATCCAAAATGGCGTGCTGCTTGGTTTGATGGTCGCTGTATAACATCTAGGATGGAGAATTAATTTATGAAGAAGAAACAATACATTATCGCTTTAGGGTTAGCCTTCACTATAGCCGGTACTGCTTATTCTGCTGCCAATCCAGCCTCAAAAGAATACGTAGATACTCAAGTAAAAATATTGCAATCACAGATTGCTGCCATTCCTGCTGGAAAACAGGGGCCTGCAGGTCCACAAGGACCACAAGGCCAGCAGGGTCCAGCTGGTGCTCCTGGTGCTCCTGGTGCACAGGGTGACCCAGGTCCCGGGGTTGCTGCCGGTGGTACGACTGGACAAATTCTTGCAAAAACATCGAATGATGATTTCGATACCCAGTGGATTGACGGCCCTGGCACGTACACCATAGGCCAGCAGGCCATGGGCGGCATTGTCTTTTACGTTGATTCTACCGGTCAGCATGGGTTGATTGCGGCAGGAGAGGATAATAATGGGGGCAATGCTATAGCATGGAAAAATACCAATAGTTTGCTTACAGGAACGAGCAGAAGTGATGGTATTTTTGCCGGCATAAAGAATAACGCACAAATCATGGCGATTCAAATTCCGGACGGGTCTAATAATTTTGCCGCAAAAGTTTGCGCAGATTATCGGATACAAGCTGATGGTATAACTGCCTGTACTGACCCAGGTACAGCAGGCGATACCTGTTACGCTGATTGGTATTTACCCTCAAAATTTGAGCTGAATCAATTGTTTCTGCAGAAAGATATGGTCGGTGGGTTCAGTCCGGGCGACTACTGGGGCTCTACCGAGTTCGACGCTATCGATGCGTGGATCCAGAACTTCAGCTTCGGCTTTCAGCTCCCTGACTTTAAGGACGGCAACTTTCTAGTTCGTTGTGTCCGGGCTTTTTAACTATTAACCAATTTAACCATTACCCAGACCGCGCAGCGGTCTGGTGCAAAAAAGAGGTGTTGCTGTGGCTTTGTATACTGAATTATCTGTATATCGAAATACTTATCAATTAATTTTAAAGGTATTTGAATACAGCAAGGACTTCCCAAGGGAATATCGATTTACTTTGGGGCAGGATAACCTGATAAAACTCCTGTAAAATGGTTTTATGGAAGCGTTCACAGATCCCATTAGTTTGCGGTGAGTTTGCTTTTGTTCTCGTATGGTCAATATTGTTAATAGCTAAATATAACTGATAATCATGTTGCTCTACCTTACCACAATACTCTGTGCCTCTATCGGTTAAAATGCGCAGCATAGGCAATCCTTGCAGCTCAAAGAAGGGTAAGACCTTGTCATTAAGAATATCTGCTGAGGTAATGGGTGTTTTAGTTGTATAAAGCTTGGCAAAAGCCACTTTACTATAGGTGTCTACAAAGGTTTGCTGATAGACACGGCCAACACCTTTTAATGTGCCAACATAAAAAGTATCTTGGGACCCTAAGTAACCCGGGTGAGCTGTTTCTATTTCACCGCAAGCTTCGTCATCAAACTTCTTCTTCTCTAAAGCAATAATTTGAGCCTCTGTCAGAATGATACCCTCAGCTGCTACTTTTGATTCAAGGGCTTTCAGGCCGTCTTTAAAATTAGCTAATTGGTGCCTTAGCCAAACACTGCGAACTCCACTACCAGAAACGAAGATGCCTTGTTTACGTAATTCATTGCTAGTGCGTTGCTGACCATGGGCTGGGTATGCTATAGCATATTCTCGTACAGCTTCTTCAATAGATTCATCTACTCGATTTTTAACATTCGGTTTCCTTCTACTTTGATCAAATAAAGCCTCAACCCCACCTTCATCTACTGCTGATTTATAACGATAAAATGTATCTCTCGATAAACCCATTACCTTGCAGGCTTTTGATACATTACCCAATTCTTCTGCAAGATTTAGAAGACCAACTTTATGTTTAATGATTTTAACAGTATTATCTATCATGAGAGTTTTCCTTTTGGTTTTGTTTAAAGTTCGCACTTCTATCAAAACCGGAAACTCTCACTTTTTCAAGTAGTTGTGGCAGATTAAGTCTAAACTAATTCACTTCAGGTTACGTATGCTGAGATTTAGTAACGGATGGCTCTTGTGTTGTTTCTTTTGAAGGCATTTTGAAATTATCAAGCCCGGGAAGATCTTTCATTTCACTTTCTTTGGGCATTATAGACTTACCTGTAATTTCTTGCGGGCCCTCTTTTCCTGGTCTATAGAGCTTTCCATCACCATTAGAAAAAGCGATGACTTTATTGGTTTTGTCATCAATCATAATAAAACTTTTCCCTAAATCTGCTTGTTTTTTAAAAAAGTCAGCCATATCTTCATCCGATTTAAAAGATAGGTTTAATCGACCCTCTTTATCTTTCTGAGGCGGGTTATCTTTAAACCATTTTTCCCCACAATGTTTTTTATAGGCCTCAAGCAAAGCTTCAGTTTGTTCACTTTGAATACTAGTACTCTTTTTCTTACGTGCAACTTCTTCTTTTTCAAGCATTTCCATCTGAGAGGTATCAGTTACTGTTTTCTTAGGAGATGTTAATGGTATATCCTCCTCTAAAGTGGATGGTGGGAGATTGCTCTTTATCCAGTTGTTAATCATTTGCTTTTGGCTTGATGTTTGCACACCAGCCGCCACACCGCCACCAATTGCCAAACTTCCTTGAGGAGTTTTTTGATTAGTCCAGCCTAGTAACACGCCTCCACCCTCCATAAATTGAGAAGCATGGCTAAGGCTTTGTTTTACTGAAGTGTCATCTGTGGGCACTGCTTTTCCTTTGCTGTCGTATTTCATCGTGGTAATAGGAACTGTCCGGTATACGCTCTGTAAATGTTGGTATTTTGGCTCAGTGAGTAGTTGCTCGATTTGGGATATTACAGCTGCCTGGTTCGCTCCATTTGTACCTGTTTTCCAACTTCCTTTTTTGTAAGTATCTGTAATTTTATCTGTTTGATCTTGATTGGCAGAATAGGTGATCCCAACCGTTTTAGCTCCATTAGCATGTAATCTAGCTACTTCATCCAGGATTTGAATCGCCTGATCCCTGGATGAAACAGAACTACCATTTTTCTCAAAATCTACGCGGAAGGGAACAATACTGTTTGGCATATCAAGATCCTTGCTGTTTATGATAATTATTTAATCATAGTTAATCCGATGTATGTTTTCAATAAAGCTAATGCTAGATTATATCAAGTTATTCTTGGCAAAATAAGACTAAAACTTGCTCCTTTTAATGTCTTCGAATCACCTATGGAAAGCATCCCTTCATGTAAACTCAATATGGATTTCGTAATTGATAAACCAAGCCCAATATGTTTTTCTGTTGTGTCACTTGAACTTAATGTTGTAAAGGGTTCCACAATTTCTCCTCTATCACATTCAGGAACACCTGGACCATCATCTTCTATGCGAATAATTACTGATTTATTTTGATATTCCAAACAGATTAGTATCTGTTTATGAGCGTGTTTCAGTGCATTACTGATGAGATTATTTACCGCGTGATATAAGAGTTTTGGATCAAAAAAAAGCAATTCATTATCACTTTGTTGGTAATTAAATAGCACGTTTACCTCATAGGATTGATGTGTTTTTAATAAATTCTCAAGCCACTTACGTATATTGAGTAGTGTCTTATTTATTTTAAGTTCGTGTGTCGTACTTTGAGAGTAGAGTAAAAAAGTGTGAATCAACCGATTCAAATCGTGTATGTCTTCTTCAATGCTTTCAAAATGTTCTTGCTCTTCACGAGACTGAGCTTTAAGTTTTTTTAACGAATCAAGAGCCAATTGTATGGTGTATAAAGGAGTGCGAACTTCGTGGGCAACAAATCGTGCCATATTTTGTTGTGATTGGATGAGTAAATTTATTTTGTTACCCATAACAACAACATTTTCATAGACACCTCTCAAAGTTGAAAAGCGACTTAGGCTCACATCATAGTTAAAATGACCTTGGCTGTATTCTTGCGTTAATTTATGTATTTTTGCGCTGTTTCTGCTGAATAACCAGGTGAGAGCTGCCACTGCCAAAACAGCTAAAATTGTTATTGTTATAACAAAGTATATTTGAATTTTTGATAATTGAAGTGAAAAATAGGGATAGTTTAAAGGGCCTACGCTTATTATTTTGTCACTGTCAGGAATTTTAAAATAAATGGTTGTTATTGGTTTCTCATTAGAGGGGATGTTATAATCTACCTCGCCATTCATTAATTTATTTTTTGTTTTATAAGCAATATTTGTACTGTTCATAGAGGTGAGCGTTAAAGGAATTTGATACTGAATCTGGAGTTTATCTAATGCTTCATTCCATTTGCTCATCGGGAGAGTATTTAACGTATCTAAAATAAGCGTTCTCATCAAATAGGTTGAACTTTGAATAATCTCATTCATCGATGTCCCTACTTGTATTTTCAAAACATAAGGGCTCTTGTCAATACGCTTGTAGGCATAAACATCATGAAGACTATAGGTTAAAAACATAAGATTCTGTTCTTCTTTATAAACAATACTACCCGCAAGCAATTGTTCTTTGTCTTTCGCTGTAAAGGGTAGGGAATTCATATCAAACACTTGTGCGGCATTAGTGTTTTGCGGGAATAATTTTTTTAATTCCGCATTAGAACTCGAAATTGGTGTATTCCATTGTGATTCGTTTGCTTTGAGTACTATATGTTCGAGGACTGAAAAATTACCTATCCCTAAAATGTCATGAACTTTTTGGGCGCTTATTCGTATGGAGTAAGTAAAGGAAAGATAAAAACCTAATAGGATGAAAAATAATATGAATAAAGAAGCGGAAATTGTTTTTAGATATAATTTTATCATTTATCCTTCCATGAATCTGATAAAAATAAATATCCTTTTCCATAAATCGTTTTAATTCGATAAGGATTATCAATATCATCACCTAATATCTTCCTTAATCGTGATATCTTAAGGTCAATACTCCTGTCTACACCATCATATTCTCTACCACGTAACGCATAATCGATATTATCTCTGCTTAAAACAGTATCGGCATTCTTTGCTAATAGAGCAAGTAGTTCATATTCACTTGGGCTTAAATCAAGGGATTTTCCACAATAACTGACACTTTTTTTTATTAAGTCAATAATCAATTGATTAAATTGAATTTTTTTAGATTCTGCGATTAAGTTGGGCCTTCTTAAAAGCGCAACAATTCGTGCTTTTAATACCTCTTCTTTAACCGGTTTTGTAACATAGTCATCTGCACCAAGTTTAAGGCTGGTTACCTCATTTTGCTCTGTGTTCAAAGCAGTAAGCATCAATATTTTACCGCGATATGCATCCCGTACCGTTTCACAAATTTGCTCACCATTCATCTCTGGCAACATGACATCAAGAATCACTAAATCGGGTTGTTCTCTAATGATACGATAGGAAGCGCTATCGCCTCGAGACTCTGTAGCTACATGATATCCTTCATCAGTAAGCATTTTTTTTAAATACTTGACTAACTTGGAGTTATCTTCAACCAACAATATATTGATGTTCATCGTTTATATTTCTATGCAGTTTAATATTAGTGTAGTCATGCTGGCCTGGAATTCCCTAATCCTAAGTATACGTTTCATAAAACCATATGATTTTTAAGTAAAGAATATTTAAAGGTACTGAGAGATAGATTATTTCACACCTCCAACTTTCTATCTAAATATACCCAATCTATACAATGTTTATACAATTAACGATTTGTATCTCGATATAATGGATTTATTAAACGGTAATATCGTAGGAGAACAGTATGAAAGCAAAAGTTGTCAAATTAGCGGCTTCGCTTATAGAGGATTTAAGTTCATTGGCCTTTAGATCCAACAGCACAGAGTCTGAGGTGGAACGGATTATAAAGAAAGCCAATATAGAAAAAGTAAGTGTGTCTACAGTGACGGGGAGTGGCTCTCCTGTCACCCATAATTATGGCGATGTGGATAAAGATACGGTGTTTGGAGCCGCATCACTGAGTAAGCCCGTATTTACATATCTTGTATTAAAGCTTGCAGAAGCTGGTGAACTCTCTTTAGATATGAGGAGGCTTAATGACATTTTGCCGTTTAAGGATTTTTGTCAACAGCATGGTTTTACATGGAAAAATAATGAAAAAGATAGAGAACGCATTAATGCATTTACACCAGCTATGATTCTTGCTCATAAAACGGGATTTGATTTAAATCGAAAAGGGGAAGTGAATCATCAATTTGAACCTGGCCAAGAATATTATAGGTATTCAGGACTCCCCTTATTTTATTTACAAAAAGTGATTGAAAAAATGACTAACTCAACTCTTGAAGAGTTAGCTAAGGAATATATTTTTAAACCTTTGCATATGAACCATAGCAGCTTCTATCCTAAATACGAACTACAGTTGATATCTGATAAAACAACATACGAGCCAGGAAAAATTTATCTTAAAGCTACTAAAAAAGATCTGGAATATGCAGTGCTAGGTGGGGATAGTATTATGCCATGGCATGGTATGATTCCCTGGCATAAATTACCGAGGGATTTTCCAAGAAATACTTCTGAACTCATCCAATTAAAGGAAAAATGGATGCTTACGGTACTCACTCATTTATCAAATATACGTGAGATAATACC
Organism: Legionella tucsonensis; assembly: GCF_001468035.1. GTDB lineage: Bacteria > Pseudomonadota > Gammaproteobacteria > Legionellales > Legionellaceae > Legionella > Legionella tucsonensis. The sequence continues at coordinate 486,909 of NZ_LNZA01000001.1, forward strand.
TTCACCTTGTGCAGCGAATAGCTTAACAACTACTGCGGAAGATTACGCGCTATTTGTGCAAGCTTGGATGAACGATGAAACATTGCACTATGCTTTTAATCCTCAAATTCTTATGACGCAGGATCCTTGGGCGAAAGAAACGGTGTCAGATCATAGGGATTTAAAATATGTAGCCGAATGTTTGGGCTTTCAACTCGAAGTAGATGAAAATGGCAAACCACTTACTGCGTTTAAGACGGGTGATATGGGACCATGGAGAGGGTGGGTTGCAATCGATTTAACCGGCGATTTACAAAAAAGGAAAGCAACAGTTTTTTTTGCAAAAGGTCCGGATGAAGGGAATGGGCATATTCTTGCAGAGACGCTAATCAAACCCTACTTTCAATTAGAGCATGCTATGAGGTGGTTTAAAGAGAAATATGGTTTTGCTACTGGCTGGGAAGAAAATTGGGAAGCTTTGCAAAAGGTACGATGTATTCGCGGAATGAGTTATCAAGAACAATCACCAAAAGTGTCTCAATCTATAGAAGAAGTTACTGCTTTTAGTGATAGTACACAAAAAATGTTTCATCTGACGCCACCCAAACAAGAACCTGCACCAAAAACGATTCAATCTCAAAAACAGGAAGCGCATTCAAATCAACCGGTCCAAGAAGTTGAACAAAGTAGAGATGAGGATAAAGTGCAAGAAGAGCGAAAGTTTAATCCTACACCATTTTCTCCTTCATACTATTAAGCATTAGGCTGTAGAGGAGAAAACAGATTTTTATAGCCATCAATTTTCGGGGGGGGATGGGGCTAACTCCTAAAGAAACAACAGCATAAACGATGGTCCAGGTTTTTTTGAGCCACAGGTGGTATCAATCCAGCAGGTCTTTCAGACCTTCATCCAGGCTGTTTTTTTCTGGGAAATTTAATAACGTAAATTCAGCCTGGTTTTTTATCCTATACTTATTAAGATTGAGCAATAAATTTACACTTAAATTGCTACGGATTATAACTATAGGGAGATTATAATGGCTAGAAATGATTCAAGTAGCAGTGTTGCAATTGTTGCTATAGTTGTGATTGCTATTCTTGTTGCTGTTGTAGCATATCATTTCTTCAGTGAGAATCTTGGTAGTCCAACAGCCACAATTCCTGCGGTAATTAAAGAGACCCCGAGTACAACTATAGAGGCGCCTAAAACGACTATAGAAGCTCCTGAAACAACTATAGAGATGCCAAAAGCAACGCCAAATAATTCAAATAGTACTCCTGATACGCAAGAATAATGTTGCTTGGAAATGATGGCAATTTAAAGTTATAGTAACATCCTGCGTTATAAATGATTAGGACATTGCTTCATGGAATGGAAGCCTTTTAAACCGACAGGGTTGTTTATAAAGACTTTAAGACTCATTTTGGCTTTCGCGGCAGCGTATTCATTAAATAGTTATGCTGCGCAGTTGTCGCCGTTTTCTTTTTCAGCTGCAGAACACTTGGCAAGACAACAGGACGAGTCATCCTATTTAGAGCATTTGCCTGCAGACTCAAAAAAGCTTGATCATGGTTTTGCTCTGTCGGAGCATTTAGCAGCAGGGCAACAGGTAGCGCTTTTATTTGAACCAAACAAACCGCCTGAAACAAATGGTCTACTGCATTTGCTCAATGGCCTTAAGCTGACTTATGGGAATATTTTAAGTTTGGGCGATTTATGCGGTATTGTTGGTCAGTCTATCAGTTTAGGAAAAACTCCCAAAGAACAACAACAGCGCTTTCTGAATGTCTTTTATTCATTTGCTAAAGAGGTTCGCGCTGTAGGTGAAGTCAATCAACTCAATCACGTCATTGAGCAGGAGCTACAAACGATCCAAACAGGCATGCAACAGGGTGAGGCACCCGAAGTCATTTATCAACGCATTGGCAATGAAGTAGGTCGACAAGTTAACTGCATTACGGGTGGTGGTTGTCTCTCTTGGAATTGGTGGATGTTTCCTGGGCGTTATTTGAAATTAGCTATGGAAAATTATGATCATTTCATCCCGAATGCGCAAATTGCTTATTTAAGCGGGCATCAAGCTGCGTTGTCGCAAGCATTAAAAGCGAGGGAAACAGGTTTAAGGCAGGATTTGGAGTTAGCCTATGCAATGGATGCTTTTGCCTGCCATTTTTTGTCGGATCACTTTGCTGCCGGCCATCTGCGCACTCCGCGGATACAACTTGCTCGAGAGGTTTATCCCTCACTGCTGGGTTCATTATTAGCAAGCTATATGCACAATGAAGAAAATCAAGAAGGCTTACATGTGCATAATACAAATCAGGAGCATTGGGTGGTCTATGGTGATTTTTCTTATTTTAATCCTGCCAATGAAGAGAGTCGAAACAAACTAGCACGTGTGTTACAACAATCCGCCGATGAAGTTTTTAACACTTTTTACAATGGCATAATCAACGATTACCATTCTCACCTTGCTTCGCTTCCTGAAGCAGATGAAAACAAAGACGAACACAGTATGGATATTTCACCCCTGTTTTATTGGAATGAGCGTACGAAACAACTCTTGCGGCGAAAAGATATAAGCAATCCATACGATCGTCGCTTTACAGCAAATTGGTGGGGGTGGAGTACCTTGATTTCTCTAAAAAAACACTATGGAGTGACCCGAGAGATGCGTTCTGTTTTGCATCTTTTAGATGCTCGATCCTCAAGAGCAGGAGCAAAAAAATTAATATTAAGCGCTTCTAAAGAATCAGGCTTTTAAGACAAACCTGCTGTTGGAGACGAAATTTTTATGAATTTAACATAGCATACACGATGTTTAAAATAATAAGGATTTGCAATGAAAGTAATACATGATGGTGATGCTGCCTATGAAGATATAATGGCATTGTGTTTATTGCTGCTTAATGCTGATGTAGTTGCCGTTACAGTAACCTATGGAGAATCGACTACTAAAATCGGTGCTGAAAACATGGAGCGAGTATGTCGCATGTTAAAACCTTCGGTAAAGATCCCTGTTGCATATGGTGTTAATTCAGCAATGGATCATCATGGTACTCGCTTTCCTGAATATATTACTAAGGAAGCAGATACCATTTTAAATGATACCGATGTGCCAATAGTGACTGATTCTCAAGTTACAGATTCCGCCGTTAAATTAATATTTGACACTTTAATGTCCAGTGATGAAAAAATAACTATAGTAGCTACTGGACCATTAACCAACATTGCTCAAGTGATATCTGCTCATCCTGATTGCATAGAAAAAATTGAAAAAATAGTCATTATGGGAGGGGCTGTAAAAGTGCCAGGAAATATTTCAGATCTGATTCCTGATACAGAAAATACAAAGGCAGAATGGAATATTTATGCAGATCCAAAAGCCGCGGAACGTGTTTTTACCACTCTCAATCTTCCTATATGGCTTGTTCCTGTCGATATTACTTGTCAAATGCCTATGACTCGAGCGTTTTATGCACGATTAGATAAGGAAACATTGCCCGCGTTGAAATTGGTCAAAGATATGTTAACGTCCTTATTACGGGGGATGGGAGAGAAATTATTCTATGGTAAATTACAATTTTGGGATAGTTTATCAGCTTTGATCGCTTTAAATCCTTTGATGGCATCATTTGAGGAACTCTCACTCACAATTGACTTAAGCACAAGCCAGACAAAAATAGATGAAGCATCAAGTTCTCAAGTACCTCGTGTTCAGGTTGCAACCAAGCTCAACAATGTTGAGGCAGCTTATGATACATTCTTAAGGTTAATGAAAACAGGAATGGAACCCGTTATGACGAATTCAGGTTATAACGGAACCTTTTTTGGATTATCGAAATCAGTGGTATTTCCTCAAAAATCACAAGCTCCAGAAATACAACGCACAAATACTCTAACTTGATGGTGTATCCTGGTTGCAACCAACCAGGCTTGTCGTTATACAAGTTTTTGGTGAACTCGCTTCATATTAATCGATTTTTGCCATTTTGAAATAATCAATACAGCAATGGCATTGCCAATCATATTGGTTAAGGACCTCCCTGAGGACATAAAACGATCCACTCCAAGAATTATGACCACTCCTGCAACAGGAATTGTGCCTATAGCTGCTAAAGAACTGGCTAATATAATAAAACCGCTGCCTGTAACACCGGCAGCTCCTTTTGAACTGATGATCATGATAAGTAATAAAAAGATTTGCTGATGAAGCGTTAAATCAGAGTTGGTTGCCTGTGCAATAAATAAAGCTGCAAGGGTAAGATAAATGGCAGTCCCATCTAAGTTAAAAGAATAACCTGTTGGTATTACCAAATCGACCACGGATTTATCACAGCCTAAGTCAATTAATTTTTCCAGTAAATTAGGCATTACTGTTTCAGAGGATGAGGTAGCAAAAACAATAAAAATTTCAGTTTTAAAATACTGGATCACTTTAAATACATTTAAGCCTAAAGCAAAATAGAGTATGCTGCCGAGCAGGATCACGATAAATACAATGCAAGTTAAATAAAAACAAATCAGTAATTCAGTCAATCCAAGTAAAGAATGAGCGCCATATTGACCTACTGTATACGCCATCGCAGCAAAAGCTGCCATTGGAGCATAATGCATCATCGCATGAATTATATTAAAAAATACTTTTGTGAGATGCTCGAAGCCTTCTAAGATGAATTTTCCTTTGCTTCCATAAGACATCAAACCCAATGCAAATATGATCGCAACAAACAACACTTGCAGAATTTCCCCATGAACAAATGCGCTAAAAAATGTTTCCGGAATAATATTTAGAACAAAATCCGAAACATTGTTTATTTGCTCTGTTTTACCAAGATATGAACGTGCTTCGGATATATTTAAAGCGGACGGGTCTATATTCATTCCGGTACCAGGATGGAATATATTCGCAACAACCAGCCCCAAAGTTAGGGCACAAATCGTTGTTAATAAAAAATAAATCAGTGATATACCTCCAATCTTTCCCACCGTTTTTAAGTCACTCATTGCAGCAATACCGGAAACAAGTGTTAAAAAAATGATGGGGGTTATCATCATTTTTATTAGTTTGATAAATAAATCTGCAAAGGGTTTGAATGAAATAGCTATCGTTGGAGCAACAATACCCAGAATGATACCAATAATAATTCCCGCAATAACCTGCACATATAACTGTTTAAAAAATTTCATAATGAGCCCGTTCAGTACAATGATGTTTTCCCTCAGTATTCCGGCATAGCACAAGAGCTTCATTTACTATTATGTGAATGAAGTTGCCGATTATATACGGTTTAAGGCAAAAAAGGAGAAAATTACTGCATGGTATCAGTTACAATAATTGGATCTGGAGACGTTGGTAAATTTTATGGCCAATGGCTGAAATTGATTCTCTGATTGCTGCTAAAGCGACAATCAGAGAATATAATTTATTTACTGGTTTTGAGAATTGGTTGAGGTTTGATTACCTGATTTGATCTCAGAATTTAAGATGACACTCTCAAAATTTTGATCAGCTCCTACAACCAGTAATCCGTTATTAAGCTTATAAAAATAAACACACTCTTCTTTTCCATTAAACCAGTGCTCCCAAGTCATGCAAACACTCCCATCATCTTTTACGAGCCAAGTTCCTTTATCATTTTGTGGGGCACCCTCGGTTTGTTGCGCAAATCCTCCCATCATTTTACCCTCTTTATCAAAGTAGCCGGTAAAACTATTGGCAATCACTTTATCGTTGAGTGTAGCGGCTGATATTGTTGTGACGGTTTTATCACTTAAGGCGTCTGTTACTTCCGATTTACTCATTGAAGAAAGAGATGCAGCAAAGCTAAGTGAGGAAGTTGTCAATAGAACAGCGGCAATGGGTAAAAGTTTCATAATTGATCATTCCTTGAAAATTTATTATATCTTAAAGAAGAATAGCAGAAATATAAAAAAGGGCATTTCTGCTGACATGTGTCAAAAAAGCAAGGGCAAGAAAGCCTCAGGAATCTGTGCTAATAATGGCAATATCTTGGTTTACTAATCTAGATTTGAAGCATATGGTGCAAATGCAGTTGCTATCTGTGACGGTAAACGCAAGCCAGGGTGAAGCAAATGAAACCCGAGTTTCGTGTCCTATGGATCTTCACTCAGCCCTAAGTTTTAGAGTTCTTTTTTCTTGAGCTTTTTGTAAATGGTTTTCTATTGGGTTTATTGTATGTTGAAGTTGTTTTCATATTAAAGGAGTGTGTTTGGGGCTTTGAAACGATGACCTGAGGGACATTGTGCATGGGTTCAAAATCCTCGATTTCAATACGGTTTAACTTGCGTTGAATTAATTTTTCTATAGCGTGTAATTGATTTGACTCGTCAGCACTTACTAAGGAAATGGCTAATCCTGATGCACCAGCGCGTCCGGTTCGCCCGATACGATGGATGTAATCTTCAGCCACTTGCGGTAAATCAAAATTGACCACACAGGGTAATTGATCAATATCAATTCCTCGAGCAGCAATGTCTGTAGCAACTAAAATATGCAACTCTCCAGACTTAAATTCGGATAAAGCTTTAGTTCGCTGGGATTGTGATTTATTGCCATGGATAGCGGCAGCATGAATTTGAGCTTCAGTCAATTGTTTGACTAATTTATTTGCGCCATGTTTGGTTTTTGAAAACACTAAAGTCTGACCCCATTTATTTTTATGAATTAAATGACATAGTAAAGCTGCTTTTCGGCTTTTATCAACTGGATGTACTGTTTGTTTGATTTTAACTACGGTTGTATTTCGAGGGGTAACATCAATTTCTACAGGTTGGTTTAGAATGGTTTTTACAAGATTACGAATTTCATCAGTAAACGTAGCTGAAAACATAAGATTTTGCCGGTTTTTTGGTAACCATTGAATAATTCGTTTCATGTCATGAATGAAGCCCATATCCAGCATTCTGTCAGCTTCATCCAGAACCAGCGTATCAACTTCATCGAATTGTATGGCACGTTGCTGATGCAAATCCAATAAACGTCCCGGTGTAGCGACTAGCAGCTCAACCCCAGAACGTAATTTCATCATTTGAGGATTAATTTTTACTCCGCCGAAAACTACCGCAGAGCGGAGCGATAGATAGCGTCCGTATTGAATGATGCTTTCATGTACTTGACTGGCTAATTCACGTGTTGGAGTTAGAATGAGCGTACGCGTTCTATTACTTTGAGCTCGGGGTTTGGAGCTGAGTTTTTGTAAAATAGGTAATACGAAACTTGCTGTTTTACCTGTTCCCGTTTGTGCCGAAGCCAGAACGTCTCGACCTGATAATATCTGAGGAATGGCTTGAGTTTGAATAGGAGAGGGTTCTTTATAACTTAATTCGTTAATCGCTTGAAGTAAGGGTTCGATTAAACCTAACGACTTAAAACTCATGCGGCTTCCTTTATTTATTGGGACTAGTGAAGGGGAAAATGGTATTGTTTTCATTTCAAAGTGTTTATTTTCAGGGCAATTGTATCACAAATGTTAGAGAGTACGTTAGTAAATAAACCGACAGGAATCCTGCCTCGAAACAGTTGTTTGTCTAAGATGAGATAAAAATGCTTTCTGGAATATTCCAGAAAGCATTTGATAAGTTGTGATTTTTATTTATAAAGCATGGCTCCAATTGCTTGCTCATATTTTTGAAAGTATTGATCTTTAGTTTTCTCATCTAATCCATTCTAAAAATCTTCAGTGGTTGGCTTAGGAGCCATTTTATGGCGAATATCTTGAGTTTCTTCTGATAAATAAGACCTAAATTCAATATCTAATGAATCATATATTCTTGATTTTTTATGGAGGTAATCCTGGAGAATAACTTGTTTCTCTTTTTTTCCCATTATACTCCAATATTCGTTGGTTGTTACATGGTTAAAAAACTTTACACGTACTGGACGTGTTGTTTCAGAAATATAAGCTTTAAACTCCGTATCAAACTCTTCCCATTCATTAGTAAAGAAACTGGATTTGCTTCCTGGAATGGAGGGTTTTTTTTCTGCTTTCTGTCTTGCTGAGGGTGCATCGAGCACTTCGGTAATGCCGTTTTGTAAATCTTCTGGAGATTTTACTTGAATTGCCTTAAACCCATGTGCTCTTGCATCTGATACATTATGAAAGGAATCATCAAAAAAATATATTGCTTCTTTGTTTACATTAAATCGTTTGCTAATTTCTTCTAATCTTGGCACTTTGCTGCCATCGGTACCTTTTTGTGGACCCATATAATTTTCAGGTGGAATATTTACTCCATAGCGTTGAAAGAAATCCAGGGTGCGTTGAATTACCTCTTTATCTAAATCCGCTCCATAATTTGTCACTAAAACGATGGGAATGCCTTCTCTTTGAGCACGCTGAAGTAATTCTGCCGTCTTTTGTCCTCCAACCATTACCGAATATGCTCCTGGAATAACTTCACTCCCTATACGCATTGGTTGCCCTAGGCCATTGTCATCATGTTCTGAACCAGTTTGTAATGTCTCTGATACGTCGAATGCTAATACTTTTACCATATTGAGTCCTTGTTATCAAAAAATAAGTAATTATACTTCAAATTGATTAAAGTATTCCGAATTGTCGTAACTTTTTTATGCATAATGGTGTAAATTTGTTTTTTTATGGTGGTTTTTAATAGCAAGCCTGAGTGCAGGTCTCTGAATCTTCTATACATCGCTAAAAACTCTGTCCAGCTCTATTTCGACGTTCCGCGGCAAGCCGTGGGGCGTAGAAGAGATGTGCTCAAGTGACAGGTTCAGGTTTATAGGTCTAGGTCTGAAACTCGGGTTTCGCTTCATCTACCAGCCTATGCTTGTTTCCCAAAATATATTTTAGTGTGTTCATGTACATGGAAACATTTCCTTGACACGCTCTTATTGCTTTCTTAAGATGGTTATCATGCTGCCTTCCTCAAATGATTTGTATTATTTTATTGAAGTGTGTCAAACGTTGAATTTGTCGCGTGCTTCTGAACGCCTGGGGATTAGTCAACCGTCTTTAAGTAGTGCAGTCAAACGACTTGAAAATGCAATTGGTACCAGTCTCTTTATTCGCATAAAAAATGGGTTGAAATTAACTAAATCGGGAGCGCAATTTTATACCCATGCCAAACAATTGATTCATTTATGGGAAACCGCTCGTGCTGAAAGTCTGGCGAGTGTTGATGAAATCCAAGGGGATTTTGTTCTTGGTTGTCATCCTTCTGTTGCTCAATATGTTTTGCCTTTATTTATGCCCAAATTACTTGAGCAATACCCTCAAATAAGAATTACCCTGAAACATGATTTATCACGCAAAATTCTAGAAGGAATTATTAATTTTTCCATTGACATTGGTATTATTGTTAATCCGGTGAGGCATAGAGATTTGATTCTGCAAAAGCTTTACGATGATGAAGTGGGCTTTTGGCAACCTAAAGATAAAAACTTCATGGAAGAACAAAAAATTTTAACCTTATTATGCGATGTCGATTTATTGCAAACACAAAAGCTACTTAAAGATTTGGAGGTAATGGGCATCAAGGAATATCGTTTATTGCCTACCTCAAATCTGGATGTAATTGCCAGTTTGACTGCAGCGGGTTGTGGCATGGGTATTTTACCGCGTTCAGTAGTGCATACTCATCATCAGTCGCTGCTTTCCCAAGTCCCGAATACGCCCATTTTTCATGATGAAATTTATTTAGCGTATCGACCGGAACAAAGGCAAGTTAAAGCGTTACAGGTTATGGTGCAAACAATCCGTGACTCGTGCAAAAACTTGCAGCACTAGATGGTTAAGCAACATCTGAAAGAGTGTTTTCTTCTAGGTGTTCACTAAACCAGCGGATTAAGGTTTCTTCATCTAACTGTTCGTAAATGTAATTCAAAAACAACTCTAATTGGTTGGTGAAATCTTCTTCAGTAAACTTCAGTTTTTCACGCATATTGGGAACATGATGCAAATATTCACCAAAGTAGTGATTACAGAATTCATGGTAATCTAAGGTAATCAGAATAAATTCATGCCACATATTATCGATAGGTCTCATTTCTTCATGCATCACAGGAATGAATTGCAGTTCTGGATTATTAGGGTTGGCTTTTAAATCATGTTCGTGTTTTACACTGAGCCATAGATATTTGAGCATGTCGGTAAACAGCTGTTCTGCAGAATCAGAAAAACCAGGAAAATTCTGCTTAAATCGCTCTATAACTAACGGGTTTTTGTATTCCAGTAATAGGCTAAGATTGGGTAGCTTTTTCATGGTCATTCTCACAAATAGTCTATGGCTAACAGAACCTTAGGAATAGCGGCAGCATTTGCAGCGCATCATGCCTTTAGATATTTTGGCCTTAACGATTTGGTGCACTAATTGTTTTTTCATCTTTTCTCTCCATTGGTAATTGCGTTTTTAGCATAATTTATATGGAGCATTTTAACTATAAAGAAAAAGCTATCGCTGTAATAGTTTATTGTAAAAATCACTGCCAGGTACGTTTTGAAATTGTCATTGATTTTCAGAAGCAAATTACTTTATTGAAAACGTTAGCAGATAAGTCATCAGTGCTAACGTTTCAAGAAATTAATGTCACATTTTTGTTGGTAATTTACTAATTTGTTCCGCTACTTCGGGCTCATTAATACCACGAATAACCACCTGATCATTTTTCTCGACGTTTGTCACTTCATAGGTAACCTTACCTAAGGTTTTATTTAGACTCATCAAGAAATCTGAAGATTTTACCCGGCGTGTTTGCTCAACTTTTTCGAGAGGTATAAGTGCATCTACACGATGTTGGCCGTCTTTGCGCAAACGGGCTGAAACTTCTGGGCCAATTAGCGATTTCAACATGGATGCGGTCGATGTGTTAAGCTCCTCTGATTCGTAACTATAACAACGAGCACTTATTTGATCCCATAAAGCGGTACCTAACTTTGGATTGGAGCTTTGAAAAATATTAATTCCTAGAGGGAAGTAAGCACCATAACCTTTTTTTCATAGGCCGTAACCAATTCTCTGTGAGCTGAGGTTTCATTAGCTGGATTGTGTACATGGAACCAGAGAAATTGATCTGGATTTTCAGCGTATTGTTTAATCATTTGTTGGAATATACAATGACCAAATCCCAGAAGGACCACAACCCCTCCATCATTTTTCCTGACTTCTTTTAAGGTATTATCAGTAAGTGTTTTTTCTCTTCTTTCGGAATTCAGACTTTTCTCTTTAAGCTGCTCAGAAACCGGTAAATCAATTCCGCCAAGTTTGAAACCTTGGTCGCTCATTGCTTCGAAAAGCTCCAGCTTAGCAACCACGCTTCTTAATTTTTCAGCCTCTTGTGCATATTGAGGATGAGTACTCGGCATTTGCTCCAGTCTTTTTGCTTGCATGGCAACAAGCATTTTCGACATGGAAATATTTTGCTCCAGGGATGCTCCTGGCTCCATGCCATCGACACAAATCGTGGTGTAGCCCGCTTTTTTTAAATGAGGCAGTTGTTTGATAAGAAATTCGCTTGTTGCTCTATCGGCATGACTTTCATATAACACAACAGGAGGAAGCGCATATTTGGCATACATGATATTTCTCTCATCTAATTGTGCTAATTTAATTATAGTAAATTAAATTTTATTCAGTCGCTCTAAATATGGAATTAATTTCATCCTAATGAAGAAAAGCAAAAATTTTTGACTTTAGTTCTAAATATGGCTGTATAGTTACTCAACTATTGGGCTTTCTTTTTTAAGATCATTAAGTTTTATTTAAAAAATACATCGATAACAAATTATATGTAATAGAGGGTTTCTGATTGGGTAACTCCACCCGAAGCGAACTAAAAATGTCCTTCTTTTCTTGGCAAGAGAAAAAATAATTTTCAATTAATCGTTACCTATAAAATGTCTATAAAAGGGGGTTTTTTATTTCATTTTGAACTGGTGGGGATGGAGAAAAGAAATAAATAAGTAGTAACATGAGAAAAATAATTAGAGAAATATAAAATATAATTTTTGCATTATTTGTTAATGCGGGATCTGTGCCTTTATATCCAATGTATCCTGAAACAATTGCTATCACTAAAAAAATAAAAGCCGCAGTTAACATTTTATCTTTCCTTTTTCAGAGTTAAAAAATATTTATTTCTTTGCTTTTGTCTAAGTCTCATTATTTTAATTATAGATATCTTTTGTAAGTTCGTTCTTCAGAGATGGGTAGAACAGTCATTGTTTTTTGAGTTATTGATGATAAAACTTGTTTGTTTTTGTATCGCGGTTATGTTAAAAATCATGTGCTTAATGTCGCAATAAAGTGGCAAATACCCTTTATATTATAAGAGATTTTCATGGACGAAAATAATAATAAATCCCTTGCTCTTCATGTCTGGATAGTCTGTGCACTGGGTTTGTTCATTGATGGTTATGATTTATATATTGCTTCTGTAGCCGAGCCTTTTATTAATGCTTTATATCATCCCTCCTCGCTTATGATTGGCCTCACTCAAGCTGCTGCTCCTCTTGGCGCGGTATTTGGTGCAATCATTGTCGGACGCATAGCAGATATGTTGGGCAGGAAAAGTATGCTCATTATAAATCTTGTGTTTTTTGTGCTTATTGCTATTTGTTCTGCTTTTGCCTGGAATATAACCTCACTTTGTGTTTTTCGATTTTTACTCGGTTTTGGCGTGGGTGCTGATTATCCTATCTGTGCAGCCTATTTAGCTGAAATGATTCCTCCTCGTAAAAGTGCCCAATTTATCGCAACCGCTATGTTTATCAATTGTCTTGCTTCACCAGTAGGTGTCATTGTAGCCTGGCTTTTATTTAAACTGCACCCACAACTTGACGTTTGGCGATGGATGTTTGCTTCAGGAGCAATTCCTGCAATTGTAGGATTGTTATTTAGAGCTAAGCTGCCGGAGAGTTTTTTATGGCAAGTTCATCATCGATTAAAACCACGCTCAAGACGCGCTGTTTTCACTCATTATCAATTTATATTCTCGCCAAGAATGATAAGAGTTACTGTTTGTCTTTGTCTTTGCTGGTTTTTATTAGATATATCGTATTACGGAATAGGACTATTCACTCCTTACGTCTTACAAGCATTTAATCTTTCAAGTGAGGCAAATTTCCTGAGTGCGCAAACTGAGGTTTTAAAAAGCACTTTCGTGGTAAATATTTTTGTTTCCCTAGGTGCTTTTTCAGTCATTTTTTTTGTAAATCACGTATCATTGATTAAATTGCAGAAAACAGGATTTCTATTTTCGTTTGTGGGATTATTATTCCTTAGCATAAGCTATCTGTTCTCAAGTACCAGCATTATTTTTATCGGATTCATCTTGTTCAATTTTTTTATAAATTTTGGCCCGGGAATTTCAACTTATCTGCTGCCTGCAAAACTTTATAATCCTGAATTTAAAGCTACCGGACATGGATTGGCAGCTGGGACTGGAAAATTTGGTGCGTTTATTGGAACGGTATTCTTACCTATTCTCCAGACTCACTTGGGTATCTATCTGACTTTAACGATTCTTGCCAGTACTCTTTTGCTTGGTTGGTTGTTAACAAAATGGTTAGAACGGGAAGAAGATAAATTAACTATTCTTTCGGATTCAATTTCTGAGAATACATTGCTATCAACGTCTTAAAAGGGGAAATCATGGATTATCAATTGAGTGAAGAGCAAAAAAGTTTTTGGCAAAAACAGGGATTTATAATTTTGCGAGATTTTCTCTTTATTGATCTGAAGCAACATCTGCAAACCTGGTGTGATGAATTAACATCTTGGCCTGAAACACCAGGAAAGTGGATGAAGTATTTTGAAAAAAATGCTCAGGGCGAGCGCCAGCTTTGTCGCGTTGAAAATTTTATTGATTATCATAAAGGGATGTATGAGGTGGCTAATAGCTCACGTACTTTAAATTTAGTTTCCTCATTAATGGGAGAACAGGCAGCTATTTTCAAAGAAAAAATTAACTATAAATTTCCGGGTGGAGGAGGTTTTAAACCGCATCAAGACGCTCCCGCTTTTATTAGCTTTAACCAACGATTTCACATAACCATGATGGTGGCAATCGATGAGTGCACTTTAGAAAACGGTTGCTTACAAGTAGTTAAAGGAGGAGCTAATAAGCCTGTAGTTCTTCCTCAAGAAGCGGATGGTTCGATTAAAAAGGAAGTTTCAGAAACTCTCCAGTGGACTCCAATTGAATGTAAAACAGGGGACATCATTTTATTTGATTCTTATTTACCCCATTATTCTGAGGCAAACCGTAGCAATAAACCGCGTCGAGCGATATTTATTACCTTTAGTAAATTTTCTGAAGGAGGGATGAAGCGTGAAGCTTATTACCAGGATAAACGGGAAAAATTTCCTCCAGATTGTGACCGCGATCCCAACAAAGATTACTCAGCAGGCGCTGCTATTTATAATGTCGCTAATCCTATTAGTGAAATGATGCAATGAAGACTGTGAATCATATCGATCAAAAAATTGACAGGGCTTTACAGCGTTTGTGCTTCTCCAAAGACATGGATTACATTGGAGAGTCTGTTTCGCAATTAGAACATGCGTTACAGTGCGCTTATTTTGCCGAGCAAGCAGGCCATAGCCAGGAGGTTATTCTTGCGTGCTTATTTCATGATATAGGGCATTTTGCTTCGGATACCAAGCAAAATAAGATGGCAGATTTAGGGGTAGTGCATCATGAATGGATCGGTGCGAAATTAGCATATGACCTAGGATTTTCTGCAAAAGTTGCATTACTCATTGGCTATCATGTGAATGCCAAACGCTATCTGGCAGGAAAGAAAAAAGATTATTTTGAGCGTTTATCTGCAGCAAGCAAGAAAACGCTTTTCTTCCAGGGTGGGGTGATGTCTGATGAAGAGATGTTGCAATTTGAGGCAAACACTCATTTTAAAGATATATTACGAGTGCGAGTAAATGATGAAAAAGCTAAAGAAATTGGCATGGAGGTTCCCAACCTTGTTTATTATCGTCCTTATTTATATAAGCATTTTGCAGAAACAGTGAGATTAACGGAAAATATAGTGCTCCCAAATTATGTGGATAATGCATGGGTAGAGCAATTTAAAACGTCACTTGAAAGTGAGTGTGTTGAGAATGGATAATTTTGATCGAATACTGACTTCATTGCAGAAAATGTCAGGTTAACCAACTTAAAAACTCATGTGGCACAAAATAAATATCGCTTTATTGAGAAAAAGATGGTTTTTGATGAAAAATTTGACATGATGTGTGTTTTTTGGGTAAAATCGTTCTCTTAAGTCGGCTCCGTTTCATGATCTTAAGGGCCAAGAATGAATAGGTACACACAAACAACTCAAGAAAAGAAACAGCTCTGGATTATTTTACTCATTGTCTTAATTAGTTTTATTGGTTCATCTATTGCTTACCCCATTCTTCCACCGTTGTTTTTACAATCTACTGATCAGTTAATTATTTCCCCAGAATGGAGTGAAACAAACAGACGTATTTTGCTGGGGTTAACCCTTGCAATTTTTCCTTTAGGGCAATTTATTGGTTCTCCTATTCTAGGGAAAAATTCTGATTTGTATGGTCGCAAAAAAATATTGGTTATCAGTTTAGTAGGAAGCATTCTAGGATATTTGTTGACTGTTATAGCATTTTGGAACAACAGTTTTTGGCTTTTATTATTCAGCCGCTTTTTAACAGGATTCATGGAAGGAACTTTTGCTGTTGCCAGGGCATTAGCATCAGAATTAACTACCATTAACAAGTTTGTAAGCTTTGGAAGAATTAATAGCATGGCTGGCATTGGTTATATCATTGGACCAATCATTGGTGGTTTATTGTCAAATCCAAATATTGTTCCCTGGTTTTCATGGACGTTCCCTTTTGCTTTTGCAGCATTTGCTTCAATCACTACACTGTGCCTTGCCTGGTGGAAATTACCAGAACATAAAACTCTATCTAAACCAGAAAGAAAATCCATATTGGGCCAAATCAATATTATCCGACAATTCAAGCTCTTATTTCAAAATCATCCTCATCTAATCCATTTGCTCATCATCAGCACGCTGTTTACCTTCGCAGTAGATATGTTTTACGAATTTGGCCCGGTTTATCTTGCCGGAAAATGGTTGATGTCTCCAGGTATGATCGCGATTTATAATGCTGCACTGTCAGCTGCTCTTGCTTTAGGTGCCGCATGGCTTCCGCATCATCTTTTAAAGCATATGCCTATTCATAAAATGATAATCTTGGCTATGATAATCACTGCTCTGATTTTTGCAGCGATGGTTGCTGTTCAATATCCCTCAACCCTATTTTTATTTTTCACGTTTATTGGATTTAGTATCACTACTGTTACAACAACTATGACGATTCACATCTCAAACATGTCTCATACCGCAATTCAGGGCGAAGTCATGGGTGTACAATTAAGCTTGCGCACTTTAGGTGATGCTATTATTTGTTTTGTTGGCGGTTTTCTGATTGTTTTGTCACTCATTACCCCCATTATTTTATGCTGCATCACAGCACTGACTGCTGGCATTCTATGCTTGGTATATTTAAAACCAACAGTCTAAATAGGGTTGTGAATTAATATTCGATCCTTATATTCCAAATTTTATAAAATACAGTCCACTACTTATTCACTTTACTTTGTCATTAATAAAAGATTTATTTAATATTTAATAAATAAATCTATAATTCTTTAGAAATTTTTGTTAAATTAATTCGCCATTGCTTTTATCAGAAGAAGTTTTGCTTAAAAGCACTTTTTTCATGTGGTTATTTTTTTAAGGATGAAGAAATTGTTAAAGAGTAAATATGGATTTGCATTAGCTATTTTGGGATTAACTTTAATTAGTGTTCAACCAAGCAGTGCAGCTACATCAGTAGTAAAAAAACACGCTGTCTGGAAAGATCAAATTGAAAAGAAAGTAGATTGGTTTTCAATGAGTTGGCGTCCCTTTGCAACGGTATCATTAGGTGCTGCATTTACTGACGATGCAGGTAGGTCGCAATTTATTCCTGTTGTCGATCCCATTCAAGACGAGTTTTTTAGTTATGATGCTGGCAATACGGATCAATCTAAATTTATATACGGTGTTTCTCTTGGAGTAGAAATTCTATTAAACCCGAGTTGGTTTTTACAAACAGGATTTAGTTATTATCAACCCATGGAGTTTCATCCTCAAGGTGTTGTGACACAAGGTGCAACGGATGTATTAACACTGGATTCATTTTCATATAACTATGATATACAGGTACACCAAGTATTATTTGAAAACAAACTGTTATATAACTTGATGTATCAATCGCTGATTTTCCATCCATACATTTCAGGAGGGATCGGGGTTAGCTCGAATGCCGCAACAAATTACACTGTCAATATTGTACCGCAATTTAGTACCTTTAGTAATCAATTTAACAATGAGACGCGTACCTCTTTTTCCTACAGAGTAGGGGCGGGTGTAGATTATGAGGTGACAAATCATGTTCGTGTAGGTGTAGGCTATCGATTTTCTGACTTTGGTAAAGTGGAGCTTGGAAATGCTTCAATCGACGGAGTTCCAACATTTAATAATTTATCACAATCTCATTTATATACTAATGAAGTATTAGGACAAATCACTTTTGTGATTTAAAGGAGATATAAAACTTAGCTTGGTTTTATGGAGTCTCCAAAAAGTACGAAATTACTTCAGATGCTTAGACTTTAGGGACATGATTGGCGTTTTGAGTGTGATCTAAATTATCATTTCAAATGATTTAATTCATTCTTCTTACTCAATGATAGTGTCTTGGGCTTTGGGCATCTGTATTTGAATTAAAAGATGTGCTTTTCGAGCAGCTTATTTTTTAAGCATTGTATTAGACTATCAAAGGATGAACAATGAACGATAAATATCATTTGTGTGCGGTTGGTTTTTTGGGGGTTGTCGCTTCAATGACCAGTTTTGCTTTGCCTTTCAATATTACTCCTCAAGGTACCTTGCCTACCATCGTTCATCAGGGAGGAAGTGTGAATGCTGCTTATACCGTGACGAACAACACCTTATCAATGCGTGATAATAACTTTATTAAGTGGTTTCCTCCCAATGTAATTCAAGTACTTGAGCCAACAGACCCGACTGTTTGCCCCCTCTTTTTTAATTTAGGACCATATGGCTCTATTAATCAAAGCTGTACCTTAAAATTGAAAATAACCGGAGAGGTTAGGCGTGATGATCCTGATCCACATCATCATTTATTTGCATGTTTTCCCGGAGGTAAAACCTGCGCCGGTCCAACACAAGCTAATTCGTTAAATGTAAATGTAACAAATGTTCCACCTCCACCTGAAACTCAAATTTCTGTTGCAGTGGGAGGCTATGCAACTCTTAGTAGAGGATTTCCACTCGTTTATACAAGTAGTAATAATGGTGCCACCTGGCCCACTCCAGTATTACCACCACCTGTTGGTTTTTCCGGTAATCAAGTAACACTTATTGGAGTTGCGTGTAATGGAAATCTCTGTACTGCCGTTGGTTTTGCTCTCACAGAACAAGAGACCATTGTACCGTTTTCCTATTCAAGCTCAAATAGAGGAGCAAGCTGGTCTGTGCCTAACTTCTTTCTACGAACAGGCCCTCTTGCCACAAGTAATGATATTCGAATTGTTACTGTGAGTTGTGTAGGCAGCAATTGTGTGAGTGGAGGAACATGGGAAGACAGTGTTACTGGGAATCGTTTTCCACTGAGTTATTGGAGTTCTAATAATGGAGTCACTTGGTCTCAGCCTACTTTTCTTTCAACTACAGCTCTTCCACCAGGAAATCAGGGTGCGAGACTTGGCTCAATTAGTTGCGTAGGAACGAATTGTTCTGCGGTTGGTTTTTATAATGATGTTACAGGTCGACAACCTGTGAGTTATTATAGTGCGAATAATGGTGTTACATGGTCCGAAGCAATCAGACCAAGTACTTTTAATTTCCCAGCTGGATATGTAGGTGGTGCCAAGTTGATGAGTGTAAGCTGTGTTGGAACGAATTGCAGCGCTGTAGGTGAGTCCCCTAATCCAGCAGATCAGTCTGGTTCCTCAACATTACCTATAAGTTATACCAGTGCAAATGGCGGACTTACTTGGTCTTTAGTAAGGTTTCTTTCGACAAATGCCTTGCCCCCTGGAAACAGAGGAGCGTTTCTAAATAGCGTAAGTTGTGCAGGGACTCGTTGTTCTGCAGTAGGGTATTACACTAGAGAAACTGCCGACGGTACTGGGCAACGATTACCTGTGAGTTATTTCAGTGCAGATAATGGTGTGACTTGGTCAGAAGCTGTACTTCCTCCTACAAGCGGGATTCCCGCAGGCTTCCAGGATGCCGAACTAACTGGGGTTTCATGTAAAAATAATATATGTTCTGCAGTAGGGTATTATAATAATTCAATGGGCAATATATTACCTTTAACCTATCAAAGTTTGAATAACGGAATGACCTGGACACTCTTTTTGCCAAGTATTTCTTCTATTCCCGGTGCTGTCCAAGCAGCTACCTTTAGTGTAGGTGGTTCTGAAAGTGGTCTTTTACAGACCTAGTATGGAATGAGTCTAACCCAAGGTGTTTCTTGGGTTAGCCTGATTATTCTAGTGAGTAAAAACGAACAGTCTTTTTTGAATCTAGGATTCTAACTAATAGGTGTAACTTCTTTCTCGTTCGGGGCAATTGTTGTTTTCAACAGTAGAGGGTCTCGATAAAAATCCATAATTGAGCATACCTGACATCTGCCATTGTAATTGCTGATGCTCAATTACTTTACCATGACATGAACTCAAAATAAGTTGTCCGCTATTATTAAAAATAGAGAAATTTTTATTATCAGGTAAATTTTGGCTCGTTTCCTTAGATAAGGAGGTCATTCTGGGATTAGTGATAAGTGCTGCATACATAAAATCCATACGGCTTTCTAGGGGTTCATCAAGCATCGATTCAAAATATTTTTGCGCGCAAAAAGATAATGGGGCTGCACTGCCTGCAAGTGTTTTTACAGAGCATTTTTCTCCAGATGGGAGTTTGCTTTCTTTCATCAGAAAATTACCTTTATTATCTGCCAAATAGAAACTATTCTGCTCTTTACGAATATCCAAACCCCCTAATTTATAGACCCCATCTTGACAACCCGTGGGACCTAAAGCATCGGTTACAAGAATAATTTTATTTTTAACTGCATTCTGTATGAGCGAAATAAATGTGGGGGATAAATGTACACCATCAGTAATGAGTTCCACACCAGGAGGACAATGCTCAGGATTTTCGAGTATCCATTGTACCAAATGGCTTTTTGCGTCACTTAAAGTAAGAGGTCGTGTTTCTCTGCTACACGATTCTTGACAACCATTGCCTAGGTGGGTAAATCCACAAGCGCCTGCTGCAATAGCGCGGCTAATGATTTCCTTATCATCTGGATTGCAGTGGCCAATAAATATTTTTACAAAAATACCTTCTTGTTCAAGTGATTCTATCTGTTTAATAAAATCTTCTGCACCCAGTAAGTCAGGCGCAATTGTTATTTTCCAGTGTTTTATATGAGGTGCTGCATCAATAATATCCCTAAATTTTTCCATACAAATATTATCTTGCAGTACCTCTTCAGCATGAGCGCCTTTACAACTCTTTGAGATAAAAGGACCTTCTAAATGCACACCAAGGATCTGAGTGCAGCCTGGAGTTGGATTCTGTTCTTGTTTCCGCATAAAATCATTAATTTTTGTTAGTGATTTTTTTAAGGCTGGGATAGGCATAGATACTAAAGTTGCTAACGCATAAGAAAGTCCTGTTTTTCCTAGTGCTTTGACAATATGCTCCAATCCCTCATCACTCATTTCATTGCCTAAATCAGCGAAATCAATACCACCTTGACCATGAACATGAGAATCTAACATTCCTGGCATGAAGAAATAGCTGCCTTTAGAATCAATAATTTTATCCTCATGAAAAGAGGATAAATCGTCATCAATATTGAAAATTATCCTTGTCCCTGTTTTGGTAACTTGCACGTGCTTTAATTCTTTAATCCCGGCATCGTTATAGACATACATATTTTTAATTAGCATTTAAAACCCTCGTAGGGATGAGCTCCACATAACAATTTCTGGGAGCTTAATCTATTTCCGGTCTGAGCTCTAAATACATATTTAGAACGGGACCCCCTCAGGAAATGCCCTAGAGTTTCGCTGTTAAATTGGCTAAAATCGCTCGTAGATAAATCAAATTTTTTATGATTTCATTGGCATCCTGCACCATTGTAATTGTAACAAAATATGGGAATGAGATGAATGGAGTGCTTCATATTATCTTTTTAATTAATATTGATCTTCTTTATTCTGAACTTTTTTTTATATCGTATATAACACCTCGAATTCTCGGAGAAAATATTTATGTTTAGCCGCATTATTGTTAGGGAAACATCTGAAGGTATGGCAGGTAAAGCTGCTCGAGCTATTCAAATGAAAATAATGGAAAATAATAAGGAAAAAAAGCCTACCGTTTTGGGACTGGCAACAGGGAGTACTCCTGAACCTTTATATAAAGAATTAGTTCGTTTGCATAAAGAGGAAAACTTAGATTTTTCATTAGTTATCACATTTAATTTAGATGAGTATTTAGGTTTAGAAGCAACACATGATCAATCTTATAATCACTACATGCATCATCATTTTTTTGATCATGTTAATATCAAAAAAGAGAATATTCATATGCTTGATGGAACTGTTCCACTTCAGTCAATTGAACAGCATGCGAAAGAATATGAAGACAAGATTCATGAAGTTGGTGGAATAGACATTCAAATTTTAGGTTTGGGCGTGAATGGTCATATTGGCTTTAATGAACCAGGATCCTCATTTGATTCTAAAACACGATTAATAAAGTTAGATGATAAGACTCGCGAGGCGAATAAACGATTTTTTAATTCAAAAGATGAAGTGCCAACCCATGCAATAACAATGGGAATTGGAACGATTTTACAACACAGTAAGGCGTGTTATTTGCTCGCGTCAGGTACAACAAAGGCAGATATTATTGCGGCTGTTAATCTGGCTTCTTCACCGAACCAAGATATTCCGGCAACAGCTTTATATGCGCATAAAAATGTTACAATCATGCTTGATAAAGAAGCAGCATTTAAGTTGCCATCATCAGTTAAACCAATAAAATCGCCATTACTGTCTCGAAGTATCTATGCCTCTAAAACTTCAGAAAAACCAAAAATAGCTTCTGTTAATGACAGTCTTAACGATGTAAAAATTAATCTAATCTGATAATATTTAAAAACAGAACACCCTAACCCCATATTTAGGAATGACGTATATGGGGTTAATTTCTTATTAGTAAATTTAGATCATCATCTTATTGATAACCTGCCTGATCATTTTGATAGTTTATCTGGCTTTTCCTATATTTCGTTTGGTAGTTAGGTTGGCCATTTTGATAATTTATCTGGCTTTTTCTATATTTTTTTTGGTGGTTAGGTTGGCCATTTTGATAATTTATCTGACTTTTTCTATATTTCGTTTGATAGTTAGGTTGACTATAACTACCTACCCTATAATAATTAGTCGTATATCCTGGAGGAGTGTAACCAGAAGAATAGACATAATTGGCACGGTATCCGGGTGAGTTCACAGCTGTTGTGGTACAGCTACCTAGACCCAATATAGTTGCAGCAATTCCCACGAACCTAAATGTTTGATTCATAATGACCTCCTGTCGTTGAAGTGCAACTTTATTGTAGTACTGGATTATTATTTGATCAAATTGAATTTTAATTTATCAAATTTATTGAGTTTGGATAGAGGTTCATTGCGATACTTGAGATGTCTAATAATATAAAACCTCTATTTTTGAGAATGGATAAAGCTTTTTATTTCAATAAAGCAATAGTGAAGAAATGGCTTATTGAGTTTAATTTTAGAAATTCCTTCTTTATGATCTCTTAAATGAATTATTTCAATTAGAGGGATATTTGCATCCGAGTTAAGGTAGTGAATGGTTTCTTTTGTATCCACTCCATATTGATCTGAATCTAATCTTCCATTTCCATGTATGAGGCAATTACGAATTTTAGAAATATTGACTAACATTTTCCAATGCTTGCTATCAATAGTATATCCTTGTTGGTTCAGAGCAGGTTCAAATCGTAATATACTTGCATTTTTTTTAATTAACAGGGTTTCACATTCATAATACAAGGCTTCTTCTAGTTTGGCATAAATTTGCAGGAAGGTAGATTCAACTAGAGTTTCCAAGCTTAGGTTATAAAACTCCAGAGTATGCATTTCATCTATTGTGAGTTCATTGATATTTTTCTTTGATTCGAAATGAGCTATCTCTTTTTCGATGAATGTGGTCAGTAATTCGTATAGTTTTAGTTGATATTCAAAATGAATTGTTTTAAGAAATTTAAATTGATTCATTGCTCATTACCCATGTTAGAGATAGTTTTTGCATAGAAAATAAATTTAGCTTAAGGAACAACTGAGCGTATGATCGGATTTTGCAGTGAAATCAGTGTCTCTGTTGATTGAATTTCATCAATAAGCTGAATTTTATTAACTAATAACTGCTGTAAAGTGTCTATGGATTGGCACATTACTTTGATAAAAATATTAAAATGATGACCAATAGTGTAATAAGCCTCGATGACCTCTTCTAAATCTTCCAGTTTCTTTAAGACGGCTTGATAATCTTTCGCATGATTCAAAGTAATGCCAATGAAACAACAGACATCATATCCTAATCGTTTGGGGTTAATATGTACATGTACCCCCTCAATAATACCTGCTTGCCGCATTTTTTCTACACGTACATGAATCGTAGCAGGACTTACAGCGCACGCTTTAGCAAGTTCTGCATAAGCAGTACGTGCATTTTTTATTAATGCGTTCAGTATTTTTCGGTCAAGATTATCGATTGGATAATTTTCTGGGTCTTTCATGGTGATTTTTTAAAATTTATTTAAATATTAATCTATTTTAATATATATTGTTTATCTTATCTATGTTTATTTTAAATTTATAATAAAATTTATGTTGAAATTCAATATAATGTTAAGTTCATTTATTTTTGAGGTAATGTGATGAAACAGGCATTTATTGAAAAGCAAAAACAAATAAGCTTTGTTAAAAGTTTTTTTTCCCGTGAATTGGAACAAAAATTAGGTCTTATTGAAGTGCAAGGACCATTATTGGCTCGTGTTGGGGATGGTGTACAGGATAACTTATCTGGCACAGAACAAGCAGTTTCTGTGAAGGTTAAAGCCATGCCCGATCATTCTTTTGAGGTTGTTCATTCTTTGGCTAAATGGAAAAGAAAATTACTTGGAGAGTTTGCTTTTCAAGCAGGAGAAGGCATTTATACTCATATGAGCGCTTTAAGACCCGACGAAGAGGTATTAAGTGCAACCCATTCAGTTTTTGTGGATCAATGGGATTGGGAGCGTGTCATAGACTATAAAGATCGTTGTTTAAGCTATTTAAAAAAAACAGTCATTGAACTCTATGAAGCAATAAAAAAAACAGAACATGTGGCCAGTGATTTTTATGGTTTGACCCCATTTCTTCCTCAATATATTCATTTTATTTATAGCGAAGAATTACGCGCTTTATATCCTCATCTATCGCCTAAAGAACGAGAGCGAGCTATCACTAAAAAATATGGAGCTGTTTTTTTAATCGGGATTGGAGGTACGTTATCCGATGGAAGACCTCATGATTTACGTGCCCCAGATTATGATGATTGGAGTTCCGTGAATGAAGTAGGATTAACCGGCTTAAACGGTGATATTTTAGTTTGGAACCCGATAATTGCAGATGTTTTTGAAATTTCCTCTATGGGTATTAGAGTCGACGAAGCCATATTAAAATATCAATTGGCATTAACAGGTTGTCAGCATCGTTTAGATTTTGATTGGCACCAGAAATTGATATCCGGTACATTACCTCAAACAATTGGCGGTGGTATTGGTCAATCTCGTTTAGTGATGCTTATGTTGCAAAAAAAACATATTGGAGAAGTTCAGTGTAGTGTCTGGCCTGAAGCTATAGAAGTTTGACACATTAGAGCTCTTGCATAACCTGCATCTTCTACTTTATTGCTGCGTTACAAATGGCTCTCCGGCGCTCATTTACTCCATGTAAACTCCGCTCCGCGAACCCTTTGTGCCTTGTATTAAAGCAAAATCTACAGGTTATGCAAGAGCTCTATTCTAAGAAGAAGTCGAGCGTAATTTAAGATTACTTGGATTACGCTTGCTATTACAGCCTCGATTAAAAATTGGAAATAAGTACTAAAATTAGTATATGGAGATAAATGACCCATTTACTTACATGGATATAAATCACAAACTATCAAAAAGCTCAATTGTTTTCAAAGAATAAGTGAACAAGTATACGCATATAGGATTAGGCATTTCTATTTGCAGTATTTTCATTGCCTCACTTATTGTGTTTTATCAATAACAGGATTCGTCTGAAGCAATATAGTTGTCTGTATGGACAGGGATCTTATTTCTCACGCCAGGTAAGTTCTTATGAATTTATGGCTCTGTTAAATTCAGGTGTAACAAGATAGTACTTTTTCTCTCGTTGCAGAAAAAGTAAAATTTAAGTTAATCAATTACCCTTTCATCTTCGCTCGCAAATAATACTTATTGATTGGATACTGATATGAAAGTAGTGATGGTATCATTGCCATATAAATACTAAAGGACTACAATAATGCAATACTTTTGTTCCATCCCCGCAAAAACTGTCTTCTGATACTAAAGCTAACTCAATGATTTATTGAGCTTGTTGAATTAATAGTTAAATTAGAGAGCAATAAAAATTTTTTAAAAAAGAGAAGTAAGTAAAACTATTGACACACGAAGAATCTCTAAGGAATTGAGGTTTATTAAAAAAGGAGCTTATTATGTTTCATGTAGACAATAGTGGTGAAGGCAATTGCATGTATTATGCATATAGCATTTCTTTAATGTATTTTTTACGAACGAAAAATACTCCTCAACTGACAGAAGATATCTTTAATAAGTTAAAGCTTAAAGAGGATGATAAAGTCAGTTTGCGAACCCTGTTATCTAAGGAGCCAAATCAAGAATTTACCTCTGATGAGATCAAAACTATTATTGAACCTCTCTTGGGAAGAGCAACAAGAGATTTGGCAGCAGAACATACAAAGGATGAGTTCAAAGCGTCTCCTCAGGATACGCCCTTATTTACTGCGTCTAAATACGGTTTAGAGTATTATTTCAAGCTGCAGTTTAAGACTAAATATTCGGAGTTGTCAGAGCTTATCAACCATGAGTTTACTCATACCGATTTTACTGAAGCAGAAATATATCGAGTAAGTGGTATGAACACTGCGATGGAAGAATTCGCCAAAACAAGATTTCTTCAAGTCAGAGAGGATTTTAATCGTGAGTGGGCAATTAAAGAGCAACAACTCAAGTCAAAAGGTAAATGGCCAACTGAAGGTACTCTTCAATCTCAAAAAGCACATCTTTTAGATAATATCTTGAGAAAAGAAACGGTTACGTTTTTTTCAGTCGATGATGATAAGCATCTTAAACAATATAAAAATCATCTGCAAAATGAATCCGTATGGGGCACCGAAGAAACACTCTTTGTCTTGCATCGAGCCATTCAGGGTGAACTCATGGTACGTAATAAGAAAGGAACTATTGATACGTTTTATGATAATGAAATTGTGCTACATCTTCATAGAAATGGCAGTAGTCCTTTTATTCAATCAGGTAGTCCAGTAATGATATTAAATAATCAAAATAACACTCATTGGACCTCTAAAATACCTGATTCAATATTCTCGCCTAAAGAATCCATTGAAATAATCCAAAAAGATTACCCTGAAGAAATTGCTCTATTTGTTAGAGAAAGCCATCAGAGAGGACCAAGAATAGCAAGGGCACTGAGGCAGATGTATATAAAAGGAGTGGAGGGCGATGAAAAGTACTCCCCGGAGCGCTGTAAAGAAATCGCACAAAAATATCTAAATTATGTAAAATATAACAATCGCCATTTTCAACTAACTGAGGTGACGCAGTTTTTAGAAGAAATGGACAAACTCATTAAGAATAAAACGGCCATAGATAAATCCAGTACAGTTGATTCCAGCCCTAAGTTACAGGTTAAGGAGGTAACTTCCCAGGCGCAGATAACGAGTACAGGAAAAGTTATGGAAGAGGTTTTACCGGTTAGCTTGGAAACCAAAAATGAGTCGTTGCACATTCAGTTTGTAGAGGGGCTTACACCTGTTGTATTGGAAGAATATCCTATTCCTAATGTCGAATTTATGAGTAAGGATAAAAGTTTTGCAAACAAGAAAGACAAACAGTTTACGCATCCTTATAAAGATGAAGATGTCACCATGTTGTATAAGACTATTTATGATTGGAGCGATTCTTTAACAGATAGATCATTTAGAAGTTTGATCAATTCTTCATTAAGAAAATATGAATCGAAAATATGGGGAAGCCTTTGGGGAGCCTCCAGGAGAGCAGAAGTAGAAGGTTATTTAAAAGGAAATTGCGGTTCAAAAGCACTCGCCATGATCTTTATGAATGGAGAAGAGGGTTCAACATTAAATGAGTGTTTGTTTATCAAAATCGTAGAAACAATTAAAAAGGAAATTAATAAGTATCCAGGCATGTTGGAAGAACCGCAATACCAATTAATCTCTCAATTTAATTTGGAAGAGCACGGAGCGTTTTACCTTGCGAAAATGAAATCTCATGATGAAACCATCTCAGCTTCGCAGCGTCAACTACAAGATGCGTCAAGTTTAACATGTTGAAATGCTGGGCCTGGACACTACTCAAATTGAAAAGAGCTCTTTTTTAGAGCTCAAATTGAATTATTCATATTATGAGTCCAGAAAATATATGCTTAGATCTTGTCAAAAGTTAGGGTTGATCCCTTTTTGTTTTTCGAGGTCTTCTTTTTCTTGTGGAGATTCTTCTGTCTGCTGTACAGTTGGTATCTCAGGGGGTTCTGGTTTTGTGGATTGCGGGGTAGATAATGGAGGATCATCTGTAGGATTTGGTGTTTGTTGTTTCTTTTGATATTCATCTAAAGTAGGAAGTTTTTCCATCTCTTCTTTGCTCGGTCGTAAAGGACCTTCTGTTAACTCTTTATCTCCTCTGAATAACTTTCCATCCCTTGAATAAGCTAAAACTTTATTTGTTTCTTTATCAATCATGATAAAGTTCTGATTCTCAGCTAATTTTTTAGCAAAATTGAGTGCATCCTCATCTGATTTAAAGGTTAAACTTGTCCTGTTTCCTTCGATTTTTGGTTCGTGTTTTTTATACCATTCATCATCATCTTTATAAAGTTCTTTGTAAGCGGCGACTAAGCCACTAACTTTTTCAGATTGGACCGTTGCCGTTACAGGAGGGGGGCTTGGATTATGTTTTTGATAATGCTCTTGAACTGTCTTCAATTTCGTACCATTTTCATTAAAAAGTTCTTGATATTCTTTATAGGCGTCCATACTAGCCTTATCATTTGCTTCTTTAATTCTCATATACTCATCATAGGCTTCATCATTTAGCTTTTCGCACTCTTCAGGAGTTATGGCTCCGCTTTCTACTTTAGCATTATTCACTTTACAGGTTTCATGATAGTTTTTAGAGGCTTCATCAGATTTAGCTTTATTCAATTCATCAATTTTTAGATAGACGTCATGAGCCTGTTTGTTGGCGGTGTCAAAGGCTTTTACAGCGGCTTCTTGGTCTTCGATTTTAGGAGGAGAGGCCATAGCTTTGAGTATCGCTTGCTTTACTAGACGCTGAGCTTCTTCAAGTTTTTTACGCTCCTCTTCAATAAGCGCTTTTAAATTCTCTATATTAGTTGACATAATAGTACTCAAAACCCATATCCTACATATATAAATGTATAGCATAAAACTGAAACAGTAATATTAGTATTGGGCGTAACTTATAAGTAAGGTTTGAAGCCCATCGTTTAGAAAGAAGAAAAATATAAGTAGCCTATTGACGTAAAATTAAGAACGGCAAGGAATGCGATAAGCTCGGAGCATTTTTGCTCCGAACTAACGATACTATTTTGCAGGAACCTCTTTCCACCAATTAGTTTTGGTTTCTGTTGCCCAGTGCCCTTCGCGCATGCGAGAAACAAATGCCTCAGCTTTTTCAGGAGAGGACATTTTTTGATCTAACTTAATGCACCAATCCCATTCACCGGTTGTAGACCACATTTTTTCCACGCCTTCCCATTTTGCCATTGCATTCATGTCGGACATCGATTTGTTACTTTTTACAAAAATTACACTATTCCATGCTTCCATTATTACTATCCTTATAAAATGTTTAAATGAACTGCTTGAGTGACTCAAGCATATTAAGAATAGAATAATTAAAGTGTTCTTTCCATGTATCTCATAATTTTTTATTATTTGATTTTTATAGGAATTTTACTTATAGCAAATAATTTTGAACGGATTGAGTACAGAATCGATATATAAATAACTAGCTGATTTTAGGAAAACAGCCATTTGTTAACAATATCATAAGTTTTATTTGATATCATATTGGTAATTTAATTTATTTAATTTTTTAAAATGCGTGATAAAAAATTCGAGATCCTTTCTTGCTCTATCGATCAAGATCAAGTGAATGTTGCCCAACAATGGACTAAAACATTTATATATAATTCAAAAGATGATCATGCAGTTAATATGACCCAGTTGTTGCTGGCCTGTTTGGCCTACGGTGACTTCGGGGTACATCCTTATCTATCCAAATCTCCTGAATTACAAGCCCCATCTAATCTTCTAAGCATTGTTGATTATATATCTCATGCGAGCCGCGTGATTCTTGATTATCAAGAACTATCGGAAGCGAATAAAAAGGAATTATTAAAGTTTTTCCCTGTTCCCGGAGGAGACAATAAAATTTTTGCTCGCTCAGCTACTCATAATGTGTATCGCGGCGGAAAGGGAGAAATTGTAGAAGGGAAGGGCTTTTTGTTGGGGGTAATAGGACAATTGCCCGAAATGATCAAATTAGCCCTGGATTTTGGGATTAACATCGCCATGGGGGGAGAAGGGCAAAAGAATTTTTATGGTAAAAAAATATCAACCAATGGCTGCAGTGGTCATTTTTATTTTCACCGCAATGACCAAGATAACTTACTCATGCTTGGGTTGGAACAATCAGCCCCGGCAGCTTCTCCCTTAGCGTTTGTTTGGGGGACAGAAAAATATCCTGATGATGTACAACAAAATCATGATCAATTTGGTCAGGGACACTCATTGACAGGTGCTTCTGATATTTATACTGCTGCAGGATCTTTATATTTTAGTGATCCCGTTTATCAAGCAAAACTCTTATTGGAAAAAGGGGTTTTTCCGCCGGATAAATACGGGGCAATGCAAGTCAAGGTTACCGACGCAAATTGGCCGAAAATCAAAGAATTTCTAGAGCAATTGAGGGCACTGTCTGATGAAATGCATAAGGAGCAACTGTTAGATTTACTGCTAAAAACCAAGCCTTCTACGGCAAAGCCAGCTAAAGAAGACTACAAAAGTTATATTGCACTTGATTTCCAAAGTTATTTAAAACGCGTCTATCAAGTTTTTATTAGTGAAGAGGAGTTGGATTCGGAGAGTCAATTGCGCTTCTACACATTACAGTCTAATTTATTAGCTACTATCAAAAAATTACAACAAGGCCAAATTGAGAGTTATGAGTTTTTTAAGGAACAGATTGCAGAAATAATTGGAATAAGAAATATTCCACCTGAGTACCGAAAGGCGATAATTCGTATTCAACAGTTATTTGAATTACAACTTAAAATCGATCCGAAACTGAATCAAACACATGAAGAGCTCTTACTAAGAAACCAATATGATGATTTGCAGGAAGAAAGTAAAGTTATCTTGGAAAAGCTCTTGGAAATTCAAAGATATTTCCAAGAGCAACCTCCTACAGAAGAACAAAATGAACTACGAGTTTTTCTTCTGCAACTCGACATGCAAATTAAGGAGCTAGAAAACCCATTTGCTTCAAAAGAGCCAGTTGATTTAGAATCAAGTTGGGTGATGTGTGACTTTCCTGTTTCCATTAATACGGATTCTATTGAAAAATTGAGACAAACAACAGAGCGAGCTAAAGCACTTACTAAGCAAAACCCTTTAACAGGAAGGGAAGGAGTTTCTTTCCCCCAAGTACTATCAGGATGGCAAGAAATACTTGTACCATTGTCTCAAATCAATCTTATTGATTACACGGAATTAAACTTAAATGATTTGGCGAAGCAATTTAATGAATATGTGGATTTTTTAGCACAGCAAGCGGAAATTCTTAATCTCTGGGAACGCGAGCCGTCGCAAACCAAGAATCTCCTGGTTAAGTACTCCGATGAAAATCCTGAGCTTGCCCATGGCCATGCTTTTATAGCGCAATACCGTGAGAGTACAATTCTGAGGCGTTTATTTGCTTTAGACACTTCTGATCTTTGTACTCACCGTTTTAGACCCTATGAAGGACCTAATACACAATGTAGGGAGCAACTACCTGAATCATATTGGGGCAAAGTCAGCACACTTCTTACAGCAGGATCTGATGTGATTGCGATGCTTCGAACTTTAAAAAACCTGCAAACACTTAAAGTTTCATGGGAAGATATGAGTCGTACAGCAACTTTATTGAAAGAGGCAGTAGAGCGATTTGAAAAAGCACGTGAAGCGGTAGCGAAACATCACTGCAACATTTCAGAAGAAGCCCCTAAGGCAGTTTTTGAAAGTCCATTTTTCTACCCCATCAGCGATGAAGCATTAAAAACAATGAAAGGTGTGCAACTTGTTACTCTATGTCTGGAGGAGTTGAATGCAAAAACACCGAGCATTTTGGTGAAACGTATCACGAGTAATCAAGAATTATGGCAAAGTATGAAAGAGGCACTAGAAACTGAAATAGAGGATTTCAAAAGGCGCAAAGAAAATGTTGGGCAAAAAATTACTACATTGGATCAAATTCGCGGTTTCTGGGAATCAGTGAATCAGTTTAAAGAGAGTACTGAGCTGCACATTAAAGAGAGACTTCTGGGGGAAATGCAACTTTTATCGAAAGAATGCCCCTTTATTTTTGGGGTTGAGGAAGCGATTAAAGAAGCTCAAACCGAGTTCGAACTGTTGCAAGAATTCTTATTACAGTTGGGAGATTTAGCAAATAAGGTAGATAAATACGCAGCACTTCAAATATTGGAGCAAGAATATCAGAAGATTACGGAAAATGAGCGAAAGTATTATACACCTCAATTGCTTGGGGCCAAGGAGAGTGTATGTCAGTTTTATCTTGAGAAAATCAATGCATCAAAAACAATTGGTGAGAGGAGAGCACATTTTAATGTCTTCCATCAATTATTTGAAAAACTGCCGGTTGAATCACAAGAACAATTCAAGGATGAACATGAAGCAAAACAAAGAGAAGAAAATTTGTATGTATTACATGGCCATTTAGAACGAG
This sequence comes from Legionella tucsonensis, assembly GCF_001468035.1. Taxonomy (GTDB): domain Bacteria; phylum Pseudomonadota; class Gammaproteobacteria; order Legionellales; family Legionellaceae; genus Legionella; species Legionella tucsonensis. The sequence continues at coordinate 519,403 of NZ_LNZA01000001.1, forward strand.
CACCTAGTGTAAATGCTAAGCAGCACATATTTGAAGATGAGTTGTTCTCTACCATCATTCGGGATTTTAAAAACATAAAGAGCGAGCTCACCTCTGAATGTGCCAAAAAGGTTCATAAACGAATAACAAGAGCCAAAGCGATTTATAAAAATCTTATTGATGGCAAGGCCATTGAACCGGAATCTTCATCTCAATCTGTGGATGTACTTCTAAAGGAACTGGAGCCTGTGCTTGATAACCTTATTGACAGTGATCTGCAAAGCAAATTGATAGCAGCAGTGCTTCAAGATGAAACACTGAAACAAGCGATTTTAAAGAAAAAACAGGCAATCCTAAAAAAAGAAGCACACACAAAGTTTACTTCGGAATCAATTCAAGATTTGTTAACCTTAAAAAAATTCCGAGACGAAAAAATTGCTCTAAGCAAAAGAGAAAATTATGATAGCGACTATGATAAATCAGTTAATCAATTTTATAGCAAAGCCTTAGATATACGTTTATCAGACGACTCACTGCAAAAGCAAGTTAAAGATATACTTGAAACTGCAAATACTGAATTTAGTCATCGCAATGACAGACTTCGTTTCGCTGCTGATGTAGCTATGGTCATTAGTGCCTTCGCTCTTGTAGGGATTTGTATAGGGCTGGGGCGTTTAGCTTTAGGCAAGACTTTATTTTTCAGTGATGCAAAAACTGATAGAGAAGTAGAATTAAAAGATAAGTGGCTTGTTAAAGAGTTACCGGAAGATGAGAGTAACGCTCAAATAATGGCTGCTCCTGCTGCATAAGCAAAAGGAGCAGTCGAGCTCAAGATATCTAAAAATAGCAATTCAGCGCGAGGGCTCCAGTCACGAATTTGGCTGCATGCGGTCCGGTTACTGAAAACCAAACACCGCCAATAAGACCGATATTGGAATTAAAATTATATTCGAGGGCGGGGGCCAGAGAAACCTGTTCATTTGCTCTTCCTCCTATACCTGCAACAGTTCCGCCTGGAGTAAATCCTGGATTACCATCGAAGTGGCTTCCCGGACTATGTACAAATAGCGCTTCAAAAACGGGGACCCAGTTTTGCGTTAGCGTGTACTCAAATGCTAAATCAGCAGAGTAACTATTATCCAGCCTCACTTTACCTCTGGTTCCGGAGGTGCCGCCAAAAACGCTCATGTTATGAACGGTGATATCACTAAACTTCGCACCAACTAAACTCAAACGTGTTCGTAAGTAACGTCCATTATGGAGCTGAATCAATTTTTGGAAGTTAAAGCCAAGATAGGTTTGGTAAGCGCCTAAACCTGTTTGATCGGTACCCAATCTTTGAGGATCCAGGTTTTCAAAGCGTCCCGTGGGAAAAACTTCTTGCACCACCACACGGAGATCAGGGAGCCATGAATTTTCTTTTTGTCGCAGGACTTGAGCCCCTAAACCCAAACTATAATCACCAATGCCATTTCCATGTTGCCTGTCGTCCCAACTGTAGTCATAAGGCAGAGAAGTTTGTAAATCTACAAAACTGAGAATCCCCACACTTAAAACAGGAATGACTTCAAAATTTCTAAATCCTTTGGGATAGCCGCTATAGAATGCATAAGGTTCAAAATTTATATGGCCTGCTGGTATTGTTTTTCCAGCTGGCGCGAGCAAAGGTCCTGTGAACCATGGACTTGCAAGTGCAGTATGAGCAAAAAATAATAATAGAAAAAGCAATCTTAAACGCATAGTGAAATAGTTCTTATTATGAAAGGAAAATAGAATTTAAAACTTTTTTCATATTAATGGAATCTATTTTTACTCACTACTTAAACTTTTTTTGCTATCAATGACTTGTTCGTCAAAAAAATTTTCACAGTTCACATTTTTAGAGTATCAAGCAGTTTCAAAATCAAGCAAATGCGCCCTTGATAATTCATTTTATTTCAGCAGATGGATCACTAGAGGGAGAAGCAGCACATTTAAAAGACCCGCTAAGATCATGATTAGGCTCGCAATTGCTCCTTCAGCATGACCTATTTTATGGGCTTGTGCAGTACCTGCAGCATGTGCTCCAGCACCTAAAAGCGCACCCCGAGCTAGGGTTGAAAGAAACGATAAGCGTTTTATAATGGATTCTCCCATAATCGCTCCCAATATACCTGTGATAATTACGAATATGGCCGTCAGTTCAGGGAGACCGCCAATACTGTGTGATACTTCAAGAGCAAAGGGTGTGCTAATCGATCGGGGCAGCAGACTTAATTGTATCTTTTCATCAAGGCCTACTAGTATTGCTAATGACCAACTCGATAGGATTGCAGTGAAACTACCGGCAATTACACCAATCAAAAGTACTCGCCAATGCTGGCGAATGAGTGCACGTTTTTCATAAATGGGAATTGCGAAAGAGACAGTTACTGGTCCAATTAATTGAACGAGCCATTTTGTTCCCTGAACATAATCTTGATAACTTACATGCAGCAAAAGAATAAGACCACCAACAATTACTGGTGTTAAAATAAGTGGCATTAACCACCAAAATACCCACCTTCTATATAATTTTTTGGTAATAAAATACAGACCTATCGTTATGAAAGACCAGAAAATTGCTTGTCCTACTGGTTTAAAGAGAATGGGGCTTAGCACTATTTCTCCGATAAAAATAATCCACAACAATTGCAGTAACAAGCATCACACATAGTGTGCTGAGCAAAATAACAAAGAGAATTTTAAGGCCTAAGAGACCGATAAGCTCATGATGCTCGAGTACCGCAAGTGTGGCTGGAATAAAAAAAAGCAACATATCTCCAAGGATCAATTCAGCTCCATTTTTTATGAGATTCAGTGTTAGGCGTTTTGTTGCTAAAAGCAACAAAACCATTCCTAGACCAAAGATTCCACCAGAAAATGGAAGCCTTAGGAGGTGAACAATAAGTTCACTAGTAAGCCAAAATAGACATACTAATCCAACTTGGAGAAACGAATTGTGCTGAATTTTTGATGTAAAATATTTGATCATTATGATTGCTCATTTTTCAATAAAGTTTACACTTTTTTACAATATGAATAAAATGAATTTATAGACTAATAATCATTCTAAAATGGAATAATTATGGAATTTAAACTACTCCGTGCTTTCGTGGAGGTTGTGCGCCAAGGAAGTTTTTCCAAAGCTGCGGAAACTCTTTTTGCTACTCAGTCAACAGTAAGTAAAGCGATAAAGCAGCTTGAAGATGAACTGGGAGTTCCTCTTATTGAGCGATTTAAGAAACGGAATGTACCGACTACCGCGGGTGAAATTGTCTATCGCCGCGGCATTAAGCTACTTGCTGATCGTGACGATCTTCTCAAAGAGCTTGATGCAATCCGCGGTTTGAAGCAAGGACAACTGCGTTTGGGTATTGCTCCGGTGGGGAGCAGCACTTTATTTGCCCCTCTTTTTGCTCAATATAATCAGCGCTATCCAGGTATAGAGGTAGAGCTTATTGAACATGGAAGTGTTAAGCTTGCGGAATGTTTACGAGCAGGTGAAATAGATTTTGCTGGAACATTATTATCAAGTTCTGAAGAGTTTAATTGTCAACTAATCCGTAGTGAACCTCTTGTTGCACTTTTGGCGTCGGGTCATCCTTTGGCAACTCGACGCTCAATTTCCTTGTTAGAGCTTAAAGATACACCATTCATCTTATTTAATCGTGATTTTGCCTTATATCGAATGATACTGGATGCGGGGCGTCAAGCAGGTTTCGAACCCAAAGTAGTTGCCCAAAGCAGTCAGATTGATTTTATGGTCGAACTTGTTGCTGCAGGCCTTGGTGTTGCATTTTTTCCACGAATGATCGCTCATGAACGCTCAACTCCCCAAGTTTGTTCTCCTTTACTTGAAGGAGATGAGTTTCAGTGGAATATGGCTATGACCTGGCGCCGTAATGCGTATCTTTCTGATGCTGCAAAAGCATGGTTGGCATTAGTACGTGAAGTACATGCAGACCCCAGGAATGGTTGAAAATCCTTCGTGAAAAATTAACTTTATGTTGAGTCAAAATGACCCAACATCGTTATTGCTTGTTATAGAGTATGCAATCGTTCCAGTTCAGATAAGGACTGTTCGAGTGTTTCCAGGATGAAATTGACTTGTTCTCGATTAATTGTCAAAGGTGGTGCTATTCGGAAGACGTTACCAAACTGACCTCCTTTTCCAACTAATAATCCTTTATCCTTACACAGATCCATTAATTGAAATGTTTCATCAGACGCGGGTGTTTTTGTTTTTGGATCTTTGACCAGTTCAATCCCTAAAAGCAAACCGCGACCGCGAACATCTCCAATGAGGGGATATTTCTTTTGAAGTTGCAGGAATCCGTCTTTGAGTAGTTCGCCCATGATACGTGCATTTTCAACCAGCCCTTCTTCTTTAATAATTTCCAATGTGAGCTTGGATTGAATCATTTGTAAGGGGTCACCAGCAAAGGTATTAAAATACGTTTTGCCTGTCATTGTTTCAGCTACTTCAGTTTTCATAAGAACTGCCCCCACTGGAGCGCCGTTACCAAATCCTTTAGCCATAGTCACCATATCGGCATCGATATTTAGGGTTTTGGTAAGTAACAGATCACCACCACCACGACCAGCTCCTGTTTGTACTTCATCACTAATGTATTTGCCGCCATAATTATGGACAATACGGGTAACTTCACTAAAATAATCATCAGGAGGTGTAATAAAACCACCTACTCCCATTACAGGTTCCAGTATAAATGCAGCAATCTTTCCATGAGTTGAATTCTGAATGGTTGTTTCAACATTTTTTGCACAAGATAAATCGCAGCTGTCTGGCTTTTGATTAAACGGACAACGGTAACAATAAGGTTCAAGCGCAGAGGTTACACCGGCAACTGGTTGTCCTTTGAATCTCCAGAGTGAATGGCCGCATGAGGCAAGTGCAGCAGAAGTTCCTCCATGATAAGAATGACGCACATTCACTACCATTGTTTCTCCAGTTGCATGACGAGCTGCCATTATGGCAAGTTCATTGGCCTCTGAACCCGAGTTAGTAAACGATACTTTGTCCATACCATTGGGTGCTTCTTCAAGTAAACACTCCGCGGTTTCAACGGGTGCCTGGTTTAAATAAAGAAGGGTTGTGTGTTGAATTACATCATTTTCTATTGCTTCAATAAGTGCTTTTTTGATTTTGGGATGATTATGTCCTGCTGAGATGCAAACAATTCCGCCTATGGCATCAAGGTAACGCCTTCCTTCAGAGTCCCATACATAGGCATCTTGTGCTTTGACAAGCTGAATTGGTTCTTTATGGTAAAAAGCAGCGGTAGGTAAAAAGTGTTTTTTTCTGAAATTAATAAGCTCTTCATTTGAGCGCAGTTGCTTTTGATTATTACTCTCATTCATGAGGGTTATTTCCTTTTGTATTTGTGAAGACTTGAACTTGTAAATAAAGAGCTTTTGCAAACTTCTTTTACTTCAAATCCTTGTTGAATTATTTTGGGACTTACATCTTTTTTCAGTATTTTTGAATCTATTTTCTTTGGAATTCATATCCTTATCATTCTCCTATTTTGTATTTTCGCCATTAAAAATGAAAATAAGTTGTGTGTGTTGCGTCGCCTAAAAATAATGAAGACTCTGCTAAATTGATCCATTCTGTGTTATAACGCAAAATATGCTTAAGTATCAATTGAAAACTTTTTTCAGCAGATATTACTACTTCGCTGCTATTACACTGCCAGCTGGCTTTCATTTAATTTTTGAATTTCTAGCAATTTGAAACGTTCCTTGGGCAGGCCTATCCGTAGACTTATCGGGTTTATCAAAAAAAGAGTGATTTAAAATGGTACCTGATGTGGGTATTGTTTCAGAAGAGTGGCCATGTGATAAATCAGATGTGGATTTAGGGGTGGTTTTGGAACTAGAAGACGCCATAACATTCAATGCCGCCTGATTATCGTGTTTCTTTGCGATATCAAGCGCTGTTGCACCATTGTCGTTAATGAGTGTTACACTGGCTTTGGCTGCTAAAAGCAGCTTAAATAATGCTGGATTTTTTTGTGTATAAGATGATTTACAGGCCAGCATTAAGGGAGTCATTCCTTTGGAGTTTTGCATATTTACACTAATATTGGCATCGCGAAGCAATAATTGCACAACACTTTCATTGCCGTACCTGCAAGCCACTCCCAGAGGAGAGTCATCATGATTACAAGGTCTGTTGATATCGATTTTTAGAATATTTATTAGTTGATTCATAATGCTCGACCGATTGCAGGCAGCCGCATAAAAAAGTGCATGCTCTAATTCGGATTGGCTGATAACCGGTGATCTATTATGTAATCGTAGTATTTTCCATACTGTACTTCTATCATCATTCTGAACTGCCAGAGCAAGCGCACCATAGCCACGACAATTACTGATTTGGATTCTTTCTGAACTGATAGGATATAAATCATCAATTGTCCGAATTTTCTGTGTTAGATTCCGTTTTCCCGACTTTGCAATGAAAGAGCAGTGAAATACCAAACTCTTACTGGACTCAAAAAGAGATTTATAAAGTATGGGACAGAGCTCCTCGCTGGTTAATAGTTGATAAGGGTATTCTTCACTTTGTTCATATAAGTGATTGATATCCATGAATAACCATGTATTGTCCTTATGCTTTTTAAAACCCACAGTATGTTCTTCACTACTGCAAACCACTGCAACATGACTTTTAGCGGGGAGGATAATATGCAGTTGCTGTAAAAATTCCTTTACGTTTTGAGAGGATGCCAAGCTTATTGTTTTACTAAACAGGTTCTTAACGGTGTTTTGATTTCTGCAGAGATTAAGTTGGATCATCTTGTAGATAATATCAATATTAGATTGCTGAATCACTTGCGCATAAATCTCATGATAATCATCGGGGGATTGAGCAAGGCATATAGCTTCAAGAAAAGGTCTGATTTCATTTCGATTTTGTTCTTTTCTGGATAGAGTTTGACTTGCTCTTATTTTTTCACTAATAGCCTGTAACGTATCGGGTAATGTCCTTTTTTCTCGCTTAATCAGATTGAGCCGATTATAAAATTGATAATCTAATCCAAGCGCTGCTTCTTGAGCCCAGGTTAATGTAAAGCCATGGCAAACACCGTCTTCATGTTTGTAATTAAATTTATCAAAAAGAGTCAATAAATCTTCATGCTCTAAAGCATTCTGTTTTGACAAAACAGGGATTAACCGATTCAACGATATGAGCTTAAGCTGGTGCATTACTACAATCAGTAGAAAGGCTAAGAGAAGCACATAGAGTACATATTCCATTTTACGAATTAGTTATTCCTTTACTAAATCAAATCATAATCCGCAAACGAAAGCAACTTAGATCCCTTGCCCAATATTGTGTAAATAACCAACATTAAAGCTTTTTTAAGTTATAGACAAAAAATGGAAAAAATGATAAGTCGTTCTACAATTAAGGTATCTGGGGCCTGATAATTAATTAGCTCAATACAATTTATTGCGGGTTAGAGAAGCTCCAAATGAGGAAAAGAGTTATGGAGGACATTCATGAGAATTTGGCAATCAATTGTAGTTGCAACTTTTTTGATGTTTCCCTTAAGTCATGCTAATTCACTGACGAATAATATCACTGATTTTTCTGACCTCGTACGTGCTGTTGAGAGTGGTAGTGATGTTCGTGCGATTATTCATTTTGATAACTGTCAGGTTACAGGTCCTGAACTTTCGACTCAAGTAAAAAGAAGATTAAATGGGGCCACAACTCGATTTAATTTTACCCAATTTTTCCATAGTAAAGAGGATATTGATGATCAATTAACCGATACCGTGACTACGTCCATGAAAATTTTTATAAAGAAACCCACAGGAGAATTATTAACATTCTCTGGTCGTTTAAGTGTTTTTGAAGATAACACTGCCACACTGCATGTGGATTTCTTTGATCCCGTTTTGCATAAGCAAAAATTCGTTGTGGATTGGTTTTGCAGGATTAGTAACGGTCACGATAATAATGGTTTAGTGTTATTCAATTTTTCTTAGCATGGTAGGAGCCCATAGCCGTCAAGCTAAGAGATTAAGTGTTTCATTTTATTCAGGTACATGCACATGACATGGAGACGTTTCTTTTTTCTAATCGGATTTTTGTTATCCTATACCACATTAGCTGCTGCATTGGATGTGGAATTAAGTGAAACAAGCCCAGAATCACCTGCACTCTTGCATCAAGATGAAGCACTCTATGTTCTTATTCGTTATAAAAGTGAGCAGCCCTTACGCTTCCAGGCTATAGGGACCTACCTTGGAAAGGAGATCAAGAACTATGCTCGTATGAATCCTTCTCAAGCATACCCGGCGGGAGACGGGGAGGCTATTGCTTGGGTATCTTATTATAAGGCAACAGAAATCGACTCGGTGAAGGTTACTGTATATAATGCCAATTGGCGGGCTTTAGAAACTAAATCTCTTTCGCTTTCAGTGACTTGGCAGGATGATCGCAGCAATGTGACTCATCCAAAAGCGCCTTGGGTCAATGAGCTGAATCAGCAGCAACAGGCCAGCGTGACCGCAATGCAACAACCTCTTTCAACAGGGGATATTTTATTCATACAACTCCTTTATTGGTCCGTTCCTATCTATTGGATTTTGCAGCTCATCGTACTATGGAAATGGTCTGGAACCTGGCAGAAAATCGCTTGTATCCCTCTATTTATTAGTATTCCTTTATTGATTTATACTGTTTTTGCTTTATTTGCAGGCTCTAATTTGTGGCCGTTAATGATGCTTTTTATTACCCCGGTTATTTTGTTAGTCCTATTGATTATTATGATTATGAAAAAAATGAGCGCATCATAAAAAAATCTAAAAACTGCTCGAGCACGCTGACAGCCGGTGTGCCACCAATACGATCATGCGTACTAATTGACATTTGGCGTCGGCGAAATTCACTTTCAGCATATAATTGATCAAACTCATGTTTCAAGGTGCTCAGGAACGCATCGGGTGAAAAATGACGCACTTCGATGAGTACAATGTTATTGCATCGAATGGTATAGGGAACTACTGCAAATGGCTCATCACGACTTAAATCATCAATGTGGTAAAGAAATCCTAACTCTTGCAGTACCGAAATTGTATTGATACTACGGCGCAACCAGTTACAGTTATAGTCTCTTGGGTAACGCCGGTTGCATCATGTACTGCTTTGACACATACTGGCGGTTTTGCTTAGCACTGATATTAACTATTGTCTTCGATTGAATCCTGCTTTTAATTCTCGAAATTCCTCCTTTTGTTTCTGAAAAATGATTTGTTAATCAATTCTTAAGCAGCAATGTTTTATACTGGTGAAAAAGCAAGGGACACACCAAATTCAATCTTTTAGATGTAATAAGATTCATGATGTTTTATTAAAAAACAAAAAATAACATATAATTAAAATATTAACGTTGTCAGTTTTTATCTTTTCTATTCACTGAATAAGCATATCAGTGGGGTTTTGATGATATTCCAATCAAAGAGGAGAAAATACATGGCCTTGTCTAAATTAGAAAGCGAAATTCAAGAAACAATAACTTCTCTTGAAAAAATGAAACCTCCACAAAGGGTAGTACAACAATTCTTTGATTCCTCCGAAAAAAATCCTATCAACAAAATAGGTGCAGATTTGAAGGATAAAAAAGAGATAGGAGAAATGGAGGGTGAGTATACAAAACTAATACGGGCGTTTGGAGAAATCAAGTTACACTTTGAAAATGCCGCAAAAGCAATATTGGAAGGAAATTGCACCGATACATCAAAGGAAAAATTTGAAGAACGAGCCATGCATTATTACACAGCGTTACAGGTTGTTTCTGGATGTCAATTGCATATAGCAGAACAAATGCGCATACAACAGAAAAGGACAATAATGATAAGGGTAGAAACGCTGCATGAAAAACTTAAAAAAGATATTGATTCGTATCACAATACTGTAGAGTCAGTTGCACTGGAAGTAGCAGACCATCAATTAAGAAATATCAATAAAGGAGAGAAAGTAAGCCTTGATGAGGTCATTCCTCATATCAAAGCAGTCTACGATAGAGCATATCATGATGCGCATAATCCGTTTTGGCGATGGATTAAAAATCGGTTTATAAAGAGCGATAGAACCAAAGAAATTGAATTTTTAAATCAAATATCAAAACATCCCCAGTGTAATGAGTCGATTCGACTCCAAGCAATACGTTTAGTTCATGATAAAATTATTAAGACAGAAATGTTTGGTAAAGAAGGTAAGATTTATAAAGGAAGCAAGCTTGGTAAATTATTAGAAAGAGTTATTGAAAATAAAAACGTTGAAAAAGATAAAGATGAGACGTTAGTTGATTTTATTAACAAAAATGATCTGAACGATGCAATTCCAGATGGTTTAAAGGATTATTTAGCAAAAACTTATCTGGAATATGGAAAAAGTATTACTGCTGGAAATCAGTAATAATGTTAGCTCAAACAATCTATTGGTATTAAAGCATCTCCTATTCAAATATCGAATAAGAGATGCTTTAAAATTGAATCCACAAAAATAAACTAGTCCAGGGCTACAAGAAATCTGACTTTATTTTTAAAAAATTGTCTATAATATGATTTGTTTGTTTATATTTCCTGAAAAGTTTATCTAACAAGGAGAAGATCATGAAAGGAATAATGAAAATGATTGTTTTAAGCAGCATGTTTTTGATATCAAGCCAGGTAATGGCTGATAATGCTATTTCTACTCAACCAGAAACTACGAGCCCAACTACTGCTCAGCCAGCAGCAACGACGCATACAGGCATGTGGATATGCACTACCAATGCGAGTAGTCCGACATCAGGTTCGACTGATGAGCAGGCTGATCAGACAATGGCTAAAAACGCAGACAATGGAAATTCTGCATTTGATTTTGCCTTAAAAAATTGCCGTGATTGCACAAAAATTACTTGTGAACTGCAAACAGAACCAGCAGAATAAGGTAATTATTTTGAAATCCGATGCTTTACTCAGCATCGGATTTTTTTAAATTTGTAGTTCAAAGTTTCTACAAAAAAATCACTTCTTATCAATTTATCATTATTAATGCCCATTTCCCTTAGTTATAAGTAAAACCCTCAATTGCATAAAAAACATCTGGAAATTAAGATGAGTTATCCTTGACTTATGGTCATTTGAAGTGTTTGAAAAATTAGTTTCATCAAGTCTTCTTAACTGCTAATAAAGGAATAATGGCAATGTCAGAAAAGATAAAAGGAACTGTATAATGGTTTAACGAACGCAAAGGATTTGGATTTATCCAAAGTGATGGTCAGGATTATTTTGTACATTTCAGCTCCATTCAAGGTGGTTTTAAGACACCCAAAGCAGGAGAGTCCGTTTTATTTAAGCAAGCAAAAGGACAAAAAGGTTTCTTAGCAGAAGAACTAAATCGATGAGGTCAAAGTTTCTGCTTCATTTTCTTCATGCAAATGAGCATCAAACTTTAGTGAAAATTCATGTCTTTGAGAATACTTTTTTAATAGATGAATTACAATTCCATCTATTTGTTCATCTATTGCTTCAAGCAACGGCCCTATGTTTTTATTATCCATAACAACTCCATTTATTAGATTACTCCGATTATTCCTCGAGATATATTACACATATGAAAATATTTCCAGGGTCTTTTTACAATTCTACCCTCTTGGCCAAAATACAGCGAATTGTAAACAGATCCTGTAGAACCTTTTTTTCTAGTTTTCTGAAAAAGACCTTACTGAATTTTTTAATTAGGAATTGGCAATTTTAATTTCCATATACTTTTTTTAACAATCGTGGTCTTACTTATAAAATTAAGGAAAATAGGGATGACATTGATTTCCAATTTCTAATTGGAAATCACTAGCTAATGAAACTTGTTTCATGGTGTGAATGTGCATATGTTGAATTGATGAAAATTCCTGAAAAAAAGTCAGCCAAAATAATCGTTCTTGATAATATAGTTTGCATGTGTATTTGAAATCCTAGTTTAATAGTAGTGATGCGGATTTAATCACAAAGTAATCGTATTAATGATTCTAAAGGATTCTAGGAGGTAGTATAAAACGACAGCGAATCAGGTTACACTTTTGAAAAGTATCATGGAACAGTTAAAGGTAAGGAATGCGTTATATTAGTTTCATCATTGTTTTATTGATGAGCTTCATGAGTGATGAGGCACTCGCAGTTGCTCCCCTTACTTTTAAAGAGGCATTAGAGATTGCCTATCGTAATAATCCTGATTTGCAAGCAGAAGTGGATAAAGCACATGCAATGCGTGGTTATTTTATCCAAAGCGGACTCTACCCCAACCCACAACTGACTTTAACCGCTGAAAATTTTGGCGGCTCAGGCAGCTATTCTAGTTATGAGGCTGCAGAAACCACGGCATCTGTAACTCAGCCTATTCCTTTAGGACATCGTCTTGCTTATCTGAAAAAAGCAACTCATGCAGATTATCTGGCAGCTTTGGCTCAGATTAAAGTTCAAAAAGCAGCACTTTATGTATCGGTTGGTGTGGCCTATGTTGATGCTTTATACGTAGGTCAATGGCATCAAGTGACTAAAAAGTTAATCCATCTGAATGAAAATATTGTCGCAGCGATCGAACGGAGGGTAAAAGCTGGGGTGGGTACGGAATTGGATTTACGATTAGCGCAAGGACGTTTAGGTGAAGCGCGTATTCAAGAACAAAAAGCGATGCGCGATGCGCTTTCTCAACGAGCAAAGCTTGCTCGTTTATTAGGTGATGGATTAAGAATCGATAGGCCTTTGGTGGATAAAGGTTTACCTGATGTCGTATTAGATTGGTCATTCCTCTTGAAAAAATTGCCTCAAAGTCCGCAATTAATGCAAATGCAACTGCAACTTCGAGCAAAGCGGGCAACGATTACCGCAGTTAAAAAATCAGTTTGGCCTGATTTAAATATTCAACTGGGAGGGCGCCATTTTTCCGATGATGGAAGCAATGCAGCAGTAATTTCTGCTTTTGCGCAAGCTCCTGTTTTTGATCGAAATCAGGGAAAGATACTGACCGCAGAGGCGCAATTTACACAAACAGCGCATGCATACCAAGGAACGAGGCTTGATGTACGGCAAAATGTCTATAATGTTTTTTTACAAGCGCAACAAAGTCAGTACGAAGCCAATTTAGTTACTGAATCACTTTTACCTTTAGCCCGTAAATCAATAAAACTTGCGGAAGATGGATACCAAATGGGACGATACACTTATATTGAGTTATCTCTTGCCTTAAATACATTGTATGAAGAGGAACGGCACTATCAACAAGCTCATGCAGATTATCACAAAGCATTAATTCAGCTTACCGGGCTTTTAGGACTTCGTCCCACTAAGGAGAGTAAATGAAATTTCCAAGGCCATGGGTTTCTTTTCTATTATTATTTATTCTTTTATTTGGTTTTAGTTTGATTTTCTGGGCTGGTAAGAATCCGCATGCGACTGATGATGGAGGTTACCAAGAGACTTTAGAAAAAGGGCCCCACGGCGGTCGTTTATTTAAGAAAGGTGGCCTGAGTCTTGAGCTTTTAATATTTGAACGTGCAATGCCTCCCCATTTCCGTGCTTATTTTTATGAGAATGGGAAGATTATTTCTCCAGATAAAGTGCAGTTAACTCTTTTATTAACACGACTCAATAATAAAAAAGAGATGATTTCCTTTATTCCCGCCAAACATTTTTTGCAGAGTAATGAAGTGATTAAAGAGCCTCACTCTTTTGATGTTACCGTTCAATTAGGGTACTTAGGAAAGCAGATGCATTGGCATTATGCTTCGTACGAGGGGCGAGTTCAAATTAGCACAACAGTACTTAATGCTGCAAAGATACACACTGCAATAGCGCAAAGTCATGAGATCAAGACTCAATTAAACGTAGTAGGAAAAATTCTTCCTAACCACGATACAATGGCACCGATTTATGCACGTTATCCTGGCATCATTAAGTCCTTGACTAAAAATCTTGGTGAGGAGATCACGAAAGGAGAAGTATTAGCCACGGTAGAAAGTAATGAAAGTTTACAAAACTACACGATTACCACACCGATTACCGGAACTATTGTGCAAAAAAATGCTACGAATGGTGAATTGACGCAAAGTACCAAACCGATTTACGAAGTAGCGAACTTAGCGAACGTATGGGCAGATTTTACCTTGTATCGTAAAGATGCTCCTCTTGTAAAACAAGGAATGGAAGTCATTGTAACAGGGGATGAAGGAAAACCTAAATCCTTGAGTACCATTTCTTATATCTCTTCTTTAGGCATTGAAGACAGTCAGACTAATTTAGCCCGCGCCATTCTTCCTAATGAAGAGCGCTCCTGGTTGCCAGGTATGTACATCAATGGAGCAATCATTATCAATAAGAAAATGGCTCCTGTCACTGTTCTTCTGTCTGCAATCCAGAAAATGAATAAAAAAGATGTGGTTTTTGTTCAGCAAGGGGATTCTTTTGAGGCAACTCCTGTGCTTTTAGGGGAGAAGGACGATCAGTGGGTAGAGGTGATTTCGGGACTTGATGCAGGACAACGCTATGTCAGTAAAAACAGTTTCTATATCAAAGCAGAACTGGGGAAGGAAGGCGCAAGTCATGAGGATTAAGGACAAAGATGCTTGAAAAAATTATACGCTTCTCTTTAAAACATCGTTGGTTTGTCCTTTTATTCACGCTGATTATCGCAGTGCTTGGTGTATATAATTTTCAGCGCCTCCCAATTGATGCTGTACCAGATATTACGAATGTCCAAGTGCAAATTAATACTCAAGCTTCAGGGTATTCTCCTTTTGAGGTAGAACAGCGAATTACTTTTCCCGTTGAATTGGCAATGAGTGGTTTGCCAAATTTAGATTATACCCGTTCTTTATCACGTTATGGGTTATCCCAAGTTACCGTAGTGTTTAAAGATGGGACGAATATTTATTTTGCACGTCAGTTGATTAATGAACGTTTACAAGAGGTTAAAAATAAACTCCCTGCAGAGGCAGAAATGACATTAGGACCTATTTCTACAGGACTTGGTGAGATATTCATGTACGTTGTGAAGAATAAGCTGGATGTTCCTGTGACACAACGCTATAACTCTACAGAACTTCGTACGCTTCAAGATTGGATCATTAAACCGCAATTACGTAATGAAGAGGGAGTAGCGGAGGTCAATACGATAGGGGGTTATGAAAAACAATTTCATATTACACCTGATCCAAGCAAATTGGTTCGCTATGGTTTGAGTTTAAATAATGTAGTTGAGGCTTTGCAGCGCAACAATAATAATGTGGGAGCAGGATATATTGAGCACAATGGCGAGCAAAATCTCATACGTGTTCCAGGGCGAGTACACAATATAGCGGATATTGAAAATATTGTCATTGCCAGTTTTGAAGGCACTCCTGTTCATATCCGTGATGTGGCGGAAGTAGCATTAGGGAAAGAGTTGCGTACAGGGGCTGCTACTGAAAACGGTAAGGAAATAGTTTTAGGTACAGTGTTCATGCTAATGGGGGAAAACAGTCGCACTGTATCTGAGCGTGTTGCTGCTAAAATGAAGGAAATTAATAAATCTCTTCCTGAGGGGGTTGAGGCCGTTACGGTTTACAACCGAACCGCGCTCGTTCATGCCACCATTAACACTGTCACGAACAATTTACTTGAAGGCGCTTTGCTCGTTTGCGTTATCCTATTTTTATTTTTGGGA
This sequence comes from Legionella tucsonensis, assembly GCF_001468035.1. Classification (GTDB taxonomy): domain Bacteria; phylum Pseudomonadota; class Gammaproteobacteria; order Legionellales; family Legionellaceae; genus Legionella; species Legionella tucsonensis. Next base: position 535,127 of record NZ_LNZA01000001.1, read on the forward strand.
AACATTCGAGCAGCTTTGATTACTGCTATGGTTATTCCTTTATCGATGCTGCTCACTATTACGGGGATGGTCAGTAATCAAATCAGCGCTAATCTGATGAGTTTAGGGGCGCTTGATTTTGGTTTGATTGTTGATGGTGCTGTAATTATTGTTGAAAATTGTATAAAACATTTAGGTCAGCAACAGCACGAATTACAGCGTATTTTAACCCATGAAGAACGTTTAAAAGTTATTACCTATGCTGCGACCGAAGTTATCAGACCCAGTATTTTTGGCGTGTTCATTATTACTGTTGTTTATCTTCCGATTTTAACCTTAACCGGTGTGGAAGGGAAAATGTTTTTGCCTATGGCTGAAACGGTAATTATTGCCCTAATGGCTTCGATGTTATTCGCTCTAACTTTTGTACCGGCTGCAGTGGCTATCTTTCTAAGAGGTCGGATTCAAGAGAAAGAAAATAGGTTAGTGCATAGTATTTCATTAGGATATGCACGAGTTTTGCGTCATTGTTTTCATGCTCGATATGGGATAATTTGTGCGGCAGCAGTTTTGGTGCTCATCAGTCTTCTGATTGCTTTTCGATTAGGTGGTGAATTTATTCCAAACCTTGATGAGGGTGATATTGCTATGCATGCTATGCGTATCCCGGGAACCAGTCTAACGCAGGCGATTGCTATGCAAGTTTTAGTCGAACAAAGAATCAGAAAGTTTCCTGAAGTGAGCGTCGTTTTTTCCAAGTTAGGTACGGCTGAAGTGGCTACTGATCCTATGCCGCCGAATGTGGCTGATACGTTTATTATGCTTAGACCACGGAAGGAATGGCCTAATCCTAAAAAAACCAAACCAGAGCTTATGCAAGAAATCGAGCAGGCTGTAACAAAGATTCCAGGAAATAATTATGAATTTACCCAACCAATTCAAATGCGTTTTAATGAATTAATTTCAGGAGTTCGCAGCGATGTAGCGGTGAAGGTATTTGGAGATGATATGAATACCTTAAGAGAAATTGCTGAATCAATCAGCACGCAACTTAAAGAGGTGCCAGGTGCTGCTGATGTGAAGGTAGAGCAGGTGAGCGGTTTGCCTCTGCTTACCATTGAAATAAATCGAGATACACTCGCTCGTTATGGCTTGCAAGCAGGTGCAGTTCAAGATGCTATTGTTATTGCAACAGGAGGCAAGAAAGGAGGAGCGCTTTTTGAAGGAGATAAACGATTTGATTTAATTGTGCGCTTACCAGAATCTTTGCGTTCAAGCCCAGATGTATTAAGAAATGTGTTTGTTCCCTTACCGCCGGCAAAGGATGGAGAACTCCATTTCATCCCATTGAGTGAAGTAGCTGAAACGATTCGAAGTGAAAGTCCGAACCAAATTAGTCGTGAAAGTGGCAAGCGTCGTGTGGTGGTTAGTGCAAATGTGAGAAATCGAGACTTAAATTCGTTTGTTAATGAAGCCAAAGAACGCATTGAACAAAATGTTAAATTACCTAGTGGCTATTGGATTACTTGGGGAGGCCAGTTTGAACAATTGCAATCTGCATCGCAACGCTTACAAATTGTGGTACCTGTTACCTTATTAGGCATTTTTTTATTACTCTTTATGAGTTTAGGTAATATCCGTGATGCACTTTTGGTTTTTTCTGGTATTCCTCTTGCGCTAACTGGCGGCGTATTTGCTTTGTACCTGCGCGGTATTCCATTGTCCATTTCTGCAGGGGTGGGGTTCATTGCTTTATCGGGGGTGGCGGTTTTAAATGGTCTGGTGATGATTACCTTTATCAATAAGTTATACGAGCAGAAAAAATTCTATTTAAAAGATGCAGTATTACACGGTTCTTTGGCAAGACTTAGACCCGTGCTGATGACCGCATTGGTTGCTTCTTTGGGGTTTGTGCCTATGGCATTGGCAACAGGCACTGGTTCAGAGGTGCAAAGACCTTTAGCCACTGTAGTTATTGGTGGAATTATTTCTTCTACTTTTTTAACATTGCTGGTTTTACCAGGTTTATACTTTATATTTCATCAACGAGGAAAAAAATAAACTAAACCCAACCGTGTAGCTTTTTAGTATGTTCCAGATTGCAGCTTTTAATTGATTCAGTCTTTGCTGTATTATCATGCATTGTATTTGCTATTTTTTTCAGGTAATTTGATATACAAAACAGATTCTTACCTATGGAATGGATTATGGCCAACATAATTATTTTGGCAATTCGTAATTTTACATTGACCTGCTTTATTTTAGGATTATTGTTTTCTTTTATAGAATGGTTGGTGCGCTCAAGACCGATAAAAAAAGCCAAGATTATTGAAATTCTATTTTCCTGGTTTTTATTATTTAATATTGGTGTGGCCTATTTATTTAATTTTGTAATGCATGTCTTCTTCGGTGATTTTACAGCACAATTTATAGGCTGGCCACAAAGCCCGTTTCAAATGGAGGTTGGATTTGCAAGTTTGGGAGTTGCTGTGAATGGGATAATTAGTTTTAGAAGCAAAATTGCTTTTCGTGCGGCAACGATTATCGTTCCTGCCATGTTTTTGTGGGGGGCTGCGGGCGTTCATCTTTACCAAATGATCGCTACCCATAATTTCGAACCAGGCAATGCGGGTACCGTATTTTGGACTGATATTCTAATACCCGCGATTGCTTTTCTATTACTCTGGTTACATTATCGAAACCCGCTTGTCCGATAGGTGCGTGGATTTAGGTAGACACTCTTCATATTATCTTTTTCCATGAGATGCGTTCATTTGACAAAGTGGCTTTTTATATACCAAAATTTATAGATACCCATAGTATTATATGGAGGTGTATTATGAGCAAAGTAACTCAATTTAAGAAAGGATCTCCTTCTAAAGGATCTTTCATTCAAATTAATCGTTCGCAAAATCCTTTTTTAAGTCTGCAAAATGAAGTAGATAGATTATTTAGAGACTTTAATGAGTTTTTACCTACATCTAAATTCAATTTAGGGCAATTTGAAAAGCTGGATCTTTCTCCTTCAATGGATGTTGTTGAGGATAAAGAGCATTTTTGTGTTCAGTTAGAAATGCCTGGCATGGATGAAAAAGATGTTAAAGTGTCTATAGCTGACAATGTACTCACTATTCGTGGTGAAAAGTCCAGTGCAAAAAAAAATGAAGGTAAAAAATTTATTTCTCGAGAAATTAGCTATGGAAAATATGAACGTTCTATTTCTTTACCTTCAACCGTTGATCTCGCTAAAGCAAAAGCAACATTTAAAAAAGGAATGCTTTGGGTTGATTTACCTAAAAAAATAGAATCCAAATCAGGTGTGCGATCAATAAAAGTTGAACAAGCCAAATAGTTCTAAATAGCCTCATAGCTAAAACTATGGGGCATTATCTAAGGCTTCACACATTTATCCAAAAAATACGAACTAAAACGTACAAAATGGTTATGCCTAAAATAGGGATAACAAGAAAGGCAAGAAAGTTATAAAATCCTATCTATTTTCTAGCGAAGCATTATAAAACTCTTTGGGATCCTGTGTTTTAGTGCAGATCTTTTGGATCCCGGACAAGCCTGCGGGACGTCGGAGTAGAGCTGGCCTGGTTTTTCAGCGCTGTATAACCTGGGTTACGCGGATGTTACACTCAGGATAGACAATTGAACGCTTTATAACGTTACAAGCCGAGATTTAAAGTTTAAAAAGTCGATATCCCCAAGATCAGCATCAAATTTTGCACTTGCTTGCACCAAGGTATCCGTAGTAATGGCTTCCATAATGTCGATTAAAGGGGTTTCTTTATAGCGTCTCATGGATTTAACGTGTTTTTCCAAACTCTGTCCAGCAACTGTTTGAGGATTAGTATGATTCAATTGAAATTGCCCTAGTCCGATTTCACTGGTTACTTTATCCAGTGTTTGTTGATATGAATCGGCTATACCCGATTTGATCGCTTGTACTACTGAGTCAACAGAAGTTCCTTGCTTTAGTAACTGAGCACATATATCCGCCAATTTATTGATTTCATTGATATAACTTTGTTGATTGCGTAGCATTAATATTTTCATGGCAGAGGCAGCTGTGGAGCTGACTTGGGGAATATCTGCAGCTTCTGCTTCCTCTGCAAATAAAGCATCTAAAGAAAACACAGGTTGATTGGTTACATCAATTTTTTTTTGCACAGTGGCCTCCAAAAATAGGATTAAATGGATAGTTTGCTTTAAAATTCCCTTGAACAAAAATAATTGACCATTATGTGATTATTTTAATCAATTGTAAAGGTTTTTTCAAAATTAAAGAGGAGAGAAACCAACTGCAATATGCTTCACTCCATGTGGTATAATTAGATTATTTCTATTGTTTTCCGAGCGAGTAGTTAAATTGATTCCTAATCGTATCGATCTTCGTTCTTATCATACCGAAAGTTGCAGTCATGTTCATGACTTTGCGCAATTGGTTTTACCTCTCGCAGGCTCCATGGAATTAGAATCAGGTCTTTATTCGGGTGTTGTTGATAAGCATGTAGGTGTATTTATTGCATCTAATGAACGTCATTGTTTTGCAGGAAGTCAGGAAAATCTTTTTTTAGTGATTGATATGACCGCCCAAAATCATCTAGTTGAAGATCGCAGATCACATGCTTTTAATTTAACGGCGAGCGTTAAAAAACTTTTACATTTTACACATCATTATCTAGCAGCTAAAGAAGGAGATCTCTTCACTGATTCTTTAATTAATCAATTAATTATTCATTTTGCTGCAAAATCTTTTTCGCCGGAGTTGGATCCAATAGCAATTAAGGCAAAAAACTGGATTGATTTGTATTTTGCGGGTGCTGTAGATGTAAGTAAAGTTGCACAACACTGTCATTTGAGCGTAAGTCAATTACAACGTCGATTCAAACACGCTTTGGGGTGTAGCATGGCCGAGTATTGGCGATTTAAAAAATTACACAGGGCTAAGCAACTGCTGTCTTCAAAAAATCGTTCAATTGAAGCTATAGCTTTTGCAGTGGGTTATGAAAATTTACCTGCATTTAGTCGACGATTTAGCAAAGTATTTGGTGAGTCGCCTTCTCAATGGAGAGCAAAAGCGTTATCAGCAAATAAAATACGTGAAATAGATAACTGATACTGATTTTAAAATTGATACACTACTGATTCGTTTTTCGATTTAGAGAAGTGATTTATAATGAAAAAATCCAACACTTATTTTCTGCATGGCATGCTTTTTCTTATCCTCGCGCAAATTATGGTAGGAGTGAATATTGTTTTTTCCAAGTATGTGCTTTCCTCAATTCCTGTCCTGTTTCTATTAACGCTTCGGTTTACTTTGGCTGCCCTCATTTTATTACCCTTACATTGGCTCACACCTGCCAAAAGCAAATCGGTTAGTTATTATTTTTCACAACTAAAGCAAAAAGATTGGCTTTTTATTGGTGCTCAGGCAATCTCTGCAGGAGTGTTGTTTAATTTCCTTATTTTATGGGGATTAAATTACACTGATGCTAATGTAGCTGGCATTATTACCAGTGCTTTACCTGCAATCATCGCGATGATGTCCTGGATTATTCTTGGTGAAAAAATTTCAGGCAAAAAAGCCATTTGTGTGGGTTTTGCTACGCTGGGATTAATTGTTATCGCATGCGATAGGCTCGGCGGCTCACAAGTGAGCCATTCATTTTGGGGGGATGTGCTTGTTTTAATTTCCCTTTTACCCGAAGCAACTTATTATATTTTAAGTAAAATGCATACAAATTCGCTTCCAGTATTTCTCATTTCTTCTTTACTCAATGCGATTAATGCTATTTTATTATTACTACTTAGCCTGATCTTTAGCGCCTGGAAAGGTTTAACCACCTCGCCTTTAGATTGGCTTATTTTGATCATTTTAGGTTTGAGCTCGGGTCTTTTTTATGTTTTTTGGAATTCTGGATGTCAAAAAGTGGATGGTGTAATGGCTTCATTATCAACCGCTGTGATGCCATTAGCTACAGTACTCATAGCATGGATGTTGCTTGGCGAACGTTTAACGTTAGGACAAACTATAGGTATGGGAATGGTTATTCTCTCTATCGCTGTATATGCTAAGCGGTAGATATCATCATTTTAATGAGTCATTAGAGTGATAACGTCAAAAAAATGGCTATTCAAGTAAAAAAATAGGACTGTAATGAGTGCAGAAAAAAAATGGGAGCATTTCTCTCATGAATCAGATATAGGGGTAAGAGGGTATGGACTTAATTTAGCTGAGGCCTTTGCAATGGGGGCATTGGCTCTGACCAATGTGATTACCAATTCGCAATCAATCCAACCCTGTAAGACGCTTCATATAACGTGCGAGGCACCGAATCAGGAGATTTTATTTGTCGATTGGTTAAATGCCATTATTTATAACATGGCAATTTATAATATGCTTTTTAGCCAGTTCGAAGTTTCCATAAAGGAGAAGAGGTTAACTGCTCTAATTGCAGGAGAGCAAGTGGATATCAAACGGCATCAACCGGCAGTAGAGATCAAAGGTGCTACGTTTACCGAATTAAAAGTTTATCAAGGCAATGGCATTTGGATCGCACAATGCGTGGTTGATGTATAATAAACTCATAGGAGAGAAGGCAGAAAATCAATGGACTTGAACCGCTTAGAAAAAATGAGTGATTTTGAATGGCAAATCCCCAAGCATGGGAAGATGCGCGTACCTGGGGTACTCTTTGCTTCAGAGGAATTAATACTCAATATGGATATGAAAGTCTATGAGCAAATCACTAATGTGGCAACTTTACCTGGTATTGTTCAGGGCTCGTTTGCCATGCCTGATGCGCATTGGGGATATGGGTTCCCTATCGGAGGTGTTGCGGCGTTTGATCCTGACAATGAAGGAGTTGTCTCAGCAGGCGGTGTTGGTTTTGATATTTCATGTGGAGTAAGATTGTTATCAACAGGGCTTAAACGTGAAGAAATTGAACCTTATAAGGAACAACTTGCGGATGCTCTGTTTACTCATATTCCAGCAGGCGTAGGCAGCAAAAGTCGTATTAACCTTACCATGAAGCAAATGGATGATATGCTGCGTAGCGGCGCTGTCTGGGCTGTAAAACAAGGATATGGTGAGCGGGAAGATTTGGAGCGAATTGAAGATAATGGTCGTGTAGAAGGGGCATTACCCGAGCATGTTTCAGAACATGCAAAAAAACGACAAAAAAATGAAATGGGTACTTTAGGTTCAGGTAATCATTACTTGGAAATTCAAGAAGTACTCCAGATATATTGTGAAAAAACCGCTGCCACATTTGGTTTAGCACAGGGCGACGTGGTTGTGAGTATCCATTGCGGTTCGCGTGGTTTAGGCCATCAAATAGGAACTGATTTTTTGCGCTCCATGTTAATTTATGCTCAGCAGCATGGTATCCAACTTGTTGACCGTGAATTAGCTTGTGCGCCTATTTGTTCGCCAATGGGCGAAAGCTATTTAGGTGCCATGCGCTCAGGAATAAATTGCGCTCTGGCAAATCGTGAAATCATTACCCATTTTATGCGTGAAGTTTTTCAGAGTGAAATGCCAGGAACCCAAATAAAACTCATTTATGATGTATCCCATAATACCTGCAAAGAAGAAACGCATCAGGTAGATGGTAAGACAATGCGTTTATTTGTGCATCGTAAAGGTGCAACACGAGCTTTTGGCCCAGGTCACCCTCAATTAACAAAAGATTTTAGACAGGTAGGTCAACCTGTAATTATTGGCGGCAGTATGGGAACAGCTTCTTATATTCTGGTAGGTACCGCGAGTGCTGAAAATAAATCATTTGGCTCTGCCTGTCATGGTGCTGGACGTGCGATGAGCCGACATCAAGCAACCAAGAAATGGCGTGGTAGTGACATCATTAAGCAACTGGCGCAACAAGGGATTCTCATTCGCAGCAGTTCCTACCGTGGTGTGGCAGAAGAAGCTCCTGAGGCGTATAAGAATGTCGATTTCGTTGTGGATGCCGCGCAAGCATCCGGTTTAAGCCAAAAAGTAGCAAGGCTAGCACCCATTGTTTGTATTAAAGGATAAGGTCTGTTTGCAAATTTTTTGATTTTATTTCATCTGGCTCGTTGCTGGAGTTCATTTTAACCAAGTATTTAAAGGCTGATGTTTACTGCATTTTCGCTGTCTAATGTATTCTCATTGATAATCTTATATAGTGAGTCACGAACTTGTTTAGGCACGTTTTTACTAAAGATTAGGTGTATGTCATCTTTATTTCCTCTTGAAACAGCTAACTGAATCATTTGCGATCTGCTTCCTGTAATATTCTTTTGGTATAGATAAGAAGGACGTCCTTCTACTACTCCAACTCCTGTTCCTTGATTTATAAACATGAACCCTGCCTTATTAAGAAAAGCTTCAATTCTTTCAAATTTCATTATTAGTATCCAGTTAATAAATAAAATTGGCATTATGAATAAAATTTATATTAATTTCAATTTATTATTTGTCATTGCATGTAGGCTTGGGATCAGAGAGGCTAATCTATTTCATAGAACAAATGTTTTGATATACTTTTAGATGAAGCCAATATTAAATCTGTGTGAAATGTACATCAAATCCGGCCAATTAATTTTCTCGCCATCCGATCTTACCCAATTTATGGAGAGTCCTTTTGTATCTTGGATAGAACATCTTGCAGTGGTGCGCCCTGATTTATTGCCTGAACCCGATGAAAAAGATGAATTAATTGATGTATTGCAACATTTGGGAAACCAGCACGAATTGGAACTTTTGGCATTATTTGCAGAGCAAGGATTATCTGTTGCCAATTTGCATCGACAGCCCAATTCTTATGATGCAACCCTAACTGCTATGAATGATGGAGTAGATGTGATTTATCAGGCGCATTTGCAATTGCCTCCATTTCAGGGATACGCTGATTTTCTAATAAAGAAAACAGGTAAAAGTCGATTGGGTGATTATTGCTATGAAGTTTGGGATACCAAGCTTGCCCGATCTGTAAAACCGGGTTTTCTGCTGCAATTATGCTGCTATGCGGAAATGCTTGAAGCAATGCAGGGCAGTAGAACAGAATATATCACGATAGTTTTAGGCAATAAGGAGCATCGGCGCTTTCGTACTGCAGATTATTTTTATTTTTATCAAAATCTGAAACAACAGTTTTTAGTGGCACATCAAAATTTTGATCCTAATGCCTGTCCTGATCCCGCTGCATCTAAAAATTGGGGAAGATGGAGTACTTATGCTGAAGAGTTATTGGCTAAAGAAGATCATTTGAGCCAGGTTGCAACCATTACCTCCGGACAAATTAAAAAACTGCATCAAGCAGGAATTAAAACCATGACTGCATTGGCTCATGCAAACTGTTCCTGGGTTAAAGGGATTAAACCGGAACGTTTTGCACGTTTGCAAACACAAGCTAAAATCCAAAAGAAAAGTAGCGGTAAGGATGTTCCCTTATATCAAGTGCTCCCTCATGTCCCGGGACAAAAGCAAGGTTTGGCGCTGTTGCCTCCTCCATCATCGCTAGATATATTTTTTGATATTGAAGGTTTTCCTCTTGAGGAAGGGGGGCTGGAATATCTTTGGGGTATTGCTTATTTTGATGAAAAAGGCCAGCGCCAGTATAAAGATTTTTGGGCTCATAATTCGGCGCAGGAAAAAGAGAGCTTTCAAGCTTTTGTGAAGTGGGTTTATCAGCGTTGGCAAGAAGATCCGAAAATGCATATTTATCATTATGCCAATTATGAAATTTCTGCTTGCCGCAAATTAATGGGACGGTATGGTGTTTGTGAGGATGAAGTTGATCAGCTCTTACGTAATGAAGTTTTTGTTGATTTATATAAAATTGTTAAAACATCTCTAATTATTGGCGAGCCACGCTATTCCATCAAAAATATAGAGCATTTATATCGAGGGAAACGAGATACTGAAGTGGGGTCTGGAGGCGACTCAGTCGTTGTTTATGAACACTGGAGAGAAAATCCAGATGGAGCAAGTTGGCACACGTCCAAAATATTAAATGACATCCGCGCTTATAATATGGATGATTGTAATTCCACTCAGGAGCTGGTGGATTGGCTTAGAGTGCGGCAAAAGGAACAAGGTATATATTACTTAGGTAAAACAGAGCGTGTTGAACTTGAGATTAAGGAAGGATTAGGTGAGCGTATTCAGTTACGTGATCGATTATTGGCACAAGCAGAACGTTTAAAATCTGAGGGAAACACAGAGTTAGCCAAAATACATTTGATTTTTGCATGGTCTATAGAATTTCATCGACGTGAAGCGAAACCCGTGTTTTGGCGTATGTTTGAGCGCTTGGGGCTAACTGGAGAAGATCTACTCGATGATATTGATTGTTTGGCCTATTGCCGACGAACCGCTAAACCACCCTATAAACCCTCGCCAAAATCACGCAATATGGCCTATGAGTATTTTTTCGATCCGGAACAGGAGTTTAAAGGGGCTGCCAAGCAATATTTCATTTTAGATAATGAAACAGAAGACGGTAAGCCGGTTACAGCAAATTATTATGAAGAAGACAGCGATTTGGAGCATGGGATTATTGTTTTGCAAATGAAAAATGAATTGGCTGATCCAATTACTTTAATTCCTAATGAATATGTAGATCCTCATTCGATTCCTGATGCGATTGCAAAACAGGCTGCATTATTTGAGCAAGGCGTGCTTGAACATACTGCGATATTGGATTTTCTGAACAAATCATCTCCGCGAATTAAAGATCATCCCCAAGGATTAGCGATTGCACAAAGTCATCATCCTGAAGAACGATTAACCGAAATTATTCGCGCTGTTTTAAATTTAAATAATAGTTATCTTACTCTTCAAGGTCCTCCCGGTGCAGGTAAAACCTACACTGGAAAGCATTTAATTGCAGAGCTCATTCAGAGAGGAAAAAAAATAGGTATCTCGTCCAATAGTCATAAAGCAATCAATAACTTATTGCTGAGTACAGTTGCCTATTGCCATAAGGAAGGAATTAAGGGACATTTTGCATGCACTCGTAATACAGATGGAGAAATTGAAGCTTTAAATATTACAGTTTTGGAAAACAAAAAAATTGTTGATTTTATTCAACCGGGATGTGTTGTAGGAGCTACTGCTTGGGGATTTGCCAGAGAAGAACTCGCTGGTGCTTTTGATTATCTTTTTATTGATGAGGCAGGACAAGTCAGTGTTGCAAACTTAATTGCCATGAGTCGTTCAACCCGCAATATTATACTCATGGGTGATCAAATGCAGTTGGGTCAACCCTCCCAAGGAAGCCATCCAGAAGAAAGTGGTTTATCTATCTTAGAATACTTGTTACACACAACACCAACAATTCCAGATTCTATGGGGGTTTTTCTAGGTACTACCTATAGAATGCATCCTGCGGTAAATCAATTGATTAGTGATGCGATTTATGAGGGAAAGCTGGAAACTGCTCCTGAAAATGCACATCAAGTAATAAGCATTCCAAAGGGATATCAAGGTGTGCTGAATAAAGAAGCCGGAATTATATCTATACCCGTCATGCATGAGGGAAATACGCAATCCAGCGATGAGGAAGTAGAACAAATTGTATTATTAGCCAGGAAGCTTTTAGGTAGGACTTTTAAGGCAAAAAATGGTTCGCATAAAGCAATCAGTTGGGATGACATCCTTTTTGTTGCCCCATACAATCATCAGGTGAATAAATTGAAGATTGCACTTGGTGAACAGGCTAAAGTAGGAAGCGTTGATAAATTTCAAGGACAGGAAGCGCCCATTGTTTTTTTGAGCATGTGTGCGAGCAATGCAGATGAATCTCCTCGAGGGCTTAACTTTCTTTTTGATAAAAACAGAATAAACGTTGCGGTTTCACGAGCTCAGTGTCTGGCAATTGTTGTTTATTCCCCTTTCTTGCTTGAAACTATTCCTACGAATGTCGAGCAAATTGCGATGATGAATGTATTTTGCCAATTAGTAAAAAATACAATGTAGTCTGGATGAAAGCGGGAAGAATTTGTCCCAGATCCCGGGTTCCGCTACACTTCACCCAGGCTACATTAATAATTTGGTTATAATTTATTTTTGAGCCAATATGAGTGAACAATAAGAGAAAACTGGTTTTTCTTTAAAATTAGGCTGGATAATGGTAAAACCGATTTCTTTTAAGATACGGCGATAATCTGCCGCAGTTTTCATCACGTGTGGGGTAAAATCATCATGAAAAAGATAACGGTATTCCGCAGAAAGACATCGATCGTTATTCTCTTCTTTATAAAATTCACAAATGCCAACAAGTCCATTTTTGGGTAAAGCCTTATATGCCATTTTTAATAGTTTTCTATCAACCTGCTCATTCCAGTCAAATAGAACTCGTGTAAATAAAATTAAGTCAAACCCTGTGGGAAAGATATCTTCTTTAATAAAATCACCTTCAATGACAGTGACTCGATCTTCTATTTTCTTTTCAGCAATAGTTTTTCTTGCTATTTGAGCCGATTTAGGCAAGTTATAAACCGCGGCTTTTAGATGAGGATGCTCCGTAACAAAAGCACATGCCATAGTGCCATCTCCGCCACCTACATCTAAAAGGGCTTTGACTTTTTTAAAATCGATGTGTTCTAAGATACAACGAATGGGTTGCTCCGCTGTATTCATCATCCAATCTTCCAACCAAATGACCTCTGTATCTTTTTTGGGAGGCCAAGAAACGCTTGTTTTGACCTTCCCATAGCGTAATACGTCAGTTAGATTTTCTTCAGCAGCCACATTCCAGCTATTAAAAAAGAATTGCATATTCCACCATCTTTCACTGCGGATCAGTTGGTTAAATTCATCAGTTAATTTATAAGCTGTCTCTCCGTTTACCTTATCTTTTATTAAAAAATATTCACAACTGAGAAGATGCAGCCATTTTTGAGCTCTGATTGGCATTAATCCCAATTTTTCAATGATTTCTTGCTCTAAAACAAATTTCTTATTTTCAAATAAAGAAAATAGATTGAGATTAAACATTGCCTCTACTAACTTAAGTCGCGCACCCGCTGCAATTAAGGAAAAATAATTTTCATAAAAATTGATCGTATATTCTGTATTTTTTTGTCCTATTGGATCTTTTTGTGCTATTAAATAAGTATGAGCGTCATAGTGCTCTATTTCGCGGCGCTTTGTAAATAATGTTTTGAGCCATGATCTTATTTTTTTCATATAAAATAAATATAGTGGGGATATGTTAAATAAGCATATAAAAGAAATTGATATACAGCAATCAATAGACTTCTTCGGGAACTTCACTCCAGAGGAGAACTGCTTCGTCGATACGGTGTTCGAATCTTTGTGTATACCCAGTTCTGAGCTCCGTTACCCCTCGCATTTCTCGCTCTGTAGCGAGTTTTCGAAGAAGTCTAATAAAATGTGTTTGCCCTATCATGAAAAAATTTAGTGTCTTGTTATAAGTCCTTATTATTGTTATTTTTATTTTTCTTTGTGTACTGCTTCTGGTGGTATAGGAGTATTTTAAGTGGTGAAAAAAAACCAGGAAAATAATTTAAGAGAGATTCTTAATGAGCCTCTTGCAATCATTGGAATGAGTTGCCAGTTTCCTGGAATTGATTCAGATGTAGAGGATGCTGAGGCATTTTATGCGATGTTGCTTAAAGGACATTCGCCTATTAGGGAAGTGCCCAAAAATCGCTGGGATGTTGATGAATATTTCGATCCTGATCGCGAAAAAGCCGATAAAGTAATTGGTCGTAAGGGGGGATTTTTAAATAATCCTCAATTATTCGATGCCTCCTTTTTTAAAATCTCTGCAGTTGAAGCCAAACAAATGGATCCGCAACATCGTCTTTTTTTAGAGGTAGCAGTTCGTGCATTAAATCATGCCAATATCACATTGAACTCATTAAATGATTCAAATACTGGGGTATTCTATGGCACTTCAGCCCAAGATTACAGTCAACTCAATTATAAAGACCATATTGAATTTAATGCATATACCCAAATTGGCGCAGCCAGTAGCGCCGCAGCAGGAAGACTTTCACACTTCCTCAGTTTAAAAGGACCATGCATGGCTGTGGATACAGCCTGTTCTTCTTCATTGGCTGCGCTTTATCTTGCGGCAACTTCGTTAAGAACGAAGCAATGTTCTATGGCAATTGTCGGTGGAGTTCATCTTAATCTTTGTCCTGAAAACTTTATCGGTTTAACTAAAGCAAATATGTTATCTGCTCAGGATCAATGCAGCAGTTTTGATATGAATGCCGATGGTTTTGTTCGTAGTGAAGGTTGTGGTGTTGTTATTGTAAAACGCTTAAGCGATGCCATAAAAGATCGAGACATGATCCATGCGGTGCTCAAAAGTATTGTCATGAATCAGGATGGGGATGATGGAACTGTTTTGGTTGCTCCAAATATTAGAGCACAAATTGCAATGCATCAGGAAGTACTGGCAAAAGCTCATTTAACTCCTAGTGATATTGACTATATCGAAGCACATGGGACAGGTACGATTGTTGGTGATTCGGTTGAATTTAATGCAATTCAACACATACACAAAGGCCATCATACTCAAGAGAAACCACTAATTATCGGCGCAGTAAAAAGTAATATAGGACATAGTATCGCATCATCAGGAGTTGCATCACTAATTAAAGCAATTGGTGCCTTGAAACATGAAGCAATTCCCCCGAATTTGCATTATGTCAAGCCGAACAAATCCATAAATCCTGAAAGTATTCCCGCACTTTTTCCGGTGCAAGCGGTTACTTTTAAAAAGCACAAAGATAAAAAGAGATATGTGCAAATATCTAATTTTGGCTTTAGCGGTACCAATGTAAGTGCCATTATTGAAGAACCAGATAATAGTACCTTAATGCCAGTAACGTTAAATGATCATCAAGAAAAATGTTTTGTCGTTTCAGCCAATAGCGAGTATTCATTAAGGCAAATGTTGGCAAATTATGTATTATACCTTCGAGAAACTTCTGCGAGTTTGCATGATATCTGTTATACGCTTATCAATTGTCGTGATCATTACAAATATCGCTGTGCTATCTTGGCCCAAGATAAAGAAACATTGATCAAAAAAATTGAGTCTAAAGAATATGAGTTGCAAAAAATCGCGGTAAAAAAAGAGATAAAAAAAATAACTGCTGATGCACATCAGATTTATGAAGTGTATATGACAGGATTTAATATCAAAATAGACCCAAGCAGTATTTCATTTAATCAAGCAGATTTACCATTTTATTATTTTGATAGGAAGCCTTATTGGCATGAAGCCAGAAAGAAGAATTTTTTGGATACTTTATGCCAACAAACAAAAGAGCAACAAGTAGAAGCAATCAAAGAAAAGCTAGTCGTGCAAATAAAATCTCTTTTAAAAAATAAACAGATTACGGAGCATCAAGATCTTGGTTCCTTAGGGTTCAACCAAGAGTCATTAGCTGAGCTTGAGCAGGGAATTTATAAAGTGTTTTCCTATAAAATGACAATTCCCACTTTTCTAACTTTGGACAAGTTGGCCAGACATCTACAGCAAATCCAAATGCCAGAACCGGTTTATCGACAACCTACAGTCAATGTACTCAACAATGAACCCATTGCAATCATTGGAATGAGTTGTCGTTTTCCCAAAGCAGAGAATATCAATGAGTTTTTATCCTTATTGGAGTGCGGCGAAAGCGGTATGGCTGATATTCCTTTAGAGCGATGGGATAATGAGAAATTTTATGATCCTGATGTGAATGCTTTGGGACGACTCTATATCAAACAACTTGGATTAATTGAAAATATAAAAAATTTTGATGCAGATTTTTTTAATATTAGTCCCCGTGAGGCCAAGCTCATGTCGCCGCAATTACGGGTGTTTCTGGAGACAAGCTATCACGCCCTGGAAGATGCAAATCTGCCTCTGACTTCGATTAAAGACAGTAAAACCGGGGTTTTTGTAGGTTGCGGAACGAATGAGTATCCGCGATTATTAGCGGGTCTTGGCGTAAGTTTAGATGATCTCAATATTTATTTTGCAACGGGAAATGTGCTAAATGCGATACCTGGCCGAGTGGCTTATGCATTTGATTTCCATGGACCAATACAAGCAATTGATACAGCATGTTCTTCATCGATGACCGCTATTCATGATGCGTGTTTGAGTTTGCAAAATGGCGATTGTGATATGGCACTCGCTGGGGGAGTGAATATCTTGTTGGCCCCAGATTCTAATATCACACTTTCAAAAGCCAGAATGTTATCCCCCGAAAGTCGCTGTAAGACATTTAGTGAAGATGCTGACGGTTATGCACGAAGCGAGGGATGTGGTGTTGTTGTTTTAAAACGGTTAAGTACTGCTTTAAAAGACAATGATACGATTCTTGCGGTAATCAAAGGCACTTCAATTAATAGTGACGGTAAAAGCGGTGGTTTTACTGTTCCTAATGGTATTGCTCAAGAGGAAGTAATTCGCAGCGCACTTGCCAAAGCAAAATTATTGCCCGAGGATATTGATTACATCGAAGCACATGGCACAGGCACACCACTAGCTGACCCAATCGAAGTAAATACGCTGACTAAAATTTTTAGTGAATATCACAGTGCAGAGAAGCCCCTGTATATCAGCTCGGTAAAAACGAATATAGGCCATTCCGAAAGTGCTTCGGGGGTATCGGGTTTAATTAAAGCCGTTTTAAGCTTACAAACACATCAATTATTTAAGCATCTTAATTTCAAAAAATTAAATCCTGCGATCGAGTTAAAAAATACAGTTATTCCTTTGAGCACTATGGAGTGGTCTAAAGGCGAGGGGTTGCGATGTGCTGGCGTTAGTTCATTCGGGTTTAGTGGGGCCAATGCGCATGTCGTATTACAAGAAGCGCCACCTATAAGAAAAACAGAAACACGCACATTACCACAAGAATCCTTATTAGTACTTTCAGCAAAAAGTAAAACTGCTCTTGAATTACTTGTGACAAGTTATCAAAAGTATTTAGCGAACACGCTGGAGGAATTTGCAGATATCTGCTATACCGCCGCAACCTGCCGAAGTCATTTCTTATTTCGAGTAACGATTAAGGCGCATACAGCAAAAGAAGCCGCTGCAGTTATTGAAAAGAATAAATATACGATCTATCAGATTAAAAAAGAAAAAAATAATCCTATGTCTTTGCAACAACCTAGATCATTGGTGCAATTACAGGAGGAATATCAAGCGGGACTTATTATTAATTGGAACGATTTTTATCAGTCGCTCAATACTCAGTTTATAAAAGTTAAACTTCCTTTATATGAGTTTGCTCGTGAAGAACATTGGTTTGAGTCGAAAGATAAACTCAAAGATGTCCCTTTACCTAAAGATTGGTGTTTTCAATTGCAATGGCAGCAGCAACTTTGCACTCGAAATAATCGCAAAACGCAGGGTAATAATTGGCTACTCATAGGAGCCCAACATTTAGCTCCCCGGCTAAGTGCTCAGGGATTAGATATTGTTTTAGACAGTGAGAGCTATCCATTAGGACAACTGGATGGAATTATTTTTGCAATGGGACTCGAGTACCCTTTAGCAACAGATATTGAATCCAGCATCGATTTTCAAAAGAAAACACTCAAGAAATTATTAGCTCTGGTTAAAGAACTGGATAATAAAGCCATTAAATTGCAATTAATCGTGCTTACTGTAAATGCAATCGCTGAACTTGCTGCAGGTGAACTCAATCTGAGTAATAGCCCGCTTATTGGATTTTGCCGAACTTTGGTTTTAGAGCTGCCGCAATTAAATACCATTTTGATTGATACGGAAAAAACGGAAGATGAAGACTATGCTGGGCAAATCGTGGATGAAATCAGGCATAACTTTGATCAATGTTATGAACATATAGTTGCTTATCGTAAAGGGAAACGCTTCATTGCAAGGTTGAAGAAAGCCAAACTGTTGGATAGGAGGTGCTCTCTATATGGTGAAGGTCGGTATCTAATTACCGGTGGTTGCGGTGGTTTAGGTTTAGTCACTGCACAAGCTTTGCTTTCAGCAGGTGCCAGAGAAGTTATCCTCACTTCCAGAAATGTGGATAAACCCGCAGTAAAAGAAGCAATTAAAAAAATTCAATATAATTATACTGGCAGAACCGTTAGCCCTGTGAGCTTGGATGTTACTGACAAAGAAAAATTACGTCACTTGCTTCTTGAATTGAATGCTGATGGGTTGTTAAAAGGCATTATTCATGCAGCAGGTACAGCGATTAAAGCCCCATTATTGGAACATACAGACGAGGATGTAGATTATTTATTTTCTGCCAAAGTCCAAGGCAGTTGGTATTTGCATGAGTTAAGTAAAAATTTCGATCTGGATTTCTTTGTTGTCTATTCTTCGATTTCTTCCGTTTTTGGAAGTAATAAAGAGTCAGTTTACAGTGGTACAAACAGTTTCTTAGATGCTTTAATTGCTGAGCGTCAACGTTTGGGCTTAGTTGGAACCGCGATTGAGTGGGGGCCTTGGGGTGAGGTTGGGATGGCTAAAAAAAGATCTCAAGACCAAGGTTTGAAACAATCTTTAGTCAGTAATGAACAAGGCCATACATTTATTAAAATTCTTATCAATGATCAATTAAGCCATGCAGCCATTATTTCACCGGAATACCTCAAATTCATGCTCGATTTTGTTCCTAAACCTGTACCTGCTTTTCATAAATATTTAGCAGATGATCTGGCAATAACAGAACAAGTTGCTGATAAGCATTTGTCATCATGGCTTAATGATTACCTGGATACTGACGAAGGGAATCGATTCCAAGCTTGCAAAGATATGGTGTGCGCTATTTGTAAAGAGATCCTTGAACTAACCGATGCAGAGGATCTGGATGAAGATGAAGGATTTTTTGAACTTGGTTTTGATTCATTGATGATCACTGAAATGGCAACCAAACTTAAAGAAAAGCTGGCACCAATGATTAAAGTGACCGCCACCATAGGTTTTGATTACCCATCAATTAACAAACTGGCCCGGTATATAGAGTCTGAATTGGATAAACATTTAGTTATCAAGCAATCGCCAAAACCAGTTGCAGAAAAGACTGATGATTCAATTGCTATTATTGGTATGAGTTGTACTTTTCCTAATGCTCCCAATGTTGCTGCTTTTGAAATACTGCTTGAAGAAGGCAAAAGTGGCATAAAGGATATTCCAAGCGACCGATGGGATAATCGAAAATATTATGATCCTGATATGGACGCTCCAGGAAAATCTTATATAAATAAGCTTGGATTAATCGAAAATATTAAATGTTTCGATGCGAACTTCTTTGGTATTAGTCCTCGTGAAGCAAAATTGATGGAACCTCAGCAACGAATATTTTTAGAGTGCTCCTATAAGGCATTAGAGAATGCAAATTATTTGCCTGAGTCATTACGAGGTAGTTTGACGGGAGTTTTTGCGGGTGTAGGTCCCAATGAATACTATGCGCAACTGGAGAAGTCCGGTTTTTCTAACGAAGAGCTCAGCATCTATTCGATTACTGGAAATGTGTCCAATCTTATTCCTGGTCGTGTAGCATATACTTTTGACTTTAAAGGCCCCTCAATTAGTGTAGATACTGCCTGTTCTTCTTCTCTGGTTGCCATTCATTATGCTTGTCAAAGTTTAAAAAATCGAGAAATTGATTATGCCTTGGCTGGCGGTGTCAATGTACTGTTATTGCCTGAAGCAAATATTACTTTATGCAAAGCCAAAGCTTTAGCGCCAGATGGTTACTGCAAAACATTCGATGAGCGAGCAGATGGATATGCGCGAGCAGAAGGCTGCGGCGTACTCTTTCTTAAAAGATTATCCGATGCACTACGCGATAAAGACACTATTTTAGCAGTCATTAAAGCTTCCGCGGTAAATAGTGATGGGAAATCAGCGGGTTTGACCGTCCCCAATGGTAAAAGCCAGGAAGAGGTGATGCAGAAGGCTTTAAGCCAAACCGATTTATCCAGTAATGACATTAGTTATATTGAAGCACATGGAACAGGTACACCTTTGGGTGACCCGATAGAAGTTTATGCAATCAATCAAATCTATGGAAGGGGGCGTACACAGGATAATCCTTTATATGTTGGTGCAGTCAAAACCAACATCGGCCATCTTGAAAGTGCTGCTGGAGTAGCAAGTGTCATTAAAACGGTTATCAGTTTGCAAAAGAAAAAAATTTATAAGCTGCTTCATTTCAAGAAATTAAATCCCCATATTCATCTGGGAGATACTCGCCTGGCTGAGCAAAAAATTGATTGGAACACCAACTCCAAATTAAGATGTGCCGGTATTAATGCCTTTGGCTTTAGTGGCACTAATGCTCATCTTCTTTTACAAGAGTTTCCCAAACTTGAAGAGCACAAGCCAACTAAACCCTCTAAAATTCAACTGTTGATTCTCTCTGCGAATTCGCAAACAGCCCTAGAACATTTAGCTCAAAGTTATCAACAATATTTGGCAACAGCGTCTGATGATTTTGGAGATATTTGTTTTACTGCAGCCACCTGTCGCGAGCACTATGCTTATAGATTGGCTTTAATTGCTCACGATGCTCAAGAGGCATCCCAACTATTAGGAACAGGGCAGTTTGCATTATCTCATGGAAAAATGAATACACTTGAGATACAAAATGATCCCGCGCTTAAGTCAGTATTGGCAGTCTATATGCAAGGAAAACAGGTTGATTGGAGCTTATACTATAAAAACAGTGGTCTTGAATTTAACAAAGTCAATATACCTCATTATGTATTTGATCCCATTGAATTTTGGATTGATAAAAAAACTTCTACTCGGACACCTGAAGATGTTGTGCATCCTCTTTTAGGACAAATGTTTTCACTGCCTGGCAATGAATTTTTATTTAGTAATAAGCTGGATTTAGAAAATTTAACTTATATCAATCAGAACTTTGTTTTTAATAAGGTTATTTTTCCTGCAACAGCATTTATTGAGTCAGGTTTGGCGGTCGCCAAACTTGTATTGAAGCGCAATACTTTTTCTATTGAAAAATTTCATATTGAACGGCCGTTTTATCCGAAACAAGGTCAAGAGCTTCAGGTTCAAGTCAAACCGAAAAATGAAGAGCAATACAAAATCAATATTTTTGCAAAACAAGATGATAATTGGCAATTGTATTCTGAAATGGAAATTAATTCACAATCACCTTCAATAGCTGAATCTATTGATATTGATCATTTAAAATCGACCTCTATACGTCGATTTGATTTATCACAAATTTATGAACATTTTAAAAGACAGGCTCTATTTTATGGCGCGGAATTCCAAGTGTTGCAAGAGAGTTATATTCATGCCGACAGCGTTCTATCGAAGGTAATGACTAAAAGCAGTCAGAGCATTAGCTATTATTATCCTCCTATTTTGCTTGATGGTGTGATGCAAAGTATTTTGTTATTTAGAATCAATCAGGTTGAACATTCTACTTATGTACCTTATACATTTGCACGGATGGCTACAATTCAGGAAGCCCCACGAAGTGTATGGGTTCATTTAACTCAAAGAATTTCAGAGCATGAGAGTGAACTGTGTTTTGATGTTAAATTTTATGATAATTCAGGGTTGTTGATTGGTACAATTGAGAAGTTGAAGCTAAGAAGAGTGACTCAAAGTCATTTCATACCTTATGAATCTTATCTCCAACATCTGTATCAAATTCGCTGGATCCCATTCAAGTTGAACTTATTCACTCAAAAGCAGTTGCCTGAGTTGTTTGTGATATCAAATGAACCGGATAAGGCAAAAACAGTATTGGGTGATGTGGATTATCGACTGATACGCGATCTGGATGAGTTGGAACATATTGAAAATAAAAATATAATTTTTTTATACAGCCAGGGTCAACTTAACGAGTTATTCCATTGTTGTCAAAAAATGTTTAAGTCTCGACCTAATTGCTTCATATTGGTCACAGAAAATGCATATGCGATTCAGAATTCAGATAAGGTAAATCCTTACCACACTATGGCATGTGCTTTTTGGAAAACCTTTAGCAATGAGCTTGAACTTGCCAATAACTATACAATCGATTTGAGTACACACAGTGCCTTATCAGAGATTTTAAAGTACTTGTTTGCTGCCAACTGTGTTGAGAATCAATTTGCCATCAGAGATGTGATTTATATTCCCAGATTAAAGAAAACACAGCTCTCTGCAACTCTTGCACAACAAGAGATGTTATTTAAAAGTGATGCAACTTATCTGATCACTGGTGGTACAGGCGGTTTGGCAAAAACATTAATTGAGTACCTTATTCACCGAGGAGTACACCATATTGTGATTACGAGTAGGTCTGAATGCTCTGAGGATACTAAAGCTCTGATTGATCTCGCTCGGAAAAAACACGTATTCATTAAACATTATCAGGCCGATGCCAGTAATTATCAGCAAATGGAACATATTATTACAGAAATTGAACAGAGTTCCGAGGCGCTCCAAGGTGTATTTCATCTCGCCGGCATTGTGCAAGATGGTTTATTGATCAATTTAAACGACGAAGAGATGCAAAGTGTATTAAGTGCAAAAATGGAAAGTGCATTGATTCTGCATCAGTTAACCAAAAATATTCCACTGGATCTGTTTGTTTTATTTTCATCTTCAGCTTCTGTATTAGGTGCTAGAGGACAAGCAAACTATGTTGCAGCCAATGGATTTTTGGATGGATTAGCCTATCTGCGTCAACACGAAGGACTACCCGCATTGTCAATCAATTGGGGACCTTTTCATTCAATGGGAATGACTGCAAATCTGAGCCAGGTAATTCAACAACGCGGCTTTACTTTGTTAGATAAGGACAGCATTGATGTTCTTGATGTTTTGTTAAGAGTTCAGTTGGCGCAAATTGCTGTATGCTCTATTAACTGGGATATTTATTTCAAGTATTCACCGAAACAGGCATGGTTAGTGGAACTTATGAAACATACACTTCCAGCCGATCAGCACTTTTTAAATTCTCTTCGCCAACATACCAAGGAAGAGTGTATCACCATACTGAGTCAGGTTTTACGTGAAATTGCCGTAGATGTTTTAGGGTTAGATGATGTAGAGCAGATTATGTTGGATGATGGTTTATTCTCTTTGGGCCTGGATTCACTGATGGCTATAGAAATTCGTAATCGCATTCATGATAAATTGCAAAGCCCCACCCTGAACTTATCAATAGAATATTTTATTAATGAGCCAAGTATTAGCAAGATTGCTAAAAACATCACGAATGAATTACACAATTTATTTGATTTTGATCATAAAACTGCAAATCAGGCAGCGATAAACATAGTTGGAGAAGAAGTTCCTTTATGTGATTTTCAATATGTTTTTTGGGTGCTCAACAGACAGGAATATCCGTATAATATTGGAACGCAGTTACAGATTCAAGGCAAGTTGAATAAGGATTATGTAGCTCAGGCATTTGATGCAGTAGTAAAACAAAATAGTGCTTTTTGGTTGAGCTTCGAGAAGGAAGTACCAATTCAAGTGTTGAAGAAAAAAGGTCAATTTGAATTAATCTATAAAGACTTCTCCTTAAATAACGAAGAGAAGATGCTCAATCAAGAGTTTCAAAATAATATGATGAGTGAGATTTCATTAACACAACAGCCGCTCATCAGAGTATCTCTTTATAAGATAAATAGTGATCTGCACGAATTGCATATGGTTATTCCTCATATCATCGTTGATGGCCCTTCATGTGATCTTATATTAAGCCAATTTAAAAAATTCTACGAAACGCTGGTTCAAGGTAATCAATTGATTCTTGAACCAGAAAAAGATTCATTTCTTAACTTTGTCAAAAAAAATAATCATCTTTATTCAGCGAATTTAAAACATAAAATTAAATTTTGGCAGAATTATAATAAAGGTTTTAAAATGCTGTATCTCGGACGTAAATACTTTATGTCCATAGAGCGACAAAAAAAATATTTATTTCATTATCCTATTGATTCGCAGCGAGCAGAACAATTCATTGAATGGCATAGAGCTAAAAATATCAATGTAAGTACTGGATTAATTGCTGCATGCCATCTTGTTTTTTACAAACTCAGTCGACAAAAGAAAATACCATTTATTCAGATTCATAGTGGCAGAGAAGGCAGCCAATATAATTCTATTGTCGGTTTGTTTTCAGAATACAAACGACTCAATATTACTTTAGATAATCAATATACTTTCATTGATTTTATTAAGGCCATTGATGAGCAGCAATTAAAAACAGCTTCTTTTCAAAAATGTTCTCATGTGATTAAAAACAGTGAGTTTAAAGATTCGGGATTCACAGTGAGCCATTATTTGTTTTATAGGTGGAATAAGCTTTGGTTAACAAAGCAATTTAGAAAGAGCAAGCTTAATTCAGTGATTATTGATTTTTATCTCAAGTACTTAAGTTGGGCAGAAGCACTAGGTTTCAATACGTCACTCAAAAGAACATTTAATAAATTATTTAAATTAAATATACCTCTGCAAAAGCCAGAGCGATTAAGAGTTCTTGTGAATATTACCCCTTCTTTTTTCAGTAAAGCAGTACGGGATATGAGTGTTACACATCTTAAATTTCAATATGCCAATCATTTTGGAAGCGAGGATCGTCCGGTAAACAGTCGCTCTTTATGGGTTTTGTTTTCAAAAAATCAGGAAGGTGAGTATTTAATTTCAATTAATGGACCAGTAACAACCCAGTGCAAGGATTTAATTGCTCATGAATTTAATCAGATGCTTGCTAAGGTACTAGAAAGTGATGAGTATACAGTTGATGAATTAATTCAATAACATGCCAATCCTATAGACAATTAAGAGTGGACTTTCTTCGAAAAAAAAGTATAATTTTTATATAATATGTTTATTAATTGCGTTGATCTGGATTGAAAAGAATCCATTACCCTTCAATTTCAATCTAAGACAGGTCGTGTAACGTTACGAAACTATAGGGATTAGTAAATTATGAAACATGGGCATTGTGATCACGAACAGAATAAAAAAAAGCCATCAGAACCAATGAATGGGGATAATACCTGTCATCAACATCATCAGATGCATAGACAGCTTCCTAGTCATTCGGATGATCATCGAACTGCGACTGGAATCTATACATGTCCTATGCATCCAGAGATTCGTCAGTCGGGTTCAGGAAATTGCCCTATTTGTGGTATGGCTTTAGAACCGGAAACCGTTTCCGCAGAAAAAGAAAATCCTGAATACAAAAGCATGAAATACCGGTTTTGGTTGGCATTGATTTTGAGTATACCGGTAGTTGTATTGGAAATGGGTGGTCATCTGTTCCATTTTATTTCGGCCAATACCTCTGCTTGGATACAGTTTGTATTAGCAACTCCTGTAGTTTTATGGTGTGGTTTGCCTTTTTTCCAGCGCGGCTTCCTTTCACTGAAAACCCGCCAACTGAATATGTTTACACTGATTGCTATGGGGATAGGGGTCGCCTGGGTTTATAGTACCATCGCTCTATTGTTTCCTGGACTCTTTCCTGCTGCTTTCCGTAATCAAGGAGTAATCAATGTTTATTTTGAAGCAGCTGCAGTCATCACTACTCTGGTTTTGCTCGGACAAGTTCTGGAATTAAAAGCACGAGAGCAAACGGGCGGGGCTATTCGTGCTTTATTGAATTTAGCTCCTGAAAGCGCCCGTCGAATTGATCAGGATGGCAATGAAGAAGACGTAACACTGGATGAAGTCCAGGTAGGGGATATGCTTCGTGTACGTCCGGGCGAAAAAATTCCTGTGGATGGTGAGGTACTCGAAGGAGGCAGTAATGTGGATGAGTCCATGGTTACTGGGGAATCAATGCCAATAAATAAAGTGGCTGGCTCAAAAGTGATTGGAGCTACAATAAACCAGAATGGCAGTTTTATAATGAAAGCTGAGCATGTGGGTAGTGACACCATGCTATCACATATTGTACAAATGGTGAGTGAAGCACAACGAAGTCGCGCCCCCATTCAACGATTAGCCGATACGGTTTCAGGATGGTTTGTACCCGCGGTGATCTTGATTGCAGTAGCGACGTTTATTGCCTGGTTTTTCTTAGGTCCACAACCTTCATTCAGTTATGGTTTGCTTGCGGCGGTATCCGTGCTGATTATTGCTTGTCCTTGTGCATTAGGTTTGGCAACACCTATGTCCATTATGGTTGGTGTTGGTAAAGGTGCTCAGAATGGAGTGCTAGTTAAAAATGCCGAAGCACTGGAACTCATGGAGAAAGTTAAAATACTCGTTGTAGATAAAACAGGTACTCTAACGCTCGGTCATCCAAAACTAACTCAAATTATTTCTGAAAAAGAATATGAAGCTGATGAACTGCTTGCTTTAGCCGCTGCATTGGAACAGCAGAGCGAGCATCCGCTTGCCAATGCAATCATGACCGCAGCAAAAGAGAAACAGCTGTCATTTGCTACAGCAACGGATTTTAAAGCAATTGCAGGGAAAGGTATTATAGGTAAGGTTAGTGGTTCAAAAGTTGCACTTGGGAATCGGCAATTAATGAAAGAATATGGGGCAAATAATACATCACTCGACGAGAGTGCTGATGAATTACGAGCTCAGGGAGCAACTGTAATGTTTGTGGCTGTCGACGATGAAATCATTGGCATCCTGGCAGTTGAAGATCCAATTAAATCGAGTACGCCTGATGCCATTCTCGAATTGCAAAAAAATGAGATTGAAGTATATATGCTCACTGGGGACAGTCAAAGAACTGCAGAGTCAGTGGCAAGTCGTTTAGGTATAAAAAATGTGATTGCTGAAATTATGCCTGAGGATAAGCGTCGTATAGTGAGTGAGTTGAAAGATAAGGGTTTTATTGTGGCAATGGCAGGGGATGGGGTGAATGATGCCCCTGCTTTGGCAATCGCCGATATCGGTATTGCAATGGGTACAGGAACTGACGTTGCAATTGAGAGTGCGGGTATTACTTTACTGCATGGTGATTTGCGCGGCATCGTCAAAGCACATCATCTATCCCGCGCAACAATGAGCAACATACGTCAGAATTTATTTTTTGCCTTTATTTATAACGGGTTAGGGGTACCCTTAGCTGCCGGAGTGTTGTATCCAGTGATAGGATTATTGCTGAGTCCCATTATCGCCGCAACCGCGATGGCATTAAGTTCTGTTTCGGTAATTATTAATGCACTTAGATTAAGGCGAATTAAGCTATAAGACTGCTTAATAGGTGCTATAAACTATAGTCTCGTTTTTGTTTGGTTGATACAAAGATTTTTGTGTCTAAATATTCATGAGCGCTTGTCTACTTGGCCAAAAACTTCATTATGATGGAGGGGAGTGTTTGCGAAACCCATCCTCTTTAATGGAGTATGATATTCAAATATTTGATGAAAAAATCATATTGCTGTGGTATTGCGTACTGCACTAAGGTAAACCCTTAATAAACTGCAATTTACAAGTCCATAATTTGTGCTTATATTTAACCAACATCTTCAGCACCTTTATTGCAGGTTGAAACAGATTAAATTCTTACAAGGAGAAAAAGATAATGGAATACAAGTGTCATAAATGTGGAATGGGAGTGAAAAACTTAACATGTAGCAAATGCAATGCACTACTGATTAGTGATGTTGTTAAAATCGAGAGTGGCAATGTTCAAGTCGCAAAATGTCCTAATGGATGCGGAAAAATTAAATCACCAACATGTTGTGGTCATGATATGGTAAGCTCGGACTAATGGAGTTTTTGTAGCTGTTTACTTGAAAACAGACTATCCCCTACGTTCTAAATGACTCCCTTCCTGCGCAGGGATGACAGTCTTTTAGGTCTCGCTGTAGGATATAGAATACCTGCTTTCCTGACTAAATTTTGTGAGGAATTTTCAGGCATAAAGCCACTTTGTCTCTGACAAATAACTCTATGGCAAGCTTGCAAACAGATGGATTTGTAAGTTAAGAATAAATCCATATTTCATGCAATATTCTGCTGCATATTCATGATTACGTTGATTTTTTTCCATATCTAAAAGGTCTGCTTCCCAGAAGCTGACTACTTCATTGATTTCAGAGCGTTCTGCTAAAGTAAGATCACGTCCTTTATCACGGATCGCGCTAACACGTTGAGGCTCTTTTTGATATCTATTCATAGGACTCACAAATACCTGTTTATTTGTTTTTTCAGCCCACTCATGGGCCCATGCGGGTATTTCGCTATAAGGGATATACCGATCTTCCTCGGGAGCTGACATAACAAACTTCAAACAATCAGCTCGTTCAAGTATTTTTGTATTAGGTTTCAAATAACGAATGGCTTTTCCATCTTTTTCCAGACATTTAGGGCTTACTACCAATGTGATGTTTTGTGGAAGGTTGGGTAGGAGGGTAATACCATTCGATTCAATTTGGGTGTATTGGAAATACGGCTTGGCTTTTTCTAAAAATGCCGACAAATTTTGTTGTAATGAAGGTTCTCCCCCTGTAATTACGAGAACCATTTTTTTGGCCAGACCTTTTGCCCAGGAAGGCGTAGGAAGATTACAACGCTGAAAAAACGCTGCAATGACGCTATCTGTTTCTTCGAGTAAGGAGTTAAAGCTTCTCCATTCACCGACATCAAAGTAAGTATCGCAAAAGGAACAGGCCAAATTGCATTTGGCCAAACGAATAAAATAGGCTGGATGGCCACGAAAAGGTCCTTCTCCTTGCAAAGTAAAAAAGCGACTGGTAATAAAAAGCTCGTCAGGCTTTGCTTTTTTAAAAAAAGATTTTCCTACTTTGTCGTTCAGACCAAACATCTACTTATCCTTTGCTGCATAAAATTTTTACATACTATACTCTATCACAGTTAAAATGTGAGCCTTTACTATTATTTTTATCTATGAAATGGTGTCGTACAAGTTTTTCAAATTTACCGTGTCATTTGTTTTTTGATGGAGGATGGCAAGTAACTAGAGTGCCAATCAAAAGCATAAAATTTAGCCAAGAAGTATTTTATTAGTCTGGCAACTTTTTAAAAATGCTCAACCAAAACTTTAACTCAAACAGATCCATTAGCTTTTAAAACAATAAATTATAGTGGCGTTAAGAGATTTTTTTGATGGAAGTGCCCTTGGTGAATTCTGTTCTCATCCACGACGTAAAATAAAATTTTTCAAAAAAAACGTACTCTATTGTTTTTGATGATTCGAAATCAGCCGCACAGCCATTAAATTGGAGATATCTTTTAATTGCTCACAAAGCTGGGGCAGCAACTCTTTAGGACCGCGTATATCAATAAGATTCACGGCAATTATTCCACGTGATTTATTTTCCATTTGTTCGATATTGTATTTTAATTTTGATATGTTCTGTGTGATTTTACCTATGGATCCTGGGGTGTTTTTATTGATAACCAGTATACGGTAACAATTAGGAACTTGAGTGGTAGAAAGAGAGATATTTGGAAAATTAACAGAATACTCAATGACTCCATGCTCTAGATAATTACAAATATTGCGAATTACCATTTCTGCTGCAGTCTGCTCTGCTTCCTGAGTACTTGCCCCCAAATGAGGAAAGCTCAAAACATTAGGGTGATCAGCTAAATTAATTGTTGGAAAATCTGTGATATAACCCATGATTTGCTGATTATTTAATTGCTGTAAAATAGCTGTTTCACTTACTATTTGTTCACGTGAAAAATTCAGTAACAGAGTATGGGATTTCACTAGAGTAATATTTTCTTCATTGATTAAATGGTTGGTTTCTGCATTTAAAGGAATATGCAGCGTAATAATATCTGCGTGGGCAAGCAATACATTCATATCAATGACTTTTTCAACTCCGGGCATCAATGCAAGAGCATTCGTCAGAGTCATATTGGTATCAAAACCTAATACTTTCATTCCTAAGGCTAATCCAGCGTTAGCCACTTTAACGCCTATATTGCCTAAGCCTATAACCCCTAAAGTTTTACCTGAAATTTCATGGCCAACAAATTTCTTTTTTTTCGTTTCAATTTCTCGATTAAATAGTTGGCTATCTTCTTTTGACAGTTCAGTAATGAAAGAGCGGGTTTCATCGAGATGTCTATAGCCCATTATCATGGCTGCCATCACCAACTCTTTTACTGCATTGGCATTTGCTCCAGGTGCATAAAATACTGGGATACCCATATTGGTAAGCACATCGATGGGAATATTATCAATACCCGTTCCAACTCGTGCTACTGCTTTTAAGTTTTTTGAAAACAGATGATTATGTAATTTATGCGAGCGCACCAAAATAACATCTGGGTCGATGGGGTTAAGACCTAATTGATAAACGTCGGGGTGAAACAAGCTCAAGCTCTGAGGTGATATATTATCAATAATTTGAATGGTGAACATGGGCATCTCCCTTGATCAAAACAACAGAATTATAAATTTCTTTAAGTCCTTGCTCATAATAAGCATAATATTGTGAGGGCAATTGTTTTAACTCATCCTGAGTTAATCCCAAAGGGATTATTGAGTAAAAGCTGGTATTGGTGATATAAAAATCAGAATGGTTTTTCACCCATTCTTTAGGATTTAAACCAGCAAAACCAATAAATCGTGTTACTATCTCTCGAGCCTCCCAGTCGCTTACTCCATCACCTACCAGTAAGGAGCGTTCACCTGGTTTAAGAATTGAGGCAATTTCCACTGTTTTACCATTACCTTGAGTCATGTTGCTTTGTCTATCAAACTCTTGATAGTTACCTTGTTCATCAAAATATATCTCCACAGCAAGCACATTACTTGGGGGAACTCCTAGATCCTGAGCAAAGGGGACTACGGCCATTTTTATCCCAGCTGAAATGATATAGATTTTTTTATTCAAATGATGCAATAAATGAAAGAGTTCTTGTGCTCCGGGGGCAATATTGCGCTTATAGCGCTCGGCCAGCTCTTCTATTTGTTCTCGTGTAGGTTGAACATAGGTCAAACGTTGGTGATAATCATTAGGGGTCATGCCGGTTTGTCCCATACATCGTTCAGTAATTTGATGCACTTGTTGGGCAACCCCATTCATTGTCGCTAACTCATTAATGCCCTCAATAAGGGAGAGTGTCCCGTCACAATCGAAGAAAAAGGTATCAATGGGGAGATTTAAAGCCCAGGGATCTCTATTATGCATGAATAGCACTCTTATTTTGTAAATGCTCAGACCTATCAGGACTTTAATCCCAAATGTTTGAATAAACCTAACATGGGGAACTGAGTTATTACCTGAATTTTTAAACTATATATCACAGCTCTGGTATAGATGAGCTTTGCTCACATTCTTCTTTAGCCATTAATAGGCGCAATTGTTCCGCAATTACATACCAGTACTCTTTCCCATAGGTTGTTCCTTCTTGTGGCTTATATTTATCTCCTTGCAATAGGCGATTGAATTCTTCGAATAAATAAGAGGCAAAAGAGTGGTTTTCATATCGAGTAGAAGGGGCCGCAAAAAAGTTATCCATCTGTAGCATAATCATCTCAGGATAGTCACTTGCCTCTGCTTTATTTTTAATCGTTTCCGCTTTTTTTTGTCCCTCATCTCCATGGCGCCACCAACTAAACCATCCATTAGGTTGACGAGTATTGATACCCTGTTCATAGTATTTTTTGTAAGTAGTCCATGCCCCGCTAATTGTTTTCTTCAATGTGTTGAGCCAGTCTCCATTTAAGTCTAGATCCGTTGCTTCACCGTTTGGCTCGTTTTTCTTAAAAAAATCATGCGATAATGAGTTTGATTTGCGTTTCGAAGGGTTTCTGTGTTCAATTTTTGGTCTTATCTTGGTAAGATGAGTAAGAGATGATTTTCTCGAAGGTGCCGTGTTAATAAGTGTTGTATTAAGGGGTATCGGATTATGAGATATAGCATTAGTATCAGGAGGTATCGTATAAAGAGGCGTTGCATTAAGAGAAATTGTATTAAGAGATGCAGCTCTCAAACGAGACCGCTCTTTTGCGGCAATTAACTCCTCTCTTCTTTGAGCAACTAACCCTTTAGGAATACCAAAATTGTTACTTTCTTCAATTGAAGTTGTCTGCTGATTTTTTTTGCCCATTGTAATTCCTTATCCCTAAGTTATTCATATATAGCTGTACCCTCTAATTTTTATACTGCGTTGAAGCTCACTCGGTTTCAGTCATATATTATCTCTATACACTCCTTCGCCTCATTCACTTGCGCCCTTGCCTAAAGCTTAGTGGGTAAACCTATACCACATCAAATTGATATGATTTTAAGGCAATTTAATCATATAGGCTCTTTTTTTACTATGCAACTATCCCAAAATCATGTTGCTAAATTATGCAATAGGACCAAGATTTGGCTATAACTCCAGGAATAAGTCTATACTTGGAAGAATGATAGGCTCAGGAAAAAAGGAATGTCATGAATACCTATACACCAGACATTGAACATCCCGTCTCTATTCCCAGTAAAAATGTTTATCTCAACGGTTTTTTATT
Source organism: Legionella tucsonensis (assembly GCF_001468035.1). GTDB lineage: Bacteria > Pseudomonadota > Gammaproteobacteria > Legionellales > Legionellaceae > Legionella > Legionella tucsonensis. Next base: position 567,524 of record NZ_LNZA01000001.1, read on the forward strand.
TATACCTGAAAAAGCGAAAGGAATGGTAATTTTCGTGCATGGAAGTGGAAGCAGTCGATTCAGTAGTCGCAATCAATATGTGGCAAGCATCCTGAATGAAGGGAAATATGCAACATTGCTCTTTGATCTGCTTACTTCACAAGAAGATGTTATTGATAATGTCACTCGTGAATATCGTTTTGATATTCATTTATTGGCTTCTCGACTAATTGATGTAATTCATTGGTGTACAAAAGAATTTGTAGAATTTCATTTTCCAATCGGTTTGTTTGGGTCGAGTACAGGCGGGGGCGCCGCACTTGTAGCTGCGACACAGGAGCCTAATTCAGTCAATGCGATTGTATCACGTGGCGGCAGGCCGGATTTGGCTGGAAACTATTTGCCTCAGGTCAAGACGCCCACTTTACTTATTGTGGGCGGTGATGATGAAGTGGTGATTGGACTCAATCAGCAAGCGATATCGCAAATGAGTTGTACAACACAATTGGAAATAGTTCCTGGAGCAACTCATTTATTTGAGGAGCCTGGAAAATTACATGAGGTTTCAAACTTAGCTAAAAAATGGTTTGACCAGTATTGTGCTGGATAGCAAGGAGGCTTTTATGAATAAGGATGCTTTGCAAAAGCTAATAGATGAACTCAACGGTACAATAGTTTCATTTAAACCTCATGATGAAGATTATGATGCAATACTCAAACAAATTGGGAATGCTCGATTTGTGTTGATTGGCGAAGCAACTCATGGAACCCACGAATTTTATCAAACACGCATCGAAATATCGCAACGTCTTATTAAAGAGCATGGATTTATGGCTATTGCAATTGAAGGGGATTGGCCTGATGCACATCGTGTTCATCGTTATTTACAAGGGGAAGGCAATGTGACTGGCAGTGAGCAAGCTTTGGATGGTTTTCAGCGGTTTCCAACCTGGATGTGGCGTAATTCAACCCTTCCACCATTCTTGAGTTGGTTACGTCAACACAATGATAATTTACCTGCAGTACAAAAGATTGGATTTTATGGTCTTGATTTATACAGCTTAAACTCGTCCATGCAAGCAGTAATTGATTTTTTAAATAAAATAGATCCTGAAGCTGCACAACGCGCTGCACAGCGCTATGCCTGTTTTGATCATTTAAATCAGGATCCGCAAATGTATGGTTACCTAATTAATTCCGGAATTAAAAAGGCCTGTGTTCATGAGGCCGTAGCTCAATTAGTTGAATTACAGCATCGTGCTTTTGAGTACCTTCATCGTGATGGAATCGCAGTTGAAGATGAATATTTTTTTGCAACTCAAAATGCCCGCTTGGTAAAAAATGCGGAGAATTATTACCGCTCCATGTTAGAGGGAAGGGTTTCTACATGGAATATTCGGGATAGTCATATGATGGAAACACTCAATGTACTCGCTGATCATTTGGAAATGCGATTCAATCAACCGGCTAAAATTATTATTTGGGCGCATAACTCACATCTGGGGGATTCACGTGCTACGGAGATGGGGGAGCGTAATGAATTTAATTTGGGGCAATTAGTACGCGAGCAATATGGTCAGCATTCTTATTCTCTTGGTTTTTCTACTTATGAAGGAACCGTAATGGCTGCATCCGATTGGGGAAGGCCTGGAGAGAAAAAGCATGTACGGCCGGGTATGCCAGGAAGTTATGAAGAGTTATTTCATCATCTAAGACACAAGAATTTTTTCTTGAATTTATTAGGTAACGAAAAATTGGAGCATTATTTAAATATTCCCCGCTTACAACGGGCTATAGGTGTGGTTTATCTTCCAGAGACTGAACGTTTTAGCCATTATTTTTTTACACATTTGCCTTATCAATTTGATGGGATGATTCATTTTGATAAAACAAGTGCTTTACAGCCTTTAGGTGAAGAGTAATTTGTCACTAATGAAGTAGTTAGAAGGAGAGTGCCACGAAGGTGTACCCCATTTCATGATATGCTCCTGCTTTACGCTCTTCAGGATTGTTTGTTTTCTAAAAATGCGCATATTGTTGAATATTAGTTCATTTGTAATTATAATTAAGCTATCGACCCGTAATAGGCATTAATGCATGTATCAAGCTGTAGAGAGTACGACTAATACACTTCCTAACGAATCCTATGTTCTTGACTATCCTAATAAAAATGATTTATCTGACTTTTTAAATTATGTCCGGCACGAAGATGCAATGGCGGAAATTTATTTTGAAAATGATGTTGAAAAATTAGATGATGAAACGATTCAGTTATTTCACAAGAATGGAAAATTGTTACATAATGAGAGCAATAGATGTAATTTAATGCTTGTTGTGCGAGACAATGGAAAAATCATTGGCTTTATTGAATTAAGACTAACTAAAGATCCAGGGAAAATATCTCAGTTATTTAGTTTATTTGTAAGTGAGAAATATCGTCATAAAGGACTTGGTAATTTAATGATGGTCCATGCTATGGATTTTTTCGTAAATAGCAGTCAGAAAAATATGGCAGTTAGCCCCTCAGCAGAAGCACTTGCCATTTATAATAAGTTTGGTTTTTATCCACCAGAATTTGATGGAGATAAAGAGTTATTAAAAAATTGGTTCAAAAAGATGGATGAAGAAAGGCTTGATCAGTTGCAAGATGAGCCTTCAGAGTACCTTACAATGGATTTAACAGATCAGTTTTGTCGCGGAGCCTTTGAAAATCATTGTAAAAAAGCTTCTCATCATTTTGTCAAATTTGAGATTTCTCAAGATTTACAAAAGGATCTAAAAAGAGATGTTTTTGATTGGAGAAAAAAAACAACCACACCAATTATATCTAGCAGTGGCTTGGGAGTGCTAAGTACTTTAGACGATAGCAAAAAAAGAAAAGCTGAGCTTGAAGCATCACTGTCGCAGGATGAATCTAAAACCAAAAAATTGTATTTTGAGCAATAAAGAACGTGCGAACAGAATCAACTCTCAGCACGAAATAGGCATCGTTTATTCCCACATGCTTTTTAATTTACGACGACTATTAGTAGAAAAAATGAACTACTTTACAGATTAATTAAGGATGAATGATCATGTTATCAGTATTACCCAATTCCATATTTTTTTATGTGGTGATGTCATGACTGGGAGAGGGATTGATCAAATCTTAACTCATCCTTGCGAGCCGCAATTTTATGAATTTTATGTGAAAGATGCACGTGATTATGTTTGGCTTGCTGAAAGAGTCAATGGCAAGATTCCACTTGGTAACAAAGGAGAATATGTATGGGGAGATGGTTTAGTAGAGTTAAAATTAAGAAACCCTGATCTTCAAAATTTCAAATTGCACTATGCAAGTAATGAAGTGAAGAGTGTGAATGGATGATTAAAAATCTTATTCAGTGCTCTCAGGATTTTAAGACATCTTTTGAGTTAGAAGATCGTGTGATTTATTGTTTATGAATTTTTTTGCCTGATGCACTTTGCTCAGATTAACGGCTTCATGGAAGGCTTGCATTGATGTACTGTCATCAATTGCAACTAAGATATTATGATACATTAACGCCATTCTCAACTTTTATGATTTGACCAATAACTCAAATTGAAGAGGGGGTTACCGATTTTTTTGTTAATGCATACACAAACTGTATGCGCCAATACCTTTCTTGCAATGCGATTGGTTAAATACCAAAGCTTACGAGCTCGTACTTTTTCAATCTGGAACCGATCTGCTAATTGCCCTATAACTGTTTCGACAAGACGTCTGGTAGATGTTAACCACTTAATAAAGTTTTTCGCTCGTTTCTCTTCCATATTAGAACGTACCGCAGTTTGTAAATCAATTCCTGAATATTCTCGCAACTCATTTCGAAAATCAGCACCGATTAATCCTTTGTCCGCAATAAGCATTCCATGTATCCCATCGACTAAATCCCATAATGATTCCCGTTCATCAACATGAGCTTGTGACAGAGTAATTCCTGTAATGATACCTTCTGAATTGATCAATAAGTTACCTTTAAAGCCATAGTATGTTTCCCCCTTAGATGCACAATAACCATAAGTAGCCTCACCGGAAAATACCTGACTAAATTTCGCTCGTCTAAAATGACACACTGGTACGGGGAAACCATCTGAAATATGCAGTGAGTCACTAAAGACTCCCACTTGTCCTGCTAATGCTATTTGAATTTGTTGTTTCATGTTCCACAAGTTTGCTGCATGCTTGCAAAATTTGCCCGTGAACCTAAATTTGGAAATAGGCCGTGCCAATGGTTACAGAAGTATTCCCAAGCACCTTTATCTGTATCAATTCTTTGATACTCAGCAACCAATTCCATTGTGATCATCTCGCTATCTGTTAGTGCAGGATTAAAACCCCTTTGCCGCAAATTTTTGTCTTTTAATAGCTCTTTCATGACATCATCTACCAAACAATACACAGCAATGATAAAATCTTCTACTGACATAGCCCTTTCCTTGTGGTTTCTTTTTTGCAAACAGCAAGTTACTGGAATTGCCTTTGTCCTTCAATAGGCTACTTTGTTCCCATACAGCGGCACAAAAAATAACAAAGGACCTCATGAACAAACGTTGGGATTTTGCACAGATGCTGCATGTAGGCCAAAAGCTTTTTAAAAGTATTCACAGAAGAAAACGTATGGCTTCATCTAACCATGACGTACATCTTCTAGCCCGCTCAATCAATGAATTGCTGCCCCGAGGCATCCAATCACTGATTGGGGGTACATACACGCCAAGGTTTCTCAAGCGATATTACTTCAAGGACGAAATGCTCGACCAGCTTTATTTGGCAGATAGAGTAGTGCAATATTTATTACTTCAGTAATTAAAACCTACATTTCCTTATGTGATGAACCCAAACTGTTATCACTTGCATGGCCCAACCGGAGTTCAATTAGCGACACAAAGAATTCGAGAACCACTGGCAACAGAAAAACCCAAGTACATTATCCGGGCAGACATCAAATCGTACTATAAATCCATACAGCATCATGTATTGATTGACTACATCAAACGCTATTACACCGATACCAAAGTTCAGGCAATGCTGGAACAGATTGTCAGAAATCCTATTGAAACACCCAGGGGATATAAAAAACCCGATAATGGCATAGCCCTCAGAGGCCCCTTGTCCCAATTTCTTAGTGCACTGTATTTAAAACCGCTGGATGATGCATTTGATACAATGGATGTGACCTATCTACGGTATCAGGACGACCTGATTATCTTATGCCACAGCAAACGCCAATTAGAACGTTGCAAAAGACGGATGATGACGATTTTAAAAGAAAGACATCTGCAGCTATCCCGTAAAAAAACACGTATTGGCAACATAGCGGGCGGTTTTCATTTTTTAGGCATCAACTATCTGGAAAACACAAGCTTCAGATAGCACCAAAGTCACACAGGATAGTCATGGTTTGGCAGCAAATGAATCATTTGCTGATAATGAGTGTTTATTAGTTGGCCAAACCGGGGGGGGGTAAGAACAGTTTAACCTCGTCAAACCAGAACCATCCTGAGCAAATCTGCATTGTTCCTCATGCAAGAACAATTAGAAATGCGCGCGAACAAGTTCGGCTTATGGTTATTGATGGGTTTTCTACCCCACGAATCAGAAGCTATTTGAGCGCGTGGTTGCGGTGGTGGGTGAGAACGAGTCAAAGCTGGAACCCTCAATTCTTATTATCCCAATTCATTCATAGTTGTTATGATACGCGCATAGCGGGTATTGCAATAGAGCTGCTATGGGTTAACTACCGTGAGGGTTGGGTGCCTGTGAGCTTGGTGGTACCGCAAGACGCTCAAGAGACTGTTTAAGGTCTTTTGTTCTCGCCCCATCGATGGCATCTATAGCCGATAAATCAACGCGCGGCGATACCCCGCACCCGCCACCGCCCCGGCACGGACGCCGCCCCTGGCGTAATATCGCAAATGAAGAACCCAAACCGGAATCCCCAAAAGCCGCCAACGGAAACCAATCATCATAAGAATTGGTATTCCAGTTATAAAACTTAAGCTGTCGCTCCAGATTGGCTGGATTAGATGCATCCAATAGGCTTAAGTTTTTGACTACATCTTCAAATGACCGCTTGGGATGACAATATTCCTGAGCAACATGAGCAGGTACCTCTCGTTGGGGTAAGCCCACCTTTATTCAGACTGCGTCAAGGGCTTCCCAATCTGCATTGGTAGTATTGGGACTTTGCTCGTAGGCCTTAATATACGTTCTTAATGCACTCTTTAAAGGCGTTAAATCAAAATGAGCACTGCGGTATTCTTTTCCCTTTTGCGTATAGACAAGTCCTCTGGGTGCTTTAAACAGTGTTCCTGTGTCTATGGGCTCATCTATCTGTTGCACACGCTTTAATAGTTCTTTTTTGCTGCCCTCATCCATGTAGCGTTCAAGCATAAAGCGCATATGCGAGTCTTTGGCCCACCAAGCATACTCGTAGGCACTGCATGTAAAGGTGCGGCCTGAGTAGTCGGTGAAGGGGATGTCTCGGGCGGTGAGGAGTTCTTGCGCCAGTGCCGCATCTTTTTTGAGTAGGTTTTCGGCCTCATTTTGTTGGCCATAGGCCACATGCTGTAAGAATTGCTTGACGTTGATTTGCGGTTTGAAATCAGGGCGCTCTGTTTTGAGTTGAGCAAAAAGTTTCTCTTTAAGTTTTGGGTCGTTGTAGCTGTCTATTTGTTCGTATAGCGCCTGTAATGCCGCCTTATCCAGGGTGGAGGTATTTATCTCCACCTCATTTTGCATCAGAGTGTTTTTATGAGGGATGTTGACGCCCAGGCGGCTTGCTTGCTGCTGTACTTTCTCAAAAGGTTGGATTAATTCTTGAGGTACATCCAATAAAGGAGAACTCACAAACTTGGCAAAACTGGTGCAGATAGACCCCTGATGCATGACAAAGGCACCTTCCTTTTCGGTGTCCAATACGAAAAATTCATCAAAATGCGGTGAGTCTTTGATTTGGACGTATTGCTGCGCAAAGTTTTGTTTGATGGTTTTGAGGTCCTCAGGGGTGAATGCAGTCATTAATTTTAATTCGTGAGTCCGCTTATTAATCCATAACAAACAGGCCTCTTCGATGTTTGCGTTGTCTTGTTGCGCTTTAGCCAGGATTTGAGCTAATTCAGTACTTAAGTCCGGGCGCTTATCCAGAATTTCCCCAAAATTCGTGTCCTGGCTGGTTTTGCCTTGCACCACGGCATAGATGTTGGTCAGACCTAATAAAAATTGGGTGGCTATGGACCAGGACTCAAAATTGGTTAGGTACTTAAAAGGTGATATCGGGACAGTGGTGAACAAATCATTGGCACAGAAGCCTAATAGGGCATCTACGTACTCCTCAGGCGATGTCTCTTTATCAAAGAGCATGGCCTTGGCTATGAAATCTTGGGTGATTGGCTCACCTTTAGCGGTTTTACTAAAATCAACAGTGACATGCATTTGTCTTTGTATCGTTTCTTGTAGAAGGCTTGCTATGATGTCAACAGAACAAGGCATATTTTGTGCCTTAAATTGGGCTAATACCTGATGCCTTACTTCGGCTTTTACATTCTGTACTGTAAAGATTAATGGACTGTACGCTTTGATAAGGGCTTTTTGTAAATTGGATTCGGCGTGTTCTATGTTTCTTGATACGCTCTTGTGCGCCACACGAAATACAGGGTTGGTTCCTTCTGTGCGAAGATAGCCATCTTGCTCACTTGGGTGTAACACCATGCTGTACAAATTCGATGTGGCTCTGTCTTGCATCATGCCTTCTAATGGTCTTGGATAGCTTGGAAATCCTGTATTGAGGCAATTCAGTTCCGGATGTTTTTCCACAGAAGCGAGCAGCGTTAAATACGCATCAATTTGAGTTAGCCTTTCTTGTTTTTGTTGCATGAGTGGAGACGTTGCTCCAAGTAAGCTCATATCGCTTTCTAATGCCTCTTTGTAGGCTAATAACTCCACCTTGAGGCTGGCTTTTTTATTTGAATTGCTGCCTTTGTCAAAAAATTCTTGTAATGCATAAACCGCTTTGCAAGTGTTGTCCAAACCAATGGCCGTGCCACTGACGATGGGCATGAAAATGTAGACTATGTTCTCGGGGCTTAGGTACAGATAACGGGCAGATAAAGGTTCTTTTAGAGGCAACCTCATGATAATTGGGTTTTATTTGTTTAATGTGTGCATAGTATAACATAGTGTACCGAAGATTTTTAATCCCATCGCAGGTCATGATGTTGGCACATTCATCGTACACTTTTAAGAATAAAAAATGTCAACACTTTAGTTCAATTTGAACTGGGCAAACCATAACAAGTTGAGAATGGCGTTACATTATTATTTCCTTATGAAAGTAATAAACTCCACGTTCTGGAATATCTTACCTATAATCTAGAATGAAACCTAAGGTCTGTAGACAAGGAGGGGGTACAAAAGGTTACACTGATTATCCCTTTTACAGTAATCGAATGAATGAAGATAAATAAGATGATGCATAAACAATTGTTACTGGTTCTTTTTCTTTTTATTTTAATTGTTACTCTGGCGTATTTTTTTCAACGACATTTCATTTATTTTCCGTCTCCTGAAAAACCAAATTTGCGCGATTTTCAGGCTGAAGACATGCAAATCATTAAGATACCTGTTGCAGATGGATTGATTTTAAGTTCTTGGTATAAACCCGCTGTGGATAATAAACCGACGATACTCTATTTACATGGAAATGCAGGACATATTGGTTATCGTATGTATTTGGCTCGTCATTTCCTTGCAGAAGGCTTTGGCGTGTTATTACTTGAATATCGAGGGTATGGGGGAAATCCAGGAAAGCCTACTGAATCAGGATTATATCAGGATGCTCGCGCGGCAATTAAGTTTTTACATCAACAGGGTGTTCAAAAAAATATTGTGCTTTATGGGGAATCATTGGGGACCGGGGTAGCTACGCAAATTGCAACAGAGTTTCCTGTTTGCTCTTTAGTTTTGCAATCCCCTTATACCTCATTAACTGCTATGGCTCGATTTCATTATTCCTGGGTGCCCATGCCTGTAATTGATAAGTATGATTCTTTATCGCGTATTCAAAAAATTCATGCTCCTGTCTTAATGTTGCATGGAAAATTGGATGAAGTTGTACCTTACGATCTGGGTTTAACCCTTTTCAATCAGGCAAATCAGCCTAAGAAATGGATTGAGTTTGCTGATAGAGGACATCATAACTTATGGGATGAACATTTTGCTCAGATAATTATTCATTTTATTAATACTTATTGTGGGCCTGAGTTTAAGGTGAACACAAAATAAGTAATATCCTTGTAGCCCTCTGGGTGAAACAAGGTGAAAATCCAGGTTACAAACGGATTAAAATGCCAATTGCCCTTTATTCGCGGAGGATTTCAGGTGGTTTTTTATTGTCATTTAAAAATCAATTTTTTATTTGTGATGCAGACTATATCCGTAATCTTGGCTTTAATTCCGAGGATCAGGATTGGAAATTAATAGGATATAATTGGGTCAATCCCGAAAATAAAGATGCTTGGCAACGATTGTACAGAAAACGGATGGAAATTCAGAAACAATGACGCATTAAATTTTTATTTCTACGAAAAAACCTGAGGGCATTAGCGGACTATTCATGATTAAAATTTTGGTAATTTTTTTGAGCCAACAGTATTGCGGTAGGAAAAAAAATTAACATAGAATGCATTATGTTTCTTGTTCAGGGGTTATGGATGACCTATTTGAAGCGTATTGTATTTATTTCCATCATTCTATCGTTGGCTCCGAGATTAGTTTTAGCAAAAGCAAATACAGGAACTCAGATATGCGATGCCAGCATCCATAATCCTTGTATTGTGCAGGATACAGAGTATTCTTCTTCTCCCTTAAAGGTATTGCGTGATTCCTCCATGATTGCCGATGCATACCAAGGGAATACAGTAGGTATTAAAGAGCTTGCCATTTCAGGTAGTGAGGAACCGAGTGAAAAGGGATGGAAAGATATTTCTGATTATATTTCCAGGCATAAGAGCTCGAGGAGTCAGCCCGTCTTGGTACTGGACTTGCGCCAAGAGAGTCATGGTTATCTTAATGGCAAAGCGATTACGTTAGTGAGTGAATACGATTGGATAAATAAAGGAAAAGGCAATAACCAAAGTCTTACAGATCAAGAAAATTGGCTTAAGTCATTAAGAGTTCAGAAAAAGATAAGGGGAGTTTTATCCTCACAACAGTTCGCAGCCAAGGAGTATTCCAATGGTAGAACCGTTTCTGTTAAAGTGGTAAAAAATGAAAAGGATTTGGTTTCTGGATTAGGTTTTGAATATCATCGACTCTATGTTACCGATCATGCAGCGCCCTTTGATTCAGAAGTTGATGCGTTTTTAACTATAATAAAAAATGCGCCTAAAGATACGTGGTTTCATATACATTGCAGGGGAGGAAAAGGCCGCACAACAAGCTTCTTTGTAATGTATGACATGTTAAAAAATGCAGATAAAGTGAGTTTCGAAGAAATTATTGCACGGCATGCGTCAATACCGCCATATTATAATTTGTTTGAAGTGAATCGAGCCGATCCGTTTCTTACTCCTTATTATGAACAAAGGCTTCTTTTTCTTTCTCATTTTTATCAGTTTGCTCAGCAGTTTTTGAAGGGGTACCAAGGTACATGGAGTCGATGGAGCGCGAGCAATTCTACAGATTTTGTTAAAGCTTGATTCTTCTTTAAAAATGGGAGAGGGGATTTTTTTAGGAGTCTTTTCCCCTCAAGGTTTCTATAAGAATGGATGATGGTATAAGGATTTCCTTAAAGAAAACCTAATTTGGCGTGATAGTTGGACTATAAATAAAGAGTGATCTTATATCTGAGAGGATAATATTGAACAATAATGCCGGAATAAAATTCAGTCGCAAATTGATAAGATATGGTGTTTTTCTATTTTTATTAGGATTAATAACCGGCTTTATATTACCTCTAATGCATAATCCTAGAATGGGTCTCTCCAGCCATCTTGAAGGAATACTCAATGGCATGTTCTTAGTTCTTTTAGGATTAATATGGCCTCAATTAAATTTATCAACACGTACACTTAGTTGGGTGTTCGTTCTTTCTCTATTTGGTACCTATACTAATTGGACAACCACTTTTTTAGCAGGGATTTGGGGCGTTGGTGCAGAAATGATGCCAATTGCTGGAGGTAATTTTTATGGAGTAGGCTGGCAAGAAGTACTCATTAAATTGGGATTAATTTCTTTGTCGCTTGCAATGGTTAGTGTCTGCGGCATATTACTTTGGGGTCTAAGAGGACTGATTCACAAAAAAAACGAAGAAGTTTAATGGAGCCTGATTGTTTGCAACCATGTTTTCTGTAAATCATTTGCTTGATGATATTAATTAAATCAATCAGCATCTCATCCACGTTCATAGTGAACTCCTTAAAGATTTTTTTGTGTGGTAGTTGTATACCATTTTTCTCCAAGAATGATTTGCTCCCACCAGCCAGGCATTTTGGACTCAGTCATTTCCTTCCACTCAACAGGATGCAGCACTAAAGCATCGGCCATTCGTTTTGATAAATCATACATGGCAAGTCGTTTAGGAAGAGAGTCTTTCTCCCATGAGGAAATTGCGTTATGGAAATCATCATAGTTCTTGAGATACTCACTGAGGCTTAGTGCATCCTGAATGGCTAAAGAAGCACCATTTCCCACATGAGGACGTAATACTGCACTTGCATCACCCAATAAAAGAGCCCCCTGAGTCACAAGACGATTGACGCAAACATCAACAATTTTCTGCATGAAAGGAGAAGGGGTATCGAGGATTATTTGTGCCGCAACCCCAGGTAATTTTTCACGTGCTAATTGGTGTAGATGTTCTTTTGCTTTTGCAGAAAAGTCGGTTAAAGAGGTAGGGCCTAAATCCTCTAAGTCTTCAAGCACTAATTTTTCATAAAAAACCCAATTTAACTTATTCGTTTGATGATGATATACCGGATAAGTTAATAAATGTCCTTTGTTATAACAGTAATAAAGCCCCTGATCATTGAAAAGAGTTTTATTTTTTATCCTTTCAAATTCCAGTGTTCCACGCCATGCAACATAACCCGAATATTCCGGCTGTACATTGGATATCAATTTTCTTCCCAGAGATTGAACGCCGTCAGCAAAAACAATTAGATCAAAGAGCAGTGTTTCTCCAGACTCTAAAGTGACTTGGCCAGGGTCTTCATCATGGAGCTGTACGTCAACGACTTTAATTCCATGATGATATATCGAGTTTGGTATTCTTTTTCTTAAGTTAGTGAATAAAGTATCCCAGTGGAGACTTGCCATGGAAATTCCCTGTTTCCATAAACATCGTCCATAAACCGGCTCATTATCTGCTTGGCAATAAAAACTGCGAGTGGTGAATGTATGGGCCAACGTATCTGGATCAATAATATTTTGGGCGATTAAGGTGTTCAGTAATTCAATAGAGAGGGTAATACCCGCCCCACGAGATTTTAAATCAGGTACTCGCTCAAAAACTGTAACTGGAAACTGGTCTTTCAATAATAAGCCTAGAGTACAACCTGCTATAGAGCCTCCAATAATAGCAATTTTCAATATAATTCCTTGCAGGAAATTGAATGAATACGATGGATTATATAAAGTAACAAAACAAAATCAATAAAGACCAATTAAACGCACAGGGGCTTCGGTTAAATCAGCAATTTTCATGGGTAAAATCATGCTGTAGGCACCTAACGCAGGTAACTTTGTTCCATTAAAAACATTTTCAACAATATATTTCTTGTTTTCGAGCATCAATTGGTGAACGATATAGTCATTTTCCGGTCTATCCGGAGACAAGGTATCGATCCCGATACCTGCGCAATTTCGATCCAGGATTAATTGAGCAGCTTCTTCACTAATACAGGGAAAAACCAAATTATTTCTATATTTTTGGGCATCGTGCCAATATCTTTCCCAGCCAGTATAAAAAATAACAAACGAATGTTCAGCAATTGTTTGATGTTTTTTCTCGAAATCAAGGATATCTTTTCTGGTAATACTGTAGCGCTCATGAGACTGATGACTTACATCAATAACCACACATTGCGTAATTAAATGATGAGCAATAAGATCAAGCTCCACAACATGAAGCCCATTTTTGATGCAATGAGCTGGAGCGTCGATATGGGTGCCAATTCCTGCTGGCATGCTCATTTCTTGCACTTTAAATTGTACTGCAGTAGAACACTCGTCATAATTTAGGATTGTTTTATGACTAAAACCACAGCCTATATCCCAGGAGGGGCTTACAGGCGAAAGTGTATGGGTCATGTCAATGATCTTAAATGGAAAAGTCATTCGATTCTCAAAAGAACAATACGTTCTTATGTTTTGCCATAATTTTGCGAAAAGGAAAATAGGGTTTTTACTTATCTCTGTTCTGAGGTATTTATTTCAAATTAATTAAAGCTCCAATCAGCAACCGGAGTTTCTGAATATTGATTTTTAATATACTGCTCCAGCATATAATTAAAATCTTTGTGTTTCGTAAGATGTTTCTTTTGCCAGATACTTCCATTTTGATTTTTATAAAGCCTGGTTTTAATGATATCTAAATAAAAATGAGCATCAACAGAGTTTATTCCCAAATCCTCAAGTCCTTTTAAAGCGAGAGGTAATAAGTTTTTTAAAAGAGTTCTTGCCTTAATCTTGCCGGTACTCCAATTTAATCTTGCTTCTAATCCATAACGAGCTGACTCATAAAAATTTTTTAAAGTAGATTCTTGAGTTATTAAAGAAGTTAAAGAAGGGGATGTGTTTGCATAATAATAAGTTATGCCATAAAAAAATGCAGCATTTGCTATCATATCGATGACAGTGGGGCCCGTAGATAATGCGCGGTGCTCTATTCTCAGATAAGGTTCATTCTGTTTGTTAAAATCTAAAATAGGCCTGTTCCAACGAAAAATGCAGCTATTTTGACATCGAACATGGAACATATGGTGAATCGGTTCTTCATAAGCTGCCAGAGGCAAGAGATAAGGAAAGTTTTTTAAATTATTTTCAAAAATGGGAAATAGAGTTTCTTGCATATACTTAGGCTCAAAAAAAACGGTTTGCTGCAATGGATGAGGAAATGTATAAAGTTGTTCAAAAATACTAATTCGTGTTTCGCTCCATAAATTTTTTCCGCAAAAGTAAGGTGAATTACTACTAAGGGCTAATAAGGGCGCTGATAATACTTGAATAATATTAAAATAAAGAGCTGCTTGATGCTGAGGAACTTCTATATGAAGTTGCAAAGCGCATATTAAACCTTCTATAGCTAAAGATTCTGGAGATAACAGAAGATTTTCTCTTTTTCCTTTTATATGAATAAATAAAGGCTCTTCTTGGCGATAGTTGGTTACGAACTCATTCATTAAAAGAAAAGCATTTTTAGGTGTAATATAGGAAGATTTAAAAAGAGTGGGGTCTGCTTGCGGTATTGAGCCTATCAATGCCAAGTGATGTTGGGTGTTAAGCGCCATGTCACAACATTTATTCCAGTTCGTTAAAATATTTTGATGCAGAAGAGATAAAAAATTATCTTTTAAAGGAAAAACTGGAGTATTAATTTCCAGTTGAGTCCCTCCTGCTTCTCCTACCAATTCTTGATTTTTTAATTTTTTAGTAAAAAAAATGTTATGAGGCGTTAATTGATATTCTTCATCCAAAATTAGAAATTCAATTTCAGCACCTGCATTCATAAGTTCCGATTTAAAATAATTTTTTGTAAACCATTTTTCTAAAATCTGGGTTTCGGCAATTAAATTTCTTTTAAATAATTCACAATCAATTTTATAGTTTTCAATTTTTTTAATGCGCATTACCTAGTCCTTGGTATTACAACTAAAGCTTTTTTAATGAAATACTTAAATTTGATTCAATCATGAAACAATGGTTCACTGGAATGATTTGCCATTTAAATCCATTGGTTGATAATTTTTCAGAAGCAATAATTACATATTTGTAAATGGTTTCTTTTGTTGTGCTTTGTACAATATTTTCACCTAAAGAGAAATACATTGTTTCAGGTTTGCTTCGTGAAGAAGTACAATAACGAAATGCAACGATACGCTTTCCATCTGTAGCGCAAATATTAAAGTAGCTCACACCTTTTTTATGATGTTTTTTTACTAATTCATCAATTATTTTTAATGTTTTCAGTAAAATATTATATATATCATAAGAGTTCTTAATTTTTGAATTTTTTGCTAGTTGTAAAAATAATGCAAAAATCAATTCTGAGTCAGTACTTCCTTTAACCCAATTATAAATATCATCATCCAATAAATTATGAATTTGGCGTTTAATTTTTTTGAAGTAAGGAATCCATCCATTATGCATAAACAGCCAGTTTTTATATATAAAAGGATGGCAATTAAAATGAGAAACCCCTCCAGTACTTGCTGCGCGTATATGAGCAAAAAAAAGTGGGGCCATGGTTTTCTTTGCCAAATAGGAAAAGTTTTGATCATTCCATGCGGGAAAAAGTGAAGTGAATAAAGCAGGCATTTTATCGAAAGAAGTGTACCATCCTAAGCCAAATCCATCCCCATTGGTCAGGGTACGAGATTCACGAGCAAGGAGGCTTTGTTTTATAAGCGAATTATTAGGTTTAATTAAAAGATCCGCTAATAAAATATTTTCTTTTCCTATATAAGCTACAAATCGACACATAATTTTGTCCTTGTCGAGGCTTAAAACGATCCAATCATTGTAATTTTAGGAGGGGAAAACGGAGATGTCCAAAATAAACACTCAAATAATTACTTTTTTATTCATTCCTACTCATGTTATCCGGGTTATATCTCACATGGTTTGTATAGAGCTTGAGCACGTCTCTGACCTAGGAGTATGAGATTCAGCTACAATTTGGTGTAGGTTGTTGTGTAGTATAATTAATAACAATGAGTGGCCATGGACTTAGGCATGATGGAAAAAAATAAATGGGAGTTTTGGATTGATAGAGGCGGCACGTTTACTGATGTTGTCGCATTCAGTCCCGAAGGGCGCGTAAGCAGCCATAAATTACTATCTGAAAATCCTGAACGCTATCCAGATGCGGCTATCCAAGGTATTCAAGATATTCTCAAATGTACTTCCATTCCAGCAGATGAAATTGCATTTATTAAAATGGGAACAACAGTAGCAACGAATACCTTACTTGAGCGAAAAGGAGCGAAGGTGCTTTTAGCAATTACTCAAGGTTATGCTGATGCATTGCGAATTGGGTATCAAAATCGTCCTGAACTTTTTGCGCTAAATATTAGATTACCTACCTTACTTTATGAAGAAGTGATTGAAATTAAGGAGCGAGTTGATGCAAAAGGCACAGTTTTACACGTCTTAGATGTAGAAGCGTCGCGAAAAAAAATGGAGCAAGCCTATGCTCAAGGATATCGCACACTTGCTATTGTATTGATGCATGCCTATCACTTTAATCAGCATGAAAAAAAATTAAAGAAAATTGCCGAGAAAATAGGATTCACACAAATTTCGGTAAGTCATGAAGTGACACCTATCATGAAATTGGTAAGTCGCGGTGAGACTACTGTTGTTGATGCTTATCTTTCTCCAGTGTTACAACGCTACATTCAAAGTCTGCAAAATAAATTAGGAAAAATCCCGTTGTTTTTTATGCAATCTAATGGGGGATTGGTGAATGCAAAGCTTTTTCGGGGGAAAGACAGCCTTTTTTCAGGTCCAGCAGGAGGAGTGATTGGTATGATTAAAACCAGTCAATTCGCTGGTTTTAATCAGGTTATTGGCTTTGATATGGGGGGAACATCAACCGATGTTTCTCATTTCGCAGGCGAATACGAACGTAGTTATGATTATGAGTTTAGTGGAGCACATATCCGAACGCCAATGATGTTGATCCATACTATAGCAGCGGGAGGAGGGTCAATTCTTAATTTTGATAATCAACGTTATACAGTAGGACCTCAATCAGCAGGGGCAAATCCAGGGCCTGCCTGTTATCGTCGAGGCGGTCCACTCACTATAACCGATTGCAATGTGATGCTTGGTAAAATACAACCCCAGTTTTTCCCTAAAATCTTTGGTTCTGAAGCCAATCAAGAAATTGATACGCTCGTAGTGAATGAGCATTTTCAGGCTTTAGCAGAAAAAATTCAAAAAGAAATAGGAAGTAAAAAAACGGTTGAAGAAGTTGCAGAAGGTTATCTCAACATCGCAGTGGAAAATATGGCGAATGCGATAAAAAAAATTTCCATACAACGTGGTTATGATGTGAGGCAGTATGTCTTAAATTGTTTTGGTGGGGCTGCAGGACAGCATGCGTGCATGGTTGCTGATAACTTAGGAATCAAGAAGATATTAATTCATCCCTTAGCAGGAGTGCTTTCTGCATACGGAATGGGATTGGCGGAAATTAGCGCAATGCATGAGCAAGCAATTGAACAAGCATTGCAGCGCGGCATTCTTTCTTTTTTGCGTCCAAAATTTGAGAAAATTGAGCAAAAGGCACATAAAGCATTAAAATTCCAGGGATTAACCAATAAGACTGTAACATGCAAACGGCAAGTGCACTTACGTTATGAAGGCTCAGATACTACATTACCAGTTGCATTTGCAACCATTAAATCCATGCGGCAGACATTTATAAAGCAACATCGTAAAACTTTTGGATTCGCCTCATCCAGAAAGGCGCTGACTGTTGAAGCAATTTCTATAGAATGTGCCATTCCCAGTAAAACTTCTATTGAATTAACGGAAGCCCCCCTCCAACACCGTCCTGAAATCCCACGACGTGAAACAGTTAAAATTTTTACTCAGGGTTCTTATCAGAAAGCGCCAGTATATGATCGAGGTGAATTAATTCCTGGGGATTGCATTCAAGGTTGTGCCGTAATTATCGATGCTAATGCGACCACCATTGTGGAACCAGGTTGGCAAGCAGAGGTAACTGCGCAAAAATACTTATTATTAACACGATATCAAACCCTGACTACCAAAAAAGTAACTACTCAAATTGATCCTGCCATGTTGGAGATATTTAAGAATCGTTTCATGAGTATCGCGGAGCAAATGGGGGAAGTTCTGCGAAAAACAGCAAGTTCGGTTAATATCAAAGAACGCCTCGATTTTTCCTGCGCTATTTTTGATGAGCAGGGCGAGCTCGTTGCCAATGCACCTCATATTCCGGTGCATCTAGGCTCAATGAGTGAAAGCGTAAAATCTATATTAAAAAACAACTCCCAGATTCATCCTCATGATGTCTATGCCTTAAATGCGCCCTACAATGGTGGAACCCATTTGCCGGATATCACTTTGATCTCCCCAGTTTTTGATAAGCAAGGAAATAATTTGTTATTTCTGGTTGGTTCACGCGGACATCATGCGGATATTGGAGGGATTACTCCGGGATCTATCCCTGCAGAAAGCAAGGTTGTCGAGGAAGAAGGGGTATTGATCAATAATTTTAAAATCATGGATCAAGGTCGTTTTTTAGAAAAGTCGACATTAAACTTACTCACCAAAGCGAAATATCCAGCGCGTAACCCCCATCAAAATTTAGAGGATTTCAAAGCACAAATTGCAGCAAATGCCTCCGGTGTGCAGAGTTTATTGGATCTAGTTGCGCAATTTGGTTTGGATGTAGTACATGCTTATATGAAGCACGTACGTGCTAATGCGACTTCATCGGTAGAACGTTTATTGGGTAAACTGAGTAATGGTCATTTTGCTTATGCATTAGATGATGGCAGCCAAATTAAGGTTGCATTGAGTATTAATCAACAAACAAAACGGATGCACATTGATTTTACCGGAAGTTGCAAACAACACCCGGGTAACTTTAATGCACCCACAGCGATTTGTAAGGCTGCTGTTTTATATGTTCTGCGCTGTCTGATTGCTGAAAATATTCCGTTAAATAGTGGCTGCTTTGTACCGATTGAGCTACTTATCCCTGAAAAAAGCATTTTAAATCCAAGTTATCCTGCTGCGGTTGTTGCAGGTAACGTTGAAACTTCCCAATGCATTGTTGATGCCTTGTTTGGTGCATTAGGAGTGGTCGCTGCATCCCAAGGAACGTGTAATAATTTCACTTTTGGCAATAAAAAGTATCAATATTATGAAACGATTTGTGGTGGTGCTGGAGCTGGAGCTGATTTTGATGGAGCTTCAGCAGTTCATACTCATATGACTAATACGTATCTTACCGATCCAGAAATTCTAGAATTACGTTTTCCAATACTGCTCGAGGAATTTTCCATTCGCAAAGGAAGCGGGGGGGTAGGTTTACATTGTGGCGGGGATGGTGTCGTTCGACGGATTCGTTTTTTAGAGAATATGATCGTAAATATTATTTCCAGTCATCGTGTCATCCCTCCATATGGAGTGCAAGGAGGGGCTTCGGGTAAGCCTGGGCACAATTGGGTTCAACGTGCAAATGGTCAAATAGAAGAATTAGGGGGCTGTGCACGTGTGGAAATGCATCCTGGTGATGTTTTCATTATTGAAACACCTGGGGGTGGTGGATTTGGTAAACCATAACCAAACTGCAGTAAATCTCTTTCCAAACTCAACTGAGAAGGCGAATTGTTTCATCGATGCGGTTGTTCGCATCCACATGTGACTGTGTGTACACTCCGGTTCTCTGCTCCTCCTCGCACTTTACTCTCCTTGGCGAGTTTGAAAGAGATTTTTTTTTCTTCGACATGTCTCTTTAATAGGTGGCTTGAAAAGAATCTATTAAAAATGAGCCACAAAGCGCAGTACTCCGTTGGTACCTTGGGGGCGATTTCTGGCATCTTGCTCAGAGTACACGTTTAAAAAGATAAAGTGATTTTTGCTAAGACTGTATACCATCCCTGGACCAATCGCCCATATACTTTCTCTGCGATCCGGGGCTGCAACTCCATTTACCAGAGTATCGGTTATTTGGTTGAAAAAATAGCCATTTACACCCACTGTAAGCTTTTCAATGATTGCATAACCTACAGCAATATCCGCAAAAATAGCTTGTCCTGCTTGAATGGTGTGAACATTGGGGCCAAAGGAAACACTAGGGCTATGATTGACACCATTCCACAGATAATGCAGTCGTGCAGCAGTGGACCATTTAGGAGTCATCCAAAACGTGAAGGCCCAATAGGGATTTAAAGACCAAAAGTTGCTGCTGGCATTAATTGCGTTGATCCTGCTGTATCGTCCTATTGGAGCAATTATATCCAGTTCAATACGAGAGACAAATAAAGGTCCTTTTCCATCTTTGCGCATAATTGGGTCAAATTGCAGTGCAGGCCCGACCCACAAATCGCCAGGTCCATTTTCAGCTTTTAACACGGCATTTCCCAATCCGTCGTCCACACGAGCATTAACTACCCAGGGTAAAAGCGTGGAAAAACCTAAATTAGCCCCGAAAATTTTTTTTGTCGTTACATAGATAAACTGCGTCACATTTGCAACAACATCGAGTTCAGTACGTGGTAAAGGAAGCTTATTGCCTTTGTTATCATTAAAGCGATTGGAAGTGTAGTACTGAAAATAGTCTTGAAAATAAAAACCTGGGCCAGAAGGAGGGCTTCCATCATAAAAACTGGTATAACCCAGATTAACAACTGGTTGATCATAAGCCAGCACTGATGAAGCGGCCGATACGAATGTTAAGCTAAAACAAAAATGCAGTATTCCTTTCCATTGCATAAAAAAGTTGTCCTTTCTAAACCCTTCTCTTGTTACTATTGCCTACTGAACTGAAATGTACAGAATTAAGCGAATTTTTCAGGACTCGCTGTTGTACTGTGGCAGAGCTCGATTATTCTTTTTTGTGTATTTATTTGGCATAATTAAATCATTACTCTTTGATAATTGATTGATGAAATTATGTCTGATTTATTCCAGAAGAACAATATAAAAGGGTGATCTTTCCCTATGAATCAATGGGTAAAAAATGAATGCTTTAGGAATTAATAAAATAAATCCAATAGTTTTTCATCATCTTTCTTAAGAACTTTAATATGATGAGCCTTAAGGTTTACTCATTAAGCACTTTAATAGGAAGCGGAGGCAGTTCCTTATGGGCTTTTAAAAAGTCTGTTACTTGCTCTCCATCTTTAACTGTTGCAGATGAATACAGCCCAGTAGTACATGTATTTTTAGTATACTTGTCGGTAACAATCATATAGGGCCCTTTATTGCGTACCACGGAGCAGAGACATTTTGCTTTTGCAGGGTCTTTTTTATCAATGACACATGGGCTATCCAAACACCACGCCCAAGGACGATCATTTTTACAAATTGCATAGGATTTAATAGGATAATAGCGCGATTGAATGACTTTTCCTTTATTAGTTTTCTTTACGCTAGAACATGGTTTTGTACCGACGGAATATCCATTGTGTACACTGCAATGACACGATACCCAACTTTTTTTTCCGGGCATTGGTTTACATGGTGCTGTAGTACATAAAGCAAATTTGCTTTTACACAGGGTAAAATCGGAGGTTTTAGCACTTATGGGGAAAGTAAATGTCAATAATAAAAGTATAAATAGATTTTTTTTCATGTTTTTTGTGTTCCTTATTTATGTTTTTATTTCCATACGAGAATTTCTGGTGATTTACGAGGCACTATCGGTTGCGTGGCAGCCGGAACCCCTACAATAATGGGAGCAATTGCTGTTATATCAGAGGGAATATTTAGTTTTGTCTTCCATTCAGGAGTATTCAATGCCGAAACCGCAAGGCCGATAACACAAGTACCCAGCCCTTGAGCACAAGCAGCAAGTATTAAGTTTTCAGCGGCTAACCAACAATCTGCAGTTACAAAATAGCCATGATATTTGCTGTAAATAATGATGAGGGTGCTTGCATTATAAAACGCATGAAAATCAGGATCATTTATAAGTTCTTGCAGATATCTCATCTGTATTTTTGAATAATTAAGGGTTTCTGTGTAAACCAGCGCTTTCACACTATCTGATAAGCGATCGAGTGTGTCCTGATCTTGAATTACAGCAAAAGACCATGGTTCTTCATGCATGGCAGTAGGTGCTTGAACTGCGGCATCAAGTAATGAATTGATAGTTGTCCGATCAAGTTTTTGTGACGTGTAATTACGTATTGATCGGCGTTTATAAATTATTTCAATTTCATGCATTAGGGCTTTTTCTTCCTTGGTTTTTTTTGAAGTAGCCATAATTTTCTCCATTTAAACCCCGTGATCTATATAATCGCGGGAAAAATAACAGTTTTTTAAATGCGGCGATTTCTGGGAGTTTGTTTTGCTTGTTTTTTGGCAACCAGGAGAACTCCTTTTCCAGGAGCCATGAATTGTTTGTAGATGATAAATTTCTGTCAGACATGGATGTTTCTTCATAACATCAAAATAATTCCTTTTATGGTTCTTAAATTTTGGTTCATCTTCTCACTTTGTCAAGTTTATCAAATCAGGCTCTCGATTGCTTGAAGAAAACAAAGTATTATTTTGGGGTTATTTAGAATAAATAAGATAATTGTAAAGTAACATTTTGGCGGGAGTCTACTGGTAAAGAGGTTCTTTTACATGCAGATCAATGTCTAGTGACTAGTTTATAATTCATTTATTACCAAATGAGGGCATTTATTTTTTAAATTTAAGGGTTAAATGTAATAAAAAAATGAACATCCCCTATGAAGTACAACGAGATAAAATGGATCCGAAATACTATGTATGATGCGATAATCTTTGATTTTGATGGAGTTATTTTAGACAGCGAACCCATTCACTATGAAGCATGCTGTCACGTACTTAAGTCATTAGGGATAACGATAAGCTATTCTGAATATATGAAAAAATACTTGGGTTTTTCTGACAAAGACATGTTCCCTAGGTTATTGCTCAATGAGGGATTGAGTTATTCCGATAGGGAAATCAAACACTTGATTCAACAAAAAACCAGAGCCTACATCCATATTATTAGTAATCAAAACCCCTTACCTCTGATTGTAGATTTTGAGCAATTTATTTTTAAAATTGCTCCTAAAATTAATAAAATTGCCATTTGTAGTGGATCCAGCCGCAGCGAAATCATTGCAGTACTCTCTAAAGTAAGACAGGGAAAATTACACGCTTATTTTGATACCATTGTTACAACAGAAGATGTGCAGAGCGGAAAACCATCTCCTGAAGGTTATTTACTCGCTGCAAAACGTTTAAATGTTGCTCCTGGACGTTGTGTGGTCATTGAAGATACTTTGCATGGAGTCAAAGCAGCTAAAGCGGCAGGGATGCAAGTAATTGGTTTGACGACGAGCTATGACAAACATCAATTTTTAATTGCGGACAATGTCGTTACAGGGTATAGACAGTTATTGGCTAGGGTTTGGTAATGTGTATTTATATAGCTTGGGTGAATGCATATTTATCAGGCTCAAGATTATTTTGCAGTTCAAACAGCACACATGAAGAAAATGAATTAAGTCTATGGATAGAGTGTTTTTGGGGCTCACATTATACTTTTTATTACTAGGGAGTACCGCGAGTATGGCTATGGATATAGTAACTGTAGAACAACCTGAATACCGTCAGGTTCTCATGAGTAAAGCTCAAGAAGTCCAGTTTCCTTTAAGCCAGGAAGATAAAGAATTAATTGCTGCAATGAAGACTAAATTGCTTGGATTGGGCGGAGTTGGCTTGGCTGCACCTCAGGTAAACTGTGCAAAAAAAATAATCGCAGTCTATATTCCCGAAGAAGCGGCCTTATTGCGAGATAATGTTAAAAAATTCTATCCCATGCATATTATGATTAATCCAAGTTACGAACCGATAGCAGGCTCTGAAATGCGTCAGGATTTTGAAAGTTGCTATTCTGTTTCCAGCAAATCCGGGAAGGTTCCTCGTTATGAGCAAATCAGTACAAGTTATTATGATGAGTCAGGTCATTTTCATCAACAAATTGAAGAGGGATTTTATGCTCGGGTTTTACAACATGAAATTGATCATTTAAATGGTTTTTTAATTCTCGACCGACTTACTCCAGAGTGTATACAAGGTTCAGTAGAGGAAATGATGGCTTTGCGGCGAGAATCTTTACCCCCAGAGAAAAGAGCGCTTTTTGATCAGGTTATTGCACGAAAGACCAAAAAATAACCTTGAGTTAAAAATTAAATTTATATTATTTCGTCAGAATTATATTGAGGAGCGTTTTTTAATAGCTCAGTTAAATTTTGAGCGGTAAACTGAGCTTTTGCTTGTTCATAACCTGTTTCAGCAATTTCTTTGTATTTTTTGAAATCCAGAATGCCGTATTGGTCTGTTTTTAAAGTAATGCCATAATCTGCCATGGCCATCATTTTCGAGGTATTTTGATGGGAACTGATTGTTAATAGTCTCAACACCAATTCACCTAAGTTAATGGGTAATATCGACTCTTTCCCCATAAATTTATTGTAAAGCAGTTTCCAACCAGAAAGCGAATAGGGTATTGGTGATAATTTAAATACATTGTTAGTATTAATATTGGAAGCAATAATTTTACTGCAATGTGAGTACTGCCTCATGACATTAGTGGGTATATTATTGAGTATTCCACCATCAATTAGAAGCTTGTCATTAAAAGATACAGGTGGATAAATAAAAGGTAGGGATATGCTAGAGCGAATGGATTCCCATAATAGTCCTCTGTCATGGACATATAAATTTTTGCTGATTAAATCCGTTGATACGCAAAAATAGTTAAGCCATAAATCTTCGATTTGACTCTTTTCACCATAGAGCTCAATAAGACTGTCTGTGGCTCTTCTGCCTGTAGCAATTGCGATATAGGGGAAGGTAAAATCAATTTTGGCCCCTTTGATTAGATACTCTTCCACATAGTTCAAAACATCACTAGAGGAGTATCCCATAGCAAAAACAGCCGCGAGCATGGCTCCCATACTTGTTCCGGCAATGTAATCTACAGGTATTCCTCTTTCTTCTAATAAGCGATAAACACCTATATGAGCAAGACCTCGTGCTCCACCGCCACTGAATACTAAGGAAATGGTATTGTCAGTAAAGATACGCATCATTCGAGAAGTACCTTCCTCTGTATTGCTTCGAACATGAAAATGACTGTTGACAGAACGTTTTTCTAACCAGCTTTGAGTATTTTTTGGCGGGTTTGCCGTTTGATGAAGAAGTACTAATACGTTTCGTTTAATAAAATTGCTTTGTATCGTTAAGACGTAATTCTCTACTTCGGATAAAGCAGGATCATGTTCTTCAGCAAGCGCTAAAAATGCGAGTGAATCTGCTTGACGCACACAAAATTTAGTCCAGTTTGTTATTGTTTCATCGGCTAGATAGAAAATAAACGAGTACTCTTTTTCTAGTTGGTTAATCCATAAAATCCCTTCATTACTCATATTTCCATTCGCATCCAGTAGATTTTTTCTTTTTTCCAGATAACTGCTGTTTAATAAAAGAATTTTTTCTCCATAAGAGAAGCGGGAAATCATTTCTTGCAATTGAAATTCGAGGCCTTGTATTGGTCTTATAGGGATTAGAGCAATGGATTTATCACGTGTGGAAGGTCCATGAATTCCCTGCAGTGAATTGGTTAGTCGCTGAATGGTGAATTGGGTTATTTTATTCAGCAGTTCAGGAAATGTTCTGCATAATTTCAAAAAATATTTTTTCGATAATTTCAAGATAATGCTGTCACGCAAGGTATAGACATTCGCAGAGCGTGGTAAATCAGATAAAAGCGCCATTTCACCTATAATTGACCCTTCATGTAACTCACCTTGAAACGTCACATTGCCTTCTGTATCGGTTATTTGATAGTAAAGACGACCTTTGATTAAAATGTAAAGGTCATTCATATTTTCCCCTTTTTTAATCAAAAGAGAATCACTGGCTCGAGATTCTATTTCCAAAACACGAGAAAGTTTTGAAAGACATGCATCACTCATACAACTAAAAGGTTCATGTTGTTTAATGAATTCAAAAATTTCTTTGTGTGTAAGTAATGGTTGATCCATGTCTTTATTGTTACTTTGAAATTAAATCAATTATTCTTAATTATAGACTTTGTTTTCGAAAGTTAGGTGATGAGAGGGGTACGCTCATCTTGCTATTTTATTGGTGATATTTGGACTAATACTAAGGAAAGCCATTGTTTTCAAAGGTGAACTTGACAAAATTAAATATAGCTTTCTAAAATGCAAATGGCTAAATTATATTTTGCCTTATAGCTTTATTTAACTAACTCTAAAAGGAATTTAAGTAATGAACAAATTACAATTAACAGGCGTTGCTCTTGCAATGGGTGCTGCTTCTATGTTTGCTTTAACCCCTGCTTTTGCTGCTGATACTTCAGAGGGTATGGTAAAATGCCAAGGCGGTAATGCATGTAAAGGTCAAGGTTCTTGCAAAACTGCTGATAACGCTTGCAAAGGCCAAAACGCTTGTAAAGGCAAAGGCATAGCTGAAATGTCTCAAGAAGACTGCGATAAAGCTGGTGGTACTGTTGTTCAATAGTTTCAATTTGAGTTTTGTATTAATCCAGGCATGTTTTTGCATGCCTGGTTTTACATCATTTCCGGACTGAATATGGATATCCCAAAGTATAAAGCAACTGAAAAAATGCCTTTTTTAGGTTTTGGATTGGGATTACGACCTGATTATTATGAAGAAATCTTAGAACAAAAACCCAACTTGGATTGGTTTGAGATACTCACCGAAAATTATATGGTTCTGGGTGGCAAGCCACTTTATTATCTTGATCAAATACGAGCTCACTATCCTGTAGTGATGCATGGAGTATCTCTTTCATTAGGAAGTACAGACCCGCTGGATTGTGACTATTTAAATCAATTGAAAGCGTTAATAACTCGTGTTGAACCAGTATGGGTATCTGATCATTTATGCTGGACAGGGGTTAATGGGATTAATGTCCATGATTTGTTACCTGTCCCCTATACACGTGAAACAGTAAACCACATTGCATCACGAATTCAGCAAGTACAGGATTTTTTAGGACGCCCCATCTTAATCGAAAACGTTTCCAGTTATCTTACTTACAAACAGTCTGAAATGACCGAGTGGGAATTTATCCGGGAAATTGTAAAGCAAGCGGATTGTTATATTTTATTAGATATAAATAATATTTATGTGAGTTCTGTAAATCATCAGTTTAATCCTATAGATTATATTTTGGCTATGCCTGCTGAACGTGTAGCTCAAATTCATTTAGCTGGCCACTCAAATCACGGTAATTACATTATTGATACGCATGATGCACCCGTAATTCAACCTGTTTGGGATCTATACGCGGCGGCATTACAACGTTTGGGTCCGATATCATCTATGATTGAACGGGATGACAATATGCCTCCTTTGGCAGAGTTGCTCGCAGAAATCAATCAGGCACGACGGATTGCGGAATCAATTTTGGTTGAAGAGGTACTTGTATGACCGAGCTTCCTCAGTTACAAGGTCAGTTTCAAAAATTTCTATTATTAGGGCATGCTGAGATTCATGGTTCCATAGTTCAAACTGATTTGGTATCAGTGGATACTCGTTTAGGTATTTATCGTGATGCGTATAAACTTCGGCTTATTGAAAGTTTGAGTACTAACTTTCCTGCCTTGTATGCTTATTTGGGAACCGAAGAATTTAATAAGTTATCAACTTATTATATTGATGCCCATCCTTCTTATTATCGCTCTATTCGTTGGTTTGGTGATGTATTGGCAGATTTCATTAAGCATAATTATCCGCACTATCCTCATTTATCTGAGCTTGCTGATTTTGAGTGGAAAATGGGTTTGGCGTTTGATGCTGCCGATGAGCAGGTAGTACGAGTTGAAGATATGGCGGTTATTCCAGCAGAGGCATGGCCCAATCTTCAATTTGTTCTCCATCCATCTCTGCAGCGAGCTAATTATTCAGGAAATACAGTTCCTCTTTGGCAAGCTTTAACTCGTGATTGGGAACTGCCTGAATTGCAACAAAACCCAGCACCTACATCCTGGGTTTTATGGCGCTCACCAGAATACATAATTCAATTTTATAGCTTGTCTGACGAAGAAGCTTGGGCTTTAGACCGAATATCACAAAGATTCTCTTTTGGCGCACTTTGTGAAGGGCTTTGCCAGTGGATAAAGCCAGAAGAGGTGGGTATGAAGGCTGCTTCTTTTCTGAAGGGTTGGATTCAAAATGGCATGCTATCGCAATTATTGATTGTAGATTAACCACTTATTTCAAATAGATACTTTCTATTGCGAGTTAAATTCTCTCGTAGCATAATATGTGAACATTTTTGGTATTCTATAGAGTGCAACCGGGGGAGCATATTAATGTCTGGAACCAAAATTGAAATTGGCACGGAACGATCTAAGACTCATCCACACTCCGAAGTTCTGGATGAAACGCTAACTTTAGAGTTACAAGAAAGGACTGTCGATAATCCAGCCAAAGGGAATTGTGGTTACTATGCCTTTGCAATTGGATTAATTAATATTATTCAGCAAGAAGGAACTGGAGCAACTTTTGGGAAATGGGTTCATTTGGATCCTTCTATAATTGGTTATTATGATGCTATTTGCAATTTTGACTTTGACAAACCTAATAACGACTTACTCGAAGTATTGCAAAGATCATTAAGATTAATTACTTATAATGCGCAGGTTGAGGAGTTACGTTGGGCATGCACATCTGCCCAGAAAAAAAATGAATATAGAGCATTGGTAGCAACCAGCACTTATAAAAAATTTGCTGAAATGTATTATGGCACAAATGTAGACCCCCATTTTAACCAATTTGTTTCCTCTCCTGCCATTAAAACCGCTCTTGCTAAAATTGATCCTCATGTAATTAGACCTGGGCATGAGGCTCTAGTGCTAGCCCCATTATTTATGTCGTTAATTTATGGTGAGGGAGCTCTAGAAACCATTAACGTACTGACCAAACCCAAATTGGACTCACCTGTAATTCAGGCATTGCAAAATATTACTCAAGATTTTGTTTGGGCGACTCACTTGGAGCTGGATTATTTAGCTAATGAATTTGAGGTTAATCTGCATGTACTGAAGAATGGGGTTAATCCTTATGAATTCCATGACTTACCTTATCGAAATACAATTACCATAGATAATCAGTCCAATATTCATTGGACTACAAGGGTAATAATGGCAAAAAAAGTGTCAAAAACTTTAGCTCCAATAAGTCATTCTGAGTTTGGCTCAAGCAGTAAAAGAGCAGCGTTTGAAACCAGGACTCTTCCTAAAAAGCAACAAGTAAAAGATGAAGATACTGTTACAAAAAAATTACCTATTCAAGAGCAATATTTTTCAAAAAGGGAAGTAGGTAAACAAAAGAAAACTCAGCCTGAAGTAATGAATTTAGAAAAGACGAATACACAACTTCACTTCCTCAAAAAACAAACTCTTTTTAATCAAAGTGATGCGATACCTTTAACGTTAATGAGTTCAAAGACAGATCAAAAAGAATTAAATCGATTAATTCATATAGTCCATCGTGCAGTAATAGCGTATTGTACTTATAGTGATGGAATTATTTTTTCACTTTTTCACAGACATGGTGAATCCGGTAGGATAAGAGCGAGTATGTTTGATGAGCAGTTTTCTTTAGTTGAAGACCTTGAGCAAGCCAAGAATATGTTAATGGATTTTCTAGAAGATAGTAAAAACGGCAATACTCACCCCCATTCATTCAGAACTATGTTATTACAAGGGTTATTAGCTGCAAATGAGTCGCATAATAAAAAGGATTTAAAATATATTTCTAAAAACTATTTGACGCTTTTGGAGGAGTTTCGAGAGGAGTTAATTGCTGATGAACTGGTAATTGTTTAAGCCAGTTAAAATTACTTAGAAACTGTATTCACATTTATTTAAACATACCTGAATTGTCAATACAACTAGGGAAATCCGAGTACATTTTTATTCATCTGAGTAGGTTCGTTTTCGACTTAATAAAGCAAGCAGAGGTGGTAATACGGAAATAAAAATGATGCCGTAAATTACTAAAGAGAAATTTTCTTTTACTAATGGAATTGAGCCAAGAAAATAGCCTAAGCTCAATAGACTGGCAATCCATATTAAAGCACTGATCAAATTATACAACGAAAAATGGAAAATTCGCATTGTCCCTATACCTGCAACAAAAGGTGCAAAAGTACGTATGATTGGAAGAAAACGCGCAAAAATTATCGTTTTACCTCCATGTTTTTCATAAAATGCATGAGTTTCCTGTAAGTGTTTTTTATTAAGCAGCCAGGATTTATCGGTAGAAAAAATACGAGGGCCTAACAGTCGACCAACCAGGAAATTGATCTGGTTTCCCAAAACTGAGGCGAGAAAAAGCAACAACAGCAAAATTGAAATATTTAATGGATTCCCAGGTTGTGCCGCGATACTACCTGCAGCAAAAAGTAAAGAGTCTCCTGGTAAAAAAGGCATCACAATAAGCCCTGTTTCGCAGAAAATCACTGCAAATAAAAGCAAATAAGTCCAGAATCCATAAGTTGAAACAATGGTATTTAGATAAACATCAATATGAATAATATAATCAAAAATAGTGTTTAAAAGCATTTTATATTGAAATTGAGTTAAATAAAGGTAAATATTCTTACATACTTAGTTCTTAATTAATATAAATTTTATATCTTCAGCGTGCCTGCTTTTGCTATCTTTATAAAATAGACCAATACAAGGAACACATATGACTCAGAAGAATGGAAGATGGGAAAACAAAAAACGATTAAGAAATTAAGTCATGAATACTTTATTTCATCTTGCATTTCCGGTACATGATCTTGCCCTGGCAAAAGATTTTTATCACCATAAATTGGGTTTTTCATTAGGACGTGAATCTGAGCATGCATTGATTTTAGAGTTTGGCAATCATCAAATTGTGGCACATAAAGTTGATACAATTCTTCCTTTACAAGAAGGTATTTATCCAAGACATTTTGGCTTAATTTTTCTCGAGCGACATGAATTTGATGCCTTTTTAGCAAAAATTAAAAAGGAGCAAATTTCATTTGAGATTGCTCTAAAAACACGATTTAAAGACACTCGAATAGAACATCAATCCTTTTTTTTGAAGGATCCCAGTAATAATTTGTTGGAATTTAAATATTATCAATTTGGTTCAGCCATTTTTGGTGAAAAAGATTTTAAACGAATTGG
Organism: Legionella tucsonensis; assembly: GCF_001468035.1. Taxonomy (GTDB): domain Bacteria; phylum Pseudomonadota; class Gammaproteobacteria; order Legionellales; family Legionellaceae; genus Legionella; species Legionella tucsonensis. Next base: position 598,697 of record NZ_LNZA01000001.1, read on the forward strand.
TGAGTCATTCAAGGAATGAATCAAGTTGGTCAGTGTAACGATACAATGTAACAACTCACGGCTATTGATAAAATGGTCAGAGCGGCAATTTTGAGTATTTCCTCCGTATCATAAGGATATCCAAGCAAATCAACTGCTTGTTTTGAGAGATTTGTATGAGAGTCCGTAGGAAAATCCTGATGACGAGCCAGCATTAACCTTCCAGGATATCCCTGACCACTTCCATTATAATTACGTACATAATTGCTTAAGGGAACGGTACGTACCCCAAGGGTTTCAACACTTTCCATAACCATGACTCGACCAATGGCTTCCAGGCGTACAATAAATGCGACATGACTCCACACACTATTTGTTGCCCCTTTAATCATGGTAGACATTAAGGAGTTTCCTGAAGCAAATAGAAGATCTCCTGTTTTGATTGTACCTCTTATTTGTTCATAACCATTTACATCTACATGAGGAAAACCTTCCATAGCTACTTCCAGGATAAAGGAAAATAATGGCAAATATAACCTTTGCTTCCAGCTTTTAAAAGTAGAGTCTGTCCCCATTTCTACTATCTTGACTACAAAATGGCGAAATGGGAACAGACTCTAATCAGTCACAATAAGTTGAATAACCATTTCGGTAATCTTACAATGGATTTTTATGGGTGGAGTTTTCTAGCCAAGGATGGTTTGTGCGTTTTTTATTCCCTATCGGTTTGTTCTTAAGTGCTATTCTTTTATTTAGCATTCAACCTATGGTTGCTAAATCTTTATTGCCAGTTTATGGAGGGACGCCGGCAGTTTGGACCGTATGCATGCTTTTTTTTCAGGTTGTTTTGCTGTTTGCTTATGGCTATGCTGTGGTGCTTGGTTTTTTTAATAAACCGAGTGTATGGCGAGTGACACACATTGCACTCGTTTTCTTGAGCTTTATTGCGTTACCTCTGGCATTTCAGCCCTTGATTCTTCATGAATCTCCTGAATGGAGTATTTTATCTAATTTATTTATACAATTGGGATTGCCCTTACTTGTTATTGGTGCCTCAGCACCTTTATTGCAATTTGCGTACAGTCAGACTAAGGAAAAAGGCTATGCCGATCCTTATTTTTTGTATGCAGCTTCTAACATGGGTAGTCTCTTGTCTTTATTACTCTATCCTTGGGTAATAGAACGTTTTATTGGGTTAAAAAATCAATTTTATTTATGGAACATAGGTTATGTAATCTATGTAGCTCTGTTGTTTTTTATTCTCATTGCTAATCGCTATCAACCGTTGGAAAAACAAAATGAAATAGCTGCATTCTGGCCTTGGGGGAAAATACTGTATTGGATTTTTTTAAGTTTTGTTCCGTGCAGTTTAATGCTGGGAGTGACTTTGTATATTACTACAGATATTGCAGCAACACCTTTATTTTGGGTATTGCCTTTGGCTTTGTATCTGCTTACTTTTGTGCTTGTATTCACTAACAAACCCTTGATTTCATTTTCATGGGTAGCACGAAATAGTGTATTTTTTCTCATTTTTCCGATTATTAGCTTTATTTTAAATGCAGGGCAAATAAAGGCTTGGCAAAATATCTTGTTTCATTTGTTGAGTTTCTTCATGTTAGCATTGCTTTGTCATAGTCAGTTATTTTTAAGCAGGCCGAAACCACAGTCACTTACGTTATTTTATTTTTGCTTGGCTCTTGGGGGGGTGCTTGCAGGAGTGTTCAATGGAATTTTGGCTCCACGTTGGTTCAACCAGATTTATGAATATCCTATAGCAATCTTACTAAGTCTTTTTGCTTTGCCTCAATTGTCAAGAAATTACGGTTGGTGGGTCCCTATGCTTGTGCTGATTCTTATGCTTCTTCATTACACTTTTCTCGGTATTCATTGGCCTGGAGGTTTTTCATCTTTTCAAGTGTGCGCTATCTTGGCATTAATTATTATCGTTGTTTGGCAAAAAAGTAAAACCAGTTTGATTTTATCTTTATCGATTTTATTTGGGTTTATTTTCTTTCCATTATTACAAGATGATACAATTTTAGTGCAAGTACGTGATTTTTATGGGGTAAAAAAAGTAGTAGATAAACAAGGAATACATGTCCTAATCAATCAGTCTACTGTGCATGGCTTGCAAATTAGGGGGGAGACAAAACCTAATGGATTGACTACTTATTATGGGGTAAGTAAGACGGTGGTTGCCGTAATGCAACAAAAATGGAGTTCGTTGTCAGTAACAATCATTGGATTAGGCATTGGTACAATGCTCTGTCAATTTAGAAATGAAGATCAAGTGAATGTAGTTGAAATTGATAACCAGGTTATTGATCTTGCAAAAAATCCGCAATTATTTAGCTACTTACGTGATTGTCCTCCGCGTGTGACCATTATGAGAAATGATGGAAGATTAGCTGCGGAACAATTACCTGATCACTCACAAAATTTATTAGTTATAGATGCTTTCACTTCAGATGCAATTCCTACCCATTTATTAACTCTAGAGGCATTTACTCTATATAAACAGAAAATTACCGAAGATGGCGGCATACTGATTCATTTAAGTAATCGACATTTACAATTATTGCCGGTCGTCAATGCTGCTGGCAGGTCTTTGAAATTGATGGTGCTTTATGTAAATAATAAAGGTGTTCTGGCGCAGGGCCAGTTTAATTCAGAGTGGGCCTTTTTGACTTCTAATGCAAATCTGGCTTCGCAATTGATAAGAGGGACAAATTGGCAGTTTAATGAAAGTGGCGAACAATTCTTATGGACTGATGATTATTCTAACTTGATCCCATTATTCAAGTGGTAATTAGGGTCTGTTTGCATTTCTACTATCTTGGCTAAAATCGTTTGATTTTCTGTGCTCCGATGCTTACATACTTCAGTGCTCGAAAATCAAACGATTTTGACTCAAGCTAGCGAAATGTAAACAGACTCTATATTTCGGCTAAGTTTCCTTTAGTCTCCAACCAGACTTTTCTGTCGCCTGCCCGTTTTTTATTTAACATCATATCCATAACAGCCTCAGCTCCTTCTTCATCATCCATGGTTAATTGAACCAGGCGTCTGGTATTTGGATCCATAGTGGTTTCACGTAATTGTATAGGATTCATTTCTCCTAAACCTTTGAAGCGTTGAACGTTGGCTTTAGCTCGAGTTGTTTGTGCCAAGTGGTTGAGGATACGATTTTTTTCTTCATCATCCAGAGCATAATAAACCTCTTTGCCAGCATCAATTCGATAAAGTGGGGGCATAGCAACAAATACATGTCCTGCCTGAACCAGTGGTTTAAAATGGCGTAAAAATAAGGCACAAATCAACGTTGCAATGTGTGCGCCATCGGAATCTGCATCTGCGAGAATGCATAATTTACCGTATCGAAGTCCACTCAGATCAGAAGAACCGGGATCTACCCCGATCGCTACGGAAATATCATGAATTTCCTGAGATGCTAAGACCTGTGATGAATCCACTTCCCAGGAATTAAGAATCTTTCCACGCAAGGGCAAAATTGCTTGGAAGTCTTTATTACGTGCTTGCTTTGCTGATCCACCTGCTGAATCACCTTCTACTAAAAATAATTCAGCTTGGTTTAAGTCAGTGAGCAAGCAGTCAGCCAATTTACCTGGGAGAGCAGGTCCTTGACTTACTCGTTTGCGTGCTACTTGCTTGGCTTGTCTTAAGCGTTTTTGTGCACGATCTATTGCCAAAGAGGCAATCGTTTCACCTTGGTTGCGATGTTGATTGAGCCACAATGCAAAAGCATCTTTAACCACATTACTGACAAATGCTGAAATTTGGCGTGAACTTAAGCGCTCTTTAGTTTGGCCTGCGAATTGTGGTTCTTTCATTTTAACTGATAATACATACTGGCAAGGTTCCCACAGGTCATCTGCGGTAAGTTTCACTCCTCGAGGCAGTAAATTTCTTAGTTCACAAAATTCAGCCATGGCATCAAATAAACCGGACCGTAAACCGTTAACGTGGGTACCGCCCTGAACAGTTGGAATTAAATTCACATAACTTTCATTAAAACCGCTGTTTGCCCCATTAGACCAAACCAAAGCCCAGTCAACAGTTGCTTCATCACTTTTGAATTCACCTGTAAAGGGTTCCTCAGGTAGGTAATCGCCATCAGGTAATGATTGGTTTAAATAATCAATAAGCCCTTGCTCATAGCACCAATGAATTTCTTCATTGCTTGCCTTATTGACAAAAGTCATGGATAGGCCAGTGCAAAGCACAGCTTTGGCTCTAAGCACGTGAGTAAGATGTTTTACTGAAATACGTGTGGTATCAAAATACTTAGGATTGGGCCAAAAACGGATAATTGTACCTGTATCCCTTTTTTTAGTAAGGCCTGCTTCATTTAATTCGCATAATTTATCGCCATTGGCGAACGACATTTGATAAATAATTCCGTTGCGTTTAATCGTGACATCAAGACGCTCGGAAAGGGCATTCACTACAGAAACACCTACTCCATGTAGTCCACCAGAAAAGCTGTAACTTTTATCAGAAAACTTACCTCCGGCATGCAAGCGAGTCATAATGACTTCAACACCACTTAAGCCTAATTGTGGATGCAAATCCACTGGCATACCGCGACCATCATCCTCTACTTCAATAGAGCCATCTTCATGAAGTGTGACGCGGATATTGCTTGCAAAGCCTGCTAATACTTCATCCACACTGTTATCAATCACCTCTTGGGCCAAATGGTTAGGGCGCATTGTATCGGTATACATGCCGGGGCGCCGTTGAACAGGTTCCAATCCACTTAAGACTTCAATTGCTTGGGCAGTATAGTTTTCTGACATGGTATTTCTCAAATAAAAGTTAGGTTTATTTTACCATATATTATGATACAGTAGTGGAAAGACGAATATTCCTTTTGTAATCTATTATAAAGATCCCCTGCTCTGCAAGCGGAAGAAGATCAGAAGGTCGTCACTGCCCCCTGGATTTGAGGGGCTTTCTCACTGCCATTAAGTTAAGGAGTTTTGTCGTTTTCGCGTAGGGAATCCATCTCTGAGTTTGGTTTTGGTGTTCGATTAGAGTTGGATCGCAGCTATGCGGGGATGAAAATTTTACATAGGCATCAACTTAACTTAATGGCAATGGGGCTTAGTCTAGGAAATGAATAAAAACGCTTTCTGGATTACGTATTGCTTAATTCAAGCGAAACAGAAAACATATGCAAAAAAATAGTGTTGAAATTCATCAATTGTCCGTAGCTTTTCAAAATCACCATAAAACGATATCTGCTTTGGATAAGGTCAGTTTTAATTTACATCCTGGTGAAACTTTGGTTTTATTGGGAGAGTCTGGCTGTGGGAAATCCTTAACTTCTTTGGCGTTAATGCGTTTGTTACCAAAATCCGGTGTCTATGGGATTGATAGTTTAATTCATATGGATGGACAAGACATTCTCGATTTACCGGAACAGATGATGCGGCAATTGAGAGGCCGCAAGATTGCAATGATTTTCCAAGAGCCAATGACGGCACTAAATCCGGTGATGACTATAGGTGAACAGTTAACAGAAGCTTTGATAAAATGTAATTCCTTTACCAAACAGGAATTGCAAGAGGCATTATTATCCTTACTTTATGAGGTGGAAATGCCTCAGCCAGAGGTTAAAATCCATCAATATCCACATCAATTGTCCGGTGGACAGAAACAACGCGTGGTCATTGCTATGGCTTTGGCTTGTAAACCCGATATTTTAGTTGCTGATGAACCAACGACAGCTTTGGATGTTACAATCCAGGCGCAAATCCTTGCATTACTAAAAAAAGTACAAGTAAACCATCAGATGAGTTTACTGCTAATTACCCATGATCTGGGAGTACTTCGAGCTATGGCATCGCGAGTATGTGTGATGTATGCTGGGCAAGTGGTGGCGCAATCTTCTGTAGATGATTTTTTTTCACGAATAAAGCAACATCCTTATGTGCAGCAGTTGTTGGCTTCTGTTCCTTCTTTCGCAAAACGTGAGGAACGATTGTCAGTAATTCGTGGATTTGTACCTGCTTTAGAGGAAATGCCTTCAGGTTGTCGTTTTCACCCGCGGTGTATGTATGCATTTGAGCGTTGTTCAGTAGAAGAGCCGCAATTACAAGAACAAGATGGCCGATTGGTACGATGTCATTTATATCCTGATTTAGATGAATTACCTCCTTTGCAGAAAAATAAAATAGCCTGGAATGTTGCCGCCTCTGAAGCAAAAACAATACTCACAGTGAATGATTTATCTGTTGGTTTTGTCCAGAAACAAGGAGTATTTAGCCGTCATAAAGTTATATTTAAAGCGGTTGATGGTCTTTCATTTCGTTTGCTGCAAGGAAAAACATTAGCTTTAGTAGGTGAGTCTGGATGTGGAAAAACTACGGCCAGTCGTGCTCTGTTACGTTTATTGCATATTTCTGGAGGCGAAATACATTATAAAGAAAACGATGTACTGGCATTAAAGGGACGTTCATTAAGAGAGTACAGAAAAAAAGTACAAATTATTTTCCAAGATCCTTTTTCATCTATGAATCCACGAATGACGGTAGGTGAAATAATAGCCGAGGGCATGCATGCCCAAGGGATGAAGCGTTCCGTAATTAACATAAGGCAAAAGGAATTGTTAAACCAGGTCAACTTGCCTAGTAGTAGTTTGCAGCGTTATCCACATCAATTTTCTGGTGGCCAAAGACAACGAATTTGTATTGCGCGTGCTTTGGCAACAGGACCGGATGTTTTGATTTGTGATGAACCAACCAGTGCTTTAGATGTTTCTGTGCAGGCACAAATCCTCAATTTATTAAAGGAATTACAGCAGGAAACGGGTATTTCTTATTTATTTATTACCCATAACATGGGCGTAGTCTCCTATATTGCTGATGAAGTATTAGTCATGAAGAATGGTGTAGCGGTTGAGTTTGGAAGTTGTAAATCTCTTTTTAAAAATCCTAAAGAAGTGTATACACAGCAGCTTTTAAATGCTGTTTTAGATGTTTTTTAATCAAATTTTCAAGTCACCGCGATTTATCTTTTTCATATTTTATTCATAAAAAATGTGATATATTTGCGCACTATTTGGATAATAAAGTCTTAAGTATTATTATCCTAGAAAAAAGCAGTTGAAGCCTATTGCGCAAACTAAAGGTTCCGAATCTGCCGGATTTTTTTGAATTTTTTCACTCACCTAGTGTTGTTGCTGTTTTGCGAAAAAGCTCAAATCCAACATCTTCAGCACCTTTGCTCTGCTCGCTACGGCCTCAACTACTTTTCTAGGATTTTTTGGGGGACATGGTTGTATGAAAATCACTGTGGGCAAAGATAATTTTAATAATGTCAAAGATTTTATCACTTATTTGGAAACCACTTTTGAGCAAGATAAGTTGGCTTTTGGAGAAGTTACTTTGTCTTTGGAATGTGATGAATTAATCCAAGAAGAGCTCAATGATTTGGCCGATTTTCTTTTAAAACCTGAGCGCCCCAGACTTTATAAATTCGAATTTCCTCCTCAGCAGAGTCACTATCAATTGCCTTTTGATAATGTATATCTAATGAATAAACGACAAAAATTTTCTCTTGAATTCCGAAATCAGGTGGCAGAGTTAGCTGACTCATCAATTTCTTTTCAATCACCCATCCATAAGATACGAAAAACAAAAAAGAATTGGATTGAGGGGACAAAAGGTCCTCGTATTAGTCTGCAACTGCAATATCAGATTCAATCCCAGCAAGAGCACTCTCAACAAGAACGACTCCAAAAGGCAACTCAGAGAAAACGAAAAGAGAACCTGGCAGCAGGTGCTGTTGTTGAAGCAGAAAAGGTAGACTCGGAAGACTTGGGCGAGTTAGTTGATCGCGCCAGTTTAGATAGTAGGAAGTGGCTGGATTTTCTAAAAAAGCAATTGAATCCAAACCAACTCTCCATATCAGATAAACTATTACTTTCCATATGGGATAGGCTGGTAGGTAAGGGGGCCAATCAAGTTAAAGCGCTGGATAGGAAAATCACTCATGTGCAGGCGGCTGCCATGGAGAAAATTATCCGAAATTTTCCTGAGTTTTCTTACGGCTTGTTTTTTGAAAATTTACCTTCAGGATTTTATCTGCAACAAACTCAGGATGGCAAAAACGTATTGTGCTTTAGTGAAGCACCAGAATATCAACATCTCGAACAAATAACCCCTCTGACACTCGTCCCTGAACTTTCTCCAATAAATGCCCGCAATATTGTTGGTTCTTACCGCCAATTTAGTGTCTTAGAAAAAGATTCTAAAAATGTGGGGCGTTATCAAGCTGAATTTGATTATCTATTGAGTAGAAAATGCACTCCAAAACGACGCGAAGAAGCTTTTGTTTTTTTCTTGTATGAATTGACAGAAAATGATGCGCCAAAATTGAAACGCGTAAAAAGATTATTACAAACTTTACCCTTATCTGATCTTAACTATCGTGGTTTGGCACAAGTGTTAATTCATACTGGGGCTGATGGTGTTATACTTTTATTGCAACAATTTAAGACTTTACAGGATAAGGATCTTTTTAAAGATTTTAACAAGATGTTCCTGGATAAACCAGAGAATTACCTTGCATTAATGTCATCTCAAGGTTTTGCAAACCTTAAAAAGTTGAGTGAATTAAACAGCGAACAGCGGATTTGGTGGAATTCTTTAGTTGAGCAACATAAAGCAGCAGGGGCCCGTACTGAGTTTAATGAGCTATTTGCTGCTTATGACTATTTTCTGAGACAGCTGGAAAATAAGAAGTTGCAGTTACCTTTAGCATGTGCTTTAAAAAATATTAGACACATGAAACCAGCATTAGATCGCTTATTGTTTATCATCAACAACAGCAGCGATCCAGAAGAGCAGCTTACTTGTCTTGATGGATTGGATTGTGGCATCTATGGCGCTTATTATGCCAGTCGTTATGACGGGTATAAGTTGCTATCACGGTATATGAATTTAAGACCGAACGTTCATGAAGCGGTTCTTGATTATACGGTCCCTGCGATGCCGAATGAAATGTATGCATGGTTAACTCGCTTGGATGAGTCATACGGGGAGGTTATATCACGGTTTTATCGTTTTATTGGTGGGCAGGAATGGGCATTTACACTGGATGTATATCAAAAAATCGAACAGGAAATTAGTAACAATCAAAAGCTGAATAAGCAGAATAAAATATTATTACTCAGTATGGTTGCTTTGGTAACTACGGGACAACGGGCTTGCACTAAAACCGAAGATCCCTGTACCCAGGTTAAGAATTTGCTGAATCAATTGATTACAATAACTGAAGATTTTAACGAGCACTTGAACAGTCAATTGTCGACAGTACTTCTTGCTTTTTTGGGAGAACTGGAGCATTGCAGTTGGGAATCAATGCCCACTGCTGATGAGTTGAATAAGCTTATTGCAATCTTATTACCTATGCAAAAAGCAAAAGTCTCAGATGTAGCACGTCATGATTTTCTGGAAATGGGTCCACTTGCTTTGAAGCTAATGGGTGAATATAACAATGCGGCATCAATAGTTATCGATAATTATCAAAGACGTTTTGCCATAGAGCAGACAAATACTGTTCCTATTCAGAAATTTTCTTTGTCAATTTTGTTAAAGCATTTGGTTACTCCTTCTAAACTGAATCAATTTCTACCGGATCTTTTTCACGATCAACCCGAGTCACTCTCTCAGTTTGTGGTACTCCTTTCATTATTTAATGATGAAATACCGAAAGGTACAGGCCATGAGCAAGACGATAGCGAATTTGAGACAAAAATAAAAAATCTAGCACAAGCTGTATATCACATGCAGCCCGAACGTAGGGGACAGTTATTATCAATTCTCGCTGATATTAATATAGAAGCTTCTTATCGTTTACCTTCACTGGAGCAACTGATAAAAACTGTTGATTCAGTTACCAAGGCGGAAGAAAAATTAGGTGTGCTGCCAATGGTTGAAAATCAAAAAGCAGGTATTCTTGAAATTGTTCGCGCTGAATTACCGGATCTAAAAGTAGGGGAAGATCCAGTTAACGAAACAGCGATTAATCTTTTCAGTATGCTGAGGCAAAGTTATGAGGAATGGCAACTTGAAAGTAAGCTTGCGGATTTACCAGAAAAACTAAAAGGATATTTTGAATCTTGGATGGATGCTCATCAAGTAGTGCTGTATTATTTGAAAAAACCAGTTAACACCGGAATGGTCTTCGAGTTTTTGGCTGAAGAAGAGCAGGAAGTTAAAAATTTGTCGGGTAGTAGATGGTTTGCTTGGACTTTATCTGGATTTCCTCAAGAAAGAGCACAAATGACTCAAGTGCTCGGGGGCGAATTTTTTACAAAGAAATCCTACCTGTCTGTGTTGAAACCTAAAATTGAAGCGAGTTTTCAATCCAGCTTAATTGCTGCTTTAAAACCATTACAAATAAATCAGGATTTTGATAATTTCCTATTGAAGCAAATTAAAGAATTAAATACCGATCGGCCTATCGACGAGGCACTGCAAGAATTAGGACAGCAATTAGATGTGGTAAATGGTTTAATTAATTCCTTAACTCGCATTAAAAACCAAAATAACATTGAATTTCACCGTTGCATTTCATTATTAACTGATGGAGTTAAGTCTATAGCACCTGAAAAAACTTTTTTAACTGCACTTCAGATGAAGGATTTGCTGGATACTTTAAGTCAAGGAAAAACACTTTCAGTTACATCGCCCTTAGCTATTTTATGTAAAATATTAAAAGAAACGCCAAGGTATACAGCGGAGCAGTTACGTGATGCTTTGAACACGGTTACTTATTTAACAAAATACCAAGAAGATCTTGGGCAAGAGGCGTATGAAAACTTATTACGTTGTTCATTCACTCATAATTTAACCCAGAAATCCTTATTTCCATTAAAAGAAATGATGGGATTGAAGTCCTTAACTGATGTAGATGAAAAACATTCCGAAGCTTTATTCGCAGCACTGATTCAGGTAATAAAAAAAGCGGATTTAGATGTTGATGCGGAAATACTTCAAAAAATCATTGACAAAATCACCTCAATTACCCAAACAAAAACAACAGTACAGTCGTTGGTGCCATTGCTTACTTTATTAATGAAAACGTGTACCCAATGCAACAAGGCTGAATTAACCCGCTTTTATACCGTAGTCAATAAGTTGGAGGCTACAGAAGATTCAGACTTAAATAATTGGGTAAAAATATTGCTTATATTGGGTGAGCGTGTAACCGATAAAAACATTCATCGCCTATTGGACGTGCTAGTAGGGCTTGAATTAAATCACCAATATCTACAGGAAATTACTGCATTATTTGATTATCCTCCTTACCCAGAGATAGACTCATTTATCAAAATATTAAATGGGTACGTTAAGGATCTCGGAGATTATGTTGATGCATTTGATAAAGATCCAAAATCAGGACGTGCTCCTCAAAAAAATGTATTTGATGTCGCTCTAAAAGACTCTGGCCAAGTTCTTGATGAGCAATTTGAGACCTCACAAGTGAAGCGAGTCATTACCGACATTAAAAATATTTTTGCAGGAACTTCTTTAAGTAGTCAGGAGCAATATGATTTAGCCCAACAAATTACCTATATCAATGCAATAGGGAGAGATAAACCTTTAACTTTGGTTGTAGGTGATGAGCCTACGACGAAACAAATAAAAGCCTATAAAAATTTAACTCAAGTCAGTCGTGTGGAGTTACGTGAATTATCAGATACATTGATTGCTGCACTAAGAAAACCGGATCTTGAGACTCATGCAAAACTCAAAATCCAATTAAGATTGCTTGCTGTATTGCGTGAACAATATTTTCGGGCTACAGGAAAATTTGTTGACACCACACAGCTTATTGGCATTTTAATGTCACTAAAAAATCAGCAAAGCAATATGCTGATGGAAATTGATAATAAGAAAGATAATAGTATTGCAGCTGCCTTATTTGCAGTAATGCAATGGGTTGAGGTTGATGGGGGAACAGTTGATGTGTGTGCTCCCAGTCGTGATTTGATGGCCCAAAGTTATAAAGATCATGCCAAAGATTTTTTTGCCTCCTTGGGCATTGCCTCGAGTAGTATTGAGATAGATGCCCCCAAAGGGACCTATAAAGTGGGCGGGATAAACTATTCTACTATAGGTGACTTGGCGTTATATCGTTCTCGGGCAAAAGCTGAGAATGAAAACTTGATTGCTTACAAGGATGGTCATGTTGCATCAAGTAACTTAATTCTTTATGGATCTGATTTTTCAGAATTAGATGAAAGGATTTTATTTAATCTTGCTATCAGGGCCGAAGATGATGAAGGTAATGCGAGTAACCCTTATGCATGGATCTATCTTTTAGTTAATGAATTTATTACTCAGGAACAATTTAAAACTCTACACATGAATAATGGTTGGAGCGAAGATCAGGATGTCGCGCTGTTAAAAGAATTTTTGTACAGAAATGCTCCTACAGGTTTGCATAAAGCACAGTTAAATACTGTACCAAAGGATAAATTTAACTTATGGATTAATTCAGCTATAGCAGCTCAACGTTTTGTTGAAGGCGAAGATTTTGTTATTCCACCTTCTGAAACAGCACGGCATTTTGCTATTCCCATAAATCAAAAAACACTCCAAAGCGGTTTAACCTTTATGGAGCATCAATTTTTGCATGCGCGGTTACAAGTAGCACATCCCGAGTGGGAATTCGTTATTGCCTCAGAGATGCGTTTTGTTGATTCTGTTTCAATTAAAGATTTCATTGATGATTATAAAAAACAAGGGCGTATTATTAGTATTTCCAGAGCTTTAGAAAGACACGATGAATTAGTCGAACAATGCAGCAAGTTTGATATGAATGTTGCGTGCCAAATACCACCTCATCAAAAAAATAAACGTAAAGAATTAGCTGCAAAAGAAACTGCAAATAAAGAAGTTCATTTAAGAAGAAAGCGAAATGAGGATATTGCGATTGAGCGTCATTACATTCAATCCATTTCTAGTATACAACAAGTTGTTCTACAGCAATTCCAGGAATGGAAAGAGTTTTTGCATCTTGTTTATCCAAAATCTGCATGGAGAACATTGGATGCTGAGTTATTAATCCAAAGAGATGCTTTAATTCTTACTTTGAACGAACAATGGGGTGAATGTCTTGCGCATTCTGACCCGCAAAAAAAATACCTCAATCCATATGTACGTCGAAATGCAAATAGAGAGTTACGCACTATAGAACTGGATGAAGCAGTGGCTTCCTATGAAGTTGCTGTAAATTCGATTTGGAATCAGCAACGCGCATTTTTTAAAGGAAAAGTTATGCCTTTCATTGCAGAAGGCTCTGTCAATGCGCTGCGTTTTCATTATCTGGATGGAGTATCATTAAGTGAACAATTGCGGCTTCGTCGATTGGCAGAACATGAAAGCCAAAAAGAACTGCTTGTTCAGAAGAAAAAGACGCGTCGATATGTTGAATCTGGATTGGAAGTAAACGGAGCGATGCTGCGGTTTGCTGATGGTGATGTAGAGGTCTATCGCGATGATTTTGTTAAAAGCCAAGTAAAATTATTTGCTGCAGACATTTGTCGTATTATAAAAAATAATTTTTATTTAAATAAAATCACGCGATCATTATTGGTTAAGCAAATTGAGCGTGCAACCAATTTAGATATTCTCGTTGACCTTTTGGTTGATTATGCTAACTATCTTCCTGAAGATCGATTCGCTGAAAAATATGCCATGCAGCCAATAATTCAAGAATTGTTATGGGTGTATCAACAAGCCGGTCTTGAAGAAACAACAGAGTTGAAGGAATTAAAAACAATTTATTTGGATCAAGTAGCCGCTGAAATTGCTGATGATTTGGAAAACACCCTATCTTGGGCAATGAAAGAACAGCGCGGCTTGGGATATTTACTTGAGCGTTCTGCTGTTACAGCTGCTGCTGATGCTATATTGAATGCTGCCCACATTTTAAAAAGTGCTAAAACGTTACCTGATCGGCAAATTGCAATTAAGAATTTGTATCAAGTATTGACAATGCATGAAGCGCGACTGGAAGGTTTATGGATATTCTCTTTGGGTCATAAGAATACACGTACTTTAATTAAAGAAACTTTGGCTACACTTGATGGATTGGCGGCGATGAGTTCAAATGAAAATGAACTGGATGCTGATTTCGTACATGATTGTAAAGAGGCGTCTTTTTATGAAGTAATGAAAGGAGAACTGGATTCTGCGATTCAAGTTATTGAGGAGGAAGAGCCTCATTTACAAAGAAATAATGAATGGAAATCGATTAAAAACGCATTAATTGGCATGCAGGCTGAAAACAACACGCTTTATTGTTTTTATGAAATGTATTATTTTCTCGCGAATAAAGTAGAAGAGTTGGCGAGAAAAGGTTCCAAGTTTCAAGAGTTTGGAGTTCGTCTGCGAGGAGAGGCTCGTAATATTTGTGAAAAAATTAGCCAGGATCATAAAGAACTTCTTAATACGACTAAGTTTTTGACATGTAAGGCAGATAATCTTAAAGAAAAACTTAATAGATTAAATGGATTTACTGTGAAAGAGGTTACGCTCAAAGAAGGGCATAATGGTTTTAGTGATTATTTTGATTTAGTGATCAAAGGTGCTGGTTCACACCCTTTACTCCATAGTTTTACCCAATATAATTCGCGCGCTCACGAGCTAACCGAAGAGCGAGAAGCTTTGAAATTAAGACTAGTTCAAGCTAATGAGCAACTTTTAACTTCGGAGCGATTGATAAAAGAGCAATTACCTCTCCTTCAATTTAGCGCAAAAGATAAGCCGGATACGGAGCAATTCCCTAATCAATTTCAGGATCAGGTCAATGAAATTCTGATTTTAAAAGAATGGGTAGCAGAGAAAAAGCCTACAGATTTAAGTTCTTTTTCTGAAAAAATCCGCAATAGTTTTCTCGATAGAGAGTTAATTAAAACCTTTAAATTTCCTGATTTGCAAGCAGAAGAAATCGATAAAATTCAGGATATCATATTAAAAATCGGATTTAGAGATTTGCATGAGCGAATGGTTGATGGAATGAAACCAAAAACTGTTTGGGGTAGTGTTTCTTCTTATATCGCAAGCTATGTTTTTACTCCAGAAGATATGGAAGACTGGCGTTTGGATTTTAATGACTTGCTAAGAAGACCGGAAAGAAATTTGACCGATACCTTCGGTCCGGATATTGAAAATAAACAAAGTATATTGGCCACTCAGCTTGGTAAATTGCATCAACAAACAGCAGAACAAGTTGAGTCGTTGAAACAACAAGTTGCATTTCTCAATGAGAAAATTGATGAGGAAGTAAAAAAAGGTGGGGTTTATATGATGCGGATTACTAACCCATATGAGCTTTTGGAGTTTGAGAAGCAACTATCGACCATTAAAATGAAACAAGAAGCGAAACCTTTTTTCCAAATAGATCCGAAATCTTCAGAAATCATGCATCCGCAAGTTGATCGATCTGATGACGTAAACAAAGTGGAATTTGTTATGTAATAAATTTTGTAGCGCAGAGTAAAAGCGCTACTTAAGTCACAGAAACGATCCATGTATTAATTATCACAAATCATTCAAAACCCGAGTTTCTTTTTGTTCAAATATTGAACTATAATCAGATCAGGTGATGTTGAACTTTGGAACTGCAATGTTATCTCCAGAGGTAGTAAAGGTTATTGATACCATTAGTAAAAAAATTGAAACAAATAATTTTGAATCATTAACTTTTGAAGATATTAAAAATGCGTGTTTTACGGTGATGGGACAGATAGAACATTTGAAAGCCAACAGTCAAATCTCTACCGCGGATAACTCCAAAGAAAAAGAACTGATTGCATATAAACGTACCGTGATGCACTTAGTAGAATGGCAAGCACGATTTATAGAAATGAAGAAAAGCAATGTGTTAGGAAATTACATTGCGGATTTAGATTTTTTACGTGAAATGGTCCATTCAGTACCTGATGTATTAGGTGCAGTTTATAAAGAAGAAATGGAAAAAATTAACTTTTACATTTCCAATATGCTTGGCAACATAAATAAGCTAAAAAATAAATTACTTGAAGCAAATTGTTTTGATATTGCTCTAACAGCACATACACAATGTGCTTATGAAATTACTTTCTTATACTCTAAATTGCTCAAAATACACTATACAGCAAAAATGCGCTATTCAGTGGTAATTAAAGGATATTTTGAAGCAATTCAGGAAACTTTCGATTTTTATTTAAAAGAAATTACCTATTTTCGTGATCTTGAAATTACCAATGCTAAATGTTTGAGTTACTGCGTGATGAATTACCTGCCCAAAAACGTACGGCACTGAACCTCAGTTGCTCTTAATTTTTATATGTCCACCTCTTATCTTTTTATCAAATACATTACATTCTTGTCAAAATAAATGCAGTAAATATAAAAAATACTATACTTTTATAAAATATAATCACAAATCAGGTAGTGGATGATGGGAAGCCTTCATATATCACCAGATGAACATTTAAAACGGGTAATGGGCAATCCAAGTGATTTAATCCTAAAACAACGTGAGTTATCTGAGGCTACTTATCCTCTTTTGGTTTCTTATTTAGGATGGCTCAGAAGACTAAATGTGATGCAAAATAAAAATGATGTAATTCGTCAAAATGAACAATTTTTAAATGAGTTCATGTACTTGTGCGAACATAATTTACTCTTTTTTCTGACTGTTAGTGGTCGTTTTGATATCATTCGCGAGCTTTTCAAAGATAAAGATTTATTGGCAAAAGAAGTTGCATTGCTTGAGGAAATTGAAAAAGAGCAAGCTCAAGCCGCAGCAGCAAATCTACAAAATTTTGTGTTTATCCCCAGAAAAAAAGAATCATCAATACTCCAATCTGAAGTACCTAAACCACTACATCTTCTTACATCTGAATGGGAAAAATCGCTTTATGGCATAACGAATATGAGTTTGTATCAATATTATGAAGAAGAAATGAAACGAATTACTTACATTCATCACATAAAACAAATTAAACTCATTGATACATCTTATGAGGAACATATTACCTTGATGCAAAAGGCATTAAACTTTGTTTCCCAAGATGAAAATATTCCTGAAGAAACAAAACAGAAGGCGAAAACACTTTATAATAAGTTAATTGCAATAAAAAATGAAATGGAAATGGAGTATCCTCAAGTGACTCTATTGGATGCAGTCTCAGAAATAGAGGTCATTGAGAAACAGTACCAAGTGAAACAAGAAAAACTTAAAGAAGCTCAGGAGGCTCTCAAGGTTTTTTTTGAAGAGGTTCGTCACGAAGCGCCGCAATTGCAAATAATTTATGAGGAACATCAAGAAATTGTCAGAAACTTCGAAAAAGAGAGCCAGGCAATTCAAGTTGAGTGGAAGCAAGAGATGGAGACGCTATCTACTCAATATGAAAAAGCACGTGCTCATGCTTTAGAAGATATAGACAGTAGTTTGAGTTTCATCATTGATGAATTAAAAAAATGCCCTGTTGATGAACTGAATGAAGAACAAATAAACAGATTGGATGTTACGTTGATTCAATTACAAGAGTATAAAGAGAAACTAAAAACAGTTGAGTGTTATGAGTCTACCCAAATTTTGTTAAGCGCATGCAATAAAGACTTAGAAACAATAGCAAGTATTATTAGACCTGTATTATCAGAAGAAGCCCAAAAGTGTTTTGATCTCAATATAAGCCTAATGAAACAAATGTTTGTTGCACCACAAGATAGTGTTGAGCATTTGATTCCGACTCCAGATAATTTATTACAAGAAACTCTAGATAGGGGGGCTGAGTCTTTGCCTAAACCCAACGTTACTGATACTTCGCTTGAAGCACAATCCATTGATGTAAAATCAAGTACACCTGCTATTGAGCGTGTGGCGATAGAACAGCATCAACCAGAGTTTTCTGAGGACGAAAAACCTGAAACGATTCATTTATTCGAAAAGCAAAAAATTGAGGCAGGATCAAGTAAACCTACTATTGAGTTTACACGTACGAAACAGCATGGGTCCGAAGATCCGGAAAATTCAGAGGTTGGACGATATCGATTTTTTATGAACTCTATAAGAGATGGGACTGAGCTTATAGAGTTTGATTCGGAGAAACAACGCAATTATGCGTCGGCACTAAAAGAGTTATCCAGTGTTTTAAGCGACTTGAATGAAGAAGTCGAGCCAGAAATTTCAGAAAAAATAAAAAAAATCGAAATTCTTATTAAAGATGCAAAATCAATGGGATTTGATAAGGCAAGTCCATCACATATTCAAAAAATTTGTGATGCATGTGATTTAGGCATTGATTATGAACCTTTAAGTCATGTAAAAGACAATCTTGCCTCAATGTTTCATTTCCAAAATAACCATCAAAACAGTGCGGGAATGTAGTAATTTTGACTAATCATCGGAATATTATATGACAGCATGCCCTTTTTTTTGTATAATGTGACCAATTTTTTATGATAGGGAGATAATAAATGCCGTCAATTGATGAAGATGCATTATGGGAAGCTGTAAGTAAAAAAGAATATGAAAAAGTTAAAACACTGATTAAAGACCATCCAGAGTTGGTGAATGCAGTAAATACCAATGGCAGAACTCTGCTTATGAGAGTTGTTCTTGCTCTCGTTCCACCGTTAGACCTAATTCAATTTATTGCAAAACATCCTGAGCTTAGTTTTGAAAATAAAAGTCCTGAGACTACCCAAACAACTGTTGGAGCAATTCTATCTACAGGACGCTCTGATATATTGGACATTTTTGCTAAAGATGCACGCATTATTTTTGATGGTGATAAATTAGCCTACACAATAGCTAAGAAAAATTTGGAAAGTGCAGCAAAAGGCAAGGTAGAAAACTACAAAAAAATGCTTACCATCATTCGTGATGCGACCATACGTCATGCCATTGCAACCGATGACCCCAGCTTACTCGAGCGGTTAGAAAAAGCAGGAGATAATCTGTCCGAAACGTTGAGCGATGGAAAACTACCCGTACGTTTAATCACTAAAGAGAATCCTGCTCCTAGAGTGAAATCATGGTTTCAATCTCAAATTGGAAAAGATGGGACGAGTATTACGATGCGTGTTGATTCATTTTTTTCTCATACTTATGAAATGCAAAAAACAAAAGAACAAATGGATGAACTGAACCGTCGTAAATTGGAAGATGATACCAAATTGCTCGATCAGACTTATACGAGTACCTTAGAAAGTATGGAAAAGGTTGTGAACACTATTAGTCTCTCAAATTAAATTAATTTAATATAACCTGGGTGAGTGCGCGAAGTTAAGTAAGTTCACGAATGCCTCTACGGTCTAAGGGCTTGTCTGCGGGATCGAAAGTTAGTTACAAAATAGAGATGTATTTAATAAATGTCTACGTACCGCGCTTTATGTGCGGCACGTAGGTAGGTAGATTGCTTATAGCTTTTTAATGATATCTCAGGAACACGTTGTGGGAGCAGAACTAGCCTAATGACGCGAAGTGAAAACAATGGCTAGGAATTGCTACACTTCTTCATTCTAATTTATCTCTTAAGCCATCAATAAATCATTTAATTTGCTCTATTAAAAAAATTCCAGGGATAATTATACTGTGTGGTATCAACATGATGCTGAAGGCTTAATCATTCATTTATATGTTCAGCCAGGAGCCAAAAAAACAGAGATTGTCGGGATTCATGAGGGTGAACTTAAAATTCGCTTAAATACCCCACCCATTGACGGTCGTGCCAATAAAGCATTGTTGAAGTATATTGCGCAAATATTTAAGGTACCCATAAGAAAAGTTGAGTTACAGCGTGGGGATAAATCAAGACATAAAATACTTAGGGTTATCTGCAGTAAGGTAGCACCTGATGATTTGTTTTGAATCGAAGCGTGAATTTTGCGATAGTAAGGATAACACTTAATCATTTGAATTCTATGAAAATTGAACAGTTCCCCATCTCCTTTAATACCTCAGGCCGAGGTACGCAGGATGTAACAGATGAAATAAAAAATATCCTATCAAAAGTCACAATACAACAGGGTTTATGCCATTTGTTTCTCAAACATACTAGTGCTTCTTTGATGCTTTGTGAAAATTATGATCCTCAGGTTCGTATGGATTTGGAACATTTTTTGGTTCGATTAGTTCCTGATGGTGACCCTCTTTTTAAACATGTGATTGAAGGTAAGGATGATATGCCAGCACATGTTCGTACCGTCTTAACTCAAACAAGCTTAACCATCCCCATCCAAAATGGGAAATTAGCATTGGGGACATGGCAAGGAATTTATCTTTACGAACATCGCTATCAATCACAAAAACGTCATCTGGTTACTACTGTTGTAGGAGACTAAAAAAACGTTTTTGGTATACTATTAGGGTTCTGTAGACGACTCTACTATGTTTGGTCAAAATGGTGTGCTTTTAATGTGTTCCGAACTCACACGCTTTATGTATGCCAACAGCCCTAACTATTAATTTTTTTGAATTGGAAAAAATATGCCTCAGATACCTCAATGCCCAAAATGTAATTCAGAATATACTTATGAAGATGGTAGTCAATTCATTTGTCCGGAATGTTCTTATGAATGGGCAAAAGATGGAATAGAGGAGCACGTAAATGAGCAACGTATTATCAAAGACGCGCATGGTCAGATTCTCCAAGATGGGGATACAGTGACAGTAATTAAAGATTTAAAGATAAAAGGGTCATCACAAGTAGTAAAAGTGGGTACTAAAGTAAAAAACATTCGTTTGGTTGATGGCGATCATGATATTGATTGTAAAATTGATGGAATTGGCGCTATGAAATTAAAATCTCAATTTGTTAAGAAGGGATAGATGGTGATGCCTAAACCACTGCACATTACTTTTTTATTTTATGATGGAATGACTGTTCTGGATTCAATTGGTCCTTATGAAGTACTAAGTCGTTTGCCAGAAGTTGCGGTACAGAGGGTTAGTCTAAATTGCGGACCAGTACGTACATGCTCCGGGGTGACGCTGATTGCTGAGCATGCGTTGACCGATATTTCACATAGCGATGTTCTGTTGGTTCCTGGGGCCGGTAATGCAACCGCATTGCGTGAATTTCCTGAAATTCTTGCATGGGTTAAAACAATTCATGAACATACGCTATGGACTACCTCAGTCTGTACTGGAAGTTTGATCTTAGGCGCGGCAGGGATTTTATCGGGAGTGCATGCGACAACCCATTGGGCAGTAATGGATCGATTGAAAAATTGGGGGGCAATACCGACTCACAAGCGATTTGTTGAAGAGGGTAAAATCATTACCGCAGCTGGTGTTTCAGCAGGTATTGATATGGCTTTTTATCTCGCAGCAAAACTTACTAATGAAAACGTAGCGCAAAGTTTACAACTTGGCTTGGAGTATGATCCTGAACCACCTTTTAATTCTGGGTCACCAGAGAAAGCACCAGAAGCACTGGTTCAATCTCTTCGTGAACGCTTGTTAAAAAATAGGTTTGAACCGGAATAATTTAGGGCATGACATAGATTATCAAAGCAATTAAACCGGCAATGGCAATGATTGGATGAACTATGACTGCTAATTTGGGGAGCGGTTTCCCCTTCCTGGCAAGCGTAACCAAAGTTAATCCACCTAATGCAGCGACAATCAAGATAACTAGGCTTGCAATAAGGAAGGAGGGCTGACCTGACATAAATGTAAGCATGTATACAATCATAATAAGTAGCCCTAATCCTGCAAAAACTCCGTGAAGAGCCTTTATTTTTTGATTAACAGGCCTATCTTGCAATATCGCGGTCAAAAGAAAAAAACCACAGCCCACTGCAGCAAGAAATAAAACAATAGCGAGTATTAACATTACAACCTCCTGTTTAAAAAATCATATCTCATAACATTCTAGCCTGGGTGCAGCGAAGCGGAACCCGGGAACACTGCGGTTCAGAAATACCTGGTTTCCGCTTCGCTGCACCCAGGCTACAAAATACGGTTGGTTTTAATCGGGTGTCACATAATTTTCTTTTGACTTAGGGAGATTTAAAAGCTCGTTTTCTAACTTTTCACCCAAAGTATCTTTTTTCAGAGAAGGAGAGAAATTGATGATTGGAGCAGGGTTTTTCAGTGCTTCAGTCAAACTGATAAATTTATATCCATTTTTTTGATACATTTCCAAAACATCACCTAATAAATAACTATTTAGAAGATTTGCATGAATTAATAATATTTGTTTGGCATTCTTTCCTTTAGCGCGTTTTTCGGCTTTTAATGTTTGCTGCCATATATAAGCCAAATAGCGGGGTTTTAATTTCTGAACATACTCTACTCGAGAGCGATATGGAACTTTATAAAGCATTGCATTAAAGTCAAAATCTTTACTATCAATGGTTACTGGTGCAATAGTGTAATTATGCTCTTTTAGGTAGTCAAATACTTCTTGCTTTTTTCCTTTATTTCCCTCTGCAAGATAGGGATAGCGAAAATATTTTGGCTGGGTCATGATTGGGGTAAGAATTTTATCGGCACGCTCCAAATCGGCAATGTATTTTTCGGCACTTATTTGATTCAGATTATAATGTGAGTAAGTATGATTGCCTAACATAAAGCCTGCTTGTCGAAATTGCTCAAGAAAATCCCATTGACCTTTTTCTATAGCCCCTGCAATCACAAAACCTGTGACTGGAACTTTATATTTTTGGAATGTTTGCACAATTTGCGTAAAACGCTCTGTTGAACGCTCCCGATTTCCTGGGGTATTCATTCTTGATGCAACAAGAGGCAAATCATCTATAGTAATTGCAATTTCTTTTTCATCAGCAAAACAAACTGAAGAAAACAATGCAATAAAAACAAAGAGTAATTTAAGCATCGATGGTCCTTATCAAATTCTAGTAACAGGATGGTAACATAATTCGATGAATACGTTAAAAAGAAGATTGGTTAACTGAAAATTTTATAATGCAATGAGTTAAATGATTGGGCATAACTTTGCATTCATGTGTGAATGTATCGTCAATGAGTTTTTAAAAATTCTGACATTTATAAACATTAAGTGCGTATTCCTTATGTCTAAAAGGGTACGTATGAGTAGGTATTTTTTGACAGTGATCAAAATATTGTTCTAGGCAGCTCTGCCTGTCGTATCGATCGACATACAATGCTTCTTTTAATGTTTTATTGGCAATTTTTTTATTGATGTCGGTGCCCCATAAAGCATATTGATTTTGAGCTGTGCCACAACCCAAAGTATAAATGGTAGGTTTATTTGGGAGGAAAAAAAGCATGCGTGCTTCAAACCAGCCTGATGTAAAAATCGTGTCGGGTACTTGAGGGTATGTAGCATTAAATCTTTGGATTAAATGATACAAAATAAGTTTTTTTGATTTGACAAAATTAAATTTGCTTGTGTTATCAATTAAAACGAGGAGGCTAATTATGGCATAAGAAATAATCAATAAAATGGCGAGTCTACGCTTATGGGCTGTGGTGGCCCAATATCCCAATAAAATAGCACTGCTCATTAGATACGGTGTCAGCCAGAATTCTCGGATCTCAGCTTTACTGGCTGTGTATAAGTAAAAACAAAGAATAGTAATACAAATGATACGGCACAAGGTCACAATTAATGCACTTTTCTCCTCCATTATATGGTTTCGTACTAAAAAGGGAGGGAGAAGCATTATATTGAGCGAGGGCAAAAACAGGGTAAAAAATGCTTTTATCGCATGATAAAAGGGGTTTACCTCATGGTGGAGTTTATGAGTTGTTAACTGATAGATAAATGATTGCCAATGATTTTGATAATTCCAGAAAATAACTGGACTAAAAATAATAATGGCCAGCAGAGTAGCAAAATAAAAATGTTTTGTTTTAAAAATTGATCGGTAAGTGAAAATTAAAAAAATAAGCAAGGAAAGAATTAAAACAATACCGGAGTATTTGGATAACATCATAAATCCGGCACTGATCCCGATTAAATAGATATCTCTTACTCTATTCGTTTGGATAAATTTTATAGTGAAATACAAAGTTGATGCCCAAAATAAAGTAAGGGGTGTGTCATAGGTGGTTTGTTGTAAAATATCTAAGGTGACAAGCGGAGAAAATAGCCATGATAACATGGCAATAAAACTTGCCTCCTGGGATAAAAAAAATCGGGCACTTTTATAAATAAACCAACTGCTAAGTACAATTACTGTGATGCCTACACAACTCAAGGCAAACAGGTTATTTCCAAACAACGAAGTTGCAAGCCTAATAAAATAAGCAATCATGGGTGATCCATCATAATAGGATAACGCCAAATGACGGCTCCAGTCCCAATAATAGTAAGTATCAAAAGACAATATGTTAATGGGTGCAATCGATAGCAGGATGACAAAATAGAGGGTTAAGTACAGGTAAATACTACGAGAATTAAAAAACTTCCATGAAATAACCTCGCTATTTAGCCGCTTCTTGGGTGTACCTCTATTACCCAGTTGGATACCTAAAGGTGAAATAATTTTCTTCAGGTTCTTTATCATGAGCAAGTCTGCCTTTAATTACTAGGGACAAGTTTTTCTGCCCAGATATGACGAGAATAAGTATAGTAATTTAAAAGTGAGATTAAACCTATGCCGATACCCATGATTATATTTTCGCGTAATGCCCCACTGCCAAAGCAAAGGACTCCAAGTCGCAACCAATAACTTTGCAAATTAATTATAAACACTGAATAAATAGCGAAAAGGATGAGGCGTTTTATTTTTAAAGACCAAGATGACTTATGCTTGACACTAAAAGTAAGCCTGCTATTTAAAATGAAATTATTAATAATTGCTGTACATACTGCAATTTGCGAGGCATCAAAAGGTGAAAAATGAAAATATTCGCGCAATACATTGTAGGTAATAAATTGTACAAAAATACCCAGAGAGCCAATCAGACACATCTTTAAATAACGTTTGATTTCATGATAACGCAAAGTAAAAACAACGCGTAATGAATCGACAATACTGTTTTTAGGTAGCTTGCTGTATCCAGCATTTCGGTCGATGAAATCAATGGGATACTCACGAATCTTTGCTTTATTTTTATGTAAAAGCCAAAGTAACTGCATTTTATATGCATAGTGATTCGTAAGAAATCGATGAGGTAGAATTTTTATAAGTTGTTGGCGGCGAGTAGCACGAAAACCGCTGGTAAAATCCTTATATTTGGGGGTAAGCGCCGCTCTGGCAACATAGTTACCCAAAATAGAGAATAATTTCCGATGAAATTCCCAGTTTCTTGGAATACTTCCTCCATCTACATAACGGCTTCCCAGCACACAATCACAGGTTTGCAACATTTCTAACATCGGAAGAATATATTTGGGTTGATGGGAAAGATCTGCATCAAATTCAAAGATAATGTCCGCATTCAAAGAAACTAACGCATAATTCATGGCTTGCAAATAAGCAGAACCAAGTCCAGATTTTGAGGGTTCATTTTGCAAGTGTAATTTCGAGTAATTTTTCTGTAATGAAGTAACGATTTGTTGCGTATTGTCCGTAGAGGCACTGTCAAAAATTAAAATATGTATGTCATATTGCTCAATGAGTGCTACTGATGTAAAAACTTGTTCTATTGTTGTTTGAATGACTGACGCCTCATTATGCGTCGGAATGATAATAACTACTTTCTCTTTTCCTGATGAATTCTTTTCCATGGAATCAGGGGGATTATTTGCATCAAAAATCAACTTTTTATCTCGGATTTATGGATATTTGAGGCAATGAGTGTATCAATTAGTTTTTAGAAAAAAAAGAGGGTATTTCTGTTCTGAACTCCTACTTTTGATTTTAATCATTTTTTCTATTTTTAACATCCACTCGATGTAATCGAGCCTAGAACATCGAGTGGAGTCTATACTAATAAATAAGCCAGCTTTTGTTTTTAAATGGGATATCTCTATGAAGGTTTTTAAGAATATGAAAATGTATACTTCTTATTTAGAAGGCCTCTACCAGCATATTTTTACAAATACTCCCATCTCTACCTGGGGCTATTTCTACTATGATTTGAATGGACGTTGTCTGCAATTGATGTCTGATAAGTGGCTGCTCGATGTTTTCTTTAAAAATGATTTATTTGCCACGCAGATTTTCAGTAACATAACGACAACCCCCGATACCTTATATGCTTCAGATGTTAGCTATTACTGCGACAATCCCGCCCAGTTGAATAGAAGCGTACTCTGTTTGCTTCGCTTCGTTCTTTTGGGCTGGATGGTTTTCTTGGCTCTGCCTGCCTCGGCCCCCTAGCTCCTCCTCTAAGTATTACTTTAGTTCTCATTTTAAATCTCCCATATCTAATAAATTTTTAAGTTTAATAAATAAACTAAAAGTTCGTGAACAAAACACAAGGTGATACTCCTGTAAGCGATTACTCCATCGCGTTCCTTCCACATCAGTATAAATATATTCCTAGGTGTCCAAATAATAATCAATAAAGATTATGATTTGTTTTGCGGAACTACGTATTTTTTGCATAAGTAGCAACTTTTGATGTACTCGTATTCGTTATGTGAATCTTGACGAAGTAACCCAACAATCTTTCATCAATATAGATTCTTTCTTATGTTGAGTTCGGTTATTTTTAACTATTTTTTTGCAAAAAATTAACACTATTGTTTTAATCTGTTATTGGTAATCCATAGTACAATTCAATAATTTCTCTCAATTCATCTCAATAAGTTTTTTATGGGAAAATCAAAAATTGGTCTCATAAAACATTCTTTTTTTAACAATTCATTTAAAAAAATCGATTTTTCTTTTAAAGAAAAAGAGTTTTGTTTAGACCAATTAAAATATGAGTTTTCGTCTTTATATCAAGTATTTGTTTCTAATAAGTCGCATTGGACAGAAGAGAGTTTCATAGTTCTTTATTTGTACTTTTTGTGTGATTTACTGATTTCTTATTATCATTTGGATTATGTCGGTTCTGATCTGGAAAAATTAAAACAATTCCGCAAAAAAATAGAAGTATTTTATAAAATAGACCACGTACGAGAAAAGCAAAAATCGATTGAGGGCTTTTCTGAATTTATACGAGAGGAAGTACAAAAGAGCATCCTGGATTTTCTGTCTTCATTGATTAGTATTTCTAAGCTACGTCAATATGTTGGTACTATAAATACCAAGCGTTCTCAATTTGCCTACAGTCGTGGTTTAGCAAATTATGCAATTATTTACCTGCAAAAGAGTTCTATTTCTGAGTTGATTCAAGAGATTAATAAATTTTTTGGTAATCAGTACAGTTTTGTAGAGGGCATTAATCTTTTAAACAAATCGCGAGAAGCCATTACTGATTTGGGTATTTTGCTTTATGCACTTCGCTTTTTCATCAATTTAATACTTATGATCAAACATATCGTCGAGTCAGCAATAAGTGATGAGTTATCAGTAAGAAAAGTGCTGAGGCAAGAAATGGAAAAGCGTGGTTTTATGATGGCTAATGATTTAGTTTGGGCTATAGTGGGTTTATTGACGACATATAATAATTTTTTTCATATTTCAGAGACAGTTGTTCCACTCATTACGCTTGCTTTTTTGACGTTTGATACACTTTTACTTTTAGCCCAATGGATTTTTGAAGCGAGTCAATATCATGATCATATGTATGAATTGCAGGGGCAATTAAAAAATGCAACAGTCTGGGAGCGAGCGGTTATTCAGCGCCAAATTGATATACTAAGTGATGAATGGGAGACTCAATGTACCTATTTTGCAATTAACGTTTTGGGAGCAAATATAATTGCTACCTGCTTTGCAATCAGTCTCTTTTGTACCGGTCCACTTACTTTAGCTGGACTTGCGTTATTTAGTATGCTGGGTAATGCATTGTATAATACTTCAGAAGAATATAAAAAATATCAGAAATCCTCTATTACCGTGCGACGTGAATTAGCAAATGGCCATATTCTGAATGACGAGCATCATCACCAACTCTTAAGAAAACTCAATGAAGAGTGCAACAAAAATTACTGTGAATTTTGGAAAAGTTTGGCATTCAATGTGGGCGGAGTTGCATTTATTATAACTGCAGCCGTAGCTTCATGGCCTCTTGTTGTGGGTTTAACACTTGTTTATGTGGCTTATCGATTAAACGATGCGTATCAAAAGCAACTGCATAATCAGGAAAGCATTTCTCAAGATGTTTATCGTCTTTTAAATCCGGAGTATTTAGAGGAATCTTCTTTACAATTTTCCTATTAACATGATTTCAAATAAGTTCCACTCTAGACAGGCGCGCGACTTCGAGATGGATTGTTGCAGTTAATTGATTATTAATAAATTCTTTAATTGTAATGGTAAATTTTTCTAACATCTCATGGAATTATAGGCTATTATTCAAAAACCCAAAATAAATAAGGAGATTATCATGTCACAAAATTCTATAGGCCAATTCTGTTGGAATGAATTAGCTACTGCGGATGTGAAAAAAGCTAAAGAATTTTACAGTAAAGTATTAGGTTGGCAATTTAAAGAAATCCATTCTGGTGAAATGACATACACACTAATCCAAGCTAATGATAAAGAATTTGCAGGTATATGGCAAATCCCTACAGATCAACAAAATGAAATTCCACCCCATTGGATGGCTTATATTTTAGTGAATGATGCTGCTGATACTTTAGCAAAAGCAAAACAAAATGGAGCTCAAGAAATAAAAGGAGTTACCCATGCTGGAGATATGGGGCTTTTTGCGATTATTAAAGATCCTACTGGGGCCCATATTGCATTTTGGGAATCAAAATAATAAAGCAGTGAATGAAGCGAATCCTGTCGTTGATGACATAACAACTCAGGATTCGCTTCATCCAGTAATTTTTTGCTCCTAACTTTTATTTTTTTGATTGAGTTCTTGCCAAAGCTTATATATTTCGATTGCTTCAGGGTGTGTGTGATAAGTCATTGGCAAATTTCTTTCCTGCCAGGATTTAGCAAATTCATCATAAAAATTATCCAGTGTGAAATATTTGCGATCGTCAATATAATATTTTTTATAATCATCTCTTAAAGTAATAAATGTTACCTTTAGCGGACTGCAATAATACATCGCGGCCAAACACATGGGGCACGGATGAGCTAAAATATAAAACTCACAATTAAGAAGATGTTCTGTATGCAGTTTCGCAGTAGCTTTTCTTATAGCCACAATTTCTGCATGCGCAGTAGGGTCATTGGTTTGAGCTACCAAATTAGTGCCCTCAGCAATGATTTTACCGCTTTCTACGATTAAACAGGCAAAGGGTCTTCCTCCTTGTTTTACATTCTCTTTAGCTAATTCGATAGTTTTTTTTATAAAATCCATTCTTAAAGTCCTTAGAGTTAAAGATATTTAAAAGTACAGATAATTCTTAGGATCCCTAATATTGAACCCAATCTTGTTCAGGTAGATTTTCCATGGGTAACAGTTCGTACGTTTTGAAAACATCCCCATCCTGAGATAAAAGAATTGCTATAGACCTGGTTTTTTCAAAATGAGCAAAAATAATCATCATCATGACTGTGATTGGCACTGCGAGGAACATTCCTAATATCCCCCATATTGCTCCCCAAACGGCTAATGAAATTAAAATGACTAATGGACTTAAGTTCAATGAATTACTTAAGAAGCGCGGCTCAATCAGATTCCCTATAATAAATTGAATTGCTCCCAGACCTAGGATAACTTCAATAAAAGGAATCCAACCGGTAAATTGTAAGGCTGCCAAAGCGGTTGGAAAAGCGATGGCAATAATCGCGCCTATATTAGGGATAAAATTAAGGAAAAAGATAAGCAGCGCCCAAAACTTTGCGAAATCTAATCCTACCCACTTCATGACTACCCAGCTGGAAATCGCGGTGCAAATACTTAAAATGGATTTAAGTCCCAGATAAGTCTGTGTGTTATTTACGATATGACTAATGATGTTATTCATAAGCATACGGCTTTCCAAAGTAGGAAATAAGGCATCAATTTTTTTTAGAAAAAAGTGTTGTTCAACAAATAAAAAGACAACATACAATAAAATAAGTACCGTTGAGCCCATTAGTGTCGTAAACACCCCATAAACGTTAACAAAAATCGTTTGGAGGTTCAGGCTTTTGATTATGCTATTCATACTTGCCAATACTTTTATATTAAATTTTTGATCAATATTATTGAAAATTTTTAATAAATTTTCTTGATAGCGGCTGGATGCTGCAATGACATCATTGACATTATCCGTAATGATAAAAATAAAAATAAAAATAAATACGGCTACTATTACAAAAGCGAAAATCATACTTAGCCAATTGGGAAGATAGGCACCTACTTTGGGTATTCGTTGAATGTTGTTACTTATTGTATTAAGAAGATGCCAAATAAAAACTGCAAGCACAAAAGGGATCAGCACATGGCTTCCTACAATTAGAAGGTAACCCACTAACCAAATAATGATTAATCCCGATGTAAAGATAAGAGTTTGGCTCATAATGTTAACTCCTAAAAAATGAGTTGGTTGAGCTGAATGACGTTGATTATTCTGGGTTCATTTCGGCGCATGAGACAATTCCTTTTGGATTATTTATTCACTGATATTAGCATTGATTAGGCGGGATAAGAATTTAAAAATAAAGATTAAAGGGTTGATTTTCAAATGCGTCTGAAGATTTATAGAGTCCCGGGCGCATCATAGCGAAACCCGGGAGCTGTTTGGAATTTGTTCTATCAGAAAAGTCCTAGACCGCAAGTATCCTCAGAACCATCACTTTGAAAAACTTCTTGGGTGAGTTCACTTTTTCTGTTGTTATAATTTTTACTGAACTCCGTGTTCAAGCCAAGAGCATTTTTCTCTGTGTTAAAATATGAAACTGCAAAATACTCTTCCAGAAAAGCATTGAAGTATGCTTTAACTTTATTCAAAAATCCAGGAGCAGCTATTAATGTTGGCTCGTATCTATAGATTGCTGAACGACATTCATTAGCAAAATCTCGAACGCGGCGTTGGAATAGAAACAGCGGTATCCCTTTTTTAAAATCGTTGTCAAACTGTCTTTTGCTTTCATTTAATTGGGCTTTTAATTGCTGTACCGCATTTAAGATGTCTGGATGAAGTGGTTCTTCATGATCCTTAGCTAATCTTTCTACGTTGGCTAATTCATCAATTAACTTTCGAACTGTAGAGTAAATTGGCGGGTTGTTGGTCGCCTTCTCATCGAATGCAGTGTTTGCTTTATCATAATATCTTTTAAAAAAATTAAACCCCATTTTAGTTACCCTCTTTAGAATTCTATTTCTTTTTTACTTTCCGCAAAGCGCAGAAAGCTAACTAATTTTAGCCAAATAGGTTATAAAATGATAGTCAAAGTCATAATAAAATCATTTGTTGATTTATTAATAATCTAATTGTTCAGAAATTGAAAAACAATATCTGCTATAAGTTCAGGACTATCCATATGTACATGATTACCGCCTTGGATCTCATGAAGAGTCAAATTTTTTATTGATTACATTCTATCTTGAAAGATGTTTTCAGGATAAGGCACTTCTTGCTTGGCGCGGATAAGACAGGTAGGGATTTCTAGGGTACGAAACATCACACTTATTTCGTCTTCATAAGGAAGTGTAAAACCAACACAGCGTAATCGTTTATCAAAAGTCCAATGCCATCATTCCTTACTTTTTACGGTACATCGATAAACTAAAGCTTCAGCTGCTTGATAACTAATCGGTCCGATTTTCATACGATCATGGATTGCAGCGATGCGATTATCAAATAGAGTGCGTTGGTATTGATTATAAGATAAATAGGTCGCCACATCTCGAGGGAGGTTTATTGTGGCCTGTTCTATCAAATTGACTGTTGGTCCCAAAATATCAAGAAAAATTATTTTTCCGACACGTTCGGGTTGGGCAATTGCGATGGAAAATGAGATTGGTTTTTTTGGAATGCCAAATTTTTAATGCTAGCGTAAAGCCATGGGACATGAACGTTCTACTTAACGATAAGTTGTTTTTAATTAATGCTCAAATGATGCTAAAGTATGCCGTTATTTATTTAATCAACAAAGGAACAGAGTGATGTTGGTGTTAGAAAAATATTTGCATAAAGGTATCGATTTTAAAAGAGCAGAAGAAACATTAGATGCAGGAATAAAGTTGGTGAAACAAGCAAATGAAGGAAAAAGTGATTCTACTTTAGTACAACAAACAAAAGAAAAAGTTAAGGAAATCATTTCCGAGTACACTAAAATTTATACCTCATCCTCATTGTGGGCCGTCAAGCAAAATAAATTAATGGTGGAGTTACGGGAAAAGATGGCAACAGAACAGCCCAAACCTGATGAGTCCGAAATATCTAATGGCATGAGTTTGAAGAGATAGATAAACAGCTGGCTATTACATAGAATAAAAGGAAAAAAGTATGTCATATTATAGTTCGATTCGTCCTGAAGATATATTGCCCGAGGGAGTTGATTGCACATCCATTAATGGCAAAATAGTAAGAAAAGGTACAATTGCTGCTTTTTTAGCTAATGTTGCGATTTTTGAAAAACAAGACAGTACGAAAAAGCAAAAGCAGGAAGCAATGAGGGCTATGCAAGAGTTAGCTCCAGGAGTAATCGCTATAGGTTTGCATCAACATGTTGTATTTAAAAATAGTGAAATTGAGCAAATTCTTATAGACGCTGAATAATGAATATTAGCTCGATAAAATGAAAGATGCGATTGGTCTATAGCTCCGAGTAATATTGCCTATACTATGTATTGAATTTACTCATTTATCACTTATCTTATGAATTCACCAATTTATCAAAGCCTGAGTTGGGCCCATCCGCTTGTACAAGATTGGTTTATCCAGAAAGTAGGTAACCCTACTGAACCCCAGAAGCAAGGATGGCCATTTATTTTAGCAGGTCATGATACGCTTATTTCCTCACCAACGGGTTCAGGGAAAACTCTGGCTGCATTTTTAGCGTGCTTGGATGGATTAGTTCGTAAAGCTGAATCCGGCAATTTACAGGATATAACGGAGGTCTTGTATGTTTCACCGCTTAAAGCGCTCAGTAATGATGTGCAAAAAAATTTACTTATGCCGCTGGAGGAAATTACTGAATTAGCCAGGGAACGCGGTATGCATTTGCCAGAAATTCGAGTGGCAGTGAGGACAGGAGATACACCTACTGGTGAGCGCCAAAAAATGCTGAAACAGCCGCCACATATTTTAATTACCACTCCTGAATCCTTTTATATTTTATTAACCGCTGAAAAAAGCCGCATCAATTTGGTAAACATCCATACGGTGATCGTTGATGAAATTCATGCTTTAGCAAATAACAAACGAGGAACGCATTTAGCTTTATCTCTTGAGCGTTTGGAAGTACTCACTTTAAAACCGTTTATTCGCATTGGATTATCAGCGACCCAAAAGCCTTTGGAAAAAGTGGCACATTTCTTAACAGGTGCTAAAAAAACCAAAGTAAAATTGGTCAATATAGGACATGCACGCCAACTTGATTTGCAGGTTATTGTGCCAGACAGTGAGTTAACTGCCGTTGCTTCCAATGAAATGTGGGATGAAATTTATGAAAAAATTGCTGCTTTTGCACGGGAAAATCGCTCTACCTTGGTATTTGTTAATACACGAAAATTAGCAGAACGCTTAGCCCATCATTTGGAACAACGTTTAGGTGAGCACAAGGTTTTAGCTCATCATGGAAGCCTATCGCGAAAATTGAGGCTTGAAGCAGAGACAAAATTAAAAAAAGGTGAGTTGCAAGTATTAGTTGCTACCGCATCTTTAGAATTAGGCATCGATATAGGAAGTATCGATCTGGTATGCCAAATAGGATCACCGCGTGCCATTGCTACGACATTGCAACGAATCGGTCGAGCAGGACACTGGCATGCGGCAATTTCTAAAGGACGTATTTTTGCGACTACGCGTGATGAGTTGTTAGAGTGCGCTGCATTGGTTTATGCAATACGTGACGGGGATTTGGATCAGTTAATTGTTCCCAAAGAGCCTCTGGATATTTTGGCACAACAAATTGTGGCTGCATGTGCTACTGAGGATTGGGAAGAGAATGCACTCTTTCGCTATTTTAAAAACGCTTATCCATATCAGCATTTAACCCGAGAAAAGTTTGATGAAATTCTTACGATGTTATCCGAAGGAATTGCTGGTTCGCGGGGGCGTTACGGGGTGTATATTCATAGAGATCAGGTAAATCATGTTATAAAAGCACGACGTGGCAGCCGTCTTGCGGCGATTACAAGTGGAGGAGCCATCCCAGACAATGGATTGTTTACGGTTATTGCACTGCCTGACAATGCCATGGTAGGTACTTTGGATGAGGATTTCGCAGTAGAAAGTAATCGCGGCGACATTTTTTTATTGGGGACAAACTCTTGGAAAATACTTCGCATTGAAAATGGGCGCGTGCTTGTGGAGGACGCACATGGTGCTCCACCTAGCGTACCTTTTTGGTTAGGAGAAGCGCCTGCGCGAAGCATTGAGTTATCATTACAGGTTTCGCAGTTGCGCGAAAAAATAGATGAATTGTTGCCGGAAAAAAGTCCACAAGTTGTTGATATAAAACATTCCCCCGAAGTTAAGGAAGCCATTCAATGGTTGATGAGTCATTGTGGCCTGGATCATTCTGCTGCAGAGCAGATACTGGAGTATGTCCGTTTGGGGAAACAAATTCTAGGGGCGGTTCCTACACAAAAAACAATCATTGCCGAACGTTTCTTTGATGAAAGCGGTGGGATGCAGTTAATAATTCATGCACCTTTTGGTGCTCGTATTAATAAGGCTTGGGGATTGGCTTTACGTAAGAAATTTTGTCGATCATTTAATTTTGAATTACAAGCTGCAGCTACCGATAACGGGCTAAATATCGCTTTGGCAGAGCAACACAGTTTTCCTTTGTCTGATGTGTTTCATTTTTTGCATACAAACACGTTAAAAGAGGTTGTGACCCAAGCAGTATTGCAATCTCCTTTATTAGGTGTGCGATTTCGCGCAGTGGCCGCACGCTCCTTGTCTTTATTACGTTTTCGCGGCGGCAAAAAAATTCCTCCAAACATTCAACGTATGCTTGCAGATGATTTATTGGCAGCTGTTTTCCCGGATGCCGCAGCGTGCCAGGATAATTTGGGTGGCCGTGATGTCATATTGCCTGAGCACCCACTCATCGAAGAGACAATGAAAGATATTCTTACCGAGGCTTTAGACATTGATGGATTTGCTGCGGTGATTCATGCTATTGAATCTAAGCACATTACGTGTCTGGCAGTAGATACTCCAGTACCTTCGGTATTTTCTCATGAAATTTTAAATGCCAACCCCTATGCATTTTTGGACGATGCTCCTTTAGAAGAGCGGCGATCGAGAGCAGTTGAAATGCGGCGTGTACTCCCTGAGGCTTTGTTGGAAGAGGTGGGGAAGCTGGATCCCAAAGCAGTAATCGAGGTTCAAGAGCAAGCCTGGCCAGATATTCGCTCCGCAGATGAGTTACATGATGTCTTACACACTGTGATTGTTTTTCCTGAAACAATTCATTTGTCAGAGTATCAGTATACTTCACCAATATGGAAACAGTATTTTATCGAATTACAGCACGCAGGAAGAGCGGCATTAGCCACGGTTACAGGAAAGAATTATTATGTATCTGCTGAAAAAAAGAAGACTTTTTGCAGTATTTTTCCGCAAGCAACATTTGCTAATGAGATGGTTGTTATTGAGGAAGAGTCAAGTTCACAAGATGAGGTCATTCTGAAAACTTTACGTGGTTGGCTTTTGCATACAGGTCCAGTCACCCAAAAGATACTTGTTGAATGTTTGCAACTTTCTTCACTGGATGTGGAACATGCTTTATTAAAATTGGAAGCCAGTGGTTATTTATTGCGCGGAAATTTTCGGGCAGAGTATGCTGGTGAAATCGAATGGTGTGAACGTCGTTTGCTGGCACGTATCCATCGTTACACTACAGAATCTTTACGTAAACAAATCAAACCCGTGACTCGAGCACAATTTATGGTTTGGCTACTCAAGTGGCAACATGTAGCAAAAGGAAATCAGATGCGTGGCGAGAGCGGGTTGTTGGAGGTAATCAAGCAACTTCAAGGTTTTGAACTTGCTGCAAATGCATGGGAGTCTGATATTTTTCCTGCGCGTGTCCAAGATTATGATTTGTTGATGCTTGATAAACTGTGTATGAGTGGTCTTGTAGGTTGGGGACGCATATCTCCTCATCCCTCTGTAGTTGTAATCGAAGAGGAGGTGAAAAAATCAAGACGCCTATCACCAACGCGGAGTGCACCGATTACGTTTTTCGTCCGCGAGGAATCCGAGTGGATCCCACCGCATGCACTAGTGGATAATATCGAGGGGGTGAATAGTTTAAGCCATCCTGCACGTAATATTTATCAATTCTTACAAAAATATGGGGCTTCATTTTATGCAGACATCGTTCGCGGTACGGGCAATCTAAAAGTTGAAGTGGAAAATGGCTTATGGGAATTGGTTGCAGCGGGTATGGTCACAGCAGATAGTTTTGATAATGTACGTACCCTAATGAGTACAAAACGTAAATACCACAGCCGTCATCGACGCAGACCACTTTTTCCACTCAGTACAGGCCGTTGGTCTTTATTGCATGTACATGCACAAGCTGACCATGAAAAACGAGTGGAAGCTGCGTGCTGGATGCTGCTGAAACGCTACGGTGTAGTATTTCGTGATTTACTTGCGCGTGAAAAAAATATTCCGCGTTGGCGAGATTTATTGATTTTCTTGCGACGTCTTGAATTACGTGGTGAAGTGCGTGGCGGTCGTTTTATTGATGGATTTTTAGGCGAACAATTTGCACTACCTTATGCTGTGGATTCCTTACGAGCTATGCGGAATGAGGAGCTTGAGGCGATACCACAAACTATTTCATCTGTGGATCCTTTGAACTTAGTAGGAATTGTATTGCCAGGCGAGCGAGTTTCTGCAGCGATAAAATCGGAGATACGATTAATTGGAGGGCAAGTTGCTTGACACGTGTAGTATCCAAGCCGCATTACATATTTCATGATTTAATTTCATGGCTATGTAAGAATGTGACCCCCTTATGTAAAAGTTCGGATTTTATTTTTTTAAAATCATTTTCATTTAGGGGTTTGGTAGCATCTTCAATTAAATAACATGTAAAACCTTTCTGAAGTGCATCTTTTATCGTGAAGTAAACACAAATATCGGCGCATAAACCACAAAAATAGAGTTTTTTGATACCTTTTGCGTGAAGATAACCACCTAAGCCAATGTCTCTTTTATGGTCATTGTCATAAAAACCGCTGTAACTGTCGATTTCAGGATCCATGGCTTTTCGAAAAATAGCAGCTACAGGCCGTGTATCAAGTGTAGGATAAAATTCTGCACCAAAGGTTCCCTGGACACAATGATCAGGCCATAGTATTTGCTCTACTCCGTGCAACATAATTTTTTCAAAGGGTTTTTTTCCAGGATAAACGGAAGCAAAACTTTTATGATTTTGCGGATGCCAATCCTGAGTGGCAACAATCAAGTCGAACTTAGGAAGTAGCTGATTAATTACTGGAACAATAGAGTCCGCGTGTGGAACTGCTAGGGAGCCACCCGGCATAAAATCATTTTGTACATCCAGAATAATTAAGGTGTTCATATGCATGTTATTTTCTATATCTTTTAATTAACTCATTTCGTTTTATTTTAAGCTGCTTGCTTAAGCCTACCTGATAGGAACTTGGTTTTTCAAACCGTTTGTACTCTTCAGGAAGCTGACTTAACCTTTTTCTGCTGTATTCTGCAATTTGTTCCAGTGTTTTCGATGGCATTAATCGTTTGCCGTTTTCCATGACTTTTTGCAATAAAGGCTCTTGCTGATCATGATCAAGCGACAATAGCTTTTCGGTTTCAAAAGGAGCATAAACTTCATCTAAATTCGTCTCATTCATTAAGCCAACAACATCAAAACCTAAAAAAGTGTTTTCATGTAATAACCTGAAAACCTGTTTTTTATAAGGCAAGGTGATTTTATTTTTTGATTCAGACAGTTTAAGCCGGGGTTTGTTATTAGCAAAAGCCAATTTATATACGCCATCCAAAGCAGCATCCGGAGCGCCAACAACTAAATTTGTGCCAACCCCAAAAATATCAATAGGTGTTTTCTGATCACGAAGGGTTTTTATTTTCTTTTCATCCAATTGATTGGAGGCTACAATTTTTACATAATGTAAATCTGCTTCATCCAACAATTGGCGTGTTTTTTTTGCCAAATCCTCCAAATCTCCACTGTCTAATCGTATGGCGTGCAATCGATGACCGCACTGTTCCATTTCTTTGCCTACACGAATTGCATTAGGTACACCGCTTTCCAGAGTGCTGTACGTATCAACCAGAAGAGTACAATTATCAGGCCAGATTTCAGCAAAATCACGAAATGCAGCTAATTCACTATCGTAACTTTGGATAAATGAATGTGCCATAGTTCCGGAGATAGGGATACCATAATCACGCCCTGCACATACATT
Source organism: Legionella tucsonensis (assembly GCF_001468035.1). GTDB lineage: Bacteria > Pseudomonadota > Gammaproteobacteria > Legionellales > Legionellaceae > Legionella > Legionella tucsonensis. The sequence continues at coordinate 637,244 of NZ_LNZA01000001.1, forward strand.
GCTTGTTGCATCAAACCCACCAATAATTGCAGCACGACTGGCATAATAGCCTCCCGGACCTTGAGCTCTGCGCAAACCAAAATCAACTAATTGGCAATCACCTGCAACGTGGCGAATACGACTTGCTTTTGTTGCAATCAGCGTTTGAAAATTAAGTATGTTCAGCAGAATTGTTTCGATGAGCTGTGCTTCAATCATACTCGCTTCAACAGTGACTACGGGACATGTGGGGAACACTAAATCTCCTTCAAATGGAGCATAAACAGTTCCTTTGAAGCGAAAGTTTTTCAGATACTCGAGAAAGTCAGGATGCATTCCTTTACTTTGTAAAAAACGAATATCACGTTCGTTGAAATGATAGTTTTCCAATAGTTCCAATAAGTCTTCTAAGCCAGCAAAAACGGCATATCCCGAACCAAATGGAAGTTTTCTGAAAAAATAATCAAACACAGCGGTATTATTTTGGTGTCCTTTCAAAAAATAAACCTGTGCCATAGTTAGTTGATATTGATCAGTATAACTTCCTGTGAAATCAAACATTTGAGTAAGTGTCCTTGTTTTGCGACAATAAAATTCTAGATAATAGCAAAGCCCGTTATATTGCCATAATAATTGGTGAAATACACTCAGGAAGTATTAATAAGAATAATGTGATGGCGGTATGTTGTTCTAGATTTAAAATAGTTGTTTTGTTATATTTTTAGAAAAAATGTCAATAATTTGCATTGATTGTTGACTAGAATTTGTCATGCTTTAGTTTTTTCTGTTCATAATTTTTGTAATTACCTACTCACTAAGACATGGAGTGAAAAGGATGAAAGTCTATGAGTTAAGAATACACATTGAGCAACTGCTCAAAAGCAAGATTGATCCATTAAAAGTCCCCAAAGAAATCATTGACCTCATCTCGAAATTAGTTAAGGTACTTGAACCATTTGATGATGTGGATGATGTTAATTCTGGGATGCTGTCTCCTGTTAGAGAGCTCATTGAGCAATTTTGGCATTGGGCTATATGTAATATACCGTATGATCAATGGAAAGAGGGAACTTATGCCACTTCTTGGCTTTCTTTACAACAGCTTTTAGTTAAAGAGAGTTTATTAGTTGCTGATTTTCATCATCCTATTTTATATGAAGCACTTAAAAATCAGTTTAATCACCTGGCAGAAAATCGCTTGAAAATAACGGAGCTTATGCCTTTACTGATTCGTGCCAGTCGAATGCTTGGTTATATGATGCCCACTGAGGATGGTTATCCTTTTGTAAAATTAGATGCACGAATCACTGCACACATGCCACAAGAAATTACAAAAATAAAAGATATCATGTTTTTGCTGAGAGCAGCTTTTTATTTAATTTATAAATACTGCACTGTGGAGCAATTAAAGTTAATGCCTTTTCTGATTTATTTTCGAAATCCTACCACAGATGAAGAGCGGCGTTCTGAATTCGCGATTTTTGATTATTTAACCCAAAATACAGCAGGTTGCATCGAGTTTTTTAATACTTATGATGAATACATTGATACCCGCTCAATCACTCTAATTGAAGCCTTGCGGGATGTATCTACTTGGATGCCCACGAATCGTTCGGATTTTCTAAGTGCTACAAACCGAAATCGTTGGATTTATCCTTTTATTCAGCAGGTCAGGTTTACTCAAATAGATACCGGAGATGATTTAATAAATAAAACACTTCATTTATTAGAAGCAGATTTTGTGACTCGAAAAGATCAATCTTTTACAGGTGCCTTGAGTTTTACCGCTGCAGTCAAAAGACAAGCAGGTATCTTAACACATGAGGAGACAAAGCTTGTTCATTCTGCAGTTTATTTATTTTGTCTTAACAAATACATAAAACATCGTGAAGAAGATCCGCGCGGGGACAAACATTCTTTTTTATCGCTCTCTGGAGAGACAAAATGCCATGCCGCTGAAAAAAGAAAGTTGGCTATTCTTGGGAGTCCTGTCAAACTTGGTTTTTTTGAAACTTTAGCTATAAATCAAGGACGTTTGAAAAAATTGGTTGATTTTCTTGAAGTAGATCAGGTGCCAGATTTAGAAAATCATACAGATCCTATTTCCTGGCTTAATTAAAATGAGCTCGGCATGAGTTAAATACATAATTAATAAATCCGATTAAGATAACTGTTTTATATAAAAATTTTTCCATTTGAAATTTGCTTTTCAATAGTGTGTAACATATATTTATTATTAGCTTCAGTACCTTAAAATCATTTTTAAGTTATTTAGAAAAGGAGTTCTTATGCGCGTGATTAATAAGCTTTCACTAGCAACAGTGTTAGGTATTTTGTCAGTTTCACCTAGTGTTTACTCTGCGGACATCCCTGATATTTCTGGATCATATAAATGTTCATATCATGATCCCTTTACTACTCCAAATGATGGAACCGAAACTGTAGTGTTCAAAAAAAATGGAGATGTTTATAAAATTTCAGGAATTCCTACAGGAAGTGTATTTCCATATTATGTTGGTAAAGGCATATTTAATAAAAATGTAGGTAATGCGATTGGCTATATCTTTTGGCAACCAAAATCTCCATCCGTAACAACGATCCAACTGTTTACAATTAAACCTGATGGTTCTTTGGATGGTGTTTTTGCAGAAAGTAATAAAGACAAGAGTGGTACTGAAACATGTACTAAATCAGCACAACAATAATAGAGAGTTATTCGCATAAGATGATGATGAGAAAAGGAATTTTATTATGAAAACCGTGATTAAAAGTGTTTATTTAGTTGCTGCATTATCTCTACCCACATTAACAGCCTATGCAGATAACGCCAGTACAAGCAATACCAATACTCCGACAACGAACACTGGTACTGCAACAAGTGATACTACTAATTCGATAAGCAATACTGGCGTTAGTGCCTCTTCTTTTTTGGGTGATTATCAATGTCAACGTGTTGATCCCTCAAATAAAACAGACTCTTATCCTCTTACAGTTTCAAAATCAGGGGATACTTATACCTTACAATGGGAAAATAGTAATGGAGATCCGGTTCTTTATGGCACAGGAGTTATGCATCCCAATATGACTAATGTTGTTGCTACTTCATTTTGGGATCCTAGAAAGCCGGATACAATTGGTGTTCAAATGATTGAAATCAAGCCAGATGGTTCATTACAATCCAATTGGGTAGTACAAACAGACAATCAAGTTGGCTCAGAGACGTGTATTCGAAGCAAGTAATTAAGTTTTTTCATAATCCGCAAAATAAAAGGGGGTTACCATCAAGTATAACCCCCTTATTATGTGAAGAAACAGAATTCATAATCTATTTCTCATTTTATAATAAAGAATGGCAAGGGGTTCTTTGAGAAAATAATGTGAGAGATATTTGTTCTTTGTCCAACATGTGCTTTTTACTGCGGGCGAGCTGATCACTTTAATCCCCAGCTTTTGCGCGACTAGAATGGCTCTGGGTGAGTGAAAAGGTTCAGTTACTAATATAATGGTTTTAAATTGATTCGTTTGCAGTATCTTTTGGGAAAAAAGAAAATTTTCATAAGTAGACGTTGAGGCGGGCTCCAGCAGGATGTCTTTGGAGGGTACGCCCAAAGAGAGTGCAATTTTTTTCATGGTTTGTGCTTCGTTGGCTCCGTCTTCGATGTCAGTACCTCCCGTGAAAAGAAGCTTAGGTGCATAGTTGGCCTTATATAAATCCACTGCATGTTTTATGCGAGCTACAAGACAAAGATTGTATGAGTTATTACGATAAGCCTTTGCTCCAAGGACTAAAATAACATCTGCCTTTTTTTTTTCATCTTTTTCTGCATTTTTCATAATATAAAGAGCAAGAAAAGAATAAACAATAATGAATGTGAGTAAAGCAAAAATACCTGTTTGCATGAGAAGTTTCATGAAGTACTCTAAATACAATTAAATAATAGGGTCAGTCCCTGAAAAATTTTATCATCATTGTATGGCTGTTGAATTGAAAGAACAAGCAAAAATCTTATTACTTAATCATGTAAATGGGCCGGATTGGCCCAATCTTAAGAACTGTCTTTAAAATCAGTAGTGTTGATGATATCGCGGATATGGAGCATTGTTTTCCACTATAACGCTTGGTGGTGGTGACCATCGATAAGCGTTTTTCCATCTTGAATGATGATGGTGACGATGAAAGAACTTAAATCGTGGATAATCATGATGATGTGAATGATGATAAGCGAAGGCCGTTGTAGTGGAAAATAAAGTAGCTGCGCTTAATATCCCGCACAGCAATAATTTTTTAATCATCTTGTATTCCCCTTGTAGATTGTTATCTGAAGACTAGTCTAAATAACAAATGTAACAGGGATATAACAAGGCACACTGTAATTGTAACAAGGTTGTTACAAAGGGATATAAAATATACTGTAGTCTGGTGCAGTGTAGAGGAAGCTAGGAAATGTACATAAATCATTACTTGTTGACATTGTTGCACCAGGTACTATGTATAACAGTATTTTAAGAGAACGTCATTGCCATTTGTCGTTTTTCTTCTTCAAGATTGGCCATGTTAGTTACTATTTCATTTAAATCGACAGTCTCTTCGGGAACGTCAGGAGTGACACAATGTGCAATCCCTTTTGCTAACAAAATAGCAGCACAGGGACTAAAACACGCTGTAACGCATAGAGTGACAGGTAAGGTTGCAAGATATGTTAATGTTGTTGAATAAGGTACACCACTTGAACGTAGTATGAAATAGATACCAAGATGTATGCCGCCACCTAAGGCCATCATTGTAAGACTTGCGCATTTTTTAAAACAACAATCCGCTTCAATACGGGAAGAGCAGTATTTAACGTTTTCATTACGTTCTTCTACATTAGTCAAATAAATCTGTTCATGTTGCTTAACTAATTCCTGTACAGGAGGATTGACATATTTATTTTCGATTTCGTGGGAAAGTGTTTTATTCTTGTATAAAGTAAAAAAAAGATGAGGGTTTGTTTTTTTGATTGTTTCTGCTGCCAGAGTGATTAATTTGGGGACTTGTTTTGGTTGCGCTTTATTTCCAAACATCTATCGTACCTTATCTTTAACTGAGAAATTCCCATTATATATTAATAAGTTATTGTGTCATTGTTTTGTTCAAAATTTAAAAAGAAAATTAAATAAATATATGATGCTCTAATGTATCTTAAGTTATATGATTGGATTCAACATTATGAACGTCGAGTACGAACTCAAGATTGGAGAGAAAAATGAAGGATTTTTTTCATGGTATGAGCTATATGCTACGTGGAGTTCGTCATCTTTTTACTCGAGGATTGAAACGTTTTGTTCTATTGCCTTTAGTAATTAATTTTATAATGTTTGCGGGCTTATTTTATCTTATTTATCATTATTTGTTGCCCTATGCTTATCACTATATCAATCAACTTCCTTCTTGGTTAAGCTTTCTCAGCAATATCTTTTTTATCATTTTTATCCTAAGCTTTTTCTTAATGTTTTTGTCACTTTTTACGGTATTTTTTAATTTAATCGCTGCACCTCTAAATGGACTCTTGGCTGAGAAAACACAAAATATTTTTTTTGGAAGTGCAATTCCATCTTTACCATTTTATAAAATTGTGCTTCGTAGCATAAAACGTCAAATTGAATTTCTTAGTTATTTTTTACCCCGTTTTTTAGTAATAGGAGGTTTATTTTTTATACCTTTTCTACAGCCTATTTATCCTTTTTTATGGTTTCTATTTAATGCATGGATACTGAGTATTCAATATCAAGATTTTGCTATGGATAATAATCTTATTAGCTTCAAAGAAACACGTAAGAAAGTCGCCAGCAGCAAAATGCATTCACTTGGATTAGGCTTTTCTATAAATCTAGTCAGTTTTATACCCATCTTAAATATATTGACCTTGCCTGCAGCAGTTATAGGAGGTACTATGCTTTGCTGTGAACTCAATAAACACTTACTGAAACCCTTAAACGTATAAATTAGGGGCGTTTACAAAGAATACTATAAATATTGTGGAAAAAGTGGAGTACAGAGGCTGCCAGGGTGGTATTAGTTAAACCTGGGTTTCTCTGTACTGTATGTGCGACAACCCAAGAAATTAATAAGCTTGGACTACAATTTTTCCTACTGCTTTCCCCGACTCGAGGAGCGAATGGGCTTTATCAATATTCTCGAAGTAAAAAAGATGAGGGTCAATGAGCGGATTTAAATGACCATCCTCTACCAAGCTTGCGATTTCTTTTAAAATTCTGCCGTGCCGATCGCGTTGTACATTATGTAATAATGGCAATAACATTAAAACAGCATGCAGACTGGCTGATTTGCTATGTAAAGGTGAAAGATCGTGCTGAGACGCTGCTTGAATGCTGATTACGTTTCCATACATGGCAACAGCAGCCAATGATTTATCAAGATTTTCCCCGCCAATTGTATCAAATACTACATCAAATCCAGCACCATTGGTAAAGCGGTTCACATAATCTTGAACTGAATCAATCCGGTAGTTGATCACTTCTTTGGCTCCAAGCGATTTTGCGATATCTGCTTTATCTGAAGAAGATACAGTGGTGTATACTTCTGCTCCAGCCCATTTTGCCAGCTGAATTGCAATATGCCCAACCCCGCCTGTACCTGCATGAATTAGCACTTTTTGTCCAGATTTAATTTTAATCTTTTCAAATAATGCTTCCCAGGCAGTGATTGACACCAGAGGTAATGCAGCGGCCTCAACCATACTCAGTTTCTTTGGTTTTTTTGCAATTAACTTCGCATCAGCAAGCATAAATTCAGCCAAAGCTCCACTTTCATTGAGGAAACCACCTGCACATCCATAAACCTCATCGCCAGCTGTAAACTCAATAACTCCTTCACCCACTTCGTCAACGATACCTGCTACGTCACTATGCAGGACTGCTGGGAATTGAGGTGAAATCTGACTGTATTTACCCGAGCGAACTTTACAGTCAACAGGATTAACACTCGTTGCGACAACGCGAATGAGCACATAGCCAGGTTTAATTTTTGGTTTGGGAAGTTCAATTGTTTCAAAAACTGAAGAATCACCAAAAGATGATATAGCTTGTGCTTTCATAGCGTTCTCCTAACTTGATGCACCAGAAATTTTTATTAAAAATTGTGAAGAGAATAAATTCATCTTCATGTAAGAAATAACATTCTAAAAAAATCGCAGAACATTTTCCAGTAACTGTTGATTATCTGATTGATTTTTCGAGGCAATAATCCATTTCCAAATCTATTGTTCAATACCATTTTAAGTTTCGGCAACTAAATAACATGGATAAATTAGCAGTGAACGATTAGAACAATTGTGCTTAATTGCACTATAGTATTCGTTAAACATCAAGTTTATGATTAGGAAATTTAAAAAGGATGCAATCCATGCGGCGGACTCGATTGACTGAAAAAATTGGTTTAAAGTTTCCAATTATACAGGCCCCTATGGCAGGTGGTGCTACTACTCCTGAGTTAGTTGCTGCTGTAAGTAATTCAGGAGGTCTAGGCTCGTTAGGTGCAGGATATATGACTCCTGCTGAGATAAGACATGCTCTAAAAACAATTCGTAAATTAACGAATAAACCTTTTGCAGTTAATCTTTTTATTCCAGAAGCGCATTATGCTTCTGAAGAGCAAATTCAAAAGTCCTGTGCGGATATTAAACAGTCCTGCCCTGAATTAAAAATAGAGATTGAGCCAGTTACAAAACCTTATGCACAATCTTTTGAGGAACAAATCAATATAATTCTCGAAGAAAAAATTCCTGTTTTTAGCTATGCATTTGGTTTGTTGGATTCTGAATGGATATCAAAATTAAAGAAAAGTCATACCATTTTAATCGGTACAGCGACAACCTTAACTGAAGCACGGATGCTTGAAGAAAGCGGCATTGATGCAATTGTTGCTCAAGGAAGTGAAGCAGGTGGACACAGGGGGACTTTTATCGGTAAAGCGGAAGATGGATTAATTGGCTTGTTTAGCCTAATACCTCAATTCGTGGATCAAATCAAAATTCCTATTATTGCGGCGGGTGGAATTATGGATGGAAGAGGAATCATTGCCGCGACTTATTTAGGTGCTGAAGGAATACAAATGGGAACTGCTTTTCTCAGTTGTTTTGAATCCGGTATTCCAGATGCATATAAACAGGTTTTACTGACACAGCAACACGATAATACTGTGCTTGCACGGGCTTTCTCTGGAAAATTAGCCCGAGGAATACGCAATCAATTTATTGAACGCATGGAGTCAAGAATAATAAATATTCTTGACTACCCCATTCAAAATACCTTAACAAGCATGATGCGAAAGAAAGCAAAGGAACAAAACAACATTGAGTTTATGTCAATGTGGGCCGGTCAATCTGCGCAATTATGCAGAAATACGAGTGCAAATGAGTTAATAAGAGCTTTGGTACTTGAAGTAGAAGCTTTGAACCCAACAGACACGTGAGTAATCGTAATAGTACAGAGATATAAATTAAGCCTGTAACAGGCTTAATTTAAAATCACATTTAAATAGTATCAGTGTAAAAAAACAGAGTTAAGAATACATATTCATTCCATTGCCATTAGTTTCATCAAACATTTCAACATCCTTCTCAAAATCCATAGAAAACTCTTCCTTTGTTTCCTCCTGTAACGATTCAGCAAAGAAACCTCTCCCTGACTGAGTAACTGAAACAGATCTTTGACTCTCTAGGGGCATGGAGGGGGATGTAAAATAAGATTGTGTTTCTGGGACACTTTTCTTTCTTTGCAAATACTTTATCTGTCCCTCCAAGTGCTGGATTATCTGATAGTCACTTTGTTGTGGGGTTTTGATCATTTGAAGTGATTTAATGGTTTGTCTATAAGTCGCAATGGTTTCTGGTATTAATTTGTTTTGAATATGAGATTTGGCCAGTGCTAAAAGCTGCATTGCCATATTACGACATACACCATCGCTTGGTGTTTCATTGATTACAACAGGGTTAAATAAAGGCTTCTCAGCAGATAGAGACAATTGGCTTAACATGTTCTCTATACTGAGATCAATTTGTTGAATTTCACTAATTGATATGGCTTCAAATTGTGTGAAAAGAGCTTGTTCTTGTTGTCTTGTAGCTTGTCCTTCACCCAGTAAAAGCTCATGATTTGCAAATTTGGATGACCCGATATATGAGTCTGTTGAAAGTGTTCTTTCATAATGCTCATGAAATTTCCTGAAATTTGCTACTGGATCACCGATTTTCTGTTCCGCAACAGTTTTATTTTTAATCAGACCAAATGCTTTTATGGCATTTGACATTGCTTCATCTCCTGCAGGTTGATTGAACGACTCATAACACGCATCGGCTAAATCAATATACAGTTCTACTAATTTTCTATAACTTTCATCATCTAACTCAGTTTGCAGGAGTTGTTTTATGGCATCCAGATAACATTGGCCTGCTTTTACGTATTCCGTTATATTAAAATAAAAGGTAGCCAGATCATAATAGGCATCGGCAAGATCATGAAAGTCAACCGCTGTTTTATTGATGATCCGTAAAAATGAATTGATACCTTGTGTGTATTCATCGATTATTATTTTTTTTGCAGCATGTTTACGTTCTAGATATTTAGCATTTGTAATTTTTGATTTGGCATGTTTGCGGTATTCTTCGTCCATAATTTAAGCTCTCCATTAATTTCATTAATTGACTTCACCATCACCGTATCATTAACAGATATAAAAAAACAATGAGTACTCTTTGTATTTAAAAATGGGAGTATGTGAATGAATTTGAGTTGTTGTCAAAAGAAATTCCCGAGCTCCCATGCGGGCTCGGGTTATGATTTTTGTATGTTGTTTTTCTTTTTACTCTACTGTGATTAGGGTTGATAATTCGCGAAGAGCAATAAAGAAAATTGTGTAATCAATACTTGAACTACCAAGCAGCATCTCCAGCAGTTTTTCCCATCGCTGGTGAATGAAAGGATTTTTTTCGAACCAATAGGCAATGAGCTCATCCGAGTTAAGTGCTTTTTGATTATTCATTAAAATGACAATAGTCAAACGACGTTGCAAGTTATCAAGTTCATCACGTAAAGACAATCGTGCCAGACTATTCCAGTGGCCTTCACGAGAGTCATTACCAATTTGATCACGAAACCAGACCAGACTAAATTTACTGCCTACTTTAAAATAAACTTCGGCGGTTTTTCCTAAGTCAAATTTATTTTGTGTTGCTACCTCCACTACATTTAGTACGGTATACATAGCTCGGGTAGTAGCAATTTTTTTCGCAGCCTCTTCGGGCAAACCAATATCTACAAACTGAATAACAATTTGATTAAGATATTCTTTAGTGACCCCCGCCATTAAATCAGGAATCGATTTTTCAAGTTTAGCTATAGATTGACTGTAATGAGCAATATTATTGGTAATTTCACCGGCAAGACGTTTATGATGTAAAAACCACCGAGTTGCTAAATTCATTAATTGCCTGACGTGGTGAAGTAACTCATATTGAGTGTGTATTGTCACTTTATAATTAAGCGAATCAATCAATCGATATAAATCATCTATTCGATAGGCTTTCGCTGCAATAAGATAAGCACGAGCAATATCTGCTATTGTTTGTCCAGTTTCCATCTGCAGTCGGTACATGAAGGTAATACCCATACTGTTAACAATTTGATTACTGAGTTGCGTTGCAATAATCTCACGTCGCAAACGATGTGTTTGCATGGATTTGGCATACAATTTGATTAACATTGAAGGAAATCCCGTCTCGAGTATGGTTGCAAAATAGGGATCGTCAGGTAAGTCAGATTTTAATAATTCACCTGTAATATAAATCTTTGTATAGGCCATAATAATGGATAATTCGGGACGCGTCAGTGCTTGGCCTGCAGCTTTACGTTCCAGAAGATGCTTCTCATCAGGAAGGAATTCAACGCTTCGGTCTAAGTGCACCGATCCTTCCAGTTCTTTAATATATGCTTGGTATAAACCGCTATAAGCTAAGGCATTTGTAGCAGAAAAGCTCAAAACCAATGCTTGATTGTAATTATCATTTAAAACGAGCTGAGCAACCTCTTCAGTCATTTTTGTTAGTAATTGATTGCGCTTTTTCTCCGTAAGTTTTCCCTGGATCATTTCCTTATTCAGAAGGATTTTGATATTCACTTCATGGTCAGAGCAATTTACTCCTGCGGAGTTATCAATTGAATCAGTATTAATTAAACCGCCTTGAAGCGCAAACTCAACTCTTCCAAGTTGAGTAAAACCGAGATTACCTCCTTCACCTACAATTTTGCAACGTAATTCATTGCCATTAACCCGACAAAACTCATTCGTTTTATCGCCAACATCAGCATGTGATTGAGTTGATGCTTTAACATAGGTACCAATACCCCCATTAAATAATAAATCAACCGGTGCTTTTAAGATTTCGCGGATCAATTCATTGGGTGTCAATGAATCGGCTGTAATCGAAAGTGCTTTTTTCACTTCAGGGGTGATGGTAATGGATTTGCTTGAACGAGGGTAAACTCCTCCACCTTTGGAAATTAATCGAGGATTGAAGTCTTCCCATGATGAAGTAGCCAAATTAAATAAGCGTTGACGTTCTGCAAAGGTTTTGGGGCCGTTAGGATTAGGATCAAGAAATATATGACGATGATCAAATGCTGCAAGCAAAAGAGAATGACTGGTATAGATAAGCCCATTCCCAAATACATCACCACTCATGTCACCAATACCCACAACAGTAAAATCCTGCTCCTCGATGTTAATATCCAATTCGCGGAAATGCCGTTTAACTGATTCCCATGCACCGCGAGCAGTAATTCCCATTTTTTTATGATCATAGCCCGCAGATCCCCCGGAAGCAAAAGCGTCGCCAAGCCAGAAGTTGTATTCTTTAGCAATACCATTTGCAATATCAGAAAAAGTTGACGTTCCTTTGTCTGCTGCTACAACAAGATAAGGATCAGCCTCGTCATAACAAACGGTATTTTGGGGTGAAATAACTCGGTCATCTTCAAGATTATCAGTCAGATCAAGTAGTCCTCGTATAAATGATTTATAACAGTAAATGACTTCTTGTTTTATCTGGTCGCGATCGAGCATGTTGATTGATTTTTTTAAAATAAAACCTCCTTTAGCTCCAGAAGGCACGATCACTGAGTTTTTTACTTTTTGAGCTTTCATCAAACCGAGAACTTCAGTACGAAAATCCTCTGGACGGTCAGACCAGCGGAGACCCCCACGTGCTACTTTAGCACTGCGTAAATGTATGCCCTCAAATCGTGTTGAATAAACAAAAATCTCATACATGGGTTGTCCGGGAGGTAAATCAGGTACTTTGGCTGAGTTGATTTTAAATGACAAATAGTCTTTAGGCTGGCCATCGGAACCTAACTGAAAATAGTTGGTCCGAAGGGTCGCTTTAATTAAAGACCAGAAAAAACGGATGATGTGGTCTTCATCTAAGCTGGTAATGGCATCAATATCGGTTCGAATTTCTTTTTCCAGTTCGGTCTTTTTATTTTTATTTGTAGTATTTTGCTTCAGACCAAATTTTAAATAAAAAAGTTGAACTAGTTTTTTGACAATTGCAGCATAAGTGGCAATGGTTTTTTCAATATACTGTTGGCTAAAGCGAAATCCAATTTGTTGCATGTATTTGGCATAAGCGCGAATAATAACAATCTCTCGCCAGGATAATCCTGCGCCTAAAACTAATTTATTAAAACCATCATTCTCACAAATTCCAACACTTATTTTTATTAGGGCTTCATTAAAAATATTTTTTACCTGGTCGAGGGTGAGGAGGTTGGAATGGGCATAGGTAACATTAAAATCACTGATCCAAACAAATTGATTGGGTGCAATAGAAATTTTATACGGTCTTTCCGTGTAAGTTCTTAGACCCATATTTTCAATCATAGGTAGGATATCGGAGAGAGCGATGGGTGTGCCATATCGATACAATTTAATATGTAATGTATATTCACCCCGTGGTGATTCAAAAAAAACAATCGTTAATGGTTCCTGCAGAGATAGTTTATCAATTTGCAAGAGATCGGTGATTGCTTCCTCAACAGTATGTTGTTCACAATAACTCATTGATAATGACGGGAGGTATTTTTCGACAAATTTCTTTCCTTTTTTACGGCCTAATTGTCTTATTAGTTCTTGATCCAACTGATCTTTCCATGAGTTTTCCATTTTTCAGTCTCACAAAGGTTCAGTATTACTATTAAATAAGTATAGGTCATGAAATAAATTGTATGTAATAGGAATCCAGTGAAATAGATTGCTCAAATTAAATTATAGAGTTTATTATCCAAATGATTAAAGCAATTAGGTTTTGTTTCGCTTAAGCCGAAATGCCTAAATTTTTTCTCGAAAAGTTAAAAACTTATGTCCCAGATAAGTGGTAAATGTAGGAGAGGCGAGTCCAATTGCGTGCGCAATTTCTAAAGATTTAATATCCATAGCGGGCAAAAGATAATAGGCAAATAATAAACTTATAAGCAAGGTTTGCGACATACCAATTAAATTAATCAGAATAAAAAAAATAATGGATCGAGTAAATGTTTGCCCGCTTGTTTTAAATACATACAGTTTGGCAAGAATAAACGATACAACCATTCCAGTAATGTAGGCTAAAATAATGGATGTTGAATAACTGAATGAATAACTATAGATGATTCTGCTACAAAAGTTTACGGTAACTGCTATTGCTCCTGCCATTAAAAAAGCAATAAATTGTTTTGATTTAAAATAATAGAACACAGAGTAATCTCTCCTTTAGTTTTATCTTATGTATTAAAAAATAATAGCCTGTATTTGTTCCTTTTTTGGGATAGGCCCTATAGTGAGTTAGTGAAGGAAACCTGATTTTTTCTTATATAAAACAATAGATTATGTGGGTGATGCTAGTTTTTTTTTAAATTATTCCAAACTTTTTTTCCTATCCAAAAAATAATGAGGCAGATACAAATCCATAACAAAATTAACGGTAAAAAATACACAAAAAATTCAATCAAACCGTATGTAAAATGACGTAATTGATCTACTAAGGCATGGTAGGAATTAATAAATGCTTCTGTTATTTTCCATTGTTTTTGTTGCCCTGTTTGAATTATTGGATTCATACTCAAGTTAATATTGATTAATGAATAAGCCACCGATTCTTTGTAATATTTAATCTGTCCTTGAATTACATCAATTTGTCCCTGTATATCACTTAATTGTTTAAACACACTAAGAACATCTGATGTTTCTTTTGCTTTGGCCATAATCTTGGATAGCTGCTCTTTAGCAGTTTGTAAGTTGTTAAGCTGGCTTTGTAAATCGACAAATTGTTGCGTAATGTCTTCGCCTGTTATTGATTCTTGGGTTACTTGTGTTGCTAATAATTTCAATGCACTTAATGCATTATTTAAGCCTTGAGCAGGTACTCTTATGCTGATATTTGCAGTGGTATTGCTTACATCATTATTATCTTGCATTAAATTGGAGTTTACAACGTAGCCTCCTGAGCTTTCCGCTAATTGAGAGATTTTCTCCATTGCTGAATTAATGTTATTAACTTGCAAGGAAATATTTGCATTACGAATAATCATGCCGCGCATTACATTTTCTGTAGGCTGGCTTGCATTAGACTGGTTTTTAACGTGCATTGCCATCGAGCCAACAGCGTAATCAGGTTTTCCAACTGCCGCTTTCATTGACATGGGACTTCCTGTATACATTGTTTTCCCGCTTCTGCCAAACCATTCGGAGATAAGAAATAATAGGGCTATGGTGCCAATGAATGCTAAAAAATAAAGGATGATTTTCTTCATTATTATTTTGCTCTCACAAGAATAGTCATATAAAGTGTGGCAAAGGTTCTTTAAATTGTAAAATAAATATACTGTTCTGTTGACGTCATATTTCTGCAGTGTTTAAGGCGATATCAATTACTCCATTTGTAGCAAACATACTGATAAAATGTTTATAAGCTTGAGCTTTATTTCCATGATCTGATGTGACAGAAAGAATCTCTTCAGTATAAACAGCGATATCCTCTACGATGCGTTCATATCGGTAATAGGCTAAAAGTGCTTTATTAATTTCGGTTTTGCCATAGCCTTTATAGAAAAGAGCTTCTTGATAAGGTTCATTCCAAACATTGGCAACTCCGCCCCCTATAAACATCAGATCGCGTTCTTTTGGCGCCATTATTGGATCATCCCAATCTACAATGTAGATAGAATGATGAGGACTTATTAATATGTTGCCAGCATGGATATCAGAATGACATAAGACCAATTGAGGCGAATCGTTTTGTATCTTTAGGGCGAGATGTTCCGCGCGTTCTACTAAGTTGACAATCACTTCACGGTTTTTTCTCATGAATGTGATCAGTTTTAGCGCGTACTCATCCACAGCAGATGATTTTTCAATATGCTCCCAAAGTGCTCGTACACTCTTTCTCCATGTCGATGCATACGATTCGTGTCGAAGTCGTTGTTGAATGAATACCGGTACATCGATTTCATGAATTTGCTTTAAAGTGGTCCCAAGCGTAATCCATTGTTCTTTTGTTAAGGCCTGATTAAAGCCATTATGTCCGTGAATAAAGGGATAAACGATGAGGCTAAATCCATCAGCATATAAAATGGATTGATTTGCAGCAGTGTTAATGGGTTTTATAATTTGCTGAATTCCGTTATCGTGTAAAAACTCCAAAATATCAATCGCTACATCATGATGATAACCTTTTTTTATTTTGACAAAATAAGACTGATTTTTTGTATCCGCTTTGTAAACTGAAGCATTCATATCTGCACCGATTGGGAGATAGGTAAGGGTGAGTGTATCGATGTGATAATCAGTTTTTAGGTGTTCAAGAATTTTTTGCTTCGCTAGAGATAGTTTTTCAAACATTTTGGACTACCAAGCAATGATTCATTTAATGCTATTCATATTAAGCTCGAAGATCCAGTAAAGAAGTAAAAAACCAGCAATTGTTGAATTAAAAATTGCTGGTTTGCCTAAATGGTTTTACCTAAAGTCTGAGAATTCTTATTTTTTATTGATGCTTGTCACAGAAAGCGACGCATACTTTATGTTCTCTGACTTCACCGCCACAAGCTGAATAACATGCTCTATAGGTTGACTCACATTGGCACGAGCTGGTACAACTGCTGCTTCGATCAAAATCATTCACTGATTTATTAATCGGTAAATCCATTCTTTTTCGATCTTTTTTATATTGTTTGTATTCAAACATCGCGTTTTGGTGTGCTCTCATACGGCAATTGTCATTGTCCACGCGACAACTTTGTTCGCAATTATTTTTACTTTGAATACACTGGGCTGTGCACATTTTTGCAATATCAGATTTTGGCGGAACAAAACTGTATTCAGTATTATAGATAGGACCACAGGCAGTTAACATGCCAACTAGAACTATAATTGAAAGAGTGAAGAATTTTTTTAGCATATTATCCTCTTTTGATGAGTTATGTGAAGCAATAGTTCTGGCATAGTGGTCGTGATGTATGCAGACTAGTGTCAAACAGAACAAATTAAGTGTATTTTATTCATGCCCAATTGAAAAAGCAAGCTGGGTACCTATTTGCAAACGTTAGGACCCTGGTTTGGGATCTAAAAAAGTGTTGTTACTTTTAATTATTTTTTGTTATATAATTAACCAACTTATGATTGCATCGATAATCCTGTTTTTGTACCATCAAAATTTTAATTGAAATAATGTCTATGGATACCTCATTTTTATTTGGATTTTTAACGGGTTGTCTTACTACTGCTCTAGCTGGATGGCACGTACAAAAATTCATAAATAATAGAAAAAATACTAAAAATATAAAAAATAAAAAAATATTGGGTTTGGATAAACTTTTTAATGATTATTCTCATTTTATGAATATCATTAAAAATGATGTGACTAACCCTAATAATAAGAATATAAGAGAGTTTCTCGTGGTTGAAAAAGAGGCTATATTGAATTCGTTTGTGCCTAGGTTTCGCTATGAATTGTCTACAGATCTTCTCCCTGCTCTAAATAGATTGGAAGAATTGGGTTATATTGAAAAAATAAAAAACAATTGCCTTCATTATAAAATTGAAGAAGATTTTATAATGCAACTCAACTCAACTCAAATCAATTAGGGACTGCTGACTATTCTACCATTTTGGCTCAATCCAGTGAATTTTCAACAGACCCTACTCATTAATTTAATGGGGTGCTCTAGTTAACTTGCAAAATATTTTCAAAATGAAGCTTCAGAAACCACAGCAGGCTCAGCCGGCTTTAGATTCACCTGATCTTTAATCTGTTTATGAATCAAATAAATGAGTGTCGTTCCCAAAAGGGCACAGGCTGGTATTACCATTAAGGCATGGAGGTAGGAGGAAAGGCTGTATTGTTTTAGTCCATTTGCAGTTAGATTCCCCTCCCAGTACCAATCCATTATTTTACCTATTAAAGTATGAAAAAATGACCCGCCAAGCATATTAATGCAATTCAAAAAGGCTATGGTTATTCCTAAATGTTTGTTGGAAACAAGAGTGGAGCCTGCCGCAAATACAATTACTTGATAGCAACACATAAGCCCAATAGTGAAAAATAAAGTACTAAGGAGCCACCAATTGCTTATACTTCCAGAGAGAATCATTATAAAAGCTAAGGTCAATCCAATTCCACATAACCCTATAACTGAATAGTTTCCTATTTTTTTACTAAGAAACGCAAGCAATGGCCCTCCAAATAACATACCTACAAAAATCAAAGAGGTAAGTAGGGCTGCATCCGATTTCGTAAATCCATAGGCGGTAGTTAAAAAAGATACTCCCCAAACATCAGCAAACCCTTCAAGTGCACCTACCATTAACAAATTAGCAAGGGCAAGAGTCCATAATATTTTTGAGGTGAACAAAATAGATAAATGAGATAGGTGTAACTCATTCGATATTGTTGCTTTAAAATTCCTAGGTGTACGCAAGACCAAATAAGCGAATACGCCTATACTTATGGAGCATAGTGCAAGCACTAATCCTATCTGTTGACTGCCGTAGGTCGAAAGTAATTGAGCTAATGGTTTACCGCCATAGACCGCTCCTAAAAGACCAACACTAAAAGAAAGTCCAACCATTTGGGAGTATTGAGTGCTACGAAACCATTCAGAAATAACTTTGGATACGCCCAAAAAACCAACAGCCGAACTGACCCCGATTAAAAATCTGCTGAATAAGGCCAGATAAAAATTCTGAGTAGAGGTAAAGAGCAGGGCGCTTAAACCACAAAGTAGTGCAAAGATAAAAACTACTTTTTTGGCTCCAAATTTTTCGAGCAATAATGCCATAGGAATTTGCATTCCTGCATATCCATAATAATAAAATGCAGCTAAGAGTCCAAAACTGGCTGCATCGATTGAAAATCGAGTCATTATTTCTTGCATCATCAATCCTGGCCATAGACGCAATATAAATTGAAGCGCAAAAAACGATAGTGGAAAAAACCACATAACAAAGGGCAAGCAATTGCTTTTTAGGTTAAAAGAGTTTGTTTGAGTCACGATACCCTCCAGCATTAATATTCAGTTATTCCAAACACCCGATGTTCCCCCTAGAGAGGTTCGGGAGTAAGAAATAGCTGACCGCTCTAGGGTAAAGAGGGCAAAATAATAATATCTACTGAAGAGCTTGCTGTAGGTAAAGAATCATGGCATAGCAGCAACTTTGCAGTAAACACTGCAGAAAAATTAGTGCTTTTTTTCGTATTGCGATGATTCATATTAATATTTGTTTTGATTGTAACTTTATCTACATAAAATAACATATCAAATTAAACTCCATTGTGTCAATTTAATTCTTTAGGTGTGCAGATTCTGGGTTTATTTATTATGGAATTTTAGGTCAAAGGAGTATTTGGAGATTAGCTTATAATATAGATGTGCGCAAAATAATAATCATGTTAAAGTCAAAGAAATATTTTCTATGTATTATAAAAAAATTATCTTATTTATATAAAGGAGATTGTCATAATGATAATTGAAATAAATGTTATTCTAGGAGGGATCCTTCTTGGAATTGCTGCGGGAATAATGCTGTTGGTTCGCGGTAGAATTCTTGGTTGCAGTGGTATACTTTTTCGCGCATGGGATTTTACAACTTATCGGCCAAGTATTGATAATATTTCATTTATTTCAGGATTATTTTTAAGTGGGGTTCTCTTTAATTTTCTTCAAACAGTTCCCAATCCTGCCACTGTTTTTAAAACGAATTATGAGCTACTGATTCTTGGGGGAGTATTAGTTGGTGGAGGGACCTATCTTGGTAAAGGTTGTACCAGTGGACATGGGCTATGTGGAATAGCACTCTTACGCAAACGCTCAATAATTGCTGTGAGTATCTTTTTCCCTGTTGCAATAATCACTTCCTGGCTAATACACTAAAGGTTAAAATATGAACTCTCTGATCTCATTAATCGCCGGCTTAATATTTGGTTTAGGTTTAATTTTAACGGGCATGTATAGTCCAGATATTATTATTGCGGGTCTAAAAATTGGGGCTGATACATTTAAGATTAACTTATATGTTACTTTTTTTATGGCTTTATTGGTTACTTTTCTTTTGTTCCAGTTGCGCAAATGGTTGACTAAGCCCTTACTAAGCAATTGTTATGAGTTACCTACAAAAGAAAAAATTGATTGGCAACTTATTCTTGGCGCAACAGCTTTTGGTGTGGGCTGGGGAATTACTGGAATTTGCCCAGGCCCGAATGTTGTAGGGCTTGGAATTTTCTCCTGGCCGTTTTATTGGATAAACTTTGCAGGAATTATTATTGGCTTCTTACTCACACGTTTTTTTGTTTTAAAACAAGCTATTCCTGGCAAATAGGGAAGTTATATATTATCCATTTTTGTTACTGGTTTTTTAAGAACCTGAAGCTTTATTTAGAAAATTCTTCAATGATTCTGCTCAAAAGGGGAAATGAGTCTACGTTATTGTATTAAACGTAATTCGACCTAACTGGCCAAATAACAGCCATGATCGTTTTTCTATACTAGATGGTTTCTTAGGTTTTAAAAAATAGGCAGTCAATCCTACCAATAAATTGACCATAAAATTTAAGACAGAACGATGTCTTGAATGTTCAATGTTGGAACTATTTTTAAGCTGATCGCAATATATTATCTTCTTTAGAGCAATCCTTATACAGTTATATCGAATTCACATTAATATAATAACCCAATCCCCGAATAAATCCTGAGACAAGCGAAATCACAGTATCGATTTCCTTTTTCAAACCGAGCATAATAAAATGGATTTTTTTAAGCTCTATTAATTGAAAACCCAAAAATGTTAAATAAAAATAACATTATACAATAGCTATACTGGAAATTCGTTTTAACCGGTTAGGATTATCTTCTATATACTCAGATGTTGTGGCAATATGGCCATGCCCCGCTAATCGAGAGACTGCTTTAATATCCGCACCTTGTTCAATAAGGCGTGTAATGAAGGCTCTTCTTCCAGTATTGAACTTACACCAACTAAACCAGCTTTATCATAAATTTTGAGAAACCATTTTTGCACACATCGGGATTAAGCCGCTACCTCTTTGTGTTTTAAATAAAGGAGCATTGAAATTAAAAAGTTCCTTTTCTTTTTGTCGGACGTAATGAATGTATTCTAATAAAGCAGATGCAACTTGTTTATTGGTGATGTAAACATACCGTCGTTTTTCGACTTTGGTCATTGCGCGTTTTAGCTTTAATAGGTATTAAATAAAATGGGCATATGAAATAAGCACTTCTCTCGCATTTACGATTCGCCTTGACACAAGAAATTATTGAACATATTATAAACAGTATGATTAAACATTCTAATATATAGTTATATATCAACCATATGTTGGTATTTTAATTAAAATGAGAATAAAGTGATGCAACCAAAAATATCGGCTGTTTTAAATAATTGTGCTTTGCATTTATTTACTCCTGAAATTAAAGCAGAAATTGAAAAATTTGCAGCCAATAAGTCCTATAATAATAATCATAATGATCAATACGATGTTTTAAAGAACATATTTGCCAAATTTTATGGGTTCTCTCCTGAGGAATTCACTTATGCCCAATTTTCAAATATCTTAGAGAATTATAACCTTCATGACTGCCAATTATTATTAGGCCCAGTATTAAGGCAATATATAAAAACAACAATGACAAAAGAAGATATTGTTGAGTTGTTTGCCATAAGCATAGATGTTTCACCTCAAGAATATATAAAGCTAAAAACCGAAATTGATGCTTCTACTGGAAGATATGATAGCCTATCCCCTGATGAAATAGCTGTTTTCATTGGTAACCCTTTAGGTATAAGTCTTACTTACCACTCTCAACATGGCAGTCCCCAATCTCTCCCCGCTGAATATTCTATTTCTTCAATTGATATTTTTCACCAGGGTGGTATTACAGGAGCGGAAGCCGGGGGACATTGGGAACGGGAAAATAACAGTGAAAATATAATTGATTTCAGCAAACAAAAGGATACCCAATTAACATTCATTTCATCCTTATTTTCAGAAGGTTCGGCAGATATGAGCCAATGCGGGATTTTACTGCTTAAAAAACATATTGAATTAACTAAAAATAATCCTAAAAATCTTAATGAATTGGTTTTGAAACTCAATGATCAAGCAAAGGCATTATCAGACCATCTAATGGAAGGGGAATTCCCAGATATTAATAAATTTGCTGAAGTCCTTAAGAATATTAAGTCTGAGCCTATACAAACTCAACTTGAGACTCAAAGTGAGTATCCGATTAGGTTCAAGCAAGTTGATGATAGCCATACTAATTATAATTTTTTATTTCAAACATCCACAAAAATGTTGACGCTTTTAAAAGATTCTGGTTTAGCTGTAGCCTACTTAACTATTTGTAGTTGTTCACCTATTCCTAACGGGAATCTCTCAAACTCTAGACTTTATAAAGAAAAATTGGATCAAATGAAAAGTGAAGATTGTACCCTCCCTACCTTGATTATGCGTAGTTAAGAGCTAATATCACGAGAATTCGATATAACTGTATAAGGATTGCTCTAAAGAAGATAATATATTGCGATCAGCTTAAAAATAGTTCTAACATTGAACATTCAAGACATCGTTCTGTCTTAAATTTTATGGTCAATTTATTGGTAAGGATTGGCTGCCTATTTTTAAAAACCTAAGAAACCATCTAGTATAGAAAAACGATCATGGCTGTTATTTGGCCAGTTAGGTCGAATTCATATTAAGCAATTTTTTACACGGACAGCTTTCTTCTTTTAATTCCTTGCCTTAAAATTATCCTGAAAATATTGACCCATACATGAGGTACTATGTGGCGTAAACTCAAAAGATTTTATCTTGCGATAATTTTACTCACGGCAAGTCCTATTCTTTCGGCCAGGGCTATTATTGATGCTGATGTTTTCCAAACTTTAAAACATTCCAAAACTTCTACTCAAACTCCTTTATCACTTCTGGTTTTTTTGCATAATCTTTCAGAAAAAGAATCGTTTATAGAGGAAATAAAAAAAATTCAGGATGTGCACATTCAAGATTTAGGCTTCATGCCCGCAGTAGCAATCCAAGTTCCCAGGAATCGTAACTTACTTTATCAAATTGCTAATTTTGATGCTGCAGCACAAATTTCTTCGTATTTTGCTGCTCAATCAGAGCTGGAAGTGACCGCTCAAGTTTTAAAACTGACACCTTCATCTTTTTATCCTAATGTAAGTAATTGGTGGGATCATGGTTATACCGGTCAAAAAGGGATTATCGGCATAATCGATACAGGAGTAGATCCTTTGCACCCCGCTTTATCCAATAAGCGATTAATAGTGCATCAAGAGATCGATTCTGGCTATTCTAATCTCATTAATGGAGTAAAAGAGCCTCATGCAACCGGTGTTGCCTGTATTTATGCCAGTAATCATGAAAAATACAAAGGTATGGCTTATGGCGCTTCTACAATTATTTCTGGACTAGCAGGAGAAGAAACAGCCGAACCTTCAAGTATCATGCGTACTATGGGAACTATGGATTGGATGTTGCACCGTTCTGAACTTAAACCTACGCTTATTAATTACAGTATGGGGAATGGTAGGCTGGATTTAACTTGTCCTGCGTGTCCTGACTGGAGTGGGCTTGCAAAAGTTATAGACTATGTGGTGAATACTCAAAAAATTCTCTGGGTAAAATCAGCCGGGAATGCAGGATATATAGAGCCTGCACATCAATTTACCTTTGCCTCCACCCTAACTGTTCCTGGCGATAATTATAATGGGATTACTGTTGCCAATATGAATACGCTTGTTTCTGAAAATGAAACCGTCGTAAAAACTGCAGATAGAAGTAAACATCGCATTAAGAATACCAGCAGCCGAGGTCCTACACCTTTTGGTAGACGCAAACCGGATTTAACTGCGCCTGGCCATGATACAATGACTTGTGCTCCCGACCCCAAAGTGTATGGCTTTATCTACTCCAATGCAATGAACTACAACGATGGATATCGTCTTATGGGGGGTACCAGTTCTGCAGCCCCGCATGTAGGTGCTTCTGCATTGTTATTACAAGATGCAGGGATTCATAATCCTATGGCCATTAAAGCGTTACTCATTAATAGTGCTGATACCTGGACAGATGCAGGTACAGCAGATTCCGGTCATTCTGAAATTATGGGTTCAGCTTGGAGTAGAACTTATGGCTGGGGTTACCTCAATATGGAAAAAGCATTTCAACAAAGAAACAATATTATTGAAAGTGAGTTAACTGTAGAAAACCCAATCTGGGAATATCAAACCATACTTAAAAGAGGAGAAAAGGTTACCTTAGTTCATGAACGACGTGTGGGATACACTTCTGAAGGAAACGAATGGGCGCTCAGTCATCTGGAGTTAACTCTTATCGATTTAGAACATCAAAAAGTGATTGATAGCGATACTAGCCCTATAGACACAGTACACCAAGTTGCAAATTGTAAGCGTGAGCTGCAGGAAATAAAATGCTCTGAGGAGAGCAAAACGATGAGGGTTTTAATAAGTGTTAAGTTATTGAATAAAATCATAGATGGTAGTTCAAGCGAACCCTTTGCAATTGTAGTTCCTTCACAGGAAAAGGAAAGCTGAGATAAGTGATGCAATTCCTAATGTTATTTTTACGAATCCACTGTTCTTAATAAAAGAATTCTTAGCATCAAGCGGCTAAAATTGGGACACTAAAAAGTCAAAATACTCCTATCTTTCCAACATATAAAAAAGGGTGTTTCAGCATCTCCTTGAATTAAAATTTATATACACTATGATCAATGTATAACCTAATAGGTTTATTTGTGAACAAAATTTGTTTGCTCTAAGCATTATCCATGATGAAAGGAAAATTTTTCTATAAGGAAAATTGAAAAACACACTTATTTGATATCGCAGATAAACAATAATCATTGAAGCACGGAAATGAACGCAGTGTAAAATATATTTAGGATTTAAATTATGAGAGCTAGATTTTTCGGACGAGTTTCCTCAAATCATGCACATTATTCCGTTATCAAAGAAGCGTACAGAGCACAAAAACCAGGTTTAATAAGCGGAGCTTTTTCAGGTAATAGTTGGCGCTACAAAAGCATGGAAAAAACCATAGAGCTGATAACAACTCCTGAAGAACAAAAAAGGCTACAAGAACAAGCAACAGAAAATTTAAATCGCTGGGCAAAAAAAAAATCTAGGGCCCCTTTGAAAGTTGAGGTTGTACCTAAAGATTGGGGAACTGCAACTCTCGAGGCAACGCGAGAGCATGGTGAACTTTATTCTGTATTGAATATGGCGAACTCGCTCTACCCCGGCGGGTCTGTATTAGAAGGAGGAAGTGCGCAAGAAGAAAATATGTGGCATCGAACCACGTGTGCACTTTCATTGATGGATGAATGGGTCGAATTTGATAAAAATACCAAATTATTTTTATATACTGAGGAAGGAAGAAAGCTGCTTGAGGCAAGGAAGAAAATGACTGATGTAGAAATCGATATTCTAAAAGAACGTTGTCCTGCAGCCTTTTCTTCTGATGAGCGTTACAAAGTCTTCTTTAGTAAAGAACCCAGAGTGTGCTTCAGAGGCGAGGAGCTGCATTTTGTCGCGTCATCAGATGAGTATATGTCGAGTGAATATGAGTCTAATCCTGATATAAGTTACTTGTTTCTTCCTGCATCAAGTATTTTTCCTTTTCATGAATTAAGATCGGCTGCTCCTGAACGCGTTTTTGAATCACAATCACAAGAGCCTAAGGTGTTAAAAGCATATGAAGATAATTTGCGTCGACGAATTGCAGCACAAATGGACACATTAATTCTTGAGGAACAATCTTATGCGATCCTCGGTGCATGGGGGTGTGGTGCATTTAAAAATGATCCCAAACTTGTAGCAAAAGTCTATGCTGAAGAAATTGAAAAAAGAGCTCACTTTTTCCAACATATCATGTTTCCCATAATTAATACTAATTCACACTCCCAAAATTTCGATATATTTTCAGAAACCCTCGCTGGAATAGAGCTTGGTGAAAACAGGGCACTTCGCACTATGAATAAAGCTTGAACTATTTTTCTTTGAAGTGCGCTTGCTGTAAACAATAGAATTACTACAGCTCAAGGAAGTACTTTAGAAAGAATAAAAATATTTGGCTTACCCTCACTATCTGTAGTATTAAAATTAAAAATAGATTTAAATATGTAACGGCAAACAAACACGTGGCTTTCTTAAAGCACTTACTGAAAAAGTAGGCCAGGATGCACGCAGGCATTTCGTACCTCCCTATAAAAAGAGCTCCTATTATAAGGACAAAAAATGATTTTAATGAACTTTTGGAGTTTCTTAAAAGAACTATTTAATAATTGGAGCCGAGATAGAGTTTCAAGTAAAGCCGCAGCGCTTGCTTATTATACATTATTTTCCCTTGCTCCAATTTTATTAATTTGTATTTTCATCGTAGGAACAATATTTGGTGAAGAAGCTTCGCGCAATCAAATTTTAGCCCAGGCAAGCAATTTAATAGGAAAAGAGCCTGCTTTACAACTTAAAGAAATAATTCAAAATAGAGCTCATCCAACCCCCTCTTCTTTAACAAGAATAATCAGCTTTATAGTTCTTTTGTTTACGGCCTCAGGAGTTTTTATTGAAATTCAAGTGGGATTAAATGAGATATGGGGTGTCAAAACAAATCCTGATACAGGATGGTTTGCAAAATTAAAAAGTCGTTTTTTTTCTTTTGTAATTGTTTTAGGAATTGCTTTTTTATTATTAGTCTCATTAATTTTAAGTACGGGTTTTACTCTCTTAAGTAATTATTTAAATTATATGATTAGTGCAAATATTTTAATGGATTTAATAATAAATCACTTAATCTCTTTTTTTGTTCTCACTGTATTATTTGCGATGATATTTAAGTTTCTACCGGACGTAGTATTAAATTGGCGCGATGTGTGGTTAGGGGCATTAATTACTTCTTTGTTATTTACCTTCGGAAAAATGCTCATTGAATTCTACCTTATGCAATTTTCTAGATATTCTATATTTGGCGCCGCAAGCTCTTTAATTATTATTTTAATTTGGGTGTATTATTCATCCCAAATTTTTTTTATAGGTGTAGAGATCACGAAAATATTTTCTATAAATAAAGGTAAAAAAATTAAAGCAGCGGAAAATGCCATCCTTAAATAAAAACAGCTGTTGGACAAAAAGAGCTCTTCCCTCGATCATGCTTGACATAATCATTCTCCGTGAATGAGATTAACAAAACAAGCCTACAATGGAAGATTCCTCTAAATACTAAGTAATCGGAAAGGATGCTGTATCACATGAGACGAGTACAAATACCAGAAAAGCTAAGAAATAGTGCTTTTGGAGGTTGAGTTATTCTATGCTTTGATCAAAATAATGAAAGGTTTTTATTTTTTTAATCCCAACTGCTGAGCGTCGTTTTCTTGTTGAGCTTTTGGACTATCGTGATCTTCGGCAGATTGTTTATGAGAAAAGAACATTGCTCCACACCTCAACTTGGCAGGTTTCTGAAATTCTATTTCGTATTTGATACCTAACGCATTAAATGCAACCTCACACGCGTCGGGCCTTTTAAAGAAAGCTTCTCTACGTTGTGCATGATACGCCATTAACTCACGATTAGACGCCACACTCTCTTCCATATACTGAACAAGTTGTGGCACATATTTCGGATCACCTTGTTCCAGACACAGAGAAGCCTTAGTATGGAGTTGCAATTTATCACCTGCTTCAACTTCATACTGCTTTAAAGGATCATGTTTTCCTGATCCATGAATGAAAGGTCTACCAAATGACTCACATGACTCTCTGGAATTACATCCCTCAATGACAGGGGGTAAAGTCGTTCCCTGTAACATAAGATGATCGAACACTGTCTGTTGAAGGAGTCCGGTATGAGCCACTACAACATCACCAGCTTTGAATACACCTATGTCTAAATCATCTTTTGTAAGATCAACAAGATGAATATTATCGTTTTTACCTTTTACTATTCCTATAAAATCAGCATCCAATGCAATTTTTTGTGGAAGTAATAATATAGAAGGTTGACCTGTTTTCTGGCTAAGTAAAAGATTGGCATCTACGATTCGCTGCATTTCTGTAACTTCATCTAAATTGCCAGTCTCTTTTATACCACCAGATTCAGTACTGTAATGTTTTTCAGGATACAAACCGTAAACAAGTTGGCTATTAATCCCAGTATTACTGGTAATATCTATAATTCTTTGCTCTATTGCTGATAAGGTGATAGAAGATATGTCTGGTAATTGAGATGCGGCTGCTGATGACAAGCGCATAGCTGATGCAGGAGGAAGTTCTGTGACAATACCATCCTGATCTGTTACAAAGCATGAGCCTTGATGCCAGTCAGTTGGTTCTAACCCAATGTAAGATGCTGCATTAAACATTTTTGTTTTCTTATCTTCTTCTTGAATGCTTTTATCTTCTGCAGCACAAACAGCAAGATCAACTTCTGGCAATTCAAGATTGTCTCTACTAGTATAATCATGAGGCAAAGATGATATTTTTACTGCGCCCAACCCAGTAACGATTCTGACTCCTTCTCTGTTAGGATTTGCTGATTCAAATCGCGAAATCATACCAATTAATTGGCGGCTGACTAAAGGTTCTTCATTTCTGTATATTTTTCTGGTTTTAGTGTTCATGAGGGTTGCACCAAGCCGGTCATCACATTGAATATCAAAGATTCCTTTAAATCCCATCTCGCGCAATTTTTGCATTAAAGTAATAGAGGCACGTTGGTGACCAAAACCTCTTCCGGTATTTACTACCACTCTTATCAAAGTCATTTCATTAAGAGGTTTTTGTGCCTTTTTTGTAGCTTTTAGATAAGACTCAACGAACTCTTGTGTGTCTTTATATGATTTTCCTTTGACCATTTCAAATGCATCACTAGAGGAGAGCTCTTCGGTTCTTTTTTGAATATCACTAATTGCCCTTATAGTATGGTTGCCAAAGTTTGGTGCGGTTACTTGTTCACGACTAAATCCTAGTACAGTCATAGCTTCAATTTGGGGCAGGTTCAGATCACGATATTTTACAAAAGCATCCTCTAGCGATGTCCCTTTTTCGATCTCTGTTCTAATGGCATTAATTGTATGGTAACCAAAGTTTCGTGCGGTTACTTGTTCACGGCTTAAACCTAATTTAACCCCTTCGTCTTGTGCATATTTATTTGGTGGATTACTAAGTGGATACATAACTTTATACAAATACATAACTCATCTCTCAAAAAGTTATCTTTTACATTATAGATGATGTTCAAAACTTTAACAAAAATTACAGGATGGGTGGTCGAAGGTGCTATGTATCCGGTACTATTTTCAAGTAAGTGAAGTTGAATGGTATCATCTTATGACTATGACACTTGGAGAATTTAAAAAATCATTAATGAACAAAAAGCGACTTATTTGAATACTCAAGGTAATAGGGATAAAAATAATACTCTTTGAATAGGTAGACTGAATGTATTAGAGCACTATTGGCACATGCACTTTAGTTAAACCTGGGTGTCGCTTTGGTGCACGCCCAGGCTTACAGGTACAGGTAAAGGTTCTTATTTTGAAATTAATTGCATGATTGCATCAATTGCCTTATCTAAGCTTAATTGTTGTGTTTCTCCGGTAGCTCGGCTTTTATATTCCACACAATTTTGTTCCATGTTCCGCTCGCTTATGATGATACGATGTGGAATACCAATTAAATCGTGATCTGCAAACAATACGCCCGCTCTCTCATTACGATCATCAATTAATACATCGACTCCTAATTCCTTCAGGCGTTCGTATAATGCATCGGCTTGTTTTTTGACTACCTCTGATCGATGACTATTTAAAGGAATTATGACTACCTGGAAGGGTGCAATATTTTGAGGCCAGATAATTCCATGTTGATCATGATGTTGTTCAATGGCTGCTGCAACCACACGGGTGATACCTAAGCCATAGCATCCCATTAACATTGTTTCTAATTGGCCTTGCTCATTAATCACTGTGGCATTCATGGCTTTAGCGTATTTATCACCTAATTGAAAGACATGCCCAACTTCAATGCCTCGGCAAGAATGAAGTATTCCTTTGCCATCTGGACTGACATCGCCTTCTTTTACATTACGCAAATCAGCAGCAAGGTACTCACTGACATCTTTATCCCAAGCAGCATATTGATAGTGTTTATCTGCCTGATTGGCGCCACAAATAAAAGAATCCATAGCAAGTGCATGATGATCCACAATTACTGGAATAGATAAATTGACCGGTCCTAATGAGCCAATTGGTGCTTTCAAAGTTTTTAAAACACTTTCCTCATCTATAAATTGTAAGGGGGAATGTACTGAAGGATGTTTCATTGCTTTGACTTCATTCAGCTCATCATCACCTCTTAAAACCAAAGCAACCATAGGATGCTCTCTTCCCTTTACAATCAAAGTCTTGATGGTTTGACTGCTTGCGACGACTAGGAATTTTGCCACTTCTGCTATGGTTTTTTTGTTTGGAGTATCAACCAAAATCATTTTTTGGTTGGTAGGGGTTGCTTTTTCTGGTTTTAGACTGGTAGCTTGCTCGATATTTGCTGCATAATCCCCTTGGTCGCTGTAGAAAATCAAATCCTCTCCAGAATCAGCCAACACCTGGAATTCATGAGATGCAGAGCCGCCAATAGCTCCTGTATCTGCTTCAACTGCACGATATTTGAGCCCTAGGCGATCAAAGATCCGGCAATAAGCTTGATACATATCTTTGTAGGTCATCTGCAGGCTTTCCAAATTTAAATGGAACGAATAAGCATCTTTCATAATAAATTCACGGGCACGCATTACACCAAAACGTGGTCTGATTTCGTCGCGAAATTTAGTTTGGATTTGATAGAAACTTGCTGGCAATTGCTTGTAGGATTGTAATTCATTACGCATGATGTCAGTAATGACTTCTTCATGAGTAGGGCCAAAACAATAGTCTCTTCCATTAGCATCTTTCATGGTGAGAAGGAGCCCGCCAAAGGTATCCCAACGCCCAGTTTCTTGCCATAGTTCAGCAGGTTGTACTGCAGGCATGAGCAACTCCATGGAATGAATGCGATTCATTTCTTCGCGAACTATTTGTTCTACTTTTCGTAAGACTTTTAAACCTAGAGGCATCCACGTATAAAGGCCCGAGCCCAGTTTACGAATCATTCCTGTTCTCAGCATCAATTGATGGGAGACTATCTCCGCATCGTTTGGAGTTTCTTTTAAAGTTGCTAAAAACCATTGAGACGCACGCATTTCTACTCCTGAAATAGTATTGTTCTTAATTGAAGCATTATACATAAGTTTGCGTTCAAAAACAGATGAGATAACATCAGACATCTCTTCCAAGCTCCCCTCAGAAGAGTTTGGAAAGAGGTCGATTGATAATGTAGAGCTGGTCTTCAGTGAAACTTATTCAAGGTTCTATTTTGGCATATGGGGTAGGGGCTTTAGATATTATACCCTCATCTTGGCTTCTTCTAATAATCCATTTAATTTATAAGCCAGGTGTTCATAATTTTTTCCACCCAGTTGACTGAGTTCATACTCATAATTTTTAAAATGAACTTTACCTGTTTGGACATTATAAACGGCTCCAACCATGGAAATATCATTTTGTTCTATCATTTCATGGAGAATAGAGCTGCGCTCATAAATTTTTTGTATGGTATTGGCTACGTTTAACTCAGTGACGTTATTCACAAATGTTTTATTTTTACTGTGACGGCTTGTTTCCGTTTCGCATTCGGCATTGATTGCGGGCTTTATTTTGTCAAGTAATTCCGTAATGTGACCTTTTTCAACTCCATCACATGCAGATTGAATGGCTCCACAACGTGTATGACCGAGAACAATAATAAGTTTGACGCCAACAACATGACAAGCATATTCAATACTGGCCAGAATATCATTGTTTACCACATTCCCTGCTACTCGCACACAAAAAACATCACCAAAACTCATATCAAAAATTGTTTCTACAGGAACCCTAGAATCAATACAACCAAGAACGATGGCAATTGGATGTTGTGCTTTGGCGGTATACTTAATATCCAGTTGGTTCGATCGGTGAATCAGGTTATCGTTGAGGAAACGTTGATTTCCTTCATACAAAATTTTTAATATTTGCGCTGGTGACAGATGTGATTGCACGTCATACGTTGTTACATTGATAAAATCAATATAATTATGAATTTTATAATGTTCTTTGAATCCAATCAGATTCAAGGAAATTTTTTTATTCGGAGCTTGTTCCTCTTTAAACTCCTTTAACAGCTCGGAAATTTCTTTATCAATGTACTGAGTATACCGTGCGTCAATAATTAATTGCGATTCTCTAGGTATGGACGTAAGTTCAGCAACCAGTGCTGCTTTATTAAGAAAGGTCATTTGCTGTGGGAGGACCAGGCGATTAACTTCTCCAGTAGGATGAATTTCCTTAAGAATATCAATCCGCACCTGACTGTTTGACTTTAAGATATAGAACAAACTGACGGCTAGCCCAATTAAAATACCCATTAGCAGATTAAATGCAATAATACCAATCACTGTAGCTAAAAATGGAATAAAGCGATCACTTCCTTGAGCATATATAGAGCGATAAATAGATGGTTTATTCAGTTTGTAACCTGTGTAGATCAAAATGGCAGCTAATGAGGATAAAGGTATTTTATTTAGCATGCCTGGAATCAACATTACTGCAAAGAAAATAAAAATTCCATGTAAAATAGTAGATATTTTGCTTTTAGATCCGGCCTGGATATTAATAGATGTTCTAACGATTACAGAGGTAATTGGAATTCCTCCAATTAGACCTGCTGTCATGTTTCCGACTCCTTGAGCAACTAACTCTCTATTTGAGGAGGAATAACGACGTTTTTTATCCAGCTTCTCCCCTGCTTTAAGGTTCAATAAGGTTTCGAGAGAAGCAACAATGCCAATGAGAAAGGCATATAAATAGACTTTGGGATTAGTCAGGGCAGACCAATTTGGGTATTCCAATTGGCCAAATAGATCATGAAAACCGTTACTCTTAGGAATGTTAACCAGTTGTGGTGAATTTTGGACCAGACCTGAATCAGTCCATAAAAAAAACTCATTTAGCAGTACACCTAAAAGAACGACAAGAATTGGTGCTGGTATTTCTTTTAGTACCTTATTTTTGGTCAAATCAAAATAAATTAAAGTAGTGAGAGAAAGTGCCGTAATCAACATTGCCCCGGTATTGACATGGTGGTATAGAGCAAGAATAGGGCTCAATGTGATTTCTTCAGTTGTTTCTAATAAATGTTTTTTGAGTTCATTAAAATCTGCAGAAAGCGTAAATGCTAGTGGTAATTGTTTGATTATTAACAAAATACCGATTGCACAGAGTAGTCCCTGAACCACATTAGAGGGGACGTAATCTGCTACAAACCCCGCTCGGAAACTTCCTATTATGATTTGGAGTAAACCAGCAAGTAAGAGGGCAACTAAAAATGAGTTGAAATCTCCAATATGAGCTATGGCAGCAACTACCACAGCAGCCATGCCTGCAGCAGGTCCACTGACACTAACATGTGAGCCGCTTATAAAACCGACAACAACTCCTCCAATAACTCCACTTAAAATTCCAGAAATAAGCGGGGCGTCAGAGGCGAGAGCAATACCTAAACATAATGGGATAGCAACAAGAAATACGACTATGGCTGCTACAAAATCAAATTTAAAATAACGTTTTGCATAAATTCGAAATATACGCGAGTCAACCGTTGTATTTGTAAACATGAATTGCGTTCCTCTATTGAACTAAGTAAAAATAATTAATTGATTAATATAAATTATTTTTTGATTTTAGATTATTACTGTTATTTAATAAAACATTATTGTAACAAAAATGTTATAAAATTGTTACGGATTAGTTAAGGTTTTGTGGTTCTTATTATCTTATTGTCTTATATAAATACATTACGTGGGTTTGATATGTTCATTAAATGAACTAATGAACTAATGAATTTGTGGATTAAGGGAAGGAAAAGGTTTATATTTTTAATAGTCTTAAAGAGAATTCAGGAGTGATATTACCGTTGAAAACCTGGGTTTCATTACATTGCACCCAGGCTATTTCTATTTCTTATGCTTCAATTGGATCAAATTCTTCTGCGCTAAAGATTTCATCTGTATTGGATATCTGAGCCATAATTAGTTCATGTTCAAGATTTCTAAAATTCCACATGTTTTGATCCATAAGTTGACTGGGTTTGATGCTTTGCAGTGCATGAAGAATATTGCTTGGAACTTTGGGATTTTCTTCAGCAAGCTGATTAATTAAATGCGTTACTTTTTTACGCATTAAATTTTCCTGTGAACCACAAAGAGTACATGGAATAATAGGATAAGATTGTTCCTTAGCAAACGCGACAATGTCTTTTTCTTGCACATAACATAATGGGCGGATAACTATATGCTTTTTATTGTCACTAAGCAATTTAGGTGGCATTGAACGAATATCACCATTGTAGAGGATCGACATCATTAATGTACGAACCAGATCATCACGATGATGGCCTAGAGCAATTTTGTTGAACCCATGTTCTTCGGCATAACGATAGATAATACCGCGGCGCAAGCGTGAGCACAAAGAGCAATACGTTTTACCTTCAGGAATTTTTTCTTTAACGATACTGTAGGTATCCCGAGTTAGAATTTCATGAGGGATGGAGCGATCAACAAGCCATTGACGAACTGCAGTATCATCCCAACCAGGTTGGGCTTGATCCAGGGTAAAGGAAAAAAGTTCAAATTTATTCCCGGAGCGACGGCGCAACTGCTCCAGAATCGTTAAGAGGGTAAAAGAGTCTTTACCGCCTGATAAACAGACCATAACCCGATCGCCACGCTGAATCATGTTAAAATCTGCAATGGCTTTACCTGTATAATGTAATAATTTCTTTTCAACTTGAGAGGGATTGGGCATTATTAAAAACCTGAATAAAAGTTGTTATTTAGTGGCCTTGCTTACGGCTGGGGGTAATCTGTTAATTCGGGCTGTTTCTAACCATGAATTGATCAATTCGAGATCATTTACATTTAATGTTCCGGCAAGGTATTTTAGAGTTAAAACTGCATTAATTAAAGTATATTGGTCATTAGCAAGCTGATTTTGAGCTTCAAACAGGCGTTGTTGAGCATTTACCACATCCACCATTGTACGTGTACCTACTTCAAATTGAGCTTCTGTACTTTCCAATGAATTTTTTTGTGAAATAATAGTTTG
Source organism: Legionella tucsonensis (assembly GCF_001468035.1). Taxonomy (GTDB): domain Bacteria; phylum Pseudomonadota; class Gammaproteobacteria; order Legionellales; family Legionellaceae; genus Legionella; species Legionella tucsonensis. The sequence continues at coordinate 672,113 of NZ_LNZA01000001.1, forward strand.
TCTGTCTGCCTTTACTTTGCTAATTCCATCAGTAATTGTGTTAAACGCGATTCGGCTATTTACTACTACATCTCTATAGGCTTGTTCGACCTTTTCACTGGTCGCCTGAAAATTATGCTGTGCTTGTCGTGTTTGCGAGCGCACCAGTCCTCCTTGAAACGCCGGGAAATTCAGCGTTAAACCAATATTTGATTGTTTTTGATTTGCTGGTAAGAAAGGGCTGGATGTGTTGACTTCATTTGTTGTTTCTGTTGAATTGCCTTGGATAGCTATTGTAGGCCAATTTCCTGCAGACAGTGCTTTCATATTTTGTCGTGCTACTTCAAGAGTGTATTTGGAAGACAATAATTTATAGTTTTGCCTAAGACCTGTATCAATCCACTCATCTACATCATTAGGTTCCGGCTTAACGAGGGGAATTGTCCCATCTCGAAGCGGTGCTATGAGCTCATAAACATGATTGGTTAATTTTCTTAAATTTTCACTTTGATTAATTTGGTTGTTACGAGAGGCAATAACTGTAGCTACTGACTGATCATAAGCCGCTTTTGCTTCATAAACCGAGGTAATGGGATCAAGGCCTACTTCAAAGCGTTGTTTTGCTTGCTCGTATTGGCGCATGTTTGCGCGTTTTTTTGCTTCGGCAAAATTTAAGGTATCTTGGGCAAAGAGCACATCAAAATAGGCTTTAGCTGTTCTAAGAATTAAATCCTGAGCTGCATCGTTAAAAGTGGCTTGTGCTGCTTTAACAGATGCCCTAGCTTGTTGTACTTTTGCCCAAGCTTGATAATTGAAAATAGTCTGTGATGCAGAAAATTGCCATCCTCTGGACTTGTAATAGTCGTCTTGAATGGAAAAAAAACCATCATTCACATGCAGGAAATTGCGGGTTGTTTGTGCCGTAAGACCCGCTTGGGGAAGTAATGCAGCCCAGGCTTGAGGCAGAGCTTCTTTATTAGCCATGTAAGTATCATAGGCATTTTTGAAGATAGGGTCATTTTCAAGAGCTTGATGATAGATATCCATTAGGTCTGTTGCAGCAAATGATTGCACCATCAGACCCAAAGTCATGAGATAGCAAATCAACAATTTTTTCATTTTAAAGTAAATCCTAAAATACAAATTCTTTTGGCTTTGATTTATTGATCAATAAAGGAATGTTTGTTTCAAAAAGCAGTGATTTATGCCAATTTTCATGGTGATCCAATTCATATAATCGACCTTGCATTACAGGTGATGTTCCTTCAATAACAAATAATTTTCCGCCGGGGAGTATCTGTAATCTTTGGGTCTCAGTTATTTTTTCCATTGCGCCGGTGAATATGACAACATCATAAGGAGCATCTTCTAACCAACCTTGGTTGGCATCCCCAGTGATTAACTCAACATTATCGCAGCGATGCTCTTTTAGTTTATGGGCGGCATTGTTTGTGAAATCCGCATAATAATCTATGCTAATTACTTTTTTACACAATTTACTCAGCATGGTGGTAAAAAATCCACTGCCTGTACCTATCTCTAAAACTATTTCATGACCTTGTAAATCCAGGGCTTGCAAAATTTGTCCTTCTTCTAAAGGAGTAAGCATCCGTTGACCATGATTAAGAGGGATCTGCATATCTGAATATGCAAAATTTATAAATTGTTCGGGAACGAATTCGTGTCTGAGTACTACATCATACAAACGAAGTATGGATTCGTTTAAAACATCACCAGTTCGAAGTTGTTGCTTGACCATGTTAATGCGCGCGCTTTGATAACTCATTTGTTCTACCGTGTTGATTGTTTTAGGTTAAGGTTGACAATTCATTTAACAAATCCTCCGCTTTTGCGATGTGTTCGCGGTAATTTCATATTTGGGGATTTTAGAATTCCGCAAATATGCTGCGAAACGAGGTTGTGGAAGCGAATTGTCAACACACTTAAAAAACTTTGGCACAATCTTAGCAAAAAAACAGCGTATGTGCTAAGAAATAATGCTTGAATCCCGAATTTCGTGGTGACTCTGTTTAAAGTTTGCTATGATCCACAATTTTTAATGGTTTTTTTTAATAGATTTTTGATTACCTCCGTAGATTACTTAATGAAGTGAGTAGTCTGGGGAGTTTACGATAATTCAATGATAGGAGAATACAGTGCTTGAGCAATTTACTGATTATTTGCAAACTGAAATAGCGACACTTAAAAATGAAGGCTTATATAAATCAGAGCGGGTTATTTCCAGTCAGCAACAAGCCGCTGTCACAGTAAATCATGAAGAAGTAATCAATCTATGTGCTAATAATTATTTGGGTTTGGCCAATGATCCTCAACTTATTGCTGAAGGACAAAAAGCACTAGTTCAATACGGCTATGGTATGGCTTCCGTGCGTTTTATTTGTGGCACGCAAACGCCTCACAAACAGCTTGAGCAGAAAATCAGTCAATTTTTAAGCAAAGAAGATACGATATTATATTCTTCATGTTTTGATGCGAACACAGGTCTTTTTGAAACTTTATTGGGTGAAGAAGATGCGATTATTAGTGATGCATTAAATCATGCCAGTATTATTGACGGGATTCGACTCTGTAAAGCTGCGCGCTATCGATATGCTAATAACGACATGAACGCTTTGGAAGAGCAATTGATCGCCACTAAAAATGCACGATTTCGTTTAATTGCTACAGACGGTGTTTTTTCCATGGATGGAGTTTTAGCAAATCTTCCTGCAATTTGTGAGTTAGCCGATAAATATGATGCCATGGTGATGGTTGACGATTCCCATGCCGTTGGTTTTATGGGTGAAACTGGCCGTGGAACTCCAGAGCATTTTGGTGTCAGTGATCGTATAGATATTATTACAGGTACTCTAGGTAAAGCTTTAGGCGGTGCCTCAGGCGGGTATACTTCATCAAATCAAACCATAGTAGAGTGGTTGCGCCAACGTTCCAGACCCTACTTATTCTCAAATACCTTAGCTCCAGTGATCGCACATACTTCTTGTGTTGTTCTGGATAATTTGATGAAAAATAACCATTGGGCTGAGAAATTAAAACGTAACAGCCGTTATTTTCGCGAAGCTATGGCTCAATTAGGGTTTAAATTAATTCCTGGAGAACATCCAATTATTCCTGTGATGTTGGGTGATGCCAGCTTGGCAGGGCGTATTGCGAATCGTTTGTTAGAGTTAGGTATCTATGTGGTTGGTTTTTCCTATCCTGTAGTACCTAAGGGTTTAGCGCGAATTCGCACTCAAATGTCAGCTGCACATGAGCTACATCATTTGGATAAAGCGATTGAGGCATTTGAAACTGTAGGTAAGGAATTTTCTGTTATTTAAAGCAAAGTCATCTTTTCTGAATCATACAGAGAAGATCTTATTTTGAGGTACTTGTATGAAATCATTAGTCAAGGCGAAAAAGGAACCTGGAATTTGGATGGAAGAGATAGCTATACCTGAATATGGCGTCAATGATGTATTAATTAAAGTGAAAAAAACAGCGATTTGCGGTACTGACATCCATATTTATTCCTGGGATGAATGGGCACAAGCAACTATCCCCGTACCTATGACGGTAGGCCATGAGTTTTATGGCGAAATTGTTGCCGTAGGCCAAGAAGTACAAGGACTTCATGAAGGACAGCGCGTTTCTGGTGAAGGGCACATAACCTGTGGTTTCTGCCGAAATTGCCGCGCAGGTAAACGCCATCTTTGTCGCAATACTTTAGGTGTGGGTGTCAATAGACCAGGCTGTTTTGCAGAGTATTTATCTATACCTGCGAGTAATGTTATTGTCCTTCCTGATGATATTACTGCAGAACAAGCTTCAATTCTTGACCCTTTTGGAAATGCTACTCACTGTGCTTTGGCTTTTGATGTCGTTGGTGAAGATGTATTGATTACTGGTGCTGGACCCATTGGTATTATGGCAGCTGCTATTGTAAGACATATAGGAGCGCGTCACGTAGTTATTACAGATGTGAATGATTATCGTTTGGAGTTGGCTCGAAAAATGGGCGTGACTCGCGCAGTAAATATTAAGTACGAAAAGCTTTCTGATGTAACTTCCGAGTTAGGAATGCTCGAAGGTTTTGATGTAGGTTTGGAGATGTCAGGAAATCCTATGGCCCTAAATGATATGATGAAAGCAATGAATCATGGTGGACATGTGGCTATGTTAGGTATTCCTCCTCAGGAAACAGCTATTGATTGGAATCAAGTTATTTTTAAAGGCCTCGTGATTAAAGGTATTTATGGACGTGAAATGTTTGAAACTTGGTATAAAATGATTGCCATGTTACAAAGCGGATTGGATATTTCACCCGTCATTACGCATCATTGCCCAGTTGATGAGTACCAACATGCATTTCAAATTATGGCATCAGGTCAATCAGGTAAAGTAGTTCTTGATTGGTAGAAAACAAGTAAGTAATCGGGTTGAAGTACAATTATCACTCGGAAATATCAAACATCATTTTTCTCCCGGGTTACGGCTGTGCCTCACCCAGGTTATAAAGACAGTTTTAAAAAGGCGGAGCAGTTATGTCACAATATATTTTTACCATGAATCGTGTCAGCAAAATTGTTGAAAATCAGCGGTTTATTTTAAAAGATATTTCATTAAGTTTTTTTCCTGGCGCTAAAATTGGTGTTTTAGGATTGAATGGTTCGGGTAAGTCAACTTTATTACGTATTATGGCGGGTGTTGACACTCAATATGAAGGAGAAGCAAGACCACAACCAGGAATTAAAATCGGTTATCTTGAGCAAGAGCCTCAATTGGATCTAGATAAAACAGTACGAGAAGTTGTTGAAGAGGGCGTAAAAGATATGAAAGAAAAACTCGCCCGCTTTGACGAAATCAGCATGCGTTTTGCAGAGCCAATGAACGATGATGAAATGAACAATTTACTTGCTGAGCAAGGTGAATTGCAAAATGCTATTGAGACAGGCGGCGGTTGGGATTTGGATAGAAAACTCGACGTTGCTGCCGATGCATTGCGACTACCTGATTGGGATGCTGTTGTAGGTAAATTATCTGGAGGTGAGCGTCGCCGGGTAGCATTATGTCGTTTGTTGCTTTCCAATCCGGATATGTTGTTACTTGATGAACCGACCAACCATTTGGATGCAGAATCTGTAGCTTGGTTAGAGCATTACCTTGAAGGTTTTCCAGGAACAGTCGTCGCAATTACCCACGATCGATATTTCTTGGATAACGCTGCAGAATGGATATTGGAACTGGATCGTGGTGAAGGAATACCTTACAAAGGAAATTACTCTTCATGGCTTGAACAGAAAGAAGCGCGTTTAGAGATGGAGCAAAAACAAGAAGATGCTCATATGCGTGCAATGAAAGCAGAATTAGAGTGGGTACGTACTTCACCTAAAGGACGTCATGCGAAAAATAAGGCACGTCTTGCTCGATTTGAAGAAATGAATTCAAAAGAATTTCAAAAGCGTAATGAAACCAATGAAATATATATCCCACCTGGTGAGCGTTTGGGTGAACTGGTTCTTGAAGGGGAGAAAATTACAAAATCATTTGGTGATCGAATCTTAATTGAAAATTTAGATTTTAAACTTCCTAAAGGCGGTATCCTAGGGATTATTGGTCCTAACGGGGCAGGTAAGTCTACATTCTTGAAAATGATTACCGGTCAGGAAGAGCCTGATGATGGAGTGATTCGTGTTGGTGAAACGGTTCAATTATCTTATGTAGATCAGATGCGTGATGAATTAAATCCCAATAAAACAGTATGGGAAGAAATTTCTGGTGGCCATGACATCATGCAAGTAGGAAGTTTTCAAATGCCTTCACGTGCTTATGTGGGACGTTTCAACTTTAAGGGTGCGGATCAACAAAAGAAAATGGCTCAACTTTCTGGAGGGGAGCGTAATCGTGTTCATTTGGCAAAATTACTGAAAAGTGGTGGGAATGTATTATTGCTTGACGAGCCCAGTAATGATTTGGATGTCGAGACTTTACGCGCTTTGGAAGATGCAATTCTCAATTTCCCTGGTTGTGTTATTGTGATTTCGCATGATCGATGGTTTCTAGATAGAATTTGTACTCATCTAATGGCTTTCGAAGGCGATTCCCAAATTACCTTTATTGAAGGAAATTACAGTGATTATGAAGCGGATCGAAGACGTCGTTTGGGTGATGCAGCAGATAGACCATCTCGAATTAAATACAGAAAATTAGAGTCCTAAATTTCAATCGACTGTATGAATGCTGTAGATTTTGGTGAACAAGTTCAAGGAGCAGTGCGTAAGGAAAAATAAGTGATTTTAAGAAAGTATTATTCTAGTGGAGATAAAATTTAATGAATAAGTTGTTTTGGGCAGGTTTGTTACTGTGTATTGGTGGGTTAACATCCTGTGTTGAAAATGATCCATCTACTTTAATTACTGATGATGCAGGTTATGTGCATCGGACGATTCATTATACAAAAGACAAACGGGGTCGTGATTATTATCCTCAGAAGATTCAGGCAACAGGTGAGAAACGTTTTATTTTCGATCCGAAGGTTTCTGCATGGGCAGCTTATGATGAAGAAGGTAATCGTTTACTGACAGGTGGAGGATCAGCAGGTATTGATGTATGTGACGAAAATTCAAATCAATCATGTAGAACTGTTACCGGTACTTTTAAAGTTTATAATCGCAGAGGGGTTGATTGTAAGTCAGGGGAATATCCTGTAGATACTAAAGGTGGTGCAAGAATGCCTTATTGTACCTACTTTTATCAAGGATATACCATCCATGCCGCATACGAAGTTCCTGAACATCCATCAAGCCATGGTTGTGTGCGTATTTTCCCAAGTGCTGCCAAGTGGTTAAGTGAAAACTTTTTCCAAATAGGTACAAAAGTCATTGTATTAGAATACCCCAGTGAGTCCGGAACCAATAAACCCGTTGTATCTGCAAAGTTAAGGTAAGTTATCTTAATCAAATCTTTTCTAACCTGGGTGAAGCGTCGCAAAGCCCAGGTTTGTTTGACTTCAAATAGGGTTTAGGCGTACTTAACCCAGGATTTTTTCTCACCAAGAAAGACTATACCAAATTAAGGAGTATTAGGTGGAAGTGAGGGTTGTGTAGATCGATTTTCTGGCAAAGTAGGCTGTCCAGGAGTTACAGGCGTTGGGGTTGCCGAAGGATTTGCAGAAGTTGGCTGTGTTGACGTAGTAGGAGACGTAGCTGGAGTTGTTGGTGTAGTCGCTGCAGGTGCAGTTGTTGTCGGTGTGGTTGTTTCTGGTGCAGTTCCTGGGGTTGTTGTTTCAATGTTTGGATTCATGACCGTAGCTGGGTTTGGGTTAAAATCGGGAGGTAGTTTTTGAGTTACTGTCCCTCTTGGAGCAGCAATCATCTGAGTAATTCCCAAATCTCCAGTTATCTTACGTCCTATAGTTACATCAACACTGAGTAATTGTGTTACTTTTTCTTGATCATTTTGATAAACAACTTGCAGTGGTAAATTAATTTTCCATTGATTGTCTTTTGCTTCTGTTATTGTAACTTGTCCCATTACTTGACTGCTTACAGTCAGTTTTTGTGATTTAATGGCTTCTAAATTACCTGATTTTTGTAATGCTGTATTAAAACCAGTCCATCCTTGCTCAGTAAAGCAGGGTTGTAATTTTTGCAGTTGGGAATCTAAATTATTTGGATTAAAGTCAAAAGCTTGGCTAACAGCTTTTTCGGCCCATTTCATAACCAATGATTGATCAATGGTTTTGGTATCTGGAGAAATTTTATACTCACAATTGATGGGGGCGGCTGGTGCTGGTGCTGGATTTACGGAAGGTAAATTTTGGCCAGGAGGAGTAGGTGTAGCGGGTATTGGTTGCATGGCACCTGGGGTTTGAGGAGCAGGTGTCGTTGCTGACTGAGTAACATCAGCATGTACTTGGGTACCAATCAGAGTAAAAAGGGTACCCCAGAGTAATGTGTTCTTCATGAAATTGACTCCTTAAATAGTATGTAGCAATTCTGCGATAATAAGGGCCGCCAGTCTAGCAGTTTTTTGTTCGTGATCCAAAGGCGGTGACAGTTCAGCAACATCAAAACTAACTACTTTGCCACTTTGAATAATGTATTTCAAGAGCGGTAAAATTTGCCAAGGGCTAAGCCCCAACGGTTGTGGTGCACTGACGCCTGGGGCAAATGATTCTGCTAAAACATCCAAGCATAGAGTCAGATAAATATGATCTAGATTGAGCATGAAATCATCAAGAAAAGCTAAATGCCAGGCTAAGCTGTTCGCATATAACTCTTCTGCAGTCAGATAATTAACATTAAGCTCATCAGCTCGCTCAAAAAGGGAGGGGGTATTTCCCATTTTTTGGATTCCAATACAGCAATAATGAAATGGCTGATTATTTTCTTTACAATAGGCTGCTATTTGCGAGAAGGGAGTTCCCGATGTGCCTGGTTGATTTTTTTGATGAGGTCTTAAATCAAAATGGGCATCAAAATTAATAATACCCAATTTGGTATAATGAGGTGCCAAGCCTTGATAATGTGCCCACGCAATTTCATGTCCTCCACCAAAGGCAACAGTTTGATGACCTTGTTGATGGCAAAAACTGATTAAATTGGCAAATTGCGCTTGTGCAGTTTCCAGTTCATTCTCTTCACAAAAAATGGTACCCAAGTCAAAAAGAGGCTTATCTATGAAGCAAGGCAATTTTGCCAATTGCGTTTTGATTTGATCGGGTCCTAATTTTGCTCCGGGCCTACCCATATTTCGACGAACACCTGCATCACTGGCGAAGCCAAGGAAAACAGTTTTTTTCTCTTTGGTAATGAGATCGGTTTGTTCCACAGGAAAAATAATTTTTTGAAAGAAGCGTTCTGCATTGATAGTATCTTTTCTACCTTGCCAAAGTGCAGGATTGGCTCGTTGGTAATTGGAAAGATGTTCAAACATTTAATTCTCCCCTATGTAATTCACTCTTGCATTCTCTAAATAAAATCAAGTCCTAATTCTGAGTTTAAATGCAATTAATGGCCACTACTTTAGAATAATTTGCATTATAAGTCACCGTACAGCTTTTTGCTCCATCAGGAAGTTTACGAATCAATTGAATTTTAGTATGTGTATAGTCACATGCAACCCAAATCTCTTGTTTACCAAATGTCCAAGTCAGTTTTTTAACTTTAGAGTTTTCATGATCGGGTGCAAGACTTGCATTTTCTTTAGGATGACCCGAATAAAAAGTAATGCGAGCAAATTGCTGAATACCATTCAACTTATCTGTAAATACATCCCAATCTTTTATTTCATGTTGTAACGATTGATTCGTTTGAATGACCTGTGGGCATTGTATTTTACCGGCATATGCTGAGTGATATAAAAGAGCTAATCCACAAAGAAAGTTGATACAAACAGGAACTTTCATTAATCTACCTCAGGTATTATTTATTGGATTTATTATAACATGATGACGCCATCTCAATAGAATTCTTGCATCACCTATATCTTTTTCTTTATTGCTTTGTTATCACTGTTCATTTACTGCATGTAAACTCTGCTCCGAAGTAGCGATGTCTTGCACTAAAGCAAAATCTACAGGTTATACAAGAGTACTATTAGCCCTGCCTTTATTTTTCTAGCTCAGTTGTTTTTTCGCTAAGGCTCTCAATGTCTTGCGATCAATTTTTCCTGTAAAACCATAGGGCAATTGATCCATAATAATGATTTGATAAGGACGTTTGTTCGTCGGGAGCGATTCATTAATCCAATCCATTAATGCCTGAGCGGTTAATTGGTTACTCTTAACTTTAAGCACTACATAAACGATAATTTTATCATTATTTTTTTTATTAGGATTAGCTAAAGCAATTGCAGCAGCTTCTTTAACCGCATCATGTTGATAAAAGATATTTTCAATCTCCATGGGAGAAATAAGTTCTCTTCCACATCGAATGATATCCACTTTACGACTTACGAACCAGTAATATCCCTCTTCATCTTGATAAGCAAGATCTCCTGTATGAAACCAGCCATTCTTTATAGTTTTTGTTGTCAATGCGGTATCTTGCCAATAACCGGAACACATACTCTCACCACGCACAATGATTTCGCCTGTTTTATATGGTTTTAAAATAGGTTCCTCTTTTTCATCAATTAATTGCATTTCCATGCCTGCTATAGGCAATCCAATCGAACCAGTTTTCTTTTTTCCATAGGGGGGATTCATTGAGTAGATCTGAAGTTCGGACATACCACATCCTTCAGTAATTTCAATGTGGAATAGTAAGTTAAATTTTTCCTGGAGAAAAACAGGTGTTGCATCGCCGCCGGAAAAGCAAAAATTGAGTGTATTGATTTCATAATCTAAAAGCTCAGCATGATGAATGAGCTCAAGGTAAAGTTTGGGAAATCCATAGATTTTGGTAATTCTATGTAGGTGAAGTTTTGCTAATATTTCCTTAGGATCAAAACTGGGTAATAGCACTACAGTAGCTCCAACAGCGTGAAAAGGTAAAATTTGCGAGCCAAGACCAATCAAATAGCATACTGGAAACATTACTAATGTTTGATCGCTTTGATTAATCTGAATTTGCGTTATTTGGTTGTGCGTACCGTGACTGAGGCTTTGATGACTATGTACAACAGTTTTGGGTAATCCTGTCGTGCCTGATGTAAAAAAAAGCAGAGCCGGTTTTTCCAATTCAATTTCAGTTGTTGCAACGGACGTATTCATGGGTAAAAGTAATTCTTGAAAGTCCAGGACTCCAGAATAGCGATTTGCTTCTGAAGTAAGATAGCATTCATTAATCTCTTTTAATATTTTTTCATCATTAAGTAGCTGTTTAAAATAATCTGAAGTGGTTATAAAAATACGTGCTTCACTGTGTTTCAGTACGTAGTGAATTAACTCATTATTAAATTGAATATTAACAGGGACTGCTATAGCTCCTATCATAAAGCAAGCATAGTAACATAAAATAATTTCAATACTGTTTGGTAAAAGAAAAGCAACACAATCTCCTTTTGAGATACCTTTTTCTAAAAAAGAAGTCGCAAGATGCTGAGTTAATTCATAAAGTTCCTGATAGGTATAACACTTTTGATGAATAACTAAGGCAATTTTATCAGGAAACTTTTCTGCTGATTTACTGAGTAATGTACTTAATCGATACATAGATACAATCCTTAAAGTAGTTTTCTCTATGAACTTCTAAGATCGTAAAAATCGAGATCAACACAGATTTATTGCTTACAATTTATAATAAAATTCCTTTATCTGGCAATGCATGCGCATAAAATTATGCCAAGTTTGTTCAATGTCTGATATTATCTGCGCATGGCAAATCAAAAGAGTAAGAGGACACTGTGATTGTTATTACCGGTGGAGGAAGTGGGATAGGAAGATCATTAGCTTTTTCTTTGGCAAAACGAGATCAATCAATCTTAATCATAGGTAGAAAAGAAGAATTATTGCAGGAAACAGCCGCTTTTTCTTCAAAAATCCAATATATTTGCGCTGATGTTTCAACACATGAAGGTTTAGAGGCAATCAAAAATCGTCTCAATAATGTGAATCAAGTGAGTGCTCTAGTTAATAATGCAGGAACTTTAAACCCCTTGGTTCTCCTTAAGGATGTTGAGCCTAGAGACTGGTATCATGCATTTAATACAAACTTAAATGCTGCTCTTTTTCTCCCACAAATGATCTATGATAAATTAACTCATGGCCGTGTTTTAAATATCAGTTCTGGAGCTGCTTATTTTGCAATTAGGGGATGGGGTGCGTATTGTACCTCTAAAGCAGCATTATCGATGCTAACTAAATGTTGGCAGTTGGAGTCTGATTCAATTGCGTTTGCCAGTGTTATGCCAGGAATAATTGACACAAAAATGCAAGAGATCGCTCGAAGTAATGAAAATCCTGCTTATGAGCAGATAAGTTTTTATAAGCGATTGAAAGATGCAAACCGCCTAATTTCACCGGATACAGTTGCCGAATTCTTGGTATGGCTTTTATTGGAAGTGGATAAAAAAACTTTTGTATCTAAAGAGTGGGATATATATGATACAGAACATCATAAAGCATGGCTCAAACCCCCTCATCAAGTTCTTTATTGGGATTTTTAATGTCCGCATGTGAAAAATTATTATTAAATGCAACTACCATTGATGCTCAGGGAAATCAGCTAACTCAGCAAGCTATTGCGATTAAAAATGGCCTCATTGAATGGTGTGGACCGCAAGCACAAATGCCTTCCCAATTTTATGAACTGCAACATAAAGAAGAATGTCAGGGGCAATTAGTTACTCCAGGGCTTATCGATTGTCATACTCATTTGGTTTATGGGGGAAATCGATCAACCGAGTTTCAAATGAAACTGGCCGGAGTTAGTTATGCTGAAATTGCCAAGGCAGGCGGTGGAATCTTATCTACAGTGCACCATACACGAGCAGCGTCTGAAGAGGAATTGCTCCAACAATCCTTACCAAGAATTCTTGCTTTACGTGCAGATGGAGTGACAACAGTCGAGATCAAGTCGGGTTATGGTTTGGATTTGCCTAATGAATTGAAAATGCTGCGAGTAGCTAAGCGTTTAGGTGAGTTAACAGGATTAAGAGTTAGAAAAACATTTCTTGGCGCGCATGCAATAGGTCCTGAATTTCAAGAAAACAGCCAGGCTTACATCGATGTTCTTTGTCAAGAAATGCTGCCTGCATTGTGTGAAGAGAATTTAGCAGATGCTGTGGATGTATTTTGTGAGTCCATTGCTTTTTCACTTAAACAAACAGAGCAAGTTTTTACTGCTGCACGCAAATTAAATCTCCCTATAAAATGTCATGCTGAGCAGTTATCCAATCTTGGTGCAAGCGAGCTTGCGGCAGAGTTTGGCGCTTTATCTTGTGATCATTTGGAATTTCTGGACGAGAAAGGGGCATATGCTATGGCAAGGGCAAACACAGTTGCTGTTTTACTTCCAGGTGCTTATTATTTTCTGCGCGAAAAACAAAAACCTCCAGTAGAGCTACTGCGACGAGCTGGAGTAGGTATGGCAATTGCCACCGATTGTAATCCTGGTTCATCGCCAACTACCTCATTACGTTTGATGATGAGTATGGCCTGCCAATTCTTTTCATTATCTGTTCCTGAAGTACTAGCGGCAGTTACAAGTCAAGCGGCAAGAGCATTAGGTTTGCAAAAAGCGCTGGGTACACTTGCTCAAGGTATGCAAGCTGATTTGGTATTGTGGTCTGTTAGTGACAGTGCCGCACTATGTTATTATTTTGCCTATCCCTTATCACATCGTACGATGATTGCAGGGGAATGGGTTTCTACAGAGAATAATTACTAGGAAATAAAATGATGTTGAATCCACTAAAAACACTTTTCTCTTTATGTTTTCTCATAAGTTCCTTCACTGCTTGGGCTATAAATCCAATATCGATTAAAAAAGAGACTCCTGTTTATATTCTTGATATCAAATACCCACAAGAATTTAAAGACCCACGCATCAATGCTGCAGTACAGGATTTCATTGAAAAATCCAAAAAAAATTTTTTTAAAGAAATTGCTGGTGATTCGGATATTCCTGCTGATGCACCAGGAAAATCGGGTTTAAATGTCACTTATTCTTTGCCTTATAAAACCAAAAATGCCTTAAGTGTGTCTTTTAATATTTCGATTAATCACCGGGGAGCTGCACATCCCTCAAATACAGTGGCAGTACTAAATTTTATTAATGGCCGTCAGGTTAGTTTATCTGATTTATTTCGTCCTGAAGTGAATTATTTAAAACCTATTGCCAGTTTCTGCAGCAAAAAAATTACTGAGAAAAATTTTTCGGATAAGAAATGGATTGAAGAAGGTACTAAGCCTATAGATAAAAATTATAAGATTTGGTCTTTTTCTCCAGATGGAATCAATATTATTTTTGATACATATCAGGTTGCTGCTTATGTTTATGGTCCGCAGACGGTAAAAATACCTTTGTCACAAATTTCTTCTTTACTCAATCCTGAAATAATGCATAGTGTTTGGGGTCGTTAATGGCTGATACTCCTTTTATAGCTGCTGATAAAAAAGTAGCTGAACTTTCTTTTCGAGTTGTTTTTCTTGCAATAATACTGACTGTTTTGTTGGCTATGTCCAATGCGTATCTTGCCTTGAAGCTGGGGATTTTGACTTCTGCATCCATTCCGGCAGCAATTATTTCCATGGGCATTTTGCGCTTTTTTAAAAATTCCACCATTCTTGAAAATAATGCGGTGCAAACCGCAGCATCTGCTGGTGAGGCTGTAGCAGGAGGGATTGTTTATACCATTCCAGCATTGATTATTATTGGTTTTTGGAATCATTTTGATTACCTCACTAATTTTTTCATTGCGGTTTGTGGCGGCGCTCTAGGGGTATTATTTTCCATTCCACTCCGTCGTATTTTGGTCCATGATCAATCTTTAAAATTTCCCGAAGGGAGAGCAATTGCGGAAGTACTAAAGTCGTCCGTGGAAAAAACAGGCCTTAAAGACATATTAATTGGAGGAGCAGTAGGCGGTCTGATTGAATTATTCCAAACTGGATTTAAAGTAATTGCTAACAGTTGGGGTTATTGGTTTGTGATAAAACGATCACTATTTGGTCTTGGCGCTGGTTTTTCCGCTACGATGATAGGCGCTGGTTATCTTGTTGGCCATGATATGGCGATCAGTATCTATTTGGGAGCAGTAATTTCTTGGTTGGTTGCATTACCTGCAGTCAGCCACTTTTATCCCGAATTTATAAATCATTATCCTGCTGAACAAGCTGCAACATTTTTATGGAACAGCGAAATGCGCTATTTGGGTATAGGTGCTATGTTGTTTGCAGGTGTATGGACTTTTTTAAAATTAGTTAAACCGCTCTCGAGAAGCATTGGGACTTCACTGCAAACATATATGTCTAAAGGAAGCGTTAGTACTCAGTTGCTGCGAATTGATAAGGACATCCCTTTGCCTTATATTTTGATAGGTACTGGTACATTTGCTGCGATCTTGTTTCTCTTTTTTCAATTTGTTCTGCCTTTAGATCAAGTAGGATTGGATAATCAATATTCACCAACTCTAGTTTTTCTTGCAGTTCTTTATGTATTATTTATCGGATTTATTTTTTCGGTTATTACTGCCTATTTTTCAGGTATGGTAGGTGTTACAGCAAGTCCAGGGAGTTCTGTTGTAATCTCAGGAATGCTTTTTGCAGCATGGTTGTTGTTAGTCGCTATTGATCATTTATTGCCATTACCCTTAAGTACGCAACAAATCCAGGCAGCTGAAGCAATTACGATTATTATTGGAGCTGTAGTTACCGGCATTGCGGCAATTGCGAATGATAATACCCAAGATCTCAAAGTGGGACAGCTTGTCGGGGCAACTCCATGGAAACAACAATTGATGCTGTTGTTGGGTGTGGTGATTTCTTCTTTAGTAATTCCACCGGTAATGCAGTTACTATTTAATGTGTATGGGATTGCAGGGGTAATGCCTCATCCTGGTATGGATATCAGTCAATCTTTACCCGCGCCAACAGCCGCTTTAATGGCTGCTATTACGGAAGCTGTTTTCAGGAATTCATTACCATGGACCATGATGTTGATTGGTTCTGCAATTATTCTGATTATTATTTTTCTCAATTATATTTTTAAATTAAGGCGTTTTTTAAATTTATCCATTTTAGGAATCGCTATAGGAATGTATTTACCACTTTCTTCTTCATTCCCGCTGTTTATTGGCGGTATGATTGCATTGTTCGTTAAAGAACGTTTAAAACGCAAGACTCCTATTAAAGAAGAAGCAACAATCCGCAAACAAAGAGGGACTCTTATTGCCTGTGGTTTGGTGGCAGGTTCTGCAATTATGGATGTCTTGCTTGCTATTCCTTTTTCAATCTTTCAAAGCCCAGATGCTTTGCAATTGGTTGGTCCAGGCTGGGAAAATATAGGTGTGTATTTGGGAGTTTTATCTACCTTGTTACTTGCTTGCTGGATCAATCATAGGGTTGTTGGGAAAGATAAAGATAACGATTCAGGTAATGGTTAATTTATTAATCCTGGCTGTTTGCAGCTAGGATTGATGAGGAATACGTGCATGATTACAAGAGCAACCAGACTTGTATCTTATGTATCCAATTAGCCGATGTAGCGCTTGATGCGCGATATCCAGAAGATCTTTGACCCACTTTCAGAGATCTTTCTCTTCATTGGATTCTCCCATGGATACCGCGCGCATAAAAGCGTGCGGTAAGTAAGTTTTTTTAAAATTATTTTAAAACAAAATATTATTATAGCGACTCTATCCTGGTTTTATGTTGTAACAGCTTTTCTTTAGTTTGCTGTGCCTGCGCCAATTTTTCACGTTCTTTAGCAATAATTTCCGCAGGTGCTTTATCAGTAAATTTAGGGTTGTTTAATTTACCTTCGGCAAGTCCAATGTCTTTATCTAATTTGGCTAACTCCTTTGTTAAACGCATCAATTCTGCATCTTTGTCAATTAAATCAGCCATTGGAATGAGTAATTCAATTTCACCTAATACAGCAGTTGCAGATACGGGTACTTTTTCATCTGCTCCAAGAAAATGAATATGACTTAATTTACTCAGCGCTTTTAAAGTATGCTGATATTTTTCCACTCTCTCTTTAAGCACTGGTGTAATATGACGAATATAAAGCGGAATAAGCTTAGCCGGTGAAATCGACATTTCACTACGGATGGTGCGTACGGCTTGAATCGCTGATTTTAGCCATTCCAATTCTTCTTCAATGGTATCATTGATGAATTCATGATTCACTTGAGGGTAAGCGCTAGTCATAATGCTTGTGCCATTATCACTGGTTAACTTTGTAGTACGCTGCCAAATTTCTTCTGTAATGAATGGCATTAAAGGGTGCAATATTTTAAGAATTCGATCAAGAACGTGAATTAAGGTTCTGCGAGTGCCTCGTTTTAAAGCACTCAATGCATGTTCATCTTGTAATACGGGCTTGGATAACTCCAGATACCAATCGCAATATTCGTGCCAAACAAATTCGTAAATCGTGTTTGATAGCAAATCTAATCGATACGTTTCAAAATAATGATGTACTTTGCTTATGGTGCGTTGCAAACGGGATAAAATCCACTGATCTGCAGGGGTATACTGAAACGCCCCATCATCGAAATCTATC
Source organism: Legionella tucsonensis (assembly GCF_001468035.1). Classification (GTDB taxonomy): domain Bacteria; phylum Pseudomonadota; class Gammaproteobacteria; order Legionellales; family Legionellaceae; genus Legionella; species Legionella tucsonensis. Next base: position 689,266 of record NZ_LNZA01000001.1, read on the forward strand.
TGTTCCTCATCGGTATTGAGCAATACGTATCGTGCGGCATTCCACAGTTTGTTGCAAAAATTGCGATAGCCTTCCACTCGACCTATATCAAAGCGTACATTACGACCTGTAGATGCAAGAGAGCAATAAGTAAAGCGAAGGGCATCTGTTCCATAGGCACTAATGCCCTCAGGGAATTCTTTACGTGTGTTTTTGATTATTTTGTCACGGACCGACTGCAACATTAGATTAGATGTTCGTTTTGCAATAAGTGATTCGAGATCAATTCCATCAACAATGTCCAGCGGATCAAGCACATTACCTTTAGATTTGGACATTTTATGTCCTTCACTATCTCGGATTAATCCGGTAATAAATACTTCTTTAAAAGGAATTTTTCCGGTAAATTTTAAGCCCATCATAATCATACGAGCAACCCAGAAAAAGATAATATCAAAGCCAGTAACGAGTACTGAAGTGGGGTAGAACTGTTCTAATTCTGGAGTACGTTCAGGCCAGCCTAGAGTTGAAAAAGGCCAAAGCGCAGAAGAAAACCAGGTATCTAGGACGTCTTCATCTTGCTTAAGCACAGTTGAATCTTTAATTTTGTATTTAAAGCGTACATCGTTTTCACTATAACCCACATAAACATTACCATTATTGTCATACCATGCAGGTATTCGATGTCCCCACCATAATTGACGGCTAATACACCAGTCTTCAATATTGTCCATCCATTGAAAATAGGTTTTGGTCCAGGTTTCTGGGATAAATCGAATTTCACCGCTTTTCACAACGGCTATTGCTGGTTCAGCTAAGGGTTGAGTTTTTACATACCATTGATCAGTTAATAGGGGTTCTATAATGACATGTGATTTTTCGCCACGAGGTACTTTTAACTTATGTGGTTCGGTTTTAATTAATAAGCCTGCTGCCTCCAGATCATTAATAATTTGTTCTCGGGCTATAAATCGATCCATACCCTGATATTTTAAAGGAGCATTCTTATTAATAGAGGCTTTTTTGGTTAAGATATTTATAACAGGAAGTGTATGACGTTTACCTACTTCATGATCATTAAAGTCATGGGCAGGTGTAATTTTAACGCAGCCACTGCCAAATTCTTTATCAACATATTCATCAGCGATTATGGGAATAGTCCGATCACAAAGCGGTAGGTAGACCTGTTGTCCAATAAGATGTTGGAAGCGTGGATCATCAGGATGTACAGCAACTGCTGTATCTCCTAACATGGTTTCAGGACGAGTCGTAGCTACAATAAGCGATTCAGTTGAGTTAACAACTGGATAGCGAATATGCCAGAGAAAACCATCTTCCTCTTCAGAAAGTACTTCAAGATCAGATACTGCAGTCCCTAACTTAGGATCCCAATTCACTAAACGGGTTCCACGATAAATCAATCCTTCGTCATAGAGTTGCACAAATACTTTTTGTACAGCAGCTGATAATCCTTCATCCATGGTAAATCGTTCACGACTCCAGTCTACAGACGCACCTAAACGTCTCATTTGTTGCGTGATGGTATTACCTGATTCATTTTTCCATTGCCAAACGCGCTCTAAAAATTGTTCGCGGCTAAGATCTTTTCTAGAAATCCCTGAAGCCTCAAGCTGACGCTCAACAACAAGTTGCGTTGAAATTCCTGCATGATCAGTACCCGGTTGCCATAAAGTTCTATCACCTAACATTCGATGATAACGGGTCAAAGCATCCATAATCGTATGCTGAAAACCATGTCCCATATGCAGACTACCCGTGACGTTAGGAGGAGGAAGCATGATGCAATATTTTTTACCGTCACCATGAGGTTGGAAATAATGATGATTTTCCCAATTTTTATAGCATGCTTTTTCAATTGCTTCAGGGGAATAGATTTTATCCATGATTAAACCTGTACTGATAAAAGACGAAATATTATCACAAATTCAAGCGTAAGTTGAATTAATAAGGGCAATATACTCGGTGTTTAAATTAAGGAAGGGGATATTGTAGCAACTGTCTTGAATTTCATGTTGAGACAGTTGCTATGTTTTCGGGTTGTTTAAATTATCCCGGGTTTGGATACGCTTCACACAGGGTTACTATTTTTAATGATTTTGAGGAGGTACTTGAACATCCGGAATTTTTGCTTCATCAAACTGAGGTTCAGATTTTTTTGAGCGATGGTCTTCTGCAATGTAAGTATACAAAGTAGGAACTACAAATAGAGTGAATCCCGTTCCGATTAACAAGCCAGTTGCAATGACCAGTCCAATATCAAAACGACTCACAGCACCTGCTCCACTGGCAATCAAGAGAGGTAATACTCCAAATACCATCGCGGCAGTTGTCATGAGAATGGGTCTTAATCTGATTCCAGCAGCCTCTTCTACTGCTGCTCGTTTATCCAGATTTTTTTCACGTTGTAAATGGTTGGCAAAATCAACGATTAAAATACCATGTTTAGAAATTAATCCAATTAGGGTAATCAAACCGACCTGGGTGTAAATATTGATACTTGCCAAGCCCAAATTCAAAGGAATTAAAGCGCCACAGATGGACATAGGCACGCTGATTAAAACGATTAAAGGATCGCGAAAACTTTCATATTGAGCTGAAAGTACCAAAAAGATAATGATGATTGCAAAAACGAACGCAAAGAGCAGGGCGCTTCCTTCTTGGATAAACTGTCTTGACTCACCACCATAATCAGCGGAAAAACCTTTAGGCAAAGTATCATTGGCGGCATTTTGTAAGAACGCTAGACCTTCGCCTAGTGTTTTTCCAGGCATCATGACTGCTTGAATGGTCGCTGAATTCATTTGTTGGAAATGTGACGCTGCGTTAGGTGCCGTTTTTTCCTTGGCAGTGACTACTGTTGAGAGGGGAACCATGGTGCCGTTCATGGTTTTTACATATATTTGTCCTAATTGCTCTGGAGTCATACGAAATGATCGGCTTAATTGGGGTATTACCTGATAACTGCGTCCTTCTAAGTTAAAATAATTCACATAACCGCCTGATAAAGCGCTGGTTAAACTGCTTCCAACTGCTTGCATATCTAACCCCATTTCTGAAGCTTTGGAGCGATTAATATCCAATACAATTTGTGGCTTATTGAATTTGAGTGAATTATCGACATAAATAAATAAACCACTTTTTTGGGCTTTTTCGGTCAGCTTATTGGAAACATCGAGTAAGCTTTGAAAGTCATTCGTTGTTTTGATGACGAATTGAACTGGCGTACCGCCCCCGCCGCCAGGAAGAGGAGGAGGAACAATTGCAAAAGCATTTAAGCCTGCAACTTGTGATAACTTATCTTGCAAAGGTTGTTTTAAAGCAAACTGGCTTTTACTGCGTTGGTTCCATGGTTTCAATACCATTCCTGAGATGGTTTGGCTGCTGTTGTTTACGGTAAAATAATTTTCTGTTTCGGGGAAGCTTTTATAAATCGCATCAAATGGTTTGGTGAAGGCTTCAATATAATTAAGTGTCGCATATTGAGGGATCATCGCCATGACAAAAAAGAATCCTTGGTCCTCATCAGGAGCAGTTTCTGCTGAGGTATGAGTATAGAGATAAGGCAGCATAATGATAACAACTGCTGCAAAAAACAGCATAATTACTCGGGTGTTCAGTAAACTATGTAATGCATTTTGGTATTTTACTTTAAGTTTATTGAAAAAATTATCGAGAAAATGAACAAACTTGCCACTACTAATCTCTTTAGATAACACCCTTGAGCACATCATAGGAGAGAGGGTTAACGCGATGATCCCTGAAATGATTACTGCACAAGCCAAAGTAAAAGCAAATTCTTTAAATAAGGCCCCAGTCAGTCCTCCCATAAACCCAATTGGTGCATACACTGCTGCAAGTGTAATCGTCATTGCAATAACAGGGGTGGCTATTTCTCGAGCCCCAATCAGTGCAGCATCAAAAGGAGTTTTTCCTTCCTCTATATGGCGATGAACGTTTTCTACAACCACAATAGCGTCATCAACTACCAAACCAATAGCCAAAACAAAAGCAAGTAAGGTAAGTAAATTGACGCTGTATCCTAGTATAAGCATCAAAGTACATACCCCAATTAATGAAAGAGGAATAGTGACAATAGGAATGAATACTGAGCGAATCGATCCCAAGAATAAAAAAATGACTACGATAACAATTAGGCCTGCTTCAATAATGGTATGTGTCACTTCATCCAAAGATGCTCTAATAAACTCTGTTGCATCATAGACTATTGTCCCTGATAGAGACGGTGGAAACTCCTTGATGACTGAGGGAAGTATTTTTCTTACATCGCTGATTACAGTAAGCGGATTTGCTGTGGGTGTGGGAGTAATGGATATAAATACTGCTTTTTTTCCATTGAACGTGACGGAGGTATCATAGTCTTGTGAGCCTAATTCAACTCTACCAACATCGCGCAAACGAACGATAGATCCTTTGTCGCTTTTAACAATTAAATTACTAAATTGCGTGGTATCATTCAGATCTGTTTTCGCAGTGACACTGATCGCTACATATTCACCTTTAGTATTTCCGGCAGCAGTGAGGAAATTATTTTTAGCAAGTACGACAGAAACATCTGAAGGGGAAACACCCAGTGCGGCCATTTTAATTGGATCAAGGAAAATTCGCATGGAGTAAGTTGCTCCACCTAAAATCTCTGCTTTAGCTACCCCATCCACAGTTTGCAATTGCGGTTGTACGACACGAGTCGCGTAATCCGTGATTTGCTGAGGTGTCATTTCTGTACTGTCCAAACTGATGTACATTAATGCTGTGGAACTATCAGATGTTTTTAATATAACCGGTTGTTGGGATTCTTTAGGAAGTTGGTTCAGGGTTTGTTGCACTTTGCTCATTACATCAGTAAAGGCTACTTGCGGATCAAAATTTAATTTAATATTCAGGGTGATGGTGCTTAAACCCTGCGTACTTGAAGAGGTCATGTAATCAATCCCTTCTGCACTGGCTACCGCTTTTTCAAGAGGAGAAGTAATGAATCCCGCAATAAGATCGGCATCTGCTCCCGGGTAAGCTGTCATAATGGTAATTACTGTATTATCCATGCGAGGATATTGGCGAATTTGCATGTTATAGATGGAGTTAATACCAAAAAGAAAAATGAGCAAACTAATTACCATGGCAAGTACAGGCCGCTTGATAAAAAGATCGGTAAATTTCATAACTGTTCCTGATTAAAAAATTTTTGTAACAGGGCTATGCCCCTCTTAAAACGTAGCTTGGATTCAGCGAAGCAGAACTGCCATTAAGTTAAGAAACCAAGACTCTTCCATCTCGCGTCTGTCCGCGGGATTCAGTGATGTTCACATGATTTCTAGATTCCGCGGACAAGCCGCGGAACGTAGGTAAGGTCAAGGTAAACTTAATGGCAGTTCTGCTTTACTGCATTTGGGCTACATTACTACGTCATCATTCAACTGATTTTATTGTTCCAACATATCCGGATTACTGATTTCATTTAATTTGACATCATTATTGATTACAACAGGCGTACCGTTTTGTAATTTTATTTCTCCGGCGCTTACAACTAATTGCCCTGCCTCAACTCCTTTCTTGATTACGGTATAATTTCCGCGTTGCTCACCCGTGGTGACAAAAACGCGCTTGACTGTAAGCAGATCGGAACCATCAGGATTTTTCTTTCCGTCGGCATTTTTTTCTATAATGTAAACCGCATTGCCGTATAAACTGTAAGACACAGCTGTTGAAGGGACAATGACTGTCTTAGGCTCAGGGGGTTGGCTTATTTCAATCGATGCAAACATGCCTGGTACAAAGGTAAAATTATGAATTTTATTTTTACTGTTTAAATCGGTACTGCAAGTGACAATTTGTTTATTTCCCATAGGTTCTTTTCGGGTTTTTATTAATGGAGATTTGTTTGGATCTTTAATTGCCGCTGTAGGGCAATTAGCAAGGGTACCCTGAACCAACATATTGTGTGTATTGACATCTACTTTAGCGTTAATTGCGGTGACCTTGGCCTCAAAAAGAGCATTAGGGAATGCTTCTACGGAAAATGTAATGGTTTGATTCGGTCGAATACGTTTATAGAGTTGTTCTGGGAGATAAAATTCTAAATACAAAGGATCAAGTGATTGCAAGGTAACAATTGTTGTTTGCCCAGGGCTGATAAATTGCCCCAGGTTAACTTGTCGTATACCTAATTTCCCAGCAAATGGGGCAGTGATATGCTTTTGATTGATTTGTGCTTGAGTTTGATCCAATTTTGCCTGGGCTTGATCCAGATTTGCTTTGGCTTCATCGACCATTGAAATTGGTGAAGCGCCTCGTTTAAATAAATCATTTTGACGTTTATAACTTAAGATTTTCAAAGTTAATTCTGCTTGATTAAATTTTAATATCGCTTGATCAACGCTATCATCAATTGTAATTAAAGGTGCATCTTTATCAACGTACTGTCCAGATTCAAAATCAATTTTCACTACGTTTCCTGAAGCTTGAGAGCCGACATCAACTCCATTAAATGCAACAAAATTACCCACCGCATTAATAGTCGGTTGCCAGTCTACTGCTTTGGCGACAGCTGAAGCGACAGAGACAGCAGGCGGTTGATAGTTTGCAAAGAAACGCTTAATCAACACTCCCTTGATCAGATTAAAAGCAATGATTCCACCAAAAACAATCAATAGGGCTATTCCCATGATGATCATTCGCTTTTTCATTAATACTCCCGTGAAATACTTAAGCCTAGAAAAGTTAAAAACGATAAGTTTTTAAAATCTGCCAAATATAACATGAAAGATGAATTTATTATCCTTATTGTGCTTATAAGTTTCAATTTTATTTATTTCATGGTTATAAAAATATCCTATTGACTAAATACAACACTTTGCTACTATGCAGCTTTCATCACACAAAGGAGAAACCATGAAGTTGAAGTCCTTGTTATTTGCTCTTTGTTTTTGTTTGATTGGCCAAGCTTTTGCAGCAAATGCGCATTTGCACCCAAAAGCTACCGAGGCTGATAAAAATCATAAATCTGCTGGTAAATCAATGATGTACCCAGGTTATTGTGAAATTGAAATCATCAATAACAGTATCGACAATGTCCGTGTATACGGTTCCTTTGATGATGGTGCTCCTTTAGATCCTTTTACAATATTCTATTATGATGCACCTCATTATATCAGCTTGTATTACTATGGTTACTGCCATTCTGGTATGAATCTTTTAATCCAAGGTCCTTATGGCACTATTTACTCAGGCTGGACTAATGTTAATAGTACGGTACGTATCGTTAACTACCTGAATAAAGGTGTTAAAGGCGATAAGGTTGAGATTACAGCAAAAAAATAAGTAAGTTAGTAAAATAAGCGATAGCTTATTTGACGATAGGGAAGTTGCATTCAAACGCACCTTCCCTTTTTTATTTGTGTTTTAGGAGTTGTTCATGAAGCGTTTAATCTCTTGTCTTCTATTATTACCTTTTTTGACTGCATGTGAAATGACTGAACCGGAATATTATGATGCCGGTTATTATCACTCAGTTCCTCCCCGTTCTGAAATTTATGGATTCGATGAGCGTCCGCATGACTATCGTCATCCTGCCACTCATCATCGAGGTCACAAAAAAGCAAAAGAGACTTCTAATCAAGCTAAAAAACATGGTCATCATGCAAATGATCAGAAACAAGTTATTGTAAATAATGCCAAGCCCAATAATGTCCATGGACATGATAAAAAAAATAACCAGGTTAAGCATCCTTCAGAGTATGGAACCAAAGTCATAGTTAATGACTAATTGAGATGAACTTACTGGGTCTAATATTCCCCGGTTATGCTTTTTTGCAGCAGGGGATGAGTTTTTAAGCAAAATAACAACATTATTTTCGATTTGTATTCACAATTCGTAACCAAGTAAATTTTGTGGTAGTCTTATGACGTTTTTTCTTTAGGGAGTTTTTGGATGCGTAACTCACTTAAAATGCTGTTTGTGGGACTTTTATCTATAATTATCATAGCATGTGTTGCATCTCCAGGCAGTGAAAGCACCGGAGAGTTTTTGGATAGTTCGACTACCACTGCTAAGGTAAAAGCAATATTAGTGAATCAACTAGGGCGTACAGGTTTAGCAATACAAGTTAAGACCTTTAAAGATGAAGTACAACTCAGTGGTTTTGTTGCTTCCCCAAGATTGAAACAAAGAGCAGGGAGTATTGCTGCGAGAGTGGATGGTGTTAGCAAGGTACGTAATGACATCATCGTTAAACCCTAACCATTTTCCTAAGGATTACTCATGTTTGACCAAAGCTATACCATAGAAAATTTTGATGACGAATTACATCAAGCTATTGTTGATGAACAACGCCGGCAAGAAGAGTATGTAGAACTTATTGCATCGGAAAATTATGTAAGCCCACGCGTTTTGCAGGCCCAAGGTTCTGTATTAACGAATAAATACGCTGAAGGATATCCTGGTAAGCGTTATTATGGCGGATGTGAATATGTTGATGTTGCCGAAGAGTTAGCTATTGCGCGTGCAAAAAAGCTTTTTGGTGCAGATTACGTTAATGTTCAACCTCATTCGGGTTCACAAGCCAATGCCGCTGTAATGATGGCTTTATTAGCTCCTGGAGATGTTATTTTAGGTATGGCATTACCTCATGGCGGCCATTTAACACATGGCTCCAAAGTTAATTTTTCAGGTAAGCTTTATGAAGCGATACCTTATGGCGTTGATGCACAAACTGGTTTAATTGATTATGATATTTTAGAGCGCTTGGCTCTGGAGCATAAACCCAAATTAATTATCGCAGGATTTTCTGCTTATTCACGTACACTTGATTGGCCTAGATTTAGAGCAATAGCAGATAAAGTAGGTGCTTATCTGATGGCCGATGTTGCTCATGTTGCCGGGTTGATTGCCGTAGGTCTTTATCCTTCTCCAGTCCCTTATGCTGATGTAGTAACAACTACGACCCATAAGACACTTAGAGGACCAAGAGGCGGGATGATTTTATGTCGCTCTAATGAAGAAATAGAGAAAAAATTAAATTCTTCTGTTTTTCCTGGTAACCAAGGTGGTCCATTAATGCATGTAATTGCCGCCAAAGCTGTTTCTTTTGCTGAGGCCCTATTGCCTGAATTTAAAACCTATCAGCAACAAGTATTATTGAATGCCAGAACCATGGCTTCAGTACTTATGAGCCGTGGATACAAAGTTGTCTCTGGAGGTACAGACAATCATTTATTATTAGTTGATTTAATTGATAAGAACATCACAGGTAAAGATGCGGATTCGGCTTTAGATAAAGCAAATATCACCGTGAACAAGAATACAGTTCCTAATGACCCTCGTTCTCCTTTTGTAACCAGTGGTTTACGTTTAGGAACCCCAGCGGTAACCACAAGAGGATTTAAAGAAAAGGAAATAACGCTTTTATCCAATTGGATAGCAGATATTCTTGATGATATTAACAATGAAACGACTACGGCAAAAGTTAAAGAGCAAGTATTGCTTTTATGTCGTGAGTTTCCGGTTTATAGATAATTATGTTTTGTCCTTTTTGCCATGCAGAAGAAACGAAAGTAGTGGACTCGCGCTTGGTCGCTGAAGGCGCCCAGGTACGTAGAAGGCGAGAATGTCTTGTATGCCATGAACGTTTTACTACTTTTGAGACAGCTGAATTAATCATGCCATTAATCGTTAAACGTGATGGCAGACGCGAGCCATTTAACATCGATAATCTACGCTCAGGTATGTTACGTGCTTTGGAAAAAAGACCAGTGAGTGTCGATGCATTAGAAGCATCGATTATTTCGATTACACAAGAAATTCGCCGTAGAGGTGAGAGAGAAATTGATTCCCAGATTATTGGTGAGCTGGTCATGAAAGAATTATATAGTTTGGATCATGTTGCCTATGTACGGTTTGCATCCGTATATAAACGCTTTAAAGACGTAAGTGATTTCAGACAGACAATTGATCAGATGAATAAGGAATAGGTCCGTAGTGATTTTTTTCCCTTCTCTTAAAGTTAAGAGAGAAGGACTTTATAGATGTTTAAGAAGAGTTCATGAGGTTAAGGTGGAAAAGCAGTCAATAAGCGGTAAAAGAAAAGCCCGAAAACTAGCACTTCAGGCTCTTTATCAATGGTTAATGTCTGGAAGTGAGTTGCATGAAATTGAAGCACAATTTCGTGTCATTAATAATATGGATAAGGTGGATGTAGATTACTTTTGCCGTATTTTACACGGCGTGCCTGCCCACGTTGAGACTTTGGAAGCAAGTATTACTCCTTTTCTTGACAGAGAGATCACCGGACTTAATCCAATTGAACTGACTGTATTACGTATCGGTTCTTTTGAATTATTCTATTGTCCTGAAATTCCTTATAAAGTTGTTCTTGATGAATCAATATCATTGACCAAAGAATTTGGTTCCCAGGATGGATACCGTTATGTTAATGGTGTATTAAATAGTTTGGCACAACAGGTGCGTTCAATTGAAATCAGTCATAGCTATGAATGAATTCTCACTTATTGAACACTTTTTTAAACCACTTGATTGCAAACGAGATGAGGTATTATTAGGCATTGGTGATGATGCTGCATGTGTATGTGTTTCTCAAGGAATGAACTTACTGGTGAGCACGGATACTTTGGTTTCAGGTGTACATTTTCTTCCACAATGGAATGCTTATGATATTGCTTGCAAGTCGGTTATGGTCAATGTAAGTGATATGGCTGCTATGGCAGCGGATCCTTGTTGGGTTATTCTTTCTTTAACCTTGCCTGAACTTAATCAACAGTGGCTTACTTTATTTACGCAAGGACTAAAAGATTCCCTGAGTCAATTTAATATGACTTTAATAGGCGGTGATACAACACAAGGCCCCTTATCAATAACGCTAACTGTTTTTGGTACTACACCAAAAGATAAAGCGATACCACGTAGTGGAGCTAAACCTGGAGATATAATTGTGGTTTCCGGCGAATTGGGTGCAGCAGCCTTAGCAATTAAATTTCTTGAAAATCAGCAGATACCTCAAGAAGATAGATCTGAATTAATGAATAAATTACTGCACCCCAAACCCCGAATTGATTTGGTTGATTTTTTACGACGTTATGCAACTGCAGCTATAGATATTTCAGATGGACTTAGTGCAGACTTAAATCATATCTGTGTTGCGAGCAATGTTGGTGCGTGCCTCAATAAAGAGGCCATTCCAGTACATACCATGCTCTATAAATATTGGTCTGATAATGCAGTTGATCTGGCTTTGACTGGTGGTGATGATTATGAGTTATGTTTTACAGTGCCGGAACATCGATTGGCTTCACTGATGAATGATTGTAAGAAAGCCCACTTATACTGTTATCCTATTGGAGTAATTGAAGCGACTCCCGGTTTAAGAATGAAAGATGCGAACAATCATTGTCATGTGTTAAAACCAGCAGGCTATTCACATTTTTAGTTGGGCCTGGAGACAATAGCTGTCTCTTGATCACATCTCTGCCCACGTTTCGCGACGTGTCCGCGGCGTCCAGTATTTTAGGGCAGATCTTCTGGATCTGAATAAGTCGCGGTGTGGGAAGTTCGAAATAGATCTGGGCTGGTTTTTCAGCGATGTGTAGAAGTTTCAGAAGACGAGAACCAGGGTAGCGTCTATTGCATATTAGAGCATTTGGATACAACCTTTAAAACGAGCTAAGTATAGAGAAAAAAAAATGAAACAAATAAATTTAGCAAAAAATGTGTTCCAAGATCCTATTTACTTCATTGCTTTTGGGTTTGGTAGCGGTTTAATGTCTACTGCTCCAGGCACCTGGGGGACATTAGCTGCAATACCTCTCTATTTGCTGCTTATGGGAACCAATTGGGCAGTTTATCTTTTTTTTACGCTGCTCGCATTTATTTTGGGGGTTTGGGTTTGTGAGAAAGTTTCTCAAGATTTGGGCGTACATGATTATAAAGGAATTGTTTGGGATGAGGTTGTAGGTTATTTATTAACTATGTTTTTGGCACCGAAAGGAGCGATCTGGATGCTCTGGGGATTTATTTTGTTTCGAATTTTTGATATTTGGAAACCCCAACCCATAGATTATATTGATCAAAAAGTACGCGGCGGGTTTGGGATTATGTTGGATGACGTATTAGCTGCTGTGCCTTCTTGGTTAATAATGCAATTTTTAGCATGGAGTTTTACGTAAATGAATGAGAACCATAAAGAGCTCATTAGTATGGGTTTGACTGTTGGAATTGTAGTTCTTAGTTTATTTATTATTCATCGTTTTATTCCATCATTGATCTGGGCTTCCATAATTGCTATTGCTACTTACCCCTTATATAAAAAATGGCATTATCTTTTTAGGAATAAAAATAATTTATCTGCTTTACTCTTTACAACATTAATTGGTTTATTGTTTCTGCTTCCATTAAGCTGGTTATTGGGTTTGCTGATTAAGGAGTTACAGATATTTATTAATTTCTTGCAAGATCTAAATCAACAAGGTGGAGCGGCCCCCAAATTCTTAAAAGACTTTCCATTTATGGGGAGTGATTTGATTACATATTGGGATGATCATATTGGTAAGCCTGGTATGATCAAAAGCTTACTGTCTAATGTTCACTTATCGTTAACGCCTACGAGTTATTATGTAAAACAAATAGGCTCCAATTTAGCGCATCGAAGTGTTCAATTAGGCTTTACCCTATTGAGCTTGTTTTTCTTATATCGTGATGGCGATCGATTAATATTGCAGATTTATCAAGTAGGGGAATCTTGTTTGGGGAAAAGGTGGTTCCGTTATGCAGACAGACTCCCCAGAGCATTGAGAGCCACAGTAAATGGAACAATTGTGGTTGGGTTAGGTGTGGGTGTCTTAATGGGAGTTTGTTATGGCATGGTTGATTTTCCAGCGCCTACTCTTGTTGGATTTATCACTGCACTTGCAGCAATGATTCCATTCGTTGTGCCTATAGTTTTTATTACGGTAGCGATTATTCTGGTTTCATTTGGTAGTATGATCGGCGCAATTATTGTTCTGGTTTGGGGAACTTTAGTGATGTTTGTGGCAGATCATTTTGTCAAACCTGTGTTAATTGGTGGCGCAATAGAGTTGCCTTTTTTAGCTGTGCTATTTGGAATTCTTGGAGGAGTAGAAACTTTAGGTCTGCTTGGTTTGTTTGTAGGGCCTTTAATTATGGTTTTATTTGTGACTTTGTGGCAAGAACCGCAAATATTAGTTTCCGCACAAATCCATCAACCTGCAGACAAAAAATAAGGGCTGGATAAAATAATCCAACCCAGATTTTCTTTAGGTGTTATGACTCAATTACTTATAATCACAGGTATTAAAACGATAAATAACCCCCGCACTGCCCATTTGCGCTTGTAATGTTCTCCCAAAATTACCAGAACTTGCTGTTGCTAAATAACGATAAGCAGCATTTAATGCCCAGTTTTCTGCAAAATTAAAAGTGAGCCCGGCAGTTCCTTGATAGGCAAAAGCACTTTGCTTTTCGTTAAAAAGGGTTACGCCAAAGGGACCTGTACTGTTTAAAGAAGTTTGAATATAAGCATATCCAATACCTACCCCTAGGAAGGGGGAAATTGTGGGTAGGATAACGTCAGGAAAATCATAATAAAAGTTAGCCATACCTATATTGGCATTGGTGTTACCTGATACCCCGATTTGATCGATGAAATTAACTTGAAAGTTTTGGGTATTGGCACGTAAGTAGGTGTATTCCAATTCATAGCGAATAGGGTTGCTTTGATAGCCTAAACGCAATCCAGCATTAAAACCGCTTTCGTAATCAACGTTATCAAACTGAAATCCCAAAATGTTTTTAGATACATTTCCATTTAAATGAGTATATCCACCAAATGCGCCGGAATACCATCCATTGACTGGAGTTGCTGCTGCAGCGATACTGCTTGCTAATAATGTAACTGAAAAAAATGCAAATTTCATAACATCCCTTTGTTATTATTTTTATCGAATCATGTTAACGTGTTGCTTCAAATTTGCAAGTACCAGAAGCTCATATTTTAGAAAAGAGAAGCGCATATGTCATTATTAATCATCAAAAGATGTTGTTGCTTCATAGGATAAGATGCTTTTTAGCCCTGGGCACTCATTGGCATCAATAGAAACGATGGGGGCTGGTATGGACTCAAAAACTCAATTGATACATTTTTATGGCAGAATTTAAAACACAGTCTATACTTCCAATGGGTATCTGTTGCATAAAATACTTTATGTAGGATGCTGCGGTAAGTATGGTCAATCGAGATAATGCGGCTGTGGCAAGTTCTTTGTTAATGCATAAGTTTTAAAAACCTAAAATAAGTCCAATTTTTTGTCTTTGAAAAGTAAGTCTAGACCTTCAGTTAATGGAATAATGTTTGGGGAAAGATAATTATTATAACCTCGCATGATGTAGAAAAATTAACATGATTATACGCATGCGATCAATTTAACATAATAATTTTCTACTTGTATGAAATTAATATTAATGTAAAGATAAATTTTGCATCATGAAAGGGAGTTTTAAAAAATGCCAAAAAAAAAACCATTAAAAATATCTAAAGAATTTGTTGAGCAGGTAGTGGCTATAATTGCAAACGAGTCAGAGGAAGGACGCAAAAGAATAGTCGCTATTGCTCGAAGAGCAGAAAAAAAATATGAGCAACCCGTAAAATCATGGATAACAGGTTGGGTTTACCAATACACCAGAACTCGTGGTGAAAAAATAGGACAATCAATTAATGTGATGGAAGGTTTTCCTGATGCTTATACTCGTTTGCAAGAATTAAAGCTCATGATTAGTGATGGTGCGTGGAATGTAAAAAGCTCCTATAATTATTACCTCTTCCTTGAATTAATCGATGCAGTCCCTGATTACCAGCCTTTGGAAGATCATCTTATGCCTAACTTTATCATGGATCTTAAAGATGAAGTATTGATAGAGATTAATAACTTTATGTCTCAATATAAGGCTACATTAGAAGATAAAAAAGTACGAGAAATTGAGCGTCAAGCAACTCGCCAAAGCGCACGCCAATTAACTGAAAATGTGATGGTTTTTAATAATCTGACTGCCGCGAAACAATGTCAATCCACTCAATTAGATAAAATTGTTTTTTCTGTAAATTATAAAAATGATCAATGGCATATTTCTTGGATCGATGCAACGGGTGAGGTTTATCCCCTTACTCCGGGCGACGAGTTAGCACATAGGTTGGCGTCATTAGAAGACCAAGATGTGGAAAAATTAAATACAGTGCATTTAAGACAGATTAAACGAGAGTGTCTCAAAGCAAGAGAACAATATCTCGCTAAAGTTCAATTGGTTATCAATCCAGAAAACTCTAAAACTCATAGTGCTTTGACTAATGATGACCTTATAGCTCATGGTATGACATCAACTTTTGTTTTACGACATACAGAGAGTGAATCAAGTCTTTGCTGGATAAATAGCATCGGCGTTCCGCATAACATTACTTTAATGGATCATGCAAAACTGAATTCCTGGCTGACTGATCATAAAACTCCCATTCTTGAAGGAGATGTTTTGCAATTAAAAGCTTATTTACTGCAATTAAATACTGCTCAATCAATTACTTCATCGAAACTGCATGAAATGAATAACAAGTTATCGCATGTGTTTCAAGCAAATAGCATGTTATCTCAATCGTTAGAAAAGAGAAGTGATACTGGACAGTTGGTAGTTGATAAAACTAAAGAGTCTACAGGCAGAATAGACCTAAAACAATTTGCCTTGATAAAAAAACATATGAAGGCTCGTTTAGAGAAAATAGCCACTGATAAACCTACTCCATCTAAAGTAGAAGTCGTTGAAGAACCCAAAAAAGAAGTCCCTAAAAAGTTAGATAAAAGTAGGCATGTGGCGCTTTCACAATTACCTACTTTTTGGCAACAACGCAAAGACGCTCAGGAAGAAGCAGAATTACGTGAAACTAAATCTTTAGGTAATTGTTAATATCTTAGCCCACGGTGACAAGTTACTTTTCTCCATATCCTGCAGATGATTCACAAGGGTATGGAAAAGATTACGTTCCTAAAAAACCATTGGTAATTGGGTAACGCCAGTCTTTCCCAAAAGCGGTTGGACTTATTTTAATTCCTGGTGCGGATTGGCGTCGTTTGTATTCATTGCGTCTAATTAATTGAATTACTTTAGTTACGGTTTCTGCGGCAAAGCCTTGCTGAATTATTTCTTCGGGAGTTAAGTTTTTTTCCATATAGGAAATAATGATTGCATCTAACGTTGTATAGTCAGGCAAACTGTCCTGATCGGTCTGATGGGGTCTTAGTTCAGCTGATGGAGCGCGGATTAGAACACGTTCTGGAATGACTTCAGAAAGACTATTACGGTAACGTGCAAGAGTATAAACTTGAGTTTTAAGTACGTCTTTTAATACAGCAAATCCCCCTGCCATGTCTCCATATAACGTAGCATAGCCTACGGCAGATTCACTTTTATTCGAAGTGGTAAGTACCATTTTTCCAGTTTTGTTAGATAATGCCATAAGCAACACGCCGCGAATTCGTGCTTGAATATTTTCTTCAGTTATATCAGGAGTTCGCACTGTAAATACAGGTTCAAGAGTGGTCATCAGGGCATTAAAAGCGGGTTCAATCGATAGTGTGGAATGTGTTATATTTAATTTTTCTATTTGCGTTAAAGCATCTTCGTTACTCATTTGCGCAGTATAACGTGAAGGCATAAGCACTGCATGAACTCGATCTGCTCCTAAAGCATCTACTGCTATAGCTAAAGTTAATGCGGAGTCAATTCCTCCCGAAAGCCCTATCAGAACCCCAGGAAAATGATTTTTATTTACATAATCTCGAGTACCGCAAATTAATGCTTCATAGATTAATGGCTCAAACTCAAGAAGGGGAGATAATACGCCTTCGACATGATTTGCTTGGAGCGTTACAGTACGTAAATCTTCTTTAAATGCAGGGGATCGCACACAAACCCTTCCTTGTGAATCAATTGCTAACGATTGGCCATCAAATAATAGTTCATCCTGGCCTCCAATTTGATTTACATAGATTATTGATATGCCGCGTTTTGCGTAAGATTTTAAGAGGTCTTCTCGTTTTTGATATTTACTGTAATCAAATGGAGATGCATTTAAAACGAGTAAGACAGAAACTCCTTTCTCAATTAAATCTTCTGCAGGTCCTGGATACCATAAATCTTCACAGATAATCACGCCTATTTTGTAATGATTTACATCCAAAATACATGGATTTTTTTCTCCAGGGGTAAAATAACGTGCTTCATCAAAAATTTGATAGTTTGGTAAATTTTGCTTGTGATATTCTGCAACTCTTTGTCCCTTATAGAAAATACTCACGCTATTATACAGCCGTTGTTCTGTTCTGCTTGGGTGTCCTACAAGAACATAACAATCTTTTGTTACGGCCTGAATCTGTTTTAAATGTTCGGTAACTGCTTGTTGAAATTCCTTGCGAAAGAGCAAATCTTCAGGAGGATAACCTGTTAAAGCCAATTCGGGAAAGAGTATTACATTGTGATCAGCTTGTTTGTTTTTAATAACTTCTATGATTTGATCCCTATTGGATGCCAAAGCACCTACTGTGGGATTGATTTGTGCCATAAGTACAGTAAGCTTGTTCTGCATGATATATACTCTAAAAGACCCCAAAGAGCGATAAACTAATATAAAGTACCTTTAATTTAAAGATAAAAATGTTAATTAATTTAAAAATTGACTAAAATAGATCCTTTGTCCAGTAAAAAACACGTTTATGTTAAATGAAGCACTCTCAAAAATGCCAGAGGTCTTTGAGGCCAAAATATTATTGCGGGGTCAAGAATATTTTGAAAATGGACATGTACTCAATATCCGTTTTAGTGACGGTCTATTAAAAGGTCGAGTTAAGGGAAGCTCAAGTCAAATTTATGATGTACATATGGATTTGAAGGTCTGGCCCAAAAAACTAGCGCATTGCACTTGTAATTATCAATATAATTGCAAACATGCCGCCGCATGTCTATTGGCCCTGCGTGATAGAGAAAAAGTAAGATCCCAATCTTTTGCGGGTAATAAGTTAGATAAAAGGCTTGATAGCTGGTTGAAAAATTTGCGTGCTCAAGAAGCTGCGATTGTGAAAGCGCCCGATGTGACACATCATTTAGTTTATCTCATAGAACTAAAACTTGATGGCCATGAGCACCGGGTCGCGATTAAGTTAGCTTTAGCTAAGCTATTAAAACGTGGTGGCTATGGAAAAATGCTCCCATTTAATAGTCTCTCTGTTTCCAAAAAGCAGCATTTTATTGGCGATGATAATGATTTGGTAGCACTCCTTCTGTTTAAATGTGGTGTTTCAGGTTGGTTTGATACATTAACCATTCGCAATAGTGAATTATTAGAACGAATTATCGCAACTGGAAGAGCTTTTTTTATACAAAACCAGGAGGAGCCAATTCATTTGGGGCAGACTATTCAAGGTACCTGTGAATGGATGTTATCTCATAACGGTAATCAAAATTTATTGTTAATGCATGAAGGAAGTGTACTTGAACCTTTGTTGTTGGACCAAAGTTGGTATTTTAATCGCTCCGAAGACAAAATGGGACGTTTAGTTACTCCATATCCAATAAAACAATTGAGTTATTTGTTGGACGCACCTCCAATTCCAATAGAACAGGCCGAATTACTAGCAAACAAAATGGCTAAAACATGTCCTGAATTTCCTGTGCCACTGGTTTTTGCAAAGCGAGAAGTTCGACAAGTAACGCCAGTACCTGTGCTTATTCTAGATGCCATTAATGGATTTGAGAATGAAACTTCCTTGCTTTACGATACTGAAGAAGAACTGCATGCTTTATTTACGGCGCGTATTCTTTTTGATTATGCAGGTTTAATGATAGCAGGTTCTGAAAAATGTAACACCGTTGTGTGTCAGCAGGAAGAACTTTTAATTGAATACAGACGGCATAGGGATTTTGAGCAATCAAAATGGGATGAAGTGCAGGAAATACTTGAGTTAAGAACGGCTAGAGCCTGGGAAAATGAGCATTGGGGAAATGTTGAACAGCCTGATTTTATTTTGCAGAATATTAATGTCTTGGCTGATTTGGAGTTTGTTTACAGTCAATTGGTGCCCGAGTTAAAAAGTCGCGGCTGGCGAGTCGAATGCATTAGCCCATTGTATCAGGAAGTGATTCGTGCTGATGATGTAGAGTGGTATTCAGACCTATATGAAAATACAACAGATTTTTTTTCATATCAATTGGGAATCTTAGTTGAGGGTAAACCAGTCAGTATTGTACCCTTGGTTGCAGATTTAATTCATCGTTACAGCGGTAATGATTTGGATAATCTTCCTGATACACAATTAGTCAAGCTGCCTTTGCATGATGGACGTGCGTTGCAGCTAGAAATGGGACGAATTAAACCCTTGGTTCGTCTGTTACTTCAATTTGGCTTGCGCCATATAGATGAAAATCAACACGTACAAATTAACAAATATCAACTTATTTTAATGCGTGAAGCTGAATTAGCTATTGCGGCAACCAAAGCACGTTGGCAAGGCGCTGAAATTTTAAGAGATCAAATAAGACAATTGTCTCAATTAACCCATATTCCTGAAATACAGCCACCCGCTGGTTTGCATGCTCAGCTGAGGGATTATCAACGCTATGGTTTAAATTGGTTGCAATTTTTGCGGACCAGCCATTTCAGTGGCATTCTTGCTGACGATATGGGGTTGGGTAAAACAGTACAAACATTAGCTCATTTGCAATATGAAAAAGAACAAGGTCGGATTAAAACAGCAACCTTAATTGTTGCGCCAACAAGTCTTGTAGGGAACTGGGAGGCCGAAGCAAAACGTTTTACTCCATCATTAAAGGTTTTAATTTATCATGGTTCCGAACGTCATCAGGATAATTTTGATGACTTTGATATCGTTGTTTCTACTTATGGGTTAATCCATCGAGATAAAGAGAAGTTTGTAACTTATTCTTTTTATTATCTGATTTTGGATGAAGCGCAATTTATTAAAAATACACGTACGAAAACGACGCAAATTATTCAGCAATTACGTGCTAGCCATCGTTTATGCCTGACAGGCACGCCTTTGGAAAATCATTTAGGTGAATTATGGTCTTTGTTTCATTTTCTGATGCCTGGTTTATTAGGTGATGCGAAGCAATTTAGGCTCTGGTTTCGGACTCCTATAGAGAAATATGCCGATTTGAATCGACGAGAGGTGCTGACAAAGAGAGTGCAGCCTTTTATATTGAGAAGAACAAAAAATCAGGTAGCTCGTGAATTACCTCCTAAAACAGAAATGACGCGCACCATAGAAATTATTGGCGCCCAGCGTGATCTATATGAAGCAATTCGTATGAGTATGGAGAAAAAAGTTCGTGATGCGATTGCAAAACAGGGACTGGGAAAAAGTCATATCCTTTTACTGGATGCACTACTGAAGTTACGACAGGTTTGTTGCGATCCTAGATTATTGTCTTTGCCTGAAGCAGCGATTGCACATGGTACTTCAGCAAAACTTGAGGCATTAATGGATCTGTTGGATAATTTGGTAGGTGAGGGAAGGAGGGTTTTGGTTTTCTCACAATTTACTTCCATGCTGCAATTGATCGAAGAAGAATTGCATACAAGAAGATATGATTACTTGAAGTTAACTGGCCAAACAGTGCATCGGCAAGCAATGGTAGAAAAATTTCAGGAAGGAAAAATTCCAATTTTTCTTATCAGCCTGAAAGCAGGAGGCACGGGACTTAATTTAACACGTGCTGACACGGTAATTCATTATGATCCCTGGTGGAATCCTGCAGTAGAGGATCAAGCTACCGATCGTACTCATCGAATAGGTCAGGAAAATCCTGTGTTTGTCTATAAGCTAATTACTTCGGGTACTGTAGAAGAAGCTATTTTAGGGATGCAAGAGAAAAAAAGACAATTAGTTGAAGGCGTATTATCTGCGGATCAGGCCAAAGCAATGGCTTTAAGTGAAGAAGATGTAGAACGTTTTTTTATGCCGTTATAGCCCTGACGCAGCCAGCTAAAGGTTGGTCTCAAAGTAGAGTACCTAGTCTGCATTCATTTATAAAAAATTACTTATTAAGGCTGGTATAGTATTCAATCATAGAATAAGCTATTAAGTGATTGTAAACATGGAGAAAATTATGAACTTATGGAAGTTGGCTTGTGGTTTTTTTGTTGCTGTGTTTTGTTTACCTGTAGCACTTGCTGCATCTCAAGCACCGGTAGGTAAGTGGGTCACAATTGATGATAAAACAGGAAAGAAAAGAGCAGTTGTTACCATTAGTGAGTCTGGAGGTACTTTAAGTGCAGTTATTAATAAGGTATTTCCACAACCTGGTGACACTGGAATTTGTCAGAATTGTCCTGGTTCGTTTAAAGGAAAGAAGGTTGAAGGATTGACTTTTTTGTGGGGATTGAAAAATGAAGGTAATAATGAATGGGGCGGCGGCTCCATCTTAGATCCTAAATCAGGGAAGATCTATCGTGCAAAAATTACCGTTGAAGGGAATAGGCTCTTAGTCAGAGGATATGTGGGTATTTCTTTATTAGGACGTACTCAAGTTTGGAAAAAGCAATAGCTTATCAACATAATTCATCCCGAACAGCTTTGTTCGGGATGACATCTCTGTAAAAGAGCATTACAATAGACCTCGTTCCAAATTTCTCATTACACCACGGCTATGTACGATCTGCAAAATTCCAAAAAAACGGTTGATCCATTAAAACGCCCTCCTCATTCAGTGGAAGCAGAGCAATCCATTATTGGTGGATTAATGTTGGA
This sequence comes from Legionella tucsonensis, assembly GCF_001468035.1. Classification (GTDB taxonomy): domain Bacteria; phylum Pseudomonadota; class Gammaproteobacteria; order Legionellales; family Legionellaceae; genus Legionella; species Legionella tucsonensis. The sequence goes on from NZ_LNZA01000001.1 coordinate 711,115, forward strand.
CAATCAGGTTTGGGATAAAGTCAGTAATAAATTATGTGAAACAGATTTCTACCGCACCGAGCATCGAATTTTATTTCGAGCAATTTCTACTTTGGTAAAAAAAGATCAACCCTTTGATGTAGTGACTCTGCTTGATGCGTTAAAGTCTTATAACGAATTAGATGATGCAGGTGGAGAAGCCTATTTGTTCGAATTGGCTAATAATACTCCCAGTGTTGCTAACGTATCTGCTTATGCCGATATAGTTCGTGAAAAATCAGTACAAAGACAGCTCATTACTGTAGCTACCGAAATTGCTGATTCAGCATATAATCCTGGAGGCAGGCAAGTGCCTGAGCTTCTTGATATGGCAGAAACTAAAGTTTTTGCTATAGGTGAGCAAACAGGCGGTGATGGCGGGCCTGAAAATATAAAATCAATTTTGGTTCGTGCGGTAGAAAAAATTGATTCACTTTATCATAATGGTGATGCAATTACCGGGCTTGCTACAGGTTTGGCTGATTTGGATGAAATGACCTCAGGATTACAACCTTCAGATTTAATTATTGTTGCTGGTCGTCCTTCCATGGGTAAAACGACTTTAGTGATGAACATGGCAGAACATGCCGCGATTAAATCTGGGAAACCTGTACTTGCTTTTTCTATGGAAATGCCTGCAGATTCATTAGCAATGAGAATGATGTCTTCTTTAGGACGCATTGATCAGCATAAGATTAGAACAGGTAAACTGGATGATGATGATTGGCCGCGCGTGACTTCAGCCGTACATATGCTTTCGGAAGCCCCTTTATTTATAGATGATACTCCGGCTTTAAGTCCTGGTGAAATGCGTGCACGAGCCAGGCGGTTAGCCAAGGAGCAAGGTAACTTGGGGTTAATTGTGGTAGACTATTTGCAATTAATGAAAGTACCCGGATTTTCAGCAGATAACAGAACGGCAGAGATATCTGAGATTTCACGCAGTCTTAAATCGCTTGCTAAAGAGCTGCAGGTACCCGTTATTGCTTTATCCCAGTTGAACCGAAGTTTAGAACAACGCTCAGATAAACGACCTGTTATGTCTGATTTGCGTGAATCTGGTGCGATTGAGCAAGATGCCGATTTAATTTGTTTTATTTATCGAGATGAAGTCTATAATGAAGACAGTCCGGATAAAGGAACCGCAGAAATCATTGTGGCCAAACAAAGAAATGGTCCAATTGGTAAGGTTCGTGTAGCCTTTATTGGTAAATACACTCGTTTTGAAGATTTAGCATACAATGGTTATCAAGGGGTAGATTAAGGTGTCCAGACCTACCAAACTGGTGATAGAGCCAAACGCTTTGCATCATAACTTAATGCGAATAAGACATTTTGCTCCAGGCAAGAAAATAATTGCTATGGTGAAGGCTAATGCCTATGGTTGTGGTGTACATGTTGTCGCACCAATATTGGAAGGGCATGTAGATGCTTTTGGTGTAGCTTGTATTGAAGAAGCTCTGGTTCTTCGTAAAATAGGAATACGGACTCATTGTATTCTTTTTCAAGGTATATTTAGTCCTGATGAATTTAAGGTGGTAGCACAGCATCAATTTGGATGCGTTATTCATCAACCGCATCAGGTACAGTGGCTTTTAAATACCCCTCTAGATGCGCCGATTAAACTCTGGGTTAAAGTAAATACAGGTATGCACCGTTTGGGTTTTAAGACTCATGAATTGCAAGGGGTAATGGATGCATTGCAATCTTGTCCTTGGGTGGATAAAAAGATCGGTTTGATGACTCATTTAGCTTGTGCTGATGAGCCTGAACGAATAGAAAATTTTCAGCAAATTGCTTTATTTGAGAGTATTTCTGTCTCTGGGTTCAGTCAACGAAGTATTGCCAATTCAGCTGCCATTATTTCTTTTCCACGAACTCATATGGATGTTGTCAGACCGGGTATTATGCTTTATGGTGTATCACCTTTCGCTGATCAGACTGCAATTGATTTGGGTTTACTTCCTGTAATGCGTTTTGTTTCAGCAATTAGTGCAGTTCATCATAATCTTCCTTTGGCTCAAGTTGGGTATAGTGGTATTTGGAAAAGCGAAAAATCTTCTATTATTGGTATTGTTGCTGCGGGTTATGGTGATGGTTATCCACGACATATTGCGGCAAACACCCCGGTTTGGGTTCAAGGCAAAGTGGTTCCTATTGTAGGACGAGTATCAATGGATATGCTTGCTGTAGACTTAACAGATCATCCGGAAGTAAAACCTGGAGCACCTGTTGAACTTTGGGGTAAACATATTTTAGTTGAGCGAATTGCACATGCAGCAGGAACTACGGGTTATGAATTATTATGTCAGATTTCTGAGCGGGTGCGTCACGATTAAATGAATTGTTTTTGATTTTAATCCGTGCTCACTGCAGTTGGATGAAGTAAAGCGAAATCCAGGCTTGTGATAAATAAATAAACTTTCTTAATTCTAAGTTCCACATTTTAGATTTCCTTAACTATGGATAATAACTGAGCGTGATGTTAGAATTACAACCGATTTCTATAACCTTTTAAATGGGTGATATGTTATGAAAAAAATAGCTGTTGCATCATTGTCTTTATTATTGGTTGGCTGTGCGTCAATGAATCATGAAGACGTAGGTACTATCTCAGGTGGAGTTATTGGTGGATTGATTGGAAGCCAGTTTGGTGGCGGCCCAGCAGCTAAATTGGCTGCAACAGCAGGTGGCGCTATTGTAGGCGCTTACTTGGGTGGTCAAATTGGAAAGACAATGGATAAGGTGGATAGAATGGAAATGCAGCGTGCATTAGAAACTGCGCCGACAGGGAAAGCTGTGAATTGGTCAAATCCAGATACTGGATATAGTTATACAGTACAGCCTACGCGTACTTATTATCGTGAGCGCTTGCCTTGCCGCGAATATCTAACTTCGGCAATCATTGATGGCAAAAAACAAACATTACGCGGTAGTGCATGTCGCCAGCCAGATGGAACATGGCATGTTGTAAACTAATCACTTATATTTTGTGCAGCCTGGTGTAGCGAAGCGAAACCCGAGTTCCGTTTCGTTATACCAAGACACAACTATACTATTTTACTTCCTTATTCTTTTTTATTGGTTTCTCTTTTATTACTTTCTCTTTTATCACGCCCTCATCCTTTTTCTTGTCACAACAGACGCATTTACAACAACTAAATAAGTTGTATAACCAGGCAATCAAAAAACCTGTAATGAATGCATCAATGAAACCTATAATACCTCCCAAGAAACTTCCCATTAATGAAGGCTCATATCCAGGATATATAGTACCCATAGTAGCTACGAAAGCCTGCCCATAGGCATAATAGTGAGCAATTAATCCCATTATAAAAACAGTTATTCCCCAGAAAACCCCAAGGGCAAGACCAAGAGCCACTGGGCTTAATTTGCAACCTTTCATGCTCGTTTCTCCTTTTTATAGTATCCGTCCTATAAAACTTAGCCTGGGTGCAGCGAGCGAAACCCAGGAGTTTATTTACGAAACCTGGGTTTCGCTTCGCTGCACCCAGGCTACAAAGCTACAAAATCACAATAAATTCAACTTCTTTCTCAAAGTATAGACTACAACATTAATTAATTAATAATTTTTCACAAATCGAAAAATATAAAATTTCTAATTGATGCAGATCGCTTAAGGAAACACATTCATTTACTTGATGAATCGTGGCATTAACCGGTCCAAGTTCTATTACTTCAACATCATAGGGAGCAATGAAGCGACCGTCAGATGTTCCGCCACTGGTAGAAAACTCTGGTAAGTTTCCAGTAAGTTCGAGGATTGTTTCTTTACAGCTTTCCAGCAAAGCACCTTGGGATGTCAAGAAAGGCTCGCCACTAAGGCGCCATTCAATAACAGGGTTCAGATCATGCTCTTGAAAAGTAGCAATAACTTTTTCTTTTAATGTGTGGTGTGTATGTTCTGTTGAGTATCTAAAATTTAGATGTAAAACCAGTTCTCCAGGAATTATATTTGCGGCATGACCTCCTGATTGGAGGTGAGTAATTTGCATGGATGTTGGTGGAAAATGAGTGTTACCCTGATCCCAGAGTGTTGTGGTCAGCTTCGCAAGTGCGGGACTCATTTTATGTATTGGGTTGTCCGCCAAATGGGGATAGGCAACATGCCCTTGTTTTCCATGTAAGGTAATTTGGGCACTCAATGAACCACGTCTGCCAATTTTGATTACATCACCAACCTGATGAGTACTTGATGGTTCCCCTACAATGCAATAATCAATGTGAATGCCTTGATTTTCCAGGAGCTGCATGACATAAGGTGTGCCCATATCATAATCATTCCCTTCCTCACCACTGGTAATAAGAAAGCCTAATCTTCCTTGAAATTTAGGGTAAGTGTTTACAAATCGTTGTGCCATAAGCAGCATGCACGCAAGACTTCCTTTCATGTCAGCAACACCACGCCCAAAGAGCATTCCATTTTTATTTTCCACTATAAAAGGATCAGACAACCATTTCGTTACGTCACCAACAGGAACCACATCTGTATGGCCCGCAAATACGAGAAAAGGGCCTGATTCTCCATAAGAAGCAAAGAAGTTGGATACAGGTCCTTTATTCATACGTTGGCAAGTAAATCCTGCTTGTTCCAAAAAATGGATCATGAACTCTTGGCAGTTTGCATCTTCAGGTGTAATCGAAGGAAAACGAACAAGTTTCGTTAGGATTTCTTGTAAGTCTGTCCCCAAATGGGGGGGGACTCTATTTTTCATCCCAGTCATGCTAACTCGCTCTCAATAGTTCATTAATGCTTACTTTTGCTCTTGTTTTTTCATCTACCTGTTTCACAATGACTGCGCAATACAAACTGTAGCTTTTGTCTTCATTGGGCAGGCTGCCAGCGACTACCACTGATCCTGATGGGATACGACCGTAAGTAATTTCTCCAGTGAGACGATTATATATTTTGGTGCTTTGCCCTAAGTAGACACCCATAGACAATACGGAATTTCGTTCTACAATAACCCCTTCGACGACTTCTGAGCGGGCACCGATAAAACAATTGTCTTCGATAATTGTGGGGTTGGCTTGCAAGGGTTCTAAAACACCACCTATACCTACTCCACCTGAAAGGTGCACGTTTTTACCGATTTGAGCGCAAGAGCCCACAGTTGCCCAGGTATCAACCATGACCCCCTCATCGATATATGCGCCCACATTGACATAAGATGGCATTAAAACGCAGTTTTTTGCAATGTAAGCCCCTTTGCGAACCATGGCATGAGGCACCACACGTACTCCTGTCTGTTTGAATTGTTCTTCAGTATAGTTATTGTACTTAAGGGGTACTTTGTCATAAAACTGACAGAAGCCCGAATCAATCACTTGATTGGGATAAAGTCTAAAAGATAAAAGAACGGCTTTTTTTATCCATTGATGAACTACCCATTCATTATTTATTTTTTCAGCAACCCGATATTGGCCGCTGTCCAAACAAGACAGTACTTCATTCACTGCCGCAATAAGTTCGGGAGATGCTGTATCAATTGATAATGTTTGGTGTTGTTCAAAAGCTTGTTCAATTAGAGTTTGTAAAGTCTGCATCTATTTTTCCTGTATTTTTTGTAGGTAAGTCTCAGCCCTCTATCAGGAAGCGGCTGGATTTGGCACATCTTGCGGAGTCTTCCTAATCAATGCTCACATACTGATGTATGTTGCGCTTGTCTAGAAAAATTTTCTCACAACCTGAATTCAAATCCAACCGTTCGAGTAAACATTAACTTAGAGGGACGTGAGCAATTATTTTTATAGCCTGAGTGTAACAGAGAAACCCGGGGAGTTCTCTTCCGGGTTTCTCTGCGCAGCACCCAGGTCACATCACTTTAATATGCAAGTGCATATTCCAAATCAGCTTGTAAATCCTTCACATGTTCTATGCCTACGGAGAGCCGAATAAATCCATCCTCAATGCCTAACGTCTTACGCTTTTCTAGAGGTATAGACGCATGAGTCATAATCGCTGGATGTTCTATCAAACTTTCTACACCGCCTAAACTTTCAGCGAGCGTAAACAATTCACAACGAGCAAGAAAGCGTTTGGCCGCATCAATGCCACCATCTATTACCATGGAAATCATGCCGCCAAACCCGTGCATTTGCTCTTTAGCTAATCCATGTTGGGGGTGGCTTGTAAGACCTGGATAAATAACTTTTATTACTCTGGATTGCGTACTTAACCAATTTGCTAGATCATGTGCATTCTCGCAATGTCTTTCCATACGCAACGACAGGGTTTTCAGACTTCTTAAAACAAGAAAACTATCAAATGGACCGGCAATTCCACCGCAGGAGTTATGGAGGAACGCAATTTTATCCGCTAAATTAGGATTATCACCAACAACCACGATCCCGCTGACTACGTCTGAATGACCATTAAGGTATTTAGTGGCTGAATGCAGTACTATGTCAAATCCTAACTCTATAGGTTTCTGAATCCAGGGAGTCGCAAAAGTGTTGTCTGCAACTGCTATGAGATTATGACGTTTTGCTATCATTGCTATTTCACGTAAATTAGCCAGTTTTAACATGGGATTCGAAGGTGTTTCTACCCAGATCATACGTGTTTTTTTGGTAATCGCGGATTCTATATTGTGCGTGTCAGACATGTCTATGAAAGAAAAAGATAATCCTGAGGTGCGTGTTTTGACCTTATCAAATAAGCGAAATGTGCCTCCATAAAGGTCGTCCATGGCAACAACATGATCTCCGGCATCTAATAAATCAATAACGGTGTTTATTGCAGCCATTCCGGAAGCAAAAGCAAAACCTCGCTCACCTGACTCCAAACTGGCAATACAACTTTCATAAGCTCCACGAGTAGGGTTATGTGTTCGAGAGTACTCATAGCCAAGATGTTCGCCTGGAGTAATTTGCTTGTAGGTAGATGTTGCATATATGGGGGTCATAACCGCACCGGTACTTGGACATGGCTCTTGACCAGCATGAATGGCTCGAGTTTCAAAGTGATGCTTTTTCATTGGACTATCCTTAAGGGTGTAAATTTTTTATGTCGATACCTTTATTAGACCTCTTGCCAAACTCTACTGAGGAGGTAAATTGCTTCGTCGATGCGGTTGCTCGAATCCTCATGTACTGACGTTGTATACTCCGGTTCTCCGCTCTGCGTCTCCTTGCACTTCACTCCCCTTAGCGAATTTGGAAAGAGGCCTATTATGAACGAGTGATCTTTTCAGAGTGGTTTATGTAGGATATTCTAGTGGGGGTTCTATGTATAGGCAAGTTCTACTTTACAGGGTGTAGCTAGAGTGCAGCGAAGTTCCATGTACAGGCAAGTTTATACTTCAGGGGTGTTTTGATAATGAAATTTGATCTCCAGGCTTTATTTTCAGCAAAATACGCACAATGGATTATTATTGCCTTAATTTCACTGTTTTCCATACTGATTATCGTAGAATACGCTTCTTTAATCTTTGCCCCTGTAACTCGCCCAACTCAACCAGAAACCTCAAAAGAGATGCCAGCGATAGCAAAACAGAATTCCTTTGATGCTATTTTACACTCTTCTCTGTTTGGTGTTTATGTTTCAAATAATTTATCCAGTATTAAAAAATCTATGTTGAATGTTACTTTAGTAGGGATCTTATTTGCTAATAAAATAGAAGATTCTCAAGTAATCATTCGTGCTGCGAATGGAGAGGAAAGCACTTATAAATTAGGTGATACAATACCTGGGGGTGCTGTGATCAAACGTATTATGGCCGCAGGGATTTTGGTTGAACGTAATGGTGCTTTAGAGAGTTTAAGTTTACCCAAAAATGAATTAATCTTTGAGCCGGTAGCAAAGCCTTTGGAAGGGGATAAAAATTTATGAGACGTTTATTTAATCGACTAATCGTTGTAATTTTTATTTCTGCTCTTGCTGGATGTGCTGTTACCAACAAAATTAATTTACGTGAAGGAATTGATAGTTTCAGAGTCGAAGATTACCGTAAGGCTTTTATTCGCTTAAAACCATTAGCTCAGCAAGGTCAGCCTGATGCTCAGTATGCTGTAGGTTATATGTATTATTATGGCAAAGGGGTCGTAGAAGACCGGAAAAAAGCTTGGTTTTGGATCAATGCTGCTGCTAATTTAGGACAACCTGATGCTAAAGTAGCGATTCAAATATTAGCCAGTGGCGGTTCATTAAGTTAAGAAGTTTTATAGGGAAAAATGTTATGCCTAGCAGCTCATTTATAGAATACAAGGAAGCTATTGGTATATTGGAACATACTTCCAAACACATATCATTAGTGACGGAAACTATTAAAAACAAAATTCTTCCAAAATTATCTCATCGTCATAGATTACTCGATGTTGGTGCAGGTGCCGGTAATATTACCAAAATTCTCCAGAGTGAATTTGATGAGGCTGTTGCTGTTGAGATTAATCCCGAATTAAAAAATGCATATCATCAAACGAATATTAAATTATATAACTCTGATTTTATGAATGTGGTTTTGGAAGGTAAATTTGACTTGGTTATATGCTCCCATGTTATGTATCATTTAAATAAAAGTGAAATGTCTGCATTTATCGATAAACTTCTTTCTTTAGTGAATCCTGGTGGATATTGTTTTATTGCTTTGATGGCACCACGTGGTCAGAATCATAAATTTCATGAAGCATTTAATCCTGATTACATTAATAGCAAACTCATTATTACAATTTTAAATGAACGACAAATTACCTATGATCGCATTGAGGTTCAGAATTCATTTACGACAAATAATTCCCGTAGCATGTGTAATCTTCTGAAATTTTTTGCCATAGAAGATTGTCAAACTAAAGCAACAAAAGATCTGAACGCTGAAGAAATGAAGCAAATTGAAATAAAAGCAGAACAACAAGCTATCGAATGTAACACCGCAGCAGAATTCGAATTGCAACAAGAAGAAGATTATTTTGTTATTCCTCGTTTTTGAACGGTAGCGATGTCATCTTCCATTCCTATAGTGCGATTGATAGACATAGCTGCCATTATTATTTTCCATGATTTCTCCCATGAGCTCGATTGCAACCCTCAAGAAGAAAGCAGCTAATGCAATAGCTAACCCTGTTATAGCGCGATTATTATCTTGAGAGCAAAACGATACCGTAAAGATGAGCATACCTGACAGCATGGCGATAAGTACCGCATTATTCAGTTTTTCATCATGATTCAATCTATAAAAAATACTGTTGCGGTTGTTGCTTAATTGCTCTAGGTGGGGTTGTTCTAATTGTTCGGGGTCTGGTTGTTCCAGCTCCGATTGTTCCGTTTGTCCTAATTCATCAATTATTTCATCTAGAGGAGTAGCCGGCTGGGTGTTTATTATTTTAAATTTTGTTCTATATTTACTCATAATGCAGCAATCCAAATAAAAAGGAATAATAGAACAAACATCTTATAAAATAAGCCCCTACTTTAGTAATTTTTTATTTTTAACATTAAAAGATGAGTGGAGTAATTTTTTATATTTTCAATTGGCAGCTATGATAAGGCTTTAAATATATTATAGTGAAAAAACAATATCTTGCTGGTGGGCCGAGCTAAGCCTAAAGAGTTTATTTGTTCTTTTGCAAACCACTGTCCTTGTTTCTCAGACAATATATTACCTAATGTTTTAATTTTTATACTGAGTGCATTAATTTCCAAATGAAAATGGCTAAAGCGATGTTTAAAAGTCATAAGTTGTCGGGGAGCTTCTCCTGATAAATCATAGTTCAGACGTATAAAGTTAAGCGGGCAGTCTTCTTTATCCAAACTGGGTAAACACCATAAACCACCCCATAAGCCTGCAGGGGGTTTTTTTTCTAAATAGATGGAGTTTTGTTCATTGTATAAAACCAGAAATTGTTGGTATTGAATGGGTATGGTTTTTTTTACCTTTTTTGTGGGATAGAGATGTTGTTCTTCATATTTCAGTGCCAGACAACTATTCTGTAAGGGGCAATTATGACAATTTGGATTTTTAGGGGTACAACATAGTGAACCTAAATCCATAATTGCTTGTGTGTAATTAGCGCAGTTTTCGTTAGGCATGCACGAGTTAGCCAGTTCCCACAGTGTTTTTTTTACTTGTGCTTGTTCAGGATACCCCTTAATCATGAAAAAACGCGTTAAAACTCGTTTTACATTTCCATCTAGAATAGCGATAGGTTGATTAAAAGCTTGTGATGCAATGGCAGCTGCAGTAGATGGGCCAATTCCCGGCAGTTCTTTTAATAACTGATAATTATCAGGCAAAACACCACCATGATGTTGTACCACTATTTTTGCTGTTTGATGCAGATTTCTGGCTCGGCTGTAATAACCTAGTCCTGACCACAAAGAAAGCACTTCATCATCATTTGCTTGAGCCAAAGTATTTATGTTAGGGAATTGTTGCATAAAACGTTCAAAATAAGGAATAACCGTTTGTACTTGAGTTTGCTGAAGCATAATCTCAGAAATCCATACTCTGTACGGTGTACGAGGTAATTGCCAAGGGAGGTTATTGCGTCCATAAAGAGCATGCCACTGCAGTAATGGTTGACTAAATTTTTTATGCAAATCTTGTTTGTCCACGCGCGTAATTCTTTGATGCTTTATTGTTGATGTACTTTAAAAAAAGTAATGTTCCAGGTCAATGAATAACACTCATTAATATCCATTAAATGATGTAGACTCGTGGTTCTTTAAGTTATCTTTTGTGGAAAGAGCTGAAGCGAGTCACTGGTCATGTTTTTGGGCAGCTGATAAAAGAATGAACTTGGATCAATAGTGTTGAACTCACTATTAAATTGTAATTGTCTCTCTTCTTTACGAAAAGGGTCTGGATCCAAGGCTCTCATAATTGATGATACTCCACGAACTTTATTATGAAAAAATTAAAGTTGGCTCGCTAAGTGTCGATATATGGTCTATCGTTTTAAATAGGGGTCCTTGCTGTACTCAGGATGAGTAAAAAGCAGCTGAATCATTTGCTAAAGATTGTAGCGAATTCACTAATGCATTGGCGATGTGAGTTTTTTTAAGATTTTTTTATTTGAAAATAAGAGTTGAATACCGCAAAAGAAAAAGATCTTAAGAAAGCTTGCAGGTTCAATGCATTTGAGTTCATGCTGTAATTTGTTGGTGAGTGATTTAGGTCAAATCAAGGAGAGATCGATGCACTACCGCCAACATGAAATCGTGATATTAAAACCTACAGCTGTTTTTTTATCATTTCTTGCTTCGCAATTGCCCGAAACAAAGTTACCTGATCTTAGATTATTGCAAATTGATAACACTGCATATGCGTTGCACAAACAAAACTCAGATAATGCAACTCTGGATGAAATAGAAAAGCATTTTTCAACAATGTTTCGTCATGAAATTTGTCGTTGGCTTGGTGATAAAGCACGCAATGGAATAGAAACCAGTTTTCTTGATTTTCTTTGTTGTTTTAAATTTGAATTGCACAACCATATTGTTTTAATGGAGCCTTCAATAGAAACAAGTCATCAATTATTGTTTATTAAACCTCGTGTGGCTTTACTTAACTGGATTAAAAAAACTATGGAAGACCAAGATAATTTGGTTGGGGTTATTGAAAAAGTAGAGTTATCACATCTGGAAGAAAATGCTACTGCTTTGGTGAAAAATTTTTCTAATTTAACTGAGATAAAACCCTTTATCAAAGAGAACTATAGTTCCATTTTTTCGGCAGCGATGAGTCGTATGTCAAGCCAGCCCGATCAATGGCCATTGATGGATTCACTCCAAACTTTTAGCAAGTATTTTGCTATTGAAATTCATACTCAATTGATTCATTTGTCTCATTAAAGGAGTTGACTATGGAGCCAGTCAGTATAGCGCTTATTTGTACTGCAGCATTGGGAACTGTTGTGATTTTGGCTGCATTTATAAGACAAATCCTGTTAAGCCGAGACAAGCAGTTAAATGATGAGGCACAAAGCAGGGCATTGACCCAAGAAGTAAAGGAACTGGAGCAAATCCGCGCACAAATGCAAAATGAGAAACGATTTGATTCTCATTACCAAGTGTTAGGAGCGAATAAAGATGCAATTAGATATATAGATACCAAAATAGAAGAGATTTTAAACAAAAAAACAGAGTTGGTTGAACGTTATGCCAAAGTTATTGTTAAAGAGTCGGACTCAATAGTTTGCGGGTCAGTTTCATCTGAGCGTAAAATCGCATGTGATCGATTAAGGGAAGAAATTGATCATAAAATAGCTTTCTATGATAGTGAACTCAAGGAGTTACAGGAAAGAAGAGCTTCTCTATGGGATGCGCATACTGATTTTCAAAGATATCTTTTAAACCAGGAAAAGTCACGAAATTCCAGTTTGGATAGTGTGTACAAACAGCATTCAGCGCTTTTGGAAAAAGTATATTTACGTCATATCGATGATTCAGAAATTGTGGCTGTTAAAAGTATGGAAGCATCAACTATGACTTTTAAAGATATGCTTATGATGCCAATACAATTTTTGATGCAATATTTTGGAGTATCAGTAACTCCTGGAATTTCGCTGGTTCAAACGCGTGTAGAGACTGTGTCACGCACGAATGTAGATAAAATACAACACGAAATAAATGATCCAGTGCCTGAGAAACAAAAAGATGTAGTGCATAATGAGGCTAAATCACGAGATAAAGTACACCAAGAGGACTCGCATGATTATGTTTATCAAGAAGAAAAAGAGAAAGAGCAAGAGAAAACTCACACGATGACATTTGCTTGAAAATTATTCTTCTCACTCATTTGATGACATTTTTGTAGTTATATATTACAATTCGTGTGCATTTGGAGGAATGCACGCTTATGGTCCTAACTGGTGGAGATATATTGATGGCAAGAGAACGTTTTTTATGGTTTATTACTTTTATGCTATGTTCAATTCTGGCTTTACCAGGACATAGTACAATTGTAAACTCCCTTCTTCCTGATGAACAAAATACCGTACAAGTTTTTCATGACGCATCCCCTAAGGTAGTTTATGTTCACAGATTAGCAACAGTAACTAATAGATCGTTACAGAAAAAGCAAGTATCCGATGGGGCTGGTTCTGGAATTGTTTGGAATAATCATGGGTATATAGTTACCAATTTTCACGTGATCAAGGGCGCTGATAAGTTGGCAATTACTTTAGGTAAGTTGACTGTACCTGCTAAAGTAGTTGGAGCAGAGCCACGCAAAGATATTGCTGTATTAAAGATTGAATCGCCACAAGCTTTGGCGCTGTTAAAAGAATTTAAACCGTTTGAAATCGTACATCTTAATGATCTCATGGTTGGACAAAAAGCAATTGCGATTGGTAATCCTTTTGGTCTGGATCATAGTTTATCTAAGGGAGTAATTTCTGCTTTAGGTAGAAAAGTTCCTGGGATTGGCGGGGTTAAAATTCGAAATATGATTCAAACAGATACGCCAATTAATCCGGGTAATTCAGGTGGACCATTATTGAATAGTGCTGGACAGTTAATTGGCATGAACACGATGATTTATTCCCAGTCAGGTTCGTCTGCTGGAATCGGTTTCGCTGTCCCTGCAGATGATATTGATCGCATTGTGACGCAAATTATTAACAATGGGCGAGTCGTATTGTCTGGGATTGGTATTCAAAGTGTTCCACCAAGTATTGCTTATCGATTGGGCATACGTAAAGGGATATTGATCGCAGATGTGATACGCAATACACCCGCAGACAAAGCACATTTGCGAGGCACTCACCGAGATGCTTGGGGACGTATCGAGTTAGGTGATATTATTGTAGCATTGAATGGACATGCGGTTCCTAACTATGATGTTTTATACAATATGCTAACCGATATAAAGGTTGGGGAGCAAATAACAGTATCCATTCAGCGAAATAACAAGCAGATGGATGTAAAAATGAAAACGATTGATATCGCTGGAGTTTAGTGTTTTACTGGAAACTCTTTTGCTGATGTACTTACAGCCTGTTTGTGATTAATTTCACTCAGACTGTAAGCTTTTATTAGGATCTGTTTCTATTTCTACTATCTTGGCGACTGACCTGATTTTTCTGCGATCCGATGCTTACATACTCCGTGTATGCCACGCTTTAGTACTCAAAAATCTGGCCATTTCGACTTAAGCTGGCGAAATGTAAACAGACCCTAGCATTTAAACTCAAGATCTTTCAAATTGTTCGTCAAGGAGAATAAGGATGTTACTTAATAAAGAGGATTCACTCTTATTATTGGTTGATGTACAAGAAAAATTAACGCCAGCCGTATTAGATAGCGAAGTATTTATCGCGCGTTGTGAATGGCTTTTAAAATTAGCCAGACGGATGAATGTTCCCATTCTAGTGAGTGAACAATATCCACAAGGTCTTGGTACGACTTTGAAACAATTTCAATCGTATTTTAATCCACAAGAATGTAGTGTTGATAAAGTAAGTTTTTCGTGTATGGGCGAGCCTAAATATGTGGAACGCTTAAAGCAATTTCATAAAAAACAATTAATTCTTATTGGTATTGAAACTCATGTTTGCGTCTTACAAACTGCGCTAGAAATGAAAGACGCTGGATATGATGTTTTTGTTGTTGCCGATGCAGTGAGTTGTCGTGGTGAGCAAAATATGAAATACGGATTGAAACGAATGAAACATGCAGGGATTCATTTAGTTACCACGGAAATGATATTTTTCGAATGGTTAAGAAAGGCAGGGACTCCTGAATTCAAACAATTGAGTAAGGAGTTTTTTTAGCTCTAGGAGCACTGTTATTGACTTAAGGAAAAGATATCGGAACCTATTTCTAACAAGGCATAGTGCCAATTCATGAGTGAATTCCCGCTTTCGCGGGAATGACAAAAATTTTTGAGTCAATGGCAGTGAGCCTGGGTGATAGCAAAGCGGAGCCTGGAAATTTTATGTCGGTTAATCCAGATTTCGCTTTACTGTTGTACCCTAGGCTAAAAAATCTATAATTTTATGGAGAGATATAGTGAACTTTACGAATCAAATCGCCTTGATTACAGGTGGCGCCTCGGGTATGGGAAAAGCAAGTGCTCAATACTTACAGAAGCGTGGAATGCGGGTTGTAGTATGGGATAAGCAGGCGGATGACCAAAGCGAAGCCGATTTATTTATCAGTTGTGATGTAACCAGTGATGAATCAGTCGAAAAAGCGATGCAACAAACAATAGAACAATTAGGAGCACCGAGAGTTTGTGTTAACTGTGCGGGCATTGCTCCAGCTAAACGTATTGTTGGGAAAGAAGGTGCTATGCCATTGGATGCCTTTAAACAAGTGATTGATGTAAATCTTATTGGTACTTTCAATGTAATGAGGGTTGCAGCACATGCAATGACCAACTTGGAATTAGAAAGTAATTCCCAGGAGCGCGGTGTTATTATTAACACAGCCTCTATTGCAGCATTTGAGGGACAAATTGGTCAAGCCGCATATAGTGCTTCCAAGGGTGGTGTTGTGGCAATGACCTTACCTGCTGCGCGAGAACTCGCTCAGTTCGCTATTCGTGTAAATACCATTGCACCTGGATTAATAGCAACACCTATGCTGTTAAACATGCCGCAAGAGGTACAAGATAATCTGGTGGCAACCATGATTTTTCCCAAGCGTTTTGGTAAACCCGATGAATTTGCTGCGTTAGCTGCGCATATTATTGAAAATGGAATGATGAATGGTGAAGTGATCCGTTTAGATGGTGCTCTTCGTATGAAGTAAATACCCTCAGATTTTTAATGTAGTTCGCGGCAAGCTGAGTGTAACGAAACAAAAACTCAGAAGTTTCATGTTGAAAAAAATACATGTTCGTGAACTACAAAATTAGCTGTAAAACAAGTTATTGATTAGTATACCTACTATCCAAAGTGAAAGGGAGCATCTATCTCGGCATCCTCATCATCTCCCTGATTGTCTTCATAGTAAGGATTAGTTTCATTGGTATCAACCAATATAACTTGCTTGGGGGAGGAGCTTCCAGCATTTTCCCAACCCAAAACAATTTTTTGCTTTCCTGCTTCAACCAGCCCATCTTCTTCGCCTAGATCAATCCAGCGATGTCCTGAACTATCGACAACTAAATAAGATTTATAGGCTGCTATTTCAGTATAAATACCTTCTTTGGCCAGTTTTAAGTGTAGTTCTTCAATGAATGCCTTGGTTTTACCAAGATGGCAGGCGACGAGGGTAATTCGTTTAACCGTTTGTAATGAACAATCTTCTATTAATCGTTCTACCAACATGTCAACATCGCAACCAGAAAATATATGTTTCTCTAGATCACCGTGACCAACCAGGAGTAAACGGGATTGTGATGTTAACTGGCTCAGACCAGGAAAATAATTAAGGCGGGAAGAATAAATCAATCGGTTTTCTTCTTTAAAATGAGTTCCTAATAGGTTTTTAGCATTTTCCTTAATGGCATTATCATTCTGTGTTGTTTTATCACCATAAAATTCAACTACAATCGTTCGAACGTAATTTTTTGAAAAGAATTTCATAGAATTTATAAAGAAAATTTTTAACTATTATACCTATTCTTTAGTTCAAAATAAAATCAAATAGCTTTTTATTGATATTTTTATTTGGATAAGAGAGAAATTAATTAATTTTTTCTGGACTACAGCCTTGCTGTCACCCAGAGTGAATTTTTGCTCGATATTTTTAGGCTTCTTGATGGTGTGTATTCTCTTTTGTTGATTGAATATCTCCATTGGAAGTATAAACACTGATTGCATTTGCTGGATTTCCTGACAGTGTATTGACAATTTCTTGACGAACATAAAGATTGTTGGCTATTATCTGCCCATTTACTGCGTTCAATTCACGACAGAGTGTTAGTAGTTCAGCAAGCTTAGTATTTAATTGATTGATTTGATTTGTTTCCTCGACAGTACACTCTTTAAGAAACGCAGTCAAAACTAAGTTCATATCTTGATTAGGATTCGTATAGTTAATAAGTTGCAAGCGTTTTTTGGCACTTTCCTCTAACTTACTTGATAATTCCTTTTTTTTATTCGCAAATTCTTCAAGCCTATTAAATTCACGAGAAGTCAGTATTTCCTTTTCCTCGGCCAGCAAAGAATTGAGTGATTCTATCCAATTAATTTCTTGTTCCAAATAACTACTCAATGTTTTTATTTTATGATCCATATAATAATTACCCTTAGAATTTATGCCGGTTCTACATTTAACATTTTAATGGCAATTTTGTCACTATCAATTTGATAGTTTCCGAGTGCTATTTCAGATTTAAAATATAAAACTCGAGCTTCATTGATTTCAGAAACTTCCTTAAGAGAGTTTTTTATAGCTTCTAATTGTTTTGAAATATCACTAATGTTGACATGTGATGAGGGGTCCTCTATCAAATTTTGGATTTTTTCTTGATGTTTCATTTTTAAACGATTGTCTGTATCTAGTGTTTTTACAGGAACTGCATCACTGATTTGATTAAACATAATTTATCCTCAATCACGTTCGGCTTCTAAATATATCGGCTATTTTGTAAAAATCTTTAGTATATTTTAATTATAAATGGGCTGTTTGCATTCTACTGGCTCAAGCTAGTGAAATGTAAATAACCTTTGTTATTAAATAATAACGTTTACTTTCTTTGAGTCTGTAATCTGAGCTTCAATAATTTTTTTAGAAGAAAGATTGCGTACTTTAATGGTTTCACCCAATGAGCCCTCTTCCAAAGCAATACCATCCATGCTTACAGTTAAATTGCTATCACTAGCAACAATAGAAACATGCTCTCCTTTATTAATCAATTTCGCTGCTTCTATATTATGCGGATTAAGCGGGCTATTTGGTGGAATATTTTGTTTGCATATTTGCCCTATTAATAAATCCTTTTTAGTAAAATAACCATGATTTAATCTCTGTACATCCATTTCCGTTTGATAGATATCATCTTTGGAAAGTCGGGTACCTTTAATAAGAGCACGTTTTGCTACGTAGATCGTTTTTAATACAGTTATTTTAATAGGAACGTATAGAGACCAATGATTGTCATTTTCTTGACATTTTATTCCCATGGTACTGGTGTTTAAAATAGGAGATTGGTAGGGATTAAAAACAACCAGCTGATCTTCAGCGCATGCTTTGAGATTTAAACGGGAATCAATTTTATCCGCTGTAACACGAATTATTCCTTCTTTATATGAAGAAAGCTCGTTACGTACATGCTGTTCTATTTTGCTTGTGAGTATTTCAGGCGGCTGCATTGCTTCAGCATGTAGCCCTGTACTTGCAAAAAATAGTAAAACACTTAGTATGCACTTTTTCACAAATAATTCCTCGTTAAATAACTTGTTGCAAACTGCAAATATTATGCCAATTTTCAGGAGAGTATTACATGATGATTCATCTCATTGTTTACGCAGTGATCTTATTGATATTCCAATTACCGGTTCATGCAGATAGCCATCACCCTCAAGAGTTCTTAAAATCAATTAGCGGTACCAAAGATGAGGGCGAACAAATTTACAATCATTTTTGCATCAATTGTCACGCGAGCAAACCATTAATTCCTATAGGTGCCCCCAGAGTTGGTGAAAAAGCGGATTGGAAAGTACGTTTAAAACAGGGAATGGAAGCACTCTTTAAACATACTGATGAGGGCTTAAATGCTATGCCGCCTCGTGGGGGATGCTTTGAATGCACTGATGAACAGTTAATGAGTGCCATTCAATATATGCTCCCAAAACAACCAAAAAACTAACCATTAAATGAGCCTTAAGCTCATAAAAAGATCATAGTGTAAAAAAAATTTATAAAAAAACCTAAACCTATTTTTAAATCTCCCGATAAATAGAAAAAAAGAGGGAGAAATAAAGTGAAAAAATATCTAGTGTTAGTCCCAGTGTGTGCTTTAGCAACATCCTGTGCTTCCATGGATAGATCGGTCCCTATAGTTGATGATGCGGGTTACACACATTATACGATGAGTATGAAATCTGACCATAGAGGTTCTAGCGCCTTTCCCCAAAAAAGACCGGCAACAGGAAAGAAAGTGATTGTATTTGACCCTAAAGCAACAGCGTGGGCAGCTTATGATAAAGAAGGTAATAGGGTAAATACCGGCAGTGCTTCCGGGGGTAAAGATTTTTGTGAAGATACAGGTAAACCCTGTCGTACGGTGACTGGAGCATTCCGGATCTACTCTAAAAAAGGTGAAGAATGTACCTCCAGTCTTTATCCATTAGAAACAAATGGCGGTGCAAAAATGCCATACTGTATGCATTTCCATGGAGCTTATTCTATCCATGCGGCATATGAAGTACCTAGCTATAATGCAAGCCATGGCTGCATCCGTGTTTTACCCAGCGCAGCAAAATGGTTAAACGAAAATTTTGCTGATATTGGCACTACAGTAATTGTTAAGCCTTACTAAACAATTGACGGTTATTAAATATGATAATCTCCACAACTGCCCTGCATTTGCAGGGCTTTTTTATTAAGGTACTCTTTTTAACAATACCAATTTAATAATGAAAATAAACTGAGAGATTGTTGTTCTTAGGGTAAACACATCTAATAGACCTATTACCGATCAACTGAAAGGTAACGAGACGATGATATTTGAGCTATATTTAAGAGAAACAAGTCATGTAAAGTAAAATCAAATGAGTACAGAAAAATTATCAGATGATTTGATGGAGAGAATTCTTAAAGGACAAAGTCTTGCAGAAGAAATGTCAAAAAAAGTACAGCTTAGTCCTCAACCTCCGGAACAAAAAAAATTTATACTTAGATTACTTATCAATAAGATTCCATTACTATCTGGTTTATTACAAAGTTTAGGAAGTTCTGGCACTGCAACTACAGCTCTAATCAAAAGTCTGGGTAATACGACTCAAGCTTTGCAAGGTGCAAGTGCTGGCTTTCATTATGCTGGCCTAGGTATTGCGGCAGTTAATTTTGTTCGAATTCCTTTGATTTATTTCTTTTCACTTATTGCTAGAGAACGCCCGCCTTTTACCCTCTCTAATAATGCACGTTGGGCATATTCTGCATTATTATTGGGTTTGACCTTAACCGCTATTTTAGTTCCCGCAGCAGCGCCTCCCATTGCTTTGGCTATGGCCAGTTTAAGTTTGGTACTTAGCTTGGTTTCTATAGGACATATGATTTACAAACAGTACACAATTCGAAAATCGTTACGAGAAACCAATAAAAATATAAAGACCCAAAATAACCTTTTAGATGAGATAGGAATAAACGCTCAACGATTGAGTTTGAAATTAAAAAAACTTGATAAAAATGATGAGGATTATGAGGAAAGAGCCAGAGCTATTTGCAAAAAAATTGAAGACTTAAACGGTGAATATGAGACTGAAAAAGACAAGTTACAGAAGCTTTATAATAAAAAACGGGACGATGAGCAAATGCTTAAAGGTATGGGTGCCGTTGCATTTATGGATAGAGGCATCACCGCAGCCCTTACTTCTGTTGCTATTATCGGTTTGGCATTGAGTCTATTTTTTCCGCCTGTTGGTCTTGGTATTGTCGCAGGCAGTGCGGGACTAGGCGCTCTTTATGTAGTGAGTCGAGTTGCTGTTTCATTGCTTGCTCCAATAGTTAGCTCGCAAATAAAAAAACTAGGACTGTGGAATTCCAAAACAAATGAAAATGAGGAGTCTCTTGAGCTCTCTCTAAACCCGGAGGATTCATTAGAAAATCAATCCTCATTATCGTCATCAGAAGGATATGAAAGTCCTATGAATCAAGAGACTTCATTAGCAGAAGGGTATAAGAGAACTATAAATAATGAGGATTCTACTCTAAAGACGATGAGAGAACTATTTGGAATAAAAGCAGCCCAGAGATTGGAAGAATTAAAAGAAGATGTCATTGAGATGAGAAAACTCGATAATCGTTTATCAGCAATCGTTGAATCTAAGAATCATCGAGAAGTTTTAAAATTTTTTCAAAATTTAGCGGTAATTGCCCAAATGGAGGAATGTCCTCATGATGATTTAAGATGCTTATTAGACAAATTTTCTTCTAAAAAAGAGCAGATATTGCCTTTACTTGAGGATTCTCTTGATGAAGTGAAAAATGGTTCTCTGATCATATCGAAAGAAGAGAAAGCTGCATTATACGCTTCTGAACCTTTAATGGCTATTTTAAAACAAAGTAAAAGACTGACCGATTTAAGATTTTTAGTTTCATCAACACAAAACACTGTATCGGCAGAAGTAAAACGAGTAAACGAACATTTAAATTTTGAACAGTAATAAACCACTCTACTTCCAGAACTAACAATCGAAGAACTCTATTTGGGAGCTAAAATCAAGTCACAACTCTTTCCTTCCCTGTCGGTGATGAGTATTTTACTGTATCGCTTTATAAAAGCATTTTTATATTTTCGACTTCCACTTTTAATTTTTCTGCAATTATTTTTTTCATTATGCTTTCGATTTAGGTTAATAAGTTTTTTCATTGGATTAAAATTTCAAATTGCAACTTTTTAACTAGACTTTTAAAAAATTGCAAAAAAATTATGGATATTGTTGATCTAAAGTCTTTTCTTGCCGTCGTTAAATATTGGTCAATAACACTGGCTGCTAAAAAACTCTATATTACTCAATCGGCTATGAGTAAACGAATTCAAAAATTGGAAAGTTCTCTTCAGTAGAACATCATAATCCAGATCGGGCGGTGATAGAAAAAGGTTTAAATCAAAGAGATGAAGGAATTTTTTACCTTAGCTCTTTAATTCATGAAAGAGTCTTGTTAAGAATAAGTGAGTAGCAGCTAAATGGCCCTATCTCAAATCAAGACTATAATTAAATAGTATTGGAATGTTCTGAGGACAATTATGAAAAAGAAAGACAGTGAAAATGAATACAGAGGAATTTTTTCAATTATTATCATTGTCATTTTAGCCATTATTCTGGTTTATTATTCTTCATATTATTCTTCTGTATCTAGCGAAACTCAAAAAACTAATATACCTGTAGAAGCCCCTGCTCCTCCAGCTGAGAATACTGGCGGAATTTAATAATAAAACAGGGCAAGATCATACCATGATGAATAAGTTTTGAATTTTTAGTTTATCTATGATCAAATTCATCCATTTGAATTGACTAAATGGATGAAAGATGAGTTTTATAGGTTATTTTGGTGAAATCAGAGATCTCAATTAAAGAGAGCGAAACACATAAAGTCCTCCCATAAAGCTGAATCTCCTGCACATCGCTGAACAACCAGTCCAGCTCTAATCCGATGTTCCGCAGCTTGTCTGAGGGCTCCAGACTCTTCGGTCGTTCTATTTCTGCCAGAACCGTGATAAGCGCCTAATTTAGCCTATAATTTAGACAGAAGCACTTGAGAATGCCAATATGAAACTTGTTAATCTTTTCCAATATGTTTTTTCAGGTAGAGGAATTATAGATGTAAGTACTATTGATCCTAATAATGTTGAAAGAATAAAGTTAAGGATTGAAAAAAGATCAAAAGAGATAAAGAAGGAATTTGAATTTATTTTAAAAGATGAAAATCTTTCACATCACTTCCGCATGATGCTCCTGCAACTCAATACTCCTAACTCCTTGAGCTTAGCAAAAATTTTGTTTGATCCTAAGGAAATTCAAGCATCCAGCTCTACTGAAAACGTTGTAATTCCTACAGATGACAAACTTCGAGAGGTATTTAAAGAAAAAAATGATTTATACGGATATTTTGCTCCTAATGATTTGCAAGCATTCAAGCGCTTTTCTGCTATTTATAAATTTCTACAACTAGCATCAAACTATATAAACTGTGATAATAGCAAGCCAGAAGAGCTTTATGAGTGTGCTTATAAAGCTTTAGTATGTTTTGGCAACTTCAAGGACCAAACCGATTTAACTATGTTAGAAAGTATAGAAAAATTTCTTCTCACAAAACAAGCGAGTCAAGTAGCAAATAAACCCCTGCCTTCTCTTATGGATCTACAAATAGGTAAAAAAAATGGAATTCATTATGAAGAATGGACTCAATTTATCCAAAAACACGGCATTAAAGCATTAAAATTTTTTAAAAGAGCACAAGATATTGAGGATAAATTAAAGAGAGCTCCTGAAACACTGGCGGAAGCATTCGATGCATTGGCTCAAGCTGATTATAAACGTTACAGTGAGGATCCAGATCTTGCTAAAGTCTGTGAACAATATAATGCTCCAGAAGCAGTATTCAATAGGTGTCTTGATTTAGATTTAAAAAAATTATGGAAAACAAAAGATAATTTACCGGACATTATCGTTAATGGCTTAGATTCTGAGATTAACCAACCTGGATACTATCTAGTTAAATTGCCCATCAAGGATCCTCGTTCTTTAATTCTTGGATATATTACTAATGATTGTCAATCTATTGGTAGCAAAGGAGAACCTTGCGTACTCGATGGAATTAGTTCGGAGCATGATGGATTTTATGTGATGCTCAAAAAGAAAGACTCCAAAAAGGAGATCTCGCCATTCTTGCACGATAAGACTATTGATTATGATAATTTTGAAATCGTTGGTCAAGGATATGCTTGGCGCACTATGAGTGGAAATCTTACTATTGATTCTTGGGAAAATGCACGGGATAAAGATGATGGCATTGCCGTGGCGATGCTTAAGAAATTTGGCCAAATGGTTATTTCACAAAGTAAGGGAAATATAATACAGGTTACCACCGGTAGAAATAGTCCGAGAACCCCCTCTGCGTTTAGTAAAGGTCCTGCTTTGAAGTATGCAGAAATAATGGAGGAAGGAACTCAATATAACGACTCTAAAAGTCAAACACTAATTGCTATAGATAATAAAAAAATCGAGGATATTCGAAGCGAGCTCGTTTTCCAACTGACTGAGAATTTCGAGTTTACTTACACACGAACTTTAAGGAGTTTAATAGATACAATTTATTCTCAAAAACATAGTATGTGGGTGGAGAGCTTGTTAGTCAATTCCACTGGTTTAGATTGGCGATCAGAAGACATACTGTCCACTATTTATTCATGTGTTGGTCTGGACGATACTGGGGGGGTTATTACTTGGAAGGCATTGTTTTTATTAGAGCAAGCCTCCTTACTCGATAACGACTCATTTCAAAAAATTACTGCAGATAAATGGTTAGCTAGAAATGTTTGCGAAGCAATCATTGCTTTAGGTAACGCGCAACTACTTGATCATAAAAATTTTGAAATCATCATTAAGATAAGTAAGGAGCAAATTCTAAATAAAGATAGCGTCTTAGCGAATATATCTCAGAGTGTTATTCGGCTTTCTCGTGCTAATATTCATTTAGATAACAATGGCTTTGACGCTTTAGCAAATTCCTATTTACATGCTGAAAAATCGAGAAAAAATTTCCGCGAAGAGATTCTCACTGTTGTAATTAATTTAAAAACAAAATTTGATATCACACTAGATAGTATTACATTTAAGAAGCTACTTGATAATGAAAAATATGCACCTGAGATCCTAAATCTGTTTGCAATGGCACAAGAGTATAAATTGAATGTGCTCGATAATGGTGTATATAAGAACATTATAGAAAATGCTCCATACATACAAGGAATTAATAATATAATTCCTGAACTAGCAGCAATAAATATTCTTGATGACTCTATTTTTCAATCGTTGATTAATCATGCAAAAGATAGTCCTTTCATTTCTGATGTAATCTTATTATTGAGCGAGCAAAATATATTAGATAAAGAGAATTTTAATCATTTAATGCAATGCATCCTCTTTGCGGAGGAAATTTACGATGCTTTAGAGCCACTCGGTGGCCAAGACATATTAGACAGAGAGAAAGTTCAATTTATTTTAGAACATCATAATAGCGCCCGATATTTGGGAAAAATTTTTGCAAAACTAGACGAAGTTGACTTATTAGATAATGATTATTTCAATAAACTAAAACCTTGTGTTTCCTCTTTAGAAGAGTTAAGTAAGATTATTTCCTTGCTTGAAAGATACGAGCTTTTAGATAAAGATAATTTTTTATTGGTAGTAGAAAATCATTCTGCTGCAAAAGATATATTAGCGTCTTTGAAAAAATTAAAAGAAGGTCATATTCTTGATGATAGTCATTTCAAAGAAGTGATGAAAAATATTCCAAATAATAGCGTAACTCGCAAGGAACAAGAGCCTATTTTACCCAGCGTATCCGCTAAAGAAACGCTACAAAAGTTAAAAAATACCGACACTAATGAGGATTTTACCTCAGAATTTAAAGTATGATAATTAACGGCAATACAATTAACTATCGTTGTAATTTTAGGTAATTTTAAATCACCTAAAGTACAAGGTAATGAAGAACTACATTCAGCTACACTGTTTATGCACTTGCGAATGCACTATGATGAGATCGCTTTTTGTTCGAAGAAATATGCGATATCAAATTTAAATAATTAAAACCTTAGCTCTAGGATTGGCTTTTACCCAATTAGCCACATACTCGATATAGTTATTTTTACCCACAGCAATGCATCCACGCGTAGAGTAGGGTAAGTTGTTTAACCAACTAAACACTCTCGATGACTGAGTTGGTCCATGAATTCCTACGTCTCTACCTGTATATCCTGCAGTTAATTGCTTTGTAGTCGGATAGAGAATGGGAATAAAAAGTTTAAATTGATTGGATTTTCTTGGATGAGCTAATCCATATAAACCAATGGGAGTTTTATTATCACCCGCATGTTTTTTCCCGACGCCTTTATATCCGAGGGCTACTTTAAAACTCTTAATTACAGTACCGTGTTTACAAATATTTAAAATTCGCTTTGAGGTGTGTACATTGATTCCGTTTGATAAAGGACACGTTGCAGTACTAGCGAATAAAGCGACAGGAAAAAAAATAGATATCATCAAATAAATTGCTTTTATTTTCATGAATAGACTAATATTGTTGAAATTGGTTAATAATTATTCCATAGTATTTCTTTTATTCATAGGGATTTTGTGGGTATATTTTGACCAATAATTATAGGGTGAAAGCCTATCTGGAGCTAATTCTTTGATTTTAAAAGTGCTCTTGGATGGGCGAGCTCTACTTGAGATCTTAGGTTGAATCCAATTTTAGTCAAGCAGCATATCCTAAAAATAAAATTACACATTAGTAAGCACTAAAAACGACAGGTAAAACAGATATAAACTAACAAAATATTAACCTTAACCTCGAGTTTTTTCAAATTTATAAGCCCGTAAATAGGGTGTTAAATCAGTTCATTTTTCGATGAAACCTTACTCAAGAAATGAATAAAATTTAAATGACTTGTTTTAATATTAGGGGCATCAATCGGGTATTGTCAGATAAATTATGAATCAAAGCTCATAAACCTATCCTCCTTTAGTTATAGCCTTCTCTACTATTTTGCAGAACATAGCTCACCTCCAGTTGCCTCAATTGTTGATTATTATTAATCAAAGTGATTTATTTTTAATAATAACGTCCGGAAGAATAAGTTGTAACATTTTCGATGTTTGTTGCGAGCAGAAAAAATTATAGATCAAAAAACCATGTAAAAATAAGGTGTTATAGGATTTCTGAGGAGTATTTAACTATTTATGAAAGAGCAGAATACTCTGCTCTTTTTAGGCTTGACTGGCAAGCATTTAAATGGGTTTTGGTAAGTCATAAACCTGAAAAACTTTTACTTGAATTTAAACTCGTATCAACGGGGTTGTATCGACAAAAGGTGTCGTTCCAAGTTTTATCCCATTGAGTTGTTGTTCAAATATTGCATGGTTATCCCGTGAACCGGTATTTAGTATTGGAAACACAATATGGTCAAAAAAATGAGCTCGTTTTTTAATTTCATCACCATATATCTGCGCCACAATTTTGGGATCATTTTTAAACTCCCCACAACCCCAAGCGCCTAAAATGACATTGCGTTTTCCTTCAAGAATTAAAGTATCGAGTTGGGCTGCAATACGTCGTCGCAAATCTGCTTTGTATTGACTCAAAGCCTCATGATCTAATCCATGTGGTTCAGAGGAAAGTTCTGGGGCTGCTGATCTTAATTCATAAAATGGGAAAATATCTGATAAAGGAAGAAAGGAGTAGCTTAGCGTACTGTCTGGAATACGTCTATTGGGTGAATAGTCATCAAAACCAGAAGTGATAAGCGTTTTTTCTGGTCCTCGAAAACATACTCTGGGTTCTGAGTTGAGTAATACTTTATATACTATAGAATCTGTTTCTCCCCGGTAATTTTTTAAGGCTTCATGTTCCTTATCAGTCATTTTTATTTTGGCTTCTAACAGTTTTTTTGCCGTTTCATTATAACGAAACAACATGGAGTCTTTATCTAAATAAATGATTTCATCCAGTAAGGATTGCACACAGGTACTTCGATGCCACATGTTTTCTTCTTGAGCACTTCCACCTTCTAAGGCAGCGCCTCCAGGAAAAATTGAATTTGCCATATTGAGTACAGAATAAGGCACGCCATGTTTCTTGGTTGCTTCAAGTGTCGCAAGCCCCCAATCTTTATGAACTACTTCTACTGATTTTGGTGAAGAAAATTTTTCTTTGGCCCATTGCTTTAAATTTGATTGTGCCTGGGTTTGTAATTCCATGGATTTTTTTAAATCAGTTGCCCACTCCAATGTTTTTCCCATGCTTTTATGTCGCCATCGATTCCCAGAGATGGAACCTGTGAAAAAATTTGGTTTATGTAGGGCATGTACCTCTTTAATTATGGAAGGAGATTTATAGGTTGGGGATTTAAATAACATAAGCTTTGAGATCATTTTTTCTATCCTTAATTTAATACTCATACTCCATCTCGGTGTACGTCTTAAAAACTTATCTAACAGTTTTATTAAGATTTCACTTTTTATAGAATATAGGAATGGTCAAACTCCATAGGCCACAAAGGCTTCAAGTGTTATCATTGAATTTTTCATTAATACAAAGAGAACACTCTTGATTTTTATTTTTATTGATAAACGTTTTGAATATGCAACAAGATAGGTTTTACTCTCCAATAGTAATATTCTAAGCACTTGTGTCCTTTATTTTTACTTTTTGACTCAACTTTGAGTGCGCTGAATCAAAAATCAGTAAACCAGAGTGAGCAAAAAAAGTCAACTTTGTTTTTTTGTTGTGAGAAAGAAGTTCATTATTTTATTTCGATATAGGCTTATTAGTGCTTTTCCAATCAGCATTATGATGATAATTCTGTTTCTTTAGATAAATGTCTATTGTGAAGCTTTTGCATGACTTGAGAGTTGTGCCAGGAATGTCTGGAGTAATAGCTGCAGTATCTGAGTAGGGTGCGGTGGATAAAAGTGAATAATTAAAGCTGATTGATTTTTCTTCATATCAAGGCGGATTCATTTAATCAAATACAAAATTGAATAAAATAATTACTTAAGAAAGTTCACTAGGGGTAGTGAATAATATCGTGAAATCGAACGATATTTGTAGTTGTATTTCGGTATCCGTGTGGCTGGCTGGCTTCAAAACGAAGACCTTCGCCTTGATGTAGCATTTGCCAAGTATCATAAATTAGAATGTCCATAATACCCTCCAGTACGATGACATGTTCAATGACTCCATGCTTATGGGCTGGTGATAAGTGTTCACAACCAGGTAATAGTTCGATCACAAAAAGTTCAAAATTTAATTGGTTATCAAAAGGAAAAAGAGGTAATACACGAATTTTTTCATCACTAGGATGAATCTGTTGTGCAAGTCCTGTTCGATAAACGGGTTGATTAAAATGAGTTTGTAATTCTTCGATAAATGAGGAAAAAGAGGTTTGAAAGCCACTGGCAATTTTCCATAAAGTAGCAATTGTGGGGCTTGATTCTTCTCGCTCGATTTGCCCTAACATGGCCTTGCTTACGCCTGTGGCTGCTGCAGCTTTATCGAGGCTCCAACCACGCTCTTTGCGTAGATTTTTTAAAGTGAAAGCAATGTGTTTGTATAAAGATTCCATAAATTGTTGTGCGTTATAGCGTACAATGATAATATAAATTATTATGCGTTAAAACGCACGAATTGTGAAGCACATGATTTTAGGAGTTTTATAATGGTAACAGAGCGATTTAAGAATAAATTGGTGGCGGTACTTAATAAAAGTATTGAGCCTGGTAAAGTCATGAATGCTTTGGCACATATGTGTATTGGCTTAGGTTCTGCTATTGGCCAAGAGAGGTTGCGTCTTACTGATTATCGTGATGCTGATGGAAATTCACATCCTTTTATTTCCGAAATTCCTTTTATCATTTTGGCAGATAATTCAAATAAAATTAGAAAGCTGCGTACAGAAGCAAAAGCAAATGATATTTTATGCAATGATTTTACCGATACGATGACTGTTGGTACTTATCAAGAGCAAATTGAACGAACGGCACAGGTTAATGACAGAGCTCTGATTTACTATGGCATTGTTTTGTTTGGGGATTGGGATGTGGTAACCGAGCTCACTAGAAAGTGTTCTTTGTGGCGATGATGGGTTGGTGATGACTATGGATGAAGGAAGATAAATGTTTACAGTTCATTAGAGACTCAATGAACTTTTTTAAATATCCCTTATGTCAGCCTACTTTTATCCCGATTAGCTTCGGGAGTAGATTTAATCCTAGCGAACCACTCAACAATGAGTGACAAAAAATTGTCATTATTTCGGTCGTTGACTGTGTTTCCAATACGTTGCAAAATATTTTCAAAAATATTAGTTAAGAAGCTACAAAATACAATCAAGTAAATGCCCATCATTTAAAAGATCTAAGAAAAAATATCTTCGAAATCCTCAGGCATTTCTTTTTAGGTGTTTTTTCTTTTATATTATCTTTTCAATGCTGGTTTGCTAGAACGCTAGGTCTTAAGCTAATTGGTGGAGATATATCGATGGCAAAACAACGGCTTATATATTTTATTTCTTTTGTTTTATACTTTATTTTGGTTTTCCCAGGGTATAGTTTAAATTTAGACTCACTTCTTCCTGATGAACAAAATACAGTAAAAGTTTTTCATGAAGCGTCACCTAAAGTAGTTTATGTTCACAGATTGGCAACAGTCACCAATCCTTCTTTTGAGAAAATGCAAGTTAAAGATGGGGCCGGTTCTGGAATTATCTGGAATAACAGCGGGTATATTGTCACGAATTATCACGTTATTAAGGGAGCGGATAAGTTGGCAATTACTTTGGGTAAAATGACAGTTCCGGCAAAAGTGGTTGGAGCAGAGCCTCGTAAAGATATTGCTGTTTTAAAGGTCGAAGCACCGCAAGCGTTGGTTTTATTAAAACAATTTACCCCATTTCAAATAGTCCATCTTAATGATCTAATAGTGGGTCAAAAGGCGATTGCAATAGGTAATCCTTATGGTTTGGATCATAGCTTATCTAAAGGAGTGATTTCTGCTTTAGGTAGAAAAGTTCCTGGGGTCGGTGGGGTTACGATTCGGAATATGATCCAAACAGATACTCCAATTAATCCTGGTAATTCTGGCGGGCCATTATTGAACAGTTCTGGTCAGTTAATTGGAATGAACACCATGATTTACTCTTCTTCAGGTTCATCTGCTGGAATTGGTTTTGCTGTTCCTGCTGATGATATTGAGCGCATCGTAACGCAAATTATCAAAAATGGGCGAGTGATATTGTCTGGAATAGGTATTCAAAGTGTTCCATCTACTATTGCACGTCAATTGGGTATATATAAAGGGATATTGATTTCAGATGTTTTACCTAATACCCCTGCTTCTCAAGCACATTTAAGAGGTACTCATCGAGATGCTTGGGGACGAATCGTACTAGGTGATATTATTATAGCGCTTAATGGTCATGCAGTTCGTAACTATGATGAGTTATATAATATGCTCACGGAAATAAAAGTGGGGGACCAAGTGACCGTTTCCATTGTGCGTGATAATAAGCAAATGGATATACAAATAAAAACTATAGATATAGCAGGAGTATAGGCAGTAAACGTCTATATATATTACAGCTTGTTCAAAGTGTCCAATGTCGGCGAGAAATCGTCGGTTTTCTGTAGTCTCTTGCTCTCTTAAAACGATCTAAAAGATGGCGCGCAGGGATAATCGATTTATTACTAAGAGAGCAAGAAAAAAACTTTTGAACCCTTGAAATGAAACCATCACGACCCTATTTTTAGATTATCCAAAAACACTAATCAAGGAGATACTATGAATACTTTACGAAGAACATTACCTATGTATCAAGAAATGAATAACCTACTGGAAAACTTTTTTAATCCACAACGAGAGGATGCCTCTTTTATTGAAACAAGTACGTGGGCTCCTCTTGTGGATATCAAAGAAGAAAAAGACCGCTTTGTTGTACTTGCTGATATTCCTGGTGTAAAAAAAGAAGACATCGATATTTCTTTGGAGCAACATGTCTTGACTTTAAAAGGAGAGCGGCATTTTGAAAAGTCAGAAGAGAGCAATGGTTATACACGCAGAGAGCGAGCTCAAGGTCAATTCTACCGACGTTTTAGTCTGCCACAAACCGCAGATGATTCAAAAATCACAGCACGTTATGCGCATGGAGTACTTGAAATTTCAATTCCTAAAAAAGAAGCGGCTACTGAGAAAAAAATAGCAATTACCTTAGAAGAGTGATTGTTCAAGCAACGTAGGTTTGGTAAAGCCTACGTTGCCGAGCTGACAGCATTTACAACCAGGTTCGGATGGCAAATGGTTGAGCAGCTAGACAAAACGCCCCTTAATGCCATACACCATGCTTGACAATAACTCATAGATATGGCCCCTGATTCCGGTTTAAAACTTTTTCATTTTCTATCAATTTATTGGAGAGATTGATAAATTAGAATATTGCTTTCTGCTTGAGATTTATATGACTATTGCCTTAGTCTGGTTTCGACATGATTTAAGATTGAACGATAATCCCGCATTCATCGAGGCGTGCTCTCATCATCAGTTTGTTATTCCGCTCTATATTTATGATGAAAAGAATAGTGTCTTAGGAGGAGCACAAGGATGGTGGCTTTATCATAGTCTGACTTCTTTAAGCAACTCCCTGGCACAACTTGCATTAAATCTCATTTTTCGCAAGGGCGATCCTTTAGAAATTATTTTAGACTTGGTTAAGAAAGCTTCTGTGAGCTCGGTGTATTGGAATCGATGTTATGAACCTGACGCTATTTTGCGTGATAAAAAGATTAAAACAACTTTGTTGGAGCAGGGTATTGAAGTCCAAAGTTTTAATGGAAGTGTACTTCATGAACCTTGGACGATTAGAAATAAAAGCGGTAATTATTTTAAAGTGTTTACTCCTTACTGGAAACACTGCAAACAAATTCTTAATATTCAACCCGCTATGTGTTTAGAGCATCGTCCATCTGGAATTGAAGTTCAAAGTGATAAGCTTTTAGACTGGAAATTATTACCCACTATCAATTGGGCAGCGCGATTTAATGACTATTGGACTCCCGGAGAGTGCGGTGCCCAACATAAGCTTCATGAGTTTATTGAATATCAACTTAATGGTTATAAAAAAAATCGAGATTTTCCTATAAAAAATGCGACATCACGTTTATCACCCCACTTGCATTTTGGCGAAATTAGTCCATCGACAATTTTAAGGGCAATTGAACTGGTAAAGTTTGATCCAGATTGTGATTTAGTCTCAGCAGAGCATTTTATATCAGAGCTGGGATGGAGGGAGTTTTCAGTTTATTTACTTTATCATTTCCCAAAACTTCCATCTGAGAATTTCCGGAAAGAGTTTGATGCATTTCCTTGGTATAACGATGAGCAATTATTATCAAGCTGGCAAAAGGGTTTAACTGGTTATCCAATAATAGATGCAGGGATGAGGGAGTTATGGGCAACAGGCTATATGCACAATCGTGTCCGTATGGTTGTTGCATCCTTCCTTACCAAGGGATTGCTCATTGATTGGCGTTTGGGCGCAGATTGGTTTTTAGATACTCTTGTAGATGCAGATTTAGCAAATAATAGCGCAAGCTGGCAATGGGTGGCAGGATGTGGTGCTGATGCAGCACCTTATTTTCGAATTTTCAATCCAGTGTTACAAAGTCAAAAATTCGATCCTGATGGCAGTTATATTCGTCATTGGGTTCCAGAGCTTTCTCAATTAGAAAATCAATCAATCCATGCTCCTTGGGAGTCTGTTGATTCACAGTGGATTTATATAAATACAAATTATCCCATGCCAATTATTAATCATCATGATGCAAGGGCAAGGGCTTTAAATTATTACAATCAGTTAAAAAGGAAGAACCTCAAATGATTCCTACTTTTTTTATATTTGGCTACAACAACGCGCTGAGAAAGTAAAAAACAATGACTCAACCTCCAAAAATCACGACTATTGATTTGGAGGCTGAAAATATAGAATACTATCTCTATCAATGCACATATCTAGACCACGTCATGAATAGATTAAATTTCAAGAGATAAAGAGAGTTATTTTTAATCTATCGTAGGCAGATAAAATATACCTAACAGAGCTTTTAGCGGGGGCAGTGCTAAAGCAGTTGCCCCGCTAGCAGTATATAGGAAAAATATTATTTATTTTCAATGGTCTTGTATCTCTGCATGCATATAATGCCCACTAATCGTGAAAGGATATCTTTTGGATGTAGCTTTTCTTTTAAATTGTTTTTCTAATAATTTCTCAATAGCAGCAAAACAATCACGTAGTGTAATATATAGATTTTGGTTTTGTTTTCTACTGCTTAATTCCTTGCCTCGTAGAGTCATATTAATAATCACGCTAAATATTTTCCCTTTATTTCTATGATTTTCTTCCCTATCGATGACCACTCTACAATGACTTATTTTTCTATAGATTCTTTTGAGTTTGTTATAACGTTTATGGATATGGCATTCAATTGCCGATGAGTATGAAACAGAACGAAATATTATTTGAACTGATGACATAGCTTAAATCCTCTTAATTTTAAATTAATTTTTAAAAATAAAACAAAAAAATTTTTCAATTTAATGGTAAGAGATGAAAGGTATATTTTACTTCTTAAGTAGCTGTTATTAATCCTCCTTATAAAATACGTTGTGATTAATCTATAGGAACATTTAAGTAAAATTTCAATGCTTGTTTTAAAAAAATTTTAGTGGAAATGGTAATCCCTCCATTTTTAACTCTTAGGGTAACTTGGAGGAAGCTGAGTATGATATTTTTATGAGGTTAGAGACGTGATAGTTCATGGAGTTACGACATATCAGACATATTACTCACATTCATGAGATTCTGAGCTATAATTAATACAATATGTTTGAAATTTGTATTAAATGGTTGATTTGTTTCTATGCTTTAAATGGAGGTCATAAATATGTTCCTATCTACTGTGAAAAATCTCTACGAAGCTCGAGTTAAAATTGGGAATCATATAATCTCAAAAATTACGGGAATAAAAGCTGACCCTTTAAAGGTATATTTGAGCGTACAATGTGATTTGGAGTCTTCAGGAGCTAAAGGAGAACTCATAGATCTTATTACTGGTAGAATTATTTACGCATGCCGTAAGCAAACCATTGTAGATAAATAATTAAAAATGGAAAATAAGACAGGGTTACACTAAAAATGATGAAAAAAAATCAAAAAATTGATAAATACTACCCCCATCCTCTAATCCCAGGCCAAGGAGAAATCGCGAAAAGCATGGGGGAATATGCCTTGAGTCGATACGGAAAATCATGAATTATTGTGATTTAAATTAGCCTTGTGGTGGCAGCTTTGGAGGAACGGCAAGCATATCCACAGTACTAAGATGGAGAATCCTTTTCGCAACACTTCCCATAAGCAAGTAATGCAACCTTGATTTACTCTGTGTGCCAAATGCCAACAAATCAGCGTTCCATTTTTGGGTTTGTCTAATAATGCAATCAGCATAGTAACCACCAATAATTTTTTTTTCAAACTTGCTTTTATCGACATGACATTCACTAAGGAAATCATCCATATTTTCTAAAATACCTTTTGTTTTAGGCTTATCGAAGTCTACAAATTCTTCAACTAAGTCAGCTGGATTGAAAAATTGTTTATTATGAATATCAATGATGTGTAACAACTGAAAAGTTGCATTGGGAAAAGAGTTAAATGTAAATTGTACTGTCCCTTTGCTTGTTTCTGAAAGGTCTGTTGCTATCACTATCCGATTGTAAATAAAATCTGGTTCTTTTTTTATCAGCAACACGGGAACATGGCTTTGGCTAATAATTGAGCTAGAAGTAGTACCTAAAACGTACTCATTAATATAGTAACGGCCATGAGCACCCACAACAATCAATTCACAACAGTTTTCATCAGCATATCGGACAATCTCATCCGAAGTTTTACCCAATACCACTGTTTTGTTGGTAAAGAGTTTATGTGTATTATCGTTTAATTTCTTTAAAATCTGCTCTTCGATCTCTTTTTTTTCAGACAAAAAATTGGGTTGCGATTGAGTATCTAAAAATCGTGCACTTAATGGTGGTGTTAAAACATGGAGGAAATGGATCTTCGCCTGGTTTGACTTTGCTAAATCAATAGCTCGTTGTAAAGCCCAATCGGCATGTTTTGAGAAATCACTTGCAATCAATAAATTATTCAATATCATAAGCTATCCCTAAATAAGAAACCAGAGTCATCACTCTTATCCTAACAAACCCTTAGCAATAGAGGAATAAGCAAGTGATACGTTAGAAAATCTTATACGATCTATTTAGGTAACTCAAAATCCAGCTATCGATGCTATTTATTAATTCCAACAATCTCTTTTAATGAAAAGAGTTTTAACCCAAAGTGCAAATTTGTCAATCTGCCATTATATTATGGCAATATTGACAAAAAAAAATCTTGAATAGTTTAATTTAGTTAAACCATAAGGGTATTTAAGTCATCAAAAATAAACTGGTTTCTGAAAAATATTGCCTCAAGTGACTTCTTGCCCCAGTCTTGGGTTATCAAGTCATGGAATTACCCCACAATTCGCAAAAAAATATTGTCAAAGCCAATGGCTGGTGAAATTGGAAGTAGGTGTTTATTATCGTGCAGGGCCGTAAATCTGAATGGCAATGCTCAATCAGAGCCGGTCCATGATTCATCTTGCAGGTTTAACCAGATTAACTCAGCAGGGTAAACCGCATTACCTGGAGTTGGCAGCAAATTTCATTCGGATAAATATTCAAGCAAAAACGATTTTACCAAAGTGGTTTAAAATTTTTAGTAGGGTTTAAAAAAATCAACTTATTTTGCGCACATTAACTTTGCGTCCTTTTAATTTTCCACATTGTAAATATTGGTACGCTTTATCTGCTTGGCTGTGGTGGATTGCAACATAGGAGTACATGGCAGTGATGTTAATTTTACCAATTGTGTTGCCTGCTAATCCTGCATCTTTGGTTAATGCCCCAAGGATGTCACCGGGGCGAATTTTATCTTTTTTACCGGAAGCAAGACAAAGTGTAACCATTTCTGGCACTAACGGAGTAGTGTGGTGATTTTCTAGTTCATCAATGTTTCCCCAATGAATGGGCTGCGGTAGATTGTCTTCAATGATGCAAATTCGTTGTGCATCTGCTGGCGTTGTAATACTTAAGGCAATGCCTTTACTTCCGGCTCGTCCAGTTCGACCAATACGATGAATATGGACGTCGTTATCAAAAGCGAGATCAAAATTAATCACTGCAGAAAGTTCCTTTATATCGAGTCCTCGTGCTGCAACATCTGTGGCGACAAGAATAGAGCAACTTTGGTTGGCAAAACGCAAAACAGCAAGATCTCGATCGACTTGTTCCATATCTCCATTCAAAGCGATGGCACTGAGGCCTTCGTGGATAAGCTGGTCTGTTATTTCCATTGTTTGTTGCCTGGTATTACAGAAGATTAACGTTGATACAGGTCGATAGTGCGACAGTAATGATTTTAATAAGGGATATTTCTGAGCTTGTTTTGAGACTTCATAAAAATGTTGTTCGATATCAATTTCTTCAGGAGAAGTTTCTATATGAACTTCTTTGGGGTCCTTCATAAATTGCTTTGAAAGCTGTTTGATTTCTTCGGGATAGGTCGCAGAAAAAAGTAGAGTTTGTCTTTGTTTGGGACAAATCGAAATAATTTTTTTAATGTCATCAAAAAAACCCATATCCAGCATTCTGTCTGCCTCATCTAAAACTAAAGCTTTTACCTTAGATAAGTCTAAAGAGGTTTTTTTTAAATGCTTAATAACTCTCCCCGGTGTTCCAACAATGATATGAGCTCCATGCCGTAATGAATCAAGCTGAGGCTTCATTGGTATACCACCAGATAAATTAATAATTTTGACATTGGGCATCAAACAGGCTAATCGACGGATAGCTTGACTTACTTGTTCGGCTAGTTCACGGGTAGGGCAAAGAACTAATGCTTGTACTGCAAAAAAAGAAACTTTTAAATTATTTAATAAAGACAAAGCAAAAGCAGCAGTCTTTCCACTCCCTGTTTTTGCTTGAGCAATAATGTCTTCATTTCGAAGAATTATGGGCAGGCTGTGCATTTGAATAGAGGTCATATTTTCATAATTTGAAGAAGCAAGGCTCTTTATTAATTCTTGACGAAGAGGGAGTTGAGAGAATGATAGGTGTTGAGCGGTGTGTTTTGTTTGAATCATGAAGCTGCTTCCCCCATTGGTGCTAATTGCCATTGATATGTATAAGGTGTATTCTCACTGGTTTTTCGTTCAATAAATGCTGCCGGATTACTCTTTGTGGATGAAATGGTTTGATATATAGAGGTAAAAATGCATAGGATAATCTGTTTTGCTGGCCAAGCTTTTTAAAAATTAGTATCAAATTATCGATGACGTCCGCGTGAGGTGTATTTCTCTTGGGCCATAGTTACTTTTAATGGACGTCCTTCCAGCATTTTCCCATTCATATCTAAAGAGGATTGAGCTTCTTGTTGGGAGCTAAAGGTTATAAAGCCAAAACCTTTGATGTGGCCAGTAAAGCGATCTTTAATTAAAAGAAGCTCGACTACCTTACCATATTTAGAAAATTCTGCTTGTAATGTCTCTTCAGTAACTCCAAAGGGTAAGTTGCCTACATAAATTTTATTTTGCTTCACTGTCGTATCCTCTAAGTAACCACTACAACTACAAGGAGGTATAGTGGTTAAATAATATTAACTACTTAAATTAAAGAGCTATTATATTTTGTGCTTGAAGACCTTTTGTTCCTTGCGTCACAATGAATTGTACTCGCTGGCCCTCTGTGAGGGTTTTAAAGCCAGAGCTTAAAATTTCTTTAAAGTGAGCAAATACATCCGGCCCGGCTTCTTGCTCAATAAAACCAAATCCTTTGGATTCGTTAAACCATTTAACGACTCCGTTTACTGTTTTAGACATAAGTATCCTTAAGTGTTTATTATAATGCCTGTATAGGCGAATTTAGCCGGAAACCGGTCAAGAATTAAAAACTACCGAACGAGGGATTAAATGAATAAAACGACGATTTGGAGAGTATAAAATAGACATTTTCAAGCTGAGACTAGGTTACTACTCTTTAAGGTTAAATGTCAATTTTATTTTTAGCATGTGTTGTTTAAACGCCTCAACCACCCTATTTATGTATAATATAATAAAGGATTGTGTAAACATTTTATTTTCTTTTTTTCTTCGCTCGTACTTATGATACGCCTACACACTTTCATATCGGGAAAAAATGTTTACTTATACCGCAGGAATATATTTTGATGACATTGAAATTAAACAATCTTCGGGAAATAATTTAGACTCTCTTTTTATTTGGATGTTAAGCCAGCAGGAGAGGGAATTTGGTAATTACAATGGTCTAATTACTAATATAAAACGCATCTGATACAAAAGGAATTTCGAACTTATTAATGCGCAGCTCTTTTTCATTTTTGTTCAGCTATGCTTTTTGTTTGTAGATGATACTCCGTTACATGAGTGAATTAATTAAGTATTAACTCTTTAACGGTAAATGAATTATTCATCAACATATATGGGGAATTTTTGAGCGTTTTCTTTTACTGCGTTTATAAAAAATTGACGACCTTCTTTATCAGAGAAACTATTAATGCCAATTAGTTTTTGGGTGCATGATGGACAGAGATGATAGCAAAGAAATTTTCCATTTTTAGCTCGAGATTTACCTCTTAAGGAAAAATCATTTTTAATTTCTAAACAATAATGGCACGTTTGGTAGCTCATAGATATCCTATATAAATAGCTAATTGCTCCTAATGACTATGAGGTAATGAAAAGAAATTACAGGATAAAAATGAATTTCCCTAGATAGGCAATAAGAAGATAATAGAGAGTATAATTAAAATATACCAGTTAATGATTATAACATCTAATTGGCTAATTAACTATATCATGGTATCAATGGGGACTAAGCTGTGTTTCGTCACACAATTAACAACTCGTTCATTTGATCTTTTAAAAGAGTCGCGGACTCGGCGGAAGATATCGGGCTTCCTGGATTCTGGAATGGAAAGTGACACTCCCTTTTCGAACCAGAAGAAATCCTTGATGTTCACAGCACCGACGAAGATGGCAAGGACACCTGCGACCAGCGTAACCCACGCCAGATGGTCGAAGATTTGGAATACCACTGATTAGGATTACTTGTTTCATGAATAACCGACCAACAATAAGATAAGCTTTTTAAAAGCCTATTCATCATAACGATAACCCATTATGATAAGGTAATGATACATAAAGCGTATCAAGTGGAATATTTTACTCACAGCGACCATAATATTATTCAGGCAGGGACTGGCTATAATGAATGCTTTTAATAATGAAGCGGTATATAACTCTCTATCCTTGAAATGGCTCGGTATAGACACTTATAAAGAGTCAGTCATTTATATGCAGCGTGATTGCCTCGTTTGTCAAACAGAAGGATTTGAGATGCATACTCGAATTCGTGTGACGCTGGGTGATAAAAGTATTCTTGCCACATTAAATCATATCGATAATGATATATTAGGCCATCATCAAGCTTCACTATCTATTTATGCGTGGAAATTATTAAATGCTAGCGAGGGTGATGTAATTAAGTTGTCACATCCGAAACCCTTACAATCTTTAAGCTTTGTGCGCTCAAAAATATATGGTCATAAATTAAATTCCACTGAAGTCATGCAAATTATCGAAGATATTGCTCAAGGAAGGTATTCAGATATTCAAGTTGCTACATTTCTGACTGCCTGCGCGGGTGGTCGTTTGGACGAAACTGAAATTATCCATCTGACCCAATCGATGATTCAAGTAGGTGCAAACTTATCTTGGCCTCAGGAAATAGTTGTGGATAAACATTGTGTTGGTGGTTTGCCTGGAAACCGTACAACACCCATTGTTGTAGCTATTGTGGCAGCATTTGGCATGATGATACCAAAGACTTCATCGCGTGCGATTACTTCTCCTGCTGGTACAGCAGATACTATGGAGACACTGGCTCCAGTAGATTTAGACATAAAAGCAATGCAACGCGTAGTAGAGCAGGAAAATGGGTGTATTGTATGGGGCGGGTCAGTGGGATTGAGTCCTGCTGATGATATTCTAATTCGAGTAGAGCGCTCCATGGATGTTGATAGTGAGGGGCAGTTAATTGCTTCTGTTCTTTCTAAAAAAATTTCATCAGGTTCAACACATATTGTCATTGATATTCCCGTTGGCCCAACAGCAAAAATACGTTCTATTGATACATTCGAGTCATTGCAGCATTTATTTCACGCAGTAGGATCTGCTATGGGGGTACAGTTACGTATTATTAAAACGGATGGGTTGCAGCCGGTTGGTCAAGGTATTGGCCCTGCTCTTGAGGCCAAAGATGTTCTTGCTGTGTTGCTAAATCAAAGTAATGCACCGCAAGATTTACGTAAACGAGCTTTGATGCTGGCAGGAGTGATACTTGAATTTTCACCGTCAGTCGCGACCGGACAAGGGATGAAATTAGCTACTCAATTACTAGTCTCAGGGAAAGCCTGGAGAAAATTTCTAGCGATATGTAACGCTCAAGGTGGCCTTCGAGAGCCGACAACAGCGGCTTATACCCAAGCAATCACAGCAGAACATCGAGGTAAGGTAATTAACATAGATAATCGTAATTTATCCAGACTCGCAAAGCTGGCGGGCGCTCCACATGACAAAGCGGCGGGGGTTGTTCTGCATACACCAATTAATACGGTGGTGGAAAAGGGGCAACCACTATATACAATTCATTCTGAGTCGAGGGGTGCTTTACGTTATGCGCTGTCATTGCTCAACCAAATATCAACTGTTGTTCAAGTAGAGACCTCAAAATGAAACCAATTATTTTCAGTCTTTTTGATCACCCAGTGCTAGAAAGAGTTGCTAAAAAACTGGAGTTAGATATTGGTAAAATGACTTATCGTGAATTCCCTGATGCTGAAACCTATCTGTGTTTCCATAACGTGCTGCAAGATAGGCGTGTGATTATATTGGATAGCCTTGATAGACCAAATCCTAAGATTATACCCTTATTATTCGCCGCAAAAACTGCCAAGAAAATAGGAGCAAAAAGCATAGGTTTGACGGCACCTTACTTAGCTTATATGCGCCAGGATAAGCAGTTTAATGCAGGTGAGGGCATTACTTCTGAATATTTTGCAAAAATGTTGTCAGACCATTTTGATTGGTTGATTACCGTAGATCCTCATCTACACCGATATCAGAATTTAAATGAAATCTATACAATACCTAATAATGTTTTACACTCGGCGCATTTAATTTCATCATGGATTCAATCTAACGTTAATAATCCTGTTTTGATTGGGCCAGATAGTGAAAGTGAGCAATGGGTTTCGGGAATCGCTAAAGTAGCTGATGCGCCATATTTGATATTAGAAAAAGTTCGTCGCGGTGATGATGATGTGGAAATTAAATCATTCGACACCCTAGCGTATCGTAGTCATACTCCAGTGCTTGTTGATGATATTATCTCAACCGCTCATACCATGATGGAAGTTATTAAGCATCTTAAAACAAAAAAAATGAAACCGCCGATGTGTATCGGTGTGCATGCTATATTTGCACATGACTCTTATAGAGCATTGCAAGAAGCAGGAGCGGAACGTATAGTCACGTGCAATAGCGTGCCACATGCGAGTAACCAAATTGATATAACAGATATAATTTGTCAGGGGATCCAGAATATATTGATTGATCATTAAATTAAGATCTGAAGCTCAAATGTTACCAATTGGCATATATAGAGAAGATTCTCCTCGCTTGAGATATTCATAATGATCTTACCTTTTCATCGTCAAAGCCACTTCTCTTTTCATGTTAATATCTCCGTTTGCTGATATTCAGGAACAACACAACTCCATCCAAGCCGTTGTTCTATTTTTGTTTTTAACGAATGTGAGGCATTGGGCTCACCATGAGTAATAAATGTTTTTTTGGGCGGCTTGCGAAAATGTTTTAGCCAACCTAATATTTCATTATAATCGGCGTGTGCCGATAAATTACCTAGCGTTTCAATCTGTGCTCGAATGGGGATCATTTGCCCGTGTATTTTAATTTCTTTTTCCCCATTAGCTATACGCGCGCCACGAGTTCCACCTGCTTGATACCCAGCAAGAAGAATAGTGTTTCTATGATCAGGGGCATAGGTTTTTAAATGAAATAATATCCTACCTCCCATTGCCATGCCGCTAGCGGAGATAATAATTTTAGGAAACTTTTTATGATCCAGCTCTTTTGATTCTTCCGGCGTTCTGGTATAAGTCGCGGCATTGCATAAATCCATACATTCACTCTCAGATAAATGAAGCTCGCTCCTGTGTTTGTGCATGATTTGAGTAGCGTTAATTGCCATTGGACTATCTAAATAAACCGGAATATCTGGAATAGATTGTTCTTTTTTTAATACTGCAATGTAATGAAGTAAGCTTTGTGCGCGTGCCACTGCGAATGACGGAATAATCACCGAACCGCCTAGATGAGCAGTCTTATTAATGATTTTTTTTAAGAAAACTTTTGGATCCTCTTTTTCGTGAAGACGGTTCCCGTAGGTTGACTCAATCACCAGATAATCCACTTCTTCGATAATAGTAGGTTTATGCATCACCGGATCATGTGCCCTGCCCATGTCACCGGTAAATAAAATAGACGTGTCACGGCAATTAAGGTGAACATACGCCGAACCAATAATATGACCTGCCCTAATAAGTTGAAAAGAAATATCATCAAATAGTGGAATAACCGTATCATAATTCTGAGGAACAAATTGTTTCAACGCAGCCTCCGCATCTGCTACTGTATATAATGGTAAGGCTGGATGATGTTTGGAGTAACTATATTTATTAGCAAGATAGGCTTCTTGCTCTTGCAGATAACCGCTATCAGGTAAAAGAATAGAGCACAAATCTTTTGTTCCGAAAGTACAGTAAATATCACCTTTAAACCCATTTTTAACGAGTAAAGGCAAATAACCTGAATGATCAATATGGGCATGGGTTAAAAGTACGACATCAATTGTTTTTGGATCAAACGGGGGGAGAGCCCAGTTTCTAAGTCTGAGTTCTTTGTAACCTTGAAACAAGCCGCAATCAATCAGAATTTTTTTGCCATTATTTAATGTTAAAAGGTATTTTGAGCCGGTAACCGTTCCTGTACCACCTAAAAATGATAGTTTCATGAGACATCCTTTCTATATTTCATATTGATATGAACAGCACCTTATTAAGTATGGCTTAATGGGGTAATTATACCAAGTCAAAATCAGGGGATCGTAGCAAAAAAGGTATTCGGAAAGTACATGCATATCTGTAAATATAAACTAATCACTGTGTTAAAGTTACGGTGAGTTTTTAAGCTTGAATCATATGTTGCCATGCATCAATAATCATAATCATGGGCAATGTATCTAATTCACAGTATCTCAACTTCTTTGTTGCCTAATGCTTCATACTTTTGATTACTTGCTAACCTGCTTTAGATAACCAATAATTATTGTTGCAGAAAAACTCAAGGATTGAATAATGAAAAAATGCTCCCTGAAAAAAACAACCTTACTACTATGCTCAGCGTTATTACTTAGTCAGATGTCAGTAAGCAATGCATGCACTCGAGCCTTATATTTAGGCTCTGATAATCTGGTAATTACTGGTCGATCTATGGATTGGATGGAAAACATGCATTCCAGTATTTGGGTATTTCCAAAAGGTATAAAGCGTAATGGATTGGCTGGTCCTAAATCACCGGAATGGACGTCAAAATACGGGTCAATAGTTACCTCTGTTTATAATCTTGCAACGGCAGATGGAATGAATGAACGTGGGTTGGTAATAAATATGCTTTATTTGGCTGAATCAGATTACGGCAGTGCTAAAGAAGGACATCCTCCTTTATCAATCAGTCTTTGGGGGCAGTATGCTTTGGATAATTTTGCGACCGTCAATGAGGCAGTAGACGCGATGTCAAAAAAAACCTTCCAGATTATTGCGCCTAACCTGCCTGATGGAACAGCAAGTACAGTTCACTTGTCTTTATCTGATTCAAGCGGTGATTCTGCTATTCTTGAATATGTTAAAGGTGAGCTGGTAATTCATCATGGTTCCCAATATCAAGTTATGACTAACTCCCCCATATACAGCAAGCAATTAGCTATTAATGAATATTGGCAAGAAATTAATGGCTCAGTATTTTTACCTGGAACTAATAGGGCTGCAGATAGATTTGCCAGAGCCTCATATTTGATTCAGTCCATCCCAAAACAAGTAGATAGAAAATATATTCAGGGGGTACCAGAACAAGCTTATACTTATCAAGCTATTGCAGGGGTATTAGGAGTTATACGTTCAGTTTCGGTGCCTTTAGGGGTAGTAGATCCTAAGAAACCGAATATCGCATCTACTTTATGGCGCACTATTTCCGATCAAAAAAACA
The DNA here is from genome assembly GCF_001468035.1 of Legionella tucsonensis. Taxonomy (GTDB): domain Bacteria; phylum Pseudomonadota; class Gammaproteobacteria; order Legionellales; family Legionellaceae; genus Legionella; species Legionella tucsonensis. Next base: position 756,007 of record NZ_LNZA01000001.1, read on the forward strand.
TGATTTATTATTTTGATTCATCAACTTATCCCAACACTTTTTGGGTGGATCTAAAAAATGTTAATTTCGCTTCCGGTGCTCCAGTATTGAGCCTTGCAGTAGAAGATGGTGAAGTTTATTCGGGAGACGTATCAAAACTTTTAAAACCCTCTAAGTCATTTGATTTTATGCCTGCACAATAAGTATCAATCAGTGGAGCCTGCTCACTTTGCCATCCCTGTTTCTACATATGGTTTAATATATTTATGTTATTAAGTTTGGTTGATAAAAATAAGAAGCCCCAATATGGGGCAGAAGAACCTTATTTATAAAAAGAGAATCATGCAAGAGACAGCAAACAATGTGGCTGATGATACCAATGCATCGACTAAGAGCCCATTAAATGGCGCGCTCAGAGGGACTCGAAGCCCCGAAACCTTGGTTCGAAGCCGGATGCTCTAGTTTTAAATTCGTTATAAATCAATACATTGTGAAACGTCAAATTCACAGAAAAACTGCCTATTACAGCGTAGTACCGCCACAGTTGGAACACGTTTTGGTCACAGTAAATTTTTTTTCAACTTGACTTATTCACAACATTAAGAATAAGAATAGAAAAATCAATCGCACATATTCTTTTATAATGTTTTGTCCCATCTCTTAAATCTTCTGATTAGTAACTGCTATACTATACAACCAATCTCAGTAATTTTTCCTCATTGTAATGGTTAAGATAAAGATTTAAATAGGATCTTAATGTCAATAAAAGTAAATAGACCACAAAATTTTCGTAGTTTTTTCTTCGAAATAGCGACTCCCTATCGTTGGTGGTTTTTTGCCATGTTGCTTGTGGGTATCTATTCATCTATCCATAATGTGTTACAGCCCTATGTATTAAAAATTCTTTTAGATGCAGTCGCTCATGCCCAAAAGAAACAATTTCTTGAAGTGAGTTTAAAGCCTGCGTTATTACTGATTATCTTGGGATTTGTCATTACTTTTATATGGCGTCTTTATAATTATATTGTTTTGCGGTCAATACCAAAAATAAAGGCAGATATCATTGCTGCCACTACTGCATATTTAAGAGATCAATCCTATGTTTTTTTTCAAGATCATTTAAGTGGCTCAATTTCTGCAAAAATTTCCGATTTAGCAAGTAACATTCAGAATATTGTTAATACTTGGTTTAATATATCCAGGCAAGGTTTAACCATTATTCTTTCTATCGCTATGGCTGGTTTGGTGAGTCCTTATTTCAGCTTGATTTTTTTCGTTATCTCGATCGCTTTTATTGCTACAGCATATTATTGTTCTCACAGCATTAAACCTTATGCCAAATCCTATGCTGAAGCACGAGCAAAAAATATAGGAAACATTGTTGATTGTTTTTCTAACGTGCTCAATATGCTTTTGTTTGCCAGAGAGAGCTATGAAGCACACTATTTAGAAAAAACAACAGCCAGTGCTGTAGAACATGATAAGTCCATGCAATTTAAAAACATGCTCAATGCGTCGCTACTTGGTGGATTTGCTTGGATTTTACAAGGGGCATCGATATTGTTACTGCTTTTTCTTGGTAATAGAGGAACAATTTCTGTTGGAGATTTTGTATTTATCTTTATATTAGCAATTACAGTGATTGATCAGATCTGGTTTCTTACCGAGAGCTTATTGGTTGTGGGGGAACATGCAGGGCAATGTCAACAAGCCATTGATACGATTTTTACAGAGCATTATCAAAAACCAAATCCAAAAGCACCCTCCCTTAACATAACTCATGGAGAAATTATCATTGAGCATGTTCGTTTTGGGTATAAATCTGATGATATTATTAAAGACTTAAGCACTCATATACCGGGAGGCTCTAAAGTCGGTTTGGTTGGATACAGCGGAGCCGGAAAAAGTACCTTGGTTCAACTCATCATGCGTCTTTATGAATAAATAAACAAAGTTTACGCGAAAACATAGCATTTATACCTCAACACCCCAGTTTGTTTCATCGAACCGTTTATGAAAACATACTGTATGGCAAAATTGGTGCCAATTATGAGGAGGTTGTTAATGCTTCTAAAAAAGCCCATGCGCATGAATTTATTGTCAACTTACCGCAAGGATATGACACCCATGTTGGAGAAAGAGGGGTTAAATTATCTGGCGGACAATGTCAAAGAATTGCGATTGCAAGAGCGATTTTAAAAGATGCGCCTATTTTGATCTTAGATGAAGCCACGAGTTCACTTGATTCTTTAACGGAAAAGCTAATCCAAGAATCATTACATATTGCAATGAGTAACCGAACGGTTATCGTGATAGCTCATAGGTTATCGACCATTTTATCTATGGATAATATTCTAGTTATGGACAATGGTAAAATTATCGAAATGGGTAACCATAAACAGCTAATCGATGCTGGCGGTTTTTATAACACACTATGGAACACTCAAAGCGGACATAGTTTTATTTAATTGATGAAAGCCATGAACAAAAAAAATTAATCATTTTGTTTTAAATTAAGTTTAATGTGTGCTATTCCTGAATCAGGCTATAAGGTTTTTTTTCTTAATTCCAAACCCGAAAAAAAGTAGATGTTTTTAAGCTTTGGATTGGCATTTTAATATTTCAATTTACAAGGCGCTAATTTTTTCTATTGCACCCAAAACAATATTTCTAGAGCGTTCAAGCCGAGCGATTGCTTTTATCGCTTCTAACAATGGCATAACTGTGACAGTCCATACATCCAAAATAGATATATAAAAAAACTTTAAAATAGTTGGCTTATGACCAAACCTACTTGCTCCGAAATTAATAACCAAGCATTAATGTAATTGGCCCGCAAGGGGAACCCAGACGATAGCTCTTTATGAAGAATTAATCGATACAATTAACAAACTAAAAACGAATAAACAGCCCAGCCTAGATTTGATGAAGCATAGGATAATCAAGGTTTTCTTTTACAAAGCAAATCTTTATCATAAATTAATTCATGATGGAGAAAATGGAGATGTCTGAAAATAGATTCGTACACTCTCTACATGCTTAAAACGCATCACACCCCTAGTGAAATGCGAAAGGTTTTGCATCGTATATGGACTTTATTCATCAAAACATATCCTCTTGGCCGAATGTTTTAAGGACGAAAGCTATCCTTGGGAGTTTCATCTGGAGATTCATCTTTTTTTCTAGGTCCCATTTTATTTTTAAATGATTCTCGTTCAATTGGATTGCTATATAGTGCTTCGTTTCTATCCAAATAATTTTTTATATTATCCACACGAATCGCTTGATCATTAATACTAGACTGACTGTATTCGTTTCCTTGACCTTCTAGAAAAATAAGTTGATGTTCAATTTGATCATCCTCTACATAGGTAATGACATGATGGTCTTTAATAGAAGAGTCGCGAATTAAAAATGAACCATTTGGTTTACCCTGTAAAAGTTCTTCTGAGTCATCGCGTGATAATTTACCATGATATAGAGACATCTTTTTCAATACATATAGATCTTTACCCATGGCATTGAACCTCTTTTATTGATAGAGTATTTAAATTATATACTACTATTGGGATAACTATTAAATAATAAGTATTTTTTACTAAGAATGGAAAGATGTTGACATGATTAGACGACACGCTTGCGTGCACCCTGATCAAGCAAAGACAAAAAAAGCTATTTCTGTTTCGCTTAATGACAATGCTATTGAAGTTCTACAGTCCAGGTATGGAACTCACCCCAGGTTTGTTTTTACCTACCAAGGCAAAACACCAATCATGCTGGTTAAAAGCTCTTAAACGAGCTGGTATTGAAAATTTAGTAAATCTAATGGAATAACAGAAGGCTTTCATCGCATGATTATAGCTGCCCTCTTAAATGGAAAAGAGCCCTTTTTTTGAACCCTTGAAAATTAACGTAACCTCTTGATTTATAACGATTGATTGGCGCGCGCTTGGAGGGACTCGAACCCCAGGAACCTTGGTTCGAAGCCTGATGCTCTAGTTTTAAATTCGTTATAAATCAATACATTGAGAAGCGTCAAACTCACCAGAAACTGCCTATTACAGCGGAGTGCCGCCACAGTTGAGACACGTTTTGGTCACAGAATAAAATTAAACTTTTTGTTGTAAATAAAACCAATCGTAGATTTTGAATATTCAGTTTACAAGGCGCTAATTTTTTCCATTGCCCCCAAAACAATATTTCTAGAGCGTTCAAGTCGAGCGATTGCTTTTATCGCTTCTAACCATTTAGGATCTTCAATGAGCTTTTTAAAGTATCCTGAAATAAATTGGACAACATCTTTTGGTGAATCCATTATTTCTACTAATAATTCAGGCCTGCCATTAATAACATTGATGATATCTTCTAAATCCTTGCAATCCCAATAATCATTATTCATATATGCTCTATCAGTAAACGCCTCAAGTTTTGTAGCAATGAAATAGACAGCACTGAGTATTTTGATTTTTTTGTCTTTAATTTGAATCTCAATTGCATTGTCAAAGCCTGCTTGATACCAATTTGAATTGATTCCTTGTAAAACACCATCGGTGTACATGACATCAATCATAAAATCATCTAACACATATCTGCAATTGACATTTCCATCCGGCTTAAAACCTAAGCTTTCCAGTTTTTTCTGTAAAGAATAATGGGCAACAATATCAGTTCTTCCTAAATCCAGAGCGACATCAATATCATAGGTTGGTCGTACATCATCTTCTACTAAATCAGTGATTAATAGCCCAACGATCCTGCCACCGACATAAACAACTTGTTCATTTAGATCTTTTAAAAGGGTTGCTGCCTTATAAAGTGCTTCATTGTTTTGTTTAACTCTTATTGATTCCATATAAATTGTTCCAATAATTCTTTTGCAATTTTATTTTCTCGTTTCCCACCTAATCGAATCAGATCAAGTGCACTAATAATGGCATAAAAATTCTCATCAGGGCATCTATCCAAAGCATTAGGTAATGCTTTGTATATAGGGGTTAGGGCAAGACCTTTTGTATCACCATTAATATAGGGCCATACATAGGATTCTTCGCTCATGATTAATTTTTTAAAATAAGGAGAGCTATAGACCGCTGGCATGCCACGTGTTGCTATATTAATTTCCGCTGGAAAATGATACTTCACACTATGGACAAAAAACTCCATAAGCTCGTGCTTATGTAATTCAATGCTATCATCCGAATAACGCGTTATAAGCTTCGTAGTTTCAAGCCTTTTAATACTTTTTGTCACTTCAGATTGACTGATATAAAGCTCATGAGCGATGCTTTTAAACTCAATTTTTTCTTTAGTATTATTTTTTAAAAGCAATTTAATTAGAATAGCTATGTCTTGCCCTTTAAGCATGAAAAACTCCAGTCTGTTTTAGTAGAATTATAGCAGGATGGTTTCCGATTTCCAATTTGGAAATTGGAAATTATATTGTGGTGGATGGCATTTGAAGAACTTATTCTGTTAATGTGCTGCAAAAACAATGATATATTAGCTTAATTAGTACATGAGCAACACAAGTGATTGGTTTATTTTTTATGTTTAATTAAACTAAAAGTGTATGTATATCTGTAAATACTACTCCCTAGTTAAAAGTTAAAATTAATTTTTAATACTATCGATAGCTCTTTCCCTAACTCTCAAGGTAAAATTTTTTTTTCTAATATTCTTGAAGACTTAAGGTATTTTCCCTTGATGTGTTGCTTAGGCCTGCTTTACAGCTTAATTTTCCCTGTCTATGATATCTGTACTAAAATCAAAAATAAGAGTTTATTATGTCACCACGCGGTGGAAAAAGAGTAGGGGCGGGGCGTCCAAAAGGGGAGGTAACTAAAGCGATTCGCGTACCGGTATCGGTACTGGCTGAGTTTGAACGGTTAAAAGACGGCCCTAATTATCAATTGCCAGTATTTTCCAGTAAAGTTCAGGCGGGTTTTCCATCCCCTGTAGATGATTATATCGAGGGGTATCTGGATTTAAATACTAAATTTATTCGACATCCTTCAGCGACCTTTGTGTTGCAAGCCACCGGTGACTCCATGATTGAGGCGGGCATTTTTTCAGGTGACTGGTTACTCGTGGATAGAAGTATTGAGGTGGCTGATGGACATATTGTAATTGCCGCAGTCAACGGGGAGCTGACGGTAAAGCGCTTGTCTAAAAGGCAGGACAGAGTGCAACTGCTTCCAGCGAATCCCAAGTTCAAACCCATCGACATTACGCAAGATTGTGAGATGGTTATTTGGGGTGTGGTTACTTTAGTCCTTCATGAGACAATTTAATATGTTTGCCCTTATTGATTGTAATAATTTCTACGCCAGTTGCGAGCGCTTTTTTCGACCCGATTTGCGCACTACACCCATTGTGGTGCTCTCCAATAATGATGGCTGTTGTATTGCACGTTCCAATGAAGCAAAAGCTCTAGGCATTGCCATGGGAGAACCCTATTTTAAGATAAAAGGCTTATATATCCAGCATGGGGTTAAGGCCTTTTCATCCAATTACACCTTATATGGCAACATCAGTCATCGGGTGACGTGTACGATTGAGGAGAGTTGGCCGCATGTAGAAATCTACTCCATTGATGAAGCGTTCTTGGATTTAAGCAGCATGCCTGCTGAATTGCATGACTCCTTTTGCGCGATGCTGCAGAAGAAAATTTTAAAACACACCGGCATTCCTACCTCCATTGGTATTGGGCCGACTAAAACGCTTGCAAAACTCGCTAATCATTGTTGTAAAAAGGTGTTCAAAATTCCAGTATTTAATATCACGGCACAACGTGAAAATCTATTAAAACAAATCGCCGTGGGGGATATTTGGGGAGTAGGGCGTCAATGGGAAAAAAAATTGTTGGCGCGAAGAATTTATACCGCTTATGACTTGGCCATTCACAATCCGCATCAAGTGAAAAAAAGTTTTAATGTGGTACTCATGCGAACCGCGATGGAGCTTCAAGGCATAGCTTGCGGTGGACTAGAGGAGGTGGAGCCTAAACAAAGTATCATGTCTTCAAAAAGTTTTGGCCAGATGCAAACTGAATTTAGTAGTGTTGCGCAATCAGTGAGTGGCCATTGTGCGCGTGCAGTGGAGAAAATGCGTGCTCAAGGATTAGTAGTACAACGTCTGTACGTCTTTGTACACACCAATCGTTTCCGCCAGGATTTGGCACAACATTTTCAAGCCATGGAATTTCGCTTAGTGAATGCTACCGATGATTTGCTGTTAATCACCCACATTGCTAAACGGTGTTTGCGACGTATTTTTAAGCAAGGCTATTTTTATAAAAAAGTCGGGGTCTGTTTAGAAGATTTAATACCCAAAGACCCACGCCAATTGGATACGTTTCACCAACCTACGGATGAAGAGCTAGAACATACGGAATGCTTGGTGAGTGTATTGGATAAAGTGAATCAAAAATACGGGAGAAGTACCCTTCGCTTAGCTGCTGAAGGTTATTCTAAGCCTTGGGGTATGCGCGCTGAACTTAAATCGCTTGTCTACACCACGCGCCGGAGTGATGTCCCTAAAGTGGGTTTTTATTAGCATGGATGCTGAAAAAGAAAAAGACGAGCAGGAGGGCTTACGTAAAATCATTCATATTGATATGGATTGTTTTTATGCAGCCATTGAAATGCGCGATTTCCCCGAGCTTGCCAATAAGCCTATGGCGGTAGGTGGGCTTGCCTCCCAACGAGGCGTTATTTCAACCAGTAATTATGTAGCAAGACAATTTGGAGTGCGCTCTGCGATGTCGACCGCACAGGCACTAAAACTTTGCCGACATCTTATTGTGCGTCCTGGTCGGATGGACGTCTACCAACAAGAAAGCTACTACGTACGGGAGATATTTGCGGACTATACCGATTTAATAGAGCCTTTATCCTTAGATGAGGCCTATCTTGATGTGACGCATTCGCCTAATTGTAAGGGAAGTGCTACTTGGATGGCACAAGAGATACGCGAGCGCATTTTTCAGACGCGCAAGCTTACAGCCAGTGCGGGTATTGCTCCAAATAAGAGTTTAGCCAAAATCGCTAGTGATTGGCATAAGTCTAATGGACAAATGGTGATTAAGCCCCATGAGATTGCGGCGTTTATGCTTAATTTACCCGTGCGTAAATTATTTGGGGTAGGTCCTAAGATGGAGGAAAAATTAAACACCTACAACATTAAAACCTGCGCTGATGTGCAGCAGTATTCACAAGAATATCTGTATCATGAATTTGGGACTATGGGGCAACGGCTTTATGAGTTAGCTCGCGGTATTGATAATCGTCCAGTTAACCCAGAGCGTATTCGTAAATCAATTAGTGTGGAAGAGACTTATTTAAATGATTTGCCTGATATTGAGGCCTGCCTGGCTGCCTTGCCCGAATTAATTACCCGGCTTGAAGGACGCATCCGGCGTGCTGGTGAGATTTCAGGCATTCATACTGTTTTTGTAAAATTGAAATTTAATGATTTTCAACAAACTACCGTAGAGCAGGTTATTAATCACCTTGAGTTGCACGTGGTATGTAGATTAATCCAAGAAGGTTATTTGCGAAAACGTCTGCCGGTACGGCTTCTAGGTGTAGGAATTAAATTAAAACAAGAAAAGCTTGATGAAATGAGGCAATTATCTTTTGATTTATAGTGTTCCGAGGAGACAGACCACATCCATGTGGTAGTGCATCATCCTTAATGCGTTCAAATAATCCTTATAAGGACATCCGCTGTCTTTCCTCGTACTGTCTACATCATAGCGAATCATTTAAAAAATGCACATCCTAAACAGCCTATTGTTGTGTAAGATTTTAAATGGCGCGCTCGGAGGGACTCGAACCCCCGACACCTTGGTTCGAAGCCAAGTACTCTATCCAGCTGAGCTACGAGCGCAATGGGGTGTGGATTTAATATTTTGTCATTTTCTTCTGGTTGATATTGGAGATTAGTTACCAGAATGGTGGGCCGTATAGGATTCGAACCTATGACACAGAGGTTAAAAGCCTCCTGCTCTACCACCTGAGCTAA
>NZ_LNZA01000001.1:765019-1900220 GCF_001468035.1 Legionella tucsonensis
GCAGACAAAATATTTTTTAAAAGTGTACTCTAAAACTGGTGGGCCGTATAGGATTCGAACCTATGACACAGAGGTTAAAAGCCTCCTGCTCTACCACCTGAGCTAACGGCCCTAAAGAGGCTGGAATAATACCGGATTAGCACAGAATTTCAAGTCTTTTTATGATGTTTCTACTATTTTTGCTATTTTTAAGGACATAAATATTTTTTTGTACAAATTGATGCTCTATAAAAAAGAAGATTCCAGAGTTAATTGGGTTTGAAAATAAATATTTTTTTCTGTAGCCAGAATAGTCCAGTTCTGTATTTTTAGTTTATCAGCGAGGATTTGAGCTTTTTCTGCTGAAGTGACAAGCAGTAAAACATCTGCACCTAAAGCACCGCAACCTTTTATTGCCAATATTTCTGGATATTTTTTAAACTCACTAATAAATTTTAAACTGTGTTCTGCTACCAAATTTAACTCGGTTAATTTTTGATGATAGCTATTTATGGCTGTAATCAATTTTTGAGAGTCAATCTGCTCGAATGCTTGTTTTGCTTCATCTACTAAAAAGGATAAATAATCAATCTGATCAGGAAGGGTGGAGTCTAGTAAATGATGGTGTGTGGCAAGTTTCATCCCTGTATGGATGAGAAAAAACGATAAATCTTGAAAAGGCCAAATATAAGACTTTATCATTTTTTGTTGTTTATTAATGTACACACATCCTTGCTGTGACTGTGCTATTATATCATATCCACTAGGCCTCAAACCTTTTCCAAACCATGATGATTCATAATAAGCGCTTAGCATTTTATTTAAATCAGGCGTAGTGTTATTTATGAAACAACCCGCTAAATAGCTTGCCAAGAATTGTGCACTGGAGGCCCCTAATCCTCCTCGGCCTGCATATGGATCATGCCATAAAAGACCTTGCTTTGAGTTTTGTTGCAGCCACCAAAGTCCAGCGGGAGATTCAGGGTGGATTTCAGCTAACTTTTCTTGTGTTGTTAATGTAAGCTCAAAACAGGGAGCAGTTATGAGAAGAAGTGCAGAAGCCTCAGCTAAAGCAGCGTACTCACCCAGTAAAAAGGTTTTTGCCGGTATTGACCATTTCATACAGCAATCGGTGTTTGTCTGATTTTAGCTAATAAATCATGAGCATTATTAAGACTAATTCTTTTATGTAAATCCAACCATTTTTGCAAATGCTCTTTAAGTACCGGTATTTCATTTTCATTGGCGCCTGCTGCCAAAAGAAGATTATCAATATGTAATTTCATATGGCCCTGAATAATGCCTTCGGTACATAATGCTTTAATTGCACCCAAATTTTGCACCAAGCCCACTGCAGCAATGACTTGAGCTAATTGATTCGCTGAAGTAATATTCATCATCCGTAAACACATTTTTGCAGTAGGGTGCAATGAGGTAACACCACCTATAGTTCCTACAATAATTGGAGCAGTAAGTTGTCCTGTGAGTATTCCATCGTGATAGCGCCAACGTGTTATTGCTTGATACTTTCCATCGCGGGCGGCATAGGCATGTACCCCTGCTTCAACTGCGCGCCAGTCATTTCCAGTAGCGATTAAAACAGGATCAATGCCATTCATTACCCCTTTGTTATGAGTAGCGGCTCGATAAGGATCCATTTCGGCAAAGAGTGATGCTTCTTGTAGTTTTTGGCCAAGCTCAGGATCAATCGTATGTATTATAACTCGTGCTGTTGTTAGCTTTTGATCATTTAGATTCGACAAAATACACATGGTTACTTCTTCACCAGTTAACTGCTCTATAGGTGTTTTTAAGTATTCAAGAACCTGATTAATAATATTGGCTCCCATGGCGTCACAGCTATTCATGGTCAAATGAATCACGGCCATGTCTTGACTATCTTCTCTTTTGAGCTGTCTTAATTGCAAATCCATGACGCCGCCGCCGCGTTTTACCATGTTATCTGCAACATCTTTATTGGCTCTATTAATCAGATGGGTTCGGTTTTCATGAAAAATCTGAGAAAATTTAGAGAAATCTTTTACTTTTGCCAATTGAATTTGACCTAAAATGCATTCGCCCTGAACCCAGGTCTTTATTTCACCGCATTGTCTAATCCATTTAGCAGATTTGGATAAGGCTGCAATGATGGATGTTTCTTCAACAGCCATTGGAATAACATAGTCTTGGCCATTAATATTGAAATTGGTTGCTACACCTAAAGGAAGCTGAAAATAACCGATTACGTTTTCAATCAGTTTATCAGCTAAATTTAAATCTTTTATGCCGCCGTTTTTAAGAAAAGAAATATCCTCAGGAGTTATTGCTCCTAGAGCTAACAAGCGGTTAAAGCGTTCTTCACGAGAGAGCTTGGAAAATCCACGGAATAGCTCATCAGTGTTAGAAGATAAAGGCATGCTTTCTCCTTTGAGTAGCCGGCATTGACGCAAGTTTTGTAATGCCATGTTTGCGTTGTTCAAATTGGCTGTAATTTTCTTGCATACCTGATTTTTAGTTTCTTGAAAAAAATGAAAACAATTTTATCATAAAATAGAGAAGCAAACTACCTGAAAATCATAGGTATTATATGAATTTTATTTTATTTGTATGAGACGTCTCTGCATGATTAAAGTGCGTAGGTTATCTGTATAGGAATATTCAATCCAATAAATGATGTTAAATTCATCATCATCAATTTCTTTATCCGCTTTATTTATAAATTTATAAATCGTTAATGTGGCTAAAGCCATTTCATTTGTTACGCAATAATGGTTTGTTTTTTATGATTTATTGGTAATCGAATAGTTTTTTTTGTACAGAATATTGTTTTTTAATTTAAATTTCCTGGTATTTTTTTGGCATGAAGTGTAAATTGAGAGCGATATAATTTGGATTTTATTTGTAAGGAGGTGTCATGGGAAAAAATGCTAAAGAAAAAAAAGCTTATGAAGCTGCCTTGGGCATGAGAAATACATACATTGAACAATTGAAAAAATGTAAAAATGCTATAGAGTTAACACAAATTTCAAGAAGATATGAAGAGAAAAAAAAGCGAGTTCCTCAGTCTGCTACTAATTTAACGCCATATCATAGCAAAGCTATTAGTGGGTTAGATTTACAGATTCGGGAATTAACGGAAGAATTGAATGCACGATTTTTTCCAGTAACTCCAATTGAATCATCGCCAAGAGTTCATGAACCAGAAAAAAAGGACACTAGTGAGTTATTACCAGAAGAATGTGTTTTAGATGAGCTTTCTGTTACGAAAAGTACTCTTCTTACTCAAACTAAACTTAGGAGTGAGGGATTATTTCAGCCAGTAACAAAACAAAGTTTATCCTTTGATAAACCAAAACCCATGCATGTCACTGGGAGTAAAAAGCAGGATATGGAAATGCAGTATCACGATAAGCATGTTGATCAGAAAAGTAGAAGACAGAGAAATTCTCAGCTCACTGAGGTTAAGGAAAAATTAAGAACACTTCATACAAAGTACACAAAATATGACACGAAAGCTAAAGAGTATCATAAGAAGAAGAATCAAGAAGGAGAGGCGAAATATCGAGAAGCTGCAAAAGCTGCCGCAAACATTCATACTCAGATAGCGCTATTGGTTAATCAGTACATTCGGGATGGACAATTAGATACTTTTAAATTAAATAGCCAAAAAATTCTAAATGACGATAATGACAGTATAAAAACATTACGGGCATACCGTGGTTGGTGGGAGAAATTCTTAGACGATCTGGTTGAACTTATAAATTCCGGACTTGATCGCGCGGGTTCCTCGCTCCGTGTGCATGAATTATCGATGTTTAAACCTGCAACAACTGACGGAGGACACAAAATTAACGACCTAAGTAATGCAATTGGTTCCGTAAAAGCAACTATTTAATCGTTTACAAGAAATAAATAGTTTGAGGTTTGTTTGTACTCAGACTATTTTTTTACTCTATCCGAATATCTTGTTATTGTGTTACCATATTCTATTGTTTTTGTTCTTCTTCCAGAATATTAATATTATTCTGGAGGTTATTTTTCAATACACAAGACTATGGTACAAAATAGCGCGCAAATCACTTACGATAAGGAACTTGCCAGATTTCACTGTACAGGTGCCTGGTCTGTTTTAAAAATTGAAAATTTATTAGTTCGGTTGAATGTGGATGAACTGCCCAAAACCCAAAAAGTGATTATTAGCGGCGAAGGTGTCAGTTATTTTGATAGTGCAGGAGCGTTGGCTCTCATTAAATATATTGACATGCTGGAACAACGAAAAAATCAGGTAGAACTGTCTGATTTTACCGAAACACAACAGCAACTTGTCAATTTAATTAAATCAAAAAAAGACATATTAGGTTATCAAATTCCTTCTCCTCCTAAAGAAAATGTATTTTATCAATTGGGGAAGGAATCAGAGAGCAAATTTCGTCAAGTAGATGGCCTTCTTGCTTTAGTTGGTGATTTGACCACTAAAATATTTAATGCATTTGGTAATTGGCGCCGCTTTCAAATACCCAGTATCATTTCAAATATTCACGCTACAGGCGTGACCGCATTACCTATTCTTGCTTTGCTTTCTTTTCTAATTGGGGTGGTTTTGGCTTATCAAATGGGATTGCAATTGCAAACATATGGTGCCAACAGCTTTATTGCCTATTTATCAGGTATGGCTATTTTTCGTGAATTTGCACCGTTAATGACAGCAGTTATTGTTGCTGGACGTACTAGTTCCGCATTTACCGCACAAATTGGCAGTATGAAACTAAATGAAGAAGTTGATGCGTTATTGACGATGGGGCTTTCTCCTACTGAATTATTAGTGCTCCCTAAAGTTCTAGGGCTATTGATTTCGTTTCCTTTATTGATTTTTTGGTCTGATGTTTTTAGTATTTTAGGCGCAATGATCATGTCCAATAACATGCTGGGAATTAGTTTTGTTGATTTTTTACAACGATTAAGAGACTCTGTTGGGATCCCGCAGTTAAATTTAGGTCTTTATAAAGCACCCGCGTTTGCATTGTTAATAAGCTTGGTTGGTTGTTATCAGGGGTTTAGAGTAGAAGCAGGTACGGAAAAAAATATTGGCAGCCAAACTACCAGAAGTGTAGTACAAGCACTATTTCTAATTATTATTGCTGATGCAATTTATTCAGTCATTTATAGTCGGATGCATTTATAGATGAGCGAACCCATTATCGAAATTAAAGGGCTAAAGAATTGTCTTGGAGGTCAATGGGTGCATAGTGATGTGAATTTGACCGTAGAAAAAGGGGAAATTTTAGCTATTATTGGTGGCTCAGGGAGTGGAAAAACAACGATATTACGTAGTTTACTGATGTTACTAAAGCCTACGGCAGGTTGTATTAAAATATTTGGCCAAAACATTAGTAATCTTGATGCAGAGCAATCGTTTTTGCTTCGTCGGCGATGGGGAATGCTTTTTCAGCATAGTGCATTATTTTCATCAATGAATGTATTGGAAAATATCATGTTTCCTATGCGAGAATTTACTAATCTGGATCATGAGTTTATGTATGAACTGGCCTTGCTCAAAGTCGTTTTAGTTGGCTTACCCAAAGAAGCTGCAGGTAAATTACCCTCAGAATTGAGTGGTGGAATGCAAAGAAGGGCCGCTGCAGCACGTGCAATTGCAATGGATCCGGAGTTGTTATTTTTAGATGAGCCAACTACAGGTTTAGATCCACTAAGTGCAAGACTTTTTGATGAGCTGATTGTTTTTTTAAGAGATTCTTTAAAGCTCACTATAGTTATGGTGAGTCATGATATAGAATCTTTAAAACGAACTACAGATCGAGTAGCCTTTATCGGTGACGGAAAAATCTTAAGTGTCGAGCCGATTGATGATTTAATGAAGAATAAGAATAACATAATTGCGGGTTATTTTAGTAAAATGTAACTGGAGACAGAATACTTGGAAGCTAAAACCAATTACACCATAGTAGGTGTAGTCGTACTTATATTACTGGTAGGATTGGTAGCTACAATGTTGTGGTTGTCTGTTGGTTTTAATCAAAAAAAATACATTACATACACCGTTTATATGCATGAAGCGGCAACTGGTCTGACTCAGGACGCTCCTGTGAAATATAATGGTGTACAAGTTGGTTATGTAAAAGAAATAAAATTGAATCAAAATGATCCGAGACAAGTTGAAATTTTGTTGAATATCGAAGAGGGAACACCTGTTACAACCAGTACTTATGCCACATTAAATTCACAAGGAATTACTGGTATCACTTATATTGGTTTGAGCGCAAGTACTTCTGATCTGACCCCAATTCCTCAAATGCCGGATGAGCCATATCCTGTTATTCCTTCAAAACCTTCTGTATTTAATCAATTGGATAGTATTCTAAAAAAGGTTTCTGAAGATATAGGTGTTGTAAGTGATGAAGCAAAACGTATATTTAATGAGAAAAATGCGAAACATATACGCCATATCTTAACTAATGTTGATCATTTTTCTAAAGATCTTGCACGTAATGGCAAGAATCTTAATATTTTAATGGATAATCTTGCCAAGACAAGTCGTGATTTCCCGCACATGCTTGAGGAATTACGAGTGGGGATATCTAAATTTAATACTATGGCGGAAAGTTTGAGTAAAGCCGGGAGCAGTGTATCAAAAACTATGGGTACAGGGAAAAATGCGATTGATAAAATTTCCGAGGAGGCGCTGCCACCTGCTGTAATCTTATTACGACGATTGAACACAATTTCTGCAAATTTGGAAAAGGTGAGTAGTGAAATGCGTCAAAACCCTGCTGTGGTTATTCGTGGAACTAAGCCACCAAAACCTGGGCCTGGAGAATAAAAGATGAGTAAGTTGACTGCATTTCTTGCGAGTTTAAGCACAGCAATACTTTGTGCATGCTCGCCAGTTAAAATTTCTGTAAAAAATCAATATCAACTCAGTGCATACAGTATAAAACAGTTGGCTAAAAAACCGATGCCCATTACTTTGTTGGTTACGACACCTGATGCTGCTGCGGGGTATCAAACAGAACAAATGCTTTATATTAAAAAACCATATGCGCTGGAGCCTTTTGCAAAAAATGCATGGACAAATCCACCTGCAGATATGCTTTACCCTTTAATTCTGCAAAGCTTACAACGGACAAATCTTTTTGAAGCGGTTACTTCTAATGCGTATACCTTAGGTGCAACTTATCGATTAGATACTCAATTACTTTCTCTGCAACAAAACTTTCTTAAAAAACCAAGCGTTCTTGAGTTTTCAGCCAAAGTTGTTTTAACTCATGTTAGTGATAATAACGTCTTAGCTTCAAAAATTATTAATTTACGGATCCCGTGTCCCAGTGATACACCCTATGGGGGAGTGATCGCTGCAAATAAAGCGGCTCAACAGTTTACTGCGAACCTGACTCATTTTATGGTATCTCATATCGAACACTAGAGGATGTCTTCCTGTGAATTGACTTAATTAAAACGAAGCTTTACGTGCAATAAAATGGGACCAAGAAAACTTATAAACAGCTTGGCCCCGATCTTTGATTTGAGGACTTGCGACGATTAATAGTACTGTAGCCAAAAAATAAAAAGAATTGTACAATGTGCCCCCATGAACCCTACATGGGTATTTCGAAGTTTATTAATAATAAAAAGTACAAAGGAGATTGAGGATGAAAGCCGGATCATTAGGTAAATTAGGTCTGCTTGTGGCGGGTGCTGTTTTCGTTGTAGCTTGTTCTAAGACACCAGGTAGTGCTGAAGGAGGGGTAGGCGTGAGTGAAGCTGAGGCCCAAGGCCTAGGACAATTCACTCATTTTTCTGGTCAAGAACCAGGTGAGTCTTATACAACCAAGGCACCTCATAATCAATTGTATTTGTTCTCTTACGATGATAGTAATTTGGCTCCCAAATATTTACCATCGGTTAATGCTCAGGCAGAATACTTAAAGACGCATCCTGGTGCGCGTGTGTTATTAGCAGGACATACAGATGAGCGTGGTAGCCGTGAATACAACGTAGCTCTTGGCGAGCGACGTGCAAATACTGTAGCTGATATTTTACGTATGGCTGGTGTTAACAGACAACAAATCCGTGTTGTAAGCTATGGTAAAGAGCGTCCAATTAATTTAGGACATGATCAAGCGTCACATGCACAAAATCGACGTGTAGAATTTACTTATGAGGCAACAAGATGATAAATTGCAAAAAACACATTATCGCTACAGGTTTTATATTGATGCTTCCTCTGGCCTGTTGGTCAGAAGCACCTGTTGTTGATGATAGTGATAATTTTGCAATCATTGAGGGCCAGCAGGCGTATGAAACACCTGCTTATGGCCCTAAGTACAATGAACCAAAAATTGAAAGTGGTCAGTTTGATGTAGCTCGAAACGAGAGTTATACAATTGATAATTTCCAAATCGATGATGAGCCCGCGCTTGCTAAAGATGATCAAGCAAATAGTTCAAGTAATAACATTACCGATAATGCCAAGCTGATTGACAAAATCCAAAGCTTGCAACAAGAAATACAAGAGTTGCGTGGTCAATTAGAAGTACAAGCCCATGATTTAAAGTTATTACAGCAACAACAAGTTGCTTTTTATAAAGACTTAGATGCACGCTTAAGTGGAAGTAATTCTGCTAAATCTTCACCCAGTAACCCTGCTTTAGATCTTTCTGCTGGTTCAAAAGAAACTTCAACTAAAGCAAATGTACCTGCATCTAATGTTCAGGCAAGTAAATCGGTTATTCCTACACCAGTTCCAGTATCAACAACTACTACCTCTAGAGTAAATCCTGCAGATGAGCAAATTAGCTATTTAGCCGCTTATGAATTAGTAAAAAGCAAACGGTATGATGATGCTTTAAATGCGATGAATGTATTTGTTCAAAAATATCCCACGGGTGGTTATACTGCTAATGCACAATATTGGCTAGGTGAGCTTTATTTGGTCAAAAAAGATTATCCAAAATCTATAGAGCATTTTAATGTGGTTTTACAACAATTTCCCACCTCAAGTAAATCTGCTGCAAGCATGTTAAAGGTTGGCTATGCTTATGCTGCACAAGGTGATAAGCAGGAGGCCAGGAAATTCCTGCAACAAGTGGAGAGAGCTTATCCTGGTACACCTACGGCTCAATTGGCTAATTCAAAATTACGTACAATATAATAATTAATAAATTTTTATACGTAGCTCCGAAATTTATAAGAAAAGTAGCCCAGGAAGAAAACGTAAACTGGGAAACCTATGATGGAATCCTCGGGGTTTTGTTTAGCCAGGCGACATTGAAATAACTTATGGATCCCAAGGAGAAATTATGTATTGGCTAGCCCATGCCCCAGCTAATATTGCTTTGATCAAATATATGGGGAAAAAGGATGATAACTCAAATAGTCCTGATAACCCTTCGTTATCCTATACTTTAAATGAGCTTAAAAGTACAGTAAGACTGGAAAAAATGAGTTCAAAAAAAGATATTTGGGAGCCGCTTATTGTACCTGCCGGAATCGAAAATTTTGTTCTTTCTTCCGAAGCGCAAAAAAGATTTCTGAACCATCTCTCCCGAGTAAAAACATATTTTGGGTATGAGGGTGGTTTTTTAGTGCAGTCCTGTAATAATTTTCCTCACAGTAGTGGGATGGCTAGTTCTGCATCAAGTTTCGCTGCATTAACTCGATGCGCTGTAATTGCTTTGAGTGAATTAACAAATAAACCCATGCCTTCTGTTGAGGAGCAGGCACAGTTAAGCCGTCTGGGATCAGGATCATCGTGCAGGTCTTTTTATTCTCCATGGGCTTTATGGGATGAAAATGAAGTTAAAGGAGTAGATTTACCCTATGAGGAGTTAATCTATCAAGGTGTTGTGATTAGTAATAAAAAGAAAGAAGTTCCTTCAAGCGAAGCACATCAACGAGTAAAAAGTAGTCCCTTTTACGGAACCCGTAGCCAAAGGGCAAAGGAAAACTTAAAACTATTATTAGATGCATTCATGAGCAAAGACTGGACTGCAGCTTATCAAATCTGCTGGCGTGAATTTCAAGATATGCATCGCTTGTTTAGTACTTGTGAACAACCTTTTTCATATATGACAGAAAGCTGTATTGATCTGCTACACAATCTAGAGAGCTTTTGGAATAAAAAAAATGATGGTCCTATAGTGACTATGGATGCTGGACCAAACATCCATTTGTTGTATCGTTCCGACCAAGAAGAATTGGCACGTGAATTCAAACGTGATTATTTATTGGGCAATTATGATGTTCTTTGATTTTGAAACCACAACTTTTGGCAAATGGATTTTAGCAGGTGAGCATGCTGTAGTACGAGGGCATCCAGCTCTGGTATTTCCAATCAAGGAAAAAAAATTAACTTTAAGTTATTCTGCTGGTGCGTCTTCTTTGGGAGCAAATTATACGGGAAGCAGTGGCGCCGATATGCAGCTTCTATTTTGGAGTGTGTTGGAGCGTGGTATGCAATTACTGGGGCGCTCTTTAAATGAATTAGGTGGTTATTTTCATTTACACAGCACAATTCCTGTGGGGGTAGGGATGGGTGCTTCAGCAGCACTCTGTGTAGCGATGAGTCGTTGGTTTTGTGCGCAGAACATGGTAGACCTGAGTCAATGCAATGATTTTGCCAAGGAGTTAGAGCATTTATTTCACGGAAAAAGCAGTGGACTTGATGTTGCAGGTGTTGCTACGGAAGTTGGGCTTTATTTTAGGGAAGGAACAATTATTCCATTACAACAAAAAATTCACCCTCAGTTTTTTTTATCTTCATGTAAACAAATTGGAATTACTTCTCATTGTATTCACCAGGTACAAAGTTTATGGACTAAAAATCTTGTATTAGCCGAACAAATTGATAAGCAAATGGTTATGGCTGTTGAAGAAGCTCGAAATGCTTTGGAGAAGGGAGGGGTGGATGCAATTTCCTTTTTGGCGCAAGCAATTAATAAAGCTGCTGATTGTTTTTATCAATGGAAACTGATCAGCGAGAGTTTGCAGCAACATATGCATCGATTAATCGCAGAAGGTGCCTTGGCTGTAAAACCTACTGGTTCCGGAGGAGGAGGATTTGTACTGAGCCTTTGGGACAAGCGACCCCCAGAGCATCTCGAACTATTGAATGCGTAATAGGGATTGTTTTAATCGTAATGACCATCCCCTATGTCCGTTCGACCAAGATCAATACTTCCTTCGTGGTTTGTTATTTCTAGTCTATAAATTGATAAAAGACTTCAGTTCCTTTGATCATCCCAAATTCATAGCGTGCTTGCTCTTCCAGAGCCTGATCACCATTTTTTAACTCTCTAATATCCGCTTCAAGTGTTCGATTACGTGTTGCTAGCTTATTATTTTCTTGTTCGTGAGCTGTCAATTTTTTTTCAAGATTATGCCACTGAATTAAATTTCCATCGCCCAGCCATAGCTTATGTTGTAAAACAACCAAGGAGACTATCAAAATTATAAACACAGGGCGCATAGGTTTTACTTAATTTAAAGGTATCCTTGTACTATTTTATTACCATATCACAATATGTATCAATATCTGCTTGAGTAATTTTTACATGATTTCCAGATTTTGTAGCTTGCGAAACAAGACACCTTATAGAATAATCTGAATTCCGCTAAAGTAAGCTTCTAATTTTCGATCATAAGAAGGTAGCTTTTTGCTTACTTGCCGTCCTGCGGTTGTCCGCAGGATCAGGCTTTAGGTCAAGATGGATAAATCAAAAGTGTTTACGTAAAATATTAAGTTCCTCATTTAATTGATCTATTTTTTCCAATAATTCTAATGCAAGTGCTACTCCTGGAAGATTAATTCCTAAATCTTGATGTAAGCGGAAGGCGGATTCAATCTTACGTAAATCGTTTTGATTTAATTTTAGATGCTCTGCTTTCATTGTTTGGCAAGAAAATAAGCCATATTCTGCCATTTCAAGTAATAATTTTTTAGGTATATGATATTTTTGACATACTTCACTGAATGAGATTGTTGTTGTTTCTTCAATAAGTACGCCAACTAGTGTATTGTCTTGCTTCATGATTAGATCCCCATCTTGTCACGTGGATTAAAAGGCATTACTTGCGCCATTTTTTTGTAGAACTCTATTGCTTCTTCAGTCGTTGGCGGTGGGGTAATCATTTTCAAAAGTACGTATTGGTGTCCGGGTATTTCTCCAGGCAAACCACGATTTTTAAGTCTTAATTTTTGCCCTCCTTGAGAACCGGGAGGAATTTTTAAGTCAATTTTTCCTCCCAGAGTAGGGACTACTATTGTTGCACCTAAAGCAGCTTCCCATGGAGTAACAGGCAGGGTGAGGTAGATATCGCCATCTATTACATCAAAAAAAGCGTGTTTAGCAACATGTACCGTTAAATAAATATCCCCGCGGGTGCCTCCGTGTATTCCTGGAGCTCCTTGTCCGGCAAGGCGAATTTGTTGACCTGATTTTACACCCGCTGGTATTTTCACTTTCAGGGTTTGCATAGTGACTTTTGATTCTTGTTCGATTGGGACCTGGATGTTTTTCACTGTTCCTGTAAATGCTTCTTCCAAGCTGATATTAATTTTTCCATGATAGTCTTGTCCGGCCGTTGGTTGCTGATGATAGCGGGAATGACCAAATAATGTTTCAAATAAATCCTCATTAAATTGATTACTATAAAAGCGTTCAGATTGTTCAGGACCCCAATGAGCATGGGCTTCTTTTTGATAAAATGATTTATTTTTCCGATAATTATCATATTCTGCACGTTTTACAGGATCTCTTAAAACTTCATAGGCTTCACCCATTTCTTTGAAGCGTTCTTCTGCATGGGATTCTTTGCTTATATCAGGATGGTATTTCCTAGCCAGTTTTCGATATGCCAACTTAATGTCTTTATCAGAGGCGTCCTCGCTTACTCCCATTATTTTGTAATAGTCTTTGTCCATATTTTTATACTCAATTTAGAGATCATTTTTTTATTAGAGTCTTATTTTTGTAACACAAATTTTCCCGATGCATCAGGTAAATTTCTATCAATTTTAGGTGGTAAATTCATGCCATTGGGTTGATTGTCTCACTAACCAGTCATGCCAAGCAATCCACCATGATCTCTTTTTCGTTTCGCAATTTCTAACCAATATTGGGGCGAAATATATGTTTCTTCCTTTTTTGCTCACAAACCAATAACTGCATCCGGGATGTCCTGGTTCACTAACTTTCTTTTATTTTTCTGATAACCTCTTTTCTTTTAAAACAACTTTGGCCATTTTTTTCATGGTTTAAGTCTTATCACAGTTATTATTATGAAATAGTATAGTCTCTTGGATATTTATTTGTATATTAATCAGTTAAAGTACATACTATGCCACTTTGAGTTTAGCTCATTTTAGCTGCAGTTTCTTCCTCATCTTAGGGCAGTAGAATGAAAAAATAATATTTACAATTACACCAAGTATGGCAGGATTGTTGAAATTTATATCGGAGACCTTTATGCAAAAGTACCTACTTAATGCTCTTGTTATTTTTTTTCTATTTTTATTAGTTGGTTGTCAGTCGAATAAGACGAGCTCTGGTTTATTTAGTTCATTTACTCCTTTGTCTACTCCGAGTGCAAGTTTGGCGCAAACAGTACAAGAGGCTTTAATGCGCAATGATGATCTTGCTGTATCACAAGTGCATGTTCAAACAAGCCAAGATGTTGTGATTCTGACAGGATATGTTAAAAAAATTCGGCTTAGTGATATTGCGGAACAGATAGCTCGTCAGGTTCCCGGTGTGCGTTCTGTAGAAAATCACATAATTATTCGACAATAGATTTTAATATTCTTCATTTGTACTATATTTATAAAGGAGGTTAAGTATATTCAAATGGAGAATAAAAATGGCTGACCTAATTCATAATGCCTTGCCAACGTCTAAACGAAAAATTGTTTATATCCATTCTGATGATTCTGTGAAAAAAAGCATTGATATGATGACGGAATATGATATAGGTGCATTAGTTGTAGTAGATAACAACAATCAATTAGTAGGTATAGTAAGCGAACGGGATATAGTGCGCTCTTGTTTGCACAAGTGCATTAATCTGGAAACAGGAAAGGTTTCAGATGTGGTGCATAAGGATGTTACTATTCTTAGCCCTAATGATGTTGTAGAAAAAGCAATGCAAGCTATGACTGCAACCAAAAGGAGACATGTATTAGTTCGTGATGAAAATAATGAATTTGTGGCTATTTTATCCATAGGTGATTTACTTTACCATTTATTGGAAGATAAGGCTCGAGTTATAGAGCAATTAGAAAATTACATTCATACCTATTAACAGAGCTTGGGGGGATGATATAGTGTCTTTTTTAATGCACTTATAACTTATATGAAAACAGTCTGCAGATTGCTTCTAATTTTTTTAATAGTTCATGCTCCTGTGTGGGCTGCTGAATTATCGCCTACATGGTATTCCAAAACAGATAACATAGTGGTTCTCAATATAGATATGTTTCTGTCGTCTACTTGCTCTCATTGTCAAAAAGCTGATGCATTTTTTCAGGAATTAGAAGCAAAAAATCCTGATCTTAATGTTCAACGGTATTATATTAATCAGGACAAAGATGCCTTGAGTCGTTTTTATCAACTATTGAGTGCGCAGCAAATGGATGATTTTGCTGTTCCATCAATTTATATTTGTAATTCACGTTGGGTTGGATTTACTTCTGCAGAAACCACTGGAAAGGATTTATTAAAAGCAATTAATTATTGTAAGAAACAAATTGGAAATAAAGGTAAATTAACCGAAGAAACAGTGAATGCATTGCGCCATTCGGCAAATGCAAATCGATTTATTACTGGATTGGTAGAAAAACCTTCGAGGTTACGTTTTACAACTACTATTGCATTTATGGACTCCTTGAGTCCTTGTGCGTTTTTTTGTTTTGCGGGGTTCCTTGCTTTTCTTTTAATCGAAACACAGAAGAAAAAACAGCTTATCGCAAGCCTCTTATTTATTACTTCTGTGGTAATTGTGCATTATTTTCAACAGGTTTACACCAATACCTTTTTTGAATTGTTGCCTTGGATGCGTATTCCGGCTGTATCATTAGGTTTAATGACTATTTATTTTGTGACGCAATATTATAAAAAACAGACTCCTATGGTTTTGTATTTTTCATTGGCTTTTTTATTAGGATTGATCACTACAATGTATCAACAAACCTGTGTGATGAATTGGTCTGCAATTTTTGAACAATGGTTGGGTGACCAAAAATTAACTAGTCAGCAGGAAAGCTTCTATCAACTTCTTTATCAGGGAGTGTACATACTTCCCTTGCTTTTGATTTTGTTTGTTTATTTTATTTTGCTCAAATTTGAACGTTTTGCTGCATTGAAAACAAAATTAGCCACTATTGGTTTATTGTTCCTACTTGCTATCGCTGTAAGTTTAATCGTCTACCCATTCGCATTATCTTACTTTGGATTATCGCTAGTGCTTTTATTTGTCTTGATAGTTATTGGTTGCTTTTTAAATTTGACTTGATCTTATTTTGACGATTTGGGATTATCATCTTTCTTTGTTTTTCAGGTGATAACATGAGCAAGCCCATTAATATTCCCGTTGTTGTAGAGAGCGGAAAAAAATATAGAACATCTCATGGTGTAACAGCAATTAAAGATGGAGTAAAACCAACTGGGCAAGTTTATGAGCGTTTACCTAAGCCTAAATGGTTGCGTGTGGTAAATCATACTACCCCTGAGTATCACCAAGTAAAAGAACAAGTACAAAAACACCGTTTGGCTACTGTTTGTGAAGAAGCAAAATGCCCTAATATTTCTGAATGCTGGTCACACGGTACTGCAACAATTATGTTAATGGGTGCGATATGTACACGTGCATGTCGTTTTTGTGCAGTAGATACAGGAAATCCTCATGGCTGGTTGGACCCGCAAGAACCCGAAAATACAGCAAATACAGTAGCATTAATGAACCTGGACTACGTTGTGTTAACCTCGGTAAACAGAGATGATTTACCAGATGGTGGCGCAAATCATTATGCACAAACCATTTGTGCGATTAAACAACGTTCTCCCAAAACCAAAGTGGAGGCACTAACGCCTGATTTTCAAGGTGTAGAACGAGATGTAGCAATATTATTGGATAGTGGTGTTGATGTATTTGCGCAAAATGTAGAAACGGTAGAACGTTTGACTCATCCAGTACGTGACAATAGGGCAGGTTATACACAAACATTAAACGTCCTAGCATTTGCAAAACGTTATAGACCTGATGTACTTACTAAAACCAGTTTGATGTTAGGTTTAGGCGAAACAGATGAAGAAATTATTCAAACAATGGATGATTTGCGTCGGCATAATGTAGATATTCTTACTCTAGGACAGTACTTACAACCAACAAAAAACCATTTGCCTATTGAGCGTTATGTGACTCCTGAGACCTTTGCCGAACTAAGACAAATCGGATTAAAAAAGGGATTTTTTGAAGTAGCTTCTGGTCCTTTAGTGCGCTCAAGCTATCGTGCTGACCGGATATTTAAACAAGACAATTTAGGCTTGGATAATTAATATCTATTTGTAAAGCTTCATGGCTCCTCATGTTAATGTTTGCTGATTTCTCGCAAAATGTGACGAATACGGCCGGGGTTGAACACTTAATCATATTTTTGTAGCCTGGGTGAAGTGTAGCAACCCAGGAATAATTTCCTGGGCTACATTGTTGAATTAAAAGATATTTCTTTACATGATGAACATGGAATTTGTCGTTGCAACTCCATCTTGAGTAGGGGCATATTCATGCAATTGATGATGCAAGAAATCGACTACTTTCTCAGCAATTAGTTGACTGTAAGCAGTTACTTTTTTCTCATCTTTGGGATGCTTGAGTTTAATTGCCGCTAATTCAATCGCTAACTGATTTGCCCATTCCTGATGCAAATAAAAATTACTGTCTATTAAGGTGGATAATCGGGCAAAATATTGAGTATGCTCCATTGCAAACGTTTTATCTATTTGAGTTATTGTTTCTTTTGTTACTTTAATAACAATATCAGGGATTAACCCTTTTTTATTATCCGTTAATTGGTTCTCTAATAAAGTTTGCAACAGTGCTTGGAATGAATGAAAACCCATGATCACAGGTGCTTTAATACTGAACTCATGATTTAATTGCATACTTAACTGCTTATTAGATTCTTCAATAATTCCGGATTTAATAATCAATTCAGCAATCCTTTCTAATCGTACTTTTATATCATCAAGGACATCTTTAGGTTGTACGAGTATATGCTCACGCAAAGATGCGAGCTCTGATAAAAATTTTTTTGCTTTCTTTTCGCTAAGTGAAAGCTCAAGAGGTAGTTCCTGATTAATTAATACATTGAATTTCATTAACATTAACTCAGCACGTAGAGCTCGTGCTTTATTTATTGCATATTTTTGTAGTGCTGGAGTTAACTTGGATGATTCTACTTCAAATTCTGTCGGTTTGTTGTTAAGAGTACCATTGAGCATGGCTTCCAATACGGCGTTTTGAAAATAACGAAAAATCGATTTTCTGGAGAACCGGGTGTTTTCTTCTTGAACAATCCAACTCATATAGATTGGATCAAGTACGTCTAATAATCCGCGAATTTCTTTAATTAACTTTGATTTTAAAGGGTAAAGTCGACGATTTTTTTCATATTGCACCATAACATTAAACGACATCAAGGACTTTAAAAATATAGCCCCACGTGTTTTTGAGTCATTACTTGTTTTTTCTTCAAAATAGGTTTCATATGCAACTGTATCACCCCATAAAGAAGAGTTCGCATGATCATTTTTGATTAATTCATCCAAAATGATGCGGCTATAAAGAGGAAGAGAACTATAGCTTAAACTGCGTTTCTGGAGCTTTGAAGACGAAGTGCCCCCTCCTGGGATTTTATCTTTTTGTGAACCAAAAAAGGAAGACTTTTGTTTTAGAAGAGTACCAGGTTGAGTAATTTTGCTTTTTGGCTCATTCAGCTGGTCTAAATTTTTGTATGTTGCATTAAAGGTTCTGATGTCTTTAATGATAACTGCTTCATTATCAATAATTACACCAGGAAATTTTTTAAACATATCAGGGGATACTGGGGGTTCAAATTGCACATGAGTTTCTTTTTTAATGCAATACAATAAGCACGTAGCTTGATGAGATTTTTCATCTAACTCCCAAATAAATGGGCTGCCTTGAAATGTAATATTTGGAAAATAAATCTTCATATGAAATACACTCTGGTCAAAAAAGTATAGATAGTACGAATTAGGTACCTAACAAGCAAGCATATTTCTTATTAAAAAATAATGCCATATGTAACTACTAATGCCTTCATGATCAAAAATAAAAATAATTGATAAATTAAAGATCTTTTTGTGGGCTTAACAAGAATTGGTCACGAAATTTTTTATCTCAATCCTCAATGCCAAGCTTTAGGGGTATTTTTAGAGCTCTTGCAGTTTTATTTACTAGGCCTCTCCAAGCTCTCATGAGGAGGCGAATTGCTTCATCGATGTGGTGCTTGAATTCTCATGTACTGGCGTGTGTATACTCCGGTTCGGTACTTCGCATCTTCTCGCACTTCACTCTCTTAGCGATTTTGGAAAGAGGTCTATTATTGGCGTCAATTTTTAAAATTTAACCTAAAATAACGCCTCTTTTTCTCATTATTTTTTGTAAAAAATAGGCGAAAAAATACATGATTATACCTACTAGCATGGCACTTACCCCCAATACTAAATAATAGTTTAAATAATAAGGAAGGCTATCTATGGGCGAGTTAATCGTGCTAGGAATAGCAACCCAAGCAGCAACTCTTCCGGATATGGCATGTGCCAGAGAGCTTGCGAGATACCATACACCCATAGCAAAGGCAATCGAGTTTTTGTCACAATATAGGCCTACCATACTTAAGCCAATGGCACTGACCCATAATTCTGCAATAGAAATGAGGATATAGGTTAAAGCGATGTAGTTGCCATTAATTATTCCATTAATAGTAGTTGTAGCAGCGAATGCCATTACCAAAAGAGCAATACCCGCAAGCGCGGTACCTGCGGCAAATTGATAGGGGATAGTGAAGCGTGGAAATACCTTATAAAAACGAGGCAGCTGGCTGCCAATAGCTAAGATGAGTAGTGGATTTAATATTTGATAATGAGCTGGTGAAACAGTTAAACCAAATAAATTATGATCTGAATTATTTTCAGCAAATAAAATTAATGTGCTATTCATTTGGTTATAGATAACAAAAAAAACTACTGCTTCGACAATGAGCAACAATGCAATCATTTGTTTGTCGCGTACAATACCCTTAAGTGTTAGTGTTTTTCTTAAAAACCACATAATTCCTGTGCAACAACCTGATGCGATGATTGTGCTGGCAATATAAACATGAGAGTAGGCAAATAAGGTCAGTACATAAATAGTGATTATATAGGTAATTAAACGAAGTATACCTGATTTAGAGAGTTTGGATTGATCTTTACCCCAAATGACATTTTCATAAATAGAGTAGCGTTTTGCAAAATTTAAAGCTGCAATTGATTTACCTACAAAGGTCAATGTAAGGATAGAAAGCGGACCATAACGGCTTTCAAAAAGCAGCGGAGCAATTAAGGTGGCTAATAATGCACCGACATTTATTGCGATGTAATAATAGGTCATAGCCGATTTTGCTTTGACGGCATCATCCGAATAAATATGTGATACCATACTTGAAGAGGTTCCCATTAAAAGGGAGTTGGTGGCAGGTATAAATGCATAAGCAGCAATGAAAAACGTATCTCCTAGAGAACTTACTGTATACCCACTGATCATAAGGAGCAAATAAGAGCAGGCCAATAGAATACTCCCAAGAAGAATAGATCTTCTAATCCCCACTACAGTATCAGCCATATATCCACCAAGCATGGGCATGAGATAACCCATTGCATGAGCTACTCCAATAAAAGCGTATGCTTTGGCTTGACTGTAACCCAACCCTTGAGACCATACGGGACGAGTTAAAAATAAAACCAATATGGTATTGAGTGCGTATACTGAGAATTGGCTCCAAAAAGTAATAAATATGATGTTATTGGCTTGTCTTTGTCGAAGAGCTAATTCAGGCAAATAATTTTTCACTTCTTGAGAAATCATTTTTCGTATCTCGCCACCTAAAGATAATTAGCAGACTATCATTTCCTGGCAAGAACGACATCAATTATATGAGTATCATGATAGGGAAAAGTAAAGATTTTACTAAAAAGACGCTTAATCCTTTGGATCAAAAATATTTTTGGCAACATCCTAATGGATAAAGTATTGAGAAACCAGGTTCCTTCAATACCAAAAAGTGCCAATTCATCAATAGTATTTAGGGTAATGGGTATTTCTAAACGTTGATGTGCGATGACTTCGAATTGATTTTGTTCGAACGCCTGCATCAATTCATTGTCATTTGCAACAACTGTAGTATTTTTTACAATGGATTTATAATAATGGCCAACTACACTACTTAAAATTGAATCTTCTGTAATAAATTCAGCTAAACATTGTTGCGCTACCGGAAAGGAATCATAAGTTGTAGTAATCATTGAAAAATGACCATTTGCACGGGTCAGTAATTTGGCCTCATGAAATAAAACCTTAATTGGAATATAGGCATTAATAAAATGTGCCAGGATTAAATCCTGGCTGTGAGGCGGCAAGAACTTACTCGCTTTTGTGGCACTGCCTTCTATAGTGATCAGCGGTAACGTTTCACGGGCATGTTTTAACATTTCTGAAGAAACATCAATTCCAGTAAATTCTGCTTTTGGCATAATTTGTTGCAGTTTTTTTAAAAATGCACCATCACCAACGCCCAAATCAAGAACTTTATAATGTGGTTTCATTCCCAAGTGAAAGTGCTTCATTTGTTCAATTGCTATTTGATGACTCTGACTAATCGCACCAAAACGATTGGCTTCAGCGATGTTGTTGTACATGGCCTTCAAGGACATGCAAAATTTCCTGTTCAAAACGGTTTGGTAAGTATATCTCTAAATGAAGGGTATTTGCGACTGCTGAGTAAGGAAAAATTATTTAATTCATTTTATTGATTTAATACTTGATTAATACCTGGCTTATGAATCGTATTTCTTATGTAAGTTAGCCTAAAAACAGTCAATTGAAGTATTGGATAATAAATAGTGCTATTTGCTTCAAGTCTAGTCTGAAATATGGTCTCATTAACTGTCTGTTAGAGGCCAAATTGATTTTATAAATGAAATAATTCACAAATTTTTGTCCAAAACAGGTAAAAAGGGGTATATTTCCTGGTTTTCTTAATACTCTGTTAATAATCAGAGTGTAAAATTAAACTCGTATAACTAAATATTAGTTTGTTTTTAGACCGTTTTTTGGCTATCAAGAATACCATGGATAGCGTTCTGTGGAGGAATAGGTAGCTGCTTTGTTAGGGAGATTTTTATGTTAATTTTGACTCGGCGTATCGGTGAAACCTTAATTATAGGTGATGATGTTAATATTACCGTATTAGGTGTAAAAGGTAATCAAGTTCGCCTAGGTATTAATGCACCTAAAGATGTATCTGTCCATCGTGAAGAAATTTATTTGCGCATACAACAAGAAAAACAATCAGACGAATCTGAAGAAGCAGTATAAATCGATTTCCTCGCAGTTCATCCAGTTCCGAGTACTTAAAAATGCTCGGGACAAATTTTAATTGTCCTATGTGCTCACCATATCTTGTAATTCTTTACCCTCTTTCATGAAGTGACGTATCTCCTGATGAGAGAAAGTGCTTTGTACCTGATTTGTCTTGCAGTATTAATTGTCCGAGCTGATTAATTCCACAAGCAATCCCAGATAAAGTACTTAAAGACTGAGTCACTTTGATGTGTTTTCCAAACAGATAATCCGATTTATTCCATTCATCCATAAAGAAGTTAAGATCATGGTGAATAAATTTGATTAGATAGCGTTCCAAATTGGTAATCAGCCTCGCAATAAGGAAATTACGATCAAAACGCTGTTTGGTTATTTCATATAAGGAGCACCAAGGCTTATCTGGAAGAGGATTCTTTTTTGTATCAGTATTTACGTTTAAACCAATACCTATGATGACTTGAACATTGCCATTAGATTCAGCCAATATTTCAATCAAACTACCGCATAGTTTTTTGTGAGTCCATAAAATATCATTGGGCCATTTAATTTTGATATTAGATGAGATGTCAAATTCATTTAAAGTTGCTAAGACAGCCAAACTGGTAACCAAACTTAATCCCGAAAGCTTGGTAAGATCATAGTTAAGATTCCAACGACTGGAACAATAAAGATTTTCACCAAAGGGTGAGTGCCAGTATCTGCCAAATCGACCTCTGCCCTGAGTTTGAATTTCAACACAACAAATATCAACGGTATTTGAGGGAGGTAAATCTTTAAGATAACGATTTGTTGAATCAATGGAAGTGAATAGGTGTAGATTGAAGGGACTCGATTGTTTTTGTGGAACAAGATGATTCATAATTTGTTGCTTATTTAATAGAATCAATTGATTGGGAAGCTGATAACCTTGATGTCTTATTCGCTTTATAGGGATCCCTGATTCAATTAAATGATTGATTTGTTTCCAAATCGCCGATCGAGTGATACCCAACGTTGCCCCCAATTCAGAGCCACTATGGCAGTCACCATCGCCAAGTAATTGTAATAATGTAAGTTGTGCAGGTGTAAAGTGCATTGACATAGACCTAAAAAATCAATTGAGTATTTTGCTGCATATTAATAAACCCATGTCTAATTTCCCTTACAGTAGGATGATGACATAAAGCACCGCTGCAGGCTACTTCTGGCATAAAAGACCGCAATTGCCAAGTCATATTGTGTAATGGGTCATTTACCAATTGTTTGGTTGGCATAGATATAGGGACACTAAAATTTTTGGTTGGGTAAGAAAGACCTAAACCGCATGCTTTGATAAAGGCTTCTTTTTGGGCCCAAACATGAAAGAAAATGGCTGGTTTTAGAGCAAGAGGGACTTTAATAAACTCTTCATATTCTTGGTCAGAAAATAAATTTTTTGCAATCCCTTCATAAGGTCGAGCAGAATACTTTTCTATATCTACACCTATAGGAAAGCTTCTTCCGACTGCAAGGAGTGCCAAGTCACCAGTATGACTTATATTAAATTGCAACTTTGCTGCATTAATGACTTCCGGTTTACCATGGTTATTATAAGCAAATTCCAATTGTTTTGCTGGTATATTAAGATAGCTTGCTAAGATGATCCTCATAATTGCTCGGGCAGTAGAGAAACGGCGTTTGTGTCTACTGAAATAAAATCGTTCTGCACGCGCTTGCTCTTCAGAATTTAATAGTTCATATGCATTTTCTAATTCATGCGCTAAAGAAAATTGCCAAAGATCAATTCGAGCTTCATTTAAGATGCAGTTTTCCGTATTTAAAGGGTTGAATTCGGTAATGATCATATGCTTGCTTGAATCTGGCATCAATTGTCGGTTAAGGTTATCATATACCATGATATTTAATTCACCAAAGAGTATTCAATGAGCAGACAATTTTTGGATTTTGAGCAACCCATCGAAGAGTTGAATCAGAAAATTGAAGCACTTCGCATGATAGATCATGATAACGAAGTGAATTTAAGTGACGAAATAGCACGACTTCAAACCAAATGTTCTGAGCTAACCTCTCAAGTTTTTTCAAACTTGGAGCCTTGGCAAATTGCACAAATGGCAAGACATCCGCTTAGACCACAGACTACAGATTATATTGAACGTATTTTTACTGATTTCCAGGAACTGCATGGTGACAGAAGTTGCTCTTCAGCCCCTGCAATTATTGGTGGCTTGGCGCGTTTGAATGGTGAGCCTGTTATGGTACTCGGTCATCAGAAAGGTAAACGAACCAAAGAAAAGGTATATCGTAATTTTGGTATGGCTCGTCCGGAGGAGTATCGAAAAGCCTTACGCTTGATGAATATGGCAGAGAAATTCAAATTACCTATTTTTACTTTTATTGATACGGCAGGAGCATATCCCGGAATTGGTGCTGAAGAGCGCAATCAATCTGAAGCAATTGCCCGCAATCTTTTCGTGATGTCACGTCTTAAAACGCCAATTATTTGTGTGGTAACAGGAGAAGCAGGATCTGGTGGCGCATTGGCAATTGGCGTTGGTGACCGTGTGTTAATGCTCCAATTTGGTATTTATTCGGTAATTTCTCCTGAAGGTTGTGCTTCGATTCTTTGGAAAGATGCGTCCAAAGCAAGTGAAGCTGCTCGCGCCATGAGGATTACCGCAGATAAGATTCTGGAAAATAAGTTAATTGATATGGTTATTCCTGAACCGTTAGGAGGGGCTCATCGTAATGTCGATGAAATGGCCGCGCGTTTAAAGGAAATTTTAGTTAGCGAATTAAGTTCCTTAAAGAAATTATCTTTGGGGCAGTTGGTCGAAGACAGATATCAAAAATTTATGGCTATGGGAGCAAGTGATTAAACCTTTATTGAGCACCGAGTGGTTTTCTCGCCTAAGTCATTTTAATAAATTAATTATAGGTTTTAGTGGTGGACTTGACTCAACAGTTCTTTTGCATGTCCTTGCCTCCCACCACACCTTGCTTGCTAAATTAATCGCAGTGCATGTAAATCATGGGATTAGCGCGAATGCCTCTCGTTGGCAATTACATTGCCAACAGTTTTGTCAGAATTTAGGTATTCCTTTAATTACCCAGTCTGTGCAATTTGATTGTTCAGCCAATATTGAAGAGAGAGCACGTATTGCCCGGTATGCAGTTTTTTCTTCTTTGCTTACAGAACGGGACTGCTTGATTTTAGGGCATCATTTAAACGATCAAGCAGAAACAGTTCTATTGCAACTATTTCGAGGTTCTGGTGTGGATGGTTTGGCTGCTATGCCCGATTTTGGCCAATTGGAACCGGGAAAAATTGCCAGGCCTTTTTTAACTCATTCCCGAGAGCAATTAGAACATTACGCTGTCATTCATCAATTGAGCTGGATAGAAGATGAGAGCAATCAGGATATCAACTATTCGCGAAATTATTTACGCCAACACATTATGCCTTTACTGAAAAGAAAATGGCCTGGGGTTGCGGGTAATATCGCAAGAACAGCACTTCATTGCCAACAGGCGAAAAGAAACCTGGATATGTTGGCAGTTCAAGATGTGACATTGGAAAACCTTGAAAAATTAACAAACAATTCTTTATTGATTACACCATTAAAAGCACTTAGTCGAGATCGTATAGCAAATGTGCTCAGAGTCTGGTTGAAAAACAATCAAATCCAATTGCCCTCAACTGTGACATTTTGGCGTTTGATTGATGAAGTGATCTTTGCTAGTCCAGATGCAACTCCGGTAGTGAGTTGGGGCGAGGTAACTGTGCGTCGTTATCAAAAGCACTTATATTTAGATAAAAAAAATGCAAATAATTTCCCATTTTGCACTAGACCTCTAGCCAAACTTGCTGCAGAGCGAGAGGTGTGTGGAGGCATGGAGCGTAGAATCGAGGTGCAAACGAAGTCACATGAGTATCCGAGATCTGTATCGACGAAGCAGGTCTTTTCTTCAGTAGAGTTTCGAACGAGGTCTATTGAGTGGTCTACATTTCCTTTGCCCTTAGTAATTCCTGATGCAAACGTTAATTTATTGACACAAAAAGCCAATCAGGGGTTAATTATTCCTGCTAATTCAAAAATATTTGTCCGATTTAGACAAGGTGGAGAAGAGTTTTTTTTGAATGGACAGACTAAACGTTTAAAAAAATTGTTCCAAGAATGGGGGGTTCCTCCTTGGTTAAGAGAGCGAGTTCCTTTGATTTATTTCAATGATAAACTCGCAGCCGTAGTTGGTTATGCAATGAGTGATTTATTTTTTACTAAAGAATGTCCTGATGCTTGGGTTTTTGTTAATTGTTCCTTTTAATTCATGTTCAGTTTGTATCTGATTTGGAAAATGAACTTAGAAGAAAAATTGTGAATAGGAGGGGCAATTATCCGTTCTTAGCATTCAGGTAAATTAACAGCCAATCCCCCCATCGATGTTTCTTTATAAATACTTTGCATGTCCATTCCTGTTTGTTTCATGGTCTTGATTACTTTATCTAGAGAAATTTGGTGTTGACCATCGCCAATAAGTGCCATTCGTGTTGCATTCACTGCTTTTACTGCGCCCATAGCATTGCGTTCAATACAAGGTATTTGTACCAAACCTAAAACTGGATCACAGGTCATACCCAAATGATGTTCCATAGCAATTTCTGCAGCATTTTCCACCTGAGCTACCGTTCCCCCAAGAACCGCTGTAAGACCTGCTGCAGCCATAGAGGAGGCAACACCAACTTCGCCTTGGCATCCTACTTCGGCGCCAGAAATGGAGGCTCCTTTTTTATAAAGTATGCCTATAGCAGCGGCAGTAAGGAAATAGGTGTAAATGTCTTCATTACTCATTTTATCGTGTGCATGTCGGCAATATTTTAGTACCGCTGGAATAATGCCTGCAGCACCATTGGTCGGCGCGGTAACGATGCGTCCACCAGCTGCATTTTCCTCATTGACTGCCATGGCATAAAGATTTAACCAATTCATAATATCGGATTGCTCAAAAATGCTTTTTACTCCTTTTGCATTCATGAGTTTATTATATAAATCTGGAGCGCGTCTTTTTAAATTAAGCCCTCCTGGCAAAATGCCATCGTGTTTGCACCCATTGGCAATACAATCATCCATGACCTTGGCAATTGCCAAAATGCTTTTATGGATTTCTTCTGTACTACGCCAGGTTTTTTCGTTAATTAACATTAATTCTGCAATGCTTAAATTATTTTTCTGACACAGTTCCAGGAGTTGAGTTGCTGTTGAAAATGGATATGGAGGAGGGTTTGTATCTTCAGTGGCTTTGGAAAAATCTTCTTCAGTAGTAATAAAACCACCTCCAATTGAGTAATAAACTTGCGCAATTAATAAATTGCTTTGGCTATCAAAAGCAGAAAAACGCATTCCATTAGAATGTTTAGGTAACAGTTCTTTTTGTAAAAAAAGAAAATCAGTTGCTTCATTAAAGTTAATATTTTTCTTACCTGCTAAGTTTAACATATGGGAGTCAATGATTTCATGCATGCGAGGCACCATAGACTCAGGTTCAACAGTTTCAGGTGCTTTATTTTCCAGTCCATTTAAAATGGCTTTATCGGTTCCATGCCCTTTTCCGGTTAAAGCCAGCGAACCATAAAGTTCAGTTCTAACTCGTTGAACTTGATCCATAAGTTGTTTATCTTCGAGTAATTTTAAGAAGGCATTAGCGGCAAGCATCGGCCCTACAGTATGTGAGCTTGATGGCCCAATTCCAATGGAAAATAAATCAAATACACTGATGTTCATGTGGGATAATCTCTTGTTACAATTAGTGCAAAGTGTAGAGAACTATTAATTATTTGTCTATTTTAATTATAGTGAACTATTTACTTTTATAATTTGTCGTGCATCTTTTCCTGAATTGGTCTATAAATTGATACGCATTAAGTATATCCTTAATGCAATGAGCTTTATAATATAGTTACAATTAATTGAGCTTAAATACTGGTAATTTTATATGAATTTAGGCAGAATTATGTTGCATTTTAAAATGTAATATCTTTCTCTATCAAAAATTGGAAAGATATTCACAATAGAAAGACTACAAGGGGATTCTTTATGAAGATGAAATTGGTCACTGCGGCCGTCATGGGGCTGGCAATGTCTACTGTAATTGCTGCTACTGATGCTACATCGCTTGTTACGGATAAGGATAAATTATCTTATAGTATTGGTGCTGATTTAGGAAAAAACTTCAAAAATCAAGGTATTGATATTAATCCGGACGCATTAGCTAAAGGAATGCAAGATGGGATGTCTGGTGCCCAATTGATTTTGACTGAACAACAAATGAAAGATGTTCTGAATAAATTCCAAAAAGAGTTGATGGCGAAGCGCAGCGCTGAGTTTAATAAAAAGGCTGAAGAAAACAAATCTAAAGGTGAAACCTTTTTATCAACTAACAAATCAAAATCCGGCGTAGTTGTATTGCCAAGTGGTTTGCAATATAAAATTATTGAAGCAGGTACTGGAAATAAACCAGGAAAATCGGACACAGTAACTGTTGAATACACTGGTACTTTAATTGATGGTACTGTATTTGATAGCACTGAAAAAGCAGGTAAGCCAGCTACATTCCAAGTATCACAAGTGATTCCTGGTTGGACTGAAGCATTACAATTAATGCCTGCCGGTTCTACTTGGGAAATTTATGTACCTTCAGACTTAGCTTATGGCCCACGTAGTGTAGGTGGTCCTATAGGTCCAAATGAAACTTTGATTTTCAAAATTCATTTGATCTCTGTGAAAAAATCTGCCTAATCAATAAGGAGGGGTTTCCTTCCTTATCGGATCTCACTTTTGAAAACAAAAGTGAGATTTTCTTTTAGAGAACACTTTATCCTGTCTTAAAGAGAGCCGCAAAATGAACAAACGTCTACTTATTGTTTTCATTTTAGGTTTTTCCTCTGGCTTGCCCATGGCGTTAATCAGCAGTACCCTGCAGGCATGGTTTGCATACAGCGGGATGTCTGTCTTTGCTACAGGGACATTAAGTTTAATTAGTTTGCCCTATGCTTATCGCATTTTTTGGGGGCCTATTTTGGATCGTTACTCCTTATTCAGTATGGGTAAGCGACGAAGTTGGATTTTAAGTATGCAATGCCTATTGCTTCTTGGATTTAATTTACTGGCTTGGTTTACTCCAGAACAATATCCTAAATTGATAGCTTTTCTGGCTTTGATTATAGCTTGTTTTTCTGCCACTCAGGATATAGCAATTGATGCTCATAGAGCAGAATATTTGCCAATTAGTGAACATGCTTTAGGCGCTTCTTTAGCCGTCTTAGGTTACCGGATTGCTTTATTATTATCGGGTGGCTTGGCTTTAGTTATGGCGCAAAAATTGGGTTGGGCTTTTACCTATCGCTTTATGGGACTTATGATGATTGCCGGCATGTTTGCTGTTTTTTTTAGTCAAGAGCCCAGTGTTGTAAATAAAGGAAAAAGTAATTTTGTTTTATCTTTTATAGATCCCATCAAAGAGTTGATATTTCGTCCTGGAATTATTCCTCTTTTACTCTTTATTTTTTGTTATAAGCTAGGGGAAGCATTTACAACGACTACCAGCGGAATTGTCATGCCTTTTTTAATCCAAGGACTTGGTTTTTCTTTAGAGACAATTGGCTACATCAATAAAATGCTGGGAGTTGGCTCCATCTTACTTGGAGGCTTGTGCGCAGGATTTTTA
Organism: Legionella tucsonensis; assembly: GCF_001468035.1. Taxonomy (GTDB): domain Bacteria; phylum Pseudomonadota; class Gammaproteobacteria; order Legionellales; family Legionellaceae; genus Legionella; species Legionella tucsonensis. Next base: position 794,375 of record NZ_LNZA01000001.1, read on the forward strand.
TTGATACGTTTTTCTTTGTATCGCGCGTTGCTTTTTTTTGGTTTACTGCAAGCATTAACCAATGTTTTATTTGTTTTTTTGGCAATAGTGGGAAAGGACGTTAGCTTATTGGCAATCTCAGTTTTTTTTGACAACTTTGCAGCAGGTATGGGTTCTACAGCACTGGTGGCTTTATTCATGCGTTTGGTAAATAAACAATATACTGGAACTCAGTTTTCTATACTTGTGGCTTTATCGACAATACCTCGTATTATTTCTGGACCTGTCGCTGCAAGCATACAAATGGCTATAGGATGGGTTGGTTTGTATCAACTCTCCATTTTACTTGCTTTAGCATTTATCCCTTTTTTAATCTTGATAAGAGATCAAACTAAAGAAAATCAACAAGACCTAGAGGAAGTGGAGAATGAGGGTGAATTGAATCCTGTACAGTAGGACCTTACTAACTACATATATTTTTTACTTAGCTTCATGACAATACCACTGACACCAACTAAGAGTAATCCAATTAAAATCAAGGTAATTGGCCAACCTATAGTATGAGGGAAATGCTGGCTTGAAAAATATAAAATGAAGCCCAGTGTTGACACGCTTGCAGTTATGAGTAAGATTCTGCTGCTTTCTATAATGGCCATATAAATTAAGCCGCAAGCTAATCCCAAATAAAGTATTTCATAAGGTTTATTTTTAACGATGTCGAAGGTTACTAATAGTAGTGCCAATGATGATATAAAAAAGAGAAATCCTGAAATACTTTGATATTTTGAATGATTTATAAACGAACTGACAGCTAATAAGGATGCACTGAGAATAAACCATTTTAATCGCTCTGACACATCGAGTAATTCGAATGCAGCCAGGAAAAAAGAGTAAAGGAAAATCAAGGTAATAAAGGCCAATACTGTCAGTCTGGTGCTAATAAATGCAATACTGTGTTGCAAAAAGAGGATGAAGCTTACTATGAGTACCCCCCAGGTAGGCATCAAGATGGAAGTGTATTGTGATAAGAAAGTAAGTAATCCACTGGCTTCAAGGATCGCGGCAACAAGAAACAAAGGAGCTGTGATTTTATATTGTTTCTCTTGGTAATAAAGACCTAGGAGGAATATTAAAAAGCCAAAACCTAAGTTTAAAATAATACGGCTATTATCCTCTGTGTAGTCAAAAAGAATCCATCCAAATATAATGGTTGTGATTGCGAGAATGAGTGGTTTATCCGACAAAATGGCAAAACGTTGATGCGTGAAATAGATAATAGCTATGATTAATATCCACCATATTGGCAGCATTAAATCGTATTCCTGCAGCAAAATGACAAGTCCTGCGGGTTCAAGGAATAGGGCAATTAAAAATAAAGGTGTCGACGCTTTTTGGTAAGGGGGGTATTTTAGACATAGAAATGCCAAAATAAATGAGCAAAAACCAAAACCTAGTGTTAAGGTAACACGTTCATAGATATTAAAGTCTTGCCATTTCATGGCAATCAGTGCGCAAATACCCGCAAAAATAAGTATCCCTCCTATATAGCTATATAGTTTATTTAACCAATTTGTTTGATCTGTAGGGTTAGCTTGAACGGGCTTTAATGCCGAGGCTATTTCCCTAATGTCGATTTGGTAGCGTTTGGCCAGTCCAACGATTTTTTCTAACGCCTCTTCTTTATTCATGGTTTAACCCAGCCAATAAATTGGACATTATTCGTAGTAAAATAGCGTGTGCCTAAATTATATAATTTGACGCAGGTGGAGTTCTTTTTGAGACAGATCGTGTTATTTCGATAATGACTGCCTAGAAAAAGGTTTGAAAGTAATCCTGTACTTAAATTATTGTCATTTGTGTACAGGACATAACCGTCAGGAGATTCCAGTGAGGTATCCACTTTAAATTGTTTGGTTGCTTGCACCACCTCTTCCTTGAAATTTGCGTTGTTGTTAAAGTGTGGAAAATTTAAAGGAAGTTCTTGCACCTTTTGTGTTTTTGCGTCAAAAAAATAGAGTTTTTTAATTCCCCAATAATTGTTTTGAACTTTTGAATATTGAGCTGTCAACCTATCATTTTTAACTGTAAAGTTGACTTGCACAGGAAAGGAGGAAGTGGAAGAATCCAAGATAGAAAATAGGAGACTATAACGTGGAGGATCTGTTTTAAAAAAAGGGATGTTTGAAATAACGAAAACAAGCATGAGCAGTATTGGCAATGACAGTCCGGCCACCAAAGTCAAATGACTTTTTATCCACTTAGTCGACATCTTAATTCCTTAAGTTGCGTAAAGCGCATGTTGTGCATCCTTATAGTATAGGCAGATTTTTATTTTTTATGGTTTTAAAATAGACAATCGTAAATGCTTGAAAAAAAACGCTTGGGCCAACGTTTTAATGGTGAGGCAAGTGTTTTTTTAATGATTTATCATCCTTTTCCTCTGATTCTTATTTTCCTACTACTAAATCCTTATATTCTGAATTATCATCAATATAGCTTTTAACAAATGGACAACTTGGTATAATTTTATAATCATTTTTTTTAGCGTATTGCAAAGCAAAATTAGTAATCTTGGCGGCAATCCCTTGGCCTCTTTGCTCTTTCGGGACAAAGGTTGTGAAAAAATCCAACGTCTGTTTATCGATTTTTTTATATTTTAAATTACTTTCTTTGTTATCTATCTCAACGTAGAATCTTTGATTCTTTTTATCATGTTGTATATCTAAGTCCATTTTAATTTTCCTAACGATAATTTTTAAATCTAGCCTACCTATTATGCTTTGGCAATGTTAGCTTTTTTACATTTACAATTGATATGAAAATAAAAAATATTTACAACTAACTCATATCGTTGCTAATTTTTAAAATACATTATCAAAATAAGATCTTCTATTCATGGATAGAAAAGTCATATAGCAATTATTGGTGTGGGCAGTGCCGGTCTTTCATCTTATAAAGAAGCGAGAAAATATAACGATAATATTCTTGTATTGACAAAGGCTCTTTGGGTTCCACTTGTTTCCGCGTAGGTTGCATGCCTTCACAAGTAAAAATAATTCTATTATCAAAAGACTGTCGTCTTTATTTTTCTTCTTTTTTTTCCAGCTTATGACCATCTAGATGTCGTTCATTGCGTTCATTATCTTGTTTTCCTATCTGTTTTTCTTTGTTTGTTCTTCCGAATTTAATGCGATTTTCAGAAGCCTTTTTTTCTTTTACCAAGCGAATTTTAGCCTTTCTTTTTTTATTAAGATTAATGATATCTACCATAGTACTCTCTATTATGTATATTGTTTATACTCTATTATCTAGAAACTGGCCCCTACATGATGTATTATGAAAAATTATTTTTCACTTAGTAGTAAGCAATGCCAAAACCTAATATATTAATAGTCTGGTCTAATTATTACAAAGGTTTAGCTGAAAAACAGCTGGAAACTTGTTTAAGCAAGTTAAAACAATATGAGTACAATTATCAGGTTGAAACCGTTGAAGCAGGTACATATGAAATCCCAACTGTTATCCAACATTATCATTGCGCTAATCCCTTTGATGGTTACTTACCATTGAGTTTGTTACTCAAAGGTAAAACTGATCATTATGAATTTATTTGGGAGCATATTAAAGAATGTTTTATTAAATTTGCTTTAGATGGCCTGATTTTAGGCAATGGAATTATTTCTGCTCCAAGTATGGATATTTTACAGGAACGTGTCGAAAACGGAGAGAGAGTACACGAAGCAGTTAATGCTGTTGATTATTTAATCCGCTTTAAAAATAATAAAAAATAAAATTACTTATGTCTAAAATTTTAATTATTTCTTCTGAAATACATAAACAACTAGCCTCTGAACAGCTTGACTTCTGTTTAACGCTTGTTAAAAATGCAGGTTATGATTATCAAATTGAGTTATTACGAGCGGGTGCTTATGAGATTCCGTTTGTAATTAATACGTACCATCAAAATAAACCTTTTGATGGTTATATTGCTTTGGGTTTAATCCTTAAAACAAATCTTGATCATTATGACAACATTATGTCTCATATTCGATACTGTTTCACTCAATTTGCTCTAAATGATATAGTAGTTGGCAATGGAATTATTAGCGGATCAACCATTGAAGAATTAAGTGAGAAGCTTCGTAGTTCAAATCCGTGCCTTTCAGCTTATCCTTCTGCATTAAATGCAGTTGACTGCCTTATTAAATTGAGAAATAAAATAGCGGTTTAAAGCACTTCTATTCGAGTTACCCGGTATTCTGAAACTATTTATGGTACCTAGGGTGGGACTCGAACCCACACGGTGTCACCACCACCGGATTTTGAATCCGGCGCGTCTACCAATTCCGCCACCCAGGCATTTGAGCGGCCATTATAACAAAGAAATAAATTCTCACAATGGGTTTTAGTATATTATTATTTAAAAATAGCTCATTACTTAAGAGGGGTTTATGAGAAAATGTCATATTCTTATTTTTAGTTTTTTTCTTGCACAATTTACGGAGATGGGGCATACAACAAATTGTCCTGATCCTCAAACTACTTCTTTAAAATGGGGCATTCCACCAGCTCCGTGGATAGTGAATCCTTATTCTCCTAATCTTCCACAAGGAGATGAGAATACCCGTTTTGTGCGGGCGAATATTTTAGTTGCTGGTTATGGGCAAGGAGTAGTTTGTACCTATAAGAATTCGGTAGGTGAATATTCTATTTGGTGGCAAGCACTTACTAAAGTTCCATCACGCCTTGATTACAATTGGGTTGATACATTGGGTGGTTTTGTTTGTACTCAAGGACTGGACCAGTGTCAGTTTTATACCGCAGCAATTCAATCTAAGGAGAAACATAATTGGTTTGGTTTTGTACTAAAATAAATTATGCGTTTTTGATCTGTATTAATGTCATAGACGGAAATGGAGTTTCAAATGAAAAATACTAATTGGGTTTCTAGATGGAGAAACCAGCTTATTACAGTTCTTTTTTTATTGAGCAGTCCATTAGCTGGAGCATATGCGGCATGTTGTTCAGGTCATGGTGGGGTTGCTTCTTGTAATAAAACTACTGGCTATCAAATGTGTAAGGATGGTACGCAATCGCCTGACTGTACTTGCCATTAAAATTATTTTATTTACAATCCAACTACTAACGGTAGTGCCTGGGCGCAGTGCAGAACCGAGAGATTATTTCAAATAAACTGTGGCTCCACTGCGTTGCACCTAGGCTATTTGCTGCTAAATAGGAATTTTATAATCTAAATTGTGGTAAGGTCTGCTTTCTTTTTGTTGCTCTACCGTGGATTGTTGCGTATTTTGTAATGCTTGCTCAGTAGACTGTGTTACTGGAAGCTGGTTATGCACACTATTGCTTTGTTGTGTTTTTTGCACCGAATCGATGCGCTGATTAAATAAATTAGTTGCTGCTGTGTTTGTGTTATCTGAATTATTAAGTGAAGCAATAATTTGCGTAATTCCAAACTCACCTGTAAGTGTACGTTCCATAGTTAAATGAACTTTCAGAAATTGAGTTATTTTGACTTGATTGTTTTGATAAACAACTTGTAAAGGCAGTGCTATGCTCCATTGATTATTTGTAGTTGCAGTTAGTTTTGCTTGACCGATCACTTTACTGCTCATAATAAGTTTTTGTGATTTAATTGCTGCGATGTTTCCCGATTTATCTAAAGCATTCTTAAAGCTCTCCCAACCTTTTGCAGTATAACAAGACTCCAATTTCTGTAACTGAGTCTCAACGGATACAGAATTAAAATTAAAAGATTGAGTTGCGGCTTGTTCTGCCCATTTTATAACCAGGTTTTCATCAATCTTTGTCATTGCGTCAGGAGTTTTGTAATCACAATTAATTAGCTCTGGTCTCTTGGGTTGTTCAGGAGATGTATTAAAAATAATTTTCGGAACTTGAGTAGATTGCGAAATCTCACTCTTGGAAGATGAAGAACTTGCACGCGGAATGGCATTCATTTGTAAAATGGCGAGCTCCCCATCTGCTTTCCTGCCTATAGTTAAATTAACATTCACTAGTTGGGTAATTTGATTTTTATCATTTTGATAGATTACTTGCATTGGCAAGGTAACATTCCACTGATTGTTTTTATTTTCGATAAGTTGTGATTCTATATTTCTGTGCTGACTGTTTGGATTTTGATTTTTAATCGCTTTTGTTTTATCTAAATTGTGTAGTGCAGAATTAAATCCAATGGTTCCTTTTTCTTTAAAATAGGTTAGTAATTTAGGCAATTTAGTGGCTAAGATATCTGATTTAATATCAAGAAACTGTTTTTTAGACTGCTCTTTTATTGTATCTAAATTGTGTAGTGCGGAATTAAATCCAATGGTTCCTTTTTCTTTAAAATAGGATAGTAACTTAGGCAATTTAGTGACTAAGATGTCCGATTGAAAAGCAAGAAATTGATTTTTAGTCCACTCAAATTCATCCGCGTTAAAATATTTTTCTATCCCTACACTTTCCACAGGATTTTTATGATCATCTGACGTTAAGATTGGAGTATCTAGACTTTGATATTTTTGTCCTTCAATAAGTTGTTGGAGCGGGTGTGTATTTTCATGATCTAGTTTTAGGCACAACTCTGGGTGACTTGGAACTAAGGATGATCTTGGAGTAATAACGAATAAAGAAGTCAGAAACGAAGTGGTCAATTTTTTCAGGTTCTCCATATTATTTATTTGATGAGTCACGCTCAAAGAAGCACTTTTTATCGCCTCTCTTATTGTTATTGTTTTTTGAGATAATGGAGGAAAACGTGGTGTTGCGATTATTTGAGCTATTCCAAGTTTAAATGCGTTTCTCCAGCTGATTGTTATGTAAACATTGAGAAAATGTGTCTCCTCTTCTTTATCGTTTTTATAAAAAACTTTAATGGGTACATTCATTTTCCATTGATTTTCCTGATCCTCAATAAATTGAACTTCTCCATCTAATATACTGCTCACCATTAGATTTTGGGTTTTAATTGAATTAATATTTCCTGAATCTTTTAATGCATTCATGAAGCTAATCCATCCATTTTGGGTATAACATACTTTTAAATTCTTCAATTGAGAATCAAAAGACAGAAAATTAAAATCAAAAGAATGGAGTACAGCATATTTTGCCCAGCTTACCACTAAAGTTTTATCAATTTTCTGAGTTTCAGCAGAAATCCTATAATCACAATTGATTTCGATTGATTGCGGCTTTTTTGTTGTAATATAAGATTTGGCGCTAGATTTTTTTTCAGAAATTGTACCAGGTGTTTGTACAGCATGTACTTGAATACAGATTAGATTAAATAATGCTCCACACACTATAATTTTTTTCATGAGATAACATCCTTATTATCTATAGCCTTCCCCGCCAAACCTTATACTGCGTTGCAAGCTCACTCGGTTTCAGTCATATATTATTATACATAAACTCCTTCGTCTCATTCACTTGCGCCTTGTCTAAAGCTTAGTGGGTAACGCTATATAATTCTTTGTTAATGTCTTACAATTATAGATAACATTCTTGATTGTACTCTTCTTATTATTTTTATTATTAAAAGTTCATTAAAGAGTACAAAAATTTCAATACTGTTGCGAATTTTTTCCAAGAGATCTCAAAACAATCTTATTGCGCTAACCCAGATTACAAGCAACCGGACTTTTTATTTTGTATGTGGAAAGGGTCTAAATGCGGTTTTCCGTTATATCTATCATCATTTGTAAGGATTTTTTTGCATTATCGATAACCCATTGCTGATCATACTCCGATAATCTGTGTCTGCTTCCCGTGAATTCATTGACCACATCTCCTGCTTTAACTTCATTATAAGACATGGTTTTTCCTTGCCTTAGTAAATCTACGAGTGCGACTAGATGAGGGGGATCATTTCGTGACATGGTAGCACAACCGCAGCTTATACCTTTTTCATTTTCTTTTTTAGGTGCTTCAGCCAAATTGATTACTTCTATATTTAAGCTTTTACAATGCTGTTTTAGATTTTCTACCATATGATTTTCAGTGCCAATCGCATAACGTTTGGTTTTAGCACGATCATGGACTACATAGTCCCAGATAAAAGCTGTAGAACCTGAGTGTTGTGCTATTTTAATGACTGAGTTTCGGCACTCTGGATGAACGATGGTAGTGTACCCTTGATTATTCCAGTAATCACACATTTCAGGCTGATAATGTGTATGTACGGCGCATTGACTTGCAAATAATATTAATTGGGCCTCATCAAATTGTTTTAGAGTTTTTGAATCTTGAGTTGTAAGTGAATATTGAGCTCCTGCTGTTCCACCTGGCCAATAGGCAAGATTTTTTATTCCTAACCAATAAGCTACGTTTTCTCCCATATGTTGATCGGGAATAAAAAGGATCTTTTTATTTTGTTTTAGCGCCCATTGGAATATTTTTTTCACATTAGAACTGGTACAAACAGCCCCACCTTGGGCGCCAGTTAATGCTTTGACTCGACCTGACGTATTCATATAGCAAACTGGCAAAATATTCTCGGCACCATAACGTTCATTCAAATCAAGAAAAGCAGGCTCAACCATGAAGTCCTTGGCGAGCATCTCCATGGTGCAACCTGATTTAGGATTAGTAATATAAACCTGTTGATTTGAATTCGCTAAAATACTAATGGATTCCGCCATAAAGTGCACTGCAGATTCAATAATAATAGATTTTTCAGGATGTTCCGCTGCCATCAAGGCCAATTGGTAGGAGTCACCGATAAGTCCTCCAAATTGCTCCACTAAACGGACAATATCGCCACCCATGTAATAATGAGCCAAAAGTAATAATCGCTCACCAAAATGGTCTTGAGCTTTTTTAAGATAAGGAGTCATCCAGGCTAAAACTGTTGTAAGTTTGCGATCGGGTAATGCCTGGTATTCTTGGGCATAGGGAGTGAATTCTTCTTGATACCAGTCGATTGGATAGTCGCTTTGACAAATACTCATATCATTTCTGATATGCATTAAGGTGGCTTCAGGTTTATAAAGAGTGGAGTTTTTAAACATCAATTTTGCCTCAAAATCATTTAATGTATCGCTTAGGTATTATAGGGTGCAATAATCTTATTATTCAGGTGAATTATCCATTAATCCAAGTTTGGCAATGCTTTCTTGCGCCTCGGCTTTCTTATTAGGGTAATCTTCACGATAATGACCACCACGTGATTCTCGTCTTGCCAAAGCCGCTCTTACAATGAGTTCGGCATTAAGAATAATGTTCCTTAACTCAATAAAATCTCGGGTGATACTGTGCTTCCAATAATATTCTTCAATTATTTTTTTACGCTTCATTATTAATTGTAGTAGATCTTCAAGTCCTGCTTCAGTTCGCACTATACCTGCGTAAGATGTCATTTCTCCTCTTAAGCCACGCCATTGAGCATTAATTTGGCTGGCGCGTCGGGCATTGACTTCACTAGGTGCACTCCAGTTAGAAATAGGTGCGGTGTATTTCCACGGAGCAGAAATATCTTTTAAAGTACATCGAGCTGCATTGGAACCCATGACTAAAGCTTCAAGCAATGAGTTACTTGCTAGACGATTGGCACCATGTAAACCGGTAAAAGCGACTTCTCCTATGGCATAGAGTCGTTTTAAGTCGGTGCGGCCATCAATGTCCGTAAGAACGCCTCCACACTGATAATGTGCTGCTGGCACGACAGGAATCATATCTTGGCTCATATCAATGTCAATGGATAATAAAGTCGTATAAATTTGCGGGAAACGTTTTTTCAGAAACTCTTTGGATTGATGGGTAATATCTAAATAAACATATCCCATTTGACTGTGTTCAATTTCACTAAAAATGGCACGCGCAACTACATCACGTGTTGCTAACTCCATTTGCTCAGGGGAGTAATGTTTCATAAATCGCGCCCCTGTTTCAGGGTTTCTGAGTAAAGCCCCTTCGCCACGCACAGCTTCTGAGATGAGGAAATTATTCAAAGAATGATGATGCAGCAGGGTAGGATGGAATTGGTAGAACTCCATATTGCCAATTCTTGCGCCAGCACGATAAGCCATGGCAACCCCATCTCCGGTAGCAACCATGGGATTTGTTGTATATCGATATGTCTTTCCCGCGCCTCCAGTAGCTAATACCACACAGTTCGCTAGAAAAGTATGAATTCGATTTGCAGTACAATCTAGAATATAAGCCCCTAACACCTCTCCTTGAATATCGGTACGATGAGGATGGTAATGAGTGATTAGATTTACTGCTACATGGTGTTCAAAAAAATGAATTTGGTGCTGCTGTTGGGCGAGTTGGTTCATTGTTAGGATAATCGATAAGCCGGTTTGATCACCACAGTTAAAAATACGTCGATGGGAATGTCCTCCTTCTTGAGCCAGATGAAAATTTCCTTTGCTATCTTGCTTAAAGTGAACATTATATTGACTCAGTTGTTTTATCATCTCAGGGCCTTGTCGAATAATAAATTCAACGGCCGGTGGATAACATAGCCCATCTCCGGCAATCAGGGTATCGGAAATATGCGATTCCAGAGAGTCTTCTGCTGATAAAACAGCAGCGATTCCACCTTGGGCATAACGGCTATTGCATTCAATAGCTTCTGCCTTGCAGATTAAAGCAATTTTTAACCGGGGTTGCAGCTGAATCAGCTGTAAGCAATATTGTAATCCTGCCAGCCCTGTACCCAAAACAAGGACATCAAACTCAAAGGTCTGTCCTTGTTGCGAGAGTGTTTCACTCATAAAAAGGCCTTTACTAACTGGGTTGCAAGGCCCGTATAGTTTTCTGGTGTGAGTTTAATTAATTGCTCTTTAGCTTCCTCAGGTATTGAGAGCCCCTTGATGAATTGCTTGAGACTTTGTTCATCAATTCCTTGTCCGCGGGTTATAGTTTTTAATTGTTCATAGGCATTAGGCACATTATAACGACGCATCATGGTTTGTACCGCTTCGGCCAATACTTCCCAGTTTGATTTTAAATCCTCTTGTAAAGGACGTTTATTGATCTGTAATTTGTCATTACCTTTGGCCAGGGACAGATAGGCAATAAGACTGTAAGAAAATGCCATACCTACATTACGCAATACGGTAGAATCAGATAAATCTCGCTGCAGTCGTGATTGAGTAAGTTTATTTGCAAAATGAATGAAGAGGGCATTCGCCATTCCTAAATTCCCCTCGGCATTTTCAAAATCAATGGGATTCACCTTATGGGGCATAGTGGATGAACCAACTTCTTCTGCTACAGTTTTTTGTTTAAAGTAACCAAGAGAAATATAGCTCCAAATATCTTGAGTGTAATCGAGCAGGATATTGTTAATACGTACCATAATTTGTGATACTTCTGCTAATCCATCATGTGGCTCGATTTGTGTGGTATAGGCATTAAAAGATAAACCGAGGGATGTAACAAAATTAGCGCAGTGCTTGCGCCAGTCAACTTTGGGATAAGCCACAGTATGAGCGTTATAATTACCAACGGCACCATTGAATTTACCAGGAATCAGGACTTCACATAATTGCTGCTGTGGTCTTTTGAGGCGGGCAACAAAATTGACTAACTCTTTCCCCATGGTTGTAGGTGTTGCTGGTTGACCATGTGTTCTGGATAACATAGGTACATCGCCATGCTGTTTTCCAAGCAGAGTAATGCCCCCCATAATTTCAGCAAGTGTGGGTTGAATAACCTGAGCAATTGCCTGTTTGACCATTAATGCATAAGCTAAATTGTTGATATCTTCTGAGGTACAAGCGAAATGAATAAAAGCAGTAATTGCTTTCAAACTGGCATTCTGCTGGAATTTATCTTTTAGATAATATTCTATTGCTTTAACATCGTGATTTGTTTGTTTCTCAAATTCTTTAATTTTGATGGCCTCTTCTTCATCAAAATTGGCAATAAGATCATCAAGAAAATCCTTAGCCTTCTGATCTAATTGAGGGACCTCAGAAATTGCATTATTGGCTGCTAAAGATTCAAGCCAGCGAATTTCTACAGTCAGGCGATAGTAAATTAAGGCGAACTCACTAAAATAAGGACTTAAAGCCCTTGTTTTATTAACATAACGCCCGTCGATAGGGGAGATCGCATTTAAAGCAGTAAGAGTCATAAGTAGCTAGCCTTAATAATAAAGCACATATAATATTAGATGCGCGTCCAGATGTGAATAAAGTGAGGAATTTTATCAGAAAACTGATATTTTTTTAATATGATTGTGTATAATGATTTCATTTTTGAAAATGAGTCATAGGATTTTATGAAAACCATCATTGAATCATATCAAGCAGGTCTGTTCCACAAGAAATATTGGCTACAAAATGTTATCTCAGGAATTATCGTGGGTGTTGTTGCCTTGCCCTTGGCAATGGCTTTTGCCATTGCGTCAGGTGTACGACCAGAACAAGGTATTTATACAGCGATTATTGCAGGCTTGATTGTTTCAGTTATGGGAGGCAGTCGGTTACAAATTGCAGGTCCTACTGGTGCTTTTATTGTAGTGCTTTCAGGGATTACAGCTAAATATGGAGTTTCTGGGTTACAAATTTCAACGCTACTTGCGGGGGGCATGCTCTTATTTTTTGGTCTTGCCCGTTTAGGAGGCATTATTAAATTTATACCTGCCCCGGTGATTATTGGTTTTACTGCAGGAATTGGGGTGGTAATTTGGGTAGGGCAATGGCACTACTTTTTTGGTCTCCCCTCTGGCGGAAGCGGGCATTTTCATGAAAAATTATGGCATTTACTACAATCTTTTCCACAGCTCAATATACCTACAACCCTTTTAGGCTTTTTTTCACTGTTTTTAGTTATTTTTTCAAATAGAGCTCCGGGATTAAAGCGTATTCCAGGGCCGCTTGTGGCTTTATTGGTTGTAACAGGATTGCAGTCAATCTATCATTTTTCCGGGATCGCGACTATAGGTTCCTTGTTTGGTGGAATACCTCAAGGCTTACCGGAGTTTAAATTGCCCGATCTCACAATAGATAGAGTGATTGAATTGATAGGACCAGCTTTTACGATTGCGATGCTCGGTGCTATAGAATCACTTTTATCTGCAGTTGTTGCTGATGGAATGGCAGGAACGAAACATAATTCCAATCAGGAACTGATTGGTCAAGGAATAGCTAACATTTTTACGCCATTATTTGGAGGGTTTGCAGCAACAGGAGCCATCGCACGTACGGCGACAAATATTCGTAATGGTGCTAATAGTCCGTTAGCAGGTGTAATTCATGTGCTGACTTTAGTTTTAATTATTCTTTTCTTAGCGCCTTTGGCAGTGAATATACCACTTACAGTGCTTGCTGCAATTTTGTTTGTTGTCGCTTGGAATATGAGTGAAGTAAAACATTTCATTAAATTAATACAACGTGCCCCAAAAGCTGATGTTGTGATTTTATTAGTAACTTTTTTCCTTACTGTGTTTGTTGACTTGGTGGTCGCAGTAAATATAGGTGTAATTATTGCTGTACTGAATTTTATACGAGGTATGTCTTCCAGTGTTGAAGCGCAGCAAATGACTCAAGAAGAATTGACATATGAATTGGCACGACAAAATATAGAAACCTTACCTGAGGGAGTATTAGTCTATGCTGTAGACGGACCTTTTTTCTTTGGCGCAGCAGAGACTTTTCAACATGCTTTAGCAGTAACCCATACCGATCCTCAAACATTAATCATTAGAATGCGTTGGGTACCATTTATGGATGTTACTGGCTTGCAAACTTTGGAAGAAATTATTGAGAATTTACAGGAACGTAAGGTGAGAGTGATTTTAAGTGGAGCCAACATACGATTAGAAAAAAAACTGCGTAAGAGCGGAATTGTTAAACTTTTAGGAGAGAAGAATTTCCATAAGGAGTTTTCCCAAGCCTTAGTTGCATGCAATGCATAATCTGACTGCTAAATTGGGTGTCAGCCTTATAGATTAAATGAGTTGATTGATGGGATAAAAACAAATGTTGGCTGACAAATAAAGTTTCTAATTCCCATAGCCCCACATTTTCAGTAAAATGACTATCATTTTATGGACTTGGGGTAGTTATGACGGTCAAAACACATATTATCGATTTAGCACATCTTGGCATGCATGATCTGGAACAGGTTGGCGGAAAAAATGCTTCTCTTGGAGAGATGATCGGTCATTTATCCTCAGCAGGAGTGTCTGTTCCTGGCGGATTTGCAACGACAGCGGATTCATTCAGAGAGTTTTTGTCTCAAAATGATTTAGATAAGAAAATCTATGAAAAGTTAGCTGCCTTAGATTCAGATAATGTGCAGCAATTGACTGTGGTTGGGAAAGAAATCAGAGAAATGATCGTCAACACGCCATTTACTCCTGAATTTGAACATGCAGTGCGAGCTGCATATGAACAGATGTCCCGCTCTATAGGCCATGATAATTTTAGTGTAGCAGTTCGTTCCTCAGCAACAGCAGAGGATTTGCCGGATGCATCATTTGCAGGTCAACAAGAAACTTTTTTAAATGTAAAAGGAATTGATGAAGTTTTGCTCTCCATCAAACATGTTTTTGCCTCATTGTTCAATGACAGAGCAATCACTTATCGTACCCATCATCAGTTTGCCCACCATGAAGTAGCCTTATCTGCAGGTATCCAACAGATGGTTCGTAGTGATTTGGCCGTGAGCGGTGTGATGTTTACCATGGATACTGAGTCGGGGTTTGACCAAGTAGTATTCATCACTTCATCTTATGGTTTGGGCGAGATGATTGTGCAGGGAGCAGTCAATCCAGATGAGTATTATGTGCATAAGCCTGGAATTCAAGCAGGTAGACCTGCAGTTATTCGCAGAAATCTAGGAAGTAAAGCTTTGAAAATGGTTTATTGCGATGATCCTAGCAAGCAGCAACGAGTCAAAACTGTTGAGGTTGATGCAAAAGATCGGTTGCTCTTTTCTTTAACTCCGAGTGAAGTGGAAAGCTTGGCTCGTCAAGCAATAATTATCGAAAAGCACTATGGTCGACCAATGGATATAGAATGGGCAAAAGATGGTCTAAACGGTCAATTATATATTTTACAAGCTCGTCCTGAAACAGTAAAAAGCCGTGACAATAAGCAAATATTGGAACGCTATACCTTGCAACAAAAAAGTCAGATATTGGCCGAAGGACGCAGTATAGGGCAACGTATAGGGCAAGGTAAGGCAAGGATTATTAAAGATGTAAGTGAAATGGATCGTGTCCAGCCTGGTGATGTATTGATCTCAGATATGACTGATCCTGATTGGGAACCTGTAATGAAACGTGCTTCAGCTATTGTTACTAATCGTGGCGGCAGAACATGTCATGCGGCTATTATTGCTCGTGAATTAGGTATTCCCGCTGTAGTAGGATGTGGTGATGCCACAAAAACCATACGTGATGGTGATGAGGTAACCGTTAGTTGCGCTGAAGGGGATAACGGCTATGTTTACGCAGGCTTGCTGCCTTACGAGCAAGTACATCTTGATGTAGAAACCATGCCTGAGTTGCCGATGAAAGTTATGTTAAATGTGGGTAATCCGGAACGCGCCTTTACATTTCAATCCATCCCCAACTCAGGAGTGGGTTTGGCTCGCCTTGAATTTTTAATTTCCAATACAATTGGTATTCATCCGCGCGCATTGCTTGATTTTGATCGCTTAAAAGATAAGGAATTAAAACAATTTATTACTGAAAAAACAGCGGCCTATACTTCTCCTGTTGAGTATTATATTGAGCGATTAAAAGAAGGAATTGCAACAATAGCTGCCGCATTTTACCCTAAACCCGTAATTGTACGATTGTCCGATTTTAAATCAAATGAATATGCAAATCTTATTGGCGGTAATTTGTATGAGCCACATGAAGAAAACCCAATGTTGGGTTTTAGGGGAGCGTCACGTTATGTTTCTGAGTCATTTGCAGAGTGCTTTGCTTTGGAGTGTAAAGCAGTGCGACGAGTTCGTGAAGAAATGGGTCTGACGAATGTAGAAATAATGATCCCCTTCGTTAGAACGCTTACTGAAGCAAGTAATGTAATTCAGGTTTTAAAGCAACAGGGACTTGAGCGAGGTAAACATGGGTTGCGTGTGATTATGATGTGTGAATTACCTTCTAATGCATTGTTAGCCAAAGAATTTCTAGAGTATTTTGATGGTTTTTCTATTGGTTCTAATGACTTAACTCAATTGACATTAGGTTTAGATAGAGATTCTGGTTTGATAGCAGATCAATTTGATGAACGCGATGATGCAGTGAAAATTTTATTGCATATGGCAATTTCTGCTTGTAAAAAAGCCAATAAATATATAGGTATCTGCGGTCAAGGGCCTTCGGATCATCAAGACTTTGCCCAATGGTTAATGAAAGAGGGGATAGAAAGCGTTTCACTTAATCCGGACTCTGTTTTGGAAACGTGTTTATTTTTGGCAAAACAATAGGGTCTGTTTACGGTTTTGCTCAAGAACCAAATGCTAAGTAGGTATTTTTGCGAGGATATAAAAGAGTAATGCAGCGTTTAAAATGGTGGCTTTTTATTGCGGGAATCTGTCCTGCGCTAGCTTTTGCATCAACGCAACCGGATCATACTGATCCGGTTGCGTTTGTATTACTTGGCGTGACTACTATTTTTTTCTTTGCAATTATTGGTCGTTATACAGCAAGACGCATACATCAACCCAGCGTTCTTGGGGAATTGGTAATAGGGATTCTTATTGGCAATTTATTCTATTATTACGGATTCCCCTTGGCTATTTTGTTACGGGAAGGCTCTTCGATTTTTGATGCAGTGAGGCAAATACTTGAAGGAGTACCTTTAAATCAAGCGGTTACTTCTGTTATTCCTAATGCAAATTATGCACAGCAAGTTATTGGTGCTTTAAGCGGTCCTCACGGTGCCGATTTTCTAAAAATCACTTATATCGTTGATACTTTCTCGCGGTATGGGGTTATTTTTCTTCTCTTTATGGTCGGGTTGGAAAGTTCAGTAGAGGAAATGAAACATACAGGTCGCGACTCATTTTTTGTCGCTTTGATCGGTGTGGTTGCGCCCATGTTGCTAGGGTATGGTGTAGCGTATGTATTGATTCCTAATGGATCTTATCAAGCTGATTTATTTATTGCAGCGACCTTGAGCGCAACCAGCATAGGAATTACTGCCCGAGTGCTTTCCGAAATGAAAAAATTACGCACTAAAGAAGCAAGAACTATTTTGGGTGCAGCGATGTTAGATGATGTTTTGGGCTTGATCATATTAGCCGTAGTCAGTTCACTGGTGATTAGCGGTGCAGTAGATATAATGGTTGTGCTGCGTATTATTGTGAGTGCAATATTATTTTTTGCCGGTACTTTATTTTTAGGCCCAATCGTTTTACGTAAAGCAATTCACTTTTTTCGTTTTCTAGAGCCTTGGGAAGCAAAATTGTTTATTTCTTTTCTATTCATCATGACTCTTTCTTGGTTAGCTTCAGTGCTTCAACTTGCAACAATTATTGGTGCATTTACTGCAGGGATAATTCTTCATGATGATTATTTTGATGGTTTACCTCTGAGTCAACACGAAAATCGCAGTATTTATCATTTATTATCGCCATTAGAATCAATCTTGGCACCTATGTTTTTTGTTGTGATTGGTATTCAAGTTAAATTAGAAAGCTTTTATCATTGGAATGTAATCCTTTTAGCGAGTGGTTTAATCATCGCAGCAGTGATTGGCAAATTGCTCAGTGGTTATGGGGCACGTACTTCAAATGATCGATTGCTGATTGGTATCGGGATGTTACCACGTGGTGAAGTGGGATTGGTTTTCGCTTCTATTGGTCGAACTCTGGGGGTTATGTCAGATGATTTATTTGCTGCAATAGTTTTAATGGTTATGGTTACCACTTTTATTGCGCCTCTTTTATTAAAAGCACGCTATGCGAGGAAGGATAGGAAATAACATATGCATAAAACTCTTTTGCAAATAGAAGCTGACATAACACGTGCATTACAAGAGGATATAGGTGATGGTGATGTGACTGCAACTTTGTTATCCGCCCATCTTCAGGCTGAAGCAACAATTATTTCTCGAGAGCCCATGGTAGTATGTGGCCAACCTTGGGTTAATGAGGTATTCAAACAACTTGATGAGCAAATCAAAGTGGAATGGCTAGTTGCTGAAGGTGAATGGTTACCAGCCCCATCCACTCTGTGTATCTTATATGGCTCAGCAAAAACTATTTTAACAGGCGAGCGCACGGCCTTAAATTTTTTACAAACCCTTTCAGCTACAGCAACACAAACTCATCATTATGTAGAAAAACTTCGCGGTACGTCCACTCGATTACTGGATACGCGTAAAACGCTTCCTGGATTAAGAGTTGCACAAAAATATGCAGTTACGTGTGGAGGAGGTTTTAATCATCGCATGGGGCTTTATGATGCTGTTTTAATTAAAGAAAATCATATTAAAGCTTGTGGTTCAGTAGCAAAGGCAGTTGTTTTGGCAAGAAAGAACCAAAAAAATATTTTGGTTGAAGTAGAAGTCGAAACTCTGGATGAGTTACGTGAAGCAATTTGTGCTCACCCTGATAGAGTCATGCTGGATAATTTTACTCAAGACATGCTTGAAAAAGCGGTTAGAATGAATCAACCAAAACATTGTACCTTAGAAGTTTCTGGAGGCGTTACGCTGGAAAATATTGCTGCAATAGCCAAATTAGGTGTTGATTTCATTTCTGTTGGTGCGATTACTAAATCAATTCAAGCTATAGACTTAAGTTTACTAATTAGGAAGATTTTATGATGCCAATGATTGTTTTTACAGGAGGAGGTACAGCAGGGCATGTGGCGCCTAACATGGAGTTGATAAAAGAATTTAGACATAAAGGTTGGGAAATTGCCTATATCGGATCTGCACATGGTATTGAAAAACAGATGATAGAGCCGCTTAAAATCCCATTTTACGGGATAAGCAGCGGTAAATTACGTCGATATCTAAGTTTTAAAAACTTATTGGATCCATTTAAAATCCTTCTGGGTATCGCGCAATCTTTTTTCTTTCTTAATAAATTAAAACCTGACGTGATTTTTTCTAAAGGCGGATTTGTTGCATTTCCAGTGGTAGTGGGTGCTTGGTTAAATCGGATTCCGGTTGTTGCTCATGAATCTGACATGAGTCCGGGGCTTGCCAATCGCCTCTGTTTTCCTTTTGTCAATAAAATATGTTTGACTTTTGAAGTGGGGAAAAAACATTTTAAAAAACAAGATAAAATAGAAATAACCGGTACGCCTATTCGTGAACAATTATTTACTGGTAGCAGTGACCATGGACTTGAATTGTGTGGATTTAATGCAGATAAACCCTGCCTTTTAGCTATAGGCGGTAGCTTAGGGGCTGGCTCTATCAATCGCAGCATTCGCGAGGCTTTACCTCAATTAACAAAAGAATATCAAGTCATTCACATATGTGGAAAAGGAAAATTAGAGCCTTCCTTGGGTGATCAAAAAGGGTACAAACAGTTTGAATATGTTAACGAAGAATTAACTCATTTGTTTGCCGCGGCATCTGTAGTTGTTTCACGAGCTGGAGCTAATTCTCTATATGAAATCTTAGCCTTAGGTAAACCTCATATTTTAATTCCTTTATCGGCAGAGGTAAGTCGAGGGGATCAAATCCAAAATGCCAGATATTTTCAAAAATTAGGCATTAGTCTCGTAATTGAAGATCGATCTTTGAATGCCAATACTTTACTGAAAACATTATATGAACTGGACAATAATAAAGAGGATATTAGAAATAAAATCGATGCACTGAATATTAAGTCCGCTACGGATCACATTGTATCTATTATTGAGGAGCAAGTTCATGTTCAATCCGCAAGTACTGTATGACTTTGTTTGTCGTCAGTGGGAAGAGAAAATTATTCCCAGTTTATGTGACTATATAAAAATTCCTAATAAATCACCTCATTTTGATGCTAAATGGCAGGAGCATGGATTAATGGAGCAGGCTGTTTCCCATATTGCTAATTGGTGCAAGGTAAATGCGCCTAAAGGTATGATGCTGGAAATTATGAGACTAAAAGATCGTACCCCATTAATTTTCATTGAAGTTCCTGGCGAAATTGATGAAACTGTCTTGTTGTATGGGCATCTTGATAAACAGCCCGAAATGTCCGGATGGAATGAAGATTTGCATCCATGGAAACCTGTGTTAAAAAACGGACGTTTGTATGGACGCGGTGCTGCAGATGACGGTTATGCCGCCTATGCTTCATTAACTGCGATTAGCGCATTACAGAAGCAAGGGCTACCTTTTCCTCGTTGTGTTTTGATTATTGAAGCATGTGAAGAAAGTGGCAGTTATGATCTGCCTTATTACATTGAACTACTAAATGACAGGATTGGAAAACCCAAGTTAGTTATTTGTCTTGATTCTGGTGCAGGCAATTATGAGCAACTATGGATGACTACTTCCTTGCGCGGCAATTTAGTGGGCGAGTTAACCGTTGAGCTGATTCGCGAGGGTGTTCATTCGGGTGCGGCGAGTGGTATCGTTGCCGATAGTTTCCGAGTTGCTCGACAATTAATTAGTCGTATTGAAGATGAAGTTTCAGGGGAGGTGAAATTACCTGAGTTGCATTGTGATATTCCTGAAGAAAGAACGAGTCAGGCAGAACAGTGTGCCCAGGTGTTAGGAGATTCTGTTTACACAGAGTTTCCGTTTCATAAAGGAGTTAAACCCGTAGTAATAGATAGGAAACAATTGATTCTGAATCGAACCTGGATACCCGCATTGACAGTTACTGGAGCCAATGGGTTCCCTGCCATAGAGGATGCAGGAAATGTTTTGCGGCCGCAAACTGCATTAAAATTATCCATGCGGTTGCCGCCTTTGGTAGATCCTGAGATTGCTGCAACAGCGATGTATCATGCATTAACTGAAGATACTCCTTATCATGCCAAGGTGAGTTTTAAGATAGGTGATGGCTCGCAAGGATGGAATGCGCCTAAGCTTGCTTCCTGGCTGGAAAGAGCTGCTGATGCGGCATCAATGACCTACTATGGTAAGCCCGCTGCCTATTGGGGAGAAGGTGGAACTATTCCTTTTATGGGAATGTTAGGAAAGAAATTTCCTAATGCACAATTTATGATTACCGGTGTTTTGGGACCTCAGTCTAATGCGCATGGTCCTAATGAGTTCTTGCATTTAGATATGGTAAAAAAATTAACTGCAAGTGTTGCCTATGTACTTTATCATGCATCTTAATGTTTCAATATATAAGACATCAGAATATTTGATCCGCTCTCGCTCATAAAATTAAGCTGGGCTTTCCAGCCTGGCTTTAAAGGTCAGTATGTCTTTCTTAATCACTCCATAAAAAACAAGCCTCATGCTTTAAAAAATATGATAAAAAAATTGAAAACCTCTCGACAGTGAACTCAAATCTTGGGATACTTTTGCTCGGCTCTGGAACGAGCCATATAGTCCAACAATTAGGAGAAAATTATGAAAGCAAAATTTATTGCTGTTGTATTGTCATTATCTGTAATTACCTTATCTGCTCATGCGGTCAACTCTAAAGAAAATTCAATTAAAACAAAGCCTCCTGTAGTAATTCATAAAATTGATCTTAACACCGCTGATTTATCAATGCTTACTGGTTCAGTAAAAGGCATAGGAAAAAAACGTGCTGAAGCAATTATTGCATATCGAAAAAGCCATCACGGTTTTAAATCTTTGGAAGAACTTGCTGAAGTGAAAGGGCTTGGGCAACATTTTGTGACCGCGAATCGAGATAAATTGAATCAAGTGTTTGTTATTAATAAGATAGAATAACCAATTAGCGGCTTATTTTTTATGTCACTGCTGTAAGTATTAATTATTACAGCAGTGGTAAATCAGATTATTTATAGTACCTGTATTGGCGAATTAATTTGCTTTAACTCCTGATCTAGATCGCTAATTTTACTCTTAAAAAAGGTAAAACTTGTTGCTTGATGAATCGCGATAAACCCTCTTTTATGATGAATGGCTTTAAGGAATTTTCCAATATCAGTTTCCTCTCCATTTTCCTTGCTTAATTCCTCATTGATGTTTTCTTCAGATAATGTAGCTAGTTTATATTTATCCTCAACAGACAACTCTTGGAAAGCTGTTTCAATTGCTTTCGTTTTCTTATGGGGATCAGAAGAGAAAAATCCAGCTCGCTCCAAAATTCCTTTATTAATTGTTTCGATAAATTCGTTAATCTTCTGCAATCGTTTAATTTCAGTGTTTATTTCTGATAATTGTTTATCGGAGCCAACAATTATTTTTTTTCTTATTTTAACCATATCGGTACGATTTAAACGCAACGATCCGAGAGCAATTAATAAATCAGCTTTTTCATCACTGAAATCAGCTAATACGGCTTGTTTCTCAGGCTTTATATGTTGTGGTTTATTCAATGCTTCTTTAAGTTGAATATTCTCTTGTTGTAATGATTCCAACTGAGATCTAAGTTGAGCTACTTCGGGTGTAATTTCACTTGATGATCTCATTGCTTGCTTTTCAACTACGCGAGGTTGGCGCAATAATTCATTTTCTTGTTGCAAAGCCTCTAAGTGTAATCCAAGCTGAGACACTTCAGATGTGGCTCCACTTGAAGATTTTGGAGTTTGTTTTTCTACTTCAAGTAATTGTTGTTGTAAAAAGCTTTTTTCTTGTCGTAAGACGTCTAATTGCTGTTGAAGTTCAAGAATAGTTTGTTCGTATTTTTGTGCAGAACTTAGTTCACTTCTTAACTGTTCATTTTCCCTTTTGACTTCCTGTAGTTGCTCACCCAACCTTTCTAAATCGGTACTTTTTTGTTGAACATCTTCACGAGTTTTTTCAATGTCTCTCTGTAGTTGGTCGATTGTATCTTTAGAAGTGGATTCAATTTGCTGTAATCGATCAAGCTCTAAACGTTGTTGCTCAAGTTTTCTACCCGTTTCATCTGATACACGTTGAAGCATTTCATATTGTTTCCGGACACTTTGTAGCTGTATATCGGATTCAACTAAAACAGACTCTTTTTGTTCTAAGGTATCCTTAGTCTTTTGTAATTCTTCTTTAGAGGAAGCTAATTCTTTTTTTATCTTATCTAAAGCTGTTTGCCATTGAGCAGCATAAGTATTGATAAGTTGAGTAAGCGTCATGATTTTTATTGCTTCAGCTTTTTCAAGTTCATTTTGAATAAGATTTTCTCTAAATTCACTAATATAGTGAGCGATTTTCTCAAGATTTCCTTCAGGAAAACCGAGTGCTCTAAAGATCTCATTGAATTCTTCATCACGTTTTTGGGTTGCTGCGGTAAATTCTTTTTGTACTTCATAACGAGTATTGGCGATTCCAAAGCATTGTTGACATTGAGTCAAAGATGGCCTTATTTCTTGAAGAAACTTATCTGCTTTTTCCGCACTTCCTTTTTTTAAATGAATAATGTCTTGCAGGCTTTGCTCAATGGCTTTGTACATTGAAGTCCATTGTAAGTCTATTCCAGAGGTCGGGGCATTCTCTTTCTTCGCTTTCTTTGCTGCAGCTACAGCCGCTTTTTCCTCTAAGACTAAGACGTTAAAAGGAGTACGCATGAAGTCAACCAAGTTAAGGATTGAATCAAGGAGGTTATTTACTTTTGCTGTATACTTACTTTTGAACATCTTCTCTTTATGTTCAGGAGAAATGTCTTTAAATATTAGAAGTTTTAATATTGCCGCATGTTTTTTAGATGGAGATCCTTCGAGACCATCAAAAAATTGTTTTGGTGTAAAACCTTCAGGGATTAAAGGTTTAACAAAAGTATGCACTGCTTCGATTTGCTCGTCACTTAGTCCAACAATCGGTTTGTCGTTAAGTGTTACTCCTAAGCGTAAATAAGCACCTAATAAGGCAGAGCCATCAATTGATGCTTTTCCTGGTTGAGGAATATGTAGGCGATGTTCTCCTAATAAGCTTATAAAATTTCCAATATTTTCCGCGACTTTTCGATAGGTAGAGTCAGAATTTTTTCCCTTATTTGTCTCTAATTCTAAAAAAGAAAAAAGATTGAAAAGAAGTTTAGCTATTAAATCCGGATTGCCATGGGTCCATTGCGATAATTCGGTTGCTTTTAAACTACTGGGCATAATATTTATAACCTTAAAAGTAAAATCAAGGACAAGAAGATGAGCAGTATATAATATACTCAGATTGAGTACAAATTATATTTTTTAATTAATTGCGGTGCGATAAGGTAAGTCTGGGGAATTGAAAACTCTCTTTGATGTTACAATTCAACTTTTAATTTTAAATTGTTATGCAAGAACTGTCGATTTTTATCCAAATTTAGGATAAAGTAGCGCACAAAAAAAAGAACGGGATAGTGCTGCTTATGTTCAGAAAATTAAGGGGCGTGTTTTCCAACGATTTGTCGATTGATTTGGGAACAGCTAATACATTGATTTATGTAAGAGATAAAGGGATTGTTCTAAATGAACCTTCCGTAGTTGCTCTACGTAATGAATCAGGACAAAAACGGGTTGCAGCTGTGGGCCTTGAAGCGAAGCGAATGCTGGGAAGAACTCCGGGTAACATCAATGCCATTAGACCAATGAAAGATGGCGTGATTGCTGACTTTTTTGTTACAGAGAAAATGCTGCAGCATTTCATACATAAAGTTCATGAAAATAAATTTTTACGACCAAGTCCACGTGTTTTGGTTTGTGTTCCTTGTGGCTCTACGCAAGTAGAGCGCCGCGCGATTCGCGAATCCGCAATGGGTGCAGGGGCTCGTGAAGTATTTCTTATTGAAGAACCTATGGCAGCTGCTTTAGGATCTGGAATGCCAGTAGAAGAAGCTAGTGGCTCTATGGTCGTAGATATAGGTGGTGGTACCACTGAAGTTGCGATTATTTCATTAAGCGGTATTGTTTATCATCAATCTGTTCGTATAGGCGGCGATAAGTTTGATGATGCTATTGTATCTTATGTGCGTCGTAATTACGGTACACTAATTGGTGAAACTACTGCAGAACGTATTAAACATGAAATTGGTTCTGCTTTCCCGAGCCGTGATTTATTTGAAATAGAGGTTCGCGGAAGAAACCTTGCTGAAGGTGTTCCTCGTAGTTTCATTCTGACGAGTGCAGAAATTTTAGAAGCACTTCAAGAACCTTTATCAGGTATTGTTGGCGCTGTGCGAGCTGCTTTGGAATTAGCTCCTCCTGAATTGGCAGCTGATATTGCTGAACGTGGCATGGTTCTTACTGGAGGCGGTGCTTTATTGAAAAATATTGATACTTTACTCATGGAAGAAACTGGCTTACCTGTATTAATTGCTGAAGATCCGCTGACCTGTGTAGCACGTGGTGGTGGTAAGGCTTTAGAAACCATGGATTTACGCGGCGGTGATTTCCTCTCAACAGAATAATAAACATAACAGATTATTTAGCAGGAGCGGGTACAGTTCTATAGGATTTGTGCTCGCCCTTGCTTTTTCTGTTTTTCTAATGTTTTCTGATTATCATTATCGTTATTTGGATAATGTTCGTAGTGGCTTTTCCTTAGTTGTGGCTCCTTTGCAATATGCAGTAGATTATCCTGTCCGCGTTATTGGCTGGGTACAGTCGCTCGTTAGTGCAAAAAAAGCTTTAATTGCAGAAAACATGCAATTACGTTATCAGCAAACCATGCTGGAAGCGGAATTACAAAAATTAATCATTATTCAAAAAGAAAACTTACAATTAAAAGAGTTGCTCCTCACCTCATCACAAGCAAATATGAGTGCAATGGCCGCACAAATTCTTGCTGTGGATACCAGCAACTCTCGTCAGGTGGTTGTTTTAAATAAGGGAAAACGTGATGGTGCTTATGTAGGACAACCTGTTTTGGATGCAAAAGGAGTTATGGGACAAATTGTCGATATAGGTCCTATAACCAGCACAGTTTTACTTATTTCGGACTCCAAGAGTGCTGTGCCTGTACGTAATAATCGTACAGGAGAGCGGGCAATTCTTATTGGAACCAACGATATAGAACAATTATCTTTAATTAATTTGCCAAAAACTTCATCCATTCATCCTGGCGATGTATTAGTCACTTCAGGTTTGGACAGACACTATCCTGAAGGTTATCCCGTAGGATTTGTGGAAGAAGTAAATAGTATTCCTGGTGAAGACTTTGTTAAAGTGAAAGTGAAACCAGTTGCATTGCTCAATCGTAACCGGTTGGTATTACTCATATGGCCCGATGCCGAGCAAGAGCAATTGAATGCGCAAATTAATGAGCGTTTAAATGCCAAGGAGACGATATGATAATAAATCTTCGTGTACGTTTGTACCTTGGTTTTATTGTGGCTCTTCTTTTATCTATATTACCTATGCCTGAGTTTATCTCTGCGTTTCGTCCTCCCTGGGTATTATTGCTTGTGCTTTATATAGAATATTTTTTACCAGGAAACTTCAGACTGACTACATTGCTGTTTGTGGGATTATTATTGGATGTATTACTCGCAACGATAATTGGAGAACATTCATTTGCCTTCCTTTTAGTTACTTGGATTGCCTCCAGCAAATCAAGACGATTTCAATTTTTTTCCATGATGCAGCAAATTTTTTTAATCGGATTCTTCTGTTTTTTATATCAATCGATTATTTCTTTAATTGCTGCTCTGCTTGGGTTCAATTACAGCTTATTTGCACCTGCAGCCAGCGCCTTGGTAGGTATGTTTATCTGGCCATGGATCCGCTTGCTTGGTGAAGATACTTTGTTGAAAAGTTTGGTTTATCGTTGAGCCGTCATCCTGAGCCAAGGGCATTGTCGTTTCTTCGCATAATTTATCGATGCTCACGCCACACAATCCTAGTATGCAAACCCAGAAAATAAAATTATTATTTAAGTCAATTCTGAGTCCTGAGTGGAAACAACTAGGGGCGTGGATTAATGAATTAATCTTTTTTCTCTTGCATGGAACGAATGACTTCACCAACGTATTCGTACTTAATGGTGGAAATTTCAGTTTCTATAGCATCATCGATTTGAAAAAGTCCATTATTAATAGCTTCTACTATCAATGCAGAAGTTCTTGTCTGATCATTCCAATCTGTATAGGAAGGATCAAAGCTAAGCTCTAATACTTGATGATTGCCGCCAACCTTCGCTTTAACAAGCTTGTCAGTTGAAAATCCTTCTGCTACTAAGAACTCGAGCTCCTCCAATTTTGCCGCAATTGCAGCCTCCATTTGTGCGCTCTTTACTCTAATTGCTTTTGCAGTATGGGCTCCCAGCGCTTTCATAATATTTTCATCAATTAAAACCCCAGCTGTATTCTTCATTAGAATCTCCTATGCATTAATCAAGCATTAGTTTCGTGATGTTTCCAATTTTTTCCAAAAGTAAAATGTTCTTATTTTATAGTGTATCAAACAAACATTAAGAAAATATTATCATCAGCAAGTAAAAAAATAAGCCGATCTTGGGTTTCTTTGTGTCTAAAATTCGAGAAATTACTATTTTTCACTCTGATTTTATTGACTTGACGGTGCCTTTTTATCCATTTATGATAGACAAGTTGACCTTGCGTAATCTCTCGGTTATTGTCCTAATGATGTTATAGATTATTTGGGTAGACCGGGATGTTAAGCCTGAGATATCCTCAGTTATAATAGCCTAGTTTTTTCTAGGCCTGCTATAGATTGGTAAAATGACCTAGATTGTTTTATCGAGCTGTTACTCTATAGATGGCTTAATGTAATGCAAACTTGCAATACATTCATCGATAAATGATTGATCTGTGTCGCATAATTTTTTGGCTTTTTCAAAAGCACTAATCACTTTATCAATTACTATTTCATTATTTAAAACACCAACAGATAAATGATCCTGAGCGGCTATTGAAATAGTTTTCATCATACTCTGTAACTCCTTCTCTGAAGGCGGTGCTTTACGCTCAGCCATTCGCTCTAAAGCAGACGCCATCATATAAACTGAATTTGAATAACAATTTGAATGTTTCATATCGCAAAGTTGTGCACTATTAATGTTTTGATTCGCTTCTTTTATCATTTGCGAAATTTCTTGCCCACTAAATTTCGCATGGGTCATAATTGCATCAAAATTATAGCCACATGTTAAATAATTTGCTTCATCGTCAATTCGAGTAGTCAGATTCCAATTCCTAACATTTAGCGCAAAAGGACTTTGTCTTCCTAGCACAATGAATTTTTTTTGTTGTGGTTCATAAAAACAAATAGCAGAGTGGCTAATAGGGAAATGAGGCATAGGAAGCCCAGGCTTTCTTGCAAAGCCAATTTGATATTCAGCATTACTACCCTTAAGCGATTCAAGAGGTAACATCTCAGGTTTGTTTATAATTACTTTTTGAGGTTGTAACTCAGGCCATCGGTTACTCAAATCTTTTATTACTTGTCTGCGATTAAATAATACTGAGACTCTATTTCTCGGCATCATATTGCTAAAATTAAATCGAAAAGCAGATATTTCTTTTGGAAATGGTTGAAAAAAACGCTCCCACATAAAAACCTCCATTATGCTTAATTGATTAAATATAAAATAAAATGCGTTAAAATTATCGAATTGCCTTAACTTTATCTATATAAATATAATAAAGCAATTAGATCATGAAAACTCATCTCACTTTTAATAAAAATCATTAAAATAGGTTTTACTCTTAGAATCAAAGTCTGTTCACAGGCCCTTGTGAGCAACAATAAGATGGATACAACCATTAATATTCATTACGCCAACCAAAATGAAGTAGTTGATTTGTAACTACATCTTAGGTTCATGTTGATCATCATGATGCTCAACGTGCTTATCTTTATGGTCCGTTCTTTCTGTTATTGTACTCATATTACTCAGTTCTTTAACGACTTTGTCATTGTTCAATACATCATAACCATGTGCACGAATATCTTTTTTTCTACTTGGAGCATTTTCCAACCAGATTCTCACCATTCATCAACCCGTTGTGCCTGTTTTAATAAAACATATGATTTCGTGGTCATATAATTATCCCAAGCAAATGTCATTACAGGATTCAAATCTTTGTTAGCTGCCTAGAGAGCTTCTTCAACAAACTCAATAGGAATTGCTAAATCCTTGATTACGATCGTATCAAATAAGGTTCCATTAGAAATATTCTTAATAACAATTATGATCATAATAATTCCTTAATGTTTAATTAGTATACTTAGTTTAATCAATTAAATTTTGAGGTAGTAAATATGGCTTGGGCAAGATTTATAACTAAACCTGGATTAGTCGGGATGGGATCTGGTATGACTTATTTGTTTCAGCAAGTATACCAATATAAGCAATTCGAAGAGCAAATGAACCCTCTATCGGACGCAACAGAACTCCCTACAAGAGAACAAGTTCAAGCGAATCAAAAAGAATACGTTGTTATAGGTAGACAAAGTCCTGATGTTGGTCCATGGGATCCTAAAAAATATCCTAAGCACCATTATCTCGATGCGATTAACAAGAGTCCGTTATTTTTGAAACAACTGGGCACTCGTATGGATAATGAGAAGCATTACGATATGCCTGTCGGCGGTGACTTCATAACAGTACCGCTCACACCAAACCCGAAAGTACCACAAGTCGTCATTAAACCTGAGAATATGATTAGTACAGCAGTGGAGGATCTTCCTGACGATGCATGCTATGAGGTAAGCTTTGCAAGAAAACAAGCATTTACTGATTTAAGTAAAGGCAAATCGCCGTTTTATCACTCCTCTTTTGCATTTAGAGTAGTTACTCCCGATAGACCTGCTCATCCTAATACGGTAGTGATATCAGGTAAACAAGTAAAAGAGATGGTTGCAGATATTAATAAGACTATTTGTGAACCGCAACATTGTACCATGAATAGCTCCAATTGCTATTCCGCCGGACTTTATGGAATGAAAGCCTTGGCTGAGGTCGTTGACAGGAGTTCAGTTGATGAAACCACAAAAAAAACCAATCTAAAATCCATAGCGGATGTAACAAAGCAGGTAGCGCGCGATAATTATGGTCGAGGGGTAACCAATAATCCCGTTGTTAGCGTTGCTCTAATCTCTGATATGTATAAGTTGTTGAAAAAACATGAACTACTAATAGATATTGAAGTACAACATCAGAATCAGTCAGGGTTTAAATAGGACTTTTCATTTTAAAAGCGGTCTATAATTCTTACTACATAAGGGTTATATGGTTTTTTTAAAAAAACAGCTCTTATCCATGCAACTATGCGGCAGATTGAAGTTTATTATTCTTGGTTTTAAACAAGAATTTTCCTCTGATTGTGTGTCAATTTGCAGGATGACGACAGATCCAATACTTAGACGCCCCTTATAAAGGGGCGTGAACGAAGTGTATAAAAAGATTCTCAGACTCGGGATGACTTCTGGGTTATTTAAATTGGTAGCGTATTGCTCTATATTCTCCAGGTTGTAAATTCTCCAATTTCCAATCAGCGATCTGATGTCGTACCAATCTTAAAGTAGGGAAGCCAATTGCTGCAGTCATTTTGCGAACCTGATGATTTTTTCCTTCTTTTAGAATAATCTCTAGCCAACGAGTAGGGATATTTTGTCGAAAGCGGATTGGAGGATTACGCGGCCATAATGGGGGGGCATCAATGAGTCTGACTTGAGCTGGCAAAAAGCTAATGTCTTTAAGAACCAATCCCTTTTTCAGAGGTTCTAAGTCTAACTCAGTAGGTATTCCTTCCACCTGCACCCAATAATACTTCCTTTTATTGAATTTGGGATGGGTAAGATGATGTTGCAAAGCGCCATTATTGGTTAATAATAATAACCCTTCACTGTTTTTATCCAATCGTCCTGCTGCATAAAAATCAGGTTTATCAATAAAAGCAGCTAATGTGTATTCAGGATTCTCACCAGAAAATTGACTGACGATACCATAAGGTTTATTGAAAAGTATAATTTCCGGCATTAAGTATGATATAAAAAGGGTTTGAGTGCGCTTATAGTAGGTGCTTTCTATATGATGAGCAAACTTTCAATACAATCCATTGTTTTTAAAGGTTAATTATTGTACAATAAGGCAAAAATTATACCTTAAGGTGAAAATTTACATGAAATACACAATCTTGCTTTCACTTTTTTTTTGTCAATTTGCATATGCAATGAATCATATTGTTATGGTTGGTGATGAAAAAGTAGAGATTAAGCATACACTAGGCAAAGGCAAGACCTATATTCATTTACATCGTAGTGAACAAACAGCTTTAAAAGCAGCACAGGCAGTGATCCAGAGAGACGGGGGGAGCCTTATTGCTTTAGTACACTCTGGTGGTCGCAACATAGTATTTCATTTACATAATAAGCGTTATGAATTTGATCCGAATCGAATTTTTACAGATAATGGGATTAAAAAAACGCTTTCGCAGTTTGGGCCATATAGTCCCCAGGCGCATCAGGAAGTAAATAAGTTGGCAAGTAAAATTAAACAGCTACTGCCGAAAGGTAAAGTAGTTGCTGTTCATAATAATTCATCTTATTCGCTCAAAGATTATTTACCAGGAAAATCGTTGGAAAATGATGCTCAGGCGATTTATATGGTTCCTGAAAATTATTTTCGGAATTTTTATTTAGTTACCAAAATTAATGATTTTCTTCGTTTGAAAAGTCAAGGTTATAATGGTGTTTTACAAAAATCTTCTGCAACAGATGATGGATCATTATCTATTTATTTAGCAAAAAATGATTATATCAATGTTGAAGCAGGATATGATCAACTGATTGAGCAAATCAAAATGTTGCAACATGCTTAGTAAGCTTCCAACCACGAAGAATTAAATAGAAATGGTACTTGGGATTCCAAGTTATCACATGCTATCATTGCCTTCTCTCTCATTTTACGGAGTTGTCAATGACATACGATAAAATCAAAGTGCCTTCACATGGTGAAGCTATTACAGTTACTGCTGATCTATCACTTCGTGTACCCAATAATCCCATTATCCCTTTTATTGAAGGAGATGGCATTGGTGTAGATGTAACACCTCCTATGATTCGAGTTGTTGATGCTGCGGTTGCAAAAGCATATGGCGATAAGAGAAAAATTGCCTGGATGGAAGTGTATGCGGGTGAAAAAGCAACAAAAGTTTATGGATCTGATCAATGGTTACCTAAAGAAACTTTAGACGCACTGCAAGAATATGTTGTTTCGATTAAAGGCCCCTTGACTACTCCTGTCGGTGGTGGAATTCGCTCGCTGAATGTTGCAATTCGTCAAGAACTGGATCTCTATACTTGTTTACGTCCAATTCGTTATTTCACTGGCGTTCCAAGTCCCCTTAAAGAGCCTGAAAAAACGGATATGGTTATTTTTAGGGAAAATTCTGAAGATATTTATGCGGGTATTGAATGGCAAGCTGATACCCCTGAAGCCAAAAAAGTGATTGAATTCTTGATAAAAGATATGGGTGTTAAAAAAATCCGTTTTCCTGAGCAGTGTGGCATAGGGGTTAAACCAGTTTCTAAGGAAGGAACTACGCGCTTAGTCAGAGCAGCAATCCAATATGCAATTGATAATGACCGGCACACGGTAACTTTGGTTCATAAGGGCAATATTATGAAATTTACCGAGGGTGCATTTAAAGATTGGGGTTATCAAGTTGCACGTAATTTTTTTGACGCCAAAGAATATGAAGGCGGCCCCTGGATGGAAATCAAGAGTCCTAAAACAGGGAAGCGAATCATCATTAATGATGTTATTGCGGATGCGTTTCTACAACAAATTCTTTTAAGACCAGAAGATTACAGCGTAATTGCTACACTTAATTTAAATGGCGACTACATTTCTGATGCTTTGGCAGCCCAAGTAGGTGGGATCGGCATTGCTCCAGGTGCAAATTTAAGTGACAAAGTTGCTGTATTTGAAGCA
This sequence comes from Legionella tucsonensis, assembly GCF_001468035.1. Classification (GTDB taxonomy): domain Bacteria; phylum Pseudomonadota; class Gammaproteobacteria; order Legionellales; family Legionellaceae; genus Legionella; species Legionella tucsonensis. The sequence goes on from NZ_LNZA01000001.1 coordinate 827,236, forward strand.
ACTCATGGAACTGCGCCAAAATATGCGGGCAAGAATAAAGTAAATCCTGGCTCCATTATCCTTTCTGCAGAAATGATGTTACGTCATATGGGTTGGACTGAGGCGGCTGATTTAATTATTAAAGGCATGCAAGGTGCTATAGCAGCCAAAACAGTAACTTATGATTTTGAACGTGGCATGATCGGTGCAACATTGGTGAGTAGCTCTGGTTTTGGAGATGAAGTAATTAAGCAAATGTAAAATATATGGGATAAGCATAGCCGAAGGAAATGAGTGCAATTTGGAGAGATAAATGCAGTCTCTCCGAATTGCACATTACTTCCATTAGGTTGAAATTTACGCCATTTATGATTTCTATCGTTAATGAATGCTATCTAATCAATATGTTTTTGATTATTTCAAAGGCTAATTTTTTCATTAAAATTAGCTGATTTTACTGGCCAAAAGTGCGTAGGGAGTCTATAAAAATAATATAGAGGTTGTATGTTATGAGTGGGCAGAATCTAGAAGAAATTATAAGGCCTAAAGTAGCTGATCCGGAGCAGAGCACCGAAATCAGAGTGCCTAGGAAGTACAAAGTAGTGTTGCTCAATGATGATTATACACCTATGGATTTTGTAGTTGATGTACTGAAGCATTTTTTTCATCTTAGTGAAGAAACTGCGATTCAGGTGATGTTACAGGTTCACATTCAAGGAAAAGGCGTGTGTGGGGTATTTACGCGAGATATAGCAGAAACAAAAGTAGCGCTGGTAAATGAATACGCCAGAATGAATCAGCACCCATTGCTATCCAGCATGGAACCCGAGTAATTTGCTATGGGCTGAAGAGGAGCAACGACAATGTTAAATAAAGAACTTGAATTCACCTTGAATCTAGCTTTCAAGGAAGCAAAGGAAAAACGTCATGAATTTATGACTGTTGAGCATTTGTTATTGTCATTGCTTGATAACCCAGCAGCTGGAAGTGTATTGCAAGCATGTGATGCAAATATTGAAGCATTACGCCGGGATTTAATTGAATTCATCGATGAAACTACTCCAAGAATCCCTGAAGATGAATTAGATAGAGAAACTCAACCTACACTTGGTTTTCAACGTGTATTACAACGTGCTGTATTTCATGTGCAATCTGCAGGAAAAACCGAGGTTACCGGAGCTAATGTTTTAGCAGCTATTTTTAGTGAACAAGAAAGCCAGGCAGTTTATTTCTTACGTAGGGAAAATATTACGCGACTTGATGTGATTAATTATATTTCTCATGGTGTTTCTAAGTATCAAAATAATGATATGCATGAGAATATGAATTCTATGGAAGATGATATGGGCTCATCAGAAGGTAATGAGTCACCTCTAGAAAGTTATTGCACAAACCTCAACCGACGTGCGAAACAAGGAAAGATTGATCCTTTAATCGGGCGTCATGAAGAAGTACAGCGTACAATACAGGTGTTGTGTCGACGCAGGAAAAATAATCCATTACTTGTTGGGGAAGCAGGTGTGGGTAAAACCGCAATTGCTGAGGGCTTAGCCCGACGCATTGTAGATGGTGAAATACCGGATGCAATCCGTGATTGTATCGTCTATTCACTTGATCTGGGTGCTTTACTCGCCGGAACCAAATATCGGGGTGATTTTGAAAAACGATTAAAAGCAGTATTAAAGCAGTTAGGACAACAGGAAGGAGCTGTACTGTTTATTGATGAAATTCATACAATTATTGGTGCTGGAGCAGCCTCAGGCGGTGTTATGGATGCATCCAATTTAATTAAGCCATTGCTGGCAAATGGTGAGTTAAAATGCATTGGTTCTACAACATATCAGGAATACCGAGGTATTTTTGAAAAAGACAGAGCTTTAGCAAGACGCTTCCAAAAAATTGATATTCCTGAACCTACAGTCGATGAAACTTTTGAAATATTGAAAGGACTAAAAGGTCGATTAGAAGAACATCATGGAGTGAAATTCACCATTCCTGCATTAAAAGCAGCTTCTGAACTCTCTGCAAAATACATTAATGACCGATTTTTACCAGATAAAGCAATTGATGTTGTTGATGAAGCAGGGGCTTATCAGAACTTATTAACGGCAAGCAAGCGTAAAAAAATAATAAGTGTGACTGAAATTGAGAGTGTTGTTGCAAAAATAGCTCGCATACCGATTAAGAAAGTATCAGCTCGTGATAAAGATACCTTGCGTAATTTAGAACGTGATTTGAAGCTTTTAGTCTATGGACAAGATCAAGCAATCACAGCATTAGCTTCTGCAATTAAATTAGGTCGTTCTGGACTTAGAGATCCTCAAAAACCTGTAGGTTGTTTCTTGTTTGCTGGACCAACAGGTGTTGGAAAAACAGAGGTGACCAGACAATTGGCCAATGTCTTAGGCATAGAATTATTACGTTTTGATATGTCTGAATACATGGAAAAACATACTGTTTCACGTTTAATTGGTGCTCCTCCAGGATATGTTGGTTATGATCAAGGGGGGCTCTTGACGGAAGCTGTAACTAAAAACCCTCATGCAGTATTGTTGCTTGATGAAATCGAAAAAGCGCACCCAGATGTATTTAATTTGCTGCTGCAGATTATGGATCATGGAGTTTTAACCGATACTAATGGACGTCAAGCAGACTTTAGACACATTATCCTGGTTATGACCTCTAATGCGGGGGCAGGGGAGTTGGTACGAAATTCTATCGGTTTCTCACAACAAGACAATAGTAATGATGGGCTTGAAGTAATTAAAAAACAATTTAGCCCTGAGTTTAGAAACAGACTTGATGCAATCATTAACTTTGCTCCATTGGATGCAGTGACGATTGGCTTAGTAGTTGATAAATTTATTATGGAGTTGGATGAGCAATTAAGTCATAAAGGGGTTACTTTTAACGTTGATAAAATGGCGCGTGAATGGCTTATTGAACATGGTTATGACAAAGTGATGGGGGCTCGTCCAATGGCCAGATTGATTCAAGAAAATGTAAAAAAACCTCTTGCTGATGAACTTTTATTTGGTAAGCTGGTGCATGGTGGTCATGTCACCTTAAAAGTTAAAGATGGTAAGTTACACTTTGATAGCCATGATCATCGAGAGGGCGTTTTTTAAATGATATTGAGTGTAATAATAATAACTAAAAATGAAGAAGAGAATATTAGAAGGTGTCTCGAATCTGTTCAATTCGCTGATGAAATAATAGTAATGGACTCAGGAAGTACCGATAACACGGTTGATATTGCTAAAGAATATACGGAGCATGTTTTTTCTACAGATTGGCTTGGTTATGGAGTTCAAAAACAAAGGGCTTTATTAAAAGCTCAGGGCGAGTGGGTATTAAATCTTGATGCAGATGAGGCAGTGAGCGAAGAACTCCAGCGAGAAATTCTTCAAGCAATAACTTCTGATTCTGCTGATGCTTTTCGAATCGCAATTCAGATGTATTTTTATAACAAGCCTTTAAAATATTCCTCGAGCCCTAAACGACATATTCGCCTTTTTAAACGCGCCAATGCTCATTATAGTAATGATATTGTTCATGAAAAGATAGTTCTTTCTGAAGAGATGCGCATTGGTAAAATAAAAAACCCCATTATGCATCACTCATTTAAGGATGTGAGTCATGCGTTATATAAAATGAATAAATATTCCTCTTACAGTGCAAAAACATACATCGCGAATAAACGAAAACCAGGTTTCAGTAAGATAATGGCAAGCACTTCCTGGATGTTTTTTAGATGTTATATATTGCAACGAGGATTTCTGGATGGCAGAATAGGGTTTCTATTTGCAATTTTTAATGCACAAGGTACTTTTTATCGTGGTGTTAAGCAATTGTATCAAGATAGCAATATGGATCAATTGCCTTCTTTGGCCAAAAGCAGAGAGGAACTAGTTTGAGGTCAACGATATTAACTGAAAAAATTAATCAATTAGCTCCGGCCCTTGTTGTTTTATTAGTTTTTTTTATTCCTATTAGTGTGAGTGTCAAGTCAGTTTTAATGGTATTAACCCTATTGGCAATAGTGTTTACCCCTTATTATAGGCATTATTTATATTATGCTTTTAATACCTTATGGGCACGGGCAGCGTTGGTTTTATTTCTTTATGTTATCCTTGCGTGTTTCTGGTCAGATGCACCATTCTCAGGACGTTTCAGTACAGTTGATAAGTTTTCTAAGTTAATTATTCTACCCATTCTTACAGTGGTTTTTATTAAACAGAGCACCAGACAATGGGTTCTAAATAGTTACATCTCAGCTGCGCTATTGACCTGTATTCTTTCGATTTTAAAACAAATAAGAAATCTTTTTTTAATAGATGCTTATGATGCTGGTGAAGTATTTTATAACCATATTGTTACAGGATATATAATTGCTTTTGGTATTTATCTTGCAGGTTTACAAATCTTCAAAAAAGGAGTGAGTTTACCGCAGCGTATTTTTTATTCTTCCATGATTTTTTTGGGAATTTATCAAATTTTCTTTGTAAATACTGGAAAAACAGCATATTTAATTTTTGCAATTTTAATGATAATGTTAATTTTACAAAGAATGTCTTTGAAAAAAGCAATCATGGGAGTGATACTATTTTTTTGCACAGTTCTTGTAACTTATCCTTTAAGTCCCATAATGCAAGGAAATGTTCGCGCCCTGTTTAATGATATTAAATTATTACAAAAACATGAGGAAAATAATTCTTTAGGTTTTAGAATTCAATTTCATCAGTATGCAGAATCTTTATTTAAAGAACATCCAATTATAGGCATAGGTACCGGTGGATTTCCGTATCGTTTTTCCCAGGAGCAACCTGTTCCCGCATGGGGAAAAAAACTAAATGATCCTCATAGTCAGTATTGGCTGATCCTTACTGAACAGGGGTTAATTGGTATTGCGCTTTTTTTCTTTTTTTTAGGGACCTTGTTTTTTACTTGCTTCAAACTTAAAGAAACTAAACCTGTTCTTCTAGCTATGCTGATTGCTTTTTGTATTTCATCACTTGTAGATACGGTATTTTGTTATTCACCAGTAGGTTATTTATTAACTATCTTCAGTGCTTTATGTTTTGGTGAGTTAATGGAGGAGACTTCTTCCTTTAAAGAATCAATTTATGATAAATATATACCTAATCAAACTCGGAGCTCAGCGTTTTTAAATTAAAAGTAGTGCTCCCGCTATTAAAGATCAAATAATTGTACAGGCCAAAGATGATAAAAATGATTAACGGGTCCGTTTCCTAAACCAACATGTTCTTCCTTTGCGGCTTTTATCGCATTAAATAAGTAGTTTTTCGCGATACCACAAGCTTGAATTAAATCAATTTTTTGGGCTAGACATGCGGTGATTGCTGCTGAAAGAGTACATCCAGTGCCATGAGTATTCTTTGAGTTAATTCTCGCGCTTGTAAACCAATGATACTCTCCATTAGTTCCCATGAGTAAATCGTTGGATTCAGGTGATTTTAAATGTCCTCCTTTAAGCAGAATATATTTAGGGCCAAAATCAAGTAGCTTCTGACTAACAGAGAACATGTCATTTTCAGATTGTATATGCATTCCAGTAAAAGAGGAGGCTTCAGGGAGATTAGGAGTGATCAAAGTAGCCAATGGCATCAGTACAGTTAACAAAGAATTCACAGCTTCGGGTAATAATAAAGAGTGCCCACTTTTAGCAACAGTCACAGGATCAATAACTATAGGGATATCTATTGCTTTTTTTTTAAGAAAAGAAGCTACAAGTTCAATGATCTCGCTAGTAAATAACATTCCAATTTTTATACTGTCTGGTGTGATATCGTCAAATAGAGTATTTAGTTGATCTTCTATGGCTTCTATTGGGATAGCATAGCACCGTCTTACTTCGCAAGTATTTTGCACAGGTAATGCAGTAAGTACGGTCATACCGTAACAACCAAAAGCCGAAAAAGTTTTCAGGTCAGCTTGAATACCGGCTCCGCCAGATCCATCAAATCCTGCTATAGATAAAGCTTTATAACGCATGCTGCGATACTCCTTGAATAACATGTGAGAAAAACTCCCAGTCATGAATATATAAATTATCAATAAATACTTGTTTGATTGAAGATGGTGCTTTTACTTTTTGATGTGCTATGAAAGATGCTACGCCTAAAGCTAGAAGGCTATTAGCAATAGAATCTATGGTAATGTTTTTGGTGAGACAGCGGATTAAAGGTTTTTGCTGTTTTAATAGAGTGAGACTGAATTGAATCCAATCAAACATGTTTTTGATTCCTATATACTTCTCGGTTTATACCGTGAAGTATATATGGGAAACTTACCAAGCTGCAATTTTCTCTTCTGGGCGCAAAGAACATTCTTCTGAAACAGAGCCATCATTACATACAACAAATCCAGTTATGGTGTAAGTAGAAACAACGCCACCTTTCCATAAGCAGCATCCTCGAAACAGATTTAAATCCATCACAGCATGTGGTGTGCAATAACACGTAGAGTAAAAACCATTTTTGCACACAAGGCGCCCTGCAGATGAATCACAGTAGCTGATACCGCCCATCTGACTGCAACAGCCAGAAATAAAGAATTGGGTGGTTGCGGCATATACAGGTGAAATAAAAAGACTTAATATGCTGGTACAAAAGAGAGCTTTAAGTAATTGCATCCTGATTTCTCGAATTATTTTTTATTTTTAGAATAGCACAGGGTTTGTTTACATTTCTACTGTCTTGGCCAAACTGTCTTGATTTTCTGCGTTACTCACATACTGCAGTAAGCTGTGCTTCGGGGACGTTAAAATCAGGCGCTCCATTTTTGACTCACAAGCCAGCAAAATGTAAATAGACCAGAGTGTTTTAAAAATTATTAGATGGTATTTGAATTATCTGCAGGTAATGCGGATACATTGCAAATAAATAGCTTGTAGCTAAACCGGCCAAAAGACCAAATAAATGTGACTCCCAAGATACACCTTTTTCTTTCGGAAAAATACCCAAAAAGATACCGGCAAAATAATAGATACAAATGATGCCCAAGATTATGGTAGTTAGTGTTCCGCTCTGATAAATATTACTCACTAAAAAGCCCCAATAGCCAGTAATTAAACCACTGGCACCTATGTGTAAGCCAGGTTTTGCAAAACACCAGATAGCAATTCCGCTTAAAACAGTAATTATTATTGTAACCACAAGAAAGTAACTCAGTCCGTTAATCAAAATGAAATTGCTTAAAACTACCAACGGGATCGAGTTAAAAAATATATGGTTGAAATTCGCATGTAAAAGTGGAGCAAATAAAATACCTGCCAAGCCATAGACACGTCGTGGAATAATACCCAACCATAATATTTTTCTATAGAATAGACCTGCAAAAAAGAAAAGCCAGATAATCAATAAGATAATTTCTAAAATGGGGATGTTATTTTGTGTCTGGCTTATAATCCAATTAAGACTGTTATTTAATTCTTCAAGCATTTTTTTACTCGTGTATTTGAGTGATTTCACAAGTTAAATCGCCTTGTGCCAATCGCACATCGATTGTGTCACCAATCTTTACTTGTTTGTTGGAAAACAATACCTTATTTTTTTTCGTTGCAATTGCATATCCTCTATCCAGTGTAGCTAAGGGACTGATCGCATGCAAGGTAGACAATTGCGTTCTCAATTGATATTTGAGTTGATTGATCTTATTTTGCATATGATGGATTAATTGCACTGAAATTCTTTGTAAAAGTACTCGTGTTTGCTTGATTTGAGTTTTAGGGTTTTTAGCATTCAAATGATTGATGCAAAGATGAAGTTGATGGTTCTTTTGTTTTATGATGTAGTTCATACAAACAATCAATTGCCTCTCAAGGTAATCGGTAGTTTGCCAGTAACCGGCAATTGTCTTTTGTGGTGAAGATATTTTCTCGATTAAGTGCTGTAATTTGATTTGGTATTTTTGCAAGAAACGGTACATTGCCTCATGCATACGTGAGATGGAATGATTTAATAACTTAAACAATTCATTACAATCAGGAGTCACAGCAGTAGCAGCTGCTGTGGGTGTTTCTGCCCTGTAATCCGCTACAAAGTCGGAAATTGTAAAATCTGTTTCGTGTCCCACACCTGATACGATAGGTATTGAGCTGTTTGCAATGTTGCGTGCTAATTGTTCATCATTAAATGCCCATAAATCTTCAATACTTCCTCCACCACGTGCAAGCAGAAGCACATCACATCGTTTTTCTGAATTCGCGCGTCTTAATGCCTTGATCAGTTGTTGTGCTGCAGATGCACCTTGTACTTCACTTGGATAGATGAAGACATCAGCTAAGGGAAATCGTCGAGCAAGTGTGGACAATATATCGCGAATTGCGGCGCCAGTGGTTGATGTAATCACTCCAATGGCACGAGGCATGACGGGAATTGGGTTTTTTTTTATTGAATCAAATAAACCTTCGGCAGCCAGTTTGTTTTTTAATTCTTCAAAGCGTTGATAGAGTGCCCCTAGGCCTGCTTCAGTAATTTGTTCCACGATTAATTGATAATCACCACGGGCTTCATAAAGACTTAATCTGCCGCTGGCAACTATATGTTGTCCATCGCATAATTTATATGCAAGCGCGCTGGCATGGCGATTTTTAAAGTAAACACAGCGAATTTGGGCATGAATGTCTTTCAAGGTAAAATAAAAATGCCCAGATACTGGCCTACTCAAATTAGAGAGCTCTCCTTCGACATGGACTGTACCCAATTCATTTTCAAGGTAGCTTTTAACCTGTCGATTAAGCTGACTGACAGTAAGAATTGCGTTTCTTTTTTCTATGATCAATTATGATGGCCCCGTACAATGACATACCAGTGTCTGTAGACAATTCTACTATCTTGACCAAAATGGGGCGCGCTTTTATGTGCTCCGCTACTCACATACTACATGTATGCTGCATTTCGGTGCTCTAAAATCACACCATTTTGACTCAATCAGCCCCTATTTAAGCATAAAAGTTTCGTATCTTATACGAAGAGTACCAAAATTAATAACTTACTTATAGAGACAAAAGAATTTCACTACATCTATGAGCTCATCTTGGCAAACCTTCACAGAATAAGCTATGATTCTCGCTTTAAATAATAAATAAAATAAAAATAAAATGAAGTCATTCCAAAATAAAAAATTAGGCGTTTTCAGCTCATTTTTGTTTTCACTTATAACCATGAGTGTAGCGGGTTGTGTTGACTTATCAGGTGGCAGAGCTTCAGAGAAAAGACCAATTCCTAAAACTGCTCAGTCTGTTATTCACCAATCTGTAATCCCGAAAGCAGCGAAAAAAGCGAAGACAGTGAAAGTAAGCGGGTCGCAGCCCTATCATGGGGAAGTGCATACTATGTTAGGTGGGTTAGGGCTTTTTAGTACGGGGATGAGAACACTTAGCGGTACTGTTGAAGAAGAGTGCAATGTATCGGCACCTAGTGATATGTGGTACAACGCGGGAAATGTGACTCGTGAAATTGTTACTTATTATCAAAAGCATAAGCAGCATAGACCCATTATACTTGTGGGACATTCTTTAGGCGCTAATGAGCAAATCAAGGTTGCACGTAATTTGAATAAAGCCGGAATTTCTGTGGACTTATTGGTTACTGTGGATGCTGTATCTCAAACTGTTGTGCCTCCTAACGTGAAACACGCGATGAATTTTTACAAATCTGGCTATGTGCCCATGTTTAGTGGTTTGAAGCTTAGAGCTGTAAATCCAGAGCAAACTCGTATTGACAACATTAATGTTGCTGCGATAAAAGGCATTACAGTGAATCATTTCACAATTGATAAAGATCCTGTTGTACAAGCAATGATAATGGAAGAAGTAAAAAAGGTGTTGAGTAATGCAAATAAAGCAAAAGGGTAAAGAAAATTTTCCTCGTGTCTGCGTTATCGGAGCAGGTCCAAGCGGGCTTGCTGCAATTAAAAATTTACAAGAGCAGGGTGTAACAGATATCACTGTATTTGAAAAAAATAATCAGATCGGTGGGAATTGGGTATATGATGAGAAAAATAATCATTCCAGTGTTTATGAAACGACCCATATTATCAGTTCAAAACGTTGGTCGGAGTTTGAAGACTTTCCTATGCCAGCATACTATCCTGATTATCCATCCCATACTTTAGTTTTAGATTATTTTAGGAGCTATGCGAATCATTTTGATTTAATTAAATACATCCGCTTTAACACCAATGTTTTACAGGTAAAGCATACTGACCAGCATCAATGGAAAGTCACTTTTGAAAATAATCTGGGTGCCCATGAAGAATATTTTGATTATTTATTAGTCGCTAATGGACATCATTGGGATCCTTTTATGCCTGAATACCCAGGCGAGTTCTCTGGCAAGCTGCTTCACTCGCATCAATATAAGAAAGCTTCTGCTTTTAAGGGACAACGTGTTTTGGTAGTTGGAGGCGGTAACTCTGCTTGTGATATTGCTGTTGAAGTGGCGCGTGTTTCTCCGAAAACGTGCATCAGTATGCGCAGAGGTTATCATATTTTTCCTAAGTTTGTATTTGGTAAACCGACAGATGATGCAGTGGCAAAAATTAGATGGATGCCTTCTTGGTTAAGACAGAAAGCTCTGAGCTTTTTTGCTCGAATCCTACAGGGTAGATACGCTAAATATAAATTAATGAAACCAGATTGCGGTCCTTTAGAAATTCATCCAACGATTAATACAGAGCTGCTTTATTTTATTCGCCACGGTGAAATCTTCCCACGCCCAGGAATTACTCATTTCGAAGGAAATCGTGTCCATTTTACTCACGGTAAGTCGGAAGAGTTTGATACAGTGATTTTTGCTACAGGCTACAAAATAAGTTTCCCGTTTATTGACAAGCAAATTGCTGACTTCAGTAATTCAACAAAGATACCGCTTTATCGGAAAATGATGCATCCAGATTATGATAATCTATATTTTATTGGTTTGTGCCAGCCTCAAGGATGTATCTGGCCACTCGCTGATTATCAGTCAAAAATAGCTGCGCGCATCATTATGGGAACTTTAAAGCGGCCTGATAAACTGCATGAAAAAGCACATGAGGAGATGAATAAGCCTCATTACCGATTTAAATCGCATACACGACATGCTGTAGAGGTTGATTATCATAAATTTCGTCGAGAATTATTGGATATGTTGGAAGCATAATCGAAGAAATTATAGCCTAGGTTACGACTTTACTTTCACCTAGGCTCCATTTAATTTCTGGATTCTTGCCGTTTAATGAGTGCACCCATTAATTTTTCAATATTAGTTACATGTGGGTTTTCTTGTAAAATCATAGCCTTGGTACGTTCCTCACAATATCCTTTTACTTCTTTATCTGGAAAAATATAGAATTTCTTTTGTTCCACTTCATGAACAATATGTTCTGCTATATCTATGGCAGGGCGCGAATGCGATAAAAGAGATTGCAACACATCATGAAAAGACGAATTTACATTAGTAGCATGAGATAAAAGTGATGTATCAGTAAAAGAGGGGAAAACTACTGAGACATCTACTGGTTTTTTCATGCGCAGCAGATCAAAAAACAATGATTCAGACAAAGCTAGTACTGCATGTTTTGACATGGCATAAGAAGCAGTTTGGGAACCCGTACATAGTGAATATAAGCTTGCTATGTTGATAATATGTGAATGGAAAGTTTGTTGGAATAAGAAAGGGATAAAAGCCTGAATGATATGAATCATTCCATGTAAATTTACCTCCATAACTTTTTGAATATGTTCGGAACTCAAGTCCCAAAGGGGGCCTAATTGACCCATAATCCCAGCATTGTTATAGATCCAATCAATACGCTTTAATTTACTCTCAACAAGGTATGCCAATTGTGCTATGTCATTAGGTTGAGTTATGTCACAAGAAATTTCTAGAATTTTCTCGGGGAATAGTGTCAATAATCGTTCGGCTTCCTGCTTAAGTTTAATTTCATCTTTATCTACCATAACTACAATATTACCGCGTTGTAAATTGACTTGGCTTAATGCTAAGCCAATTCCATTTGCAGCGCCGGTGATTACAGCCACTTTCATTTTCTTTCCTTTTGCTATAATTGTATAAATCTTACAAACATAAGGGTGTTATTTTGAAAAACGGTGACGAAATACCAGAGCCTTATGAGTATCCTGATGAGCCTGATGAATATCCGACAGAACCAGAGCCTTATGAGCCTGAGAATCCTGGATCTCCTGAACCTGAGCCATCACAACCTTCTGAGCCAAACTGGGAGTAGTTACGTAGCCTGGGTGAAGGCGTAAGCCGTAACCCGGGATCGTAAGATTCATATCCAGAAACTCGGGTTACGGCTTACGCCTTCACCCAGGGCTACAAAACACACAGCGAGCGCACTCACGTTATATTAATTCCCAGTTATAAGCTGATCTAGAGCTTCTCCTATATCTTTGGCTCTCATTAGACTTTCTCCAATGAGAAAAGTATTAATCCCATGGGATTGCATCAAATTTATGTCTGAATGTGTATTAATACCACTTTCAGTAATAGTTATTTTATCTTGGGGGATGTATTGTCTTAACTGGATACTGAGTTGGATATCTGTCTTAAAAGTATGTAGACTACGATTATTAATGCCAATTAAAGGCGTGGGTAACTGTAAAGCGCGATCCAGCTCTTCTTTATTATGGCTTTCCACAAGTACCGCCATTTCCAGCTCATGTGCTAATTGGCAGAAATCTGCTAACTGCACATCATCAAGTAAAGCGACAATAAGTAAGATACAGTCCGCACCTAATGTTAAGCTTTCATAAATTTGATAAGAATCAAGAATAAAGTCCTTCCGTAGTACAGGTAATTTACAATGTGATTTTGCTTGGACTATATAATCAGGGTGCCCCTGAAAAAAATCTACATCAGTAAGCACTGAAAGGCAGCGTGCACCATGATTCTCATAGGTTGTAGCGATCTCTTTCACATTGAAATCCTCTCGAATCAATCCTTTGCTTGGAGAGGCTCGTTTAATTTCTGCAATAATTGCCGGAGTTTTCTTAGCTTGCAGCGCGGTAATGAAATCACGTCGCTCCATAATGGGTTGTTGTGTTAATAAATCTAATGGTTTATTTTTCTTTGCGAGAGCAACTTCTTCCTGCTTACGTTGGGCAATACGTTGTAACATGCTATTCATGATGCGATTCTTTATTTAAAGTTTGGGTTAATTGGTTAAGTTGTGTAAAACAATTGTAGGCTTTACCGTTATCTATAACGATTTTGGCCTGCTCTAATGCGTGTACAAAAGAAATATCTCCATGAGCGCAGTAAATTGTTGCAGCAGAATTCAATAAAACCATGTCACGTGCTGCACCCTGTTTTCCAGAAAACACTGCTTGAATCAATTCTAAACTTTGAACGGGTGAATCAACAACAACTTCATTTAAAGAGTGATGTTTGATGTTATAATCTTCTGGATTAATTATCCAGTGATTAAAATCCCCTTCTCGATACTCAATGACATTTGTAGGTGCTGCAATACTGATTTCATCTAAACCATCTTGGGAGCTTACTACTAAGGCTCTTTCACTACCTAAGCGAGCAAGAACTGTAGCTAATGGTTTTTGCCAATCTGTTGAAAATACACCAACAACTTGTTTTTTTACTCGAGCAGGATTAATTAAGGGGCCAAGTAGATTGAATAAAGTTCGAATGCCAAGTTGTTGTCGCGCTGTTCGTGCATGTTGCATCGCTGGATGGTAGTGGGGGGCAAATAAAAATGCTAAGCTGCATTGTTGAACGCACGTTTTTATTTGCTGATCGGATAGGTTTAATATAAAGCCTGCTTGTTCTAATAAGTCGGCACTACCGCTACGACTAGAGACAGAACGATTGCCATGTTTTGCGACTGGGTATCCTGCTGCGGCTACTACAAAGCTGCATGCCGTTGAGACATTAAAAGTGTTTTTGCCGTCTCCGCCTGTCCCAACGATATCAATTAGGTCAGTACCTAATTCTATCGGGTGGGCCAATTGTTGCATCACTTCAGCAGCAGCAATTAATTCATCAGTTGTTTCACCTTTCATACGCATGAGCGCTAAAAAAGTCGCGATTTGTACGTCATTATATTGACCTGACATACAGGCATGAATGACTGTTTGCATTTGCTCTGGATTTAAATTTTTTTTTGCGATGAGATGTTCAAACAGAAGATTGGGTTTCATATTTTAAGAAATTCTCTAATAATTGCAGTCCATATTGACTTAATATTGCTTCTGGGTGGAATTGTAGACCAAAAACAGGATAGTGACGATGCGAAATTGCCATAATTGTATCATCATATACCCATGCATCGATAGATAAACAGTCTGGAAGACTGTTTTTATCTACCGCCAAGGAATGATAACGAGTTGCTTTGAAATAGTTCGGAATATTTTTAAAAATTCCTTGTTGATTATGTTCTATAGTTGATGTTTTTCCATGCATGATTTCCGGGGAAGGAATTATTCGACCGCCAAAGACTTGGGCGATACTTTGGTGTCCAAGACAAATACCTAATATAGGAATGGTACGATAAAATGTACGAATAGTCTCCATAGAAATACCTGCATTATTAGGTGCTTTTGGTCCTGGTGAGATGACCAAGTATGTAGGAGAAAGTTTTTTTATTTGGCTCACACTGATTTGATCATGGGTGTAAACACATACTTCCTGATTAAGGTATTGGAAATATTGTACCAGGTTGTAAGTAAATGAGTCGTAATTGTCAATAATGAGTAGCATGTTTAAATAAAATTAGTTGATGTGTGTACCTGAGTGCAGCGCAGCGAAACCAGGGAATGTATATTCAATAAACCCTAGGTTCTACTGCGCTGCGCCCAGGGTGCAATTTTATTTTATAAAGTGAACTCTTCGCCTAAATAAACAGCCCTTACTTGTTGATTGGCCAGTATAATATTGGGGGTTCCTTCGCACAATATTTTTCCTTGGCTGACAATATAGGCCCGTTCGCATATATCCAAGGTTTCCCTTACATTATGATCGGTAATTAAAACGCCAATGCCCTTATTACATAAATGTTGGATTATTTTTTTAATATCAATAACCGAAATTGGATCGACTCCAGCAAAGGGCTCATCAAGAAGGATGAAAGATGGCTCTATTGCAAGGGCTCTTGCAATTTCAACACGTCGTCGTTCTCCCCCGGATAAAGACATACCTAGACTTTTATGAAGATGTGAAATATGGAATTCTTGAAGCAACAGATCCAGTTTTTCTTCACGAGCCTGTTCGTTTAAATCAGCCCTTAGTTCTAGAATGGCCATGATATTCTCTGCCACAGAGAGCTTACGAAAAACAGAAGCTTCTTGGGGAAGATAGCTAATCCCTAAGCGTGCTCTTTGATGCATGGCGTGTGTTGTTATATCTTGGTCGGACAGTAAAATTTGACCTTCATCGCATGATTGCAAACCGACTATCATATAAAAACAGGTTGTTTTTCCTGCTCCATTAGGTCCTAACAGGCCAACGCACTCACCTTTTTTAATATGGATGCTGATGCCATTAACCACAGTTCGCGATTTAAACGATTTTTTTAGATTTCGCGCTTCCAGGATGCTCATGATGGTTTCTTTTCTGGACGATAAATAATGGTTATTCTTTTACTGCCGTTACCTTGAGACAAAACATGTTGTTTTACAGTGTCATAGCTTATTTTTGCAGCAGAAAAAGAATTTTCTCCTTGTTCTACTCGAGCATTCCCTATTAACTCAATCAAATGACGCAGTGGATAATAACGAATGGTGTCTGCATAGGCATGTACTGGCGGTTTCTTGGGATCGGTTATTGTCCAATAATGCGCTTGTTTCCCAGGAGTTCCGGTAGCTATAGCGATCTCAAGCTGATTTTTTTCATTTCCTAGAGTCACTGCTTTAGCGGCTTGCAGATTTGTTGTACCTTGTACTAATTCAACATTGCCAGTATAAATCCCTTTATGCTCCTGTTGACTGAGATCAGCTGAGTCCGCCATTACATGCATTACTTTTTCTTTATCTTCTGTAAGAGCATAAGCAAAAGAAGCGAACATTAAAAGAAAGAGCAGACCGTAGTTAACCATGCGCGGGAACATAACTTCCTCTTGCATGGTGGAGTAACTCTACTCTTTTTTCATCAAGATAAGCATTCATTCCAGTTGATTGAATAATATTACCTGGTTGTTCGTATGTTACAAGCACATCGGAACTTGCTTTCTTTTCTTTTGGATAATAAGTTACTTCTTCTGTTTTTAAAGTACTTTCTTGTGAATTATTTCCTTTTTTTTGGCGCACAACAACATTACCTGTAAAGGTAATTTGTTTCCCTCCTTCAAATGATTTGGCTTTGGTTGAGCTAATATCCCAGGGTGGTTGTTCTTCTTTCTGGCTTACAACAATATGCGGATTCTGAAATAAATAGACATTATCTTTTTGAATATGCTGCATGAAGGGGGCGGTAAGCACATTGGCAAGCACTCCTTGTTGATTAAACTGACGTACTATAACGTTAGAAATAGTAGTATCTACTGAATTCGCGAGGGCTTCACTATCCAGGCGAATTAATATTCTTGAGTGGCTGTAATACCATCCTGAACACGCCAGAAGAATCAAAGTAAAAAAAAGCCACATGAATTGTTTTGTTGCATTCATTATTTTAGATAACCTGTTATCGCCAAATCCATCTTGTTTTGTGCATTAAGAATAAGGTCGCATAACTCGCGTACTGCTCCACGACCACCTGGTAGAGACGTCTGCCACATGGCAATTTCTTTAATTTGGTATACTGCATTGGCAACCGCAACGCTAAGGCCGACTTGTTCCATAATTGGAGCATCAGGAATATCATCACCAATATAAGCAAAATGCTCATCCTGAAGATTTAATTTATTCTTCAGCTGTTTGTATGTCTCCTGTTTATCCAATTGAGCTTTATAATAATGGATAATACCTAATTGTTGCATTCTGTGATCCACTACAGCATTGCACGAACCAGTAATAACCGCTACCTCAATTCCAGCAGCCATAAGTAATTTTAAACCCACTCCATCATGAATATGGAATGTTTTTAATTCATTAAAATGATTATCAATATACAAAAGGCCATCAGTAAGAACCCCATCCAAATCACAGATAAGGCATTTAATATTTTTAGCTCGTTCAATTAATTTATTCATTTAAAAGACGCCTGCTTTTAATAAATCATGAAGATGAAGAACAGCTTCTGGACGCTTTTCTTCATCGATGACAATTAATGAAGTGATGCTGTGTTTTTGCATAATAGCTAAGGCTTCGGCAGCAAGCATTCCCTTAGGAATTGTACATGCATTACGCGTCATGACTTCTTTTATTGGAGTCGTATTGATATCATACTGGCGTGTTAAAGTCCTGCGAACATCTCCATCTGTATAGACTCCAACAAGATACCCCTTATGATCGATAACGCACGTCATACCCAATTTTTTATCTGTTACTTCAATGAGCGCTTCACTCACTGTTGCATTTTCATGCACAAGCGGAAGTTGCACTCCCTGATGACAGAGATCGTCAATACGCAGCAAAAGTCGTTTACCCAGAGATCCTCCTGGATGCGACAAAGCGAAATCTTCCTCACTAAATCCTCTGGCCTGCAAAAGTGCAATCGCCAGTGCATCGCCCATAACTAAGGCAACAGTAGTACTGGTTGTTGGCGCAAGACCAAGTGGACATGCTTCCTGTTTGATGCTGACATCTAAATTAACATCTGCTGCGTTCGCTAAAGTTGATTCAGAGTTTCCAGTCAAAGTAATCAAAGGGACTTCTAATCGCTTTAATAAAGGAAGTAAAGTGACTAATTCTAACGTGTTGCCCGAGTGAGAAATAGCAATTACGGTATCTTGTCGGGTAATCATTCCCAGATCCCCATGGCTTGCTTCACCTGGATGCATAAAAAATGAGGGGCTTCCTGTACTTGATAAAGTAGCAGCAACTTTATTCGCTATATGACCTGATTTTCCCATGCCAGTTACGACGATCCGTCCTTTACAGGCAAGCAACAATTCACAGGCTTTTTCAAATCGGCTATCGATTCGCTGGGTTAACTCAAAGACAGCTTGTGCTTCAGTTTCAATAACAGCAAGTCCAAGTGTACAGAAATTCATAGGCTATTGGATATTTTTTGTTTATTTTTCATTCTAACAAAAAAACATTTGAATAAATAGGATTAAACACCTCATTTTTTTTTTCGATCCAGTATATACTTCTACTTTTGGCTATAACCGGAAAAGAGAATATGCCTGAAAATTGGGTTGAAATAAAAAATTTAGTCTTTACTCGTGAAAGCCGTCACATTTTCAATGGCATTGATATGGTAGTTAAACGAGGTAAGATTACCGCAATTATGGGGCCTAGTGGCTCTGGAAAGACCACCTTATTGCAGTTAATTGGTGCTCAGTTAAGACCTGACAGTGGTTTTATCCACGTCAATGGTCAAAACATGCATCTATTATCTCGTAGAGCTTTGTATGAGGCGAGACGCAACATGGGTTTGCTTTTTCAAAGTTCTGCTTTATTCACTCATCTTTCTGTGTTTGAAAACGTGGCTTTCCCTTTGCGAGAACATACTCAATTAAATGAATCGATGTTGCGTGATATCGTATTGATGAAACTTGAAGCAGTTGGATTGCGGGGAGCTGCTCCTCTGATGCCAGCCCAGTTGTCAGGCGGGATGTCTAGGCGAGTTGCTTTAGCACGTACTATAGCACTGGATCCGGAACTAATGATGTATGATGAACCATTTACAGGACAGGATCCGATTTCTCTAGGTGTTTTAGTTCGTTTGATTAAAAGGTTAAATGAGTTATTGCATACAACAACAATTATTGTCTCACATGATGTCGAAGAAACCTGTTCTATAGCTGATTATATTTATCTTATTTCTGGTGGAAAAATCATAGGACAAGGAACTCCCGAAGAACTGATTCAATCGTCTGAACCTCAGATCAAACAGTTTATGCATGGAGAGGCTGATGGAGTTGTACCTTTTCATTATCCAGCCAGATCATATATAGAGGAGCTATTAGATGCTTGAGTTCATCGCTCGTGTCGGTCACCGTGGTTCACGGGTTTTGCAAAGCTTGGGAAACTCCGGAGTATTTCTGTTCTTCATGTTGTTTAGACGGCCAGGCATTTCAAAGCTTTGGCCTTTGCTGCGCTATCAAATCCATTTTGTTGGTTTTTTGTCGTGTTTGATTATCGTTGTTTCCGCTTTATTTATTGGTATGGTTGTTGGTTTACAGGGTTATAATACTTTGCAAAAATTTGGTGCATCAAGTCAATTAGGGCAGTTATTGGCCTTAAGTATCTCAAGGGAACTTGGACCGGTAATTAGTGCCTTATTATTTGCTGGGCGTGCGGGCTCAGCCTTAACTGCTGAAATTGGTTTGATGAAAGCAACAGAACAATTATCCAGTATGGATATGATGGGAGTTGATCCTTTAGGCAGGGTTATTTATCCTCGTTTTATAGCGGGTCTTATTACCTTACCTTTTTTGGCATTAATTTTTTCTGCAGTAGCTATTTTTGGAGGGTATTTTATCGGTGTTCACTGGTTAGGTGTGGATTCTGGAAGTTTTTGGTCCAATATGCAAGCAGCAGTGGATTTCCGTATTGATGTGCTCAGTGGTATTATTAAAAGTTTAGTTTTTGCTTTTGTTATAACCTGGATTTCTGTATTCCAGGGTTTTGAATGTGTGCCTACTGCAGAAGGTATTAGTCAGGCGACGACTAAAACAGTAGTTTATTCATCGCTTGCTGTATTAGGACTGGATTTTTTGTTGACTGCAATGATGATTGGAGATTGGTAAATGAGTAAGCAACGTTATGTAGATTTTAGTGTCGGCCTATTTATGTTGCTTGGTATATTGGCTTTGTTGGTCATGACAATGAAGGTGAGTGGTTTTTCTAGTCTTGTATCTCATGACAGTTATGAGGTAACTGCTGATTTTACCGATATTGGTGGATTGAAAGTGCGAGCACCTGTTACCGTGGCGGGAGTTAAAATTGGCGAAGTAACTCGTATTGATTTGCAGCCAGGAGAACTTAATGCAAAGGTAACTATGCGCTTGCGTGATGATAAAAAGATACCTTATGAAGATGCTTCAGCGCGGATTTTGACAGAAGGGTTGCTTGGTTCCAATTATATTAGTATTGTCCCCGGTTTTGAGGATGAGGAGGATAAAGCTCATCCTTATTTACGAAATGGGGATGTGATTGGAAAGACTCAAGAAGCAATTATTCTTGAAAATTTAATTGGTCAACTACTGTTTAACATTAAAAAATAAGGTCAGAACATGAGAATAATAAAAACAGTTTTATTAGTTGTCAGTGTGATTTTATCTCCAATGATGAATGCGTCACAAAACTCTCCCATACCTATGCTAGAGCAAACTGCCAATAATATCATTGCAACTCTAAAAGAAAATAAAGCCAGTTTAAAAAGTAATCCTAATATTATTTATCAGGCTGTAGAAACAAATTTACTACCTATTGTTGATGTAGCGGGCATGTCACGTTCTGTTTTGGGAAGACAGGCATGGAGTAAAGCAACAAGTTCACAAAGAGAGCAATTTTCCAAAGCGTTTACACGTTTGGTGATTCGTACTTATGCCAGCCCTTTGGCACAATACACCAATGAACGCATACAATTTTTACCCTTAAGAGGTTCTCTGAGTTCTCGATTTTTGCGAGTTAACAGCATTATTATTCGAGCTGAAGGACAAAATATTCCGTTGTCTTATAGTCTTGTTGCCAAAAATGATCAGTGGAAGATTTATGATATCAGCGTTGAAGGAGTAAGCTTATTGCAAAGTTTCAGGTCACAGTTCGCGGCAGCCTTACAAAACTCCAGTATTGATGAGGTCATCAAGTTAATGGAAAAAAAGCAACTTAAAAGGACTTCCTAATGGTGAATAAAGTTTGCTTTAAACCGGGTATTGATCTTACATTTAAGTCAGTTGTTGCAGTGCGAGCAAAGCTCTATCAGGCTTTGATGGAAGATAAAAGTGACCGATTCAGTCTGGATCTAAGTGATGTGACGCATTGTGATAGCGCGGGTTTAGCATTACTTATCGAGGCTAGAAAGTTATGTAAAAAAAATAATAAACTTTTTGAAATCATTGGAATACCTGATGAAACACAATCTTTAGCAGAGTTTTGTGGTGTGAAACGTATTTTGGAGGCCGTGTAATTTTTTTGTAATTTTCTGAGAGGAATTTTCAATTTTTGGAGAGCGGTTACTTTTTTTAGGATTATAAATTGTAACCTGGGTGAAGGTACGAGCCATAGCCCGGGTTTTCTTTTTTTTATTTGGATAACAAAATCCTGGGAAATGCTGTGTTTCACCCTGAATGTATTTGTTATCAAAAGTTGTATATATTTTAATATGTGAGCTAATTTTAATGATAAGTAATGAAGAAATAGAACAAAAGTTTAAATCCATTGATGATGTTTTTTACATCAAAGTGGAGGGAGATGGTTATCAATATCAGATAACTGTAGTAAGTGATGTCTTTTTAAATAAACCCAAGGTAGCCAGACAGCAGTGGGTTTATGCGCAGCTGAAAGAATTGATTACCACTGGTAAGCTTCATGCAATTAGCATAAAGACGTGGACAAAAGAAGAATGGGGAACGCAAAATGGATAAATTATTAATAAATGGTGGTAAATCACTCAATGGAGAAGTAGTTATTTCAGGAGCAAAAAATGCTGCTTTACCTATTATGGCTGCAAGTTTGCTTGCACGAGATCATGTAACCATTTCCAATGTCCCTCATCTCAAAGACATAACCACCATGATGGAGCTACTTGGTCAATTAGGTGCTCAATTAATCGTTGACGAGAAAATGAATGTCCAAGTTGATGCGAGTCAAGTAAATGAGTTTGTTGCTCCTTATGATTTAGTTAAAACCATGCGTGCTTCCATTTTAGTTTTAGGACCTTTGCTTGCTCGATTTGGTAAGGCAGATGTATCTTTACCCGGAGGTTGTGCTATTGGGACAAGACCCGTCGATTTGCATTTAAAAGCGTTGAAAACTATGGGTGCTGATATCACAGTCAAAAATGGTTACATCAATGCCCGTTGTAAACGTGGTCGTTTGCAAGGAAAGCGTTTAATGTTTGATACAGTCACTGTGACTGGTACTGAAAATGTACTCATGGCGGCCACTCTTGCCGAAGGGACAACAATTATTAAAAATGCCGCCCGTGAGCCTGAAGTGGTTGATTTAGCCAATTTTCTGATTCAAATGGGAGCAAAAATTTCTGGTGCTGGAACTTCAATAATTGAGGTTGAAGGTGTTGAATCTCTTGCTGGCGGGACTTATTCTGTAATGTCTGACCGAATTGAGGCAGGAACTTATCTCGCTGCAGGAGCTTTAACACGAGGACATGTTACTGTAAAACGAGTACGACCTGATACTTTATTATCACAGTTATGTAAGTTTGAAGAAGCGGGTGCGGAATTAATCATAGGTGAAGATTGGGTTAGTCTTAATATGCACAATCAACGTCCTCATGCAGTAAATATTTCTACAGCACCGTACCCAGCTTTTGCAACGGACATGCAGGCACAGTTTATGGCGATGAACTCGGTAGCAGTTGGTTCTTCAACCATCGTTGAGACTATATTTGAAAATCGTTTTATGCATGTGCAGGAGTTACAACGTATGGGGGCGCAGATTCAACTCAATGGAAATACAGCAATAATTAATGGCATTGAAAAATTAACCGGCGCACCTGTTATGGCAACGGATTTACGTGCCTCAGCCAGTTTGATTTTAGCTGGATTAGTTGCAGAAGGTGAAACCTCGGTTGAGCGTATCTATCATGTAGATAGAGGCTATGAACGCATAGAAGAAAAATTATGTTTATTAGGTGCTGACATCAAGCGAGTTTCTGACCGGTGATTACTCAAGAGGAACTATCATTATACCTGCATCAATTATTGGGCTGTGAGCGATACAATGATTATGCTCCTAACGGAATGCAGGTTGAGGGCAAAGAACAGATTGGCCGAATTTGCACTGCGGTCACTGCATCTGAGGACGCAATTTCTCAAGCCATTGCATGGAGCGCAGATGCTTTGCTGGTTCACCATGGTTACTTTTGGCGTGGCGAAGCCCCAGTGATTATAGGGATGAAACGACAACGAATTTATAAGTTGTTATGCAATAAATTAAATTTATTTGCCTACCATCTTCCTTTAGATTGTCATCCTGATCTTGGAAATAATGCCTGTCTGGCCAAATTATTTGAAGTGGATATGGTACACATGCATAGAGCAGGTGATACTGATAATCTGCTGTGGTCAGGAAAGTTAGCTCAGACGATGAAACACACAGAGTTTACCGAATATTTAACAAAAAAATTAAGACGTTCTCCTTTATTTATCGTAGGCAGTGAAAAGCCGATCACTCATATAGCCTGGTGTAGTGGAGGAGCGCAGGACTTTATTGAGGATGCATTTCGTTTAGGGGTAGATGCCTATATAAGTGGGGAAATATCCGAACGAACTTATTACCAAGCAAAGGAATTAGGGGTTCATTATTATTCTTGCGGGCATCATGCAACAGAGCGTTATGGCATTCAGGCTTTAGGGAAGCATCTTGCCTCTCAATTTGAGTTAGAACATTTATTTATAGATAGTGATAATCCTATTTAGAGTTTCTGGGGGCTAAATCTGACTTTTTATCCAAGGATACGATATGTGCCAGGATGCTATTCTTTACCTGGCTACATTAATTAATTATCCAGTTAGTGATGTACATCTAAAGGCTCTATGTCACCTACAGTAAATGTAGGTCCATGATCACCTGGTTCAAAACTGTTTGGATTTTGGTTATCCAGAACGTCCAATTGAATACTTACACCATCCAGTGGGTAGTTTTTTATTAAATCTCTTCCTATTGCCGTAGCAAGAATTTCCCAGAAAACTTCTTCAGGAAATTCCACTGTAGGCTCCATATACTTTAAAACAGCCGTGCGTAATATCCGATAGTCAGGATATTCATTATTCGGTAATTTTTTCTTGTAGGCATAGCGCACATAAATAGTGACTGTTTGTCCTGATTGTCTGCTTGTATGATATTCAGGGATAACAAATTGAAAATAATTCTTTTCAATATAATTATCGTTATTTGTTGAAGCCCATAAAGATGTAGGCCAATTAGAAATTACAATAACGAATAAAATAGTTTTAAATAAATTTTTCATAAAATTCTCCAATAATATAACCGACTCATGATCAAGAAATCATCAGCATAAGTATTTAAAAATAGAGGATTAACTATTAGAAAATGAGCGTGGTGGTTTATAGATTCGCGTTTTAAATCCTGAACATAGAGACAATATATATAGAGAAAAGAAGAGCAAACCCATAAGTGAATGGGTCTTTGATAAGCTCAATTCAGTAGGTATTACATATGCTTGGTTAAAACTACAGCGAATAGATTGGGTTATAGGAGCTTTTTGTAAACATTTATTTTTAGGGCCTGCTGCCGCAGCTTTAACAGGATTAGAAACAATGTTTTCATTGCTCATTGTATATGGGAGCAGTGCAAGAAGTATTGCAAAAAAAATAAAAAATAATT
This sequence comes from Legionella tucsonensis, assembly GCF_001468035.1. Lineage (GTDB taxonomy): Bacteria > Pseudomonadota > Gammaproteobacteria > Legionellales > Legionellaceae > Legionella > Legionella tucsonensis. Next base: position 851,837 of record NZ_LNZA01000001.1, read on the forward strand.
TCATGGTCATTATTCTACCAGATTAACTATCAAAAATAACTGTTTTTGAAAATGAATGGAACTAGATGTGCTACATTTAATAAATCAATAGTGATTAACCTTATGTTACTCTTGTACCAGTAGGCGTCATAAGCTAACATGATTTGATAATCGCTAAGGGATTGTTTTAATGATCAATTTTAGTTACTTTATGTTTTTATTTTTTTTATTTTGTTCTTTTTCGGCCCAAGCAAATACAAGTGAAAAGCACAATAAAGCTTTTCGAAATTTTTGGCATCCCACTTATCTAGGGGAGCGCCTGGATTATTGTACTGTAGATGGTAAGGAGTGTGGCAAAGTCGTAGCAGATCATTATTGCCAAATGCTAGGTTATGATTATTCCAGCGATAATGAAATATCCTACAATATAGGGTTAACACATTACCTATCAACCAGTCAAAGCTGTAAGGGGTGGCGCTGTAATGGATTTATGACTATTGTTTGTGCTACTGGCTTATCTCATACCCCACCAAAACCTTATCACTATCGCGAAAAACGTTTTGCCGATCCTCGTTTTAACGATTATCGTGTGGATTGGTGTTATGACCAAAAACAAGGTTGTGGTTCACGGGCAGCCAATTCTTTTTGCAATCGGATGGGGTTCATGCAGGCTAAGTATTTTGTGAAAGAAGCACAGGTAAGTGCTACTAAAACAATTGGTAGTCAGGAATTGTGTTTTGGGAATCAGTGTAATGCTTTTAAATTAATCGTGTGTTATCGATAGGTTAATTATTAGATCTCTTTCCAAATTTGCTGAGGGGAGAGAAGTGCGAGGAGACGCGGACACAGAACCGGAGTGTACATGCAAGTACATGAGAATTCGAGCACCGCATCGACGAAGCAATTCGCCTCCTCAGCAAATTTGGAAAGAGGTCTATTGAACGTCTTCCTCGATTTAAGGGAGAGAATGATGGTGCAAGTATATAAAAACTTAAGGATAAGTTTATGAGTATTAATGACAAGGTTTTTATCATTGATAATAATGAAAGTCGTTGCGATAAGTTGTGCACAATACTGGATTTTATCGGTGAATCTACTGAAGTCAGTAAGTATAGCGAATGGCGCTTTATTGATATAGATCCCGACGTTATTCTTCTTGGTGCAAGCGAATCAATTCAGGAAACTATAAATGAGCTGGATACTTTAGCAAATAGATTCGCTAAAGTTCCAATTATTGTGGTGGGTCAAAAATTAAATAATGCTCAATGCCTCTTGCGCAATGTTGTCGCGTGTCTGGAATTCCCATTTACTTACGCTCAAATAATGGAATCTATGCATCAATGTCAAATTGCTAAAGAAGCAATAAAGTCCATTGTGATTAGCAATCATAAAAATCCATTATTACGCAGTCTGGTGGGTAACAGCGCCAGTATTCGTAATGTTCGCCGATTAATAGAGCAAGTTTCTGATACAGAAGCAAGTGTTTTAATCCTTGGGGAATCCGGAACAGGTAAAGAGGTAGTCGCACGTAATATCCATGCTTTGTCATCAAGAGGTATAAAGCCTTTTATCCCAATTAACTGTGGCGCTATACCGGGAGAATTGCTTGAAAGTGAATTATTTGGTCATGAAAAAGGTGCATTCACTGGTGCAATTACTTCCCGACAAGGACGATTTGAATTAGCGAACGGAGGGACTTTATTTCTTGATGAGATAGGGGATATGCCTTTGCCTATGCAGGTAAAATTATTAAGAGTATTGCAAGAACGCTGTTTTGAGCGAGTCGGATCAAATAAAAGTATCGATGTGAATGTAAGAATTATTGCTGCGACGCATAGAAATTTGGAAGAGGCGATTAAGGAAGGGAAATTTAGAGAGGATTTATTTTATAGGCTTAATGTATTTCCTATAGAAATGCCTCCTTTAAGAGAACGGGCAGAGGATATTCCTTTGTTATTTAACGAATTGATCGCACGGATTGAGAGTGAAAACAAGCCCAGCGTACGTTTAATGCCGGATGCGATGGCTGCATTAAGCCAGTACAGTTGGCCAGGTAACATCAGAGAGTTGGCTAACTTGGTGGAACGGCTCACTATTTTATATCCCAAAGGAATTTTGAGTAAAGAAGATTTACCACAAAAGGTGCGTGGTGAATATATGCCCTTATTTGCAGGATCTGATACATCCAACTCTGAACGAGAAGCTTTATTAGATGTGATAAATCAGGAGCAGATTTGCTCAGCAGAAGGCATAGATTTAAAAGAGCATTTGGTAAAAACCGAGTTAGCATTGATCAGTCAAGCATTAAATGAATCAGATTGGGTGGTGGCTCATGCTGCAAGCTACTTGAATATGAGACGTACCACTCTGGTTGAAAAAATGCGCAAATACGGACTTACACGTCCTGAGCGTGTTTGATTAATAGATAATTTCAGAAATTTAAAGTAATACATGATTACATATAAATCCCGGGTTCTGCTGTGCTTCACCCAGGTTCAATGTAAGTTTCAGATAAAATACTTATTGTTTGGTGTCATCAGCCTTTGATTCTTCTTTTGATTCTTTAGGATCAACTACTTCAATGGTTTCAATGGTTTCAGTGATCTCAACGGTTTCAACTGGTTCCGTAGGTTTAGCCGGTTCAGCAGCAGCCTTATTCTCCTTAACAGGTTTTTGGGTGGCCTCTTCTTTTGTTTGTTCTACTTCTTCTTGTTGTGCTCTATTTTCTTTATAGTTGTGAACGATTTCACCAACGCTCTTTTTTATATCTGTAAATAACTTGCTTGTCATTGAAGCTAACTCTTTGAGATCGGGTAGTTTTGATTTAAAGTCACTCATGTCTCACTCCATTTTAAATTAACATTATGTAATATTAATTAATTATACACCATTATCTAAAATTCATCCGCTCAGCCAGTATTTTGAATATTAAAAGTTTTTTGTTATTCACCATAATACTTCAACTGCTGAATTTGATTATTACCCCCATGGGTGCATAAACCGCATCGCTGGCTTAAGCAATTTATTCGCTAGAGACGCTTTGGATGGGACGGTTATTTTGAATGCTTTATAGCGTGCAATTTTTTCTATTAGATAGTCATCGCTTGTGCATAATTTATCTACAAGATGCAGATCAAAGGCATCTTTGGCTAACCAATGTTCCCCAGTAGAAACTTGCTCTATATTGAGTTGCTCCCGATGCTCAGCTACATAATTTCTAAAAATAGTATGTATCTTTTCCAGATCTTCCTGAGCTTTTTTTCTGCCTTTTTCAGTATTCTCACCTAACAGTGTTAGAGTTCGTTTATATTCCCCAGCAGTTAATAGTTCCACATCAACATCGTGTTTTTTAAGCCAACGATGGAAATTGGGTATTTGTGCTACTACTCCTATAGAGCCAATAATTGCAAAAGGGGCAGCAATGATTTGATTCGCAACACAGGCCATTAAGTAACCGCCGCTGGCGGCCATTTTATCGATACTTACAGTCAGAGGAATATTTTTATCACGAAAGCGTTGGAGCTGCGAAGCAGCCAGTCCATAGCTATTGACGATACCTCCAGGACTATCTAGACGAACTAAAACTTCATCGCCAGGTTTTGCGGTGCAAAGAATTGCAGTTACTTCATCCCTAAGTTGCTCTACCTGAGATGCTCTAATATCACCGTGAAAATCAATTACATAAAGTGTGGGTTGCTCCTCTTTATTTTTTTTCTTCTTAGGTACTTTTTGATCAAGTACTTCTTTGTTCATTATGGATATTATATGGTCATAATGTTTGTTTAGAGATGTAATCTCCAGTTTTGGCTTTGGTTTACGGCTCATAGAAAAAAAACCTGCAATTACTAATAGGCAGGCAATAACTACTGTTACTGATTTTAAAAGAAACATACCGTATTGACTTAAAAATTCCATTACTAACCTTAAAAAAAATAAAAACAAATTATGGCGATCAATAAGGCAGTTCGCAAGTATTTGATTAAGTATTTGAAGAGGTGTATTATTGGCCTATGCTTGATGTGATTAACCTTGATTTTGATTATCAGGATCAACCTTTATTAGATAAAGTAAGTTTTCATTTGCCCGCAGGAGGGTTACTTCATTTGCGTGGTAGAAATGGCGCAGGAAAGACAACCCTATTAAAATTAATCGCCGGTTTGTATTTTCCGCTTCAAGGTAAAATTCAATTTTTTGGACAAAATATAGCTAAGGACCACTCTGCTTATCAACGTCATGTATGTTTTGTAGGTCACAAAACAGGTATTAATCCTAATTTAACTTTAAAAGAGAATTGCTTTTTTGATCTTCATTATACTTCCTCATCACGTAGTATAAAGAAAGAAGGGTGTAATAACCTAGAGGAGCTCGCTTCAATTTTCACACTAGAACAGCACCTTGATGTTCCTTGCGGCTTATTATCCGCCGGGCAACGTAGGCAAGCGGGGTTACTGCGCTTGTGGTTTTCTAATGTTAAATTATGGCTTCTTGATGAGCCTTTAATCGCGTTAGATGATAAGGCCATCACACTGATTATGGATAAAATAGCAGTTCATCGAAAGCAGGGTGGCTCAGTTTTATTAACTTCTCACCAGCAATTACCGCTAAATTCCTCTGATTATGAGGAGTATTGTTTGTGATTTCTTCCTTTTCCTTATTTGCCAAACAATGTAAACGTGAATTGCTTATTCAGGTGCGACAAATCCGTTTTTTAATGAATTCATGTCTTTTTTTCTTAATTTTTCTTTTTATGTTCCCTCTTACTCTAAAACCGGAAGCCGTATTGCTTAAAGCCATAGCCCCTGGTTTAGTCTGGATGGCGATACTCTTGTCTTTTTTGCTCTCTTCAGAGCGCTTATTCCAACAAGATTACGAGCATGGTGTAATCGAACAATGGATTGTTTCCGGTCAGTCTTTGCCTTTGCTGGTTGGCGCAAAAATAATCGCTCATTGGTTATTTAATTTGTTGCCTTTGCTCATTTTATGCCCGTTGGTTGCTTTATTATTTTCATTGAGTGTTTGGGAAACAGAGGTGCTTGCACTTACTATAATTTGCGGCACTCCCGCGTTACTGTTTCTTTGTGCCTTGGCTGCTGCATTTGGAGTTGGAGTCAATCAGAAGGGGCTTTTGATGGCTTTAATTTTATTGCCGTTAACTCTGCCTTTACTTATCTTTGGAAGTGGCACTTTAAATATAGCCATGCACGGATTGCCAATTAGTGCCTATTTAGCCTTATTACTTGCAATGTCTGTAGTTGCTACAGGATTTTTACCCTATGCAATTGCCGGGATAATGCGTATCAGTCATGTTGAATAAGGTCTATTTCCATTTCTACTATCTTGGCCAAACTTCCTGATTTTCTGCGCACCGATGCTCACATACTCCATGTATGATTCAGAGTAAACGCATCTAATAGAGCACTATAAATCAAAATGCCTAGGTTAAGCTCTTTATATGTGTAATCCAGCACTGCTTTTGATGTGTTGTATATATGCCGTACAAGTATGTAAAAAATGAGGTTTCTTGTGTTAAAAATTAGATGCGTTTACCCTACATGTATGATTCTGAGTTTTGCGAATAAGGTGATACGTGTTAAAATCCGCTTTTTTTGATTTCAATTATTCCTATGTGGAAATTATTATATCAACTGGCATCGCCTAAGTTTTTTTATAATTTTATTGGACGCATTACTCCAGGTTTGGCAGTGAGCGCTTTAGTGACCTTAGTTGTTGGTATAATTTGGGGATTGGTATTTACCCCACCTGACTATCAACAAGGTGACGCATTCCGCATTATCTATGTGCATGTACCCAGTGCCTTTTTGTCCATGATGCTCTATGCCTGGATGGGTTTTTTAGCTGTATTGCTTTTGGTTTGGCGTATTAAAATAGCAGGTCTTTTAATTAATATTGTTGCTCAAGTTGGTCTTAGCATGGCTTTTCTTGCGCTGGTAACGGGAAGTGTTTGGGGTAAACCCATGTGGGGCACCTGGTGGGTTTGGGATGCTCGTTTGACTTCTGAACTAATTCTTTTATTGCTTTATGCTGGGATTTTAGCAACCCACTATGCGATAAAAAATAAAGATAATGGAGATAAAATTATTGCTATCTTAACTTTGGTGGGAGTTATTGATTTACCAATTATTCATTATTCAGTTTATTGGTGGAATACTTTGCATCAAGGATCTACTTTGTCAGTCTTTGCCAAGCCCAAGATTGATGCAAGTATGTTATATCCTTTATTGTTGACCATAGTTGGATTTTTTTTATACTGTCTGTGGGTTATTTTAGAAAAAGGACGCCATGAATTATTGCTTAGGGAAAAGAGGCAAGCTTGGGTCAAGATTCAATTTGAAGGGGAATTTAAATGAATCGATTTTTAGAGTGGTTGGCAATGGGGGGGTACTCCATTTATGTTTGGCCGGCTTACGGTTTGGTATGTGTTGTTTTAGTAATGAATTTATTAGGGATGAAATGGAAAGGAAAACAGACACGCCAAAAATTACAACAATGGTTTAAGCGATAAAAATGATTCCGGCACGCCGACGCAAGATAATGATTTTAGTATTTACCATGTCTATTTTATCCATCGCTGCAGCACTAGTTTTATATGCGCTGAGACAAAATATTAGTTTGTTTTATACTCCCACCCAGGCTGTAGCGGGTGAAGCGCCGCAACAGCATAATATTCGTATGGGAGGGATGGTTGAAGAGGGTTCCATTATTCGCTCGAAAAAGGGTTTGGATGTAGAATTTAAAATAACCGATTTTAATCAAACCATTACCGTAAAATACACGGGCATTCTTCCAGATTTATTTAGAGAAGGGCAGGGAGTAGTTGCTGAAGGGCAACTTCTTGATAATCAACATTTTCGTGCCTCGCAGGTATTGGCAAAACATGATGCGAATTATATGCCACCGGAAGTGAAAGCAGCTTTATCCCAAAAGGTACATTCATGATTGCAGAATTAGGGCTTTTTTCTTTGGTTTTGGCTTTGTTTTCTTCCATAATGCTTGCATTAATTCCACTTGCTGGATTGCGATTAAAACGTAGTAATTGGATAGATGCTGCAAGTACTTATGCAGTCTGCCAGTTTTTCTTTATTGCCTTATCCTATCTCTTCCTCACACTTTGTTTTTTAAAGGATGATTTTTCAGTAATTTACGTACTCAGTAACTCCAGCATTAACTTACCTTGGTTTTATAAACTTTGTGCTGTTTGGGGTGGACATGAGGGTTCCATGCTGTTATGGGTCTCTATTTTGAGTTTTTGGACGTTGCTGGTGGTTTTTTGTAGTACAGGTTTGGAAAAGGAAATGCGTACTCGTGTTTTAGTTGTTCTTGGTTGGTTATGTATTGGATTTATTCTATTTTTGCTGACTACATCCAACCCTTTTTTACGCCAATTTCAAGTTTTAGATACTCAAGGTCGTGATTTGAATCCCTTACTACAAGATCCGGGTTTTTTATTTCATCCGCCAATGTTGTATATGGGGTATGTAGGTTTTTCTGTTGCCTTTGCCTTTGCTATTGCAGCACTTTGGGCAGGCAGGGTAGAAGCCGGTTGGTCAAAGTGGACTAGACCTTGGACATTAGCTGCTTGGTGTTGTTTAACAGCAGGGATCACTTTGGGAAGCTGGTGGGCTTATCGTGAGCTAGGTTGGGGCGGATGGTGGTTTTGGGATCCAGTCGAAAATGCTTCTTTTATGCCTTGGTTAGTAGGTACTGCTTTATTGCATTCTTTGGCAGTAACTGAACAGCGCCAACAATTTAAAGCATGGACTATGTTGCTTGCAATTGCCGCTTTTTCTTTAAGCTTAATAGGTACTTTTCTTGTGCGCTCCGGTGTTTTGACTTCAGTTCATGCATTTGCCGTAGATCCACAGCGCGGATTATATATCCTAGGTTTTTTATTATTTGTTATTGGTGGTTCTTTATTATTATTTCTTTTTAGAGCACAAACCTTACATTCAGACAGCAATCCCAGTCCTTTTTCTAGGGAAAGTGCTTTATTATTAAATAATGTTTTTTTAGTAGTAATTATGCTCACTGTTTTAATGGGAACGGTGTATCCACTGCTTGTTGAAGGTTTAGGTCTGGGTAAACTATCTGTCGGAGCCCCTTATTTTAATTCTGTTTTCATCCCTTTAATGATTCCTCTGTTGTTATTGATGGGAATGGGTATTCATTTAAGATGGAACAAAGATGATTGGCGAAACATATTAAAAAAGCTATGGAGAACAATTGTTCTTAGCCTCTTAATTCCTTTGATTTTGTTACTTACTAGTACTAAAGAATTTAATGGTTCAGCCTTTATGGGATTGAGTCTGGCTTTTTGGGTGATTTTAAGTACATTTCAAGCCGCTTACAGACGGATCTTTGATCGTGGCTTATATCACGTAGGACAAGCTTTTTGGGGAATGATTCTCGCACATTTGGGAGTAGCAACTACAGTAATTGGTATTGCAGTTTCTACAGCTTATGGTGTGCAAGATGATGTACAAATGGAGCCCGGAAAAAAAGTATCTTTACTTGGTTATTCTATTGAATTTATGCACCAGGAACCGTTAATCGGGCCAAACTATAAAGGAACTAAAGCCCAATTCAAAATAAACTATCAGGGCAAGGCCAAGCTGATTTATCCTGAAAAAAGACTTTATACTGTGGGACAAATGGCTATGACTGAGTCCGCAATTGATGTAACGCCATTTAGAGATATTTATGTTGCTTTAGGTGAGCCATTAACTGATAACTCCTGGTCAGTAAGACTCTATTACAAACCTTTAGTTCGTTGGATTTGGGCTGGTGGGTTTATGATTTTAGCAGGTGGTTTTTTTGCACTGACAGATAGACGCTATTATCAAAAAAGACAGCAAGCAATAATTGGTGCCCAGGAGTTGAACGCATGAAAAAAATAGGATGGAAGGTGATTCCAATTACTCTTTTTTTGCTGCTTTGTGTTTTTCTTTGGCGTGGTTTATCCTTAAATCCGCATGAATTACCCTCAGTTCAACTTGGAAAGTCATTACCTCACTTTAGTCTCCCTGAATTGTATCATCCGAATTCTTTTTTTAGTTCCACTCAATTACATGGTCAGGTAGTTTTATTAAATATCTGGGCTAGTTGGTGTGCTGCTTGTGTCGATGAGCAGGCTTTTATGTTGCAATTGGCACGTGAAGGAATACCGATTTATGGGTTGAATTACAAAGACAAATCTACTAATGCCTTCCTCTGGCTGAAGCAATGGGGAAATCCTTATAAGCAGGTCATCCAAGACCAGGACGGAAAAGTTGCAATCGATTTAGGTGTCTATGGCGCACCAGAGACTTTTGTGATTGATAAGAAAGGAATAATCCGTTATCGGCATGCTGGAATTATGACTCAAGAGATGTGGTTAAAAGAGATTTCACCTTTAATGAAGAAGTTGGAGGATATTTCATGAGAATATACTCTATTTTAAGGAGTTTTTTGCTTTTTGTATGTTTACCCGTTTGGGCAAATAGCACTTATCCTTTGGATTCTGCTCAAAAGGAAGCTCAATTTAATCATCTGCTTAAAGACTTGCGTTGTCTGGTTTGTCAAAATCAAGATTTGGCAGATTCTAATGCTGAATTAGCTAAGGATTTGCGTAACCAGGTTTATCAAATGGTGAAAGAAGGGAAGAGTGATAGTGAAATCAGTGATTATCTGACTGCTCGCTATGGAGATTTTATCCTGTTTAAACCTCCTGTTAAGGCAGTAACTTTTTTATTGTGGTTTGGACCTATTTTATTTTTACTCTTAGGACTTGTTATTTTCTGGCGGACTTGTTTTGGAGTCCGAGAGAAGGAACATACATAATTGAGCGAGTTTTTTATGAATGAATGGTGGTTACTGGGATTATTAATAGGTCTAACTGGGTTAGCCTGTATATTCATGGTTTATCCATTCAGACGCCGTTTTATTGCCAGTCTGTTACTGATTCCTGCTATTTTTCTAGGAGTATTTACAGGTTATTTTTATTGGGGGAGCTTTGGAGGATGGCAAGAACATGTACATAGCCTTAACTCCCAGAAACAAGCTAAAAAAATATTGGAGTCGATTAAAAGTCCACACGAATTAATCGATAAATTGCGTGCGAAATTGGATGAGACCCCAAAAAGTGCTAAAGGCTGGTATCTTTTGGGACGTTTATACAGCAGCCAAAATGAAAAACAAAATGCTGTAAATGCTTTTGCAAAAGCATATCAATTTAATCCCGATGATGAACAATATGCAGTTAATTATGCGCATAGTTTGTGGGTACTGAATAATCAGCAATTTACTGAACAGGTCACCAAACTATTTAACCGATTATTAAAAAATAATCCAAATCAACCTGACGCATTGGCGATGCTTGCGATGGATGCTTTCGTAAGCCATGCGTATGAAGATGCAATAAGTTATTGGCAACGTTTGTTAAAACTAGCTCCAGAACAATCAGAAGAAGCTTTAGCAATTCGGAAAGCAATTGCTAAAGCTGAAGAGCATCTGCGGTTAAGAGATAAAAATCTGAATTGATTATTGCAATCGGATGGGAGTTAAGAATCGTCTGAAGTTTGTTCCCCTCTACTTGTTAGATTTTTTCCGAGAAACTACTAACTTAAATAGAGTTCAATGGATCACCTATTTATGAAGTAACGTGCCAAAAATGAGGCACGTTGTTGAATTTTAAGAATGGGGTGGAGACGATTTGAGATTCTAATATATATTCATGGTTGGTATATCATGGTGATTTAAATCATTAGACTTATCCTGTTTTGGAAGGAAAAATCCTCGCCTGAACCCTCCAAAAGTAGGTTTTTCTCCTTTATCTTGTATAACAACAGGAGCAACAACCGAAATTTGCTTTGTTGTATGTTTTTCTTTAGGAAGGGTATTCGCATCATGATATGCTTTGACGAAGCTTTTATGTTCATCTTCTGAAATAATGGAATATTTCTGTAATACATCTAAAATGCCATCTAATTTATTCTCATTAATGGTTACTGCAAATTGAGCATGATAATGGTTGTCATCTATTTTAAAATCATCTTGATGATATAAATAATGATCAGAGTCTTCACGATGTACAAAGCGATAGACACCCAACTCATTTGAACGTTCCATAAAGAAGTTATCGACTTCAGCACTAACGCAATCCATCTTAGAAAACAATATAATAAAAAGCAGACTAAGCTCATCTTTTACTGGTGGAAGCATACTTTGTTGCAGGCTTGATTTGGGATAAACAGTCAAGGTATTATCATACAAACTAAGATTAACTTTTTTACACAAATGAGTAAATGCTTTAGGCATGAAAATCTCCTAATTTCTATTTGAATTGTCTAAATTAAGCGCTTAAAGAATAATATATTTACATTAAGGTTTTATTAACAAATGACCATATGTAGTAAAAAATTATTTTCAAAAACTAGGTATGTTCCAATTCAGGATAAAATTACAATAGAGTGGATATAAGTTAATGACGCTTTCTTTATGAGGCGAAATACATTCTATTTGTAATGCAATTAATTTTAAATCTGCTAGTCTATAAGTAGGCATCAGAATTATAAGGAGAAAATGATGTATAAGAGGGTATTGTTTGCTACTGACTTTGATGAGGTTGGTATTATGGCAGCGCATAAGGCGAAAAAAATTGCTGATGAGAATGGCGCTGATCTGATATTAGTTCATGTCGTAGAACCTATTCCTGCTTATGCTTATCCTGGTTTTGCCGGATTTGCTGAAGTTGAATTATCTATTCGCGAGCAAGCCGAAAAAGAACTCAATGAGTTGGGTAAAAAATTGGGGGTAGATGCAAAACATCGATTTATTGAATTCGGCTCCACTAAAAATGAAATTTTAAGGGTCGCACAAGAGCGTCATATCGATTTGATTGTTACGGGAAGTCATGGTAAACATGGACTTTCTTTATTATTAGGTTCAACAGCAAATTCCATTTTGCATGGTGCTGAATGTGATGTTTTAATCGTCCGTTCTATACCTTCTGAGAAGCATTCTAAAGCATAAAAAACGAGTATAAAAGTGTAGCCTGGGGCGCAGCAAAGCTTACACGGGTTTATATTAATTTCTGTTTCTCCAGGTTTCACTTGGCTTCGTTTGGCTAAAAATGCTTCTAATAGTTTGTTGTAACGTTCTTACTATTTCTCAATAGAGCAGAAAACAAGTATACTACTGAGTTTCGAGTTACACGATTGAATTACTTATGGAATTGTTGCGCGGCATTCAACATTTTTCTGCGTTTGATAAAGGCGTGGTTGCTACTATTGGTAATTTTGATGGAGTGCATTTGGGACATCAAAATCTTATTAGGACGTTGGAACACAAAGCAAATGATTTAAAGTTGCCTGTAGTCCTAATCCTATTTGAGCCTCAGCCCAGAGAGTATTTCCAACGGGAGAAAGCACCAGCACGACTTTCCAGTTTAAGAGAAAAATTAGATGTATTACGCTCATGCCAAATTGATTATGTATACTGTTTTAAATTTGATAATACATTAGCGCAAACTTCTGCAGCTGAGTTTGCATATTCTTATTTGTTTTCTATGCTCAACGTGAAACATCTACTGGTAGGAGAAGATTTTCGTTTTGGCAAAAACAGAGAAGGTGATGTGAGCTTGTTGAAAAAGCTTGGTTCGGAGTATGCTTGCGATGTAAGTATTTATTCAAATTTTTGTATTAACGAAAGTAGAATCAGCTCAACACGAATTAGAACAGCATTGCAGCATGGTGATCTGAATACTGCAGCAAAATATCTAGGTAGACCTTATAGTATTTGTGGTCGTGTATTGCATGGAGACGGACGTGGTCGACAGTGGGGAATCCCTACGGCAAATCTTGCTCTGCATCGCTATTCTTTGCCTTTACAAGGAGTATTTGTAGTTCGAGTTCGAATTGCTTCCCAAATGGTGTATGGGGTAGCGAATATTGGACGTCGTCCTACAGTAGATGGCAGCACGAACATTTTGGAAGTACATTTATTTGATTTTGATCAGTCAATATATGGTGAATTAATGCAGGTGTTTTTCTTGCACAAATTGCGTGATGAGGTTAAATTCACTTCGGTGGATGCTTTAATTGCGCAGATTTATAATGATATTGCGGTGGCAAAAGAATTCCTCAGGAACTGTAATGAAAAGACCTCTATATCATAGTCACCAACAATTTAACGATTTCGCAGAGTACTCTTATGGCAGAATACAAAGATACATTAAATCTCCCTAATACTTCATTTCCGATGAAGGCAAGCTTGGCTACTCGAGAGCCCGAAGTTTTGGCCGCTTGGCAAGCAAAAAAAGTTTATGAAAAAATTCGTAAAGCTCGTGCTGGAAGTAAACATTTTATTTTGCACGATGGCCCTCCTTATGCGAATGGCCATTTGCACTGCGGCCATGCGTTAAACAAGATTCTTAAAGACATTATCATTAAATCCAAGTCACTCAGCGGGTATGACGCGCCATTTGTTCCTGGTTGGGATTGCCATGGGCTGCCTATTGAACTTAATGTAGAGAAAAAAATAGGGCGAGTCGGTGATAAGGTATCTGCGCGAGAGTTTCGTGCCAAATGCCGTGAGTATGCTGCCAGTCAAATCGATATTCAGCGCGATGAGTTTCAACGACTGGGAGTTTTTGGAGATTGGTATAATCCCTATGTCACCATGGATTTTCGTTATGAAGCCAATATCGTTCGCGCATTGGGTTTGATGATCAAAAATGGTCATTTGCACCAAGGTTTTAAACCAGTACATTGGTGTATTGATTGCGGTTCTGCTTTGGCTGAAGCTGAGGTTGATTATGATGAAAAATCCTCACCTTCTATTGATGTTGCTTTTATTGCAGTGCACCCTGAAGAATTTATTGATTTGTTTAAAAAAAATGTGGAAATAAAGTCAGTTAGTCTTCCTATTTGGACTACGACTCCTTGGACTTTACCTGCTAATGAAGCAGTATGCTTACATCCCTCGATTGATTATTCTTTAGTCGATGCAGTTGATTCTTATTTAATACTTGCCACCGATTTGGTTGAATCTACTATGGCTCGTTACGGAGTGAGTCAATATACAGTTTGTGGTTCGGTAAAAGGAAAGGTTTTTGAGCATTTAAACTTAAAACATCCTTTTTACAGTCGAGTTGTTCCAGTGGTGTTAGGTGAGCATGTAACTACTGAATCCGGTACTGGATGCGTACATACTGCTCCTGCTCATGGACCAGATGATTATCTTGTTGGTCAAGCTTATAATTTGCGTTTAATTAATCCCGTTAAAGGAAATGGCTGTTTTGCTGATGATGTTGAATTATTTGCTGGGCTTTCTGTATTAAAGGCCAATGACACAATTTTGGGTGTTTTGGCTGAAAAAGGAGTTCTGTTAGCGAAAGAGAATATTAGACATAGTTATCCTCATTGTTGGCGACATAAATCACCGATGATTTTTTTAGCGACACCTCAGTGGTTTATCTCCATGGATAAAGCTCAGTTAAGAGAACATATTGTCAAAGAAATTGATAAAGTGACTTGGATGCCTGATTGGGGTAAGGCTCGTATTAGCAATATGGTTGAGAATAGGCCTGATTGGTGTATATCAAGACAAAGGGCTTGGGGTACACCTATGCCCTTATTTGTGCATAAAACGACTCGTGAATTGCATCCTAATACATTGGATCTTATTGAACAAGTTGCGTTGCTTATTGAGAAATCTGGCATTGATGCTTGGTTCGAGATGGATGCAAAAGCGCTTCTGGGAGATGATGCCGAATTATATGACAAAATTAACGACACTATGGACGTGTGGTTTGATTCTGGTGTCACTCATTTCTGTGTTTTACAACAAAATAAAGCGTTATCTTTCCCTGCAGATATTTATTTTGAAGGTTCAGATCAGCATCGCGGCTGGTTCAACTCTTCATTAACCACTTCCGTGGCTATGTATGGTATTGCTCCTTATAAAATAGTATTGACTCATGGCTATACTGTGGATGCCGAGGGTAAAAAGCTTTCTAAATCCAAAGGGAATTATGTTGCTTTGGATAAGTTAGTTAACCAACATGGTGCGGATATTTTACGTTTATGGGTAGCTTCTACAGATTATCGACATGAAGTGAGCATTTCAGATGAAATTATTAAACGAAATGCAGACGCTTATAGAAGAATTCGTAATACAGCTCGTTTTTTATTAGCAAACCTATTTGATTTTGATCCCGCAGTTGATAGCGTACCTGACAAAGATCTTTTGGAGTTGGATAAATGGGCATTAAAGCGCAGTCAGCTTTTGCAAAAAGAAATCATCGAAGCTTATGAAAGCTATCAATTTCATATTATTTACCAGAAACTTCATAATTTCTGCGCGGTAGATATGGGAAGTTTTTATCTTGATTTGATTAAAGACAGGCAATATACCACCGCAAAAGAAAGCAAAACCAGACGCTCTTGCCAAACTGCAATGTATCACATCATTAGGGCATTTACTCTTTGGCTGGCACCTATTCTGTCATTTACAGCAGAAGAGATAGGGCGCTATATACCTGGTTATAATCAAGAATCAGTCTTTACTGAACTTTGGTATGATGCTTGGCCAAAGTTTGATGATGTTATTATGGAAGATTGGGATGAGTTACATTTAATTCGTGATGAAGTGAATAAAGCTTTGGAAGAGACACGTCAAAAAGGCGAAATTGGCTCTGCTTTGGCTGCAGAAGTCACTTTATATGCGGATAATCAAGTATTACCTAAACTAACTCGATTGGGTGAAGAGTTGCGCTTTTTGTTAATCACATCAGGTGCGACAGTACATCCTATGAATTCAGTTCCAGCAGGTTTAGCGACTACAGCATACGGTGTTTCTATTGTCGTTTCGGCAAGTCCACATGAAAAATGTGCTCGCTGTTGGCACAGACGGCCTGATGTTGGTCAAAATACCCAACATCCTGAGCTCTGCTTACGTTGTGTCAGTAATATTAGCGGTCAAGAGGAAATGAGGCAATTTATATGAGAAAATGGCCATGGTTTATACTCAGTCTTGTCGTGATTGTTTTTGATCAAGCAAGTAAGTACCTGGCGAGTGTTTTTTTAACTCCATATAAACCATTACCTGTTTTTCCAATGCTTAACATGACTTTGGCGTATAATTCTGGCGCTGCTTTTAGTTTTTTAAGCGGTGCTGGAGACTGGCATAGATGGTTTTTTGCTGGTTTTAGTCTTATCGTGAGCATTATACTCGTTGTCTGGTTGTATCGTACTGAAAGTCATTCTAGATTACTTTTAGCAGGGATTAGTCTTATTTTAGGTGGGGCAGTTGGTAATCTGATCGATAGAGCTCTTAATGGTTATGTAATTGATTTTATTGATTTTTATTATAAACATCATCATTTTGCCACTTTTAATCTAGCGGATAGTGCGATATGTATTGGCGCAGGCTTTTTCCTTCTGGACTTGTTGATTAATAGAGAATGACTCAGTATAAACTAAGTGAATTTGGAGATTGGGCAATCTATCAAAAAGTGAGATATCTTCTGATGGAGCTTAGCTCATCAGCTCTTCGCGGGTGTTTTTAATGTTTGTAACTCTTGTGTCTCATTAAATAACATTGCTACAGTATGTGTTTCAGCGTATTCCTCTGCTTTTCCTACTAAAATACTTACTACCCGAGTAGTGTCGTTCTCCTTTACAGCCTCATTTAACGACTCAAACATTTCTTTATAGGTTTTAGAGAAAAGACATAATATCTTATGAAGAAAATTCTTTTCATGTTTCTGAATAAATAGAGCCGTAGCATGAAGAATAGCATCCTTGGATTCACCAAGTGCCAGATTGCGTATTTTCCCTACATCTTCTTGGATTTTTACTCCGATTTTTTCAGCATCTGCTTGAGTATTTCTTATTCCTGCAAGCAAAGCGTCAATTTTTTCTTCAGGTGATTTTGGATCGATATGTTTATCCCCATGAGGAACTGTTTTGACTGCATGATCAAGCATTTTCTTAAAGGGCTCGAGTAAACCATCGGTCTCAACCCCTAGATCATTTAATGCTAATATTTTTGTATGAATCTTTTGAAGATGAAGGACATATTGTTTCTGAACATCTAAATGTCGTTGAAATTCATTAATCTCACCAACTACCACATCAAGTATATCTGCTTTTATACCTTTAGCTGATTTAATCTGCGACTGATGTGCTTTCAAAGCTTGGATATCTTTTTTTTCTATATCTTTGAGCTGGCTAAATTCAGTTTCAATCTCCGCAATAAGCTTAGTAGGATTTTTGTATTCTATTAATTGAACTTTTAATTTATTTAAAGCGAAACAATTTTCCCGAATAAGCATGTTTATAGAGAAAACATCACTTGGAGTACCGCCTATAACATTAGGGAGAATAATAGAGAGACCTCCCGTAAGTTTTCTGGATAAATCGCCATGCTTTGCATTAAAAAAAGGTTGCCAATGTTTTCTTTGATCAGACTTTATTTCAAGATCATCCATAAGCTGGTTGAACTGTTCCTGAGTTTGGTAATGCGCCCAAAATACATCCATTGCATTTTTTGGAGATTCGCTTAAGATCTGCCTCAATTGCATCATCCGTTCGATTCTAGCTTCACGTTCTTTTATAGACGCCAAATTAGTCTTAAATTGTTCCTTAGCGCGTAGTTCAGGTGTTAATTGTTGTAAGGCACCATTATGTGATGATTGAATATTTTTTAACGAACCTCCATGTGCCTTTGCTAATTGAGTAAACCTATGTTCTATTTCCTGCTTTATTTGCGTTATATTTTCTAATGCATCTCTAGGAACTAGGGGGTTAGATAATTGGGTTTCAAAAAAACAGGCCATGCAATAAAAAGCAAGCAAAACATTATGATTCATTTCGGGATCATCCTGTTTGTATGCGTTGAACCATTCGTTGAAACTTTCAAGAATGCTCTTCACCAGATCAAGTTTAGGAAACTTTACTCGATTAGTAAAACCATTGATAAATCCATCACTTAGATGAAGTAATAGGTTATTAATAGGTTTTTTTTCTGGATGACTTTCTTTCAGGCTTATATCGCGTATTGTTGCAATTGCTGCCAGAAAAAAAAGAAAGTGCTGCCTTTTCTTCAGAGGGAGTTGTTTTTGCAAATTTTCTTCAATGAATTTTAACTGATTCGCAGGAGGCTCGTTTTTAACGTTGCTAATAAAAGGATTAAATGTTTTGTCCATAGACGCCATAAATTTATCTAAATTTACATTTTTCTTTTCCGGACTAAAACTTAAAAGCTTTCCTCTGGTAGTAACTAAAGATTCTTTTGAAAACATAATGGGTCTATAATTAGTCGTAGTGGATACTTTTATTATAATATGATTATATTAAGACAATATGAGGCAATAAAAAATATCTCAAATCATGCATTGCCTCAAATTACTTATTACCGAAATGAATGGGCTAAAAATAGTGGGTTACTTAAATAAAAAATCAATGTCCTTTTTAAATATTTTTCTCTCTATTTTTTTTCAAAAACGGGCATGTCTTCCAAGTACTCGTTGTCTAAAGTTTCTTTTACTTTCTCTTGTAATCCCTTAAATTGTTTTGCAATTTCTTTTTTATTCGAAGGTTCATTTGTTATGCCTAGTACTGCTTTAATATTATTCAAACTTGTTTCAGTGGTTTTCTCTGTTAGAACCTTTTTTAGCTCATTGAACATTTTTTTATAGGAAGGTGAAAAAATAAGTAAAAGCTTATGTCCCCATGTATTTTCTTTGGAGCTGACAAACTGATTCACCAGTTTAATCGTACTCAATTTGTGATTACTTGACGTGTTTACTATATGATTAATGCTCAATTCGATGCCCTCTACATTTTCAAGCGCTCTACCTATTGAAGAATTTAAGGCAGCAATTTTTTTTGCGGTTGGTAAATCAGGAGGTAAAGGGTGTTTCATGTAGCTAAGTGTATTAATTACTTCATCTAAAAGTAATCCAAAAGTTTTTTCTATGTCAGTACAATTTACATGCTTCTTCAATAGTTCCATTTTTTCATGAATATTTTTAAGGGAAGCAATGATCATTTTTTGCTTTACCAGGTTTTCTTTAAGTTCTTCTATATCGCCATTTATTTTTCCTAGTGTATCTATTGTTGTTTCTCCCTTCATACTGTCTAGAAGTTGTTTATCGAATGAATCAATTTTAATCTTTTTAAGACCCGCTAAGGTTTTTAAATTTTTTTCTATACTATCAATGAGTTGAGAAGGTTTTTCCTCATCAGGAATTAATTTTTGTTGTTCCGCGCGAATCGCTTTTAGAGGCTTTTGAGCGGACTCACATTTGCAAAGGAGCACTTCTAAAGAAATCATATCACTTTGAATGCCTCCCATAAATTCAGGGAGCCCCCAATTTCCTGTCCACAAGATTGACATGACTTGCTCTGCATATGATCCATGCTGATATCTAAAATACTCTTGCCATCCAGATTTTTCACTTTCCGTCAGCTCAAGATCGGCCATAAGCTGATTGAATTTTTCTTGGGTATTATACTTTTTCCAGAATTCACTCATTTTATCTTCTATGTTTGCCGAAGGTTGCTCTTTTAACAATTGGTGTAATTTAAGGAGTCGATTAAATTTTTCTTGTGGGAAGTTATTTATTTTTTGATGAAGTTCTTCTTGTTGTTTTTGTAGAAATTCTAATTGTTCTTTGAACTGCTGATATAAAGTAACTTCTTTAGGAAGTAGTACTTGCAAGGCACTACTTACTTGCTCCGAGCGAGTGGCTTGTTGGGTAGATAAATCAACACGTGAATCGCTGAGTTCATTTTCCAATTTGATTTTTAATTCATTAAATTTATTAGCTACCAATGTTTTTATGGTTGTCATTTCATCTTTAATTCTTTTAGGTACTATGCGATAGCTTGATAGTTTTTCCTCAAGTGAACATGAAACAGCATAAAGTGCCAATAAAATTTCGTGTTGGGTTTGCATGCCTTGATTGATGTCAAAATTTTGTATCCAATCCTTCATTCCTTCTATAAGGTTGTTAATTGCTTCTTCATTAAGTTTTAATCCAAGTCCTATAGAACCAAATCCATGAACCCACCCGTTGCTTAACCCAGATAATAGTTTATCAATAGGTAAAATTTCAGGATGATTTGCAGGAAGATTTTGTTTACGTTCTAATGCCAAAGTCGCTAAAGTAAAAACTAGAGTCCAAGTTCGTTTTTGGCTACTCTCATGCTCCATTTTAGCAGCGATACCTCCTTTTTTTTCTTTCATTTCCTTAGTGATATGCTCTAATTGTTGAGTAAGTGGCAATAATTTGCATTGTTCAATAAATCTAATGAACGCATTTTTGATGCCTAGTTTATACAGGTCGAAAGCAGGATCTTTTTTAGTTTGCCCGTTATACGAGGAGAGAATAATTACTGTTCTATCTAATAGAGCATCAGTGAGCATAATCAGGACATTAAAGTTACTATATTATATTATAGGTTACTCAACCTTAAGGATATATTATCTATCTTGGGCAAAGTTAAGTTGAATTCTGATCTTTACAAATAAGACATATTGTTACGCCAAAATGCTTGTTGTAAGCGAACTGAGCTGTTTTGTATCAGGATTATGTATACTTACTGCTGCTACGGCAGGTAAATTAAGAAAATGCTCTGCTTCTTCCCATTCAATTTCAGCTGGGAATAATTTTAGATGTGGAAGACATTTATTCAAAAGAGTACAAAAAGCCAAATCAGCTGGGAAGGGGCGGACATGTATATAGCCAAGACTCATCACTGCCATTGCTTCTGAAATCGTCGCAACCCCTGGTAAGTAATTAAGCGAGTAAACACTTGCTGTTTGGGCAATGGCGGGTAAATAACCAGGACTGGTGGCAAAATGTACATTTGCTTGATAGCAATTTTCAAGCTGTTGTGTATCAATTACTCCACCGGCACCAATTTTAAGCGAAGGATAATGAGTAACTGCCTGATTTAATAATTTTTGATCTGTTGAATTAATTTCAACTAAATCGAAACCGGCCGATTTTATTTGCTCTAACCGTTCAAACAAAAAATTATCTACATCCAGGGATATAATTACAGATTGATTGCCCAGTAACTTATCTAAGATCATAGTGAGTCCTATGGTGATGTGTAGCGCCACCCCTTAGGGCTGACGCTATATATTTTTTAGTAAACTTTGTTTCAAATTGGTTAAATCACAAAACTTAATGTTAGAAGAGTTGGTTTGTGTTGGCAAGTATATTAGTGATTCTTATTTGAAATAAATTAGGGATATTCATTAGTTTGAAAAAGAAAATTATGGTGTTTAAAGTATGCTCCGAGCATCCTATAGATAATGCTCGGAATATGGGTGAACTGTGTTATCTCGGTGTAGATAGGGCGCTAATTAGTTCTTCCCAAAGTAGTGCTAACTTGTTGCTCTTGTTTTTCCACAGGACTTAATTCAGAAGTAACATCATTCTTATAGGCATCTTGCCCAAATTGACTCATATGCTTCAAGTAATCATTCATTGTTGTTTCAGGAACGGGCGCCTTTTCTAACAAGCGCTTGAATTTTTCTATTAGGGAATTTGGGTTCTTATCATTCTTCAGATCATTTTTTTTGTCTTCAGGTAAGTTTTTCTTAAACTCATCCGTAAAAAACTTTTCTGTTTCTTTTTGTGCTTGAGGATCTTGAATCGTTTTAATATTACTAAATATCGAACCCCAAGTGACTGGCTTTTGT
The DNA here is from genome assembly GCF_001468035.1 of Legionella tucsonensis. Classification (GTDB taxonomy): domain Bacteria; phylum Pseudomonadota; class Gammaproteobacteria; order Legionellales; family Legionellaceae; genus Legionella; species Legionella tucsonensis. Next base: position 873,533 of record NZ_LNZA01000001.1, read on the forward strand.
CCATTATTTACCGTTTGGACAAATGCAGCAGCCAATATTTGTGGTGGTGACGATATTGACGGAGAAGGGCCTTTAGATTGAATCTGTGGAATTGAACCGAGTCCAACGCTTTGAGTTGTTATTGTTGAATTCGGCGGTTGCATATGCAAAGCAGGGTTTAAAGATTGTTCTGCCTTTGCACGAGCTGATTGCATTAAGGTAAGTTGGTTTTGCATCATTAATTTTTCAGCTTTGGCTTGAGTGCTGCGTGCAGTATTGAGATTCAGCTCTTCCTTCTCCACATCTTTAACTACATCTTTTACAATTTTGAGATCGTTTTTGTTATGTTGGAAGTCGTTCTTTGCCTGCTTTTTATCACTATCACTCATAGTTTCTAAATCTTGACCTTCTTTTAAAAGGTAGTAATTCCCTTCCTTATCTTTCGCTATTTTTTGACCTTTAGAAAGAACAAAAGCAGCTTTGTCGTACGTAATGGCATTTCCCTCAGGATCCTTAACATTTCCCTCAGCATCAGAGAATACTTTCACTGTGAGATCTTTCTTTTTATTTTGGAAATCCCATTTGGCCTGAGCTATTTCCTCTGGCGCCATATTTTTTAACTCTTGCTCCCTTTGTAGAAGGTAATAATTTCCATCTTTATCTTTTTCAATCTTTTGATCTTTTGAAAGAACAAATGCCGCATCTTCTTTAGTAATGTCCTTTCCCGCAGAATCTTTAACATTTCCATTAATATCAGCATAGACTTTTTCAGGATCTTTGTTTTGTCGTTTAGCGGCAAGTATGTCTTCCAAGCTAGCAATTTTTAGACCGACTGTATTGAGCTCATTTCCTAATCGATAAATATCTTCATCTTTTAGACCAGGCTGCATCATCTTATCTGATATTAAATCGGCTTCTTTTTGGAGTTCTTCAATTTGTTCAGTAATTTGTTTTTCTGATTGTGCTTCAAACTGAGCTGCATTAAATTCTTCTAAGCCCTTATTGTAAGTACCATGTTTTTCAGTAAGCATTGCTCGTTCAGTTTTTAACTTTTCTTCACGCTGTTCGAGAGTTTTTATATCTTGCTGAAGTTTTTCTATCGCTTCAGTATAATTTTTAATGGCCTCTTTAGTCCCTGATTTTGGTTCAAGAGGTGGGCTTTTCGGTGAAACTTGATCATTTTTTAAGATCTTATCCTCTTGCATTTGGATTAACTCATTTTGAGCTTTTTGTGCTTCAGCTTCTTCTTCGAGCAGCCAATGAAACAGCAAACCTCTTCTCCGTTCCTGCATCGTGATTTCTTCTTGTATTTGCAATTGCCGCTCTTCTTCAATAGCTCTATCAAGAGCCAATTCAGCACCAATTTCATGGGTCAACGTTTCCCCTGCAGGTGATAATAGGAAGATCTTTATGTCTTCTGGATTATGTAAGCCAAAATGGCTCAGATCGATTGTAGACGGGTTAGGATCTCCTCCGTCTTTAGGTGAAAAACTAAGTTCTCCACTGCTTACTTTTGATTGTATGGCAACATCAAGTTTTTTATTTATAAGGGCGAGCTCATCTGAGGTAAGATGTTCTGTTATGTTTTCTTTTGCAATAGCCATAGATCTGTATCCTCTTACACCATATTATAATTATATACAAAGTTGTTCAATAAATCATCAGAAGCATGTGCTTGGAATGAGTATGCTAAATACTATAGCTTATTGGTTCCTTTTGAAAAGAAACTTTTGCATTACTTTTCGAACTTTTTTCTGTAAATAAGGCCTGGTGATGAGAAGTAGGGCTATGACTTTTGTATGCCGCTTGTGATGCACTGTCATTATTCAGGAGGGTTTGTAACAAACAGTGGCTGCTTGAATGCGGAATGAGCTCATAACGCCTTGGATCTTTCGCATAATATTCCATATCATCTAAAGCTGTATGCAATTTAAGATCATCTCTTGCAAATGCCCAATGATACAAATGACCGCGTTGACTTTCTATAAAGGATAATAAAGTGTTTTTCAGTATACTGCCTTGGTTGTCGATCCAGTTACAGATTGTTGTAGCTCCTTTTGCACTGGTTGCGAATAGGAGGCCGAAAGAATTATCCCAAACTGTACCAACACTACATATCACACTGCCTAAAGTGTAGATAAGAAGGCGGCTTATAGGATCTAAAATAGTAAGTCCCACGCGTGTAGAGAAAGAAAGAAGATCGAGCAGAGGCAATACAAGAAGATTTTTTATTAATTGTAATAGTGGGATGCCTAGAGCTCGAACACCATTAATACAAAGATTCAGTGCTTGATGATTAGAAAAGTGTCCGAATGGCCAGGTAAACCCATAAAGCGGTGATAATCTGAAATTGGCTATTAAATTATGCGATCGAGGCCTTGTTGAAAAGAAAAGTAATAACTCACCTATATCACTGATGTTACCCAGGATCGCAAGTGTTTTAGTAAGTAGGTTCGTAATGCCACGAAAGGGTACATGGACAAAAAGAGCGCTTACTTCGATAATTGGAATAGTGAGTAGAGCTAAGACAAAATCAGCGCAGGTTACAAAAGTTTGTTTACTGATGTTTCTAGCAAGTAACCCACTTTTTTGCCAACCCCTGATAAACCCATCGCTAAATCCATAATAATAGCCTTCAAAAAAAGGAGCAATGCACAGCTTCCCCAGGGTTATAAAGCTTTTACATAACCATTTACACGTACCGAGAAGCCAATCGTCACCTGGGTGCATAATTGTATCATAAATAGCAGCGCCGCCTTTTCCACCCAAAGCGGCATAATTGGTATAGGGGAAATCCCCCATTTCACGTCCCAATGATGGAATTACTTTAGTTAAACCGTACCCTAAACCAAGCGCTAATGAAGCAATAATGGCAATTTCTGCTGGATCCTCTTTAAGGATATTGAATGCTTCAACAAAAAACTTATCTAGATTTCCACCTGCATGAACACTTTGCCAATAGGTCATCGATGCAGAAATTGCTTCAGAGATTGTTCCATGGCTCATCCAATGAGCTAATTTTTGTGTCGGTTCAATACCAGCAATTAAACCATGTAATTGTAATTTAGTTAAAATGGATTTAAGGAGCTCTGGCGCAAGTACTGCACCACCACCATAAGCATATGCTGCCAATGCTAAAGTGCCGATCAAGGGATTTTGTTCGCTTACGTCAATAAAAAAACTAGCAATATGACGTATTATGCCCAAGATGCGATGAAATGGATTGTCATAAGTGGGTGGACTTGGGGGATGATTGGGGCGAGCAATGACGTAAGGACTGTTGCTAATTTGTTCTTTAATGAATTCTTCTAGAGTTTGTCCATTAGCTAAAAGTCCTTTATTTTCCAAAGCCAATATCAGGGAGTTTCTTACTTTAGTGTATTGCTTGTGTTTTTCTTTCTCAAAATTATCCTGTTTGGGAATATGTGTGTCATGTATATGGTTGAAAAAATCATGCATCACGTTATGGATAATAAAGTGATGCATGATTTTGTAGAATTTATAGAAAAATCTGGGGACACGTGAAATAAACGCGTTAATTCTAAGGCTTACACGTTCCGGCAAGTAGAGATGGCGTTTGCTGATTTGTCCTAAAGTATATAAATCCTGTCCTTCGGGTAAAGGATAGAAAAGCTCATCGTGAATAAAATAGCGCAATTGTACTATTTTGTTTTCTTGTCTTATCAAGATGAGTTGCTCATTCGCACTAATTACCCAACTACCGGCCGGCAGTCGGCTAATCATTTTTTTCGCTTTTTTTCTATTATTTTCAAGCAGTGGTTCATAGGAGCTATTTATAAGGCTTGTGATTAGTTTTTTTAAATCAGGGTAGCCTTTTTGTGGAAGTCCTTGCAGTCTGTAATAGGGAGTTATTTGGGTCATCGTGAGCCCATCTAAACGTTTCAGTATTTCTGTTTTATGTTCTGGTTTGGCATCTATTGCCAGATAATTAATCCAGTCATGGCCATCACGCCATAGCTTATTAATAAAAGCTGCAAGCTGTGCAAATCGATTTGCTGGAGCATTACTCAAATTCGCTGCAGAGGGAAGTTTGTAATAGTTACAAATAACTCTTAAGGCATCATCCAAATCTTTGCTGTTATGCCCTATGTGAAGTTCACTATCCCATACGAGATGCGGTTGGGGTGCTTCATGGTTTTTTACAACGAGACTAAAATCCATTTGATCTTGCCGTGACACAGAATAGACACGGTTAAAAGTATAATGCTGTGCTGTTTTATGAGCTTCGTAAAGAATGCTTCCTAGAGAGCCTTCAGATACAAGCGGAGAAGTTGCTAATAAGCGATTTTGATCGGAACAGTGTCCTATAATTTCAATTACTTTTTTTCTTAGTTCTTCATGCCCTTTATAATCTTGACTGGTTAATTGCCGCTCTCTTTTTAACAGTTTTTTTAATGAGTTAATGCATTCATTAGCAAGTTGCAGTTTTTGCTCTTGTACTGGATTAAGTGGCTGTCTGTAGCTTGCTGAGCGTATTCTGTAGCGATGAACTTTGCTTATGATATTCGCTACCAATGAAGAAAGTCGTTCTCCTGGCATGAGTTGAATTAGATCTGCTTGATGGGTAAATAGCATGAACTGCACGGTTTTTTTATCATGGTTGGCAATTAAGCGCAGTCTGTCACCTCCTGGAAGGAGGTATTCCATATCATAATGACCATACAATACTGCCCCTGCTTCATAGCTGAATGGGCTTCCTGTTATAGTGGGTAATTCTTGATGACTGAAAGGAGTAATAGTTAAGGGAACGATAATTTGTGTATGACCGTTCGTCGTTACAAAATAAGACATAGGAACCATCCTTTGTTCACATACTGCACAGGATACTTGGTTTTTTAGGGAAATATCAAGTAGGAACAGATACAAACCTGGAAATTTTATAACGTCACTGATAAAATGTTTTAAAAATAAACAGGAATCTATTTTAATGACTAGTTATTGTGGTTATATTGCTTTAGTTGGTAGACCTAATGTAGGTAAATCAACCCTCCTTAATTGTATTGTGCAGCAAAAAGTGAGCATAACCTCCAGAAAACCACAAACAACCCGACACAGTATTTTAGGTATACGTACTGAAGGTGATTACCAGTTTGTTTATGTGGATACCCCTGGAATTCACCAAGGAAATAAAAAAGCAATGAACCGCATGATGAATAAAACTGCCATTAGCGTATTGCGTGATGTTGATGTGATTGCTTTTTTGGTTGATGGAACTCATTGGCAAGAAGAAGATGAGTACGTTTTGAATTTAGTAAAACAAGCCAAAGTACCTAGTATTTTGGTAATCAATAAAGTAGATAAAATTGATGATAAAGCTCAGTTGTTACCTTGGATAGAGCAAATAAGTCAAAAACATGAATTTAATGCAATTATTCCTATATCGGCAAAAACAGGAGTACAGGTCGATGAATTGCAAGAAAAATTACAGAATTATTTGCCTGAGGGACCCCATTTATTTCCAGATGATCAGTTAACCGATCGACCTATAAAATTTTTATGTGCAGAATTATTGCGTGAAAAAATTTTCCGCTTTTGCGGACAAGAATTGCCTTATTCTGTTACTGTAGATATTGAGTCATTTAAAGATGAAGGCACGCTTGTGCGTATTCATGCATTGATTCTTGTGGATAAAGACAATCATAAACGAATGATTATTGGTGATAAAGGACAAAAATTAAAGGAAATGGCAACAAATGCTCGAATAGACATGGAAAAACTGTTGGGTAAGAAAGTATTCTTGCAGTGCTGGTGTAAGGTAAAATCCGGCTGGTCAGATGACGAGCGTATATTAAAACAATTAGGCTATGACCATTAGGACAGTAGAGGCTTGGGTTTTACACAAGAAATGGTCTGGAGACACGAGCGCTCGTGTCAGTTTTTTTACGCGTGAGTTAGGGGTGATTCAATGTCTTTCCAAAGGCGGCCGCACGCCTAAAAAGCAAGCTCTTTTACAACCTTTTACTCCTTTGTGGGTAAATCTTACTGAACGCCATGAGCGATATTATGCGCAATCTATGGAAAGTATTGTGCCCACACTTCAACTTACAGGCGCCTCTCTTTTTGCGGGTTTATATATCAATGAAATTCTTTATTATGCACTAAGCCCCAATTATCCTGATGCGATATTATTTGATGCTTATTTGTTTACTTTAAATAACCTTACATCAGCAAAAAAACGATTAGTGATAGAAGCTTCATTAAGGCGTTTTGAGTGGACTTTACTCCATGCATGCGGCTATTCCTTTTCATTAACACACGAAGCAAGAACTGCAAATCTGATTGTTGCTGACTCTTGTTATCAGTTTGTTGCAGGTGAAGGCTTTATTCTAAATAGCAGGGGAATTCCTGGTGCACATATTCTTGCTTTAGCACAAGATAATTTAAATGAAGCTCCTTATCTTAAATCAGCAAAAATAATTATGCGTCAAGCAGTTGATCATCTTCTAGGAGGGCGTGAGATTAAGACAAGGACTTTATATTGTGCAGAAATAAAATAGTATCTGCAATAAATTTTACTATTTCGTCTAAATTCAAGCAAATTATTAACTCCCCAAAACAGTTTAAGGTCGGATCTAGGGTAAATGAAATTTTGGGATTTTGCTGTTCTTAACATGCACAACGCATATATATGTTTTCAAGCAACTTGAGTTTAGGTCATGATGGACTTTATACTCTTTATTTTATTGTAAGGTGTAAAATGAATAAGCCAATACTATTGGGTGTTAATATTGATCATATAGCTACCGTACGCCAGGCAAGAGGCACCCGCTATCCTGATCCTGTTCAGGCTGCAATGGATGCGGAAGAAGCAGGAGCTGACGGCATTACTTTGCATATGAGAGAAGATTTACGACATATCCAGGCTCGTGATGTACGTTTGATGAAACAAATATTACAAACGCGAATGAATCTTGAGTTGGCGGTTACCGATGCGATGCTGGATTTTGCAGAAGAAATAGGACCCGAGCATGCGTGTTTAGTTCCGGAAAAACGTGAAGAATTAACTACTGAAGGTGGCCTGGATGTGATAACACACCAGAAAGCGGTAGAGCATGCAATAAGGCGTTTGCAGGCTATGGGAAGTGAAGTTTCTTTATTTATTGACCCAGATCATGAACAGATTAAAGCTGCTGCGGATATAGGTGCACCTGTAATTGAATTGCATACAGGATGTTATGCTGATGCTACCAATGTCGAACAGCAACAACATGAATTGGCACGGATAAAACATGCCGCAGAATACGCAGCGAGTTTAAGTTTAATTGTCAATGCTGGTCATGGCCTTAATTATCATAATGTACAATCTATAGCGTCTATAAAAGAATTACATGAACTTAACATAGGCCATGCGATTATTGCCCGAGCCTTATTCTGCGGTATGAAAGAGGCAGTAAGACACATGCGTCAACTAATGCAGGAAGCAAGACTTTATGTCAACATCTGACGTGATTGTTATTCGTATTACTGGAGACTCAGGAGACGGTGTACAATTGGTGGGTGAGCAACTCACTATTAGTGCAGCACTTACTGGTCGTGATGTACGTACTTTACCCGATTTTCCAGCAGAAATTCGGGCTCCAGCAGGTACAGTAGCTGGGGTTTCTGGTTTTCAACTGGCGATGGCTGAGCATGCAATTTTTACCGCAGGTGAATCACTGGATGTGCTGGTTGCTTTAAATCCTGCAGCATTAAAAAATTCCTTACACCATCTAAATCAAGGTGGTTTGTTAATTATTAATGAAGACAGTTATCAGGAGAAAGATTGGCAAAAGGCAGGAATGGACAAGAGCTTTCTCGATAATTGCGCCGAGCATTACCAAATTGTTTCATTTCCTTTAATTACCCAAACATTGCAAGCAGTATCTTCACTTGAATTGACTAAACCTCAAGCTACTAAGACCAAAAATTTTTATATTTTGGGTCTGGTACTCTGGTTATTTGACTTGTCTACTGCAGCATGTGAAGCGTTTATTGCTAAAAAATTCAAAGAGAATGCTGTTGTTGCCAAAGCCAATAAATTGGCATTATTAGCTGGATACAATTATGCCATGACTTTAGAGTTGACGCGCCGTGATTATATGTTAGGCGAGGTTAATCGTGATGTAGGAGAGTATCGACAAATTACAGGTGTAGAAGCAGTAGGTTTAGCACTTGCTACTTTGGCTACTTCAATACAAATACCTATGTTGGTTTCGGGCTATCCGATTACTCCCTCCTCAGCGATACTGCATGAATGTGCACGCTTATCTGATTTTGGAGTGCAATTACTCCAAGCCGAAGATGAAATTGCAGCAATTTGTGCCTGTATTGGAGCTGCATATGGAGGAAGATTGGCTTTAACTACAACCTCAGGACCAGGGCTGGATCTAAAAAGTGAAAGTCTTGGTCTGGCAGTAGTAGCTGAATTACCTTTAGTTTTACTTGATGTTCAACGCGCTGGAGCCTCCACAGGATTACCAACAAAAACAAGCCAAAGTGATTTACGTCAGGCACTTTATGGACGCCATGGCGAAGCACCATTGCCTGTATTAGCAGCACAATCTGCTGCAGATTGCTTTAATACCGTTTTAGAAGCATTTTATTTGGCTGTTAAATATATGACCCCAGTGATTGTTTTGCTGGATGCTTATCTCGCAAATGCTGCAGAACCTTGGAAGATACCCGAAATAAGCACTTTAAAATTACCGCAAATTGAATTTAACCGTTTTCCAAAACCATTTACTCGTGACGCGCTTTTAAGTCGAAGTTGGAACAGGCCAGGCACTCCAGGGTATATTCATCAATTAGGGGGGTTAGAAAAGCAAGGCGAAGACGGTCGTGTAAGCTATGATGCTGAAAATCATCAAAAAATGGTTCACCTGCGTCAGCAAAAAATCGATGGAATTGCACGAGAATATGAACCTTTACTCATTGAAGGTGATGCGAATGCGTCAATCGTTTTAATTGGCTGGGGAAGTACTTATGGCAGCTTAAAATCGGCAGTTTTGCAATGCTTGGGACAAGGATTAGCACTTGCTTATGTGCATTTACGTCATTTACATCCTTTACCAAATGATTTAGGAACTGTTTTAAAAAAATACGATAGAGTATTGGTTGCAGAATTAAATTCAGGACAATTATGCCAAATTATTCGTGCCAGCTATTTGGTTGATGCACAGGTGATTGGCCAATCGAATGGTCAGCCTTTTACTGTCAGTCATCTGGTAAATACTATTAAAGCGGAAGCCAATTATGAACAACAATTATAAGCGCGAAGATTTTGCTAATGCTAATGAAGTTCGCTGGTGCCCTGGGTGTGGTGATTATGCCATTTTGATGGCACTACAAAAAATGTTGCCTGATTTGGGACTACCCCCAGAACAGCATGTTTTTATTTCCGGAATAGGTTGTGCTGGACGATTGCCTTATTATATGAATACTTATGGTTTTCATACCATTCATGGTCGAGCTACCGCAGTTGCTATGGGTTTAAAAGCGCTTCGTGAGGATCTGTGTGTTTGGGTAATTACTGGAGATGGTGATGCTTTAAGCATTGGCGGTAATCATCTGATTCATATTTTGCGTCGTAATGTGAATGTTAATATTTTGTTATTTAATAATCAGGTATATGGTTTAACTAAAGGACAATTTTCACCAACCTCACAAAAAGGTCAAGTGACAAAAACATCTCCCAAGGGAGTGGCTAATGAACCTGTGAATCCACTTACTTTAGCTTTAGCCGCAGGTGCGAGCTTTGTAGCTCGGGCTGTAGACAAAGATCCTGTTCATTTGGCAACTATATTAAAGAAAGCGCAAGAACATCAAGGTTGTTCTTTTGTAGAAATTTATCAGGATTGTAATATTTTTAACCATGGTGCCTTTGATGAGTTTGCACTTAAAAGTAATCGCGCTGAGAATACAGTGATATTGGAAGAAGGCCAACCTTTACTCTTCGGTACACGAAAAGAGAGTGCATTGCACCTAAGAGAAGAGCACTTCATCAGTGTTTCAGCAGAAGAAAAAGATATTTATCGTCATAACACAAGTGACTTTGTTGCTGCGATGCGTCTTGCATCCATATCATTTCCTGCATATCCAGTTCCTTTGGGTGTTTACTATCAAAAAACTCGGGATTTGTTTGCTTTACCAGAAGAGGTAAAAAAGACTGTACATGACTTACCTGAGTTATTCAGGGCAAAAGCTACTTGGCAACAAAGTTAATTATAGTGCTCAGCTCCTATCAAGGAACGGCGTGCATCTTACAGGAAAATTTTTTTAACACTCCCATACTAATGTATGCCGCGTTGCGTAGAAAAATTTCTCGCGATCTACCGATCTACCCCTTACCCTCCAAATCCTGTAGGCATTATTGATTGTTCAGAGAGCAGTCCTGGCTTGGGTGAAGCGTAGCGAAACCTTGGGTTTAAAGAGTGATTTATTTCTCGAGTTTCGCTGTGCTTCATCATGGCTACAATTCTGGGTGGAAAATTAGATTTGAACTCAGGCTGGGGAACTAAATATAGTTTTTTAGGTGACTCAGGGTGAGCGCTTATCAAAAAAAATCCCGGCAATAAACCAACCGGGATTCAGGTAGAGGAGAACAACAAACTAGTCGCGGCCTGAAAACGCACTTAATATGTTAAGCAAGCTGACGAACAAGTTATAAATTGATACAAAAAGTCCTACCGTAGCTGAGATATAATTTGTTTCACCTTCATGGATAATTGCACTTGTTTGCATGAGAATTAATCCTGAAGAAATAAGTATAAAAGCAGCTGAAATAGCTAATTGTAGCGCAGGTATATGAATGAAAATTCCTGCTATCATGGCCAGTAAAGCGACCATAACACCAACAAAAAGAAATCCGCCTAGGAAGCTAAAGTCTTTTTTGGTTGTTAATGCATAACCTGATAAGGCAAAGAAAATGATCCCAGTACCGCCTAAAGCAGTTGCAATTAATTGCGGGCCGTTAGTAAAGTGACTGATATAGAAGCTAAGCACAGGGCCTAAGGTATAACCTAAGAATCCAGTGAATGCAAAAACGCTGACTAATCCCCAGACACTGTTTCTTAACGCTTGTGTTAAAAACATTAAACCATAAACACCAACTATCATAAGAAGAGGGTTCATGGGGCGTGCGCCGCTTGTAAGAGATAATACTGCCATAAATGCACTGAACAAAAATGTCATGCTCAGTAATAGATAAGTATTACGCAGTACTTTATTACTTGAAAGCACTGACTCATTACGTCGCGTAAGTATGGTGACATCATTTCGGTTCATTGTTTAGAGCTCCTTTGTATTTATAATCTCAGTCTAGCATATCTATGGGCTAGTTGCCTATATTTCAAGTTTTAAACAAATTATTTTTGTTTTGATGTTCTACACTACACTACTATAGTAGTATTATAAATAATTTTTGAATAGTGTCCGTAGCTCAGGGTATGCAAAAAATTTTGACATTTTCTCACATAGTGTAGGATTTATTATGGCACGAGCAGCTTTGATACAAATGATTTCCTCAGCAAAAGTTACAGATAATTTACAGCAAGTAGAACAATTAATGATCCAAGCTCGTGAAGAGCAAGCAGATATTGTGCTTTTGCCTGAAAATTTTGCATACATGGGACTTAAAGAAATAGATAAATTACAGATTGGCGAGATATATGGTGTAGGTTCAATACAACAAAAAATAAGCCAATTAGCAAAAAAATTAGGCATATGGGTAATCGCCGGAACTATTCCTCTGAAAAGCACCACTTCCAAGGTACGCGCCAGTTGTCTGGTTTATGATGATCAAGGGAAATGTGCGGCCCGTTACGATAAAATTCATTTATTTGATGTAAATGTTTCGTCAAAAGAAGCATATCAAGAATCAATGTCTGTTGAGTGTGGGCATGATCTGGCTGTTGTAGATACCCCAGTTGGGAAAGTAGGATTAACAGTTTGTTATGATTTACGTTTTTCAGAACTTTATCAACAACTTATGTTGCAAGGGGCACAGTTGTTTACAGTTCCTTCCGCATTTACGGCTGTGACAGGCCTTGCTCATTGGGAAGTATTATTACGAGCGAGAGCCATTGAAAATCTATGTTATGTTTTGGCGGCAAATCAGGGTGGTGAGCATGAAAATGGACGTACTACTTTTGGTCATAGCATGATTGTTGATCCTTGGGGAAAAATACTGACACAAAAAGAGACGGGTTCCGGAGTAGTAATAGCAGATATTGATTTACAAAGTCAGCAGGAATTACGCCGAAGTTTCCCCTGTTTGGAACATCATGTATTAAACTTATAAGTAGAATACTAATTTCTTGATATAACAAACCAACAATATTGTTTTATTTATTTATAAAGGTAATTAAATGACAGAGGCTCTTACAACCGCAAAAAAAATTTTATTAGCTCCTGCAGCGCTGGACGAAACAGGTATAGAAAAATTATTTAAAACCATGATGAATCGCCATATTGACGATGCAGATCTTTATTTTCAAAGCTGCAGTTATGAATCATGGTATTTGGAAGATTCAGTAGTGAAAAGTGGTAGCTATTCTTTAGATAGAGGGGTAGGTATACGCGCTGTCAGTGGTGATAAAACAGGTTTTGCCTATTGCGATGATATTTTACTGCCCTCAATGTTACGGGCAGCTGATGCAGCTCGCTCTATTGCACTTACCGGATCTAAACCAATTCAATCCATCCAAGTAAAAGGAGCAGCCGTAAGTCGTTATCAAGGTTTAAATCCTATTGAAGGGATGGGTAAGCAGGAAAAAATTGCTTTATTAGAAGCAATTGATAAAGAAGCGCGCAGTATCGATCCTCGAGTGACACAAGTTAATGCGTCCTTAAGTGGTTGTTATGAGGTTGTAATGGTAGCTGGAATGCATGGACAGATGATTGCTGATGTAAGACCTTTAGTGAGCATTAATGTCAGTGTTATTGTAGAAGATAAGAGTGGAAGAAGGGAATCTGCTCGTTCTGGCGGCGGTGGTCGGGTACCTTATTCTTATTTTTACGAAAAGGAAAATGCCTTAAGCTATGCGCGTGAGGCAGTACGTGAAGCTCTGATTAATCTGGAGGCACTACCTGCTCCAGCAGGGACGATGCCTGTTGTTCTTGGTCCAGGCTGGCCAGGTGTTTTATTGCATGAAGCAGTAGGACATGGCTTGGAAGGGGATTTTAATCGCAAGGGTTTATCTGCTTTTTCTGGACGTATTGGACAACACGTCGCAGCACGTGGTGTTACGGTGGTTGATGATGGTACTTTGAAAGACAGACGCGGCTCCTTAACAATTGATGATGAAGGGACTCCCTCACAATGCACTACCTTGATTGATAACGGTGTTTTGGTGAATTACATGCAAGATAAACTGAATGCCAAATTGATGGGGATGCAATCTACAGGTAATTGTCGCCGTGAATCTTATGCACATGTACCCATGCCCAGGATGACTAATACGTACATGTTAGCTGGACAACATGATCCAGAAGAAATTATTCGTTCAGTGCAACGCGGCTTATATGCAGTCAATTTTGGTGGTGGACAGGTTGATATCACCTCCGGTCAGTTTGTATTTTCAGCCAGCGAAGCTTATCTTATTGAAAATGGAAAAATTACTGCGCCAGTCAAAGGGGCAACACTTATTGGGAATGGGCCTGATGTAATGAAAAAAATCAGTATGATTGGAAATGACCTGGGATTGGATCGAGGAATTGGTGTTTGTGGAAAAGATGGGCAATCAGTTCCGGTTGGAGTGGGGCAGCCTACTTTAAAAATAGATGCTTTGACAGTAGGTGGAACAAGTTAGAATAAGACATTGAAATGTAGCCTGAAATTTACTTTGAGGCTACACTTAATATTTTACTTATTCTTCGCATTACGGATTACTGCATTTACTCCTTCAAAACAACAGGAATTTTACCGCTGATGGAGTTGTTGGGTTAAGTGTACAACTCCTCATAGCTATGTTTATGTAAAATCAAAATGATAAGCAACTGAAGCAACGATTTCGTTTAAGAAAAGATGCTTTGTTTCGAAAGGTGTGATCAAGCCCGCATCACCGCTAACGGCATCGAAGAATGAGTTTTCAGTGCGCAATGTACCTGCATCAACAAAGCGATAGCCAAGCCCAATGCTGATTTTTTCATTAAAAAAGTAATCTGCACCAACACCTGCATCCCAAGCAAAGCTAGTCACTGAATCACCAGGAATACGAGTATCAAAAGTTATTGGATTACCACCGAACGTATGTTGTACGTTTCTTAGAGTACCTATTTGATTGTAAGCAAAGCCAATCCCTCCTTTAACATAAGGCACAAAGCCACCCCAATTTACAGTGGGTTTCAAAATCAGATCAAATAGGAACGTTTGGACATCGATGTCATCTGCCTCAAAATGATCTTCCAGGTAGAAATTGGGATCAGCAGGATTAATTCCATAGTTGGAATGAAGAAAATAATCATAGCCACTTCGGTAGTCCCAAGTAAATTGGACAGCTACGTTGGGGTTGTATTGATAGCCAACAAATGCACCTCCAAAACCACCAATCCCGATGTTACGATTCCAGTCAGAGTTAGTTGGTACAAGGATACGAAGAGGCTCTCTTCCACCCAGGTCAGGCGCAAAATGCGTGTTTAAAGAGATAGAGGCTCCGCCTTCAGCACCGATATAAAATCTTGGTACCGAAGAAACAACATCTCCCATCGCACCTGCAGTGGCTAAACTATTAAATCCCACACACAAGGCTGTTGTAGCAATTGCCTTTAACTTCATATTATCTTAGTCTCCATTCTAATGTTATTTTTGAGCTAATTTCTAAGTTTAGAAAACACTGGAGTAGGGTGGTCTAATAGTAATAAGAGGACACCTAATCCATGGCACTAAATTAATGGTTATAATACAATATATTTCATTGTTGTTTGATACATCATCAGATGATAAATAAAAAATATTGATATTGAAACATGCTACTACCATGAACGTTAAATAGCAAATTTCTCCACGGAACTCGGATAATAATGTGGTATTAATCCTGGATTACTTTGCTCTCGATTGACACTATGTTCTTTTCTCGCCATTTAACTGATTAAGCAAAGAGTTGATTTCAAAAATACGCTCTTCTGATGCAGTATTATTTAGGGTAAAACGTAAGCGTTGAGGGCCTTCCATTTGGTACCTTTTGGCTTGCACTTGAATTAAACTAATCAATACTCCTGGATCAATAGAAGGATTTTCACTAAATTCCAGTTTGCCTTGTTGTGCACCGGCACTGATTTTTTGGATGCCCATTTCTGCAGCTTTTAATTTTAATTCAGTAATCAGTAATAAATGTTTCACTTGTTGCGGTAACAAACCAAACCGATCAATCAATTCAATTTGCAAATCATGTAATTGTTCTTTACTTTTTGCGTTCGCAATTCGTTTGTACATAATAAGTCGATTGTGAATATCAGGAACGTACTCTTCAGGAATAATGGCACTGATTCGTAAATCAATCTCAGGTCCTTGATGCATAGGCGCAGATAGCTCGGGTGTTTTTCCTTCTTTTAAATCATGCACTGCTTTATCAAGCATCTCCATAAATAAATTGAATCCAACTGCTTGCATGTTTCCGCTTTGTTCGGCACCTAATAGTTCACCTGCTCCGCGAATTTCCAGATCATGTGTTGCTAGAGTGAATCCTGCACCAAGATCTTCCAATGATACAATTGCTTCCAGCCGTTTGACGGCATCAGCAGTTAATACTTTTTCATTAGGGGTAAGCAAGTAAGCGTATGCTTGATGATGAGAGCGGCCCACACGCCCACGCAACTGATGCAGTTGAGCTAAACCAAATTTATCCGCTCGATCGATAATAATTGTATTAGCTGTAGGAATATCAATACCGGTTTCAATGATTGTGGTACAAACCAGTACATTGAAACGATGGTGGTAAAAATCTGACATTACGCGTTCCAACTCGCGCTCACGCATTTGCCCGTGTGCACTGCGGATTTTCGCCTCCGGAACCAGGGTTTGTAAATCTTGGCATACCCGTTCAATTGTTTCTACATTATTATGTAAGAAAAAAACTTGCCCCCCTCTAAGGATTTCCCTCAGTATGGCTTCACGAACTGTGGCGTCTTTTTTCTCTTGCCAGAATGTTTTAATTGCGAGACGTTTGGCTGGAGGGGTGGTCATTAGAGAAATATCTCTTATCCCTGCCATAGCCATATTCAGTGTTCTAGGAATTGGAGTAGCTGTCATGGATAAAATATCAACATGAGTTCGTAGAGCTTTGATGTGTTCTTTTTGTTTTACTCCAAAACGATGTTCTTCATCAATAATGAGAAGCCCTAAATTTTTAAAGGCAATGTTACTTTGAAAAAGTTTATGTGTACCTATGACGATATCAACAGTTCCTGATTTCAAAGCAGCCAGCACCGTTTCAGTTTCTTTGCCTGAACGAAAACGCGAAAGCAATTCAATGTTGATAGGAAAATCGGCAAATCGATCGCGGAATGATTCAAAATGTTGTCCAGCGAGAAGGGTGGTAGGAACCAGGATACAGACTTGCTTGTTGCTTTGCACTGCAACAAAGGCAGCACGCATGGCCACTTCAGTTTTGCCAAATCCCACATCCCCGCAAATTAAACGATCCATAGGTCTTGGGGATTCCATGTCTTTTATTATTTGATCAATTGCTTGTAATTGATCAGGGGTTTCTGTAAAAGGGAAAGCACTGGCAAATTTAACATACTCATTGTGTTCTACCTTATATTGGTATCCAGGTTGCGCTTCTCTTTTCGCATAAAGGTCCAGCAGCTCAATCGCTACATCATGAATTTTCTCGGCAGCTTTTTTCTTTTCTTTTTGCCATTGATCAGAACCCAGTTTATGCAAAGGAGCATGTTCGCTATCAACACCAGTGTATCGACTAATAAGGTGGAGTGAAGTAACTGGTACATAAATTTTGTCCTCGCCTGCATAGGTAAGAACCAAAAAATCGCTGGCAATTCCATTGGATTCTATATGTTGTAATCCTTGATAACGTCCCACACCAAACTGTAAATGAACTACAGGTGCACCAACGCGTAGTTCAGCCATATCACGGATAATTAGATCAGGGTCAACTGTCTTTTGTGCACCTCGTCTTTGCGGTGTGCTTTGTTCCCCAAATAATTGAGATTCCACGATAATTACGATATGACTTTGTTTTAATTCACATCCATAAATAAGATCCCCCGTGCTGATGTTGATCGGGGCTGTATCATTAATAAAGTCGTACCATGAAGCGTGTACTTTGGGGGAAATACCACTTGGTTTAAGCAGATCAAGTAACACTTCACGCCGTCCGGCACTTTCGACTACAATTAAATAACGAAGTGAGGAGTCTGCACAATAGTTGCGCAGTTGGTTTAAAGGTTCCTGTGTTTTCCTATCTATAGGTAGTTGTGGCCCTGGTACGATGTCAAAATTAACCACGGCTCCTTTTTTATCTGAAGGATTTTGGAACAAGCGAAGTTGTTCATAAGTATTGGCCTTAGTTAATAATTCTGTCGGATTAATAAAACATGCCTGGGGTGATAAAATAGGTCTACTGATATCGTATCGTCTTTGTTCAAAGCGTTCGTTTAACTCTTGCCAGAATTGTTCTGCATTATTTTGAATGTTTTCAACCAAGCAAACCTTGGCATTTTCGGGTAAATAATCAAAAAAAGTAACTGTTTTTTCAAAAAACAAGGGCAGATAGTATTCAATTCCTGAAGGGAATTGACCCTCGCTGATCGCTTCATAAATAGGACATTGGCTTGGATTTCCGGGAAATTGCTCTCTAAATGTACGTCGAAATAGAAGTTGGCTTTGTTCATTCAAAGGAAATTCTCGTGCGGGTAATACACTGATTTCTTTAATTTTTTCTATTGTACGTTGGGTTTCAGTATCAAACTCTCTCAAGCTTTCAATTTCATTATCAAAAAGTTCAATTCGAAATGGCAAACCCGAACCCATAGGATAAACATCAATAATTGAACCGCGTAAAGCAAACTCTCCATGTTCGAGCACTTTATTAACACAATGATAACCGGATTGTTGCAGCTGGTTACGAAAGGCAGTTAAGTCCAGCTTTTGTCCTTCTTTAAGCAACAACGCATATTGATTTAAAAATTCAGGTGGACACAATCTATGCATTAATGTGCTTGCGGCAGTAATGACAATCGCATCTTTTACGTGTTGGATTCGGCTTAATGTATATAACCGATCGGAAATGATGTCTTGATGCGGTGAGAATTGGTCATAAGGGAGCGTTTCCCAATCAGGAAAAACCAATAATTCTTGAGGAGAATCGGGATTGAGAAAGAAATTCAATTCTGCTTGTAGCTGATTTGCACTGAGATTATCCTGGGTAATCAATAACTTGATTCCGGGTGTTTGTTGACAATACTCAGCTAGGGCAAGTGCTAAGCTGCTTCCATGGAGTTGTCCCCATATTTGTTTGGCTTGTGTTGGTTTGTAGAGTAAGGTTTTTATGGACATAGCTTAGGCAAGCGGATTTAAAAATTAGCGATTATACCTTATGTATGTTCTTGGTTCATCTTAAAATTGCAGATTATTTGCTTTTAAATGGATAATAATTTTTATTTAAGAAAGGTAATAATTAATCACTGTTAGGCCAGCCATTAATTTTTATATCAAAATAATTTAATAAGGCGATGACATCTGGGAAAGAAAAACGTGCGTGTTTTATTTTATTTTCATTCGGATCAATTGTGTAATTAATAGCGCTAGTAAAATCGGCACTGTTTAAATTTGTATGAAGAAATAGGCTATTTAGTAGATCGGAGCCTACAAAACTTGCATGACTTAAATTTACTTCTCTGAAATCAATATCGTGAGCTTTACACTCCTCAATGATCAAGCCAGAAAGTTCCAGTCCATAAAAACTGGAGTGGCTTAGGTTGCTACTGTAAAAATAGAGAGGGCTTGTAAGCTTGACCAAGGGCCAACTTAATTCGGTCCAATTTACTCCTATAATTTTTGAATTTTTAAATGAGACTTCTGAAAATTTACAACCTGGAAATTTTGCCAGAGCAAGATCGCAGTCTTCAAAATCACAATCAGTGAATTTTGTGTTCCTGAAAATAATGTCAATAAATTTACATTGTTTGAATCGGCAACTTTCAAAATTAATCTGCTCGATTTGTGCTTTTTCAATGGTTAATTGTGTGAATGTTTGATTAATATAAGTATTTTTACTAAATAGGGAAATCATATACTTTCTCTAATTTCAATCAAAAATAATAGTTTGGTTACTGTGTAGCCTGGGTGCAGCGTAGCGGAACCCGGGTTTAGACATAAAAATTCTTAATCCCGAGTTCCGCTACGCTGCACCCAGGCTACAATTGGCTATAAGTTAGGCTACACCTGTATCGGTTTCAATGAGTTCAAGTTCATCTAATTCAATATCCACAGATTCAATTTTTTGAAAACGTGACGTAATTTTTTTAGCGGATGTATTCACATCACTAACATCTTGATGAGCTAAATTGATGTGCTTAGACAGTTTATCCATTCTTTTTTCAAAGCGTTGGAAATCATCGGCAAGAGCTTGTAGGTGTTTTTGAATAATGTGAACTTGTTTGCGAGTGGCATCATCTTTAAGCACCGCTTTAGCAGTAGTAAGTACAGCCATCAAAGTACTTGGGGAAACAAGCCATACTTTCAATCTTTGAGAAAGCGAAATTAAATCTGGATAATTCGCATGAATTTCTGCAAAGATGGATTCTGCAGGAATGAACATCATAGCACCATCAGTAGTTTCATTAGGTATGATGTATTTTTCTGCAATGTCTTTAATATGTTTTTGAATGTCTTGACGAAATTGTTGTTGTAACGATTTCTTCTCAACCGAACCTGCATCGGTACTGATAAGTCGCTGATAGGTTTCCAGAGGAAACTTGGCATCAATCACGACATTGCCCGTTGGTTCAGGCAAGAACAAAATGCAATCAGCGCGCTTTTGATTGTTGAGTGTATATTGCATTGCAAAATGATTGGGTGGAATCATATTGCTGATGAGTGTCGCTAATTGTACCTCACCAAAAGCCCCTCGCGCTTTTTTATCTACTAATACATCCTGCAAGCTAACAACATGATTGGATAGTTCAGTAATTTTCTTTTGTGCTTCATCAATAATTGTTAACCGCTTTACTACGTCAATAAAAGTTGAAGATGTTTTTTCAAAACCTTCGGTGAGTTTATGATTGACCTGTTGGGTTAAGCTGTGGAGATGATTGCGAATTTCTTCTGTGAGCAACTGTAAATGAGAGGTCAGTGAACTGGCATGTTGCTTGAAACTATGACTCATTTGCTCCCTAACATCGGTCATTTGTTTTTGGACGGTATCATGGATCAATTGTTGCGTCATCAATTGTCCTTGGGCAATTTTCTCACTTACATCCAGGCGTACGTGATGCAATTGTACGGTAAATGCCTCCAGAACCTTCTCATTAAGCTGTCTGCTCAATTTTTTTTGCTGGCTTTGTTTTAGCAAAAGCCAAATCAGGAGTATAAATTGGAGGGCTACAGCATATGCTATGCCCTCAAGTAACGTGATTGAAGATAAAAATTGCATTCATTAGTCCAAAAGTTGACTGAGTTTAATCGGTGGATCATATTGATATACCGTTTTTAATTGCCCGTAATCAGTTAGGTGCAAATACCCCACGGAAAGCTGATCCTCTGCCAAACGAGCCGAATTGTCAAAGCTAAATTTAATTATTTGTCTTCCGGGCTCGAGCCATTGTGCACTTTGAACTGTTTCAACGGGAAGATCTGCGCCTTGGGTATTTTTCGTGTATAAAACGCTTTGTAATGCATACCGACTTGCAGTAGCAACTTCTACAGTAGCGGCAAACGTTAGAGGGGCAGAGGAGAGCTTTTTGATGCTGATTAGGCTTGCAGAAGGTATTGAATAGGAAAAAGCAGCTCGCCCAGTACGATGTATGGGATTATTTTCACCAAGCGCACATAATACATCGACCTCGATATACCAGTTTCCTCCATGAGTGTTGTCAACAGAAGATAAAAGTGCATCGGCTTGGAATAGATTACGTTTTATTTTTTTTATTTTGAGAGGAATCGTTTGATTATCAGGACCTACCAATGTGGCATTAATATCATCTACAGGATAAGAGATTATATTATCTTTAAGGGAAATAAGTGCATTAAATTGATCCCCATATTGATATTGCAATGCCGAAGGTTCAATTTGTAAATAAATTAAAGAGTATTTTTCGAAAACATGAATGAGATATGAATCGGCATTTGTGGAGTCTTTAGATTTGCTTTTGATTATGAAATTACCCATACCCAATTCAGGTTTGATTTGCAGCATGATCTGATGAGAACCTATCCTTAGCGATTCATCAATTGCCTCATCCTGACTGTACAAAGATGAAGCATCTTTTAAGCTTATGAATTCGCTGGACTTAGCGTCTTTTAACTCCAATGCAGGGATGGATTTATTTTTTTGTAAAGGGATAATGCGTACTACTGCTTCTGGTGCATGAATAGCTAAGTTAATACCTTGTTGCAATTGGGAAGCAGTCACTTGTTGATTATAACTGTAACTTTTTTGGATGTTGCTACCTGTTTCATTTAAAGGAAATTCTCCAATTTTCCAGCTATCCTGCATGCTTTCATGAGATAAAGTAGCGCAAACATCACAATCATAAGATTGGACTGGATTTTGTGGTAAGGTGAATGCACTGACTTGCGCGCAACAAAATAAAAACAATAAAGTAAGCGTGGTTCTCATTTTACCGCTCCTTCTGAATCCAGGATAGAAATCAGTATCTTATCCAGCCCAAAACATGAATGACGACTTTGATTATGACTAAGCGTCGTCTTATCATCTGTTCGCTCCTTGTCATAAAACCAAATCGTACCTGCAGCGGCTTGGGACGTACAATTTAAAAAACCATCGGCACAATAATCCAGATAGATTTTGGCAATCCTTAAGCCGCTATTGAGCAAATAACCATTACAGTAACTGGCTGAAGAAAGAGGCGAGGAAATAACGTTAGTCCCTATGACTGCATTAAAAGGTACTGACAGTGAGGGGCGATTTTTCGTGCCAAACAAGAGCTCTTCATTGTAAATGTACATGTCACCAACACGTTGCTGTTTAACAGCATCTCCTGTATAGCCTAACAACCAGCTCAGGCTGGCTTCAAAAATACCTCCACTGAGAATTATATCAGCAAGAGGAGTACCTCCACTTGAAGGAGCTAAAGCAACGATTTGTTTGATTTTGTTTTTTAATCGCATATATCGATTATCATAAGTTGGATTCGAAAGGATCCAACGCATTACATTTGCGCCATTGGAATGGGTGTAAAGAATCAGAGAGTCAATTTTTTTACGATCTATAAAATCCAATAGCTGATTTGCAGTACATCCTGCAGCCTCTTCATCCCACATGTATTTACTGTAATCACAATGAACCACATAGTAATTTTCAGGATTCGGAAGCCGTTGAGCGATATCCTGAATAAAATCAGTTTTCCAATAACCTCCCTCCGCATCTTCTCGGTGATCATTTGTTCCATGAACAAATGCGATACCTAAATTTCTGTATCCATCAGACGGTGGAAAAGCATACATTAATGTGGAAGATACAAGTAAAAAACCTGTTATTAAGATACGTTTAAAATCCATTTTTATCACGCCTCGGTTCATGTTGAATCGATATGTATCTATAGCATATTTTTTAATGATAAACTAATGTTTTTGGGATCATTGCTCACCCATATGTAAGGTTATGAGTTTATTTGTAGCCTGGGTGCAGCGCAGTGGAATCCGGGGATTCGGATATGAATAAATTCTCAATCCCGGCCTCCACTGCGCTGCACCAGGCTAATTTCCTAATAGCAATGACACCTAAAGTTTTAAATTATGGATGGAAATGAATGAATATTGATGAAATAAAGGGACAGATTGCTGAACTAAAAGATAGAATAAGGCAATATGATTATCACTATTATGTTCTGGATGAGCCACTGGTCCCTGATGTTGAATATGATCGGTGTTTTCGTGCATTACAGGATTTGGAAGCCAAATATCCGAAATTATTGACAGCAGACTCACCTACCCAACGCGTGGGTGGAACTCCCGCAGATGCCTTTATGCCAGTAACTCATCGGCAACCTATGTTGTCCTTATCGAATGTGTTTGCCGAGGGAGAATTACAAGCATTTATTAAGCGTGTCACTGAAAAACTGGATGAACCAGTTCAACAATTGGTTTTTACCTGTGAACCTAAATTGGATGGACTTGCGGTAAATCTTAGCTACGAAAATGGAACATTGATTTCTGCAGCAACACGTGGTGATGGAACTACAGGTGAAAACATTACTGCCAATATTAAAACAATCTCTGCAATTCCTTTAGTTTTAAGAGTAACAAAACCACCACGGTTTATCGAGGTTCGTGGTGAAGTATACATGCCGAAAGCAGGATTTGAAGAGTACAATAAAAAGGCTCAAGAGTCTGGGGAAAAAGTTTTTGCTAATCCTCGCAATGCTGCGGCGGGAAGCTTACGGCAATTGAATCCCGCAGTGACAGCAAGTCGGCCTTTGGGCATTTATTGCTATGGGATAGGTGCTTGTGAGGGATATAATTTACCAGATAGCCATTGGGAGCAATTGCAATTACTCAAAAAATTCGGCTTTAGGGTATCTTCAGATACTAAACAGGAAGTGGGTATCAAAGGGTGCTTGAGTTATTATCATGATATGTTAGCCAAACGTAATCAACTTCCTTTTGAGATTGATGGAGTTGTTTATAAAGTAGACAGTATCCCTTTGCAACAACAACTTGGTTTTATTTCGCGAGCTCCCCGATTTGCCTGTGCCCATAAATTTCCTGCTACTGAAGAGATGACCGAGCTGTTAGCCGTTGATTTTCAGGTAGGAAGAACTGGGGCTTTAACCCCAGTAGCCCGTTTGGCACCGGTCAATGTTGCAGGAGTTACTGTAAGTAATGCGACTTTGCATAATATGGATGAAATTATCAGAAAGAATATTCATATAGGTGATAGTGTCATTATTCGTCGTGCGGGTGATGTTATTCCTGAAGTAGTTTCTGTCGTTCTCGAGCGACGCCCCGCAAATATCAAAGAGATTCATTTACCTAATAAATGCCCTGTTTGCGGTTCTGATGTAGTGCGTGAGGAAGGAGAAGCGGTTGCGCGTTGTGTAGGTGGTTTATTTTGTAAAGCTCAATTAAAAAGAATGATGTGGCATTTTGCTTCACGTAAAGCGATGTATATTGAAGGATTGGGGATTGTACTTATTGAGCAGCTCGTCGATGAAGGGATTGTGCGACATTTACCCGATCTTTATACGCTTGATATCACTACTTTGGCAAATCTCCCGCGCATGGGGGAGAAGTCGGCAAAAAATTTATTGCATGCTTTAGAAAAAAGCAAAAATACTACATTCAGTCGTTTTCTTTATGCGCTGGGGATCCGTGAAGTTGGTGAATCCAGTGCTCGGATGTTAGCGGAGCATTTTGGGGATATCGACGCAATTTCCAAAGCAACAGAAGAAGAGTTGATAAGCTTGCAAGATATGGGACCTGTAGGTGCTTTTAATGTGGTGCATTTTTTTGCACAAGAACATAATCGTCAAGTCATTGAACGTTTATTAGCTCTTGGGGTACATTGGCCAAAAATTGAGAAAAAGAAAGTTAACAAAGAGCATTCTTTATTTGGAAAAACAGTGGTTCTAACAGGAATTTTAAGTACTATGGGACGTGAAGAGGCCAAAGCAAAATTATTGGCTGTGGGAGCTAAAGTAACGGGTAGCGTCTCAGCAAAAACAGATTATGTCATTGCTGGAAGTGAAGCAGGTTCTAAACTGGATAAAGCAAATAATCTAGGTGTTGCTGTTTTGGATGAAGAACAGTTTCTTAAAGTATTAGCGTAATTTGAAAAGGAGAAGCATTAGTAACTCGCATTCTGAGCTTCACTTTAATCTGGCTACTCTAAAATAAGGATTTTTTTTGAATTGTATACAACGAATAGTTCTGTTTGGTTTGTTTTTTAATTGGAGCTTTGCTTATACCTGGCCTTGGGTTTTAAATAATCCATATCCGCACAAGCAGGCAAAAGAAAATATTTACTACTCATCGTTTTCCGAACAGCCTAAAACTCTGGATCCGGCACGGTCTTACTCATCTAATGAGTCTCTTTTTCTTGCTCAAATATATGAGCCATTGTTGGAGTATGATTATTTGCAAAGGCCTTATCAATTAATCCCATTAATAACTACGCAAATGCCCCAGTTAAAGTATCTTGATGCACACGGTAATCCACTACCTGAAAACAGCCACGAAACACCTGCTTACAGTGTTTATACTATAAACATTAAAAAAGGAGTTTATTATCAGCCTCATCCAGCTTTCGCTAAAAATAAAGAGGGTTCATATTTTTATCATCATGTGACTCAAAAATATTTGAATGATGAGGGTATCCATCAATTATCTGACTTTAAGTATACCAGCACGCGTGAATTAATTGCTGATGATTACATTTATCAAATAAAACGTTTGGCCAATCCTGCATTGAGTTCACCGATTTATGGCTTAATGAGTGGTTATATTGTGGGGTTTGCAGAATATGGACGGATACTTCCTCGCGGTAAGCGATATATTGATTTGCGCAATTATCCTTTGAAAGGGATTAAAAAACTGGATGATTATTCGTTTGAAATCACTTTAAAAGGAGAATACACTCAGTTTTTATTTTGGTTGGCGATGTATTTTTTTGCACCAGTTCCTTGGGAAGCCGACTTTTTCTACTCTCAGCCCGGTATGTTAGACAACAATATTACTTTAAGCTGGTTTCCAGTGGGTACAGGTCCTTTTATGTTAGTTAATAACAATCCTAACCGAAATATGGTATTAAAAAAGAATCCAAATTTTCGCGAAGATTATTTTCCAACTACAGGCTCGGAGGAGGATAAGAAATTAGGATATTTGGATAATGCAGGTAAACGTCTGCCTTTTATTGAAAAAGCCGTTTTTACTCTTGAAAAAGAAGCCATTCCGCGTTGGAATAAATTTCTGCAAGGCTATTACGATAACTCCACGATTGGTGCGGACAGTTTTGATCAGGCAATCCACACAAATCGACATGGCAAAGCCGAGTTAACACCGGAGATGCAAAAAAAACATATATATCTTACTGTGGCATTACAACCTACTATTTACTACATGGGCTTTAATATGCTTGATGGCGTGGTAGGGGGGGCTAGTGAGCGGGCGCGTAAATTAAGAAGGGCAATTTCAATTGCAGTAAATTATGATGAGAGTATAGCTATTTTTCATAATGGCCGAGGTATTGTGGCCCAAGGGCCGATTCCTCCCGGTATTTTTGGTTATAAAGAGGGTAAGGAAGGAATTAATCCTTACGTTTATAAATGGAAAGATGGTGAGGCTGTGCGACGCCCCATTAGTGATGCAAAAAAACTTATGGCAGAGGCAGGATATCCTGATGGAATTGATCCCTCTACTGGAAAGCGCTTAATTTTGCATTATGACGTCACTACCTCAGGTAATCCTCAGGATAAATCATTGTTTGATTGGATGCGTAAACAATTTGCTCAGATAGGCATTGATTTGAATGTACGGGCAACTTTATATAACCGTTTTCAGGAAAAAATGCGTACCGGTGATGCGCAAATATTTAGTTGGGGTTGGGTGGCGGATTATCCTGATCCTGAAAATTTTCTATTTCAGTTGTATAGTGCTAATGGCAAGGTAAAATTTAGCGGTGAAAATGCTGCCAATTATCAAAATTCTGAATTTGACCGTCTTTTTAATTTAATGAAAAATAGAAAAAACGATATGCAGAGGCAGAAGATTATAGATGATATGATTGCTATTGTACGACGCGATGCTCCATGGAGTTGGGGGATACATCCTGAAGAATTTGTTTTATCCCAGAATTGGGTTTCACGCGTTAAACCCAATACAATGTCTTCTGCAACTTTAAAATATATTGCCATCAATGTACCCGAACGAAACAGATTGAGATCCGCTTGGAATCAACCAGTTTTTTGGCCATTAGGTTTATTGTTTTTGCTTATTCTCATCCTAATTTTTCCTTTGGTTATTGCCTATCACAAGAAAGAAAGAAAATCGGCAGAAAGGAAGTTTATCCCATGATCAAATATTTACTGCGTCGAGTTATTTATTCAATTCCTATTCTTTTTGGAATTAATCTTATTACTTTTATTTTATTTTTTATGGTGAATACACCAGATGATATTGCACGCATGCATTTGGGACAAAAACATGTAGCACAACAAGTGATCGATGATTGGAAAGAGTCACATGGTTATAACCTACCTTTGTTTTATAACGAACAAAAAACCGGAATACAAAAAATACAGGCGACATTGTTTTTTCAAAAGTCCATGAAGCTGTTTACTTTTGACTTTGGCGCATCTGATTCAGGGCGAGATATTAGTGAAGATATTACCTACAGAATGGGTCCCAGCCTTTCAATTGCGTTACCTGTCTTATTGTTGGATGTCATTACTAATATTATTGTAGCTATGGCAATGGCTTTTTTTCGAGGAACATATCTTGATTTCACTGGTGTGGTGATTTGTATTATTTTAATGTCGATTTCCAGTTTATTTTATATTATTGGTGGCCAATATCTTTTTGGTAAATTATTACGTCTGGTACCCATTTCAGGTTATGACGGGGGCTTTGAGGCTTTGAAATTCGTTATTTTGCCAATTACCGTGGCCGTACTCAGTGGTTTGGGGGCGGGGAGTCGTTGGTATCGTACTTTATTCTTGGAGGAAATGCATAAAGATTATGTTAAAACAGCCAGAGCTAAAGGACTATCGGAACAAAGAGTGATGTTCAAACATGTACTGAAAAATGCAATGCTTCCTATATTAACTGGAGTTGTAGTGATTATTCCTTCCTTATTTATGGGAAGTTTGATCTTGGAATCTTTTTTCGGCGTCCCAGGCTTGGGTAGCTATACGATTGATGCAATTCAACAACAAGATTTTGCTATCGTGAGGGCTATGGTGTTCTTGGGTTCAATTCTTTACATTGTAGGATTGGTATTAACAGATATCTCTTATATGTTGGTAGATCCCCGGGTGAGATTATCTTAAACAAGTAGTTTATTGTTAAATAATAAGGGCCTCTCTATCTTATATCTGAGAGATAATCACAAAGTTAAAGAGATTTTTACTGTTATATAATGAATCTTTATACTCCCCACGTACTGCGCTTTAAGCGCGGTACGTGGGATGAAAAGGTTTGTTGGGTTACTAGGGGCTCATTGCCTGATACCTGCAAAGATAATGAGATTGGTTGAGAAGAAAAAATGATGATTGATTTTCTATGGACTGATAAATGCTTTCTCACTTTATTAGGCTTAAGTGCGCTGGTTATTTTACTGAGTTTACGCAAGTATCATATAAGGCGTTCTTTTTCTATAATTTTGCGCAGACCCATCGCTGTAAGTGCGGGTATCATTTTGTTATTTTTTATTACTGTTGGTATTTTGGATTCGATTCATATTACATCGGTAAAGAAGAAAACAGAAACTGTAGCTACTGTGTTGGATAATATTTTGTCTCCTATAGATAAAATTTTAGAAAAAACCTATTCGGCGCCGTTGGCTTTAAGGCAATTTATTAGTGAAACTACCTTGGTGAATGGTGTTATTGAACAGTCTTATCCATTATTGATTTACCCTGGAAAACGGGTAAAAACAGAATCAGAAAAAAACGAGATCATAAAGAGTGCAATTAGATATGCGTTGAAATGCGGTATATTAGCGGTATTTTTTATAGGAATAGTCCTGCTACTCATTCGTTTTTGCAGGCGATTAAGACCTTTTTTTGCTTTAAGTGCGACGAGTTTAAGCATCTTAATCACCGTAAGTGCTCTTATATTTTTTGTTGTACTTGGATATGAACTGTCAAGAACATTTCATGTATTAGGTACTGGGCAAATTGGCCAAGACATTTTTTACTTTACAATTAAGAGCATACGTACAGGTTTGGTCATTGGTCTTTTAACTACTTTATTTATGCTGCCCTTAGCTTTGTTTTTGGGAGTCGTGGCAGGATATTTTGGAGGCTTGGCAGATGACTTAATTCAGTATACGTATACCACATTAAGCTCTATACCTGGTGTTTTACTAATTACTGCCTCAGTTTTGTCTTTGCAAGTTTACATAGCCAACCATCCTGAGCAATTTACTACTTTAGCTCAAAGTGCGGATGCGCGTTTATTGGCACTTTGTTTCATCCTTGGCGTAACAAGTTGGACCAGCTTATGTCGGCTTTTGCGAGCTGAGACTTTGAAGCTACGTGAAGTAGATTATGTTCAAGCGGCACGTGCTTTAGGATCTAATTGGTTTACTATTATTCGCAAACACTTATTGCCCAATGTGATGCATATCGTGGTGATCACTCTGGTTTTGGATTTTAGTTTCCTGGTTATGGCTGAGGCCTTGCTTTCTTATGTGGGGGTAGGGGTTTCACCTATGACCATAAGTTGGGGAAATATGATTAATAGTGCACGGTTTGAACTGGCACGTAATCCCGTTATTTGGTGGCCTATATTGGCTGCATTTGTTTTTATGTTTTTGCTGGTTTTAGCGATTAACTTATTTGCAGATGCAGTCAGGGATGCCTTTGATCCCCATCAATCGCAAGTTTGATATACAAAAAATGTGATTTAGGTTCTTGGTTTATCATCATCATGATGCAGGTATGCAAAACCCTTGATTTAGGTTAAAGTTCATCAATTAAGCTTAATGAGTTCATTTTCTTATGCAACAACGTTTTGTTCATTTACGTGTCCACACTGAGTTTTCTGTGGTTGATGGCTTGACTCGTGTTATGCCCTTAATGAAGGTTTTACCATCCCGAGGGATGTGTGCTGTTGCAGTGACTGATTATTGCAATTTGTTTGCGGCTGTAAAGCATTATAAAAATGCTGTTGATATGGGAATCAAGCCTATTATTGGGAGTGATTTACCTTGCCATGATCCTGAACAACCTGAGCGAGTTTTTTCTTTGGTTCTTTTATGCCTTAATTCTCAAGGGTATAAAAATTTAACCTGTCTTATTTCCAAAGCATATCAAGAAGGGCAATATCAAGGACAACCAAGAGTACAAAACCAATGGATTCAAGAGTACTCAGCAGGGCTTATCGCATTGTCTGGCGGAAAATTCGGTGATATCGGACAAGCTTTATTAGCCAATGATGATCCTTTAGCTAAAAGTCGAGCGATATATTGGCAAACACTTTTTCCCAATCGTTTTTATTTAGAAATTCAACGGACAGGGCGGCCTGACGAAACCCGCTACAATGAAAAATTGATTGCTTTAGCCGATGAACTGAAATTGCCGTTAGTAGCAACCAATGATGTACGTTTTCTTGATCAAGAAGATTTTGAGGCGCATGAAGCGCGTGTTTGCATTCATGAAGGGTATACATTGGCTGATCCTAGAAGAGTGCAAAAGTATAGTGCGCAACAGTACTTGCGATCAGCTGATGAAATGATTGCTTTATTTTCTGATTTGCCATCTGCAATAGAAAATACAGTTGAAATCGGCAAACGATGCACAGTAAAACTGGATTTAGGAAATAATTATTTACCTAATTTTCCCATACCGGATGGATCTACTGTTGAAGAATATTTATCTCATTTATCACAAGTCGGTTTAGAAGAGCGTTTACTGCAAATATTTAAAAGCAAATCGCCTGAAGAACTGCAAGCATCAAGAGAAGAGTACGACAAACGTTTGCAGGTTGAACTCAATGTAATTAATAACATGGGCTTTGCCGGTTATTTTCTAATTGTGGCTGATTTCATCCAGTGGGCAAAAAAAAATGGTGTGCCAGTTGGTCCAGGACGAGGTTCAGGAGCTGGATCTTTGGTTGCTTATGCATTAAAAATTACTGACTTGGACCCTTTAGAGTATGAGTTACTTTTTGAGCGTTTCTTGAACCCAGAACGGGTATCCATGCCTGATTTTGATATCGATTTTTGTATGGAAGGTCGTGATCGGGTCATTGATTATGTGGCCGAGAAATATGGCAGGCAAAGTGTTTCACAAATCATTACCTTTGGTACTATGGCTGCAAAAGCAGTAGTACGAGATGTTGGACGTGTATTAGGTCATCCCTATGGTTTTGTGGATAAGTTAGCAAAATTAATCCCTTTTGAGATAGGTATTACATTAAGTAAGGCTTTGGAACAGGAAGAAGAACTAAAGCGTCGTTACGAAGAAGAAGAGGAAGTAAAAGAACTCATTGATTTGGCTTTAAAACTCGAAGGGATTACCCGTAATGCAGGGAAACATGCCGGGGGAGTAGTAATTGCGCCATCTCAGCTTACAGATTTTACCGCGATTTATTGTGAAGAGGGATCTACACAAATTGTTAGTCAGTTTGATAAAGATGATGTCGAAGCGGCGGGTTTGGTCAAATTTGACTTTTTGGGATTGCGTACCCTGACGATTATCGATTGGGCATTAACTACGGTAAATAAAAAACGAGCTGTTGAAGGTTTGCCTGCAGTTGATATCAGTCAAATTCCAACAGATGATACCGCAACTTTTGATTTATTAAAGGCATGTAAAACAACAGCAGTATTTCAGCTGGAATCTCGTGGTATGAAGGAGTTAATTAGCCGTTTACAACCTGATTGCTTTGAGGACATTATCGCTTTAGTGGCTTTATTCAGACCAGGTCCTTTGCAATCTGGAATGGTAGATGATTTTATTGATCGTAAGCATGGGCGTGCGGCAGTTGACTACCCCCATCCGGATTTGGAGCCAATTTTAAAGCCAACTTACGGTGTTATCTTATATCAAGAGCAAGTAATGCAAATTGCGCAGGTATTGGCAAATTATACTTTGGGTGCTGCGGATTTGTTACGTCGTGCGATGGGAAAGAAAAAACCTGAAGAAATGGCGAAACAACGAGAAATCTTTACTCAGGGCGCGACTGCTCGAGGAGTTGATGAAAAAATTGCAACCCATATTTTTGACTTGATGGAAAAATTTGCAGGTTATGGTTTTAATAAATCGCATTCAGCTGCATATGCGTTGGTAGCTTACCAAACTGCGTGGCTTAAGGCACACTATCCGGCTGCATTCATGGCTGCGGTTATGTCTTCAGATATGGATAATACAGATAAAGTGGTCACTTTTATTGATGAATGTGCTCATATGAAGTTGAAGGTTTTACCCTCATCAATTAATCACTCGATGTATCCTTTTACAGTAGTTGATGATGCCACTATTATTTATGGTCTTGGTGCTATAAAAGGGGTGGGAGAGTCTGCTATTGATTGCATTATGGAGGAGCGTGAAGCAGGAGGGAAATATACAGATTTATTTAGTTTCTGCCAACGACTGGATTTACGCAAGGTGAATCGACGCGTATTAGAAGCGCTAATTAAAAGTGGTGCTTTTGATGATTGGAATGTAGAGCGAGCAATATTAACTGCATCTTTGGAAAAAGCTCTAAAGGTGGCAGAAAAAGAGCATCAGAATCAATCCAGTGGTCAATTTGATTTATTTTCATTACTAGAAGACGATACGAATAAGCAAGATTATGTGCAATGCAAACCCTGGTCGGAGGCGCAGCGTCTGGAAGGTGAGCGAGAAGTATTAGGCTTTTATCTAACCGGGCATCCTGCAGATCAATATCGGCGTGAGTTTGGTGACTTTATCGTTTCAATCAGTCAATTAAATCCATCCATGCATAAAAAAGCCATTATTTGCGCGCAAATTGTTGGAATTCGCAAAATTTTGACGAAACGCGGTAAGAAATTAGTAATTCTTGGTATGGATGATTCTACTGGGCGACTTGATGTTGTTGTTTTTGGTGAGCTGTTTGAGTCCTCAGCACCAGGTTTGGCAACTGGAGATATGGTGGTTATTGAAGGTGAAGTGGCTCATGATGATTATAATGGCGGTGTGAAAATGACCGCGAATTATCTCTATGATGTGCCAACTGCGCGTACTAAATTTGCTCGATGCTTGGAGTTACGTTTACACTCTAGAAATCAGGGGATTCTAGGCTCTATTAAGGCGTTATTAAAAGCTCATGTTGGGCGTTGTGCTGTACAATTTTCATACTGCAATGATTATGCTAGTGCACAGTTGAGTCTTGCGCAACAATGGCAAGTAATGCCAAGTGATGAACTACTTGGACTTTTGATGAATCTTTTAGGGGATGAGCAAGTTTTAATGCGGTATTAGTGGAAATTATGATAAAGATCCTCGAATTACGCTGCGCTCACCCTGGCTATATTTTAGGTATAGTTTTTAACTAATTAACAGCTTATCCATTTTTGCTGCACAAATAAAATCATTATGACTCAAGCCATTGATGGCATGGGTCATAAAGCTCACGCGGCAATAGTTATAGCCTATTTCTAAATCAGGATGATGATTTTCGGTATTTGCAATCCATGCAAGTGCATTAACAAAAGCCATTGTTTCATAAAAATTTTTAAAAGATAAACTGCGTTTAATGATGCGATTATCTGCATTTACCTCCCAATTTTTATTTAACTGTGGCATCAGATTTTTAATTTGTTCTGCATTTAATGCATCGCCTATGCCTTCACATGATTCACAATGTTTGCTGCTCAAGTCACTGGTCATTTTATTATTTCCTTACTTGTAGTAATTACTCAATGTATTAAGAAATCGATCATTTTGTTCTTTGGTCCCTACAGTTACTCGTATGTAATTGTTCATCTTATATGGATGTAGTGGGCGGACTATGATACCTTTATCTAATAGATAGTTATAGAGCAACATACCGTCCTCCTTACTATCAAAGGTAAGAAAATTGCATGCTGAGGGTAAGTAATCGATATTTAATTGATTAAATCCATCTTTCATTTGCAGCATTCCTTCTGCATTGGTTTGCAAGCTTAATTGAATAAATTGATCGTCATCCAAGGCAGCATGAGCAGCGGTCAGTGCGACTTGATTTACCGTAAACGGTAACTGGATTCGTCGCATGAGCTCAACTATTGAGGAATGAGCTATTGCATAACCTAAACGAACACCTGCTAACCCGTATATTTTTGAAAAAGTTCGCGTAATCACTAAATTAGGATGTTTAGCCAACCATTCAATACTATTATAACTTAATTGAGGCTCTGCATACTCATAATAAGCTTCATCGATGACCAATAGAGTGCTTTCAGGAATATTTTCTAACAGACGTTTTATTTCTTTTTGACTAATCAGAACACCGGTAGGATTATTAGGATTCGCTAAAAAAATAATACCGGTTTGTGAATTGCATGTTTGAATCAACTTATCTACGTTAACATGCCAATCTGGATTAATTCCAATCGTGCGAACCGGGATATTCAAGGTATTAGCTTGAATCGCATAGGTGCTAAACGCATATTCGTGTGTGATGATGTGTTTGTCATTATGCAGTGCAAAGCAGTTGAGTAGAATAGTGAATATGTAATCCGAACCATTACTTACAAAAAGTTGATCCGTATCGATTGCAAGTTTATTTGCAAGTTTAGGCATTAAGTGATGATTCATTGGTGAGGGGTAAGTAGCTAAGAGATAGGTTGACATTTCTTTTAATGCGGCAAGAGCTAAAGGGCTGCAACCTAAAGGATTTTCATTACTCGCCATTTTAATAATGTCATTGACCTTAATCCCTTTCTCACGCGCTAGTTCTTCTATAGACTTCCCTGGCTTATAAGGGACTAAAGATTGTATGCCTGGATGAGGTAATTGTTGAAAGTTAACTGCCATAATTTTCCCTAACTAAAAATTTTCTTCATATTATCCAAGCTTTAGCTTCCTGTCACGAGCTCATTGAATTAAAAAAATAATTCTAGAGTGTATTACATCAGTCTGTAGGTGGCGAACACAGGTCTTGAATTTTTATTTCCATGACGTTAATCTTTGCATGGCAAACCAACCACAGGAAAAAATGGAATATGAATTGGCAAAAGGGATTTTCCCTTACTGAAGTATTGGTATCTTTATTACTGGTAACCACTTTAGCTCTGACTTTATTACAACAACAATGGCAGAGTAAGCAATTATTAAATCAATTAATTTTTAGAACGCACGGTTCACAATTTCTTGATCAAATTGAAGAATCCCTTGTGGCTAAAGTTTCAAAACTTCCACCAACGCCTTCCTCCTATCATTTGGATATACAGCTAAAAAATCAACAGTTACTTCTTCATCTTGTATGGTTTGAACAAGTAGGCTCTATAACCCGTCAACATCATCTTATTGGAAGTGGTGAATGAAAAAGCAAATGGGAGTCAGCCTGACAGAAGTATTGATAAGTCTTTTTCTGGCAAGTGTGATTATGACTTTATTAATCCAACTTTATTTGGGAAGCAAGCGTCAATATCTTGAAACAGAAAAAATTTTAGAAACACGTTTTGATTTACAATGGGTGAGTGATTTACTGAGTGATAGTATTCGGCGTGCGGGTTTTACCCCCTGTTTGGGCATTGATCACTTGCAAGTTATTGATCGCAGAAATCATCAAAATAGAATTCATGCTTTACAAACCGGAAATCAACCGAATCAATTCATCCATGTAAATCGTATGAATGAACACTTTGCAAAAATAATCAAAATTCAAGGCGCAACCAAAATAGTAACTCAAGAGCCAGTGATACTTCATAAAAAGCGTCCCATACTCATCGCTGATTGCGAACATGCTGAGGTACAAGAACTATTTGACATGGAACAACAAAGTAACAATTCACTTATTACTTTGAACAAGCCTCTATTTTTTTCTTATGACCGCTCGGCATATATTGGTGAGTATCTTGAAGAAAAATGGTTTATTAAGAGAAACGCGAATGATGTAGATACGTTACATTATCAGTTGGTACAGACAGAAGAAATAACTCCTTTAATTCATTTCATGCATACCCGAAATCGACACATAGAAGAGAAGCAGTTTCTTGAAATTATCATGGGATTGGATGAGAGTAAAACACATGAGCTTAAGGTTTTGGTGCGTGGCTCATGAGTAGGAAAAATAAAGGATTTATTTTATTACTGACCTTACTTATTATTGCTGTGATTAGTTTGCTTATTTTGACTTCGATGCAGCATGTTTTACTGTATTACAAGACAATTAATAAACAAGAAGTGTTGCACCAGAATTTTTATCAATTAGAGGATATTGCATTGCGATTGCTGCATCAACGCACAGCGTTGAGTCCGGACTGTGTGACACGCTCAGATTCTGCAAATCAAGTAATACATAATTTACTCGAATACAAAGGTTGCTCTTTAAAAAGTGGTTTAACTCAATACAAATATTACGTTGAGGACTTGGGAGAGTTTCCATGTTTGGTGGTTCGCTATAAGGGACGAAAATCAGCATCGCATCATCAACGAGTGACTGTTGTTCCCTTTGAGGAGGGATCCCCTGTGGCTTTATTGCAAATACGGTATATTAGTGCAGGAAGGGTGATCCCTTGTCTGGTAAAGGAACATGCTATTCCTCTGGGAGTGAGCAGCTGGCGATATTTACCTTCTCTATAAATAAATTTTATTAAAGGTAGGGGCTGATCTCATTTCGCTATTTTGATCAAGATAGTAGAAATGTAAACAGACTCTAATATTTTCTTGAGCTGCATCAAACCTAGTTGTATTGTAATAGCTAGGGTAAATAGAAAGGTTTTTAGGTGCATTTACAAAATATTTCTAAATTTAAGTATTGGCCGCAAATGGTGGTGCTTGCTTTATTGTTGGCAGGATATCTTGCCTACCGTTATTTTGCTTTTTATGACACCCGCTCAAATGATGCATATGTTTCAGCTCATGTAGTCAACATGGCTGCTCTGGTTTCTGGTCCTGTTTCGAGAATTTATGTTAAAGACAATCAGAGGGTGAAAAAAGGAGATAAACTTATTGAAATTGATTCTCTTCCCTATGTTTATGCGGTGCAGCAAGCTAAATCCAAGTTAGATATTGCTAAATTGAATTATGAAAATAAAAAGGCAGACGCTGCTCAAGCCAAATTTAAGATTGCGCAAGCGAATTTCGAATTAGATAAGGCAAATTATCTTCTAAATCACACTATTCTTGTAGCCCCTGAGGATGGTTACATCACCAATTTTAATTTACGCATAGGTCAGTACATTAAAAAAGGAGAAGGACTATTTGCTCTTATTGAAACCAAACAGTGGTGGGTGGTTACGCGATATAGAGAAACAGCACTTCGGTTGATTCAACCTGGAGATAAGGCAAAAATTATGATTGATATGTATCCAGGAAAAGTATTCCATGGACATGTAGACAGTATCGGTTGGGGGATTAATCGGGTACAAAGCGGTAATGTTATTCCTTCAACGCTGATTTATTTAGAAGCAACCGAAGATTGGATTCGTATAGCACAACGGTTTCCAGTGCGAATTTATATCGATGATTTATCTGATGAATATCCAATGCGCATTGGTGCCAGCGCTACTACCATTACATACAGGTGATCCGTGTTTTTCTGGCCTCAAACTGTTGAAAACAGAGCTGCCTTAAGAACAGCATTTGCCGCATTAATTGCTGTTTTGATTTCATTTAAATTTCATTTGGAAACCCCATTTTGGTCAGGAATGAGTGTTGTTATCGTTTCCAATTTATATACTGG
The DNA here is from genome assembly GCF_001468035.1 of Legionella tucsonensis. Classification (GTDB taxonomy): domain Bacteria; phylum Pseudomonadota; class Gammaproteobacteria; order Legionellales; family Legionellaceae; genus Legionella; species Legionella tucsonensis. The sequence continues at coordinate 911,226 of NZ_LNZA01000001.1, forward strand.
CAACATCATCGATAAAGCCTCAATGCGTATTATTGGTACTGTTGCAGGAGCGTTTTTGGGGTTCTATATTGCAGGATTGGTCGCCAACAGTTTTTTACTCTATTTGCTTTCTTGCTTTTTAATTGTGTGCATGGGTTCCTATTATTACAGCTTCAGTGCTAATGGTTATGCTTATTTGTTAGGAGCACTGTGTGCTTTCATAATTATTTCACAAATTGCGATGAATCCGCAAAATGTGTTTTTCGTGGCTATTTGGAGACCTGTTGAGATTGGAATTGGCGTTTTGGTAGCAGCAATCAGCGCTTATTTTATTTTTCCCAATCATTTAAAGGATAATATTACGGTACAACTTCATGGTATTTATACTGATTTTTCAGCAGAATTGGATCAATTACTCACGGTGTTGTTTGAGAGTAAGCCTGATTTTGACTTGTTATTACAAAGCACTTTAAAAATAAAAAGAAAACTACGTAAAGCGGTAGAGCTCATTGGCGCTATGACCCATGAATTGGGAGTTACTAAAGCCAGGATTGATGAGGTACGTGCTTTATTGGATATTTTTTATGATTTATCACGACAGTTACACTATCTGATTCTCATTTCTCCACAGCATAGTGATTTAACCATTGTGCAATCATTACCTATAAAGCCTGTATTGAATGCGATTCAATTGGATCTGACTCAACTACAAATCGCTTTTACTAATCACGTGGATACTCCTAAAGAATTACAAACAGGACCTGAAATCGTAGAACTGGAAAAATATGTGAAACAGAAGCAAAGCAATGGAGATACGTCTTCTTTTTTGATCCCAGATACAAGTAGCGACATCGAAAAGCAGCAACTCATTTTTAAGAGTAATTTTGTCTATGCATTGATTCATTTCTTACACCAAGTGAACCACAACCTTCTTTTGATGCAGTCTTTATTTAGCCGCATTCCTCATGGCATGACCGCAAAACATCATGTCTTAAAAACACAGGAGCGCATTCGTACGGATGTCGATGTCATTAAACGCAGCATTAAAGCAGGGATCTCGGTTATTTTGGCTTTAGGTTTTTGGATGATAAGTAATTGGTCTGGTGGTTTAAATGGAGTTATCAGTAGTCTCGTGCTTTCCATTCGTAAACATCTTTTTGAAATGAAAAATGCGAGCATTCATCGTTTACTTGGTTGTATTTGGGGTGGAGGGGTCGCTTTATTTTCCTTATTTCTAACTAAGATGACTTTTTATGATTTCATTTTAATATTTTTTTTTTCAATTTGGGGATTTTCTTATTTTATGTTTAAGTTTCCCAAATATTCTTATATTGGGTTACAAGCAAACATCGCTTTGATTATTTCTCTTGCTCAAGAAGGAGGACCGCCTGTTTATTTAGCTCCTCCATTACAGCGTTTGGGCGGAATAGTAATTGGAATTGTTACAAGCTTTATTGTTGCAAATCTTATTTGGCGTTCCGATGTTTGGACTATGTTAAATCGTTACCTAAATAAGTTATATATTTATATAGGGCAGAATTTAAAGCAAATTCTCTTATCATCAACAAACCAAATAAAACTGCATGATTTGGCAAATTTGTTTTGGTCTTCCCGGGAATTGCTTGAGTCGCTTGCTGATGAACCGTTAAGTTCCAAAAAACAGAACTTGTTAACAGAGCTGACAAAGCGTTTTGAATCTTTGGTAATAATACAGGCTACTACAAGCCATATTTTATTGACTATTGATCGAGAAAAGGTTGAAAAAACAGCTCAATTATTGGGTTATGAATTATCTTCTTATGAAAAAGCGATTTGGACCGCTTTTGAAAAACACGATGCGGCACATGGGTTGAAATTAAGCCATCAATTACAGTATTTGTTATCAGAAATAGATAAAAAAATGATATCTTTTCAAATTTCCGATGACGATTTAAGAGGATTTTTAGCTTATATCAATGCTTTAAATCAATTGGTTTTACAAATCCACTAATTTTTTTGTAGTGTATCTTGATGTAATTTTTTTATTTGTACGTTCAAAAAAAAATAATTAAAATCAAATTATTATTAAAAGAAGTTTTTTACTGATTAATAGTTTTTGACAAGAGGTTATTGTTTAAATTTTGTCATTTTTTGTTGCAAAAAATTCCATAACGTGTAAAAATTGCTCGACTATGAAAACGAAAATAATCTCCATTACAATTTTTTTAACCTTAATTGCCTTGAGTATTTCAGTATGGTGGTTTTGGTTCGTAAAGCACCCATCAACCATGTTCAGACAGGCTAATTTTGATCGGTTACCTGGTTGGAAATCAGCAGATCTAAAAAAGTCTTTACTGACTTTTCAGACTTCCTGTCGTGCCTTTATCAAGCAAAATCCAGAGCAAATTGTCGGGACAGATCAGATCGATTTACAAGTAAAAGATTGGCAACCAGCATGTAAAGAAGCTTTAAAAATTTCTCCCACAGCTGAAAATGAAGCAAAGCAGTTTTTTGAAAAATGGTTTACTCCGGTAGAGTTTACTGACACCGGTGAAAAACCTGGCTTATTTACAGGTTATTATGTGCCTGCAATTAAAGGACGTTATACTAAATCCAAAGAGTTTCATGTTCCTCTTTATGAAACTCCAGATGATCTTGTAACTGCAGATTTAGGTCTGTTTTTTAATGATTTTAAAAGTCGTGGCATTGTAGGCCGGTTAGAGGGTAAAAAATTCGTCCCGTATTACACTCGCGAACAAATTAATAATGGTGCACTTAAGGGTAAGGCACGCGTTTTAGTATGGGTTAATAGTCCAATAGATCGTTTGTTTTTGGAAATTCAAGGTTCAGGAGTAATTGAACTTGAAGATGGTAATAACCTTTATATTGGTTATGATGCTCAAAATGGCAAGCCTTATACTGCGATTGCCGGAGTGTTGATCAAAAAAGGGGTTATGACTAAAGATAATGCGTCCATGCAGGCAATAAAACGTTATTTGGAAGCTCATCCCAAACAGATGGATAAAGTGATCAATCAAAATAAATCTTTTGTTTTCTTCCGTAAAATGTCGTATGGAGCCGCCCTAGGCTCGCAAGGTGTGCCTTTAACTCCTGGTTATTCGCTGGCTATTGATAAACAATGGGTACCTATGGGGGCTCCTCTTTGGTTAAACACTACGCGTCCTGATAGCAAAAATCCTAATAAAAATAAACCTATGCAACGTTTGATGATTGCTCAAGATACCGGAGGAGCAATACGCGGCAAAGTACGCGGAGATGTTTTTTGGGGTGGTGGTGAAAAAGCAACTTTAATTGCAGGTCATATGAAGAATCAGGGGCATTACTGGATTCTTCTACCGAAACATGCAATATCTCGTTTAGAGAAAAATAAATTGATTTCTGGATAATTTAATTCCTTCGCCTCTCTCCCGATAGTGGGAGAGAGCATCAGTTATCAATTAGCTTTGATTTCCAAATATTTTATTTACTTCAGATTTTTGCCCGGACTCTTTTAGTGAGGGTATAACGTTATTTAATGCTTCTGTATTATTATTCAATGATTGAGCTGTATTGTTTTTTAAAGCATCGGCTAAGCTAATAAATTTGTATCCATTTTTTCGATACATTTCAATGATGTCTTCTAGACATAAACTGTTAAGAAGATTTGCATGGATTAATAAAATTTGTTTAACATTTTTTCCTTTAGCATTTTTTTCAGCTCTTAAGGTCTGTTGCCAAATGTAAGCCAAATAACGTTTTTTAAATGCTGGTAGATTTTGAGCTCTTTTTCTATAAGGTATCCTGTAGAAACGTGCATTAAACTCATAGTCTTTACTGTCAATCGTGACTGGAGCAATAGTGTATTGATGTGCAGCCAGGTAGTCATACACTTTTTGTTTTTTTTGACCAGTCCCTTCAGCTAGGTAAGGATAACGAAAATATTTAGGCTCTGTCAGTACAGGTGCTAAGACAGTATCAGCACGATCTATATCCGCGATGTATTTATCAGCACTCATGTTATTCAAGCTGTTATGAGTATAAGTGTGATTACCTAAAGCAAAGCCTTGATTACGGAATGTTTCTAAAAGATCCCATTCATTTTTCGCAACCGCTTCGCCAATGACAAATCCAGTAGCTGGAACTTGATTGTTAACAAGAGCATTGACTATAGCCATAAATCGATCTTGGGTTCTTTTTAGACTTGCTGGCGTGCTAGTACCGGAACCAACAAAGGGTAAATCATCAATTGTAATTGCAATTTCTTTTTCTTCAGCAAAACATGGAGAATTAAGTATGCAAAACATAAGCGTTACACCGGCCCATCGAAGCAACATGATATCCCCTAATTTATTTTTATTATTTAAAAATAACTATAGTAGATAATTTTCAAAAAAGTATAATTTTTCATAATTTCTTATTTATTATGAAGATTTTTAATGATAAACTGATTGGTTTTTTATTCGAAATATACGGGTTTGAAAACTGTCATTGTTCAATGTAATTATTTTACATTGAACTCATATTAGGAGACTTTAATCAAATTGATTGGGTTTACAGTTATATAAATGCTTGTTGTTTCCACATGTAACTAAATGGTCCATCTCTTTGGATTAAATCTTGGAATTGACCTTGTTCTACAAGTTGTCCTTTCTCCAATACCAGGATTCTATCCATTTGTTTTAATGTGGCAAGCCGATGTGCTACAATGATCGTTGTTTTACCTTGCATGATATGCGTCAAGGCGTTCTGAATATAGCTTTCGGTAATTGAGTCGAGCGCTGATGTAGCCTCATCCATGATTAGAATTTTGGCGGGTTTTAAATAAGCTCGTGCAATAGCGATGCGTTGCTTTTGTCCGCCAGATAATTTCATTCCTCGCTCACCCACCAGAGTGTGATACCCTTCGGGGAGTTGTTGGATAAATGCATCGCATTCGGCTAATTTAGCTGCGTGATATATCTCCTTCTCAGATGCTTCCAGATAACCGTAGCGGATATTATCCAAGATGGAGCGGTGAAATAAATCAACTTGTTGAGGGACTAAGGTGATGGCGCGGCGCAAACTGTTGATGGTGATCATTTCTATGTTTTGTCCATCGATAGTTATTTCACCCTGAAAAGGTTCGAAAAGACGCAGGAGCAAATGAATTAAGGTTGACTTCCCAGCCCCAGAGCTTCCAACAATACCCACTTTTTCTTCCGATTCAATGCGTAGGTTAAAATCGTTAAACAAAAGCATTTCGGGATTGTATCCAAAGTTTATGTGTTGCAGCACGATTACCCCTTTTGTAAGTTTCAAGGGTTTCGCATCAGGAAGGTCGACGACATCATGGGGTAACATCAATACATTCATGGCTTGACGAAATTCACCAATACCTTTAATACTGTCGCCTATGGTTTGTCCCAGTACATAAATATGACTTAGGCTCGTTATGAGTAAAGTAAGTACAAAAGCAAAATCTCCTGGCGTTACATCAGCATACATACGTCCATAAATCAAAAGGCTCATAAAACTTACCAGTAAGGTGAATGTCATCAACCCTTGGAAAAAGTGAAGTTTGAGTAAAGTCCATTGAACGTGTTGTTCCGAAACTTTTAATGAATCAAGGCTTAGCCCCAAGTGTTCTTTTTCAAACTGGGTTTGACCAAAGATTTTTGCAGTAATGATATTGCTAATTACATCAATCAATCTTCCGCTCATCTGATTTTTATTGCGAGCGAAGAGTTCGGCGGATTTTCCTACCGATTGAGAGAGTCTTAATGTTATAAAAACAAATAACACAGTCCACACAATAAATACTAGGGAAAAGCTCCAAGATATAGTCGCTAAGAAAAATGTTACAATGATTGGTGTAGCAAGTCTTGCTATAAATCCTTCAAAAAAATTACGAACTAAAGGCTCCATACCATTACTTACATCTTGTATTTTACTGGAAATGTCTCCGGCCAAATTACTTTGGAAAAAATGGATGCTGTGTTTGCTGATGTAATGGAAGAGATCATCAATGATTTTTGCTTTAACGGCAGGGTACATTTTCATCGCGGCATATAAATAGGCACGCATGGTGAGATTATGGTAAAGATCCATACTGACATAAAGGCATGCAGGGAGGATGATATGAGGTAAGAGCGTTTCTTTGGGTGTATAGCTGACGACATCAATTACCCACTTCATCAAATAGGCCTGAAAGCTGCTTTCAAATCCAGCAACAATAACTGTAATGAAAAAAACCCAGAGGTAGCGTTTATTTTGTCGCAAATAGGGACTCAAAAACGTGAGGATGCCAGGTATTTTTTGCATGGCCTAAATCGGTAAAGATACTTTGTTTTAAATGTAACACTGATTTTTTTTTGAAGCTAGTTAGGCGTAAAATGATTAGCGCGATCTTTTCAAATAGATCAGGTACCACTTAAGGCAGTACCTGATCTTGGTTTTTTTTAATTATCAGCTTTCCTCACCCCTTTTTCAATGTCTTCACCAATCTGTTGATCGATTTTTTTCCAGTATTCAAATACTCTTTTTAATACAGGTTCGGTGACTCCATTTTTCAGATGACCCACTACGTTACTAATTAGCCTGTTACGTGCTTCATCATCCATTACTTTGCGTACAAGAGTATTTGCCTGTCCGAAGTCATTGTCATCTTTGCGGAGAGTATATGCTGCACGTACGAATTCCCCGTGTGCTTCCCATGTTGCTACTTCAGGGTTTCTCGAGCTATCTGCTTTTGGACCTCCTTTGGAGTTTGGTGCATAAACAGGATCTAAGATATTCTCGATACGCATTGCACCATCTTTGCTATAGCAATGAACAGGGCATTTGGGTTTATTAACAGGTATTTGCTTGTAGTTCACGCCCAACCGTGCTCGATGCGCATCAGCATAGGAGAATACCCTTGCAAGAAGCATTTTATCCGGGCTAATCCCTGTTCCTGGAACCATATTGTTAGGTTCAAATGCAGCTTGCTCGATTTCGGTGTGGTAATCCGTAGGATTTCGGTTCAGGGTCAATTTACCGACCTTGATGAGAGGATAGTCTGCGTGTGGCCATACCTTTGTGAGATCAAATGGATTAAAACGATAAGTCTCTGCTTCTTTGAACGGCATAATTTGCATATAAAGCGTCCAACTTGGAAACTCGCCTCGTTCTATAGCTTCATACAGATCGCGGGTATGGTAGTCACCATCTGTACCCGCCAAGCGGTCAGCCTCTTGCTGAGTCAAAAATTTAATTCCCTGATTGGTCTTGAAGTGATACTTTACCCAGAACTTTTCACCTTGGGCATTTACCCACATGTAAGTATGACTTGAATATCCATTCATGTGACGCCAGCTCTTTGGGATCCCGCGGTCACCCATCAGCCATGCCACTTGATGGGCTGATTCTGGTGAAAGGGTCCAAAAATCCCACTGCATATCATGGTCACGCAGGTTGTTATTGGCACGGCGCTTTTGAGATCGTATAAAATGCTGGAATTTCATTGGATCACGTACGAAGAAAACAGGGGTGTTGTTCCCAACCATATCGAAGTTACCTTCACTGGTGTAAAATTTCACAGCGAATCCACGGGGATCGCGCCAGGTATCAGGACTTCCTCTCTCGCCTGCAACAGTTGAGAAGCGGAGAACTAAATCAGTTTTTGTTTCTGGCTGAAAAACAGCAGCTTTAGTGTATTTGCTTACATCTTCTGTTACTTCAAAATGTCCGAATGCTCCACCACCTTTTGCATGAGGTTGACGCTCTGGGATTTTTTCACGATTGAAGTTTGCCATTTGCTCGATCAAGTAGTGATCATGTAGAAGTATAGGACCATTTGGTCCAATGGTTAAAGAGTGCTCATCACTTGATATTGGTATTCCAGAATCTGTTGTTGTAAATTTTTTTTTGTTGTCCTTATCTGCCATTCAAATATCTCCCTTAATTAGATGCGATGATTGTTACTAATTATATCTGTGAAACTTCAGAATGCTAGTTTTTAGGGACGTTTCCCAGGTGTTATCCTTGCCACTTACAGGTTGAAGCTAATCATGTTTATTGGGAACTGACGGGACATTCGGCAGTATTCCGCTTTATCAAATTCCTGAGATGTACTTTGAAGGATTGACTAATAATAGAGGTCTACATGCGGAATCTTTCGATTTTTCATATCGCCTATCACTACCGTTGCAGGTTTTGCATCGGTTTGTGTATTTGTGCCGTCCATACCTAAAAAATCATCATAGGAAAAAGCGTAGGAATTTAAATAGCTATCTTGTGGATGATCTATATTTTTATCAAAACTTAACGCATGCATTGCCTCGGAATAAACATTGACACAGGGGGCATCTTTAGTTGTGCCACATTGATTTACAATATAGTCAACAGAATGATCAACGTTGTTGAAGTAGTATTTTAACAGCTCTTGCATTTGTTGTTTGTTTCTGAAAATTGGATTACCCTGTGCATCAAAGAAATCTTTACCAATGAAGGCCGATTCTTTACGCATTAGCATACCTGAAACAATGGCAGAAGTCAGATCTCGTGCAATAGTCGCATCCACAGCGTTTTTATTATTAAATGGTGCTTGTGCTCCCATAAAAATTGAATTACTGGCTTGTGGCGAACCCAGATTATAAGACAAAGTTTCAGTGCCAAGCCCGCCATCACGTGAAAAAACTAATGTCTGACTGTTGGGCTCAAAAGTTCCTGACCAAATACCTTTATTTAATTCGTTTAAATCAATTTTAATGGAACGATTTATCGAAGAAGAATAGTACTGACTTAATTCATTGATATAGTTGGTAAAATATCCACTAAATCGATCGCCAAATCTGCCGGGAGCATTGACTCGCATTAAGGCGTTTACTGAATTGTAAACAACTAGACTGGACCATTCCGAATGGTTCCACCGTTGAGCACATTCAGGAGAATCTATTGTTTCACTTGCAGCACGGCAAATGATTGTTTTCATATTTTTAATGACTGCATCGAGTCCGCCAAAATGTCCATACTCATGGCCTGCTTGTTGAATGGTATAAGGAATGGCAATAAAATCAACGCCAGTCGGGTTAATAACAGTTTCGCCACGGGTACTGTAATTAAACTCTACTTTATCAAAAAGTGTTCCATTTGTAGTTGTTTGAGGGTTGTTAACGTCGGGTTGCTTTGGAGTTAGGGTATCTTTATCTGTAGGTATATCCAGAGTATTCCCAAAAGAGATATAAATTCTGCCAGAAGTAAGATGAGGTATGCAGGCTTGTGCCATTCCTCCCGAGCTAGGAATTAATTCGGACAATGAAATTCCATAGTTTTTCCCATTCATATTTATATCAGCAATATCAACAAGTGTACCCACACGATTTCCATTATTAAACTTTACATAAGCATGTTTTTGGGTTGCCGGATCAATACCTAGTACTACAATGTAAGTATTGTTATTTTCAATATGTGTGTTGTTGGTTTTTGATAGGTCAAAGCTAAGTGACATTCCGCCACCCTGACATTTATTCTGTGAGAAAGCATTCTCACTCACAGTTAACAAACCAGCTAATCCAAGCATTAAAATGCTTAATCTGCTCAATTTGGAAATTTTCATTACATAAACCTCACTAAGGTTAAATCGGGATTTACCCCCATAATTTTGTACTATGGCCGCAAAAACAACCTTAAATAGTTATAGATTGATTATTATACAGGTTTCATGACTTTATTTACTATAACCAACTAAAATAAGGGCTGAACTCACTTAGTAAGTCTTATCTTTTCAGTTACTTGCTTTAGGATTTGGCAGTAATTTTTTTGCTGTTGATTTGAAATAACTCAATAATTTGTTCAAGAATTGAGGAACCTTAATGCCATCTTTGCGTCGTGATAACCCGCAGCGATTCTCTTTCTGATTGTGTTAGAAGAAAAATCAAAGGGAGCGTTTACATTTTCTGGATGCTTATTTTCAATATAAACAATATTTTCAATGTACTTGTAATTTATTAGGCGTTGATATCCCGGTAGCTGTTTGATAGGGCTATTAGGAGGTACAATTTTGTCAATTTCATTGATTACTTCAATGTATTCATTAATTTTTTCCGTTAACTCTTTATTAAATCTGATCTTATTGGAGAACTGAATTTCAAAAATTCTGTCAAAAACGTCAGCCATATTGGCAGGTATTTGCCCTTGGCTAGGGAAAAGATTGATGACAATAATTTGCTTTTCTACTGCAGGATCAGGATCAAGACATTCTAAAACAGGGGAGAGTGGTGTATTTTCAAATAACCCACCATCCCAATAATAAGTGTTATTTATCATGGTCATAGGAAAACCAGGAGGTAAACTGCCGCTGGCTAAAACATGTAGAGGAGTAATTTCTGTCCGCTTATTACCTTGATTTGTAAATGTTTTTACCTTTCCAGTTGTAATATCTGTTGCAGTAAGAATTAAACGCGTAGTGGTATTATTTACCTTTTTAAAATCAATATACTTTTCTAATAATTGTTGCAAAGGTTTAGTGAAATAAAAACTAGTCCAATCTGCTAAATTCCAATAGTCGGTTCGTGGATAAAAAAAGGAGGGATTGCCAAATAATGCCAAATAGGAACTCAATTTATCATTTAAAAAAGGAGATGAAAAAATCGTAAACTCTTCCCACATTGCTTCAAGAGTCATGATGGGATCATCTTTAGATCCGACAAGGGCTACAGCATTAATAGCACCTATAGAAACTCCTGAAACAATATCGAGTGAAAATTGAGGGTTTTCATAAAGACATTTTAATGCGCCAAACTCATAAGCTCCCAGCGCACCGCCTCCTTGCAGCACCATCCCTGTTTGTTTCATGTTATCCATCTTAATATCGGTTGATTACCTCTTTAAGTATAGATTACTTTACTCTTTAAATTCGAGGCGCAGAATTAACTTCACTTCATTTTTCCAAGCCTAAGATATTCTCTTTCCAAAATTCTCTTTTTTTAGTTGTTCAGTATTCCTTAATATATTGATTGCTATAATTGTAATCAATTGGTCAAATAAAAAACCAAATGGTGATTATTATTCGTATCAAACGAATGATGGAGTAAAAGTATGACAATTTTTGTAAATGATGCTTCATTTGAAAATTTAAATTCTGTATTTGAGTATTTAGATCGTGAATATGAAAATAAAGATGAATCTGAACCCATGCTTTCTCTAACTTTTCGTTGTAATGAGGCGCTTAAGGAAGATGAATTTGCTCAGTTACTGGCGTTTGTTATTAAAAAACAAAAAGTTGCTTTTCAAATAAACTTACAAAGAGAAGATCTGGGTGCTTTGACTCAGCAAATGATTGAGCAAAACAAACTTCTTACCGATGCCTATATAGTTACCAAAAGAAAGATATTTAGCCAAATTCATCCTGATCCAAAAGACCAATTCATGTCGAAAGGGAAAGAACCTGCTGAAAAAAGCCTCCGTAAAGCCAAGATAGATTTAGTTAGGGGTGTAAGTGGCGGCATACAAATTCAACAGCAGCAACAACAGCAGCAACAACAGCAGCAACAAACAGTTCAACAGACTACCAATCGGAAGGCGCGGGAAAAAAGAGAGCGCACGAATCTCGAGCTTGTTATTAAAGCTCCAAGTGAAGAAAATCCTCATGGTGAGTTGATAACTAAGGATAATATTGAGGAAAAACTAAGAGATTTTACCAATCAGGTTTATCCTGGTCAAAATATTGATTTGAATAAAATATGGACTAATCTAGTAGGTCAAGGTGCTGAGAAAGCTCAAAAGAAACAACGTATTGAGTCTGTAGAAAGAGAGGCAATGGAGGCGATTATTCGCCACCACACTGAATTTAGTTATGGATTGGTCTTTGACAATTTACCTTCAGGTTTTTATATAGAAAAACAGGAAGATGAAACCCAAATATTACGCTACAGTTCTGCACCTCAATATCAAAATGTTACTAATCCACTCACTCTGAAACTGACTGAACCTGTCGAATCAATTGGTTCACATCAGCAGTTCATTCTGCAGCTTCTTGCTGGAAAAGAATCCCCACCAGATTACATAAATTCTGCATTAAATGGCAAAAATAAAGAGCTTAATAAGTCATACCCGAATGCGAGGGATTACAAAAAACGCTTCGCGGAATTAACAGGTACTAATCCATCAAAAATAAAGGGGGCATTCCACTTTTTCTTAGCTGAATTAGTAGACAATGATCCGCAACGCTTGGAAATGATTAAAAGTCTCCTGAGTTCATTTAACTTTAGTGATAAACAGTACCAGGGACTTGCTAGGGTACTAATAAATAATGGTGATCGAGGGATATTAAAGTTTTTACAGCAAATGTCTGTTCTCAAAGATAAAGAGTTATTTACAATTTTTGATAAGGTTTTTCTGCAAAACAACTTTAATTATGACGCTTTGCTTACTGAGCGTGGCCTGAAAAATTTGGAAAAAATGTCCAAACTCACTGGACCACAATTGACATGGTGGGAATCCCTTATAACCGAACATCAAAAAGCAGGAGCTCCTACTGATTTTAATGAATTGTTCGAAGCATACAATTATTTTCTCGAAGAGATGGAGAAATTAGGACTGAAACAACTCCCACTTGCTTGCCCTATCAAGAATTTTGAGAATATGAAGCCAGCGTTAGATAGAACCTTAACTATTCTTCGTAATGCAAGTGATAGGGAGGAGCAACTAGCTTGCTTGGAAGGTTTGGATTATGGTCTTTATAGTGCCTATCATGCCAGTCAATATAATGGTTATAAAATAGTAGCCAAGGAAATGGGAGTTAAACCAGAAAATGAAGGTGATCGTTTAAGCTATTCCTTTAGAAATATTCCAGAATTTTTCACAAAAGGAACTTTTTCTGGGATGGATGATGCTGAGAATTTTGACTATAAAAAATCGGAAGAATTTTTTTATCGCTTTATTGGTCAACAGGAATGTGCTTTTTCATTAGATACTTATAAAGAAATTGTACAACTAGTTGCTGAACAAACGGAATTTCCCGACCGAGCAGATAAAGCTAATATGCTATGTATTATCGCATTGATTACAACTGGACCTAATGCATTAAGAAAAACTAATGATCCTGTGAGCGAAGTACGCTCCCTTCTTAATCGTATCGAGCGTTATCAAAAGACTTTGGAAGGACCACGGGCTAATTCCCATTTAGCACAAGGGCCTTTATCCTCTCTAAAAAATGCTGATCCTAAGTTTTTACCAACTCCAGCTGAAATAGAAAAAATTATCGATTTCTTAGCTGAAGAAGAGAATGTGGACATACATCTACGTACTACAATTAACCTCCTACCATACTATGAAGATAAAGTTTATCTGATGCTTGATAACCTCAAGCAACGAAGAATCATGGAGGCACAAGGCAATAATCAAATTGAGCAAATATCTTTTGAACTTTTATTTGGCATTATAGTTGATCCACGATTTCAGGAGTCACTTATAGGTAATGAGTTTAAGAGAACACAAGGCCTATTTGAACAAAATCCTGCAGGTAAAGAGGATATGCAACGCTTTGTAGCGATGCTTTCATTGCTAAGTGATGAACTCACAGAAGCCACTAGAGCCGATTTTAGTGAGAAAGTACTAAATTTAGCAGGAAAAGTACGGATTTTACCTAGAAACCAACGCGATTTATTCTTCTCTATAATAGGAGATATAGACATTACTAGATCCACTTCACTGCCTTCTTTTGATAATCTGTCGGATATCCTACAAGAAATAATAGATCCTAATCAAGACTATAATAGCCGAGAGGCTATGTTAGAATTAGTTCAAGATGTTCTTCCTGATACCAAAATTGGTAAAGAACCAATTAATGAATCATTGGCTGGATTAGTTGGTGTTTTTCAAGATTTCTTTAAAGATATGAACTTCAGTGAGCTTATTGAAAAAGCTATTGTTGAAGATATAGTACCAAATATTCCATGGCCTCTTAAAGAAACGGCAGCAGGGACGTTGAGACAGGATACCGCAGCATTTCGTACTGCAGTCGATCAATTTAAAGATTCTTTAGCAGTCGAACTGGTTGACCTTGAAGAGGTATTAATAAAATTAAAAAACCTGGATAACGAAACAGCGAAACTTGTTAATTATAAGTTTGCCAAAATTCCAGTCTTACCTTTTATACAAGGAAAAATTCTAAGTCTGGCTGGGGAAGAGCATCAAGATAAACTGGCTGCGTTCTTTGAGAGAAAAACGTTAATGGTTTTACTCAAAGAAAATCTTGAAGCGCGTTTTAAGCAAAATCTAAATAGCTCAATCAAAGTATTGCAAACCGCTAATGAACCATTTAATAAGTTTCTAACAGATGCCTTAGGTGGGATCGATGATAGAAAACCAATTGATAATGCATTAAAAGAATACAGTGATCGTTTTGACATAGTTAATGGATTTACCAATGCACTCATTCGGATTAGAAATCGTAACGAAGCGGACTATCGAAGAGTACTGGCATTAATTAACTCCCCTAATAATTTGCCTCATTTCCAAATGCCCAAGATGTTACAAATGACTCAAATCATGAGTAATTTGTTAGAACAACCTAATGTGTCTATTGAATCGCAACTCAATATTATTTTAAATGCTTTAGAGACACATAAACCCAGCATAGAAACAATTCAAAAATCTTTGGAACAAGTCAAACTACTGGTAGAGTCTAGTGAATTGTTGAGCGCAGAAGCTTATAAAGCGTTGTTAAAGGCTTCTTTAAATCATAATTTATCTAAACCAGAACTTTTTCCACTCAAGCAAATGATAGCGCTTAAGTCAATTCCTAATATTGATGAAGAGCAAGCCGAGGAATTATTTAGCCGCCTTGTGAGTGTAGTGGAACGCATTCCTTCGGATCTTATTACCCCATTAATAAGTACAACAACGAATGCAATTGGCAGCAAAGTAGCAATCACACCGACTATAGTTCCCTTTGCGATACTTTTGTTGAAAAAATTTACTAATTGCAACGAATTGGAAGTTCAAACCTATAAAGAATTATTTAATAGTTTACCCGAAGATCCGGAAATACAAGCGAAATGGATTAAAATTATTGCTCGTGCAACTGCTGCAACTGATGTAACTCTTGAGCAGATTAAGTTACTACAAGCAGGTTTGGTAAAACATGCTTTATCTACAGATAAAATTGTCAATTTATTTTCTTTTCAACCTTACCCAAAATTAGAGGGATTATTGACTGCTCTGGCTTCAGATAATGAACAGGCACTCGATCAATTTATAATGCATTTCGATAAAGATCCAAAATCTGGCCGTGCTCCTAGCAAAGATCCAATCACAGGCGAAGTAGTTAAAACGACTGAACAAATTATTCATGATCAATTCGAGACAAACCGTATTCAATCGGTAATAACAGGGATTAAAGGTATCCTTGAAAATAAAAATCTCTCCTCGCAACAACAATATGATTTGACTCAACAAATTGTTTACATCAACGCCATAGGTAAAGATTTCCAACTCAAGATTGGGGAAAAAACTTACCCCAAATTAATCGAGGCAAGCCGTGAACAACTGCGTGAACTTTCAGATGAATTAATCAAACAATTAAGGACCCCAGGCCATACTCCAGAAGAAGAACGCGCGATTAATTTAAAATTGCTGGCAGTTATGCGTGAAATGCATTTCCGCAGTACTGGAAAATTTCCGCGAACAACGCAAATGATTACTTTGCTGCTCTCACTTGATAATCCTGATAATTTGTTAATGGAAATCAATACAGGTGAAGGAAAGAGTATCACTACAGCATTACTTGCTGCATTACAATGGGCAAAAGCAAAAGGAGATACGGTTAATGTGTGTACCGCCAATATGGGTTTGGTTGACCAAGACTACACCCAAAAAGGTGCGGTAAACTTTTTCGATTGTATGGGTATACCTTCCGCTATTGTACGTTCTGACTCACCTGCTGGAACTTATAAAGTTGGTGGTATTAACTATTCCAACGTTGCTAATTTATCTTTATATCGTTCACGAGCCAAACTGGAAGGTGAGTCACTTACCGCAATGGTTGATGATCGCGAAATTGCAACTCATTTAATACTTGATGAGTCAGATTATGTTACGTTGGAAGATAAGACACTCTTTAACTTGGCAATGGGAGTAGATGGTGGTGATGATAATCCTTTAGCCTGGGTGTATCCATTAATTAATGAATTTATCGATAAGAAAGAATTCCTAAATCTTAATGTAGATAAAGGAGACGTCTGGACCAGATTACGCGATATTAAAGAGCTTAAAATCTTTTTGGATGAACGTGCAGGAACTGTAGAAAATAAAAAATTATTAGCCAGCCTGGATGATAAAAAATTTGATAACTGGTTGAGTGCTGCTTGTGTAGCTAAGAGCCGAATTCCTGGTACCAATTATATCATTCAAAAAGAAAAGCGAATGTTAAATGGAGAGGAAAAAACAGTACATATTGTTGTGCCTTTAATTAATACGGTACCTCAATTTGGTGCTATTTTTTCTAATAGTGAACAACAATTCCTCCAGGCTCGTTTACAAAAAGAAGATACAAAAGGACGTTTATTCCCGATTGATCCGGAAAAGTTATTTATTGCTAGCGAATCAGCCAAAGATTTCATTGATACTCATCGTAAGCGAGGCAGGATTATAGGTATTTCAGGTACGGTAGGTGTGCCTTATGAGTTAATGGAGCAACAGGTTAAATATGGCTTAAAGGCGATCAGTATTCCTCCTCATGAAACAAATCTTCGCGTTGAATTAAAAACTCGTGTTGCCAAATCAAGTGCAGCTCAAGTAGATGAGATTAAGAAACACTATAGTTCTCTTATAAAAACAAACAGTGAGCAAACACAACCTGTATTAATGATTTGTAAAGACATTAACCAGGCCCGTGACTTATATAACAAATTAGGCTCTCCCGCTGGGCAAATTGAGGGAAAAGAGCTGCAAATAATTACTGGTGAGGAATCTGAAGAAGAACGTCAACGGATGATCGAAAAAGCAGGTCAACCTAATGTCTTTACGATTTCCACTTCGTTACTTGGTAGAGGAACAGATATCGATCCAAAGCATGACGATGGCTTATTTGTTATCCAGGCTTATCTGGATACAGAGCGGAATACACGCCAAATCATTGGTCGAGCTGCTCGTAATGGAAAAGTGGGTCAATATGTTGCTATCTATGATGAAAATGGTATACCCCATCGGCAACAATTTGGTTCGCTGATGAAAATGTCTTCTGCTGAACGGGAAAAAACGCTGAAAAAAATTCAAAAAATAATGAATCAAGAAGCGGCTGTTGAACGACACTTTATCCAGGAAGTTGCTATGATTCAACAGGTTGCAATGAAGCAATTTGATGAGTGGCAAGGATTTCTGAATCATTTACATAGTGAACCAGAGCGTAAAGAGCTTAAAAAATCACTCTTATTGATGCGTGAGGGATTGATTACACAGCTCACTGAACAATGGAGGTTGAGACTTGAAGAGTCTGATTCAAAGAAAGAATATCCTAATCCTTATATTCGTCGAGATTCTCAAGGAAAATTGATCACTCAAGATCTTAATGCAGCTTTGAAAAGTTTTGAAGAGGATGCGGCCAAAATTTGGGCAGAGACTCGAGTTAAATTAAGCGGAAAAACGGAGAATAAGCTCAATGTACCTGTTGAACAATTGCGTGCAGAATATATGCTTCAGATTGATTTTTCTGAGCAATTAAAGTTAAGTAAATTTAATGCACGTGAGGAAAGAAAAGCCGCTGCCAAAGAACAGGAACTTGCCTTAAGACGTATAGAGTCCGGTTTGGATCCGGATGCTGCTGTATTGCGCTTTGGTGGAACCGATGGTGTGCCCGAGGAGATGAAACAACGTTCAGCTTGGACGCAGTTAAAGTTAATTGCAAGTAATTTCAATGATGTGGCTGAACGAACCTCTTTAAAGGATACAATCAGACTTCCTTTATTGGAAGGGGAGAAATCCGAAAGTAATGAGCGCTTAGAGCAGACATTTACTCAATTTGCTACAGCTTTTCAGGATCTTAAAGCACAAGGATCTTTAAGTGAACAAAATCGCATGCAGCCTGTAGTGGTTGAGTTTCTTGCTGTTTATAATCAGGTTAAGGGTCTTTTTTCTCATGAAGTGGATCATGAAGTGGATCATGAAGTGGATGGACCTGGAGAGGATGCTGAGGAACAATCACTACCTAGAATAATGAACCAATTGCAAACTGATTATATTGATACTGTGGCGAGTCAACTTGCGAAGGATTTGGATCACATGTTTTCTTGGGCGAAAGAGCAGAAAGGATTTTTCTACTTCATAGAGCGGACTGCTGTTAAAAATGCAGTGGCAGAAATTCTCGCTGCTACTAATGCACTTACTAAGGCTGACCCAGAGGAAAAACAGGAAAAAATAAAAGAACTCTATCGATTATTACAAAAGCACCAAGCCAAATTGGAGGATTTGTGGATTCCTTCTTTTGGCCATAAAAATACACGTGATCTTATTAAAAATACCCTAAGGACTTTTGATGACTTGGCACGTGTTGCGGATTTACCTCCAACGTTTAGAGCTGAATGCCGTGAAGAAGCTTTATTTGACGTACATTTTGAGAAGTATTCATCACTTATTGCTGAAACGGACAAAAAAATACAGCAGAAATATCCTGAAAAAGATCAATCGCAGGCAGCTAAAAAAGCGAGGGAGGATTGGAAAGCAATTAAAGCAGAAATAGAAGACATTCACCAAAATAATAAAAGTTTGTATGCATTTTCCGAGATCGATCAATGTCTTGCTCGCCATAAAAGGATATTACAAAATAGTAGCTCACCGCTTCTTAAGTTCTTACAAGAATTAATCTATAAGTTACTTCCTAAATCAGAAGAGGTAAGCGAGCAATATCCAGAGCTAATGGATAACAGTCGCTATCTATCAAATAAAGCGGAACAAGTTCAAAAAACTTTAACTGGGCTCCAGA
This sequence comes from Legionella tucsonensis, assembly GCF_001468035.1. Taxonomy (GTDB): domain Bacteria; phylum Pseudomonadota; class Gammaproteobacteria; order Legionellales; family Legionellaceae; genus Legionella; species Legionella tucsonensis. Next base: position 930,121 of record NZ_LNZA01000001.1, read on the forward strand.
ATGTTGATAGTGTGAAACATGTATCAATTAAGCATGGCCATACCGGCTTTAGCGAATATTTCGACTTAGTCGTAGAGGGGGCGGGCAAGGAAGCGGTATTTAAAGATTTTACTCGTTATAATACGATGTTAGATAGCCTTACAGCAAAACTTCAAAGCAAAAAAGAAGACAGATGTATCCTGCGAGAAAAACATACTAACCTCCACCAATACATTGAAACAAAAATTTCAAAACCAATTACTGGGGAACAACCTGTACTTCCAATTGGGGAGGGATTGCCAGAACAATTTAATGAGACAGTCAGAGAAATTAATACGCATATCAATTTATTAAATAGCGACGGTGTTTTAAATGATAATGAATCGTTTTCTGTTGAAGCAAGAAGACATATTAGTAATCGCACATTGGTTAGTGATTTGACCGCACACAATTACCCAGAGATTTTACAAAACTTTACTGACGAAAGAACCAAGCGGATTTTTGCAGAATATTTCAAAACTTTCAGTGAGAATACAAAAGTAGTAAAGATGTTAGTAAAGACGAAAACAGCATTACTGACACAACTTGTGGAAGCTGAAAAAGCGAAAGAAAAAAAAGAAAGGGGGGGGGGTTCTAAATTTTATTTCCACTTTGGGTAGTGATGACCCTGAAAAAGTCAAGGTTAAAATTGAAGAAAATGCGAAAGAGTTGCAGGCTGCTCGATCTAAAGTAAATTTAGATCTTCTAAAACAAACAGAAATAGATCGATTAGATAAACAGGCTAGATCAACATTTAAAGAACAATTAATTGCGGAAATCACTTCATTGCATGATCAATTAAGTGAACATCGAGGAGAGATGGCGAAAGACATTGAAGTACTCAATCCACAAATCACCTACTTGGATGAAATGATTTGCGAAGAAAAGGGCAAAAGTAGTGTGATGATGCGCCGTTTTGAAAGTTTAGATGAACTTTTAGAATATGAGGCAGCACTGAAAGCAATGCCTAAAAAAGCGATGCAAGAGGAAGTAGAGCATGTAGGAGAGCATGAGGATTCATTAGGCGATGAAGCTAACCCAATTGCTAGTGTAGTGAGCAATATCTAACTTTCGACGCAAGGGAATGGGCGATATCATTGAAAATCCCAAGGAAAATGAATGGGATGCGGATTTTTTGAGCACAATTAAATCCTTTTATAAAAAATAAGGCAGCTAAATAAAAATCTGTTATCTATATATAGAAAATCTGGAGCTTTTTCTTGAGAATATTCAGGATTAGAAGTGATTTCCCATGTTCAATATCCAAAATATTCAAGTAAAAAAGGGCAACAAATGAAAAAAATCCCCAAGATCAAATAAAACAAAAATTGATCTTGAATGCGTCTTTGCTCTTTTTCTCTTGGTCGCAGTATATAAAACGCTATAAAAAGAAAGACAACGCCTATTAGTATGCTTAAAATTTGCGTGTATAAAAATCCGGACGTAAAATACCACGGAGTTGTCTGCACAACATTATCTTCTGCTGGAATAACTTGTACCGTAGTAGTAAATAAATTCATTTTTTTAGTATAAGAAATATTTTTTATTTATCCTCGCTCCATTTGACTAAGATTTCAAGTATGTAAGCAAATCATGTTATTTTTTAATTGTAAATAAAATGATCATAATAATTGATATTTTAACTAAATGAATATAAAATATTCTTTTATCGGCAAATTTTATACTTAAGATATTATGAAAATTTATTTAGTAGGAGGCGCAGTACGTGACAAATTACGTGGCTATTGCCCCAAAGATAATGATTGGGTTGTTGTGGGCGCAACCTGGGATGATATGCTGCAACTGGGATATAAACCAGTACGTAGCAGCCAAGAAGCAAAAGAGATTCCTGTATTCTTACATTCCAAAACTAAAGAAGAGTATGCCCTTGCTCGATGCGAAAGGCGAACAGGAAGTGGGCATGCTGGTTTTGAGTTTGACATCTCTCCTGCAATCACTTTAATGGACGATTTAAGTCGGCGAGATTTGACGATAAATGCAATGGCCTTACCATTTGAAGAAGAAAAATTAGGTGAATTGATTGATCCCTATAATGGAAAAGCTGATTTGGAGCGACATATCTTACGACATGTATCGCCAGCATTTGTTGAAGACCCTCTTCGATTACTACGTACTGCACGTTTTGCGGCTTGCTTAGGCTTTCAAGTTGCTCCAGAAACAATGGTGCTTATGAAGCAGATGATTGCTGAAGAAACAGTACATGAACTGAGCTCCGAACAAATCTGGAAGGAACTGGAGCGTGCACTCATGGGAGCATATCCGAAAAATTTCTTCGATATGCTTAAACAAAGTGGTGCAGATAGTATTTTATTCCCTAATATGGACATCTCAGCCTCCAGCATCAACGCGTTGCAACGAGCAGCTGATCATAAAGATTGTGCATATGTTCGTTTCGCTGTTTTGATGCACAACCAGTCTCAACATGAAATAAGTGCATTTTGCAAACAATTTAACATACCAAATCAATACCGTGATTTAGCGTTATTAACAAAGAAACATTTGGCACAATTTCGCCGTGTTCCGGAACTGGATGCAGGGGAGTTATTGGATTTATTGACAAACATTGGTGCGTTCCATAATAAAGAACGTTTTGACAATTGCTTACATATTTTTGAGCTGTGTACACAAGAACCGTCGTATGTGAAACAAGTACGCAATGCCTTTCAAGCAGCTAAATCCATTAACACCAAAGAACTTGCTTCGAAATATATCGGGCATGAAATCAATAGAAAAATTAAAGTATTACGTATCGAAGCGATCCAACAATATGTCAATGGCCCAAACGAGCAACTAGACTGTGTAATAAGGGAAAAAGAGCTGTCCCTCCCAGGATTAAAATTACCGATGTATACTTAAAAATAATTAATTAAAATAACATAATAATGGCACGAATTCTGGTTTTACAACATTCTCCCTATGAGCCATTGGGTATTATTGTTCATACCTTAAGAAGGATGAAGTTACGCATTCGCTATGTCAATTTTGCCAGAGATCCCCATCAGCGAGTGGATATGAATCGTTATCATGGCATTGTTGTTCTCGGTGGAGCCATGCATCCTAATGAGCTTGATTTGTACCCGCATCTAATACATGAAATAGAATTATTGCAGGTAGCAATTGCTAAAGAAGTGCCAATATTAGGCATTTGTTTAGGTTCCCAATTACTGAATATAGCTTTGGGTGGAAGCTGTTATGCTTTAGACAAACCTGAACTTGGATGGACAAAAGTAGACAAATGTGGTGACCATGATTTATTTGGACTGTTTGATCTTCCAATACATGTTTTTCAATGGCATCAATTTGCAAACCAGACAGCCCCAGGTATTGAGATTCTTTTAGAAAACAATCAGTGTGTACAAGCCTTTTGTCATCATAATAGTGTAGGGCTTCAATTTCATTTGGAAGTCGATGCCAATTTGATTCAACGGTGGCTTGAACATCCAGAATATTTAGAGCATTTACGTCGCTATCTACACCCCGAAGAAATTCATGCGATTCAGGAAGAGACCAAACTTCATTTGCCCAAGTCAACGGCGATAGCAAAACATTTTTTTGCTAATTTTTGCCGCTTGTTTAATAAGAAATCCTATGCTTTATCGTCATGGACAGCTGGAAGGGATTTGTTTTAAGCTTTGGAAGCAAAGAGTGTGGGAATTCTACTGAACTCCATTTAAATTTTGTTTTTAGTTATATTGATATGATCCTTGGTGACAAATCTCCTTTTTCTCCTTTTGAGTATCGAATTGTATCTCGTAGGTTTTTGTAGTTTCTTTAACAAGGATATCAGAATAGTTCTCTGAAATATCTGTGAAGCCGTCGAGGCAGGCAATGGTTGGATCGTTCAAAAAATTGCGGACTACAAGTGTTGCAGACCCAGATAGTTGAGAGGTAATCCGACCAAGGTAGTTCTTGGCTATTTCATTCGGAAAATAAGAGAGTGCATTTGAAAGCGAAATAAATCCGCTCTTATTTTCACCCTTTTCCAGCGTTGAAATGATATCTTCCTGGATGTAACTGACCTTACACATAATCAATAAATTCACCAGAAATGTTAATAAATTTAACAAATAAAATATTAAATCACCACAACAACGGTTAACAAACATTAAATAAAATGCAAAGCCCTATTACTGAAGTTGGATGATTGTGAATTAATGTCTATGTAGGAGTCGGTGTTATGCTTTCTTTCTGGGTAATTTCTCCGTTAGTAGAAGCAGTAACTTGCGTACCATATATCATTCTTGACATAGGACTCCAGAAGAAAGAGAGTGTGCCTGAAAAGAAGCCGCCTGTCTCCGCATTAGCTTTTTCTGGACCTTTATTTTTTTCTTTGCTGCGATCAACCACACCAAAATGCTCAATGGCATGTTGTTCTGCCAACTTCATGAATAAATTTGCCTCAGCAATAGGTGGAAGCTCTTGCAATGGCCTGTCTTTATAAAATCGTTCTGCAGCCATTATGACTAATCCATTAGCTTGTTTTAGTAAGTACAATTCGTCTACTTCAATTTTTTTGCTAGGGACTATACTGCGTAATGCAGCTAAGTCATAAATAAAGGTTTGAATTTGTTGATAAAGCTTTGCAAAATCTTCAATAATATCAGCAAATTGTTCTTCATAGCTTTGAGTTAGTTGTTCAATGCTGTATTTTTCCAGGCCTTTCCCAGACAGTTTTTTATAAATATGAGCTATTTTGCGTGTTGACGGATGATTGGGTAGAGTTTTATATTCTTCAGAATTTATAATTTCATCAAGAATAACTGAAGGGCTATTTTCGATGTGATTTAATTGCATTAATAATGCACTAAAAAAGTGGGTTAAGCGAATATCTATAGATTCTTGAAAATAATTAAAATCCTTTTCTAATCCCTGGGATTGAAGAACCAACGTATGGTTTATGCTGGTGAAACTTAAGAGAAGAAGTTCTTCGACAAACTGTTGAATTATTAAATTATCTGAAGCAGACAGCTCTTTAAATTTAGTAATGATATCAATAATTGCTTGATATAGAGTTTCTTTTTCTTGTTCTTTTTCAATTGAGATCCAATTCTCCGTTAAATATTGCTGACTTACCTGACGAATCACGATACCAAATGTTTCCAATACAATTTTACGACTCACTTCAGAATCCAGGATGGATGCTTCTTTATTAGCAATTTTTTTAATATTTTCTTCTAGGGCTAAGCTAACGGTATTAATCATCTCAGTAAGATTTTTTCTTTTGGCATCAAGACCAAAAATTTTAAAAAAATGTGTTTGCATTAATAAAGCATGTTCTTCGTTAACATAACCAGAATAGGCAGTAAATACATCATTGAAGAGGCCGTAGATACGCTCTTTATGTAAAATTCTGCGTTGTTTAGTGAGGCCCATGTAGGAGTAATGAGTTGAATTATAGGCATCATACCCAATTTGATTTTTAGCGATTGCAGCATAAAGTGCGCGTAGAATGGTAGGGAAATCAAGTGCGGCTATATCAATTGATTCCGCTTCAGCATCGATTCCCGAATATTTTCTACCTAAAGCGGTATACTGATGAAAGATCTCGATACCATCATGAAACGCTACATGGTACTTATTTAAAAAATTAAGTATCTTATATATCATTATTTTTTGGACATGGGTGGTTTTATAGCCATCAGGGGAGACAATTATTCCTTGTTGGGAGCCGTCATTTCCACTTGAGCCTGTTCCGTGATGTCCGGGCATGGAGTAACAAACAAGATTTTGTTTTTCTTTAGAGACTACTTCAGGATAAATCGGAGTGAATCCCCAATCAGAATGTTCGTTTGCATAATAAATTAATTCAGCATTTTTTATAATTTCCGGTAATATAAAAAAACGTTCGTCATACCAAGTAATCGGAAAACAATCTCCAGGGACAGGGTCTATACCAAAAAAGTTTATTGATGTATGCGGCAGATTTGTTTTTAGCTTATTAAACCATTGCTCTTGTTCTTCTTTGGGAATAAGATTAATTTGGGATTTTAAAGACTCTATAATGTCTGGTGTATTATTTGTTGGTGTACCTTTGTATCGCTTGGTTTGCTGCTCAGCTAACTGCTTCAATACCTCTTCAAAGGTAGCACACCCTGAAATAATTGTTTGTATTGCTTGTAATTCATGGGCTATTAAAATCGATTCAACCGCGCCTCTACTATGAGCAATAATGTTGATTAATGTTTGTCCTCGAGCTATCGCTTTTAATATTGCCGCCAGCCCCAGGGATATTTTCTCTCCTACATTAGAGCCATCTGTTTTGGGCCCATTAATTACAGTAATTTCATCAGATTGCAAGGGATAAGGATTTTTTGTGTCTTCTTTCGTCGTTTGAGCAAGTGCATTTGTTTTAATTAAAAAAGAAACTATGCTCAGTGTTTCCCCTTTAGGGTAATCTTTTACTTTTGCTCCCTTGGTATAAGGGGAGAGTTTTGCAGTTTGTTTTAATTCAGGGGTAAAGTCAGTGAGTGTACCTAGCATTGTGAGTGTGAATGGTTGCTTTTCAATTTTACTGTCCATAGTAGAATGCCCCATAGTGTGACACAATGAACCATTATAGACACTATTGAATATAAAAATAAACAAGCACGCTTATATTAGAAAGCTCGGATATGTCCCTCGCGCAGATGGCGATTTATAAATAAGTAATTATTTATTTTTAAAACATCTTTTTTCATCGCATTCCTGACTTGTACTGAGACTCATTTAGAGCTTCCAAATTTTCAATCAGTGTATCTGCCTGTGTTTTGTTAATGAGATTTTTCTGTTGAATTTGTTGAATGAATTCTATGGCTTGTTCTGGAGTTTCAAACACTAGAACAACCACATTTTTTCCCTTATATTGTTTTAGTTGCTCTTGTTCTTCTTCAGATATCTCTTGATAAAGTTGACTTTTCTTAAACTCATCCAGGGAGTCAAAGACTTGCGGTTGAGCGTTTTGTTGAGTCATAAATTCATTATAAGCTTGAAGTATCCTCTTTCTTTTTTTTTCGTCATCAATACTTAAAACTATTGGCTTTGTCATAATAAGTACTCCTTTCGCTTACTTATAAGTTAAAGAAGTAGCTTCTTTGTATTAAATTGTCAAAAAAAATGTAAATTATTATAAAACAAAAGAATAAGCATATTATGAAAATGCAAGCTTATCAAAATGTTACTTAAAAGAGTAATGTCCTGGATTTAGAAATGGCTTTTTTATCTGTAAAGATCTAAAAAAGAGGTTATATTATTGGTTGATTAAGTTAATATCTTGTTGTTGGAGATTCGCATCCTTTCAGGAGGTTGTGCAGTTTTTATATTTTTTAATGATCTGTCTATATTTTAGATAGAAAGTGAAAGGATATTCATAATGAAACGAAGTAAAAAACTGTGTTTTATGCTGGCTTACTTGTTGGTGATACTGCCTTTTATTGGTTTTTATTTTGGTGACTTTTATACTTTCCTCCCTTTTTTTATATTATTCACATTGGTTCCGCTGATTGATTCTTGGCTCGTTGATTCAGGCAATCCAGAGAGTGCTCAAGAACATGTACTGCTAAAAGACCGATATTTCAAACTCCTTACTTGGATATATGTGCCTTTGCAATATTGTTTTTTGATTCTTGCGGCTTATCTGCTCACACATTTCCCTTTAACAGCAACGGAGTTTATTGGGTTTAGTTTATCAATTGGACTTCTGACTGGAGGGATTGGAATTACCCTTGCTCACGAGCTAATGCATAAAAACTCCAGGACTGATCAAATCCTAAGCAAAACATTATTAGTCAGTGTATGTTACGGTCATTTTTTTATTGAACATGTCCGTGGACACCATGTTCATGTGGCTACACCCAAAGATCCTGCAACATCTCGGCTAGGAGAAGGTTTATACCAGTTTTTACCTAGAACAATTATTGGTTCTTTTCGTTCTGCTTTGAGCATAGAGTGTAAGCGTTTAAATCGACTAGGATATTCATGGTTCCATTTAAAAAATCAATTCTGGTGGATAATTAGCATGCCCGTTGTTTTGGCAATGACTCTTTTTTATTATGGTGGATGGATCGCTCTTTTCTTCTTTATTCTTCAATCGTTGACCGCTATTATTTTGTTGGAAGTCATTAACTATATTGAACATTATGGTTTGGAGCGCAAGAAACTCACCAATGGATCCTATGAGAAAGTTTCAGAACAACATTCATGGAATGCGAGTCATTGGCTTAGTAACATGCTTCTTTTTCAACTGCAAAGACATTCAGATCATCATGTTCATGGAGCACGCCCTTATCAATTATTAAGACATATTGACTCAAGTCCTCAGCTTCCTTCAGGTTATCTGGGAATGATAATTCTGGCTCTTTGTCCTCCATTGTGGAGGAGGATAATGGATAAGAGGGTACTTGCCAAACGCGCGCTAAATCGATGAATCCTGTTTCTAGGTGATGTTCTAAATAAAATAAAAATGAGTTACTTTTTTACGATAACACTTTTTAACATATCATCAGACGCCTCTAAAGCATCATTAATTTTTGATACTACATCGTAATTCGAATGAAAAAATTTAGGGGAGTGTCTGGTCCTTGCAACAGGTTTGGCTAAAGCAATTGCCTCTTCATCTGTTATTTCTGCTGCTTTAATATAGATCTTAATTGATTTTCGCAAAGTCTTATCTAATTGAGATATAACTTCATAATAATTATTTGATTCATCAATAGGCTTAGCAAAGTCTCTAGTGAGTAGTTCAGTAGCCCTCCGCACCCCATTTATTTTGCGTTGTATCATTTGGTATTTTTCATTACTTACACCATATTTTTTCTCTAATTTATTGCTAACTTCTATAAGAGCTCGCTCCAAATTTACTGCTGCTGCAACAATCATTCCCTGTTTTTTTTGAAATAGTTCATAAACTGCAGCAATATGCTCTTTAGTATTATATTTTCTGAGGTAATCGGTATTATAATTTCTAATAGGGCTAAAAGTATGTTTGGAAGGATTAAAATCTTCTACATGATTGGTATAGACATCTAAAACTTCGTCATATTTCTGATAATAATTTTGGGTTCGAGAAAGGTATTCTGAAGCTGGATATACATCATCAGACCAAGGATCACAAATATAAGCATCCCTACCCCAGGTCTCTGGTTTCTTGGGATCACTGCCTTTTTGTCTCCCAACTACAAGTACGACGTGGTTGCCGCCTACTAATTGAAAAACTTCTGCATTTACGTGAGGAACATAATGAGCAATATAATCTAAAGCCAGCTCAGAAAGTTCATTACAATTCCCAATTGAATATTTTTTACTGCACTCAATAGATTGGTAAAATTCGTAAATGTAATAGTCAAACTCTAACCATGAGCTTGCAGATTCCTGCGATTTTTCTCTTATAGCTTTTACCGCATTACTAAGACTTTTTTTCTTATCAATAAGATAGGTATTATTAATAAGTTGAGTTCCACCTTCTATTATAAATTCTCTGGCGTATTTATTAGCAAGGTGAGCGGCATCCTTATTTGAATAAGGGACAATAGATTTTGGAAGTATCATGATTAAATAAATTGATTGATTTAAATAAAATTATAGCTGAATCTGTATAAGAGCACAGGTTTCTTGCAATCGAACTCATGATGATGGTGGTAGTTAAATCAATGCAAGTGCTGACATGTTTATTGCTCCTCGAGTTAATCTAGCTATACTTAAAGTTAATTCATATTTCATTAGAGGCAATTTATTATGATCATTGACGTTCATGCACATTGCTTTCCCAAAGAATATCTTGATGATATTGAGAAAAAGGGAGGGGATTTGGTTAATGTGGCTCGTTATATGAAAGCAGGGGCGGATGAGCAAGAATTAGCGGCACGCTTTGCTGTAATGGAAAGTGCTGGTGTGGATTTACAAGTGCTTTCAATCGTGCCTCAAGTTCCCTATTTTGCAAATAAAGAGGATGCTGTGAACAGTGCAAAAATGGCCAATAATCTTTATGCACAACTTATTGCCAAATATCCCAAACGTTTTCAGGCATTTGGAATTTTCCCTCTGCCGCATATCCAGGAATCATTAGATGAAATTAAACGCTGCTTTGATGAATTAGGAATGTGGGGAGTTACCCTGACGACCACTGTCTTGCAGCATTCTATTGTCGAAGCAAACCGGTTTGAAGACATTTTTACTGAGCTAAATCGCCGAAAAGCTGTAGTATTCTTGCATCCTGCCGGTTGTTGCACCGGAGAGCAGACTAAGGTCTTTGGATTAACGTGGATGATTGGGGCTCCATTTGAGGACACTTACGGCGTGCTGCATTTGATTTTATCCGGTGTCACTTCACGTTTTCCGGATATACGGTTTATTAGCACCCACCTTGGCGGATATTTGCCTATGATTATGCAACGTATTGATAATTTATATACAGATTGGGGGGAAGGTGAGATACAAGGTAAGCCCAGTGATTTTATAAAAAAATTTTGGGTTGACACAGTAGCTCATGGCCACATTCCCGCCTTGCATAATGCAGTTGATGTTTACCCCTCAGATCATTTACTGTTAGGTACAGATTACCCTTATGCGAATCATGATAAATACGTTAGGGCTGTAGATTATATTAAGCAGGCTAATCTCCCTGAAGATCTCGTCAGAAAAATTTTAAGTGATAATGCCAGAGCCTTGTTTAGGATGTAATTGCCAATGTCAACTAGGTTTAGCAAGACTCTTACAAGGAAGGGCAGTTAGGTTGTGCCATTTTACCCATTGCAGAAAGCCATTTAAAGAGAAGATTAACTGCTCTAAAATGGATAAATTTAAAGTAAAAAAAGTTCCCTCGACATAAAATGCCAGCATTGAACCATTCTGGAAAATGCAATACATTTTTTAAGAGTTAGGAGTTCACAATACAAGAAAATGTCTGTGATGATGCAACTATAACGTTTAATTTGATGTTGTATTTAGGATTTATCTCAAGGAGGAACTTTTCAACCTACACAAAAAGGTAGAACCGTTTCAATAATTAATTTTTTTAGGATGCTTATGCTAATCTATTATAGATTAATGAGGCCTGCTTACTTCATCGGTTTTCAATAGTTCTCCTTGAGGGTGTTTGATAACTCTCCTTAGCCCATCAAGTAAATCAGCGGTACGAGTACTAATTAGGCCATGGCGAACTTCAGGATATTCTAACTCAATCTCACTGACAGCCTTAGTGATGTCCATAGTTCTTGCTTTAAAAATCAAACTAGAAAGGGCATCTACTTTAATTTGCTTTATCTTTTTATTGGGATACCAACAGCAATCAATTTCTTTTTCTAATGAATTGATTAATTGTTTGATTTGCAGTAATTGTTCCTTGGAAAGACTTGAGTTTAAAGTTGCGGAATTTAAATTAAGGGATAAATTTTTCTTCTTCTGAGAGTTTTTTTCTGCAAAAAAGGATAAATTAAAAGGTGTTGGGTGTTTCATCGGTGCTTCCGCAAGGGTATCGCTTAGTAATTGCCTTAATTTTTTTGCCTGTGCAGTGAGGAGATTGGAGTGAAAAGTTGATGCGTTTTGAATGCAAGCGTTTAGTTCATCATATGTTTGTTGAGTGATGGTAGGAGCCAGTTCGTTAACAGGTATTAAAAATGACAGGTTATCGTCAGCAAGAACAACATGTTCAATTAATGTAAAGTGGGTTGCTTCTGGGTATTGATTGCGCAATGCTGCCAGAAATGCTGGAGATTGCCCTAAACGGGCAACTACCGTGGGAGAATAATTATTTTGTACGAGAATAGTTTTTAAAAAATTAATCTCCAATTCCTGGTTTTCTTGACTTCTTTGACAAGCAATTAAAGCCTTATGAATCATCTTCTTAAGCATGCTTTGATTGAGTAGGACTGTAGTGCTTTTAAAGGAGTTGAACTCTGAAAGTACAAAAGGTTTTTGGGGGTAAACGACTTGAAAAAGAGCAATATAAGCAATGTTATTAAGCACAGATCTTTGTAACTCATCTTTTAAGCCATACAATAAGAGTCGACATCGCTTACTTTGGTCATTTAGATTGAATTTATCGAGTTGTGAAGCAATATTAGTGTTCAACAAACCCAATGCCAGATCAGCAAGCTTTTGTAAGGAAGGATGAGCAAACGAGGTGAGTAAATTAACTAGTGTATTGATGTTGGCATCTGGAGTTGCTAACAGGCCTAAAGCAGTAAGTAGACGATAGCATTCGCAAAGATAATGATCTTCACAAATTGGATTCGTGGGTTCAGTATGTGATTCAATTAATCCTTTTACTAAGGTTAATTTATTTTTGATCTCTTCAGGTTTTAATCCTTCGCTAAGATCTTTAGTAAAAGCGTCAAAAGAAGCGGCAATAGCTGCGTTTCTCTCTAGATATTTTTTAATAACGGGATCATCTACGCCAGATACTTCCAGTAATGTATAATTTGTTTTAAGCGTCTCTCTTAATACTTTGATACCAACAGGACTAATCTTCTTGTTTAGCCCAAGATGAATTGTCGTCAGGGTATTGTTAACTTTGAGTACTTCAGACAACGAGCTAATCCCCGCATTGCTAATGTTGTTGTACGACAGATCAATAGTTTTTAGAGTTTTGTTAACCTTGAGCGCGTCACATACATAGTTGACCCCCACATCACTAATTTCGTTATATACGAGGCGAATAGAAGTCAGCGTCTTGTTAACTCGAAGCGCCTCAAATATATGTTTAACTCCAGTATCACCAAGATCAGCGACGCCAAGATCAAGCACAGTGAGGGTGGTGTTGCTTCTCAGTGCCTCACTCAAATATCGAGCACCAATTGGACCTATTGGGTTTGACCCCAGAAAAAACTTGGTGAGTACTGTGTTTCTCTTAAGTGCTTCACTTAATTTTTGGGTACCATTAGAACCAATCTGGTTAAATCCAAGGTTAAGCTCAGTAAGGCTTGGGTTGACTGTAAGCATCTCGCTTACAAATTCGCTATCTGAATCTACCATCTGGGTAGTTGCAAGGTTAAGTACAGAGAGGGTGTTATTCGTTTTGAGAGCTTCACATATATGCTGAATACCTATGGAGCCAATCGGGTTGCCTTTAATAATAAAAGTACTTAATCCGCAGTTAGCTTTAAGTGCCTCGCTTAAGTCTTTAGTATGGATAGATTCTATCTGGTTGTATGAAAGATCAAGGCTTTCAAGATGTTGGTTCGTTTTGATTAGTTCGCATAAATATTGAATACCGCGAGACTCAAGCGCAAGATAAATTGCACTGTTTGCGAGGTTAAGAACACGAAGACTGGTATTAGTTTTAAGTGCATCACGTAAGTATTTAGCGCCTTTAGGACCAATCTTGTTGTGGGAAAGGTTAATATTAGTTAGAGTTTGATTTGTTTGTAGCGCTCCGATGAAGTCTTTTATCCCATCTGGACCAAAATCGTTGTATGATAAATCAATAGTGGTAATAGTTTTGTTGGTTCTCAATTCCGCACTTAACACGTGCAGACCATCATCACCAATTTTTCCGCCGTTTAGATCCAGAGTGAGGATAGGAGGATTGTTTTCCCTTATTTGCGGAATTAAAAATTCTAATAGCATAAATTTATCTTTTTGTATGAATCAATTTAATGAAAAATTATTTTTCAATATTAACTAATTTTAATTTAATAGCAATATTTTTAATCTTTTTTTGAAAAATTACATGCAAGGCGAAAATCACGATAAGGGAGAGGTTTAAAAAAGGACCAAGTTCTTCCACAATTTCGGGAGACTTCAGGCTCCGTTGCAAAAAAACTAAATTTAGGTCAAAAATCCATCCTCGGGTAGATCTCGATTGTAAATTTAGTTTTTGCAATCAGCCTTATTTGTTCCTAAAAGGCATAATCATAACAGGTAAATTGGCCGTCATCGGAGTATGCTAAATTTGGAGGATTTCAACGCAAAGACGCGAAGAACCACTACTTATAATTGCTTATATCAAAACGATATATTACTCCAATATTACCCATGTGGGCTTGGAGGTTTTTGCCCCAATTACTTTTATCGGTTGTTGCTGTATAGCGATATGCTGTATTTACTGCAAAATTTTTCCGAAAATTATAGGTTAATCCTGCAGTTCCTTGATAAGCAAAGGAGTTTTGGTCTATGTTAAAATGAGGTTTTTTGAAACGGCTTGTACTGTTTAAAGTGGCGTGCATAAAGGCATAACCAATGCCTACCCCAAGAAAGGGAGAAATTTGAGTCAACACTTCAGGAAAATCATAATAAAGATTTGCCATAAGGATATTTGCTTTAGTACCACCATCGATATCCAATGCTTTTTTATAATTTACACTATACTGATTTGTATCAACATATAAGTAAGTATATTGTAATTCATAACGAATAGTATTACTTTGGTATCCAACGCCACCACCAGCATTATAGCCCCAGCGATAATGCACATCAGAGAGCAAGAAACCATAATAAAGTCTTTCTACATTAGAAGGCGAGTAAGTGTAACCGCCAAAACCGCTGGCATACCAACCATTAACTGTATCCGAGGCAGATACGGCTCCAGCGGCTAATAAAGCAGTAGTAAATAGTGCACGTTTCATAGCATTCCCTTGTTATTTTTCTTTTGTAGCTCATGTTATCGATTTTTATATTAAATTTGCAATCCCTTTATCTCTAAAAACGTCAAATCCCGAATTTATACAATGACAGAAAACAAATTTGGGACGATACTGTTTTTGGGTTTTTTGCATCTAAAATCCAAGATATTGGTATTTTTAACCCTGGATTTATTAACTTGATGGTGTCTATGTGTGTTATGCTTCATGTTTTTAGTGCATTTATCCTACATGAAAAACATGATTACATTTTCAACCCAATTAGCTAAAGAATTTTTCTCATGTCCACCAGATCCAGCAGATATTTTTTATGCAGGAAAAACAGCCGTTAATTGTGAAGCTAATTCCTTTTCTGTAAACTCTTTATCTACTTTAAAACAATTACTGGTGCAAGAAAAAGAAACCATTTTTCGCTTTTTAGTTGATACAGAAGGTAAGTTGTGGTTTGCTTTTGAAACTCGTCCTCATAATAAAGCACCGAAACATTTTCAAATGACTGGTGCTCCTCTAGAGACTGCATGCTGCTTGACCGCAGGAAATATAAAATTTAAAGATAAAACAGGAGCTGTTTTAAAAAATATCAGCCACCGCAGTGGTGATTTTCACCCTTCATTTCTTTCACTACGTTGGCTACTGGCAATACTTCTTGTCAATGAAGAATTACTGCCTTTTAAGTTGCCTAAGTTTATTGTTATAAAAGAGATAAAGAATAAGAAAATTTATAAACATATATGGCGTCTAAAAAAGATCAAAAAATGGATGAACAGTTTTCGTCACAATGAAACGCTTATAAATCAATTACGCCAGTCAAACCTAAGCAGCAAAACAGTACATTATGAAGCAACAAGGCACTGTGTTGAGACCAACTTTACTTTGTTGACGAGAAAAGAGCGCAAGGAACACATAACGACGTAAATTGTGACTCGCCTCTATGTTGATAAAAAAATTGGAGTATTAAGTGGGGCGTAGATTTATAAACTAAATTTGACTTCATAAACACTTCTTGAAAACCGACAACGACCAGAACAAGTTTTGAATGAATTAAGGGGTTCGCGTCGCCACACCCCATAATTAAAAATGATATGTTATATAACTATCTAAAAAAGGAGATGGCAGATGCAAAAAAAATTGCAGAGCCTTTTTGTTAAGGTAGGATTAAGTTTTTTATTTATTAGCTCAGAGATACACGCTTCTCCACCGCAAATCAATGTTACGGCCCCCGTCCAGCAAAAGCGCATTGTAACCGTATTCGGTAATCAATTAGTTTTAAAGATAAATAATGATGCTACTAGTACAATCAACGCCAATGCAATTACTGTTACCCAAAAAACGTACTGCCCAAATCTTGAGGTTAATGACAGCGATTGTAGCAATGTGGCTCCTGGAGATAGTTGCATTTTGCAATTAAGTTCGAATACTCCTTATGCCCCATGTTTAATTACTATCGAGGGTAGTAATACTGCTAACAGCCTGGAAATTTTGATTGCTTTTTCTCATTTGGGAGGATTGGTATTTCAAGAAAATGGCGGTAGGGGCAAGGTGGTAGCCAATGTAACCCAACAATTTAAAAGCTCGTGGACCCACAGCAATTTTGATATTGCTGGTACAGGTTATGAAGATGGCGTCATTAACACAGGTTTGATAACGATGAACCCAGCTTGTATTGGTGAGCCGTCCTATTGTGCAGCCTTATCCTGCAGAAAAATTGGTGACGAATGGTATTTACCAGCGAGAAATGAGTTGACCACAATCCATAGCTCACTTTGTTCTAATGCTAAAATTCCTTGTAATTTTGGTGATTTTTTATCTGCATTCTATTGGAGTTCATCGCAGTACGATGAATATTATGCTTGGTTCATTGATTTTCCATCTGGGATCAATTTCCAGAGTAATAAACTTTTTGGACAATTAGTACGTTGTGTCCGGGTTTTTAATCCTTGATAAGATCAGATGTTAAATTCTGGGTTAATTTGTTTTTTCAACAGAAAATTTAAATTTAGTTTATTAAATTAGGACGTTTTTTTAAAGTTTTTCAAACGATTAAAAATCTGATAAAAAGACTCCATATTGAAAATGGAGCAAATGGATGTCAAGATTTGTTTTTGTAGAGCAAATTAGAAGAATTACTGCCTGCTTCGAAAGGTCTCCATGGAGAAAATGATCGATTATTTATTGAAGCAGTTTGTTGGATAATCAGGAGGAGGACGTCTTGGAGATATTTACTGCCAGATTAGGGGAAATAGCAGACCATTTATGGTCGTTATAACCGATGGATAAAAAAGAGAGTTTCAATGGAATACTTGAAATTTAAAAAAAAGATGGCGATCACGAATGGCACAAGATGTGATGATCATATTTATAAAGAAAGGAGTTATATCGAGCGATTTTTTAATAGAATCAAAAGGTTCAGAAGAGTCGCTACGCGGTATGATAAAACTGCCGCCATGTTTTTAGGTGCATTAACTGTGATAAGTATTTTGTTGCTATGGCTGAAAGTTTAAAAATCCGCCCTAGTCTATTATTAACTAACTTTTTCAAGATGAATTTATTATGCATGATGCATACCTGCTATTCATAATTCTTATATTAACCCTCAGCATGTTTATTTGGGGGCGATTCCGATATGATGTAGTGGCCTTGATGAGCCTTATGGCGTTGGTTTTAACTGGCTTGGTTCCTACCGAATATGCATTTTTAGGTTTTGGAAACTCTGCTGTTATCAGCGTCGCTGCTGTTATGGTTATATCTTCTGTCCTTATTCAAGCAGGACTTGTGGAGCAGCTTCTTACCTATGTAAAACCATTTCTTGTGTCTCCGCTCTGGTTAATTAGCTCTATCTGCCTCGTTGCAGCGTTATTATCGGCATTTATGAATAATGTCGGAGCATTATGCCTTATTATGCCGGTAGCCATACAAAGCGCAATAGATGCTAATCTCTCCCCATCAAAAACTCTCATGCCGTTATCGTTTGCAACCATTTTAGGTGGAATGACAACTAAAATTGGCACTCCACCAAACCTGCTTATTTCCTCTTACAGAGAAACGCTGGTAGGCACCCCGTTCTCCATGTTTGATTTTGCGCCAGTAGGCTTAGTAGTTGCGACCAGCGGCTTGCTGTTTATTATTTTTTTAGGATGGAAACTCGTCCCGGAGCGGCGTAAACCTGGAAGTGATACGAGCGAAATGTATCCAATACAAGATTACATAAGTGAAATACGCGTTCCAGAAGATTCACCGATAGTAGGAATGAGCCGTGCCCAACTTGAAAAGCTAATTGTAGGGGACTTTTCCATCCTGGGTTTAATCCGAGGCCGCAAAAGAAGACTCGTAGTGCCTTCTGATGAAGAATTGCTGGCAAATGACATACTTATTATAGAAGCTTCGCACGAAGACTTGAGCAACCTAATCCTTAAAGGACAACTTGAGTTATTTCACGGTGAGATTGTATCGCCGGAGAGTTTTCACGGCGAAGACATCAGCACCATCGAAGCGGTTGTTACTCCAGGTTCGCGAATACAGGGCCGCTCTTGGCAAAGACTACGGGTGCGCTCAAGGTTTGGATTAAATCTGCTGGCTATTGCGCGCTCAGGGAAAGGATTAAAGAACCGTTTAAATCATGTCAATTTTATTCCGGGCGATGTGCTTTTAATCCAAGGTAGTACAGAAGATTTACAAGAAAATGTTGTTCACCTTGGGCTTGTACCCATTGCAGAGCGAACGATTAACGTTGGCTTTAGGCGAAGCACTCTTTTGCCTCTAATCTTATTTATAGGCGGCCTATTGCTAACGACTTTTCAAATTTTATCCATAGAAATAGCGTTCACACTGGTGGTTATTTCCATGGTGGTATTCAACGTTACTCCAATTCGTCAAGTATATAAAGGCATTGATTGGTCAATTATCATAATGTTGGGAGCATTAATTCCTCTGGGAGATGCTTTAAAACGTACGGGGGCTGCAAAAATAATTGGTGATGCCCTACTTAGCATAACAGGCGATGCCTCCGTTTTAGTAATTTTAGGCTTACTTTTAGTAATTACTATGACCTTATCAGATGTAATGAACAATGCCGCTACTGCTGTGGTAATGGCGCCAATTGGGGCTGATATCGCCGAATCGCTTCATATGAGCCCGGATGCTTTTTTAATCGCGATTGGCATTGGAGCTTCATGTTCTTGTTTAACGCCCATCAGTCATCAAAACAACACTATTATATTAGGTCCAGGAGGATACAAATTTTTTGATTACTTATGGTTAGGCGTCCCCCTCGAGGTGATTGTCATTCTTACTGCTTTGCCAGCCTTATACTTTTTTTGGCTCTAGTCCTATGAATCAAAAAAACTGAGGTGGTTTAATAGATTTGTACACTCCAGATAAGAGATAATTTACTTAAATGGAGGTAAAAATCTATTAAACCGCCCCAGTACGTATTGGTCATTTTAATTCGCGTCCCCAAATGACGGCTCTATCCCTAAATGTAGGGGCACTTTAATCGGATTATAGTAATCTAACTCTTTGATTCTGCAATCAAAAGATGATTAAAGTGCCGAGAAAAGATATCTTTTGTTGGGTTGGAGTGATATGGAAGACTAAGCATTTTTGGTGTCGCACATTGAGAAAGGGTTTTAAATAAATTACTCCAGGATGAAATAAGCTCGCTGCAATTAGGATGGTATTTCATTGCAACTTGGATTAAGTCTGCTAAAGGTAGCGGAGGGTCTTTTGTCTTCTTGGGACATAACATGGAAATTTGGACATTACCTAATATAATTATATAAGGATACGCTACATAATGCGCATAAAATGAAACATAGAAAGAAGCCTTATAAAAGTAAGAGTGGAGGCTTATTCAAAAAACAACAGGAATCTAATGAGATAGTAAAGTCTACCTCTGAAATATCTATTGTTAAGAGAAAAGAGGACAAAAAACATTCTCAGCGTTCTTATGTATACAAAGAAGCCCTCGATTCTAACTTTGGTGAAATAGAAGCTTTTAATGGCTTATGTTATCGCATGCTACTCGGAGAACATGCTGCAAAAGTGAGGGGAGTTCATGATGATTCAAATGTCACCATTGCTGTTATTTCAAAACTTATTCCTGAGTATTTATCTTTTTACAGCTACTATAAACAGAATAACAAGATGGGAGTTAGCACAGAAGATTTTATTAAACTCAAGTTTCCGCAAATTTTAGTTGCAGCTTATTGCGAAGAAGAAAATGATTTAAACGCAGAAAATTTTGGGTTTGGACGCAATAAGGAAGGTGAAATAATTTCGGTTAAAATAGATCATGGTGAAAGTACATATCCTGTTTTATCCCAGCAAAGAGACATTCCTGCTAAAAGTCAATTTATTATTACTGCTCATGATATAATTAACTTCCCAAGATTAAAAGACGCAGGCCCGGCAAGCTTTGTCCATGAATATCCAAAAAAATTATTAGATGTTGATGAATTAGTTCATAATGAACATTTTATTTCACAAAAATACTATAGTTTTCTGAAACGCATTCTTATTGATGACCTTAATTACATGGAAATAGCAAAAGCAACCGTTAGTTCGGAGGCATTAAGAAAACAACTTGTTGCAGATAAAATTGAAAGAACTTTCCTATTAACAACAACACTAATAGCTATCCCTGAATTTAGGCAATATATTAATCAAAATCCTCTAGTCATAGATCAAATTATTAAAGAGTTTAGAGAGTTTAATGATGAAACTAGAAAGCCAAATGATAAACTTTTGAGAATCGATACAAAAAAAGTATATTCTAAGTTTTTAGATATTGCCAAAGTTTGTAAAGAAATGGAGCAACCTAAATTCGACAGATCAGAGAAATACGAGTCCGGACCAGATAATTTGACGGAGGAGTTAAGCGAAGAAGCATTAATTGCCTTACAAAACCTTCCCCAAGATTTAGACGAAATTGAATTGGAAATTAACAAATTAGAAAAAATTATAGCGAATGAAGCAAAAAGCGACTTGTCTTTATCTCAAGAGACTGAAAAGCCTATTTATAATATTACAACCCCAACTGCATTAAGTATGCCTCAAATAGAAGAAACTACAGTGACTTCCACTTTATCTCCACCTACTACTCTTCCGGATAAATTAAAAGCTAGGAGTAATATTATTAGAATCCCTACTAGTGAGAGAGAGGAAAACATTTTCGCTGTTAACGCGGTATTAAATAATGATAATTTAATGAAAGGACAAGATGGTAATATTCCTACTATTATTCAAGAAATACGCAATATAATGGAGGATATTGATTATTCAGATGATAAAAAAATTGCCGCGGCTATTATTCAAATCAAGGATAGGATAAATAAATCAGATGAAAGGAATCATAGCCATAATACTCTGGAAATTATTGATGTATTTAGTCAGCCGAGCCATATAAATTTCAGGGTGATTCGAGACTCTTTGTCTAAAAATGAATCTATGGAAAAAATAATGGCTCCTATTAAAGTGGAAATGCGTTTGGACTAAGTTCGGCCGACATTTATCTTAACCAAAGAGAAGTTGCAGCGATATAAGGTGCATAAGATTCAATCTCATATGATTTTCCGTTCTCTTGATATATATGATTCTCTTACTTCACAAGCCAAATTATTTGGCTCTTACAGGTCTGTGCAATGTTTCAGGCACAGACCAACTCAAGCCAGCAGCTGATGCACATAACAAATACAGACGTACTGATTCCCATGAGATATTGCAGCTTAGTGCTATTTTACATTACTTAATCCGCAATTGTATTTTAACCGTAGAACCTCTTTGATCTTTCTCATATCCAGGAGCTCCAGTGGCATCTCAGTTGGTTTCGAGTGGATCGTAAGAGTACAGTAATTAAAAGCCATCAACTCGCTGCATGGCATGAAGGATTAACCCGTTTAGGGGAACAGAATGATTATCCACAAGCCATGATGTGGAAAGATTACTTTTTATTAATTCTGTTTACTGGATTACGGAGAATGGAAGCGGCCTCTTTGCGTTGGAATGATGTAGATTTCAAAGCTAAAACTTTTACTGTGCAAGATACAAAGAATCGAGAAATCCATACATTACCTATGACCGATTTTCTGTATGAATTGCTGTGGCGTAGAAAACAATTTAAAATTAGTGAATTTGTCTTTCCAGCACCAAGTCAAAGCGGTCATATTATGGAGCCAAGAAAAGCTATGTTAAAAGTAGCGGAATTATCGGGCATACCATTTACAGTACATGATCTAAGAAGAACATTTGCCACAACTACAGAGAGTTTAGATTTACCTGCTTATGCCTTAAAGCGTTTGTTAAATCATAAGATGACTAATGATGTAACTGCAGGGTATATCATGCGTGATGTGGAACGTTTACGAAAGCCTATGCAACGAATCAGGGATTTTTTAGTTAGTCAGATGTCTTGTGATGTAGAAGTACCATAGTCAACTACCGAGGATTACTCGATAGTTTGTTTAGTAATAGCTATTAGACGGTATATGAAGCCTCTTCGGAGAGTAATTATTTTAAAAATAAACCGATTGGTAGAGCATATAATTGAATATTATTTTGTGGGAAAGGTAATACTTCTTTGCCAGAATAAAAGACAATTCCATATTGAAATTTTGCTGGATTGAATTCTGCCAGTTTGATTAGTCCTTTAAAATCATGTTGCTTTATAGTAGCAGAAGCCTTAACTTCGATTCCGATAATTTGATTATTATCTCGCTCTAAGACTATATCCACTTCATTCTTATATTTATCTCGAAAGTGGAAAAGCTCAACCTGTTCATTTGACCAACCATTTTGTTTTAATAATTCCATGAAAATCAGATTTTCTAAAAGTCCGCCAAAAAAAGAACTATTTATTAATTGATCATCATTCTTAATACCGAGAAGACTACATGCCAGACCGGTATCAATCATTTGAAGTTTTGGCATGGTAATCGCTTGCCGTTTAGCCTTGTTTTTTAAGTATGCGGGAACGATTTTAATTATGAACATTAATTCAAGAATCTCTATGTATGCTTTTATAAGTTTGTCTTCTTGGCCAAGATCATTCGAAATATTTGAATACTTAATTAGATTACCAGCAAGCCCTGCCAGATAAGGTGCTAATGATTTCAGTTTGGAACGATAGTCACCTCGAGCAGCATATAATGTTTCAAAGTCTTTAAATAAGCGACCCTCGAGATAAGAATCATACCAAATTTGTTTACCCCTTGGACTTTTATCTTGGACTTCAGGATAGCCACCTTGAAGGATCAAATCAGCCAATTGTTGATGGCTGAAACTCTCTAACAGATTAATATTAAAGTTTTGGTTACATAATAAATCGATGATGTTGTTTTGCGTATTAAATTTCTCCGATAAGGAAAGGGGATAAAGTTCAAGTCTAGCCATGTGGCCTGGTAAAGCTTCCTGTGTTTTTCCTGATCTGAAAATATCAGCAGAACCAGTTAAAAGAAATTTACCTTTTTCAGTGGCAGGAAGATTATCTGATGCTTGTTTTATTGCTGGGATTAATTCTGGGATATATTGAAACTCATCTAATATCAGTTTTTTATTTTTAAAAGAATCTATAAAGCCAATTGGATCGTTTTGAGCTGATTGAAGTATATTTTGATTATCAAATGAAATGTACTCAAGTCCGCAATCAGGTGAAATCGATTTTGTTAACGTTGTTTTTCCTGCCTGACGTGGTCCGGTAAGATAAACGATTCGAAACTCTTTTAACAATTCAATAACAATAGCAGTTAATTTTCTTTCAAACATTTTATCGCCTGATAATTTGGGACTTAATTAATATAATTGATAAAGTATATCGTTGTTTATTCCGAAAAATCCAGATTGTTATCCCGAATTATCCAATATGTTATCCCGAAATTTCCAAGATTAACAACCCCCATCTAAACACAAACTGAAACAATGGTAAGATAAAATTATTTAAATACCCTATTTTCTTGGTGAACTTTTGGTGCATGAGTGGTGAAGTATTAGTTTCTAATTCAGGGGAGTAGAGGAATTTTCTTTCACCACTTAATTCACCATGTGTTCACCGTCATTTATGATATTTTAATTCATAAGAATTAAATGAAAAAATCCTGCAATAGAGTCCACTTATCAATTTCAGCAACAGCTGCACTCACTATTAATAAAAAGGGCGTTAACGCAAAATGAGTGCCGTATGATAATACCTACTTTCTTAGATATGCTTTCTGAGTTAAAACAAAGTGCATTTAAGGCACTAGCCTCTTTAGGTAGAACACTCTGTGCTTGGAAAGATGAAGTTGCCAGAATGTGACGTTTTAGTAAATCTAATGGAATAACAGAAGACTTTCATCGCAAAATGAAACTCATTCAGCGAAGGGCTTATGGTTTTAGAAATTTTGAAAATTATAGAGTGCGTGTTAGGGTGCTCTGCGGATGATTAAAACTGCCCCCTTAAATGGGGTAGAGCTGGGCAGTTTTACTTAGATACTGATTAATGAGGACTACTCAATTAGCTTCGTTTTTATAATCTGTCTACATTGCGTCTACATGGAAATTTTGAAATCTCGGAAATTCACCGTAAGTCGTTGATTCTCATGGTGGCCAGAGGCAGAATCGAACTGCCGACACGAGGATTTTCAGTCACCTACTTGAGAATTAACTAATTGATTTTAAATTAAATTGTATCTCGGGAAACACTACAAATGTCCTGCGATGTATAAAAGTGTCGTACCCAAATACGCAAATTCCCCACAGCATTTATTTGGGTTGTTTTTTGTATCTTTCATTTTATCTTTATATTTTCTAGAAGATTTTGTAGTCTTTGAAGTAGTTCGTCATACAGCAAAACTCAATGTCTTTGAGGCTTTCTCAAAGACTCTTGAATTGATTTCTTATGGCTATTTTTTAAGGTCAGTTGAGGCTCCCGCTACTATAATTGCTCTTGGATTGATAATGTTAATTTCCAATCCTCTATCACCATCGATGCTGGTTGCATTTTTGATGGTTTGAGAGAAAGAAGGTCCATTTTCTTTCGCCTTTTGTAAATAATCTGATGTTTGAGCAATCGCCATCGACATTTCTTGGGGACCAGTAATAGGTTTTATGGTTCTTATCATACTGTAGCAACTTAGTATTACTGCACTTTAGTTCATAAAAATCGATATAGCCATATATGTCTACAAGCATTAAGTCAGGATATTTTGTGAGACCAAGAGCGATATTTTTTGTTCTAATTGAGTGATATAGGGGTTCTGGTTAGGGGGTCTCCAAAAATGATCAGTCTAAAAATCAATCAATTTTTCTATTTTGATCTTTAGTTTCCAGGTTTCAGTCAGCTTTTCAACTTAACTGATCATAATTCCACATAAATCTATTTTCTAGTAATATCACATTTTTTAATCAAAGATATATTATATTGGAGCATATGTGCCATTATTTACCTCACAAGATCTCGTACCTTTAGCTAAAAGTAATTTAGGTTTAAGGCTCACAGGAAATACTAATGAAGCTAAATCAGGTGGATTTGGCGACGCAATACCATTATCTCATCTTGGTGGAGCTAAAGATATTATAGAATTTGTAACGTTATCTTTTATTTCTGAACCGCCAAAAGATCAAATGGAGGCTATCTATAATCGATACAAGAAAATTGATATCCACTCAAATGATTGCATGCCTCGATTGATACTGCATTATGCCGCAAAGAATAATATTGGCGATGCTAAGAAACGGTTATCTTATCAAAAAAATGATGTAATGACGGCGTTTTATTTTAAATTGGAACTTATGTCGATTGAGTCTGAAGCTAAAAAGCTAGTTTCTTTTTATACCTCTACATCAACGACAGCCCCTTTAGAATTTATTACAAGCCAATGTCCTTATTTAGCCCAAGAAATAGCTCATAATTTTAATGAAAAATTTCTGTTACGCTTGAAGTTAAATTGGGATGCATATGCTACTAGTGATGACATGGATTATCTATTTTTATCAGACAATCTTCAGGTCCGAAACTATGATAAAGGTTACGATTTTAATAATTATCCTTTGGGAAAAGTAGGCCGTCATCAATTTGATGCTGCAAATGTTGTAAAGCAAGTAATGTTTTTAGGTGGTGAAAATCGTACTCCTGATGCTGAGAAGAATTTAGAGCAATATATTTTTAATTCTATAAAAAGTATCATGAAAAATGATTTATTTAAATCATTACGTCAGCTTCATCAAAATATCGAAACAAAATTATCACAACATCTTGACTATCCTATTGATTTTAAAAAGGCTTGCAACGAGATGATCGAGTTAGTTGCTAAATTACTAGAAAATGAACAGCTTTCATCTGAAGAATCGATTGATTTGATGAAAAGGACAGAAAACTTAATTGATAACCCAGCAGAATATAAAACATTTCTTACAGCAGCGAAAAATTATCGTATGGTTTCTGGAGGAGAATTATCAGCATATATGATGTTGATTGCTGGTTGGGCTGCTAAGATTATGACAATAAACTGTATTGGTGATGCTTGGATTAAGCTTGCAACTGAAAAGCTCGAGCTAATTTCAACATCTCAAGAACTTGCGAAGGTTAGTCAATCCTACTCAACCAGTCTATAAGAGATAGGCTTGTTGTCTTATTTAGATTTATGGGTTGAATTCGTGGAATGTGGTCAACCCTAATTGTCAGTGGTAGTGTTTGGTACGCTGAACCCAATTGTCTAAGTTATAGAGTACGTGTTATGGTGCTCTGCGGGTGATTATAGCTGCCCCCTTAAATGGGAAAGAACCGGTTTTTGGGGTTCGGATAACATTATGTCTACATGGAAATTTTGAAGTCTCGGAAATTCACCCTAATTCATTGATTCTCATGGTGGCCAGAGGCAGAATCGAACTGCCGACACGAGGATTTTCAGTCCTCTGCTCTACCGACTGAGCTATCTGGCCCCGAGGGTTGCTATTAGACTCCGAGAAGCGTTTTGAGTCAAGTGTTGAATGCATTTTTTTTTAAAAAAAAATGTTTTTCAATTCAACGCGATTATATCTTGCATATTTTTCTTATGCGTTTTTTAAAATCATAGTTTTTTTTATGAGTGGTCTGTTAATTTTTATCATGATTTTAGTATTTAACAGTCTTTTTTGCATAATTAAATTCAAAATGGAAGGTTATTTTTCTATTGTGTTAAATTTATTTCAAACTTTAGGAAGTATACAATTTACTTCCTGGATTGCGCGTGCATAAAGCATAGTACGTAGTGGCTATAAGCAATGCAATACTTAAAGCGCATATGTAGTAGGGTCATAAAAATTCAATATTTAATAATAAAACCTGTTTAAATTTTATGACCTTTCTTCAGAGTTTTATGCACGGGACTATTGCGTGCTATTTTATAATCTTTTGCAAAGTCTTATTCTTGATTTATTCAGGAGAGTAGCCTGATGGTTTTTCAGAGCCTTCACCAAAAAAATACTTTTGCATTTCTTCTTTTAAAAACTCGCGGGCTTTAGCTTCCATCAAATTCAGGCGGTATTCATTGATGAGCATGGTTTGATGGCTTAGCCACATGTTCCAGGCTTGTTTTGATACTTCATTATAAATCCGGTCTCCAAATGCGCCGGGGAAGGGTGGTTTTAATAAACCTTCGGCATCTTGTTTTAATTTACAGCAATATACTATTCTAGTCATGTTTTGCCTCTTAGTTCCAACATCATAAATGGAGTATAGTTTACGTGTTATTTGGCAATTTTGTACTTAAAATTACTTTTATTTTTAGTCTGAACGATGTTTTGCCTGAGCCAATAAAATATGTTGGGAAAGAATTTGCTCCTGCTCTGTTGTTAATCCGTTAAACTGTACTGCCGTGCGGTAATTATGCTCACTTTGATATTGGCTGTAGACTACAGTACCCTCTACAATTATGGGAATCATTTTGGGTTTAGTATAGATTACCAATTTTATCAGGGTTTTTTCTTTAATTAGGTCGGGCGTTTTAAATGCCATTCCACCTAGACTAATATTGACTTTACGTAACTGAATGGTGTTCGTCATCAGCATTTGTCGGGATAAATAATCTATTTTTGCATTTAAAAGGTTAAGATAATGCGCTATTGTTGGTTCTTTAAGAGCAATAACTTGGGTGAGTTCAGCCAGTTCATAATCAATTTCTTGAAAATAATGTGCTGCCTCAAGATATCTTTGTCCATTTTTGCCTAAAAGTTGATCCACAACTGCGCGATCAGGACACAGCTCTCCAGGCTCCATAGTTCGGTAGTTAAAATAGATATGATCTTCTACCCGAAAATGTTGACGTCTCTCATGTATAGGCATAGTGGCTCCATTAACTGCATTTAGTGAACAAGTCACTTAGACTTATTATTTGCATGATATTCCTATTTGTTCCTCTTGTATCATGTCCAATATCGATGAATTAGGGGATAACTTTATTACCCACCCATCCTCTTCCCTCTCTTGTATTGTTTTAGTGATAACTATGGGCTCGGTCTGACTCAATCCTTTTTGCCGTATACTTGTTGCTAGAAATTGACTCCAAGACGTGGAAAATGTTTCTAGTTGATGTATTACATTTTTCGCAGTATCGGATAGTTCTTGGCTTTTTTCTTGTGCTTGCAAGTAGTTTGTTGCAGCACTTGCTTGGAGTACGCACTTATTCAAAAAGCTGGTGAATTGTTGATCGGTAATTTTATCGTGCTTTATTGCTTCCAATACTACGGCATTAAACTCAGATACTCTATCAAGTTTTAAAGCAGCGGTAAAAGCATCATTCAACCTCATCGGGAATTTCAAAGGAGAAATCATTTTTTGTAATTGTTGTTGTGCATCAAAAAAGAATTTTTTAATGACGTGCATGCCAAAACCTCTATCACGGGCTGTAATAATAAGCTCTCTAAGTCGCTCTTCAGTTTCAATGATGCATTTCAATTTTTCATCAGTAGAAGCTGTATCGCACTTCATCTTTTTACAATAGCGTGTGATTGTATTCATAATATAGGTTCTATTTCCCATATTATAAGCATCCCTGATTACTCCCAAATCAGCCAGATCCAAATAGTTTGTAGTAGGTTCCAGGACTAATTGATGCTCAGGATGGAGTGTGTCTTCTCGCAATACTGCAAAGTGCACTTTATTTAGGGTTACAGTCTTGGTTGAGGTACTGAGAATTGAGTCAACTCCACTTCGTCGTTTAATAAAATCAAGCATGGGCAAAGAGACTTTGTCACTAAAAGTCAGTTGTATCAAGCCATTCCCAAGATCCTCTACTTTTTTAACTTTATTTTGCTGTCTGTGAGTCCACGGATATTTAAAGGCTCGGCCGTCGTCGCTAAATAATATAGGATTATGCAAGAGTTTTTCAAAAATTAAGGCTTGTCTTATTTCGAGGGAGTTGACGTCGCCTGTTGTTTGAGGAAGTATATTATCAATTGCTTCAAGACGTTCTAATACTCTTGTTTGCAGGGTTTCTGCATCTTTTTCAAGAACCATCAGATCACTTAACTCAGAAGTTAATTGGCCTTGCTTTTCGGTACTAAGATGTTTTTTAAATTGGCGTTTAATTCGAGATGCTTGTTGGTGATGTTGCCATGCAATGTGATTGATATATTGGATAATTTTATCTCCAATAGAGCGCAATTGCATGATGCTTTCAAATTTAGAGTACATGGATGAATCTTCAATGATGGTGCGATTGCGTCCCAAGCCATGACGAGTATGCTTTCTAATAAAATCGCCGGGTATGAGACACAATCGTGAATCAAGAATAAAACTATCAGTATCCATGAGTGATTGGTCAAAGATAAAAAGTGATTTTGCATTCCTTAATGCTTTATTTTGGCAATTTCCCCCAATTGCATCAGTATCACTACATAGATAAAGTAAACCAAGTACCTTGCCAAAATCTTCGATAAAGTAATCTGATTGTATTCCTTCACCTAGGGTTTTAATCGTTGAATAGTGGGTATAGGTTTTTCCCGCGAGCCATGCATAAAATGTTTTCCCTAAAGAAAACTCATTCAGTAAACGTATCTCTTCAAAAGGTATAAATAATCCTGGATGTCCATTATGAGAAATTGTAGTTGCAGCAGCCGTATCTAATCCCATTAATCGAGAAATATTGAGTGCCAAGGCTTCATGTTGAACTTCTTTAATATTTCCATGTTTGGGTAATTTAATAATGGCTTGGGTGCTGAGTTTATATTGTTCTCTTTCAGTATGGTAATTCTCGATGTTCAGACCTTCTGCACGTTCACATAAACGATGTAACTGTTTTTTTACACTTTCCAGACTGATTAATGAGATTTTTTCTGTCACTCCGCCCACATTTTCTTGTAAGATACAATAGAAGAGGATTGAGCCATTGTCTTGTGGAATATTAATTCGTTTTAATTCATTGATTTTATTGAGATCCAAGAAGATATTTAATCTTTTTTCTATGTTCTCTCTTTCTAAATCATTATTCGACAATCGTGCCATACCTTCTTGCAGGTGTTGAATCTGCGAGGTGACTTGTGCTGAGTTGGATGCATCAAAAGGCTGGGCCTCCTGAAAGGTTTGTGTCAGTGCATACAGTTTTGTTCTGCTGTTAATTATTAACTCATCTAACTGGGTATCAATATCTTGGGGTATATTGGTCGGGCGTTCATAGTAATCATCTTTGGGTAATCGAATAATTTCATGTGCATTCAATGTATATCGTATTCCTTCTTCTGCTTTTTTAAGATCAATCCCCTTTAGCAGAGGAGGAGAGCCTTCTTTTTCAAAAGTAGAAGCGTATTTAATAATGCTACAAAATTCTCGCCACTGGTTTGGATCCGTTTCCAGAGTTTCCAGGTCAAATAAGCCATTTTGATGGAGATCAATATGATCGAGTAACTTATGAAGATCAGCATAAATCGTCAGCTCTTCGTTCTTCAGTTCCACTGCAACAGGATTCTCACTTTTTTCTTTCAAAAAACGTTTAATAATCCTGTTTTTTTGCTCCAACTCCATTGGTTATGTCCTTATAAAACCAATTTGACCTGTTTATAAATATAGACAATTTTTATGCTTTTGGTCAAAAAGTACATTAGGGATTTCCGTATAATAATCAATGCGAGTACAGATGAAAACTATATGAAATTATAATCTTTTCATTGAGTAGCATATAAAATAGGAGTTTCTGAGATGATTTAATTGACACATTGAGTCAAATGATCAGTCTTTCTGAAAGAAAGGGCATAAAAACTTACTGTTAAGAAGCTCTGTATATAGACTTTACTTCATTTAAAAAGTGGGGGCAGTAATAGAGTTATTTTCTTCTGGTACTTTAAATGTTTCACTCTGAAGTTCGTTTTTAAAATTTTTAAAATCAGAACCGTACTCTTTGCAAAGCTCTTTTAAATTGTTACTCACTTTTTGGGGCATACTTTTGTCTTCATCAATCGCTGCCAACGCTTGCTGATATGGCATTTCAAAATACTTCTTCCAACCTTTATCCTCTAACTGAGCTGTTATTTTCAGTGCTTCGTTTTTCATGGTTTTTTTTTCATCACCAAGATATCCGGAATCTTTATCTTTTATACCGCCATCATGGAGCCTTATACGATTTTTAGCGCCATTATAAAGTTGAAAAGCAGTTCTAATTTTTCCTATATCATCTATTAGATCAGATTTTTGAGGCCTAACTGTTCCTTTCTTCCTCTCAGTATGCAAAACTGATTCCATCTTGACGTATGAACTTACATCTCTTATTTCTTCAGGGGTGATGTGAGTTGATCCTTCTTTTTTTCCTACTACCTTTTTTATTCGATTAGCCAAATTAGTGAACACTTTTAATCTACCCATTTTAATCTCTTTTTTACATTACTATTAATATTTGTAGACCATAGAGAATACTAATTGTTGATTAATTGAATGAATTGATTTTTTTTTACGAAAAATTTACACTTTTTCCATATAAAAATATAAAATAAGTAATCTTAAATACGGGGCTCATACTGTACAGGTTTTAGAAGTAATTAAGTAAACCCGGAGAAGAAGACACAATCACGTAAAGTACTTAATTACTTTTTAGTTGAAGATAAAGAGTAATTTTGAGCTGTTGGGGCTCTTCCCCGAGCCCATTATTTTATTGTATTACCTGGTGGTTAAATTTACCTGTGACTGACTTTTTCCTGGGGTACTGTAGGTTGTTTAAAAATATCCTGAGCTTTAGTGTAATGCGAGCTTTTCTCGCCTCTAAAGAGCGTACTGCCCACTCGACGTATTGATCTTTTCCTAACCTTCGGGTCATCATTTTTGGTGCCCTTGGCAAGTTCTGCGAAAAATCTATAGTTTTCTTTAAGGTCAACGGATGTTCTCTTCTTGTGCTTCGGCTTTGTATGGGTTTGAGAAGTAGTTTTATGCTGCTTAGGGGGTGATTCTTCATGAGCAGATGTTTTAGAGGAGGATATTGCTTTTCCTGATTTTTTAGTGTCGTTATTTTTAACTACGATCGTATCAGTTGACAGAAGCTCTTCCTGTGATTTTTTTGCACATTTTTTTGGGGGAAGGGTACTGGCTGCCTCAATTGGATTGTTTTGTTTTTCTGATATATCAACTGGTTCTTCTTCTCCGCTTTCTTCGCTATTTGAGTCAGTATCGTTTAGAGCTCTGATTTCATCTAAATGTGCTTGAAAATAATCTTTAAAGTTATTTGCTTCACTGGCGCCCAGACTATCCAGAGTTGTTGCAGGTAAAAACTCCATTTGAATAAAATGTGTCCGGAATTCTTGATCATTAAAATTCAATGAAATCTCTATATTATTCGCAGTAGTTACTCTTTCTACTCTGAAAAAACCAAAAGATAAGGTATGGACTACTCGTCTCCACCAACTTGCAGAACTCCAATCTTTTGTTAAAAGTGCGGTTTCAATTTCCTTGGAAATTTGGTAAAAATAACTTTCTGAGCATTCTTGATAACACTTTACCGCTAACTGTTCAGCCATTCGATTGAAGCGAGGTTCTTTAGAATTTTGTTCTGAAACGACAGTAAAAATTATGTTTGCTTGTTCCAAGAAGTTTATACCTTTGAGCCTATTGTTATGTAAGAGTTGCTCAATTTCATTTAATTCACGTTCAATTCCTAGATTTTTGGCAGGTAGTTCTTTTTCAAGTTGTCTATAGAAATCATCGATATTCTGATTAATATAGGGAAGTAATCTCTGGAACTGTTCTATTGTAAGCCTTTTCCCTTCCTCGTAACGGGTTAGCTCTTCAACGAGCATGGATAAATTGATAATGACACGACTTGGCTTTTCAAAATGAGCGAGTACAGTTCTATGCTCCTCATCGGATTGCTCAGGTATTTCACCCAGTTGAGTTACGATAAGGAATTCTCTGAGCGCCTTGCCCATTTGGTAGGACATCAGTTGTTCTACGTCGATTTGAGTAGTGTACGCTTTAGTAATGTAATCCTCACACTCTTCATCAAGACAAGCGAGATATTGAGGTGGAGCATAGCGTGGACTGCTTCGTAGCATACTGGCAAGTGGTCTTGGAGAGCGTACGAATGTTTTTCGATCACTTACCAGTAATTTATGGTTATGCACCAAAAAATTACTTAATTTAATATCAGGATGATAGGCATTTGCTTCTTTGAGTTTGAGACAAAAATCATTAATCTGATTGAAGTAATATTTTGTTCTGGCCGCGATTTTTTGTTGTGGCTTCCCTCTCAGTTTTTTTGCAATATCTAATAAACTTCCCTGATTGGCAAATTGACTTAAAACTACAGGTTTAAATTCAATTTCCTTATGGTCTTCACTTTTGAATTGCATCATAAATAAAGCGACGTCATTAGCGAAATATTTGGATACGGGATAAGAGTGCAGATCTTGTTCAAAGCTCAAATCATTTCGATCTTCTACCCGAAAAACAAGAGTTTTTTTCCAACCTCTCATTCTGAATTTAAAATTAAAATTATTGACTTGTTTTTTGCCTAGAACTTCTGTCTTATAGTCAGAGCTACTTAAATCACTTTCACCTTTAATTGCACTGATTTTTTCTTTGGCTAAACTCAGAATTTGAGCATGTTCATCCAGATTCTTTTTTAGAATATTATCTTTTTCAGCCAACATACTAAGGCGCGCGTTTATGGCCAAGAATTGTTCTCTTATTTCATCAAAAGGACTCGCGCTTTTTAATAATGCATCTCGTTCTTGCATTAATTGATAGATATCCTTTCCTTCTACTTTATCTTTTATTCTAGATGATATGAGGGACGCTGGTACCTGCGCAACAGCTTTTGCAAATTGAATCCCTTTAAAAAGGAACGAGCCGTCAGGATTTATTCCATGCATCTCTAGATGAGCTTGCCAACTTTCAAGTCCTCTTGCAGCAAGCCATTTAAATTCTCCTTCAAATATAGGTATTGAATTAATATGATAATTGATTTTCTGTAAGTAGAATAAACGCTGGACTACATCTTCATCAGGTATTTTATTAAATGCATGTATTTGGCGTATTAGCCTCCGCTGCTTTACATTAATCGGTATTACTGTTAATCCCATGGTACTACTCCAACGTCAAAAATCAGAAAATGGGTATCGATGTCATCTTAAAAGTTGACAATTATTTTCGCTACTGAGACTTTATTTCCATTGATAAGCTGTGGGAAACAAAACAGCAGAAATATTTTAAACATTCACTCGCATCAGTAATTTTAAAAATGCATAAAATTAAAACATAGACCCATTTATCTTTCAAGAAGTGTATTTGAATAAAAAATGAATAATTGCAGCATTCAATCGTTTTCATTTTTTAGCTACGAGCACGAAGTCGTTTTAACTTGAGAAGACAGGTTTAGATGATGTAATTCCTAAGAAAACCACTATCTTAAGTGGTCTGTTTTATGATTTAATATTTACTATTTCCAGCCTAAGAAAGGTTTATCATGACTTTTGTAGTAACAGAAAGTTGTATTAAGTGTAAGTACACTGATTGTGTAGAAGTATGCCCTGTTGATTGCTTTTATGAAGGGCCGAATTTTCTGGCGATTCATCCTGATGAATGCATCGATTGTGCATTGTGTGAGCCGGAATGTCCTGTTAATGCAATTGTCTCTGAAGATGATTTAACATCTGAGCAGCAGCAATTTAAAGAATTAAATGCTGAGCTTGCTAAAACATGGCCTAACATTACCGCGAAAAAAGATGCTCCGCCTGATGCCAAAGATTGGGAAGAAGTTAAGGATAAACTTCAACATTTGCAGAAAGAGTGGTAGACATCACTTCACTCGCTGAATCGTGTCGGCGAATTCTTAGTGAGAAAGGACGACTTTCCACTGCTATTCCTGGGTTTGTGGCGCGCAAGCCACAGTCCGATTTAGCCGTTGCAATTGCCGCAGCAATCGAAGAAAAATCAACTTTAATTGCCGAAGCAGGTACAGGAACAGGCAAGACTTTTGCCTATTTACTTCCTTGTTTATTAAGTGGAAAAAAAACCCTGATTTCTACAGCAACCAAAACGTTACAAGATCAACTGTATCAAAAAGACTTACCTACGTTAGTCCGGGCTTTGGGATTATCTGTTCGCATACAAAATTTAAAAGGAAGATCCAACTATATTTGTCACTATCGTGTTGTATTGCATTCCGAAGAAGGACAATTTCAAAGTCCGCAATGTGCCCATGAAGTAGCTCACGTACGCAGTAAATTGTCGCAAATGAAAAATGGTGACCGATCGGAGTTGCCTGAACTTAATGAAGATTCTCCGGTTTGGCATTATGTGACCTCAACGATAGATAATTGCCTAGGTACTGAATGTCCTGATCATGAAACATGCTTTCTACTTAAGGCACGCAAACGTGCGTTAGATGCTGATATAGTCGTCATTAATCATCATCTTTTTTTTGCTGATTCACGTTTGAAAGAAGAAGGATTTGGAGAATTATTGCCTGGTGTTGACGTGGTTATTTTTGATGAGGCTCATCAACTTGCTGAAACAGCAACTCATTTTAATGGTGAACGTATTGGAACGCGTCAGTTTCGTGATTTATTGGATGATCTTATTAAAGAATGGCCTGCTGTAGACCTTGCAAATCAACCCTTAAAAGCTTTAAGCCATAAAGCAGACAAGTTGATGGATGAACTATTAAGTAGTTTACCTGAAGCTGATGACCGGTTTAGTTGGGAGCCAATAAAGTATAACAAATCCTTTATGCATGTTTGGAATAATTGGTTGACATTAAAAGACGAAGTCATGGCATGTTTTAGCGAATTATCGCTTGCTGAATTTCCTGGGCTTGCGCGTTGCAAAGAACGATTGATGGAGTTTGCCAGAGTTTTATTGTTCTTTACTCAAGAAAGTAATAATAAAATACGTTGGCTAGAGCGCTTTAAACATACTTTAGTTTTTCATATTACACCGTATGATGTTGCTGAAACGTTCAGTGGTGTACTCAAGCGTCAAGAGTGTACTTATATTTTTACTTCTGCAACCTTAACTATTGCTGACTCTTTTGATTGTTTTTGTAAACCATTAGGATTGTATGAGGCAAAAACTTTATTATTGCCCAGTCCTTTTGATTATCGGCAACAAGCGTTGCTGTATTTGCCAAGAGGTTTACCTGATCCCAAAGATTCCACTTATTATGAATTATTAGTATCTCGAGCTATTCCTTTAATTGAAGCTTTAGGTGGGCGTTGCTTTTTTCTATTTACTAGCCATAAAGCGTTAAAACAAGTTGCCCAAATGATGATCAACATTTTAAACTATCCTTTATTGATTCAGGGAACTGAGGCAAAACCCATTTTACTTGAGCGTTTTAGGCAACTAGGCAATGCTGTTTTATTGGGAACTGCAACTTTTTGGGAAGGAGTAGATGTTAAAGGAGAAGCTCTTTCTTGTGTTATTATTGATAAATTGCCTTTCTCCAGCCCAGTTGACCCTGTAATTCGAGGTAGAATGGCTTATTTTAAAGAAAAAGGTTTATCGGGGTTTGATGAATTATCTTTGCCTGGGGCAGTGATTGCTTTAAAGCAAGGAGTAGGGCGTTTAATTCGGGATAATACGGATAAAGGTGTTTTAATGATAGCCGATCCCCGTTTAACCAGCAGAGATTATGGTGGACGTATCTTAGCGAGTTTGCCTCAGTTACCAAAAACTCGTGATGAGCACAAGGTACTTCAATTTATTAGAGAGTTAGAGCTGGATTATGAAACTGTTAGCGATTGATACATCTACAGAAATGGCCAGTTTAGCCTTGCTTACTGGAAAAGAGTTACTTTGTGAGGAACAAAGTAATCAAAAAACACACGCCCAATTTATTCTACCTATGATTGATAAGCTGATGGTAAGTGCTAATTTACAAATGAGTCAGCTGGATGCCATAGTGTTTGGTCGCGGACCAGGAAGTTTTACCGGTTTGCGAATTGCGTGCAGTATTGCAAAAGGCCTCGCCTTTGCCAATGATTTACCTTTAATTCCGGTGAGTAGTCTTGTTGCGATTGCTTGGTCAGTTCGTCAACAGATGCAAATGAGCAATTCACCTGTATTGGCTGTATTGGATGCACGGATGCATGAGATGTATTGGGCTTATTTTGCTGAAAATCAATGGATAGTAAAGGAACATGTTACTCCAGTACATGAACTCAGTCTCCCTGAACAGCAATCAGTAATTCTTGCAGGAATAGGGATAGACTCATATTGGGATGATTTTACTCCAGAAGTTAAATCACAAGTAAGTGATAAATTAACAGTCTATCCTTCTGCAGCAGCTATGATTCGGGTTGCTCAATT
Source organism: Legionella tucsonensis (assembly GCF_001468035.1). Lineage (GTDB taxonomy): Bacteria > Pseudomonadota > Gammaproteobacteria > Legionellales > Legionellaceae > Legionella > Legionella tucsonensis. The sequence goes on from NZ_LNZA01000001.1 coordinate 967,447, forward strand.
TTCTGCGCAAAAACCTATTGTAGCTGCTCAAGCACAACCTGTATATGTACGAAATAAAGTGACTTAAGATCATAGGAGCGTTTTGTGGATAAAAAACTATTGGAAATATTGGTATGCCCTTTATGTAAAGGGAAGTTATTAATAAAAAAGCAAGAACTTATTTGTAAATTTGACCGATTAGCATTCCCTATTCATGATGATATTCCTGTGATGTTGGAACATGAAGCTCGAGTGCTTTCACTGGAAGAAAAGGATAAATTGTAATAAGAATATTTTAGCCTGAAAACTTTGTAATCTTGCTACAACGCAGCGGATCCTGCATTTGGGATCTGAATAAACCTTCAATCCTGTGGGTTACGTAACGTTTTCACCTAAGAAAACACATCATGATTTTGTAATGTATTTTTTACGCCAATACAGTAAAAATGCAGGGGTCATCATGATTACAATTCCTATAGAGAAAACCATACGAAAATGTGCAGCACTGCCAAAATTCACAAATTCGACGGGTGGGATGAAGCCTACAATTAAAGTCATAGTACATCCGCATAAACCCAAAATGCAGGTTATATAGTAGCCGGTTTTTTTCCCTGGTATTGCAAAGGGTCTCTTAAGATGCGCGTATTTATCTTTTAATTTCCAAGCTGCAATAAACATCAAAACATACATCATGATGTAGAGTTCTGTACTTAAAGCAGTAAATAACCAATATATGGCATTAACACTAGGAAACAAGAGAAAACCACTACACAAAAAAGTAACCAAAATTGCTTGGGTGATTAAAATTCGTGAGGCAACTCCTTGTTTGTTCAATTGGCACATGGATTTTGGTAAGAAGTTATGATTGGCGGCCATAAGCAGACCTTTTGCGGGTGAGATAATCCAATTAATCATGCTGCCTAAACTTCCTAAAAGGAGTAATGCAATAAGTAAAGGTAAGAGCCATTCCAGGTTATATGCCTGGAAAAAGTTATTAAAGGCTTGGAGTACTCCGTCAATTAGACTGATTTTCTCTTTTGGCAGAACAAAAGCAATAGCCAAAGAACCAAAAATCATTGTGGTTAAAATAAGCAGTACTGAAAAAAACATCGCCCGAGGAAAATTGACTTGCGGATTATGTACATTGCGGACATGTACTCCTGCGAGCTCCATGCCTAGAAACGAAGTCATAATTGCAGTAAGTGATACCCAGGATTGGCTGTCTTTCCAGTGTGGCAGTAAATTCGAAACGCTCAAATCAATTGCTATAGGGTTTCCTTTAATGACCCATATCAGTGCAAGAATAATAATAAACCCCATAGGAAGTATCATTCCCAATATGGCGCAAAGACCTGCAAAATGCGCAGAGGCACGTAAACCAGATAAAGCGATTAGTGTTAATGACCAAAATATAACGAGAATTACTGTAATCAAATAATATTTATTTTGGGCAAGCTCAGGGTTGATTAAATAAGCTAATACTCCAGCAATAAAAGATAAAATAGTTGGATACCAGACTAAGGTATTGATCCATTGCAGCCAGATAGTAAAAAAGGCTAAATTTTCACCATATGCATGTTTGACCCAACTATAAACACCGCCTTCCTCATCGGACCAGGTGGACGATAGTTCTGCTGATACTAAAGCCACAGGAATTAAAAAAACAATTGCAGAAAAGATAAAGAAAAAAATTAATGAAGAGCCGAACAAAGCAGTGCCTGGTAAATTCCTAATGCTGTCAATGGCACCTGTAATTAATAAAACCAAGGCAAATACGGATATTTTTTCAGAAGACCAATTGTTCATTAATTAAATAGACTTATTAAAAATGCCAGGCATTATATAGGAAGTTGGCGATGGACGTTACTGTTTATTTTATCACATAGTGTTAACTTTGTTGCGGTTATGTAAAAAAATTACTGCGGAACCTGAATTATATATTTAGCTTACATGCAGTAACCTATTTTTTACTGTATTGCGTGTAACCGTTTTCGGATGGCTCTGGGTTAACTCCAGTACTATTTAATCGCTAAAATATGTAAATAATACTTTAAAATTCTGGTGTTATTGAGTGGTCCAAAAGAGGTGCCGTCTCTTGTAAGCTAGATTGTTTTATTTGTTTCGGAATCGTAAAGAAAAATTTTCTTTTTTTCTCCGTTAATTGAGGTGGAAAATCTTTTTTTACCGATTTTAAGACATTATCAAATTTGAGGAAAACTTCTATTCTTAATTGGTAATCAGATTTTTTATGATCGCTATTTGTTTGGTAAAATTGAACTGCTTCACTACTGAGGCTCATTATTTTTCTTTGTAAATCAACTTTTGATTTGTAGTTGCTGCAGAGTTTCATTGCTTGTTCTGTAAATTCAACAAATTTTGCTTTGTATGTTTCTAACCTCATTTTAATCCTTTTAAATTAACTAAACCAATTTGTATTTATACAAAATTATGTCTCTTTTTTTTCTTTATTAAAACCGCCTTTACAAACAGGGGATTGCAAAACAGTTTGGTTCCTAACTTCCCATTCGTTTGGAGTAAATAAATGCATGCTTAGGGCATGTAATCCAAGCTCAAACTCTCCTTTGAGTAACTGATTTAATAATTTATGTCGTGCAATTCGTGATAAATCAATAAATCGTGAAGAAACCAGAGTGATTTTAAAATGAGTTTGTGCACCTTCAGGAACATGATGATTGGCTGACTCATCCTCGACATTTAGATAAATAGGAACTAATTCTTGGTTTAGCAATTTTTCAATACGATTTTTACGTGACATATTAAACTCTTAATATATTTAAAACTCATAATAAAAAAGCCGCCTTGAAGCGGCTTTTAAGAATATAATTAAATTCTACAGTTTGCAGGAACGTATCGGTTGTTGGCCGCATTATTTACGGCACATACCCACGTAATTGGATCAGTTGGTGGTGTTCCAGCAACAAGAGCAGCTCCATTAGCTTGCGGAGTTAAAGTAAGAACCACACTTTGTGCAAGCGCTGTATAGGTAATTGTGATTACACCCGTAGCGGCAGTAACAACAACGTTTTGCACATTAGCAGTTGGGTTTGCAAAACTCCAGCCCTGACTTAAATCATTGTTACCTGTTGTTGCATTTTCAGAGACAGTCGTTTTTGCTGAAGAAGCAATACTTAATCCCTCGGTTACCCGCGCTCTGACGACGTAATCCTGATACGCCGGGATAGCTATGGCAGCAAGAATACCGACTATTGCTACCACTATCATTAATTCAATTAAAGTAAAGCCTTTTTCTTTCATCATTTGCTCCTAATGATTGGTACAACGATAAATAAGCAAAAAATATGCCATTTATCAAATAAGTTACAACTCATTAATAGCCAGAACAACGATACAACCTGCCATGGCAAGAAAAGGAAGTCCTGAAGTCGTCTTTACTCTCTTTTCCTTTATAATATTGTAGCAGATGATAGAAGGGTTGCCTAACAGGTAAGGCTGTCTAACCTGAATATTTAATCAGACAATTTTTTTATTTTTTTCAAAAGGTATGATTTCTTTTATCACAATGGAACTGTTTGAAGAAAATCTAGATACTGTAGCCTGGGTGCAGTGCAGCGGGAACCCAGGATTAAGAGGCTTTATTTATATCAAAAATCCCCGGGTTCCGCTGCGCTGCACCCAGGCTACAAGGCTAAGTTTCACTCAGCTACAATTATGACTATTTAAGCACTTTAGGTACCAGTTGATTCTTTAAACGAACATAATCAGGTAGTCCATTCATATAATCAGGGTAGGCTTCACCTTGAATCAAGGGTAATAAATATTGTCTGCAGGAAGCAGTAATGCCCATTCCATCTGCAGCAATATATTCTGCAGGCATGGCCTTTTCCTGATTGGCAACATCAGCTAGTGGGACATGGCCAATAGACCATTGATAAGGTTTATCTCGTTCGCGAATGATAATAGGCATGATGGCATTATGACCTTTGATAGCATATTCTACCGCAGCCTTACCTAAAGCATAAGCTTGATCCAGATCTACTCTTGAGGCGATATGACGCGCAGCACGTTGTAAATAATCTGCGACAGCCCAATGGTATTTATAATCCAGTTCAGTTTTGATTAACTGCGCAATAATTGGCGCAACACCTCCTAATTGGGCATGACCAAATGCATCACGAATTCCTGCTTCACTTAAAAATTTACCTTCTGTAGTGCGAATACCCTCTGAAACCACAACAACGCAATAACCATAAGTCTTCACGCATTCATCAACTTTACTCAAGAACTTCGCTTGTTGAAAAGGAACTTCGGGTAATAAAATAATATGCGGCGGTTCATCCGGTTGTTGGCTGGCTAAGCCGCTTGCTGCTGCAATCCATCCTGCATGGCGCCCCATTACTTCAAGAATAAAGACTTTTGTCGATGATGCAGCCATTGAAGCGACATCAAAACCAGCTTCTCTAGTGGACACGGCTACATATTTGGCAACTGAGCCAAATCCTGGGCAGGCATCCGTGAAAGGCAGATCATTATCTACTGTTTTAGGTATTCCAATACACGTAATTGGGTAACCCATTTTAGCACCTAATTGCGATACTTTATGTGCTGTATCTTGAGAGTCGCCACCACCATTATAGAAAAAATAACCGATGTTATGTGCTTTAAACACCTCAATCAGCCGTTCATATTCATCACCATCATTTTTGAGTTTGTACCGGCATGAACCAAATGCTCCAGAAGGAGTTTGCAGTAATTTGGCAATATCTGCATCACTTTCAAGTGATGTATCAATAAGCTCTTCATTTAAAGCACCAATAATTCCATTTTTGGCCGCATATACTTTGCCTATGTGTTGAGGATATAACTTGGCGGTTTGAATTACAGCGCAAGCTGAGGCATTAATTACAGCTGTTACACCACCTGATTGAGCATATATTGCATTTTTTACAGTCATTCTTTCTCCTGGTTAGGTTACTACTCATCTTCATTATCTTTTGCAGAAGTTGCATAGAGCTAGTTAATCATTAAATTCTTATTTTCTGATTTTCGTACTCATTAATTACTGCATCAATACTTTGAATTAATTCTGCAAAAGGAGTAGCCAATTCTTCAATTGAAGCAGCATGTACAGCCAGTTTTTCTACATGAACTACTTTTTTCTGTAACGTGGGTACACCAGAAAAACAACATGCCCCGTGAAGTTTATGTGCTGCCTCTCCTAATTTTTTAATGTTTTTATCATGCATTAACTGGATAAATTCTTCACGATTTTTATGAAGTTCTTCAACAAATCGTGCAAGAAACTCTTCTGCAAGTGCTTGATTCCCCGATACTTTTTGTACACATAATTGCCAATCGATTGCAGCATGTTTTGCTTTCTCTGTAATACGAAGAATTTGTGTGAGTAATTGTTTTTCATCTATAGGTTTTTGTAAACAGTAGTCCACGCCTGCTTTCTTCAGATCAATACTATTCACATCACTGCCATTCGCACTAATTAAGACTATGGGCGTATGGTGGTTAAGTTGTGATTTTTGGCGAATGAGTTGCGCTGCCTCTAAACCATTTATTTTCGGCATTTGTAAGTCAAGTAAAATCAAGTCATACTTTTTTTCATGGCACGCGGATACAGCCATTTCACCATCATCAACTGAAGTCATGTTTGCATGGGTGCCTAATAAAGAGTTCAAAAGCATTTTATTGACGGGGTTGTCTTCGGCAATAAGCAAATCCGGGTGCATAAAACGTAATTGTTCCCTTAAGCTATCCAATTCATGATTGATCGGTTTTTCAATATTTTCCTGGCTAGTAAGTGATTCAATAACATCTTGAAGCTTTTGAATACTAATTGGTTTATATAAAAAGCCTTTACTACCAAGTGCAGTGTAATCATTAATGAGCCATTTGGAAATCAATACATAAGGAAAATAATTATGTTCCGAGATAATTTTAGCAATCTTTTGCTCGTAGCCTCTATTAATATTGAGAAAAGCAATTTTACAGTCTTTGTTATTCTCCAGGGCTTTTTCAAGGTGGTTTAACGAGGTTACAGGTACGCATTGTATTCCCCAATAACCCAAGCCATTACATAGAGCTTCCAAGTGTAGAGAATTATCGTCAAAACATAACATTTTGAAATGAGCGAAGGGGTGTATTTGGTTCTTTTCTATTTCATAAGCGACCAGCTTTTCGACTTTAACATGAGCAGTAAAGCTAGAGCCTTTATTGAGTTCACTGGTAAATGTAATCCGACCATGCATTTCTTCACAGAGTTTTTTGCAAATAACTAAACCGAGGCCTGAACCGCCATAACGTCGCGTAATGCTTGTATCGGCTTGGTTAAATGCTGTAAACAATTTACTTTGATCTTCGGGAGAAATACCCAGACCGGTATCAGTAATTGTGATGCATAAAGTATAATCTTTATCTGTTTCTTGTTCTACTTTGGTGCGAACCAGCACATAACCATGATCTGTAAATTTAACGGCGTTAGTCACCAAGTTGGTGATAAATTGTTTTATTCTGAAGGGATCTCCCAAAACAATTTTAGGCACATTAATGTCGGTTATGGGTATTAAATCAATTCCTTTTTTATGTGCATTCGGTGCTGCCAGTGTAAGGACTTCATCAATACAATGACGAATATTTAATGGAATACAATCCAGGAGAAGTTTTCCTGCATCGATTTTGGAAAAATCAAGAATGTCGTTAATTATTCCTAATAAATCTTGTGCAGAAGTTTTTATTGTTTTTACATAATCCAATTGCAATGGATCAAGTTTGCTTTCCAGTAAAACATTAGTGAACCCAATTACTCCGTTCATCGGTGTGCGAATTTCATGGCTCATATTGGCAATAAATTCTGATTTTTGTCGACTTTTTTCTTCTATTTTTTTCTTTTCGAGTGACAGCTCGATATTTTTTTCTTCTAGCAACTCAAGACTTTGCTGCAAATCTTCAGTGGCTACTTCAATATGTTGATTCAAATCACGAATTGTTTCGAGGTATTTTTTTTGCAAATGAGCACAACCTTGTTCAATAATACCTAGCTCACCGGGGCTGGTTGTTTTTATTTCCGTTTCGAATTCATTTCGCAAAATTTGTTTCATGCTTCTACGTAAACGAGAAATAGGTAAATAAATACGCTTGGAGAGAAAATAGTGGATGGTTAATCCCATAAGCAAGCCAAACAGAGTAATAAAAATAGTGACTATGAGCATTTGATAGCGCTTTATTATCATGGAGCGCGTATCAATATCAATGGATAACCAACCTAAAATATCGTCTGCACGAGTAGCCATAGGACTTAGGAGATTCTTGAAGGATGAGTTGGAGTAAAGATTAAATTTGGGAATAGTAACTGGTGCGATGAAATTAATAGTGAAAGGATTAATTTGCTTGCTTTCAATGTAATCTCCTGTAAATTTAGGTGGATTAAATGGTTTATTCAGAGAATGTTTCCCACCACGATAGGCTAGCAGTTGTCCATCACTACTGTAAAAGGAAAGAGCGATTACTTCAGGGTTAATTGTAGAGGCATTGATTAACCCCTGCAAAGTACGACCATCACGTCGGAGCATAGCGTATTGAGCTGCAGGAAGTAATTGACGGATATAAGCTTCTCCCAGACGCGACATATGTTGTTTTAAGTCATTACCAAATAGTCCATTATAAAAAATAGCGAGAAGCAGGGCGACTAAAAAGGCAGGGATTAGGGTAGTAATTCTCAGTTGATATTTAATACCAATGCTTTTCAAAATAACTCACCAAGTAGTTCGGGTAATATTTTTATTTTAGCTTGAGTGCAGCACTGTGTAACCTGATATGATTTGTGCATATAGACTACTCTGGAAGAAGTCTAAATATTCAAATGTCTTGCTTCACCCAGGCTGCAAAGTCAGTTATTATAGCCCGATTATTTTATTCCTTACAATGTGGAAGAGATTATGACAGTTAGAACCCGATTTGCACCAAGCCCAACTGGATTTTTACATGTGGGTGGAGTGAGAACTGCTTTATTTTCATGGCTTTATGCAAAGCGTCATCATGGTGAATTTATTTTGCGCATAGAGGACACTGATCATGAGCGTTCAACCAAAGAATCGGTACGAGCTATTTTGGATGGCATGGCCTGGTTAGGCATGGATTATGACGAAGGTCCATTTTATCAAACTGAGCGTTATGAGCGATACAAACAAGTGGCACAGCAATTTCTAGATGAGGGTAAGGCTTATCGTTGTGAATGCAGCAAAGAGCGCCTGGAAGCTTTGCGGGTGGAACAATTAGCTGCTAAAGAGAAACCTCGGTATGATGGTTATTGTCGAGATAAAAATCTGTCTTTATCTGATAAGCCTTTTGTGATTCGTTTTAAGAATCCTGAACAGGGAACTGTAACGTTTCACGATGAAGTATATGGAGAAATCCATGTGGCAAATAGCGAGCTGGATGATTTGATTCTGGTACGTTCCGATGGTCATCCAACCTATAATTTTGCTGTGGTTATCGATGATATAGATATGAGAATCACTCATGTAATTCGTGGTGATGATCATATTAACAATACACCAAGACAGATTAATCTGTTTCAGGCGCTCAAGGCCTCCATTCCAGTATTTGCGCATTTACCGATGATCTTAGGAGAAGATGGTAAGCGTTTGTCAAAAAGACACGGTGCTGTGGGTGTATTGCAATTTAAAGAGTTAGGCGTTCTACCCCACGCTTTGTTAAATTATTTAGTACGCTTAGGCTGGTCTTATGGCGATCAAGAGATCTTTAGCATCAATGAGATGATTGAGTGCTTTGATTTAAGGAATGTAAGCAGAGGGGTTTCAAGTTTTAACTATGAGAAATTGTATTGGTTAAATCAACATTATCAAAAAAATGATCCAGTCGAGGCGGTGGCTGAGTCCTTGCGTTGGTACTTTGAACAGGCAGGTATTGATCTCTCTAAAGGGCCAAAATTAACGGATTTAGTTGCCATTCAAGCTGAGCGATGTAAAACTTTGACTGAAATGTGTCAAATGAGTCTGTACTTTTTTACTGATTCAATTGAGTACGATGAAGCTGCAGTAAAAAAACATTTGCGACCGGTTATTTTAGAGCCATTGACTGCACTTTATGAACGTTTGCAAACGGTAAAATCCTGGGAAAAGGATCATTTACAAGAATGCATTAATGACATCAGCGCGCAGTTTGATATTAATATGGGGAAAATAGCACAACCATTACGAGTAGCAGTAACAGGTTCTGGTATGTCTCCGTCTATCGATATGACATTGACTTTATTGGGAAGGGAAAGGGCGTTAACTCGCCTTCAAAATGCTTTGGAACAATTGAAAATCAGAGCTCAAGCAAATAATTGATAAAGTACCTTCAATGACTCTAGGTTGATGCATGTATGACCTGCAGCTCTGTATGTACGAGATGTATATTTTAAAATGCTCTGAGTGCATCAAATTGGCTCATATTGTTCAATAAAATAATCGGTGATATGATTCATCATCTTAGATTCAAAGTGATTAGTTATGTCAAAAACTCCACGTTTTTTGAAATTTAATAAAAAAACAGCTCATTTTTTTATTTCAATTAATAAACAAGGACCCCATTCTTTTTTAATGCTTGGATTATACGACCAGAACAAAGTTCAACATGTGCTGTGTCGCGTGGGTAAGTTTGGCGATGGTATTGAAAATCCCAACTTTCTCTTTAGCTTGCGATTCGTCTGTAATTCTCTTTTTTTTGCGAATGACGCACATTTAGAAGATGAAGGAATTAGTCGATCTTGTAAAGATGCACGCTCGATCACTTATCAAGCTTATGATATTACCTATGAGCAATATTTGGAATTTGTAAGGATATTAGAATCGTTGCAATCATCTAATAATAAATTTAAATGTTATAAGCCCTGTAAATCACCTAGTATAACGAACAGTGATGCGGTGACATTAGAATTTACCGATGAAAAAAGGTTACTTCTTCCAATCAATACAGAACTGTTAAAAACACACCTTAGTAAATTAAATATTAGTAATACGTGCAGACATTCAGCAATAGAGCTTGTTGAAGCAATTCAGCATACCCACATTTCTTCTTCAGTTTCTTCTTCTTTTTTTGTGAATCTACCGTATGAAACGGTATTGCAATATGGTAGACCAAGTGAAGATATTCCTTTTTATGTGCTCCCACCTCCTCCAACAGCTTTTCATGAATCGGATAAGGCAAAAGAAAAGATAATCATAAAGTTATATTCACGAATGGAAAATATGCTATTTCTCGAGCCTAATTCTCAGTATACTCAGGATAAGTTTTTGAAATTGAAAGAATTGTATTTAAATATCGTGGGACCTCAAAACAATTTATCTCTTGATGAATTATTAAGAAATATCCATACGTGGAAAGAGGATAAGGATAATCAGAAAGTATTAAACGTTTTAAGAAAGGAATATTTCTGGGACTCTCTTCCTTTCATTAAAAGACAATCGGCTACTATGAGTTTACTTGCAGAAGTGGAAGACGATCTTGCAACGGAAATCACGAATAGACTTAGTTAGAGGAGCTAATTTTTTAGTAGTGTTCAAGTGTGTACAAAAAGCATATTATAAGTAGTTTTTGAGTTTTTCTAATACCTTAATATGAATCAAAGGAGTGAATATGAAGCTTTATTACACTAAATCAGCGTGTTCGTTAGCTGTACGTATCGTTCTTAATGAGTTAGGGCTAGATTTTCAAGACGAAGAAGTTGATTTGAAAGCAAAAAAAACACGATCAGACGAAAACTATTTATTGATTAATCCTAAAGGGGCAGTTCCTTCGCTTCATCTTGATAATGGAGATTTACTGACTGAAAATCAGGTTATTTTGCAATATTTAGCAGATATCACTCCGGGGCAAAAGCTATTACCACCAGTAGGTGATTTAGGAAGATACCACACTCTGGAATGGGTCAATTACATTGCTACAGAATTGCACAAAACGGTAGGCATGTTTTTCTATCCTAATCTTAATGAGGAAACAAAAAGCATTTTTATGCCTGTAATTAGTGCCAGATTGAACTATGTTAATAAGCGTCTTGCGAATGGACCCTATTTGATGGGTAAAGACTTTACGTTACCAGATGCTTATTTGTTTGTCATAGTCCGATGGGCTTATTATTTTAAAATGGATCTTTCGGCCTATAAACATATAGAGCAGTTCATGAGCATTGCTGCAGAACGTCCGGCTGTTGTGACTTCGCTGCAACAAGAAAAACTATAATAAGCACTTATTTCCTCTATCAAGAACGTTCCTATTTAATACATCCAAATGCATTTAAATTCGAATGTTCTCAAAATTTTGCTCCGGGATAAGGTATAGCGTTATCCACTCCGAACGAGCTCGCAACGATGTATAGAACTTAGTGGGTGGCGTTATAATGACAAACTGTAATTATTTGGGGATGCATATTGTGCCTATAAAAGCTACTTTTCGAGGTGAAATGGATCTTAATTTTTCTCCACAACATAAATTTGAACCTATTGAGGGCGTAGATCGAGAGAGGCAGGCACCAATTATTGCTCGCAATGCAGTACGACTTTTAATGATGGGATGGACGGAGCAGTGGACTGAGTTTTTAACTCCTGCAGTAGCCTATGCTGTTTTTGTACAACGCGATCATGAATTATTAAGAGAATTACGTTTCGCTTTCCAACAAGGCTTTTCAGAGCTTTTTGAACAACTAAAAGAGAAAAAGTTAACTGATACGCAACAAGAACAAGTCAATCTTTACTTGAGTAATTGTTTAACTTTACTTCCTTATAGCGATTTAACTCCGTTTGAATCCATAAAAATCCCTCAATGCATTAATGGACATTGGGAGTTAGTTGAATATCAGGTTAAACCAATTGAGTTAACAGGAAGAACAGGATGGCGACACTATTTTATCCATGATAGAGATCGTGTTTTTGCTTATGGACTTGAGCCAATTTTTAATGAGAAGGCAGAGTCACATTTAATTTTTATGGGAACTACTTATCCAGCAGGACAGGGTTTTTTACCTCAGATTAATACTGATTCCAAGGGTTTTGCGACAGTTGGTGAATCTCTTTATCGCATGGGACGAAAAAGAATTCATGAATGGCTCGACTCACAAAAAAATAAAATACATGTATGCGGGGTAAGCTTGGGAGGATCTTTAAGTTTATTGCTTGCTCTTGATAAAGGAAAGTATAAACTTTCACGCATTGATGCATTAAATCCTGCTGGACTTCATGATGCCTGGTTTAAAAGAAGATTTGATCATTGGGATAAACTAACTGAGAAACCAGAAGTTGTTGTGCAAAAACAAGGAAATGATCCCGTGTCGGCTTTTGGAATTTGGAAGGATGATTGGTATATTATTCAGGTAACCCCGCCCAAAGAAAAACAAGGACCTAATAGTTTTTGTGACCATTTTTTAAATTATGCTGGTTTTGCAGGTACAAACTTTACTTACATTGAGGCAGAACTGGATAATGCCAAACGGAAAACACGCAATTTTTGGTTTTATACACTGGGTAGAAGCTTAATTTATAGTCTTTTTTTATTTCCGTATACTTACGCAGTCCGACCATGTATGTATTTTCTTATAAAAAATTGGAAGTTTTCTATACCTGCATTGGAAGTTTTTATTGGTACATGTCTTGCATTTGTCGGTATCTTACCGGCACTTACTTTTCTGAGTATTGCTGGAGGTATATTTGCAAGTGCTCTTATATTTTCCTATTGGTTTTCCGATAAAAGCTCAAAAGCTTCTTCTATCCAAGATAAACTTATAGAAAAAGTAGGTCTTGCACGAATGCATAATCCTTTGCTTTCTCGAAATCCAACTATGGATATTTATAATGATAGTGATGATAATGTAGTACATATTGATTTGACTTATCAGCAAATACATACCTATTATCATGTAATGCGTTGTCTTATAAAAGAAAAAAATTTTCTACCGGATGCAGAAAAGAAATGCAAGCATGTTGATGCGCTTACCAAAAAAAATTTACTTGAAGAAAGCTCAGATTCCCAGAAGATTAATTGTGTTATGCCTTTCAAAGTTACACGAGCGAAAGCAGCCCATATACGGCATACCTTGACTTTAGTAGAGCGATTAGGGATTGAAAATGTAAATCTAAAATCGAATTTAGAAAAATGCTATGCTGAATACTATATTGGTAAACACATGTAGTTATTTTTATTCTTATCAGGTTATATCATTTATAAGAGAGGTAAGTTTGGAAACCCATCACCTTAGGGTTTTGTTAAATTAGTTATAAAAGTGTCTGCAAGATAGCCGTTCACATCTATTGTTGCAAATAAGATAGTACGCCGAGCTAAACGATTATTTTAAAGGTTGTAATAGAAGACCCGGATTATACAATAATCCGAGTTATATTAAGTTGGGACGTTATAGCATTTTCGTTTTAAAAACATTAAAAACGAAAAATCAGATGGGCAGCGACTGAGTAAAGAAAAGGATAATACGCGTCTGCTGGGTTAAGCTGCGATTCACCATAGCCAGCAGTAAAAGATCCCGCAATCTCTCCCATTATCCGCTCTGTAAAATTATAATTTACGCCCACACTAAAATTAGGTCCTGGACGCCAATTATCAACAACAATATCTTTACGATGTACGCCCGCCACTCCAGCGCCGGAAAAAATTTTCATTTGAGAATGAGGAATAGGAACCATGAGCTTCCCCATCAAAGTTAGGACTTCAGTTTGAGATGTCAACGTTTCTAATCCATCATGATTGAAGCTGAATAAACTTATAGAGTCGAAATTAACATTCGCTTCCGGAAAGTGTGTGTAATTCACTTCAATTGCAAAGAAGTGAGTAAATTCATATCCTGCTAAAACACCCCACACGCTTCCACCTTCTTCAACCTTTATTGGCGTTGAGAGCATCAGAGCTATATTCTGATTTTCTTTAGTTGGAACTAAACCTTTCCAGGTGGTTGAGCCGAAGCCGCCGATTGCACCTACATAAAAAGGGTGCTGTGGTAGATCACTTTTCTCTGCCAAACAACAAGATATAGAAAGAAATAAGAATGAGAATAAAAATAATTTTGATTTTTTATTATGCACAATAATTACTCTACCAAGATCGCTTTAATCAATAGAAGTTCAGTTGGACCGAAGTCCAACTGAATCAAATTTTTTTGACTTTAATAATTTAATAAATTTATTGACAAGATTTCCGAGTGGAACTACATATTCTTCCGCGAGAATCCACACCACCAAGGCGGTAACAATTCCAATTATCAAGACAATCTTGTTTTGTAGTGTAGGGTTGAGCCGCACATGCTTTATCCAATGAGCCATATACACTTACCATACGTGCATAAAGCATATTCATATCTTGACACATACCGGAAGGTAAACCAGAAGAAGTACAATAACACGTTGCAACGATTTTAAATGAAGCACAAAAATTTACATCATTTGTAGGAACAGCATTACCACAAGGACTACCGTATGAAAAAACAGAGAAACTAAGCAAACACATTAAACCTGCAAAAAATCCTCGTATCATTTTTAATATCCTCTATTTTATTTAGATCCGAAATATCCGTGTTACTCTATCAGAAAATTAGTCTGGCTGCAAAAGACATTGCCATGAATAAAGTAAAATCATGTTTTGCCTAAAATACAAGCAAAACGTGTTGTCCTGAGTGAGGCGAGGGAATCTCTTTGCTTTGGATGGTGATAGTTTGCACAGAAATTCAGTGTTAAATTAACCCAAAATGGTATGATCTTGCTTTGGGCGTGAATATTGATTTTAATTATGAGTAAACAGCCCCTATTTTAGGAAGAAAGTTCTAAAAAAATTCTGAATTTCAAAAAAATTGTTCTTCATGTTAAGTGATGGACTACAGCTTGGGCAGGAGCCGATCCAACCATTTTGGGAGATACCAGACCCAAGATTTAAAGAGAGTCATTGTTGCGGGAACTAAAAAACTTCGTATTAAAAAGGCATCTACGAAAATAGCAACTGCGATGCCAAGGCCAAAAGCTTTAACCATTAATACATCAGCGATCAAAAAAGCACAGCAAATCACGATGACAATCAGTGCAGCGCTCGTAATAATACGACCGCTTTTCTCAATACCAAAAATAATACTCTTTTTGTTATCTTTGGTTAACTGATGTGCCTCTTTTATTCGAGTCAATAAAAATACTTCGTAGTCCATTGAAAAACCAAAAAGAGCACAAAATATAATAACTAATAAACTAATGTCGAGCATCCCTTGTGGCTGGAAGTTAAGAACTCCAGATAAATATCCTTCCTGGAATATAAAAACCAGGGCTCCATATGAAGCGCTTAGGCTTAATAAGGTCATTATAATTGCTTTTAATGGCAAAAATAGAGATCTCAATAATAGGAGGAGTATCAGATATGAAAATACCATTATCCATATGATGGCATAAGGTAGATAATGATAAATACTATGAAGCACATCAATATTACTCGCAGCTACTCCAGTAACTTGTAGTTTTAAACCCGATCCTATTTTTATTTGCTGTAATTCATTAACAAGTTCTTTGGTTTCTTCGGAATCGGCTGGATATTTGCTAATCACATTAATGATGGCCATATGCTTGGTTGTCGTTGTTTTAAGCAATTGTTTAACGCTGGGATCGAGTAATTTTTTATCTAAATGATAAAGAGTGTAATACTGTCCCTTTTTTAAATCCGAATTACTGCTAATGATACCATTGACTTCTTTGATCAGTGGATTGCGCTTTAATTTTTGAACAAAATTATATATTTTAGAAAGATTATTACGTGACAAAATTGATGAGGACGGTGATTCGATAACCAGTATTATAGGATTTAATTGCTCAATCTGAAATTTCTTTGCATACGTATCGTAGAATGCTCGATTTTCTGATTTTTCTGGGAAAATGCGATAGTCTGAAATACCAAATTTTGACACTAACAAAGGATATCCTAGTACTAATAAAAAAATAAGGATGGGGAAGAAAAAGAGATAGGGGCGATGAACCACACGTTCCGCAAGCCAACGCCAGCAACTGGAGTGATTTTTGTTCCTAAATAGACGTACTGATAGCAAGTTTATTTTTGATTTCAGGACGGCAAGAATTGCTGGTAAAAATATAGTTGATATGAGTACCGCGAAAAAAACAGCAGCTAAGCCACCAACTGCAACTGAAAAAAGAATATTGACCGGAAATAAAAATAATGCGCTGAGGCTCACAAAAACTGCTAAACCGCTAAAGAAAATTGCTTTACCTGCAGTTTCTTGAGTTGTTGCTATCGCTTCTTCAATATTTAATCCATTCTTTAATTCATCCCTAAATCGACTAATAAAAAATAATGAATAATCCAAACAAAGACACAGGCCGAGTAATAAGGCAATGTTGATGGTAAAAATAGAAAGAGTAAACAGATGTCCTAAAAAATAGAGTGTAGTTAGAATAATTATGGCGCACCCACCACCTAAAATAATGGGGAGTGTGGCTGCAATTACCGATCCAAATACAAGAATTAAGGTGATAATCGCTACTGGGGCTGCAACAATATCCGCTTTAAAAAGGTCTTTTTGTGTCTGTTGGTTCACATTTTGTATAAAAAGAGGCTCTCCGCCAATTTCCATGGTCATGCGTGATGGCTTCTTTATTGCTTCTGTAAATTGTTTTAATAAATCATCACTAAGCTGTTTATTGGTTTTGATGATCACCACCACATAAGCGGTATGTTTATCCTTTGAAATCTGATGTTTGTCGTCAGGGTAAATAATTTCGTGTTTAATTGGAAAATCTTTTAAATCAGATAATGATTCTTTAATTTTTTTCTTAAATTGAGCCTGGGTCGCTAAAAGTTTATTGCTATGATACATAATAAGAAATTTATTCTTATCGTTATATCCCAATTTTTTATTCATATAATTTTCAGCATGAGCACTTGATGAACTCTCATCAATAAATCCAGTTGTTTTAAATGGAGCAATGATGTGCGGTAAAAAAGGGATACAGAGTAATATCACAAGCAACCATAAGCCTATAATTGGCCAGCGAAGCTTATTTATAAATCTTCCTAATCGATACGACAGTGCTTTTTTTTGCATTTTTATCTTCGGCACTCCAATATTCCTAGAACTCATAAAAATAATGACTCTTTAAATATATTAGTATAAATTAGCCAGTATGTATAAATTAATGAGTGAAAAGCTATTTGTGCATCAATATCAGGATTTAATAACACTTTTTTATAATTGCTTCGGTGAAGAATTTAATACCAGGCTGGTTAAAGGAGATAATGAGCCTATCTATATACCTGCCGGTGAACAGCAACCTTACAACGCTTTATATTTTGCCCATGGTTTTTTTAGCAGCGCTCTGCATGAATGCTCCCATTGGCTCATTGCCGGAGAAGAGCGTAGAAAGCAAGTCGATTTTGGGTATTGGTATATGCCTGATGGACGTACTACAGAACAACAGGCTTTGTTTCAACAAGTTGAAGTAAAACCGCAAGCAATGGAATGGATTCTTTCAAAGGCTGCTGGGCATAAATTTTATATTAGTATCGACAACTTAAATGGTACGGAATCAGATACTAGTGTTTTTAAACAGGCAGTATATATGCAGGTAGTTCATTATTGTAAACATGGATTATCACATCGTGCGCAAAAATTTCGTGATGCTTTATGTTCTTTTTATGGCCAACCAATCGCTTTAAGGCTCGAGGATTTTTCTTTAGACGAATTATAAGATTTTATGAGATGCTGAGTATTTTATTAGCAAGATCTCTGGTACTACCGTGTATAAAACGCGTTAGGGAATGGTGCCGTGTGAACTTGCATTAGTCGCAGCCGTATTAAATGTCTTTTAGCATCAATGATGCAATACTACACCTAAAGTCCAGTCCAGATTTTGTGCTGAAGGAATATAGTTCACCTGTTGATTTACTGTTAGACCATATCCTTCTACTATCAAAGCATAATAAAATGCAGGTAAGAGGCAATATGACTCGATGTATTCATTGTTTGGGAATTGATTGCTGAGATTTTCCCATTGTTGATGACAAATCAGAGTATTTGCTTGTTGCAGCAAATCTTGAATGGTCAACTGATTGTTTTGGAATTGGAACGGTTTGCTTTCTACAAGATTTGGAAACCCACCAATGGCGTACCACGAATTAATCTGGCTGGCAGAAAGATCAGGTTGCACTTCATTACTGACCTTGTGCATTTTAATTAAAGGCGTTACCTCTTGCTCACAGGTAAACGCATCACCCTGTCCAGAACTTCCATCAGAAAGAGGATAACCATCTGAGAAGCAGGAAGCTGTGTCCAGAAGTTGGTGAGCCATTTCATTTTGTCCAAGACCCAGAAAACTGTGAACAGATAAATCGATATGGCGGCCGTAAAGATCTAATTCAACGTGTGTTCCTTTATTATCCGTTTTATTTCGCATGGGGAAAACAATTTGTACTGATGCCCCCCCAATATCAATAACACCTACTGATTCATTAGGAGATGATTTAAGTGCTCCTATATGATAATTTACCGCAAGCCAGTCATATAATGCTTCATCATGCCCTGTAATGGTTTTTGCCTCTACAAGTCTCCATTCAGATTTCTGATTAAACCATTTTTGTACTTCCTGATAATAAATTTTTTGCTTGGTTTGTGGCACAAGACGCATTCCTGCAGTTGCATAAAAATAAACAGGTATGTGCTGAGTAGGTGCTCCTGAGAAAAGCGTTGTCATGTAGGCATCTACAGTATTTTGATTTGCTTCAATCATTGAAAATCCAGGCTTGATTTTCTTAGACCATATTTCTGTGATATGAGAAGGTGTGTTTGTTCCATCAAGATCATAAGCAAAAACATGAAGTCTTGATCCCGTACTCCCTGCATCAACAACAGCAATACATTGATGTTCAGTACACGAAGCAGAGTCTGCATAAATATTAGTGGCTACTACAAAGAAATAAGTGATAAAAAGCAAAAAACGAAGCATGATTACAGTCTCAATTATAAGTCAATAAATGATACAGGATGTATTTTTTATTTTCAATATGCTATTATGCGGAAAAATGATACACTAGTCCTTGTTTTTTATGTAGGGTTAACTTTACCTTTGTGCTTTCAGGTGGGATTAAGAGCCTAACCCGTTTTTTTGTTTAAGTCAGCTTTTCAGGCAGTATTATCATGATATTAAATCAAGAGTATCGCGGTTCTATCTTTGCTATTTTATCTGGATTTCTTTATGGTTTTATTGGTTATTTTGGTTTAAGCGCAATAAATGGCAATTTATCTGCGAGCACCATGTTGTTTTGGCGCTTTTTAATTTCCAGCATGATTATTTTAATTATCATGCTGCCAAAAATAAAAAAAAACAACGCTTCTTATAAGAGTATGTTTTTTGCCTTTTTAACGGGCGCTTTCTTTTATGGCATATCAACCTGGCTTTACTTTTTAGCAACTTATTACATAGGTTCTGGACTGGCGATGGTTATCTTTTTTACCTATCCAGTACTTATCATGTTGCTCAACTATTTTTTTTACGAGCAATCGATACCCCGGGTTTATTATTTAGCCATTTTAGTGATTTTAATGGGAATGACGCTTATGGTGGACTTGGATGCATTGTCGTTTAACCTGTGGGGTATTTTACTGGGCATTGCTTCTGCTTTTTTTTATGCGTGCTATATTATAGGCAGCAAAAGGAACACTCTCTCTCCAAATATATCTACATTTATGGTTTGTCTGGGGTGTATGGTAACCAGTTTATTGGTTTCTCTTTTTAATCACTCTTTCGCCATCCCATCCTCAATAGGCGTGTGGTATTATTTAGTTGGAATCTCTGTTATTGCTACAGTAATTCCCATAGTTTTGTTGCTGTACAGCTTAAAATACATCAGTTCAGAAAAAGCCTCTATTTTATCCGTTTTAGAACCGGTATTTGTAGTAATTTTTGGTATATTGCTTCTAGGAGAAAAATTGAATTTCTGGGGCGCTGTAGGCATTGTATTCGTATTAACTGGCGCACTTATTACTTTATTTAGCCATAAAATCAATCTTGGCCAATTGCAGTTTCAGCTTGTACGCAATGAAGACATGGGGTAGCTATTCTCATAAATGTAGCAGAATTGAATTGGAGCCTGGTACTTTCGCCCAGGCTGCATATTTTAACGCTATTGTGTGAGCAGTTACCTGATATTTTTAATACCAACTTCCATTGCAACCGCCGCAGCCACCACAATCACTCGCACAAGTCCCGCAACAGGGATTACGGCCGCCGCAGTTAACGAGTAAGGCAGTTGAGCACACCAAGATTACAGCCAGTATTATTTTTTTCATTACCTGTCCTTATTATGGTATGTATATTAACTATACTCTATGTTTTTGAATTTAACCAATTTACACACAATTTTTTGTCTTTAACTTAATTTAGCGGCAGAAAGTCACTAAACCTTAGGGGTTATTTCTATTTTCTACTATCTTCGCTAAACTGTCCTGATTTTCTGTACTCCGGTACACGAAAATTAAATGCCACTTTGACTCAGGTTAGCTAAATAGGAAAAGACCCTAGTTTTCTGCAATGTATAGCCATTGCAATTTCCATAAATTATAAATAAATATTTGATTTTGTGTAGTATTTAAATAATCAGCAATAGATTGATGGGATAGATGGCGATTATTGGCAATATAGCTTAGCAAATCAGGAGAAACTCCAGTTGTATCCCATTCACAGCCATTAACATAAAACTGATATTCGAATTGTCCATCTGAATTTTGATAAGCAAAACGGCATATTGCGTCTCGGGTGAGGTCTGATCCTGTTTTTATTTCCTTAATAAAATGCGATAAATCAGCTATTTCATTTTCTTCTAACGGCAAAGGTAATTGCATCTCTGCCTGTTGATCCAGCCGTGTTGCAAAGCATCCAAACCAGGATTTTATTATTTTATCGTCACTGATTAATTGTTGTAACAATTTTTGTGCAGTTTGCCAGGCAGGGCGATTGATTTCAGAGGTATTGTGCAAATGTGACCAATCAGGATCTTGATATAATGTTTTGAACATTCCTTTTTCAGCTAAATAATCACCAAGACTATCCAATAATTCTTGGCCTTGATAACTACGATAACCAAAAGAGTAGGTCATACAGTCCTCGGATAGTGAAATACCATGGTGGCCTATATGTGGGGGCAAATATAACATATCTCCTTCTTCAAGAGTCAAACGCTCTTCGACGTCAAATTGTTCCATGATACGAAGTTCGAGATTTTTGATGTAATTCTCATTATTGCATCTTTTCGTAGTAAGTGACCATTCTCTTTGTCCCAGAGCTTGATATAAAAAAACATCATAATTATCGTAATGAGGCCCAACGCTGCCGTGGAGTGTGGCATAGCTAATCATAATATCATCAATCCGCCATTGTGGAATGAAATCAAAATGATTGAGTAAATTATAAACTTCGGGAATTAATCTATCCACGCCTTGTACGAGCACAGTCCAATGGGTTGAGGGTAGGAGATTAAAGTCATTTTCAGAAAATGGTCCGCGCTTTAAATGCCAATAGGGTTTTTCATCGGGTGTTTCAAAGACAAGGCGACTTTCAACATCCTCTTCGAGTGCAAGTCCTGCCAATTCATCAGGAGATAATGGGTTAGTAAAATCTGGAATGGCATTGCGAATCACTAGAGGTTTTTTTTGCCAATACTCACTGAGAAAGGTTTTTAAAGAAATTTGCTGAAAATTGATCATGTACAGTTAATACTCCATAGCTATGTGTTGTTGTAGTCATTGCACCTAAGCTTTTAACTCGATTGCAGAATGCGTTCCAATTCGCCTTTTGCTTGCCGCGAGAAATTGATTAGGTCGCTTTCTTTTTCAAAAAAATCAAACGATTGAATTAATGTTTCTTCGTCATGCTTTTGGAATGCTATTGCCTTTTTTTGAATGTCCTCATGTTTGTAACCCAAAAATTTCATAACTTCCTTGGTCATGCTCAAAGAGGAGTCAAATAATTCTCTAATGAAATAATCAACACCCACTCGATATAATTCATAAGCATGACGACGGTTACGAGCTCGAACGAAAATTTTGAGGTGAGGGAAATGTTGTTTTGCTAACTTGACAATCTTTAGATTCGCATCTGGATTTCCAACAGCAACTATGAGGAGTTTGGCATGTTCAGCACCAGCACTTTTTAACAAATCCAAGCGACTGGCGTCTCCAAAATATCCGACATAACCAAACTTTCTGAGTAACTCAATTTGTTCTGCATTTTTTTCTAATACCGTAATTTTTATATTTTCACCATTAAGCAAACGTCCAATAATTTGCCCAAAACGTCCATAACCTGCAAGAATAATATCGTTTCTTTCGTTGATGGAGTCATATTCATGTTCGGGTAAGAAACTCATAAATTTGGGTATGATAAGACGATGATAAAGAAGGATTAAAAAGGGAGTAGCAAGCATGGATAGAGCAACAACAAGAGTAAAAAAAGCTTCATATTCTGGGCTGATTACTTTAATTGTACCGGCATATTTAAAGAGTACAAAGGCAAATTCACTCCCTTGAGATAAAGCAAAAGCAAAACCTATGGCTTGCAGCTTGCTTAAGTCAAACAAGAATCCTAGAAAATATAAAATTGCAGCTTTAAGCGTAATTAAGGCAAACACCGCGATGAGAATCAGCATTGCTTTCTGAGAAAATAGAGAGAAATTCATTCCCATCCCCACAGAAATAAAAAATAATCCAAGTAAAATTCCTTTAAACGGCTGAATGTCTGCATCAACTGCATGTTTGTACTGAGAGTTGGCTAATACAACACCCGCTATAAATGCACCTAAGGCAGGAGAAACACCTATAGATTCCATTAATAAAGTGACACCAACTACCAAAGCAAGAGAAAAAGCGGTAAATACTTCGCGTAAATTGGTTTTGGCAATAATTAAAAACAAATAACTAGATAAATAATGACCAATTAGGATAACGGATCCAATGACGCCAGCAACAAAAATAGCATATAACCATCTTGGCAAATGCATAATGAATGCAGTCTCATGGATATTAACTTGTATGTTTCCATGTTGCGCGAGTAAAGGGATAATAATTAATATTGGAATTACTGCAATATCTTGAAATAACAATACAGCAAATGAAGTTTCACCTCCTGCTGTTTTGAGCAGGTTTTTTTCTTGGAGCATTTGCAATACAAGAGCTGTTGATGAAAGCGACAGAGCCATACTTACTGTCAAAGTTGCTCGCGAATCAAAACCGAGCATGAGTCCAATTGTCGTTAAGATACTTGTAGTTAAGAGAACTTGTAAACCACCTAAGCCTATAATGAGTTTGCGAAGCTTCCATAACATTACTGGTTCCAGTTCCAAACCAATGAGAAACAACATCATAACCACACCAAACTCACCAAAATTCATAATTTGTTGGGAGTTTCCTATCAGTTTTAATCCAAATGGACCAATAAGAATACCAACTATAAGATAGCCCAGGACTGAGCCCAGTTTGAAACGACTCGCAATAGGAACCATGATGCTGGCTGAAGCAAGAAAGATAAAGATATTAAGTAATAAGTGACCATTCATAATTTAACTCTAATTTTATTTCGCATGACAATTTTTAAACTTTTTCCCACTTCCACAAGGGCAGGGCGCATTACGCGCAACTTTGGGTGTACTGACTTTATTTAATTTTTCTTTGTGCACCCCACTGACATAGAACCAACGACCATTTTCCTTATGGAATTCACTTAACTCATGAATAATTTTTATTTGATTATGCTCTGAAAAACGTGCCGCAAATTCAACAAAGCCTTGATCAGGACCAGTCATACTTGTATGCATTACCTCTAAATCAATCCACGTTACACTTTTAGCCCATTGCCCAGCTTCTACTTCATTGAAGCCTAATAACGCTTTACCTTTCATTGTATTTTTGATGTAATCAATTTTGCCCATGCTGTAAGCAGTATATCTTGAACGCATCAATTGCTCAGGAGTTTCTGGTAGTTGCTTGTTGGAGAGGTATAAGCCGCAACATACTTCATAAGTATTTTGTGATCCACAAGGACAAGATGACATGATATGATCCAGCTAAAAGTAAAAATTGGATTTTTGGATTATATGCGATATAGCATTAAATTTTTACTGAATTACACATTATTTAGGGTAAAATAATGAATTCTTATTTATTTACACAAAATATAGAACAAATCGATCATCAAAAAAGTGTGGATCTATTGGAGACAGGCAATGTTTTGTTTTTCCCAGAATATTTTTTCGCTGATGTAGACCCACTTTTGCTGTCAGAAAACGTGCTGGATGGCAGCCGTAAAAATGTAAGTTACGATATTCGTAACAAAAAGTTAAGTGCCTTTAAAAAGGATGTTAACAGTTTGGATTCTAAGCTTAGGCATATGATGCATGGTTATGCAGAATTTGCACATCAATTAATTCAAACGGTTCTACCTTCTTATGTACCTCATTTACAATGGGGAAGAACAAGTTTCAGGCCTGCGCAAATTAATGGACGTATTTCCTCAAAACGTAAAGATGATACTCGATTACATGTTGATTCATTTTCGGCGAGCCCAGTACATGGTTTAAGAATTTTACGTGTTTTTTGTAATATTAATCCACATAATGAACCACGAGTTTGGAATCTTGGCGAGCCATTTATTGATGTTCTTAATCGTTTTGCACCTAAAATTGCTCCTTACAGTAAAATAAAAGCAAGAATGCTGAGGCTTGTTAAAGCAACCAAAACTTTGCGTTCTCCTTATGATCATTACATGTTGCATTTACATGACTCGATGAAGTTGGATGACACTTATCAGGAAAGTGTTGAAAAAGTGCAAATTGATTTCCCATCCAAGAGCACTTGGATAGTTTTTACTGATCATGTGTCGCATGCAGCATTGAGCGGCCAGCATTTGTTAGAGCAAACTTTTTACCTTCCCGTCGATAAAATGACTGCTCCAAATCATTCCCCATTTAACGCATGGAAAAAGATTAGACCTGAGGTGAGTTCTGTTTATTTGTAAGCTGGGTGCAGTGCAGTGGACCCCGGGATTTAAGAGGTTCGTTTATAAGGCCTGAGATCCTGGGGCTCACTGCGCTGCACCAGGGTACTAAAAGGAATCATGGTCCCTATGTTCCAACAATTAGGTTCGGTGCTTTAAAAGTTTTTCAATTCCAGCGGATGTCAGCGGTTTGCTGAAAAAATACCCTTGGACTTCGTCACAGTGCTGTTGTTTTAAAAAATCCAATTGTTTTTGGTTTTCTACACCTTCAGCAAGAACTTTAAAATTAAAACTACGAGCCATAGAAATAATAGCTTCTATAATTACTTCATCACTACGTGAAGCAGCTATATTTTGTATAAAAGACTGATCTATCTTTAAGCAATCAATGTGTAATTGTTTCAGATAATTGATACTGGAATTTCCTGTTCCAAAATCATCTAAAGCAATTCGAATGCCAAGTTGTTTGAGTTGATTGAGTGCGTGTATAATGTCTCTATGCGTTATAACCACATTTTCAGTAATTTCAAACTCCAAATATTGGGGATCAAGTAAATGTGTTTTTAAAATTTTTTCTACAGTATATATGAAATTGTGTTGTTGTAATTGGCGGGTAGTGATATTAATCGCCACTCGGATGTATGGCATCCCTTTTTTATGCCAAGACTTTATTTGTCGGCACACTTCACTGATAATCCATTCGCCTATGGGTATAATTAATCCGCTTTCTTCTGCCAGAGGAATAAAATCCATGGGAAGTAATAACCCTCTTTCTGGATGATTCCAACGAATTAAAGCTTCTACAGAGTGTAAATCTTTCTTATCAAGATTAAATTGAGGCTGATACAGTAAAAAAAACTCTTCATTTTTAATGGCGTTGTGTAAATCAGATTCGAGTTTAAAACATTGATCCGAATATTCATGCAATTGAGAAGCATAAAAAAAATACTGATTTCCTCCTCGCTCTTTAGCCTGATACATCGCTAAATCGGCATTTTTTAATAAATCACCTGGGGTTTCTCCATCTTTCGGATAAATACTTATTCCAATAGCAGTAGTAATTATTATGTCTCGATTTGCTATTTTGAATGATTCACTCATGGAATTTAAAATTTTACTGGCAATGCTCCCAATATTTTGATTTTTCGATACATGACAAATCATAACAAATTCATCACCACCAATCCTGGCCAAGGTATCTTCTTCACGAATTAAAGTAGACCATCTCTGTCCAACTAAGCTCAATAACTGATCACCAACTTCATGTGATAAACTATCATTGATTAATTTAAATCGATCTAAATCGAAATACAGGAGAGCAAATCGCTGCCCATGTTTTTTCGCATGATCAATACTGGCCTGTATTCTATCGATTAACAAGGCTCGATTAGGTAATTGAGTCAATGGATCATGCAGGGCTTGATATTTAAGTTGTTTTTCAAGATTTGCTTGTTCTGTAATATCACGAAAACTCCATACGCGACCAATAGTTTCCTCATTCAACCGGTGTGGAAGAGTATAGCATTCCAGTATTTTACCGTTCTTAAATGTTACAATTTCCCTACTGACCTCATCAATATTTTTTCTAAGACGATTAATGTCAGCCAAATACTCTTTGGGCTGAATGATCTGGTTAAGCATATAGTACAAAAGGATATTGCCATTATTAGTCTCTAACATTGATTCTGGGATATTCCACATGGAAATAAACTTCGAATTACAATCAATGAGCTTGTTATTCAAATCGATTACTAAAATTCCATCAGCGGATGATTCAAATGTAGACCTTAAGAGTGATAATGATTGTTGTAAGGATTCGGTTCGCTCCTCTACTGTTTTCTGGAGTATCTTCTCATGAAGCTTCGAATCATTAGCTAAGATCCATTTTCTTGTTAATGCACAGGCAAGTTGTCTTACTGCAACCACGTCAAAAGGTTTTTTCAAGATAAGATAATTATCTCCCATACCTAATTTTTTTACTGTTTCCTCCCAACTGTAATCAGAGTAAGCAGTACAAATCACTACTTGAATATCAGGATCAATCTCCCACATGTGTTTGATGGTTTCAATGCCATCCCAACCTGGAGGCATTCTAATATCGACAAATGCCAAGGCATAATGTATTCCTTTCGTGAGATCTTTTTGAATTTTTTGAATTGCTTCTTGGCCTTGACATGCGGTATTAAAAATAAATTTAGGTAAAAAACTCTCAATCTCAAAACCGCAGGATCCCATAAAAGAAGATTCATCATCAAATAATTGTTTATCCAAATAATTCAGTTCTGATCTGGTATTTGAAGAAGTCAGAACTTTAATAAAATCCTGATGTATCGAAGGATTATCATCAATAATCATAATATGTAGCGGTATATCACTCATCAGGCTCTCCATATTCATCTAGAACTATTTAGTAATCGGCAAGGTTAAGGTAAATTGCGCGCCATGGCCTTTACCCTCGCTTTTGGCCAAAAGGGAGCCACCCATTTCGCGAGCTGATAAGGCCGAACTGTGCAAACCAAAGCCATGACCATTTTTTTTTGTAGTGAATCCAAAAGCAAAGATACGCTGTAAATTATCCCTATTAATGCCAACCCCATTGTCTTTGATAATGACTTGTACTGAATTTTTTTCCGTTTTCTGTACAATCAATTTGATCTCTTTAATGGAGGAAATTGTGTGTTCTAGAACTGACTCTTTAGCATTTTGCATTAGATTAATTAATATTTGCAGCAATTTGGATTTATCAACGCTAACTAAAGGTGCTGGTTTAAACTCTTTAGTAATTTTAATACTGGCATTTTTTGAAGAACTCAACGAAATATTTAAGGCAGTTTCGATTAACTCTGGAAGATAGATTTTTTCATTCACGCTCGATAACCCGCTAATCGATTTTTGCGTATCTACGATTTGATTTATATGGTGCAAATCATTCTGCAGATTTTCAATTTCAATATTATTTTTTTCATTTTCTTCCACGATAATTTTTGTTAGTGTGATTAAATATTCGGGAATAATCTTGCCTTTGGGATTATGGGTTAAAAAATCAGCCAAATCCATTTGATGTTTTTCTATCATTTCCATAATTTTCAATAATTTTTTATGATAATCTTGTTGGAAGCTATTTTTTAATAACGTAATTGAGACATTGGAGCTGTTTAATATATTTCCAATGTTGTGTAAAATGGTTGTAGCTACCTCAGCCATCCCTGCACGACGTGCGGCGGATGAGATTTGTTGATTTAACTCTTTAATTTTTTCTTCGGTAATTTTACTTTTATGAATATCAATAACAATACCAGCAAGCTGTTTATCCCCATTTTGGCATTGTCCAATTATTCGATACCAGTGGTACTTTCCATTAGGGTTTCTTACACGTACCTCACATTCATAATCAACACGATTATTTAAAGCATGCTCTATCTTTTGAGATAACTCAAATCTGTCTTGCTCATGAACTGACTCCAGAAACTCTTCAAGTGAAGGGGGTTTATTAATAACATTTAAGTGGAAGAGATGGAATAATTCATTAGACCAGATTGTATGTCCCGTGTTGCCATCACAAGACCAATATCCTAATCCTGCGATGTGTTGCGCAAACTCAAGCTTCTCATTCAAGCTCATCATTTCGCGGGAAGAAATTCTCATAGAGCGTTCATGTAAATAACGCTCTTGATCTGCTTCCATATACGCATTATTAACACGCTGGATAAAAGTGTTCCACTGCTCTTCGGTTTCTGGCTTTTTATCTTGAGCAATGTGTGAATGTTCAAGTTGTCGTTTTAATAATTTGTGAATTTCCATATTATCTTACTTTAAACATTAAATGTTTATGTCTCATAAATAGTTGTAATCGTCATCGTTTGGTTATGCAATTCGCAATTCCCTACAGTAAATGGGGATAATTCACCATACGAGTAAAAGCCTACTTGAGTTGAACCTGACGGCAAGGCGGACATAGTAGATTCGATTTCTTCTTCTGTTCGTTCACCCAAAAGCAGTCTTCTGCCTACACAACTGATATCAATAGCTAGAACAGGTCCTAATTTTTCTAAGCTGTCGTTTAACATCAATTTATTTGCAAGCAAACCCGCTTCGTTAGCGCTATCAATTAATCGATCAAAATTTGCTCTCATCAATTGCGCATGCCATCCCATTGGAATATCTCCCGCAAACACTAGGGATTGCTCTTTCTCATTAATTGCTAGAATAGTACGAACCAATTGGACATTATCAGATGTTGCAGGGTTACTAATAGCCAATGGATAAAGCAATCCTGATGAAGGTAACTCAGAAGCTTTTTCCCCTAAGTATTCTTTATAAAGTTGTAATGCAGGTTGATAATCAAGTTCGTATAATACATTCGATTCAGAGCGGGTAATTCGACGAACGGGACCAAAAATATCCCATCCTCCCTTAGAGGCATGGCCAACATGAATATCAGAACCGTAAAATCCTACTGCAACGACATAATGATCAAGGATTTCATTATTTAAAATAGTCCATGTTTTCTTGAAATTACTGCCATCGCCAGCTAAACCACCAGTCATTATTAGTTGAGCAATGTTATTAGTTGAATTTAGACCTTTTACTAATTCAGAACCATTTACATTAAGTCCATCAGACAGAATAAAAATGCTGTGCAGATTGTCTGCTTTTAACTGTTCAGAGATTAGTTTGCCTGTATTCTTGGATTCTTTGCTGTGACTTACTTCAGCTTTTGCGATTTTTAATGAGGTTTTTGCGAATTTAACCACCGCAACTGAAATACTGTGGTCAAAA
The DNA here is from genome assembly GCF_001468035.1 of Legionella tucsonensis. Lineage (GTDB taxonomy): Bacteria > Pseudomonadota > Gammaproteobacteria > Legionellales > Legionellaceae > Legionella > Legionella tucsonensis. Next base: position 997,221 of record NZ_LNZA01000001.1, read on the forward strand.
AGATGATCATTTAAAATTTCACCAGCAGTAGAGCAACCTATGATTTTGGATTTCGAGTAAAAGCCAGTCAATTGAATTATTGGCTCTTGAAAATCCAGAAATTCTGGAGCTGCAAAAATAAGAACCAGGGTACTTTCTGAATCAAGATCAGGAAACTCTTTCAAACTCCATCCTTTATCTTTAAGGAATTGAAAAGTCTTTATTTCCATATATCTCTCCTGGGTGAAACTCATTGAAATACGGTGGAAAAGCGTTTTTTTATTAGTATAGTGTTATTTTAATGTTTTTTCTTAATCAGTTAGTATTTAATTGAACTAAAGTTGTTTTTAGATCAAAATGAGGAATGATCTTATGCTTTATTTAATTGGCGAAAAAGAAGTAAATGACATTTTTGAAGGGAGAACCGTCGCGGAGAACACCCGAAGAGCAATCACCACTTATAGAAATCGTCCAGGCTTTTTTACTCCTTATAAAAATGGCTATGAATTTGCAGGAGAGTTAATTGCTCCTGGTGTATATCCACTAGCGGGTATAGTTACCGCAGGATTTTCTGCATTTGCTTTTGTTGCTTCAGCTGCTTTTTGTATGGGGGCTTTGCTTGTTGCTGCTGGGAGTGCCTTATTTAGTGCTCCAAAGCTTCGAGATAATGCGCTTCAGTTTGCTGGTTATGCATTATTTTTTTCCGGTATTGCTCTTTTAACCACTGCAATTAGTGCTCTATTGGCGATTATTAGCTTTCCTCACAGCATACTCTCTGTCGTTACCCGCTCTGTTGCCACGGTACTTGCTGCAGGTACCGCAGTTCCTGAAGATGCCGAGATATTGCACTACGAGAGAGACGTTGATATAAATGAGGATAGGTGTGATTTGCGATGCATTTAGTGCTTACTATTTGAATCCATTATTCATCGAACATTGGAATTTATTTCTTGAGTTAAATTAGGGTAAAATCTAGAGCTCTGAAATGATTCGACTCATTTTAATAGCCAAGCTAAAGAATTAAATCTTAATCAAGTAGCGGAACATGAATTTGGAGAAGATGGATACAGGATGTTAATTTCCTAAAATTTTTAAAAAATATGTTTATTCTTTAGTCACAGTAAGGTTATCATCATGTTTCACTGGTTAAAGAAATGGTGGTACGAACGTATAGTACGCCACTCAGTTATAACGGATGAAGAGTGGAGTGAAGCATTTCAAAATTTATCTTTGCTGCAACGTTTGAATGAGCAAGAAAAAATAAGACTTAAGCAATTAGCTATTTTATTTCTTTATTACAAATCGTTGGAAGGGGTTGGCGGCCTGCAAATAACTCCAGCCATGCAATTAAATATCGCTTTGCAGGCGTGTATTCCCATTCTGAATCTTGGATTCGATTGGTATGATGGCTGGGTTTCAGTCGTAATATATCCCGGAGCATACTCACATGACAGTATGATAATCGATGAGTTTGGGGTAGAGCATTTGGGAAGATCGAATTTAAGCGGAGAGTCATGGCAGCGTGGACCAGTTATTATTTCTTGGGACGATGCATTACATCATGGTGGAGTAAGTGGGCGTAATGTGGTGATTCATGAGTTTGCCCATAAATTGGATATGCGAAACGGTGGAGCGAATGGATTTCCTCCTCTCCATAAAGAAATGTCCGCGCAGCATTGGACTGAGATTTTTAACAAGGGCTATGATGATTTGGTAAGTCGTATTCAACGAGATGACTCTATTCCAATCGATCCTTATGCTATTACATCGCCAGCTGAATTTTTTGCTGTATTTTCTGAATTATTTTTTGAAAACCCCGAAATAATCAGACACTATTATCCTGAGATTTATGATTTACTCGTTAAATTTTACCGTCAGGATCCGCTGAAGATTTCGTAGCCTGGATAACGTGCAGGCTACGTTACATGAATTATCATAAATGCTCAGTCTCTATCAGGGAACCGCTGTATTTGACGCATCTTGTGAAAATTTTCCTAATCAATACACACACTGATGGTATGCTGCGCTTACATAGAAAAAAATGTTTCTGCACTAAAACATAACCATTCGAGTAAATACCAAACACGAGATCTGCTCTATTAGAATTACCAGCTAAATGTGTACCGTGTTTCTCTGGAACTCCACCCATCCGTGATGTGTACTTCAAGCTGTTTTTCAGAGACCAGATTAAATTCGATTAACGAGCCCCAATAAGGATTATGAAATTCAAAAACTTGCTTGGTCTGTCCAGTCGTTAACTTGCAAGAAACTTGTCGCGGTTCTGGAGCTCCAAGGCCGTCACCATAACCTAAATCTAATTGAGTGGATCCCTGTGAGTGTCCCGAAGAGGTTACTTCATTCAGCCAATTACATTCAATTTTAGCAGATTTAGAATGTTGATTTTTGAGTTTTAAACAACTTCTATGTATACTGCCGCACGGTTTTGCAAAACTCGTTCCAGCAATTAAACCCAGCAAAAGAAAAGTGTAAAATTTAATCATTATTATGCCTAATCAGTTTGGGTGAGTTTTTTTATCATCATTATTAAATTGTTGTCAATGGTTTTAAACAAACAGTTATTTTCAGAGTTTCCATTACTAATAGACTAAAACCCCTGTATTTTCTTGTTCATTATGTACAGCTGAGGGGGCTATCCTATCACTTTTTGCTGGAATTTCTTCTTCTTCACCAACTAAGCTCGCTTCATAACGTAACAGCTCACTTGTTTTGAAGAATCGCCGTGTTTGATAACGTGTTTTTTGGATCTCTTCCTTTTCAATTTTCTCAATAGCTGGCTCGGTTTCCAAAAGCTCTTTCTCTATTCCTGCGACGTATTGTTTGGATGTTTCATCGAGATAAGATGTAAGATCCTGTTTGATTTGGATAAGGAATTTTTCTATAAGTTCAGTTCTTTTTCTATCTAACCTTACATTATGATCACTTAATGCATCCATACACTCTCTTTCTTTTTCTTTAATAGAAGCTAAATCATCCGATAGTCGTTCAAGTTCGCCTTGAAAGGAACGGATAGATCTTTGTTGAAGCAATTTTTTACCCATTAAGCTTCCTTTTTCAAAGTAACCACAGTCATCTTCTTGCATGCGTTGATCTGCTGCTTTAATGATATTTTCTGTAGCTGTTATGTCTTCAAGTTTGAGACGAATTTGTTCATTAACATTCTGTATCCTTGCTTTAATTTTATCAAGCTCATTTTGGATTCTTGATTGTTCATCAATAGAGTTAACAATACTTATATCAGGTTCTTTACCAAAAATCATATTGAGTCGACTTTGATCTACAGAATTTATTTTCCAATTCCAACGCTTCAACTCATCTGCATCTTCCAGTTTTTGTCGAATTAAATCGGGGAGTTCGCTGCGATCAAAATCTACATTCCAATCAAGAGTTAAAAGTCCTTTTAATCTAAATAATTTCTCAAATGCAGGACGTTTTTGCGCAGGAAGGATTTCAATTATTTGTACATTGGCTAACATAAGAAGAGCATCTTTATTTTCCTCAAGAGCTGAGCGAAACTTTCTGAGCTCACTTCGTTCTGCTTCTACTCGGGCTAGGAAGGTGGATTGATATCCAGTAAAATCTTCTTGCAATGGTGCATCTTCAACTTGTAGTTCTATGTAGGATTGCATACCATCACTACCACTTTGAATGCGTACCTGTTTTGGATTTACTTTCAATAAGGTAGCCAATTGATTCTGTTTTTGCGCAAACAGACTTTCTTGAGCGTCTTGATTCAGTCCATCGGCTTTATCCAGTTCTTCTATAGAGTGTGAAAGTTGTTTTTTCAAAGTATTAAGTTGACTTAAATAGGGATGATATGCTTTATACGAGCTAAAACGTACGGCTGCCTCATACAATTCATGCACAATATGACTTGGATTGCCTTCGCTTTGGCGGCATATTTCGAGTAGTGTTTTTTTCATATGCTCCCATGTAGGATCATAAGTATTGAAAAAATAAGGAGAGGTATTTGTTAACAATCTACGAAATACAGTAATTTGGTGTTCTGCAACTGCCTTATCATGACATTTTTGTCTAAAGTCAAGATCACAATATGGCGCATTATTTAATGAATCAATGGCATCTAAAGCATCATTAATCACATTTCGAGGTGATGAGTGACTTATTGAAAACAGATATTTATCTTTTAAAATGACTCTGTGATGCTGAAGTGCTGTATAGAGTTGTTGAGTTTTGTCTTTATCCTGAGGTGAATTGATTAACTCTTCAGCTAAGTTATAAATATTCAAAGCAGCTTTTTTGGCTACAGTACGTTCGCAGAGAGCATGGAAGGGAACTGGATTTTCATGTACCCAAGCAAATTCATTGAGTAAATGTTGGGCCAGTTTTTTCATAATTTTTTCGTTATATGCCTTTTGTAAGTTATTTAAATTTGGATCTTCAGGTAAGCCTAAGTTTCGATAAAGGGTAGAAAAAGTAAGGACTAAGCCTTGCATTTTAAATTGTTCGACGAGCGAAAACCTCGTCAAATCAGTGCAATGATCTATAATTAAGGGCCTGATCTGGGCTAATAATTCCTGAATTTCTTTGCCCTCGGCGGTCATTAATTTTTTTTGATAAAATTGAATGATACTTTCAGTAACTTCTTGTTTTTCTTTGCGGTGTAATACCTTATTTTTTTGTTCGATTAACTTATTAATTACTGTTCTAACTATTTCAGGGATAAAGGAGGAATTTTGTGATGTATTTTTAGGGAAAAAAACTTTTATAGCTTCTGGATAAACAGCGCAAAAATCTCCAATCAAATGAGGTAAAATTTGCTTGCTTTGTGCCAATTCCAAATCACTTTTTTCTTGACCAGCGGGCTTAGTATATTCTAGAACTGCTCCTGCTTTATCTGCAATCACTGTTTCAAGATTTTGGTGCATTAATGCTTTTATTCCAGTAGTAAATGGTTTGCTTTTTTGTCGCAGCTTTACTTGAATATTTAATTCTTGAATGAAATCCAATTGCTTTAAATACTTAAACCTTAGGGATTGTTCATGACTCATATGAACTGCCGTTTCTGCCTTAGCTGCCCATTTTCCCTCTCGTGCAGATTCCCAAAGTTTGCAAGCAGATTTTTTAAACTGAGCAATACTCTCATTAAGAGAACTTTGAGATACATTTGGATCTTGTGCGCGAGTCAATTCGTTCAACAGTGTTTCACGCCATTGATAGAGCTCGAATTGTATTTTGGGATCATCAGGATAGAGCTCAAGGATTAAGCTTTCCCATGCTTCAATTTGTTGCATTAAGACTTGTTGTGCTTCATCGATACTCTGAGTGTATATTCTGTCAACTGTTGCTTGTAATTGGATTTTCTCTCTTAATACTTCAATCGCATGTTCATTAATATGTTGTCGAGTCCATGGGAAAACATAATAAAAAAACTTATTGAGTAGATCTTCAGGTGGTTTTACTTGATAAATTGGCAACCATTCACCGGGCTTTCCATTACGAGCAGTACGACCAGGAATCTGAGTGGTCATTCTCTCTGTATCAAGATAAGTTTGTATTACAAATAAACCTTTAGGATGATCTGTCTTGATGTCTATTCCTTTTGCAAGCATTGCTGTACCTACAGTTATGGTATTGACTTGACCTGCTTGCTTAATGATTTTATCCAGTTCACTAGGGGTTTCCTTACCGGTAATAATCTGAATTTTAAGTCCTTGTTTTTTATATATATTTAAACTATTGCCGATTGTCTGTGCTTCATCAAAATCTTCATTAATAATAAGGATGGGTTGAGTTTGCTTGCGACTCCATTCTTCAATAGCATTTTTTCTTTTAGCAATTAAATTTTCATATTCCTCGTAGGTTTGAATCTCTTCATTAGGATCAATTGTCATCGTGGTTGGTGTAATAGGACATTTGATTTTATCAAATGTCTGATGTATTGCTTTGATGGTTTGTTCACGATCTAAAGTAAAAATTGGATCATGATCGATGCGTTTGTCACCAGCATGAGGCGCGATACTAATTGCTTGGGTTCCCAGTGATGTATCTAAACTTTCCAGCTCGCGTTTATCTCCCGGAGTTGCTGAAACTCCAAGCAAACGCCCTAAAGTTTTTTGAAAAAATTTAATTAACCCTTGTGCAGATTGACTGGCAAGTACAGAAGGAACCGGATCAATAAAAATATATTGAGCTTGATCTTTACATTCAGCTTTGAGTCGGGCCTGTAAAGCCTGTTGTACTGCTTCAGTGAAAATTGAGCCTGCTTTAGGGATACTGCGAATTAGAGGAACACAGGCAATTTTTTTAGTAATTTCATGGCCGGCTTCATCCTTTTCTTTAACAGGTTGAGTTATGAAATGCTTGTTTTCAATCAGAGTTGCAGCGACACCACTGGCATGTATCCATTGTTTCAGCTGTGTATTACTTGATGCCATCAAATAATTTTGTTTATCAACGTCACCGTTAAATTGTTCATTAATTTGTTTGTTAAGAAACAATCGGAATTGATCCAAATCTTCATCTTCATCCCAAACTTCACTTCGTGCCGGATCAACATTGCGATATGCTGGTAAATTAATGAATTGGTAGGCTAGTGGATAAATCCATTGAGCAGGGTTTTCGGTATGAGCGGTTTCAGCTTCTGCAACCAATTTATAAAGTGTTAATTGGTCTAAAAGTGCATCATCACATTCGTCTAAAACAATATGCACTGGGCCATTAGTTTTAAGTAGTTTTTCTTTTTTGGCTATTTTAGCCGCTAAATGGAAACTGGCCATATCTTCAACTGTGGAGCAGTTGATTCCATCCAGTTGAAATGCTTCAGTAGGGATATTCCCTTGAATGAGTGCAGACGGAATCCCCAAAAAATTAAAAAAAGGTTCACAGTTGTTTTCATAATCTCGAGCCAGTAGTGTTGGATTGGCTGTCCATTGAACAACAGTACCGCCTTGTGCCCACTGCAAAACAGAAAGCATTGGGGTATTAATGCTTTTTCCTTCTCCAGTTTTGATACGCATTAATAAATTGGATGACGGATCTTGTAATGCAAGTAACAGCACAAGCATTTGTGTGGTATTCGGAAATAAACCCGTAGTTCGGAAGTAGATTTCTCTTAAATAAGCTAAAAGCTTCAGATGGGTTATTTCTCTTTGTTCAGGACCTATAGAATTTGAGCGCAGTTGTTTAAGGAGTGTGCTTGCATTTTCTTTTAAATCTTGACGTGAGGAGGCAGTTAAATTTTTTAGATCTGTAAAATCTCCAGGATTTAATGGGTCAGTGTAGCCTAATGTTTCAATAAAAGTTAATTGTCTTGCTAGTTTCATTTGCAATGCATGAGGAAAATCTGTTTCATGCAGTAAATGGCGCAAATTTTCTAAAGCATATTTTATCCGATCCGTTGCAAATTGCTGGGCTAAGTCCCTTTTTTCATTGGTTTTAGCAAAAGGATTCGTATCAAAGCTTAAACAATAGGCATGAAGTTTATCAGAGCCATGCGCAAGTAGCGTAGAGTTGAGACTTTGTGCATTGGGATAAGGGGGTGTAGTAAATAATTTAAGAACTCTATCTATATCATTAGGAGAACGTCGTCCTAAACCTCTTGCGACTTCCAGCAAGGCAGGTAGGTTGACTGTGGAGTCTTTTTTATTTTGGGCTAAGCCAATCAAAATCTTAGCAATTTTTGTTCTATTATCAAGATTGAGTTTAGCTAATTCTTGGAGAGTTAGAGGATAGGTGCGCAGATCTTGATTAGGGTTAGCCTGTGAGACCTTATTAAGTAATGCAATGCAAAGTTCAGATTGCTCTAGATTATTGGGTAAAAATAATTGTGTCTGATGGACCAAACCTTGAATGAGTTCTAAATCTGTATCAGAGAGTCCTAAAATTTGAATAATTTGTTTGATAATTGATGACTTGATCGGGTCTGGAAGTTCCGATTTTTTGAAGTCATTTAATGCCGCAAGTGGGAAAGAAGTTGTATTTTTCAAATTATGAGCCATGCTCATTTTGAAGAACATAATTTGGGTATCTGGCTCAAGATCTGGTAACTTAAAGAGATCAACTATTCCATTGACCGCTCGTTCAATCGCAGTATTATCTGCATGGGGCTGCTCCTCTAAAGCTTGGGTTGTCAGCCTTAAATAAAGATCCAGCTTGTCAGGGCTTTCTTTGATTAGCTGATCAACTAAAATTTGTTTTTGCTTATAATTGAGACGAGCTAAGGCTCCTGTATTAAGCTGTTTATATATTTTATTAAATTGTTGCGGAAGCCGGTCATGGAGATCAATGAGCAAGTTGAGATAATTTGCAATCGATTCAATTTTCTCTTTATAGTTTTGAAGCGTTAGATCAGAAGGGGCATTTTCATCAATTACTGCAGCGTCAGCAAGGACGCTTTTGTCAAACTCAGGATCCTGTGTATTCAGTTGTAGTAATGTCTTTCTCAAAGCAGGTAATACTTTTTTCTGAATCAGTTCTTCTTTGAAAAAGAATGTTAAAGAATGTGTCTCATTAAAAGTTGCCATCCAAGAAAGACAGGTATTAAAATCTAAATCTTTAACAATGAGTTTATTCTGAGGATTCTCAAAAAAAGCTTTCATTGGAGAGACAATTAAGTTATGGACAGGAGCTAAAATAGCAGCTAAAGCTTTCCCTGTAGTTTGATCGGTTGCTTTTCTTTTTCCTGTCAGCAAAAAGCTTAAAATATATTCTCCTTTCGTTTCTCCGACGAGGTTATACATTCCATTGAGTAATATAGGTTTTTTATCTTCGAAAAATCGAAGTTTTTCAATAACCTGTGGGAACTTGGGGCTGGGTTCTTGTAATAGCGTAACTAATTCGTCTACTGCATCAAAAAGTGGCATCAATTCTTGATCCAATTGTTCGCGTAATGATTTGGGAACAATGAAACTTTGCAAATGTCCTTGCAGTTCTTTTTTTAATGATTTTATGTCAAAGATCGCGCTTCTTTTTTTAATCGCATCGACTAGAGCATCAACTATTAAGTCATCGAGCTTGGAAATATCACCATTTCCAAGTACACAACCTGGGAAAGGGTTTATTTCAATGATGAGTGCCTTTAACCAGGTTTCTTGTTTGTCTAAGATTTTACATTCATCAGGAATAGTTTCTGCTGAATTTGCAAGCGTATCCAATAGCTCTTGAATTTGTTCTACTTTAGGTAATACTTGTGATTTTGAGAGATTGATTTGGCTTAAAGTACTTAATACAACTCGCTGAAAAACCTCACCTTTTTTATTTTGTACGTTTTGAATTGCTAATAATAAATTATCAATATTCTCTTGAGTTAAATTGGGTTCATTAAGTTTCGCGAGTAATTTGATCACCTCTGGAGCGAAGGCCTGACGATTTTTTTGCAGCATCGCTGCAAAAGATGCAACAACTGACGGAGAAAATTGGTTTACTTCAGGGGCTGGATCCGTTTTTTGAATACGCTCTTGCAGTGTATTGAGTAGTTCAAGTCCTTCATTTTCCAAACATGAAACAAATGGATCAATGAAATCTTCTTTGAATTTTTTATCGGGAAATGCAGTTTTGAATTCAATGCATTGTTTTATTAATGCATTGATTTGTGCAAATGACGGGCTGGGTTTGAATTTAAAGCCCCTTGAAAATGCTTGCAGCAAGTCACTTCGGTCACTTGGATCCAACTCCTGCAGCGAATGAATGCAATTTTTTAAAGTTTCTTTCCATTGTATGGGGCTTAGTACAGTCTTATCTGCAAAAGTGCATGTTAAAATAAAAGTGAGTTGATTTTTTTGAACTGTGGACCAAGATACAAGTTTCTCAATTTCGTGAAGCTGTTCTTGGATGTCGGATAATCTGATCTCAGCTTTCCAATGCAGTCCCATATATCTAAATAACCAAGGCTTTAGCTCAAGGTCTTCGCTGTTGATTTGTTGATAAATGAGATCAGGATCGGTAAGGGTGTCCTCAGGATTTTCAATTTTCATACACGAAGCAACTTGCTTAAATTGCTCTGAAGCAGGTTTTTGTAACATGGCATAATGTACGCCTGTTGGCCCCCAATTGAGTTCTGTCAAAGAAAGACACTGCTCCTGTGGGTTTTTAGCATGTTCTATAACATCCAGCACCCGATTTAAGGTAATAAGCAAATGTCCTTGATGGTTAATCGGGCACGGATTGGGTAAAGTCAGATTTTTTTCTGCAATTCGAGGAAGAAAAATTTGAGTATAAGCATCAAAAAACGTATTAAAATCAAAGCTATTTTTATCATATTTAAGATGGTTAATAACCAGTTCGTTCCACCATTCTCTTTGTTCTGCTGGAAGTTGGATTAATTTTTGGAGATTTTTAATTCCGCGAGTGCTTAATAATGAATTTTGTACTTCGGGATTTTTGAGAAACTCAAGATTAATTTTTTTATTCAAACAGGCATTAAAGAGTCTCACTAATAAAATAGTATGTGATTCACCTCCAAGTAGATATTGTTTGCAAAGAAATGGAATAATGAATTCATCATGCTGTTGTGTAGAGAGGGCCGGCTCAGTCGATCGATACAATTGAAGTAAGAATGTTTTGAGTTCGTTTTCATATGTGGGTAATAAAGTGAACAATATATTTTTTTGAGCAGTTGAGTATTTAGTTTCCAGTAGCGTAGAAAGAGTTTGTCGAGGAAGATTAGGGAATAGCGCTGTTACTTCTTCAACTGAAGGTAAAGTTAAGGACTCTAGTTTTTTAAGTACAGGAGCTAACGCAGAAGGGAGCCTTCTCGGTGCATCAGTATAACAAAGCGCTTTTTTGTCTTTGTTAATATAGAATCCTTTGGGAAGATTACTCGGGATAATACCCTCTTTAAAGGCATAACTATGTTCTTTTATGAGTGGGATAGCTGATTCTTGAAGATATTCAATACATAAGGCCCTGAGCTGTTTGACTAATTCAGGAAAATCAGGCAATACAATAGGAACTAAAGTAAGCTCAGGGTTTACTCTAAATTCACTTTGTTCGAGATGAATGTCTTTTTGAACGGTTGGTGGTTTAGGTAAAAGAATACTTCTCTGAATTTGGATTCGTGCACGAACAGCAGGTGACTTAGAGTTCAGTGCATACTTTAATGGGTCAATTTTAGGTTCATTCGATGTATTTTTAAGTAGGGTTTCTGCTGTTTTATTTAATACTGTTCGACGAGCAAGTAGTGCGAGACGATTAGATGTCTGCTGACTTTCTGGAATTTTGAAAATAAAGAGACGCTTACGATCGCCGTTGATAAAGTTGAATAGGCTATCAATATCTTTCTCAGCGAATTGTTGTGAATCCAGTTCAATTTCTAAGGGAGTGTAGTTTATTTCAGTTTCGTATGAAGTAATCAGATTTTCTAGTAAGGATTGAAGGTATTTATTTTGTGAATATTGGGGCACAGCAAAACTCCTAGAATCAAAAGAAATAAAAATCATACACCGTTATTATTAACTGGAGATTAAGTGTTAAAAATGCAATGAATGTATTCTCATTTCGCTTATGGTGAAGCGTATTATAATGGAAAAAAAAGAATATATACAATGCGATATGTAAATAAATTACTCATATAATGAGTATTTTTTTAGAGGGGTAGGTTGCACAATAATTCACTCTATACTCTTTCTTTGAAGTAACATCAGTAAAAAGAAAAAAAACTCATTTCTCATTATTTTATTATAAAATAAACTTCTTTTGGAAAAGTGAAAAATTTACTTGACAGATCTTGGGGGGCTCATTAAACTGCGAACCTAATTTTGGGGTTATAGCTCAGCTGGGAGAGCGCTTGCATGGCATGCAAGAGGTCGGCGGTTCGATCCCGCCTAGCTCCACCATCAACATCTTTGATGTTGATGGGAAAACGTTCAAGGTCCCCATCGTCTAGCGGCCTAGGACACTGCCCTTTCACGGCGGTAACAGGGGTTCGAACCCCCTTGGGGACGCCATTCAATTGATCATTCTATTATTTCCTGCTAAGCGTTATGTGATAATTGGGGAATAGCTGTCATGCCATTCTTTTTTAACGTAATTCTTAAAGTCGTTCAAAAATTGTTCTTGTATTAAATCCAAACAACCGTTCATGCATTCTATAAGCATACTCATCTGTCATATTGGCCAAATAATCGCATACAATTCGATAAGCTGAGGTTTCATCCTCAGCTTGTTTAAATAAAACTCTATTTTTGTTATCTAATAAACTACCTGGATTTGAACTAATAGCATCGAAGAGTCTAAGTACAACTGTTTGACCTCCATATTCAAAAGTACGGGCTTCCTGGGAATCAATGACATTATTATAGATGCATTGCTTTAAATAATTTAGAAGGGCATTTGCTTCAGGAGTGAGTGACAAATTGTATTTGAACAAATTGTTCTCAAAATCTTCGTTGGTTATTATGATTTGCGTCGAAGTAATAAAATAATTAACTATTTCCCCTATGGTTTGTTTTCTTGAATATAGATCTGGAGAAAATAGCGAATCAATTATATGATTTTGTCGATCAGTTAATAGGGTGTTGTTTAATAATTGTCTAAATTCGGTTGTATCCAGATGAGAAGGGTTGATAAGACGTAAATGGATAGCATCTTCAAGATCGTGGACTCCATAAGCAATATCATCTGCAATATCCATAATGGAGCAATCAAAACTATGATAGGCTGATTTTCCTGATTTTGTATTATGTGGTATTTGTGAAAGTGATTGAAATAATTCTTTGTCACTATTAGAAAATGGTGATAGTAACCAATCAATCTCAGGTTGTTCGCAATCAAAATATGCTTTAGGTGGTAACCAGTCATTAATTTTGATGGTTTTATGGATGGACTCATGTACTGGAGGTTGTTTGGGGGCTGCTACAGCGGAACGTTTCACTGGATATTTTAAAATACCAAGTAGCGCACGCCGTGTTAAATCAAGACCGTAGGTTCCATAGCTGCTTTCTACTTTAGTTAGTAATCGCAGAGTTTGTCCATTTGCTTCAAATCCTCCATAATTGCGCATCATATAATTTAGAGCGACCTCACCACCATGGCCAAAAGGAGGATGACCAATATCGTGCAGTAAACAAATAACAGAAATGAGATCATCATTAGGTAATAAACCAGCGAGTCCAATATGTTTTTCTTGGTTTATTAAAAGATTGTGGACAATGCTACGACCTATCGAATCAACTTCCAGAGAATGTGTGAGGCGAGTGCGATGAAAATCTCCTTCGTCAGTCCCTAAAATCTGAGTTTTTCTTTGCAGTCGTCTGAATGCTGGACAGTGAATTACTCGTGTTCGGTCTCGTTCATAAGGATCTCGATGATCCTGATTTCCTCTTTGATTTGTTTGTCCAGAGCGTCGATATGTCCACATAAGTTTTGCAATATAAAATAAAAGACAATTACTGTAAGGCATAATTTGTTCGTTAACAACACAATTTCCTAAAGTTTTTCTTAAATTTGTAGATATAACAGACAAGGAGTAAACAAGAAGAACTATAAGAAGAACTATAAATAGGGGAATGATAATGAATAAGAAAATAAATTTAGCACTCATAGCAATTGGTGCTTTCATAATCTCTTCTTGTACCAAAGAAAGTGATTACATGACGTATCCAGCGTATTCATACACAGACACTACAGAACCTTATGCTATGAAGAGCTACAATATGGTTAATTACGATTATAGATATCAACAAAAACAGGAAGTTAAGGTTCCTAATTCATATTATGTTGGAGAATTGCATTCTCCAACTTCATTTAAGGATAGGGATCAGAGTTGGGTCAATAGTCAAAATCCGCAAGGATATACTATTGAATTGGTAGAAAATGATAAGGCATCTCGAGTAGCACAAGTTCTTTATAAAGCACCCAAAAATGATCGAATAGCTCAAGTAAAATATGATCGAGATGGCAAAACGCGTTATAAGGGGGTGTACGGAACTTACAACACAGCAGAAGAAGCACAAAAAGCATTAAACGCATTGCCTCCCGAAATTAAAAGTAGTGCCTCGGTGATTAACTGGAGCAGTGTCCAATGATAGACAATCTATAAGTTTGACATGAAATTTCTCTATTTTTAATGAAATAATTAAATGAGGCTATGTAATTTTAGATGCTGAGCTAATTAAAATCATTAATCGCGTTATTCCTGGGGTTTTCGAGCGATCTGCTTCAAACTGTTTCACCGTGATCGCATAGTGTTGATTTATTTTTTCCAGCCAGGTAATAAATAGGTTAAAAGCAACAGCATCAAAAGTAAGCTGAATATCTCCTGAGCCAGTTTGTTGCAACTGATAGGGGAATTTTAGAGTGAGATCATTTTTTAGCTGCGTTGCCAGTGTTGTCAAAAGTTGACTGTTATCAACTGCTTTCTTTTTTGTTTGCTTTACTTGACTTTGCTGTCTTATCTTTTGCATCCATTCCAGAGTAGCTGCTTTCTCTACTAACTGAGTTGATTTTTGTGTAACTCGTTGACTCAAAGGGCTATATAAAAACAAGTAATAAACATAAAGGCAAAGAAACAGCGCAGTTCCAATCAGCATCCACTTTTCTCTTTCATTAAGTGTGCTTAAATATGCTTTCACATTAACTCCAAAGTTGCAATAACTTGTTGTTCACGAGTCGATGCCTGAGTTTGTTTTACTTTGAGTTGCAGTTTTTTTAATTCGTTTTCCAACTCTTCTAAACTGGCAAAATCTGTACTGATTATCGTCACAGATAAAACTTTGTTTTGATAGCGCAATTGTTCTAGAGTATTGTGCTCGTTTTTCATTGCCTTAGCAAATTGATTTAGTAAAAACCAAAAGCGATTTTGCTCTTCTGTATTATTATTTTTTAACAGTTGTGCAATGCGAAATTTAGGGCTAATGATTTGTTTTGCATCAGGAAAAAACTCATGATAAATCACCGCAATTTGTTCATCAATTTTTTGAGTTTGCTTATTTAATAAATGCAGTTTGATCCCATTTACTACGAGTAGAGAAATTAACCAAAAACAAAACAGGCCGCTAACTAGCTGATATCCTTTTTTAATTAAATCTACTTTATTTCCATGTTGCATCTCTCCTTGACAGAGATTCATTAACTTAGATTTAACTATTCTTTGAGCAAACCAGGTATACGATGTTTCCTGACTTTTTGGTAATGATGGATCAATTTGGATTGCACTGTCTGCAAAAAGTAAGGGTTGATATTGTGGATGATTTTTTAGATAGATTTCTGCTAATTCCCCGGAAAGTGCTCCTTTGAAATCATCTGCATTGACGATTAATGTCGTTTCACTGATACATAGTTCTTGTGGTTCTAAGGCAAACCAATCTACTGTAATTGCAGAAAATTCGATGTTATTCTCATTGAGTACTTGTATTAAATATTGAATTCGCTGTTTGCCTATAACAGTTATTAGGTATTGATTGTTTTGATATCGTGCTTTATCAAAAGCGAAATGAAGCTCATCTACAGGTTGTGCCAATTTCTCTTCTAAAGCATAAGGAATTGCAGCTCTTGCTTTTCTTTCTGGAAGCCATGATAACTCCAGATTAAGAAGACTAACATATTCGCATGTTTCAATAATTAAGGTTTTACATTCAGTTTGTAATGATTTAATTTCGTCAAAACTACGTCGTGCTGGTGGAGCAATTAAGGCTCCATCCACATTTATTTTAAGGCAAAAACATCCTGCTTCATCAAAATGTTTTGCAAAAAGAAAAAGGGTATCCATTCCTAAGCATAAGCTCTATGTTTTTTTATATTCATTGCGGTCCATTGTTGTTTCAATTGTTGTGCCAGCAGATAAACTACGAGCGCATATTGGGGGCTGGAATTGTAACGGGTTATTACAAAGAAATTAGGATAAGCTATCCAATATTCATGTCCTTTAGCAGTTACCAGCTCAATCAATGCGGCACGGGAAGGATGATTATGTGCTGCAGTTACAGGTTTAACTCCATGTGCAATTAATTGCGAATAGTAATAATTTGCTCTTTTAGGATTGACCTGAATGCGTTTGTAGTGAGTACCTATTAGTTTAGCGTATTGGGCAACTCCATCATCGGGTTTCCAGCCATGATGGTAGAAATAATTAGCAATACTTCCTATGGAGTCAGCATTGTTAGACACGAGATCGCGTTTGCCTGTATGATTAAAATCAACAGCGAAATTACGGTAACTGCTTGGCATAAATTGTGGTTGACCAATGGCACCAGCATAAGAACCCTTGTATTGGGTTGCAGGTACTCCATGCTCACGACAAAGAAGCAGGTATTCTTTTAATTCTTTAGTGAAATAAGGTGCGCGTTTGGGGTAGTTGAACGCTAATGTTGCCAAGGCATCAAGAACTCTATGTTCTCCTTGTCGTTCTCCGTATAAAGTTTCCACACCTAGAATCGCAATAATAATTTCTGGGGGAACACCATATTTTTTTTGTGCTTTTTCTAATGCATTTCTGTTAGCAATCCAATAGTCTAATCCTCCCTTTACGCGCATAGGGGTCAGAAACAAATCTTTATAAACATCCCAATTTTTCTTTTCATAAGGCTTTTCCATGGATTCGATGATATCGGGTCGAATGACAACTTGATTCATTATATGTGTAAGCTCTTTAGCATTAAAATGATACTCTTTGACCATGTTTTTGATGAAAAGTTGAACATCTTTTCTTTGAGTAAATGCTGTATTTGAATAAGTTGAGAATGAAAGAAGTAGCAGTATCATTGCAATAAACCCCAAGCATGGTATTTGTCGCATAGCCCCTCCTAATAATATGAACCTAAATTCTAAATCTTATTAAAAATGCGGTGTATTAGCAAATACTTTAAGGCTACGCATATTTAAGCTAAAATGCGCTATTTACAAAAAGGTTATTTCAGTTGAGTGATTTAAAGCGAATTCGTAATTTTTCAATTATTGCCCACATCGATCATGGTAAATCAACCTTGGCAGATCGATTTATCCAAATTTGTGGTGGATTAACTGAGCGTGAAATGAGTGCTCAAGTACTTGATTCTATGGATATAGAGCGAGAGCGGGGCATCACGATTAAAGCTCAGTGTGTTTCGTTAAATTATACAGCAAAAGATGGTAAAGCCTATCTCTTGAATTTTATTGATACGCCAGGACACGTAGATTTCAGCTATGAGGTATCTCGTTCTCTAGCGGCTTGTGAAGGAGCTATTCTTGTTGTTGATGCAGCTCAAGGAGTGGAAGCACAAACGGTAGCTGTTTGTTACACTGCCATAGATCAATCATTATCTGTTTTACCTGTACTCAACAAAATTGATTTACCACAAGCTGAACCAGAACGTGTTATCTCAGAAATTGAAGATATTATTGGTCTTGATGCACATGATGCAATAAGAGTCAGTGCCAAAAGCGGTTTGGGTGTGGAGGATGTGCTTGAAGCTTTAGTGACTCATATTCCACCGCCAGAAGGTAATATCAATGAACCTTTGCAAGCATTGATTATTGATTCATGGTTTGATAGTTATCTTGGCGTGGTTTCATTAGTTCGTATTGTAAATGGTTCAATACGTAAAGGTGATAAAATGAGGGTGATGTCTACCGGCCGTTCTTATGAAGTCGATCAAGTAGGCATATTTACTCCCAAACGTACTAAGCTCGATGTATTAAATGCTGGTGAAGTAGGTTATTTGGTAGCTGGAATTAAAGAAATTCAAGGTGCTCCGGTAGGTGATACACTTACTCTGGAAAAAAATTCTGCAGATAAGCCACTTCCTGGGTTTCAGCGTGTAAAACCACAAGTTTATGCCGGTTTATTTCCTATAAGTTCAGATGATTTTGAAGCATTTCGCGAAGCTTTAGCTAAATTAAGTTTAAATGATGCCTCATTATTTTATGAGCCTGAATCTTCCGAAGCGTTAGGTTTTGGTTTTCGATGTGGTTTCTTGGGCATGTTGCACATGGAAATAGTGCAGGAACGTCTGGAGAGGGAATATAATCTTGATTTAATATCTACTGCGCCTACTGTGGTTTATCAAATCTTGACCCAAAAAGGCGAGACGCTGTTGATTGATAATCCATCTCTTCTACCACCGCTTCCACAAATTAAAGAGATGTATGAACCGATTGTGAGAGCAAATATACTGGTGCCACAAGATTTTCTTGGGGCAATTATTACTTTGTGTATTGAACGCCGTGGTGTTCAGGTTAATATGACCTACAGTGGTCGCCAGGTTTCTGTAACCTATGATATTCCGATGAGTGAAGTGGTTTCTGACTTTTTTGACCGCTTAAAATCTGTGAGTCGTGGTTATGCTTCACTGGATTATAATTTTTTACGTTTTCAAGAAGCTGATTTGGTGAAAATGGATATCTTGATAAATAGTGAACGAGTGGACGCGCTTTCAGTTATTGTTCATCGCTCTTCAGCACATAGCCGTGGAAAACTAATTGCCGATAAAATGCGTGATTTGATTCCACGGCAGATGTTTGATGTAGCAATTCAAGCGGCCTTAGGCAGTCATATTATTGCCAGACAAACGGTAAAGGCTTTACGTAAAAACGTTACGGCAAAATGTTACGGTGGCGATGTGACCCGAAAACGAAAATTATTGGAAAAGCAAAAAGCCGGGAAGAAACGCATGAAGCAAGTGGGGCATGTGGAGATACCTCAAGAAGCTTTTATGGCTGTTTTTCAAACGGATAAAAAGAAATAGGTCTATATACATTTCGCCAGCTTGAGCCAAAATGGCCTGATTTTTGAGTACCGAAACGCAGCACATACGGAGTATAAGATCATCAGAACGCGGAAAAGCAGTGCAGTTTGGCAAAGATAGTGGAAATGGAAACAGACCCTAATATAAGGGCGGCATATTAATGCTAATACGTCTCATTATAAAATTTAAGTTTGATTAGGATATAAATTTATGAATTTTGCTTTAATATTGGTTGTCCTGTCTTTTGTCAGTGGGTTTATTTACCTTTTAGACATAATATTCTGGTCAAAAAAACGGACTGAGGATCAAAAGCCCAATCGTATTATTGAATATTCACGATCCTTTTTTCCTGTGTTTTTTATTGTCTTAATTTTACGCTCATTCCTCATTGAACCTTTTCGTATTCCTTCGGGATCATTGGAACCCACATTGCTTGTTGGTGATTTCGTAGCGGTAAACAAATTTATTTATGGGTTAAGGCTTCCTGTTTGGGAAAAGAAAGTTGTTTCAATCTCAGATCCTAAAACAGGCGAGGTCGCTGTATTTCGATGGCCACCTGACCCTTCCTATGATTATATTAAAAGGGTAATAGGAGTTCCCGGAGATAAAATTAGTTATCACAATAAGGTATTAACAATTAATGGAAAGGAAGCAAAGCAGACTTTTCTTGGGTACACTATTGATGAAAGTTCTGGAAAGCCTGTTGCTAAATATCAAGAAAATTTAAATGGTACTGTGCATAATATTTTCATGCGAATGGATGTTCCTGCTGTGGACTTTGATATTGTAGTACCCGAAGGAAATTATTTCATGATGGGTGATAATCGAGATGACAGTGCTGACAGCAGATTTTGGGGATTTGTACCTGAGCCCTATTTGCGAGGTAAAGCATTTTTGGTTTGGATGAGTTGGAATGGTAAGACTGATAACGTTCGTTGGTCAAGAATAGGAAAGTTAATCCCTTAAGTATTTGGTATTTATTTTCAGAGTAAAATGCTTCGATTAGGATCTATTTTCAATTCTACTATCTTAGTCAAAATGGTATGATTTTATGTGCCCAGATACTCACATGCTTCATGTATGCTGCGTTTCGGTGTTCTAAAATCACACCATTTTGCCTCAATAGTAAATTGGAATAGCCCCCAGTAAAAAGGAATAACGAATGTACAAACAAAAGGGAATGACATTTATAGGGATGTTATTTACAGTAGTAGTTATTATTATGGCAGCAACGATCGTAATGCGTGTTGTTCCAGTTTATTTGCAGTATTATTCCATTATCAAGTCGATAAAAGGATTAAATGAGGTATCTCCATCTTCATTAACCGGCGACCCCATGGTTGATGTTAATGCTCTAAAGAGTAGTTTGGATAAACGTCTGGATATTAATGGGGTAGAAAGTTTAAAGGGAAATCAGTTAATGATTGAGCCCATTGGAGCTAATAAATTTAGAGTGAAATTGAAATATCAGGTAATTAAGCCTTTAGTATACAATGTAAGCTTATTATTTGATTTTGATCATACTGAAGAGGTTATAACAGGCAGTGAAAGTTGATTTAGAAAGGTTATGCAGACGATTAAATTATCAATTCAATAATATTGCTTATCTCAAGCAAGCTTTAACGCATTGTAGTGTAGGCAGTGAAAACTATGAGCGCTTCGAGTTCCTTGGAGATTCAATTTTGAGTTTTATAATTGCCAATGAACTGTTTCATCGATTTCCTTTCCAAAGTGAAGGTCAATTAAGTCGCTTGCGTTCCTTTTTGGTTCGAGGCGAGATGTTGGTTGAGCTGGCAAAAGAAATTGATCTGGGAGATTTTCTTTTTTTAGGGCAGGGAGAACTGAAGAGTGGTGGTTTTCGTCGTGCTTCAATCCTTTCAGATGCGATGGAAGCTGTTTTTGCAGCAATTTTTCTTGATGGTGGAATAGAGCCTGTAAAAAAGGTCATTCTGGGACTATATCGTTCCAGACTCGAAGATTCTAATTTAAATGATTGCTTAAAAGATGCCAAAACTCGGCTGCAGGAATATTTGCAAGCTGAAAAAATTGCTCTTCCTGAGTACACTTTGACCAAGATTGAAGGGGATGAACACAATCAAATTTTTTATATTACTTGTATTGTTAATGGGGCAAAGCAAAAGACTTTTGGTCAAGGATCTAATCGACGAAAAGCTGAGCAATTGGCTGCAAAGTCGATGTTAGAACTGTTGCGTTCTGGTAAGTAGAAAGTTTTATCTATTGATAACCCGGATGTTGAGAAGACTCACTTTCATACTCAGGTCAGGGACCGTACTCAACATCTGCTTGAGTTAAGACACATATTGAGACATTGACCTTATCCCTAAAATCAAAATTAACGCCTCCATTTAAATAATTGATTTTCGTAACCTCATCCAACCTTGAACATTTTGAAGAAAACCCTCTTTTTCATCTAAATCAAAAAAAAATTGCTTGTCAGGATCAATAAGGTAGGGTTCTCCATCTTCATCTACATCTAATGTAAGCATGATCCAAATCTTCACATTCCAGACTGACTAACATCAAGTCAACCTTGTTTGGTTTTGTATCATCTCAAAGAAATCTTCTGGATTTTTGATCCTAACGTCTTCACTATAATGTCTGGGATAAATTCGTTCCTCTATAGGATCATTACCTCGGCTACACCAAATCTTCCAAGCTGCTGCTAATTTCTAACCATTCTTCTTCAGCTTGATTTAAAGATGAGTGAGTGGATGTGCGTTTTTGTACCAATTGATTGAGTTTATTTTGCTGAGCATCGTCCTCATACAGAGTGGAATCACCCAGTTGGGTATCCAGCCTGGAAATTTCATTTTGATATTGTTCAATTAATTGTTCCAATTTTTTCAGACGATTTTGTAATGTTTTCTTCTCTTTATAATCATTTACCGCTGAGGCAATAGTATTTTCTTTAACGGCATCTTTAGTTTGTAACCAAGAATAATAATCATCCAAGTCACCATCAAAAGCTTGTACTTTCTGTTGGTATATTAGATAAAAATTATCCACGCTGGTTCTGAGCATATGACGGTCATGAGAAATCAGGATTAACGCACCTTCATAACTTTGTAGTGCAAGCTCAATGGCTGATCGCATCCCAAGATCTAAATGGTTTGTTGGTTCATCAAGCAGGAGCAGATTGGGTTTAAGCCAAACAAGTTTCGCTAAAGCCAAGCGTGCTTTTTCACCGCCGGAAAAGTGATTTATAGGTTGTACTGCCATATCACCAGTAAAATTAAAGCCGCCTAAAAAATCACGAATTGTCTGTTCACGTACTTCAGGCGACAAAACTTGAATTGTTTCTACTGGACTTAAATTACAGTCTAATTGTTCTAATTGATGTTGTGCATAATAGCCAATTTTTAAATGTGCTGAACGGTGAATCGTACCATTCAAAGGAGCTAAAAACCCGGTTAATGTTTTAATTAAAGTTGACTTTCCTTCACCATTTGGACCGAGTAGGGCTACTCGGTCGCCAGGGTTGAGTGAAAGATTAATTCTTTTTAGTATAGATTTTTCGGTTTGATACCCTGCATCAACCATATTACATTGAATTAATGGATTTCCTGCCCGCGGACAGGGGAAGAAATCAAAAGAAAAAGGTGAGTCAACTTGCGCTGCAGCAATAATTTCCATTCTCTCTATGGCTTTAAGACGTCCTTGCGCCTGTTTTGCCTTAGTTGCTTTTGCTCTAAAACGATTTACAAAAGACATCATATGATTGATTTTTGTTTGTTGTTTTTCATACATAGCTTGTTGTAAAGCCAATTGTTGTGCATGTGTTTTTTCAAAAAAACTGTAATTACCACTATAAAGAGTTAGCTTTTGTTTCTCAATATGCAAAATATGAGTAACAAAAGCATCAAGAAATTCTCGGTCATGAGAAATAAGAATAATCGTGCTGGGACTTTGCTTCAAAAAACGTTCGAGCCAAAAAATTGCTTCCATGTCCAAATGGTTCGTAGGTTCATCCAGTAAAAGTAAATCAGCTGGTTTCATTAAACAACGAGCAAGGCTTAAACGCATTCGCCAGCCTCCGGAAAAACTATTTACTGAGGCGTGTTGTTGTTCACCTCTAAAACCAAGTCCAGACATGATCGTAGCTGCTTGGGCTGGTTTACTGTAGCCTGCTGTATGACTTAATTCTTCATGACATGCGAGTACTTCAGCATCATTACCCATAGTTTCTGCTTCGTGCAAGCGATGGAGTAACTTCATATAACTATCATCGCCGCCTAAGACAAAATCTAACGCTTTTTCATCGCTGTCAGGTAATTGCTGAGATAAATGACTGATCGTGAGTTGAGGATTAATTAAAAACTCACCAAAATCCGGAGTTAATTTTCCTAGTAAAAAATCAAATAATGTTGATTTACCGCAACCATTATGACCGATAAGACCTATTTTTTGCTTTTCATATAAAGTGGTATTGACTTTGTCCAATAAAATTTTAGTGCCACGACTAAGAGTAATTTGACGAAGAGTAAGCATGATAAATCTTTAGCTGCAAATGAATTAATTTTAACACAAAAATATCTAGCTTGGTTCGGGCTCTATCGTTTTTTTCCTGGCTGATTTGTAGCGGGCCTGTTTCTCAATATCAATGTAGCGATCAGTTGTTGCACTGGAGCTATGGCCAGCATCATCTCGTACATGTTCACGAGGGCGAATTTTAACGTCCTCAGAAATTCCGGTATGTCTTAACCAGTGGACAGTGGCTGCTGCCAAATTATCTGCTTCCTCAATATGACCTTTTATTCTTAGTTGTTCACCAGCTAAGTCAAAACAGCGCTGAATGATTCTTCTTAGTGGTGCAGTATCACTCATGGGACCATTACCACGAATCTTGGGGATAAGTGGTGTATTATCAGCTGGAGAGGGAAGAGGGGACAAGCCTAGGAAACAACGCCATCGCATTAAACTCTCTAACATGGCATCACTCACTGCGATTTGTCGTTCTTTATTTCCTTTACCGACGGTAGTAAACCACCAGTGGCCGTTACTGTCCTTAGAAAAATCATTCATACTCGGAATCCACCGTTTACTTGCTGCCAGTTCAGATATGCGTAAATACATACCAAACAACAGGCTCAGCATGAACCGCGTTCGCTCATGCTTCAAGGGGGATTCTTCTGCAAGAGATTCGGCTGCTTCCAATACTGCTCCCCATTGAACCAAGCTAAGTCTGCGTATGGGAGCATTATGTTGTTTCTTTCGAATAAATTTACTTTTTTGACGAATTAGAGTGACCGGATTAGAGGCCAAATACTCTTCAGCAATTAAAAAATTAAACAAAGTACTTAAAATAGCAAATATTTCTTGAATAGCCCCTTGAGATAAATTGAATTGATCAATTTCAGGCTTAAGTCCATTTTTTATTGCAGATTTACTTAAGGTAACTACAAAAGGTTTCCATTCTTCATTAGGAATACGTTTTCCTTCTTTTTCAATAAAACGGGGCACCTTTTTTAAACTGATCCATGATTTAGGTGGATTTTGGCAAAAATGAATGTATTGCTCTATATCATCACGTTTCAATTCGTTTATTGCAGCTTGCTTAATTAACCAGCACCATTGCAATAAACGCTCCGTTTCTCTACGGTAGCTGTTAAATGTGCCTTGACTACCGGTATAACTTTTCAGAAAACTTAAAGCGTAATTAAAATCATTTTGAAAGCGCATATCTGGCAATACGACATGTTCGTGATTTTTATGTAAGTAATTCATATTGTCGAAGATAGGAAGTAGTTTAAATTTCATAATATTCATTGGGAATTAATTATAATCACTAATGCTAGCTGAAAAGTGATGAATATACGAGTAGGAGTAGGAGTCTAAATATTTGTATGTACATTCAGCTATATGGTTCAAAAAAATATCGATTTGTTTAAGCTAAATAAGTATCTTCACACATTAAATAAAATTAATGAAAATTAAATGATTTAAGATATTGACCTTGATGAAAGCACCTAGTATTATCTGCGCTCTGTCCTTGGGACGGGTTTTACGGGGTGTAGCGCAGTCTGGTAGCGCGCCTGCTTTGGGAGCAGGATGTCGGGGGTTCGAATCCCTCCACCCCGACCAAGATGCGCCCGTAGCTCATCTGGATAGAGCATCGGCCTTCTAAGCCGAGGGTAGCAGGTTCGAATCCTGCCGGGCGTGCCAGCCCAGATCTTGTTCATAAGAATTTCTGGTAAAAAGTTTTTATGGTGAGCGTAGCTCAGTTGGTAGAGCCCCGGGTTGTGATCCCGGTTGTCGTGGGTTCGAGTCCCATCGTTCACCCCATTTGAGAAAAAATGGTTTATCGCTAAAGATTTTATCTGAGTCTTTACAAGACCGAATTACTGATTGATAATCCAACCTGATTTGCGAAAGTGGCGGAATTGGTAGACGCACTGGATTTAGGTTCCAGCGGGGCGACCCGTGAGAGTTCGAGTCTCTCCTTTCGCACCATTACATTATAAATTCCAAGAGGTGAAATTGATGCAAGTTTCTGTTGAGACCCTAAAAGGTTTGGAACGTAAGGTAACAGTTTCTGTACCTTCAGAGAAAGTTGAGGAAGAAGTGAGCTTACGTCTCAAGAATCTTGCTCGCAAAGTTAAAGTTGATGGTTTTCGTCCTGGTAAAGTACCCATGCATGTTGTCGTCGGCCGTTACTCTCAAAGTGTTCGCGAAGAGGTTACGCGCGAGATGGTTCAATCCACATTATATGAAGCATTGCAAAAAAATGAATTGATTCCTGCAGGTTATCCCTTTGTAGAACCTGAACAAGTAGAGAAAGGGAAGGATTTTAAATATACTGCGACGTTTGAAGTGATGCCGGTATTTGAGATTGCTGAATTAAATCAAGCAGTAGTTGAACTAGCTCATTCAGAAGTAACTGATAAAGATGTTGAAAGCATGTTGGATAAACTTCGCGAGCAAAATAAAGAATGGCATGATGTATCTCGAACTGTCAAAAAAGATGACAAAGTCGTTATCGATTTTGAAGGCTACCTCGATGAGAAGCCTTTTGATGGAGGCAGTGCTAAAGGTCATGAATTAATTCTAGGCTCCGGATCAATGATTCCTGGCTTTGAAGATGGAATTATTGGTAATAAAAAAGAGAAACCTTTTGATATCAAAGTAACTTTTCCTGAGGATTATGGTCATAAAGAATTAGCAGGTAAAGAAGCTGTTTTCAAAATTACGATTCATAATGTAATGGAAGGAAAACTTCCTGAGCTTAATGATGAATTTGCAGCGAAGTTTAATATCAAAGAAGGCGGTATGGACGCGCTGAAAAAAGACATTAAAGAAAATATGACTCGTGAATTAGAGCGTCGCGTGAGCATGATGAACAGGGAAAAGTTGTTTGATAAATTAATGGAAGTAAATACTATTGAATTGCCAATGGCTTTAATTGACAAAGAAATCGAACATTTAAAACATGATATGTATCATCGTCTTTTTGGGCATGAACATCATGAAAATGAAAAAATCCCTGATTTCCCACGAGAGCTTTTCGAAGATCAAGCAAAACGACGTGTTCATCTTGGTTTACTCTTTTCAGAGTATGTTAAAAAGCACCAAATTGTTGCTAATAAAGATAAAGTCAATGCAATGATTGAACGATTTGCTAGTGCTTATGAAAATCCTGATGAACTTCGTGCCTGGTATCAAAATAGCAAAGAGAATATGGCTGAAATCGAAGCACTTGTTATGGAAGAAATGGTTGCAGATAAAATCGCTGAGGATGCAAAAGTTAAATATAAAAACAAAGATTATGATTCAGTAATGAATCCTAAACCAGCCACTGAAGCGGAAGAGAAAAAAGGAGAGTAATTATATGTCGGGCTATTCAGAGAACATAATTCGCAATGCCAGTGGATTAGTCCCAATGGTTATTGAACAAACCTCACGAGGTGAGCGTTCGTATGATATTTACTCGAGATTATTGAAAGAACGTATTATCTTTCTTTTGGGTGAAGTTGAAGATCATATGGCTAACTTGGTGGTTGCTCAGTTGTTGTTTCTTGAGTCTGAAAACCCTGAGAAAGATATTTCTCTCTATATTAATTCACCAGGAGGAGTCGTAACTGCTGGCTTGGCAATTTACGATACCATTCAGTTTATTAAACCCGATGTAAGTACTTTATGTATAGGACAAGCAGCAAGTGCTGCTGCCTTGTTACTTTGTGCTGGAACTGACGGTAAGAGATTCTGTTTACCAAACTCACGAGTAATGATTCACCAGCCTTTAGGTGGTTATCGAGGTCAAGCAACAGACATCGAAATTCATGCTCGCGAGACTTTAGCTGTAAGAGAGCGGTTAAATACTATTATGGCAAAGCATACTAAAAAGACACCAGATCAAATTATGCTTGATACTGAGCGTGATAATTTTATGAGCGCCACACAAGCTGTTGAGTACGGCTTGGTTGATAAAGTGCTTTATGATCGAGAGTCAGCAAGTAAATCAGAGTAATTATTTTTTCATTAAATTTAAAGAACTGAACTATAATGTATTGTCGCTTAGGTGCAGTGAAGCGGAACCTGGGTTTGTGGTTCAGATTTATCGGGTTCCGCTTCACTGCACCCAGGGTGAGGAGTGCGATAGTGGGTTCCTTTATGTTGATTCATTATTACTTCTTCGTATTTTGCTTTATTTTTAAAAATAATTGTACTGAATAACGGTGGCATATCTTTTTCTGATTGACTAATATTTTACATATATTATCTATTTTCCGATAATCGTTGTAAGAAGGGGTTTGGTTATGAGTAAATCCGGTAACGGAAGTGGTGATAAAATTTTGTATTGTTCTTTTTGTGGCAAGAGCCAACATGAAGTAAAAAAGTTGATTGCTGGTCCTTCTGTATTTGTATGTGATGAGTGTGTTGAACTGTGTAACGATATTATTCGTGAAGAAACCCATGAATCACATGAAGAGGCAGACGTACGCTTACCATCACCTAAAGAAATTTCAAATTTCTTAGATGAGTACGTCATTGGACAATCACATGCAAAAAAAGTCTTGTCCGTAGCTGTGTATAATCATTACAAGCGATTACAACATAAAAGTGAAGAGGGGGTTGAACTTGGGAAAAGTAATATTTTGCTTATTGGTCCAACTGGAAGCGGAAAAACACTTTTAGCTCAAACATTAGCTCGTATCCTCAATGTTCCATTTGCTATGGCTGATGCAACCACACTTACTGAAGCAGGTTATGTAGGTGAAGATGTAGAGAATATTATCCAGAAGCTTCTACAGAAGTGTGATTACGATGTAGATAAGGCGCAACATGGTATTGTTTACATTGATGAAATTGATAAGATATCACGTAAATCTGATAATCCTTCGATTACCCGAGATGTTTCTGGCGAAGGAGTTCAACAAGCACTTTTAAAACTGATAGAAGGTACAATTGCTTCAGTTCCCCCACAAGGTGGCCGCAAACATCCACAACAAGAGTTCTTACAAGTAGATACTTCAAATATTTTATTTATTTGTGGTGGAGCTTTTGCTGGATTGGAAAAAGTGATTAGAGAGCGAAGTGATAAGTCAGGTATTGGATTTTCTGCCCAATTAAAAAATAAAAAGGAAACCAGTGATGAAGTATCCAGGGTATTGAGTCAATTGGAATCTGACGACTTGATTAAATACGGATTAATACCCGAGTTTGTTGGACGGCTGCCTGTGGTTGCTACGTTACAGGAGTTGGATGAATCAGCTCTGATTGATATTTTAACTAATCCAAAAAATGCTTTAACCAAACAATTCCAGTCTTTATTCAAAATGGAAGGAGTGGAGCTTGAGTTTAGAGAAGAAGCATTGACAGCCATTGCTAAAAGAGCTCTAGAAAGAAAAATGGGTGCACGAGGCTTACGTGCAATACTTGAAAATATTCTTTTAGACACCATGTATGAATTACCTTCTCTTGAAGGAGTAATTAAGGTTGTGGTTGATGAGAATGCTGTAAATAATTCATCTAAACCCATTCTTATTTATGAACAGGATGGGATAAAGAGTGCAGCAGGTGGCCAAGAGTAGAATTTCTGCTCTTTATCTTTCCTACACTAAGTGTAGGAGAGATTCTTTAAGGAACTTTCTTAATTATAACGCTTTGATTTCTTGCAATAACTCTCCCTTCCTTTTAAATTATAATTTGGTAGTCACGTGAATAAAAATAAGCTTTCCGTTTGAATAAGGGTTCATTATGTCCACTGAAATTAAAGAGACTTCGAATGAGACAGAAAATCTGTCTAACATACCTGTATTACCATTAAGAGACGTAGTGGTCTACCCTCATATGGTTATTCCTTTGTTTGTTGGGCGAGGAAAATCAATTAAAGCCTTAGAGGCGGCAATGGTTGATAGTAAACAAATCTTTTTAGTAGCACAGAAAAAACCGTCGAATGATGATCCAACTGCTGCTGATATTTTCCAAATAGGTACATTATCTAGTGTCCTTCAGTTACTGAAACTGCCTGATGGAACTGTAAAAGTCTTAGTTGAAGGTGAAAAGCGTGCTAGAGCAAAAGAATACAATCAGGCTAAAGGCCATCTAGAAGCTGATCTTGAGATAATTGAAGATGAAAATAGAGCGGTACAAGAACCCGACATTGGCATTTTGATGCGCTCCTTAATGTCGCAGTTTGAGCAATACATTAAGCTGAATAAAAAAATTCCACCTGAAGTTTTATCTCCTCTTGCTGGTATAGAAGAACCTGGACGTTTAGCAGATACCATTGCTGCCCATTTAACATTGAAGGTAGATGATAAACAAGAATTACTTGAAACAAAGGATGTGGGAACTCGGCTTGAGCGTTTAATGTCAGCTATAGAGAATGAAATTGACTTGTTGCACGTAGAAAAACGCGTGCGAGGACGTGTTAAGCGGCAAATGGAAAAAAGTCAGAGAGAGTATTATCTCAATGAACAAATGAAAGCAATTCAAAAAGAATTGGGCGAGTTAGGCGAAGAAGGAAATGAAATTGAACAACTGGAAAATTCGATTAATAAAGCCGGTATGCCTAAAGAAGCAAAAGAAAAGTCGCATGCAGAGCTTCATAAGTTGAAAATGATGTCGCCTATGTCTGCTGAAGCGACTGTTATCCGTAATTATCTTGATTGGATGCTTTCAGTACCCTGGAAAAAGAGAACCAAAATTCAATTTGATTTGCTTAAGGCAGAAAAATTATTGGATAAAGAACATTATGGTCTAGAACGGGTTAAAGAACGCATTATTGAGTATCTGGCTGTTCAGCAACGTGTAAAACGCTTAAAGGGACCTATACTTTGTCTTGTTGGACCTCCAGGAGTAGGTAAAACTTCATTAGGACAATCTATTGCAAATGCTACTGGCCGTACGTTTATCCGTATTGCTCTGGGTGGTGTTAGAGATGAAGCAGAAATTCGCGGCCATAGAAGAACATATATCGGGTCAATGCCAGGAAAGATTATTCAGAAACTGTGTAAGGCTGGTGTAAAAAATCCGCTAATTATGCTGGATGAGGTGGATAAAATGGCTATGGATTTCCGAGGAGACCCAGCTGCAGCTTTGCTCGAGGTCTTAGACCCCGAGCAGAACCATACGTTTAATGATCATTATCTTGAAGTAGATTATGACTTGAGTGACGTTATGTTTATTGCAACAGCAAACTCCCTGGAAATTCCTGCTCCATTATTAGATAGAATGGAAGTGATTCGACTTGCAGGATATACAGAAGATGAAAAAGTAAACATTGCTGAGAAATATCTTGTACCGAAACAAGTCGTCTTGAACGGCCTGAGTAACAATGAAATACATATTAGTGAGGGTGCGATTCGAGATGTCATTCGTCACTATACTCGTGAGGCTGGTGTACGTAATTTAGAACGCGATATTGCTAGTGTTTGCAGAAAAGTCGTAAAAGAAATTTTATCGAACAAAAAAGTAAAAAAAATGACTGTAACTACAAGCAATGTTGAAAAATATTTGGGTGTAAAAAAATTCCGATATGGTTTGGCTGAAGAGTTTGACCAAGTGGGACAAGTTACAGGTTTGGCTTGGACAAGTGTTGGCGGCGAATTATTAACAATTGAGGCATCAATGATGCCTGGTAAAGGCAAGGTGACTCACACAGGTCAACTGGGTGAAGTCATGCAAGAGTCCATTCATGCAGCGATGACGGTTGTGCGAAGCCGAGCTAAAAAATTTGGTTTAGCCGATGATTTTTATGATAAGAATGATTTTCACGTCCACGTACCCGAAGGGGCTACACCAAAAGATGGTCCAAGCGCAGGGATAGGTATGTGTACCGTATTGGTTTCTGTAGTGACCCAGATTCCTGTGAAAGCGGATGTGGCAATGACAGGCGAAATAACGCTAAGAGGGCAGGTGTTGCCAATTGGTGGTCTTAAAGAGAAGTTATTGGCAGCTCATCGAGGTGGAATTAAGCATGTTATTATCCCTGAGGAAAATGTAAAGGACTTGGAAGAGATTCCGGATAACGTTTTGCGTAAGCTAACAATTCACCCTGTTAAGACTATAGAACAGGTGTTGGAGCTGGCTTTACAACGCTGTCCTTGGGTAGAAAAGCCAACAAATGTACAATCTGAGACTATAGTGGGTAAAAGATCAAAAAAAATTAAAAATAATGATTTACATACCCATTAATTAGAGGTATATTTCGTTTCGTAGCCCGCTACTAGCGGGCATTTCAAGGAAGTAACTACTCGACCGGTTAGTTTAATGAGTTCGATTAAATTAACTTAGAAGTATGGAAGATTAACAGTATAGGGGAAGCAATGAATAAGAGCGAATTAGTTGATGCTATAGCAAGTGGTTCGGGTTTAACTAAAGCTGACGCAAGCAGAGTTCTCGAAACTTTTACTAGTACTATTACTGATGCTTTAAAAAGTGGTGATCAAGTAGTAATACCTGGTTTCGGTTCTTTTTCAACAGGCAATCGTTCAGCAAGAACAGGTAGAAACCCACAAACTGGTAAAATTATTCAAATTAAAGCGTCACGAGTAGCCAAGTTTAAAGCGGGTAAAAACCTGAAAGAAGCAGTGCAAGAAGCATAAGTTTTCAGGGTGCTTAGCTCAGCTGGGAGAGCATCGCCCTTACAAGGCGAGGGTCGTAGGTTCGATCCCTACAGCACCCACCAAGAAATGGAGTGGTAGTTCAGTTGGTCAGAATACCGGCCTGTCACGCCGGGGGTCGCGGGTTCGAGCCCCGTCCACTCCGCCAGATTAACGCGCTGAAAGGCGCGTTTTTTTTATCTGGATGAATGCTTACTTCAAAATTTTATTTCCTTCTCATTTTTACTTGTTTTTAAGAGAAAGATTGGATGATGAAAAAGGTAACATACTCACTTCACTCTAATTTCTGGCTAATTCAGGAAAGAAAAGTTTTGCTGAATAGGTGAACGTTTTTTTGTTTTGATTTTTTTCAGTCTGGGTTATAATCAGCCCTCGCTAAATCAAAAATGCTATATTTATTAATACTATGGATCTCGTGACATGTTACAAAAGTTAAATGAACGCATACAGGGTGTTGTAGCTTGGTTGGTGGTTATCTTAATCGGTATTACGTTTACACTTTTTGGTGTAGATTATTATCTGCAATCACATCAAACAACTAACTCCAAGGTGCTCGTCAATGGAACTCCTTTAACAATACAATCATTTGAAAACAATTACAGACGTGCCCGCTCCATGCAAGATATTGAACAAATGACTGCTGCTGATGAAAAAAAGTTGCAAAATCAAGTCTTAGATCAAATGATTACTAACGAGGTTTTAGTACAAGCAGCTCTTAATAATGGGTTTGATGTGAGCTTGAACCAAGCCGATGCAGCAATTTTGAGTATTCCTCAATTTCAGGAAGATGGCCATTTCTCGGCTCAAAAATATCAGCAAGCACTAAGTGCCGCTTTATTCACTCAATCAAGTTTTCAAAATGAAGTGAAACAGGGAATGCTACTAAATCAGCAGCGATTTGTTTTTATGGGTAGTTCTTTTGCTTTACCCGATGAAATTGATCGCTTTGTGAGTTTGTACATGCAAAGTAGAGACTATGATTATTTAACTATTCCTGTAACGCACTTCGAAAAAGATATTCATGTTTCTCCAAAGGAAATTGCAAATTATTATAAGATGCATAAAAAAGAATTTATGGCGCCAGAAAAAGTCAGTTTAGATTATGTCACTTTATCGATGCATGATATTAAAAATAAGATAAAAATATCTGATGATGATGTAAAACGGTATTATGAAGACAATCAAAATAGCTATTTAATCCCCGCAAGTTGGCAAGTGGCACATATTTTATTCGCTGTTCCAGAGAATGCGAGTCAATCTGATTTGGAAAAGATTCAGCAAAAAGCAAACGATGCATATCAAACATTACAGAAAAATCCAGAGCAATTTGAACATCTTGTTTCACAGATGTCAGATGACAAGCTTTCAGTAATAGATAAAGGCGTGCTTCCCTGGATTACTGCGGGGCAAAATAATTACAATCAAATTTTATCTCATTTAACTAAGCCAGGACAGATTTCTCCTCCTGAAAAAACAAAACATGGATATGAAATTTTTAAATTAATCGCATATAAGCCTGTTTCAGTAAAACCTTTTCCCGAAGTGGCCTCATCGATTAAAGAGCAACTGATTGCTGAAGCGGCCCAAACAAAGTATACGCAAGCGATGGAACAATTGTCTGATTTAAGCTATCAATCTCCAGATTCTCTCCAGCCTGTAGCAGAAGCTTTGAATTTAAAAATTGAAAAAACCCAGCCTTTTTCAAGATTAGGTGGCACAGATAATATTACAAAAAACACACAGGTAATCAATGCTGCATTCAGTCATGATGTTCTTGATTTAAACAATAACAGCGAACCAATACAAATTGATAATGATTCGCTGGTAGTTGTAAGGGTCAATCAACATTGGGATGAAATGGAGCAGTCTTTAGAAGCTGTTCACGATCAAATTAACAAAATTTTGATTAAAAAAATTGCTGAAGCTAAAGCAAAAGAAATTGGAAAGAATTTATTAAATCCAGTTGAGGATAAGCAACAACAAGAATTGATTGACAATAACCATTTATCATGGAAATTAGTAGCTAGGTCTACTCGTGACAATGATAAGGTAGATACGAATATAAATGATATGGCATTCAATTTATTACGGCCAGAAAGCCGTGATGGCCTTGTCATGCCAAATGGTGATTATGTTGTTGTAAGATTGAAACAAATTTATGATGGGAAATTAAGTACATTAGACAGGGAGCAGCAAGATAGCTTAATTCAACAAATAGAAGCAAGCTATGGCATGATGGATTATGACTTGTATGTAAAAAGTTTAATTAATCGCGCACAAATTGTGAGGCACTAGGTTTATAGACAAATGTGCTAACTTATTTATTTTTTTAAAATTAATATAATAAGGCTGGGATAGCAAAGTTTGTCTACGTAACCTAATATATAGGAGTATCGCTATGCCTGATTTAAGCAAGAAGTTTACTGATCTTAAATTAAAGCAATTATATGGTCATGTACTAAGTCATTATCAAAATTGTGTTAATCGCGGCTTAGATGTTAATGCTACGTACAATGAAATGTTTCTCGCGGTGCAATATTCTCTAGAATCACCATGGAGTCAAAGCCCACTCGCTAAATTGGCCCCAGCAGAGAAATTAAAAGTATATGCCGCTTTTAATGCACTATTTAACGCGTTACCTTTGTATCAAGGAATGCAGCCTTCTCAGCAAAGTACATTTAATCCGTTAACGCCTCAGTTTAATCCAAAGGCTAAGTATGTGATTAATAGTTATAATTATTATGGTTATCAAGATCCAACGCTTCTTGATTGGTTAATTCTAAGTTCCATAATCAACTCCCACAATCATTCATATCATCACCATGCGGGCACTGATTCCTGCTGCTGGCCTTCTAACCACCATGGCCATGATTCATCTTCAAGTGACGATTTGGCTAAATTGATGGCAGCCTTGCTTCTGATCCTTATGGCTTTGATTGCTGTCGTTTTAGCTTTTATTGCTTTGTATTATATGCTTAATGAATTTGCAAACAGCATTGAGCGTTTTTGCTATGGTGAAGGCTGGCTAAAGGGCGCATTAATGTTCGCTACTTCTATTGGATTTGGTGCAGGTTCAGCTTTTTTAACGCTTAATTTTGGAGCTGCACCATTAATTGCTCTTGCGGTAGCAGCAGGGATTAACCCTGTTGGTGTAGTGATTGCTGGAGCTGTACTGCTTACTATCATTGGAGCAGGTATTGGATGTTTTGCGATGAGTATGTTGTATGATACGCTTAATAAGTCAGTGAATAATGAGTCTATGGATCCATCAGACCCGGAACGATTTAGATTAACTGCCTCAGAAGAAGCTTTTTTGAGAGATGAGAAAGGTCTGGATCCCATAATCGTAAGATGCGCGATGGTTGCCTTGCGTGCGGAAATGGCAAAATTGTTAGGGAACGAGAAACCAATACCTTCCTTTTTCTCGCGTTATTTTAGTAAAGAGAATGAAAAGGTCCAGGAGCTATTAGAAAAATTACGACATTTACGTAAAGGGGATATCAATATGGTTCAAGTAGGGGAGCTGAATTTTGATTGCAGACTCCCTCAAAGGGTATATATCCCAAGTTACTATAATCCGATTAATGATACACCATCTACATATTCTGACATTCCACCTCCATATTCTGGATCGTATACAAGAGTTTATCCTTCCGCCCCTGAATATGCGTAGATGATTTAAACCGAGTAAAGTATAATTCTTTACTCGGTTTAAATCATTGGTTTTCATAGCATTAGTGTTCAAACTATTCAATAGAAGTAAAAGGAAACATGCGTTTTAATACATTATCTTTGCAAATGAAATGATGATATAAAGCTGCAAGGAAATGAATTCCTACCAGAATGAGGATTAAATAGGCAATCGCTTGATGCGTTGAAAACATAATACTACCTAAATAATCATTCTTTGAGATAAGGCAAGGGAGAGTAAACCAACCAAAAAAGTTAATAGGTTTTCCACCAGCACATGTTAAAAGGTAGCCAACTATGGGCATGAGTATTATAAGAATAAAAAGAGTATGATGGACTGCTTTTGAAGTAATGTATTGCCATCGTGGCTGAGTTATTGATGGAAGTGGTTTGATACTTATAATATGCCAAATAAAAAATAAAATTCCGAGTAATAAAATAGTAAATCCTACTGATTTGTGCAGCATTATATAGAGTGCTGTGAGTGGTGAGTTATCGCTAAGAGACCAGACAAAATAAAATTGGGCGATAATTAAAATAAAGATTAACCAATGCAATAATTTTGTCACACTGCCAAAACGCTTTAGTGTATTCCTCATCATAGAGCTTTCTCCATTAATTCCTATATAATGCTACTATATCAATGAGTTAAATAATATCAATAATGAAATTATTTGCTTTGATATTGAATTAAGAAGGTGATAAAGAGGTGGAGCAAGATTTTGGCGGAGAGACAGGGATTCGAACCCTGGGAAGGTTGCCCTTCAACGGTTTTCAAGACCGCCGCATTCGACCGCTCTGCCATCTCTCCAGGCGAGAATACTATCCTAACAACCTTGGTTTTGCAAATATTTTTTTAATGTTCTAGACAATTACAAGTAATTTTTTTGATATTGTTTTTATTCTTTCCATTTTTCAAAAAAAGCAGAAGAATGTTCGCAAAATAAATAGTCCTAGGTATAATGTTCCAAATTTTTGTGGCTGTTGTTGCGGATACAACAGATATATATATTAGATAGGTGTAGTTTATGAAACGAATTCAAATGTTGTTCCTAGTAGGTCTTATCGTCTCTTTATCTGCATGTAAGACATGGTGGGGTAAAGACGATGAAGATATTAATCCTTACAAAGGAATGACTGCCGAGCAACTTTATACGGAAGCTCAGAAAGATTTACGTAAAAAAGAATATGCAACAGCAATAAAACATCTTGAAGCAATCGAAACAATGTATCCATTTAGTGATTATACTGAGCATTCACAGATGCAATTAATTTATGCTTATTATAAAAATGAAGACTATCCTTCGGCTGCCGCTTCTGCGGAACGATTTATCCATCTTTACCCAAGGGCTAAGAATGTTGATTATGCTTATTACATGCGTGGTATGGCTAATTTCCAACAAAGTCGCGGGGTTTTTGCAAAATTTTTACCTCTAGATGAATCATGGAGAGATCCTGGTACACAAACTCAGGCTTATTCTGATTTCGGTGTTCTGATTCAAAAGTTCCCTGAGAGTAAATATAAAGCAAATGCGCTACAGCGTATGGTGTATTTGCGAAATATGTTTGCCCAACATGAATTGAATGTTGCGACATTCTATTTTAAACGCAAGATGTATGTTGCAGCAATTAATAGAGCGAGTTATGTAGTGAAAAACTACCCACAAGCTCCAAGCGCAAAACAGGCTTTAGTGGTTATGTATGATGCGAATATGGCGTTGGGTTTTAACCAAGCTGCTGAGG
Source organism: Legionella tucsonensis (assembly GCF_001468035.1). GTDB lineage: Bacteria > Pseudomonadota > Gammaproteobacteria > Legionellales > Legionellaceae > Legionella > Legionella tucsonensis. The sequence continues at coordinate 1,034,356 of NZ_LNZA01000001.1, forward strand.
AAGCATTAGTGGTTTACAAAGCAACTTATCATACCTCTAAAATGCAACATATAGTATCTAACTAATCGGCCTAGAAGAATGCGTAACAGGTTATGGTGGATTTTTTACATTATTTGGATGTGCATTGCCTGGATGGAGTTCCGTAGGACCTGAACAGGGGTTTCACGGCCTTACACCTAGGCTACAGGTGGCTCTGTGATTGGAGCGATTTTCCTCCAAAATGCACCCAATACAAACCTTCCTTGGTAGATGGTGACTTATTACGAATAAAGCTTGAACGTCAACCTGGATAGAACTTATAATACCCAGGTTTTATTGTGTATAACCCTTTATATAACCTCCACTAACTTAGGTTCTTTTTCTTTTATTGCGAGTGCCGCTAAAAGATCATGAGTCAATTCGCGTAATTCTCCGGATAATAAAGTAAATGCTGCGTCGCGTTGTTGATATTCTTCATCAAGTTGTTTAATTTCGTTAAAGTCATCAAGAAGATAATCAAGACTTTTGAGCTTTTTGAATGCAAAGTCATGAGTTAGAGTAAGCTGAATTCTTTCTTTCCAGATTAAAGAAATTTCTGCGGTTGCCATACCTTGCGATAATAAAGTTAAAATTTCCTCTGCTGGTAGCTCATAACCTTTACAGTGCACTCGTTTTTTTTCATCATCAAGAGAAAAAAGCAAACAATCAGACGCTAATTGAAAATGATTGGGGAGGGTATTGGGTGAATGAATCCACTCCGCAAAGCGTAAAGCCAGATTTTCTGTATGTGTTAATGGTTCAATCGAAATACCTGCTACGGACTTACGCAAAAGAGAGGTGAGTTGTGATGCTTGATTATTACTGGAAGCATTAACGATAATTCTTTTGCTGGCACTATCAAGGATAGCGAGCATCCTTTTTTGGATACAAAATGATTTTGGCAATAATTCAAACTCAATATCTTCGGCCATTTGCGCTTTTTCTGCTCGTTTAACTGAGCGACCTTGTTGGGTTTCAAGTATTTGTACTTTTTCGGCAAGTATTTTGTTAACCACGCCCCGTGGGAGCAAACGCTCTTCCTTGCCCATACAAATCAGCGAGCTTCCTGCAACCTCCTGAACCATTTCATCTGCAAAAGCAGGAAGCCAGCCATAAACAAAGCGAGCATGAGGAGGACAAGGTTTTAGAATATTTTCAGCTAGAGATGCTGTTAAATCACAAGATTCATCCAGCTCATATTGATAGATCAGTGCATTGTTAAACCACATAAAGAACTCCTGAGATTACATAATATAATAGGTACCGATTGCCATTGTTCTGTTGTACGGTAGTTTATAAAATTCGATATTTAAATTGGCGGAATAATTGCGTATCAGAAAGGAAAACAACTTCTCTTGCCAATAAAAAGTTAATGTTTTTTTTGATTTTGACGCGGTAATATTAGGAATTTCTACCATATATGTAATGCGATCAACATTTAATTTAAAAGGAAAAAGATTTTTGTTAGAGGCTCGCTCCAAAGCTCTGGGTATAGAAATAGTTTCCATAAAACCATAATGCAGGGTGAGGTTGAACACTTTTTCATGCAAACATGTAATTTCATAACGCTGGCTGTAATGTATGTGTGGGGTATTATCTACAACATAATTAAGAATAAGTACGCGTTCAGGAACTGCCCGACTTAATTTAAGAAAATGCAGGAAACTGCCTCCGCTTTTATCATATACATCGGTGATAAAAACTGCTGTCAAATCGGTGAGTTGATTTAAACTTTTATATTCTAATTGCTTGAGAATCTTAGAAATATCATCCTTATTCATATAATAATTTTCACGTAAGTATTCCAGGCCAAATCTCCAGGTATACATAATGGTAGCAATGAGTAAAGCAAAAATAACCGGAACCCAACCACCAGTCAAAAATTTATGTAAATTTGAACCAAGAAATGCTAAGTCTACGATAAGAAAAAAGCCAAATATAAACATGACCGTATATTTTGACCATCTCCAAATTGATATTGCAGCATAGGCAACCATCACATCAATGAGAAGCATGTCTGCATTCACAGCAATTCCGTATGCGTGAGCAAGTCTATCTGAAGTTTGGAAGGCAATACAAAAAGTTAATGTACCAATAAACAAGATAAAGTTAATTTGCGGTACATAAATTTGCCCGGAAAACTCCTTGGATGTTTGTACTATAGGTATACGAGGACATAAGCTGAGCAAAACCGCTTGCTTTGTCAAAGAAAACGTAGCTGTAATTACAGCTTGTGAGGCAATTATCGTGGCAATCGTAGCAAGAGCAATCAAAGGAATATAAAACCATTCAGGTGCAATCATGTAAAAGGGATTGCTGATTGCATCGGGATTTAAAAGTAAGTTCGCTCCTTGACCAAAATAATTTAATATCAGACAAGGAAGAACAACTGCAAACCAACCAGCACGTATAGGATTTTTCCCAAAATGTCCTATATCTGCATAAAGTGCTTCACCTCCGGTGACAACAAGAAAAATGCCGCCTAATAACAAATATCCTTTTAATCCTGTATCACGCATCAGATCGAATGCGTAATAAGGATTGACTGCAGTAAGCACGATAGGGTTTTTAGCAATTTGTATGATGCCAAGAATTGCAATAGTAAGGAACCAAATCAATATAATTGGTCCAAATAGATTTCCTATGCTTCCAGTTCCACTTGCTTGTAATGTGAAAAGAAGAAGCAGAATAATTACAGCTATAGGCAGAATAAAGGGCGTAAATGCATGCGAAAGAGTACTAAGACCTTCTACGGCACTGATTACAGATATAGCTGGCGTCAGCATTCCGTCACCTAAGAGTAATCCAGCTCCAAAAATTGCAATGATATAAAATAAAGGCGTGTATTTAGTACTTTTATACTTCATTAGTGCCAAAAGAGCGAGAATTCCTCCTTCACCATCGTTATCTGCCCGCAAAATCAAAATTAAGTATTTGAGTGAAATAATAAGAATCAAACACCAGAAAATAAGTGACAGTACCCCTAAAATATGTAATTGAGTAATAGGGATATTATCCAATGTTACTTTTAAGGCGTATAGGGGGCTTGTACCAATATCCCCAAATACAACGCCTAATGCTCCTAAAGTGAGGCCATAAGAGAACTTTTGTGTATTTTCCATATCTATTACCAGAATACGTTGCTAAATGTAATAGCAAAAAGGGAGATAAAGAGTTTTTTCATATTTGTTATACTGTTCCTAACTTTTATTTTTCCACCAGTTTATTGGGGGGAACTGCTTTCTTAGGTTTTACAAAATTATGAACTATTGCAGGTCTAGCGTTCTTTGTGTAGATTAGCCGATTTTTGTTCTTTGGGAAATAGAAAATGAATGCAAAAGTTATTTTGCTTGCAGCAAAACAAAATACTGTACTACGTGGTCATCCGTGGATATTCCCTAAGGCTATTGCAAAAACTCATGGAAAATTAGTTACAGGATATTTGATTGATATTTATAATGCAGACGAAGAGCTTATTGGTGTAGGTGTTTATAATGAGCACTCTCTTTATAGAGTTAGGGTCTTGGCTCTTGCTAATGAATCCATCGATATCAGTAACTTACATACCTTGATTACACATCGATTATTCCAAGCAAAGCAAGTAAGGGAATGTTTAAATCTGCCTAATGAGGAAACTACTGCTTATCGATTGTTTAATAGCGAAGCAGATGGACTTTCTGGTTTAACAATTGATCGGTTTAATCAAACTTGCGTTGTTGCAAGCTCCGCTTATTGGGTTGAGCTCAATCGAAAAATTATCATCCAAATATTACAAAATTTATTTCCTCAAGATCAAATTCTATGGATATCGCAAAGTAAACCCTTGAGTCAAGATGGCTGGAAACATATTATCCTACAAGAGCAACATTATAAAACTCAGGCTCTTGAGGCAGGGGTTATTTACGAGGTTGAATTTGCTCAGGCACAGAAAACAGGCTTGTTTCTTGACCAACGAGAGAACCACCAACGTATTGCCCAGTTATCCAAAGGAAAGAGCGTATTAGATCTTTATTGTTATAGTGGTGGCTTTGCATTACATGCTGCTAAAGCAGGGGCCTTAAAGGTGACAGCGGTGGACAGCTCTACTCAAGCAATAACTCAAGCTAAAAAAAATGCGGCATTAAATGATGTGCATCAAATTGAATTTATCGAGGCTGATGCACGTGAATATTTAAGAAAAGCAGGGAATTATGAGCTCGTTGTCCTCGATCCTCCTAAGTTGGTTCCATCAAAGCAACATGTTGAGCGTGCTAAAAACTATTATCGGTTTTTACACCGCGAGGTATTTAAGTACATGAAATCAGGTTCCTTATTAATGACGTGTAATTGTTCTTCAGCGCTTTCATCTCAGGAGTTTTGTTCTTTGGTTAGTCTTCAAGCTGGAGCAGTAGGGAAACAAGCACGTATTTTAGGTATTTATGGCCCAGCAAGTTGTCATCCTACATTAACCGCTTTTCCAGAAGGAAATTATCTTACTGCGATTTTATTGGCAGTTGTATAATAGATTTCAATGTAGCCTGGGCGTGCTGTGCTGCACCCAGGGCTAAACTGAATAACCGTTTTGTTATTTTATATTTAGGTATGAACCGATCTATCTCTGTCTTGTAAGCATTGCAATACATCATAAAAACTCAGCCCACATGCTTTTAATAAAACAAACAGGTGAAAGACCAAATCCGCGCACTCATTGACTAATTCTTCACGGTTGTTATTTACTGCAGCAATTACTGCTTCAATGGCTTCTTCACCTACTTTTTGAGCGCAGCGAGAGAGCCCGGATTCGAATAGTTGTGCTGTATAACTGTTTTCATTTTTTGATTCTGCACGCTCATGAATCAGTTCGATCAATTCATGTATAAAACCAAGATTTGTATTATGTTCAGGCTGAAAGCAACTCGTGTATCCTAAATGACAAGCGGGTCCTTTAGGCAAAACCTGAATTAAAAGGCTGTCGCTGTCACAATCTACACTGATATGCTGTACGGACATGCTGTTACCAGAGCTTTCTCCTTTACGCCATAAGCGCTTTCGATTTCGACTGTAGAGATTCAATTGACCTGTAGTAAGTGTTGCGATCAATGACTCCTGGTTCATATAACCTAACATGAGGACATTACCATTTTCAGCATTTTGGATAATGGCTGGTAATAAACCATTCATTTTTTTCCAATCCAAAGAATTAATTTCCATATGAATCATAATCGTACCTCAATTTTTTGTTTTTTAAGTGCTAATTTAATTTCGTGTATCGACAAAATTTTGTTATGAAAAATGCTGGCAGCTAAAGCTCCATCTACTTGAGATTCAAGGAATACTTTAGTAAAGTCATCCAGCGACCCGGCGCCTCCTGACGCAATTAATGGCACCTGACATAAAGGCCGCACCTGCTTCAATTGATACAAATCATACCCTGTACGTACGCCATCTGATTGCATACAGTTTAGTACAATTTCTCCTGCACCTCTGTCTTGTACTTCTCTGATCCATTCTCTAGTTTTACGTTTGGAGTTAAGGACTTTCTTTTCATCTCCGGTGTATTGATAGACATAATAATCATTATCTATCCATTGACTATCTATTCCTATTACAATACATTGACTTCCAAAATTCCGGCTTAGTTCATTAATCAAGTTAGGATCTTCTAATGCCGGGCTATTAATGGATAGTTTATCGGCTCCAGAATTTAAAATAGATTTTGCCTGAGCAAGTGAGCGAATTCCACCGGCTACAGTGAAAGGAATATTAATTATTTCTGCAACTTGACGGATCCAATCTGGGCAAACGGAACGCTGTTCAGAACTTGCGGTAATATCATAAAATACTAACTCATCTGCACCTGCTGCAGAATAATCTGCGGCAAGTCCGAGAATGTTGCCAACAACACGATGATTACGAAATTTAACGCCTTTGACTACTTGATTATCGCGTACATCAAGACATGGAATAATTCGTTTGGTTAACATAATTTATACTCAAATTAATAAGATAGACCACGCAAACTATGATAACATTGTGCTTAGGTCAAAAGTACCTTGGTAAAGGGTTAATCCCAAGATTGCTGCAGTAACTCCCAAGGTGTCCAGTCGATTAATATCATCCGCATTACGGATACCTCCTGAAGCTTGCCATTCAATTTGAGGAAAACGTTCTATTGCTTCCTCATAAAGTTCAAAATTTGGTCCTTGCATCATTCCATCACAAGCAATATCAGTACAAAGTATTTGTTTAATTCCTAATTGCAGATAATGAGAAACAACATTCCATAAATTATTATTTGTTGTTGTTTGCCAACCATGAATAGCAGGGATAGGTATCTTGTTTTTCATGCGAATATCTAAAGCCAGGATAATGTGTTGTGGATTGATTTCCTTAATAATGAGCGCAGTCAGTTCTGGGTTGGTAATGGCAATACTACCTAAAACCAGATTGGATATCCCTGCTGAACAACATAGCATTGCCTGCTCTAAAGAGCGAATTCCTCCGCCAGCTTGCACCGAGATCCCGGTGTTTTGCATGGAACAGATTAAGGACAGTTGTTGCATTGCTCCTGTTTGAGCACCATCTAAATCAACTACATGCAAACGCTTTGCTCCTAATTGGGCGAAGTAGCCTGCACGTTCTACTGGTAACGTATCGAATTGAGTGACTTGGTCAAATTGTCCTTGCCGTAAACGCACACAACGACCTGCTTGAATATCAATTGCAGGGATAATGATCATACAGCCTCCACATTTTAAATCAGTTAACGACTTTTCGGATATTCGCTACAGAGGGGGATTGCTTTGTCGAGACGGTGCTCGAATCCTTATGTACTTGTTGTACACTCTGATTCTGCCCGCGTCTCCTTGCACTTCCTCTCTGTAGCGAATTTCCGATAAAGTTTAATAGCTACAAAAATTTTTTAATAAAGTCATTCCCGTTTCCGCAGATTTTTCTGGATGGAATTGCATACCCCAAATGTTATTTTTTTGAATGATTGCTGTAAAAAGTTCATTGTATTCACAATATGCTAAAGCATACTTACTCTCACCAAGCGCATAACTGTGAACGAAATAAACATAATCTTCTTTATTTAATTCTCGCAGCAAGAGTGTTTCTTTGCACCAGTGCAATTGATTCCAACCCATATGAGGCACTGGATAACCTTCTTGCTGGCGTATGCGTTGTGCTCTTCCAGGAAGCATACCAAGACAATGAACATCACCTTCTTCACTGCTTTCGAGTAATAATTGCATGCCAAGACAAATACCCAGTAGGGGTTGCTCTAGCGAAGTAATGACGTCAATCAACTCATACTGGCGTAGTGCATTCATACCATAGGCTGCAGTGCCTACTCCAGGCAAAATCACATGGCTTGCTTTTTCAATTTCTTTTGCGTCGTGCGTTAATTGATAATTAAAACCTAGTCTTTTTAATGCATTTACTAAAGAGGTTAGATTGGTGCCGCTGACATCAATAATGGCAATCATAAAACTCCCTTGGTAGATGGTAGAGTATGGTTTGTTTTCATACAGGCTTGGCTTAGTGCTCGTCCTAGTGATTTGAAACAGGCTTCAATCATGTGATGATGATTTTGGCCTTTCACTTCAATGTGAATGGTTGCACCAAGGGCAGTGGCAAATGAATTAAAGAAATGGGGAACCATTTCAGTTGCCAGGCCTCCAACAAATTCTCGGGTAAATTGGCCTTTAAAATCGCAAAAACCTCTACCACTAATATCTATGGCGATAGAGGCTAAAGATTCATCCATAGGTAAAGTAAAGCCATATCGGTTAATACCCCATTTGTCGCCAAGTGCCTTTTTTAGCCCTTCCCCTAAAGCGATCGCGGTATCTTCAATTAAATGATGATCATCAACTTCTACATCACCGGTTGCATATAATTCAAGATTGAATCCACTATGTTTGGCTACTTGCTCCAGCATATGATTAAAGAATGGAAATGGCGTATTTATGGAGCTGCTCTGGTCCGTATCCAAAATCAGGATTAACTTTATCTCGGTCTCTTTTGTCTTTCTTTGCACTACTGCAGTTCGTTTTTGATTCAGTAGTGTTTGAGTAATTTGTTCCCAACCATGCTCTTTGGAGACGGGCAAAAATTTGATCCCCAGATTGTCGGCAAATTGTCGGTCAGTTTTTCTGTCCCCAATAACCCAGGTACATGAATTATTAATTGCTCTTTCTTTTAGGAATTGATTCACCAAGCCCGTATTAGGTTTTCGGCACAAACAATTGTCTTCGGGCATGTGCGGGCAAATAAAAACTTCATCAAAAAATATTCCTTGTGACGAGAAAATATCTAAGATAAATTCATGGCAAATCATAAAATCATCTTCGGGAAAAGCAGCGGTACCTATACCGTTTTGATTACTCACCATAACAAAGCGAAAGCCTTCCTTTTGTAATTGCAGTAATGCGGGAATAACACGAGGTGTGAGCTTAATTTTATCTAAAGAATCTACTTGATAATCAAAAGGTTCTTCAATTAAGGTTCCGTCACGATCGATAAATAAGATTTTTTGCATTTTAATATCCTGAAACATTATTTTGAAAAGAAGATAAAGCGCGCAGCAAAAGTTGATTTTGTGGCTCATCGCCTACGGTAATTCGTAAATGATTATGTAACGATGAATTAGGTGAAAAACTTTTGATTACTATGCCTTGATGAGCAAGCCAAGAAACCAATTCGGATGTATATTTGGTTTTAACAAGAATAAAATTTGCTTCAGTCGGGTAGACTTTCTTGATAACAGGACATAATTGCAATTCCTTCATTAACTTTGCTCGAGACTCTTTAATTGTATTGATTGCCTGAAAAAACCACTCATTTTTTTCTAATGCTCGTAGTGCTAAATCAATCACTACGCTGGAAAGAGGGAAGGGTGGCATAATTTTGTTCAAGGCATGAATTACATTTGCTTGAGCTAAAATGATTCCTAAACGAAGATTAGCTAAGCCATAAGCTTTAGACAGAGTACGCAGAACAATTAAATTATCGAATTGAGAAATGAGGCGCGTTGCACTTTGAGTTTGAGCAAATTCGATATAAGCCTCATCGACAACGATAACAGAGCGATTTTTATACTCATTACAAAGTGTTGCAATAAAGTTTATATCGATTAAGTTACCTGTAGGATTATTGGGATTACACAAGAAAATAATCTTACAGTTATTTTGCCAATTACCACGAATGTCTTGTAGAGAAAGTTGAAAGTTGTTTTGAGAATCTAAAGGACATTCAATAAGTTGTGCATGTTGTAAATAGATATAAAAAGAATACATAGAAAAAGTAGGCGGAAATTGCAGGCATGCATCTTTTCCTGCACTGAGAAATAAACGTGTAATTAAATCAATTCCATCATCTGAACCCCGAGTGAGTACAATTTGCTTTTCTTCAACTTGATAGTGTTTCGCCAATTGTTCTTGCAGTTTGTTCTGCAGGTGTTTTTCTGGATAAAAATTTAAATTAATATTCGTACTTAATGCAGACCAAGGAAGCTCATTTGCATGCAATCGATGTCTCATGGGAGCACTACCAACACTATAGGGTTGATTGTCTAATAATTCAGGGCGTATTAAGTTAAGTACTGACATTTAAATCTCCAGTGAGTTTAACCTGATTTCTACAGCGTGCGCATGAGCATCTAATCCTTCAATTTGAGCTAGGGCAATTGCTGCAGGCCCTAACGCTTTGACTCCTTCTTTGCTAATTGATTGAACATTAAAGTGAGTGAGAAAATCGAGTGTGCTAAGACCGCTATGATTTTTGGCAAAACCATTAGTTGGTAGAACGTGGTTTGATCCAGTTACATAATCACCAAGTGTTTCAGCTGCCCAGGAACCAAGAAATACGGTACCTACAGCGTGTATCTCATCAACCCAAGAGTCTGCATCCTCGCGGTTTATAATCAAATGCTCGGGAGCATAGGAGTTAATCATATGCAGTTGCTCTTTTTTTTCTGCACACACAATAATCAAACTGTTTTCCAGTGATTGTTTGATTATTTTTGTTCTTGATAGAGTATTAAATTGTGCATATAGTTGTTGGTTTACCTGTTCCGCGATTTGCAGTGAATCGCAAATCAGAATGACTTGAGAATCAACTCCATGTTCGGCTTGCGCCAGTAGATCAGCAGCGATAAATGCTGGATTTGCTTGATTATCAGCAATGACCATGACTTCGGAAGGTCCAGCGGGCATATCAATTGCTGCGCCATAAGGATCTGAAGCAACTAGAGTTTTTGCTTCCGTAACATAACTGTTTCCCGGCCCAAAAATTTTTTCTACTTTAGTAACGGTTTCAGTACCATAAGCCATAGCCGCAATTGCTTGTGCTCCTCCAAGCGCATAAATGGTATCTATGCCGCATAATCTTGCTGCAACCAATAAATGTTCGTTAATTGAACCGGATGCATCAGGAGGGGTACAAAATATTTTTATAGGACATCCAGCGACACGGGCAGGGATGGCCTGCATTAATAATGAAGAAATTAGAGGAGTTCTATTGCCACCTGGTACATACAAACCAACTCGTTGAATGGGTTTGTAGATACTGTAAATAGTTACACCATTGGCTGTACCTATATTTTTATTTTCTGGTAAAAGAGCTTGGTGGTAGGTAGTAATCGTTTTAATTGCTTCAGTAATGGCAGCAAGAGACGGTTTACTAATGCACGCATTTTCAATTTTTTGTTTGGGGATTTGCAGACTGTTCAATCGAGCCCCATCAAACTGCTCTGTAAAGGTAAGTAATGCGTGATCCCCAAGGGTCCGTACCTGTTTGATAATTTCTTGTACCTTGCTTTTTACCGAGGATGTTTGCATGGGACGTGTGAGACAGATTTCTTTTTCATCTTGGGATAGGGATTGCCAATTTTTAATCGATAACATCATACTACTCCAACATTTTTTCTATAGGTAAAACCAATATAGAACTGGCTCCGAGGGTTTGAATGGTTTCTAAAGTGTTCCAAAATACACGCTCACTGGAGACAACTTGAACCGCTACTTTATTCGTATTTCCGGGTAAAGGAAGGATTGTAGGTGACTCAGCTCCAGGCAATTTTTCTGCAATTGCATTAAGAGCTGATTTCGGAGCGTGAAAAACAATGTATTTTCTTTCCTGCGCTTGTTGTACTGCCTGAATTCTTCGTGCGAGCATGTCAAATAACTCCTGAAACATGTAAGAAAAGCTCCGATCGCTTTGGATCAATACGGCTTGACTGAACAGTACGGTATCTACTTCAAAGAGTTTGTTCTCTTCCAAAGTTTGACCACTTGAAACGAGGTCACAAATTGCATCCGCCATACCCATTCGTGGTGCAACTTCAATTGATCCGGATAATACAAGACTTTCCGCACATATTTTTTTGTCACGTAAATATTGGTTTAGTAAATTAGGATAACTGGTAGCAATTCGTTTGCCATCCAAGCTTCCTGGACCTTGATACTCTGTGGACTCAGGAATAGCTATGGATAAACGGCAAGTGCAAGTGCCTAATGATGCTGTTGTTTTATATAATTTTTGTGGATTGGCAAGAGAAGCTTCCAGTAAGACATTTTCACCAACGATTCCGCCATCACATAAGCCATCAAATACCAGAGTAGGTATGTCATCATCACGGACAAAAAGTAAATCAATAGGAAAGTTATCAACATGAGCAAGTAAGCTATTTGTCTTAATACGAAATTTCAAACCACATTGCTGCAAAAGTCTCAAAGATTCTTCAGATAAACGCCCCTTTTTTTGTAAGGCCAAACGTAAACGATTTTTCACGACATCTCCAATCTCTTCGCGATTAGCTCATAACCGCCAGTACCAAAACTTAAACAGCGTGCCACACGAGTTATTGTAGTTACGCTGACCTCAGTTTGTTCATGAATAGTGCGATAGGGAATACCTTGTCGTAATAAAGGAACAACCTGCCAACGATCTGCCATTGCTTCGAGTTCTGCTGGGGTGCATAAATCGGTAAAAAATTGCAAGGCTTCTTCTTTATTTTTAAGCAAACTAATGGCGTGCATTAAATCAGGAAGAGCAGAATGTTTTACTGTTGTATGTGTTTTCATATTAATGTATTAGCGTATTATAACATTAGACAAATATACTGGCTGTTTTTAATTCTGTCAATGAAATAAAAATAAACGCTTGCTTTATTGAAGAAATAACCTGGTATAACCTGGGTTCCGCTACGCTGTACCCAGGTTAGAGTTTAGAGTGTTGTGGGATCAACACCCATATGCGGTTTGATACGCTTCGAGTTTTTTTACTTGCTCGTTTTGATTTGTACTTCTTAAATAATCGATTAAATCAAATAAAGTGATAATTGAATATACATTGATACCTTGGGCTTTAATTTCGGCCAGTGCAGATTCCTGAGTTAGTCCTCGCTCACATCGATCGAGAGCGATAATAACTCCAGTTAATTGACCACCATTTTCCTTAATTAGAATTTGTGACTCTCTAAAAGCTGTACCTGCGGTAATGACATCATCAATGATAATTGTTTTCCCAATTAATGGCGCACCAATTAATTGGCCGCCTTCACCATGATTTTTTATTTCTTTACGATTAAAAGTAACGGTGGTTTCTTGTCCTAATTCAGCTAAGGCAATAGCTGTGGCTGTAGCAAGAGGCAAGCCTTTGTAAGCTGGGCCAAATAAGTGGTCGAATTCAGCTTGGTACTCTAGTAATGTTTTGGCATAAAATTGACCTAATTGCCGTAAAGCATTGCCCTGATAAAATAATCCTGCATTAAAAAAATAGGGACTGATACGGCCAGATTTTAAAGTAAACTCACCAAATTTTAATACTTGGCAATCAAGTGCTAATTTTATAAAAGCTGATTTCATCTGATTCATTATGTATTTCCAATAGAAAAAAAATTATAAAGATGTCGATTTTTTTAAAAAATCCTTAACAATCAATAAAAAACTGCTATGCTTATCTGTATGTAAGGAATTATTTCCTGCATAAGTGTATGTTTATTATTACTCAGTGCGTTAATAGTAAATATTTTTGTGCTGAAAATAAACGTCTGTACTTGTTGGATAGTAAAGCTTAAGACAAAGGGGATAGCTAATGTCGCAAAGAGAAACGGGCCATGTAAAGTGGTTCAATGAGAAAAAAGGATTTGGATTTATCATTAATGAAACTGGTGACGATATTTTTGTTCATTATAAAGATATCCAAGGTGTTGGATTTAAAACCCTTCACGAGAATGATCCAGTATCCTTTGTGCTTGATAAAGGACCTAAAGGACTAAAAGCACAAGACGTTACAATTATTGCTGAATAAGTAAGGTAACGAATCAATATATTCTCAGCTATCGCTGCGTGTTAAGTTTAGCCTGGGTTAGAAATTTGTTTTAACCTGGGTTCACTTCTCATGCAATGGACTTTTGGTTATGGTTGCAATATGGATTTTGTTTCCGTATGCTCTTTGCTGAGCGCGAGAAAACTTAAATCATATGGATGTGACAATTAATCAATGATTTTTTTTGTCTAAAAAATCCCCCAAAAAACATTTCAAGCCTCTTGAATTTTTCTTAAAGTATCTTCATATATTTTCTTCTTGTTTATTTATTTTTTACTTTAAGGGGTGTGGTATGAAAAGGTTATCTATGTATCAGGTGGATGCATTTGCATCTGCTCTTTTTGAAGGTAATCCCGCGGCAGTCTGCCCTTTAGAACATTGGCTAACTGATAAAGAAATGCAGCATATTGCTAGAGAAAACAATTTATCAGAAACAGCTTTTTTTGTTCCTGAAGGAGACGGATTTTATATAAGATGGTTCACACCAAATGAAGAAGTCGCTTTATGTGGTCATGCAACACTTGCAAGTGCGTATATTATTTTTGAAAAATTAGGATTTAAGGATAAAAAAATAAAATTTAACTCCAAAAGCGGGCTGCTTATTGTTTACAACAATGAGAATGGTTTAATGGTGGATTTTCCAGAATTACCTTGTCACCCAATTGAACTATCATCCAAATTACAACAGTTAAATTTAAAAAAACCTCAGAACATCTTAAAAAGTCAGTTTGATTTAATGTTTGTTTATGAAAATGAAAACGACGTGAGGACAGCAGATCCAGATTTAGATGCAGTAGCACGTTTGGAATATAGAGGTCTTATCTTAACTGCTCCAGGTAAAAATACTGATGTTTATTCACGATGTTTTTATCCAGGTTGCAATGTTCCAGAAGATCCAGTGACTGGTTCAGCTCATTGTGTGATTGCACCTTACTGGTGTGAACAATTTGGTAAATCACGCATTGATGCGATGCAAGGGGGTAACCGTAAGGGTAAATTGCAATGCGAGGTAAAAGAGGGACGAGTTTTTCTTTATGGAACGAGTCATCTTTATTTAGAAGGCACAATTTACTTGCCATAAAACTCTTTAGAGTTTCCAAATTTTTATTACATTTCTTGGAGTGGTGATGATATCGCTCTATTTTTAATAATTGGCCTGTCAATTCCTTGGCGAATATTAGAGCCCTGTTTACATTTCGCTTGTGTCAAAATAGCACTAATTTGCGAGTAGCAAAGCACAGAAAAACAGGGACAGTTTGTCCAAGAGAGTAGAAATGTAAACAGGCCTTATTTTAAAACAAGAAATAGTTAGATTCATCACGACACATACTGCATTCAATTTATTAGATGACATTAATCATGGTTCTATTTATTATGAGTGGTATTTGGAATGATGCATTAGAAAAGGAAAATCTTATGACTATTTATATGTTTCCCGGACAAGGATCTCAGATAAAAGGTATGGGAATTGAATTATTTTCACATTTCCCTGAGCAAATAAAACAAGCTGATGAAATTTTAGGGTATTCCATTAAAGAATTATGCTTAGATGATCCAAAACAGCAATTGAGTAATACTGAATATACGCAACCTGCATTGTACGTTATTGAAGCGCTTTCTTTTTTAGCTAGGACTGCTGAAGAACCCTCACCCCAATATCTCATAGGGCACAGTTTAGGGGAGTATGCTGCTTTATTTGCAGCAGGTGCTTTTGACTTTGTTACAGGCTTAAAGCTAGTGCAAAAACGTGGTGAATTGATGGCTCAAGCAAGTGGCGGGGGAATGCTGGCAGTAATTAATTTACCTGAAGAGCGAATTAAATTTATACTGAGAGTCAATGGATTGGATTCTGTAGATTTTGCCAACTTTAATTCGCCTAAACAAATTGTTCTTTCTGGACTCGCTGCAGATATTGCCAAAGCTAATGAGTTACTTGCCAATGAAGCGTTGATGTGTGTACCTTTAAAAGTTAGTGGTGCATTTCATTCCCGTTATATGCAAGCAGCTGCTGATGAGTTTGCAAAATTTATTACTCCATTTGAATTCTCCCCACTCAAGACTAAAGTGATTGCCAATGTTACGGCAGGGTTTTATTGCGACAACATGATTAAGGAAAATTTGGTAAAGCAAATTTCTCATCCTGTTCGTTGGACTGAAACAATTCGTTATTTAAAAAACCAAGGGGAAACAGTTTTTATAGAAGTAGGACCGGGTAATGTACTAACCCGTTTAGTTGCGCAAATTTAATTATTTGAAGAGTGGATATTCTGTAAAAAATTTCGTGTATTTATGGGATATCCAATCAAGAGAAACATCTTCATTAAAATTTTACAAGTCATTACATCCAAAAGAAAAATATCATCTACACTTAAATAGTGATTCAATTTACAGAGGGTGCGATATGACAGTTCGACTGAAACATGACCATGGAAAGTTAGAAGAAATAGAACTTTTTCAGTTACAACACCACTTGGCGCTTCCCCACCTTAAGAAGTATTTACAATCAAAGGGTTCAAAGCAATGTAAATCAATAAAAAAAATTAGTGTTGATCATTCCAGGTTGGATGACAAAGATTATCATGCATTACATGACATCCTTAAATTATTATCAAAAGTTAATGAAATTTCATTTTACTCAAATCATATTGATACCGATCACATTACTTATTTATTTGAATCTCTATCCAGTAAAAAGCTGGATAAAATCAAATTAGTAGATAATTGGATAGGAGAAAAAATTCCTTCTGATTTTTTCTTCTTTTTACAAAAGAAAAAGCTGAGGGTTTTGGATTTATCATTAAATTGGTTGCGTGATGCCGGAGTGCAGCATTTGTTAGAAGCGATAGAAGCAAATACTGAATTGAATGAGTTGGCTCTAAGCTGTAATGATTTTGGTTTGGGCGGAATGAAGGCATTGCATCATTTTGTGTCGCAGCATTCAACATTAGAAATTTTGGATATATCCTACAATAATTTGGATGAAAAATGTGCCAAGGAAATTTCCACCATGATTACTGAATCAAATTCCTTGACTCATCTTAATCTTAGAAGTAACAAAATAGGAGATACTGGAGCTGAGTTTATTGCTCAAGCATTAAAATCAAATAAAAATTTAAAATACGTCGATTTATCGGATAATAGAATTTCAGAAACTGGCTTGTCTCAACTCGTACGCGAGGCAGTGGCACATGATAAACTTGCAGGATTGGTTTTAAAGCATAATCATCTTCTTCCTTCAACATTAAAGTTGAATCAATCAGATTTACATGTTTTTTATTGATAGCAAGTGCAGAATTATATAGCCGTTCAGTGTAGTATTCATCTTTTAGTGAATACATATGAACGGTTATATTAATCAATGGAGTTTTTCCAATGGGCACAGGTGCTTTTTACCTTTTAAAAGAACGTAGATTTTTGCCTTTTTTCCTTACTCAATTTTTTGGTGCTTTCAACGATAATGCATTCAAATTAGCGATGCTCACCTTAATTAGTTACCATTTAACACATGACCAATCTCAATCTGAATTTTACCAAGCAATAGCGGGTGCTTTATTTATAACGCCTTTTTTTCTTTTTTCAGCAACTGCAGGGCAATTAGCAGATAAATACGATAAAGCTTTAATGACTCGGCTGATTAAGATATTAGAATTACTTTTAATGATTATTGGTAGTTTTTCCCTGTATTGGGGTAATATTTTTCTGATGATGCTTACTTTGACTGGTTTAGGAGTACATTCAACTTTTTTTGGGCCGATAAAATATGCCATTTTACCTGATCATTTGCCTAAGAAAGATTTACTGGGTGCAACAGGTTTGATTGATGGAAGTACTTTTATTGCCATATTACTGGGAACTACTATGGGTACTTTATCTATTGGCATGAATAATCCTAAACCTTATATGGCGATTTTCTTGACAGTGGTAATTGCACTTGCCGGTTTAACTTCAAGTCTATTTATCCCCAAAGCCCCATCTACCTCCGAAAAGATAAAAGTCGATATTCAGATTTTGCGAGTGACGTATAAGATGTTAAAGCAGGTTACAGAGCATTTCGGTATTTTATTATCTATTTTGATTTTATCTTGGTTTTGGTTGCTAGGAGCGGTAATCCTGACAAAACTACCTGATTATACAAATTATGTTTTAGGAGCAAATAATACAGTTTTTGCATTATTTCTTGCTTTGTTTTCCATAGGAATTGCATGCGGTTCAGTGGCAGTGAATTTTATTTTTCAAGGACGAATTAGTTTCCCTATGATTCCTTGGGCCATGTTTGCTTTTTCCTGTTTTACTATGGATTTATATTGGGCTACTCCTTTGACAGAGCAAGGTTCATTACTTACTTTAAATACCTTTTTCACACGGTTTACCTACTGGCGTATTGCTTTTGATTTATTTATGTTAGCTTTTAGCTCAGGTTTATTTGTAGTTCCTTTATATACCTACTTACAGGTTGCCAGCCCCCCTCATTCTAGAGCTAGGATTATTGCGACCAATAATATTTATAACGCCTTATTCATGGTTACAGGGACGTTTATGGTTATTGTTTTATTACACTTTAGCGCAGCAATCCCGAAAATTTTTTTAATTTTGAGCCTATTAAATGCTGTTGTTGCATTGCTGGCTAAGATCAATTTCAAAAAGGTGGTTTTGCCAGAAAAATAATAGTGCATGTGCAACCTGGGTGCAGCTGCACTGATCAGGCTACATTATTGGTATTACGCTAACCAATCGCGTGGCGGCAGAAAATCGGTATAAAGTTTTGCTTCTGCACTATGTGCATCAGGTTGCCAATTGTACTCCCAGGTGACTTCAGGTGGTAAGGACATTAAAATTGATTCTGTTCTGCCATTAGATTGTAAGCCAAATAAGGTTCCACGATCATATACCAAATTGAATTCTACATAGCGTCCTCTTCGATAAAGTTGAAATGCTCTTTCTCTTTCACTAAAAGAATGTGACTTGCGACGTGACACTATTGGAGCATAGGCCTCAATATAGTGATTGCCTATGCTCTGCATCAGAGCGAAACTGTGATCAAAACTTATTTCATTATAATCGTCAAAAAATAAGCCCCCAATTCCACGTGCTTCATTCCGATGTTTGATAAAAAAATAATTATCGCACCACTGTTTGAATTTAGGGTAAATCGTTTGGCCAAAAGGTTGGCAGGCACGTAAGGCAGTTTGATGCCAATGCCTGCAATCTTCTTCAAATCCATAATAGGGAGTTAAATCAAATCCGCCACCAAACCACCAAACTGGCTCAGATCCATCTTTTTCTGCAAGAAAAAAACGAACATTTGCATGTGATGTAGGCACATAGGGATTATCAGGATGAATGACTAATGATACGCCGAGCGCATTAAAATCTCTCCCTGCTAATTCGGGGCGGTGTGCGCTTGCTGAAGCAGGAAGATGAGTTCCTGAGACATGAGAAAAATTGACACCTGCTTTTGCAAAGACTGAGCCTTCCGTTAAAACACGAGTAATTCCGCCACCACCGGTGGGACGTTTCCAGGCATCTTCAATAAATTGAGCTTGGCCATCAAGTCGCTCAAGTCTCGAACAAATTTTATTTTGCAATTCTAAGAGGTAGGTTTTTACGTGTTCAATCGCGTTTTCTGGAAGAGTATGATTCTTTGACATACGGCTGAGCTCCCCAATTATTAACCTGCTTATTTTCTCACTTATTTTAAATTGGCACAATGTTTGCTTTTCTTGTTATATATACTTTAAGGGGGAAAATATGGCGTTAGATCTGGATTCATATTTTGGAGTGCATGCTAAAGCTTTGGTAGCTCGTGATCACAGGGCATCACAAATAGCGAACAACTTAGCCAATGTCAACACACCCAATTATAAAGCTCAAGATATCGATTTCAATGAATTTTTAGCAGCCAGTATGGCTGGTGGTGCGCAAAAGATGGAGATTACGTCACCTAATCATATTAATGCAAATGCCGATTTTTCAGCGAATTTGAAATATCGAGTGACATCGCAAATGTCTTTAGACGGAAACACAGTGGATAAAGATTTGGAAACCACAGAATTTGCACACAATTCTCTTAACTATCAAGCCAGCCTGAGTTTTCTTGATAGTAAAATCAAATCCATGATGCTTGCGCTGAAAGGAGAATAAGAATGACATTAAATGCAATTTTTAATATTGCAGGCTCAGCATTAACTGCTGAAACAGCACGCTTGACCACTAGCGCCGAGAATATGAGTAATGCTAATGTAGAGTCAGGGAGTGCTGGTGAGACCTACAAAGCAAAGTATCCGATATTTAAAGCAGTGCAGGAGCATGCAAATCAATGGATAGGGGAACAAGTATCAGGAGGGGTTCAGCTTAAAGGAACTTATGAGAGTACCTTAGATCCTCGAAAGCGTTATGCACCTGATAACCCTTTGGCAGATAAAGATGGATTTGTTTATACACCGAATGTGAACTATGTTGAAGAAATGGCAAACGTGATTTCTGCTTCAAGGTCATATCAAATGGATGTTGAATTGCTTAATACAACAAAACAACTATTACTACGGACTTTAAAATTGGGTGAATAAGGGAGAAAAGTGAATGGCGACAAATTCAGTTAATGGAACTAACGCATCGAACCCATCATTTAATAATCAAATCGATTCCGCAACGAAGAACAGTTTAGGACAACAGGATTTTCTACGTTTAATGGTTGCTCAAATCCAAAATCAGGATCCGATGCAACCTCAGGTAAACGGTGAGTTTTTATCGCAATTAGCACAGTTTAGTACTAATGATGGGGTTGCCAAAATGCAAGAGTCATTACAACAAATGGCAACTTCTCTACAATCTAATCAGGCTTTGCAAGCTTCGGCTTTAGTGGGTCGTAAAGTTTTGGTCAATAGCCAGACCCTCCAACTGGGTACTGAGGGTGATGTAAAGGCAGCAGTTGATATTCCGCCTGGTCTTAGTAATTTAAGTGCCTCAATTTATTCAGAATCTGGTGAACTGATAAAAACGATTCCTTTAGGACAGCCTGCTCCTGGATTTTTTCAATTTAGTTGGGATGGTACCGACGGTGACAATAATCGGACGAAAGAGGGAAAGTATAAAATTGAAGTGCATGCTGTTTATGGAGGGAAAGAAGTATCATTAAAAACGATGACTTCTGCTAATGTTGATAGTGTAAGCCTTGGTCAAAATGGAGAAGGCTTAAAATTGAATGTAGCAGGGATTGGACCAATATCATTGGATCAGGTAAGACAAATATCAGTTTAAAAGCAGGAGGCTAAAATGATTTTTGACGCAGCACTAAGTGGACTACAAGCGGCAACAAGTAATTTGGATGTTATAGGTAATAATATTGCAAACTCTTCAACTGTAGGGTTTAAGGGTTCTCGTGCTAACTTTGGTGATATTTATGCTTTTGGCGGTTACGGCAGTTTTGGTGCAGGCAGTACTTCTATAGGTAGCGGGGTGATGCTGACTCAAGTTCAGCAATCGTTCGCATCGGGAAATTTATCCAGTAGTACAAACAGTCTGGATCTTGCAGTCAATGGTTCTGGTTTTTTTATTTTAAATAATCCAGGTGGCGGGGCGGTGTACACACGCGCAGGCCAGTTTAATTTGAATAACCAGAATTATATTACCAATGCGAATGGGCAATATCTTACTGGACTCCTTTCTGATGGAAAAGGAAATATTACAGGAACCTCTGGAAAATTACAGATAAATACAGAGAATATAACTCCACAGGCAAGTACCACAGTGACAACTGGCGTCAATTTGAATTCACAGAGTACTCCCCCCGCCATTGATTGGGTTGGTGGAGCTGCACCGCTTAGCAGTTCTTATAATAATCCAACATCATTAACTATTTATGATAGTTTAGGAAATTCGCATGTGCTGAGCATGTATTTTATCAAGGCGGATTCTGCTGCGGCAGCAGGACAACCAAACGCATCAACTCCTCCAGGTACAGAGAATCAATGGTATGTTGCTTTTCAAATTGATAACCAAAATGTTCCAGCTAATGCTGGAACAGATAATACAACGAATCTATTCGAAGTGAATTTTAATTCGGATGGATCATTTGTGGGGGTTGCTAGTCCAGGCGGGGCACCTATAGGTGATAATCTGATCCCACTGTCACTTAATTTGAATAATGGTGCCAATCCTTTAAACTTAAATATTGATTTATCAAACAGTACGCAGTTTGGTAGTCCCTTTGGTGTTCAATCTACTTCCTCAAATGGTTATACAACAGGAAGCTTGGCTAGCTTAAGCATTGATGATACCGGACTTATTTTGGGAATTTATACCAATGGCCAGTCCATGGCTATGGGACAAATTCAATTAGCTAATTTTGCTGATCCTACAGGTCTACAAAACATGGGGAATGTTTCTTGGGCTGAAACTTCTGCTTCAGGACAACCTTTAATTGGTACTGCTGCGTCAGGAGGGTTTGGTGCCATTAAATCAGGTATGTTGGAGCAATCTAATGTTGATTTAACCAGTGAATTAGTTGATTTGATTAGTGCACAACGCGATTTTCAAGCCAATGCGCAGTCAATTCGTGCCGGTGATACAATCACACAAACAATTATTAATATGCGTTAGGAGGTAACTCATGGATCCTATCTTGTATAATGCCGCTGGTGGTGGGAGGATCGGCTTTAAGCGCCAGGAGATAATCGCCAATAATTTGGCGAATGTGAGTACCCCAGGTTTTAAAGCGGATATGTATCAAGCCCAAACCATGTATGCAAATACAGATGGATCCGGCAAAGGACCATCTTTTTCTATACAAAACCCAAGCGCAATTGATTTGAGCCCTGGTGAGATTGTGACAACAGGGCGCAATTTAGATATAGCAATTGAAGGTAATGGTTGGTTTGCGGTAGGTAATAGTCAAGGCAAAGAAGCTTACACTAAGGCTGGAAACTTACGTTTGGATATCAATGGTTTGTTAACAACTGCCTCTGGACATCCGGTTTTAGGGAATGGCGGTCCAATTTCGATTCCTCCAGCCCAATCCGTTAACATAGGAGTTGATGGCACAATTACAGTTGTTCCACTGGGTGGTGATCCTAAAAGTGCGGCTGTATTGGACAGAATTAAGTTGGTTACACTGGATAAAAATAATATTGTTAAAAATTCAGAAGGTTTATTCCAATTAAAAAATGGTGGAATTCCGGCCGCTGCTGATGGTAATGTTAAGGTTAAAAGCGGGGCTATTGAAGGTTCTAATGTGAATGCTGTTGATCAGATGGTCGAAATGATTACCTCTGGGCGTGAATATGATGCACATATGAAGGTGATATCTACAGTCGAAGAAAATTTCCGAAAATTGGCACAAGTATTGCAGGAATGATAACCAATTTAGTTGAAGAATAATTGCGGAGGGATCCCCATGGAGCCAGCATTATGGGTAAGTAAATCAGGCTTGGAAGCACAAGAAAAAAATATCGCTACGATTGCTAATAATTTGGCAAACGTTAATACAACTGGATTTAAAAAAGATAGAGCAATATTTCAAGATTTGTTGTATCAAAATACAAGCCAAGCTGGGGCCCAATCTTCAGAGAATTCTTTAATTCCAACGGGAATAAACTCAGGTGCTGGTGTCCATTTAGTTGCTACAGAAAAAATATTTGAACAGGGAAGTGTACAAAATACACGCAATCCTTATGATTTAATGATTCAGGGGCAAGGATTTTTTACAATTTTAATGCCAGATGGCACTCAAGCTTATACGCGTGATGGTACTTTTACAGTGGACAACACAGGTCAGCTTGTTGATATGAATGGGTATGCATTGCAACCTGCAATAAATATTCCTGCTCAAACATTAGGAGTAACAATTAGCACGGAGGGAGTGGTGAGTGCTACTGTAGTGGGAAGCAATACGCCTACTGTACTTGGCACCATTCAACTCGCTAATTTTACTAATCCGACAGGGCTTCAACCTATAGGACAAAACCTTTTTATTGAAACTGCTTCGAGTGGAGCGTCAACACTGAATAACCCAGGAAATTCAGGCGTAGGTACTTTATTGCAAGGCTCTTTGGAAGCTTCGAACGTGAATGTGGTTGAAGAATTAGTCAATATGATTCAAGCACAAAGAAGCTATGAAATTACCGCAAAGGGCATCCAGACAGTGGATAACATGTTGCAATACTTGAATCAAACTGTTTAAGAAGATTTCATTAATGAAATTATTTAATCTACTTTTTGTAAGCTCAGTTGTCATGCTTATGAGTGGGTGCGAACTTTTAAATCCTCCCCAGCGGGGAAAGGATCCTGAGTATGCGCCTACCTATCCTACAACTCCTGATCCAAAGGAGTTGAGGAAAGAGTCTGGAGCTATTTATAGCGCTGAAACGGCATTGCCTCTTTTTGAAACACCAAGGGCTAGGCACGCTGGTGATATAATCACCGTATTTTTGGTTGAAAGCACCAATGCATCAAAAAATGCGACACTGCAACAGATGAAAACAGATACGAATGTAGTCAAAAACAACCTCTTTTTGGGGCGACCAATATCTTTTGGTAGCGGTTACAGTATGGATTTTGATTTGAACAATCGGCGACAGTTCAATGGTTCTGCGCAGGCGGTACAGAATAATAAGTTAGCGGGAAGCATTTCCGTTACTGTAGCTCAAGTTTTGGCTAATGGCAACATGGTAGTCCAGGGAGAAAAGTGGGTTAAAATCGACCAAGGTGAGGAGTATGTGCGTGTTTCTGGCATTATTCGTCCTCAGGATGTTCGAGCTGATAATTCGATCACCTCGGATCGTCTGGCTAATGCTCGTATTGCCTATGGCGGTACTGGACAAGTGAATAATACGAATGCTCAGGGATGGTTAGCGCGAATTATGTGGGGACCATTATTCCCAACATAATCTAACCTGCGATCTAAGAATATGATTTGAAATGGAGTATTTTCTGGCTCCTTAGTTAGAAAGGGATTGGTATTTAGAAGAATGCTTAATTAAGGAATTGTAATGCGGCGATTGCTGATAATTACATGGATGTTTGCGATAAACTTGATCACAAATCATGTTTATGCCGAACGCATTAAAGACATTGCTACTTTGGCTGGCGTTCGCACCAACCAGTTAGTTGGTTATGGTTTGGTTGTTGGTTTAAATGGTACTGGAGATAAAAACGGAACTCGATATACCGAAGATACCTTTGCAAACATGCTCACTCAATTAGGTGTTAACATACAACCCGGAACCAAGCTTAATTCAAAAAATATGGCTGCAGTCATGGTGACAGCAAGTTTGTCTTCTTTTATGAAAAAAGGTCAGTCCCTCGATGTCAATATTTCGTCGATTGGCGACTCAAAAAGTTTATTAGGTGGTACATTAGTAATGACTCCATTAAAAGGAGCGGACGGGCGTGTTTATGCAATGGCTCAGGGAAATGTGATTGTTTCAGGTGTAAGTGCTGCAGGAAGTGATGGTACAAGTGTTACGGTAAATGTTCCCAGCGGAGGGCGAATTCCGAATGGTGCTACCATTGAAGCAGATATACCTAATCCTTTTTATTTTACAAAGGATTTGACCTTTAATTTACATACCCCTGATTTTACAACAGCGAAGCGAATGAGCGATGCTATTAATGAAATGATGGGGCCAGAAACTGCCAGAGCATTGGATGCTGCTTCAGTAGTCGTTACGGCGCCTAAAAAAATGTCTCAACGTGTGGATTATGTTTCAGTGTTGGAAAATATAGAATTTAAACCCGCTGAGGCAATGGCTAAAATTATTATTAACGCACGTACTGGAACAGTAGTTATTTCTTCTAATGTCATTGTTAAATCTGCTGCAGTTTCGCATGGTAATTTGGTAGTCAGTGTGACTGAGACTCCAGTGATAAGCCAACCTAATGCATTTGCAGATGGACGAACAGTTTCAACACAGCAGTCACAAGTATCTATTGACCAAAAAAATAACCATGCTTTTGTCTTGCCGCGTGGTGTGACTTTAAAAGATATTGTTCGAGGTATTAATGCTGTTGGTGCAACTCCAGCTGATGTGATTGCGATTCTTGAAGCATTACAACAAGCAGGTGCATTAAATGCCACATTAATTGTGATATAGGTGTGTATTTTGCTTAAAAATGTGAAGCATCATCGATTAAGATAAAGGATTAATATGACCGTACATGGAATTGCAACGAGTGATTTTAATGCATTAAATGAACTAAAAGTTCAAGCTCAAAACAATGCAAAAGAAGCGCTACCTGATGCAGCGAAGCAATTTGAAGGGATATTCTTACAATCCATGTTGAAAAGTATGCGTATGGGGCAGCACTTTCTTGATGAGTCCAGCCCATTTAGAGGTAAAGATAGGGAAACTTTTCAGGATATGTTAGATGCTCAATATGCGAGTACTATTGCAAATTCCAAGAGTATCGGTTTGGCTGACATGCTTGTAAAACAAATGGAACGTAATCTGCCTAATGTGGATAATCAACCAGCACAGAGTACACCTGCTAAGACGGAGATTTCTTCGCCGGCTATTCCAGTTAAATCAGCAAAACAGGATATACCAGAAGCTGCTACAATTGATGAGTTCGTCAACTCAATTTGGCCTCAGGCCAAAAAAGCTGCATCGCTCATTGGTTTGGATCCTAAAATTCTGATGGCGCAAGCAGCATTGGAAACAGGATGGGGAAAATTTGTCACGAAGGATATTGATGGGAACAGCAGCAATAATTTGTTCAATATCAAGTCGAGTAATGGTAGCGAACTTGACTCAGTAAATATAAAAACAACAGAGTATTTTGCAGATACTCCAATTAAAGTAAATGCATCATTCAGAAAATACTCATCTATTGAACATAGCTTTAATGATTATATTTCTTTAATTAAAGGTAGTGAACGATATCAAAATGCTTTAGCCAGTGCAGAAGATCCAGAGCTTTATGTCAATGAATTACATAAGGCAGGATATGCGACTGATCCTGAGTATGGTACAAAAATTTTATCAATTTATCATGGTGAAGAATTAAAGCAGGCAATTGAACGATGTGAGCTATTAGAGCAAGTTTGATGGACATTTGAATGTTAGGTCAGGGAGTGAGTAATTATGTCAATACTAAGTATTGCTTATTCGGGAATGAATGCTTTTCAAAACGCATTGAGTGTTACTGGAAATAATATTGCAAATATCAAAACTCGAGGTTATTCAAGACAAAGTATTCAATTTACTGCAACTCCATCACGCAAGTTTGCGGGCTCTTTTATTGGTACTGGAGTAGCAGTTAATAATGTTTCCCGTAACGTGGATCAATTTGCTAATGCTCAAGTGAGAAGTACCCAAAGCATTAAATTTCAATATGACACTTTTTACCAGCAAGCCCTACAAATTAATAAATTACTTTCTCAGGATGGCAGTAGTCTTTCCTCATCTTTGCAATCCTTTTTTGATTCGTTAGGTCAACTAAACAATGCACCAGACAGCGTTGCGTCGCGAAATGTTGTGATGAGTCAAAGTCAATTATTAGCAAGTCAATTTTTATTTTTACAGAAAAATCTCGATCAATATCAAGAAAATTCCACCGCGCAGATAAAGGAAATAGCAAATAAAATTAATCAATTAACATCAGATCTTGCTGCTGTGAACGGACAAATAATGAACTCTCCTAATTCACCTGAGTTGTTGGATCAGCGAGATGAGTTGCTCAAGCAACTGTCTGAATACTCCGATTTAACTATTGTGGAACAGGATAATGGGATGGTAAATGTGGGTATTGGTAGCGGTCAAATGCTGGTGATTGGAGCAACGCAACGTGCTATGACGGTGAGTTATGATCAATTAACAGCACAAGGGACTCATATTTCATTGGATACAGGCGCAGGAAAAACAGATATTACAAATCAAATAGCAAGCGGAACATTAGGTGGTTTACTGGATTATGAAAGAAACATTTTATCTAAAACGAGTCAAATAATAGGCCAAATGGCGATTGGTTTAGCACAGACATTCAATGTTCAAAATCGTTTGGGTATGGATTTGAACAATCAACTAGGACAGAACATTTTTACTGATTATAACAGTCAAGCGTTGCAATTGAATCGCTCGATTGAAGCAGCTACAAATGCAGGGTCTGGAGTATTGTCTGTGAATATTTCTGATATTTCACAAACTAAAATAACTGATTACCAATTAGTTGTTACCAATGCAGGAGCAAATCAGGTAACACTCATTCGCGATTCTGATGGCTCTGCTGTAACTTTAAATTGGAGTAGCAATCCACCAGCTCCTCCTGCAGGACAAATTGTAGTTGATGGGATGACTATTACTGTAGATAACATAGCTAATTTGGTAGATAATGATTCTTTTACAATTATGCCTACGCGTGGGGCTGCATCGAACTTTGCTTTATTGATGAGTGATGCTCGTCAATTGGCACTTGCTTCACCTGTGCAAACAAGTGCTTCCCTAAACAATACAGGGCAAGGAAAAATTGACTTGGGGGCTGTTTTAAATACCACGGAGGTTACAAAACAATATACTATTGATTTTATCTCCCCAACTCAATTCAATTTAATTAACGTTACTGATGGTATTACCACTGGACCAATTGCGTTTGTTCCCAATGCAGACAATGTGATTCAGATTCCGGATAATATCAATCCGTCTTATTCTATTACTTTATCCGGAGCTCCAAATACAGGTGATCAGTTTACTGCCCAGTACAACCAAGGGGGATATGGTGATAATCGTAATGGATTACTTTTAGCTGGAATTCAACAACAAGATATTTTTTCTAACGGTACAGAAACCCTTTTTGACGTTTATTCTGATTTACTTTCTGATTCAGGCAGCCTGACTAACGAGGCTAAAAATCGCAGTGATGCATTTCAGGTTTTATATAAGCAATCTGTAGATTATCAGGAAAGTATTAGTGGGGTTAATCTGGATGAAGAAGCGGAAAATTTACTGCAATTCAAGCAAGCATATGAAGCTGCGGGAAAGCTAATGGAAATAGCCAATCAAATGATGGAAATTCTTTTTCAAATAATGAGGTGATAAATGCGTATTTCAACAAATCAAATTTATCAGAACAGTTTGAGCAGTTTATTACTTAAGCAAGAACGCGTAGCAAAACTGCAAGAGCAACTAAGCGAAAATTTTTTAAAGGTACGTTATTCGTCTGATGATCCTATCGCTTTTGCGCAGATAGAACTAATGAACCAACGTATAAGCACCACGGAGCTTCTTCAAAAAAATCGTGAAAGTGCTGATAGTGCGCTGAGTATGGAAGAATCCATTTTGAATGATTGTACAACCAGTTTACAACGCTTGCGGGAGATTCAGGTTAAGGCGGGTAATGCAACATTGTCTGAACAGGATCGTAAGGCATTAGCAATCGAGGCGAACATCATTTTGAATGAGCTGCTTGATTTTGCCAATACAAAAGATATTAATGGTGATTATATGTTCAGTGGTGGACAAACATCGACTGTACCTTTTTCAATTAATTCCTCGGGACAATATGTATACAATGGCGACAGTACACAGCGGTTTCAGCTGGTCGCAAGTAGTTTACAAATGGCTATCAATGATCCGGGTGATGCTCTTTTTATGCGTATACCCAATGGAAATGGTAGCTTTACTATTAAACAAACAGGTACCCCTAATACGGGAACTGCGTCATTAAATACGGGTTCGATAACTACCCCTTCAGCCTATGTGCCTGATGATTACACCATGGGTTTTGCATTAAATTCACAGGGGCAGTTGGTCGTCATGGTTAGTGGAGCAGTAAGCGGGAATGTAATCCCTCCTACAGGTTTACCTGATGATGCCCCTTTATACGAGGAGGGGATGGCTGTCAGTTTTAATGGTATGGAAATTAAAGTCTCAGGAATGCCAAATCCTGGTGATGCCTTTTTAATTAACCCCTCGCAGAATGAGTCGGTTTTTGCAACGATCCAGAATATGATTAATAATTTGAATCAACCCTATTCAACTGCTACGGAAAAGGCAGCAGCAACAACCGTAAATAATCAAATATTGGCTCAAATAGATAGTGCTTTAACTACTATTTTGGATGCTAGGGCTAACCTGGGGGCTCGCCTAAATCAGCTAGAACATGCTGAAACAGCAAATGCTGATTTAATTGAACAAAGCAAAATTATTTTAAAGCGGCTACAAGAAGTTGACCCATTAGCTGCTGCAACTGAATTCAAGCAGGAGCTGTATAATTTAGAAGTTGCGCAGCAAAGTTTTGTACTGATTCAGGGATTATCTGTTTTCAATTTCATTTAATTATTCAGGGGGTGATTTTTTCCAACCAAAATTGAGCTATATCAATTCGTCTTGCTATCCAGATATCCTGATACTGCATTATATGCTCTAAAAACTGTTTTAACATAAGACAACGATCGGGTTTTCCACTCAGACGTGGATGCAAACCTATAGTTATTAATGTGAGGCGTTTTTCTTGATAAAGATAATGAAACGTATTCATTAATTGCTCATAAAATGCTTTGTTGTCGGCAAAGCCTGGTGTAGTCGTAAATCTGAAGTCATTGCAGTCAAGAGAGTAGGGGATTATTAAATGGTTCTCACTATAATAAGGCAATTCATCCGCATAGCTGTCTGAATCATAGAGAAACCCCCCGATCTCAAGCAATAATTCTCGAGTGTTTTTACTTCGTCGCCCAGTGTACCATCCTCTGGGTTTATGTCCGGTTAGTTTTTTTAGGGTTTCAATACACAAAAGAATATGTTTCTTTTCAACGTTCCGCGGGATATTGGTGTAATTTATCCAGCGCCATCCATGTCCTGCTATTTCATGGTTCTGTCGTGCCAGGTAATCGGCAAATAAAGGGTTCAGTATCAACGCTTGTCCGGTAACAAAAAAAGTAAGCGGTATTTTATAATGGTCAAATAAGCGCAGCAGCCGCCATATACCTACGCGGCTCCCATATTCATAAAACGATTCCATACTCAGATTTCGTTGCCCTTTGGCTTTGGGTATAAAAGGAAAATCTGCACCACTGTTTTCTGCTTGTGAATCACCATTGATAGGGCTTAATTCTGCTCCTTCTTCATAGTTAATCACAAAATTAATGGCAATTTTTGCTTTATTGGGCCAAAAAAAATTTTTTTCTTCTGAGCCATAACCCACTAAATCACGCATATTTATCCTAGTTCAAAGGTGGTAATACCATAAATGCCTTCAATAGATAGTTTAGGTGCTCCTTTTAAATACATTCGAGCAGTTGCAAATACTTTAGACATTTTATATTTACTTACTAGATTAACAGCTAGGGGATTATTTTCAGGAATATCCAGATAAACTGTTTCTCCTTGAGCATATTCGACCAATTGCTCGAACAGTTTTTCAGCGATGAAAGAGGTATCTGCGAATAGGGGGCCTATTTTATATCCTTCGAAACATTTTCTGATTACTCCATAACCTTTTAATTGTTTTTCTTGCACATACCCAAGAGCTAAGGCGGTATTTTGTTTTATCCACTCCGAGAGAAATTTAGGTCTTGGTGCAGGAAAATAGTGACGATCATATTGAGTTAATTGCTCAAAAGGAACCGTCTTTAATTCAACCAAATTAGGATCAGGCTTTGGAGTCAGTCGAGTATATTCTAAAGCATAGCGTGCGTTACTGTGTGCAAACTGATAACCAATATGAGCATAGTTATCGATCATATCAAGCACCCCATCGATTCCCGCATTGCGATCACCAACATACAGCAGGCGAGCACGAGTTAATTGCATCCCATAGCCTTGGGATCGATATTTTTTATCTACTATATAAAATCCACAAAAAGCAAAACATGGGTCATATACTACAGCGGAACCGACAGCAATAATTTGGCCATTTAATTTGCCAGCAAAGAAACCTTGCGGATCAGTATGATAAAAACATTCCGCATCATTTAGCCCTGGATTCCAACCTTCTTTTCGTGCCCATTCTACAGCAATTGAAACTTCTTCCTGTGTCATGTGTTCGATACGGTATTGGGACATGATATTCACTTTTTTGCGAGTGTATACAATAAATTAAATATTAAAGTAGCAACTAAAGCAAATACGCACTCTATTCTGGTTTTAGCTTGTCACTTTATCAACTCATTAAAAGGATACTAAATGATAAAAATTCCTGTATTATAATCCTCTCCAGGTTTTTTAAAAATGTAAGGAAGCATTTATGAATTTCACTATTAGGAATACCTTAGGCCCCTTATTTCTTATCCTTTCATGCCCTGTTTTTGTGATGTTGATGTGGTATACCAATACTCAACTTCAAGGGTCTTTGTCTGTTCTATGGGATTTAATAACCCAAAACGGTTTTTTGCAAACAATAGCGACAGTATGGAGTCCTCACTTTTGGGGATCTTCTATTGCTTGGAAAATGATTTTAATTTTTGTTGTATTTGAGTTGGCCTTAATGCGTATTCTTCCAGGAAAACCATTTAATGGTCCTATTACGCCTAAAGGGAACGTTCCGGTTTATAAAGATAATGGTGTTTTGGCATTTATTGTCACGATGGCAACTTTTTGTATTGCATCGTTTGGCTTCAATTTATTCTCGGCCTCTATTCTTTATGACAATCTGGGAGCACTTTTCGGTGCATTGAATTTGTTGAGTTTTATCTTCTGTATATTTTTGTATCTTAAAGGACGTTTTTTTCCTTCAACAACCGATTCGGGAATAACCAAGAATATATTATTTGATTACTATTGGGGAACAGAACTCTATCCTCAAGTTTGGGGATGGAGTATTAAAAAATTTATTACTTGCCGTTTTGGTATGATGAGCTGGGGGTTATTTCTTATTTCTTATTGTGCCAAACAAGCAGAATTAGGCGGTCTATCCAACTCAATGTTCATTTCTGTTTTCTTGCAATTTGTTTATCTGAGTAAATTTTACATGTGGGAAAAGGGTTATTTACGATCCCTAGACATCATGCATGATCGCGCCGGTTTTTATATTTGCTGGGGGTGCATGGTATGGGTTCCTTGTGTTTATACTTCGCCAAGTATGTATCTTGTGCTTCATCCGATTCATTTATCTTTTATATGGGCAATCCTCATTTTAGGCTTAGGGTTAACGAGCATTATTGTTAATTATCTTGCTGACAAACAAAGACTTGTTACACGAGCGACCCAAGGCGAATGTAAAATCTGGGGTAAAAAACCGATCACTGTGTTGGCACGTTATGAGACTACGGAAGGAGATAAAAAACAAACCATATTACTTGCTTCTGGATGGTGGGGAATCGCTAGGCATTTCCACTATATTCCAGAGCTTGCAGGTACATTTTTTTGGTCTGTTCCTGCTTTGTTTGATAATTTTGCACCGTATTTTTACCTTTGCTTTTTGACTGTTCTATTATTTGACAGAGCATTTCGTGATGATAAACGATGTTCCGCTAAGTATGGCCATGATTGGAAAAAATATTGTGAACTGGTTCCCTATAAAATTGTCCCCCTTGTGGTTTGACATGTGAATTAAATTTTATCGTAGCCTGGGTGAAACATACAAAAGCCCAGGTAACGAATCCTTAACTCCCGTTTTTCCAGCTTCATCCAAGCCATATAAAAAAATAGGAACAGTGGCCTTAGGAAAGGAAGAGGTTGGGAAATTACTCACTAAAAATTGGGAATTGATGCATAGCACGCGAATAAAATACCCCATAGATGAATATAATCCCCGACTAATATATTTTTAAGATACCATTCGGGAATGCGTTCATTTCTAATGTCGCTTTGTAAGTATTTGATTATGGGTACAAATGCGACAACAAAAAAAACCATGAACACATGATAGAGAAAAATCAGTTCTTGAGTATTACTGTATAAATAGGTTTTATATCGCATTTGCCAAGGTGTAATACAGATAACGATGAATGAAAAGGAAAATACTTTAATGATACTGTTTAAATCAGTCATAAAAGGAAGTTTTTTTCGCTTCGATACAGTTTCTCGTTCCGATGCGTTAAGCGCATTAAAGGACATCGATTCAATCAAGGCACTTATTAAAAAAAATACGCAATAAATGAAAATACTAGTTGTTGTTAACGAGGGCATGTGCAAGTACGTATATAAGACGTCTAAAAGCCAAAAAGTGTATAAAATTATATCATAATTCCCAATGGGCGTCGATCAAACTCTTTGAAATTTTGTCTAAGAACGTTATACGTATAAAGTTATTATTAGTGCGAAATTAGACCATCAAAATCTAAATAAAAAGAAAATTTATGTGAGCCAATAGTGTTTTTTTTATTTTTTAAGATAACTAAGTCTTTTTTAAATATCCAAGTTTCTGCGGCGAAACGACCAAAAGTGCTGGCTATGCTGCCGTGTTTGGATTCAATCTAAGGCAGCTTACTCGCTATACGTCAGGAGAGGTAGTCCAACAAATAATAAAGCAGTGGAGAAATCTGCAAATGAGCCACAGATTGATAGAAAACTGACCGAGGTGCCACGATTGGGGTAATGGAAATCACTGGCCCTGATTTTATACGAGTTTGTACGGTAAAAAAATTGCCGCTGAGCAATTACCATACAAATCATTATGCGACAGCGACCATGTTACTCACATTTTCTGTGGATAAGTCTGTTTATAGCCTGTCAAACCTTTGTAAGCTAAAGTGACGCTACATTTTATTCAATGTGTTTTTTTAGTGTTTTTAATAAGGATATAATAAGCAAGCACCAGCAGATTATAAAGAAATTATTTTCTTAACTTAGGTGTATTTTACTCTTTATAAGCTTCCAATATTTGTTGAAAAGAGACAAGTAAAAACAACAAAATTTAAATCTTCCCCTGTACAGGTAAATAAAACCCCTGTTGGTTCATTTGAATATTCTGATATTAAGATTTTATGCATTAATTTCATCCCGCCAGCAGAATGACAGGTAGTTGATAAGGTGCTAAAAACATTGTTTATGGTTTTAATCTGTCCAGAACTCTCATAAGCTTGTTCGCATTGAGGCGATTGTCCACTTGGTGGGGAAAGTGGTTTTTCAGCATAAGCGCTTTGATAAATTAAAGAAGAGAGCAGCAGTAATCCATGAAGAATTTTCATAAGAGTCGTCCCTGTAATATTAATTTCTTTTTATTATAGGTTTGAATTTAAAAAATGAGAAATACGGCTTTCTAATTGAGATGGATTTAGAAACATTAAGGGGGAAAGCCCATATTTCGCCATGCAAATACGGGCTACGTTTCGTTATAACATTTGACTTCCAAGATAAACACTTGCAGCGCATACTCCTGTTGTAACGACTGCTTTCGTAAAGAAACCACACCATGAACCTGTGGTTTGTTCTTTTTTTACCTCATGTTCTTTTTGCATATGAGGATTTTCAGCGGAATTACATCCTAACTTACCACTAAGGAAAGGACAGGCATCCATTGCTT
Organism: Legionella tucsonensis; assembly: GCF_001468035.1. GTDB lineage: Bacteria > Pseudomonadota > Gammaproteobacteria > Legionellales > Legionellaceae > Legionella > Legionella tucsonensis. The sequence goes on from NZ_LNZA01000001.1 coordinate 1,069,081, forward strand.
CCAAATCACTACGCGCTTTTTCTCCAGGTATAGTTTGCAATACAGGAACAGGAGGAGTTGTATCGGAAAGTTCATTATATAGCAATGGGGCAAAATTTAGGATTACTAAACTTAATCCTCCATTAATTCCTCTAGAGTATGCTTTGATGCCTGAAGTTCCTTCGAGTTGTTGTAGGGTTTCACCTACACCAAATAATGTCCTAAGAGCAGTAATGGTATTCGGATTAATCACCATTGGCTCATCATTTTCTAATTGACGTATCACCTCAATGAGATGATTAGTACCGAATTTTTCTCTGATTTGAGCAATGATTTCTTCGCAATAAGCAAATTGCAGTCCTAAAATTGGTCCGTTTTCATTAGTTGGTAAATGCAAAGATTCTTCTCTCAGCTTTAAAAACAGCTCATCATCATTTAATATCGCTTTGAGTGCTTGTGCATTAGGATGTTCTTCTCCGTAATGAGCTGTATCTCGCAGCAATTGTTCAATGATCATTTGTTCTGAAACAAGAACCGCAATGGATAATAATGCAGCTGCATTTTTAGGGTTCGATAAGTTGGGGGTAGCCAATTCTCCATTAATTCGAACATCAATTAATCCTTCATCTGTTGAAATTGGCGTTTCCTTGTCTAAATAGAGAGCAGGACTACCATTTTTTTTCTGTAGATCAAAAGCATAGATAATTGCTTTGAGCGTATTTTGATTTACTGTATAGGAGTTAGTTAATTGTTTTAGTAAAGGATGTCTTGTACTTTGGGTCAGGCTGGTTTTTAATGGCTGAATCATTTCAAGTGCAAGATTTATTGTTAATAAATCATCAACAATATCTTTTTCTTTCGCATCTTTTTGCATCTGAGCAAATACACGTTTCGTTACGGTAGAATCCATTAATTTTGAAGGTTCAAAATCATATTCTTTTTCCAGAATTTCAAGAAGAATATCCATTGCGTTGAATGAGCGATTTTGTGTATGTAGAATATGTTCGTTACCTGTCATTAAACCAAGCATTAATAACTTTCCTTGATCTTCCGGTAAGCGTCGAAAACCACTTTTGGAAAGTCGTATTACACGCATTACATCGTCTGCATATTCTGGCTTGACGAATTTTCTAGTGCTCTCTTTGATAATCCAACCCATTGGTGCTGGCCGATCATTTACATTAACTACAAAGCCATTGTCTTGATAAGTCTGAGTGTGCTCAGGATCAAGATCAATTTTGGTATTTGAGGGAATAGCAGATGTTTCTATCACCATACCAGAGCGAGTTTTAACAATTTTTTTATCCTGTTCTGTGATAATTTCAAATTTGCCTTTATCTAACTCCTCTGTAATGCGTTGATATTGTTCTGCATTTACTCCTTTGGGATGGCAAAGATAGAGAAAACCTTGTTTTGATAGTTGGCTACTGAGACAGATTCCTGTTTGCCAAACCGAAAAATGAATGGTATCCCAAATTGATTCCCCACCACGTAGACCTTCTGTATTGGGGTATTTAAGAGCTTGGTTACGCTCATTTAATATTTTTCCTTTTCCAACAATATAATGACTGGATTTTTCCAATAATTTTGTACCTTGTGAAACTGGTGAACTTTCCTTGGAAAGACCAAATAAATCAAGTTGGTTTTTTCCTTCGGCAGTATGTTCAGTAGAGTTTTCTTCATAGTTTTCTTCACAAACTGGTTCAATCAAGGCAGAAAACTGGGCTAAACTTAATTGTAATCGAATGGCTAAAGCGCCCATTTCGGAAAAATTCTTTCTTAATGCTTCCATTCCATGAACAGAGTCATCGTTGTCTTTAAATTTAGTGCCTGTATATTTAAGCGTAAAACCTTTTATGGAGTCTTTTTTTTGGAACATTTTTCACCAGTTATTAATTTGATCTAAAAGTAGATAAATTGTATATATTGATTCTTAACAAATTATTAAGTGTTTATTAAGAACACAACTAAAAATTCTTTGGAGTAGATAATTAGATTTGGAATTCTCCTGATCTTTTTGAAAAGTGTTCTGGAGATTCCAGTGAATTTGTAGATTTTATAGAGGGTGACTCTAAATCATTTGCTGCTATATTTTGAGACTCACTGGGAGTGATTGTTACTTGTGAATAGAGGATGGGACGCATTGCTTTTGAGTAAGTGCATCCATGCTCATACTGATCTAATGCTTCTTCGAGTATTATTCCCTCATTCTCCTCTTCACGTTCTTGCATGAATTTCTCATCTTTGCTCGTCTCATAAAGTTCTATTCCCCACTTGACGACCCCAAATATTGCCATACCAATACCAAATCCGACTAAAATAGGTCCTATAATAGGAGGAACGGCTACTGCACTTAGAAGAATCATTAAACCCATTATTGAAAAAACCACACCGGCTCCGCCTAAAGCAAAATTAGTAAGAGATTTTGGTATGCCTTCATTCGCTAAAAGATCATTTTGTTTTAACTCATGCAATGGTTCCGTTATGTTTTCAATATCTTCATCAATTTGGGCAATTTGTTGTTGAAGATCGTTTATGAGCTTAATCAGAGTTGAAGTATCCTCGGTGTTTTTCTCATTAGCTATTGAATTGTTCTTCTTTTCTTTTTGATCGACTAATTGTGTGATTCTCCCCAAATAAGATATCAAATCTTTACGATCTTTATATAATTTCGAAAGTTTAGATACAGGACTGTCATCAGGGAAATCGGATAAATCTATTTTATTGGAAATTGTTTTGATGAATTCAAACTCTTTTTTATGTAATTCATTAGTCGATTTTTCAAGTAGATGTTCTAGTTCTAAAGCTCTAATTGCTAATCGCGCACGATACTTATCATTCTTTAATGAATCAATATTTTGGTTTTTCAGTAAGTCAATAAACTCTTTTTTTTCTTTATAAGCTTTACTTGTTTGATATTTATTAACAATAGCGCCTATAAATGTTATTCCTTCAATAAGAGTGGCAAGAGAAGCCAAAGCTAATCCAATTTTCGCAGCGACTATTCCCCCTAGAGTAAATGCGGTGATACCCAAGGCTGTTAGGGCTAAAAGCAAGCCTACCGCTAAAATTTTACTTCCTATCGAGCTGTTTTTATCCGTTATTGTGGTAATCGCATTAGGAATAACGGAGATCATTTGAAACACAAATCCAACGATGGGGAGTTCTTTGCTGGACGAAAAAAAAGAGGCTATGAGGTCAAAAAATTTTTGTGTACCTTCAAGTAGACGTTGGGATAATTTTCCCTTTTTATGGGTAATCTCAATCAATGACTTCTGTTCTTTCTTCTTTTGGATTATTCTTTTTTTTAAATCATCCATTTTTTCTGACAGAATGACATGTTGTTTGTGTGGATACACCATAATTACCTTTTAAAAATGATCTAAGTATAGATCTGTATTAATTGTGTATATATTCGAATCAATAAGATATTTATTATCCACGTTGTTTTAATTAAAAGCAATAAAATAATGAAAATTACATAAGTAGGAAGAAAATTGATGACAAGGGAATTTATTCATGGTGATTCTATATCCGTGACTGTATCAAGAGACATGTATTTTCATATAGGTAAGTAAAAATACATTTGATAAAAAGGCTGTCTCATCTTCGCTGTTGGACAAGTGAATGCTTAGTTGAACAACTAGAAACAAGCAATAGCTACTTAATAGAATTAAATTTAATAAAAACAATAGGTTGATTGCTTTATGAGTGTATATATTTCTTTCTGTTTTTGGTCAAATTTTTTTTCATTATCTTTTTAGATGGATTTGGTATTTCAATGCCCTATTGACGCTGACTTAAAAATATGCAAAATCTATATTTTATTTTCACTTTTGTAGAATGTGTATCTTTTTAAGGTAATTTATTATGGGTTCAAGATCTAGGCATGCCAAAATTTCATTATTTAGCGCAACAGCACTTTCTGCTACAGCTATGATTGGTTCTGGATGGCTCTTTAGTGCTCAGTTAAACGCTAAAATTGCAGGAAATTACTCTTTTCTTGCATGGGTTCTGGCAGCATTATTGGTAATGGCGGTTGGGCTGTGTCTTGCGCAAGTCGCATCAATCTACCCAGTGCGTGGGGCAACTGCTCGGTCCAGTGCGTTGTCACACAATAGCATTTTTGGCATGCCTTTTGCTTTTGCCAATTGGTTTGGATTAATGGTAACGATCGGTACCGAAGCTCAAGCGACTACACAATATTTAGCTGCCGCAATTAAAAGTAATGTTTTAATCGCGGATAATGTCCTGACGATTTACGGTAAATTATTTGCATTGAGTATCTTGGTCATTTATTTATTTATTAATTATTTTGGTGTTAAGTTATTAACCAAAGTTAATAATACAGTTACGGTAATAAAAATTATTAGCCCAATTTTTACTATTGCTATTTTCTTGATTATGCGCTTTGACACCAGCAATTTTACCTTGGGTACAAATTTTCAATACGGAATTGGCTCAGCAATTACTTCAATTATTTCCGCTGGATTAATTTATTCTTACAACGGATTTCAATTAGCAGTAGCTTTTGCCAGTGAGATAGAAAATCCAAAACGAAATATTCCTCTCTCAATCATTCTTTCAATTGTAATTGTGATGTTGGTTTACATGCTGTTGCAATTGTCTTTTATGGGTGCTGTGCCCCATAGTATGTTAGCGAGTGGTTGGAGTAGCCTTAATTTTCATTCGCCTTTAATTAATTTAGCAATGTTGCTCGGAGTAAATTTCTTAGCAATGATCTTGATTACTGATAGTATCGTTAGCCCATCAGGTACAGGGTACTCTTATTTAGGTGGTGCTTCACGAATGTTCTACGCGATGGCTAAAGAGGGCCAAATGCCAAAGAAAACCATTGGTAAATTACATCCTGAATATAATCTATGTCGCCGCTCCTTGCTTATCAACTTTACGCTCACTGCACTATTTCTCTGGAATTCCGATAGTTGGGCCTCATTAATGGTGATTGTAACCGGCTATCATTTAATTGGATATATGGCAGCTCCGATCAGCATGGGGGCGATTAGACCGAGTACCAGATTATTTGGATTAATAGTCTTTTGTATCCTTGGGCTCATGATGAGTACATTACCTGCCAATGATTTTCTAAAGATGAACTTGTCGATTTCAATTTTGATGGTAATTTACGGAGCAATACAGATTGCGCGTCGAATGAAGGCAACAACATTATTAGTATTATCAGCGCCGTTTCTAACTTATTTGTGGTTAATTTATTTTTATCAAAATATTTATTATATTCTGCTCGTATCAGCTCTTTTTTATGCATTAATTACACATAAAGAATACGTCAAATTATGTAAAGAAACTCAATTGATTGCTGATGATGCAGCTGATATTGCAGTAAATGTCAATCAAGCTCAGCGAGCATGATATGTGTCGTTCGTATTAACGTAGTTTAATACGGACGGTAGGCTAACATTTTTCAGCTACAATAAAGTATTTATGCCAATGTTTCATAGAGTAGCCTAATGCATCTGCTTCATCACGTTCTTCCTCCTCAAGCAATTCGATTTTAAACTGAAGAAATAACTGATGTAATTCTTTGTAACTCAAAAATGTCATATCGGGTCTTTTATTTTTACTCCAATCATCATTTATTCCAAAAAAGGTCCCAGAAAATAGTCCGCCTGGGCGTAATGTTTTTAAAATCAATTTCCAAAGCTTATAAAAAAATTCTGGTTTTAAAAAGGGGAGACTATAACTTGCGTTAATTAATTGGGACATCGGAAGAGAAGTTAATGACTCAAATGAAGCAATCTTTGTCTTGAGTTTATTTTTTAATGATTGAGGGCAGGAAGATAATAAAATGGATATTGCATCAGTTTGAGAATCAATAGCTAGAACTGACCAGTCATTTCTTAAAAGCTCAAGAGAATCTGAACCAGAGCCGCATCCAAGATCAATCGCTAATTTTGGAAGGTCAAATTTATTCCTACAATGAAACAATTCAATTGCTTTCATTAAAGTTTTTCTAGGAAGAGTCTTTTGCTTTGTAATTTTATAATAATTAATCCAATTTTTATTATCCATATTATGCTTCCCTGGCTAGTTACCAATTGGTAACTAATTGACTGATTAATAGTGCTTTTATACTCTTAATAATGAATTTGTAACCCAAAAGGAGAATCATTATGAAAGAAAAAATTATCAAAAAAATCGTTCGAGGAAAAGTATTAAAAAAAAGCAAGGGATGGTGTGGGCCTGGTACCTGTGTTGGATAATTAAATTGTATGCATCATATTGAACATAAAATATGATGCATTGAATTAAACTTATCGGGTCTAAATTATGTACTGTCCTAATCTTGATGAATTAATACATTATAAAAATAACAAAATTATTTATCGATACAATAAAGATTATCCTCATGCGACAATGCATGCGGAAGCTGCTTTAAGAGAGCTAATGAAGTTTATTTGGCTCTGTTTAAAGCATAAGTCAGATAAAAAAAATAATCCTTCGAATGTATTACTCGACTTTGCTTGCACCATTCATCCAGAAATGTGCGATATTGATAACATGTGGCATACTTTTCTTTTATTCACGAAAGATTATCATGAGTTTTGCAGTAATTACCTTGGTGGAGTTTTCTTTCATCATGAGCCCATTGTAGATATGAATGACAATCACTTAGATGAACGCTATGAACAGGAATTAACCTTATATTTATCCTATATATATGATAATTTGGGCGAGGATACATTGATGAGATGGTTTGAGCAATAATTACAAATTTCGTGTTTCTGTAAATTTATCTTCAGCACGCATTATCCTATTCATATTTTTCTCGGTCCATGTTGTTAGTGAATTAAGAATAGTACCCAATTCTTTTCCTAATGGGGTTATTGAATACTCAACTTTCATAGGCAATACTGGAAACGAGCACTTAGTTATAAAACCGAAGCGCTCTAATTTCATTAATGTTTGGGTTAACATTTTTGGAGAAATTCCACCAATTTTGCGCTTTAGCTCCCCAAAGCGAAACGGTTTATTTAACAATATATTAATGATTAAAATTGACCATTTATCACTAATTTTTTCTAATATATTATGTGATGGACATTGTTCATTATATACAGAGAAATTTTTATTAGGCATGGGGTAAAGGTCATTAATAGTGGAAATAGTAAGCATAACGTTTATTACACTTTATTTCCTCAAATACTTATTCAAAGTGGATAAGAAAAAACAATAAGGTTATGCACGCAATATATGTAAAAACATCAGTTAGTCGTTTGAATTTTTAACGCAAAAAGAGCCAGCAGACGTTTTGAGGCTAAGGGGTAAAATTCTCGATCTCTGTTTGCACTTGAGGACTCGTAGGGTTCGCATTTCCCGAAATGACCTGCTTCTCAAAAAATCTATCTTTTCCTCGTTGTTTCACTGTACTTAAACTGAGGCGCTCCACCTTTTTTTGCTCCAGTAACAGATTAACAACTTGCGTGAGACGGGAAACCATTTTATGAATATCAATAAATTGCGTATATCCGTAATGTGCAGTAACACGAATATTGTTAGGAGGACGTACATCAATTTCAAATTGCCCTAATTTATTTGATTGTTTTAATCCAGTTTCTATCTGCCTGACATCGCTAATTTCTTTAACACGAAAAACCAGCATAGCGCCTCGTCGCTTAGGATCCACAGGTGTAATCCACTCAATTTTATCACCTAAAAACTGTTGCAGGAGCGCATACATATAGCGAGTAAGGCATTCTGATTTAGCAATTAATTTATCCCAACCAATTTGGCTCATTGTTTTCATATAGGTTTTTACTGGAGCAAGGGCAACAGGGGAGGGATTGCTGCATCTGAATGCCCAAGCACCTTTTTGCATCATAATTTTTGCATCAAAATCATCGATTAATCCGAAGATTTTCTCTGAAGCTGCTGCTTTCCATCCCTGAATGGGCGGGTATTTTCCCAAATCTGTATTCTTATTAACATAAATACCAAAGCCACTTCCTGCTGAACCACAAATATGTTTATAACTACAGCCTACTGCATAGGTCACAGGCAACTTGTTCAGATTTAAAATTCTATTTCCTACTGTATGAGCTAAATCGAGGCCAACAATAATCCGATGTTTTGCAATTACATCCTTTAATTCGGTTAAGATATGATTCATATCAAGACGTTGTCCTGTACTAAATACTATATCAGATAAGTGTAGAATCTGGATTTTGTCTGCACGCATTTTGATGAACGCAATAATTTCTTCTTCGTTATAGAGTCCTTTTTCATCAGGAAGAATTTTTAGGGTAAGAGATGTAGGATTGGGAATAAGATTATGGTTGGTAAAAAAGACACCAAAATTCTTAGCAGTTTGTATCCCTCTTTTTAAGATGGATTCAATAATTGCTTGATCGGAAAAAAACTCTTTTCCTAAATGACAGATTTGTGTTTTTCCTGATTGCCAATCAGCTAAGGTCGGTCGATAAAAAGTATCAATCAAACGACCAAGATTAGAAGATAAACCTTCCTGAGTATAGAGGAATTCATATGTCTCTGAAAAACCAAGTATTGCCTGCATTGCTTTAACGGCATCTTCCTCAATATCGCAATCAAACCAGTTACCGCTTTGTTCGTGAGTTTCTGAAAAATGTCCTTCATGTAGTTGGGTTGTCTGTAAGTTGTTAATTCGCTCGATTTCTTTTAAAGCGGGTTTGAATACAGGCCCTAAAGAATGAGCTGCAAATGGAGTTAAACTGCCATATTCGAATAAATCATGTAATTTTTTCAAAGGGTCGATGGAATCCAAATAAGCAGCATCTTTTGGGGAAAGGATATCTAAGTTCTCAGAAATTAAGTGAATAAATTCACCTGGGTTAGATACCATAGCTTCTATTAGTTCTTTCATAGTTCCCTCTAAATAATAGATTTTTTAATGCTCATATTAATCTTTTCTTTTATGTGATTCTATGGTCTATGTTACAAATAGATTCCCGTTCAAGCCGTTTTGCTGTTATTTGAATAAGCATTTATTTTGATAACAATTAAACATAATTCTATTGTTTCGATGTATGGCCTTGCATAACACCATGTACTTGCCTGGATTCGATTCTACGTCGAGTTGAGATTAAATAAGTTATCCTCAGTAAACGAGTCGGTAGTTGTACTATATATTAGCAATAAGCTTATTAAATTATGGTATCAGCATGCCATCACTTCCACAAGAAGTATTAATAGAAAAAGCGAGCAAATGGCAAGGACGTTTTAGGGGCGATACCGCAAGCTTTAACAAAGAGGTTACTAATGAAGGGGTATGCCTAGGGTTAGGAGTTTGGCGTTTGTATTGTACCTTAACAGGAAAATACAAGGAATATGAAAAGATATTAAAGCTCATTTATAATTCTGACCCTCTTGCAGAACATATTAGTCCTGAGGTTCATCAGGCATATGAGACCTTTATTCAAAATACTTTGTGGCTGCATCGAACTCTACGTATTGAAGTAGGGACGCAACAGGATCGTATGGAAGGGGCTTTGGAAGCATTATTTGAACGGGAAGGAGAGCCATTCCCTCTCACTTATCATCAGCAATTTGCAGGTATTATTACTGTTGAAGAACTCAAGGAAACTCTTGTAACCTATTTAGCACTCGATCCGAATAAACAACAAGGCGTAGGATTTACTCTAAGTTGTAACAAACATTCTATATCGATAACACGTGTTGGTAACCAAATTGAAGTGATCGATCCTGCTTATGGGGAGTCCTGGATCATTGAAATACCTCAAAAGGAAACAGCAGAGGAAAATACAGCGGCACTAAAATCGGCTGTAAGTAAAATGTTTGACGAAGCAATTTACAATGCTTTGCATTTTGACGAAGCAAATTTTCAAGGAACATATACAGGTATACGCATGCATGTGTATTCGCGATTACGTGATCCAAATCCTGAAATATTACCAACTATTTATCCGTCTACTACTGAATTAGTAACTTCCATTTATGAAAAAAGGAAGAACACACTGGAGCAGCAAGATAATTTTACGAAGCTTGATGCATTAGCCTATGCAGTACAAAACGGTGATAAAAAATTAGTAGAATATCTGGAAGGAACGCTTGGCGCGGTGAAGCTTGAAGCATGTAAAAAACAAGCATTTAAAAGCGCTGTATCCTATGGGCAGCTTGAATTTGTAATTCGTTATTATAAAAAAGAATATGTGGATCAGAACGTACTGATTAATGCATTCGCCAGTGGCGACAAACAAGTAATTAATTTTCTTCTTGAAAAAGGACACCGTTTTGAGAAAAAGGCATTTGACCACGCACTTACTCATGCCGCACGTTTAGACCAAGGTTATATTTTTAATCTACTTTTAGAATACTATGATAAATTTTACAAAGAACAATCTGATTTAGTTAATCCCGCAGAATTAATTTATTCGGGTACATTACATAAAATCCGCACACCATTATTAAATATCGCTGCGCAAAATAATAGTGTCGAAGTGATACACATTCTATTAACCAGAAAGGTCAATTTATCATTAACAGATGAATCAGGACGAAACTGCTTGCATTATCTTACTCTTCATCAGCCTGAGCTTTTTGTTGACATTGTATCACGGAATCCTGCTTTGCTATTAGCCAAGGACAAACAAGGCGAACGACCAATCCATCGATTGTATCAAACAGAGGGGAAGTTAAATGAAAAAATCTATCCTATACTCATAAAAGAGGGGCGATGGTATGAAGTATATATCTTAGCGTTAAAAAATAATAACCAAAGCATGATTAAACGGTGTCAAGAAAATATTACTTTTGCCGCAATGCTTCAGCATGAAGGGGGCGCGCCCAAAAATCGATTTGTTGAACTTTGTGAGACAGCCAAATTTGATGACGGACGAATGCCTCCGTTTATTCAAGCATTAGCCGGTATAAATTATACGGAACAAACTCAAGAAACACTACATAGCATCTATTTACTGGCACTCAAACAAAGTAATGTAGAAATTATAAACTCTGTGTTGCAAGTTGCTGCACTTGATCCCAATGTACTATTTAAAGCAGGGGGTGTGGTTGATTTATCGCCATGGAAAATGCTGACTCAAAAACCTGAATTATTTGAGCTCATTTTAAAGAAAGTCGATATTAAAAAGTTAGGTCAAGAACAATTAATCGAATACTATTTGGTTGCTTTACAACATACAAAAATCGATCTGTGTAAAGAAATTGGTGCGCAAATTCTCGATAAAAATGCTTTATTACTCAAAAGTCCTCGGAGCCAAACAGATCCCTTCATTTTTTTTGAAAAAGATGATGCTGCTTTTAACCAATTAATAAGCCCAATTGCCTTAGATGATTTAAAATCTGCAGCTTTAAACCAAATGTATGTATTAGGATTATTACATAACAACCAAGATGTGTATGGAAAGTGCATTAAAAAATTGAAAGAAGATCCGCTTTTTCTCGCACGTACTGATGATCTTGAATTGTGTTCTCAAAGAAATAGTAACACCTTATTTAAAGAGTTATTTTCAATAAAAAACGTCAGCGAAGAGTGGTGCAAAAAAATCTTTATCAAATCACTGCATGAGAAGAACTATGAGATAGCAGATGTGGTTTTGAAAAAGTTTCCTCAATTGGTAAATGCACAAATCGATAACATCAATGGCGTTCCTCAATATCCCTTGTGGGTCGCAATTCATCAGAAAAATACGGATCGATGTCAATTTTTATTAGCACATAATGCAGATCCTTATGTAAAAAGACTCAGTAGTACATTGATGCAGGAGGGGCAAAGACATGGTGGCCCACTAAAAAAGCTGTTCGAATCTTATGACATAAATATTAAGATCATGCAGAATCAATTTTCAGATATCTTGGAACAATTAAAAGAGTATAAAAAATGGAAATTAACAAAAAAATACGGTCTATTTGGTGATTATATTGATACTATTGTCTTAAAAATAGGGGATAAATCGGTACGCTTTCCCAAAGAATTAAGAGAAGTTTTGGATATTCTGTGCAAAGCAAATAAAGAAACCAGTGTTTCCTTATTGAAAGAGCAAACTTATAAGTTAGCTGAAAGAATTCATTCAATACCCGACAAGGTACTGTCTTCGTCCTTCAAACTAAAGCTAATAGAAACAATAAACTCCTCTAATCCAAAATTTGTAGCAGTTGCACCAGCGCAATTTGCCCCAGATCCTTTTCTGTTAGCAGATCTGATTCCTTCTCAAGAGGAGTCTCTACTGCAAACGAAGATAAGATGACGCAATGCATTTATCAAGATAATGAAGCATATAAAAACCTAGGGACTTAATTTGTTTGCAAGGGCAAGAAGATTTTCCTCACCTATACTTAAACAAAATAATTGGTTTTAAGGAGGAATCCATGTCTAAAATCCAGCCTGGAGATCAAATTGGATCCAATAACGCAGGGAAAATGATTTTACGTGGATGTTTCATTTCATGAGTGTTTCACGAGATTGGTTAGATAAAACTTCTGACCAGTAGGAGAACTACTTTCTAGTTACCTTGATAACCGTCATTGATTTCTTATAAAGTGAATTTATACTGGATCTATCTATTCCTAAATAGACTTTTTCCAGTTATGGGTTGAGTATAAACACCGCTATTAAATTCTTGCCAGTTATCGGCGAACCTGATGTCACATTTTTTTGAAACCATGTGCCATCCCGGTTTTCTAACTGATTTTAACTATAGAATCAGTCGAGAAACTGTCTAAATCTGTATCCAGGTACTTGGAGGACGCAATTCTTTTAACCTTAAAAGGTATAGAGGCCCCATGCTTAATATACTCTAATGGTTCACTGAATACGGTATCCTTTATGAAAACTGGTGCTGGTTCTGGCGGCATTATTTTTATTTTGGGTAAACTTAAAACTTTTTTCAAAATGGTTTTTTTACTTAATAGCAAGTTAGATAACTGTTCTAAATATAATTTTTTATTATCCATTGATAATAGTTCTAAGTATTCATCACGGATAATAAGTTTTTTGATGTATGCATCATCTAAACTGGCAAATTTTGCTAACTCATACTTAAGTTTTTCCTTATCAATGTCATGGAAAAACTCACTAAAATGTAAATTGCCTACTATGTTTTGAGGATTATTACATACTTTGCTGAAAGAAAAGGGACCATATATAAAAGGGTTATCCAATGATAAATTGGCTTCAAAATTACGAAGAACTGCATCAATATTCTCTGCTGAAGTATCAAATATGGAATCACTGGGATCTATTTTTATGATTTGATGTTTACTCGCAAGTTTAATAAGCCCTACATTCCGTAATCCTGCACCTATAACATCCATATCCTCTAAGATAATGGCTGCCGCAAGCAAGGCTTCTTTTCCCTCAATTGATAAGTCACTTTCAAATTTTTTATAGGCAGTGATACATGCCTCAACTTTCTGGTGTTGGTTAATTTCTTCTAATGCATTTTTGTTGTTCAACCATTCAATAAGATCTTTGTAACCGGGCAAGACATTTGATATTAAACCAAGCATTTTTTGATAATATCCAATATATAAATTTGTAGTATGTACCCCAAAAACTTGATAAATAGCGTTGGAAATATGGTCATGTACCGCATGGATTGCGGTGAGTTTTTCGGTTCCTTTTTTTGTTTTCACTACGTAATACTCTTCATCAACGGAATCTGACCAAAATGAAAATTTTGTTCTTGCCATCTTTCCTCTCAAAATAGTAAGTAGATACAATCCTATGGTGAGCAATATTCATTAAAATGGCAACTATTAGAGGATTGGAGTTAAGCGACCAAGAATTATGTCTTAATAAAACCTTAATATTTTATGTATAAAATGTGTGCTACAAATATAATTTTTGCTCATATTCTTTATTAATGTCATTAAGGATGCAACGTGAATAAAATTTCAACTTTATTTCTTTTTATGATCATTGGATTATTCTGTACCAATGCAAATGCAAAAACAATTAAACTCAGTCCCAATGAATCAAAGATGCTCGCAAATAATTCGCTATGGACGTTAAATGCCACATGTGTTGTTCAAAGCACAAATCAAAATAAGAACAAAATTAAAATTAATGTAATAAAGAACAGTGGTACGGTAAATGGAAAAAAACTATCTATTGGTCAAGGAACTCTAATCAATGTTAAAAATAACAGCAGTGTATCTGTGAGTGCAGAGTCAGGCACTCAAATTAATCTTATTAATTTAGGAACAGATGAGTTGCAAGCTGTTTGTTCTAGTTAAGTATTCCACAACAACTGATACATCTTCACAACTTTTTGTACCCTACGTACCGTGCCTTACGCGCGGTACATAGAGAGATTTATAATGTTTAAACAGTTGATTGAACAAATAATCCATTTCTCGAATTGCTTGGAAAGGCATTAAAAGAGATCTAATTAAAGATATATTTGATTTCTTTTCATTTTTTATGCTATGGTGTTTAAATGAACAAATACCGTTCTCTGATCCTATTGTTACTTATGGGTGCCCTCGTTCTAGCGCCACTCAAACTGCCAACATGCCCAAAACAAAGTATGAGCGCACCTGCTGCTCTTTCTTTTACGCTAACTCCTTGCTCTGTACAGCAAGCTATGAATAATGGCTGTTTCTCTGCTTCTTATTGGCTTCAAGATGAATTCCATTTGAAAGCACAATGGATAGCACAGTGTCTCATTGGGTTGCTCGGTTTTTTACTTATTTTCTCAAAATATAACTCTCCTTTGGATGAGATTTATCGTCCTCCTATTTGATTTCTTTTTTTATTTAAATTCAAAAAATAAATTATTAAAAGGAATCAAAATGAAAAAACTAATTTTGTCATTACTGATGTCATTTATCTCATTTTCTGTTTTTGCTTCGGGTTTTAGCAGTGCTAATCCGGCTGATACAATGATGTTTATTCAAAGTCATAGTCCGATTTTTTACTTGGCTGCCTTCTTTGGTCTCGGTGTTTTGTTGGCATTTACTCCCTGTGTTTTACCTATGGTGCCGATCCTATCCAGTATCATCACAGGGCAAGGAGCCAGTACGGGACGCCATGCCTTTAAATTATCTTTAGGGTATGTAATGGGTATGGCAGTCACTTATGCTATCGCAGGAATGTTGGCAGCATGGTTTGGTTCAACAGTACAAACTTTAATGCAGCAACCGATTATTATTGGGAGTTTTAGTATCTTATTTACCTTAATGGCCTTATGGTTGTTGGGTGTTTTTGAGCTGCGATTGCCAATTTTGATGCGGTTTGCTCCTAGAAAATCACGTCAACACGGTATTGTATCTGCAACTTTGATGGGATCTTTATCTACCTTAGTCGTATCTCCCTGTGTCACAGCACCTTTGATTGGCATTCTAACGTATATTGCTCAAAGCAAGCATGTGGCTCAGGGCGGTTTATTGCTTTTTGTTTTGGCTTTAGGAATGGGTCTGCCTTTATTGATTGTAGGAGCAGGATATGGTCGTTTTTTACCAAGTTCAGGACCTTGGATGGTTCGCATCAAACAAGTATTTGCCATCATGATGTTTGCTATGGCTGTTTGGTTATTAAGCCGTGTTGCGCCACCGTTTTGGATTGATTTACTCTGGGTTGCAGTCTTGCTTATCGCTGCGTGGATTTTTGGTGCGTTTCGCCAGGAGCATCACCTAGGTGGACGATTACTGCAAGGTGTGGCTCTTTTTTCCATGATGGGAGCAGGGGCTTTAGCCTATCACACATTTTCGCCTACCCCTATAATTCAATCAGTGAAACATACTCCATTCCTAATGGTACATACTCTTGAAGAAGTTAATGCCAAATTAGCTGAAGCAAGGGCAGGAAATCAGCGTGTTTTTATCGAATTTTTTGCTGGATGGTGTAGTGATTGTCAGGCTATGGATAGTCAAGTCTTTAACCAAGATGCAGTCATTGATGCCATGCAAGGCTCAGTAAATCTTCGGGTTGATATCAGCGAAAAAACAGATGCAGTGGCTGAGATTCGTCAAGCGTTCCATATTTATGGTATTCCTACGATGCTATTTTATGATAAACAAGGACAACAGCTTGCTCACTTAAGCTCTGTTGGACAGATATCCAAAGAAAAGACCTTGCAATTATTAGCAGAATTCAGCAAATAGTATTATAACTTCTTTAACATACCGCGCTGTATGCGCGGTATTCAGAAAATTCTTTTTATTGAATAGATTGGAGTTAACTTTAAGTAATAATTTCTCAGGCTTCACTACACATAAGGCTACTATGCCCTCCACATCTTTGGTAGTTGAAGTAACTACCTCTTTGATAAAAATTACATCACCATATTCTTCGGTATAGTTTTTCACAGTTGCTTCTAAACGCTCAATTGCACAAGGAGTCATTTCATCACTTCCTTCCTGATTTTGTAAAAGGTGTTTTCTGCGACATAGCAGTAATAAGTCAATAAATTGGTTTATTTTCACACATCCTAATTGATAATGATAATCATTATCAATTAGGATGTGTGTCGATTTGATATTTTTTATTGACCAATGGCTAAAATAATTTCAATTTTTACTGTAATTTTGCTGATACCACTTAATGTTTTTGCAAAATCAGCAGTATTAGAATGGCGTCCGAAACGATTCTCCTATGAAGGGCATATATTTTTTAATGCGACCAACTCAGCAGTTCAAGGAGAGAGGTTTCTGCTTAATGAGCAATTATCAAACATTAAATTAGGTTCTGAATTACAGATAAATGATTGGAATAAAACGAAGGGGTTGCTGATTTACAATACATTACCCACGCCGATTAATCCGCAAATTTATTTTGATCAACTCTATCACGAATTTAAAAGTCCCAATTTCCACTGGTACTTTGAGGGAGGGAGGAAATGGGTAACTTTTGGTAACTATAAAAATGATCTTATTTATAAACCCTTAACTAAAGCTTTAGGTCAAACTAATGAATTAACGGCAGTAATGGGATATGACGCAGACTATTATATGAGTTTATCTTTATTTTCCCCTTATTCACGCATACGCTCCTCTTCTCTTCCTTATTACAATTTAAACTTTGGTACTCATAAAAAAAATTATGATATTGGCGGCAGCTACCTATATTCTTTAGCTGATAGCCAGATTTTTCAATACAACAAGGGTTTTGGTGGTTTTTTGAAGCGCACTATCCACAGCAAAGTTCCGGGTTTTGCTGCCCATGCGAATTTAAACTATAAAAATATAGGAATCAATTTAACTTATGTTACAGCGGTTCGTCCATTCCAGTCTTCGGAGCTTAGTTATAATAAAAAAGGAGCGATCCCCCAAGCTTTTAGCATACAAAGCAGTTATTACCTTATGATAAAAAAAGCTCCGGTGAAATTGATTGGATTTTATGAGTATTCTTACGAAACTTTAGCGTTAAGAATACCAAAAAAGCGATTTGGTGTAGGTCTTTCAGCATATCCCAAACGTTATCTTACCGCGCAATTTCAATATTTCAAAGATTATGAATACAGCTCCAAGGATGAAGCCTCGGGCTTAAACAAGACTGTTTGGGGGACGTCTGCGAAAGTAAATACATTTGCTTTACAGCTCATATTGAATCTTTAAATTCTTACACAGCATTCTTTAATAAAAATCCTCTGCCAATTATTGCAAATGAGAATCGTTATCGTTTATATTGTAAATGATAATTATTCTCATTTTGATTGACTTGAGGGAGTTGGGTGCGGACAATCAGAAGTTGTCTCTATGAATAATAACTTAAGCTATAAGACAATAAAGAGGGTGGTGTGTATGATTTTATCGAGTTCTCACGTTAATGAGCTAAACATTCAATTACGTTCATTATTATTGGATACTGATTTTCCTGTTTCATCAAAACAAATGGAGCGTTTTCTTTTTACCTCTTATCAGCAGTGTTTTGAACGGTTAAAAAGGGCGGCCTTTTCAGAAGGATTGATTAATAAAAAAGTAACGAGCCAATCCATTGCTGCTTATCTTGATCTCTTGAAGATTTATTCAAAAAATCGAAAAATTCACTTTAAAAATTGGCACTCATTAAATGAGGAATTAAATGAAAGCATTGCGAATCAAGCTCTAGCTCTTGCATATCAATATCAATGGCATAAAAAAATTATACAACAGGCAAAAGGTTACTCGAATTTATGGTCTTGGTTAATCGAGCAATTTGATCAGCAACAAGTACTTAATTTCTTAGAGCAATGGGGCTGTATGGGACATCCATCTCATCCTAATTTTCGCGCCAAAATAGGCTTTAATCGTAGAGAAGTTGTACAATATTCTCCTGAATTCAATTCAGAAGTCACTATTTGCTGGGCTGCAATTCATCATTCTCTTGCATTTACCTCAACGTCAAAGTCTGTTTTTCATTGGTTATTTAGTAATCACTTCCCTAAAGAATACACTTTGTGGAGTGAATCTCTACGATTCAAAAAGTTAAAACCAGAGGATTATTATCCACTACCTATTCATCCTTGGCAGTGGGCTAATAAATTGCAAACACTCACAAAACCTTTATTTGATGGGCACCAATTTATCGTCAATCCAGTATATCAACAAACAAAACCCTCGATGTCATTTCGTACGATGATGCCACTCGCAAAACATGGCCCGCATCTTAAATTGGCTGTAGGGGTACATACTACCTCCTCTTTACGTACGGTTTCTCCAGCATCAGTAAGTAACTCGTCCACATTGTCACAATGGCTCAATGAATTACTTGCACAACATCAATATTATAGAGGGCAATTATTTTTGGCACGTGATTTAGCAGGTATCAATACGTTACATCCGTCCATTCCTGATAATGAAAAGAAACATTTGGCACTTATAATTCGTGAAAATCCTTTGCAATGGATAAGATTAGACCAAAAACTTGTTCCTTTGGCGTCACTCTTTAAACGGTCACCGATGAGTCAACGATCTTTATTGAGCGAACTCATTGAACTCAGCCAAAGCAATCCAGTAAGCTACTTTACTAATTATTGCCGCTGCGTTTTGACAAGTCAGCTGCACCTATTATTATGTTATGGGATTGCACTGGAAGCCCATCAACAAAATACGTTAATTATTTTTCAAGCAAATCGTCCTTCAGGGCTTGTAATACGAGATCTAGGAGGTATAAAAATTTGCAGCCATCCACTTTATGAGAAAGTAATTAAACCCACGTTACATCCAGACTCAACTATAACCTGTACTGGGCTAAGTGAACTGAGCGATAAATTTATACATGGTAATTTACTGAGTAATTTGGCTTATGGGATTGATTGTTTGAGTGTCGATTATAAGCTATCTAAGCCTATTCTTTGGCAAAAGGTAAGGCAAATTCTCGATCATATTTTAGAAGATCTTAGAACTGAAACTGAACCGCAAATTTATCATTGGCATCGAAAGAAATTGTTGGTTGAACCTTGGCAACAAAAATGTTTGCTGGCTATGCGACTTCATGAAAATCAAAACCAAGATTTATTTTCCATGATTAGAAATCCATTAAGCAGAAATTATGCCTAAATCACTGCAGCCACTCATCTTAATAGGCCAATTTTTTATGATCTTGGCTTTAGAAATGACGAATCCATTTTTGTCTTTACTTATTGCCTCACAAAGTGAAGGATCATTAGAGGATGCAGTATTTTATAGCATGCTCAGTTTCGTATTACCTATGCTTGCCAACATCATCATGGCACCAATTTGGGGGATTGCGGCTGATCGTTATGGTTATAAATCTATGTTAATGCGTGCATCCTGGGCATTGGTATTTACACAACTGACTATGATGTTTGCACATTCTATCTTCTGGATTTTAATCATTCGTGTTTTTCAAGGGGCTTTCGCAGGTTTTATTGTATCCATGCAAACTTATTCTTTAAGCCTTTGTGAATGGCATCATAAAAGTAGACAATTAGCGCGTTTACAATCGGCAAAGGCAATTGCTACAACTCTAGCTGGTTTCATAGGGGGAATAATTTTAGCTGTTACCAATTACCAAGGATTATATGGAATAGCTACGGCTATTTGCTTGGCTATAACGCTTATTATGCAATATTACCTGCCGGCCGCACAAAAAAAAGCGGATAAAAATCAGAATCAAAAGCCCAATAGATTGCGAGTTGATTCGAAGCCTATCTTCTTTCTATGCTTTTTGATTACTCTGACTCAAGTCATTAAATTTTTACCTGATCCAGGATTGTCTTTATTTATCAACGATTCTTTTTCTCATAATTTAGTTCTTATTGGTCTGCTTTATTCTCTCCCTGCGGCTGGCATGTTAGCGAGTTCTGAATGGTGTGGGCGTCAGTTTGATCAATGTCGAACCGACATTTTTTTAGTACATCGCTATTTAGTACGTTACAGTGTACTCGGTTTAATTCTTATGCTATGCCAAGCAAGTACAAGCAATCTCGTTCTCTTTGCCTGTTTCCGTATCCTATGGGGAGTTGTTTTAGCTGCTTTATTACCTGCATTATGTGCTCTTTTAAGCGATCGTTATTCTTTACCTGGTTATGCACTTGGTTTAGCAAATTCTTTTGCCAAATTAGGAAATCTCATTGGTCTATTACTCGGAGGCATTCTGATGAACTGGCTGTCTTATTCAGCATTGTTTGTGATTCTCGCAAGCTTCTATGGCTTATTTGCTCTTTTTGTGGCGGGATTTCATGGATTCTTTTTCAATCCAGTATCTCAGCTTTCCAACACGTACTCTGATAGAACATCATGACCAATAAAGCTTTTTTACTCATATTATTTACCTGGTTTTTTGGGAATTTGGATATTCATTTTATTACTCCAGCCTTACCTCAATTAGCTAATTCTTTTTCAGTGAAACCGAATACAGCTCAATTAACCATTAGTATTTTTTTACTAGGAAAGGCGTTGAGTATGATTTTGTGGGGAATTCTTTCTGAACGGTATGGTAGAAAACCTATATTTATTTTAGGCTTGTTGTTGTATCTGAACTCTAATTTTCTAGCTGCATGGAGTCCTTCTATTGAAGCTTTATTATTTTGTCGTTTTTTTCAGGGAGTGGCCGTAGGTGCAACATTGCTTATGGGTAGAACAATGATTAATGACACTCATGATGAACACCATGCAACCCAATACTTTGCTTGTTTTTTTACTCTTGGAGGACTTTTTATATGCTTTTTACCTTTTTTGGGGGGCTTAATTAATAGTCATTTAAATTGGCGGACTGCATCTATAATCATTGCATTATATGCGCTGCTTTTATTTCCTTTAAGTATCGGGATACAAGAAACGAAACCACATCATTCGTTGATGTTGAGTTTTAAAGAAATAATAACCACAGTTTTTCGTCATCCTGTTTTTATTGGTTATTTATTGATTTCTGCATTAATGATGGCTGGTGAGTCTGCCTTTAATACTTCAGCATCATTTATTTTGATTCAAGGTGCTCAATGGACTTCTACTCAGTATGGTTTTGCTAAAACAGTTATGGCAATAATGCATTTATTAGGAACAGCATGCTGCGGTATCTTAGTTAAGTATTACTCGAGTAGACAACTCACTGCGTTTGGTATTTATTTCTTTGCTTTTTCTGCGGTTTTAATGTGGCTGTTTAGTCTACTTTCTGATGTGATTTATCTTATCTTTATTATTCCGATGGCGATCTATTATTTCGGTACTGGATTTATTGTAGCGAGTACAACTTCTGCAGTTGTACGTCCTTTTCCGAAACAAATGGCATTGGCTTTAGCTTTAACGCTATTTTGTCAATTCAACTGCTCCGCTTTATTTAGCTTTATTACCAGCGTCATTGGTATTAAAGAGGTAAGTTCTTTTATGCGCTTACTGTGCTTGATTGGTTTTTTCAGTTTAATTACTTTGAGTCTGCTTAAGTTAAGTGAAAAAAAATTATCCAAACACAGTGTTGTTATACAGTAAAAATTGTTGTCCTTAGCCTCATTGATGCATCTTCATCCAACTTATCAGTAGTTATTAAAGAAGGTTCTTCATCGATTAGTAGCGCTTGTAATTTGCCAATCTGTCTCAACTTATTTTGCAAGCGGTTGGTTGATTTTGAAAATAAAAAGGAAATGGGGGCTTTTTCTACCGCAACTTTACCGAGTTCAATATTGACCTTTTGATGTGCCATTTCAAGTGTTCTATAGAGATGGACCGCCATTTCTTTTTTATCAAGAAAAGAAGCATAATCAATACATGGGGTGATTTCAAAAAAACCTTGCTCTCTCACCCAGGTACAACGATCACAAGCTGCTTTTAGAAGTATTTTCTTTTCTTCTAAAGGTAATTCAATATTTTTTGTTAATTTTAATAAATGCTTTGCATCAGTGAGTAATGCTTTCATAACCGCTTGACTTTGTTCCCAGACTTCTTTTTTAGCAGGCGACTTTGAAAGTTCATAATTTCTACAAACTTTTCTCAGATCACCTAAAATACGTTCGTCATTAAAAGGTTTTTTATTATTTAATCCTCCAATGACCCAAAATAACAGAAACCGATATACCTCACTTCCTTCAAGAGCATCTAGTTGAAGCGACTTCTGATGTAAGCGAGGTTTTTTCAAATTTAAAAGTATTTCATTATATTGATCACTATGCATTTCTAGCTGTTCAACAGAGAACAGATAGAGATGACGCATGCAAGTTGAAAGCTCTATTGGATTAATTTTTCGTCGAAACAATTCAAGCGAGCACTGTTCACCTTTTGGTTTTTGATACTCAGTCAGATGTAAAAGTCTTAATAAGCTAAAATTAATACGCATATATTTATTCTCTATTTCTAATTTCTAAAAATTAAAATGTAAAATGGCAAAAAATGGAGCAAATATGATTTCTTATATTACAGAAAGTCGATTATAAAGGCAATGACTTGAAACTATACCCTAGGGAAAACACATGCTTTGTTTGTTAATAACCCAAGTAGTGTCATAATTGATCAGAAGAGGCTCCATCTGACAAACAAAGTGATGTACTACGTTGAGGAATGGATTCCCTCCTGCGCGGGAATGACATAATTTGCATGATGAACTGGCTTCAAATTGAGTTTAAAATGGTATGATTTTGCCCTGAACTATACCCTGATGAATTAACTACATTTTTTAATTAAACGGTTATAATCAATTGGTTATAAATCTATTTCGGTGGTGATTTTAGAATTACTCTTAATGAGTTTACTTCTCCAATTCGTTTTTTTTCTTATGACAAACCCTGAAGCATACAAAACAACCCCAGTAAGGATAAGCGATAATGTCCGAATAATTGTTGGACTTGATGATGCATCATAAAGTAACGCTTTTCCTGCAGCAAAGAACAAAACAATAAGCACTGATTTTGCAATAAGTACATCATTGCGCAGTGTTGAAACGCGCAGGATGATAAGAACATACGCAAGCCAGGAAGCAGAAACAGCCAAGGTACTGTATTCAGCGGTCAGTTGATAAAGACTCATGATCGCAAGGAGATGTGCAGCTGCTAGTAAAGCATAATAATATTCCTCTCTATAAGATAATTCCTGGCGATTTTGTATTATTAAATACCAAATGCTGGCAAAAGAAGCCCCGGCCACTAAAGACCAAGACAATCCACTACCGTTCACTAAGTGGCCTAATATACTTAGATATTCAATACCCAAAATAGCAGAGAGCGCCACAAATGGGATTAAGAATGAAATATTCCATTGAATCGCTTTAATTTTTTCACGAAAGAGGGTGTAAGCAAAAACAATTACTGCAAAAAGCCATGGTCTTAGACTTAACGGCAAAAGGCCAAGATAAATCGAGTGGAAACTGACAAGTGTTACAAAAGTCAGTAGTACATTACGACTGTTAAAGCGACGATCAGGAAACCATTTTTTAGCTGAGCAATAGAGCCCAACTAAAAGAGCTGCTGATACTAAGGAAACACAAGAAGCCAGGGTATTATCAATACGACTGAGATAATAATACTCCATTGCATAGAAAATTAATAAGACAGGGAAGAGACTCCATGACTCTTTCTCCGTGAGCTGTTTTTTAGTTAATTGTGTAAAAAGTAGAGTGCCAATTGAATAAATAAGAAAATTAAGAGCAAGTACTGTAGCGATTAACACATCTTGATTCAGTTCTAGCCCAACGATTGCTGTGATTGATATTGCTAGGTAAGCTGAAATCATAGTTAAGGTTCGAGACTCCACCCAAATAGCAAGTGTTGCAAAATTCAAAGAGCAAATAGTGAAATAATATAAAGAAAAAATAGCATTATTTTCAACACCGGCAACAATAGGAGCAAAATATGCGCCTAATGCAGCAACAATCGCATAAATATCGTGTTTAAACCGTAAATAAAACCAAATAGAAACTCCTGAAATAATTGTTGATGTGGCAATGACTGTCTGAAATGAAATCAGTAAATAATATTGATATGCGGCATAGCAGGTAAAATAAAGTACTATTGCTCCAGCTGCGGGTAAAAAGCAGGCATATATTCTATCTGAGTTGGAAATTGCAATTCCTGCGGTAAATAAAGCCATTCCAAATAATGTAGCTACTCCGAGTTGCTTTTCATGAGTTAACCATCCAGATTCAATGGATAATTTAACAATGAAGCACGCTGCCAGAATAAAACAAACTGAAGCAACAAAACCTAACCAATTACCTGACATAGGCTTATGTATTGATTTATCCGTATTTTTTTTGTTTTTAATTGATTCAGATTGCTTTTGCGCTGTCGCTGATACGATGCCATTAATCTTTTCAACTACCGACATTCGTACTTCTAATTCGTGTATGCTTTTTTCAATATCAATCGATTTCAAGAAAGTACAACCCTATATATCAAAATATGGATAATTTTACATCATTTTGCGTATTTATTGCGAGAGATCTTTTAAAATAATTATAAAATTTTTCATTTCAAGGGGGATGACCTCAAAAAGGGAGGTGCAAAATTAGAGTCAGTGACTGTGGAGTACTCTTTACTAAGCTCGGATGATTCTCCTTTGAAATGAGCACCAAGTATATGGGGGGAGAGAATGCATTCCCAACCTGAAATACAGTTATTGTTCCACTTGGTTTTCAAGCCAAAATTTCAATAATGCAGTTACTGCTTGCGGTTGCTTAACATGAGGC
Source organism: Legionella tucsonensis (assembly GCF_001468035.1). Taxonomy (GTDB): domain Bacteria; phylum Pseudomonadota; class Gammaproteobacteria; order Legionellales; family Legionellaceae; genus Legionella; species Legionella tucsonensis. The sequence goes on from NZ_LNZA01000001.1 coordinate 1,094,111, forward strand.
ATATGCCACAATCCTCAATAATTGCTAACTTTGCTGAAGGAATGCCAGATTTCATTGATTGCTTTGTTTGCAAAGTAAAAGCAGTATCTTGTCTGCTATAAAGAATTAATGTTGGGCATACTATTTTATGAAGTTGCAATGTTAATGGTTGACTATTTAACATTGCTTTAGTTTGATTCAGAAATCCTTGCCTGGGAAATTTTGCTTGTCCTTAAACAAGAGTACTCATTAATGTCCTGTCATTGCTGCGAGAGGGGAAAACACTGGTTACATTGATTTCATTGAGGACGGTCATTTTCAATTTCATATTGCCACTGTTCAAAATATTTGCGTTTCCCCTGATCTAAATCACCTGCCCAACTCCCCATAATAATTAAGTGAGAGACTCTATGAGACGCTTTTATTGCAGTGAGTTGTGCTGCCCAGCTACCCAAAGAATGTCCACAGATAATAAATTTTTCTGGTGCATCTTTAAGGAGTTGTTCTGTCATTTTTTCTATGGTTTCAGCGTCAGGAAAATATTTGACAGTAATATCAGCGATATCATCAAGGTGCGTGCTTTGATGTTTCCATAGTAATTCCGTACCACCTCATTCAGGAATGATAATAAGGTTGTGCTTCATGGTTACACCTTAGGTAAAACAATTTCATGACAAGCATAACCGCCATCAACTCTTAGTGTTCCGTCATATAACTTGATGCATTTGATGCAAGTAGCAATACAGCCCCAGCTAATTCTTGGGGATCCGCAGCGCGTTTTACTCGAATTGCTTTGCGTCATTTTTCACCTTCAGGTCGCGAGCTTTCAATATGTTTATCAGCATGTGAGTGAATTTGAAATTTCCTCTTCAACTTTCATCATTGATTTTGATTTATTAACAGCAAAACTGCCTAAGAAAGTTAAAGGTAAAAGTCGTTGTTTATTGAGCGCCAAGTAAAGCTCGGACTCGGAATTTTGAACCACTTCTTTTAGGTTATTCTCTTTATCTTTAAGATTTAATACAGCATCAACTATACCCTGAAGTTTTGTACCACTATTAATCCAATAAGGGTTCGAACTCCTTTTACCTTCTTGTAAGCGAGCCATAGTATACATGATTTTTAGTCCAATATTTCCCTGTTTACTTAAGAAAAATATCGCTTGATTATAGGAAATATCCTCAGGTGGAAGATTAATTTTTTGTGGGGCAAAAATAAGTCCTTCTGTTTTTAATAGATTTGCTAATTGTTGTTTAAGCATTCCATATAGATTATTGAAATTCCCATCGAAAAAGGGAAAATGTGCTACCAATTCATTGAATAGATAAGGTGATGTATTAAAATTAGGGAATGGAGTTGTAGATGCAGAATTAAAGAGTTCATTTAATTCCTTTATTGTCTGAGGTGTGGTTTCTTTCTCACCTTTTTTCAATTGCTCAATGATCTCTTCGAAAGAAGATAAAAATCCTATATGAGTTAAAAATGCAGTAAAGTTATTGTAAGCATCACGAGCAGACACTTGATGATCACCTATCTTAATCATGCTCGACGGAGATATATTAACAGGGTCATCTGTACTCGAATAAGCCTCCAAGTTACTAACACACTCAGTAAGTAATGGCATCATTATTGAAAGGTAAAGGTCCTTTTGTAACAACGCAGATACGATATACTTATAAGACTTAATTTGCTCTAATAATGTCTCTAGGGTCAACGTATTGGAATGCTCCTTAAATTCTTTTAAAACTTGTTGTTTTTGTTCTTTATTTAAGTCTTGATCTTCAAAAAAGTTTAAAAATGTTGTTAAGTTAATTTCAGTGACTGTTGCAGGTAAAATAAAATGGAAATGTCCGCTTTTTTCTTGGCTTGATTTTTTTGCAAAAAGAAACGACAAGTGTTTGTTATGAGTATAATGAGCAAAATCGTGCATTAATCCTTCGCCAATCGATAAAACTGAGTATTGGTTTAATAGCTTTTCATATTTTTTTTGAAAATTATTTAATTCTGCTTCAGGTACATAAACGCTAATAAAAGGGCCGCTAATTTTAATTTTTTTGATAAGTGGATTTTCAGGGAATCGCTTTAAAAACATAATTTATATCCTTTGGTAAAAAATTTGTCGAATTATACATCAATTGGTAGTTTACTGTAACACTAAGAGCTTGCATTACTCATTTAGATAGGGCCTATGTACCTAACCTTCCGATTTTTTAGAAAATGAATTTGCTGAAGATTTGGAAAATTTAAAAAAAATTTTGTGAATTTTCAGCAGAGCGTCAATAATCGGGTTTTCATATAACCTATTGATTTTATGTGGCTTATTTTTAACCTGACGCACTTTAGAAAAACATATTTCCCGCAAGAATTACCAAATGTACTTGAAAAGTTCCAAGAAGAGATAGAAGAAATCATTACTTTAGTGCAATCATCGAAGAGGGGTTTGCTTTATTGTATAAAAGAATATTTTCTATTTTCTTCTTAACTATTTGTTATATGAAAGAAGTTAGTTAATGTACAAGATAGACCGTAATGATATAAATTTAATTGTCCTCAGGACCTTAACCTAGGTCTCACTTCATTTCGAGTCACTTAGAGAGCATAGCTAAAAGAGAGATTAAGTCACAACTAATTCACATGGTGCAATCTAAACAATATCAGCTAATTGGTGTAATCATTGAATTCATTTTTTGTCCTTGTACTCAGACAATTCCAGTAATTGCCCTGGTTGTGTAAAAAATTTTATACAAGGTTAAGGATGGCCTTATTCAGGTCGTAGTTATGCCGCAAGTTCATAAAACTGTTTCCAAGTAGGCATATCCTCTGTATTTTCCATCTGTCCTTTTTAAGCACTCGATACAATTCAATTTACTGGCAACAAAAAGAAGGTGGTTACAACAATAGTTGAGCATAAATCAAGAATGGAAAACAGCAAACAGCAAGGCTGTGATTGTAATTTTTTCTTGTTCAGTCAAATTGAATTGCTCTGCAATAATGGTGGTGGCTTTTGAAAGACTAATATCGCCATGTTGTTTAACAAGCTTTAATAAAGGCAGCATTATTGTTTGATAATCTGGTATAGCCATCTAATTGAACCTATGCCTAAGAAAATGGTTGGGATTTAAAATGCCTAAGGAATTGTTTATACAGCAATTTAAAAATGATTGTCGCATTTGGAGTTAAAACTCGCCCCCAAATAAAAATTCGTGACTCTTTGATTTCACTGGCGTCCCGGAGAGGATTTGAACCTCCGACCTGCCCCTTAGGAGGGGGCTGCGCTATCCAGCTGTGCCACCGGGACTTTTTATTGACTCGTAAGTCTACCGTTATCATTGGAAAATAACAACTTCCATGGTAGTAAACGTAAGGTTTTCATTTTTCAATTTTCATGGAAAATGGGTTAATTATAAGCATTTTTTAGCCTTGTTGTGGTATACTTCGTTGACCTTTTATTTTGATCAGTATGATGTGATGAACACGTCGGATTTAAAATATCCATTTCCTTCAGTGTGGAATTTTTTGTGGCAGGTCATTAAGCCTTATCGTTGGTGGTATGTCTTAATGCTTCAGGCACCAGTGTTCACTGCGTTTTATATTTTTGCCAATAATTATTCTTTTAAACTCCTGGTCGATGCATTTTCCAGTGAAACAATCACTTCATATCAACCGTTAGTGTTTCCTATTGTATTATTTATCATCGCGCAAATTGTGTTGGATGTTGTTTGGCGAATTAGTGATTTTGCAGAGTGGAAGGCGGAGCCCTATGCGCGGCAAAGATTATTGTCTTCTGCTTATAATTATGTACAACATCATTCCTATAATTATGTACAACATCATTCCTATAATTATTTTCAAAATACGCCTAGTGGTACGGTAATTAGTAAGTTAAAAGGCCTTTTGGATGGTTATGACAGTGTTTTTTCTAATATCCACCACATTGTAGGGAAGCACTTTTGTGTGGTTGCTGTTTCTGTTTTTGTTTTGTTGGTGGTCAATTTCAGTGTTTTTTGTTTCATGCTCGCCTGGTGCGTGCTCGTTATGACAATTATGCTACCTATGGCAATCAAACTGAATCAGCTCTCTAATAATATGGCAGAGAGTAAACATCAAGTCATAGGCAGTTTTTCGGATAATATTACCAATATTTTTTCTCTATTTTATTTCGCTAAACGACGCGCTGAACATCGGCGTGTTAATGAGCTGATGTCTGATGATTTTGTGCCGAGTCAAATTGCTCTTTATCGGTATGACTTTAAATTTAATATGATCGGCTCGGTACTGTACTGGTTCATGTTGATTGTTGTTTTTATATTTATGATATATCTGCGTACACACGGAAAGATTTCTACTGGGGATTTTCTGTTTGTTATGCTGACTGCCATTACTATTTCTTTTGATTTATGGACGCTCATGAGTAGTCTTTGTACTTTTTTAAAAGAAATGGGGGATTTCAAGTCATCTTTTAGTATCTTATCGATACCCCATGAGGAGGTGGATATACCCCATGCACAAGAATATCGGATTACCAAGGGTAAAATTGAATTCCAGAAGCTCTCTTTTACCTATAATGCAGGAACTTTTGTATTTAAAAATCTTAATCTGCTTATCAAACCTGGTGAGAGAATTGGTTTGGTTGGCCATTCGGGAGCAGGTAAATCGACATTAGTTTCCTTGCTATTAAAAAACTTTAGGCCTACTGAGGGAAAAATTTTAATTGACGATAAACCTATTTTAGAGATTACTGCAGATTCTTTGCGCCAACAAATAGCTCTTATTCCCCAAGATATTATGCTTTTCCATCGCTCTATTGGGGAGAATATTGGTTATGCAAAAGAAAATGCAACACTGCAAGAGATTAAACGTGCAGCTGCGATGGCGAATATTGATGAGTTCATTGAGTCACTTCCTGAAAAATATAATACACTGGTTGGTGAGCGTGGGGTGAAACTTTCAGGGGGACAGCGTCAGCGCATTGCGATTGCACGAGCCTTTTTAAAGAATACATCAATTGTTATTCTTGATGAGGCAACCTCAAGTCTTGATACGCTTTCTGAGCAAGAAATTCAACAATCAATTAACGCCATGTTGGAGCAAAATAATGCTACGGTCATCGCAATCGCTCATCGACTGTCTACCATTCGGCACATGGATCGAATTGTAGTCATGGAAGGGGGGATGATTATTGAAGAAGGTACTTTTAACGAATTGGTAAATAATGAACACAGTCATTTCAAAATGCTTTGGGACAGTCAAGTCAATGGAATGGTTTTATAAAATGACAAAATGGGTGATTTTTTACAGAAATTAATGCAATTAACTCAATCAAATTAGATAAATAAAATCTTAGGCACATTTGATCTGTATTGTATAACCTGGATGCTGTGAAGTAGAGAACCCAGGTTATACTATTATTCAGCGTAACTTTTGAATTTACTCTGGATAACAATAGATCACGCTTCCACCATCTATACTAGCATGGAATATCAGTGCATCAACACCAGCAATCTCTCTTTTCTCTTTTAAACAGCGGTAGCCAGGATAAGTATAATAAAAATCACCTGTAGGCACTGGTCCTTCAACAGTAGTATAAGTATGAGCAGTTGTATCTACAGTAATGGGGACACTTTTCCAAGTTTGGGTTTCTGTTACGATCATGCTATCAGCTAAGGCTGCCGTAGCAACTGTTAGGAGTAAAGCCGTGAGTAGTGTTTTTTTCATTTGTGCATCCTCCTTGTTTATTTTCCCATAAAGTCTTTATATTTGTTCAAAGTAAAGACACCTGATAAATATAGCACATTTATTTAGAAAAAATTTTTAATCACATTGATATGAATTTATATAAAAAATAAGCATGTATAATCAAAGATCTTTGGGATATTTTGTTTTCCCCCAAATGGGGGAAAGTGGTTTAATTAAAAGCGACCATGTTGGTGACTGCGACTGCCGCCATGTTCATGAATATGACCGCCATCATGAATATGTACTGTTCTGTGGGAGGTAGGATGTCCATGTGAGTGATCATTATTTACGTATACCGTACTACCAGTATCATAGTGTCCATAAGGAGCAGCAGTATAAACGGGAGAGTAAAAGCCATAACTGCTGTAACCAGGAGTAGCGGTAGTTCTTACAGTAGTATATGTATTATTGTTGCAAGCAAATAGAAAAGGTAATACAAAAACAAGACCGATAGCAACGAGTGCAATTGGAAGTATCGGTGTAAAAATAAAAGCTGATGCAAGCAGGGTTTTTGTAGCTATTGCAGCTGCAGTAGCGGTTGTAGATTTTAGCGTTACTGCAGCAATAACTCCTGCCGTGACTATTGCAGCTGCAGTGAGTGCTGTCATACATCTGAGTAAAAAAGTATAATTGGTATCATCTTCCTGTTTTTTCTTGGTCATACGTCACCTCATGTGTTGTACCAGATTAATTATTACAATGTATTAAAATCAAAGTCGAAATTGAATTTCGACTGCTTTAAGATTCTACTATAGGGAAGAAAAATATCATCTTTATTTGTACTTTTTTAAAAAATTGTTTTTCCAAAAATGAGATTGTTTGAAAATATAGCGAAAAGGCACTTGATGAATTTAAAAAGAAGACAACTTAGAAAAAGAATTCGATAGAATTGATTTAGAACCTGGGCTAGGGAATTTCCTTAACCCAATGTTCCTTAATGAAGCTCGATGTGAATTGAAGAGTTATTATTCATCATCATCCCAGCTTAGAGTGCCGCCAGCTTGGTATTCAATGACGCGAGTTTCAAAGAAGTTTTTCTCTTTTTTCAAATCCATCATTTCACTCATCCACGGGAATGGATTTTCAGCACCAGGATACTGCTCTGGCAAGCCGATTTGGTTTAAACGACGATTAGCTATGAAGTGCAGGTATTCTTCAAACATTTCTGCGTTCATTCCTAAAATGCCTTGAGGCATAGTATCCTTAGCATATTGATACTCCAGTTCTACGCCTTGGTGAATGAGTTGAATCATTTCTTCTTTAAATTCAGGCGTCCACAAATGCGGATTTTCAATTTTAATTTGGTTGATGACATCAATACCAAAGTTCATATGCATGGATTCATCACGTAAAATGTATTGGAATTGCTCGGAAGTTCCTACCATTTTATTTCGACGCCCCATAGAGAGAATTTGCGTAAACCCAACATAGAAAAAGATTCCTTCAAAAATTACATAGAAGGCAATTAAATCGCGCAATAAACGCTGATCATTTTCTACAGTACCTGTATGGAATGTTTCATCACCTAAGCTTTGAGTAAAAGGTAATGCCCAGGCTGCTTTAGTTGCTACTGATGGGATCTCGCGATACATATTAAAGACTTCTGCTTCATCAAGTCCCAAACTCTCAATGACGTATTGGTAAGCATGAGTATGCAGCGCTTCTTCAAATGCCTGACGTAACAAGTATTGTCTGCATTCAGGATTCGTAATATGTCGATAAACAGCGAGTACTAGGTTATTGGCAACCAATGAATCTGCTGTTGAGAAAAATCCTAAATTCCGTTTGATTATCAAACGTTCGGCCTCTGTAAGCCCATTTGGATCTTTCCAAAGAGCTACGTCAGCACTCATATTGATTTCATTGGGCATCCAATGATTTGCACAAGCAGTTAAATATTTATCCCAAGCCCACTTATATTTAAAAGGAACCAGTTGGTTTAAGTCGGCACGACAGTTGATGATGCGTTTATCATCAACGTGAATGCGTGCAGCTCCCATTTCAAGGGGCTCATATCCTGTTGCACCAGGATGAATTATATCGTGTTGTTGTATGATTTCTGACATTTAAATTCTCCTGATTATTGGCAAGCTTCGCAGTCCGGATCGAGTATGGAACATGCCTTAGGTTCCTCAGCTATTATTTTAACTGCATTGAGTGCTCCATCAGTCACAGTAGATTTTTCGGCATTGGACGCACCTAAACTGCGTAAGTAATAAGTGGTTTTTAGTCCGCGTGTCCATGCATGCATATAGAGTTGATCTAATTTCTTACCAGATGGTTGAGCCATATAGATGTTAAGTGATTGTGCTTGATCGATCCATTTTTGACGACGAGAAGCAGCATCTACTAACCAAATTGGGTCAATTTCAAAAGAAGTTGCATAACGTTTTTTCAATTCAGCAGGAATGCGGCTGATTGGTTGGACGCTCCCATTAAAGTATTTCAAATCATTGACCATTACTTCATCCCAAAGATTCAATGCTTTCAAATCAGAAACTAAATAGGGATTAATCACAGTAAATTCGCCTGACAAATTGGATTTGACATATAAGTTTTGGTACGTAGGTTCAATGGATTGAGCTACACCACAAATATTAGAAATAGTCGCGGTAGGTGCTATTGCCATCACATTGGAGTTACGCATTCCTTGTGTACGAACTTTGATGCGTAAGCTTTCCCAATCCAAGCGTTGTGAACGGTCTTGTTCCAGATATTTATCACGAGCTTGTTGTAACAGATTAATTGAATCAATTGGCAGTATGCCTTTACTCCATAAAGAGCCTTCATAGCTGGAATAACTGCCTCGTTCTTTAGCCAAATCACAAGAAGCTTCAATTGCATAATAGCTGATTAACTCCATGGATGAATCAGCAAACTCCACTGCTTCTTGAGAAGCATAATCAATTTTTAACTTATATAATGCATCCTGGAAGCCCATGAGGCCTAAACCAATAGGTCTGTGTTTCAAGTTGGAGTTACGCGCTTGAGGTACTGAATAATAGTTAATATCAATCACGTTATCCAACATACGAATCGCAGTTCTAATGGTGCGTTTTAATTTTTCAGTATCCAGTTTGCCTTTTTTGATGTGCGCAGGAAGATTAACACTACCCAGATTACATACAGCGATTTCTTCTTCTGAAGTGTTGAGTGTAATCTCAGTACACAAGTTAGAACTATGAACTACACCAGCATGTTGTTGTGGTGAGCGTAAATTACATGGATCTTTAAAAGTCATCCAAGGATGGCCGGTTTCAAAAAGCATAGATAACATTTTGCGCCACAGTTTGACCGCAGAGAGTGTTTTTGCGTTTTTGATGAGACCTTGTCGCGCTTTTTCTTCGTATTCGCAATAGAGTGTTTCAAACGCTTTGCCATATTGATCATGTAAATCAGGTACTTCATCAGGTGAGAATAAAGTCCAATTACCATTTTCACGTACACGTACCATAAATAAATCGGGTATCCATAATGCAGTATTCATATCGTGTGTACGGCGTCGATCATCGCCAGTATTTTTTCTTAATTCGAGGAACTCTTCGACGTCTTTATGCCAGCACTCCAGGTAAGCACAAACAGCCCCTTTACGCTTACCTCCCTGGTTTACTGCAACTGCAGTGGCGTCAGCAACATTCAAGAAGGGAACTACACCTTGTGACTTTCCATTAGTGCCTTTGATATGAGAGCCCATAGCACGTACTGGAGTCCAGTCATTACCTAAACCTCCAGCATATTTTGAGAGCAGGGCATTATCTTTAATTGCGCTGTAAATCCCATCCAAATGATCTGGGACAGTGGTTAAATAGCAACTGGATAATTGCGGTCTAACAGTACCTGAGTTAAACAGAGTAGGTGTTGATGACATGTAATCAAATGAAGACAGCAATTGATAAAACTCAATGGCTTTTTCATCTTTATCTTTTTCACGTAAGGCAAGACCCATGGCAACGCGCATGAAAAATGCCTGAGGCAACTCATATCGTGTACCATGATCATGAATGAAGTAACGATCATATAGGGTTTGTAAGCTTAAATAGCTAAACTTCATATCACGCTCAGGTAATAGTGCTTTGCCAAGCTTTTCCAAATCAAAGTCAGCCATTTTTACATCTAATATTCCCTGTTTGATGCCATGAGCAACATATACTTTGAAGTAAGTGGGGTAGAGTTGACTCATTTCATCAAAGGTAGCGTCTGCTTGAATCTCTAATTTATTCAATGCTTCCATACGCAAACTGTCTAACAACAAACGAGCACTGACATAAGTATAGTTTGGTTCTTTTTCAACCAGTGTACGTGCAGCCATAATTATTGCTTTATGTACGTCTTCAAATTTCGCTTGATTGTAAAGATTACGCATTGCATCTTTAATGACAGGCTCTGCCTGAACATGCTCTAAATTACGACATGCTTCATGAACAATCGTGTTCATACGTTCGGTGTCTAATGGTTTTAATTCACCATCAGGCATAGTAATTAACAAGATTTGATTATCACTGGCTTGCTGTTTTAACTCATTTTCGCGTGCTCTACGATGCTCTTCTCGATACAATACATAAGCACGAGCAACTTTGTAATGACTACTACGCATGAGCGCCAACTCTACTTGATCCTGAATGTCTTCAATATGAACTGCACCACCACTAGGTAAGCGGCGTTTAAACACTTGAGTTATTTGACGGGTAAGTTCTTCAATCTGTTGATGAATACGATCTGAAGTGGAAGCTGTACCGCCTTCATCAGCAATGAATGCTTTAGTAATTGCGATTTTAATTTTTGTATCATCATAATTTACTACTTTACCATTGCGCTTAATGGTTTTTAATAAACCAGGGGCATTAGCGGTCAATTCCAGTTGACTGGTTTGCGGCACATCATTTACCGGATCAAGAATTGCGGACATTTTTCCTCCACGCAGTTTTTATTGTTATTAACAGTCGAGTTAAATTTATTCACTATTATTTAGATTATAGCAGAAAACCCAATATATTGGGTTACACCGGGTTATTAATAACAAGATAATGTGTTTTTTTATGATGGTCAAGAGAATAATATGGGAGTATTTTGTGGATAAGTTGTGGGTTTATTCACAATTGCTTTTATGAGCGGTCGTAGTTTGGGTAAGTTACAAAAAAACTCAGGGACGTTGCCTAACTTTAGCTTACTTGACTTTTATTTTAACTAATGACTGTTATCAGAGGTTATGTAAGGATTCAATCCATTTATCTTGGAATCAATTTCTTCAAGAAGTTCCTCTGAAGTCGTTTTAATATTAAATATCTCTTCAATTACTTTTACTAATTTCATAAACCAATTAAAAATCCATTTATCATTGATAGAATGTATTTTTAAAATGTCTTTATCTTGAGTGGTTAACTTCCTTAGATTGTCCATTAATTTATATATTACAATGTCGCATTCTTTTTCAGATAATTTACCAATAAAATCAAAAGCTTGTTCATTATTTTTTAAGGATCCTTTTTCTTTGGCTGCATCAATTATTTCATCTGAAAAGAGGTTGAATATATTTTCTATAATCCTCTTTCTTTCACGAATATTTTTAGTATCCTCACTATTAAAAAAGAAACTGTTTTCCAAATTTTTTTGTTCTATTAAATTACCGGCCTTCTCAAGCTTCTCCAATTCATCTAAGAAATTTTGAGTAATCTCTTTTAAGCTATTTCTCTTAAAATCAGGTATAAGATAATCACTGAAAACAAGATTTAATGCATGAAATGCGTTTACATCTTTTTCTTCCTCATTTTCTCTTATATTAACTGCCATTCCCTTTTTTATTATAACTCCTGCTTTCCCTAAATCCTTAATCAGCGTTTCTAAAAGATTTTTTTGATAAACGTTGATGTGAGTGTCTTTTACAAGACGTTTTATGATTTTATTTAGATTAGCGATGATATTATCGGCATCAAAACCTTGCTCATGCACAACACTTTTATAAATAGTACTCGAAGCACTAATTAGCTTTTCTTTATTTTCTGGATCAGGAGATTGTAAAAAAAGTTCTAATGCGAATTTAAAGTTTTCACCTGCAGTAATACTATTTACAGCATCTTCATTTCGCCTGGTCTGTTGCATTTGAAGGGAAGGTAAAATGTGAGTGGCTTTTATTTCGAGATTATCATCGAATAAATCATCTACCAATTCATAAAATATATCTTTGATATCTTCACCAAAAAGCTTAGAAAACTGACGGCGAAACTCAACTTTCTCTAAGTCTTTTTTAAGTTCGTCAATAGAGGGATTGGATTTTACTCCATCTCTTACTGCATGCAAAGCCTGAGAAATATTGTGAATTAAAATATACCTTCGATCTTCTTTTGAGAGACTAAATAATGTCGCATATTTTGTTAATAGGTATTGAGCTCCAGATTTAGTTATTATCTGCATAAGATATGAATATTTATGAGTAAATATTCATAATTATATAGAGTGACTATTAAGAGAGCCTTAGCCCATATGAAACCTAGAATTTTAATAAATTTGTTGCTTACACTTATCTCTTAATCGCACCTTTGGGCAAATGTGTCGGTTATAAAGATTAAGGCTTCACTTTCACCGAGTTTCTCTTTTTTTCACAATAATGGCATCACTGACATTAGAAAAGCCATGGACATTTAATAGAAATGAACCAATACGAGCATACAGTTGACTCGAGCTGCCGCCGTCCAGATTGATTGCATCAACACAAGATAGAGGCGGGGATCTGAGTAACTGAGCAAGCTTGTTGGTAGTCATTGCTGTATTAGTTGAAACGAGAATAATTATTTTCCCCTCTTCAGTGATTCCTAAGGCTGAGCGGTCGGCAATACCTGGTTTAAGGGATGGAATTTTTCCTTTAATGAGCAATCGAGGCCCACTTTGAATGGCGAAATCAATATCAACATCATGATTAAAATTTTTTAAGCTGGAAATATATGCTTGATTATTTTTTATATAAAAAATCCCCCACCAGCTAATTTTTTTTAAAGGATTAATCAATTTTTTATTATTAATTCTAAGTCCAAGGGGGTTAAATTCATGATCAAAAAATCCTCCATTAATACTTAAAAGTGCTTTGCTGTGCTCAGCAAATTGATCCGCAGAGGCATTTTTTAGTGATAATTTTTTTGCATTGACCAAGGCAAGTTTATTTTTATTGAGGTCAATACGAAATGTATAAATATGTGCCCAGGGTGAAAGTATTCCTCCAGCAAGATCTTGATACTCAATACCAGGACTTAATTTTCGCCAATATCCCTCAGCATAGGAATGAAGTGGGATGAATATAAAACAAAGCACAAATAATAAACGGAACAAATATGATTTGTTTGCAGGATAATCATTGGTTTGTGAAGACATGTTATTGTATCCTTATGTACATCATTCAATACCACGGAATCTCTTATGCAAATTAAAACGCAACATAACAATACTGAAGTACATAAGTCAACAATAGATTTAACTCGCCTTATGAATGAGGTGCTTGAACTTGCAGAAAAAGAAGGTGCAACCAATGCCATGGTAGCAGTGAATAACGATAAGGGGTTTGCAGTTGATGTGCGTATGGGAGAAGTTGAAACTGTGGCATTTAGTGAAGATAAAGGTGTTGGTTTGACTGTTTATATTGGTCAACGTAAAGGTGGGGCAAGCAGTACTGATACTTCACCCGCTGCTTTGGAAGCTATGGTTAAAGCTGCTTGTGATATAGCAAGAGTAAGTGCAGAGGATCCATGCTTTGGCTTGGCTGATAAAGAGTTAATGTCCAAGAATCATCCCAATCTTGATTTATTTCACCCATGGGAGATAAGTCCCCAACAAGCGATAGAAATGGCTTTAAAATGTGAGAATTATGCATTATCGCTGGATAAACGAATTTCTAATTCAGATGGAGTAAATGTATCTACATATGAATCGCATCATGGATTTGCTAATACGCATGGTGGATCTGGATTTATTCACAGCACACGTCATGGTTTAAGTTGTTCTTTAATAGCGAAGGATGGTGAGGAAATGCAACGGGATTACGATTATACAACCGTTCGTAATCCACAGGATTTAATCGATCTCCATGTAATTGCCAAAAATGCTGTTGAGCGTGCTGTAAGTCGCTTAGGCGCACAACAAATTGCTACACAAACAACACCGGTTATTTTTTCATCACGAATTTCCAGTGGTTTATTTTCAACTTTTATCAATGCAATTAGCGGTTCAAATCTTTATAGGAAAAATACTTTCTTGTTGGATTCTATAGGACAACAAGTTTTTCCAGAGTTTATTCGTATTTATGAACAGCCCCATTTGTTAGGTGCCTTGGGAAGTTCACCATTTGATAGTGAAGGGGTTCCAACTCGTCCAAATCTTCTTGTTGAAAATGGTTATGTGAAACAATACGTATTGGGCAGCTATTCTGCACGTAGGATGGGATTAAAAACAACTGCTAATGCTGATGGAGTTCATAATTTAACGATTGATCCTACAGCAAGCGATCTGGCTGGTTTATTAAAAACTATGGACAAGGGATTATTAGTTACTGAATTAATGGGGCAAGGAATAAATAGTGTAACCGGTGATTATTCGCGAGGTGCCAGTGGTTATTGGGTTGAAGATGGTGTAATCCAATACCCTGTTGATGAAATTACAATTGCAGGAAATTTAAAAGATATGTTTAAAAATATTCTTGCAGTGGGTAATGATATTAATCCAAATATTGCGACACGTTGTGGTTCAGTATTAATCGAAAAAATGATGGTTGCAGGGAAATAATGGTGTTTTTAATCAAGACGGTGTACTTGCTTTGTTGATTCTTTATTCTACTCTTTAGGTAAGAGGATCGAATTGGAGTCTCGGCATGCGCAGGGTGATTTTAGCAGCATTGCTGGTAGTGAATACTGCTTTTGCAGGTGATGAAATTGTTGGTTTCGCTGCATATCAAAACGGAGATTATACCACTGCTTATCCTTATCTAATGAAATCAGCAAGGGATGGAAATGTTGATGCAATGTATTTACTTGGTCGAATGTTTCAGTACGGGGAAGGGGTAACTAAAAATTATACCGAGGCATTAAGTTGGTACAAAAAAGCAGCAGATGAAAATAATGTCTTAGCACAACTAAGTCTGGGGTTTATGTATGATTTAGGGCAAGGGGTTACGCAAAATTTCCCCGAGGCTTTTAAATGGTATATGAAATCAGCAAAACAAGGTAATGCAATTGCAGAAAGAAATATTGGTTTGATGTATACGTCAGGAGATGGTGTTAAAGCGAATAAAAAAACTGCATTTGAATGGTTCGAAAAATCCGCAAAAAAAGGGTACAGCAAGGCACAAGTAAATGTCGCCTATGCGTATATTATGGGAGAAGGGACTAAAAAGGATGTCAATAAAGCTTTTTATTGGTATCAGAAAGCCGCGGAACAGGGTGACGTTAGAGCAGAGTATAGCCTAGGCCTATTATATACAGGACAACAAGAGGGTATTGCTCAAGATGATAAATTAGCATTTTATTGGTTTTCGCAAGCAGCGAATCAAGGTCACGTCAAAGCACAAGCTTATTTGGCTTATTATTACCTTAAAGGATATGGAGTGGAAGCAAATCCACAAAAAGCAGCTTATTGGTATCAGGCTGCAGCGCAAAGCGGATTACCTGAAGCACAAGCTGAATTAGGCCAGTTGCTGCTTACAGGAACTGGTATTGCAAAAGATTATGAACAGGCCGTGTATTGGTTTACTAAATCTGCTTTACAGGGAGATCCAGCTGGACAGGCCAAGTTAGGCTATATGTATCTTGCAGGACTGGGTGTAGAGAAAGATTGGATTAAAGCATATGCTTTATTTAAGATTGCTGCCCAGAATCAAAATGACGAAGCAACCAGAGAGCTTAAAATGCTAAAAAATAAACTGTCTGATGCGGATATTAAAGCAGGTGATGAGTTATCAAAAGAAATACTTCAAAATAATAGTGCTAAATCATCAAACAATGAAGAATAGCAGATATTCTTAATATCTCTCAGATTAGAAAATATTGAAACTTTCCCTTAACACATTGACTGAGATTTTTTGATTTTTATCACGACTTCGTTTTAACATAGTATATACAGTTAAATTAACATTATCGCTGGTGGCAGAAGCGATACTAAGAAAGTAAGTACTATCTAGGGTTATTTGGTCATTAGCTATATTAAGTTTTTTGAGTATTTCAGAGACTTTGCCTAGATCTTTAATTCCATTTTCTTTTCTTGCCTTGATTAATTCATTGAGTTGAGTTTCTTTCATTGAACTGCTTAGTGACTTGAGAACTTTTATCGGCGCTGTATTGATATTAATTGGCGTAGACTCTGGTAAAGTTGTAATTAAAGGCTCTAGCGTTAAATAAAGGGGAGCGCTCACATCTTTGATCAGACGTAACTCGGATTTGCTGCTCATAAGTTGATGACTGGGATAATAAGGGGTTTTTTGGCTCATATAATAGGATAGATAATTGTCCTTACCGCGTGCCAAATCATAGGATGAGAGCCAATCATTAATTGCAAGAGTGAGCTTAACTCTTTCTGTTTCCGGTGTTTGTGGTAAAGCTACCCCAATAAGATTTATAAATCCTAACATGGATTTTCTATTTTCTAAGTTATTAATATTGTATTGAGCTTGTAAATCATAAAGTGCACCTTTTAAGGTAACAGTGCTGTCTATATTTTCCATGTTGCGGGGAAACACACTTACTATTCCTTGTGCATCGGCTTTGGCAAATTTATTCTTTTTATTATTTAACTCACTAAGTGCCCAAAAAGTAACTACTTGTGAGGCAAGATAAACTCTGTCATGAGTGAGTATAAGTTTTGTACGGTAAATATCTAATTGCACTTTGGTACTCATGGCTGTGGCTACAATTGCAACCAAAGTCATAATAAAGAGTGCGGTAAGTAAGGCGCTTCCTTTTATGGTTTTAATTTGCAGCATACAGCGCACCCGGTAGAATAAAAAGTAAATTTATTTCACCCTGTTCCTGCAAAGTCATATTAAATTGTATGGCTTTGGGAAACGGCTCTTTACTCTGATTTAAGGTTACAGCTTGTTCCCTCCATTCAGGAAGTATTTGTAAATTTTGATTTAAATAACCAAAATGACAGTGAGTAAGGCGACTCAGCAAGAGCTTATCTTCATGGTTTTTTTGATTGATTATGTCGAGACTACTCCAAGTTCTACGGATTAATGCTCCTTGTTGGCAAACATATGCAACCCGTTTTAGTGTACTGCGTTTTTCAATACTGCCAGGATTTATATTACCATCGCGCGTAAATTCCACGTAATTTGTTTGTCCTATAAAAGCAGGTAATAACTGCATTTCATTACTACGAATAGCGCGCTCTACGATTTGGCGTGTATCTTGTTGAATGAGGCTTATTGCAAGTTGCAATTCACTGAGACGTTCACTTTGCTCATTAACTCGAGAGCGTGTTGTAAATGCATTATATAATACGGAGGTAGTAATTGTTGCCAGAATAGCAAATACGGCAAGTGCAATTAAAATTTCAATCAAAGTAAAGCCATTAAGTTTTCGGGACGTTTCATTTTTTTTCATAGTACATACCTGAAAGCTTGCAGTTCCTCTCTAAAAGGCCCTATTTTTTCTGGGCTGACTGAAATAACTATTTTTTGAATGTTTTTTAGTGGTGTTGAGCTTACTTTCGCTCTCCAGTACCAGTGTTCATTCAACATGGTTGTATCTTGGGTTGTTTCCTGACTTTGATTAATCTGGAGTAAATTGAGCTGGATCATTGCCACGCCTTGCATGGCAACCCAATGACTTACTGTTTTTTCTTTTATACGTCGGGTAGTTTCTACATTTTGTGATATCGCTTTCAGCAAAGCAGTTAATGCAATCGCTATTATGGAAAGCGCTAATAAAACCTCAATTAGAGTGAATCCCGATTCATTTGAAAGAGGTTTTCTATGGTATGTGCTCATTTAATGTTTACCAATGTTAAATTGGAGTTCTCCATTGCGTTTGCCGATAAGCAAAGCTAAGTTGTTGTCTTGCTTACTACCAAAACTCAAGGTAAATGGTGTCATATCTCCTGAGGCAGAAATAATGATGAGAGGGTTTCCTGCTGGAGTTGGATTACTGGTTTTCAAAATAATACGTGTATCCTGGGGAAAATATATCATTTTAAACACCCCCTTATCGGAAATAGGTTTCCATTGAGCGTTGTTGTACAGTTGAACCACTTGATAACCGTTGTTATCAATACGCAGACCCAAAGTATTGGTCCCCAAAATAGCTTGCTGTTGGGCTAGACGAAGCGTATTAACTAATTGTTCTGCAGAAAATAAAATACGCCGACCTTCACCAAAATCACCAAAGGCAATTAAGGCAAAACCAAAGGTTATGCCTATAATCACCAAAACAATCAAGATTTCAATCAGGGTAAAACCTTGATTAGACCTCTTGGAGACTGGCAGTAGCTTTGTCGATACGGTGCGCTGCGCGTACGATGAAATTTTACGCTCCGTGCTTCCTCGTGCTTCTCTCTCTGTAATAAGTTTCCGAAGAAATCTACTGTTTTTTCTCATCCCAGTTACCAATTTCGGCATTAATACCTGTACCTCCGGGTTGTCCTTCAGCGCCGTAGGTGAAAACATCAATATCACCGTGTTGACCAGGATTTAAATAAAGGTAATCTCTGCCCCAAGGATCTGTGGGAAGTGACTTGAGATATTGCTTCCAATTGTTGGGTACTGGATTTGATGTGGGTTTCTCAACGAGGGCTGCCAAGCCTTGGTCCGTAGTGGGATAATTACCATTGTCTAATTTGTATAAATCCAATGCGTTTTGGATGGCAAGTACATCTTGTTTGGCTTTAACTTTTCGCGCTTCATCAGGACGGCCCATAATTTTAGGTACAACTATAGAAGCGAGAATACCCAATATAACGACCACTACCATAATTTCAATTAATGAGAACCCTTGTTGTCTATTCATTTTTACTCCGATTTTAAACTGGATTGGATAACGTGAAGGCTCACGTTTGGGCTTTAAGTAATTAACTGCTCCATTGAAAAAATAGGTAATAAAGTAGCTAAAACAATAAACAAAACGACTGCCCCCATCAACAGGATCACCATAGGCTCTAATAAAGTCAATGATGTATCAATTAGCCGTTTGACTTCATTGTCCAGGTGAGCGGCAGCCCGTTCCATCATGTTTGACAGTTGGCCGCTTTTTTCACCGCTGCCAATTAAATGAATTGCCATCGGACTAATATAACCCGTTTCTTTTAAAGCCTCATTAATACCACATCCTTCCCTAACTTTAACTGTTGCAGTATCAAAGGATTGCCGCATAACGACATTGGTTACTAGACTTGCTGCAACGCGCATTGTTTCTAGAACACTTACTCCTGCTGCGAAAAGTATACCAAAAGTATGAATGTAACGCGAAACATTAACTGTTTTTACTAAATATGAAATTATAGGAAGCTTTAATAACAGACGATGCCAAGCAATTTTAATCTTTTCATTGCTCAGGCTTTTCTTAAAGGCAAACATCAACAGGATAAGTACAATTAAGGTATAAAGGCCATAATTTTTAACGAAGTGACTTATATTAATTAATAATAAAGTCATTTCAGGCAAGGTTTGTCCGCCGCTGGTAAAGACTTCAATAATTTTAGGGACAACAAAACTTAGTAAAAAACTAATAATAGCAATTGAAACAATAATCATAATCAGCGGATAAATCAGCGCTTGCTGAACTTTCTGCCTTGTCTGCTGTTGGTTTTCAGTATAATCCGCTAATTTTTCTAAAACCACATCAAGGCGACCGGTTTGTTCTCCTGAACCAACAGTAGCACGATATAACTCGGGGAATGCAGATGGAAATTGAGCCATGGCCTGCGCTAATCCATAACCTTCAAGTACTTTTGCACGAACACCTATAATAAGTTCTCTGACTTTGTCTTTTTCTGTTTGCTCACTCACTCCACGTAATGATTCTTCAACTGGAATTCCGGCAGCAAGCAATGTGGCTAATTGCCGTGTAAATAGAGCAAGATCTGCTGCGGAAATTTTGCTTTTGGTATGACTCCCTATACGTTGTTGAGTCAACACACGAACTTGAGTTGGAATTAATCCCTGATCACGCAAAAGTTGGCGGGCGTGACGCTCAGAGTCTGCTTCCAGCACACCCTTAGCCGCATTGCCATTTTTTTGAAGCGCCTGATATTGGTATGCACCCATATTTTTTATGGTTGATGGTAAAACATAGAGTTTAATCTATTGGGTTTAATATGTCACTTAAGGTACACTATACAGCCAGACTATCCTGGAGAGCAATAATGAGCAAAAATACAGCACTTGAGGCGATTAAGGAACTTGATGCCAAATTAGTTGACCTGCGGTTTACGGACATACGTGGTAAAGAACAACATATAACCATCCCAATATCATCAGTGGATAATGATTTTATTGAAAATGGAAAAATGATCGACGGATCTTCTTTTAAAGGTTGGCAAAAAATTCACCAGTCTGATTTGGCTTTGATGCCTGACTTGGAAACCATGAAACTTGACCCGTTCTTTCAAGACAACACACTATTTATTCGATGCAATGTCGTAGACCCCAAAACCATGATGGGATATGAACGTTGTCCCCGATCACTGGCGTTGCGTGCCGAAGCTTACTTGCAATCTACTGGCATTGCCGATACAGCCTATTTTGGACCCGAGCCCGAGTTTTTTGTCTTTGATAGTGTACAATGGGAAACAACCATTGGTGGTTCTTTTTATAAAATTGATTCAGAAGAAGCACAATGGTATTCAGGAAAAGAATTAGAAGGGGGTAATATTGGTCATCGCCCTGCAGTAAAAGGCGGCTATTTCCCCGTTCCTCCAGTAGACTCTTCTCATGATATGCGTTCAGCAATGAGCTTGATCCTTGAGTCATTGGGAACTGTTGTTGAAGCACATCACCATGAAGTAGCCACAGCAAACCAATGTGAAATTGCTACACGATTTAATACATTGACAAAGAAGGCGGATGAATTACAGATTTTAAAATATGTAGTTCATAACGTTGCACATAATTACGGTAAAACAGCTACTTTTATGCCCAAGCCTTTAGTTGGTGATAATGGAAGCGGTATGCATTGCCATCAATCATTAGCCAAAGACGGCGTGAATCTATTTTCTGGTGATCAATATGGCGGTCTTTCCGAAATGGCACTTTATTATATAGGTGGAATAATTAAGCATGCACGTGCTTTAAATGCATTTACTAATCCATCAACCAACAGTTATAAACGTTTAGTTCCTGGATTTGAAGCCCCAGTTCTATTGGCTTATTCAGCAAGAAACCGATCTGCTGCAATTCGTATTCCTCATGTGAATAATCCTAAAGCGCGCCGTATCGAAGTACGCTTCCCTGATCCTACTGCGAATCCCTATCTAGCATTTGCTGCTATGATGATGGCAGGATTAGATGGTATCCAAAAGAAAATTCATCCCGGCCAAGCTATGGATAAAGATCTATATGATTTGCCTCCAGAAGAACTTGTAGATGTACCCACAGTATGTGCTTCTTTGGAGCAAGCTATGGAAAATCTGAAAGTGGATCACGATTTCTTATTACAAGGCGACGTATTTACTCAGGATTTTATTAATAATTATATTAGCATGAAGGAAGAGGAAATCAGTAAAATTAGAAGTTTGACCCATCCTTATGAGTTTGAGTTGTATTACAGCCTATAGGAATAATGGTAATGGATAAATTTTTTGTCTCCCTATCATTGATGATGGTAATTTGCGTTGCATCTTATGCGACGCAAATTTACAAATGGACTGATAGTCAAGGAAATGTTCATTTCAGTGACACTCCACGTCAGGGAGCTGAAACTGTGATTATTCCCGAGACACAAAGTTTTTCCTCACCACCTCCTTCGACTCAAACTCCAGCACAAAAACCTGAGCAAATAGATGAAGATGATACGGTAAAGTTAAATCATTCGTACACTAAAATCGCTATTACCCAACCGAAAACTGGGGCAACAATTCGTAATAATCAAGGTTTTGTCGTCGTAACTACTGAGGTGGAGCCTGATTTGCGTCCAGGAGATAGGCTACAATTGATTTACGATAGCGGAACTCTTGGTGAACCGCAAGTGAATCCAGTGTTTGAAGTAAATGATATGTATAGGGGATCGCATACTTTGGCAGTGCAAATTGTTGATGCGGATGGAAATGTGATTGATACTAGTGAGCCCATAACTATTTATGTTTTTAGACCGCGGGTTGGTATGGTTCCTGGTACTGCACGTTAAATTTCTATGGATTGATTATGATTATTTTATTATCACCAGCTAAAAAATTATTAAATAATTCCAAGCCCTATTCTGGAGTGACATCCACGCCTCTGTTTACAGATAAAACGAATACTCTCGTTAAGTTAATGAAAACCAAATCAGTTGACGATATCGCCGCTTTGATGGATTTATCTAAGAATTTGGCTGAATTAAATTATAATCGTTACCATGATTTTTATATGGGTGATAAAGTATCATTGCACGCATATCCCGCTTTATTTTTGTTTCAGGGAGATGTTTACCAGGGTTTAAAAGCTTTCAGCTGGGAACAAAAGACAGTTGACTATTCTCAAGATCATTTGAGAATTTTGTCTGGGCTTTATGGTTTATTAAGGCCCTTAGATAATATCCAGCCTTACAGGCTTGAAATGGGAGTACGATTACAGAATCCTGCGGGTAAAAATTTATACGATTTTTGGCAGGAAACAGTAACTAGTATACTAAATCAACAGTTAGCAACGCAAAAAAATCCGGTGTTGATTAATCTGGCATCCAGCGAATATTTTAAAGCTGTGGATGAAAAGGGATTAAATTATCCAATTATCACAGTCAATTTTTATGAAAAAAAGAATGATCAAATGAAAATGATTGGTATTCATGCTAAAAAGGCGCGCGGGACAATAGCTAAGTTTCTCATGCAAAATCAAATTGATGATTTGGAGCACCTGAAGCAATTTAATGAACTGGGTTATAAATTCCAAGAGTCAACCTCGACTAAGAGTCATCTTGATTTTGTACGAGATGCTTATTAATGAAACGAAAATTTAATCTATGTGGAATCTATCCAGTCGTGTACATCATTTAAACAAATTTCCTGATGATGAAGTGAGTTGCTATGTTAAAAGAGATGATGAATTAGGTTGTGGTATCAGTGGTTCAAAATTACGTAAGTATGCCAGTCTTTTCCCTTTTTTGATTGAGCAAGAAATACAGCACTTAATTATTATTGCTGGACCTCAATCCAACAATTTACTTGCTGCATTACAATTAGCGCGAGAATTTAAGCTGAGAGTAACTGCCTTTTTGATACAGCCTTGGAAATTGGAGCTGCGCGGGAATTATAAATTAAGTCGTTTATTTCTTGAAGAACGGGAAATTGTCTGGGTTTCACGTGACGACTGGTCAAAAGTTAATGAGCTGGCAGATAATTATCTACTGGCATTAAATGAGTCTGGATTTGTTTTACAGGAAGGCGCAAGTGTTTCTCAAGCGATGAACGGTGCGTTAACCCTTGCTGATGATATTATTTTAAATGAGTATTCATTGGGATCTACGTTTCAACATATTTTTATTGACTCGGGAACAGGCTTTTCTGCTGCTGCACTCATTAAAGGTCTGAAGCGATTAGAGCATTCTGCTCAGGTTTATGTATTGTTGTTGGCTGATGATGAACTCGCGTTTCGAAATAAATTAAAGCAATGGCTTGAATTAATTCCCCAGAATTTTCTTTGTTTTTATCCTACTACAGCCAAAGCTTTCGGCTCAGTGAATCAAACCATTAAAAATGAAATAAAACGTCTGGCACGAGAAGAGGGGATTTTGGCTGACCCTATTTATGCTGCAAAGCTATTTTATGAGTCAAGGAAATATATCAAAGCCGAACAATTGAAAGGTAATGTATTGATTATTCATTCCGGAGGTACCTTAACGATGCCTGGGTTTAATTACGAATAATTTGTATATTAAATTTCATTCTTTTCCCCCTTGAAATTTATCAAATCAAACCCTATATGACATACATCATTTAGAAATGTGTCATAGGAGAGGTAAATGTCAAGTAAGCAACAAACCATGGGCTTTCAAGCAGAAGTAAAGCAGATGTTGCATTTGGTAGTGCATTCACTTTATAGCAACAAGGAAATATTTTTACGTGAGTTAATTTCTAATGCTTCTGATGCGTTGGATAAATTAAGATTCTTAGCTTTATCAAACGGTGCACTGTATGAAAATGATTCTGATTTAAGAGTTACTATTGATGTTAATGAGAAGTTGAAAACGATAACGATTAAAGATAATGGTATTGGCTTAAGTTGGGATGAGGCTGTTGAAAATTTAGGTACAATCGCGAAATCGGGTACCAAAGAATTCATGAGCCATTTAACTGGAGAAAGCGCAAAAGACTCTCAGTTAATCGGACAATTTGGCGTGGGATTTTACTCAGCATTTATTGTTGCTGATAAGGTAACTGTTAAAAGTCGGCGTGCTGGAGTAAAACCTGGAGAGGGAATTATTTGGGAATCTAATGGCGAAGGGGAATTTACCATTGCTTCTGAAAATAAAGCAACTCGTGGTACTGAAATAACCTTACATATTAAAGACGAAAATGATGAGTTTCTCAGCAATTGGCGTCTGCGCAGCATTATCAGTAAATATTCAGATCATATTTGCTGGCCAATCATTATGAAAAAAATCTCTCAGGATGATAAAGAATCAAACGAATATGAAACTGTAAATAAGGCAACTGCTTTATGGACAATGCAAAAGTCGGATATTACTGATGAAGAGTATAAACAACTTTATAAGCATATTTCTCATGACTTTCAAGATCCACTCATTTGGTCACACAACCATGTAGAAGGAAAGAATGATTATATTT
The DNA here is from genome assembly GCF_001468035.1 of Legionella tucsonensis. GTDB lineage: Bacteria > Pseudomonadota > Gammaproteobacteria > Legionellales > Legionellaceae > Legionella > Legionella tucsonensis. The sequence continues at coordinate 1,118,771 of NZ_LNZA01000001.1, forward strand.
CTTTGCTTTATATTCCAGCACATGCACCATTTGATTTGTGGCAACATGAAGTCCAACATGGCTTAAAACTTTATGTTAAGCGTGTTTTTATTATGGACGATGCAACTCAATTTTTACCTCGCTATTTGCGTTTTGTAAAAGGTATAGTCGATGCAAGTGACTTACCCCTTAATGTGTCGCGAGAAATTTTACAAGACAATAAACAAGTAGAGAGCATCCGCTCTGCATGTACAAAACGTATTTTAGCTATGCTTGAAAAAATGAGTACCCAGGATAAGGAAACCTATCAAAAGTTTTGGAATGAATTTGGATTGGTTTTAAAAGAAGGACCAATTGAAGACTTTACCAATAAAGAGGCTATTGCCAAATTGCTACGTTTTGCAACAACGACGACTGATTCTGAGAAACAAGAGGCCACCTTGGATGAGTACATCAGTCGTATGAAAGAAGGACAGGACAAAATTTATTACATCACTGCCTCCAGTTACAACGCGGCTAAAAACAGCCCTCACCTGGAAATTTTTAGAAAAAAAGGAATTGAAGTATTGTTACTTAGCGACAAAGTTGATGAGTGGCTGGTTGGTTATTTAAGTGAGTATGCTGGAAATAAACTCCAGTCCATTTCCAAAGGAAAGGTAGAGCTAGGAGATGAGTCACCCGAGCAAATAAAAGAGCAAGAAAAAACACTTGAACCTTTGCTAAAACATATTAAGAGCGTTTTGGATACACGAGTTAAGGATGTGATGGTAACAAACAGACTGACTGACTCACCTGCTTGTGTTGTTGCAGATGAGCAAGATATGGGGTTAGAAATGCAACGTATTCTGCAGGCTGCTGGTCAGCAGGTTCCTATGAGTAAGCCTGTATTTGAAATAAATCCTGAACATCAGTTAATTAAACACTTACATGATATTCAGGATGATAATTTATTTGAATTATGGGTCACTATGTTGTTTGAACAAGCAGTTTTGGCTGAAGGTGGTCAATTAGATAATCCTGCGGATTTTGTAAATCGAGTTAATAAATTATTGGTTTCATCTGCAGTTTAATATGGTGTGGTGTAGCCTGGGTGAAGGTATGAACCGTAGCCCGGGTTTTTTATAAGTTTCAGTATTCCCAAGTTCCGTTATCCCACCCAAGATATAAAGAGCCCAGGCTACGATTTAATTATTGATGGGTAAATGCATTTCTCTCTGTTAAGTCATCTATGAATGGGGTTGGCGTTTTAATTGAATTTTGATATGTATCTTGATGTGTACGTTGAGAGGTTTGTCCAATAAACGGTAGCTGGCTGCTTGGAAATTGCACTGTTACTTGTTTTGCTGTGTTTAATTTTAATTCAGCATGTTGGTGTAACCTCTCAATGCTTTTATCAAGCATGCTCAGATTATGTTCAGCTTCACTTATTTTTTTTGCTAGTTCAGGCAGTATTTGACTTTCAAGCAACATCATTTCACTATCTTGTTGGGAAATTGTTGCAATATTATCTTTTATAATTGTTTGATTTTTAGTTAACTGATTGCTGTCTATACTGTTTTTAATTGTGTAGATCAATGCAGCAATAAACAGACTTAACATAATGACAGCAAGCACTGCAGCTGGAACCATAAACAGAGCAGTTACTGCAAGAATGCCTCCCGCAACGGTTACACCGGTGCAGGCTCCTCCAGCCGACAACAAAAAGAAGAATAAACCTATTTTGAGAAGAGTATTCTTATAGCTACCGCGCTCTTGGATGGAGATTTCTAATTGTTCATTTTCTTTTCCTAAACTTATATTCTGTAATGCTAGTGCTGGATTTGATTGTTTCAATTGTTCCACTTTTTTTTCTGTTTGAGACTTATCCTTTACTATTTTTTCTTTCTCAAGAAAAGTGTTATTTCGTGTTAATCTTATTTTTTGTTCTTCTGCTATGATTAAAAGGTATTCACGCATGAATTGAATTATTTGTTTTAGTGCTTCATTTTCTTGATAATTTCGACTTACTGTTGATTGCAAATAAATTTCAAGACGTGTAAGATAAGTTTGATAGCTTATCTCAATAGCTCGCTGCATCAATTGTTCTTTTTTTTGATGCAGTTTTTTGTGCTCTGTCTCTATAGCTTCTTTGAGTAAATGACGGTTTTCTTCTGAGAGCTGCAATAAAGCAGGATCATCGGTCAAACGTGCTACTGCTCTTTTATTTCGTACTTCGGCTCGCATCTGTCTTTGTTGTCTCTTTTCGGTTAATTCCAAAAGATTTTCTCTTACTCTATCGTAACTTTCAGTCAATTGTTGATGACGTAATTGGTCGCTCTTTAAGACTTTTTGGAGTGAGCTTAATTCTTTTGTAAGAGTGTTTTTTTGCAGCTCTAAATTAGTTTCTGGGTGCATATGTTGTACACGCGAATGAGCATGGGGTGTTTTTAAATGCGAATCGTCTTCTGGGTGAGTATGGGTTTTATCATCTCGTTGCTCGACTGTTTCTGGATGAGGATGTTCATGAGAGGTTTTTGAAACAGTATCCACTGTCTCTGGATGAGAGTGATGGTGATGAGTTTTTTCGTCTTCCTCAATGTTTTTGATGCGGGTTTGAATACAATGAATATTTTCATTGTCCTGTTGTATCTCTGTTTCTATAGATCTTATTTTCTCCTGGATAAGTTCCAATTGAAAATATAAATGTGTATCTAAAAGAGAATCATCCTCTGACTCTTGATAATCACGTTTTTGCTCATCCAAATCATATTGAGATTGTTTTTTGCAGGCAGCCAATGTTAAATGAGATGCTGACTCCTGTTGATCAACTTGAAGAATGTAAGATAGTTGGTCCTTAATTTCGCTGGTTACAAAAGGAATTGGCGATGAATTAATACATGAATTACGCAAAATAAAATAGTTAGAACTCTCAATGTACTTATCCGTTATTTGTTCAACTGAAAGCTCAAGATTTAATGTTGATAACGACATACTCAAATTCCTTTTGTAAAATATTTGGCACGCACATTTTATATAAGTGCATTAGAGAGCCAATAAGTATCATTTTTATCATTAAAAAAGCCAGTTTATGTTTATTGCAAAAAAAAGGCTCGAATATCGAGCCTTTTTTAGGTATAAGCAATTTTCGAGTTTAAATTTAATTATTCGTCAGTTAAACGAAAATATTTAGTTCCAAAATATCTTTGGAGTTTCTTTCTAATTGTACCACGGCTAATGCCTAGCATCTTAGCAGCCTGCAATTGATTGCCACGACGCTTTTCCATTACTGCTTGAAGTAATGGAGGCTCAACCTCAGATAATATCATATCGTAAAGATCATCAATGCTTTTACTTTTATTTTCGGCGAGAAAACGAGTAACTAAACTATAGACTAAATCTTGCAGACCTTGGTCTTGTTTCGTTATGCTTAAAGTAGCTTCAGGTGTTTCAATGACAGTCATCTTAACTTCCTTATTATTAATTAAATCAACATTCCAATTGCTAACATTCAAAATGAAAGCAAAATTAATTGTACATGAAGGATAATTGATATTCTATATTTTTAAGAGAAAACTATGCATTTTTTTCGAGCAATTCATTGGCCACAAGATTAAATAATGAGCGATCGGATTTTTCTGAGGACAATGAGTTTTTTACCCTATTTAAATGGGAAATCATTTTCGTAGGTTGCTCTGGATCATTGAAAAAAAGATCAACATAACGGGTCAATTCATGAGCATTGCAATCGTATTGCAAAAACTCAGGAATAATCATTTTATTCGCTAAAAGATTGCATAGACCAAAAAACTTGACTTTGATAAATCTCATCGCCAATACATAGGAAAGAAAGGAAGATCTGTAAATAATACACATCGGTTTTTCTAATAAAGCACACTCAAGAGAGGCAGTTCCTGAAGCAACGATAACAAAATTTGCGGCAGCCATGCAGTGCACTGCATGGCCTTGTACAAAGCTAATAGGTAAATTTAGATTAGAAAAATAATGTTTGATTTTTTCTGGATTAATTGTATCTGCAATGGGAATTACAAAATGCAAATTTGGATAGCGTTGTTGCAAAATTAGAGCGGTGTCACGCAACACCGGCATATGATATTTTATTTCATTAGCACGACTTCCGGGAAGAAGAGTAAAAATGTTTGCTTCCTGAGGAAGACCTAACGCTTTGCGTTGTGAATGGAGGTCATCAACAGATGCAATTTTTTCTATTAAAGGATGACCAACAAAACTAACTGGAACTTGAGCTTTCTCATAGATAATTTTTTCAAAAGGCAAAATAACTGCCATTTGGTCAATGCATTTTTTGATAAGATGAATGCGATTAGCTTTCCAGGCCCAAATTTGGGGGCTGATGTAATACAGAATCTTAATCCCTAATTTTTGTTTTGCATATTTTGCCAGTCTTAAATTAAAGCCCGGATAATCTACTAAAATAAGTAGATCCGGCTTTTGCTGATTTAAATGTTTTTTAATTGCCAGAAATGCCTTGCGAATTACATTAAGATTGCGGATAACCGCTGTAAGTCCAGTAACACCAAAACGAGCTAAATCTGAAATTATTTGGGCTCCAGCTTCCTGCATGTGTTTGCCGCCAATTCCACTAATTTCGATATTAGAATAGGCAGCCTTTAATTGGCGAATCAAAACCGATGCATGGACATCACCCGATTCTTCACCCGCTATAATGACAATAGACTTTTTCCTAAACTCTATTTCATTGAAAAATTGCTTCGTCGATACGGTTGTCGAATCCTCATGTGACTTCGTGCACAATCCATTTCTTCGCTCCGTTTCTCCTTGTACTTTCCTCACTGCAGCGAGTTTGGAAAAAAAAAGTCTAATGCGTTTAGATTCTTGCATGACGTTCAATTAAGTTATTCTGGATAAGCGAAGTTATTGTTTCTGCAACATCAAGTGCGTGGAGGCCGTCTTCACCAGTTACAAGAGGGGTAGTGTCTTCTTGGATGCATTTGATGAATGATTTTATTTCTTCAAATAATGCATCACCTTGCTCATACTCTTTTTCTTCTCGAAGAATATCAGGAATTCCGGGAAACATTTCACCAGTTCCTTTTTTAAATACAGCAAGTTTTTTACTCTGATAGTCAATTGAAAGATAGGAGTTCTTTTGGAATATCCTTGTCTTGCGCTCTATTTTAAAACTGACTCGACTGGCTGTAAGATTAGCCACGCACCCATTGGCAAATGTAATTCGAGCATTGGCTATATCAATTGCTTTTGTAAGTACAGGTGTGCCTTGGGCAAGGATTGAGACGATTGGGCTTTTAACCATATTTTGAATTAAATCAATATCATGGATCATGACATCAAGAATCACATTAACGTCAGCACCACGTGTTTTAAATGGAGCTAAACGTTCTGATTCAATAAATAAAGGTGTTTGTAAATATTCATCCAAAGCCAACCGCACTGAATTAAAACGCTCAAGATGTCCAACCTGTATTTTTACCTGGTGTTTTTCGGCAAGTTGAATTAATTCTTTTGCTTGAGCTACTGTTTCAGTAATTGGTTTTTCAATTAAAACATGGATGCCTTGCTCTAAAAAAGCTTTAGCAACTTCGAAATGCTTGTTCGTTGTTGCCGCAATACTTACTGCATCAACTTTGTCAAACAAGTCATGGTAATCGTTATAGCCAGGGACATGCAATTCCTGTGATGCTGCCTCCAATATGCTTTGATTCAGGTCACAAATCCCAATTAACTCTGCATTCGGAATCAGTTGATATTTTTGTGCATGAAATTTACCTAAATAACCTACACCGATGACTGCACAGCGAATTTTACTCATTATCTTCATATGTCAATTATTTGTGCGCATGATCGCATTTATTGGATGATAAATCAATTTTATAAGAGTATTATTAGCCAGCGTTAATGCCCCATGACTATACTGATTAAGGAAAGAGAAGAATATTATGCTTATAGCTGGCGTAGATGAAGTAGGACGTGGTCCTTTGGCAGGCGCAGTGGTCACTGCTGCAGTTATTTTAAAAGATCCCATAGAGGGTCTTGCCGACTCGAAAAAATTGAGTGCGAAAAAACGTGAATTATTATCCGTACAAATAAAGGAGCAGGCCATTGCTTATGCATATGGCAGAGCAGAGGTAGATGAAATTGATATCTTGAATATCCATCATGCAACTTTGCTGGCGATGCAGCGTGCAGTTGAAGCTTTGACAATCAAACCAGACTACGTATTAGTTGATGGCATATACATGCCAAAATTAAGTGTTCCTTGCAAGGCAATTGTGCAAGGTGATAATTTAATCCCTGAAATTAGTGCTGCCTCAATTCTTGCAAAAGTATTTCGAGATGCAGAAATGGTAGCGTTTGATGCGATTTATCCCGGATATGGGTTTGCAGAACATAAAGGATATGCGACCGCTGTTCATCGAGAAGCATTAAATCGACTTGGGCCATGCGAGATTCATCGGCGAAGTTATGAACGCGTAGCAGCATTGCTTTAATTTCCTAGCCCGGTTGCGCGCCATAGCGGAACCGGGCTAAAAAATACTAAGACCACTCAAACTACAATCAATTTAAACTATTAAATAAAATTTTATGTGAACTAATGGACATCAAGATCCCAAAGCTCGCTAAAAATGTAACCATTGCAGTACCCCCATAGCTGACTAAAGGCAAGGGAATGCCCACAACCGGAATGATTCCCATAACCATGCCAATATTGACAAAGCCAGACATAAAAAATGACATGGCAAGACTTGCAGCTAAAAGACGAGTATATGTCGTTTGGGCATGGGATGCGATGTTCAGGCTTCTAAGAGAGGTCATAACAATAAGAGCAATAATGGCAAATCCACCTGCGAAGCCAAACTCTTCACTTGTTACTGCAAAGATAAAGTCCGTAGCATGTTCAGGTAAGAAATTAAGATGAGATTGGCTTCCTTGTAACCAACCTTTTCCAGCAAGTCCACCTGAACCAATGGCAATCTTGGATTGGATAATATGATATCCTGCGCCTAGTGGATCTTGCTCTGGATCAAGCAGAGTATAAACACGTTGTTTTTGATAATCATGCATTACATGCCAGACCACGGGAATGGCAGAGCCTATTAGGAGTACGAGCAACAAAATAACTTTAAAACGAATCCCAGCTAAAAATACAACACATAGTCCAGCAGCAGCTACCATAATCGCAGTCCCTAAGTCGGGTTGTTTTGCAATAAGCAGTACGGGAACGCAGATAATGAGTCCGGCAACAGCAAGAGATTTAAAGGTGCTGGGTCGAGCTTGTCGGTCAAAGTACCAAGCAGCCATCATAGGGACAGCCAATTTCATGATTTCAGAAGGTTGAAAGCGAAATAAACCCAATTCAAGCCAGCGCTGAGCTCCTTTCCCAATTTTCCCCATAAGCATCACGGCAATTAATAAAGTCAATCCTACGCTATATATCCATGGAGTCCATATTTTATATTTATGAGGAGGAATAAACCCGAGCACAATCATAATGAGCGATGCAAAGATAAGTCTCATTGATTGGCGCAAGATCATACTTGTATTCGCATTGGAGGCGCTGTACAAAATTAAAAGACCAAAGCTTATCAATAAAAGAAGTAACCCCAATAAGGGAAGATCTAAATGAAGTGATTTTGTGGTAAACCGGTAAACGGGTTTAGTGTGTCTTCTGTTCATGAGCCTTCATCGGATAAAGTTGATAGTATGTGTCAAGCACTTTACGTGCAACTGTGGGCGCAGCAACATCGTTCTCTACAACAACTGCTAGTGCAATTTCAGGTTCTTCCACCGGAGTAAATGCAATGAACAATGAGTTGTCCCGTAATGCTTCAGGGATGTCTTCATATTTTACTTTTTCATATTGTCTGCCGCTAAATACTTGTGCTGTACCGGTTTTTCCCGCAACTGGGTAAGGGGGATTGCGTCCAAATCGATAACCTGTTCCCTCATTGCTGGTTAAAACGTTGTGCATTGCGTCTGCAACGATATCCCAGTTTGCTTCATCTTTTAGGTAAATTGGATATTCCTCAACAGGTTTGTATTGTTTTATCTCGCCACTGTCACTATTGACAGTTTTCGTTAATAAATGAGGCCTAAACCGTTGTCCATGTTGGCTTAACGATGCTGTCGCATTCGCTATTTGTAATGGTGTAGCAAGCATAAAACCTTGACCTATAGAAGTTATCAAGGTATCACCAGGATACCAAGAAACTCCTTTAGTTTGTTTTTTCCAACGTAAGCTAGGTACGATACCTGCAGCTTCTTCATAAAGATCGATATGGCTTAAATGGCCCAAACCAAATTTTACGAGCATATCTTCAATATTGGAAATACCCATTTTATTTCCTAGTTGGTAAAAATAAGTATCACAGGAAACGGTGATTGCTCTTTTAAAATTAATCATTCCATGGCCTGTTTTTTTCCAATCTCTATAGATGTGGCTAGCAGTAGGAAGTTTAAATCGACCTGGATCATAAATAGTTGTTGTAGTGGTAATAAATCCTTTATCTAAACCTGCTAGGCCAACAAATGGTTTAATTGTTGATGCAGGAGGATATACACCGCGCACCGCTCGATTAAATAATGGTCTTTGTAAGGTATTTGACAATTTTTTGTATTCTTTAGCACTCACACCACCGACAAAAATATTGGGATCAAAACTTGGAGAACTCGCCATGGCTAAGACTTCACCATTTTTAGAGTTAATCACGACAACTGCACCTCGTTTCTCTTTGAGTGCTTCATAAGCTGCTTGTTGAAGCCTGATATCAATACTTAAATAAAGTTTTTCTCCTGAATGAGGGTTAATTTTATCAATAACTCTTAGCGTGCGCCCACTGACGTCGGTTTCTACCATTTGGTATCCAACTTTACCATGAAGTACATCCTCGTAATATTTTTCAACACCAGCCTTTCCAATAAAGTTTGTAGCTCGATAATTGGTTGGATCTACTGCCCTTAATTCCTCAACATTGATTCGACCAACATAACCCAGAACATGAGCAGTTATCTCACCTAAGGGGTAATGACGCATCAAACGTGCTTTAATGCTGACGCCAGGAAAATGATATTGGTTGATGGCAAAAAGCGCTACCTCCTCTTGTGTTAATTTTAATTTAACAGGTATGGGTACAAAAGAGCGGTTTTGCTTTCTGGTACGTTTGAAATTTTTGAGATCTTCTTCTGTAATCGAAGGAATTAATTTTTGTAATTCAGCTAATGTTTGATCCATATTTTTAACATGCTCAGGGATAATTTCCAGAACATAAACAGGTATGTTTTCTGCAAGCAATACGCCGTTTCTATCAAGAATAACTCCTCTAGGTGGAGCAATTGGAATAATACTCATTTGATTTTTTAAAGATAGGGTTTGATACTTTTTAAATTCGGAAATTTGCAAAAATGCCAGCCTTAAAACAAGGATTAAAGACAAAATAATAAGGAAAGCCACCAGCAGGTTAATTCTAAAAAGTTGATGCTGGGATTCAGAGCGATAATTTTTAAAAAACTGATTTCGACTCATTGACGCACGGTCAGTTAAGCTGGACTGGAAAACTGCATAGTAACTTAAAATGAGTTTGTTTACTATAGCTTCGTCGCATCACTATAATACATTACTTATGATAAGGATGATTGTTAATAATAGACAAGGCTCTATATAAGGTTTCCAGTAAAATAATACGTACGAGTGGATGAGGAAGGGTAAGCCTTGATAGAGACCAGCGTTCGTTACATAACTTGAGGATGTTTTGAGATAGACCCTCAGGACCACCGATTATAAAGCAGAAGTGACTATGTATTTGTTGTAATTGAGATATCTTAAGTGCCAATTCTTCGCTGCTAAACGCTTTACCTTCAATATCCAGAGCAATAATTCGTGCATTATTGGGTAATGCATCTTGGATAAGTGCAGATTCCTTTTCTAATATTCGCAATAAGTCTGATGATTTACCGCGGCGAATCAATGGTATTTCAATGAGTTTGAGTTGAACACCATCATTTAATCGTTTGGCATACTCATTAGCCCCTTGGGTAACCCAGTCGGGCATTTTATTGCCTATAGTGATGATGGTGATTTTTAACATAACGATATTTAATCTTTGGACGACTCTTCCCACAGACCTTCTAGATTATAGTATTGCCTGTATTCAGGCTGCATGACGTGAATGATAAAGTCACTAAAGTCAATAAGAACCCAATCACCAGTTTCCAGTCCCGTACAATTCATGGCATGAGTGCCTGTGGACTTCATATCCTCCATTATTTTTTGTGCAATTGCTTTAACATGCCGAGAAGAGCGCCCTGAAGCAATAATCATATAATCAGTAATTGTCGTTTGTTTTCGAACATCAATTACTTTAACATCGATAGCCTGATTGTCATCAAGCAGCTGTAACAGTTTAGTTAACATTGGGTTTTGATCTGACATAAATTAGCTAATCATTAATAAAAAGCGCTGAATGATAACAGTATTTTTTCTATATAAAAAGGGCTTTAGGGAGCGCACGTAACTCAATTGTATGAAAAATTGTTGAAAAATAAAAAAAACCAATATTAATCATAAGATTATTTATTTGTTTGCGCGGTTAGCTGAAACAAGAATGGAATCTATATTTCATTTTGTTTCATCCACTAGATGATTAATCAGTTAAACGCACATGAGTTAATAAGAATTTGATTACTGCAAATAAGATCAAGCAGCATAAAGCAGCAATAAACAGTATCCCTAGTTGTTGAGTAAATGCTGCAGCATAAAGCGTTTTTAATGCTGCAATATTTGTTTCACCCGAAGGAACAGCTGTTAATGAAGCCAGCTTACCTGATAAAAACCCTCCGATGCCCAGAGAAACAAAAAAGATGCCCATTAGGGTACTCACTTTGTTTTTGTCTGCAAGAAGTGTAATTGCAGATAATCCAACTGGAGATAACAGGAGCTCAGCCAATGAAAACATTAAATAAGCTGGAATAATTAAAAGTGGAGAGAGTAACGCATTCTTGTCAGTGAAATTGCTGGCTAATGCAATAATTGCATAAGCTGCAGTTGTAATAAATATGGCAAGCAGAAATTTTTTACCGATACTTAATCCACGCTCCACTAAGTTTAGTTTAGGGTTTTTCTTCGAGAGAAAGTAACCAATAATTAGCATTCCCACGCTTTGAATCGTTACATAATAAGGTGGCGGGAAGTAAATACCAAGAAATGTTGGTTCAACAACACGTGAAATAAACAGAGTCAATGACATAAACATTTGAAAGTAGAAAGACCAGAATACAACTGAAATGATGCACAATAAACCAATCACTAGAGTTTGACGAGATTGATTGGTATTTTCTCCACTGACAGAATATAAAATATAACCTGCTGAAAATAATACGACAAGTCCGAATATAAGATTGGCTAATTGAGGTGAGTTTAAAATATAAAACGATAAGGACCACAGGAATATCATTAAGAGAGTAGCGGCAACGATTTTTTTATATTGAAAAACAAAAGGATTGTAGTCTTTAATATTGTATTTTTTGATGCCATGCAAAAAAACGATAAAGGCTACGATCATTCCGATTGCGGCACTGACGAAAGAGGCAACCCAGCCAAAATGCTCATTTAAAATACTCGGTAAAGTGGTTCCTAAAATAATCCCTGTAGTAATTCCCATATAAAAAATTGTAAAACCGCTCTCACGACGTGCTGAGCTCGTAAGATATTCATTTCCCAAAAGCGATGAAATGTTAGGCTTTAATAAACCTGTTCCAACGGCAATTGCTGCAAGAGATCCCGTAAGTACAGTAGCATTATCGACTAGAGACAAGATACAATAACTCACGAAAAGTACAACTGCACCGAGTAAAACAGCACGTTTTTGACCTATTAATTTATCCGCAATCCAGCCTCCTATTACGGGAGAAAGATAGGTTAAGGCAGTAAATGAACCAACTAATGCATAAACTTGCTCGTCAGGCCATTTGAAATGTAAGGCTAAATAAAGTGCCAAAAGGGATTGAACTACATAAAAGCCATATCGTTCCCACATTTCGGTTGCGAAAAAAATACGGAGTGACTTTGGGTGTTTTTCAGAGTTGGTGTGCACTATATCTTAAACATGTGAGTTAGAGTGGGGTCAATTGTAACATAGCATTATGGGACATCATAGACAATGTGTTCTCTCGAAGCTCATTTTGAGCGGTTATTAGCAATCATAATAATCAAAATGTTTAATTATTATAATACTTCGGAAGCTAAGCATATTAAAGAAATATTTTACCTTTAAATTGATATCTATGTTCTGAAATGGCTCTGGTGTATGATGCTTCTATTTTATTTCGTATGGGGCATTTCTTAATGGAAGACTACAAGAAAAATCGAATAATTAGAGCAAATAAAGGAAGCGACAGACAAGCCAAAAGCTGGCTCACAGAAGCAGCGCTTCGTATGCTGTGCAATAATCTTGACCCGGATGTGGCAGAAGACCCAGATTCTCTAATTGTCTACGGAGGTTTGGGTAAGGCTGCTCGTAATTGGGAGTGTTTTAACAAAATTGTAGATGTTCTGAAGACATTAAATGATCAACAAACCCTGTTAATTCAGTCAGGTAAACCTGTTGGAGTTTTTACCACTCATGAGGATGCGCCTCGAGTTCTTATTGCCAACTCTAATTTAGTCCCGCGCTGGGCTACTTGGGAGCATTTCAATGAATTGGATAAAAAAGGTCTGATGATGTATGGTCAGATGACTGCAGGAAGCTGGATTTATATAGGTTCGCAAGGCATTGTACAAGGAACTTATGAAACTTTTGTCGCCGCTGCGCGTAAACACTATGCAGGAAGCTTAGAAGGACGTTGGATTTTAACTGGTGGTTTAGGAGGAATGGGGGGAGCACAAACTTTAGCCGGTACCATGGCAGGAGCTAGTGTATTGGCTGTTGAATGCGATATATCCAGAATAGAAAAACGTATTAAAACAAAATACTTAGATCGATATACAATGGACTTGGATGAAGCCTTGGCATGGATAAATGAATCGTGCCAAAAGAAAAGCCCTTTATCTGTTGCTGTTTTGGGAAATGCTGCAGAAATTTTTCCTCAGCTGGTGCAGCGTGGAGTTTCTCCAGCTTTAGTTACTGACCAAACGAGTGCTCATGATCCCTTAAATGGATATCTTCCTGCTGGATGGACATTAGAGCAGGCAGCAAAATTGCGTAAAACTGCACCGGATGAAGTAGTTACAGCAGCAAAACAATCTATGGCCGTACAGGTACATGCGATGCTTGAATTCCAAAAAAGAGGCATTCCGGTTTTTGATTACGGGAATAATATAAGGCAAATGGCCTTTGAAGCGGGAGAAAAAAATGCTTTTGAGTTTGAAGGTTTTGTTCCTGCGTATATCCGGCCTTTATTTTGTGAAGGAATCGGGCCTTTCAGATGGGTTGCTTTATCAGGAGATCCTGAAGATATTTATGCTACTGATGAAATGGTAAAAAAATTAATTCCAGACAATAATCATCTGCATAATTGGTTGGATATGGCAAAGGAAAAAATTGCGTTTCAGGGATTACCTGCACGTATATGTTGGGTTGGGTTAAAAGATCGTGCTCGTTTAGCATTGGCTTTTAATGAAATGGTTCGTAATAGTGATGTTAAAGCACCTATAGTTATAGGACGGGATCATTTAGACTCTGGTTCAGTAGCAAGCCCTAATCGTGAAACTGAAGGAATGATTGATGGTAGTGATGCAGTATCTGATTGGCCTTTACTCAACGCTTTATTAAATTGTGCGAGTGGTGCAACTTGGGTTAGCATTCATCATGGTGGTGGAGTAGGCATGGGATTTTCACAACATGCTGGAGTTGTGATTGTTGCGGATGGCACAGAGAAAGCGGCAAAACGTTTGACAAGAGTACTCTATAACGATCCTGCTACTGGGGTTATGCGTCATGCAGATGCAGGGTATGAACTTGCAAAAAAATGTGCCAAGGAAAATTCACTTTGGCTGCCTATGGAATCTTAGAACAGACTTTGTTCGGGCTTTTGTCCAACAAACTTTAGTTGTTATCTCATGTTAGGTCAAAAGACCCATCGATATTTAAGGAGTTAAGTTAATGCAAGAACCTTTTATTCTTCAACCTGGCGAGTTGAACTTGCAGTCAATTCAATATATTTTAAATCAGCAATCGAATTGTGTTCTTGCTAAAGAGGCAGTTGAGCGAATTCATGCATCGAATCAAACAGTTAAAAAAGTAATTCTCGATAAAAAAACGGTATATGGAATTAATACAGGTTTTGGCTCATTGGCAAATCAAACGATTTCAGAGGAAAACTTAAAACAGTTACAGCGCAATATAGTCCTTTCCCACGCTTGTGGAACCGGTGAGCTGTTGTCTGATGAAATTGTTGCCTTAGTTTTACTGCTTAAGATAAATAATTTGGCTCAAGGATATTCTGGAGTTCGTCTGGAATTGATTGAAGCATTAATCTCTTTACTTAATCACAAAGTTTATCCCTGTATTCCATCTAAAGGCTCAGTAGGCGCTTCTGGTGACTTAGCCCCATTAGCTCATATGTCTTTACCTTTATTAGGTGTTGGTAACGTTCGTCATCAAGGAAAAGTAATTAGTGCGATTGAAGGATTGAAAATCGCAGGTTTAAAGCCAATTGAATTGGAGGCGAAAGAAGGACTGGCTCTTTTAAATGGGCTACAAGCTTCTACAGCTATCGCTTTAAATGCCTTGTTTACTACAGAAACATTGTTTGAAACAGCACTGGTTGCTGGTGCTTTATCAGTGGATGCTGCTAATGGTAGTGATGTGCCCTTTGATGAACGGATTCAAAAGGTACGAGGCCATGAAGCACAGCAAAATGTTGCGGCATGCTATAGAGAATTATTAGCTGGAAGCGAGATCCGCGAGGCTCATCGTCATTGCGCACGAGTCCAGGATCCTTACTCATTAAGATGCCAGCCCCAAATTATGGGTGCAATATTGCATCAAATTCGATTCGTAAGAAGGACTTTAGATGTTGAAATCAATGCTGTTTCTGATAACCCACTTGTTTTTAATGAACAAGAGCAAATTATTTCAGGAGGCAATTTCCATGGGGAGATTGTTGCCATGGCGGCTGATAATCTTGCTTTGGCTGCAGCTGAGATAGGAGCAGGATCCGAACGACGCATCGCACTGCTTATTGATAAAAATTTTAGTGGCTTACCAGCTTTTCTGATTAAAGAGAGCGGCTTAAATTCAGGATTTATGATTGCTCATGTTACAGCAGCAGCCTGTGCCAGTGAGAATAAGGCACTTGCTCATCCACACTCAGTAGATAGTCTTCCAACTTCTGCAAATCAAGAAGATCATGTATCTATGGCAACCAGTGCAGCCCGACGACTACATGAAATGAATGATAATACTGCAACTATTTTGGCTATTGAATTATTAGCAGCTGGACAGGGAATTGAATTTCATAAGCCACTTAAATCATCAACGTTATTAGAAAAATTTCATCAACGCATACGTTCTAATGTAGCTGCTTATGATACTGATCGTTTTTTTGCACCTGATATTGCCATAATCAAGCAAAAGATTTTCGATGAGGAATTCGCCACTCCATTTTTCCACTTGTGGAATAAAAATTAGGGATGAACGTGAGTATAGAAATTTATACCGATGGAGCATGTAAAGGAAATCCAGGGCCTGGCGGCTGGGGGGTATTGCTTCGTTATAAGGGACAGGAAAAAACTTTATACGGAGGAGAAGCACATACTACGAACAATCGTATGGAGCTTATGGCTGCGATTAAGGGTCTGGAAGCTTTAAAGCGCCCTTGTGTCGTTGATTTATATACTGATTCTCAGTATTTGAGACAAGGAATGACGGATTGGTTGGGCAACTGGAAATTGAATGGTTGGCGTAATTCTAAAAAGGAGCCTGTGAAGAATGCAGATCTTTGGAAGTCATTAGATGAATTGGCTTCTCGTCATAAAATAAATTGGCACTGGGTAAAAGGACATTCAGGTCATGTGGAAAATGATTTGGTTGATACTTTAGCAAACAAAGCAATCGAAGAGTTAAGTGAGTAAATAATGCGTCAGATTGTTTTAGATACAGAAACTACGGGTATAGGGCATGAGCATGGGCATCGCGTGATTGAGATAGGCTGTGTCGAATTAGTGGATAGAAAATTAACCGGCAAGCACTTCCATGTTTATCTCAATCCAGAACGCCAGGTTGATGAGGGGGCTTTTCGTGTCCATGGGATTAGTGATGAGTTTTTGCAGGATAAACCTTTATTTGCAGAAAAAGCCGATGAGTTTTGGCAGTTTATTATTGGCGCTGAATTAATAATTCATAATGCTCCCTTTGATGTGGGATTTTTGAATTCTGAGCTGAGGTTCATCAAATGGAATAAGAAGTTAGAAGATTTTTGTAATATTGTTGATACACTTGTTTTAGCACGTGAAAAATATCCTGGGCAACGAAATAGTTTGGATGCTCTATGTAAACGGTATGGCATCGATCATTTTAATCGTGAACTTCATGGCGCTTTACTTGATGCCGAGATCCTTGCATATGTTTATTTAGCAATGACTGGTGGTCAAACTAGCTTATTTGAAGAGGTTGAAGATACATCAAGTCATGCTAAAATCAAGACTCAAGAAATTACAGCACTTCATTTGGCAAATCCTATTGTTTTCTCAGCTGATAACGAAGAACTGGAATTGCATCAATCTTTTGTTGAATATTTACTCAAACAGTCAGGTATTAATCATTGGAGTGAGAACTGATATTTGGGAGCACTTTTCCTGTTTCGAGCATTAGCCATATAAATGCTAAGCATTTTTGTTAATGTTCGTTTAGCGACATAAAAGGCATTTTCATACCCTTTTATATGAATTCACGTTCTTCTTAACTTTTGGGAATTAAGTATTTTATTGCAAAATCTTTACCAATACACTCGCCTAGAGCTTTCCCCCAAACTCCTGCATTGTCGGTATTAATTTTATCAGGAATATTAGCGTAAAGATCTTGCTGACATTTACTGACACTATCCGGAATCTTAACTACACACTGGTCATAAGTCATTTTGATTTCATCAAGTCGTTTTTTTAATTGAGAGTCATTCTCAAATCCCTTGCAAATGAGATTAGGTAATAATGGTGTAACTGATTTTAACCAGCTGTCTTTCGATATTTCGATTGTGCTATTAGAAGATGTGTCCGTAGAACTATCAGTCTTATCTTCAGCACTTATAGTGAAAGAAATCAAAGTACATCCCAAAAAAATGGAGGAAGCTGCAAGCAAATGTTTCGTCATGATTGGGCACCTTATTAACATCCTATCATTAAAGAGTAGGACAAATATTATTTTTTTGCTTGAAAATAATTTGTTTTGATCAAAAAATGAACTAAAATTAGGGTGAAGATGGATTAAATTGTTAGGAATTATTATGGAAAAGAAAAGTTCTATTTTATTATCATTAGCTTATTTTGCATTCATTCCATTATTCGTTTTTCTGCTATATTCTTCCACCGCTTCAGCAAATACCTTTGTTTTTAATCCCAATACCCTTACATGGAAGGCTATTGATTCGAATGGTAAAGTTATTCGTACTGGCAAAGGATCTGGTGGTAAAAAATATTGTGCGGACATAAAAAGAGGATGTAAAACACCGAGTGGTGTTTTTACTGTTTGGAGTAAAGGTGGCCCTGGATGTGTTTCCAGTCGTTATCCTGTAGGTAAGGGTGGTTCACCTATGCCCTATTGTATGTTTTATTCAAAATATTATGCAATTCATGGTTCCTACCATGTGCCAAATTATAATGCAAGTCATGGCTGCATCCGTGTGCATCCGGGCGACGCTAAATGGTTAAGCAAAAATTTTATTCGAATAGGGACTAAGGTAATTGTGAAACCTTATTGAGTTTTTGTAAAACAGCGATGTAATGAAGCAAAATGAAGAAAAATTGAGTTTTGCTTCATTACATGAAAATTTCTAAAGATTAGTATTCATCCTCATCATCTATGCTAAATGAGGAGCCACATCCACACGTGGTTTTTGCATTTGGGTTACGAATCACAAATTGTTCGCCCTGTATACCTTGGACATAATCAATTTCAGCTTGATGCAAGTATTGATAACTCATTGAATCAATAAGAAGTTTTACTGAGGACACGCCATCTGAACATTGCTGAACAACAATGGTATCATCCTCATTGATTTCTTCATCAAAACTGAATCCATACTGAAACCCAGAGCAACCACCGCCTGTAATTGAGACGCGTAGATTCAAGTTTAAGTTATCTTCTTCTTTTATTAGCTCAGCCACTTTGTCTGCTGCACTAACAGTAAAGTGGATGTCGCTGGTACTGTTAGCAGGGGATATATCAATAGCAGCCATTTTAACTCCCGTTTTATAATACAAGTATAATGTATTTATCTAATAATTTGTTCAATAGTAGCGCCACCGAGACATTGGTTTTTATCATAAAAAACCACATATTGTCCTGGAGTAACTGCTCTTTGTGGATTTGAAAACATTACATAATGCTGTTTTTCATTCTGAGGTGATATGATACAGCCTTGTTCTGCTTGCCTGTATCGTGTTTTAGCATAGCAGGTAAGCGGTAAATTATCTTTGCAATCAGCGAGCCAATGGATTGGACCACAAATTAAACCTTGTGCATAAAGCATTGGATGTTGACTTCCTTGGGCTACATATAACGTATTGGTAGTTACGTCTTTATCGACTACATACCATGGATCATCGGCTGAATTGTGTAAACCACCAATGCCTAATCCTTGTCTTTGACCCAAAGTATAAAACATTAATCCATCATGTCTACCCAGAACTTTATCGTCGGTGCTTTTTATCTCACCTGGTCGTGCCAAGATGAATTCCTGTAAAAAAGATTTAAAACGTTTTTCACCAATAAAACAAATACCTGTTGAATCTTTTTTTGCTTGTGTCACTAAGCCCAGTTTTCTAGCAAACTCTCTAATTTCTGGTTTTGTATAATCACCAACTGGAAACAGAGTTTTTGCCAGAGCTTTAGGATCGACGGCATGAAGAAAATAGGTTTGATCTTTATCGCGATCTTTGGCTTTATATAAAAGTCCAATATCTCCTTCTATTTTATTTTTAGCATAATGTCCTGTAGCAATATAGTCAGCGCCAAGGTTTAACGCATGATTTAAAAAAGCATTAAATTTGATTTCTTTATTGCACAATACATCTGGATTTGGTGTTCTTCCTTTTTCATATTCACTTAAAAAATGAGTGAAAACTTTTTGCCAATACTCTTCAGAAAAATTTACAGTATGGAGTGGAATATGTAATTGATTACATACGGCTTGAGCATCAGCAAGATCTTGAGTTGCAGGGCAGAATTCTTTTTTATCATCCTGTTCCCAGTTTTTCATGAACAAGCCCTCTACTTGATAGCCGGCTTCTTGTAATAACCATGCTGCAACTGAGGAATCAACACCACCAGACATTCCAACAATAACTTTAGCTTTCATAAAATTGAGATACCGCTTAATATTCTAATTTTCCAATTGTAGCCTGGGTGCAGCGCAGCGACTTCTGTTCCTTGTGAAATTCCTGGTTCCACTGCGCTGCACCCAAGCTGCAATTATGGAAGTGACCTTTTACAAAAATATAACTCTTTAGGATACGACAATAATGCTCCACTTACAAGAAATGGTTAAACAAGGCCGACAAACTAAGACCGTGACCCTTAGTGAGCGCTTACCTAATTTTATTACCTCGACCTGTCAGTTGGATATTACGTATCATGTTGAGGCAAAGGAAGATTTTTACCTAATCCATCTTCATGTTAAGGGCGAGTTACCTATTCAATGCCAGCGTTGTCTGGACGAATTTAAATTTTCATATGATAATATGACTGTAGTTGCTGTATGTCGTGATGATGAGAGAGCTGAACAAATATTGGAGCATTACGAGTGTATTGTTTCTGAAAATTTGCAAGTGAGTTTTGAAGATATACTAATTGATGAGTTACATCTCTACGCGCCACAATTTCATCCAAAAGTTAATGATTGCAGCAGTGAAATAAATCAAATTTTAATGGGGAAAAATGAATTTTATTGAAATTTTATCTAATTAACACTAATATTCCCGCTTTATGAATGCAATTTGTTTAGGAGTAATACAATGGCCGTACAACAAAATAAAAAATCACGCTCACGCCGTGACATGCGACGTTCGCATGATAGTTTAACCAAACCAACATTATCTGTTGATTCAACTACAGGTGAAACACATCGTCGTCATCATATGACTCCAGATGGTTATTATCGCGGTAAAAAAATTATTGATACTGATACTGTTTACGAACAAGAGTAATTTTCTTGAAAAACATCACCATTGCAATTGACGTGATGGGTGGGGATCATGGTTTAAGTGTTGTGATTCCTGCCTGTATTCGCGCGGCAAAAAATAATCCTGATTTGAAGCTCATTCTTGTTGGAGTTCATGACAAGATTCATGCATTTCTAAAAAAACAGGGAATGGCTTCTTCAAATCAATTTTCCATAGTACATGCTTCGGAAGTGGTGACTATGGATGAATTGCCTTCTCATGCTTTGCGCAATAAAAAAGACTCGTCCATGCGTGTAGCCATTAATTTGGTGAAGGAGGGCATGGCACAGGCTTGTGTTAGTGCCGGAAATACCGGTGCATTAATGGCTACAGCACGTTATGTTTTAAAGACATTACCAGGAATTGATAGGCCTGCAATTGTTTCTGAACTTCCAACTATGCGTGGTAGGACATGGGTGATTGACTTAGGTGCTAATGTGGACTCTTGTGCGGAACATTTATTTCAATTCGCAGTTATGGGATCTGCATTAGTGCAGGCAGTAGCTAATAAACCCAAACCGAAAATCGCCTTATTGAATATCGGTGTGGAAGAAATGAAGGGAAATGATCAAGTTAAGCGTACGGCACATATGCTCGCTGAATGTGAGGTTATGAATTATGTAGGCTATGTAGAAGGTGATCATTTTTATACCGGAGAGGTGGACTTGGTAGTCTGTGACGGTTTTGTGGGTAATGTTGCCTTAAAAGCGAGCGAAGGTCTTGCAAAGCTTTTTGTAAGTTTGCTCATGGAGTCATTTAGTAGAAATTGGTATACCAAGCTTTCTGCTTTAATTGCTCGTCCAGCATTAAAGCATCTTAAGAAGCGTTTTGATCCTTCTCGCTATAATGGTGCAAGTATGCTCGGCTTAAATGGCATAGTGGTAAAAAGCCATGGTGGTGCCAATGAGCTTGGGTTTCAACATGCTATTGAACAAGCAATTCTTGAAGTTAAAAATAATGTAGTTGATTTAGTGCGCGTTCAAATAAATGATTTTATAAATCAGGGATTGCTGTTATGAAAAATGCTGTAATACGTGGAACTGGAAGTTATATTCCTGAAAAACAACTTACCAATTTTGAACTGGAATCAATGCTGGAGACCAGTGATGAGTGGATCGTTACTCGCACTGGTATTAGTAGTCGTAGTATTGCACAACCTTATGAAACCACCTCGTATATGGCTTCCAAAGCCGCTGAACAGGCATTAAGTGCTTCAGGTTTGGACGCTGAGGAAATTGATTTGATATTGGTTGCCACATGTACTCCAGATCATTTCTTTCCTGGAGTAGCTTGCTATGTTCAGCATGCCTTGAAAATTAAGCGACCTATACCTGCTTTTGATGTTGGTGCTGCATGCAGTGGCTTTGTTTATGTGATGGATATTGCAAAACAGTATATCGCATCTGGTGCCGTAAAGAATATCTTGGTCATTGGTAGTGAAAGCATGTCCAGGGCTGTGGATTGGACTGATCGTTCAACCTGTGTTTTATTTGGTGATGGTGCCGGAGCAGTAGTTCTAAGTGCCAGTGATAGACAAGGTCTTATGGGCAGTGTGTTACATGCTTCTTATGATGCTGAAAAATTATTAAATTTTAGTAATGCAACATTTGATAATCAACGTGCTACGATTAGTATGCGTGGTAATGAGGTTTTTAAAATTGCTGTAAAAGTTATGGGTGATGTTGTTGATGAAGTGTTAGAGGCGAGTCACTTAAAAAAATCGGATATTCAATGGCTTATTCCTCATCAAGCAAATATGCGTATTATTCAAGCCATTGCCAAAAAACTTGATCTTCCTATGTCACAAGTGATCGTTACTATCGGTAGCCAGGGTAATACTTCCGCTGCATCTATTCCTTTGGCTCTAGACCATTCTATTCGAACTAATCAGATTAAGAGAGATGAGTTATTATTGATTGAGTCCTTTGGTGGTGGAATGACTTGGGGAGCTATGGTAATTCGTTATTAATGATTTATTTGAGTTAAACTTTTTTGAATTAAATTTTTTAGTTCGGAGCTATTTTTGATATGGTAAAAACAGCATTTGTATTTCCGGGGCAAGGTTCACAATCAATAGGAATGTTGGCAGATTTTGAGTTGCAGTATCCTATTGTTGTAAAGACTTTTGCAGAAGCATCAGAAGCAGTAGGTTATGATCTATGGAAACTAGTGCAACATGGGCCTGAAGAAAAACTAAATCAAACAGAGCATACTCAAGTCGCAATGCTTACTGCTGATGTGGCTGTATATAGAGTATTAATGCAGCATAATATTACACAGCCAATGATTATGGCTGGCCATAGTTTAGGCGAATATGCCGCATTGGTTTGTGCTAATGCATTGTCGTTATTTGATGCTGCATGTTTGGTATCCCGTAGAGGACAAGTAATGCAAAATGCAGTGCCTTTAGGCATGGGTGCAATGGCTGCAATTGTTGGTTTAACGGATGAGGAAGTAAAAACTTTATGTGACCAAGCTAGCCAAACAAATGAGGTTGTGACTCCTGCAAACTATAATGCAATTGGACAGGTAGTTGTTGCTGGTCATACACCAGCCGTCACACGAATACTAGGATTAGCTGATGAAGCTGGAGCACGCCTCGCGAAAGTGATTCCAGTCAGTGTTCCATGCCATTGTCCTTTATTGTCGGATGCTGCAGCATCCTTTGCTGAATATCTGGCCAAAATTGAATTCAGAAACCCCAAAGTTGATGTGGTGAGTAATGTTGATTTAAGCATCTATCATTCAGCACAGCACATACGTGAAAAATTAAAAGAGCAGTTATACAGCCCTGTTCGTTGGGTTGAGATAATTCAGCTTTTTAAAAATAATGGTATAGAGCTAATTCTTGAGTGTGGTCCAGGAAAAGTACTTGGCGGATTAGTTAAAAGAATAGACAGAAGCTTAAATACCATTAGTGTTTACGATACCATTAGCTTGGACCAGGTTGAAGAGCAGTTTGCATAGTCTAAAGGTACCGAAGAAGCGAGCTCAGATTTTATGCTGAGATGTAGAATGAGCCATGGCCTAACTAGTGTCTGCGTGGAGCCCGAGATTATTTGCCAAAATGCACAAGCTACAAAAATAAACATTTTCTATTGAGGAAAATAAATGATGAGTCTAGAGGGAAAAATTGCCTTAGTCACAGGGGCAAGCAGGGGAATAGGACAGGCTATAGCCCTTAAATTGGCACACCAAGGTGCTTTGGTATTTGGTACAGCCACTACAGAGCAAGGTGCTCAATCAATTAATGCTTATTTTGAAAAAGAAAAATTATCAGGTAAAGGATTAGTACTTGATGTTACAAATTCAGAGCACATTGAAAAAGTGATAAGTGAATTAGCTAAAGAGAACCAATCCCCTTCAATATTAGTAAATAATGCTGGAATAACATCAGATAATTTGTTGCTGCGCATGGATGATGAAGAATGGTATAAGGTAATTGAAACGAATTTGAATTCAATATACAAAATGTCTAAAATTTGTATAAAGCCTATGTTTAGAGCACGATGGGGACGAATTATTTCTATCGGATCAGTGGTTGGTTCAAGTGGAAATTCAGGCCAAGTGAATTATACTGCAGCAAAAGCCGGTATTGTTGGTTTCAGTAAGTCTTTAGCACAAGAAGTAGGAAGCAGGGGAATTACAGTAAATGTTGTCGCTCCCGGTTTTATTGATACAGACATGACAGCATCTTTACCTGATATGGTAAAGGATGAAATGTTAAAAAGAATTCCTATGCGTAAGCTAGGAGAGCCTGGAGATATAGCTGAAGCTGTTGCTTTTTTAGCATCAGAAAGTGCTAAATATATCACAGGCGAAACAATTCATGTCAATGGCGGCATGTATATGGACTAAATGCACTTGCGTTATCTGTATAAATGAATAAACTATACCACTTCCATTTAACTTTGGTTGTTTGGTTTTTTTTGAATTGCTTTTAAATTTAAGTGATTAGATTAAAAAATGGAGCCTGACTTGTTTGTTAAAATTGGTTAATAATTTAAAAATGGATATGAGGCTTACTTTATTAAGCAATTAAAGTTAAGTGGAGGTAGTATAGTAATTAACCCAGAGTTTTTTTAAATTTCTATCAATCGAAAGAGGAAAATCAAGTTATGAGTACAGTTGAAGAGCGTGTTCGCAAAATTGTTGTTGAACAATTAGGTGTTAAAGAGGAAGAGTTAAAGAATGATGCATCATTTGTTGATGACTTAGGTGCTGATTCTTTAGATACTGTGGAATTGGTTATGGCTCTTGAGGAAGAATTTGAAACAGAAATTCCTGATGAAAAAGCTGAAAAAATTACTACGATTCAAGAAGCAATTGACTATATTGAATCTAATTTAAATAAAGAAGAAGCGTAACTTTTTTTATCTCTTTCTCTCCACGCTTAGCGTGTGGGAGATGGATGAGAGTGTTTTACGAGGAGCTTTCATTGAATAAGCGGCGTATAGTAATTACTGGTATGGGTATGGTTACCCCTGTCGGACTTAATGTAGAAGAAACTTGGCAAAATATATTGGCTGGTGTAAGTGGCGTTGCTTTGGCAGATGAGTTTGATGCCAACGAGTACAGCACACGAATATGGGCTAAAGTTAAGAATTTTAATATTGAGAACTATGTTCCGCTTAAAGATGCACGTAAAATGGATGTATTTACCCAATACGGTATTGCTGCAGCTGATGAAGCAATACTTGATTCAGGTTTGAAGATTGATGCAAATTTATCAAATCGTATTGGTGTAGCTGTGGGAGCAGGTATTGGCGGCATCCAGACAATTACCAATAATCAGGATAAATTGATGGCAGGTGGTCCTCGAAAGGTTTCTCCATTTTTTATTCCTGCAGGTATTATTAATATGGTTGCTGGGCAGATTTCAATTAGACATCAGCTTAAAGGCCCTAATATTGCAGTTGTTACCGCATGCACTACAGGAACACATAATATTG
This sequence comes from Legionella tucsonensis, assembly GCF_001468035.1. GTDB lineage: Bacteria > Pseudomonadota > Gammaproteobacteria > Legionellales > Legionellaceae > Legionella > Legionella tucsonensis. Next base: position 1,144,067 of record NZ_LNZA01000001.1, read on the forward strand.
GTCTTGCTGGACGAATGATTGCTTATGGTGATGCTGATGTTATGGTATGTGGTGGGGCCGAAATGACCTTAACACCGCTATGTTTAGCAGGATTTTCTGCTGTACGCTCTTTATCTAAGCGTAATGATGAGCCTGAAAAAGCATCAAGACCTTTTGATAAGGATAGAGATGGTTTTGTTATGGGCGAGGGTGCAGGTGTTCTTGTATTAGAGGAGTATGAGCATGCTAAAGCTCGTGGTGCAAAAATTTATGCCGAGCTTTTAGGATTCGGTATGTCTGGTGATGCTTTTCATATTACTGCTCCAGATGATGATGCTGATGGTGCTGCTCGTGCAATGGAAGCAGCGATACATGATGCAGGAATTGATCCCGAACAGATTGATTATATTAATGCGCATGGTACCTCTACTTATCTTAATGATTTGAATGAAACAAAAGCGATTAAACGTGTATTTAAGCAACACGCTTATGATTTGGCTGTAAGCTCTACAAAATCAATGACTGGACACTTATTAGGTGCTGCCGGTGCTGTAGAAGCAATATTTAGTATTTTAGCAATCAGAGATCAAATTGCTCCACCCACTATTAATTTGGATAATCCAGATGAAGGATGTGATTTGAACTATGTACCCTATACATCTCAAAAAAGGGCTATTAATTACGTTCTGAGTAACTCATTGGGTTTTGGTGGAACAAATGGTAGCTTATTATTTAAGCGTGTGTAAATGACGTTTCCAAGACATAAAAAACAGGTGCTTTTTCTTATAATACTGTTTTTTATGTCTTTCCTTTCTTTTTTTTTGATTACCTATATTCAAATCACTAGAGCTATTGTTTCAGAACAAGGTTCGCCGATTATTATCACCGTTGAACCAGCTGCTTCGGCATCACAGTTTGTAAAAAATTTAAAAGAGAAAAATCTCATACACTCATCTTCAATACTTTTAATGATGATTCGTTATTCAGGTTTGTCATCTCAACTTAAAGCGGGTGTTTACCAAGTAAATCCGGGTGAAACGCCAATGCAATTAGTGCATCGAATCGTTGCAGGAGATGTTTTAACGCAAAATTTTACAATAGTTGCAGGGACTACTCAGCAGAAAATTTCTCAAGATTTGCTGAAAGCAGCATATTTAAATTATCGTTCTGAGGATTGGCGTTCCATTAAGGGTGACCATCCCAATGCTGAGGGATTATTACTTGCTGATACCTATCAATATCCTGGTGGGAGTAGTGGTAAAAGTTTGTTAGAGCATGCTCATCGTAATTTAATGAGTTATTTAAATACGAGTTGGGCTAATAGAGCGCCTAACTTGCCTTATAAAAGCCCATATGAATTGCTTACAGCAGCCTCAATAATTGAAAAAGAATCAGCTATTCCTCAAGAGCGAAAATTGATTTCAGGTGTAATGGTTAACCGTTTAAATAAAAAAATGCCTTTGCAGATGGATCCTACAGTCATTTATGGATTAGGCTCGGCATATACTGGAAAACTATCACACAATGATTTGCTCATCGACTCGCCCTATAACTCATATCATAATCGAGGATTACCGCCAACACCGATTGCAATGGTAGGTAAGGAAGCTTTGGATGCAGCAGCTCACCCTCAATTATCCAATTATTTATATTTTGTTGCCAAAGGAGATGGAGCACATCAGTTTTCAGAAACTTATGAACAACAAAAGCGTGCAATTAATCAATATAAACGCAAGGATTTTTAATGTCATCATTAAGCGGGAAATTAATTGTTATTGAAGGATTGGAGGGAGCAGGAAAGACCACGGCAATAAATACTATTACAGAGCTGTTGACAGAAAGACAAATTAAAACCCTAACTACTCGAGAGCCTGGTGGCACAGCAATAGGGGAAATTTTGCGCGCCTTGATCAAAAATCCGGATTATCGTGATGTTTTGGATGATCGCAGTGAATTATTGTTACTCTATACAGCGCGTATTCAGCTTTTTGAGGAAGTTATTAAGCCTGCATTGCTTCGAGGAGTTTGGGTTATTGCCGATCGATTCGAACTTTCAACTATGGCCTATCAAGGTGGTGGGCGTGGCTTAGACCAAGAGATAATACATCAATTATCTTCTTTTGCATTGAAGGGATTTAAACCGGATTTGATTATATATTTAGATATTAGTCCTGAGGAAGGAATGAAGCGAGTCAAGTCAAGAGGAGTGTTTGATAGGATTGAGCAACAATCCATTGATTTTTTCCATCGCGTTCATGAAAGATATATTCGTCATGTTGAAATGAGCACTAATGCAATAACAATTGATGCGAGGCAACCGCTATATGAAGTGCAACAGGCAATTCAAAAAGCAATAAATGAATTTATAGAGCGCCAAGGATGAGTGGTTTCAGTGAGCTGCAGGAGCTTTCTCGATTGAGTGGAAAGAAAAAATATCAAACTCAATGGAATCAAATGCAATCTGCATGGGTAAGTAATCGTATGCCTCAGTCTATGCTTTTCGTTGGTTCGTTTGATTCTGCTTTTATGGATTTTGTTAAGAAACTAACTCAATTAATTTTCTGCAAAAAAAAGGAAAATAAACCTTGCTTTGAGTGCGCTGATTGTCGCATGGTTGTTCATGACGAACATCCTGATGTTGAATGGGTCAAACCAGAAAAAAGTAGTGGTCCAATTAAAATCGATCAAATCAGAGAATTACAAAATTATGCTTATTTGACCCCACAGCGGAGCAAGCATCGTTTGATTGTGATTGAATCGGCAGATCGAATGAATACTGCTGCTGCGAACTCATTACTAAAAATTTTAGAGGAGCCGGCGCCACAGACGATATTTTTACTTTTAGCTCAGCAATTAAGCACTTTATTGCCTACGGTTTTAAGCAGATGTCAAATAATTCGCTTTGCGTCACATGAAGATTTATCAGTCATTAATCTTTTGCAATTGGCTGAGTACTACTCACCGGAATCTGAACAAGTAATGATTGTGAAACAATCGGAATTTATTTTAGATGGTTTAATCGCTGTGATGGAACAAAAAGAACATCCGAGTGTGATTGCAGCCCAATGGAATCAATTTGAGTTTGGTACATTACTTTGGTTTCTGTATTTAGTCTATGCGCAAATACAAATGATGCAAATTAATATGCCTGCAGCTGTTGGTCCAGCGATTCAGCAATTGAATCATTTAATGTCTCTATTAAATCCCATAATAATTTTTGATCAAATAGACAAATTAAATACATTGCAGCGAAAATTAAGCCATAATATAAATGTAAATCAAATTTTGGCATTGGAAGATTTATTGCTTGGACTATACAGTAAATCTAAGACTTTCTCATAAACAAGCCCCGATGCATTAATATTTTGATTTTACTGAAAATTAAGGGATATAAAGGAAAGTGATGATGGATACAATTCACCAGATTAATTGCACATTTCTTAATGAATCAGCATTATATGCAGCTTACATGCCTTTTATAAAAGGAGGTGGGTTATTTATCCGTACCAATACCAATTATTTATTTGGTTCAATAGTTAAGTTATTGATTAAATTAATGGATGAAGATGAACTCTATGTAGTCGATGGTAAAGTAGTTTGGATTACACCTAAAGGCGCTCAGGGTAATAAAGTACCTGGAGTAGGGGTACAATTTATTGGTGAAAACAGTCGCTACTTGTGTAATAAAATAGAAACCTATTTAGCAGGCATGTTAAAATCTTCACAACTCACCGATACAATTTAGAGTGACTTGATGTGAGAAAATATAATTTCTATTTTCTCAATTTGAACGCGCAAATATTTAATGAGGACATCCATGTTAGTTGATTCGCACTGTCATTTGAATTTTCTCGATTTAGCAGATTTTGATGATGATATAGCTAATGTCTTGGCACAGGCAAAAACAAATGGTGTGCAGCACTTTTTATCTGTTTGCGTCGAACTAAAGGATTATCCACAATTAGAAAAATTAGCAGCAAGATATTCTGATATCAGCATTTCTGTAGGTGTTCATCCAAACACCGAAATGGAGTATCCTGTGACATCGCAAATGCTATGTGATTTAGCAGTCAATCCAGCATGTATTGCCATAGGTGAAACAGGTTTGGATTATTATCGAACACATACCGAAGAAGCACAGGAGGCACAGCGTGATCTTTTTAGAGAGCATATAAAAGCTGCTTTAAAATCTTCGAAACCCTTGATCATTCATACTCGCCAGGCGGCAGAAGATACGATAGCATTAATGGCAAAAGAAAATGCACATCAAATTGGCGGTGTTATGCATTGTTTTGCTGAAAGTCTGGATATCGCATATAAGGCGATGGATTTAAATTTTTATATTTCATTTTCAGGAATAGTTACATTTAAAAATGCAACTGCACTTCAGGATGTGGCACGTAAGGTTCCTTTGAATAGAATACTTATTGAAACGGATTCCCCCTACTTAGCTCCAGTGCCTTATCGTGGCAAACAAAATCATCCTGCCCTTGTGAAGCATGTAGCTGAGGCTATAGCCGAGCTTCGCAATATGACTTATGATGAAATAGCTGAAATTACTACAAATAACTTTTATACTTGTTTCAGACTGTAACCTTGTGGCTCTGCATCCGCTGCCATTAAGTTAAGAAACTTCTTTCATTCCCGCATGAGTAGGAATCTATACCTGGTTCGGCTTGGTGTTCGATTGGAGAGGGATCTCCACCTACGTGGGATGATAATTAATAAATTATGGACTTAACTTACTAGCTATGAGCGCGCAACGCTCGGGGGATGCTCTATTTTTTAATATTTAATGATGCTGAGGATTAACTAATGACTTTGTACATTGGCTTGATGTCTGGAACAAGTATGGATGGTATCGATGCTGCTCTTGTTGATACATCAACAAATACGCTGCTTTATGGAATTACTAAAAAATACAGCGATGAAGTACAAAGGCGGATGGAGAAGCTGCTTTCAGGTGTAGATTTAAGTTTGGCGTCTATTTGTCAGCTCAACACACTAATTGGAAAAGAGTTTGCTTGTGCAGTGAATGAATTATTACAGAAAGCAAAATTGTCAGCCAGTGATATTTGCTCTCTAGGGAGTCACGGCCAAACAGTGTGTCATAATACTCATAGCACTATTCCATATACTTTACAGCTGGGATGTGCTCACACTATTGCTGCATTAACAGGCATCACTGTTGTGGCTGATTTTAGAACCCGTGATCTGGTTCTGGGTGGGCAAGGGGCTCCTTTTGCTCCCCTTTATCATCAGAGGTTATTTGGTGATACGAATAATCATGTTGCTGTAGTGAATATAGGTGGCATTGCCAATATTACATTTATTAATGCAAGTGAACCAATTAAAGGTTGGGATATAGGCCCTGGAAATTGTTTAATGGATGCATGGATCATGAAACACCAGGGGAAATCGTATGATACAGATGGGAGATGGGCACGGCAAGGTGAAATTATTGAACCTCTTCTTGAAGCACTAATGTCTGATTCGTTCATTACTTCTTCATCACCCAAAAGCATAGGCAAAGAATACTTTTCTTTATTTTGGCTAGAGCGTCATTTAAAAGAAACGTATCAACCTGTAGACATACAAAAGACGTTGCTTGCATTTACTGCTAAAACAATTGCAGATGCAGTATTAAATGAACAAAATCATGTCGAAACAATGTACTTATGTGGCGGAGGTACTCACAATCTTGCTTTATTGCATATGTTGATTCAATTATTGCCTAAAACCAGGGTAAAAAGCATTGCTGAAGTAGGTTTTAGTCCTGATTACTTGGAAGCCATGATGTTTGCTTGGCTTGCTGAACAAACGATGAATCAAATTCCAGTTGATTTATGCGTTGTTACTGGCGCTCGACAACCAGCAATTTTGGGTGCGATCTATCCTGTTATAAAATAATTTGAAGAAAAATCATGCAGCCTGGGGTAAGCGGCAGTGGATCTGGGTCTGGTAGTTACTTTTTTGTCTGACATCAGGCTTTCTATTTGCTTTATATGTACCAAGATTATATTGACAAAATAAATATGTATAGGCTTAAATGTGGAATTTCAAACGGAGTGACCTTAAGTTGAGCGAACATTATTCAGAAAATACAAATCAAGGAACGAGCACAAGTCTCGTAACGGCTTATTTTATATTTTTTCTCGCAGCATCATTTTATTTATACGAATTCATTTTGCAAGTAGCACCCAGTGTTATGGCTGAGTCCATGATGAAAACTTTTGGAGTTACCGGACAAGGATTTGGGGTGATATCGGCTTTTTATTTTTATGCCTATGCCCCAACTCAATTGCCTGCGGGTGTTTTATACGATCGTTATGGTCCACGAAAACTAATGACTTTTGCAATTATCCTATGTGCTCTAGGGTCTGCTTTTTTTGCATCAACAAATAGTGTATTAACGGCATGTATTGGCAGGTTCCTTATTGGAATTGGATCCGCATTTTCATTTATTGGTGTTCTGGTTCTCATCTCGCGTTGGTTTCCCCCTTATTATTTTGCCATTTTGGCAGGAATTGCGCAATTGATGAGTTCAGTTGGTGCTATATTTGGTGAAATGCCTCTTGCCTATTTAATTCAAGCTGTTGGGTGGCGTAATGCAAGTTTTATTCTTTCGATTATCGGCTTTATTTTAGCAGCATTTTTTTGGATATATATCCGAGATTATCCGCACCAGAAAAGTCAAACAATTCCTGAAAATTACCTGAGTGATGAATGGAAACGACTTGTTGCTGTATGCAAACATGGTTACACTTGGATAACCGGATCTTATGCTTTCACGATATGGGCCCCCATTGCAGTTTTTGCTGCACTCTGGGGGGTCCCGTATTTACAAGAAAAATTCCAAATAAGTGTGGTTGCTGCTTCAGGATTGTGCAGTATGATTTGGATTGGAATAGGCGTAGGGAGTCCTTTCTTAGGATGGTTCAGTGATAAGATTGAAAGTCGGCGTATCGCTCTGATTATTAGTGCAGTTTTAGGTTTATGCGCAACATTGGTTCTATTGTATTTGCCTGGATTGTCTTATGGATGGACACCCTTTATTCTCTTTGTTCTGGGTTTAGGAGCTGGTGGGCAAACGGTAAGTTTTGCAGTGGTCAAAGAAAATAATTCTCCTGATCTTGTTGGTACTGCTTCAGGTTTTAATAATCTTTCAGTTGTGATAGGCGGAGCAATATTTCAGCCATTAGTAGGTTACATATTACAGCATACTAATTTATGGCATATAGTGAATGGAGCACATGTATATAGTGTTGCAAGCTACCAGATTGCTTTAATGGTAATGCCAATATGTTTTTTAGCCAGTTTACTTATTGCAAGTTTCTTGCTTAAAGAGTCACATCCAGCACATCAGAAGCCTCATTAACTGCAAATTATTTAGCTCATCTTTCGATGAGCTTCTCCTATACTGTCAAAACCCTAATGGGGATGCGCAGACACTGCCCAATTCAGCTGTATTGCTAGTTTCTTCTTTATTCTTTGATACAAACCATAATAAAGCACATTTGTCTTTATAAAAAATGTAACTTGCTTCATTTAATCTGCTTAAATACTTTTTTTTTGCATAACCTTCATAGCATTTTTCATCATTTGCAAACCGATTAAATTTTTCTTCAAAAGCATTAAATTTACCAGCTAGAAATCTAGCCGCTTCTGAAGAGTCCCGCGAGCTAGTTAAAATCTGGGTAATATTATTAGGTGAAGTAAAAATATGCTCATCAAAAGAATCGAATAGAATATTCCATAAGGTTAATGATTCAAACATTCCTTTAATTTGTGAAATCGTTTGTACAAATTGACAAACAGTTTGCGCATGCAACTGTAAAATACCTTCTTTTCGTGCTTCTTCTAAAAGAAAAAGTTGAATCGTGTGAGCCCATTTTCCATGTGCGGGACCTGCACCCGCATCTGCAGCTAAATAACCATTTTTTAATAGAACATTATTAAATAGATCGGCAGTTAATTCACCATGTAAAATCGGAGTGTGTTTGGGATATTGAAAATCAGGGCTGGTTTTAAATTCCTTACTAATCTCGGAAGAGGTTGGTGTATTAAAATGATTTTTGTTTCCCCAATCATTGAAAAACTGGCGTAAAGATCTTTTTTCTTCTTGGTTAAATAAAAAATATGCAATTACGAAATTTTTTAAACCGCGTAATACCAATTCCTCATTGCAGAAAAATTTCCAGATTGCAATAACATCTTCTTTTACATTTTTATCTAAGTTAGTGTAGCCAAAATCTTGTAAGCATTGTTCATAATTATTCGTATCTTTTTTTCCAATTTGTATGAGTTCAACAGTCATGATTCTTCCTTTGAAAATACAGCTATATATTGATGCGGTGATTTTTTAGAAGATTAAATAGGCTGTACAATAAATTTAAGTTCACCACATTTAATGTTAATTACTTATGGTTATTCATGTCAAATACTTGTTTTTTGTGGTTATTGTTTGATCTAATAGGGTGCTGGTTATACAATTTAGTGCATATTTTGAATTACATTAAGCTCAGGGAGTAAATGAGTATCTTGTCCTGGAGTAGGTATGTATGAAAGTACAGGTTCAAGATATATAGTTTAATGACACACAGATCAGCATTGCGGAAAAAACCCTTGAGCGCGTATAAAGTCAATTGCATTCTTAGAGGCAAGTTGCATCACTTCAAACAGTTGGAGTTACCGCGATAATTCCAGGAAAGGGCTTTAGGGCGTTAAATGCTGCCAATTGCATTTGTATCAGCTGTGCTTTCATCTGCAACCGGATTTTTAGGTAAAAAAGTTAGGACTATAAATATCAGGAATATGAATTGGATTACATTACAATAAAGTCCAAAATGAAGGTTATTGTGATGCTTATAAAATAAATTAGCTATTTCTGTTCCTATTGCACCAACAACCATAACACATAGACTAACCAATGCAGATGCAGTGCCCTTGCTTACAGGTGTTACAAAAAGACAGTATCTGTTTAAAGGTGCATTAATTACACTCAGTGCAAAGAAGTAAATAATTGTTCCAGGCAACAAATAATAATAGGCATTCCCATAAAGAAAAGGAAGTAAAGAGGTTAAAACTGCCCCAATAATCATGATAAAGCAGCCTAAAAAAACTATTTGTTCAATTTTGTATTTATAGGTTAATTTGTGTAAAAACCAATTCCCTAAAATAGTTGCACCAAATACAGGGAGTTGCCAAAGCCCATATTGAATCACCGTGAGTTTCGCTTCAACAATCAAAATGATAGGAGCTAATGCAATCCAGGCTATACAGGGAATGCCAACTGTTCCCGCAGCTAAAGTCCCAAAACAAAACCTTTGGTTGGTAAAAAGGTCTTTATAGTTTTGAAATACTTTATGTGCTGAGAATTTGGTTTTAGGAGTTACTTCTCCATTCTTCTTTGTTTGTCCTATAGGTTCTGGCATATATCGCCACAATCCCCATAATGCAACAAGAGCTCCAAGCGCAATAGTCACAAAAATATAACGCCACGAAGTATAATGAATGACTATGGCTCCTATAAGAGGCCCTAATAATGGGGCAAGAATCGCAACATTTGCCATAATAGAGATTAAGCGAATTGCATCCATCTCTTCAAAAATCTCTTGGATTGTTGCATAGCCTATTACCCCAATAAAACATAAGCCCATACCTTGAAAAAAGCGTGCACTCAAAAACTGGTTCATTGAATTGGAGCAAGCAATAAATAAAGTAAAAATCAAAAATAGGAATGCACCAAGCAGCATCATGGGTCTGCGCCCATAACTATCCGATATAGGACCTAAGAGGAATTGCAGGCTTGCACCCCCAAGAATATAAACACTTAAAGAGGTTGCTACTGCAGATTCTGGTGCATTAAAAGAATGAACAACATGAATCATGCCTGGCATGATCATATCGTTGGCAATATAAGTTAAGAATTCATACATGACAAAAAAACAGGTAAATATAAGCGCCTGCTTTTTTGTTATAGGAATAAGGGGTTCAGTCATAACAAGACCCTTGTTGATTAATTTTTTCTTTAAGCGTACTACTCTGTAATTCTGTGATTAATTTTTATATACTCTTTTGATGTTCAATTTTGCGAAACAATCTTATGAAATGGTATTTTTTTGGCGAAGATAGTGGCAAACCCAGAATTAATGAACATTTAATGATTTACATCCTTAGTTTACTTGATCCTGCCTCGCAGTTCAAGGCATCCCTGGTTAATCATAAATGGAGGGAACTCGTAGAATTAACTCAAAAATATATCGATTTATTGCCAACGATTCATCGCATTCCGCTGCTTTCTAAGTTAGGTCTCGATGTATTAAGATTGAAATTAATGTCGGGTGGAATGACAAATACTGTATATAGAGTCCAAGTTGGGCCAAATATTTTCAAGTCGCTCAGAGAATGCCCTTCGGTCAACTCAGCCCTTATTGAGCGTATCAGGCTGCCCCAACGATGGATATTACGGATTCCAGGAGAAGTATCATCATTTTCAGTATCGCGTAAACACGAATTAGAAAATGCATGTAAGGCATCGGCTTTGGGGCTTAATGTACCTATAGAACATTTTGACCAGGATGGATTGCAACTCACTAAGTTTATAGAAAATGTTCAAATTTTAGATAAAAAAACATTGGAACGTGCTGGTATATTACAAATTTTAGCTTCTATGGCAAAGAAGTTACATATCTCGGAGCGCTTTGATAATGATACTGCTGTTTTTGAACGCAATGAACGTTTAGTGCAGCAATTAAAAATAAAAAATTTTATATTTCCTAAGGAAATAGATTTCGTTGTTGAGCAGATGAGGTATTTGAAGAATTTATTCTCTTCTTATCAAATTGAAATGAGTCCATGCCATAATGATTCAACGCCATTGAACTATATGATGTCTCTTGGGGAGTTAAAGAAACAAGAGGTTTTCTATCAAATTGATTGGGAATATTCAAGTAATAACGACTTTATGTGGGATCTTGTTTATTTTGCAAGAGAAGCAAAGCTCAGCAAAGAACAAGAATTAATTTATTTAACTGAGTATTTTGGAAAAGAAAAACTGACAGATTCAATCTTGGCATGGTTCAGTGCTTATAAACCTGTCGTGGAGTGGTGGATTACTCTTTGGTCATGGACTCAATTAACAAATGAAGCCAAATCTGTGGGTAAGAGTGAATATGAAAAGTTGGGGAGAGAACGTTTCGCCAAAACTTTGGAACTTTTACACGGTGAAGAGTATAAGAATGCCTTTGCTGTTATTGAATCAGATCGATTAGTTCCTTCTTTTACCGGTCATCGGACTTTTTCAATCTAAGAGCAGTACAGTGGAAATTCCGGCAAATTACATTCTCCTATGTCTTGCAGCTTATTTGCAGGATTCAGAGATCCTCAGAGCTAAGTTTCTGAATTCTCGGACAAGCCGCAGAACTGTAGTTTTTGCCTGGACTTATTGTAAAGTTACTTAAATTCGAGTCAATTTCTCAATACTCTGCCATCACACTCGCGCTACCTGGATTAGGCCATATGACTCAAAAATTCTTGTAAGTGTCTTTTCTCTTGCTCGGAACTTAAAGAAATTTTGAGTGATTCCAGTGCGCGGTTATATTCATCATATTGAAGTATGCCTCGCATGAGTTCGAATCGTAAAAAAACACAATATGTATTGAGTACATCTGTTTCACAATAATCACGAATACTTTTTATTTGGCCTAATAAATACTGTTCCCATACTTTAGAGCCGCTCATACCCATTTTTCCGGGGAATCCTAGCATGCTGGAGACTTCATCCAGAGGGGCAAATGCTTTATTTTGATATCCTGCAATGACATCCATAAGATCAATATGTCGATAATGGAAGCGACTTAAGTAATTGTTCCAACGAAAATTTTGTTGGTTTTCACCAATTTCCCAATAAGTAGGCGCCGTAATTCCATGTAATAAGGAGCGGTAGTGTAAAACTGGTAAATCAAAGCCACTGCCATTCCAGCTGACTAAAGTCGGGGTATGTTTGTCAATTCCAGCAAAAAAACGTGTTATTAGTTCTTTTTCGTCAGAAGACTCATCGCCTAAAGACCAAACTTTTATTTGTGAGCCGTGACTCATAACTAAAGAAATAGCGCAAATTTTTTGCAAATAATGAGGTAAAAAATCATGGCCAACTTTGGCTCGACGTAAAGCAAACATCGCTTCCGCAGCATTTTTATCAGACAATCCGTGTAAATCATATAAATTACGTCCAGCCTCAATATCTGGGATTGTTTCTATATCGAATACAAGAATAGTCATTGGCTCAACTTAGTTTATTATACATGAATCCATATCTTAACAATATGGGATAATTTAGGGAAATAGTAATTTTTTTCAAAATAATAGCTTATTTTGAGTGCATCATGCGTGGATTGTAGTGCTTAAATTTGTTAAAATAATTTTTTTATTGTTTGGCTGCTCATGGACGCTCTATTACAAAATTTTAAGAAGTTGCGAATAATATTTTTGTTGTTTATTTTTTTCCTGACTGCTTGTGTTAGTCATCCTCCTGCTGATGTCAATAACCTTTGTAATATATTTAGACAATATCCTAAATGGTATAAAGATGCCAAGGATGTTGAGCGCCGATGGATGGTTCCTATTCCAGTGCAAATGGCTATTATCCATCAGGAATCAAAATTTAATGCTCGAGCAAGACCAGCACGTAAAAAACTCTTCTGTGTTATCCCCTGGAAAAGACCTTCTTCAGCTTATGGATATACCCAAGCGTTAAACGGAACCTGGAGCCATTACAAACAAAACTGTGGAGGATGGTTTGCTTCACGTGGTGATTTTAGTGATGGTGTGGATTTTATTGGTTGGTATGCAAATGAAGCTTATAAAAAAGCAAGAGTTCCGCGTACGGATGCTTATTCACTTTATTTGGCCTACCATGAAGGTATAGGCGGTTATCAGCGTAAAACCTATTTGAGAAAATCATGGTTAATTCCTGTTGCTCGCAAAGTAAAAGCACGTTCACAACTTTATGCTGCACAACTTAATTCGTGTAAAAAGAGGTTTAAATCACATTCTTGGTTTTAGGCGTTTAATGAGGTGCTAGCCTACTGGCGTGACGAGGCGGAAACCAGGTTATATTTGAATTTATATGGTTTAATAAGTAATAATATATTCAGTAATTAAAACTGATAGATTACTAAGGAGTTTTTTAATGCGATTAATGCTTTTGGGTGGGCCGGGTGCAGGTAAAGGAACCCAGGCTTTGCGTTTGATAGAACGTTATCAAATTCCGCAAATCTCCACAGGTGACATGCTGCGCACTGCTATTGCACAAGGGACTCCCTTGGGACTAAGTGCTAAAAAAATTATGGAGACAGGTGGTCTGGTACCCGATGATATTATTATTGGCTTAGTTAAAGAACGATTAAAAAAAAGTGACTGCGCCAATGGTTTTCTATTTGATGGTTTCCCTAGAACAATTGTGCAGGCAAACGCACTGAAACAAGCAGAAATCTATTTAGATCATGTCATTGAAATTGAGGTTGATGATGAGGAAATCATCAAACGAATCAGTGGCCGACGTATTCATCAACCTTCTGGCCGTGTTTATCATATTCAAAACCATCCTCCAAAGCACGAGGGATTAGATGATGTTACTGGTGAAGCTTTAATTCAACGCGAAGATGATAAAGAAGAAACTGTAAGAAAACGTTTAGAAGTTTATCGCAGTCAAACAGCGCCTTTAGTCAATTACTATAAATCATGGGCTGAGAATGACAATCATGGTGCTCCTGAGTTTCATAGTATTTGTGGTACCGGAGATGTAGATGATGTCTTTCAAAAAATTGTCAACTCAATCGAAGCTAAGGAAGAAATATGACCAGCCTCAATATAACTAGTGCTGAATTCCAATCTTTGATTGATAAAAATGAAATTGTGTTTATTGATTTTTGGGCTGACTGGTGTGCTCCATGTAAACAATTTTCTAAGGTTTATGAGCAAGTTTCTGAACAGTTTGCTAATATAAAATTTGCAAAAGTAAATATTGAAACGGAGCAACAACTATCTGATTTTTTTGAAATACGCTCAATTCCTCATCTGATGGTTTTCAAAGAAGGGATTGTAATTTATTCAAATGCTGGCAGTATGCCAGCCTCTACACTAAAAGAGTTGGTTGAGCAAGCAGTGGCAGTTGATGTCAGTGCAATAAAAGCGGAGCTTCAAGAAAAGGACGAGAAATAACTTGCGACAAGTACTTTGTGAGTTCTTTCTTTCCTACTTCATCAATGATTAGATCGAGCTTTGTCCGTCGCTTGAGTATATCATCACAACTTTGTGCCCATTCTTCTAAAATCAAATAATCTACTTCAACTTGATAAAGGTTGGTACAGTACTTTTTCCCTAGGGACTCTCTACTATTGCAAGGAGCAAGAAACAGTTCCATGCGACTTCCATAAGTATATAAATAGCGCTCCAGTAAGTATTTATCCATCCACTTGTACTTTTCTTTGGCATATTGCGTATATTGCTCAAAATTCATTTCTTCAAAAAAAGCCCCGGGTAAGGGAGTTGATGCAGTAATCGAAGGGCCCATTTGTGGGAATGTTTGCAAAAGTTGATTAATGACCTCTTCCGCTAATTGACGATAAGTTGTTATTTTACCACCATAAACTGTAATAATAGGCGCCGGTTTAAAATGTATTTTGTAGGAATAGTCACGGCTTAGAGCGCTCGCTTTCTTGTTTCCATCGGCGAGTAGAGGCCTAATCCCACTCCAAGTATAGATAATATCTTTTTCGGATATTTTGCATTCAAAGTATAAATTGACTAATCCAATTAAATACTGAATTTCTTCATTGCTAATACTTGCATTTACAGGATTATTATCAGTTAATGGAATATCAGTTGTACCTATCATACTAAATCCGTGATAGGGGATCACGAAGATAATACGTTTGTCCTGATGTTGTAATAAATATGCATGATTCCCTTCATAAATTTGAGGGACGATAATATGACTTCCTTTAATTAAACTAATTTTTTGTTGATCTGGGGTTTGAGTAAGCTGTTCTACGGATTTAACCCATGGACCTGCTGCATTAACTACTGATTTGGCGTAGAGTGTATAGCATGAACCTATTTTAGGTTTTACTGTTAATTGCCATAAATCATTTACAATTTCAGCATGAATTACTGTTGAGTGTGTTCGTATGCTTGCACCATGATTTTTTGCTTGAATTGCATTAACAATGGTTAGGCGAGCGTCATCGGTTACAGCGTCATAAAATAGGAAACCCATATTCAGTTTATTGATTAGGGCAGCAAAATAGTCTTTTTTGCTTTTTCTATAAATTATTTTGCATTTAGGTAGGCGATTTTTGTTGTTCAAATGATCATAAATAAACAAACCCAAACGTAAAAACCAGGCGGAACGCATGTGATTTTCATGGGGGAGAACCATGGCTTGAGGATGGACTATATGCGGTGCCAGATCTAGAAGTCTTTGTCTTTCGGTTATTGCTTTTTTAACCATTCCAAATTCATAATTTTCTAAATATCTTAACCCGCCATGAATGAGCTTTGTACTGCTTGAAGATGTTTTAGATGCTAAATCATCTTGCTCCAAGAGAACTACAGACAATCCCCTCAATGCCGCATCAGCAGCACAACCACAGCCATTGATGCCGCCGCCAATAATTGCAACATCAAAAACCGAATTCATGTTTTGGTCTCCACAAAAAAAGTATACACTTATAATATACACATAATAGTTGGGACAAGGAACTTTGCAACAATGAATTATTTACTTGCGATAGATCAAGGAACGAGTAGCACACGTGCCATGATATATACAGTTCATGGCGAACTAGTTGCTGCCAGTCAATATCCACTCACACAGTACTATCCTCAAACAGGTTGGGTTGAACATGACCCGGAAGAAATATGGCAAAAAACTTTAATTGCAATGCGTAATGTGATATCTCAAGTTCCTGCCGATCACATAGTATCTTGTGGTCTAACAAATCAAAGAGAAACTACTGTAGTCTGGAATAAAAATACTGGCGTATGCCTTGCCCGAGCTATTGTATGGCAGGATCGTAGAACTGCTGAATATTGCCGTACTTTAGTAGCTGACGAATCCATGATTCAAGAGAAAACTGGTTTAATTCCGGATCCTTATT
Source organism: Legionella tucsonensis (assembly GCF_001468035.1). Lineage (GTDB taxonomy): Bacteria > Pseudomonadota > Gammaproteobacteria > Legionellales > Legionellaceae > Legionella > Legionella tucsonensis. The sequence continues at coordinate 1,160,209 of NZ_LNZA01000001.1, forward strand.
TTTCTGCAACTAAATTAAAATGGCTTTTAGAAAATAATCCCGAAATAAAAATGTTGGCAGATAAGGGGGACCTGGCTTTTGGTACCATTGATAGTTTCCTGATTTGGCGTTTAACTACAGAACATTTGCATTTGACTGATGTGACCAATGCGTCACGAACGATGCTATTTAATATTAAAGAAGAACAATGGGATTTAGACTTGCTTAATTATTTTAAAATCCCTGATTCTGTTTTACCTAAAGTTTGTGCAAGTGACAGCCATTTTGGGATAATTGATAAACAATGGCTTGGTATTGAGTTACCAATTACAGGAGTTGCTGGCGATCAGCAAGCTGCATTAATTGGTCAAGAGTGCTTCAAAATGGGTATGGTAAAAGCAACTTTTGGAACTGGGGCATTTTTATTACTAAATACAGGAGGAAAACCTGTATTATCACAACATAAACTTTTAACAACAGTTGCTTATAAAATTCAAGGACAAACAACTTATGGGCTGGAAGGAAGCATTTATCATGCAGGTACAGCTGTAAAATGGTTAAGAGACTCAATGAAACTGATTACTCATGCTGATGAAACTGAGACACTGGCTAATTCATTAAGTGGAAATGAGGGCGTTTATCTCGTTTCAGCATTTACAGGTTTAGGTGCTCCTCATTGGCTATCTGCTCCTGGTGCATCCATGGTTGGTTTAAGTTTATCGAGTAATAGGGCGCATTTTGCCAGAGCAGTATTAGAAGGGGTTTGTTATCAAACTCGAGAAGTATGTCTTTGTATGCGAGAAGATAGTCAGTTGGACCTATCACTATTACGTGTTGACGGTGGAATGGCTGTCAATCGATGGTTTTTACAATTTTTAGCTGATCAATGTCAATTAGAGGTACAAAAACCCAAGAACATTGAAACAACAGCTAAAGGCGCAGCAATATTAGCAGCCTTGGGGTGTGGCGTTTTTAACTCTTTGGATGAGCTGCATGCAATTTGGAATGTAGAGCAAGCGTTTATACCAGAAAGATCTTTAGAGCAAGTGGAACTGGATTATCATGGCTGGAGACACGCTTTACAAAAAATAAAAGAATAAACACCTTAGAAACTAGATTAGTATCAAGTAGAATGATTCAGAACTCCAGAAAATCGTTTATAGAGGGCTGTAACTTGTAGAAATTGTAGTCTGAATGAAACGCGGTGGCTCTGTGCCTCTCTAGAAAGCGGGTTCCCGCATTCGCGGGAACGACAGTTTTTTAGTGGGACCTGAATCTAGACTATACATCCTAGACTTTAAGGAACATCTCTAGTTTTTTCACCAGTATAAAGCTGACGAGGTCTACCAATTCTTGATTTGGTGGCAACCATCTCCATCCAATGGCTCATCCAGCCAACAGTTCGAGCTAAAGCAAAAATCACCGTAAACATATTGGTCGGAATTCCTATAGCACTTAAAGTCAGACCCGAATAGAAGTCAACATTGGGATAAAGTTTTTTCTCAATAAAATAATCATCTTCAAGGGCAATGCGTTCAAGTTCCATAGCAAGCTTGAATAATGGAGCATCTTTTGCTCCTACAGCTTCTAATACATCGTAGCAGGTTTGGCGCATTACTTTTGCTCTAGGATCATAGCTCTTATAAACACGATGGCCAAATCCCATTAATCGGAATGGATCATTTTTGTCTTTTGCGCGCTTGATATAAAGCTGAATGCGATCAACACTACCAATTTCTTTAAGCATATTGAGACATGCTTCATTTGCACCACCATGCGCAGGTCCCCACAATGCACCGATTCCTGCAGAGATGCATGCAAAAGGATTTGCACCAGTTGAGCCAGCAAGGCGAACAGTAGAAGTAGAAGCATTTTGCTCATGGTCTGCATGTAATATGAAGATCGTATCCATAGCACGTACTAGAACTGGATCAGGTGTGGATTCTTCTGTCGGAACGCTAAACATCATATGCAAGAAATTTTCGGCATATGACATTTTATTTTGTGGGTAGATATAAGGTAATCCGATGGAGTATTTATAACTCATTGCTGCAAGGGTGGGCATTTTAGCAACCATACGAATCGCAGAAATAAAGCGATCTTCTGCATTATTTAAATCCATGGTGTCATGATAAAACGCAGATAGAGCGCCAACCATACCGACCATAATCGCCATTGGATGCGCGTCACGACGGAAACCATTCAAAAACTGATACATTTGCTGATGTACCATCGTGTGATTGTTAATTAAATTAACAAATTTCTTCTTTTCTTCAGCATTAGGCAGTTCACCATTGAGTAAAAGATAACTTACATCAAGAAAATCTTTTTTCTCGGCCAATTGCTCAATAGGATAGCCTCGGTAAAGTAATATGCCTTTATCCCCATCAATATAGGTGATTTTAGATTCGCAGGAGGCAGTCGATAAAAAACCTTGGTCAAAGGTAAAAACGCCATGTGCACCCAGTTGTGTGATATCAATCACATCATTCCCTAGTGTGGGTTTATATACGGGTAATTCAAGCGGCTCCTGGCCTTCAAGGCTAAGTTTAGCTGTTTTTTTTGTCATTGCTTCTCCTGATAAAGGATTCATCTGAATTGTGCGTGGCACTATATACAAAATGAGCACTTACAGTCAATTTTATTATGGTTTAGAATTTCTAAGAATGACAGTAAAATGTAATAAATTTATCTCGTCAAGGTAGGAGCGCAGACCTCACTTGCATTATATTGTTTATCCTTACATTGGGCACTTTTCCTGGGTACATTTTAGTGTAGATGATTTAATTAAATCCGTCTGTGTGATATCCTTTATTATTAAAAAATTATCGTCAAGGATACGTCCAAACTATGGTTTATCTAGCTAAAGAAATCTTGCCAGTTAATATTGAAGATGAGTTAAAGCAATCTTACTTAGATTATGCGATGAGTGTCATTGTAGGCAGGGCTTTGCCTGATGTTCGTGATGGATTGAAACCGGTTCATCGACGCGTGCTCTATGCGATGAGTGAATTAGGCAACGATTGGAATAAACCCTATAAAAAATCAGCGCGTGTCGTAGGGGATGTAATCGGTAAATACCATCCGCATGGTGATACAGCAGTTTATGATACTATAGTTCGCATGGCTCAGCCTTTTTCGATGCGTTATCTTTTGGTGGATGGACAAGGTAACTTCGGCTCTGTAGATGGTGATGCCCCTGCAGCAATGCGATATACCGAAGTAAGAATGTCCAAGGCAGCCCATGCTTTATTGGCAGATCTTGATAAAGAGACTGTTGATTTTAGTCCTAATTATGATGAAACAGAATTCGCTCCCGTAGTTTTGCCTTCACGTATACCTAATTTGTTAGTTAATGGTTCTTCAGGTATCGCTGTAGGTATGGCGACTAATATTCCACCGCATAACCTTACTGAAGTCATCAATGCGTGTGTTGCTCTGGTTGATGATCCTGAATTAAGTCTAGATGACATTATGGAAATTATTCCTGGCCCAGATTTTCCAACAGCGGCTATTATTAATGGCCGAGCAGGGATTATTCAGGGCTATCGTACTGGAAAAGGACGTGCGATTATACGAGCACGTACAGAAATTGAAACAGATGAAGATTCAGGTCGGCAAGCCATTATTATTACAGAGCTTCCTTACCAGGTGAATAAAGCCCGTTTGGTTGAACGTATTGCTGAATTGGTGCGGGATAAAAAGATTGAAGGTATTTCTGGCCTTAGAGATGAGTCAGACAAACAGGGCATGCGTGTCGTTATCGAACTAAAACGTAATGAAGTAGCTGATGTCATTTTAAATAATTTGTACGCCCATACACAAATGCAAAATGTTTTTGGAATCAATATGGTTGCCTTAGTTGATGGCCAGCCACGCACATTGAATTTAAAACAAATTCTTGAATATTTTATTAAGCATAGACGTGAAGTTGTAACCAGAAGAACTTTATTTGATCTGAAAAAAGCTCGTGCTCGCGCTCATTTATTAGAAGGATTGGGAATTGCTTTAGCTAATATTGATGAAATGATTGCTTTAATTAAAAAATCACCAACACCTCAGGATGCTAAAGAAGCGTTACTTGCTAAACTGTGGCAGCCAGGAATGGTTAAAGCGATGCTGGAAAAAGCAGGTGCCAATGCATCTCGCCCTGATGATTTGGCCCCTGAATTTGGTTTAAGTGTTGATGGATATAAATTATCAGAAGCTCAGGCTCAGGCCATTCTTGAGTTAAGACTTCATCGCTTAACCGCCTTGGAGCAGGATAAAATTTTAGGTGAGTTTGAAGAATTATTAAAATTGATTCGTGAACTGTTGGAAATATTAGCTTCTCCAGAGCGGCTCATGCAAGTGATCCGTAATGAACTCATTGAGATAAAAACCCAATTTGGTGACGAGCGTCGAGCTGAAATCACCGCATCACAAGAAGATTTGACAATTGAAGACCTCATCACTGAAGAGAATGTGGTGGTAACTTTATCGCATCAAGGGTATGTAAAGTACCAGCCTCTTACTGCATATCAGGCTCAACGTCGAGGCGGTAAGGGTAAATCCGCAACAAATGTTAAAGATGAGGACTTTGTTTCTCGTTTGGTTATTGCAAGTACTCACGACACGTTACTTTGCTTCTCTAACCACGGGAAACTCTATTGGTTAAAAGCTTATCAGCTTCCCTTAGCCAGTCGTATTTCTCGTGGTCGTCCGATTATTAACATATTACCACTTGCTGAAGGCGAGGAAATTAATGCCATGTTACCAGTCAGGGAATATCAAGATGGTTATTATGTGTTTATGGCTACTAAAAAGGGAACAGTTAAGAAAGTACCCTTAAATGCATTTAGCAGGCCTAGATCCAATGGAATTATTGCTGTTGATTTGGATGAAGATGACAGTCTAGTTGGAGTTGATATCACTGATGGCACTAAAGATATCATGTTATTCACTGATGCAGGCAAAGTAGTTCGCTTTGATGAAAACAAAGTACGGCCTATGGGACGCACTGCTCGTGGGGTACGAGGCATTCGCATCGAAGAGGCCCAGGCAGTGATCTCCCTAATAGTGGCTCATCCAGATGGAACCATATTGACTGCGACAGAAAATGGATATGGTAAACGTACTTCAATCGAAGAGTATCGGGTTTCTGGACGTGGTGGACAAGGTGTGATTTCCATTCAAGTAAGTGAGCGTAATGGTAAGGTTGTACGCTCGGTACAGGTTACTGATGGGGATGAGGCCATGTTAATAACGGATAAAGGCACGTTGGTACGCTTTAAGATTAATGAATTATCTGTAATTGGTCGAAATACACAGGGTGTTCGTTTGATAAATGTCAGTCCAGGTGAAAAAGTAGTTGGTATGCAAAAAATTGAAGATTTGGGTGAGGACTCCAATGAGTCCAATAATGAAACTGGAATTGAAGAAAGCAGCGATGACAACTCGAGTTTATAATTTTAGTGCAGGTCCTTCCATGCTTCCTGAGGTTGTTCTTAAGGAAGCTCAGAATGAATTTCTTGATTGGCAAAATCTCGGCGTTTCTATTCTTGAGGTGGGGCATCGTAGCCCAGAATTTTCGGCTCTATTAAGTCACGCAGAACAGTCTTTAAGAGAATTACTTTTTATACCTCAAAATTACCATGTTTTATTTTTGGGAGGACCAGCCCGTACTCAATTTGCCATGATTCCAATGAATCTCTTAAATCCAGAAGAACAGGCAGGATATCTGGTTACAGGGATATGGTCGCATATGGCTTTTTCTGAAGCACTGCACTTGAAAAAAGCATATTGTATTGCTAATGATGAAGAAAATGGCTATAAATCGATTCCTGAACCGAAAAATTGGAAAATAAAAGAAAATACATCTTACGTTTATTATACCCCAAATGAAACCGTAAATGGCGTTCGCTTTCCTTATGTTCCTAATTCCAAGGGAATTACATTAATAGCTGACATGACATCAGCATTGCTTACCGAGCCTATAGATGTCAAAAATTTTGGCTTAATTTTTGCTGGAGCGCAGAAAAACATAGCTAATGCTGGATTAACCATAGTCATTATAAGAGATGATTTACTAGAAAGAATGCCTATTCCTCCGGTGCCAACAATGCTAAGTTATAAAACTCAAACAGAACATCGTTCGCTATATGCTACATCGCCAGTTTTTAATTGCTATTTGGCGGATAAAATATTTGATTGGATGAAAGCCCAGGGTGGAGTGGAAGAAATATATCGCTTAAACTGCCAAAAAGCTGCCAAATTATATCAATATTTGGACGATACAGATTTTTATACTACTCATGTAAATCCTGAAGTACGCTCCATAGTTAATGTTTGCTTTTCACTCAAAAATGATAAATTAGAGAATGAATTCCTACGCTTAGCCCAACTCAGAGGTTTATATGCTTTAAAGGGACATCGTTTAGTAGGTGGAATTCGTGCCAGCCTTTATAATGCAATGCCGATGGCTGGAGTCGATGCACTAATTGAATTCATGTCTGAATTTGCAAAGGAATATAGTCGGTGAGAATACATAATTTTATAAGTAAACCTGTCCATTCAATAAAAGGTGAAATCACTGTGCCTGGTGATAAATCAATTTCTCATCGTTCCATTATTTTTGGTTCTATAGCTAAAGGAACAACAATTATCAATGGATTTCTCGATGGCGATGATTGCATGGCGACTCTAAAAGCGTTTCAAGCAATGGGGGTCACAATAGAAGGCCCTGATGAACAACAAGTGGTAATTTACGGTGTTGGTAAGCATGGACTGCAAAAGCCAGAAAAGATTGTTGATTGTGGAAACTCTGGGACCAGCATGCGTTTATTAGCAGGATTATTGACTGCACAATCTTTTGATAGTCAATTAACTGGAGATGAGAGCTTATTGAAGAGACCCATGCTTCGGGTTAGCAAACCACTAACACAAATGGGCGCTGATATCACTACTGTCGATGGTAAGCCTCCTATTACAATTAAAGGAGGAAAAAATCTTAAAGGGATCCATTATGTAATGCCTGAAGCGAGTGCTCAGGTAAAATCATGTATTCTATTAGCAGGGCTTTATGCTGAGGGTGAAACACGAATTATAGAAATAGGTGTAAGCCGTGATCATACGGAGTTAATGCTCAAAAACTTTTCTTATCCGGTACATCGCTCAGATAATACTCTAATCATTAACTCGGCAAATGAATGTATAGGTACTGAGATATACGTTCCCGGAGATATTTCATCTGCGGCATTTTTCATTGTTGCGGCTACAATTATCCCTGGTTCCGATATTCTTATTCGTAATGTAGGTATTAACCCAACACGTTCAGGGATAATTCATATTTTGCTGGAAATGGGAGCAAATATTACTCTTTTAGATCAGCGTCAGTTGGGCGAGGAGTGGGTCGCTGATTTACGAATTAAATATACACCATTAAAAGGAATTAAGATTGAAGCAAATATGGTTCCACTTGCAATTGATGAGTTTCCTGTTATTTTTATAGCCGCAGCGTGTGCCCAAGGACAAACTACACTGCATGGTGCAAGTGAGTTGCGTTTTAAAGAAAGTGATCGTATTGCTGCCATGGTTGATGGTCTAAAAAAATTAGGTATTCATGCGCAAGCATTAGATGATGGAATAATAATTGAAGGAGGAACTTTACATGGAGGTACTGTTGAAAGCAGAGGTGATCATCGTATTGCCATGTCTTTTGCAATCGCCGGTGCTGTAGCTAGTGATCCTGTTACAATAAAAAATTGTGTCAATGTAGCTACCTCGTTCCCTTTGTTTGTAGAAACTGCAAAGGAACTTCAATTACAAATAGAGGAAACTGTTGATAATGTACAATGACACTGTACCTGTGATAACCCTAGACGGGCCAAGCGGAACTGGTAAAGGAACTTTATGTCAATTACTAGCAAAGCATCTTAAGTGGAATATGCTTGATAGCGGCTCAATTTACCGTGTTCTTGCTTATGCAGCTAGGAAAAACAAAATCGATTTTAATGAAGTGCATGAGCTAATTGCACTCGCGCACGCTCTAAATTTACGTTTTGCATCTTCTGATGATTATGAAACAAAAGTAATCTTGGATGATGTAGACATTAGCGCAGAAATTCGCAGTGAACAATGCGGCCAGGATGCGTCTCAGATCGCTGCTATTCAGGAAGTAAGGCAAGCTTTGCTTGATCGCCAACGCAAGTTTGCCCAACGTCCTGGTTTAGTTACAGATGGTCGAGATATGGGAACCGTGGTCTTTCCTAAGGCAATTTTAAAGATTTTTTTATATGCAAGTGAAGAGGAAAGAGCAAATAGACGTTATTTACAGTTGAAAGAAAAAGGAATTAATGTTAGCCTCGCGCAGGTTGTAGAAGAATTGGCTAAACGTGATGTCAGGGATACTGCTCGTACGCATGCGCCATTAAAGCCTGCAGATGATGCAGTGAAAATTGATACAACCAGATTGTCCATTGTACAAGTGTTTAATATTGTATTAAAATTAATTAATGAACGTTTGTTATATGTTTAATTGTTTGTTGGGGGAAAGATGAGTGGAACTCATTCTTTCATTTTTTTACTAAAGAGTTTATTAACATGTCTGAAAGTTTCAAAGAATTGTTTGAGCAAAGTATTGCCGGCGCTCAATTTTATCCAGGTGCCATTATTAATGCCAAAGTTATCGGTATCGATAGTGATTATGTCATTTTAAATGCCGGTCTAAAATCCGAAGGTATTGTACCTAAAGAAGAATTTTATGATAAAGATGGTGCGTTGGAAGTTAGTCTAGGCGATACAGTCGAAGTAGCTTTAGATTCTGTTGAGGATGGCTACGGTGAAACGCTTCTTTCAAGAGAAAAAGCGAAACGTCAGGAAGCTTGGCGTAAATTATCTAAATCACATGAAAACAATGAAACAGTTACCGGTCTTATTTCTGGGAAAGTCAAAGGTGGATTTACTGTTGAAATTGGTACTATACGCGCCTTCTTACCTGGTTCATTGGTAGACGTCAGACCTGTAAGAGATCCTTCTTATCTGGAAGGCAAAGAGCTTGAATTCAAAGTAATTAAAATGGATTTAAAGCGCAATAACATTGTTGTATCACGTCGAGCAGTCGTTGAAGAAGAAAGCAGCGCTGACAGACAAGCATTGCTCGAGTCTCTGCATGAAGGCCAAGAACTCCATGGTATTGTCAAAAATCTTACCGATTATGGCGCGTTTATTGACTTGGGTGGCATAGATGGCTTGTTGCATATCACTGATATTTCATGGAAACGTGTAAAACATCCAAGTGAAGTATTATCCGTTGGCCAAGATGTAAAAGTAAAAGTATTAAGCTTTGATAGCGAAAGAAATCGTGTTTCTTTAGGTATGAAACAATTAGGTAACGATCCTTGGGTTGATCTCGTAGAGCGTTATCCTATAGGCAAAAAATTACAAGGCAAAGTAACGAACATTACAGATTATGGCTGCTTTGTTGAAATAGAAGAAGGAGTGGAAGGATTAGTCCACATGTCAGAAATGGATTGGACCAATAAAAACGTACATCCAAGTAAAGTAGTATCTCTAGGTGACGTGGTTGATGTTATGGTTCTTGAAATTGATGAAGAAAGACGCCGTATTTCTTTGGGTATGAAGCAATGTGTTGGTAACCCATGGCAACAATTTGCTGCAACCCACACTAAAGGTCAAAAAGTAAGCGGTAAGATTCGTTCAATTACCGATTTTGGAATATTTATTGGCTTGGATGGAGATATTGATGGCTTAGTTCATTTATCTGATATTTCCTGGACTGTTCCTGGTGAAGAGGCTGTAAAACAGTTCAAGAAAGGTCAAGAGATGGAAGCAGTTATTCTTGCTATAGATCCTGAGCGTGAGCGTATTTCTTTAGGTATTAAACAACTTGAAGGAGATAACTTCGCAAGTTTTGTTGATGAGTACACTAAAGGCGCCATCGTAAAAGGCACTGTTGTGGCCGTAGATCCTAAGACAGTTACTGTAACATTGGCAGATGACATTACCGGTACTATCCGTGCGAGTGAGCTGTCTGATGAGCGTGTTGATGATGCTACTACTCTTGTCAAAGAAGGTGACGAGATTGAAGCAAAAATTATAAACGTTGATCGCAAGAATCGTTCAATTACTCTTTCAGTAAAAGCAAAAGATGCTCAAGATGAAGCAGATGCGATTAAGAAATATTCTAGAACCGAGGGTGCTTCGACAACCTTGGGTGATTTGCTGAAAGAAAAAATGGCAAGTAAAGAGAGTGATTAATTTCTTTATTGTCAATTAGTTAAGAAAGCGTAGATTCTTCTACGCTTTTTTTTGTTTGTATATTTTAATATCCTGAGTGACGCGAAGTATAACTTAGGTTATTGTTATGTGTTCTGGAAAAACCTGGGGCTTCTTCGCGCTACAGGTAACAAAAAAGGAAGAATTTATGCGCATATTAATGCTGGTTATTTATATACTTTTGATCATTATTGGCGTTAGTTTTGCTGCTTTAAATGCTACTTCGGTGGACGTTAATTTTTATTTTAAAGTAATATCAATGCCTATCTCTGTTCTTATGACAATTATGTTGGGCATCGGTGTTTTAATAGGTTTTATACTTTTTATTTGGCGATACTGGCGTTTAAAAGCGGAACTCCACAAAATTAAAAGCCAATTAAAATTAACTGAAAAAGAAATTAAAAACTTACGATCAATTCCATTGCAAGATCAACATTAGTTTTTTTATTATTATAACTTGACGTGCACAGAGGAGGGTAATAATGATTGATTTATGGCCATTACTATTGCCTGCCGCTGCTTGGTCTGGTTGGTGGATGGCAAATCGTAGTAAACCCAAGGAAGATCCAACTTTTTACAATCGTTTATCCAGAGAGTATGTTGTTGGACTAAATTATCTTCTAAATGAACAACCCGATAAGGCTGTTGATATTTTTATTAAGTTGTTAGAAGTTGACAGCGATACTGTAGAAACTCATCTTGCATTGGGAAGTTTATTCAGACGTCGTGGCGAGGTAGATAGAGCCATACGTATACATCAAAATTTAATCGCAAGACCCCAGCTAAGCATTTTGCAAAGAAAAGAATCTTTAATGGCACTAGGCCAGGATTATATGAGCGCTGGTTTATTTGATCGTGCAGAACGAATTTTTTTAGAGGTTGTAGAACTAGGTGGCTCTAAAGAAACAAGTAGTTTGCATGGTTTATTAGCAATTTATCAACAAGAAAAAGCATGGGAAAAAGCTTTAGATGTAGTTAAAAAGCTGGAGATTTCGACAGGGACAAGTTTCCATAATCAAGCAGCGCATTATTATTGTGAAATGGCCAATCAGGCATTAAAAACAAATGCAATTGATAAGGCGGCTTATTGTATTAAACAGGCAATATCCGTCGACAATCAATCAGTTCGAGCAAGTTTAATGAATGCCAGCCTTGAAATGAAAGAAGGCCGTTTCAAGCAAGCAATTCGTTCACTAAAACGTATACCTCAACAAGATGCTGATTTTTTGACAGAAATTATTGAACCTTTAGTCATATGTCATAAAGAATTAAATACAATGGATGAGTGTGTCAAGTATCTTGAAGAGACCTTAGAAGATAATCCCAGAGCTTCAGTAATTTTTGTAATAGCGGAGTATTTGAGACAACAAAAAAATATGGATGCAGCTATAGATTTTGTAGCAGATAATTTGAGCAAACATCCATCAATTCGGGGTTTAAATCAGTTAATCTATTGGCATCTTGAGTCTGCTCACGGAAAAGTACGTGACAAGTTACAAATGCTTTATGATATAACAAGTAAATTTTTAGACAATAAGCCAGTCTATCGATGTGTTCATTGTGGTTTTGGCGGAAAACATCTTCATTGGCATTGCCCCAGCTGTAAAAACTGGGGAAGAATGAAGCCTGTCCATGGTTTGGAAGGATATTAACTAATTTTTAAGAGATTATGATGCAATTTATCGATTTAAAAAAACAATATTCAATAATAGAAAATGAAATTTTAACTAGTATTAAAAACGTTTTGAATCATGGTCAATACATTATGGGGCCTGAAATTGCACAGTTTGAAAAGCAATTGGCTGATTTTATAGGGGTGAAACATGCCATTGTTAATTCAAGTGGAACTGATGCCTTATTAATGGCATTAATGGCTTTGGAAATTCAGCCAGGAGATGAGGTAATTACCACTCCTTTTAGTTTTTTTGCTACCACAGAGGTGATTAGTCTTTGTCAAGCCAAACCTGTTTTTGTAGATATTGATCCCCTTACTTATAATATGGATCCTAATAAGTTGGAAGCTGCAATTACCAGTAAAACCAAGGCAATAATGCCAGTTGGATTATATGGTCAATGTGCTGAACATGATGAAATTAATTCCATTGCAGCTCGCTACGATATCCCGGTAATTGAAGATGCAGCACAAAGCTTCGGAGCAACTTATAAAGGTAAATATTCTTGTGCTTTATCAACGATTGGATGCACCAGCTTCTTTCCATCCAAACCTTTAGGTGGTTATGGAGATTCAGGAGCCTGTTTTACCAATGATGATGCGTTAGCCCAAAAACTTATTGAAATAAGAATCCATGGTCAAAATGCACGTTATTGCCATAATCGTATAGGTATAAATGGACGAATGGATACAATTCAAGCCGCTGTTTTAATTGAAAAGTTGAAGCTTTTTCCAGATGAAATCATCATGCGTCAACGAGTTGCTAAATCTTATGACCAAATGCTTTCACCTTTAGTTAAAACACCGTTTGTTCATAGTTATAACACTAGTGTTTATGCGCAATATACTATTGAAGTAAATAATCGCGATGTGTTTCAAAAAGCGATGCAAGAATCAGGAATTCCAACAGCTGTTCATTATCCAGTACCATTACATCAGCAAAAAGCCATGGCCTATTTAGGGTATGAGGTGGGTGATTTTCCACATGCAGAGTATGCAAGCAGCCGAGTGATTAGCTTACCCATGCATCCTTATTTGCAAGAAACAGAACAAATGAAAATTGTTACTGCAGTAATAAGTGCTCTAAAAGTACATAAAGAAGAGGCAATAGCATAAATGACGTCTAAATTAATTGTTGCATTGGATTTCGATAATGAGCTCGATGCTTTAAATTTGGTTGAAAAACTGGATCCGAAAAGTTGTGGACTAAAAGTAGGCAGTGAGCTTTTTACGCTGCTTGGAACCAGTTTTGTGAAGCAATTGATCAAAAGACAATTTAATGTATTTTTAGATTTAAAATTTCATGATATTCCTAATACAGTTGCAAAAGCGTGTAAAGCAGGAGCTGATCTAGGCGTTTGGATGATGAATGTTCACGCCTCAGGTGGAATGAGTATGATGCAGGCTGCAAGGAAGGCAATTGATTCTTATGGTGTTAATAGACCGATATTAATTGCAGTAACTGTTTTAACCAGTTTTAAACAAAATGAACTAACTGCTATAGGAGTGACGGCACCGGTAATTGATCAGGTGAAAAATTTGGCGATTTTGACTAAAGAATCAGGTTTGGACGGTGTAGTCAGTTCCGCTCAAGAAGTGAAAATAATAAAAAGCTCTTGTAATGACCAATTTATCACGGTAACTCCGGGTATTAGACTTGCGAGTAATTCAAATGATGATCAGTCAAGAGTAATGAGTCCCAAACAAGCTATTGAAGAAGGCAGTGATTTTCTGGTAGTAGGGCGCCCAATCACTCAAGCGGCTAACCCGGAAATCGTTGTAGATGAAATTTTAAGTAGTATACAGAATATTTAATTTAGAGCGAGTGTATGAAAAAATGCCAACGGCGCTATCGGCTCAATTACTTGCTAGCTAAAACGGCTTGCCTTCGATATGCTCAATAAAATCTTTTTGTGCAAGCTCATCCTCAATAACAGGCTCATCCGTTTTATTTAAAAGATTAAGATTTTCCTGAGATACTAGTTTGTCATAAAGATTGATTAGTTTAGCTATTAATTTAGGAAGATTTTCATCGAGATTCATCCTCTTTTCCACATTTTTATCATGTTGCCATCGTGTGATTATATCGGGTTCATCGAGAGTGAAATGTGCTTTTTTATGCGATTTCTCGAAGGCAATTTCTGCTTTTTCCAAATCAATTATATTTTTATTGAAATCTTTAATTAGTTTATTCAGCTGGGATAAAAACTTAGCATTTTTATCCTCATGCAATTTGATCTTAAGGCTGATTAATTCAACGAAGATATTAAACAGCCATTGATAATGTAATACATCGAACTGAGCCATTTTATAGCAAAGGCAAGGGTTTAAATCATGTTGCAAAAGTTTAATTGCTTGTTCTGAAGAACAAGGGGGCTGAAATAAAGGCAGTCTTTTACGATTAGTGTTTTTAAAAAAGGGAATAAATGAATATTCAGTAGTTTCTATTACTGGTGGTTTAGCACTTAATTCATTACTTGTCCAAGGTATTGATTTCTTATAAAGAAAAAGATTGAGTTTGTATTGTCCCTCTGCATGCTTTAGATAATAATCTAGTTTTTCTTGCTCTGTAGTAGCTGTCCCAGTATTTATAACCTCGATTTTTAACCGGTCGCTTTGAGACTGATAATGCTCTATAACCGTTTGGGGCTCCGTATCATCAAATACCACAAACTTGGTTGCTTGTGTCTTCTTAAGCTCATCTTCATTAAGCAAAATGATGATATTTGAAATGCCAACTTGATCAAGCTGATGTAAGTGGCCAAAGGGAATGTTCGTAAGCTCCACATTCGGTAAGATTACTGCAATTTTCATCTCGGATTCTCAACAAAGCAATAATTGATTTATTTAAGTATAGATTAGCAGTATATAGTTCATACTGGGTATAAAATTATCTTTGTTTGTAAATAGCAATATTCATTGGGATATAGACAGGTCAAGTCAATGCAGCGATTCGGAGCTGATTTTCCCTATTTAATTTCTGATAAATTTGTGTTAATTATATTTGTGATGGTTAAAAATAATAAAATAAAGAGCATCGTTATAGTATAATTGGAACAAGTGGCAATGGAGGGAAGTAAGCGAGTTAAGTAAAGCAAGATCAATTGAGCAATACATCAACTGGGAGTGATTAAATTATTGCTGAATGTTAATGGATTATCATAACTTAAGGATAAGTCATGACACCACAACACGTAATAAGTCAGTTGCTTGCATCTGACGCACACCAATATCCTCAAAATCTGGAATTATTAAAAAAGATCATTATTACGGCCTATTTAGGACGCTTGCAAATTAATGGTTTACCACCTGATAATAAAATTGCTTTTGGCAACTATCTATTTGATAACGAACAAATAATGTTTGATTTTACCCGTGTAAGTGATGAAAAAAGAGAGTTGTTTAAGCAATGGTTTTTGGATCCACATCAAAAGGATAAAACCAAGGTATTTTTAAGTGGCGTTACGGTAAATGAATATCGGGGTTTTACTTCCGAGGTCGCCTTAACCTGGTGGGGGAGAATAGTTAGCTGGTTTCAGGGACTATATCAAGAACATTGGAGAATAACTGATTTAGATTTATCACTTAAAAATATATCCCATTATCAATTGACTGGTATTCAAATGTGTCATGGAAATCATGGTACATTAATTGGTTTTAATCAATTTCTAGTTCCAGGAATAGGGACAAAATATAATGATCCTAATGATTCACAGCAAGAGCCTTTAGGGAATACCAAACGAGTTTTTATTACTGATAAATTAGTCGATAGGCTCATTGCGCTTAACATAAAAAATATCAAATTTGAATCGGTATGCAAAAGTCCTCATCCACAATCTATAGAAGTATCTGATCCTCAAGAACGACTGGATAAAATGCATGATTATCGAAAAATGCAGCGTTTTATGTCACTGAAACCATGGTATGTTCGAATTTGGAGTTGGTTTTTCCCCTGGATAAATGACGAAAAAGTCAAAAGTAAATCAATTAAAGAGAAACAAGTAGTATCGCTATATGAAACAAAGAAAATTGAGATTTTCCGATTTTTAAAATCACATGAGATTCTGGTTAGAGAAAGAAAACCCAATATTGAAAATATAGTGCTTTGTGGCGGTGGTGCAAAAATTTTTGCGCATATTGGGGTCTGGAAAGCGTTAAATGAAGCCAAAATATACCCTGATAAATTTGCAGGAAGCTCAGCAGGCGCCATTATGGCTTTATTGTGTTACTTGGGTTATTCTGCGTCTGAAATTGAAGAATTATTCAAATATTTCAAGCATGAACATTTAGTTCATTTTGATATCAATATTAACGGATTTTCTGAAGCACACTCACTAAAGACAGCGCTTGATTACGCAATTACCCATAAATTGAATCAAATTGTTACCGAATATCAAATCCCATATCCAGAAGGGAAAATTACTTTTGCTACTTTAGAAGCAATCCGTCAAAAATGCCCTGGTTGTGGGATTGGAAAAGAGTTAGTGGTTACCGCGACAAATAAACGTCAAGGTACAACTCGATATTTTTCCTTTTTACACTCACCAAATTTTGAAGTAAGCGAGGCAGTTAAAACATCTGCAAGCTTCCCTATAGTCTATAGATCAACGCTTATTGATGGGGAGGAACATAATGATGGTGGTATATTAAATAATTTTCCTACTGAGCCTTTTTCTGATGATCATTCAACCCTACTCGAGTCAGAATATGGTAATAACTTAAAAGTATTAGCAGTCAAGTTTGATGATGGGCCTGAACGAAAGGCCATAGATCGGGTCATGGATAGGGTTTATAGAGAAAATGTTGTATTAAATTGGATTTATAGATTGCTGACTGGGGTTAGTGATCCGGCGAGTGGCTGGGAGAAAGATCGCTTGAAATTGAGAAAATATGCATGTCAATCTATAGTGATCAATGTCGATAATGTATCAAGCTCATCATTCACAGTAGGAGAAGAAACAAGAAAACAAATGATCGATGCAGGTTATGAGGAGACAAACAATTATTTGAACATGCGTTATCGAAAAAATGATTCTGAAGAATATGAAAATGAAGAATTTATGTATACGACTTTTAGTTCTTTGGGTGAATTGCTCTCTTACTGTTGTTATCGAGGTGATAAGCACTGGTTTGAAATAGTATATCGACTTATTGCGGAATCTACTGCACCTAATCGAACTGAGCTAATGCAACAAGCTGAAGACCTGCGGAGCCTTTATTTCAGTACAAATGCTGCCTCACAAAAAAGTCCTAAACAAGATGAGAGTCCTTTAACTTTTTTTGGCAATGAAATAATGCCAAATACTTCATCTACATCCATTGGAAATGATAATCATAAGATTCTACTTGCTGTATACCCTGTGCTTTTAAAATTATCACAAGATTTACTCAACGACAGTACAGATAAAAAAATCTTTGATTTTGCTCGTCATTCCTTTTCATTGAAAGCACCTTTTACGTGTTTGAATCATTTTGCAAAAATTCGCAATGAAACACATGTAATTTTTCATATCGCAATTAGTTTATTAAAAGAATTGAAAGAAAATCCCAGTGAGAAGGTATATGAGGCATTTGCTCAATTACTGGATTTGCTTAATAGCAGCAATAAAAACATATACAAAGAAGAGTATTTTGCTCGTTGGGATTTATCTTTTAGTCAAAGCTTACGCATATTAGGTTTATTGCGTAAGGATTCTAAAATTCATCCTCGATTGCTTCGTTCATTGAGCCGAGGAAGTGAACCTATGCAAAGAGTTATTAATGGAGTTTTTTGCGAGGATAACTACGATGATATAGAGTCTGAGGAATCATTTTCTTTTAGTATGTAATAGAGCTTATTTACAAATACTATCTTATCCACGAGATGATTTACCAGCGCAGGGCGTAGCATGTATAAAGGCATATTATAAAGAGCCTCTAGTAATTTCATAAAACTATGATACTTTATTTCGTAACTCGCAAATAGGGAATAAGTTTTGTTTATGAAGGTAAAAGGCTTTACGCTGTTTGAATTATTGATAACCATATCATTGCTTTTAAGTTTATCAATAGTTGGGATTGGCTCATATACTTATTTTATGAGAAAAAATGAGCAGAAAGCACTCATTGATGAACTGCGAACTGCAATACAATATGCCAAGATGCAGGCTATTATCCTTGGTAATTCCGTATATCTTGCACCTCTAGATATTTCATCCAGTTGGTCAAAGGGTATGGTTTTGAATTTTTTAAATAAAAAAACAAATAAAATTGAGTTGATTTATCAATGGCAATGGAGTCACCCTCGTTGGGATTTGAATTGGGAAGGAGTAAGCTTAACTAATAAGATTGTATTTTCAACTCATCCAGGACAGGCAATTAGTAATGGACGTTTTATTTTAATCAATAAAGATACCCATGAACAGGTTGTTATCATATTAAATCGACTTGGTAGAATAAGAATTAGCAATAACTTGTCGCTGATGTGTTAATTTTGTAAGATCTTGCTAAAATATATTTTCTAATAGTAACTGAAACACATGCCTATTAATACCCATTCTATTTTTGCAATAAGTGCACAAGTTTCTGAACAACTTTCAGAGTGGCTTAATTATCAAGATTCATTAACCGATAAACTGCAGCAAATTAAGGATGATGCACATGTTGAGCTGATTTCCCAATGTTGGATGAATACGGATTGGTGGGATAAACACTTTTTGCAAATTCAAGATAATTTGATTTTCCAACGTGAAATTATTATGAAAAGCCACAATATTACTTATTGGTACGCGCGAAGTATTATTCCTAAAAAATGTTATGATCTTGATCCCGCTTTTTTTGGTCGTTTGGAAAATGAATCGATAAAAAATTTAATCTTTAACGAGGATAGGGTGTATCGTGTTCAGTCAATCAATTACCCAATTGATCAACATTGTTTGGAATTTCATTGGGTAAAAAGAAACTTGGACTCTGTTGGAGGCGTGCTTTGGGTTCGGCTTGCAGAATTTTTATTTCAGCAAAAAGAACCATTTTATTTGGCTGAAATTATGTTACCTGAACTTGAGAGTATTAATTCATGAAATGGAATGCATATTGGCGGTTAATGCGCTTTGATAAGCCTGCGGGAATTTTATTGCTTTGGTTTCCAACAGCATGGGCTTTATGGTTAGCAAATAAAGGGGTACCAACACTTAGACTTTTTATCCTTTTTTTATGTGGTACTGTATTTATGCGCGCCGCAGGCTGCGTAATAAATGATATTGCAGACCGAAATATCGATAAACATGTCGCGCGCACTAAATTAAGACCATTAACTTCTGGTGAAGTCAGTTTGCCTGAAGCCTTTCTTTTATTAATAATCTTGCTTTTCGCCGCATTATTTATATTGATTCAGTTACCCCGAAATTGTTTTTATTTCGGACTTGTCGCATTATTTATTTCTTTCTTATATCCTTTTTGTAAGCGTTTTCTGGATGCTCCTCAATTGATCTTGGGTTTAGCATTTTCTATGGGAATTCCTATGGTTTATGTTGCATTAGATCTTCCTTTAAATGGTGAATTTTTTTTGTTATTTTTAATCAATTTTTCCTGGATCCTTGTTTATGACACGATGTATGCCATGGCTGATAAAGCAGATGATTTACGAATTGGCGTGAAGTCTACTGCAATTTATTTTGCTCATTACGATCGAATGATTATTGGTTTATTACAAGGTTTATTTCATAGTTTGTGGCTATGCTGGGCATTGGTGAATCAAATAAATTTATGGTTTTATATTTTTTGGTTTACGGCAGGCATGGTTTTGATTTACCAACAAAAATTGATTAGCAAAAGAGTACCTCAGGATTGTTTTAAAGCTTTTATTGTCAGTGTGTATTATGGCGCATTAATGTGGTTAGCCATTAGCATGGGACAGCAGTAAGAGCTGCTTATAGTGTTGGGGGGCTTAATCGGTGCAAGTTATATTTTTGAACCTCATAGTATCTTCATAGTTCTCTGCTGCTTCAACGATTCACCGAATACCGCGAACAGATCGCGGTAAGTAGGAGGTATGTAGAAGTACTAAGGGAATTGTTAGCACACTCTATAGAGTCCAGGTTTTAATAGGTCTCGCTACCATTATCTGCAACAACACGTGTGTTTCTTCCATAAATTACGAGAATTTTTTGCTTCGTTTTTAGCTTGAGATCTTCCGCCTGAACTACAGAAATAATTCCGCCTGAATTTAATTTAATCACATACTCAACGCCATGAGATTGACTGTAGTCATGGTCCTCAAAACTATTACTTGTGTTTTTAGTAATATTGCTCGTGTTTCGACGCAAATTTACAGGCCGTTTTGAAATAACTGTGCCTGGAATTACTTTTTTAACTTTGCCTACCTCAGCTGAATCATACTCTCCAGGAGGTAATGCTTTGTTACAGTTGGATAAAATAAAACTAAAAAGTAATACTAAAACGGACTTAAATAAGTTTTTTCGATTCATAGGGGCTTAAACTCCAGTTGTTAGAAATATGATCGAAATAATATACCCATTTAGAGTTTCTTTCATCAAAATAGGGAACTATCCGGATCACGTTAACATTAATTTTATGGCCTCGCGCAGTATAACTGAGAATTAATTTATTTTTAACAGCTCTTCCAATAAACTGCTGGTACCAATTCGAAACCAGCTCTTATTAATTTGCTTGTCAAGCATTAACTCTGCGAGTTTTGCATAATTATAAGCCTGCTGCGGTTTTCTAA
This sequence comes from Legionella tucsonensis, assembly GCF_001468035.1. GTDB lineage: Bacteria > Pseudomonadota > Gammaproteobacteria > Legionellales > Legionellaceae > Legionella > Legionella tucsonensis. The sequence goes on from NZ_LNZA01000001.1 coordinate 1,180,860, forward strand.
TGCCTCCTGAAATCTTGATTCCACAACAAGTACTTGTATCTCGAATAGCGCTTAAAATTGCAAATGCTGCTGATAAAGATGCTCCTGTTTGGATTTTACCTGTAGATGTTTTAATAAAATCGCATCCTAATTCAACTAATTCTTTGCTTGCGTTGTAAACGGTTTCGATATTAGGAAAAGAACACGTTTCTAAAATAATTTTTAAAACAAGTTTTTGCTCCTTGCATAATTGGGCAATAATCTGACATTGATTTAAAGCTTTTTGTTTTTGTCCCTGTAGATAAATACGATAAGGAAAGACGTAGTCAATTTCAGCGACACCTAATTGAATTGCTTTTTCTATAGAAGCAACTGAGTCAGCCGGATCTTCAGTTCCTTGGGGAAAATTAATCACTGTAGCTAAGTTAATGGTATTTTGCGAAGAGAATTGACCTAAATGTTGCATATAAACACATAGTGCGGCCACCTGGTTTTGGTTTGCACTGTATTTTAATTGATTTAGTGATTCAACAGTCACGTATTCATTCAATAAGGTAAGATCAATAGAGTGGATCAGTTGCTTGGCTGTAATTGTATTCTTAGAGTAACCGTCGAGCAATGCTTCCATAACCTCGTTAAAATTGGTCTCTAAACTCACTTTAAACTCGCAATGTATTGTTTTAGAATGAAATTAAGTTTTTCTGCAGCACTTTCGGCCATCGCAATTACAGATTCATGGCTGTGGGCTGTTTTCGAAAGGCCTGTAGCATAGTTAGTAATCATAGCAATAACGGCTACATGCATACCACAATGATTTGCCACCAATACTTCTGGAACTGTGGACATCCCTACAGCATCTGCTCCCCAAAGTTTAAATGCTCTGATTTCAGCGGCTGTTTCATAGTGCGGGCCGAGCACAGAGATATAAACTCCTTCTGTAAGCCGGATTGAGTTTTTTGCCGCAATGGATAATAAATCAAAACGCATTTTTCTATCATAAGCATTGTCTAAAGGATAGAATCTTGGACCAAACGCATCATCATTAGGACCAATTAGAGGATTACTGGGCTGTAAATTAATATGATCGGAAATAAGCATTAATTCACCTGGGCCAACATCCTCTCTTAATGAGCCTGAGGCATTAGTAGCAATGAAATAATTGCATCCTAAGAGTTTTAATGTACGAATATATGTTTTGACTGTTTCATAATTTTCAAGACCTTCATATGTATGAGCTCTACCTTGTAAACATACAACACCCACATTATTCCAATATCCAAAAATTAAATTACCACCGTGGCCTTGTACTGTTATTCTGGGAAATCCAGGTAGTTCTTCGTAACTGATACAAATCGAATCGTGTAACTCCTCAGCGAATTTACCTAAACCTGATCCCAATACCACACCTATGGTAGGTTTAAATGAAGGATATAATTTTTTAATATAATTTGCCGCTAAATGGGCATAGCTCTGCTTTGGTACAGTATCTGTCATACAAATTCCTATTAATTTAAGAGTTACAATCAAATTTAAAAGCCAATGGTAGGAGTTCACTAATCTTTAAGCTATGCAATATTGAATTTTTATCACATAGATGGATCAGGGTATCAGGCGTTGAAAATTCATAAATTCTTTGCCTACATGCTCCGCAAGGGGAACATAATAAATTTGTTCCTGCCAATACAACCATACTTTTAATACGTTGCTCGCCTGCAGAAACCATGGCTGAAATTGCAGAGGATTCCGCACAAACTGCCAAACCATAAGAGCTGTTTTCTACATTGACGCCTGTATATAAATTATCTTTATCGGTACAAATACAGCAGGCCACGCTAAATTTTGAGTAGGGCGAGTAAGAATAGGTAAGCGCCTTATGTGCATTTGAAATCATTTTCGCAATTGTCGGATCCATAAATAAAGCTCGATTAAAACTGACAGGAGTCAATTATAAAAGAGTCTTGCCTTGAAGACTATGCTCTATTTGATTTTCTTCAATATCAAGTAATTCAATAGTATTAGAAGACAATTTAATTAAGTTAGAAGATTTTTTTATTGGCTTGGGAAATAAACAGTTGAAGCAGCCTGGTTCTGGTGAGTTAGAAGGCTCTTGAGTAACTGAAAGTCCTAAGCTATCACCTATTTCTGTGTAACTTTCTGGAATTTGATCTGGTTTATGATTCCCAAAAGTACAATTTAGCCAAAATTCAAATGCTAATGCACCAAGTCCTGCACAAATGATTAGAGAAAAAATAGTAATCGGTATTGCCATGGGTGGAAAGACAAATATAAGGGTAGCTGCAATTGCTGCAACCAGGCTTATAGAGGTTGATGTTACCGCATAAGATACATAATTTTTTTGTCGTGTCGAAGAATAGTTGGCATCATCTGTCGGTGGATTTTTAAATTTATGATACTCTCCAATTGCCCATATTGCATTACCAATAAGGAAAAGCCAAGCTGCTGGAGGAAACAGAACAGGTATAAAAACGGCTGCGACACTGAGTACTGTTGCAGTGAACCCTACAAATGAGGACAAAAGGAATTGCTCTTTTACTTGCGCAAAACCGTACCATTTGCGGTAGTTCACTGGATGATCTCGGTGAAGAAGGGATGCTGTAAGCCAAGAGAGATAAGCAAGCGAATAGATTCCCAGTGAAACGAATCTAAAAATAGCTGATGCGAGCGGAAAAGGAATATACTGGAGCTTTGAAAGCAAAAAGCCAGTGAAGAAAAAGATACCGCTTGCTTTATCTAGTTTCTTGGCTATGGTCATATAAAAGTAATCCTAATGCTTATATTACCTGGCATATTGTATCTTAATTAGACAGAAAAAAACAGTTCCAGTTCATATCAGATGTTATGCGGTTTGTATATCCATAATTGAGTTCGATTCAGATGCTTCATTTTTGATCTTGGGTGTTGAATGAAGAATAATTCGTACAAGTAGTCCTTCACCAGGATTATTCAATGCTGTGATTTCACCATGATGTAATTGAATTGCACGAAAAGCGATGGCTAATCCTAAACCATATCCACCTGTTTTTTTTGTTCTTGATGTGTCTACACGATAAAATGGATTAAATATTTTTTCTAGCTGGCCTTCAGGTACACCTGGACCTTTATCACGGATATCAATATATATATGTTCTTTAGTCTCATCATGTTTTAATGAAACAACAACATGTTCGTTGACAGGTGAGTAGTGTAACGCATTGCGAACTACATTTTCTATTGCTCTGTGAATTAGACGTTCATCGATTAATAAGCAACACGGTTCAATTATTCCTGCTTCGACTCGAGGCAACTCTTCTCCAAATTCATAATTGGCATCTTTAATGATATTGAATATAAGAGCAGAAAGATCAATTTCGTTTAAGTTAAGATCAGTTGTTGATTTTTCCAAACGAGCAAATTCCAGCACTTCAGTAATTAAAGCATTTAACCTGGAGCATTCAAGTTCCATGCGATTAAATTCAGTATCTGCTAAATGAAGTGTTTTATTGCGTCCTAATTCAATAGCAATTTGCAAGCGAGCAAGAGGGGAACGCAATTCATGTGAAATATCTTGTAACAATCTTTCTTTTGAGCTGACTAGCGTTTCCAGTTGCTCTGCCATACGATCAAATTCATGACTTAATTGATCTATTTCGTCATTATGATGTCCTCTTAAATGACCAACACGTGTATTTAACTTTCCAGTAGCAATTGATTTAGCTGCCATTCCCAAAGATCGTAACGGTTGAGTTAAGTATCGCGATAATAAATAACAAATAAGGCCACTAATAAATATTGCTAAGGTGAGGCGAATGGCAAGGCCAGCCCAGGGAACATCGACAAAATGATAGATGGGTTTTTCACTCACTGCAGCAAGCCGGTAAAATTTTCCTGAAGTTGATAAAATTTCATGACTAACAATGAGTTTCTCTGATTTTAAAATACCTTCACTTAGCTGATCCTGGAGCAGATTTTCTGCAACTTTTTTTACATTTTCTGGTGCAGCTTGTGCTCCAATAATTTCACCAGTACTGGTTAACAAATAAATTGACATATGGCGTGAAATACCAATTTTATTTAGCCATTTTAATAATGCAGTTTGTCTTCCTGATTCATAAGTTGCAACCGCTGCATTCGCGTAGCTATCCATAAATAATTGTTCTTGGGCAGGTAATGATGATTTTTGTACAATATGACTGATTACCCAGGCGGTAGTAAAAATAATAAGTATTGTGGCTAACCAAAAGGAAATAAAAATTTTCCAATACAAACTACGCATTAAACATATATCCAAATCCACGAACGGTCTTAACTATAGGCTCACCTTGAGGGTTATCTCCTAATTTATTTCTTAAGTTGCTGATATGCACATCGATGCTACAATCATACGCAGTGTATTTTCTGCCAAGAGCATATTCTGTAAGCTCTTCTTTTGAAAATGCTTGTCCTGGTGATTTAATAAGCATCTCTAAAATATTAAACTCAGCATTTGTGAGTTCAAGATAATTTCCGCCCATAGTTACATGACGCTTGGAACAGTCAACTACAATATTATGTTGCTCGATAATGGGTCTTGATGTAGGGATTTTTTGAGTACGTCTTAAAATTGCACGTAAACGAGCTACCAGTTCACGTGGATTACATGGTTTGGGTAAATAATCGTCTGCGCCTATTTCCAGACCTACGATACGATCTATATCATCTCCACGGGCGGTTAACATGAGGACGGGAGTTTCCAAATGTTCGCGAATAGCTTTTAATACCTCAAAACCGTTTAGTTTAGGTAACATGACATCAAGAATAATTGCATCAAAAGTTTGATTTAAGGCTTTTTTTACCCCGCTTTCACCGTCATGAACACAAATAGCATGGAAATCTTCAGGCTCCAGATATTGGGTTAATAAATCGGTCAGCTCTATATCGTCATCAATTATAAGGATATTACCATTCATACTTCATTATGCCTTGCGTTTATCAATACATTCCATCAGCTTGATTCTTCTGGCATCTGCATTAATAATCCTAAACTCAAAAGAATCAATCGTAATGGTTTCCCCTCGTGAAGGTAAACGACCAAAACTATTCATTACAATTCCGCCTATTGTATCATAAAATTCATCACTAAAGCCTGCTTGGAGTTGTTCATTAAATTCATCAATAGGCATATGGGCTTTAACAATATAATGCCCGTCTTCATGTACCTTAATGTAGGCATCTTCATCGATATCAAATTCATCTTCAATATCGCCAATTATCTGTTCGATAATGTCCTCAATAGTTACAAATCCTGAAACTTCCCCATATTCGTCTACAACAATAGCCATGTGATTTTTGTTGCTGCGAAACTCGCTGAGTAAGCTGTCTAAGCGTCTACTTTCAGGAACAAAAGTAACCTGACGACATATATCCAGCAAATCAAAGGCATCAATGTTAATAGATTGATAGCGTAATAAATCTTTTGCATGCAGTATCCCAATGATTTCATCTGAGTCTCCAGCAATCACCGGGAATCTTGAATGACCAGTTTGGGTCACTGTTTTAATAATATCGCCAAATTCATCATCTTGTTTAATGCAAACTATCTGATTTTTTGGCAACATGATGTCTCTGACACGCATTTTGGAGAAAGAAATAGCGCCTTCGATCATTGCTAAAGTTTCAGCATTGATAAGAGAGCGAATTTGAGCGTCTCTTAATAAACTTACAAGTTCCTCTTGATTTTGTGGTTCTCCTTGCAAAAACTGTTTAAACCGAGCGAACCACGTACTACTGTCTTCCTCTTTATTCAAGTTCATTACCCTCTGCGTCATAAGGATTAGGAAATCCGAGTTCAGCTAATAATTTAATTTCAAGAGATTGCATTAGGACTGCTTCATCTTCCTTAATATGATCATAGCCCAATAAATGCAAGATTCCATGAATCAAAATCAATGCCCAATGTGATTCCAAAGTTTTTTTAAGCTGTTTGCTTTCTTCTAACACGACTTGTGGACAAATAATAACATCACCTAATAGTGGACACTCCAATTGAATTTCAGGCGGTAAATCACTAGGAAATGCCAATACATTGGTTGTTTTATTTTGCTTTCTGTATGTATAGTTTAAGTGGATCATCTCTTCTGTCGTAACCAAACGAATAGTGAGCTCAGCTTCTTTTTGATAATCCCTTAAAGCCAGCGATGCCAAACGTGTTAATTCTTCATCACATACAGAGAGTGGCTCATTAGTTGCGTTTTGAATATCGATATAATAACTCATTTATTTTTTTCCTGTTGATGCATTATCATAACAATCAACAATTTTAGATACTAACGGATGCCGCACTACTTCACGACTTGTGAAAGTATGAATACTAATTTCCGGTATTTTTTTGAATAATCCTACTGCATGGGCGAGTCCGGAATCAATACCTTTTGGTAAATCAACTTGGGTCATATCCCCGGTTACTACAGCTTTGGAGCCAAAACCTATACGAGTTAAAAACATTTTCATTTGCATAATAGTTGTGTTTTGTGCTTCATCAAGAATGATAAATGACTCATTTAAAGTTCTGCCGCGCATAAACGCTAATGGTAAAACTTCGATAATATCTGTTTGAATCAGTTTTTGTGTTTCTTTAAAACCAATCATTTCATAGAGTGCATCATAAATAGGTCTTAAATAAGGAAGAACTTTTTCTACTAAATCACCAGGAAGAAACCCTAATTTTTCTCCAGCCTCAACCGCTGGTCTTACAAAAATCAATCTTTGGACTTCACCTTTTTCAAAACATTGTATGGCTTTAGAAACAGCCAAATAAGTTTTACCCGTTCCAGCAGGGCCAACAGCAAAAGTTATGTCAGATCGATCAATTGCATCGAGAAAATCAGCTTGTTTGTTATTTCGTGCAGCAATTGATTTTCGACATAATTTAACATGATGAACATTATGAATCATTATTTTTTGGTTTTCCTTAATATAAGTAATATATATGAGTATAGTATTTATTATACTTTTTAACTGTGCAATGATGTATAGGTACACAAGAATAGTGCAGAAAGCTCATCATCTGCAAGATTTATGCTACAATCATTTTTTTTTTGCTATAACAGTAATTCATGATCGATCTTCATTGCCATAGCAATTTTTCTGATGGAGCTTTAAGTCCAACAGAATTAATACAAAGAGCACAAAATCAACAAATCAGGTGTCTGTCGCTTACAGATCATGATACTGTTGCAGGCTATCCAGAGTTACTGCAAGCGGCTTCTTTAACATCAATAAAAATAATTAATGGTATCGAGCTTAGTGTCCGATGGAAAAAGCATGAGTTACACATTCTAGGTTACCAAATTAATCATACTGCAGACCTTCTTGAGCTGATTGAACGACAAAATCAAAGCAGGGTACTACGTGCTCAACAGATTGGAACTGCATTAGCTTCACTCGGTATTTCAGATGCTTATTTAAAAGCATGCGAACTGGCGGGCCATGAGCGAGTGGGAAGACCTCATTTTGCAAAGCTTCTTGTTAATGAAGGTAAAGCTCATGATTTTGGCACCGCATTTAAACGGTTTCTAGGCAGAGGTAAATTTGCCTATGTTCCTACTCCTTGGATTAGCATTCAGGAAGCAGTAGAAGGTATTATTGCCGCAGATGGTCAGGCAGTTATAGCTCATCCACTTAAATACGGATTGACGCGTTCCAAATTGCATGAGTTAATTAACGAATTTAAAGTGACTGGGGGAGTGGGAATAGAGGTGGTTTCAGGTGAAATGACAGTAACTGAAGTGAATGAAATGGCCGCAACATGCCTCAGATTCCATTTGTTAGCTTCTTCTGGCTCAGATTATCATGGTGATATTGCATCGCGCGTGAATCTTGGACGTCAAAAACAGCTACCAGTAAACTGTACACCTATTTGGCATGAATGGAACATCTAACAGGGGACTTTATGAGTCAGTTTTTTGCATTACATCCTGATAATCCGCAAGCTCGTTTGTTGAGGAAGGCGGTAAATGTTATTGAGGAAGGTGGATTAATTGTTTATCCTACAGACTCAGGTTATGCTTTGGGTTGTGGATTAGGTAATAAAGCAGCACTTGAGCGTATTAGAAGATTACGGCAATTGAACAAAAATCATAATATGACTCTTGTATGTCGTGATTTATCTCAGCTTGGTACTTATGCCAGAGTATCTAATCCAATATTTCGATTATTGAAAGCATTCACACCTGGTGCTTATACTTTTATTCTTAATGCAACGCATGAAGTGCCTCGTTTAATGTTGCATCCAAAAAGAAAAACCTTGGGATTACGTGTTCCAGATAATGTGATTACACTTGCATTGTTGGAATGTCTTGAGGCTCCTTTAATGAGCACCACTTTAATTCTTCCTGGTGCTAAGGCTCCATTGAGTGAACCTGAAGCGATACGTGATATTTTGGGAGATCAAATCGATTTGGTAATTGATGGTGGTCATTGTGGTCAAGAACCTACAACAGTAGTTGATTTAACTGGTGATTATCCAGTGATAGTAAGAGAAGGTAAAGGTGATCCTGAACCCTTTAGATAGGACTGTTTTCATTTTCTACTATCTTGGTGCTAAAATGAGCTGATTTTTTGTGCTCCAATGCCCACATACTTTCGTGTATGCTGTGCTTCGGAGCTCGAAAATCAGCTCATTTTAGATCAAGAAAGCGAAAAGTAAACTGTCCATAATTAATTAATCTTTATAAAAGAGGATATTGATGTCAGCATTATTTAGTTCCAATAAACGAGTTGTTTCTGGAATGAGAGTCAGTGGTAGATTACATCTTGGACACTACCATGGCGTAATAAAAAATTGGATTAAATTACAACATCAGTATGATTGCTTTTTTTTTGCAGCTGATTGGCATGGTTTAACAACACAATATGATGAACCTGGTTTTATAGAGAAACATCTATGGGATATGATCGTGGATTGGTTGGCTTGTGGAGTAAATCCCGGCTTATCACGAATATTTATTCAATCCTGGGTTCCTGAACATGCCGAACTGCATCTACTTTTATCTATGATTACTCCTTTGGGATGGTTAGAGCGAGTACCTAGCTTCAAAGATCAGCAAGAAAAATTAAAAGAAAAAGATTTATCAACATATGGTTTTTTAGGCTATCCTCTTTTACAAAGCGCTGATGTACTGATTTATCATGCTGATTATGTTCCTGTTGGTGAAGATCAAGTATCACATATTGAGCTTACTAGAGAAATTGCCCGCAGGTTTAATCATATTTATGGTAAGGAACCTAATTTTGAAGAATTAGCAGCTGAAGCAATTAAAAAAATGGGAAAAAAGAACAGTAAATATTATAGTGAATTACGTCGACAGTTTCAGGAGCATGGAAATCACGAAGCGATTAAAACAGCACAAGCTCTTTTAGAAGATCAACCTAACTTATCCATTGGTGATAAAGAGCGCCTATTAGGTTATTTAGAGGGAAGTGGTAAAATTATTTTACCCGAACCTTATCCACTACTTACAGAAACAGCAAAAATGCCTGGTCTTGATGGACAAAAAATGTCCAAGTCCTATCATAATACAATTATGCTCAGAGAGCCTCCTGAGCAGGTTGAGAAAAAGATATTGACGATGCCAACTGATCCTGCTCGAATCAAACGAACTGATCCTGGTGAGCCAGAAAAATGTCCGGTTTGGCAATTTCATAAAACTTACTCAGATAACGAAGTTAAAGATTGGGTCCAAAAAGGATGTCGTACTGCTGGGATTGGTTGCATTGAATGTAAAAGACCGATTGTCGATGCGATTAACAAAGAGTTACAACCCATCCAGGAATCAATTGCTGAATATGAGTCTGATTTAAGTTCTGTAAAACGAATTGTTTCTGAAGGAAGTGAATCAGCGCGAGAAGTGGCTTGTAAAAATTTGAGTACAGTTCGAGAGGTTATGGGACTCGATTATTAATGCTTGATGTCGTATGGATATCTTTAAAAAAACCTGGATAAAACATTATATCGTCCTGGTTTCGCTTTATTTTATCCCTATTATGTTTATAGATGTGTGTTCGATCTTTGAAGGTATATCTGTGAGGAACCTAATAAGAATGAGTTTTTAACGTGGATATTGAATTATCAAACAAATCGGAAGTAAAAGCAGTAGTTGATGGGAAGGAACTTACAGAGTTTCCGGATGATTTATTTATTCCCCCAGATGCACTTGAGGTACTATTAGACTCCTTTAGCGGCCCACTCGATTTGCTTTTATATCTCATTCGCAAACAGAATATTGATATATTAGATATTCCGATTGTAAGCATTACCAAGCAATATTTGCACTACATTCAATTGATGGAGTGTAGGCGCTTGGAATTAGCCGCTGATTATTTATTGATGGCCGCAATGCTCGCAGAAATTAAATCGCGACTGTTATTACCGTCTCCTGCTGCAAATGAAGAGGATGAAGAAGACCCTCGTATGAGTCTAGTACGGAAACTTCAAGCTTATGAGCAAATTAAAATTGCAGCGGAGTTACTTGATGCACTTCCTCGGCAAGAACGAGATCATTTTATTATTCAAGTAAATCCATCTGAATTTGAGCGAATAATAGTTCATCCTGAAGTTACTCTTGAGAATTTAGTTGAAGCCATGAAATCATTATTGCAACGAGAAGAGCACACAAGCCATCATCAGGTCTCGCGTGAAACGCTGTCTGTGCGTGAACGCATGAGTAACATTTTGTTACTCCTCCAGGAGCACAATGTTTTGGAATTTAGCCAATTGTTTTCTATTAAAGAAGGACGAACTGGGTTGGTTGTTTCTCTGTTGGCTATTTTAGAGCTAGCGAGACAATCGCTCATTGTAATAACCCAAAATGAAACATTTTCGCCAATACATTTACGGGCGGCATAAGATGGACGAAAAAGAACTAAAAAACATAGTTGAGGCAATATTCTTAAGTTCTAACGAACCGATCTCTTTAGATAGACTATTAGAGGTTTTTGATGAATGGCAAAGACCTACTAAGGAACATTTAGGAATTATTATTAATGACTTAAAAGAGGATTTTTTATCTCGATCATTTGAGATCGTGCAAGTTGCAACAGGCTTTATCATACAGACTAAGAAAGAATATAGTAAATGGATTGCACGCATGCAAATTGAAAAACCAGCTAAATATTCTCGGGCTTTACTTGAAACTCTAACTATTATTGCTTATAAGCAACCCGTTACACGAGCAGATATAGAAGAGATCCGTGGTGTTGCAGTTAGCAGTCAAATAATAAAGACGTTATTGGAAAGAGAATGGATTCGTATTTCTGGTTATAAAGATGTTGCGGGTAAGCCCGCTGTATATACAACTACACGAGAGTTTTTGAATTATTTTAATTTAAAATATTTAAATGAACTTCCTACCTTACCCGAGGTTACGGAAGCATTGACTTTACATAATCCTAATGAAGAGTGTATTACCGAATGAGCAGCGAAAGGTTACAAAAAATACTAAGCCAGGCTGGCCTTGGTTCTCGACGTGAAATGGAGCGTTGGATAGAAAATGGTTGGGTTCAAGTTAATGGGAAACCTGTAAAAATAGGTGATTCAGCAAGTGCTGAAGATAAAATTACGGTAAAAGGAAAACTAATTCCTAATCCACTTAAGGTAAGACAAAATATACGTATTTTGCTTTATCATAAACCTGTAGGTGAAATCTCGAGCCGTCATGATCCTAAATTTGAGAAAACAGTTTTTGATCATCTGCCTCATTTACGACAGGGGCGTTGGGTTCAGGTAGGTCGTCTGGATTTGAATACTTCAGGTTTGCTTATCTTTACCAATAATGGTGATTTAGCCAATCAATTAATGCATCCAAAATATGGGTTAGAAAGAGAGTATGCAGTTAGAGTTCACGGTCAAATTAGTCCTGATGCTTTAAATAATCTTCAAAAGGGTGTTGAGTTAGAAGATGGAATTGCTAAATTTACTCGTTTGGAGTTTCGAGGCGGAGAGGGAGCGAACTCTTGGTATCATGTAACCTTAAATGAGGGACGTAATAGGGAAGTAAGACGCTTATGGGAATCACAAGGTTTGGAGGTTAGTCGATTGATTCGTATTCGCTATGGCATATTAACTATGCCACGATATTTGTCACGTGGGCAGTATTACGAATTAACGCCTAAAGAGGTAACTGAGTTTTTAGCTTCTTTGCCTAAAGAATAATTGATATTAAAAAATAGCTCGTAGCCTGCCTGGGTTCTGTTGCGCTGAACTCAGAATGCAATGCTGATTGTTATGCCGCATATTTATTTTTACCAAATGGTTTCAGTGATTCCGCAATGTGGTTATACAATTCAGGAAGCCATCTAGGTTGAGCAAAATTCGAGGTAGAAGGCTTGCTCTTACGTAGATCATTGGGTGCGATAATTACCTGAATATGACTTAGGCCAACACGACGTGCTAAAATAAAAAGCTGATCTATAGCAAGATCACCTACTGCTAAACAGCCTACAGATAAGTTTTTCCCATGAATAAAAATATTATTACCTAGATTTCTTCTCCCATCCTGATAACCTTTTTGTCTATCGAAATTGTTGGGATAATTAATCATCATTGATAAATGCATGCTGCTAAAAGGATTAAAATTAACCAGTCTATAAACACCTTCAGGAATTTGTTTGTCATTTTCACGCAACTTAGGCCCTAACCGACCACTAAATCCGGTTAAAGGATAGTCATGAACATGTTTCCAGACTTGATTGGAATTTTTAGCCCAGAGTTCAACTTTTCTTTCTGATTTAAAAGCAAGCAAAGCAACATCACGTGGAGGATAGCTTACTCCTGATTTAGAGAAATAAGATTTAAGTTGAGGTTCAACTCGTAATCCATAGCGTTTTATTGCTCGATCAACAGCGTAATCCCAATTGAGCTTGGGCGCCATAGCATAGCAATTGAAACTTAAAATCATTATGACAAAGGCAAGTAACTGTTTCATATAAATATTAAAGTGATGAATTGTTGAAATCTTATCAAATATTAATTCAAAGAACAATTTAACCTCTAAGAGCAATAATTAAACCAAACTCATAAGCTGAGTAGTCCTTAATCATTCCTTACTAAGGAACGATTAATATGTTTAACTCTTATTTCTTTGTTTCAATAGAATTTGTTTTTTAAAGGTAGTGATAATTGTGCAGCAATGAAATCTGGGCTTGTTGCTAAATGTCCTACAGACGGTAATACACCATAATGATTGGGGCAAAGATAGGATACTAAACTGTCTTTATCTATTTTATAAAAAACATATTTGTTCTCACAATACTCAGGTTTTTCAAAGAGAGCTACTTGCATTATAGGTGTCCCTTCCATCTTATTTTCTATAAAAAAAGCATTAATCCAAAGGTTGCTAATAACAACACACGTTCCTACGACTAAAAATGCATTAATAAATGTGCTGGTGTATTTAAAGGCAGGACCATTAATACTCAAATGTGACATGACATGTATTAGGGAAAGGACTAAAATAAGTAAATTAAATGAATATATTCCTGCATTAAGATAGCCAAAATAGGTTCCAAAAATTTGATTTCCTGAGAATTGAAAATGAATGAGTGCAGCAATAAGGCTAAGCCAAAGCGATGAAATGATATAATAAATAGAGTTTTTTTTAGTTCCAATAATAAAGAGTACTAGAGCAATTAATGGAAAAAGACTTTGGATTAATTTTCCCAGTGTGTACATTTGAGTCAACTCTCAAAATTAAGATGGTGTTTACTTTAAAACTATGTAGTTATAACAGTTATTTTTATATCTGTATAGATATAATGATTAACCTCAATAGAGCTTGATAGGATCATAACCAAGAGACATATTTCCAAAAGATTAATTATCAGACAACTTTCGGTTCAGAATGAAATATATTAAAGACATAATAATTGCTTAATTTTTATGAGAACTAATATTAATACCATCAATATTTTTTTTGTTCATATTTAAAGTTGTATGAGCTTCTTTTTTTTCTTTAATAAGTGTTAAGTAGGGTTGAGTAGGATATATTGTTGTCTTAATTTCAGTGTCAGGAAATTTTATTTGTTTGACTGTAAAAGGGTTCTTAGTTTTAAACATATAATTCAATGGATTAATTAAATTAGGAAAATAACCAAGATTACTTCTTTGTTTGTTTGCGCGACTCGATGGGTGAATGCTGCCTATCCATAATGGTTGATTCGATTTTAATAAATTATAATTAGATTCCCAAACTCTTAACTCAAGTGTTAATTTTGTTTGTTGATCTTTATAGGTCATAATTAGCATGGGCGCTTTGTTTTCATATAATTGAGTTAATAGTGGGAGCTTAATACTGTTTGGTTGGTGATTCATTCGCATAAGCAAATTGGTAAAAAATGAATCTTCATGTGATTGCCATCCATTTTCTTCCAGGCTTTTTTGTAGTACATCCAGGTCACCTGCAAACTGAAGATTAAAAAAACTGATTCTTTTCCCTACTCTACTATATTGATAAATTGGGAGAATGGTTTTTTTTTGCTCCCACCATGTTTTTTCGTTCAAAGTAAATTTTTTATGATAGGGAGTATGGTTATAAGATAACGTTTTAAAATTAAAATATGTGGATGTTAATGAAGATAAAAAAATACCGATAAAAAGCGGAAAAATTATTAATGATGAATGTGTTTTTTTCTTAATAAAAATATTTGATTTTCTATAAATCAAGCAATGGATTAAGCAAATTGTGGTGCCCAAAAAGTAGGATGCAAAAACATCTGTGAGCCAGTAATCCCCCAAATAGAGATATCCTAAACCACTAAAGCCCAGAATTGTAAATACAATAGATTTAAGCACACCTGTAAATAAGGCATGAGTACTCTTATTTATATAAAACAAAATAAATCCATACAATGCAGTGGCAATCAGTAGGTTAATTGCAGGAAAAGAAGAGCCTAGCATAACAACTACAAGCCCGGGAGGCCTGGGGCTATACACAAGGTAGGTAAGTGATAGAGCTATAAAGCTACTAAAAAAAATCAAGCTGCATAAATGAATAACGGCTACCCTATTTTTATTATAAATAAACCAACAACAACAAATAATAAAAAGAGTGAGTATTGTTATTGGAGATGTTAATTGAGTGCAGTAGATAAAAAATACTTTTAGTATTGGGGTATTAAAACTTTGTAAAAGCAAATGAGTTGGAAGATTAATAAGAGTAAGGCATTGTGTCGTAACTGTTAATCCTAAAAGAATAAGAAAAAAAAGCAGGCAAAGTACTGTTATGAGTACAGTAGACGCAGTGTGATAATGATTTGCTTCAGCTTGTGGTGTAAACGCATCATACACATAAATTAACAGTGAATTATTTTTTAGTTTTAACCAAAAATCATGTAAATATATTTTTAAAATGGAGCTTAATAACCTGATTGTCCATTTTATAAACAAACTCAATAACCAAATTCCTACAAGCAAAATGAGTATTAATAAAAATAAACGTGTAGCGCTTTCTGTGGATAGCTCATGACTGGCTGCTCCTATTATCACACCAGGCATTATATACAAAATAGACCAACCAATTGCAGATATAACATTTGCTACAAAAAAACGCCATTGTTGCATATGCATTATTCCAGCAATAACTGGAATAATTGAGCGTAATGGGCCAACAAAACGACCAATTAATACGCTTTTTCCACCATGGGTTTCAAAAAAATCTTTGCCATATTGTATCCATCTAGGGTATTTACTAAACGGCCAAACTTCAAGCAATCGATCGCTATAATAATAGCCTAAAAGATAACTTAGACTATCACCAGCAACCGCACCTAATATTGCTGCTAATAATGTAAGATCAATACGCATAATTCCTGAGCCAGCAAGTATTCCTATAGCAGTCATTGTAACACTGCCAGGTACAATGCTTCCCACAATCGCCAGGGATTCAGTTAGGGAAATAAGAAATGTAATGAATAAAGACCAGTGAGGGTTTTGTTGCAACCAGTTAGTAAGCGGCTGTACATATTCTACGAACAAATTCATATTTTTCAGGGAAAAAATTGTTGCAGAAAATATTGCACAAAATGTTGATTGACTGAATCCATTCGTACGTCAGGAACAAAATGGTTTATTTGAGTCATTTCCATTTTTGCAAATCCGCAAGGATTTATTCCTGAAAAAGGTTTTAAGTCCATATCGACATTAAGCGCAACTCCGTGATAAGTACAACCGTTTTTTACTCTTAAGCCTATTGAAGCTATTTTTTGCTCATTTACGTATACTCCAGGTGCACCACAACGAATAGAACCTTCTATTTGATATTGTGCAAGAATGGATATTAATATCTGTTCCAATTTACCAACTAAGGACCTTATCCCTAAATTTTTTCTTCTGATATCCATTAAAACATATGCAACAAGCTGGCCTGGCCCATGATAAGTCACTTGCCCTCCGCGATCAGATTGTACCACGGGTATGGAAGCAGGATTTAGTATGTGTTCAGGTTTTCCTGCCTGTCCTTGAGTATAGACTGGAAAATGTTCTAAAAGCCAAAGCTCATCTTGAGTGGTTGTTTCACGCTTTTGTGTAAACTCTTTCATTAGCAGCCAAACATCGTTGTAGTTTTGAATACCTAGCTGTCGTATTTTCATTATAGAACCATTTTTACTTCTGGATGCTGTGTAATGGCTCTATAAAATGCGTCAAGTATGTCTTGATTTTCAGCAAAAACAGTGACTGTTATTGCCAAGTAATTAGAGTCCTTGCTCATTCTATGAGACAGTGCATCCTCCTTAATATGGGGAAAGTGAGTGGAGGTAATTTGTCTGACTTCCTCTAGAAAGACGGGCGAATTATTCCCTATTATTTTTATAGGAAAATAACAGGGAAATTCGATTAAAGTCGTTTTTGTCATCTTTCCATCCTATTTAAGTCTTAGGAGCCAAACCAGCGCTTAAAGGCTAAACGTATAGAGTCTTTACTTCGTGTATAAAAGCCACCTGATTCAACATCTTGCAAGGCATATAGTGGTTGAGTTGATACGACATTATTATCAAATTGAATCACTAAATCACCTATTTTATCACCTTTTTTAATTGGTGCTTCAAGGAAGGAAGGAACTTTAGTGGAAATATTAAGACGCTGATATTGGCCAGTGGGGATGGTGATGTATTGATCTGTATTTAAACCTACGCTTACTTTATCAATTTGTCCTTTATAAAGGGGAAGCTCTGAAACTGACCTTCCTGATTTGTAAAGCTGGTGGGTTTCAAAAAATCTGAAACCATAATTGAGTAATTTTTCACTATCATCTGCACGGGAAGAATCACTTGGCTCGCCGAGGACTACAGCAAGTAAACGCATGTTGTCACGTTTTGCAGAAGATACTAGACAAAATCCTGCTTCATTTGTATGACCAGTTTTTATACCATCTACTTGATTATCACGCCACAGCAAGCGATTTCTATTAGGCTGACGAATACCATTGTAGGTAAACCATTTTTGTTTATACCAATCATAGTATTGTGGGAAATCAATAATTAATGCTCTACCAAGAATCGCTAAGTCTTTTGCTGTCGTATATAAATTAGCGTGGGGCAAACCAGTGCTATCAGTAAAATGGCTGTTTTTCATTCCAAGGTTTTGAGCTTGCTGATTCATAAGATCAGTAAATGAATTTTCAGTTCCACCAATATGTTCTGCCATGGCAACACAGGCATCATTTCCTGAGTCAACAATAATCCCTTTAAGTAAGTCTTCTACAGGAACTTGTTGGCCTTCTTTGATGAACATGCGTGAACCACCTATTTTCCATGCCTCACGACTTACTCGTACATTATCCGTAAGATGAATTTGTTCATGATGTAGTGCGTTCGATATCACATATAAAGTCATCATTTTTGTTAAACTGGCAGGAGGCAGGCGTTCTTCACTGTTCTTTTCAGCAATGATTTTGCCACTGTTTACATCAATCAATATGTACGCTTTCGCATTAAGAATTGGAGGTGCTGGAGTAACTAAAGGTTTATTTGTCACTGTTGGAGAAGGTCTTTCAAGATCTGCAATAGGTTTATTAGGCAATGAACCTTCATTTGCCATGGAATTGGTTGACTGCACAAATAAGGTAATAATAAACAGTGTAGTTAATAAAATAGACGTTGCTCTTGTCATGTTGTTATCTAATCCAGTTGCAAAAATGAGAATATAGTATCACAGCCTTTTGTTGGCAACAAAATAGCAGATGAAAAATAATGAAATTTTTTTCAAGTTAAAATAAATCTTCGAAATTATGCGATATTTCTGTATATTAGCCAGAAAATAATTATTCGAACTGGAAAATATGCGAAAGATACTTATTGCCGTGACAATTTTATTAACAGGCTGCCAACCTACAAATCAGTCTTTTGATTCTTCAACATCGGGAACAAAAAAGTCTACACGACAAACACAGAGTACGAATAATTCAATATATAATCGTTATAAAAATAAAACAAATCGATATGCTCAACTTCAAGATGGTGCACCTACTAAATTGAGAAACATTAGTTTCAAAGAGCCTGTGCCTTCCAGAGAACCTTTAAGTCGATATGGTAATATATCCGAATATTCTGTTGATGGACGATCATATAAAGTGATGAAAAGCTCAACAGGATATAAAGCAAGAGGTATTGCTTCCTGGTATGGAACAAAGTTTCACAAACAAAGAACATCCAGTGGTGAGCCTTATAATATGTATGTGATGTCTGCCGCTCATAAAACACTGCCTTTACCTACTTATGTAAGAGTTAAAAATTTGAACAATGGAAAGGTTGCAGTCGTTAAAGTAAACGATCGTGGCCCATTTCATTCTAATAGGATTATCGATTTATCCTATGCTGCAGCTTTAAAACTTGGTGTATTTCCAAAGGGGACAGCTCCTGTTGAAATTGAAGCGTTAATGGGACCTGCTGGAAAAACACATTATTATCTTCAAGCAGGTGCTTTTACAACGGAAGCTCTGGCAACACGTTTAAAAGAAAAATTAACTCATATTACTCCATCTCCAGTGTATATTGAGCACTATAAGCAACATTACATTGTGAGAGTAGGGCCATTTGGTTCAAAAAATATGGCTGATAGTCTGAAGCGTAAATTAGCACTTAATGGAGTGAAAGGATCTTTTTCCGTTTTAATTTAGATTGTTATGGAATTATTAATAGCTAATTCGTGGATTAATGGATAAAATTATTGAGTCAAATTTTCAAAACATTAGAATTAATATGTTAGTGTCTGTATATAATTTGCTATTTTGGTCAAGAAAGTGAAATTGTAAACAGAGCCTAATAAAACTGTAGCCTTATGAAGTGCAATAGATGTCTGTTTTGAATTCAATTTTTTTATTTTAATTGCACTTTATCAGAGTTAGAATTTCAAAAACAAGGTTGGTTATATATATTATTGAGGTACTCAATCAATGCATGAAAGCTCTGTATTTTATACAATATTCTTAATCTTCGCAGGCGCTGCATTTCTTTCAACATTGGTTCTTTATACCAAACAATCTTTATTGGTTGCTTATATTCTTCTTGGAGCCGTTTTTGGACCATGGGGATTAAGACTTGTATCTGATGTGACTATTGTCAAGCAAATTGGTGAAATTGGGATAGTCTTCCTATTGTTTTTACTCGGACTGCATTTACAACCTCAAAATCTTGTCCATATGTTAAAGAAGGTAACATGGATTGCTTTGGTTAGTTCTGTTCTTTTTGCTGTAACCTCATATTGGATCAGCAGGTTTTTTGGCTTAACTGTGGCTGAGTCATGGATTGTGGGTTGTGCAATGATGTTTTCAAGCACCATTATTGGCTTGAAATTATTACCGACAACCATCTTGCACCACCAGCATACTGGCGAAGTAATGATTAGCGTGTTATTAATGCAAGACGTTATTGCAATCATCGTGCTGATCTTAATTCACGGAGCACAGCAATCGGGTGGTTTCTCGATTGATGATCTCATTTTAGTGTGTATTGATTTACCTGCATTGATTCTTTTTGCTTTTGCTGTTGAGAAATATGTTTTGATCCGATTACTGGCTCGTTTTGATAGAACTCAGGAATATGTATTTTTATTATCAATTGGCTGGTGTTTGGGGATGTCTGTTCTTGCACAAAAAATAGGTCTTTCAGAAGATATCGGTGCTTTTATAGCAGGGGTAGCTCTGGCAGCAAGTCCTATTTCTCTTTTTATTGCTGAGAGCCTAAAACCCCTAAGAGATTTTTTTCTGGTGATGTTTTTCTTTTCAATCGGAGCGACTTTTAATTTTGGATTAGCCCAGCAAGTACTTATTCCTGCGCTTATTTTATCTCTTTTAGTTTTACTATTTAAACCGGTTTTATTTTATTTGCTTCTTGGTAAGTCCGGTGAAAAAAAGCATGTTGCGAAAGAGGTGGGTATTCGTTTGGGACAAGCGAGTGAGTTTTCATTACTTGTTGCCAGTATTGCTTTAAGTACCGAGCTTATTTCGGATAAAGCATCTAATTTAATTCAAGCAACTACTATTTTAACATTTATTGTTTCATCGTATTTTGTTGTATTGAAATACCCAACCCCTATAGCACTCTCTGATAAAATGCGTAAGGATTAAATAATGAAATTATTAGTTATATTGCTGTGCTTATTGAGCGAACGTTTTTTGATTCACTCTATTTCTTACCAGCGCTTTTATTGGTTTTTTGATTATTGCCAAAAGATAAAAATGGGCACCAATAAACACAATTTTTTTACTAATCCTTGGGTGCTTTTGGCTTTAATAATAGTTCCTATTGTACTCCTTGTAGCGATAATTTACCTATTGCTGCATCATCTAGTATTTGGCTTGATAGGATTTCTTTTAAGTATCATAATCTTCTTTTATTGCCTAGGCCCTCAAAATGTCTTTTATCCAATAGTACAATCAGATACTAGGACTAATCAGGAGCTCGTAGGAGACTATTTTATTTTAGTCAATAGACAATTATTTTCTCTTGTATTTTGGTATATCATTGCTGGCCCCATTGGAGCCTTAGTTTATCGATTAATCACTTTATGCCATGATGTTAATGATGTTAGTGAGCAAGCAAATGAAGTAACCGATTTACTTGAATGGATACCTGCTCGACTAGCTGTGTTACTTTTTTTACTTGTAGGAAATTTTCAACGCGGCTTATCCTCGTTTACCAGTTACTTTCTTGCAAAACCTGATATGAATAATGACATGTTGCGTGTATGCGGGTTGTTAGCGGTTAGAACAAATGAAGAGGAAGAAATTCCTATGCCTTTTGCAGAAAGTTTGGTTGAACATGCAATTATTGTTATGTTGGTTTTTATTGCTTTATTTACATTAATTACCTGGCTGTAGTTTGATTAGATTAGTATAAAGACTGAAGCATTTAATCTACATAACTATTTATTGCGGATACGACCTATATGAATTCTTTTTCGCGTCTGATTTTTTGCACTATAATATTAGGACTTTGGGGTTGTCAGGGAGTGCAGCAAAATGCACTTAAAGCGCAGGCATTGGCACAATGCAATATGACTTGTGTACGGCATTTTGAGTTTTGTAGACAAAATTGTATTAATAATTGCCCCAATTGTTCTTATATGTCACAAAGGGTTGCTGAAAAAAACTTTGCAAAATATGTGCATGAAAAAAGAGTTGAGGGTAAAAAGGTGATGCGTGAGTTGAATTCTTACCGTGATCCACTACAATGCCGCAAAGTAACATGCGATTGCTTATCAGATTTCGCAATTTGTAAGAAAGGTTGCACGGGTGTAATTCCAAAAAAATTACAGGCCGTACCTTACTGTGTTTAATAGATTTCGGGGAACACTTTCATGGCAAATGAAACTTATTTAGATTTGGATCCTATAGAAACGCGTGAATGGCTGGATGCCCTGCAAGCTGTATTAATCAATGATGGTCCTGAGCGAGGCACTTTTCTTTTAAAACAGCTTCTTAATAAAGCAAATACAGAAGGAGTTAATTTAACCAGTTCAATTAATACACCTTATAGAAACACAATTAAACCTCATGAAGAAAAGCAAATGCCACCTGATGAAGGTCTTGGTAAGCGCATTAGTGCCTTGATTCGCTGGAATGCAGTGGCAATGGTGTTGCGGGCAGGAAAATATGCTCCTGAGCTTGGTGGTCATATTGCATCTTACGCCTCTTCATCTACTTTATATGAAACCGGGTTTAATTACTTTTTTAAGGGTTCACAGGGTGAATATGGCGGGGATTTGATCTACATTCAAGGCCATTCTTCTCCTGGTATTTATGCACGCGCCTTTCTTGAGGGACGACTTACTGAAGAGCAATTAAGTAAATTCCGGCAAGAAGTAGAGGTGGATGGTTTATCTTCTTATCCCCATCCTTGGCTAATGAGCGAGTTTTGGCAATTTCCTACAGTATCTATGGGATTGGGGCCATTGCAAGCTATTTATCAAGCACGATTTTTAAAGTACTTAGAAAATAGGCACCTTATCAAAGCGGATGATAGAAAAGTATGGGCTTTTCTTGGCGATGGTGAAATGGATGAGCCTGAGTCAGTAGGTGCCTTAAGCATTGCTGCGCGTGAGAAGCTTGATAATCTTATTTTTGTTGTAAATTGTAATTTACAGAGACTCGATGGTCCGGTTCGTGGCAATGGCAAAATTATTCAAGAACTTGAAGGTTTATTCCGTGGTGCTGGTTGGAATGTAATAAAAGTTATTTGGGGTGGTCGTTGGGATCCATTGCTTGCACGCGATAAAGAGGGCTGGTTGCAAAAGCGTATGGAAGAATGTGTTGACGGTGACTATCAATCCTACAAAGCCAATGATGGTGCCTATGTAAGGCAACATTTTTTTAATCAATATCCAGAGTTAAAGGCAATGGTTGAAAACTATACAGATGAAGAGATCTGGAGATTAAATAGAGGCGGTCATGACCCTCAAAAAGTGTATGCAGCTTATGCTAAGGCCGTAGAGCATAAGGGTTCTCCAACTGTTATTTTAGCAAAAACAATTAAAGGCTATGGAATGGGAGCTGCGGGTGAAGGGCAAAATATTACACACCAGCAAAAGAAAATGACTGTAGAGCAATTGAAGGCATTCAGAGACCGATTCAGTATCCCTATCAGTGACGACCAAATTGCAGATATCCCGTTTTATAAACCGGCAGATGATAGTCCTGAGATAAGCTACATCAAAAAGCAAAGAGAAATGTTGGGTGGCTATTTACCCGCACGTTCAACAGAAACAGAACCTCTTAAGGTTCCTGCCTTGGCTGACTTCTCATCTGTTACTAAAGGACTAGGCGATCGTGAAATTTCAACTACAATGGCTTTTGTACGTATTCTTTCAGTGTTACTGAAAAATAAGGAGATCAGTTCACGTATCGTTCCAATTGTTCCTGATGAGTGCAGGACGTTTGGAATGGAAGGCTTATTTAGACAAATTGGTATATATTCTCCAGTAGGTCAGCTTTATACACCTGTAGATCATGAACAAATTATGTTTTATCGCGAAGCTAAAGATGGGCAAATCCTTGAAGAGGGAATTAATGAAGCAGGGGCTTTTTGTTCGTGGATTGCAGCAGCGACCTCATACAGTTCAAATAAATTGGCCATGATCCCATTTTACATTTACTATTCGATGTTTGGATTTCAGCGTATTGGCGATTTGGCATGGGCTGCAGGGGATATGCAGGCCAGAGGTTTTCTGTTAGGTGGAACTGCTGGGCGCACAACCCTTGCAGGCGAAGGATTACAACATCAAGATGGACATAGCCATTTATATGCTTCAACAATTCCAAACTGCATTTCTTATGATCCTACCTATGCATATGAACTTGCTGTGATCATTCAAAATGGTTTGTACCGTATGTATGAAAAACAGGAAAATGTTTTTTATTACATAACCGTAATGAATGAAAACTACATGCATCCGGATATGCCTGAAGGAGCTGAAGACGGCATCATTAAAGGAATGTATTTATTGCAAGAAAGTAAGAAAAAATCCAAGCAGCATATCCAGTTAATGGGAAGTGGAACCATACTGCGTGAAGTAATCAAAGCAGCTCAAATGCTAAAAGATGATTATTCTGTAACTTCAGACATTTGGAGTGTAACAAGCTTTAATGAATTAAGAAGGGATGGGTTGGCTGTAGAACGTTATAATGCAATGCATCCTCAAGAAAAAGAACAAAAAAGCTATGTCGCTACCCAATTAAAAGGTAGACCTGGCCCTGTAGTTGCTGCAACAGATTATTTACGAATATATGCAGATCAAATTAGACCTTTCGTACCTAATCATTTTGTAACTTTGGGTACTGATGGTTATGGACGAAGTGACACACGTGAACGGTTACGCCATTTCTTTGAAGTAGATGCTAAATTTATAGTTTTGGCGGCATTAAATGCTTTAGTTGCAGAAGGAAGTATTGATAAGTCCAAAGTCGTGGATGCAATAAAGCGATATAACATTGATCCCGATAAACTGAATCCAGTTAATCATTAGAAAGTATATAGTAGGCTGAGTAATTCCAGATGTGATTGTAGTGGAGTAAGCAACACAGATTTAAATGTGTTTCCATTACAGTCATAACTTGAATATACTGAGTAATCTTTTGAGGAAAGACATGTCAAACGAAATAGAAGTTAAGATTCCTGATATTGGTGGAGCGACTCAGGTTGATGTGATTGAAATAATGGTCCAGGTAGGAGACCAGATCGAAATCGATACACCACTTATTACTTTGGAGTCAGATAAAGCCAGTATGGAGATTCCTTCGCCAGTTGCAGGGAAGGTCACAAAACTGAATATTAAAGTAGGAGATAAAGTGTCCGAAGGCGATGTGATTCTTTTTGCCACGGTTGAAAATAAGTCAGACACCGAAAAAGAAAATAAATCTCAAGCAGCTAAAAAAGAATCTGAAAATAAAGAGGAAAATAAGACTAAAGTTGCGCAAGAAAATAAATCAGAAAGTATCAAAGAGGTTAAAATTCCTGATATTGGTGGTGCAACCCAAGTTGACGTGATTGAAGTTATGGTTCAGGTAGGCGACCAAATCAAAATTGATACACCGCTTATTACTTTGGAATCAGACAAGGCCAGCATGGAGATTCCTTCTCCCATTGGAGGTAAAATCACTCAATTGAGTCTTAAAGTAGGTGATAAGGTATCTGAAGGAGATTTGATCCTTCTAGCTGCTGCAGAAAATGAGTCAAAAGCTGAAAAAAGCGCAACAACTCCAGCAGAGCATGATCCAGTAAGTGCTCCTGAAATATCAAGTTCAGAAGAGCCAACAAAAAAAGGCGAAGAGATTTCACCGAAACCTGTTTTTGTTGATACTGAGTCTTCAAAAATTATTGCTGCAGGTCCTGCTGTAAGACGCATGGCTCGAGAGTTTGGTGTAAATTTGACAGAAGTTAAAGGTACGGGTCGCAAAGATCGTATTACTAAAGAAGATGTACAAACTTATGTGAAAGCTCGTTTAAGTGAGCAACCCAGTCAGGGATCTTTCGGTATTCCATCTAATCCAACAATTGATTTTACTCAGTTTGGTGAAATTGAAACCAAGCCTCTTAATAAAATTAAAAAGCTTACTGGTGTTAATGTCCATCGTTCATGGATAACAATCCCCCATGTAACGCAGTTTGATGAAGCAGATATTACTGATGTCGAAGCATTTAGAAAGTCTGAAGCAGAGCATGCTAAAGAAAAGGGATATAAGCTCACATTGCTTGCATTTGTTTGTGCCGTAGTGAGTAAAGCGCTAAAAGTGTTTCCTCAATTTAATGCGTCTTTAGATGCTACGAGTACCAATCTTATTTATAAAAAATATTGCAATATAGGTATTGCAGTAGAAACACCTAACGGTTTGGTAGTTCCAGTAATTAAAAATGTTGACACGTTAAGTGTTGTTGAAATTGCAACTGAAATGACACGATTAAGTACTAAGGCTCGAGATAAAGGCTTAATGCCGGTAGATATGGCAGGAGGATGTTTTACAATTTCTAGCTTAGGCGGAATTGGTGGTACTGCATTTACGCCAATAGTGAATAGTCCTGAAGTGGCCATCCTTGGATTATCTCGTGCGGAAATAAAACCTGTTTATGAAAAGGGCACATTTCAACCAAGACTTATGTTGCCTTTGTCTTTATCCTATGATCATCGCGTTATAGATGGTGCAGAGGCGGCACGTTTTACTCGTTTTATTTGTGCGTGTTTAAGTGATATAAGACGAATTTTACTCTAGTTTTTTATAATATCTAAAATGAAAGAGGCTTGTAATGGCTAATAAAATAAAGACAGATGTCGTTGTGTTAGGAAGTGGCCCTGGTGGATACACAGCGGCATTTAGAGCGGCAGATCTGGGAAAAAAGGTTGTATTGGTAGAGCGTTTTGATTCACTAGGAGGTGTCTGCTTAAATGTAGGCTGCATTCCTTCTAAAGCATTATTGCACATTGCTAAAGTTGTTGATGAAGCTCATGAAATGTCCGAGCAAGGTGTTAGTTTTGGTAAACCTAAGCTGGATAATAAAAAAATTGTTGCATGGAAAAACTCCGTAGTTTCCAAATTAACGGGCGGTTTGAAAGCTTTATCAAAGCAACGTAAAGTTGAAGTAGTTACAGGAATAGGTAAGTTTTCAGGTAGTCATCAAGTGACTGTGGCTACTAAAGATGGTTCTCTGGAAGTTGAATTTGAAAATGCAATTATTGCTGTAGGTTCTGAATCGATTAATTTACCTTTTATCCCCGAAGATAAACGTATTTTTAGCTCAACAGGTGCTTTAGAACTCACTGACATCAAAGGCAATTTATTGGTTCTAGGTGGTGGAATTATTGGTCTGGAAATGGCTACAGTTTACTCATCTTTAGGCGTTGATGTAACTGTTGTCGAATTTATGGATCAGCTGATTCCAGGTGCTGATTTTGATTTGGTAAATGTTTTGCAAAAGCGTATGCAGAAAAAAGGAGTTAAATTCCTTTTAAAAACTAAAGTAACCGCCGTAGAAGCAAAAAAAGATGGTATCTATGTTTCTATGGAAGGTGAACATGCAACAGACAAACCTCTTTGCTTTCAGCAAGTTCTTGTTTCCGTCGGAAGAAAACCCAATGGCGGTGCAATTGATGCAGAAAAAGCTGGAATAAAAGTTGATGATCGTGGTTTCATTAAAGTAGATAATCAGCAAAGAACAAATGTATCACATATTTTTGCTATTGGTGACGTAGTTGGTCAGCCAATGCTTGCGCACAAGGCAATTCCAGAGGGAAAAGTTGCTGCGGAAGTTATTGCTGGTAAAAAGCATTACTTTGATCCTAAATGTATTGCTAGTGTTGCCTATACTGATCCAGAGATTGCTTGGACAGGTATAACTGAAAAAGAAGCTAAAGATAAAGATATTCGTTATGAAAAAGCTACTTTCCCCTGGGCCGCCAGTGGCCGCGCACTTAGCATGGGACGGGAAGAGGGGATGACTAAATTATTGTTCTGTCCAGATACTAATCGAATATTGGGCGCGGGCATTGTAGGAATTAATGCAGGTGATTTAATCGCAGAAACATCATTGGCTATTGAAATGTATTGTGATGTTGAAGATATTGCCTTGACAATACATCCACACCCTACACTTTCTGAAACTATTGCTCAAGCAGCAGAGGCATTTGAAGGAACAATTACTGATCTTTATTTGCCAAAAAAGAAAAAAAATACTGAATGATATGTAATATATAGCCTGGGTATGACGAAGCCAACTTTGGAAGTTAGAGTTCTCGACCCAGGATTTGCTTCGTTGCCAGGTTAACTTATTTATTTGGGAGCAGCAAGGATGACTTTTAATATTCGACGTATGGCTGAATCAGATATTGATATCGTTTATGCAATTGAGAAAGAAGTGCATATTGCCCCTTGGGATAGAGACATTTTAAGGGATTGTGTGCGGGTAGGATATGATTGTCGAGTATTTGAAGTAAATAGAGAAAATAGCCCAATGATTTGTGGTTATATTATTTCCAGACACAGTAATAATTGCTGTCATATTTTAAATTTTTGTATCGCTAAACCTTTCCAATCACAAGGTTATGGGCGGCAATTCTTGCAGCGAGTACTTTCCTCATTAACCGAGTCACAGTATATTGATCATGTGATTCTTGAAGTAAGACCCAGTAATAAAGCTGCCTTACATCTGTATCAGAGTATGAGTTTTAAACAAATAGAAATTAAGCCATCATACTACATAGAAGATAACAATATTGAAGATGCAATTGTATTAAAAAAGAAATTACCTATTTAAAATAAAAATCAATTTAAAAAAATTTTTATAAAAATATTCTGTCAAGACTGTTTTTTAAATTTTTCTTTGTTATTATATACGACCAATTCTATAAATCCCCCAGCCACTCTTTCTGTGGATAACTTTTTTTAATAAATTATCTCTTCATTTTTATTTTTACGTCAAAAAATTAATATACTCCTTATACAGAGCGAGATTAATATTTTTACATTAATAATGCAATGATGTCTGTTATCCACAAAATCTGTGGATAACATTGTGCATAGGACTATGAATTACTTGATAAATAAGCTCATTTTAGAGTTGCAATATAATTAACCAAAATAACAGTTGTTATTTGTAGTCGGGGTTGGCTAATAACCTAGCAAAAAATATTTAAACAAATATTAAAAATAACGATTTTATTCATCTCTTAGTTGGTCTATTTTCATATTAAAATAGATTGTTACAAATCTGTATTAGAGATTTGTTATTATATTAATAATGGGGTGGCTTCTTAGGGCTGTAATAGGTATTCCTGTTATTGAATATTTTCTGTTCTAGTAAAAATACATGCAATCTGTGTAATTAATTTGTTCATCGTGGGTATTGTCGCGACAAATTATCATGACAAATATAAATCGCCTGTGGTACCCTCTAATATTTTAAACAATGCAATCTTCCTAACAACGATTGCTACACTAATTCAAGTTAACTAAATGTTTTATTTGTTGAGCGCATTTTCATGAGAAGAGCAAAATCAAAACCAAATCTTACGGTGCAAACTGCTCAAATTGATAATTTAAGCCATGATGGTAAAGGGATTGCACGTATTCATGGTAAGGCTACTTTTGTTCAAGGTGCTTTGCCCGGTGAACAAATTGAATTCCAATATACTAGGATAAAAAAAGATTTTGATGAAGGTCTTTTGCTTAAAGTTCTTGAGCCGTCTTCTATGCGGGTAGAGCCCAAATGTCCTCATTATTCAATGTGTGGCGGCTGCTCTTTACAACATGTAAGCGAAGAAGAACAAATTTATTTTAAGCAAGATCAATTACTGGATTTATTGTCACGATATGGCCATACTAAACCGCAAATCGTGTTGTCACCTTTAATTGCTGGGCACTGGAATTACAGAAATAAAGCTCGATTAAGCGTACGCTATGTGGAAAAAAAACAAAGTGCTATGGTTGGGTTTAGAGAACGCAGTAATCCCCGTTACATTACCGAGATTGCTCAATGTCCGGTTTTAAATGCAAAACTTGACGCTGATATCATTCCGTTAAGACAACTGATTGACTCAATGCAAGATAAACATTGTATTGCACAAATTGAAGTTGCAGCGGGAGACGATGAGATTGCTCTTATTTTCAGAAATTTAACTCCCTTAAATCTCGATGATGAATTAAAAATCAAAGAATTTGCTGAAAAATATCAATATAAAATTTTTTTGCAGCCAGGTTCTCCTGATACGGTATTTTGTTTTTATCCACCCAAATCAAGTGAGTATCTCACTTATAAATTACCAGATTATCAAATTAGTTTTTCTTTTCATCCAACAGATTTTACCCAAGTTAATTCTGCACTGAATCGTTCTATGGTATCACAAGCCATACAATTAATGGACTTAAAAAGTACAGATATAGTGCTAGACTTATTTTGTGGGCTGGGTAATTTTTCGCTTCCAATGGCTAAATTTTGTGCCAAAGTACTTGGGGTGGAAGGCAGTAAAACGATGGTTGAAAGAGCATACATGAATGCGAAACTGAATCATATTCAGAATGTAGATTTTTATGCTGCGAACTTGGATGATGTGGATGAAGTTAGAAAGTTAGTTCAGCAATCGTGCAACAAAGTATTAATTGACCCTCCTCGCTCGGGTGCCCTGGAAATTGTGAAACAAATTGATTCACTAAATCCAGATCGTATTATTTATGTATCATGTAATCCCGTAACATTAGCTCGTGATACAGACATTTTGGTCAATCAAAAAGGCTATACATTAATAAAGGCAGGAGTAATGGATATGTTTCCCCACACTGCCCATGTTGAGTCGATTGCGTTGTTTGAAAAAGGATAAAGCTCATGGTGCGAGTAAAAGATACTATTCCATTGTGTGAAGATGGAAGCATTGATGTTGATTTGTGGCTCCATCAGCTAGGGGCAAAGGGTTATTTAAATAATCTTGAACTCATTCGTAGTGCGTGCACTTTAAGTCAGCTTGCAGGACAAGAACATGCTACCGAAACTGGCCAATCTTGTTTGCAACAAGGTTTGTCTATGGCTGATTTGCTTGCAGATCTTGAAGTTGATCAGGAAACGCTAGCAGCGGCAATTATTTTTGAAAACGTACACTATGCTGATTTATCTATTGATGACGTTGTGGAGCAATTAGGCCCCAATATTGCGAAATTAGTCAAAGGCATAGAGCGCATGAGCGCGATGCACAGTTTTCAGGGATTAAATAAATACCCACAAAATAAGCAACAAATTGATAATCTTCGTAAAATGTTGTTGGCGATGGTGGATGATGTTCGTGTTGTATTAATTAAACTTGCCGAACGTCTATGTGTTTTAAGAACTGCAGGGCATTTATCTGAAGAGTTACGCAAACAACTGGCCACCGAGGCGATGGAAATTTATGCTCCTTTGGCTAACAGACTGGGGATAGGGGCAATTAAATGGGAAATGGAGGATTTGGCTTTTCGGCATATGCATCCCGAAGACTATAAAGCGATAGCCAAAGGCTTGAAAGCAAAGCGGTTAGAACGAGATAATTTTGTTAATGCGATTGTTGCTCAGTTGAATGAGCAGATTAAAGCAAGTGGAATAGATCATTTTGCTGTTTATGGACGTTCAAAGCACATCCATAGCATCTATAAAAAAATGACCCGCAAAAATGTATCACTCGATGAAATATATGATGCTACTGCGGTACGTGTTCTTGTTAATACCCAGCCTCAATGCTATGAGGTCTTAGGTATGGTGCATACACTGTGGAAACAAATTCCTGCTGAATTTGATGATTATATTATTAATCCCAAACCTAATGGATATCAATCATTGCATACCGCAGTCAAAGGGCCGGAAGGTAGAGTTTTTGAAGTGCAAATTAGAACCTTTCATATGCATGATTTAGCTGAAATGGGGGTTGCTGCCCATTGGAAATATAAGGAAGGTGGTTTTAAACAGAAACAAAGCCATGAGCGTAAAATCGAATGGCTACGGGATGTATTGGCTTGGCATCGTGAAATGGCAAGTAATAAAGGTGTGCCTGAAAGTACTACCACTGAGTTTCTTGAAGACAGAGTTTATGTTTTCACGCCGGATGGAGATGTTCTCGATTTACCCCATGGAGTAACTCCTTTGGATTTTGCTTATCACGTACATAGTGATCTAGGACATCGATGTCGTGGCGCACGTATAAATGGTCATATCGCACCACTAACGTATCAACTAAAAACTGGGGATAGAGTGGAAATTTTGGCTGGAAAGGAAAGTAAACCTTCCCGTGACTGGATTAACCCCCATTTAAATTATCTCAAAACATCTCGCGCTAAGGCAAAGGTTTTACATTGGTTTAAAATGCAAGACTATGATCGGAACATTCAGGATGGCCGCGAACTATTAGACAAAGAATTAAAATCTTTAGGGATAAAATCCGATAAACTTAATGAAGCTGCAGCAGCATTACATTTTAAAAAACTGGATGATCTTTATGCAAATCTTGGTCGTGGCGATATTAAAATAGGTCAGATTATTAGCAAACTCACTCCTCCAACCACCTCGGAACTCAATCTTGAACGATTTGTCAGACCTCAGGCAAAACCAGAAATTACTGGAAGTGATTTACGTATTGAGGGAGTGGGTAATTTATTAACTTTTATGGCAAGATGCTGTCAACCTGTTCCTGGTGATCCTGTTATTGGCTATATTACTATAGGTCGTGGTGTATCCGTACATCGACAGGATTGTCCTAATATTATTCATGCGAACGAAAGACAAAAACAACGGTTCTTGCAAGTCACTTGGGGAAGTGCAACACGTGAGAATTATGTGGTAGATATTTTAATCAAGGCTTTTGACCGCTCTGAGCTGCTAAAGGACGTAACTTCATTACTTGCTAATGAAAAAGCACACGTGTATGCGTTGCAAACCCAGAGCAATAAACAGGAAAATATGGCTTATATTACTTTAACTGTAGATGTTGATGGACTAAGCAGTCTCTCCAGATTACTGACGAAATTAGAGCAAATTCCTAATGTGCTCGAAGCAAGAAGACAGGTTTAATTACGGATGTAGTCTGGGTGCAACGAGGCGGGGCGCGAGTTTCACTGTGTTTCACCCAAGACTTGTATCTTTAAAAATAAATCCAGCAACAACAGCTCGATGTTCGTTCAATAAAACATTGTAAGTTCGGCATGCTGCTCCTATAGACATGCACTCTATGCCTATTCGTTGCTCTGTAAGCTGCTTCATAATTGACAGGGGCAGGAGTTTTCCGGTATGTTCATGACCAATGATGATAATTTCCGGTTTAAATTGCGTTAATAAGCTCATGTAGTGTTCGTCAATTTCATGAATGTCTTTAATTGACAGATCGCTAATGATTTCTGTTTTAGAAACAATTAAACTGCTTTCATAAGTAATGGAATTAATCTGAATTTTGTTATCACTATAAGCTTGCACTACATGTGGTTCTGCTGATTCTAAATTGATATTCATGGTTTAGGATGTTTCAATGAATGATACGTGGTTACAAGTATACTACAGAGGTCAATATTATGAGTCAATTTCCGCGTATAAAACGTTTGCCACCTTATGTTTTTAACACTTTAACTCAATTAAAAACCGAAGCGCGAGCACGTGGAGAAGATATTATTGATTTCGGTATGGGAAATCCAGATCAACCAACTCCACCACATATTGTCAATAAGCTGATTGAAGCAGTTCAAAGACCAGATACTCACCGATATTCTATGTCCAAAGGAATCCCAAGACTAAGAAGAGCTATGGCTTCCTGGTATCAACGTAACTATGATGTACAGTTAAATAGTGAAACACAAATATTAGCCACCATAGGTTCAAAAGAGGGGCTGGCACATCTGGCATTAGCTATAAGTGGGCCTGGGGATACAATTTTAGTTCCTGATCCAGCTTATCCTATTCATACGTATGGATTTATTATTGCTGGTGCCAATGTAAAACAAATTCCTCTTATTAATGAAACTCAATTTTTAGCTTCTATAGAAGATGCAATTAATCGTAGCTGGCCTAAACCGAAAGCTTTGGTAATTAATTTTCCTGCAAATCCAACTACTCATTGTGTTGATTATTCTTTTTTTGAACAGGTTGTTGAGTTGGCAAAAAAACATGAAATCTGGGTTATTCATGACTTAGCATACGCTGATATTGTATTTGATGGATATAAGGCTCCTTCAATACTGCAAGTGCCAGGAGCTACAGATGTAGCAATTGAAACTTATTCGATGTCTAAATCTTATAATATGCCAGGTTGGCGTGTTGGTTTTGCTTGTGGAAATGAAGAGTTAGTCTTGGCGCTTACTCGGATTAAATCTTATTTAGATTATGGTACATTCACACCAATCCAGGTTGCAGCAATTGCTGCATTAGATGGTCCAGATGAGTGTGTACAAGAAATTAGAACACTTTATGAAAAAAGACGGAATATCCTTTGTGATGGTTTAAATGAGATTGGTTGGGAGGTTGCTCGGCCCAAAGCAACCATGTTTGTTTGGGCACCTATTCCTTCTCATTATCAACACATGGGCTCACTTGAGTTCAGTAAATATTTATTAAAAGAAGCTCATATTGCTGTATCGCCAGGAATAGGTTTTGGCCAACAAGGTGATGGGTATGTTCGTTTTGGTTTAATTGAAAATAAAGATCGCATGCGTCAGGCATTAAGAAATTTAAAATCATTATTTCGCAGAGATGGGTTGATTAAGGCTGAACAAACATGCGTGTTGTGATTGACTCAGAGTGTCACTCTATTCCCGAAAAAGCTAAGTCACTCAATTCAGAAGGTACTGTATTGCTTAATTTTTTGTTGAGTCTTGGTTACAATCCCGAAAATCCGCCTGTTGCTGATTTACTAAAGGAGTATCACAATTTAGAAGGGGCATGGCTTGTGTTGACTCCAGTTCATTGGGAAGCAACACATAATGACGCAATGATCGTAGCTTTGGGAACAGATCTGCACCTTGAACAACATGAGTCTAAATTATGGTTTGATTTATTCTCACAGTATCTGGCAGAAGAGGGTGCAGTCCTTTACTATCATGATGCGGAAACATGGTTGCTAAGTAATCATAAAAATTTATTCGTAAATGCAAAGCCTCCTTACCGTTTGTTACATCAATCACTAATGCCTGAATTAACTCAACTCGATAAGACAATGCATTGGCAAAAATTTATTACCGAAAGCCAAATGTTTTTTGCATCCAAACCCAATCAATCCTTGGCTAATGGATTATGGGTTTGGGGTGATGCAAAACTTAAGAATAAAATACCGATCAATATTTGTGTTGATGAGCATTTTTATTCATTAGCACAAATATGCAGTACTCAAGTTACATTATATAGCTCGGATATCACGCTTAAAGATTATCAGATTTTATTGCTCACTGAATTTTCTATGCTCAGTGAACAGCATCAAAAAGAATTAAAAAAAATGTCTGTTCATTGGTATTGGAATAACCTGGCTTACTCTACGAGTGCCCACAGCTGGTATACTCGTTTGTGGAGAAAACTAATACATGCTTATTAAACAACGTCCTCAACCAATACACACGCTCAATTTACCCAATATGCCTGATGTACTAAAGCGAATATTCGCAAACAGAGGAATTACTGAACCTTCCCAATTGGATAAGCAACTCCAAACTTTATTACCGTTTGATAGCTTAAAAGGAATAGATAAAGCATGTATACGCTTAGAGACAGCTTTACGCGAACAACATAGGATTTTGGTTATTGGCGATTTTGATGCAGATGGTGCCACATCAACAGCACTTGCCATAACAGCTTTACGTGCTATGGGAGCTCAATTTATCGACTATTTAGTCCCTAATCGTTTTGAGTTTGGTTATGGATTAACACCACAAATTGTTGAGGTAGCCAGCAAATGGAAACCAGGGCTAATCATTACTGTAGATAACGGGATTGCTAGTATCGAAGGTGTTGAAAGGGCCAACCAATTAAATATCGATGTTTTAATCACCGATCATCACTTACCCGCCGAAACGCTTCCTAATGCTTGTGCTATTGTGAATCCGAACCAATCGGACTGTAAATTTCCCAGTAAATCTATTGCTGGAGTTGGTGTGATTTTTTATGTCATGCTTGCCCTACGCAGACATTTGATAAACACAAATTGGTTTTGTGAGATGAATATTGCTGAGCCCAATATGGCAAGTTTTTTGGATTTGGTTGCTTTGGGAACTGTTGCTGATGTTGTAGGTCTGGATCAGAACAACCGCATTATGGTGAACCAAGGTTTAGCAAGAATACGGCAAGGTCTTTGTCGCGTGGGTATTAAAGCTTTGATTGATGTATCCGGGCGTGAGTGTGCACGACTAAGAGAAGCAGATTTGGGATTTGCTATTGCGCCAAGACTCAATGCTGCGGGGCGATTGGACGATATGGCATTGGGAATAGAGTGTTTAATTACTTCAGATCAGCAACAAGCTAGAAACTACTGTCAGCAATTAGATGAATTAAACGAAGAAAGAAAGCAAATTGAAACGGAAATGAAAGAGCAGGCAATGCTTGCATTGGAAAAACTTGCGCTTAGTGCTGATTACACTAGTAATCATTTACCTATTGCTTTATGTCTTTTTGATAAAACATGGCACCAAGGAGTCATTGGAATTTTGGCGGGGCGAATGAAAGAACGTTATCATCGACCTGTTATTGCTTTTGCTGAAGTGAGTGAGGATGAATTAAAGGGTTCAGCTCGTTCAATTCCGGATTTAAATATTCGAGACGTACTCGCAGCAATAGATAAGGATTATCCGGGGCTTATCTGTAAATTTGGTGGTCATGCTATGGCTGCGGGCCTGAGTATTCATCCAAATGCTCTCGAAGCGTTCCGTGAAGCATTAGTTTTTGAAGTGAATAAGCATATTGATTTTTCTCAATGTGAAGGAGAATTACTTACTGATGGCCCATTACAACCTGATGAGTTTAGCCTTGAAATCGCTCAATTAATACAACAGGCAGGACCATGGGGACAACAATTTGTTGAACCTGTTTTTGATAATATTTTTGAGGTTTTGGATCAACGCATAGTGGGAAAGAATCATCTAAAGATGACTTTGATGACAACACAAGGTAACCAACAAGTGGATGCAATCGCCTTTAATGTTGATTTAAATTCTTGGCCAAACTATAGAGTTAAATACGTGCATGCAGCATATAAGTTAGATATCAATTTTTATCAAGGTCGAACGCGACTGCAGTTACTTATCCAAGTAATGAATGCTGTAAATCAAGAATAAATCTTGAATAGAGTAGCCAGGCTACATTTTTTGTACACAATTTTTTAGTTCGGGTTATAATTGTCTCTTTTTTAATTGAAACAATAATAGTGTCAAATATCCTGTTTTCACCTTTGTCTATTGCTCCCATGATTGATTGGACTTACAGCCATTTTCGATTTTTTATGCGTATTTTGGCTCCCCATGCACTCGTATATACAGAAATGCAAACTCCTGGAGCGATCCAAAACAACCCTTTACGTTCTTTGCAATTTAATGTAAAAGAACATCCGATAGCGCTTCAACTTGGAGGATCAGCGCCCGATGCATTAGCATATTGTGCTCAACGTGCGGAACAAGAAGGATATGACGAGGTAAATATTAATCTTGGTTGTCCTAGTAATAAAGTTCAGGCAGGGCGTTTTGGTGCATGTTTAATGAGAGAACCGAGACACGTTGCCGCGTGTATCCAAGCTATGCGGCAAGCAACGAAAATACCAATTACTGCAAAAACCAGAATAGGCATAGATCATCAAGACAGTTATAAGTTCTTTAGTGATTTTGTACATCAGTTGCTTGAGGCCGGAGCGCAAAAAATTATTGTGCATGCGCGTAAAGCTTGGCTAAGCGGTTTAAATCCCAAACAAAATCGAACAATTCCACCTATTAACTACGAATATGTTTATCGTCTTAAGGAGGAAATTCCTAATATTCCTGTAGTGATCAATGGTAATATATTGAATATAAAAGAAATTAAAGAGCATCTGCGCTATATTGAAGGAGTAATGCTTGGTCGTTTGGCATGTGATAATCCTTTTCAAATCGCAGTGATACATCAAGCACTTTATCCTGATATCCAAATGAAAACTCGGGGCCAAGTATTTAATCTTTATTTGAATTATTTATTTGAAGAATATAATAAAGGGGTTTCCCTTAGTTTACTGATTAAACCTATATTTAATTTGGCTTTTGGATTACCTGGCGCAAGTCAATGGAAAAAAAAGTTGATGCTCATTTTGCAGACTAAAAATAGTTCTTTATTGCAGGAACTCAGTGAGTATTTACAGGAAATAGAATTATACTCAGAGATTTTATAAATTTCAGGCTATTGTCATATTGTAACCTAGGTGAAGGTTTAGCTCATAACCCGAGTAAGGCTACTCCTTCGCCCAGGCTACGATGCATAGAAATTGAGATTATTGACTTAATGTAATGCTCTCTTCGGTATCTTCGTGTAACAGTTGTTGAACTTTATCATAGAAAATTTGCGTTGATTCAAGTACGCAGAAGGCTTTCATACCTACCTACTTACTTCAGTAGGAAGCTTTGTCGTCAGCCTATTTTCAGTTACAACAAAATCAAGCTTCATAGATGTTTAAACATTCTTGTAAATTTGGTAGTTGTTCTGTAGCTGATTTGGACTTGATATCACCAAGCTGACTTAAAAATGGCTTGGCTAAGCTTTTTGTTTGTAATGCAAACAGTAAATTAGCAAAAAATTTTTTTTGTTGCTTGTCTGCATCTTTGTACCAAGTAAAAACCTTTTCAGTAATTAGCGCTAACTCATTGACATCGATAACGCTATATTTGTTAGAGTTTTTTAATTGGAACTCATACAGGTTGGCGTATAATTGCAACATTGGACTGGGGCATTCAGTAATTTTTGCCTTGTCTGCAGGATCAACTTTAGAGATAAATTATCAATTTATAGGTAATACTATTTTACTATAAGATATATTGTTATATGCAACATCACTACACTACAAAAATATTGTATAATATGAAAGGAAATTGCGGAAAATAATATTTTAGTTATCTGATGTGTTAGAAACTCTTCTTTTCACCAAGTTAAACCATGAAGGTTCACTTAAATTAAAAGGTATTCATAGTATTTTTCCCCAAATTTTAGTACATTAACCAATTTGTTATTTGAAATCTCCAGAGGATTATGTAGGCCATGCTGAATACGTTGATTAAGAAAATGTTTGGAAGCCGAAATGAACGCACTTTGCGGCGTATGGAAAAGGCAGTAGTGGCAATTAATGCATTTGAGTCTCAAATGCAAGCATTAACTGATGCAGAGTTAGCTGCAAAAACCCAGCATTTCAAAGCACGTTTTGCAGAAGGAGAAAGTCTTGATGAAATGTTAGCAGAGGCTTTTGCTACAGTAAGAGAGGTATCCGTACGTACTTTAGGTTTGCGCCATTTCGATGTGCAATTAATTGGTGGAATGGTTTTGCATGAAGGTAATATTGCTGAAATGCGCACAGGGGAAGGTAAAACATTGGTAGCAACGCTACCCGCATATTTGAATGCAATTACTGGACGTGGCGTACATGTTGTTACTGTGAATGATTATCTTGCTAAGCGTGATAGCCAATGGATGAGCCCTATATTTGAATTTTTGGGATTGACTGTGGGTGTGATTTTCCCCGATATGTCGCATACTGCAAAACAGGAGGCTTATCGTTGTGATATCGTTTATGGAACAAACAATGAATATGGTTTTGACTATTTGCGCGATAATATGGCGTTTAGTCTTGAGGATAAGGTGCAAAGAGAGTTGAACTTTGCCATCGTGGACGAAGTGGATTCAATTCTCATTGATGAAGCACGTACTCCTCTGATTATTTCCGGTGCAGCAGAAGATAGCTCCGAGCTTTATATTAAAATTAATTCATTAATTCCCCATTTGAAGAAACAAGAAGAAGAGGGTGGTGAAGGAGATTTTACTATCGATGAAAAGCAAAAGCAGGCGCATCTTACTGATGCCGGTCATCAACATATTGAAGAATTATTGGTTAAAGCAAAACTTCTGGATCATGGTGAAAGTTTATATCATGCCAGCAATATTATGCTAATGCACCATGTTAATGCAGCATTAAAAGCACATGCAATGTTTCATCGCGATGTAGATTATATCGTTAAGGATGGACAAGTTATTATAGTCGATGAACACACCGGTCGGACAATGCCTGGTCGAAGATGGTCTGAAGGATTGCATCAGGCTGTTGAAGCTAAGGAAGGTGTTTCCATTCAAAATGAAAACCAAACCCTCGCTTCGATTACATTCCAGAATTTCTTTCGAATGTATAATAAATTATCAGGAATGACTGGGACTGCAGATACAGAAGCTTATGAATTGCAACAAATTTATAATCTTGATGTTGTAGTAATTCCTACAAATAAACCCATGGTACGAAAAGATGAGGCTGATCTGGTGTATTTGACTCAACAAGATAAATTTCAAGCAGTTATAGCAGATATTCGTGAGTGTACTTCTCGCAAGCAACCTGTTCTTGTAGGTACTGTTTCGATTGAAGCATCTGAGTTTTTAAGTCAATTCCTTAAAAAGGAAAATATTAAACATCAAGTGCTTAATGCTAAATTCCATGAAAAGGAAGCACAAATTATTGCTGAGGCAGGTCGTCCTGGTGCGGTAACTATTGCTACAAATATGGCGGGTCGAGGAACTGATATTGTTTTGGGTGGAAGCTTATCTGCAGATTTGGCTCAATTAGGTGAAAATGCAAGCGTTGAGGAAATAGAAGCTGTAAAAAAGTTGTGGCAAAAGCGTCATGACGAAGTCATTACAGCCGGGGGGTTGAGAATTATAGGTTCGGAACGTCATGAATCCCGTCGAATTGATAATCAGTTGCGAGGACGCTCAGGTCGTCAGGGTGATGTGGGAAGCAGCCGCTTCTACTTATCTCTTGAAGATAATTTAATGCGTATATTTGCTTCTGAGCGTGTTGCATCAATGATGCGTCGTTTGGGAATGAAACCTGGAGAGCCTATTGAGCATAGTTTGGTAACCAAAGCAATTGAGAATGCTCAACGAAAGCTTGAAGGACACCATTTTGATGTGAGAAAGCAGCTTTTGGATTATGACAACGTAGCTAATGATCAAAGACAAGTCATTTATACTCAACGCGCTTCGATCATGGAAATGACGGATACTGAGGAAATGTTAAATATGATGCGAGAGGAAGTGATATCGAATCTTGTTAATACTTATATCCCTCCCCAAAGTTTGGAAGATCAATGGGATCCAAAATCTTTAAGTGATATTTTGGCTGATGAATTCAAACTCAAAGCTCCTGTACTCGAGTGGATTGAAGAAGATCATCATATTCAGCCCGAACAAATTAAAGGAAAAATTCTTGATCTTGCTGCACGGAAATATGATGAAAAAGTAAAACAAACGGGTAGAACGACGATGTCGCAGTTTGAAAAATCAGTGGTTTTGCAAACTTTGGACAATCAATGGCGTGAACATTTGGCGGCAATGGATCAATTGCGCCAAGGTATCCATTTGCGTGGTTATGCGCAAAAAGATCCAAAACAAGAGTATAAAAAAGAAGCTTTCACTTTGTTTACCACCATGCTTGATAGTTTAAAGTATGATGTTGTTCGTTTAGTTTCTTCAGTAGAAATTCAAACTGAAGAAGATGTTAATGCGGTTGAAGAGCAACGACGTGCTGAACAGGTTAGTAAGATGAGCTTGCAACATGGCAATTATGCTGATGAAAATGATGAGGAGGCTTCCTCGTCTCAAACATACAGACGACAAGAGAAAAAAATTGGTCGAAATGATCCTTGTCCATGTGGTTCAGGTAAGAAGTATAAAGCGTGCCATGGAAGCTTGGCGTGAACATCTCCGTAGCTGTAGCAGTTATTATCGATGAGCAACAACGCATTTTAATTACCCAACGTCCTTTTTATCTTCCTCATGGAGGATGTTGGGAATTTCCTGGCGGTAAATTGGAAGTAAATGAACCTTCAGAATCTGCATTGATTCGCGAAATCAAAGAAGAAATTGGCATAGAAGTTCGTCATTATACTTTGCTCGGTGAAGTAAAACATCAATATCCTGATAAATCAGTAAAATTAATTATTTTTCTTGTCAGTCAATATGTCGGAGAACCTTTATGTCTAGAAGGACAATTGGCTATGAAATGGGTTTATCCGTATGAACTAAATCCTGAGCATTTCCCAGAAGCAAATCGTGAAGTAATAGACATGGTATATGATTATTTACTCTGTAATAAATCTGAGAGACACGAGTTTAAATAAAATACTTCAATTTTCAGCTGTGCAAATCATTCATAAGTCTTGCTAGGCGTAGTAACAAAAAAATTTTGAAACAAACTTAGGTTACCCGGGGTGATTAATGCTCGTGTGAACTTTCAGAGTATATTTCTAATGGATTATAAATAAATTAATTGATTTTTTGTGCCGGCATAAAATGCAAGGCGCTCTTTTTGTACTCTACATGACAATTAGAATCTTCTGAATCTAAAATGATTTCATCTTGATCATCTGCTACTGTAATTGGGCCTGAATAAAATTGATTCATGCCTTGAATAAAAGATTCCTTAGCTTCATCTGTGGTGGGAATAGCTGGGACCAAATGAGTCAACACCAGTTTCTTTACATTGGCTTTATTTGCCATTTGTGCAAGCAATAAAGTGTCAGAGTGATAGCGTTTATTTTCTTTGGCAAAAGCTAATGTTCTATAATCAGCTCTCGCCTGTGCTTTAGAAATAATTTGCTCATATAAGTGATGACTTAATGCCTCATTTATTAAAATATCAGCATTTGTTGCATTTTGTCTAAGGGATTTAACTA
This sequence comes from Legionella tucsonensis, assembly GCF_001468035.1. Classification (GTDB taxonomy): domain Bacteria; phylum Pseudomonadota; class Gammaproteobacteria; order Legionellales; family Legionellaceae; genus Legionella; species Legionella tucsonensis. The sequence goes on from NZ_LNZA01000001.1 coordinate 1,223,219, forward strand.
CTCTCGTATCTCCACTTATAACCACCTTACAATTCTTATAATGAATACGATAACCAACAGCAGGGAATGCAGGCTCATGATGAACTTGGAACGCATGAATTTGAAGATTATTCTTCTGATAAACGAGTTTTCCTTCTGGATTGGTTTTGAATTCTTTAGTTTTTGCAAATGCTAAAGTAGGATCTTCTATTCCTTGGCGATTTATTGCGCGAAAGATAACGTCGAGTCTATAAGCTTTCTCGAGAGCATTTAAAACTTGCTTTGTTCCATAAGGACCATATAGCAAAATATTTTTTGCATTGCCAGCTACCCATGAAGCGTTTATGACCTGTCCTAAGCCACCAAAATGGTCTGAATGCCAATGAGTCATAAAGATATGTCTTAAATGAGTATAGGGTAAACCCATAGCTCCTAATGTTTGTATGGTACCTTCTCCTGCATCAAACAGCATAAATTCTTGTTCTGCAATCATCGCCACACAAGCAGGCTTACGAATTTCCTGCATCGTGACTTCAGGATCACCAGTTCCACACAAATAAAGATGTAACTTTCCATCCGTTAAAACATGTGTATTCATAGGGTTAATGACATATGCTCCTGCATTGGTCCCTGTTTTGGTGGCAGCAATTACTTGAGTAGCATCAGAGGCGAAAACATAAGTTATAACAAGAATCCATAAAACAAAAATAAAAGATATTTTTCCGGTAATAGTAATAAACTCTCGACTTAATAATTCAGCTGACATCGTCACTCCCTGAGAATGTAAATTTATATTAAATAACTCACGCCACAAGAGTTAATACTTTTTCGGATATAACTCCATGAAAGAAAATATGGATAAAGCTGATACTTCTTACGGTGATATATGCTAGGAAAATCTTATAATTCATTTTTATAAATAACACCATTTTTCATAATTAATTTTAAATTATCTTTAGGATGTAGTAAAAGACTTAAATTGATTAAAGGGTTCCCATCCACTACTATTAGATCAGCATAAGCTCCTTCAGTTATCGTTCCAAGTTTTCCTTTTTGCATTAATAATTCTGCATTTACAGAAGTAGCGGAATGAATAATATGGGCAGGGGAGTCAAATTCGGAGCGTATTTCAAACTCTCTTAATTGTTCTTTCTGTGCCACAGGTCCCCAAAGATCGGTACCAAAAGCAATTGGAATTTTATGTTTCAGAGCATAGGCGTAAACTTTTTTACCTTCTTCAATGGTTTTTTTTAGATTAGCAACTATAGAGCTTGTTAAATTGGTCTGCTCAGCACTTTCAACTCTTTGAAGTAATGAAATAAATGTTGGATCATAAAATATATTATTCTCTGACATTAACTTCACTGTTGATTCGCTTATAAAATTAGCATGTTCAATGGAACGAACTCCTGCTTTAATGCATTTTTTTACTGCTTCATCACTGTATGCATGAGCCATTACATAAGTTTTTCTTGCGCATGCTTCCTCGACGATAGCGGATAATTCCTCCTCTGAATACTCATAAAGAGTAGGACAAGCTAGAGAAGGAAAAACAACCCCACCGGAAACGAATACTTTCAGTTGAGATGCTCCCTTCCTTAATTCTTCTCGAGCAGCCTTTCGTACCTCATCCACACCGTCTGCAATAACGGACATAACGGAAAAAGAACTTATATGTCCACAAGGATCAACAAGTTCATTTGGTTTTCTAAAATCAGCCCCACCACCTGTTTGAGTTAATGCTTTTCCTGAATAAAATAATCTAGGTGCGGGCATATTTTGATTATCTACTAACTGTGCTATTCGAAAATCGGCACCTCCAGCCTCACGTATTGTTGTAAATCCATAAAACAAACTATTTTTTAGATAGTTAGCTGCAGCAATAAATATCTCGACCTCCGGATAAAAGATATTTTTAGGACTTAAGTTTAATCCAGTAATATGAGCGTGAGCATCAATTAAGCCAGGCATTAATGTTTTTCCTTTAACATCAATAATTATTCCTTCTTCAAGAGAGGGGAGTGGCGTCTGCGAGATTTTAGAAATTAAGTTGTCATGAATGAGAATATCAAAATTTTTGTGAAGTTCACTACAATCCTCAAAAATGACGCTGGCATTTTTTAAAAGAACTTGACTCATTGTTAGCCATGATTCTAATTTACATAATCATAAATATAGTACACGATGCTATTATTTTCATAATACTAATTATGTCATGCGTGTATTGAGGGTTGTTTCTAACTTTGTAGCACAGAAGTATCAGTTTTAAGATGGTGTCCTCCATAAAATGATGGATACGCTGTGACTGGTTATTAATTTCACTGTAGAAAAGCCAAAGGTCCCTGCTTGACTGTTATGAGAAAAAAAATCTATTATAAATTTTTTGATTCTTGAAGATATTTATAATGTAAATCATTTACTCTCCTGGCTAATTCAACAATTTCCATATTATTAACAACTACGTCATCTGCATTTTCTAAACGCAGATGAGTATCAGGTTGAATAGATAAAATAGCCTGGGCTTGTTCTTTACTGCATTGATCCCGCTGCATTAATCGTGATATTTGTATTTCCTTTGGCGCACAGACAAGCAAAATTTGATTGATATAAGGGTAGGCTTGTTTTGTAATTAGCAAAGGTATTTCTACTATGCAATAAGGAGTTATACTTGTATTAACTCGTTTTTTAATCTCTTTACGGATAAGTGGATGTAAGAGGCGTTCAAGCCAGTTTCGCTCTTCATGGTCCGAAAATATTATTTCTCTTAATTTGTTACGATTCAGCTCTCCATCTTCTTTAAGAACTTTAAAACCATAATGCGCTACAATTTTTTTATATGTGGCTTTATTTTTTTGGGTGATTTCTCTTGATATTTTATCGGCATGAATTACTTCAACACCCAGTTCTGAAAAAAGTTCAGCAACTGTAGTTTTCCCACTCGCGATATCACCTGTTAATCCAACGCAATAAACCATGCTTTTAAATCTCATTTTTATTAATGCATGTTACTACATTAATGGTGCACGTATAAGGAACAGGGCTTTTGTGTTTACAATATGCTAGGGCGGCCAATGCTGCATCTTCACGATTTGGATAGAGATTACTTCTCCAGGCTAATGCTTCTCTATCGAAAGCAGTACATCGCCACATGGGCATAATATTTATACCATTAACGAATTTAATACAACTTGCTTTGGATACTTTGCAGGTGGCTGGAGCCTTACTGTTTTTTTTACATTCAGCAAAAGAAAGATTTAAAGCTATTTTTTGATACGCACTTTGTGCAGTCCATTTTGTATGAGTTACGTCACGTGTTGAACATTGCCAATAATTATTTTCTATATTTGTTGGCTGAGCAAAACTTGAAGCCGAAATACCTAGAACAAGCAAAAAACAATATCCTATGTATTTATTCATTTCCTTTCCCCTTTAGCAGTTCAATTAGTTGTTCAATATGTAAGGCTTTTGAAAAATACCAGCCTTGAAAAAATTGAACTTCGTTTTGTAGCAAATAATTTAGTTGCTCTTTCGTTTCTACACCTTCTGCAATAATAGTTAAATTAATTTTTTTTGCTAAATGGATGATTGCGTCATTTAATGTTTCTGTGATGGCTTTAGTCCCTATAGCATGAATGAATATTTTATCAATTTTAAGGTAGTTAAAAGGATAGTATTGTAAGTAGCTGATACTCGCATGTCCCGTTCCATAATCGTCTATAGCCAATGAATACCCCGCATCTCTGAGCTCTTGCATTCTGTTTATATAGATTTCATTATTCATATCGAGTAGATAGCGTTCCGTTATTTCTAACAATATTTGTTTGGGTGAAATAGAATAGTGTCGCATGAGTTTATATAACTGGGGAAAAAAATTATCATCAGTAAAATGTAGCGCACAAATATTAAATGATAAATGGAAGGTAGGTTTCGTCCTAAAGATGGTCTTAGTTTCTTTAAATGCTGTTTCAATAATTTGCAATGTTATTGGAACAATTAAGCCGGTGTTTTCCGCTTCTTCTATAAAAAGAGCAGGCATAATGATTTCATCTTGATTATCCTGCCATCTTAGGAGAACCTCAGCACCTGAATAAGCGTTACTTTTTGAATCAAATAACGGTTGATAAACGGGGTAAAATTGTCCGCTTCTAATCGCTTGCTTCATTGCTCCATGCAAAGAATAATACCTATTAAATATATTCCTAATTAAAAAATATAATAAAACTGAAAGTACTAACACATCAAGAATAACTAAGATTTGGTTATGCCAAAAAGTATTAATTATGGTTTGATCAGCTTCTGTAACTGTAAGTAAAACACCATTAAGGCTGTTTAATTTTGTTGTAGCAAATATTTTTTTAAAGGGGAAGGAGGAATCAAGAAACAATTTATCTATCCAAGAGGCTCCTTTTACTGTTCCTATGCGGATAATTTCTTTTTTTTGATTGACGTCATATAAAGTGATTATGTGCTGACTACTTTCTGGGGTATTCAGCATATTTTCAAGTATTGATGTCATAAGAATTATTTCTACCTGATAATCACCAATTTTTTTTTGGATTGCAAAAATTGGATGATGAAACATAGGTATTTTTAATGGTCCTATAGTTGTCTGATGTACATTTTGACTTAAGAGAAAAGTCTGATTATGAGGCAGGGTAGAGCATATAATCTGATGCTTTTTATCGCGAATGGCCAATCCAGAAATTTGTGCATGATTAATAGCCATATATTGCAGAAAAGGAAGAAAATTATTTTCACATGTCAGGTTTTCCTTCTGGTAGGAAGGAATTAGGTACAAATTTTGTAGAATATCATTAATAAAGCGATCAATGTTATACGTGAGTTTATGACTTACCTCAGTCACCGAAGTTAAAGAGTTTTTAACATTATTATTCCAATTGATGTAAGAAAGGATAATAAGTAAAAAAATGGTGAAAAATATCCAGAATAATTTGAATTGTTTGTAGACAAAAAATGTCATGTTACCAAATATTTTTCGCATGATTTAAGGCATTACATAGGCTCTCTTTATAGAGTGTAGTGTTATTTCCGCTAATTTCCCAATTACCTCATAATCCGTATTTAATGGGGGAAGCCAATAAAGCGTATTCCCTATAGGTCTAATTAAAGCGCCATGGTTTAAGGCCTGCTGATAAACCTTATTACCTATTCGGTGTTGTCCTGTATCCTCTAGATTCGCCGCTACAACAGCTCCAATTCCTCGAATATTACTTAATTTACCTGAAAGTTGAGCAATTTCGGTTAAAGCAGAAAGCATGTATTCACCTAGATTTTGTGCTCGTTCAATTATTTTTTCTTGCTGCATAACACGAATGGTTGCTAACGCAGCGCTAACTGCCAGCGGGTTGCCGCTATATGTATGTGAATGTAAGAAAGATTTACCTGTTGCATAATCTGCATAAAAAAGATCAAAAATAGAGTTGTCGATCATCACGCAACTTAGAGGAATAGAGCCAGAGGTTAATCCCTTGGATAAACAAATAAGATCAGGTTCAATTTCTGCATGATTTGAAGCCAACCATTTACCCGTTCGACCCATTCCTGTCATTATTTCATCGGCAATAAGGTAAATATTTTTACTTTGAGCCCAAAATGATAGCCTTTTAAGAAAATCAGGACTGTAACACAACATTCCTCCTGCTCCTTGAAGCAAGGGCTCAACAATAATAGCACAGACTTTATCACTAATTGCTTCTAATTCTTTTTCAACAGTGGACCAATATGAGTCACAATTATGCCATAAAGAATCTTCTTTTCCGGAAATATAAGGAATAGTTTCAATGTAATGGCAGGTTAAACCAAATGATTTGTATGGAGCTTTATAAAGGCCCAAATCGCTGATACTCATTGTACCCAGTGTTTCTCCATGATATCCATTCTTAAGAGCAATAAACTGGTTTCTCTCTGTAAAGCCCTTGATTTGATTAGCATGGATTGCTAATTTCATTGCGATTTCAACAGCACTGGAACCATCGCTGGCAAAAAAAACATGTTGTTTCTTAGTAATTTTGGCTAACTCTTCTGCTAACTCAACAAGAGCTGGGTGTGTAGTATTTGCTGTAATGACATGTTCAAAGCAATCCAACTGATCTTTTATCGCTGCAATAACTGCAGGATGGCCATGGCCTAATGATTTACACCACCAGCTGGAAATGGCATCAATTAAGGAACCTTTATTGGTATAAAGATAACTTCCTTGAGCTTTTTCAATAATCAAGGGAGGGCATGTTTCAAAGTCTTTCATTTGTGTACAGGGATGCCAAAAATGTTTTAAATCCCGACTGATTAATTGGTGTATGTTGACCATTTAAAAAATTTTGGTTGACAAGATGGAAGGGCACTTTATCATGTCCGTTAATTAAATAAAACGTCGATTTATAAAATGTATCTAATTTTCTTTAGAACAATTAGGCTACTTTTTAACACCTTAAATTAGGAGGTACTGTTGTGACTCAAGTTAAGAAACATTGGTCTGTTTCTGAAATTACAGCAATTTATGAACAACCTTTTAATGACTTATTGCATCAAGCCTCTACGGTGCATAGAGCAAATCATCAACCAAATTCTTTGCAATTCGCTTCTTTACTAAGTATTAAAACGGGGGCTTGTCCTGAAGATTGTGGTTATTGTTCGCAAAGCGGTCATTATAAGACTCATGTTGAAAAAGAAAAATTGATGTCTGTAGAAGATGTCATAAAACGTGCGAAGGAAGCCAAAGAGGGTGGGGCACAGCGATTTTGTATGGGAGCTGCGTGGCGTTGCCCACCCGATAAGGTCATGGATGAGTTGAAAGAAATGATCCAAGGAGTTAAGTCATTAGGATTAGAAACCTGTATGACTTTAGGGATGCTGAATCAAGAGCAAGCCGTTTCTTTAAAAGAAGCTGGTTTGGATTATTATAATCATAATATAGACACATCGCCTTCTTATTATGAAAAAGTAGTTACAACACGCAAATTCAGCGATCGTCTTGACACGATAGAACATGTAAGAAGTGCGGGAATTAGCGTCTGCTGTGGTGGTATATTAGGCCTTGGTGAAACAAGGGAAGATCGTATTGAGTTTTTATATACTTTGAGCAATATGGAGTCCCCTCCAGAAAGTGTCCCTATTAATCGTCTAATCCCAGTTGAAGGAACCCCTCTTGCAAAAGCAGCAGAAGTTGAAGGGATTGAATTAGTTAGAACCATTGCAACTGCACGAATATTAATGCCACAGAGTATGATTCGACTATCAGCTGGAAGAGTCGGAATGAGTGATGAACTACAAGCTTTATGTTTCTATGCTGGAGCAAACTCTGCATGGTTAGGTGATAAACTTTTAACGGAAGAGAATCCACAGCGAACTAAGGATAAGGTTCTTTTTGACAAACTTGGTTTAACTGAGATGGCCTAAATGCCTCTAAGCAATAAAATTAGAGATTATACGAGTCAGCTGTCACAAGAGGGCTTATTAAGAAATAGAGTCGTGACGGTTGAAAATTCATCTTTAATTCATTTTGACAGCAATGATTATTTATCTTTATCTCGGAATAAACGTATTTCTGAAGGGTATCAGCGTGGATATGCTTTGTACCCTAGTGGAAGCGGAGCATCTATGTTACTGAGTGGTTATCACTCCAATCATCGTGATGTTGAAGAAGCGTTTGCCAATTTATTAAGTGTTGATGATTGTATTTTATTTTCTTCAGGCTACGCAGCAAATCTTGCAGTTACAGCGTTATTTGGCAAATTGAAAGTCCACTGTTTTATTGATAAAGAAATACATGCTTCAATTTATGATGGTCTGGCTTTGTCACAGGTAAATTATACACGTTATTTGCATAATAATTTAGATGATTTAAATCGTAAACTAACCACGAATTTTGAAAACTCAGCTTTAATCACCGAAGGTATTTTTAGTATGAGTGGCCAATTGGCCCCATTGGCAGAACTCTCTTCTCTTTGTAATATGAATGAAAGTGCGCTAATCGTGGACGAGGCTCATTCTTTTGGGGTTTTAGGCAGCCAGGGGAAAGGAGCAACGGCCTATCATGGATTAACTCAAAATGAAGTGCCATTACGAATTATTCCATTAGGAAAAGCTTATGCAGCTCAAGGTGCACTTGTTGCAGGAAAAGCAGAATGGATCTATGCATTATTACAAGCAGGACGTTCTATTATTTATTCAACTGCTGTAAGTCCGGCATTAAGTTATGGTTTATTGAATACTTTGGACTTTGTGGTTAATGCAGAAGAGCGGCGATTGAAATTAACGCAATTGATTGCTTTATTTAGGTCTTATATTAAACAATCTCCGCTAAATTGGACTGACTCTATTAGTCCAATTCAGCAACTTCAATTAGGATGTCCGCATTTGGCTTTATATTATGCTCGCGAGTTAAAGAGATACGGTTTTAGTTGTTGCGCGATAAGAAAGCCTACAGTAAGTATTAAAGCATCGGGGTTGCGGGTCATTTTGAATTATAATCATACTCCCGAACAAATTCGTGAGTTATTTGATAAGTTAAGTGTAATTTATGAATATAAACATCCATAGTTATGGCAAAGGGTTCCCTCTTGTTTTCTTTCATGGATGGGGATTTGATAGTCAGATCTGGTTGCCGCTAATACCTAAACTTTCTATAGATTATCAGCTGATATTGGTAGATTTGCCGGGATTCGGCCACAGTCCAATGATGGATTGGTACTCATTTAAAGAACTTTTAATGGCTCAATTACCTAATCAATTTGCGCTAGTCGGTTGGTCTATGGGTGGGTTATATGCCATGCGTTTGGTAGTAGAAGAACCTCACAGAGTAGATTATCTTATTAATGTAACTTCATCGCCTCGATTTTTAAATTCTGATCTGTGGCCAGGTGTTTCTCAGGATGTTTTTAAAAGGTTTTATAAAAATCTATCGGAGGAGCCACATGCAACTTTAAAAGAATTTTTGGAACTTAATGGATTGATCAGTAATGATAAGCTTTACCATCTTCCTGATAAACCCCCATCGCAAGAAGGCTTGGAATTAGGTCTTAAAATTTTAGAAACCTGGGATTTTCGAGAGAAATTAAAACAGTTTGATAAACCTTCATGTTTTATGTTTGGCCGGCTTGATCCCGTTGTTCCGATTAAAACGATGAATTCCATGCAACTATCCTATCCTGAGTTTAATTATGTATTATTTAAAAGAGCTGCACACATGCCCTTTTTATCTCATGTGGATTTATTTGTTGAAGAATTACGAGGATTTATCAGATGAAACGTTTTTTTGTTACGGGTACTGATACTGATTGTGGTAAAACGTATATAACATCATGCTTAATAAATTACTTTTCATCGGCAGTTGCAATTAAACCTGTAGCAAGTGGATGCATGGAAATAGAAAATAAGCTAGTTAGCAGTGATGCGCAAAATTTGCAAAAAAATAATATTAGTTTGGATGTAATAAATCCTTGGCGATTTAAGTTGCCTGTATCACCTCATATTGCTGCGGATAGGGAAGGGGCCTGCTTATCCATTACCGAAATTGCAGATTATTGCCTCAACTTACAATTAGATGGCATAGAAAAATTGTTTATTGAAGGCGCTGGTGGATTAATGGTTCCATTGAATGACAATGAAACTTGGATTGATTTTCTTCAGATTACCAAGATACCTGTTATCCTAGTGGTTGGAATGAAATTAGGTTGTATTAATCATGCTTTGCTGACAGAAACTGTTTTGCATGCAAAAAATATTCAGTGTGCTGGATGGATTGCCAATTGTATTGATCCAAACATGCAGGAATTATCAGCTAATATTACTACATTAAGCCAGAAACTTACTTCTCCTTTTTTAGCAAAAGTGCCATTTGCAAGTGATCTTTCAGCAATTGATTTTTTCTTGAACTAAGAAAGCATTAAATATTGGCCTTTAATCTTTCTTGTTGTTTTAGTAACGCTATTGTATTTTAAAGAACAATTCATTTGATATAAACTGATATTAAAAATAAGGAATGAATCATGAAGCAAACTCTAGGAAGCTGGCTCTCGTCATTGCTTATAGCAATTACTTTTTCTGCTCCAATATATGCTGCACCTGAAACGTATACTTTGGATAAAAATCATACTTATGTATTATGGAGTGCTGACCATTTGGGTTTTACAACACAATATGGAAAATGGTATGCAACGGGACAATTGGTTCTTGATAAAGACAATCCGAGTCAAAGTAAAGTCAATGTGACAATTGATATTAAGGATATGATTACAGGTATTCCTGAACTGGATAAGCATCTAAAAAGTAACTTGTTTTTTGATGCCGAACGTTACCCTACAGCATCCTTTGTTAGCAATAAGGTAACTTCGCAAGGTGATAATAAAGCGACAGTTGAGGGTATCTTAACGCTACGCGGAGTAAGTAAGCCAGTGGTGTTGCAAGTTACCTTGAATAAGATGGGAATGAATTTGATTAGTAATAAAATGTCAGTTGGATTTACAGCTACAGGATCTATAAATCGCTCTGATTTCGAAATCAATGCATTCTTACCTTCTATAAGCGATAAAGTAAACCTTTCTATTGGAGCTGAAGCGTATCTAGAGCAGAATAAAAAACAAGACCAAGATAAGGAGCAGGGAAAAGGTAAACAATAGGATGTCTTATGCAAATCAAAAATAGCTCAACTCATTTTGGTATCGTCACTATAGTATTTCATTGGGTGATCGCTTTATTAATTATAGGATTATTGGTTCTTGGTTTGTATATGGTTTCTATACCCTGGAATGCTCAAAGGCTAAAATACTATGGCTGGCATAAAGAGTATGGTTTCCTGGTTCTTTTTTTAGCTATTTTAAGGATCATTTGGCGAATAGCCAATGAAAATCCTGAGCTGAATTTGCCTTGGCTGGAAAAAATTGCTGCACGCAGTATGCACTGGGCATTTTATTTATTTATGTTTGCCATGCCAATTACGGGTTGGCTAATTACATCAGCTGCAGGATTGCCTGCATCATTTTTTGGATTATTTACCTTACCTGATCTTATCGCTCCAGATGAAAGTAATAGGGTTTTATTTGAATGGATCCATAAATGGTTAGGTTACGCTCTTATTGCAGCAATCTGTTTGCATGTAGCTGCTGCTCTAAAACATCATTTTATTAATAAGGACGATATATTAAGGAGAATTTTCCCATGAAAATAATAAAGTATTTTTTCTTTCTATTTTTCTTAAATGGCATTTATGTAAATGCTGCCTCCTTACCTGAATGGACACTTGTTCCAAGTGAAAGCAGTTTAAGTTTTACGGCAACACAAAATAACGCACCTGTTACGGGATCTTTTAAAGAATTTACCGCCACAATAGCTGCAGATCCTGAACATTATCAAGACAGTTCTGTTGATGTAGTAGTGAACATGAATTCACTTACGACTTCATATGCAGAAATAAGTTCAATATTACTTGGTCCAGACTGGTTTAATGCTAAGGAGTTTCCAAAAGCTGAGTTTAAGTCAACTAAATTTACTAAAAAGGATGATAAAAATTATGAAGCTGCTGGAACACTAACTATAAAAAATAAATCAGTACCCATAACACTCAGTTTCACCGCGGTAGAGTCACCTAAAAATCATTTGGTTGTTGAAGGAAAAACTACAGTAAAACGTTTGGATTTTGGTATTGGACAAGGTGATTGGTCGAGTACGAGTGAAATAAAAGATGAGGTAACTATAAATTTTAAAGCAGTTGCCACACGTAAATAATAAGAGTATTCAATGTGTTAATGAAAACTAATTATAGTCTGGTGTTTTGTACCCCAGACTACAATGTTACACGCTAATAAAGAAATCACTAAAATCAGACATTGAAGTCTAAATTATTTATGGTCTAGAAACCATTTTTCTTTTAACTCAAGAAACTTAGCTTTTTGCTTATCGTTTAAAAGCGCGAACATCTGATGTTGCCTTATGATTCTCGTTTTTAGCATAGAGCCTCTTATTCGATTTATTTTTTCTATTAAATCATCAAGTTTTGCTTCATCAATTTTCTCTGCTTTCACTAAAGAATTTATTCGACTGCGCAGTAATCTAAGTTGAGCATGGTTTTCTTTGAGAGTAGCTCTGGCTTTTTCTCGATAGGCTTTAAGTTTGGCTTTTTGAACCGCATTGAGATTGAGCTCTTGTGCTAACCTATCAAATCGATGATGGGAGTTACAATGTTTTAAATCTCCAATACAAGCAAAGCTTAGTTGGCCAAAGAGCAGTCCCAATACGATTGTTGATAATAAGATGAATTTTTTATTCATTATCCATTCCTTATAATATTAAACTAACTTTCCTGTTTTTGTCACATGTCATCGTTAATGAATACATCTAGTATAGGCTAAGGAATAAATATACGCAGTGACGCTATCAATTAGTGTCTTTTTTATTCAGTTATGTTATAATTCAACCATTTTTAATAACAAAGAAGATATAAACTATGTACAATAAACGAGAAGAAAGAAAAAAGAAAGAAGCAAGCTCATCACCAGTTAATCAATTTTTCGAAATTGATTTTATAAAAAATACCGTCAATTCAAATTCTGGATACGTCCCCTCATCTACTCAACCAGCAACCATACGAGAAGGGGCAAAAAAAGTAGAGCGGCAAAAATTATTAGAGGATGTTAGCAGAGCATTTGATAGTAAAGATGAGCTGATTTTAAGAGCAAATTTTTTATTTGAGGCAGTGCTTCTTGGAGATTTCTATAAGCTTACTTTGTATAAATATGATATAAGTTTTGATAGGGAATTTAGCCGCTCCAACTTAGTAAACCGCTTGGAAGCTTATCATATATTAAATGAAAAAGATTTAGATGAGTTAAAAGAAATTATTAATGATGTTAAGAACATACGGATTGAAAAAGTTTTAAGTACTGATGCCGATATATCAACTCACTATGTGTTATCAGTCCAATGTCCAAACAAAAGAAATTCTAAATTTAAAATTGAAAATATAAGTTTTTTTGGGAAGATGATTGAAAAAATAGTTACACCACAAATATATTCTCCTTATCAAGAAGAAGAGGATAATACCCCGGAATTTCGAGAGAGCTTTTTAACAAAATATAATCAAAGCGGATTTGAAACTATTTTTAATGGTCATTTTTTTATCCATTCCAATTTCGTACCGTTTTATAAAATTTATGAAGAAAATGCTGATAAAGAGAATGAAAACCTTCTTTCCGCATATGGAAATCTCGAAATAGCTAACTATTTGCTTACTCAAGAAAATGTAAGCGACAAGGAATATAATGAAGCAAAACAGTTTTTTGCTAAAGCGGTTTTTTCATTTAATAAATTTTATTTTGCGCGCGGTAATATAAGTACACATTTGGCATACATTGTATCTCCAATGTTAGCAACAATGAATTTGTTGGCTAAAAAAGAGAAAAATATGGATACAGTTGAATGCATTAAAGTTTTAGAGGCAGCGAGTATTTTTCGGGATGTTTTTTTAGATAAAATGAAAGAGGTTTATAAAAACGAATTCAAGCAAGTTTGCTTTGAGTTTCTAAACGAATCAGCCAAATTAGAGCAATTATGTCAAGAAGTTGCGTATCAGATTAAAAACTCTCAATCAATACCATTGGCTAATTTGTTTTTCAATGCAAAAAATATACCTCTGGAAATTAAATGCAATCTTTTGGATGGGTTGAAACTAACACATGAAGAAAAAAAGACGATACTGAAAAACTTAGCTATGCAAGCTGATACATTATGGTATCAAGCGGATATCAAAGAAAAATATTTAATGATTTCAAAAATTTATCATCCTTTAATCGAGCTCATGGACACTAAAGAACTGGAGTCTTTACTTCAATCGTCAAGTGCTTCAGTCGAAATGAAAACAATGATTTGTCGCGATTTAATTCATAGAACTAATATGAGTGATGTTAAGGCAGTAGATCATTTAATAAATCTTATGAATGATTTTCGTTTCGCTCTTAAAGAAATGAAGTTAGATGAAAACAATTTAAAAGATAGAGATGAACTATATGAAAGTTTATATAAGTTATTAGCGCTACAGATGAATTTTGATATGGAATTCGATGAGCCAGTTTTAACTGATGAGTATTTAGATTATTTAGTGCTTCAATGGAGGCTCTGGCCAAACGAAAACAAACAAGAAAAAGTACAAGAAAAATCTATTGAGAAAAAAGAACAAAAACCTGGTCTGTTTTCACAATCAGAATATCAGAGGATGCAGCTGCGACAAATTCAAAAAGAGAAAGCAATTAAACATTACTTGGAAACCGTGCCACATGTTTTACATAGCTTATCTAATCAAGCAGAACAGACTCAAGGTTTACTTGCAAAATTAAAAGAGTTAATGCCTCATGTAATAAACAAAGAAGAATTTCATTCAAGCTTTTTTCCTGATAAGTCGGATAAAGACCAATTGGAATCACCATTAATTACTAATGTTAACTCATCTCTAGCTATGATGAGGGAATTAGAAGGCATGTTAAAAGAAATTAATGCTACTATTGCGGTGCTGAAAGAAAAAAATCATCCTCAAGCGGCTGAGCAGTACGATCCTTTGATGGAGAACGTGCAGCATGAAATTGCTGTAGCAAAGATAAATACGACTTATAATCTTGATGTTCAAATGATAAGAGTTGAAAAACTGCTTGCTGAGGCAAATGATAAATTTAGTCAACTGTCTACTCAGTTAATCGTGAAAAATAGCTCGCTCAAAGACATCTATAATGATTTTTTAATACCGGCAGAAAAAGCTTATGTCGAAATGGAAAAAATCACTGACAAATATTTAAAATTAGCTGTTACATTAGATGGTATCATTGAAAAGAGTATAAAAAGAGAAAATAATCAGGAGTATTATTCTATGCAATCTCAGTTTAGATAATTTAAACTTGGGTAACTATTTATGCAATAACTTTAATGCTGAAAGGGTCAACTCGCATTATATGATAAAAAACGGGAGCCGTTGTGCTCCGTTACAATTTTCCATTGTATTGCTGCAAAATTTATGGTCCCAACTTATTTTTTCCATGCAATTAAATTGATCAATATTGAGCGATTGATCTGATTCTTGCGTCGCCTAAATGGGGTGATGGGATTGAGTTAATGATAGGAAGGAAGACTTAGTTTTATTTTTTTATCTTTTGCAAGATTAAAGATAATTGCGTCATGACAGAGATTTTCCAGATCTTCAATCAATTTTTGCACATATACGTCTTGTTGATGCTGATGAATATTGGCTAAAATTTTTTTAAACTGGAGAATATTAAATTCATTTTCTTGATTAAAACAACTTAATATGAGCTTAATATCTTCGATTTTTGTCTGCTCTTCTTCTTTTAGAAAAGTATGACAAGAAGTTGGTGTCATTTTTTGGATGTATTTTTTCACATCATTTTTTATTGTTGAAAAAGAAAGAGGTAAGCTCATTGCAAGTTCCTTTTGACGTGCAGCAAGTAGTTTTGTCCGTGAAGCCTGCAATTTTTTTCCAGAATCCAACCATGAAGAGTCATTTAATTCACCTTCATTAACGCCAAGAAATTTCAGCATTCCCAAAACATTCTCATGTAAAGGAATAGAATTTTGTGAGCGAAAAGCATTTTGTAATCCATAATGACTAAATGAGAGCGGCTGTATTTCTCTAATAAATTTATCCGTATCTACCACATAACCATTGAATAATGCATTCGATATTTGTATTGGACCGGTAGTACATATAACAATTGATTTAAGATAAAGATCACGTTCTTTTTTCATTAAATAAGTTAAAAATTTATCATCATTTTTTTCTAGAATACGTTTAATTAAAGAATATTCTTTGCTAAAAAAAAGATATTTTACCAGGTTTAGATGTGCCTGAAGCCCTTTTCTCAATCTCTTTATTACCTCTTCATGAGTTTCTTGAGGAGTGATTTTGTTAAAATTTAAAAATTTGTTTTTATCAGTCATTACATCAATAATATATGCTCTAATTTTTAAGGAGGAATCGGATGTATCAGGTGGAGTAATTTTTTTGGATTTTGCTATATAAAGTGATTCAGAACGATTTTTCATAACTTTTAAAAGATGACGATTTATAAAGCTGTCTTCATTTAACTCAGTTTCAGTTCGTTCAATAAAATCGGTATCATAATGAGTTAATCTGGAAATAAGACCGCTTTGCACCCGCTCGATTTCCTTTTTTGCAGCGATTGCATCTATAATCGCTACGAAATCATTATTTGCCAATATGAATTCTTTTCTACCCATTTTTAAACTGCCAATATTAAGTAATATAGGCATTTCAGTCGTAATGAATTGGGGAAGAGTGGATGTATCAATTGGAAAATCAAAGTCTGTATAAGTACCTTTTTTAAATACGGGTGAGAGCCATCTTAAAATATCACTTGCAACAGCCAAATTCCCACCCATTTTTAAATTGCAAATTTCTTCTTTATAAAATTTATATAATTTTCTTTCATTATCTGATTGGAGTAATGCATCTATTGTGTGTGCATCAATGGAAATAATTTGATGTTCTTTACAAAATTCATGAAGCATATTTACTGAGTACTTTGCAAGTAATTTAGAGTCATATACCAAATGAATCGTGTCATTAGGATTTTTTTCCCGCATTTCAATAAGACGAATTTGATTTTCCAAATTCATAAATACATTTGGATTATTGCTTAACCAGATTTTTACATGTAACTTTGGATTATATTGATACATTTTTTTTCTTTATTTTGGTTCCAATAAATTACTGCATATAAAAAACTAGCTCTTGTATGCTCCTGAACAGATAATTTGGGGCACTTAAGAAAAGCTTAGCACAATATAAAAAAAATGATTTAGTGTTAAATTCGATTGATGAAATTCTTCTAATATGGTATAAAGGTCGCGCTTTAAATACACACACGTTTCGACACATACGATAGGGTCCCTGAAGGGGTTTCGTATGGGAGGCGTGGAGGAATAACCCTGGAGACAAATAATGAATATAAGTATGCGTGAGTTACTCGAAGCAGGTGCTCATTTCGGACACAGAACACGGTTTTGGAATCCTGAAATGGGTGAGTATATTTTTGGATCTCGTAACAAAATCCATATTATCAATCTTGAAAAAACGATGGTGATGCTAAATGACGTAATGAACTATGTTGGCAGATTGGCATCAAACAAAGCAAAAATTCTATTTGTAGGTACCAAAAGGGCAGCACAAGACAGTATTCGTGAACATGCGAAACGTTGTGGCATGCCTTATGTTGATCATCGTTGGTTAGGTGGTATGTTAACCAACTATAAAACAGTACGTCAGTCCATTTTTCGCTTAAAAGAATTGAAAGAAATGCAAGAAAAGGGACTGTTCAATGGTATGATTAAAAAAGAAGCACTGATGCTGACGCGTGAACTAGAGAAATTAGAAAGAGGTTTAGGCGGTATCGAAAACATGGGTGGTTTACCTGATGCTCTATTTGTTGTTGATGTTGGCTTCGAGCACATTGCTGTTGAAGAAGCTCATCGATTAAGAATTCCTGTTATTGGTATTGTCGATACCAACAATAGTCCAAGAAACATTGATTACATTATTCCTGGTAATGATGACTCCATGAGAGCAGTTGATATTTATGTTCGTTGTGTTGCTGATGCAATTTTAGATGCTAAAGGCAGTAACACAGTTGGAGTAGGTTCATCTGATGCCGAATTTGTAGAAGTAGTTGAACAAACTGGTGATGCAGAAAAATCAGGGAAATAATTAAAATTTAAAATACAGGGGGCCAGGTGTCTGAACACCTAAATTTGCCCCCTTTTTGCTATACGGAGAAATTAAATGTCAATTAGTGCAAGTTTAGTCATGCAGTTACGTGAGCGTACCGGGGCTGGCATGATGGAATGTAAAAAGTTTCTAATAGCAACCAACGGTGATATAGAGGCTGCAATCATTGAAATGCGTAAAGCAGGTCAGGCAAAAGCAGATAAAAAAGCAGATCGTGTTGCTGCTGAGGGCGTAATCGTCATTGCACGTTCTATCGATGGACGTAGTGCGGTGATGCTTGAAATTAATAGTGAAACAGATTTTGTTGCTCGAGATGAGAACTTTACTAACTTCGCTAATACAGTTGCAGAAACTGCACTAAACAGTTCGGCTACTACAATTGAGGCGTTGTCGGTCACTACTCTTTCTTCTGGAAGCACTGTAGAACAAGCACGTCAAGAATTAGTAGCGAAAATTGGTGAAAACATTAAACTAAGACGTCTAGAGCGCATGCATTGTGATACTGGAGTAATTGGTTGTTACTTACATGGTTCACGAATTGGTGTTATGGTTGCACTTAAAACTGGTGATGAAGAGCTTGCTAAAGACATCGCAATGCATATTGCAGCAAGTAAACCAATTGTAGTAAGCAAAGATCAAGTATCTGCAGAAGCAATTGAAAATGAGCGTGAAATTTTTACTGCTCAGGCAAAAGAAAGTGGCAAACCGCAAGAAATTATCGATAAAATGATTGAAGGTCGAATCAATAAATTTATTGATGAAGTGAGCTTGTTAGGCCAACCCTTTGTTAAAAATCCTGATATCAAAGTAGGGCAGCTTTTAAAAGAAAAGAGCACTGAAGTTCTGTCTTTTATTCGTTATGAAGTTGGTGAAGGCATAGAGAAAAAAGAAGATAACTTTGTTGAAGAAGTGATGGCTCAGGTTCGTACATGATGAATGAAAGTCACCCTTTAAAATATAAACGTATTTTATTAAAATATAGTGGCGAAGCCCTTATGGGAAAGTCACAATTTGGTATTGATCCCTCGGTCTTAGATACATTAGCTAGGGATATCGCCGAATTAATCAAGATGGGCGTTGAGGTTGGGCTCGTTTTAGGTGGTGGTAATTTATTTCGTGGTAAAGCACTTTCTCAAGCTGGAGTGGGTCGTGTAACTGGTGATCATATGGGGATGCTGGCTACAGTCATGAATGCTTTGGCGGTACGAGATGCTTTAGAACGCATTGATATGCCTGCACGTATTATGTCAGCTATTCCTATGCTTGGTGTAGTTGATCCTTATCATCGACGTAAAGCAATCACACATTTGCGAGCGGGGCAGGTTGTAATTTTTGCAGCAGGAACGGGGAATCCGTTTTTCACTACCGATACGGCCGCTTGTTTAAGAGCTATTGAAATAGGCGCTGATGTAGTTTTAAAAGCAACTAAAGTAGATGGTGTTTATTCGGAAGATCCCTTTAAGAATCCTAATGCCAAACGTTATGATTATTTAACTTATATTGAAGTATTAACTCAAGGTTTGGAAGTGATGGACTCAACTGCAATATGTCTTTGTCAAGATCAGGGTATGCCTTTGCAAGTTTTTGATATGACAGCCCCTAATGCATTGAGAAGAATTGTATCTGGAGAACGCGTAGGAACTATAGTCGGAGCTAATCATGATTAATGAGATTAAGCAAGATTCAGAAAAGCGAATGAAAAAGACCATTGAAGCATTACAGACGGATTTAACCAAAATTCGCACCGGAAGAGCGAATGTTGGCTTACTGGATCATGTGCAAGTGGATTATTATGGAACTATGACCCCTTTAAATCAAGTTGCGAATGTTTCTGCCAGTGATTCACGAACCATTTTAGTGACTCCTTGGGAGAAATCTCTAGTACCCGCCATAGAAAAAGCGATCTTGAATTCTGATTTGGGTTTAAATCCTGCTACAGCAGGCACTGCTATTCGTGTTCCTATGCCTCCATTAACTGAGGAACGCAGAAAGGAGTTAATCAAAGTCGTTCGTAATGAAGGCGAGCAGGGAAAAGTTTCCATTCGTAATATTAGAAGGGATGCAAATAATCAATTAAAAGATTTGGTTAAAGATAAAACTATTTCTGAAGATGATGAGCGTAGAGCAACTGAAGTCATTCAAAAGCTGACTGATAAATATATCCAAGAAATAGATTCATTATTGGCCGAAAAAGAAAAAGATTTAATGGAAATTTAAGTCAAATTAATGTCTGAGGCAAAATAGCCTCGGGCAAAAATCATCCTTTTGTAATTTTTATTCTTCAAAGTAATAAATAGTCATTAAGTTTTCCAGCTTATTTATAAAGCCAAATAGGAGAATTTGTTGAAGATTTTCATTAGATTTAAGCACCATACAAATAATTTTGAGGTTTCCCATGCGATACAAGGTTGTTTTTTTTGGTAAACATAGAAGTGGTAAAACCCAGCTTAATCGTCGAATCGCTCTAAAAAATGGTTTTGAATTTGACGAAAAATCATCTTCCACTGTAGGTGCTGATTTTTTAACTCGAGGAATTGATTCCGATAATATTGCAACCTTATGGGATACAGCAGGGGCTGTACGATACCAGGCGTTAAGTCAGGTATTTTATCTTGGAGCTGCAGTAGGGGTATTTTGTATTGATCTGACTGAAGAAATTAATGAGCAGGAAATTATTAAAAGTATTCAAGAGTTTCGTCAATATGTCCCAAAGTCTCCTATTGTTTGCGTTGGAACGAAATCGGATTTGCCTAAGGCAGACCCGAGTAAACTGGACATACTTAAATCAAAAGATTTATTTGTTCACTTCATTACTACTTCAGCAAAACAAGGAGATAATGTTGATGAACTTTTTTCAATAATTACTAAACTTTGCAAAGACAAACAAAATTCTCTTTGGAGCGAAGCGAAAGCTAGACTTATGGAAAGTTTAAAAGAACTGCCAAAAGAAAAAAAGCAATTAATTGAGAAGGAGTTGACTAAGCTATCAGATATCTTATTAGTGAAAGCTGATAATCTCAGCGTTACTCCTTTGCAAAAGGCTAATGCAATTGAGGACTTTACAACGAATTGTAAAACTATTTTGGATGAGCAACATCCTAATGTTCTTAATGCAGTACTTTCGGTTGGCGCAGCAGCAATTGTACTCACTGTAACAGCCTTAATTGGTTTTGCAATTGGGGTTGCATGTAGCTGGTGGACAGGTCCAGGTGCATTTTTTGCCGGACTTCTAAGTGCCCATGCCGCTGCAGTTGCTGTTGCTTCAACAAGTACGGGATTAGGCATCGTAGCTGGTGGTCTCACAGCGTATGGTTTATTTAAATCTTCCAAAGAAATGAATGCTCTTAATGAATTCGCTGCAGAAGTATCATCTTTGAATCCAGGAATTATTTTGTAGTCTAGTCATCAGGGGTTAAATGGATTTTTCTCCTCTTCGCTATCCCCTTCATCCCACTCAAAAATATCCTTTTCACCCGACTTTTTCGGATCCTCTTTTTTACTATTTAAGCACAATGCCCTTGCTTTCAAACAAAACCCCTCATCATCTGAAAACTCAACTTCATCATCAAACTCTTCCGAAGAGAGAGGGGGAATTTGTGAGAACTCTGTATTATTTAAAAATTTTAGTATTTCTGGATCATTAAGTTCTAATTTCTCACTGAGAGATTTTACATTTTGATACATATTTCCTGCGGCCGAATCTAGCATAGGCATCTCCGAAAGACTACTGGCTTTTGCAATGATAACAAGGTTACCTAAATCATGAACAAGCTTTTTAATAATGCACTTGTTCATTTCGGCATGACTATTTAATGGAGCTGTGTTAAGTTCCCCTAATTTGTTTTTAAAGACTCTTTCTAAATCTTCTAATTCCGTTACCTTAATTTTTGGCATGTCATTCTCCATCGATAGTTGTAACTTGTCGAATACACCAAGACATCCAAGTTTCTGAAATCGATTTGATGTTCATATCGTGCTATATATGATCAGTATAGACTATATATTAATCAGAATGAGCTTAATTAGGACGAGTGGAGTTGCCAGTGGATATAACACTCAATCTGTTTGGGTGGTTGTTGGTAGGTAATAAAAGTTGTACTACAAATAGAAGAATATTTTACTTTTATTTTTTACGTTATTCATAACACAGACAGAAGAATTCAAGGTAGGTCGATGATTTTAAAAACACTTTTATTTTTCGTCTAAAGAACTCATATTAGAAGGGTGTTACAAAAATCAATATTTGATTTGGAAACCTTAACCACCCCCTCTAATATTTTAGGATTTGAAAAAGATCGCACAATCTATTTTTGCTGGTTGATATTTAATATCTTTATTTTTTGCTAAAATATGTTGTCAACCGCTGCCAAATACCTTGTTTATAATCCCCTACATAACCCCAGGAATCAACCCAAATAATTCGCTTAAATGCTCCTGTTTCCTTTATTTTATTCATGAATAGTTCTTTGCTTTTACTTTTTGCGGCAAGAATAATTATGTTCGCACTGTTTCTTATAGGAATAACCAAGGTATGGTTAAATTGATTTTTTACTAATTGAAAAATTGGATATTGCTCTTTTATATTGGCTAAATTGATAGCCAAAAATCCATCTTCAGTTACTATCCTATCGCATAAAATAAAAAAATGAGCATTAGCACATTCCGGTGGAAAATGATTCGCGTTATAGAGATCAACAATTAGATGAGTGAAATTCGTCTCACATTTTTGTACATAATCCATTGCATTTTCATGGATAATTGTTAAATTTTTTAAGTGGTCTATTATAAAAAAACGTTTGGCTATTTCAATGACCTCTTCGCTATTGTCTACAGCAACTAAAGGAGAATCATTTAGCATTAATGCAATTCCTGCACCACCTAATCCTAACATACAAATAGTTCCTGGATATTGACGGGCCATTAATGTGAGTGCAGGAAGATAGTATAAAACAGGTTTATGGGGCTTATGACGGTTAATAACAGTCTGTAGTGCTTTACTACCCAAGGTTAACCAACGATAACACGCATTTTGATATACTTTGTAACCTGAGGGCGAAGTATAGATGCATGTTCCTAACTTTGTTTTCCACATTTTAGTGTGTCATCTCCAATTGGAAGGGATAAATTGATCCAAGCTTTAAAATTTGAGTTAACTCATCTAAAGCAGAAAAACTTTCTTCAATTAACTGAGGATCAGCCAAGTCTTTTGCAGCGAGCTCAGTGCGGTAGTGCTTTAATATCCACTTTTCTAAAGTACTTAGCAGTTCATCATCTATTAATACGCCTTGATGCATAGCCCTCAATTCTTCGTCATTTAAAGGGATACGTAATCTCAAGCATGCAGGACCACCGCCATTACGCATACTTTGTTTCAGGTCAAGGAAGTAAACCGAGTTAATTAGATTTGATTCATCAGAAAGTATTCGCTCAATACACGTATGAACACGAGGGTTATTTTGACACTCGACAGGAGCAACGAGGATCATAGAATTTTGACTCGTTAAACTGATAACTTGTGAATTAAAAAGATAAGTTTCAACTGCATCAACTACACTAAGCTCTTTTTGTGAAATCTGAATAATATTTAAAGAAAAAGGGGCTTTTTCGCTTAACTCTTTAAGAACAGTGCTTTGTTGGTGAAAGGCGTGTTCATGAACTAAAAAAACTGATTCATTACCCACAGATATCACATCATTATGAAAAACCCCTTGATCAATAGCAAGTGGGTTTTGGCAAGCAAAGACAACTTGATTTTCCGATAATCGATGTTGACGAACTATTCCTTCAGATGCTTCTAGAGTCTGTCTCGCCGGATACTTGATCGGTCCAAAATTAGTTTGATTTGTTCCTAGTGCTTTTTTTCCATAAACAAAAAGATGAACTCCAGGCTGGTTATGTCTTTGACAGAAACGATTATGATTTGCAGCGCCTTCATCTCCTGTAATAATTGACCGAGGCAAAATAGGGTGATGATGAAAATAAGCTGGATTTGCGAATATAAATTCCAGTATTCTTTTTGAAAAGTCAGCTTCATGGTGTCGGTGCAAATTACTTACAAGATTTGCGGCAGTAAAGTGTACTTTATGATCTTGAGTATCAGTGCTTGGGGAAACTGTAGCAGCATTGGCTGACCACATACTGGATGCTGAATAGCAGGCACCAAGAAGTTCTGGAGCTGTTTTAAAAGCTTTATTAATTTGCTCTTTAGGTGTGCCACAAAAACCTAGTTGATGAAGTAATTTAAGGTTAGGGCGTTGGTGGGGTGGAAGTAACCCCTGTTTTAGCCCCATTTTATGAAGCAAGCTCATTTTTTCTAATCCTTGCAAGGCAGCCGCTTGGGGGTTAGAAATTGCTAACGCATTATAGGAAGATGCAATATTACCAGGTGCAAGTCCTGCATAATTATGAGTAGGGCCAATTAGGCCATCCATGTTTAATTCATAAACGTTCATTTTATATATTTTGCCCTCATATGTGTGGGCGTTATAAGTCACATCCAGTGAGAGGCGCCCTATTTTATTCTTCAGTCATAACCTCAATAATTACTTTAATACAATACCTGGCAAAATTTGTTCAGGTATCGTTAAAAAAGGGTTCTCCATACTAGCTACTGGATAGGCGCAATAATCCGCAGCGAAATAAGCGCTCGGCCTATGATTTCCACTTAATCCGACTCCACCAAAAGGAAGGTTACTGGCTGCACCTGTAGTAGGTCTATTCCAGTTAATTAATCCAGCACGAACATGTTGATAAAATTGACGATAATGTTGCTCATTATTACTTAGTAAACCAGCAACCAAACCATAGCGAGTTTGGTTGGCCAGATTGATTGCTTGCTCAAAGTGAGTGTAACGATATATTTGTACTAAAGGTGCAAAAATTTCCTCATCAGGAGGATTTTCAACGTGTGTCATCTCTATAACACCTGGTGACAGCAAGCCTGTATGATCAGCAAGTGAGTTCATGGATAATAAGGAAACGCCGCCCAATTCAACCAGTTTTTTTTGACTATGAATATGCTTATGGGCTTGTAAATGGCTTATAACTGGTCCCATGAATGGTTCTGGTTTTTGATCAAAAGGGGCGACCCTGATTGATGAACATGTTTGGATGAAACGATTTAAGAATTCATCACCCTGCTGTGAATCAGGAATAATGACACGTCGTGCACACGTACAGCGTTGACCTGAAGTAATCAAAGTAGACAGTAGGGTATGATAAACCGCCGCGTTAAGATCAGTAACTTCATCAATGACTAAAGGATTATTTCCTCCCATTTCAAGAGCTAAAATTACTTCAGGTCTATTACTAAAATGTTGGTGAATGCGCAAGCCAGTCGCATAGCTTCCTGTGAAATATACACCCTGAATGTCTTGTGTCAGTAAGGCCGTCCCACATGTGGCATCGCCTTGCAAACAATTAATTACTCCAGAGGGTATTCCACTCTCATGCCAACACTGCATGACCAATTCCGCCACTGCAGGCGCATGTTCACTTGGTTTATAAAGAACTGTGTTTCCTGCCAGCAGAGCAGGAACTATATGTCCATTGCTTAAATGAGCCGGAAAATTAAATGCACCAAGAACGACTATAACACCTTGAGGTTTAAAGCGAAGACAGGTATTTGCTTCAGTAGCCTGGGTTATTTTAGTCCAAGTTCTTTCATGATAAGCTTTAATTGATAAATTAATTTTCCCTATAACTGCATTGACTTCCGTATGTGCTTCCCATAAAGGTTTGCCTGTTTCTAAAGCAATTAAATGCGCCAATTGGTCACGATTCTTTTCAATTTGCTGGGCAAATCTTTGGGTATAATTTGCACGTTGCTCAAAATCAAGAGAGGACCAAGAGAAAAATGCTTGTCGCGTTGCATGGTATGCAGCAGAAACTTCCTGTTCTGTGGCATTTGTACCCCGCCAAAGTAACGTGCCATAACCTGGATTTATGGATTCTAGAGTAGTCCCATTTCCTTTTAGCCATTCGCCATTAATATATTGTCCTTTACCATGAATTACAGGTGACTTAGTCATTCAACTCTCCTTCATCAAGTTGTAAAGGAGCAACACGCAGTTGATCTCCACATGTGACTTGCAAAAGATTGGCTGTATTTTTACTGATAATACAGGTACATTTTTCCTTATTAACTAAAGCACTATTAATAGTTGCTCGAAAATCCAATTGAGTATTAGCTAATAAGTAATTAGTACTGCTTACTTCATCGCTAATATTTTTAATCGTTACAACGTGACTTAATTCTATGGTTTTAATTTCTAATCGGGGGACTTCAAGTGTAGGACCAGCATCAAAAATATCAATATACTTATTATAACGAAATCCTTCTTTTAATAAAATGTGCATGGCTGCTTGTGTAGAAGGATGAGGTTGGCCAATTGCTGCTTGGGCTTGAGGGGACAGTAATTTAATGTATATAGGGTTACGAGGCATTAGGTCTGCTATAAACTGTTTGTCAGTTGCCAGGGTCAGTCGATCAGCTTCTGCGAAAGACATATGAAAAAAATGACTCCCTACATTTTCCCAAAAAGGTGATGTACCATTTTCATCTGAGATTCCGCGCATTTCAGCAATTAATGTTGACGCAAAGCGCTTAGGATGCTGGGCGATAAAAAGGAAACGGGCTTTAGAAAGTAATAAACCATTTTTATGTTTTCTATACTTAGGCTCTAAAAAAAGAGTACAGATTTCACTTCGTCCCTGATTATCATTTACAAGACTTAAAACCTCATAATCACTACGAATATTTAATGAACGACAAATTCGGGTACGTTTGGAGATTTTGTAAGAATAAAAAGGGGTCTCATGCCCAGTACATGACTCAATTCCTGAAACACCTATTATTTTTTTATTCTTGGGATTTTCTAAGACAAATAAATAATATTCATTATTGGCTTTCTCCACATTTTTATGAAATGAGTCAGTGGACCAATGGAGACGTTTTGCTAATATTTTTTTATCTTTAGAAAGCGTTGTTATTCCTACGCCACTTTCTTCAGCCAAATGATGAATAGCATCTAAATCTGTATTGCGAGCACTACGAAATAACATCATTTTTTAGATCCTCTAGGCCGCCTTGGGCTAGGTCAAGCAAAAGTAGGGTACTGAGTGATGCACGTTCAGACAAACTATCAAGTAATATATATTCCTCGGCACTATGAATATTACCACCCCTGACTCCAAGTGTGTCTATAACTGGTAAACCATGTTGGGCCAAATTATTTCCATCGCAGCAGCCGCCACTATCTTTCCAATCTATTGATAAACCAAGCTCTTGTCCCAAATGTTGAATACGATGAAATAGACGCTCTGTGCCTAAACACACACGCTTTACTGGCCTGCCAAAAATACCATGGACATTCAATGAGTAGTCCTGGCGTCTTAATTGGCAAATGATTTTATCGAGTTCTTTCCGCACCCAAAATTCATCTTCAGGCAGACTAATTCGGATATCAAGCTGTGCTACTGCTCTGTCTGGAACTACGTTGAGCGCTTCACCGCCTGCAATTTTTCCCACATTAATTGTAACTCCATCACGTTTCCCATTAAGGACATGTACAGCACATACAGCTTCAGCCAAGTAGGAAATTGCATTTCGTCCCTCTGAAAAATCTCGTCCTGCATGAGCTGCTTTTCCTGTAGCAATAAGCGTCAATTTGCCACTTCCTCTGCGGTTTTTAGCTAAAGTACCGCTTGGTGTCATTGCAGGCTCATAAACCAAAGCTGCTTGATAATTAGCTGCCAATTCATCGAAAAGTATGCTGGATGCAGGTGAACCAATTTCTTCATCGGCATTAATTAAAACATCCCAACCCAGTTCAGCTGCAAATTCACTTTCCTCAAAAACAGATAAGGCTTGCAACATCACTATAAGTCCGCCTTTCATGTCAGTAACGCCAGGTCCATTAATACAATTATCATTAACGTACTTTAATTTTTGAAACGGATTATCTGCAGCATAAACAGTGTCCATATGCCCGCAAAGTAAAACTCGTCGTTTTATGTGAGGTCGTTTTCTAATGAATAGAGCATCTCCGCAGTTTTGCACTATTGTATTACCGGACATATCAATAACAGATAAAGGATTTAGTTTTTTTCTCTGAATCGTGTCAGCTATCGGCTTATAGACGGTTTGCAATAGATTAGTAATTTGTGCTAACCCTGCTAAATTGTTTGTTCCAGAATTAATCTCACACAACTGGTGAAGTTGCTTCACCATTGTTTTCTGATTGTTTTTTATTATATTTATCAGTTTATTGTATGGTTTAATCACGGCTGGCTATGGACTTATAACTAAAAATACAGAATAGCTGAAATTAAGGTACTTCACAATGCATAATCTAAGTGGTACTAAGAAGAAAATAGATTGGAATTTATACTAAGATAGCAAATCTTATCCTCCGAGTGTTTAAACTCGGAGAATGAAAAAATCTATTATTAAGGTATTGGTGTACTTTGTTTGGGTGTTGAATTATTTAATGGCCATATTTGAGGAAGGGCCATTATACCGAATTTACTAAGCAATCCTTCTTGTTTTACCGAATCCTCGCTTTTAGTTGGATGTAACTCTGGATGGACACTGATATCAACGCGTCGATCAAGACTTTGCAAACGTTGAAGCTGTTTTTCCTGGAGTTCTAATAGTTTATTAAATCGTTCTGTACTGGCTTTTAATTCAGAGTTAACATCCGAAAGGTCAGACTCTGCTTTACTAATACGCTCTGCTACTTGGTCAAAACTGGTTGTTTTATCCATTAAAAAAGCATCTAATTTCTCATGAAAAGCGTGTCGTTGATTGGAGTCGCTTATAGACGCGCTAGTGAGAACTTTTACCGTGCTTTCCAAAGTGCTGGCGATGTGTTTCGCTTTCTCCACTTCAGCTCCCATAGATTTTCTAACTTCTGCTAACTCAGTGGTTTTTTGGGACAATAACAATAAGCTTCTCGAATGTAATTCTCGAACTTTTTCAAGTTCTTTTTGATTGGCGTTAAATTGCACACTCTGTTTTTCCAGATCAAGCTTAAATGATGAGGCAATTTTTTCAAGATTTTCTTTATTTTTTCGAAGTAATTTTTCAGTTTCAATATAAACTTCTACCTGGGCACTCAAGGTTTCAACTTCCTCATTAAGCCGTGTAATATTTCTAGCGAGCTTTTCATTTTCTTCTTTAAACTTATCTATTTCAGCAGCTAATTTTTTACGAATCGAGTCTAATGCTCCAATAGTCAGCTCAAGGATTTCTGCAACCCCAAAAATTCCTTCTTTTAATTTTTGAGCAATGTTTTTGGTATGGTAATGATGATCATCCAGAACAATACCACTTGTAGTATATGCTAAAACGCTTACGCCACTAATCGTTACCAGAAACCCAATATGAGCTGCAGCTCCTATGATGAGAGTTGGTCCTGATATGGCAACACCACCTATGATTCTTTGCCAAAGAGGCAACTCACCCCAGAAAGCTGCAGCACGTGAGATGAGACTTGGATTATCTTGTAAACTATCAACTATGGCGCCTAAACTTTTCTTGACTTGTGACAAATGCTCTTGAGTTAATGCAATGCTTTGCAAACTATCAAGATCAGTTTCGGATGAGTTTGGATCTAATAATAATTGTTTTGCTGCATCAGAAAAATTCATCTGTGATAAAGCTTTTTCCACAATCACTCTATTTGTAGTAGGAGGATTTGCTTCATTCTTTATAATTACATCAAGTTCTTGTTCATTAGTAGACATGACACCTGCTCCTTGTGTGTAAGAATCTCCCTGTAAATTCTATTTTTAACCACAAAACCATCAATAAGCAAGTAAAAAATTTGTTCCTATGGAGTTATTTAAAATCCCATTACAGCATATAATCTGGCAAATTCCGGCGGGAGTTTCGTGAGAAATTGAATTACAGGTTTTAATTGAAGAAAATAAACATAGCAGTTACGATTATGTATTGCATCACTGGTCAAGTTATCTTCGTTATTTACACTAGTGCTCATCAATTCCTATATATTTGTGTAAATTAAGTGCATTATAAGAAAAAAGGGGGCAGAGTGGAAGTGTCATTAGAGTTTTCTTTACCGAGCATAAAAATGGAGTATCATTCTTTTTTAAATAATTGTCATTCTGATTGGAAAGAAATTCTAATCAAAGCACTAAATGCTATAGATCAAAACTATTTATATCAGTTAATGAATGACAGATATTGGTTGCCAGGAGAGGAGCGGTTATTTGCAGCTTTTAGTTTACCATTAACAAAAACCCAATATATTCTATTAGGTGAATCGCCTTATCCACGCAAGGACTCAGCAAATGGATATGCTTTCTGGGATAACTCAGTGGGTAATTTATGGAGTTCAAATGGATTAAGCAAGGAAGTTAATAGAGCGACTTCCTTACGAAATTGGATTAAAATGTTACTCGTTGCACGTGGTGATTTGGACTCTGATGTGTCACAAGCCAATATTGCATTAGTGGATAAAAGCACTTTAGTACAAACAGCACGACAATTATTTGAAGGGATGATGAATAAAGGTATTTTACTCCTCAATGCTTCTTTAGTTTATAGCGAGGGTGAAGTTCCTTATCATGCACGTCAATGGAAACCTTTTATGCAAAGTCTTTTGGAACAATTGACTGTAATAAAACCTACTATCCAGCTCATTTTATTAGGTAAAATTGCAGAAACTGTTGCGCAAGATAAATTACCTATAGGACTTATTGCGGAACATCCTTATAATGTAAGCTTTATCTCAAATCAACACGTTATCGATTTTTTTAAACCTATGGATTTATTACAAGATGAGTAATATTGAATCAACTATTAATCCTCAAGAAATTAATAAATTTGCACAGTACGCTAATTTATGGTGGGACACTGAAGGGCCTTTGAAAACTCTTCATGATATTAATGAAACGCGACTAGATTTTATTAAGCAGCATGTTGACTTAGCTGATCTAGATGTTTTGGATGTTGGCTGTGGTGGCGGCATTCTTTGTGAATCTATGGCAAGGTCAGGGGCAAAAGTTGCCGGAATAGACGCAGAGTCCGAAGCAATTTCTGTAGCTCAGCAACATGCAAATATTAATCATCTAAAGATTGAATATATATGTACTTCGATTGAAGCATATAAAGATAGAAGTTTTGATGTAATTACCTGTATGGAAATGTTGGAGCATGTAGAAAATCCTGAGTTGGTTTTTGAGCATTGCAGACGATTACTTAAACCACAAGGGTTTTTATTTGTATCAACAATCAGTCGAACGATGAAAGCATATGCCACTGCGATTATTGCTGCAGAGTATGTACTGAATTTATTACCCAAACAAACACATGACTATAAAAAGTTTATTAAACCCAGTGAGCTGCTTGCCATGGCTCGTCCTTGGGATCTCAACTTAATTGATTTGCAAGGAATGGATTATAATCCTTTTTTGAGGAATGCTTCGTTAGGATCTGACGTTAGAGTTAATTATTTAATGGCTTTACAGTAAGGTTAGTTCAACCCGAAAGGCCGTATGCCACTGCTATGGTGTTACGATTGGGCTCGGCGCGAGGACACGGGCTTTCGCTATGCGTCACCCTGGCTGCCACTATTTTTTTCCGAAATTTTTTTCTTATTATAACGCTCTAAGTAACGTTGATGAGCATATTTAGCTTGTTCTTGAGTTACTGTATCCACTTCATTACCGTAGATATCGATTCGTGCTGCATTTTCTTTTTGACAAATTAGATACGCTGGTGATGCACTGTAATAGCTTAACGCTTCTCGCAGTGATTTTTTGCTGAAAGGAGGGGAGTCCAGTCGTTCGTAAAAATCGATAATATCATCAAATATCCCAATTTTTAGGGGCTTGATCTGATTTCCTTTTTTAAAAAAAGCATTTGGGAAATGTTCAATAAGCCAATCTATAACGTGTAACTTTTCTTTTTTTGCTGCAGCTATCGGTTGTTTGTCCATCATATTGCTCTAAAGCGTGATCTAGATGCTGAATAAACTACCATATCTTGAAACATAATCAAGCATTTATAACCAAACATAATGATGTTATTTAAAGATATTTAGTAAATTTTTTTGGGGTAACCATAGATTAAGGTATAAACTTTTTCATTTACTTTCTTAATTCCACATCAATTAAGCGCTCTCCAAACCGCTTTTATCAATAAAATCAATGAATAGAAAACTTGACAATTAGTATTTTTTTACAAGAAACAAATCTGATAACTCTAAAATAATAAACGCTTGTACTGACATTCTCCTTAGCATACTGGGTAATTTTACTGAATTGGTTTTAAGATAGGGTTAATACATTATTGGTGCAGCAAGATTGTTAATTTATCAATCTTGGGTAAAACATTCTATTTTGAGCCTAACAAATAGCACGATGTTTGATGAATATTTCAGTTTAAATAGAGAGAGCATTATTAATGTATATAAGAATTTTTGATTTCGACCAGACAATAACTAAACATCATACTTTTCAAAGACCAGAATTATTTAATTCAGACAACAATATTAAAACCGGTATTGGTGAGTTTTTTTTGCACGACAAAGAGAATGTATCAGTAGTTGCTACTTACCATGATAACCCAGAGTATGTGAAATCCTATATCGAAAAAATATTAAACAAAAAATTGACGTTACAAAATACCATTGATTATAAAAATGATAGATTATCTGTTTATACTTGTGCCAATGAAAAAATTCCGGTATTGATTTCAACGATACCTCCCGAAAACTATAATTCCTCAATTGAAGTGTTAATGACTGAAGGTAAAAACACGCAAATAATGCATATTCTGGATTATCTAAAAAATAACCACGACCTTAATTATAAGAGGCATGAAATTCATTTATATGAAGACAGTGATTCTAATATTTTAGAAGCTGAAAAATTAACAAGGGAAATCAGTAAAATTATATGTCATCTTATTAATAAGTATAAACCGAATCAATTTTCAATCAAGTCTATAAAAGAATCGACTCTGGAAAATAAAATCATTAACACTAAAGCAAACGGAGAGTTAGAAATCATTGACAATAGTTTTCAACTACCATATGAAAGAACTTCGAATTCTATAAGTGCTCTCAATGCTAAAAGTATGATTTTTACGCTAGGTACTCCAATAGAAAGTGAATACAGAAAAAAAGCTTATTTATTATTTAAATCGATACCTAAAGAATCTGAGTTATACGAGGCCATTTGGTCTATTGTAAAACGTTTTACCATGGCTACGGATGATTATCTTCTTTATAAAGGTGTGATTGAAGTTGATAAATATGATAGATCTTGCCAAAATGATCAAGAAAGAAGGGCTGTACAATTCTTATTAAATCATAAAGAATTTAACGATTTTGTTAATGTTGCTAAAACGACTGGCCTTGCTAAAATAGTTCTCGAAAATTTAATAAGAGCCGGTTTCAATGAATTGATTGAGGAACAAGCATCCAAACCCAGTTTCAGTATGTAAATTTGTTTTACCCCTCTGTTCAGTAAATTTTAGATTGGATATTGATATAGAAGAGAAGAACCTCTCAACAAAGGTGGTTTTTAAGGTTATATTACCTAAACAAATTTGAGAGTACCCTTCTTTATGAAGGGCATATAAAAATTCTAACCAGTATAATTCAAATATGGTGCTTGGTCTTCCGTTATTGAAGTGCTAGCAAAGATATTAAATAAGCTCCAACGATTTAAGTTGTC
The DNA here is from genome assembly GCF_001468035.1 of Legionella tucsonensis. Classification (GTDB taxonomy): domain Bacteria; phylum Pseudomonadota; class Gammaproteobacteria; order Legionellales; family Legionellaceae; genus Legionella; species Legionella tucsonensis. The sequence goes on from NZ_LNZA01000001.1 coordinate 1,256,667, forward strand.
TGACTGTTTAGACGTTGAACTATCATCAGTAACCGTCGGCTGTGTTTGAAGTGCCAAACAACCCTCCATGTTTCTTATGTAAGCTTTTAACACAGACCTCCATAACGGTTCATAGAGATGATTCGGTAACCCAGTAAGATGCTGTAGAAGTGCCATAAAGTGATTAATATAATCACCATTTGTCCAATCTTCAATAGAGCGATTACGTGTAATTGCTCTAGGAAAAGATAGTTCATATCTTCCCTCCAAAAGCAGCGGAATAATTTTTAATCGTTTGGATTGGTGAATTATTTCGGTAAATTCATCATTTATCATATGCAGATTTGCAGGAGTTTCATATTTTGTTTTTAAAGAGGGGGTACCAATGAGAAGAACTGCATCACTTTCTTTAAGATGATTAATGTGATCTTGGAGAGAATAACCATACCTACTATCCATTTCATCCAAATAAACAATGACACCGGCAGATTTTAAATCTTTTGCTAACTGGATGATATATTCTTTAACCCAATATTCATTTGTATGCTCTGGCAAAGGCCATGCGTAACTAATAAATACTTTTGGAGGTAAACATTCTGCCTTTAAAGATTCTTTTCGAACGTTATATAAAGTTTGTTGAAAAAGTGGGTATAAATCTTCATCACTTAGTGCGCCTTGAGTTACCCAGGCAGTTGATTTTTGGGGTTGTAATGAATTAGGTTTATCCACCTTTAATACCTGAAAGATTTTATTGTATTTTTTTTCTAGAGCAGTGAGCCATGTAATGGCTTGATCACGAGAACGCATATTTGAAAAAAAATGCTGATTTCTATCTGAAAGGTATGTATATAATAAATCGCATTGGCGTAAAGAAAACTCAATATCACGAGTTATTAATTTAATATTTAAAGTTGGGAATTTTTGTTCTACAAGTCTTTTATGGGCTCTGATGAGACTTTCAATTACCTCAAATAAATATTGTGAATCAGGGTTTGAAGTTTTGAATGCTTGCATCAACAAGTTCAACTGATTTAAATTTATTTCTATTTTATCAAGAAGAAGCGAAAGCTTAGCCATTTTATTTAAAAATTAATTATTTTGGTCATTATAAGTTCTCCGCGGATTAAATAAAAGCATTTTTTATATGTACCAATCTTCTTCTGTGGTTTCTACAGCGGTTTTAAAAGTTAATTCCTGTTTGTTCGAAGTACCCGTTTTTTTTCTTAAAATTTCAAAATGCCTCTCTACGGTTCTATGAGATATTCCTAATATTTTGGCTGTTTCTTTAGCACTCTTTCCGTGTATGCTCCAATACATCACTTGTTTTTGACGAGGACTTAAGGATATTTCAGGGGATAAATCTGTTCTAGAGATAAAATCGAATTTATTTTCAATATTATGTTTTATATGGCATAGCTTTTGATATTCATCTAATGAATGTTTCACCGTTTTTATATCAATTAGCTTCTTTTTATTAATCTGTCTTTTCAAATTTAATGAGTATGCTTTTTTGAGGATATTCTCTTCTTGTTTTAAAAAATACTGTATGAATCGTTCAAAAAACACAAGATTATTAATAATAAAATTATACAACTGTGTATTTTGGCCTGATCCTGAGAAGAAATAAAATGATGTATTGTCAGGTTGTCGATGGATAATAGTTAATCCTTGTCCACTATCATAACGCTGTAAGCCATATTGAAAGACAGGCAAGGTTGAGTTCGCTGACCATAAATTATAGCCAGAGTGGAATAAATCGGGGGCATTATCGTAAGAACTACTATTATAAAGTTCTAATGCGTAATAATCATCAATCCAGGAGGGTCTATTAGAAAGATTAACTTGATTTCCATCATTATAATTGATTAATGCGGTGAATGTATGAATGCCTAGAGTATTAAGAGGATCGCAAATCGGAATAATATGCTCTGAGAGGGCAGTCATCTGCTTAATGATCGAGCGGCATTGTTTCATTATTATAATTCTCATTCAAATAAAATTTTATACTGTCAGTGTAAATAATTGACGATTTACTATCAATAAAAAGTTAAAGTATGCTTCAGTTATATTCAGCAACACTCGGATGATCCTTTGGTTGAAAGTACTGTATTTTCTCTTACTACAAAGAAGGACACTTACGCTTTATTTTGCATGCAAAAAAACTTGGTGGACATTGGGATTTATTCAAAATAAAGGGTGAGGATACTGGTTTTTAAAAAAATATGAGGATGGTTTTGCCCGGGCTCTGGATGTTTTTGATATCCGAAAAAGAGCCTCACAGTGTAGTCAGTGGACTAAAGGTGGAAGAACGAAACAAAGCCTCTAGGACATGAAATAGTTTCTTATAAAGTTAAGGGTAATGTATATACACCTCTTAGATCTGCAAAAGGATATAGCACGAGGTCTAGCTTCGTTTTATAGTAAACGCCTCCATCATCATAAGATAGCGATACAACATGTATTCTATGACGGCTGCACATCCTACGCTTCCATTTAATACCCGACTACGAGTTAAGAATGTAAAAATGGGCAAACAGTGGTGGTTCGTATTAATGATCGTGACCCTTTTTTTAGTGTAATCTTCCGATTTTTATAGATTAGTTTTGAAAAATGCTAAGGATATACCTCAACGAAGAAGCAAAAGCAGATTTAATACGATTAAGGCGCAGTCAAAAATCCAATATAGGGGAACGGGCCTATTACGTATTATTATGCGGAGAAGGAAAATCGGTATCGGAAACGGCTAAGATTTCTGGTCGCAATGAACATACCATCAGATTATGGCTCAAGCGCTATATAACGTATGGTATTACAGGACTTAAGAGTCGTAGTCAAGCGGGTCGACCGGCTAGGAAGGCACCTATTATTGAATCTCAACTTGAGGAGTTACTCAGAAAATCACCTCAGGATTATGGTTATCAGGAAGCAGGTTGGCAGATTAACCTATTGCGGGATTGGTTTAAAAAACAAGGTGTGTCTGCTTGTGATAACACGCTGGTAAAATCACTTAATCGATTGGGTTTTGTATATAAGCGAGGTCTTATCTATTTTTTTACTCGATCTCTTGTAAGATATTTCTCAATTCAGTTAAAGACAATAGCTGTTTTTTTGACGTCAATTTCATTGGATTAAATTAACTTATTGTTTTTAATTAATATTTTATGATGTGCTTTTAGGCTTACTCTAAAGTAAATTAGGAAAGAGCCCTGAAATATTCTTGCACTTCTTATTTTCTATTGCTACATTTTAACAATGACTTGTATGGATATAAGTCAAACAAACGGAATTGTAATCATACGGATATGATTTGTCATGGATGATCATAAGAACGGGAAGTTCTTATGCGGATGACTGCGAAGCCAGGGTTTAAACCCTGGCTTTTTTATGCTACTAAATAATTTGATTTAGATAAAAACTTTTTATCGGGAAAATAGGCAAAAATTACAGAGCCATTTTTAATCGTATTAATTACAGGTTTTGCCAAAGTTTGAGCAATAGCAGGACAACCCCAAGACAGACCGGCACGGCCAGCTTGTTTGATAAAATTGGGTTCTACATACCATGCGCCATGTATTACAACGCGTCGATTTAATGCATTGTCATTAAAACCTTTATCTAAACCCTGCAAATTGAGTGAATATCCTTTATGACCTATATAGGTATCTTTTGTAATGTAGGTTCCCAAACTTGATTGTTTACTGGAAGGAGTGTTAGAAAAATGACTTGCTCTATTCACACCAGAATTCTTACCATGGGCAACATAGGTATTATAGAGAAGACGCTCTCTACGAAGATCAAATACCCACATACGTTGTTTGTTTGATGGTAAAGAATAGTCAATTACTGTAAGGACTGGCTTTTTAACAGCCCCGTTTTTACTCGCATTGTTATATGCAGTTAAAGCGAGCCTTAAAACATTCTTATTTAACTGCGGTGCCTTATTACTCAGATGTTGTAATTTAGTACTGATATCCCCTTCCGTTCTCGCTGCAAAAGAAGGTGCACTGGAAGTTATATTACTGGTTAAAATTACGGTTGAGATTAGAGTTAATAGAGTATTCATACCTCTCCTTTCTTCGTGTAAATCGCCGTTATAGTTCGTCAAAAAAATGGTTATTATATTGACAATTCATGTAATTGTAAAATTAGAAGTTGTTTATTTGATCAACAGGGGGAAATATTATTCAATTCAGAGGCTTGTATGAATATTAGAAAAAATATAGTTAAATCATCAACCTGATTGTTTATATTTGGATCTATTCTATGCATCAATAACTACTCAACTAGATTAAAAAAAAATTAAATAAATTAAATAAAAAGCAAAAATTACTTGAAATTAGGTATAATCACTACAATTATGGATGATTTATGGCATGTTGCTATAGCAAAATAATGGATGACGCATTCCATTTTATATGACGCTAAATTATACTTGGCTGTTAGTTTTTAAACTCTTTTAAACCCAGCATTGACTTGTGCTCCTTTGTGTTCAAGAGAGAAAGGGGAAAAAGAATATTATAGATTTGATTTCGGAGAATGCTATGCTGGAAAAGCAGATCATACAATTACCTGAAGGCATACGAGCTGCTATTAACCATGCTTATCATGTTGATGAGTTATCGTTGATATCAGAACTTTGTGAAAAAGCGGCATTAGGGCAACAGCAATTAACAGACATCAAGAGTAGCGCAACAAAGTTAGTTGAATCCGTGCGAGCTGAACGAAAAAAAAACACAGGTATCGATTCATTTTTGACAGAATATGCATTATCCAGTGATGAAGGGATTGCGCTTATGTGTTTGGCCGAAGCGTTACTACGTGTTCCTGACAGCGCAACAATAGACAATTTAATCAAAGATAAATTATCTGGTGGTGATTGGAAATCTCATATAGGTCAAAGCGATTCATTTTTTGTAAATGCAACGACTTGGGCGCTGATGCTCACAGGTAAAATACTGACTCCGGAAAAAGCTCAAACAACATTAGCTAAATCTTTAATGAAACTCGTTAATCGAAGCAGCGAAGTTGTGGTAAGAACAGCTGTTGATAAAGCAATGCGAATTATGAGCAAGCAATTTGTCAAAGGAAGAACTATAGATGAAGCGTTAAACCGAGCCAAAAAGAAAGAAGCTCAAGGTTATCGCTTTTCTTATGATATGTTGGGTGAAGCTGCATTAACTTCGGTCGATGCATCACGATATTTTGAGGCATATAAAGAAGCAATTGAATCAATAGGAAAACAATCTGATAAAAATTCAGATGTATACAAACGTGCGGGTATATCTATAAAACTCTCTGCCTTGCACCCACGTTATAATGAAAACCAGCATGAGCGAGTTATGGAAGAGTTACCGCCTAAGCTCCTTGCCCTTGCACGTTTAGCAAAGGATTATGGAATTGCCTTAACGGTCGATGCTGAGGAATCCGAGCGCTTGGAGTTATCACTTGATGTGATGGAGCGAGTTTTTAATGATGCAAGTTTGGATGGATGGAATGGTTTTGGTTTAGCAGTTCAGTCCTATCAAAAAAGAGCTTTTTATGTTTTGGATTGGGTCGCTGCCCTGGCAAGAAAAAAACAACGTCGAATCATGGTGCGCTTGATTAAAGGTGCTTATTGGGATAGTGAAATTAAAAAAACACAGATGCAGGGCTTTAAAGAATATCCTGTATTTACCCGAAAAGTTTTTACAGATGTTTCTTTTCAGGCTTGCGCGAAAAAAATATTAACTATGACTGATGCAATTTATCCTCAATTTGCTACTCATAATGCCTATTCTGTAGCAATGATTTTAAATATTACAGGCGATTATCGCGATTTTGAGTTTCAATGTTTGCATGGAATGGGCAATGAGTTGTATCAACAGATAGTTCCTGCAGCACGTCATGGGATTCCTTGCCGTATCTATGCTCCGGTGGGTAGTCATGAGGATCTACTTCCTTATTTAGTACGTCGTTTGTTGGAAAATGGAGCAAATTCTTCATTTGTAAACCGTATCGTTGATGATAATGCACCAATTAGTACATTAGTTGAAGATCCTGTGGAAAAAGCCCAATCTTTATTACATAAGATGAATCAAAATATTCCATTACCCGAAGATATCTTTCAACCAAATAGAAAAAACTCTAAGGGGTTTGATTTTACTGATCGCACTGAGCGTGCATTTTTACAAGAAAAAATGGGAAAAATCAAATTGCAGAAGTGGGCTTCAGGACCAATAATTGCAGGAAATCGAATACTTAAAGGTGAAAAGCAACAGATTAATTCGCCACAGCAAACTGAAAATATTGTGGGATCAGTCCAAAATGCATCACTGGACGATGTCGAACACGCTTTGGTACAAGCGGAGCAAACGTTCCCGATATGGTCAGGCATGTCCGTTAAAGAAAGAGCCGCATGCCTTAATCGCTTTGCCGATTCATTACAGGAAAATCAAGTAGAACTCATGACCATAGCCTGTCTTGAGGCGGGTAAAACCATGAATGACTGCATTGCAGAAGTGCGTGAAGCAATTGATTTTTGTCGTTATTATGCCGTGCAAGCACAGCAAATTTTGGCTGCTCCGCTACGTTTAACAGGTTATACTGGAGAGTTAAATGAACTGAGTTTGCATCCACGAGGCACAGTGCTTTGCATAAGTCCTTGGAATTTTCCCTTGGCAATTTTTACAGGACAGGTTGTTGCTGCGTTGGTAACGGGTAACTGTGTTATTGCAAAACCCGCAGAACAAACTCCACTTATTGCTGCTTATGCTGTTAAATTAATGCACCAGGCAGGAATTCCTGTCGGGGCCATACAATTACTTCCTGGTCCAGGTGAAACAATCGGGGCCGCATTAGTTGCTGACAAAAGAATCAAAGCGGTTTTATTTACTGGTTCAACTGATACGGCGAATCTTATTAATCGTACACTAGCAACACGTGGCGGAGAAATTATCCCCTTGATTGCTGAAACTGGTGGTCAAAATGCGATGCTCGTTGATTCCTCAGCTTTATTGGAGCAGGTTGTAGTAGATGTGGTTAACTCAGCCTTCGGTAGCGCTGGTCAAAGATGCTCTGCATTACGTGTATTATTTGTCCAAGAAGAAGTTTATCCAAGAGCCATTGCACTTTTAAAAGGAGCTATGGCTGAACTGGTCGTAGGTGATCCGCGCTGGCTTGTGACTGATGTAGGGCCTGTAATTGACAAGGGGGCTTTATCCACACTAAAAAATCATGTGGATAATCTGAAAAAGCGTTTTGAGATTATTTATCAATGCCCATTAGAGGAGTCGTTGGAATCTGGATATTTTATGCCTCCAACTGCGATTGCAATTAATCATATTAGTGCATTAGAAAAAGAGGTCTTTGGTCCGGTATTGCATGTGGTTCAATTTAAAAGAAAAGATCTGGATAAAGTTATTGAACAAATTAACGCGACAGGTTATGGCTTAACTCTGGGTATTCATAGTCGTATTAATGAAACAGTGGAATATATCAGGAAAAATATTCATGCGGGTAACTGTTATGTAAACCGTAACATGATAGGTGCTGTTGTTGGTTTACAACCTTTTGGTGGAGAGGGATTGTCAGGTACAGGTCCTAAGGCGGGTGGTCCTAACTATCTGGTTCGACTGTGTCACGAGCGAACTTATACTGTGGATACCACTGCGGCAGGGGGAAATGCAAGCTTAATGTCTTTACCTGATTAATTGAGTAAAAGGCGTAACATCAATCAGGAACTTTATTTCTGCTACGCCTATATTTCTAGATTGTGATTAGGTAATGTAATTTGAATCAGTGTTTCATCCTTTAATGCTTTTTAGCAAGGAACCAAGGAATTAATACAAATAAAATTAATCCGCCAATTAAAAATGATTCAAAAATAAATACATTCCCTATGGGTATTTGTGTTGGAGGTACAAAACCAATAATAATTGCGCTAAGACAACAGACAATGCCAATTACACATAAGAACCACATCACTATATTTCCACCTGGAACTGTGTAACCCCGTGGTTGATCTGGTTTACTGTATCTTAATTTAATGGCCGCAGCGAACATAAAAACATAAACTAATAAGGCCATTTGAGCGCATAAATCACTAAGCATCCAATAGGCTGCATTAATGGAATCGAATAAAATAAAGGCAGAACTTAATACAGTAAAAATAATGGCTTGGGAAAAAAGAATGGTTGTTGGGGCTCCGAATTTATTGGTATATGCAAATTTTTCAGGTAAGGAGCCATCGCGGGCTGAAACCATCAATCCTTTTGTAGGGCCGATAATCCATGCAGAAACACCGCTTAATCCCCCAAGAATAATTAGAAGCGCGATGATTGAAGTCATCCAGGGCATGTTATATGATTTAAAAAAAACAGCATAGGCATCAATAAGTCCAGAGACAACACTCAAACTTTCATTAGGTACTACAACTACAATAGCTAATGAGCCTAAAGAAAGTGTAGATATAACTAAAATAGTCGAATAAAACAAGGCCTTGGGATAATCATGTTTAGGGTTTTTAACCTCTTCGGCATGAACTGCAGACATTTCCATGCCGAGTAGACCAAATAATACCACTGCAAAAAGCGACAAATTACCTAAAGAGCTGAAATCAGGTAACCATGTAGAGGAATAACCAACCATCATAGGCTTTCCCTGAATAATCCAAAGCGCGGCGAGGACAATAATAAAAAGCATGGGAAATATTGTACCTATTGTTGCTCCAATAGTACTGACTATGCTTGATATTTTCATTCCGAAGCAATTAAGTAGCGTAAACACCCAAAACAGAATGAGCACTGTACCTAACAAATAATACTTATTATTTCCTAATTCCGGGGTAATTAAATACGATAGGGTGGCTGTGATAAAAGCAAGTATTGTAGGATACCAAACTACATTATATATCCACTGAAGCCAAATAGTGATGAAAGCGGCACGCTTACCAAATGCCTCACGAACCCACACGTAAATCCCCCCTGTTTCGGGATAAGCTGTTGCTAATTCAGCTGCCACTAAAGATACAGGAATAAAAAAAGCAAACGCTGCTACAATATAATAAGAAATTAAGGTAAGGCCGAGTTTGGCGCTAATAGGAAGGGTACGTAAGCTATCAACAGCAATGACATTAATCATTACTAAAGAAAATACACTTAGAACCTTTTTTGGTTGATTCATGATAAATCCTTAACAAATGCGGTATCAGAAAGCCGCCAAAAACTTTGGGTGCGGAGTACTATTTTCATTTATGGAAATTAAATAAAAAGTAGATTGGGCTTTTGGCCCAAACAAAACGATGATTATAGGTATGATTTAATAGTCTGACACTGCAGTTGGACAAAATGTCCAACTGAGAGCGTATCATTATCATATCAAGCACACAGGTTTCTGAGAACGTATTGTAGAATACCGCCATTTCTATAATATTCTAATTCGTCAGCAGTATCGATACGGCATAATGCTTTAATCTGCTCTACTTTACCATCAGCACGCTCAATTGTTACTGGCACCATTGCGCCGGGTTTTAAGGAATCAGATATTTCAATACTGACACGTTCATCCCCCTTCAGATTCAAGGTCTTACGGCTCATGCCATCACAGAACTGTAAAGGTAAAACACCCATACCGATTAAATTAGACCGGTGAATGCGCTCAAAACTTTCAGTAAGTACTGATTTGATGCCAAGTAAGTTTGTTCCTTTTGCCGCCCAATCTCTTGAAGAACCTGTGCCATATTCTTTACCTGCAATCACTACGAGATCATGATTATTTTTTTGATAAAGCATCGCTGCGTCATAAATAGGCATTACTTCCCCTGAAGGAATGTAACGTGTGATGCCACCTTCTTGACCGGGAGTCATTTCATTACGAATACGAATATTAGCAAAAGTTCCCCTCATCATCACTTCATGATTACCTCGGCGAGAACCATAAGAGTTAAATTCTTTTTCATCAACTCCTTTAGATTTTAAATACAAACCCGCTGGAGAGTTAGCCTTGATTGAGCCCGCCGGAGAGATATGATCTGTGGTAATTGAGTCACCAAATAAAGCCAAAATGTAAGCGTGTTTGATTGGTTTAATTGAGTCAGGTTTTGCTTGTAAATTATCAAAAAATGGTGGGTGCTGAATGTATGTTGAATGAGCATCCCATTCATAGGTTTTTCCACTGCTTGTTTTAATTGCTTGCCAGTACTTATCACCAAGAAAAACCTCAGAATACTCTTTACGGAACATGCCTCCAGTTACTTTAGATACTTCAGCAGCAATTTCAGCATTGGAAGGCCAAATGTCTTTCAGGTATACATCATTACCTTTCTCGTCCTTTCCTAGAGGATCCTTGCTTAAATCAATGGTGGTGGTACCGCATAAAGAATAGGCAACAACTAAAGGAGGAGACGCCAACCAGTTCGCTCTGACTTGCGGATGTACACGACCTTCAAAATTACGATTTCCTGATAAAACGGCTGAAACAACAAGATCATTATCACTGACGCAGTGAGAAATGGTATCAGGCAACGGACCAGAGTTACCAATACAGGTAGTGCAGCCATAGCCAACTAAATTAAAACCCAATTGGTCTAAATAAGACTGTAATCCCGCTTGTTTGAGATAATCTGTTACTACTTTAGAGCCAGGGGCTAAAGAAGATTTAACCCATGGTTTACGCTGCAGTCCTTTTTCAATTGCTTTTTTAGCCACCAAGCCTGCTGCCATAAGTACACTTGGGTTTGATGTATTTGTACAACTGGTAATGGCGGCAATAACTACATGGCCGTGTTTCATTTGGAAATTGTGATCTTTAACTGGGAAAGAGGTATTTTTTTCCTGATCTTTTCCAGACTCTTTAAGGAACGAATCAAATTCTACGGGCAACGTATTTAACGTTACTTTATCTTGTGGTCTTTTAGGTCCTGCTAATGAGGGGACAATGGTACTCAAATCAAGTTCTAGAGTATCAGTAAATACTGGGTCTTTACTGTCTTTATCATACCACATGCCTTGCGCTTTAGCGTAAGCTTCAACCAATGCAATAGTATGCTTGTCACGTCCAGTTAACTCCAGATAGCGGATGGTTTCTTTGTCTACTGGGAAAAAGCCGCAGGTAGCACCATATTCCGGAGCCATATTAGAAATTGTGGCGCGATCAGCCAGGGGTAAGTCACTCAAACCAGGGCCGTAAAACTCAACAAATTTGCCGACTACGCCTTTCTTTCTGAGCATCTGTGTTACGGTAAGTACCAGATCGGTTGCAGTAATACCTTCCTTCATTTTTCCATGCAATTTGAATCCAATAACCTCTGGAATCAACATCGATACAGGTTGTCCGAGCATAGCTGCTTCTGCTTCGATACCACCAACGCCCCATCCTAATACGCCTAAGCCATTAATCATGGTTGTATGAGAGTCTGTACCTACTAGAGTATCGGGATATGCATATAAATTGCCATCATCAGTACTACTCCATACTGTTTTTCCTAAGTATTCAAGATTTACTTGATGGCAAATACCTGTTCCAGGAGGAACAACCTGGAAATTATCAAATGCTTTTTGTCCCCAGCGTAAAAATTCATAGCGCTCATTGTTCCGCTTCATTTCAATTTCTGTATTTACAGCTAAAGCATCTTTACTGCCAAATTTATCAACCATAACTGAATGGTCAATGACCAGATCGACTGGAGATAACGGCGAAATTTTATCAGGATTACCGCCCATCTTAACAATCGCTGCACGCATTGCTGCTAAATCAACTACAGCAGGAACTCCAGTGAAGTCTTGCATCAGGACGCGTGCGGGTCTAAACGCAATTTCATGTTGTGATGTTTTATTATGCACCCAGTCTGCAATTGCTTTAATGTCTTTAGTAGTAACCGTATTGTCATCTTCAAAACGTAGTAAATTTTCAAGAAGAACTTTAAGCGAGTAAGGAAGGCGACTGATTCCTTTAAAATTTTTTTGCTCGGCTTCTTTAAGACTGAAATAATGATAAGTTTTCCCATCCACCTGTAATTGAGATTTTGTTGATAAGCTGTCACGACCCACTTTCATAAGGAGCTCCTGAAAATCAAAAACTGAATGATAGCTCAATTTTAAGAAAATTCCATGAGTTCTTATCAAATTAGGTCATAACTTTTTAGATTGAGTTGGATTGGAGCTGTCCTTCATACCCTTGGGCTTCATCAAAAGATAAAGAAGGATCAATTAACTTGGCGCCAGTTTGAAAAAGCATTTTCTCTTCGAGTTTTTTTGGTACTGTATTAAAAGGATCTGGAGTTAACAAAGAAGCCACAGCGGGGGCTAATAGCGCAATGCCAATTGGAAGCAAAATGGCACCTATCAATGGATTAAACGCAAACGCGGCAAAAGACCCCAAAATAAGTGCTGATCCTAAAATAGCGGCAGTAAGTGATATTTTATACCGAAAGGGCTCTTCGATTACTTCGCTAATTCCTACCGGATAATATTTTTGATTATGATAAATGCTTATATAAAAACCTGTAAGACTAGGATGTGATAAACATAAATATACTGTTTTGGCAAATTGATTATATTGTTCTAACAATTGTTGCTTTTCACTGAGATTTATATCGTCTTTAAGTGCTAATTCAAACTCATCGATACGAATCTGCAGCATTGCAAAAAACACAAATTTCTTTTCTTGCTCTATGTGAGTCAATAAATTTTTAGCTTCTTTGATTTTATCTAAGGCTGATTTGTGCGTATATTTTTTTTGAAATAAAGGCATGGGAATTGCTCTTAAAATTTACGTGAAGAGAGGTTAGCATTATTCATAAGGGTGGAAAATAGACTCCTTGTGTAGCTTTACACTCAAGTAAAGTTTATTAACAAAAACTTAATTGTTTTAGCATAAAATTATCAATTGGTATGGATATTGCTTTTTAATTAAGTAAAATTAAGGAGAATTGGAATGACCGACTTGAGTAAAGCAATATCGAATTCATTAGGAGTTGTTGACCTTTTCTCTAATACCCTAGACGGCGAAATTTTGACGGATTCTGTAGAAAAATTACAAAATGAGATACAAAATGCTTTGCCAACTGTTGAGCTCAAGGATCCAAATGCTTTTATTTCTTTATTAACTCATGTCGTGACCAAGAAGACTAATCTGCAAGAAGCAGAGCAGGGCTCAGCTCAACTCATAGATGAAAATCAACAACCTAGTGAAGACTCTATTAATCTAATAATTGATTTAGAATCTGAGGCTGCCATAGAAAAAAAGAGTGAAGAACAACCAACAAATGAAATGGAAAGCAATGTTGCTGTCTCTTGGATTAACTCTCAATATTATCAGCACGAAATCAAAATGAATCAGACAAATACTAAGCAAGAATGCAATTCGATTGACGCAGTAAATAGAGATGTTGCTGTGGAACAAAATGAAGGAAAAACTGCATTTAAGACAGCACCAATGAACGAAACTCAAGTACAAGCTAATGAAGATCAAAATATTCTGGAAAATATTTTGACTCGAGATGAACAACAACCTGAGTCTGAAATTAAAGATAAAAATAATTTGCTACAAGACGCTGCATTTGTTCACAACTCTGGCTCACAACAAACTATAAAAAACACATTGTTAAATTCTTTCGAAACCGCTAAAAATAATAAAAGAAGTCCTACATCCCCCAAAGTAGGTATAGAATCAAAAGAATTATTTGTAGCTAAACTCAGCTATTCAGAAAATAAAGAAGGAGTGAAAGAGATAAGTCCGACTCTTTTATTACAACCTTTGCCTATTGAAATAGGGAATCAAAAAGATAATCCATCAACTTTTCCTTTATCTACTGTTATAAGTGAAAATACTGATGGTGTAAAACCGCTGTCAGTGGATAATACATTGGATAATATATTAACTCATGAGATGCACATTAATATACCCATGGAAAATCATACGCCTAATATAGGTACAGCACCTAAAGCTTCGGTAATACCGCTGGTTATGGCAATAGAAATTGATAAACCTGAATGGTCAAAACAATTTTCAGATCATATTATCTGGCTTGGTCAGCAAGAAGTTAAAAGTGCAATAATTAAGATAAATCCTGAAGATTTAGGACCGTTAGAAATCTGTATTAAGGTAAAAAATGATTCGGCTTCAGTAAATATAATCACCCATACACATCAAATACGAGATATCATTGATCAATCGCTGCCAAAATTACAGGCAATGATGGCCGAACAAGGTTTAAATTTATCTGAAGTACACATTGACTCTGATTCCAGTGCACACCAAAGTCCCCAACAAAGTAGTGGCCATCAGGATGAAGCAGCTCTTGTGTTAGAAGACGAAACAGGCATAACACCCGTAAAAAATAAAAAAGTACTTAAAGGTCTGGTTGATTATTTTGCCTAATATTATGTTTATAATGGTAATTGTATCTTTGATTAAGCTTTCTTAGTCAGAATATAATAGAGTTCTTGCATAACCTTCGCCTTATACCCAAGAAAAATTACAGGCTATGTAAGAACTCTGGTTACTTTTTTATTAGCGGCAAATTCTTTTACACTTAATTGCACGGCCACTCCAACGATCAATGAGACAGTTGCTACGGCAACCACGACCTATATATCTCCAGCCTGTCCAATAAGTATTTCTGTAATGACGATGGTGGTAGCGGGGAGCTCCATAATAGCTACCTGAATGATATCCAATAAAATAGGCAAGTTGCTGAGGCGGAGGCCGTAATGATTCTGAATTGGCTTTAGCAAGACTACTGTATAAAAAACCTATCAATAGTGCAGATGATAGGATGGTAATTGAGAATATTTTATAGCTTCGGATGCTAATTTTTTCCATGATGCAACCCCATATTATGTTGTTACATTAAGAATTATAGATTATAAATAGTTTTTCTGAGCAATTTGGATAAGATTTATGAAGGAAAAAGTCATTTTAATTACCGGATGTTCCAGTGGAATTGGCTTCGATGCTGTTTTTTCTTTAAAGGAAAGAGGACATAAAGTCATTGGATCATGCAGGAAAGTTGAGGACGTCCAAAAATTATTAGATAAGGGAATAGAGGCAGTTCAACTGGATGTTTCGGATTCATTTTCTATTCAAAAATCGTTTGTTGAAGTATTGGCTAAAACAGAAGGGCGATTAGATGTTTTAATTAATAACGCAGGATATGGTCAAGCGGGGGCTTTGGAAGATATCTCTCGGGATGTATTACGTGCCCAATTTGAAACGAATGTTTTCGGGTTGGTTGAGCTCACTAATCTAGTAATTCCAGTCATGCGTAAGCAAGGATATGGACGAATTATTAATGTAAGCTCTATTTTGGGCGTTATCAGTATGCCTTTCCGGGGTGCCTATAATGCATCAAAGTATGCAGTAGAAGGTGTAAGTGATACTCTAAGACTTGAATTAAAATCATCAGGTATCGATGTTATCACTATAGAGCCCGGTCCTATAGAAAGTCGTTTTCGAGATAATTGTGTTGATAATTCTTTAAATAACATCGATATACGAAATAGCTATTTCAGCAAGCAGTATGAACGCATGCTAAAAACGTTTAAGCAGAAAAAAACTGACTCGATTTTTACTCAAAAAACGGATGCAGTAACTCATAGATTGATTCATGCAATCGAATCTCAAAGACCTAAGGCTAAGTATCCTGTAACTTTTCCAGCTTATTTCATGCTCTTTTTAAAATGGATTTTAAGCACTAAAATGCTGGATAAGTTTTTTCTACTGGTTTCAAAAAAAGAGCTGTCATAATTCTCCTGCATTAAGGATTATTGATGATGTTATTTGTCATATAAACAATGCATAAAAAAACAAACTTTTTTTTAAAAAAGAAGAAAAACCTAAATTTCTTTGCTAATATCTAAATGGGTTAAAAAATCATTAACTATCAAGGAAGTAAAATTATGAAAAAATCAACAATAGCTGTAGCTGCTTTACTAACTGTATTGGCAGCTCCCGTAGCATCTGTTGCTTATGCAGATGATGCATCTACTACAACAAGTACTTGCAATGGATGCAAAGGTTGTAAAGGTTGTAAAGGCTGTCAAGGTTGTCAAGGTTGCAAAGGCTGTGGCGGTTGCTCTGGCAGCTAATCTGTAGCTTTTGATTCTAGAAAGAGGTAGTTTTTTACTACCTCTTCTTTTTTTGCTTTCCTTTATGAAGTAAAAGACATGATGACGCATTTAGAATTTTCATTACCCCAGCTGAGCAATTGGCATAAAAAGATTTATTTGAATTATGCCAAACAAGTTTTAGAGTCACAGCAATTAATGATGACAAAGAAGGATAAAAGCATCCTTCATTACACTTTAAAAAAGAAACGACGTTTTGAACGAATGAGCCACTATCCTCACGGGGATCGCATTGATCATAAAACAGGCGCTCAATATTTTTATCATTGCCATCGAGAAAATTATGAAAATACGGAGCATGGTCATTTCCATTGTTTTTTACGTTATAAATATATACCTAAATATATAAAACCAGCGCCTTTAGCCGATTGGGATAAATATATTGATAACCCTATGACTCATTTAATAGCTATTGGAATGAATCAAATAGGGCAGCCCATACGTTTATTCACTGTCAATCGCTGGGTAACTTCTGAAATTTGGTATAATGCAGAGAATAGTGCCCGTCTACTAAAACATTATAAAATGACTTTGAACGATGATCCTTATTGGCAAGTGCTTGACCGATGGGTCGAAGGAATTATTCATTTATTTAAACCACAGATTTTATGGTTACACCAAGAGCGTGATAAAAAAATTATACAGCATCAAGCAGATAATAGTGCCATTGAAAATCCCTATATGGATTATGGTCTTGAAGAATTGTCAGAGATTTCGATTGATTTAAAACAGCAAATTGAATGGGTTATTAGTTAGTGTAAATATGTATCAAGATAAATCGGCTGCAGAATCATATTGTATATGTGGAAGACACATCTTTTCTTGAAAAGATTTCCTCAGTTCGAGCAATGCTTTGTTATTCTCAGGCAACTTTAAATTGATAGCTTTATTAAATCACTCCTTTTCCATCATATCTTGAAATTTTTCAAAATTTTTTCGATTATTTCTAACTTTTTTTTCAATGGTTTTATATTAATTTCTAATTTTTTCAGTGGAAAATCAGAGGGTTAATGTGCTACTCTCTCTTTTCCATAACGAAAGGGTAATTTATTGGCATATGGAGTGGATAGAGTCATCAAGGAGAATATAGATGGATAAACTAAACAGAAAACTATTGAGTAAAGTTTTTCACGGATGTTTATTGGCATTGTCAGCCACAATCGCTTACAGTGGGGCGATGGGTCCTGCTGCGGTTGAACCAGCTGGCAAAATCTACCTAGGAGCTTTTGGCGGTGCCGGTGGGTTAACAAGTACTAATATCAGCCAATTTGGAACAGCTTTTTTGTTTGAAGCCGATGGCGGTCCTCTAGCCATTAATGCCTTTGGTAAATCGGATAGCAGCTCCATGGGAATGGTAGGAGGTCATATTGGGTTTGCATGGCCTAATACTATAGGGATGCATATACCTGTAACACCAGCTATAGAGCTAGAAGGTTACTACATGGGAGGCGCTGATATAGAAGGTCACGATTTCAGTAATGATACGACCAGAATCGAAGAACATGATTTTCTTGTTCACTATCCCGTAAAGACAGGTGTCTTTCTTGTGAATGCTATCTTGAATGCTAACAATTCCCTATTTGGTTACTTTAAACCCTACGCGGGGGTTGGTATAGGCTCGGCTTTGGTATCTATTTCTAAAGCTAGTGCAGTTCAGCTTAGTCCTGCAGAACCTGGACTTAACCATTACAATGCGGATCCCAACGATAAAGACGTAGCACTTGCCGTTCAACCTAAAGTTGGTTTACGTTTTGATTTCAGTCCTAATACAAGTCTTTTTGCTGAATATAGATTTTTATACCTCTCTGAAACTAATTATACTTTTGGCTCCACTATGGCCCCAGGACATGCGGCTACTGCTCCTTGGCTGGTGAAAATAGATCATCAATATTACAACATGGGCACAGTAGGGATTAATTTTGATGTATAATTCATGTTACACACATGAAATTGCAGTTTGAATATAAAGCATTAGAATTCCTCCCTTAATTTTAGAGAGGGAATTCAATGAATATTCTTGATTTTTATAGTGATTATTTGATTTTCCAAAGCAAATATGTCACAGCAACAGGGGTATCTGATTTGGTTGATGGATCTTTATACTTATGACAAAGTAACACGATTTCTTCGTCTTGAGGATTTTGGTTCAAAATCACTTTGGCACTATGTAAAAAGTCGGTTAGGTTCTAGCGGACAACTTGTTTGGCTTGAAGGCCAATATGGTTCACATCCATAAAGGCTTTCAAAAATCGTTTATCATTGGAAACAAGTCTAACCGTACGTTAGCTTTATCTGAAAACGATGCCGAAAACGGACTACCAACAAATAAAAAATTTAGAGATTGAAGAGGATGTAGCCCACACAGTCTGGCTTAAAGGCTTAGACTTCCCAGTAGGCTCCGAAAAAGATTTTCAAAAAACGAAAACGGTTCAACAAGAATTATCTATCTTGTTTCAAATGATATGCTAAGTAGTGCCGAACGTCATTATGAAGTGTGCCAGAAAAGGTGGCGGATTAAAGAGTATCACAAATCAATTAAGCAAAATGCAAGTTTAACCAAGTCACCTATCAGTGTAATCATATTTATGATTCTATTATTGCCTACTGCAAGCTGGAACTATTGAAGACAAAAACTAAATTTAATAATTATGCCATTAAGTAAAAACTAATTGTAAGAGCTAACCAGATTGCTTCATTCAGATGCGTCGCTTGGTTATGTGATGAGCTCTCACTGTACATGAAATTCACAAAAAACTTTCTCTTTTTATTAGTAGAGTAAATCGTTGTAGATTACCTTAAAAATTAAAAATAATTAATCTGTACTATAATTTACATGCAAAATATAAATTCTGGGAGCATTTGTATGTCTTCTCATACTAAAAATAGGACTCAAGAAGATATTGATTCCATACATCAATATTACATGGAAATTATCAATTCAATTCCCAATATTGTTTATTGGGTGGATACTGAATGCAATCTAAAAGGATGTAATAACAATTTCATCAAATTATTAGGGGTAAATACACTCAAGGATTTAAAAGGCACTCCTTATCAGCAAATGGAGCGTCTTGCTCATTGGAATAAGAAGCGAATAGAAGAGTTGAAGTTAGATGATATGACAGTAATTTTTTCAGACACTCCGCAACATAACGTAACAGAAAAACCGATTGAGGATAGCTCAGGTAAGACTTTTTACTTCCTCGCATCTCGCATACCTATGCACAATCGCAACAATGAAATAATTGGTTTAATCGTTATTTTAAACGATGTAATCTTAAATCAGAAACTTGAAACCCATTTTGATGTTTTAGATGAAAATAATCAAAAGACTGAGCATTTATTAAAAAAAGACGGTTACTTACCCACAGTGCTTATGGTAGAGGATAATGTCATCGCGCAAAACGTTGAGAAAGCTCTATTGACTGCATTACATTGCCAAGTTGATATAGCAGACTCAGCTGATAGCGCAATAAAATTATTTCATCCAGGAAAATATGATTTAGTTTTGATGGATATTGGATTGGAAGACTCTTCAGGTTATGTTGTTGCAAAGCAGTTGCGCCAAAAAGAAAAAAATACTCAATACCATGTTCCTATAATTGCTTTAACTGGTTTTGAAGCTGATGTTGTAAAATATGATTGTCAACATTACTTTATGGAGGGAGCAATTAGTAAGCCATTAACTTGCGAACAAGCAGAACAAATTATCAAGCACTATGTGTATCATATGGATGTCTCTGTGTGTGGTTTGAAGACGAGTTAGTATCCTGATATGATCTTTGTTTTTTAAAGAAGACCCTATGAGCAGTAACTCAACTGAAGCCAGCCGTATCTTATCTTTAGATGTTTTTCGTGGATTGACCATGGCATTAATGGTTTTGGTCAACAGTCAGGGGACTCGAATTTCCTACCCTATACTGACACATGCTGAATGGGATGGATGTACTTTAGCCGATTTAGTATTCCCTGCATTTTTATTTATAGTAGGAATCACTACAGCTATTAGCCTGAAAAGACATATAAAAGAGGAGAGCAAGGCTCTACTTTATAGAAGTATTTTTACTCGCACGCTTCTTTTATTTTTCTTTGGAATTTTTCTCAATATGTTTCCAATTCATTTTGAGTTATCAACCTTACGGATTTATGGCATTCTACAGCGTATCGCTGCCTGTTATTTCATTTGTGCACTTCTCTATCTTCATACATCAGTTAAAACACAAATTATTATTTTTTTTGGTATTCTTATAGGCTATTGGTATTTTCTGACTCAGATTCCAATCCCTGTGCCTGGCGCTGATCAATTAAGCATGATAAGAAACTGGCCTGGCTATGTTGATCAGATGCTGCTTTCTCCTACACGTTTATTATCGAAAACATTTGACCCTGAAGGCCTATTAAGTACTATCCCAGCGAGCGCCACTACACTATTTGGACTTTTATCCGGACATTTTTTGCTGACATCATTCAGTAAGCAAAAGAAAAGTATCATCATGATTTCAATAGGGATATTATCTCTCTTAATAGCATGGATATGGAGTTATAACTTTCCAATTAATAAAAATTTATGGACAAGCACCTTCGTCTTATGGAGTAGTGGTTTTTCACTTATTGTTTTTAGCATGTGTTTTTTTGTTATTGACGTATTAGGTTATAAAAAATGGTCATTACCATTCAAGATTTTGGGTATGAATGCATTATTTATTTTTATTTTTCATGTTATTTTACTGAAAATTCAATCCTTGTTTGTTGTCTCTTTACCTAATGGATCACAAGATGTCTTGCGAGTTGCAATTGCAGAGTATTTATTTGGAGGTTTTAGTCCACAAAACATAGGACTATTTTATTCATTACTTTTCCTTTTCTTAAATTTTTTAGTGGCTGCATTTTTATACCGACGAAAAATATTTATTAAAATTTAAGCAATTGATTATCTGAACTCAGAGGCATGAGCCGATCTTTGTCGGAGCTTACATATTGTTCATTTTTCATGAGTTAGCTATAATAATAGGTTAGATTAAACTATCTGAAGTCAATGGAGTCGTTTTCGATGCCAATTTATGAATACCAATGTACAAGTTGCAATCATCATTTTGATTTAATGCAAAAAATCAGTGACGAGCCTGTAAAGCAGTGCCCTGTATGTTATCAAAATACTGTAATTAAGCTTATTTCTGCGGCTGGCTTTCAACTTAAGGGCAGCGGTTGGTATGCTACTGATTTTAAAAATAAAAACAGCAAACCCCAGGAAACAGCAAAAAATGACGATTCCGCTTCAACGGATAAAACAAAAGATACTTCCTCATCAAAAACTACACAAGATGGTGATACCAAGTGAAAACAATGTCATTAAGAAGCTACTTACTCACTGGCTTGGTAGTATGGTTACCTATACTTATAACCATAGGTGTGCTACGCTTTATTATTGAATTACTCGACAATACCTTGGCTTTAATTCCTAAAGCATATCAGCCTGAACAACTCATTGGACATTATATTCCAGGTCTGGGAGTTATCTTATCACTTATCATTCTACTCACTACTGGCATAATTGCTACCAATTATTTAGGACAACGGTTAGTAGCGTGGGGGGAGTCTATTCTTAGCAGAATTCCTCTGGTTCGCACAATTTATAAAACAGTAAAACAAGTAATTAATACAGTATTATCCACAAACAGTGAAGCCTTCCGTAAAGTGGTTTTAATAGAGTATCCCCGTAAAGGGTTATGGAGTATCGCCTTTCAGACAGGTTCAGCAAATGCTGTAATAAATAATAAAGTAAAGGATGACATGATATCTTTATTTATGCCGACCACTCCTAACCCCACATCAGGTTTTCTTATTATGCTTCCTAGAAGTGATGTAATGGAGTTAGATATGAGTATTGATGAGGCACTAAAACTTATAATTTCTTTAGGAGTAATGCCGCCACCATCAGAGGCAGCATTAGCAAATAATCTGTAAAATTTAAATAGGCGGTTTTTATATGCGTACACACTACTGTTTGGGCGTGGATGAGTCAAGTTTAGGCAAAGAGGTTACTGTATGTGGTTGGGTACATCATCGTCGCGATCATGGTGGTGTAATATTTCTCGATATTCGTGATAGTTCAGGTCTATTACAAGTAGTATATGAACCGGAAAATAAAATATCTTTTGCAGATGCAGAAAAACTACGCTCTGAGTTTGTTGTTCGAATTACTGGAATTGTACGTAAAAGACCTGATGGAATGATTAATGAAACCATGGCTACAGGCAAAGTCGAAGTGGTCGGTTCCAAATTGGAGATTCTTAATCAATCACCTACGCCGCCATTCTTACCCGACGATTTCCAAGTCGTAAATGAAGACCTACGTTATAAGTATCGTTATATCGATTTACGACGTCCTTCAATGAAGCATAAATTAGTTGTAAGACATCAGTTGAATCACTGTATTCGAAGTTATCTCAATCAACATAACTTTCTTGATATTGAGACACCAATGCTTACTAAGGCAACTCCAGAGGGAGCTCGTGATTACTTGGTACCCTCTAGGGTTCATCCTGGATCATTTTATGCCTTGCCTCAATCGCCGCAGCTGTTTAAACAACTATTAATGATTTCGGGTTTTGACAAGTATTATCAGATTGTTCGTTGTTTTCGTGATGAAGATTTACGTGCTGACAGGCAGCCAGAGTTTACGCAACTTGATATTGAAATGGCTTTTATTGATGAAGAAAATATTTTAAATCTTATTGAAGGTTTGTTAAAAGTAGTGTTTAAGCAAATTCTTAATGTGGATTTGCCTGAAAAGTTACATAGAATGTCTTATGCTGAAGCAATGCGACGATTTGGTAGTGATAAACCTGATTTACGTAATCCTTTAGAGCTGATTGATGTTGCAGACTTAGTTAAGGAATGTGATTTTAAAGTATTTTCTGCTGCCGCTAATGATTCAGAGTCCCGAGTGATCGCCTTGTGCCTGCCTGGTGGTTGTGATCTCAGCAGAAAAGATTTGGATGATTACGGTCGTTTTGCAGGTATTTATGGTGCTAAAGGTCTTGCCTACATTAAGGTAAATAATCTTGATGAAGGAATAGATGGTTTACAATCACCTATTTTAAAGTTTCTTTCTGCAGAAGCTGTACATGCAATTTTACAACGTACAAAGGCTCAATCGGGAGATGTAATTTTCTTTGGCTCCGATAAAAATCATATCGTTAACGAATCGATGGGTGCCTTAAGAATAAAATTGGGACATGATAGAAAACTACTGAAAGAGGGCTGGGAGTTATTATGGATTGTTGATTGGCCAATGTTTGAAATGGACCATGAGAGCAACAAATTAAATCCAATGCATCATCCTTTTACTTCTCCAAAAGATCTGTCACCAGAGAATTTACGTGCTTATCCAACACACACATTGGCGAAGGCTTATGATATAGTAATTAATGGTTATGAAATTGGTGGAGGGTCTATACGTATTCACCAATCAGATTTACAAAAAGCAGTTTTTGAGTTGCTCGGAATTAATGCGCAAGAAGCCCAAGAAAAGTTTGGTTTCTTGTTGGATGCCTTACAATATGGGGCACCTCCGCATGGTGGTATTGCCCTGGGTATTGATCGTTTAGCTATGTTACTTACAGATTCAACGTCAATTAGAGATGTGATTGCTTTTCCTAAAACTCAAACAGCATCATGTCTTTTAACGAGTGCGCCATCGCCTACGGGCAGCGCACAATTAACTGAATTGGGAATAAGACTTGCTCCAACTACTCAGACCAAATAACATATTAAAGCTTGGTAGAAATCTTGCTAACCTTATAAAAAAATCGTTTTCCCCTGCGAAGTCAAGGATTTTCTTTCCACTTGGTACTAAAGCCAATTTGGAAAAGGATCTGTGCATTCGCAGGAATGCTTCCTTCTTAGAGAAAATAAGCACATTGATTGTAAATCGAAGATATTGGGCGCTTTTATTTTTTATATTTTTTTGTTCTACTTTTGCTACAGCTGCTCCTGCTCCTGCTTCTGTAAAAAAACAGGCTACATTTACTGAATATTTAACTCAAGAAAAAATACATTTAACGACTGCCATTCAGGATGC
Source organism: Legionella tucsonensis (assembly GCF_001468035.1). Taxonomy (GTDB): domain Bacteria; phylum Pseudomonadota; class Gammaproteobacteria; order Legionellales; family Legionellaceae; genus Legionella; species Legionella tucsonensis. The sequence goes on from NZ_LNZA01000001.1 coordinate 1,280,832, forward strand.
AAAACAGCCAATACAGCTTAAAAGCGAGAAAGAGTTTAGTGCCAAAATGAAGCAAGTGTCAGCGATACTTTCAATGACAAGTGTTAAAATTGCCAGTTTAGAAAACTTTCTCGATCATCAAAGTAAAGAACAAAACATTTTAAATCAACGTTTAAAGCTGCTTCAACAGATGCCTATCGTCAAGGAAAATACAACCATTCCTGAGCGAGTAGAAAAAGTGGAGAATTTGCTGACTATTAACAAACAAACGACGGAACTCGTAATTGAAAATCTAAAGCTTGCCAAGGAATACCAAGATGCTATCAATGACGAAATAAAACATTTGGAATTGTGGCATTCAAACTTTGTACTGGAACAAAAACTCGTACAGATTAAATCATTAAAAGAGCAGCTCAATAAACGCTTAAATATACTTTATGAAAGCAATGGTACGACTCAACAACCGCTGAAAAAGTCCAAGTCATTAATACAGCTTACAGCAGCAGATCATGAAGCGATGTTATTGATTAATAATCAAAATATTGCGGCAATTCAAAACCATTTAAACGCTTTAAATATACAAAAAACTGTGGTTAAAGCAGATATTATTTATCTTAAAAATCCAGATACAAAAAATTTACAGCTCATTACGGATATTTATAAAGATGCATTAAGTCAATACGCTAAGGTTGAAAAGAATATTCGGCAAATTGAAAATTTTTTAGCCAATGAAACTAAACTTGTTGTAGCACCAAGTTTAAAGAGAGAAATAAGCTCTTTACAAAAAACATTGGCACAACAACTTAAAGAAGCGAGTATACAAAAACAACTTCTAGTCAAAAGTTTGTCTGATTATCAAGCCCAGCTCAAAAAATTGATATCCTCCCGACAAACCCTTGCCGATTACAATATCAGTAGCTGGCCAATTATTCTCAAGAAAATAGCAGCTATTCCAAGTTTGTTCTATAAATACATAAAGACATTAAGCGTAAAGGTTTATGACAGCTATTTATGGCTAAGTCCTTTATCCATGGTAATCTTATGGGGAGGATTTGCTTTTATTGCAATTTTTTTCTTTATGATAAGTCGTATATTAAAGATATTACGACGCGACAAAGAGCGATCACGATTAACAGGTTACCTATATGATGGAGTTCTCGTTTTAGTACAAAGAAATTTACCTTATTTATGTATCGCGACTATGTTATGGGCATTGCTTTACATAACTCATATTTCTTTTTCCAATTATCAGTTATTCTTTAAATTAATTGTGGTATGGTTTATTTTTAGAATTTTAATTTTAATAGCACGCTTGGTATTGCTAGAGCGCATCTCTGACTCATCGGGTAAGGACGTCAAACTTTATTACCGTTTAAAATGGCTATTACTATTCGGTGGCTGGACTACTGCCTTAATGAATGTTGGTCATTTACTCCCTTTATCGATACTTCTTCAAGATATATTTAATCGCTTATTTATGCTCTTTATTTTAACAATTTCTTTGGTGGCATGGAAAAGTAAAGATGTTATTCCTTATCTTCTAGGTCCTATGCTAAAGAGTCAAAAAGGATACGTCAAAAACGCTATTTCCTTGTTGGTTATTCTAATTCCTACAACATTGTTTACGACGGCCGTAATTGGGTTATTAGGATTTATTAGTTTGGCATGGAGCATGAGCCAATATCAGGCTTATGTATTACTCGTACTTGTAGGATATATTTTTGCCAGAGGTTTATTGTTTGATGCCCTGGAATTATTTTCTGAATTAATGATTTCTTCATTGCGAAATGGATGGTTATGGATAGAGGTCTTTTTAAAGCCATTAGATAAGATTTTAAGAGTCCTGCTGCTTTTAGCAAGTTTTCATGTTCTTTTCCAATTGTTTGGTTGGTATTCTGATTCATTAGTAATGGTCAGTTTGGGTAAGTTCGCACAATATACTGTTGTAAATATCCCAGGAATCCATATTACTGTTACAAGTACTATAGAATTTTTTATTCTGCTTGCAGTTTTTGTTTGGGCTTCTAAATGGACACGGGAATTTTGTTATCGCTAGGTATTTAAAAATGCTAAAGATGTAGGGATTCGTAATAGTCTTTCAGTTTTTAGTCAATATGCGATTGTTCTTTTAGGTGGTTTTGTTTCTCTCCATATACTTGGATTTGATTTTAGCGGTATGTCAATGATTATTGGAGGGCTTGCTGTAGGTATGGGATTTGGTTTGCGTGATTTTGCCAGTAATATTGTAGGTGGTTTGACGCTACTTGTTGAAAGACCCGTGCGTGAAGGTGATTTAGTGACCATTGGTGAGCATGAAGGACGAGTTGCTCATATTGGCATTCGTTCTATGAGAGTTTCTTCCTGGGACAATATGGAAGTTTTGATCCCCAATGCAGAAACTTTTAATAAACCATTTACTAACTGGACACATCAAGATGGTATTGTTAGAACAGTTATTCCTATAAAGGTTAGTCGCTCTGATGATGCTGTTATGGTTCAGCAACTTATACAGGATATCCTGGCTACAACTCCTGAAATCGTTACAGATCCACCTGCTCAAGTTTTCCTTAAGAAGATTGATGAAGCGTTACTTGAGTTTGAGGCTCGATATTTTATTAACGTTCAAGTACATACCCGTTTTGAAGTACGGTCTAAAGTATTGTTTGCTATTATGGCTCAGTTTAAAGCAGCAAATATTAAGCCACCTATTGAACCACTTGCAATTGAATTTAAAGAGGGAGAAGGTGATTTCACGATTAAAAAACAGACCACCACCGAAAACTGAAGCTGAACTGCTCGAGAGTTGTATCAGTCTTGCAGGCCTAAGTTTTGCACAATTAGGTCTGAACCTGGGTTTATTCATTCCATCTCATCCTAACCAACGAAAAGGATGGGTTGGTCAAGCAATTGAACTTGCTTTAGGCACTGATGCTCAGAATAAGTCATTACCTGATTTCCAGAACTTAGGTATAGAGCTAAAAACACTTCCTATAAATAAATCAGGAAGACCCGCCGAATCGACATTTATTACCTCTATTCCTTTGCTTACAATTCATCAACAGCAATGGAAATCATCGCAGTGTTATGCCAAATTAAAACGAGTTTTATGGATTCCTGTAGAAGGAGATAATGATATTCCTTATCTGCAAAGAAGAGTTGGACAAGGGTTTTTATGGTCACCTGATGAAGTGGAAGAAGGTATTTTAGAAGCAGATTGGAATTATTTATCATTTCAAATCAGTAGTGGACATCTTGAAACACTTAATGCGCAATCAGGCGAGTATTTGCAGGTGAGACCTAAGGCTGCTAGTGGAAAATCATTATGTTACGGTTATGATATTCATGGCAATAAAATCAAAACATTACCTCGTGGATTCTATTTAAGAAGTCGTTTTACTGCAAAAATTTTATCGTATTCTAAATAGAGGTTCGGCCGGGATCCTGATGAAAAGGACCGTTTATAAAAAATACCTGAGCTACATTAGCGTGAAAATATTCACTTATACATTTAAAACCCCGCTGGGTTACGCTATGCTAACCAAAGCGATTGGTTCAATTTATAGGTACAAACAGTACAGAATATGTCCTTATTTTGGATAAGAAAATGAAAATCTTTCATTTGATAATACTGATGTCTATTGGTTTTGCATGAGCTATACCTGCTTTAACACGCTTCCGTAAAATTTTTCTTCCAAACTCAGCAAAGATTAACAGCAAACCTGCCATTGCTCGACAAGTTGGTATAGTTAAGTCCAAAGCCTCAGTTAGTGAAATTAAACCAGCGAAACTCTATCAAAGTGAATTATTTAAAATCAAATAAATTAAAGCAATTGTTTATTTAGTTTGCATTTGCTGCTATCCGAATTAGAAAACCCGGATTACTTTGCAGCATCCGGGAATAGCAATTATTCTGATTTGGAATGTCCTAAACTAAGCGTGGAAGGCAACATATCTCGTATTTGCTCGACTGGTTGTTTTACTTTTGCCATTAAAAACTCTCTGAAATTGGCATCCGTAGCGAAGTAGCGAATTGCTCCTTCTACACCTTTATACACACCTACATCAAGCTCTCGTCGCTCCACACTTGCCTTCAAGTCTTGAAGACGATTGAGATCAACATTGGATTTAGGTGCTGAGAAGAGGGAATAAGCATAAGAGAAAGTACTCCAAATAGAGCTTTTAGTCTCCTCCGCTGCAGTTATTTTTTTCCATACCAATATAAACTCAGTTGGGCATAAGGGAGCCATTAATTTAATCATCCGTTGAATATTTGGATTGGAGAGTATTGCTGTATTATCCGTTGTTCCATCATATTCTGGTTGATTTTTTTTCAAGCACCAGTTGTAAATAATCTTCATTTCATCAAGTTGGTTATGGAAATCTGCCAGACTGAAATTTTGAAGAATATAGCCAGCAGCACCACAATAAAGAAACATACTTAGAAAATAATTAGCGAATTCAGGAATTGGTAAAAGAAATCCTGCAAGCCAGGTGCCACCCCAAGCGGTTAAACCAGTGCTCATTCCTTGGAAAAGATACATTAGATTTGCATTGTATTCGAAATCATTAATGTATTTTTTAAGTGCGGCTTGTTGTTCCTCATCATTTAAGTTAAATGGCTTTGAAGTTAATATTTTTAAAGCATTAGCTCGGTCTTTTTTTGCCCTTTCAACTGCAGTCATTCCATCAACAGTAAGTTTGCCCACGATACTCTCCTTGAAAATTACAATAAAAGTCTTATTCATCCTACCTGAAAAAATGGGATTTATGCTATTTCTTTTTATAAAAAATAATCTGAAATTAACCAAACCGTTTTTTGTCTGTTAGGATTTCAATGCTGATATTTGTCTACTCAAGATAACTACATCATTTTCATCATTATAAGAGCATCAACCATTAGTTGATGATATCGCTTCCATGCTATGTCAAGGGATTTTGATATAATTGTAAGTAACGAGTAGCTAGATGATATGAGGCATAATCAGTGATATGTCCAGAGTCGCGAAATACGGGTATACCATTAATATCTACGCTGCATTGACCTTTGAGACATTGCACCTTTTTAGGATCAATAATTATTAATTGAGTATATTTACTCTTTAGGCGTGAAAACAAATCATCCTGCCAATTAGACTCACCTTTAAAATTACATTCTTTGGAGTTATATTTTTTTCTTTGTTTTATATGGTTAAAAAAACAATCATAAGCATCATAACGTGCTTGAACTGTCTTTACTAAAACGGGTCTCGCTCCAGAGGTAATAATGATTCGCAATGCGCTGTCTAATGCTTTTTCAATTCGACTTTTAGTCAACTCAACGGACTCATTTTTGATGAGTTTCCCACTTAGATATCCTTCCCAGTTTTGCGCCAGGATTACAAAGTTATAGTGATTTTTCCTGATCATGTTGTAATACCGTTTAGTTTGCTCATGGCACGCTGTATAGACCTCTTTATTCCAATCGTATTGATAGATTCCTGGTAAAGAAAGGCATGCTGCAGTCGAATGAGTCTGAATAGATAAGTTGGCTTTTTGTGCAAGAACATCAATGAAACCCCATAAATGATTGGCATGAGAATCACCAAACAAAAAACCTATTTTGCTATTTGAGTTATTGGCACCAAGAACACATAGGGCGTTCACTTCAACGTTTTTTTCCTGGAGACACAAGGGCCTCTGTAGGTAGGCGTATCGTTTTAACTGCATGTTAATATTAGCCATTTCCTTAAAACGTTCAGGGTATCCTTCATATTTTTTGATTGCGTAGTCACTCGCGTGGGTTAAGAGAATAGGAAATATGAGTAAATAAGTTAAGCTATAGCCAAATTTCAGTTTGTGAAACTTGCGTGTTGGCTTTTCAATAAATCGCCAAGAAAAATAAGAGATAATAAAAATCAAAGTAAATGTACATAATAAAACGGGGACTGTTTCTTCAATTTGCAAATAGCGAAGAAATGCCAATACAGGCCAATGCCAAATATATAACGAGTATGAAAGCAGCCCTATTCCGACTATAGGCCTCATGGAAAGCAGTCGGATTAGAATTGATTGAGGATGATATTTTCCCGAAATTATAAGTGCGGCTGTTGCACAACACAAAACAACAGCATATCCGTTAGGAAAACCTACATTAATATTTTCATGCGTTGCTATATAAAATAAGGTTAAAATAGCAACAGCGCTTAGCAAATCTAAAAAAAATTTATTTAATGAAAGTCGATTTTGACTAAATACAATGCATGAACCGATTAAAAACTCAAAAAACCGGCTTGATAAATGATAGTAGTTTTTTGCTGGTTCCTTTGCAGAAAAGAATAAAGCTAAAACTAAAAAAAACAGAGTAAGTAAGTAGATGATTTTTGCAGTATATTTTTTATTAATTCGACAAAGGCAGTAAATCATTGCAGGCAAAATTAAATAGCATTGCCATTCTATAGATAACGACCAAGAATGTAATAAAGGTAATTGGCTTATATTTGGTGAAAAATAACCTTTTGTTATGCGTTCAAAAAAAGTATTTGAAATAAAAAAAGAGGCTTTACGAGCACTTTTAGAATATTGAATCAAATCTTCAGGCAAATAAAAAATTAAAGTAAAAAGAATGGTGCTCACTATCAAACAAATCAATACTGGCTGTAAGCGCCACAATCTTCGACTATAAAAATCAATAAAAGAAAAACGATTGTCTTGTAATGAATTATGAATAATATTAGTGATTAAAAATCCGGAAATAACAAAAAATACATCAACGCCGATAAATCCTGAGGGAAATAATTTGAATCCTGCATGAAAAAATAAAACAAATAAAATAGCAACAGCTCTCAAACCATCAATATCTGGCCTATACTCATTCTTCAATATATATCCACTCATTTATTACATTGGTGCTGCTGCTTATTGGTTTTGGCAACTGTTATCTCCCAATCAGGACCTGAGCCAATCGCGTGAACCTTAGTAAAATCACCTTGATTTCTTGCTATTGACAAATGAAGCAAACTATTTAAATAAAGTAAGTCCGAACCTTTCAGAACTTCACCAAAAGTTTTTTTATAAGGCAATAGACCCTCAAATTTATCATGCTTATTGTAATAGATTTTTACCTTATAACATTCATTAGCCTTAAAATTATATTTTTCTAGCAATTGTTTATCAATGTTAGTCCAAACGTTTCCATATTGAGAATCAAGAATGACTATTGTGCCACGCAATATATTATTTTCGATGACAGCCTTTTGGTAAGGAATCTTTACTATAGGTTCATTAAGTTTAGGCCCTACCTCTTCAAATGAAATTTGACCCGAAGCGAGTTTGGCTGCAGTATAACCATACACATCTCTCCCAAAAAAGGTATATGATGAACTTGATTCTTTTAAACGGTTCTTGTTTTCATCAATTTCACGGACTTCTTTGATTCCAAATGCATCATCCACCATGGTCAACGTTCCATTATCTGGAGTTACAAAATATTGACCATTATTTGTTAAAGCAACTACAGATCGCCGTTTGGTTCCAACACCAGGATCAACGACACTTACAAATACAGAGTTTTTGGGCCAATACGGGGCTGTTTGGTAAAGGCGGTATGATGCTTCCCAAATATTATAAGCGGGTATGTGATGAGTTAAATCTGAAATTATCAGAGAAGGATCAACAGTGTACATTACTCCTTTTACCTCACTTACGGCTCCATCTCGCATGCCAAAATCGCTTTGGAATACAATAATGCCTGATTTTGCCCAACTCATTGATGAACAAAAAACTAGAATCAGTAAAAAAATAATTAAATTGGAGGATAGATTATTTATTTTGATCATTGATGTATGCATTTATTTTTCATAGGCATCATAATAAAACAGCTAATCCATTACGGTCCATACCTAAAACTTATTTTGTTTCCCTTTTTATATAAGTTATTAGCACAGGTAAACTAATAGCTGTATTCGAAGCTTATGTAAATCAATATTGCTGGCTAATCAAAAAAAATTTCATTATCAGGAGTTGCCTTCGGACCTTTAGTTTTATAATGTTTGAAAACGGGTAGTGAATTTAGTTACTGCCTTAATTTCTGTTATCATTGATGTGTTTGTCTTTACCCATAATAAAAAATACAAGTGCTTTAAATTTATAAAGAATCGATTTTATTTGACAAATCAACTGATTATAACTATCTTTGAATTGTGCAATGCAACATAAGGAGATGCTAATGAAAAACGAATTTTTTGAGCAAAAAATGTTTAACAATTTTGAAGCTCCAATGCAAAAACTAATGGAGCTCAATGTTAAAATGATGCAAAACCTATCTTTAATGAAGCCAATGGATTTATTAAGCCTAAAGAAACCAGAAGATATTTTTGAGAGAAATATGGAACTATTTATCCAAAATAGTCATATGACTCTAAATTATATGAGGGAAACGTTCAATATTCTTGAGCATCATTGGTTCAATGTTTCTCGAAATATGGATCAAAATACTAAAAAAGCAATAAATGAAGCTTCATCTTCCATGAAAAAAAGCATAAAAACAACTGCTAAGACTGTAGCTAAAAAAGCTACTTCTTCTGCAAAAAAAGCGGGTTCCGCAGCTAAAAAAGTCGCATCTTCTGCAAAAAAAGCTTCGCCTGCGCCTAAAAAAGCATCTTCACCTGCGAAAAAGGCAAGTGCCAAAAAAAATACTAAGGCTGCTGCGCCAAAGACAAACTTTAAACAAGCAGCTAAAAGTACTCCAGCTAAATCAACTGTAATGCATGCCAAAGTAACAACAAATCAAAATGCACCAAAAATGACTGCTGAGAGCCCTATGCCAAAGGTAGGTAGCATGGCTGAAAAAAGCGGAGTTAAAGATCTTGGCATTCAAAATATAAATAAAAGTAATTCCATGCCAAACTAAATTCCAGATGAACAACAGTTGAACCTAAAGAGCCCCCACGTCAGCGGAGGCTCTTTGGTATTAAGAAATTGACTTTATAAATTATTTGTTACCACATTTAGAGTTTTTTCTAATATCTTGCGTTTAGATTTCGTATTTAAAATATTTAATAAAAAATGTTTTTGTAAATTTAGGATTTTTGATATTTTCTCTGATAAATTCTGTTTCAAAACCACATTTTTATAAAAATCGGGTGCTTGGAATACACATGTTTACTATGTTAACTCATTATTTACGATAATATGTTCGGATTAAGATTAGGTAACATCGTTTGCAGTTCTTTTGCCAGGGAGTATAGCTGCAAGTCATTCCCTTGAGCAGCCCCCAATTGTATTGATACTGGAAATTGATGATGCATCATAATAGGAAGAGTCATTGCCGGTAGGCCAGCTTGATTAAATATTGAAGTAAATGGAGAAAACTCTACATTTTTCTGCAAGTAGTTCTCAAATTCGTCATCAGTTCTTAATTCATTTATAAATAAAGGAAGCTGAGCTAGAGCCGGGGTTAATATGATATCATTTTGATTTAGCAAGTGATGTAATGGTTGAGTAAGCTGATATAAATTGTTTTTTGCAATGAGATATTCATAAGAAGAAATAGTTTGTCCACGCTGATAAAATTCCCAGGTAACTGGTTCGAGCTCATCACGCATTGCTTTTCTTCCTAATTGAGTTTCTTGAAGTTTAATCGTTGTATATGTATTTGCTGAAATAAGAGTAATCACGCAATCACCAATAGCATTAATATCCAACGCTAAATATTTCTTCTTAATTGTATGGCCGGCTTTTTCTAATAGCTCTTTAACTTTACTTACTGCCTCAAGGCAAGGAATTGCAATAGGTACTGATGCAAAAACGCCCTCTAAGCAAAGAATATTCAATGACTTTTTATCAGCGGGAAGAGGGCGCACACGGAATTGATCTGCTAATTGATTGAATAATGCTTCTGAATCTCTAAGCGAACGTGTTAAGACAAAATTTACTGCTAAACCAGACCATAATTCATTAGTCAAAGGGCCTGTTGGTGTTAAACCTGTGGTCGGTTTAAATCCCAATAAGCCGCAACACGCAGCAGGTATTCTAATGGAACCACCTCCATCGCTTGCCGTGGCAACAGGAGTAATACCCGCTGCAACTGCAGCTGCCGAACCGCCTGAAGAGCCGCCAGAAGTTCTATTGGGATCATAAGGATTACGGCATGGACCCAATAAAACAGATTCAGTAACATAAGAAAGACCCAGCTCTGGTGTATTCGTTTTCGCAATAGGTATAAAACCCAATGAAATCATTTTACTCACGAAATCACTAGTAAATGGAGCAACGTTAGTAGCAAAAAAGCGTGATCCTTCCGTACTGCGGATTCCTGTAATGGAATGTCCTAAGTCTTTAATTAATAAAGGAACGCCATAGTAAGGCTCATTACCACTCAGTTTTTTTAGGCATTTTTTTGCGAAATCAGAACAGTCAGTAACAATCGCATTGAGGGTAGGATTGACTTCATGTAAGCGTGAAAGAGCACAATCCATGGCTTCAACAGGGCTAATTTCACCTGTTTTGATCCTTGTTGCCAATTCAATTGTATCGCACTGAAGATATTCTTTTAATAACATTAAGTACCTGCATGCATTGAAAATCCAGGAACAATAAAAATTGCCCCCGGATTGATGTTATAAATAACTCATTCTTCATGACATTTTTTAAATTTTTCTGCCATTTTTTCTTCCTTCTTTTTCATTTTGTTTTGTAGTTCTGTTTTTTGCTCTGGATTAAGGACTGCATAAATTTGATTTTTTGCTTCTATCTTGGCTTTAATCATATCACCCATGAGCTTTGTTTTTTTATCAATTAAGTCGTCAACTGTTGATTGGTCCATAGATGCCGATTCAGCTTGTTGATGGAGTTGTTTACTTAAATCTCTCATCTGTTCTCCATTATTTTTCATTGTCGCTTTAAGTTTTTCTAAAATCGGTTTTATTTTAGATTTCTGGCTTTCATCAAGTTTTAGCGACTCAACCATGTTTTTTAGTCTTTCTTTACATTCTCCTGAATGTGCTAAAACTACTGGACTGAGTGCCAACGCAAATGCAAATACAGCAGTCTGTACCATTTTTTTATACATGATATTTCCTTTCCTTAGTTAGTGTTAAAATCATAATTTAGTATAGATGGTCTAGACGATTTTTGTGAAAAAAATATTTTATATACACAACAAGTGGATAGGGCATGGGCAGGTATTTACTACCCCCTTCATTTTTCAAATAAGCTCCATTCCCTTAGAATAGTTGCGATAACAATGGAATAAATAAGGAAATTAAAATTGCATAGAACGCCAAAAAATCTTTTCACATACAGTTCATTAATAATATCGGTTATTTTTTTTCAAAGCTCGTTTTCCTGCAACATAGATCCTGTTAATTTGCAGGTAACACAATATATTGATAAAAGCTGGAATCGATTGACCCGTGACAACTGGATTCAATCCAGTGTTGATCCAAAATTATTAACTGATGAATTTATTGTATACCTACCTGAATCAGAACTAATCGAAAAAATTAAAGAAAACAATATAAAATTAGTCAACAAAGTTAACTTTGAATATTTACCAAAAAATTATGCTCACATAAAAAAGCATGGATTGCTTTATTTACCTCATCCCTATGTGGTTCCTGGTGGACGATTTAATGAAATGTATGCTTGGGATAGTTTTTTTATTGAGTTAGGATTACTAGAAAGCAATCGATTAAATCTTGCAAAAAATATGGTAGATAACTTAATTTATGAGGTCGTTAATTATGGGATCGTTTTAAATGCCAATCGCACTTATTATTTAGGACGTACACAACCTCCCGTGTTAACTGAAATGATACTCGCTTACTATAACAAGGATCCTGATAAACTTTGGTTAAAATCCACTTTACCAGCCATTGAAAAATTATATCATCATTGGACATCCCCACCTCGTGCAATTCCACATATTGGGTTATCACGATATTACTCAGGTGGGGCAGGGCAAACCCCTGAGGAATCACCTATCTATTATGCAAAAGTGATAAACTATTTTAGAACACATTATATAAGTGATTATGATAAAGCTCTTTTTTATGACCCACAAAACAATAAATTAACACCTCTTTTTTATGTTGCGGATCGTACAATTCGGGAATCAGGTTTTGATATTACAGCCAAATATGGTCCATTTGGCGCCGGGATATTGGATTTTGCACCAGTAGATTTAAATGTTTTGCTGTATCAAATGGAGCGTGATACACAAAAAATCTACAAAATCCTGGGTAAAGATAACGAAGCCATAAAATGGCAGGCTCGCGCCGAAATGCGCGCTAAATATATAAATCAATATTTATGGGATGAATCAACTGGTTATTATTTAGATTATGACTTCAAAAAGAAAAAACGTAAATATTATCCCTTTGCTACCACTTTTTATCCTTTGTGGGCTGGAATCGCCTCTAAGGAACAAGCTGCCGCAGTAGTAAAACATATACCGGATTTATTAATGAAAGGTGGTATTGTTACAAGCATTAATAATTCCGGACTGCAATGGGATGCTCCCTTTGGATGGGCTCCATTGCAATATTTTGCAGTTTTGGGGCTTGAACGATATGGCTATAAAAGATTTGCAATTGAAGTGGCTGCTAAATTTATTAACACAGTAAATAGAGGATTTCAAAGAAATCACGCTATTTTTGAAAAATATGATGTGAGTACAATAAGCACTCGCACCGATAATAAAATTAAATACAGTTATGCTACCAATGAAATTGGTTTTGGTTGGACCAATGGTGTTTATTTAATTTTTATCAAATTTCTTGAACAATATGACAATGAGTTCAATTCGAGTGGATGTCATGTGTAATACACGGAAATAGAAGTAAAATATCGTTCACTTTATAAACATTTTAATAATGTGAACGATAGTTCATTTACAAAATATCTATGCTTCTACAACGCCTAAATTTGCGTTATCTACAGTATATGAGTGAGCACCTGTTCCAGCAAACCTGCCTTTATCCACAATAAGGTATACATCACGAATAGGGCGTCCTTCTAGCCAACACTCCAAAATTTCACGTGTCCCTGCAGCATAACGCGCTTGCGCGGACAGAGAACTTCCAGAAACATGCGGGGTCATACCATGATGAGGCATTGTTCGCCACGGATGGTCTTTAGGTGCAGGTTGTGGAAACCATACATCACCTGCATAGCCAGCAAGTTGACCCTTTTCACAGGCATTCACCACTGCTTCGCGATTACATATTTTTCCTCGAGCAGTATTGATTAAATAAGATCCGCGGTTCATTTTATTAATCAAGTGCTCGTCAAATAAATTTTCAGTTTCAGGTGTTAAAGGGCAGTTAATAGTTACTACATCGCACGCTTGGACCAGAGATTCAACATGATTATGAAAAACAAGGCCTAACTCTTTTTCGGTTTTCTCCGGTAATCGATGACGATCGGTATAATGCAGCTTAACATCAAAAGGCTTTAAGCGTTTCATGACTGCCAAGCCAATACGTCCACACGCGACGGAACCTACCGTCATTCCTTCCAGATCGTATGAGCGCACAACACAGTCAGCGATATTCCATCCTTTTTGAATAACCCATTGATTCGATGGCAAATAATTACGTACCAAAGAGAGGATCATCATGACCACATGCTCAGCGACACTGATACTGTTTGAATAGGTTACTTCAGCGACTGTAATGTTATTTTCTTTTGCTGCTTGCAAGTCCACATGATCAGAACCAATACCCGCTGTAATTACCAATTTCAATTTTTTTGCTTTAGCAATTCGTTCAGGGGTTAAATAAGCCGGCCAAAAAGGTTGGGAAATGATAACATCAGCATCAAGTAATTCTTTTTCAAAAACAGAATTTGGACCTTCCTTATCTGAAGTCACCACAAATTGGTGTCCTTGTGCTTCAAGAAATTGACGTAAACCCAACTCACCAGATACTGAACCAAGCAAAGTACCTGGTTTAAAATCAAGATATCTCGGTGTAGGTGCATTTTGTCCATCAGGGTAGTGTTCTATTTTGGGAAGTGTATCCCGTGCATAGTACTTGGGATACCCATTAATTGGATCATCATAGAGAATGCAAAGAACTTTAGCCATGCATTTTTCCTTAAATAAAATGGTTAAATTGAATTTCAACGTCCAAGTTTCTAGCACGAACAAGTGACACAGATGATAGAAACATTTAACTTAGCATTGTAAGTCCTAATCAATACTAAAATCATAGGATTAACATAATGAATTTATTCTGTTAACTTGTAAACTATTATCGCTAAATAAATTTTTTGATGATGTTCTATAAAAGACTCATATCGCTATGAGTCTCTCTCAGATAATCGCTAACTAGGGATTATATCCTCGTTTTTGCTCTAGATTAGATTGCTCACCTTTTATTTCTAATCCTGGATACTCCTTTTTTAGCACCGCAATAGCGTCTTGAGCAAACTCTGGGGTAATGGTTATTTTTAACCGCTCTGAATGTAATTGCCCAATTGATTCCACAAAAAATTGCTTGCCGTTTTCAAAAGAATGTTGCTTTTTACTTTGATCGTTGCAAATTGCTAAAAGTGCATGATATCCAAAAATCATATCTCCAACTTTATCTAATGTTCCATCTCTCATAACTAGAGAACCATTACCTTGTAGTTCAACTGTTGTTTTATATTTCATTATCTTCCTCGTTTTTGCTCTGTCTGAATATAATTTTAGCACTTTTAAAAAAATATTTGACTTATTTTTTAGGTAAAAAACTTTATCTTAGACAAAAAATAAATTTAATATGATGAATTTTTAAAAAATTATTGAACAAAACAAATATTGCTGCACCTGATTACAGATAAGATCGGATAATAGTCAAGTAGAGCAGGGTAAGATACAATAATTCTATTGATTGAAATAAAAAATCTAAGAGTGAATATAACATATGGTTTCTGTGAATATTCTAAGAAAAGGGACGTTCAGGTCTTAGCTTATGAGTGAAATCTTACACGCTAATATCAAGATAGAATTTGCAAACACGTTACGAGGTTTTGCAGCACTATTTGTTGTACTCTCTCATTATTTAAGCACGTTTTGGTATAAGAGGGAATCCGTTGCTCATCTGATTCATGCACCACTACTATCCTCCGAAATACATGCAACACCGATGTATGTTGTATGGCTTAACTTATTTCCTCTATTTGATTGGGGAGCTTATGGAGTAGGTTTATTTTTTATTATCAGTGGTTTTGTTATTCCTTTTTCACTCCAAAGAACAAATAGCATAGGCTTTTGTGTCAATCGTCTTTTTCGTATTATTCCAACCTACGTCATAGGATTTAGCATTACTTTATTAGCTCTTTTTTTATGCGGAAAGTATTTTTTAACATCATGGCCATACTCCTTTCAAGATGCATTAATTCACTACATCCCAGGAATTCGAGATATTCTTGGTTCAAGAAATATAGATGTAATTATCTGGACTCTTGAAGTAGAAATGAAATTTTATCTTATTGCGGCTTTATCAATTGCTTGGTTTCGCAATAACTCACTCAAGGTTTTTTTAATTCCTGCGGTTTTATTTCTAGTGACCTGTTATATGTCGCACATGATCCCCGAATGGGCAATAAAAAATTTACCTGCCTTTATCAGAGCAGAAATATATATGATGTCATCGCCATATATTATTTTTATGTTTATTGGTGTAGTGTTCCACTATTTATACTGTTATAAAATTGCACCCGATAGAGGATATTTTTTAATAGGTATTTTATTTGTCATGTTTTGCATTGCATGGTGGACTGGACCTTATTCAGAAAACTTAATATTGGCTTGGAGTTATGCTTTTGCTTTACTGACTTTTATGTTTGCCTATATATTTCCTCATTTTTTTAAAGCAAACCCCCTGGTTAATTTTTTAGCTGATATTAGTTATCCTTTGTATATCGTGCATAGTATTGCAGGTTATGTTTTCCTTCGAGTAATGCTTGATATGAATTTTAAAATTTGGACTGCACTCGCTTTAATTTTTATTGGCTCTCTATTATTGTCTTGGTTTCTCCATGCATTTATTGAGCGGCCTACACAGAAATTGGGAAGAAAATATGCAACAAAACGAAATGCGAACTCTTTAAAGATGCCAACCTTGCTAGAAACAGCAATAAAGTTATTGCGATTTAAACAATCAAGAAAATTAACTTAGGAATTATATGTCAGCTTACGAAACCATTTTAAGCAAGCAAGAGAAAAAATGGCTTTTAGACCGACGCATCACAAGACTCTCTGACAACAAAGAGGTTCAAATATATCCCATGGGAGCTGAGCGCTATTTAGCATCCGCTTTGGCTGAACACCAAAAAAATCGATATAATATTCGAGCTGATATTGAGGAAAAAAATGTTTTGGTTATTCCTGGATATGGGAACAGTAGTTTTTTATTTGCGCTAGCAGGTGCAAAATCAATTACTGCCTATGATAAAGATCCCGTTACGATCGCTTGGATGAAAGCATTTAAAAAGTATTACCTTTATCGTGAATACGATACTCAAGAAAATCCATTACCATCGATTGGTGAATTGTTTGCTGCACTGACATGCTGGTATCCCCCGTTAGTGACTTTATCGAGCGGGAAATTGGCTCATTTTTTATTCTGGGCAATTCATCCTAATTCATTAAGACGAGCCTATATTCATTACATGGTGTCACTGGTTCAACGTGCGATTCAATCCTCAAAACAAACTAATTTTGAATTGGATAAAAACATCCAATTTCATGTAGGCACAGTGGATAAGATATTGATGAGTGATAAAAAGCAGACTTTTGATACTGCTTTTGTTCCATATCTTTTAGGTGTTGAAAATGGGATAGAAAAAGAAAAAGATATAAAGCACTTTATTGAACAATTAATCACAATTGTTCCTAATGGACATATACTAGTTACTCCATCAAGGAGCACGAAAGAGTACTATTTCACGGGGAAAAGTTATTTTGTAACAACAGGTTACTCAGACATTCAAGCTATTCCTGAATTAAAAAAGTATGCTATTGGAGAGGATAAATACTGGTTTCGTACGCAAGGCCTGGCACTGTTTGGAACCCATCACTGTTAAATTTTAGTTGTTGTTACCGATAAAGGGTATAATTATTCTGCGGTAAGAAATCAAATAACTGCAGCGGGTAAAACACTAGTTATTCCTCGCAGGGATGAGGCTGTTTGTCCCGGAGTTCAAACTCAGCAAGTAGATTATAAAGGTAATAAAATATGTATGGATTTTTTGATTTTAAGACACTTAATATGTCATTAAAATTAACGGTACAAGATAGAATATTTATCTATATATTTAATCAGGCAAATCATACAAAAAAAATTGAACTAATTAAAAACCAGAAAATTGAGACAATTGCTCGAATTGCTTATCACTTCACTTCCATCGAAGTATTTTGTAATCATTCAGAATTAAAAGAACATTGGGGAAAAATATGGTGTGCCTATGGCGTGGCTTTAGCGCAGCAAAAAAATTTACCCTTGATGATTTTTTTTTCCCAACCGCAATTAAATCAATTTGATTTAGTACGAGGAGCCTATTTTTTTCATCTCTCACAAGAAATAAGAAAAAACATGAAGAATGATTTTGGATTTTCTGAAATTGAATCAATCAAAATTGCAATTCGATACGGTTCAGTTCATGCAATAAAACGTTACAATGAATACATTTACTATAAATTACAACAAGCTAGTACTGAAGAGTCCGATAGTCTTTACCAAGAACTTATCACCAATAGTAAACTTATGCTTCCGCATTATGGCAGTTATGGTTATATGGTTTTGGCTGATGCAATATCTTGTTACTGCTTATGGTTACTTAATAATTTTAAAATTGAAGAAGCCCAAGCCGAATATAAGCATGTTTTAAAATCGTTGGATTATGCAGAGTTAATTTTAAACGAAAGCAAATACAGTATACAAAATGCCAGTATAGGCGTAGGCCTTAAATGCAGTAATTCTATGGGGTTTGAAGTGCCATCACAAGCCAAAGATTTTTTTATTGCATATTATAAGAAATCAATTGCAGCAACCCAAGATTCTGACTCGCTCAGACCGGTTTTTGCTCCAAATTAAAACAAATGGTCTATATTATAAATAATTACAATGATCCTTATTTTAATAAATAAGGGAGGTTATGAACATGTCCCCCAGAATTTATATCTCTTATACAATTACTCCAAACAAAGAACTTGTGATCTCAAGTTATCATGAAAAAGTCCAATCCATGATTAATGGTTTTGCTTTAATTAAAAAGGATGGTTTAAAACCCGGCGATTTAAAAAAACTAGAGGGAGCCCTTCC
The DNA here is from genome assembly GCF_001468035.1 of Legionella tucsonensis. Lineage (GTDB taxonomy): Bacteria > Pseudomonadota > Gammaproteobacteria > Legionellales > Legionellaceae > Legionella > Legionella tucsonensis. The sequence continues at coordinate 1,299,101 of NZ_LNZA01000001.1, forward strand.
TGAACACTACGATAATTACGACGTAAAAAATAAACTGATTGAATTATTAACAACCATTGAAAAAAGTGGGGATTTTGATAAAGTAACCTATAGGGGCGATTTAAACCTCTGTACTCACAAGAAAGAAGATTTGGCACCATTTTTATTTGATGGCACGTTAAATGACTTTTTCTCTGGAAAAGAAGTTCAGTTAATTTTAGAGTCAGCTAATTACGAATATGTAGAAGGTGCTATAGAGTTTGCAGATAAAATAGGAATGACTGGTGCCACTTTGCAAACTAAATCTGCAACTACAGAAGTACTATCTAAAACTTACCCACCATTAGAAGCCAATAAGAGTAAAACGGAAACAACTATTCCAGTACCAGAGACCGGGGCGCTTGCTCAGTCTGAGGCTGATATTAAAGACCCCCATACTTTAAGCGATGCCTTAGGGAAAGTTGGAATTTTTAATACTACAAGTACTGAAACCAATACCACGCCGACACATGAGGTCTTGAGGCCAGGATTTACTACTAAAATAGACGAATGAGAACTCTTCTTAGAGGAAAAATAAAAGGAGCATCCTCTACATTTCAAGTATCTTATCATCTTATTACTGAATTCAACAAAAGCCATAAATTCATACGGACTCAGTTGTCTCTCGGCCATGATGATTTTTGGCATAAATATAAGACTTTAAGATCACTATATCCTATATGTTTTAATTGAAAGTTGTTTTAAATTATGTAAGGCACTAGAATTTTTTAGCAATTTATTCGATCATCCAAATTATATTTATAAAAATTTTTGGCCAGATTATGGAAAATCATTTAGAGGTTTTAATGAGAGATAAATATGTACATGTGGTTTGAACTCTTAGTTATGTTGATTCTTATCTTAATCTCAGCACAACTATTTTCTAATGCGTTAGAGCATTTTGGTGAAAGATTGGATATTTCAACCGGTGTCACGGGTTCAGTATTCGCAGCTATATCTACTGCACTTCCAGAAACTACGGTACCAGTTTTGGCAATAATTGCGGGAACCACTGATCGACAAGTTAATGAAGAAATTGGTGTAGGGGCAATTTTAGGTGCTCCATTAATGTTATCAACTTTATCAACCTTTATTATGGCTTCTTCAGTAATTAAAAAGCGGGGGATTAAGGGATGGATAACACCAGAAATTACCGGCTTTAAACGAGACATGAATTTTTTCTTAATGGCATTCACGCTTGCTGCTGTAGCAATGTTTCTTCCCTTAGAGCCAAATTACTCTATCCGTACTTTATTTTGCATCATACTTATTTTTCTTTATTTTCTTTATTTAATGCTTACATTCAGTGCTTCTAAAACTTTGGTAAAAAACGGCCATGCGGTAATAACAAATGAGCCTTTATTAATAACCAAAGTGGGTTTAAAAACCAATCTTAAAACAATTTTATTCCAATTAATTTTGGGACTAATCCTATTGGTATTTAGTGCAAAAGGATTCATTCATGGAGTTGAGGGAGCGGCAAATTCTATTGGTATATCTGTGTTGCTTTTATCATTATTGATCATCCCCATCGCAACAGAATTACCAGAAAAAGTGAACAGCGTAATCTGGGTAAGAAAAGGTCAAGATACTCTTGGTTTTGGCAATATAACCGGGGCAATGGTCTTTCAAGGCACTTTACTTCCGGCATTAGGAATACTTTTAACACCTTGGGCACCATCTAGAATAGTACTAACAGGTATTCTAGTAACTTACATTGCTGCAGCATGGCTAAGGTTCAATATTTCAGCGAATGGAATTAAGATTAAGATATTATTTTTTAACGGAATTTTATACTTAACCTATCTAGGAATAGTGCTTTTATAAAAATACATGCGAGAAGCTAAAATGGGCTGCTGCATCATATTTAATAGGTTGTAACCTCATCTAATAGGCATGATAATAAGCGACTGAGCCTAATTCTTTGAGTAAACGGAGTATATGCTTTATGAAATATGATGCTGTAGTCCTCGGAGGCGGAATTATTGGAGTTTCAGTTGCAATTCATTTGCAAAGGCGAGGACGGTTGGTGGCATTAGTTGATGTGAAGTCTCCAGGAAGTGAGACCTCATATGGTAACGCTGGATTAATTCAGCGTGAAGGGGTATATCCTTATGCATTTCCAAGAGATATTTTCTCTTTAATTAAATATGCTCTAAACAGTTCTCCTGATGTTAGATATCACCCTAAAGCAATCCTGAAGCTTGCGCCTTTTCTATGGAAATACTGGCTTAATTCTCATTCATTACGCCATGCAGAGATCGCTCGCGCCTATGTAAACTTAATTCAACATAGTATAACGGAACATTATTTTTTAGCCGAAGCCGCAGGAGTAAGACACTTATTTCGCTCAGGCGGATGGATCAAAGTATTCCGTACAGCAAAAAAACAAGATACTGAAACACGATTTGCCGAGAAATGTAAAACTGAGTTTGACATTCAGTTTGAGTCTCTTGACCAGAATTCATTAAGTCAAATTGAGCCAGATCTGGACAAATCATTGTTAGGCGCTCTTCGATATGTAGATTCTGAAACTGTGAACGATCCCGGAGCACTGGTTACTGCTTATGTCAATTATTTTGAACAACTTGGGGGTCGCTTTTTTTGGGGTGACGCATTCACTTTATCCAATCAATGGACAGTCAAAACGGAGCAGGGTCAAATTAAGGCAAATTCTGCAGTGATTGCGTTAGGGCCATGGTCTGACATTTTATGTTCTCAGCTAGGATATCACTTTCCGCTAGCAGTCAAACGTGGATATCATATGCATTATGGCATGAGGCAAAACGCACAACTCAATCACCCAGTACTCGATGTTGAGAATGGTTACCTACTAGCACCCATGACCCGCGGAATTCGTCTTACTACCGGGGCAGAATTTGCACCACGTGATTCACAGAAAACTCCAGTACAACTTGATTTAGTAGAGCCCATTGCACGTACACTTTTTCCAATTACCAAACGACTTGATGAGTTTCCCTGGATGGGATGCAGGCCCTGTACACCGGATATGCTCCCAATTATTAGTCAAGCTCCTCGACATACCGAACTTTGGTTTGCATTTGGGCATGCTCATCACGGTTTGACTCTCGGGCCGGTTACAGGTCGTTTGCTTGCGGAAATGATGACAGCAGAGGACTTAATCACCGATCCATTACCTTTTAGTGCGAGCCGATTTGCTCCATAAGATAATTCGGCACCATGTCAACACACCGTATTACATAATGATCGGATTGGTGCCCTAGTAGGAGATATAAATGAATGCCCCCATAACTATCATTACTGATTTTAAAGAAAACGAAGCCATTTCTAGAATCATCTATGAAAATTTAAAAAAATTTAATGAGACAATCATTGGCAATTATGAAGCAAAACCTTTTATCATTTATGCAAAAAATGATACCTCTGAGATTTTTGGTGGTATTAAAGGAGATATATTTGGTACGTTATGTAGAGTATTTACCGTTTGGACTCACGAAAAATATCGTGGTAAAGGACTCGGTCGAGAACTATTTGTGACACTGGATGCTTTTGCAAAAGAAAACCATTGTAAAATGATTCAACTAGATACTGCGGAATTCCAAGCAAAGGGGTTCTATGAGAAAATGGGTTATCAAGTTATAGCGACATTACCAGATAATTTTATGGGTTATACCAGCTACATTTTGAGAAAATATTTGATTTAGGGTGTAAACAAATATTTAAAATATCCAGATTGTTTATTTGAACATGAAGTGTTCATTCCATTGATGGGCGCATATTCGCTTCTAAAAATTCGAGAGCCTCTTCTTCGGATCCTAGATTATTTTTTTCTGCCCACTTCAGTATATTAATATAATTTTCTTTTTGGCCTTTAGGGACGTCCTCTGCTTCAAGAAATTGAGCATAGGAAATATAAATCATTTCTATAGGAGTTAGACCTTCATTGTTTCTTATTGTGAGAATCTCGGGGTGGCGCTTGAATATAAACTCCAATAATTTTAGATGAGGTCTTTCGTTTTGTACCACAATATGTGCGTAGGTATTGCCGTCTTCATCCCTGTATTCTTTCAAATTTGCTTTAGATGGAGCAAGAGCAATCAAGTTTTGAATAGCGGAGTCAGGATTCTCTTGCATTGCGAACAAATGAACTGGCGTATATCCATCTTGATCTTTTTGTAAAACTAATTCATGGAAGATTGAAAAATCCATTTTATGGAGCCAATCAAATACTTCGGGTTTATTTTGCTTTAGGGCAAAATGAAGGATATTTTCTCCTTGATTATTTTTAGTATATAACTCAAGCCTATTGTTTTTTAATAATCCATTTAAAATATCAAGTGCATTATCTTTAAATATAGATCGATGCATACGAGGTTGTTCCCGATCACTTTGATATTCTCTAAAAACTACTTCTGCTCTTTTGCCGCTATGACTCCAAACCAATTCTTTAAAAATGCGAAAGGAGCCTATGGCCGCTCCTATTTTAGCTGTCAAAGCAAGGTCCTTACACATTTTTTCATATTCTTTTAATTTTTGATGAAATTGCTGGGGATTTGCGTTAAATATTTTTCGTAGAAATTTTCCCTGAGTGAGTGCATCATTTATTCCATGACCCCAAGGATAATAGGGTGCCCGGTAACTGTCGCCCATTAAGATAAATATTTTATCTTGTGATAATATGAATGCTTTAGATGCTTGATTAAGAATCGTTACGAATAAGCTAAAATCAATAATGCCATTTTTATCCGGATTAAACGCAACATCCTTAGTACCCATCTTCAACTCTGAAAGAATCTTATTTTTAATGAATTCTTCTAGAGCTTTGGTTGCTTCCCGATAGTATTTTTCAAGTTGTTTAATCTGATTTTTATCTTGATTTTCTTTATTTACTGCATCGAAATATGCTCCTTTCGCCTCATAATAGAAGTAATATAATTCTCGAGGAATTTCACAGTTAATATTACACTCTATCGTTGTTTTATCATTTGAGGTATGTGCGAAAATAATAGCAAAATACAATCCATCTTTCCCTACGTTAATACGTGCATCTTCAGATTCATTTTCTTGTTTGACTGGTAGTACAATCGGTGAATCATCTGTTTTTTTAATAACAGGAACAAAAACGCTTACATGATATTTATGCGGGCGTTTAAAATCGCGTTGGTAAATAATTTGTTGTTTAGGTGGTAGATCTTTATTCACTTCATCTACTGCATGATGATGGACACCATCTGCACCAATTAAAAAATCAAATGTTGTTTTTGCCTTATCTTCCTGATTTTGAGAATCAATAATTCTTGCTTCACCCGAAGATAATTGCACATCCGCTAATGTACTTTTTTCAAATATGTTAAATTTAGTATTATCAAGTTCTTTGATTCGACGTAAAAGATACTTTTCAACTTCGCTAATCGGAATGCCACGTTTGGTGTCTAAGTTTGCCAAAAAATCTCTGTCTTCTTCACTAATAGTTTCTGGTTTTCTGGGCAATGAATTAAACATCAAATGTAAATATTCACGAAGTTCAGCTTGTAAAAAAACTTTTTGTACTCTTGTATAATCATTCTCGTCTCGATTGGTTAGAAGACAGACTGTCTTTCCTGCTCTAATTGCCTCCCAAGCAGCAGATAACCCCGCAGGTCCCATGCCAGAAACGACAACATCATAATGTACTCTTTCTTGTTCAGGCATATTTTGCATTCTCATAAGATAAAGACATTCTTCTTTTATTATATTCTAGATAATGTATTTTAGAGTAAGTCAAAGTATCCAACAGAAGAAAATTCTTTTTGGAATACTGTTTTTTAATATCTGTGCCGCTTTTTCTTAAATGGAACGTGAACTTATTTATGAGCGTGTTAAAGTAGGATTAGATTCTGTCAAACAAATTTGCGAAGCATGGGGATTATCCGATCCGTATTTTATCGATGCATTAATCAATTTTTTTAATGTTAATTAATCCCATTTACATATGATATATATTTATATATAGTGTTTATTTATCAAACAATAAATAAAGTATGATTCATAAGTATCAAAAATCATTAGTCATTAATTATGTTCGTGTTGCTTTTTTATTAGGTATTACCAAAGGCTTAAAGGCATACATACTTACAAGAATTAGACGAATTAAGAGGCCTTGATGAGCAACAAAAAGATGTGGCTTTATTTGTGGAAAGTGTTGATGCTAATAAATATAGTGAACTCTATACGAATTATTTAAAACCACTTTTATTTTTTGCAAAAATTTTTGAACAGGTTAAATCGTTTCCTCCTATTCCCGTTTCTAAAAATCAAGCCAGTTTCTTTAATACTGAAGTCGCGACTTTGATAACAAGTCAGGTAGGTATGGACAATACTCAGGATACAGTGTCTAACCCATAATCCGCTTATTTTTTAAGGAAACAATAATAACAACAGAGAACACGTTAACGATTAAAATAAGGTGTTCTATGAAAAAAGCATTATTTCTAATTGCATTTCTATTTCAATCAACAAGTTTTGCTTATATTTATGGGGAAACTGGTGATCAAGAACTTGATTCTTTAGCTTATAGAATGCAACAACAAGATATTGAGGACAGGCTTTACGCCATTGAGTCTAATCAAAGAAGCGATGAACAACAACAATGGGAAAAAGATTTATTTGATGCAGTTAATAATCGTTAAACAATCAATGCAATCTCATTGGATACAATAAGATCCTTTATTCCAGGAGAGCAATCTACATCCATGACGTTATATATGAATCACCGTCATTGCAAGCACCTTAAAAGTTTATCTCGCGCTGAGTTTTGAAACAGACTTTAAAAAGCAAGTTGACTCTATTAAAAAGTCAGCTCAAGAGATAGAGGAACAACAAACACCCCCTCAAGCTTCCGAATCCACTAGGTCTGATTATCAAAATAATCAGACCTAGTGGATTCGTCTTACTATCACCTACTTGCGATGTGTTTGATGTTCCATTGGCTGCATAAAGAAAATAATCAGATAAGAATATTTTTTTTAATATAACTTCCCGCAGGTTTCAAGTTGGTATCAACCCATGGACCATTGGAACATGTGCCTGTTTTCCAAACGGCACCTGAAAGTGAATCATCAGAATAATTCCAATTAATCCAGCTAATTTTCTTTTGGGAAAATAACTGCAAATATCTATCGGCCATAGCAAAGTCATTAGCACCACCGCCTGAATAAGTTTGCGTACCAAATTCAGTGACAAAAATAGGTAACGAATTAGAGGCTTTGTCAACTTCATTCAGATAATTATCGCGATGTGATGCTGCATAAAAATGGAAGGTGTACATAATATTGGAATGATTAAGCGGATTATTGATGATATCTTGTGATGATCTACCATCCGAAACACCCAATGAACTCCATCCAGCCGTACCAACCAAAATAATCGTTTTATTATCAATCGTACGAATAACGGGGATTAAGGCGTCAGCATAACTTTTAATGCTACTCCAAGAAACTCCGTTGGGCTCGTTAGCAATTTCATAAAACAAATTATTATTATTTTTGTGTGCTGTTGCGATGGCAGTAAAGAATGTTTTTGCTTTGGAGAGATTCACATTTGGATCTCCTGGCGTTAAGATGTGCCAATCAACAATCACATAAATACCACGTCTAGTTGCTTCATCGATAAGCGCATTCACTTGGTTAGTAAATGCAGTGGGGTTTGTTTCGTAACCACCTTCTTGTACATACATAGAAATACGCATGATACTTGCTTTCCATGTATTAGCTAAGATATCTAGTGAAGCCGTGGTTAAACAAGCTTTTCCTGTATTACTTCCTTGCCAACCATACCATTGAATACCATGTGAACTCATACCTTTTAGTTGAATAGTTTGGTTGTGTTCATTACATAGTTGCGTGCCGCATACATGTAATTGTCCATTTCGCGATACAGGCGTGTCTGAACTGTCAGCAGTGAGTGTAATATTTTCGATTGCACCATTCTCAACAGTCAAAGGTTGAGGATTAAAAGTGGTGGTATAGCCTGATACTGCGTTTGCAGAAACGGTATAAATAGTTCCTGTGGTAAGTGAAACAGCTTTAGAACCAGTTCCATTTGTTAATGGAATGTTTTGGGTAATAGGGGTTGTTGTATTATTTGGCGTTAAAGTAACTTGTAGCGAACTCAAGGTGGTAGGTGCACCTTTCACACTAAAGGTGACAAGACTTTGTGCCACTTGAGTGCAACGATATGTCAAGCTTGTTGCAGGAATACTGGTCGAACTAGCTATCACGCTGGTAGGATTAAACAGCGGCTCACAATTATAGTTATTATAAGTAATTACCGGCGTAGAGAAGTTGTAAGTACTTCCACTTTTTAACTGAGAAACCGTTGTTGTAGTATCCCAATTTAAAGTGCTTTGCACGGAACTTCCTGTGTCTGATTGAATCACCTTCACTACTGGATTGCCTGTATAACCCGACAGCTCATCAGGTAAGGTTTGCAATTGAATAGCCAATTGACCATTTTGCTGTATCACCGCATAGGTAATGGTAGAAGTGGCTGTTTGATTAGCGATTACTGAGACAGTGGTTGGGACAGCGCTGCCTTTATAATTAGCATTGCTACCGCTGACATTCTCAGCTGTAATGCTGTAATCACCTTGGGCAAGGCCTGAAACGTTTTGTGTACCACCCCAGGGCAACTGCACATTGCTAATATTGGTACCATTAGCAATGACATGCACGAGCGCGTATGGCTGTATAACATCTGACGGTTTAGAGCTGTCATTCTTAAGTTGAATGCTCCCTGTTTGAACATCGCCGCCGCTCAAATATACACTTGCTGAGCCGACGTGACCATCTGAGACGGCACCATATTTAATTTGAAAAGATCGATTAGCAGGCAATTTGCTATTTGCCCATGGCTCGGTTGGGAAGTGCAAGCTTAAGCTAGCTAAATAATTCCCATCAGAACCTTGAGACGTGATTTGTAAATTATTATCTGGATAAGATAATGGATCAAAATTTCCCCAAAAATTGGTATTAAGAGGAATGATATTCTGGAAAGAGATGGTAGCGTTTTGAAAATCGATAGTCGTTCCGCATTGATTAGCCAATGTCAAAGTTATCGTTTTCCAATAATTGTCTCCTGTTGAGCTAAATGTTGATACAATGCAAGTTGTTGGTTGCGGCGAGAGAGGTGAGACGTTAGAGGATTGTGGCGCTGCAAAGGTGAGAATTGGAAATAAAGAAGCTGTGATGAATAATTTTTTGCCCGTCCGTGAGACAACTGTTTTCATAAATATTTCCTTCAAGAATAACAAAAAGTTTAAATAATGTATGCGCATTAGTATCCGAAGAAAATAAAATATAGCATGAGGGGGGGTGGCATACAAACATTACTCATAAATCCAGCCAGTAGTGTTTGTGCCGCAGTTTTACCCATTTTTTTTCATTTCTTTTTTTAGTTTTCATTTGTTGGCACGACTTGCTGTATTTTACCACTGTACCTTGCACCTAGGGTTAAAATAGCGGGAAATTGTTTGATCACGGGTAACAATAAAGATCTGGTCCAAGGTTTCATCATGGCTAATTGTGCAAAAAATGACGCAGCATGGATACGGCCGCTAAAATATTTGCGCCATTGCCTCGTATAATATGCGCCAGCATCATCAAAATGATTCATCTCCTTAAAATTGTTCAGTTTAAATTGAATTAAACAGTGCGCAAGTAACCATGCAGATTGCATGGCCATACTAATTCCTTCAGCTACAATAGGATGAGCTTCACCTGCACTATTACCAACGAAAAAAATACCATTTTGATAACAGTTACGAATACCAGGTTTAATTGGCCCTGCTGCCAGCCAGCTCCCTTCGCGCTCAGCGAAGTCAAGCACTTCCCTAACCCCACGACATTGGTCCAATAGGTATTCGTAAACGGTCTCCCCTGCTTGGATACCTGGATTTTTCAAGCGCAAATCATGCAAAACATCACGACGAATGCAGCACGAAAGCGTGACTTTTTGTTTTGTACTATGAACCATTCCACCATAGCCGCCAGGAAAAGCCAGTAAGGGCATCAGATTTATAGGTAAATTGGAGTTTTTAAAATGTGCTTTAAACGCCAATAGATCGGAAGGCTGGTGTATTTTATCTTCATATTGACCAATTCTCTTTTCCCATGAGCCATTTGCAACAACAATTAGAGAAGCCATTACTTCTGTTGGTTTATTATTTTCTTTTACAGAGCAGATAAATAATCCATCTTTAGATCGATGTAATGACAATGTTTCACAAGGCTGCCAAACATGTACTCCTTTTAATTTGGCCTTATTCATAAGCTCTGTATCAAGATACTCTCTTGCAAGCGCCCTTCCCCATAAATTGTTTGATGTTTTAGATGGCGGCATATTTGCAGTTAATATGACATCTGCGGCGTATAAGCCGACTCTTTGTATCTCAGGACCACCATGCATCAAATAGAACTCTTCCATTCCAAGTTTTTGCAGTAGTGATAAATTTGTAACGGATATAAATTCACCACAGACCTTTCTACGAGGAAATGTTTTTTTTTCGACCAGTCCAACTGACCAGCCTGCCTCAGCAAGTAATAATGCAGTAGTTACACCGGAAGGCCCTCCGCCAATGATAAGCGCATCCAAATCCATAGGTTTTAATCCATACTATTTCAAAATAAGAATACTCCACCAAAATGGGAAGTGCCATTTGATTTGATAATTTTTAATACATGCTTGTTGCAATAAAAACTCTAATTCCTTTCTTGTAAAACTCTTTTGAATCGAAAGTAGGCCATCATGAGTGATAAGTCGGTTACGAAATAATGGGCAAATCATTTTATAAAGCCAATAAGCGATAAAATTGCGATGCAGATCATTGATTATCACCGCCTTACGCGTCGTCTCATAGGCTTTGATTAAGAGCATGATCAATTCTTTATCATCCAGATGGTGGCATACCAAATTGAGTAAAATAATATCTATGTTTTCTTTGACTTCGAGTTCTGGCTGCAGCTGTAACTGAAACTCGACTATGGCGTTTCCATTTTTTAGTTGCCACTCCTGTGCTTCTTTTTTTGCAAGTTTAATCGCTTCTGTAGAAATATCTAATCCCAACAGGCGCATTTTAGGGTAATATTTACTAAGATTTAGTAAAAATAAGCCGCCGCCACACCCAACATCCGTCAATACTGAGTCAGAGGGAAATTGTTGAAGCAAATTGACTGTACTTTTAAAAATACCCATCAACTTATTAATTTTAAATAATTTTTTTAAAGATTGTATGTATTCTTGTGGTGTATAAAAATTCTGACCTAGATCAATGATTTCCTTTTCTTTTGATCGTATTTTAAATTGGGCCATTTCATTTTAATAATGAGAAATTTTTATTTTGCATTGTATACTTAAATATTGCAATAAATGATTTAAAACTCTAAATAAACTCGTAAGCGGTAATTAATTTGTTTATATTGAAGGAGATATTTTTTATAAAGAGAAAAAATGCAATCAAAAATTACTGCAATTGGTATAGCAACTCCTCCATTTATGCGAACACAAGATGAGATTGCGGATCTTATTTCTATAGGATTTCATCTTAATGCATTACAAAAAAAAGTATTGAAAAAAATTTATAAATCCTCAGGAATTGAAACCCGATACAGTGTATTAACAGACTATTGTAAACAACCAGGAGAATTTGAATTTTTCCCTAATACTCCACAAGAAAGTTTTCCATCCACGTCACAACGAATGAATTTATATAAAGATAATGCCCTTAACTTAGCTATAACTTCCATCGAAAATTGCTTAAATAGCATTGAGTTTGACAGAAAAAATATTACGCATTTAATTACGGTAAGTTGTACAGGCATGTATGCCCCGGGAATTGATATTGAAATTGTACAAAAGCTTAACTTATCCCCGTCTGTAAAACGCACAGCGATTAATTTTATGGGCTGTTATGGGGCATTTAATGGCTTAAAAGTAGCTGATGCATTTTGTCAAACAGAGCCTAACTCAAATGTACTTTTGGTGTGTGTTGAACTTTGTACAATACATTTTCAAGATACTTTCAACATAGAGAATATAATTTCAAATGCTCTTTTTGCTGATGGAGCTGCAGCAGCCTTAATTCAGGGACAAACCAATTTACCCAAATGTTTTAATATAGAGTCCTTTTATTGTGACTTGGTTCCACAAACCAGCCAGGATATGGCATGGACTATCACTGATTATGGATTTGACATCATACTAAGCTCATATGTACCTGAAGCAATTAAATCCGGTATCTTGATGTTTACAGAAAAACTGCTAAAACAATCTAATTATTCTTTTAATGATATAGATTATTTCGCAATTCACCCAGGTGGTATTAAGATTCTGCAAGCTTGTGAAAAAGCATTAAAAATTACCGCTCAAGACAATCAGCATTCTTATGAAATATTAAAAAATTATGGCAATATGTCCTCCGCAACAATATTATTTGTTTTAAAAAATATTTGGGATAGGCTAAATAGTCAGGATGGGGCGAAGCATATTTTTAGCTGTGCTTTTGGACCGGGCTTAACCTTGGAATCCATGATGCTGAAAATACAGTATAATTAGGTTTATTCAAAAATACCTCCATAGAAAAAGATAAGAGAGAGCTCAATGACAGCTCAAAAACTATGGGGTCTATTTGTTTTAACCTTCTTGCATATGTTATTTTTTGACTATTCCTATTTAATAGTCATTAAATAAGGTGATAAATTAAATTATTAAGATCATTGCTTAGATTTGCTGTTGTATTGATGTTACATGTTGGTTTGATGCAAATGATTTTAGGCACGAATACTAATAGTGGTACTGATAATACTACTACCTATTAAATTGTTGTTGAGGGAAACAGTGTAACTCGGGGAAAATTGCAACACTCGTCGAGTTACAAGACTTCTATTTCGACTTATAAAATAGGATGTTTTTTCTTTTGATAGGCTCTTGATAAATTATCTCGGTTTTTCGACTTTGCTTATATTTTCATGGTATTGTAAAGCACAATTAGGGCGGCAATGTTCTTTATATTTTTGATAAATAGTAGAAAAGACCTCATTTTCCATATTATTCTTAAAATATTCAATTGCATCTTCATCACCATAATGTACCGCAAGATCAAGCCAGTCAAAGCCAACCCGAGAATCACACTTTAATGATTTAGAGAACTCTACCTCAATATCATCATCCATTTCTTGTTTTAAGGTTTTAAGATCAGCAAAACCAATAAGTGCCAGTTCAAATTGAGCACTCGTGTAACGTTGTTTCCCCGGAGAAATCTCTATAATTCGCTTTGCTGTTATTAAGGTATTTTGTATATACTCATTAAAAGAGATACGCTGTTTAGCAGGTTTAAAAAAACGTTTCATTTTGAATTTAAAAAAAAAATTAATTATGTACAACACATTTTCAATTGTAAACACTTTTTTTCCTTTACTATAAAAGAAACTACCGAATATTTTTAGGGAGATAAACGTGACAAAAAAAGTATGTGTTATTGTTGGAGTTGGGCCAGGAAACGGCGCTGCGTTCGCATCTCGTTTTCCCAAAGAAGGTAGTTTTTTTGTTAAATCAGATGATGTTGCAGATACGGTATTTTGGTTAACACAACAAGCACCTTCTACTTGGTCATTTGAAGTAGAGATTCGTCCTTTTGGTGAGGCTTGGTAGTGCATGGGTAAAAAAATTAGCCAATTTTTATAGGCTATTTATTCGTATTGTTTGTTGCTGATTATAAAATTGTACGAGACGAATAATAGCGGTTATCATCACCAGTAAAGTAAATAAACAAGCAAGAAAAATAAACGCATGGGGCCATATTATCATAGCAATAAAAAAAGAAAACGCTTCAGCACGTTCCATAAGACCAGGATTATAATGAAAGCTTTTTTGAGACTGATTTTCGGTAAAAATGCCAACAACTAAAAAACTGGTGATGCATAAAAGCATGCTGCCTAACATCAACATACACCATAGTCCCCGCTCTTGAGGCGCAACAAACCATAAGGCTAAAACAACTACAAATTCTACTAATCGATCGATCATAATATCTAATACCGATCCCCAATTTGATGTTTGCTGATTAAAACGTGCTAATGTGCCATCTAACGTGTCGCAATACCCAGACAAAAGCAGCAAACAAATTGCCACAATTTCTTGATGAGTGATTAAAGCCGGGAGAATAAGCACACCTAATATACCTGATAGCAAAGTAATTTGATTGGGAGTTATGTGATGTCGCAAATGATTTGCTACTGGATCAACCAATATTTGCTGATAATGTTCCCTTACATACTGTTCAATCATAATTATCTCAATTTTTGTAACCATCGAACCAATGTTCGTGTTTTATTAGAAAATAATTAGGGGTGTAAAACGCTCCAGCAACCCGTTTACTTATTTTACTTAATGTAGGATATGGAATGATTGCATCTGTAAAAGCACGAAATATCTTTCGCTCACGTATTGCCATAATCCAAGGTAAAATTAGCTCTCCTGCATGAGGACCAACAATAGTTACACCTAAAATTTTTATCTTTTTATCGGTAATAATTTTAATTTTACCTGTATGTTTCGTTTTCAGTATAAGTAACCCAGGGGACTGTCAGATAATCAATTTTAGCTGGCATTTTGAATGCAAGATTACGTAGAACAATCCCTGCCTGGTATTCTGCTATATGGGTAAATTGATAGGCCCCTATCACATCACCAAGAGCATAAATTTTTTATTGCTGGTTTGCAAATGCTTATTAAGCTCAATACCTTTAGATGTGTATTTTATCCCGGCTTTATCTAAGTCCAGGTTGTCAACATTTGCTTGGCGACAAGTAGCGATAAGCAAATGACTCCCAGTAATTTCTATATGTTTTTTTGATGGATAAAAGATACAATCTATAAAATTTTTTATAATAATCATAGAACCTTTATTTATTTACCAGCCACAATTTTTTATCTTAATCAACTATCCAACTGAACATTAATATCACGTGCATCGGATTGACCGTGATCATCTACGATTCTAACAACAAACTTTCCGGGTTTTGCTTTCCATAAATAAGACTCTCCAGCTTTGGTTTTTGCAATAAATGTTTCATTGATAAACCAGTATACATGTGCAACACCGGCGTCAGTTATGGCAGTAAGAGGAATGGTATTATTTTGCTGAGAATTAACACGAACAATATAGCTGATACCATTTTGCGGTGAAGTAATATGTGGATTAATACCAGGATTGCCAGATAAAATGCAATCAGGCTCATAAAAGGGTGGGATATGTCTTTGTATGCCTGCTTTTTTAAAAATACTCAATAAATCAGATGGCCAAAACTCGAAAACTTCAAAACGTGTATTTTCATCAATGTGACACGTTCGTAACCCTGTTTTACTATTAATAGCAACTTCTCGGTAAATTGTATCGGTAGTTATTGGAGATTTTCCAGGAATAAACCAGCTCCATTCCGTATCCTTACAATAACGCGTGGGTAACGTTCCTGAAGCTTTACATACTTCTACCTTTTTCAAATTCATTTGCTCAGGATGCTTGTCTAAAGCATGTATGGGGCCTCGTTCATGTTTTAATGCATCAACCAGTTCAAAAAATAAAGGAGCAGCAATGTCCTTACCAATAAAAGCAGGATTAGCCTTATTATCAAAATTTCCTATCCATACTGATAATACATAAGGACCAAACACCCCTACAGTCCAAGCATCACGATAACCTGATGAAGTTCCAGTTTTCCAGGACACTGGCAAACGAAGCCATTCTCTAGAAACATCATCCAAGTGAGGAGTATTTTTTAGCATATCTAATACAAGGTAGCTTGCCTCTGGGCTAAGCAAACGGATACCTTTGGGTTTTATTTCACTTTTAAATGTTCGAATTGGATACCAAACTCCATCATTTGCTAACATGGCATATAGGCTTACAAGCTCCTTCATTGTTAATTCCACACCACCCAAACTCAATGACAATCCATAATACGACTCAGATCGTAATTGAGTAATTTGAGCTTTTTCCAATAGTTGATGTAATGTGGGATTGGTTAATTGGCTGGCAAGATAAATTGCGGGAATATTCCGGCTCAAAACCAGGGCATCCCTGGCTTTAATGGGACCCATAAAATCATAATCAAAATTCTCCGGATTATAGCCATTAAAACTATGAGGAACATCTTTTAAAACCGTATCAGGGTGAATTAGTCCTTGATCCAATGCCAATCCATAGATAAACGGCTTCAACGTAGATCCAGGCGAACGTTTCGTTTCTGTACCATTAATTTGTCCGCTAATATGTTGATTGAAAAAATCGGCCGATCCTAACATTCCTTTAATGCCCATATCTCGGGTATCTATGAGTAAAACAGCTGCATTATTTACGCCTATACCTTTTTTTCTGGCGAGATAATGATGTGTAATCCGCTCGATAATTATTTGAGTACGATAATCCAGCGTCGTATCAATACTTTGCTGTTTCGTTTTTGAATCATACAAAATTTCGTTTGTAAAATGTGGCGCATCAAAAGGAAGCATATGTGTATTTTGCATTACCAAAGGTAAAGCAAACATGGCTTTTTTATTAAAGTCTTCTGGATGTTTATCTAACCACCGTCCTAATAAGTGCTCCCTAATTTTTTTTAATTCCTTATTATTAGGTGTTCTTTTGCCTGGATTTTGCGGAATGATGCTTAACGTTAAAGATTGTGGCAGTGTAATTTTATTTACTGATGTGCCAAAATAAACCAAACTTGCAGCCCCTACTCCTTCAATATTACCGCCATAAGGTGCCAAATTTAAATAGGCTTCTAAAATTTCCTTTTTGCTGTAATGCATTTCAATTTGTATGGCACGAATAATTTGCAATAACTTTCCCGATATTTTTTTTGAATTCATACCATAACGCATCCGGGCAACTTGCATGGTAATTGTTGAGGCACCTATTCTACGTGATTGCGCACCATAAGTTTGCCATACGGCTTTTAGTGTTGACCAAGGATTGATGCCATAATGCCAATAAAAGTATTGATCCTCTTGTAATAAAGTTGCCTCAATAAGCTGTTCAGATATCTGCGATAGAGGAGTAAATAGTCGATATTTCTCGTCCTGGCTTAATGTCAACCTTAATAACTTATGATGTTCATCGTAAACAGCTTTAGAAAAGCTTGTCCCGTCTAATAATGTAGGTTTGGGTAAAAAAAATAATATTAAAGAGGCACTGACAAGGAGCGTAATAAGGATTATGCTTAGTTTTTTAAATATTTTGTTCATAGTCGCTATTATGCATTAAATAGAATAAAATATATGCAAAAATTTCCCCCAATTCACCACTTGAGATATATGATGAATAAAAATCCGCTCTCTTTATTACTCAATGCATTTTCATCTGTATTTGGTAAATTAAATTGGCGTAGCCCGCCATGGGTGAATTACTTATATACTAAATCAAAATCGTCTCCCAAAATGTTTTGGGGAAGTAGTCTTTTCATCGTCCTCATTTTAATTGCAGCAGGCTATTCTTTCTATTGGTATAAAAACTTACCAAAACCAATTTATACCACTGCTCAAATTACAGCTCCAGATATTACACCGAATACGGAAGAACAATTAGTCCCTAACAACTTAATTATTGATTTTGGGATAAAAAATAACGGCTTTATCAATCAATCCGTTGCGCCACTGAGCCAAGTGGGGAAAACCGTAACTGAAGGCATAGAAATGACTCCGAAAATACCTGGGACATGGACGTGGAATTCCGACAGTCAATTAGTTTTTACCCCTTCAGAAGATTGGCCTGCGGGACAAAAATTTACAATTCATTTTGCTCCTGATTTTTTTGCGCCTAATGCAAATATGGAAAGCAATGCATATTCTTTCGCTACTCATCCCTTCATTGGCAAAATCACTGAATTTAAACTTTATCAAGATCCACTCCATGCTGAAATAAGAAATGCTGTAGCCACAATAGAGTTTAATTATCCAGTTAATCCTAAAAGCTTGGAAAAAAATACATCGTTAACGTATCAAACAAAATCGGGTTCTGCAGGTGAAAAACTTCCCATTACTTTTACTTATGATAAAAATAAACGTGCCGCTTACCTGCATTCTGAAACAATCAAAATAAATGATGTAGCCCGTTATCTACGTTTAACCTTGGAAAAAAACACTACTTCATCTACTGATTCTAACCATTTACAATATGAATTATCACAAAACCTATTGATCCCTAGCGCTCAGGATTTTCTTAAAGTGGTTTCTGCTTCGGCATCCATTGTTCGCGATGATAAAGATAGGCCCGAGCAAGTCTTGACTATCGAAACTTCGCTGGGGATCAATGAGAGTGAATTTAACAAGTCAGTACATGTTTATTTACTGCCTAAAGATCGCCCAGCAACAGTAGCTGAAGCTGCCAAAGAAAATTATCAATGGCAAAATCCAGGAGAAGTGACGCAAACAGTTCTTTCTCTAGCCGCACCTTTGGCAAAAGAAGTAATTCCCTCAGAGCAAAATTATTCCATGCTGCACAGCTTTAAATTTAAAGCAGATACTCCGCGATATATATATATTAAAATTGATAAAGGAATGCAAGGCTTTGGCGATTTTACTTTAGGGAATGAGTATGCAGCAGTTATTCCTGTTCCGGAAATACCTAGAGAGATAAGTTTCTTACATAAAGGTTCGCTGCTTGCTCTAAGTGGGGAGAAAAAGCTTTCTATACTGGTTCGGGGCGTTCCGGCGGTGAAGTTTGATTTCGCGCGCGTGTTGCCTGAAAATATCAACCAATTAATAACTCAAACTCAAGGGGATTTTAATAACCCTTATTTTATTAATCCCACATTTAATCAACAAAATATCAGCCAAATATCATCGGAGATTCAAGAGTTTGATATTTCGGATTTAGCAAAGCAACAATATACTGCACTTGACTTCAGCAAGTATTTGATGATGAATACGAATACTCTAGGCCCACAAGGGTTATTCTTATTACAAGCTTCTGGCTGGGATGCCACGAATAAAACTGCGTTGGATGTAAAAGCAAGCCGTATGATATTGATTACCGATCTGGCTTTGTTAGTAAAAGATAATCAAGACGGCAGTCATGATATATTTGTTAACTCTATAACCCAAGGAGCTCCAGTTGCTAATGCAATAGTAACTGTTTTAGGTAAAAATGGCTTGCCAATTTTATCACGCTCCAGTGATGTCCAGGGGCGTGTTACTTTCCCGCCTTTAAAAGACTTTGTTGACGATAGAGAGCCTACTGTATATTTGGCTCAGTTGAATAATGACGTCTCATTTATTCCTTTTAATAATACTAATCGACAGTTAAATTTCTCTAAATTTGATATTGGCGGACTTTATACTACTAATCAAGAATTACATAGTTTAAGTGCGTATCTTTTTTCTGATAGAGGAATTTACAGACCAGGAGATACCGTTCACGTCGGCATGATAGTCAAACAAGCTTATGCCGAGCCGCAACCAGGTGGATTACCGCTGCAGGTGACTGTATTTGATTCAAGAGGGACAACAATCAAAGATGAAAAAATTACACTCAATGATCTAGGCTACATGGACATTGATTTCACAACGAGCACCAACTCTCCCACCGGTCAGTACATGATTAATTTGTATTTAGTAAAAGATGGATACCCACAAAATCTTCTAGGTTCTACAACAATTCGCGTTTCTGAATTTCTACCTGATAGAATGCGAATCACCAGCAGCCTATCCCCAAAGCCATCTGCTGGCTGGAGTTCACCTAAAGGATTAAAAGGTGAAATAAAGCTCTGGAATTTATATGGGGCTCCTGCTACCGATCGAAAAGTTAGTGCTAATATCCTATTAGTACCACAAAAAATTGAGTTTGATAAATATCCTGACTATGTCTTTATTGATCCTTTGTTGGATCCCAAAAAACCACCTAAAGTGTTCACTGAAACACTAAATGATGCTAAAACGAATGATAAAGGTGAAGCGGAGTTTGATTTAAATCTTGACCGTTTTGAAAAGGCAACGTATCAATTAACATTTTTTGCTGAAGGCTTTGAATCTGAAGGAGGCCGTAGTGTAACAACTCAAACCAAAACCTTGATCAGTCCCCTACCCTATTTTGTAGGATACAAACCCGATGGTGACCTATCTTTTATTAAGCAAAACAGTATCAGAAGTGTTAATTACATTGCAATTAATTCTGCGTTGAAAAAAGAAAAAATAAATGACTTAAAGATCCAGCTGGTTTCATTACATCCAGTCACAACTTTGGTTAAAAAGGCTGATGGTACTTATCAATATCAATCTGTTATTCAATCTACAGTAGTCAGCACCAACCCATTGAGTATTTTGGAGCAAGGAACTGATTACACTTTACCTACAGACCAAATTGGTGATTTTTCATTAAGTATTCTTGGAAAAGATAATACGGTACTGAATCAGTTAAAGTTCAGTATTGTGGGTGCAAGCCAACAACCTTTAGCTAAGAACGCTGAATTAGCGATTAAACTCAATAAAACTGAATACCAAGCCAACGAGGATATCGAAATACAAATTACTGCACCTTATACAGGCTCAGGTTTAATTACAATAGAACGTGATAAGGTTTATGCAGTACAATGGTTTAAAACAGATACAACTAACTCTGTACAAACCATTCACATACCTGCTGATTTTCAAGGGGATGGATACATCAATGTTGCATTTATACGAGATTGGAACTCTCCTGAAA
Organism: Legionella tucsonensis; assembly: GCF_001468035.1. Taxonomy (GTDB): domain Bacteria; phylum Pseudomonadota; class Gammaproteobacteria; order Legionellales; family Legionellaceae; genus Legionella; species Legionella tucsonensis. Next base: position 1,319,832 of record NZ_LNZA01000001.1, read on the forward strand.
TCTTCATAAGCCCACTCAGTTATAGTGTTGTCCCATTTACCGTCAACCATGAGAATCATAACATAAAAATTGATCTGCAAACTGCAGCAGTTTCACGTCCTGGTGAACCGTTCACTATAGATTATCATACGGATAAACCAGGTAAAATTATTGTCTTTGCAGTTGATGAAGGGATTCTACAAGTTGCACGTTATGAGACTCCAAATCCTTTATCGTTCTTCTTTCAAAAGCATGCTCTTGAAGTTTTAACCCAACAAACTGTAGATCAAATCATGCCGAAATTTATTCAAGACCGGGAGCTTTCTGCGATTGGAGGAGATAACGGTGAGGAAGGCATGGCTAGTCGTCTGAATCCTTTTAAACGAAAAACTGAATTACCCGTAGCTTATTGGTCTGGGATTATCGATACAGATGCAAACAATCGTCAATTGGTATATCAAGTTCCTGATTACTTTAATGGAACATTACGCGTCATGGCAGTAGCGGTATCATCTGATTCAGTAGGTTCGTATGAAACTTCTGCTGAAATTCGGGGTGATTTCATTATTAATCCTAATGTTCCAACATTTGTCGCACCAGGAGATGAGTTTGAAATATCTGCATCTGTTGCAAATAACATTAAAGGCTCTGGAGACCATGCACTGATTAATGTAAATTTGACAGCTTCTCCTGAAATCAAGATTATCGGCTCACCAACCCAAACTCTGGAAATTGCCGAAGGCCACGAACAAACAGTTCATTTTAAATTAAGAGCCAAATCACTTTTAGGAGCAGCAAAGTTAAACTTTAAAGCCAGTTTAGGTGATAAAGCCAGTACAATGAGTGCAACACTTAGCGTCAGACCCGCTATACCGCTAAGTACTTTCATCAATAGTGGCAAATCAGAAGAGGCTCAAAAAACTTTAGATATTATGCAAACATTTTATCCAGAATATCATAAAGTAAATGCAACGGTTTCTACTAGTCCGATGATTCTGGTATTTGGCTTACAGCGTTATCTGGATAATTATCCTTATGGTTGTACCGAGCAATTAACAAGTAAAGCCCTCCCCTTGCTGGCAATGAGCAATCAAACTGGTTTTGGTGAAGAAGCAAAACAAGTTAATGAAAAAATAAGTGCAGCAATTCAAATGCTCAGTCAACGACAGATGTCTAATGGCGGATTTAGTTATTGGCCGGGGCTAAGTGATAATCAGAGTAATGATTTTGCATCGGTTTATGCAATGCATTTTCTGACTGAAGCAAAAAACCAAGAATTTAATGTTCCTAGTGATCTGTTCTTTAATGGCATTAACTATCTTAAAACCTTAGTAGGACAAAATGTAGAGGATATGGATGCAGCCAGAATTCAAGCTTATGCCATTTATATTTTAACCCGCAATGAGGTGGTGACAACCAATTATCTGGCTAACCTGCAATTGTATCTGGAAAATGATAAAACAAAAGCATGGCAAACAGACATTACTACAGCTTATATCGCGGCTTCTTATCAGTTACTGCAAAGTCATGATGAAGCCAATCAACTAATTGGTTTGTACAAGCCACAAAATAATCGGGCTTATGTTACTGATTTTTATAGTAGTACGATTGCTGATGCGCAATACTTATATCTTGTCGCCAAACATTTCCCCAACTTGTTACCACAAGTAGGTGATGGATTGCTCAAGCGCTTAATTCAGGTAATCAATAATAATGAAATCAATACCGTTTTGTCTGGATTTACAAGCTTGGCTTTAGGAGTATACCATCCGAATATGCCCAGTGAATCAGCATCAGCTTTGTCAATGACAAAAATCTTGGCCAAGAATAAAGAAGTCAATATCCCTTTTACTAATCCAAACTATCAAAAAATTGATATTGATCCTGATGTCCAAAAAATACGTTTTAACAATCCTGATAAAAAGACATTTTTCTATCAACTCATACAATCAGGTTTTAATCGAACTATTGCAAAAGCTCCTTTAAAACAAGGCTTAGAAATCTTCAGAGAATATAAAGATGCGAAAGGAAATGTGATTAATTCAACAACCTTAGGCAGTGAAATTGAAGTGCATATTCAAATTCGTGCATTAGGTAACGATTATTTATCCAATATTGCTATTGAAGATCTTTTGCCCGGAGGTTTTGAAGTGGTAAACGACTCTGTAAAAAACAATACAATGGATTTTGTCGATATTCGCGAAGATAGAGTCAATTTCTTTGGTGGAGTTGAGTCTGCTGCCAAAGAAATAGTTTATAAAATAAAGGCAGTGAATCTAGGAAAATACATTGTTCCACCTACTTATGCGGAAGCTATGTACAATCCAAATACGAAAGCACAAGGTGTTTCCTCGGAAATTACAATTACTGAAACACCATAATACTTGAAGTACTCGCCTACTGCGTCAACTTAAGTATTATAAAAAATCATAACCCGGGTGAAGACAACAAGAGCCCAGGAATTTGATAGGAAGCCCGGACTCCACTGCGCTGCGCTTTAGCGACAAGTATTAGTGAATCATGTTTCATTCTTATGACCATGTATCTTTCCTTAAAAGCAGGAGTGGCTAATTACTAAAATAACAGGACCAAAAAATAAAGCGGATTTTGTTGCATTTCTAAATAGATCTGTTTTAGATTGGGCACTATTAGATAAATCAACAATGCGGATGGATAGAAAGAATTTTTAATATTTAAATGGTGTATTTTCATGAGTAATTTAAAAAAAGGCATTAGCAGGTTAATCTTTATGGGAAGATGGCTGCAGCTTCCCCTCTACATTGGTCTTATTTTGATACTGGCTGTTTATGTTTATCGTTTTATTCATGAACTGTATGATTTAGTAATTCATCTCAACAGTATCAATGATACACACATCATGTTAGGTGTACTCGAGCTGATTGATGTGGTTATGATTGCGAATCTTCTGATTATGGTAGTTATGGGAGGATATGAAACCTTTATTTCTCCGCTAGCCCTTGACTCGCATCCAGATCAACCTGAATGGCTTGATCATCTTGACGCTGGCGCTATGAAAGTAAAGCTTGCACTTTCATTAATTGGAATATCCTCGATTCACTTATTAAGAACGTTCATCGATCCAAATAAACTTAGTAACTTCTCCGTGATGTGGCAAGTCATTATTCATTTGACCTTGCTCATTTCAGCTTTGGCAATTGCATTTACTAATAAAATGCTTGAACAGAGTAAAACACATTAACATTTGAAGTAGCATGGATGCAAAAGCAAATCTTAATTCACGTAGACGCGTATCAATTTGAAAGAGCATTACATATAATGCTAATAAAAATTATAATATGAGCTAAATTAATTTGTAAGTTTTTTAGTGTATTATCTGGAAACCTTTAGATTATTCGACTTTAATCGAGCCACATCATAAATCGTAATTGGTGAGAGAACTCCTTTAACCTTTACTCGAAGATATCCATTAATCTCAATGTCTTTTACAACTTCCTTATAAGTGGACTCAGAAATCAATATCTGTCCACCAAGACTTAGATCTTGTATTCGAGATGATAAATTAACCGGCGATCCTATAGCACTATACTGCATTCTCTTCTTGGAACCAATATTTCCAACTACAGCACGGCCTGTATTAATTCCTACGCCCATCTCTATATGCGGTAAATTAATCTTACTATGGGTTTGATTCAGTTTTTTTAATACCCGTTGCATTTCTAAAGCACAAGCTACCGCACGCAGTGAGTCATTTCCTGATGAATATGGTGCACCAAAAATGACCATAATTGCATCGCCAATAAAAGCATCAACAATTCCTTGATGCTTTTCGATCACAGGAACCATTTTACTGAAATAAGTATTTAAGAGAGAAACAAGAGTTTCACCAGGAATTGATTCAGATAAAGGTGTAAAATTTCTTAAGTCACTAAACATGATTGTTATTTTACTTTCATGTCCGCCCAATTTTTGATGATGAGGAGACTCAAGAATAGTATTGGCTACTTCATCGGACATATAAAAGCTAAATACCTTACGAATTAACTTATTACGTACTTCAAGTTGTTTTTTTATTTTTTGCAATAACAAATTCGTCTTACGTAAAGTTAACTCATCTTTGGCGATGTTAGCTAAATTTAATAATAAACTCAGTTGCCTTGAATCAAGCTCTTTGGGGGAAGTATCTGCCAAGCAAAAGGTACCTACGTTATAACCCAGAGGATCAGTCAAAGGAATGCCAGCATAAAAGCGAATAAAAGGATCTTGTTGAACCAAAGGACTGTTGGCAAATCGTTCATCATTAAGCGCATCGTTAACAATTAATGGTTCGCTTTTTTTTATTGTCACGTTACAAAAAGAAATACACCTTGGTGTTTGCTTTGCTTTTAAACCATACCGCGCTTTAAACCATTGTCTTTCTTCATCAAGAAATGCGATATAACAAATTGGGATATTGAATAAATCAATCGCAAGACGCACCAATCGCTCATAACTTTCTTCAGGAAGTGTATCCATAATCTTTAATGATTGAAGTGCATCGAGTCTTTTCTGCTCTAATTCTTCGTGAGTTTCTGTTTTCTTTAATTTCAATGGCATAATAGTCTCTGTGTTTTGTCTTCCATAAGTTTAGCAAAAGGAAAAATAACCTAGTTATTCTTTCTACATACAGTTATTATAGATTAAAGATTAATCATATTTTTTAGATCAAACTGAATTTCATGATATTATTCTTTTCAATTTATTTTCTTGGATAGCAAAAATGTTCTCTCTAAAAAGTAAGAATGAGCATACCCAATTAAGCAAAGTTGATGAATACGGTCAATACGCACCATTTCCAGGAGTTACAGTAGTATCGGCCTGTTATCCTAAGCAAAAGGAATTTTGTGAGACTATTTATAAGCTCTTAGTGAATAACTCACTGATTGCGCATCATTTTTTACCACTTCCCGCCCAAAGTTATCATATGACTACCATGAGCCTGGAAACAGAACAACAAATAGGAGGTTCATGGAATCAATTTATTATTAATAAATTGCCTCACTATAAAAAGATTAAGCAAACGCTACAGAAAAACCCTCTTTATCCTTCAATTGAAAAAATGGAAATCAGCATTGGCAGAACCCTTTCTCTCTCTTTATCTTTACCTAAAGAACAACAAACACAAATTAAGAAAATAGCCGCCTCTTTAAATATCGAAGAAAAAATACCTAAAATTCTCCATATTACATTAGCTTATTCACGTTTCAATGGAACAATATCCAAAGAAATTTTTGAACAACTACATGCAGAAATTACCAAAGAACTCAAAAAAATCATTGAAAAAATTAACTTCCCACTGGAAATTGCGGAATACAAGCTCTGCTATTTTAATGACATGACGGCTTTCCTCTCCTGGGATGCAGAAAATAATCCGTTTATTCAATCTCAATCACCGTATCACGATCTAAGCTTCATAAAAAGTGATAAAAAAGAAACAGATGATCTCCAAGAAGAACATGATCATGAGATAATGCTTACCGTTTAGGTCGTTACTCAGTTGAAATAAACATTTTGATCTTATATTGTTGCTTCTTAATCATGTATGAATCAGGGAGTTTTCATGAAAAACCATTCAGGGATATTTAGGTTAAGTGATTATAAAACTCTTGATTATCTGATAAAACACATTGATTTAAAAATAGATCTTTCTAAAAAACCTGTTCAATCAAAAGCCTTATTGACTGTTGAACCCAATCCAAAATCCAAATCTTATCCTACTGATTTGGAATTGGATGGTGAAAATATGATCTTAGAATCCATTTCACTCGATGGCAAAAAGCTAACTCAAGAAGAATACGAAATCACAAAAGATTCTTTAATCATCAAAAATGTTCCTCATGATCGGGCTTTTATACTCGAAACAACAACTAGTTTGGGTGAAAATACCGATTTATTTGGTTTATATGAAACAGAAGGAACCATTCTGGTGAAAGCTGAAACTGAAGGACTTCGCCGTGTTCTCTACTGCCATGATCGTCCCGATAACTTAGCTACCTACAAAACCACAATTATTGCTAAAAAAGAGGACTATCCTGTATTACTTTCCAATGGCTTACTTATCGAGCAAAACGATCGAGAAGAAGGACTTCACTCTGTAACTTGGGTAGATAAAGTTCCTAAACCCAGCTATCTATTCGCATTAGTTGCAGGAAAACTAAAAAAAACAGTAGATTATTTCAAGACACGTTCCGAACGTGAGTTACCAATTGAGTTTTATGTTCCTCCTGCAGCGACAGCAAAATGTGATTTCGCTAAAGAAGTTTTAAAAGCAGCAATGCGCTGGGAAGAGGAAACCTTTAACTTAGAATGTGAGTTACCACAGCATATGGTAGCCGGTGTTGATAAGTACGCCTCGGGCGCTTCCGAGCCGACAGGTTTAAATTTATTTAATACCGCAAACTTATTTGCTACTCCTGATACACGAACTGATGAGGATTTTTTACGAGTTTTAGAAGTCGTTGCCCATGAATACTTTCATTATTGGTCAGGCGATCGTGTCACTATCCGTGAGTGGTTTAACTTGCCTTTCAAAGAAGGATTAACCACATTTAGGGCTGCAATGTTTCGTGAACATTTATTTAGCACTGATCTAATTCGGATAATAGATGGTAAAAATCTTGATGAACGTGCTCCACGACAAGATACCTATACCAATGTTAGAAGCCTTTACACACCTGCAGCTTATGAAAAAAGTGCTGATATTTTTCGTATGATGATGCTTTTCCTTGGTGAAGAAATTTTCTATAGGGGAATGAACCAATTTCTTAAAGATAATGATGGACGCGCAGTAACTTTAGAAGATGTACTGGCATCATTAAGTAAATCAACAAAGAAAGATTTGAGTTCCTTCTTACATTGGTTTACTGAATCGGGTATTCCGCAAGTATCAGTTACTGACGAATATAATGCCAAAGCAAAACGCTATACTTTAAAATTTAAAACTAAGGACCGAAAAGGAAGGCCAATCCCCATTGTTGTTGGATTACTCAATAATAATGGTAAGGAGATTCAAGGCGATACTTTGCTAATGGTTGATAAATCGAACATGGAGTTTCATTTCAATCATATTGACTCACATCCTACTCCTTCTTTATTACGTAGTTTTTCTGCTCCTATAAATCTTGAGTTTGCATACAGAGCAGAACAATTACTGCTACTCATGCAACAAGATAGTAATATATATAACCGTTGCGAAGCTGTAAATAAACTGATCACCCAAATGGTCAAAGATTATTGTTCTGGTAAGACCATTACATTTACTCCTGAGTTTTTTAATGCATACCGAAGTGTACTCCATGAGAAAAATAGTTCTTTAAGCTATTGGTTACTTGCCGAGCTCATATCCATACCTTCAGAAGAGGACTTATTTTCCAACCTGCAAAATCAGGATTTTGAAAAAATAGCAGAAGCGCGACAACTGATTCAAAACCAGCTGGCAAAAGAACTAAAAGAAGATATAGCACACATACAAAAAAATCTGGATATCATACCGGTATCTCAGAGCTCGCCTTTTAAGTCGTTTGATATCTTATCTGCGGGCGCACGACGTTTAAGACAAGTTTGTCATGCTTATTTGGTTTCGGTACAGTCTGAAAAAACAGAGCGACGATTGATCGAACAATTCAATAACTCATTAGGCAAAAATATGACTGACTGTATCTCAGCACTTAATCTACTGCTAAGTAATAACTGCAGTCAATCAGGTAAACTATTAGCATCCTTTTATGAGTACTGGCAACACGATCCAAGCGCTGTTAATTATTGGTTTAATATTCAGGCAGCAGCCCATTCAGAACATGTAGTGAACTTAGTAAAACAATTAATGCTACATTCTTCCTTTGATTTGTCCAATCCAAATAAAGTGAATGCTTTATTTGGGACATTCATTAAAAATCCTTATGGATTTCATTCTATATCAGGAAAAGGCTATAAATTAATTGTCGATGCAATTCTGAAATTAGAAAAAATTAATCCAACTTTAGCAGCTAATTTGACAGAACAATTCAGTAGCTGGGATAAGTACGATGAGAAAAGACAAAAACTAATGTTAAGCCAATTGGAATTTATTAGTACAAATGCTGTATCTTCAGATGTGAGAAATACAGCAAAAAAGGGGTTAGGGAAAGGAAGCTTGATCTGCCAAAATAAGACCTGATTTTATAAATAACCTGGTTTAACTAATCACAAAACAATAATACGTTTTTTCCTTTACAATAACCGTTAGCTATATTATACCTGAAGTTCTATTAATAACTATTCATGCTCAGGATGTACTACAAAAATACCTGGAGCATTTCTTAAATATTCGTTGTAATCCATTCCATAACCAAATATATAATGATCTTCTACTTGTAAACCTACAAAATCAGCTTTTTTTAATCCATTAGGTACACGTTTTCGATATTTATCAACCAAAACAGCGCTGTATATCTTTTCTGCTCCCAAAGTTTTTATATTATCAATAATCGCTGCTAATGTAACACCACCATCCAGAATATCATCGACAACAAGAACCGTTCTTCCTTTCAAGTTAGCTGACGGCTTCACTTTCCAAACAATCTCTCCACCTGTTATATCGCCTCGATAACGAGTTGCATGGACATAATCTACTTCTAAAGGAAAGTCCAAGCGTGGTAGTAAATTTCCTAGAAGAACTAAGCCTCCTACCATAACACAGACAAGTACTGGATTTTGATCTTGTAATTCCTTATGTATATTAATCGCCATTCGATCAAGAGCGGCTTCAACTTCATTGGTGGTAAACAAGCAAGATGATTTTTCATAAACTTCTTTGATTTTATCTGGAATAGTCATTATAAATCCTAGGGGCAAAGGAGTGGGTTATAGGGAAGCATTCATTTAATCTTTTATTTTTCCCGTACCAGGAAAAGGGCTAATTTTACTTCCATAGCCCGGATTATCTTTTACTTTAGCCGTTCCCTGTTTTGTAACTTCATCAATACGATAAATTGAATGCATGGGTATAAATGTCCGCTTTACTCCATTAAACTCAATCTTTAATCGCTCTTCAGAGGGATCGACAACCAATGCAGTTTGCTCACCAAACACCAGTTCTTCAACTTCGAGAAATCCAAATATATCACTTTCTTTAACAGAACGTGCATAAACCTCATAAATTGCTTCTTGATTGGCAAAAGTGATTCTGAATATCGTTTTTTTATTCATAAAATTAACCTGTTCTTATGGCAAAGCAAAGTATACAAAAACAATGGGTATCTATTCAAATTAAAAATTGATGTGAATCTCTTTGTAACTCGCATTTCATACTATTAAACTGTTAAAGTTTGTTGACATTTCATACACTATTCAAAATTTAGTTAACGAGGAAACGTATCGTGTCACAAAATAAAATAGGAACAAGCTCCTAATATCTATTATTTTTTTATTTTATCAGATGAATACAGCTTATTGCATTGAGAAGAAAAAATAACCGGTTGTAATGGGGCCTGATAATCTTTTATTGGCTCATTGGGAATAATTTGCAGTTTAGGTTCTATAACTTGATATTTCTGGGCAATATAACAGTAAAAACCAGAAGGATAAGGCCAAAGCATCTTGCCTATTTCATCCAGAAAAGCAAATTTTTTAATTAATGATGCATTATTTACTGGAGGCACATAACAAAAACTGCTCAGAGAATACTGCATATAACCTCTTTGCAAAAAAATTCGATTTAAATTGAATGGAGTACGCATTTTAACCTTTTGATCGCTGTAACAGTGCAACAGCCCGATTTTCATTGCCCCACCCCAAAGACTCCAAGGATTAATACTTAACAAAATAACAAAACCCATAGGGCTAAGAACGCGATCGATCTCATCAATCAAACTAAAACTGTTAGCAAAAGGCTCCAGTGTGAGCGGTGCTATAATACAGTCCACACTGTTGCGTTCCAATGGAAGCTGGTTTAAAGCACATTTAATTTGGACTTTATCAGCTAATGAAAAAGGAGATACAATCCATTTATGGATGTAATTAAATTTCTTTAACCAGATATTATCACCACAATTACCTAATTGCAGCAGCGTCTCACCCTTTAAATACTTGCTTTCAGGTTCAAGATTAACTAAAAATTCATGCGCAGCAAAAAGACCCAGGGGCGATTGAAACCACTTATTCAGGGCGCGATATTGTTTTAATTGCCGTTCAATCAACAAAATAATACCTTTTAAAATAGTTAATCCTGAATTAAACTACAATACAATGAGTTTCACATACATACAATCCATTTTTTAAGTTTAAATAGCTTAGAAATTTTAATATAAAAGAACTTGAGATCATTATATTACATACTCCCTCTCTCCAAAAGGCAAGATAGAAGCACTGATGTGCATAAAACACGTGATTTTATGAAATAGATTAACTATAGTTAATATTATATTCAAAGCTGATTGGAACTTATGCTAGGAAGTAACGAATTTAAATTACATGGAATAGGACAGTTGTTTGTTCTTGAAAGCCTTTTGGATAAAACTCAGGCGCTTGAGTTCTGTAAGAATGCCTCTGCGGAAAGGATATCCTTAGTTCAGTACCTTGTCAAAAATAACATTTTAGCAGCTACGCAAATTGCATTTACAGCAGCACATAATTTCGGCGTCCCTATGCTTGATTTGGATTGTATTGATATCGATTCTATTCCTATGAGTTTGGTCAATGAAAAGCTAATTCGTCGTCACTCAATGGTTCCTCTATTTTATCGTGGGAATAATTTATATCTTGCAACAGAAGACCCAAGCAAACAAGCTTCATTAAAAGAAATCCAGTTCCATACAGGACTCAATACACATGCAATTATAGTTGAGGCAGATAAACTTAGCACATTAATAGATCATTTGCTTACGGTACAGGAAACACAAGGTTTATCAGAGTTTGTTGGTGATACTACGGAGTTTGATGGAATTATCATTAACGAGGAAGAAGAGCATGAAACAGGTATTGCTACCTCCATAACAGAGGATGCTCCTATAGTTAAATTCGTTAATAAAATACTTCTTGATGCGATTAAACAAGGAGCTTCAGACATACATTTTGAGCCCTATGAAAAAGACTATCGTATACGCTACCGACAAGATGGTATTTTACATGAAATCGCAACGCCTCCTGGAAGCTTAGCCATGCGCATTACTGCACGAATAAAAATTATGTCCAGTTTGGATATTTCAGAAAGACGAATTCCACAGGACGGTGGTTTTAAGATGAAAATATCCAAAAACAGATCCATCGACTTTCGTGTAAGTACCTGCCCTACTACCTCAGGTGAAAAAGTTGTGATGCGGATATTAGACCCGGGCTCAGCAAAATTAGGTATTGAAGCTTTAGGTTTCAGCTCTATTCAAAAAGAAAATTTTATACATTCAATTGAACGTCCCCAAGGAATGATCCTGGTCACTGGACCAACAGGAAGTGGTAAAACCGTAACCTTGTACACTGCACTGAATATACTCAATACTAAAGAAGTAAATATTTCCACTGCTGAAGATCCGGTCGAAATTAAAGTACCTGGAATCAATCAGGTTAATATCAATCCCAAAGCAGGATTAACTTTTTCCAATGCCTTACGAGCATTTTTACGGCAAGACCCTGACATTATAATGGTCGGCGAAATACGTGATTTGGAGACAGCTGAAATAGCGGTTAAAGCGGCACAAACAGGACATTTGGTACTCTCAACATTACATACGAACAGCGCAGCTGAAACATTAAACCGTTTGGTCAATATGGGAATCGCAACATTTAATGTAGCCAGTTCAGTAACGCTTATTATCGCACAACGCTTAGCCCGAAAATTATGTGAACATTGCAAAGTCTTAAGAGATGACTTCAACAAACCAGGTTTGTTGGAATTAGGCTTTACAGAAGCTGATTTAGAGGGAATTAAATTATATAAAGCTGGAGGATGTGCCAAGTGTACCAATGGATACCGAGGGAGAATAGGATTGTTTGAAGTATTGCCTATGACTAAAAAACTTGGCCAAATCATCATGTCGGGTGGAAATTCCTTGGATATATTAAAAATCGCCCAGGAAGAAGGCATGATTACTATTTATCAATCAGGACTTGAGAAAGTAAAACAAGGCATTACCACTATAGAGGAAGTCAATCGGGTAACCGTTGATTAACCATAAAAAAATGAAAAAAAATGCCAACACCACCTTAACCTTTCATTACACAGGCGTTAATAAAGCAGCCCAAAAAATAAATGGAGACATTGAGGCCAGAAGTCTTGCTTTAGCCAAAGTAGAGTTGCGCAGACAAGGAGTTATCGTTAATAAAATTGCTAAAAAACGTGCTCCTCTTTTCAGTTTAAAAAATAGAAAAATAAAGTCTGGAGATATTACAGTATTTAGTCGTCAATTAGCGACAATGATTGAATCAGGGATACCTTTAGTGCAATCCTTTGATATCGTTGCAAAGGGACAATCCAATAAACGGTTTAAAGAATTAATTGAAAATATTAAAGGCGATGTTGAAACTGGATTAACGCTTGCTGAGGCACTGAAGAAATATCCTGCCTTTTTTAACGAATTATTCTGCAATTTGGTGGACGCTGGCGAAAAATCAGGCTCTCTTGACATCATGTTGGATAAAGTCGCTACTTATAAAGAAAAAATAGAAACGATAAAAAAGAAAATTAGAAAAGCTTTAACTTATCCTTTGGCTGTATTGGTTGTTGCATTTATTGTCACGACTGGCTTACTTATTTTCGTTGTCCCTCAATTTGAGGCTTTATTTAAGGGTTTTGGCGCAGACTTGCCCGCTCTGACCCAAGCAGTTGTGAGCATGTCTAAATTTTTTCAATCCTATTGGTACTTAATTTTTGGAGCCTTGGCTGGCGGTATTTATGCGTTTATTTATGCACTAAAACACTCTCCTCAATTTGCGCAAAATGTAGATAGAACTTTGTTAAAACTACCTGTAATAGGTCCTATTGTTGAGAAAGCTGCGATCGCTCGTTTTTCAAGAACGCTATCAATTACTTTTGCTGCTGGCTTACCTCTGGTTGAAGCACTTAAATCTGTAGCAGGTGCGACAGGAAACATTATTTTCGCTAAAGCAACTGACACAATTAGGGAAGAAGTATCTACAGGTCAACAAATGAATAAGGCTATGGAGAATACCCAATTATTTCCCAACATGGTGATTCAGATGGTTTCCATTGGTGAGGAATCAGGTGCATTAGAGAAAATGTTAAGCAAAGTTGCTGATTTTTATGAAGAAGATGTTGATAGTGCGGTCGACTCTCTCAGTAGTTTATTAGAACCTATTATTATGACTGTTTTAGGTGTCTTGGTAGGCGGACTTGTAATTGCAATGTACCTGCCTATCTTTAAACTGGGATCTGCAATATAAATACTTAAATTTTCAGCAGGATCATTCAATGATATACAACCTCATCACGAATCATATTTGGTTTATGTATACTACAATCGCTCTATTCTCGCTTGCAGTGGGCAGTTTGCTTAACGTTATTATTTACCGCTTACCCATTATGTTGGAAAGAGAATGGAATCAGCAATACAATGATTTGATTGGAATCAAGAAAGATGATCAAAAGCTGATTAATTTATTTTTTCCAAGATCATTTTGCCCGTCGTGTAAAGCAACAGTTAAGGCCTGGCAAAATATTCCAATTTTAAGTTATGTGTTTTTACGTGGACGCTGTTACCAATGCAAAGCTTCGATTTCTATTCGCTATCCTTTAATTGAATTAGTCACAATGCTCCTATCTCTATATGCGGCTTGGCATTTCGGTTTCACGATACAATTGATGTTTGCGTTGATTGCAATTTGGATTTTAATTTGCTTAATTTTCATTGACTTAGACCATCAGATTTTACCTGACAGCCTCACGTTAAGTTTATTATGGATAGGACTTATTGCGAATACAGAAAATCTGTTTACTCCCTTACCTCAAGCAGTGCTAAGTGCTGCAGGGGCTTATATGGGATTATGGATGTTTATTAAAATATTTTATTTATTCACGGGTAAAATTGGTATGGGCCATGGAGATTTTAAATTATTTGCTGCATTTGGCGCATGGTTTGGTTGGATATTTTTACCGTTAATTCTACTTCTTTCATCAATTAGTGGTACAATTATTGGCTTATTGTATTTACGTTTGCACGATAAATCCAAGGATACCGCAATTCCCTTCGGCCCTTTTTTATGCATAAGCGGACTAATTTCTTTATTTTGGGGCCATAGTATAGTGAATTGGTACTTACATTTTTGGATGTAAAATGAATAACAGGACTCATGAATGCCCTATCAAGTTATTTTATTTGATCTCGATGATACGCTAATCGATTTTGCTTATTCCCAACGAATGGGTTTAAAAAATATTTATGAAAAATTTTACGCCACAATTGAATATACTGTCTTTGAGCAGGTTTATAAAAAAATTAACACCCGCCTATGGAATCAAGTTGGAGTCAGAGAAAATACACTCATGCCAAGCGAAGTGAGATTACTGCGATTTATCCAATTAAATCAAAAGATTTCTTGCGCTGCATCTGCGGAAGAGGTTGCAAATGAGTACGATAGCAGTCTTTGCATCCATGCTCATTGGTTACCAAATGTGAAAACTGCCATTGAGTTTTTACACCGAAAAGGACATATTTTAGGTATTATTACTAATGGTTTTGTCGAAGTTCAGGGGAGAAAACAGCGGCAGCTTCAATTAAATGATTGGTTTGATTGTTATATTGTTTCTGATGATGTGGGTATAGCAAAGCCCAATATCGAAATTTTTAATATCGCTTTACAGGAAATTACGAAAAGGCGCAAACAATCTATTGAGAAGGACTCGATGTTGATGGTAGGTGACTCCATTATTAGTGACGGTTATGGAGCAAGAGATTTTGGGATCGATTACTGCTTTGTTAATACTCAATCATTAAATAGCGAATCCTCAGAAACTCCTATTAAATACACCATCAGCTCTGTTGCCCACTTGCCTGCTTGCATAGGTTATGAGGCTGAATACATCAATTTTTTAAAATCATACGAGCGTGAAGAGGTTAAGTAATTACTTGTAATTAAAAATTGAATAAATATTGATATCAAAATTTACGATCGAAAGATAATTAGAAGAAAATATAAAAATTACGCTAACTTGGTTCACACTCGAGCGAAAGGATTGGATATGGATATTAATATAACAGTATTTGCTGCTCCAATGTTTTTAATTTTAATAGGAGTTGAATGGGTAATTGCATATTATAAAAAATCAAATGTGTACCAACTCAATGATTCCATTAATAATCTTAGTACTGGCATCTTCGAAGAAATTGCCACACTGCCTGTAAGAGGCCTAATAATTTTCAGTTATTATTATTTATATGAACGCTTTTCTTTTTTTGATATTAATCCGCATCATCTTATTTCTTGGTTTATGCTTTGGCTAAGTATTGATTTTTGCTATTATTGGTATCATCGAGCAAGCCATCGTTGCAATTTCTTTTGGATAGGACACTCCGTCCACCATCAAAGTGAGTCATATAATTTATCTGTCGCATTAAGACAGGGCTATTGGCAAACCTTAACATCCTGGATTTTTTATTTACCCCTAGCCTTAATTGGTTTTCCTACTTGGATGTTTGTCATAGTGTCCTCTTTAAATACAATTTATCAATTTTGGATCCATACCCAATCGATTAACAAAATGGGATGGTTTGAAATACTATTTAATACCCCTTCTCATCATAGAGTTCATCATGGCAAAAATCCTCAATACATCGATAAAAACTATGCAGGAAGTTTAATTATTTGGGATAAATTTTTTGGAACTTTCGAACCAGAAACAGCCCCTGCTGAATACGGAGTAACCGAGCCTTTAGATTCATGGAATCCCTATTATGCCAATATTAAAGTCATCAAAGATATATTGTATTATGGAAAAGGGCTAAAAAATAAGCTGGATATCATCCGGGCTTTTTTTATGCCCCCAGAATGGATAATTCATCATTTACAAGAGAATCAAAAACTCTCAAAAAGAGTTGTTAACCCTAAAAACATCACATCTCCCAAATTATATATGCTAGTAAATATAGCACTTTCAATCGCCTTATATGCCTTTTTATCGTTTACATTTACATTGAACTCACTAAGCTCCTGGCTCACTGGAGCGTTTATTTTATTTACTCTTTATATACTTGGATCGACCGCTAATGGCAAACAAAAAATCTTAACTCTTGAGTTGATACGCTCTACTCTAGCCTTATTAATTCTTATTCTATTAAGAAGTAATTTATTTTTTTCTTTAGCTTTGACGCTATTATTTTTAGTGGCTAATCTTTACTTGTTTCATTATAAATTTCTCAAAAATCAACCGCATATCTCCTCTATATCAGCCTAAGTAAAGACTAGTTCGATTGAATCAACCCGGGTTCGGTTTTTATATACTATACTAAAAAAACAGATAATAAATTATTTAACTTTTCGTTTTCCCTGCGGTCAACTCGTAGTTCGACGTAGTGAATATGAAGTGCTTTTCTGTTTAGCAAAAACTAATACAACTATTATTTTGGGAGACCTTTATGAGAGTTGGCGAATACTGTAACCGGAATGTAGTTGTTATCAATGGTAATGAATCAGTAAAAAATGCAGCAGAACTCATGCGCGCTTATCATGTTGGCGACTTGATTTTACTTGAGGAACAAGAAAACAAAAAGGTACCTATAGGTATTATTACCGATCGTGATTTGGTTATTGAAGTCATGGCAGCAGGAGTTAAACCTGACTCATTATTAGTCCGAGATATTCTCACAGAACCTTTTACCTATATTTTTGAAAATGACAGTCTTTTTGATGCACTTGAAATGATGCATTCAAAAAAAATTCGTCGCTTGCCAGTTGTTGATAATGACAAGGCTCTCATAGGCATAATTACTCTAGATGATTTTATTGAAATTCTGGCTGAAACAATGGTCAACGTAGTTGATGTAGTTAAGCTTCAACAAAAAAAAGAAGCAAGACAAAGAACATAGCTTTAAAACGATATTGATGTATATGATATAAGGAGCAAACAATGAACAATTCAGCACATTTTCCTATACAAATAGTATTTAATAATCTAAGACACTCTCAAGCTATTGAGGATAATGCACGCAAACATGCTGAAAAACTAGGGAAGTATTTTGATGGAATTATAAATTGTAATGTAAGCATTGAAACACATCGGCATCATAATAAAGGAAAAATTTTCCATGTACGAATTGATCTTATGGTTCCCAATGCTGAGTTGGTAGTAAATCGAGATCTTGCAGAAAATCATGCTCATGAAGACGTTTATGTTGCAATAAGAGATAAATTTCTTGCTATGACACGAAAACTTAAAAAATACGTTCATAAACAACGGGGTGAAGTAAAACATCACGAACAACCTCCTGAGGGATTTATTCGCGAAATCGCCCCTATTGCTGATTATGGTTTTATTGAAACCATTGACGGTAGAAGACTTCGTTTTACCAGTAAGAGTGTCATCGATTATGATTTTAATAAATTAGAGGTTGGAAAAAGAGTTTCTTTTGTTGAAGCAAAAAGTAATGATGGTCCAGCAGCCAGTACTGTGTATGTAGAATAAATAACGTTTGATGAAAAAGACATATAGTCTTTTTCATCAGTATCATATCTTATAAATTTTCAGTTCATCTTATCTAAATTTTAAATAATATTTGAGTTTTTCATATTATTCTTACTCTTCATTCAGTATTTTTTATCTGCATGGGACTCGTTTCTTACAAGCTCATAATGGTAAAATACTTACATTTTTAAACTAAGTTTTAAATTGAATTTATGGAAAAAGAAATTGCAGCTGTCTATGTCATCAAGCCAGAGTTTCTTTCACTTCTTTCTGAGGAATTGGATAATGTTTCCTATGCTACAGAGGATTTACTTTTTTCTTCTCATAAAAATCTGGATGTCTGTTTTGCACAAGATATTTGGTTGGATCCCCAAATAGTAACATTTCGATCCATCTCGGAAGCAATAAAAATTTTACGCCAAGCAGGGAAATTCTGGTACTTACATCCTATTTCTCATATAAGACGTTCACGATTAATCGAAGAGCAATTGCGTAAGCTTCCTTCCCTCCTATGTCATTTTCCTCTTGAGTCTGAAATTCCATCAATAGGTACTTTTAGTCTGCTCGATAATAATACATTGATTTATAGCGTGAAACGTCAAAAAAAATGGCCTCAAGGAAAATGCTATTTTATTGAAGATAAAATAAATCCGCCCAATAGAGCCTACTTAAAACTTTGGGAAGCACTTACTCTTTTGGGGAAATATCCCAAACCAGGTGATAAGGCACTGGATTTAGGTGCTTCACCAGGAGGATGGACTTATGTCATGCACTCATTAGGAGCATTAGTAACTGCTGTGGATAAAGCGTTATTAGATCCTAAAATTGAGCAATTACCGCGCGTTAAGTTCTTACAAAAAAGTGCTTTTGCTCTAGATCCGACTCAATTGGAACAAAGCTATGATTGGGTTTTATCTGATGTAGCATGCTATCCTGAGCGTGCTTTCACACTCATTATGAAATGGATAGAGTCTGGAAAGGCAAAACAAATGATTTTTACTATAAAATTACAAGGTAAAATTGAGTTGTCTACACTAAAGCGATTTCAAAAAATACCTAACTCTTTTCTTACCAACATGTTTTATAACAAACATGAAGTAACATTTTTTTATCCTTTCGTGAAGTAAGGCTGGAGCAGAGATACTTTTCTTAACTGATTTTGATTTCTCTGCACCCAAAGTTATTTATACACCATAAACAACAGTTTTTTTTGATTCTTGAATTTCTAAAACCTCAGCAACTTTTTCCAAATCTTTACCTGGATCAATATAGAGGAAATGAGGATGGTCATATACCTTGATCGTATTTAAAAAGGAAATAACATGATCTTCTTCACCTATTGCAAGTTTTTTCAATGCATACTTAAGTGTATCGAGATGTTCTGTACATTTTGAAGACATTGATGGAGCAAATAAAATTTTTTCACTCTCAGACCACTTATCATCACTAATAATCGCAGTTTCTGGAATTAACTTTTGAAGCTGCGACAAGATGTAATATAAATGAGAATAATTTGTGTGCGATACCAGCACAAATTTTATATCCTCAACCTGATCATCTAATAATTCTTTAAACTTAGCTACTCGCTCTAAGGATGCTTTATCCAAAGTACACATAGAATTAAAAATCTTACTAAACTCACTAAATGTCATACTCACTTGAAAATGTTCATTGAATTTATCACAAAATTGCTTGAGTGTTATTTCTCCTACTCTTAAAGGTGCCAAATTATCAGCCATCCACTTCCAAACAATCTCGCCTGTAACATCTTCTTTTTTCTGTGTTTTAAACCAATCCTGAAACCCTGACTTTAATACATCCAGCTTTGAAGAAATAAATTGCCCTAAAGAAAATACTGCAACAATCATAATTACTCCGATAATTTTTAAAACAAAAATGATTTATCACAATTGCAAAATAAAAACAATAAAATTTTATTGTTAAGACATATTGACACCAATATAAACAGCACATTGTTCTTGCCCTATATACACTTCAAAATCTGTCTCATATGTTCTGGAGATATTAGATTGTGTATCAAAAAAATGCCAAATTGTTTGCCAGGTCTCGATGATTGATTTGGGCATTGGACCTGTATTTTTAAACATAAGATAATTCCCTTTTTTTATACTGACACTATAACCATAACTTATTGTTTTCGAATCATTAACCTCTAGCCCGGCAGTCACCGTATAAAGACCTTTATCATCTGATTCATAATCAGAATAAACCCCATAAATCAGCGAATTAAGCTTTTGAGTGACTATTTGTGAAGTATGCAATCTGTCCCAAAGCGCAGGTAATTTTGCTGTTTGAGGATTAAATTCATTGATATTTGAGGTTCTTTCCCTCAATCCCACTACGTTAAATGCTTCAACTTTAATAAGTTCTGGTGTAATTTGTCTCATAGTTCTGTGTCAACTCATAAAAAATACAAGTCTAATCCAGCTGAGTGACAGTTTTTGTCAGTAGAAAGAAATCAGCGTATGCTAATTTCTTCAATGAGTTTTACTGTCTCCGATGAAAGCTCAAATGAGTCCAACTCTAAATCTTCTTTCATATGCTGCTGATTGCTTGTACCCGTCAGAGGCACTATCCCAATTTGCAAGGCAAATCGAAAAATAATTTGTGGTATCGATTTCTTATAGTGCTTAGCAAGCTCATGCATTTGATTAGTGAGTAAATAAGATTGATTTGCTGTCAATAAAGAAAATCCCTGATAAAGCATGTCGTGCTTTTTACAAAATAATCGAATTGAGGAGTCCCATTGACTGTTTGCAAAGCATCGATTTTGCACCAGTGTAGGTTTGATAACAGCCGCATTATAAAGAGTTTCCAGTTGTTCCAGATCCACATTGGAAACACCAAGCAACTTGATTTTCCCTTCATAATACAAATCTTCCATAGCGTTCCAAATATCTAAATCATCTTGTACAAGTCCAGAATAATAAGTGGGTCCATGAAGAATATAAGAATCAATATAATCTGTTTGTAAGTGATCTAAGGAACTTAAAAACGATTCTCTCACCTGATTTTTATAAGAATCTGTTTCATCGTAAGGTTTGTTGTGATCTTGACTATGAGCAGGAGTAAATTTTGTTTGCAAAAATAAATCACCACGACTTTTCCCAGTATTTTTTAAGAATTGCTGGATCCCCTGCCCAACACCCTCTTCAAAGTAATGTTTCAGTTGATTTGCAGTATCAATTCCGATAAATCCATTTTCCAATGCCTGAAGAGTTAACGTTTGGGTTTTCTCTTTTTTCCAGGCAGTACCATATATAAAAGATGGAACGCTAACGTGATTCAGGTTATGTTTAAATGCTTCAAGCATGATATTTGTCGTTAAATGTATGATTATAAGAATAGTTTTATAGTATTCTTTAAGGAATAAATCAATTAGTACTAACCTTCTAGCGACTAATATTAGTAAAAACAAGGGGTAATTATGAATGTTACGTTAATTGGTCTAGGCAAAATGGGTTCAGTTTTAGCTCAACGATTATTAGCCGCCGATTTTAATTTAACTGTATTTAATCGTACAGCCGAAAAAATGATACCCTTGGTAAAAGCAGGTGCGAAAGGAGCAGAAACCATTGAAGAGGCTGTAAAAGATGCAAAAATTATTATTACTTGTCTTCTTGATGATCATGCAGTTCTAGAAACCGCTAAAAGTTTTATTCCTATGCTACATTCCAAGGCTATTCACGTGGGCACATCAACTATATTGCCTGAAACATCAAAAAAATTAAGTGATTTGCATAAAAAGCAAGGCAGTATCTACCTTGCTGCAAATGTTTTAGGTGTCCCTAAAGTGGCTGCACGAGGCGAGCTCACTACACTTGTTGCAGGTCAGAAAGAAATAATTGAACAATGTAAAGCAGTATTTGCTGCATACTCCATCAAAGTAATTTCAGTAGGTTCGCAACCTTATCAGGCGAATGTCATTAAAATATGCATGAATTATTTTCTTGTCACGGCAATAGAAGCGATGGGGGAGCTCTATGCATTTGCTGAAAAAAGTGAGGTTGATACATCTATTCTTAATACCTTATTTCATTCTGTATTTGCTCATCCCGCATTTCAACTTTATGTCGATAAAATTAAAGAGCGTGACTTTAATGATGTGAATTTTGATATGAAAGGAGGATTGAAAGACTTAAATTTATTTCAACAGGCTTTTGCACAGACAGGAGTTGTTCCTGGGATAGCCAACATCATCAAAGATAAATTTATTATCGCCTTAGCTCATCATATGGAAAACAAGGATTGGAGTGGGATCACTGAAATAACACGTTTACAATCGAATATTTAATAAGCCAGCTCCTTTGACCATTATTGAGCACCCTATGGTTCTAAATTTATGGCTCCTGAGGCTACAATAGGCCTCCACTTAAGCGGACTTGTTTATAGTCAGCGTCTTCCATTTCTTTAAAAGAGTTTGGCGACGCTCAGGATAATTTGTTTCTGTGAGATTTAATTCAATAATACGATCAGTTCGGAAGTGTCGAAAATCCTTCCTTAGCTCGCACCATGCAATAAGAATACGGACCTGGTCAAAAAATCCCAGTGCCAATGGCCAAATTACACGTTGTGAAAAGTTTTCATTCACATCTTGATAGGTCAACTGAAGTTTCTTCTCCAATCGTATCGCTTTTCTAATCAAAATTAAATCAGAATCTTTGCTTTCAGCGATATGTCCAGGAGCAATGAGAAGCCCAGAAATTTCTAATTGTTCACGTAACTCATTTGGAAGCACAGCTGCAATTTTAGCCAGGGCATTTTGCGCTGCAAATTGAAGTTGCGTGTCCGTCCGATCCGCAACCCAACGTGAGCCAAGAACAATAGCTTCAATTTCATCAGCAGTAAACATGAGCGGAGGAAGAGTAAATCCTGGGCGTAACACATAACCCATCCCTGCTTCTCCTTCAATTGGAGCGCCCTGTCCTTTCAGCATCGAAATATCTCGATACAAAGTACGAAGACTTATCCCTAACTCTTGCGCAAGTGATACTCCCCTTACTGGAAAACGATGACGTCTTAATAGCTGAATTAAGTCCAATAAGCGTTCTGTTCGTGACATTTATAAAAACCACTCTTATGATTGAAACATTAAAACAATCGTTCATTGCGCCCAAGGAATTTGCATGCTTAGCTAGATACTTCTTCGGCAACAGGTAATTTGAGTCAATTCAAAATAATCATCCTAAATACTCAATTAATAATCTCTTAATATTTTAGTGATACAATATATACCCATTATGTTCAGTTTAAAACCTTTATATAGAGGTAAGTAATGGGCAAAACTGTTATTCCCCAAGATATACGTCAAAATGAAATAAATTACATTTGTACAGTATTAAATCATCAATCAATTCGCACGACTCAAGACCTCAGAATTAATTTTTACCAAATTATTGAACAAATCCGTAAAAACCAACAAATATTTAAAGAAAATTATACTACTGAAGAGTGTTTTGAAATACTCAAAAAAGCAATTAAAGCCTACAATAATGTGTATGCTTATAAAATTAATCTAAAAGAAGAGCATAGAGTTGCACTGGCTGCTGCTTTAAAGAAAGAAGATAAAGTTGAATCAACTCCTCCTTTTCCTGAAGATGATTTGTCAAAAGTGACAAAGGGTTATGATCGACTTGAAATAGCTCTAGAGAAAGAAAAGCAAATCAATAAAAGTATTTTACGCGTATTGAAAGATAAAGACTTTGCTGTAGTTCCACAAATAATCATTGGGTCAGGTGATACTGGGACTACCCTTTGGCTTGAGAAATTCAAAAAGTACCATGGAGCAACTCAAGAGCAATTAGAAAAAAAACAACTTCCTTCTGTTTTAATGATTGGCTCTGATGCAGGCAATTGGAAACATGATTACACATTGGCGCAACCTCATAGTATCCTTGAGCAAACAACAGCCAAAGAAAATCCATCTATTTATTTATCTACAGATTATTACTTAAAAAATCCTCATGCTAATGGTCGACATGTCTATCAGGCAAATCAAGTGAATCTCGGTTTTACCGAAGCACCATTATTACGTGCGTCCGTAGTGAGGATTGAAAAAAGAAGTAATCATTTAGGAGATTGGAAAGATCTAAAACAAGAATATCGCTTAATTGTGAAAACACCTGAGGGAATAAAAAGTATCTATACTAATGAACTGAATATTTGCACAGGCCTTGGTCCTGCACGAAACATCATTTCAGGATCATTAATCCCTCGTCATCAATTTGAGTCCTTAAGCCGCGTTGATCCAACAAAAGGGTTTCCGCCTATAGTAGATGGTAATCAATTTATTTTAACGGATACAGAGGAACTCAATAAGGAACCAAGAAAAGTTGTGATCTATGGGGGTGGCGGAACAGCTGCTGCATGCTATAGAAAGGGTTTTTTTGGTCATGATGTGCACACTGAAACGATGGAATTCGATAAAAAAAACCAAAAAAACTCTGTTGTCTGGATAGCAAGGCAATTTGAAAAAGCAGGTACTGGTAAACTCGCTACTACAGCATTAACTACGGCAAAAACACGTAACGAGTTAATACAGGCTGAGATAATCAAAATTGAACCCCAAATCAGTGGGAAATTATTATTATCTTTTAAAACGGAAGATTCAGGAAAGACTACAAAAAAATTTGACATCGAATGTGACCAATTAATTTATTCTGTTGGACAAGATGACAGTCTTATGAGAAGTATTTGCAAAGAAGTAGAGGGTGATCTGTCGCTTGTTTACGATAAAAATGACATGCTCCTTAATGTATGCTCTGCAGATAAAAAAGTAATTTTCTTTGGAGCAGCAGCAATGGCGGTTCGGGAAAAAGAATATATGGATGCGACATGGAAATGGCTCCGGTCAGAGAATATCGGGGGTGATGTAGGTCCTGGATCAATGCCTCCATCCAGAGCGCAAATCAAGTGTTATAATTTTTGGAGTGGTCAAAATCCAATCAGCATCAATGCGAATATAGACAATCAGTACTTGATTATCAAATACCTAGAAAACGCAGGAGTTGAAAAATCAATAGCCGAGCAATTTGTAAAAGACTTATTGCAAGCAAGAAAATCAAGTACCTGCGGTGCATCATACTTATTAATTTTAGATCTTTTGAAGAAACATAAGCTGGATCAAATCATGGAGATCAAAGGACATGGGCACCTCGCATTAAAAACTACTAGTGAACCTGCTCTTCCTTTATCTAAACCCAAGCAACCACTCTTATCCTGGCTTGGTCCACAAAGAAAAACGGATGATGCGAATGTCTTTGTTTCATCCTCTGTGGAAGATATAAGACTTATAAATACTATGGAAAATCAAGAACACAGTGTACAATTGTTTGCGTGATAAAAGTATAAGAACTCTCTTATGGAAAAAAATATTAGTAACTCAACTTGGAATCGAGCATGAAATTAGTTAAGTTTCTTGAGTTAACTGCTCAAGAAAAAATCCAGCAGTTTAAGATTTTGAGCTTAAAAAACCGATTTGACTCTGATTATCTGAATAGACTAATTAAAAACTTAGATCCGGAATTGTTATTCAGGCTCGCGATGGTGAACCCAGAAATCGATAAGGTATGTAAATCACCTGAATTAGAAGCTTATTGGGAAAACATTTGGCGTCTTTGTGGTATTAATCCCAAAGAAGCTGCGGCATTAAATCAAGAGTCAGTGCATGAATATCAACCCATGATCACTACGCCCTCGTGCTTTGATTTACTAAAAGGACTCTATCTTTATGAGGTTTTCAGGAAAACTTTTAAGGATATGGAACACACAGAAGAATATTATAAAGATGCAGAAGAATATTTGGCAGTTTCAGGTGTATATGGATGCTTTTTTGCTTTGAACGCTTTATGCCAAGGTGGATTTGCTTTATTAGAGCATAAATTTGATGAAAAAATTGTAGAAAAGATCGTTTTTTATGCCAAAATCGCTGCAAGTTACTATTTATCAGCCGGTCATTTATTATTAGCAAATGTTTATCAAGAATTACTTAAATATCAAAATCAAACCAACTTGGTTGGTCTGAATTTACGTCTCCAATCATTTCAAGCAATGAATGTTGCAAAAAAATTAGAGCCCTACTCTGCTCCTATGCTTAATAACGCGTACCAAGGCAAAACATTATTCGAAGCAAGTAATGGACAAATAATTAGTTTTTCACAAGCCTTAGTGAGATTACAACAACATTTGCAATTATCTCCAAAGGAGGTAGAAATTGCTACAAATGATGCAGTAACTGAAGTAGCTGCTATTAAAAAAACACATAACCTTGAAAGTGAATCCCATGTTGGGTTTATTAGGGCAGATCATTCTTCCGGTATCATAAAATCATTGTAATATTGAAAGATGCTAGTAATTATGCAATTTCGTTTTGGCAATAAAGACTGCTGTACGCCTAAAACAATATTCGTTTTAAAAAACCGCTAACTTTTCTCTGTTTTCCTTATTGTACAAATGCTATTGTACAAATCTATAAACTTTAGGACTGGTTTAAGAGCAGGAGATTAGTACGATATTAAGGGAAAACGAAATGATAAAAAGTATTCATGAGTTACAGATTAAAAAACATCATCTTATTACTCTATTGTTCCTCATTTCACTTTTACACTCGTTTTCTGTGTTTGCAGCACATAAAGTCATCAATTTAGAAATTGCTTATAAAACAGTCTACTTCGCTAATAGGCCAGCTAAAGCGATTGCTGTAAATAATCAAATTCCTGCGCCTACCCTACATTTTAAAGAAGGCGATAAAGTAACGATTAATGTTTACAACCATCTCGATAAAGGAACAGCCCTACATTGGCATGGTGTATTGGTTCCATGGCAAATGGATGGTGTGGAAGGAGTCTCTCAAACTGAAATTCCTCCGGGTGGTGTTTTTCACTATCAATTTACTTTAAAGCAATCCGGTACTTATTGGTACCATGCCCACGCCGGCTTACAAGAGCAACAAGGTTTGTATGGCGCTTTTTTGATTGATCCCAAGAAACCATCTTCTTATGCTTACACTAAAGATTATGTGATTGTTTTATCAGATTGGATTAATACCAAACCTGAGCAAGTTTTATCTAATCTTAAAAAAGACGGGGATTTTTATGCTCCTCGCTTTCCACTACAACCATCACTAATAAAATTTATTTATGATTATCAAAAGGCATCTAAAAAAGAACGACAAAGCCTTCTTGATGATTATAAAAGCATGCAACAAATGCGTATGAGCATTTATGATATAAGTGATGTTGCTTTCGACGCTTTTTTAATGAATGGCCATCCCAACACGACTCCTTGGACCGCACCAGTTAAAGTGGGTGATGTTGTTCGCTTGCGATTTATTGATGCAGGAAGTAGTACGATTTTCCGAGTTAAAATACCTGGATCGATGATGAAGGTAGTAGAAGCTGATGGAAACGATGTAAAACCCTATTGCCTTAAAGAATTAACCATTTCACCTGCTGAGACTTATGATGTATTAGTAAAAATAGAAAAAAATGAACCTTATATTATTTATACAGGCTCAAAAGATACGGTAGGAACTGTATATGGTGCTTTAAAAACAGCACCAAATCAAATCGTTGACTACAGCCAAGTAAAACCGTTCCCAGAGCCCATTCCTGTCACCAGAGAAATGATGAACATTATGATGGGTGGCATGTATCATGGCACCTTACCCATGAATAAACCAAAAAAAAACAAATCAAAGTCTTCAATGAAACAAATGCACTCCATGAAAATGGACCATAATATGCGGATAGATCATTCCAAGAATATGAAAATGAATCATAACATGCATATGGATCATTCCATGAACATGAAAATGCCCACTGAGCCCACTCGATTTAAAGATACGATATCTCCTTCTGATGCATCCTATATGACCTCACTGGAAACAAATTATCGTGATTTAACTGCCGCTGTTCCAACCAATGATCCTAACAAACCAATAGAAGGAGTAATTAATTTGGAATTATTTGGTTACATGGGACAATTTATTTGGTTTATTAATGGAGTTCCTGGTTATAAGGCTAAACCAATTCCCTTAAAACCTGGTAAACGCTATCGTTTTGTATTTACGAATACATCCATGATGCATCACCCAATGCATATTCATGGTCATTGGTTTATTTTACGTACCGGAAAGGATGCCTTTGATCCTTTGAAACATACGCTTGATATCCCACCGGGTGGTACAGTAACTGCTGATGTAGATACCGATGCAAGCGGTCAATGGTTTTTCCATTGCCATATGCTTTATCATATGATGACTGGTATGAACCGAGTCTTTCAATACACAACCATAGTTGAAATCGCTGAACATAAAGCCAAACCGGCAGACATTGAGAAAAATACTGATTATTATAATCGCCCGATTATACGTATCGATGAAGCAATCAGACCGATTAATTTGCATTTAGTAAAGCATCCCATGGCTCATGGTGGAGACTTTTGGTTTGCAACTCTTGTGGATGTAGGCGCCGATCCTTTGCATAATGCACAACAGCTTACTTACAAGGGCATGTATGGTCCTGACTATAATAAATTGCAATTATTTATCAATGACGCTGAAATTTATAAAAGTACAGTTAAAAATGCTGATATTGATATATTTTACTGGCATTTAATCAGTCAATTTTGGGCAGTTAAAGGAGGAGTGAACTATTTTAATCAACCTGCCACACGACCTTATTGGCAAGCTGGTCTTGGTCTGGAAGGGCTAATGCCATTTTTCATTGACACGGATATAAGAACTTATTTTTATGGCGGCAGCGTTAAATTTGATATTGAACTATCGCGAGATACCCAAATTACCAATAATTTCTTGATCAGGACGGGTATCCGCAGCATTTTAGCAACCAAAACGTTGGTCAACGCTCAAATTGGTAGTGGCTTGAATCAAATGCGTTATACTGTAAGACCCTATTATCGTTTTATACCCGGTATCAATTTATTTGTTGAATATGAAAATGAACATGATTACGGTGCATTTAAAACCATTGAAGATACAAGTACTTCTCCAGATATCTCCAATACGGTTTCTTTAGGAGCATCCTTCCTCTTTTAAATATCTGTCTGTTAGTTACAAGTTAAGAATCTTAGAGAAAAGTCAGATTTCAGTTCAGGTTGGGTGAAAATGGCTTTTTGGTGAATTGTGTAGAAGATTGAGAGCAGCTAAACTACGTTTAAAAAATTGGAACGATGGATGTCTACATTGAAAAATACACAAGGAATACTCATTGAAACAACAAATAAATTATTTGATGTTTTAAGTAAGCTAATCCTGTTGATTATTATCATATGTACTTTTGTTCCCTTCTCACCCAAAATGCCAGCTCCGGGGATTGACCCTTCATGGGCACTGGGTTTAAATCAAGCAGTTGCTCAAGGGTTAGCTTTTGGCAAAGAGATAATATTTACTCTAGGCCCTTATTCATCTCTTTATACAAAAACCTATCACCCAGCGACTGATTTTTTGATGATTACCGGATGTCTTTACTTAGCTCTATCCTACTGGATTTATCTCCTTTTTTTAATGAAATCAAGTCGATGGTACTGGACTCTAATTTATTGCGTGCCTTTTTTAGGTATGATATATGCTCGAGATTCTCTATTTTTTTCTTACCCCTTACTTGCAGGATTGGTCAGCTTTAAGATCCTCCTTTTAAAGAATAAAATTGAAAATCCTCATCTTCTGGTTTTTACCTTTTTTCTATTTGCTCCATTTGGCTTAATGGCATTAATCAAGGGCTCAATGCTAATTATTTGCCTTCTTATGCTTATTATTTGCTTTACTTTTTTTCTTGCTCACAATAAAAAAAAACTGGCTTTGATTTTCCTGGTCGCTCCCTCAGTTTCAATCGTTATATTTTGGCTTGCAGCAGGACAACCTTTATCCTCTTTACCTAAGTATCTCACAAGCTCCCTCTTTATCGCATCAGGATTTACTGAAGCCATGTCTTCCGATGGAAATATAAACGAGATCATTTTCTATTTACTTACTTGTTTATTAATTTTCTTAGCCATTACATGGCATAAACAAATACCACGAAGTACAAAAATATTCTTACTGAGCATGTATTTTGTTTTTTTATTTGTTTCTTTTAAAACGGGTTTTACGCGTCATTTGGGGCATGCATTTATACCAGGAACATCTCTCTTGCTCGCAGCGCTGTTTTTACTCTTTATTTTCAATTCATGGATCAGTTATTTACTTATTTTAGTATCATTAAACAGCTGGTATTATATTAATAGTCAGTATACTCACATATCAATTCGCGATAACTTCACTTCTACTTATTCCACTGCATGGCATGGTTTAAAAAGCAGAATACAAGATCCTTACTGGCTCGAAAAGAATTTTACTTTCACGATGCACTTCTTACGCGAGCAAGCCGGATTCCCCATTTTACAGGGAACTACTGATATTTACTCATACAATCAAACCTACTTAATATCTTCACAAAATATTTGGTCACCGCGTCCAATCTTTCAGAGCTACTCGGTTTTCAATCGAGGTTTAGCTGAAGACAATAAAGAACACCTTCAAGGAAAACATAAACCCGATAATATCATTTTTAAGATTGAACCCATTGATCAACGAATACCTTCAATGGAGGATGGTGCAAGCTGGCCCTTGTTACTAACTACTTATCTGCCCACTCATTCAACTAATAATTTTTTATTTCTCCGTAAAAAGACACATCCTCATCACACAAACCTCACTTTGTTAAAAAGAGAGTCCCATGTTCTTGGTGAGCAAGTTGATATACCAGAAAAACAGTTGCTGTTTGCAGAAATTGAATTAAAACCAACAGTATTGGGCACTTTGACAGCCATTCTCTTTAAACCACAACAATTGCAAATCACTTTGAAACTAGGAAATGGCGCTACAAAACACTATCGTCTTGTTGCAAATATGGCAAAATCAGCTTTTCTCCTTTCACCTCTTATTGAAAATACTGGTGAATTCTCATTGCTTTATAAGAAAAATAATAAATTAGAGACAAAAAAAGTAAAATCTGTGGTTATTACCACGAGTCAGAGAAACAATTGGCATTGGAATAATACTTATACCATCAATTTTAAACATATTCCTGCTCATTAGAGGAAATATTTTCAAGAAAAATAGACCTCTCTCATGAGAGGGGTTAGGATTTACTCGGTTTCATGTTGAATCAAAGTGTCCAAAACTTGTTTATTTGTGCAAAAAATACCCTCCATCAAGCCAGCCTTGTAAACCGGTTTCCAATGAGGAAACATTGGTGTAGCCCATTTTTTGCAAATTGTCTGCAGCCAGTGCACTCCGAAAACCGCCACTACAATATACAATCACTTGGGTATTCAAATCGGGAATCCTTTTTTCAATATCTCGCTCAATGACCCCCTTGCTTAGATGGATTGCCGTTGAGATACAACCCGTTTCCCATTCATTATGCTCACGTACATCAACAAGCTGCATGGGTTCATGACGGTCAATTTTTTCTTTCAATTTTTGAGGTGTTATTTCTCTAATACTTTTTTTAGCCTCTGTTACCAATGCTAAAAATCCCTTTGAATGGTGTTTCATTTGCTCCTCCTATTTATTTTTCGTAATTTATAACAATTTTCATCTGTGCTTACTAATATTTCATTCAGGTTTTGCATTAAGTGTTATAATTTTTATCTCTTTCAGTGATTCCCATTACATCTTTTTTTCATCATTTTACACATTGACCTCATCACTAGTTTTTGGATTTATGCAAAAACCAAACTCGAGCGATATAATTTATACATATTGAATCCAATCTGAACTTCAATGATAGGAGTTTTCATCATGGCATACAAAAAATTATCAATACCCTTTTTTGCCCTTGGTCAAAATGTAGTAAGACATTCACAGTTTGCAAAAAAAAACATTAGCGCTCGTGAATGCATTCGAGGGTGGAGCTCCTTCTTCAGTTATCAAAATACCAAACATATCTAAAACTTTTAAGTCTATTGAAAAGATGTTAACTGTTAAAGAAGATCAATTTCCAAAAATTGCGGCATCCATAGAGAGTGGAAGTAAGGGGCGGTATATTTACAGGGGTATGAGCATGAAGGAACTAAGGCACATACTATCCCATAAAGAATTCATATGCCCAGCTGGTCTTAAAAAGCAACACCATTATAATATTGCGGAGCATGTTGTCATTAATAATAACTCTAAATTTATTTCTTTTACTCCATCATTAGCACTTGGCGTTAGATATGCGAGCACAGGCACCGTAATACCTACCTCAGGAGCAATATTGGAAACTAATCTACCGCCATTCTTTATCAATTCCAAAGAAATACTAGCAACTCATCCTGAGCTGTATCAACGTTATCAAAAACGTCAAGAAAGGGACAAAGGTCTAAACGACGCCGTCGCTTTCATGGGAACAGATGGTGTCGTGGAAACAACACTTGGAAACTCAGAGATCACTATGATTAATAAACTTGGCAAAATATATGTTGGATTAGGGATGCATGATATAAGGGCAGCTCATATATTAACTGTTCCTGGAAAAATGTTACATTGGATAAGCATAAAAACTCCCGTACATGAAACATGCATTGAAAATCCAGAATTCAAGCCTAGAGTTTGTTCAGTTAAAGTTGGCTTTACTGAAAATGATAATTTTCTAGAAGAAGAATTTGAATTAGTGAATCAAAGAAATCGTGAGATGGAACTTATTCCGCCTGATGCCAGAGTGATTACCATGCATGAAGCAAAATATATAGCGCAATCGGGCTTATTGGATTTGCTCAACGACATGTTTGATATTGATGAGACACATATATTTTCACATGTTCCAAGTAGTATCCCAATTAATGATAAAGAGGCTCTCATGGAGCATATGGTTAAAACCATCCAATCCTTGTCGAATGTGACAAAAAGAGAATCTAGGGTAGAAGAGATTACTGATGAACCATCTCAAAGCCCTAAAACCCAGTGAGGTTTAAGATAAATACTCGATTGTTATAAGAAATATGGGAGTGATTCTTGCTCAGATAATATTAAATCGCTTCCTCAAATACAACGCAAAACTTCCTTATTTTTAAAGTTAATCAAATAAAATCAATATGTTATCTGTTGAGGTTTTTGCTAATAATATTCATGGGAATACCAGGTTAGTCATTTGCGGGTTCGTTTAAACCAACTTTTTAACTCAGGCCAAAAAGCAATTGCACTAAGAATAAGGGTAAACAAAATAACCGCAATTACCATTTGAACGACAGGAAATTTCAGCTCCTCCCGGCCAATAAACCAACTTGCAATTGATCCTGATATCACAAAAAGCAATCTTAAAAGCCACTGAACCATACATAACGCTCCAAATAAATCACATCAATGTATGCTTAAAAATATTATTTATTTTATTATTCATCTTAATAATCCACAAACCTGCAAGAACTACCAGAATAACTTCGCCAAGTTGTAATTTTCATTATTTTTTCTTCGTGTGTATGCTAAAGGCCATAACACATGATGCTTTACGAGATAATTCATCACTGTCTCGGCTGTTAAGATAAATGGAACATGAGCTCCTAAAGCCATATCCCGCAATCGTGCCTCATATTGATTTTGAGGTACGATTATAGGTTTATTTTATATGCTCGATTTTTATATCTCGAGAGTTACCTTTAGCTTCTGCTTTTTTAGGTAGAGCAATCCAAAGCATTCCCTTCTTAAAAGTAGCTTTAGCCTTATCAATATCTACTGTTGAAGGTAATGAGAGCGAACGTTCATATTTACCAAAACCAATTTCTCGAGAAATATATTTTTTATTCTCATTTTTTTTAGAAGTTGATTTTTCACCTGTAATAGTAAGTATATTACCGCTAAAAGACACACTAATGTCTTTTCCATCGATTCCAGGCATTTCCATTTGAATGGTAAAATGATCCTTATCCTCAACAACATCCATTGATGGCATAAGATTCAGACCCTCAAATTGTGACAAATCCTTACTTGACGAAAACATATCATAAAAATTCTGAAATGCCTTATCAACTTCTTCTTGAAGGCTCAAAAAAGGATTATGGGAGTGTTCAATTCCTTTTTTCCATTTTAATAGCGTATTCATATTATTGCTCCGTCTAATGTACCTTTGATCCATTAATAAAATTTGAAAATACACCAAGTACAGTTTGATACACAAAAGTAATTTGTCAAGTCAAATAATTTCCATTATTTAGTCTACAGTTTAATCAATATTATTTTATTTATCATTCAAAATGATTTAAGGAAGAGATGATTATGATGCATGCTATGGTTATGGAAAAATCAGGAGAAAATTTATTATACAAAGAAGTAAGAAAACCTGCCCCCAAAGAGAATGAAGTCCTCATTAAAGTGCGTACTTGTGGTATTTGTCGAACGGATCTGCACGTTGTAGATGGAGAATTAAAAAATCCCAAACTACCTCTTATTCCAGGTCATCAAATTGTTGGCGTCATTGAAAAAATTGGCGCTTCAGTCACTAATTTTGTAATTGGACAGCGAATTGGAGTTCCCTGGTTAGGTGGAAGTTGTCAGAAATGCTCATTTTGTTTATCAGGGCGTGAAAACCTTTGTGATGAGGCTCATTTTACTGGTTATCAAATTGATGGCGGATTTGCGGAATATTGTGTGGCTAACCACCAATTTTGTTTTCCTATACCTGAGGGTTATTCTGATGCTCAAGCCGCACCTCTTTTCTGTGCTGGATTAATTGGATATCGCGCTTTATTGAAAACAAACAATGCTAAACATTTGGGGTTATATGGTTTTGGCGCAGCAGCACATATTCTTATTCAAGTGGCACAAAAACAAGATCAAAAAATATATGCTTTTACTAGCCCTGGAGACACACATGCACAGGAATTTGCTTATAAATTAGGCGCAACCTGGGCTGGCGATTCAGACAAGCCCGCCCCACATCTATTGGATGCCGCAATCATTTTTGCTCCCGTAGGAGCTCTTGTTCCTCTTGCACTTCGCAGCACAATCAAAGGTGGGATCGTAGTCTGTGCTGGAATCCATATGAGTGACATCCCTAGTTTTCCTTATAGTATCCTTTGGGGAGAGCGGACTCTTTGTTCTGTCGCGAACCTCACTAGAAATGACGGCGAAGAGTTTTTATCATTAGCCCCGAAAATCCCCGTTAAAACGGAGGTTCGTACTTACCCATTAACTGAAGTGAATCAGGCACTAGCAGATCTACGTCATGGGCGGTTTACTGGGGCAGCAGTGATTAGGATCTGAAATCATTCAGATCCTAATCACTGGCATCGAGTTAGTGCATTATTGTCAATAATCAGAGATTTATTATGTGATATAGATACAAGTCAAAATATCATCAAAGAAACAGCCATATTTCTTGATTTGACTCATAAGATTTGGGACCATTCACGTGCGTGGATCTCTATTTATTTTTATTAAAGGGAATTATTATGTTTCAACAAGCAATAGTGCGAATACCATCACCCAATTTGATTAATGGATTAACCTCTACAACGGAGTTAGGTCAACCTGACTATTTAAGAGCTCTGGAACAGCATCAAAATTACATTAATGCACTCAAACGTTGTGGCCTAGAAATAACAGTTTTACCGGCAGCAGATACTTTTCCTGATTCATGCTTTGTTGAAGACCCTGCACTTCTTACAAATCGATTCGCACTGCTTACACGTCCCGGGGCTCTATCAAGACAAGGAGAGGTTAATCTAATTGAACCATATATCCAAACCTTTTATAAAGGACGAATCCATAAAATAGAAGCTCCTGGAACATTGGAGGCAGGAGATGTCATGCAAGTAGAAGATCATTTTTATATAGGTATTTCACAGCGTACCAACAGAGAAGGAGCGAGCCAATTGTCTGCCTTGCTGACTCAGTATGGCTATAAAAGTACATTCGTAGAACTTAAAAAATTTCTGCATCTAAAAACAGGAGTTTCCTATCTGGGCAATGGTTGCTTGCTGGTCAATGGTGAATTAGTGGATCATTCTGCTTTTAACTCATACGAGCAATTAATTGTTGAGGAAAGTGAAGCCTATGCAGCCAATTGCATTAGAGTTAATAACAGCATCATTATGCCTCAAGGCTTTCCTCGATCCATAAAAATGGTTCAGAGTTCAGGTTTTCAAGTCAGCCTCGTAGATGTGAGTGAGTTTCGTAAAATTGATGGTGGTTTAAGCTGTTTATCATTGAGATTCTAATGAATAAAAAGCTAACTATTTTTAGTTTGACCCTAATGACTGTCGGCTCTGTAGACAGCATTCGTAATTTGCCTGCTGCAGCACTAGTTGGAACAGAGATTTTTTGGTATTTTGCTCTAGCATTTTTTTTCTTTTTATTACCCAGTGCCGTTATTTCAGGATGGTTTTCCTCTAAGTCCCATGAAGGAGTTTATGGGTGGGTAAAAAGTAGTCTGGGCAAAAAAGCGGGCTTTATCGCCATTTGGTTCCAATGGATGCAAAACATTCTTATTTATCCTACATTTTTCAGCTTTATAGCAGGGGCTTTTTTGTATTGTATTAACCCTAATCTTATTGAAAATAAAATGCTTCTTTTTATTATGATCAATCTTCTTATTTGGTGCTTAACTTGGATTAACATAAAAGGACTTCATTTATCCAATCGATTAACGGTTTTTTGCTCCATAGTTGGACTTTTACTTCCATTCCTTTTAATTTTGGTTATAGGACTTATTTGGATTATTTACCATCCTCAATCCCTAAAGCTTATCACACCTTCTCATCAAGATTCATGGGCTTCTCTAACTGCAATCATTCTTTCTTTTTGCGGTATTGAAATTGCTTGTGTTCATGCTCAAGATTGCAAACCCGATGCTTTACCTAAAGCCATTGCAATCTCGGTGATTATTATTTTTGTTACAATGCTTTTTGGCTCATTAACTTTAGCGTTATTGCTTTCCCCTCAACAATTGAATTTTATTAGTGGCATACCTGAGTTATTCCAAGTTTTTTTTACCCAAATCCAATTTGCAAAACTGAGTTTGGTTGTCAATTTCTTAATCGTTCTCGGGTGTATTGGTTGCGCGAATAACTGGCTTATTGCTCCTCTTAAAGGTCTTTTATTTGCGAGCAATGAACTACTTAACTCAACAAGTCAATCCTCTGCTAAATTCTTGATTATGCAGGCATGTGGTGTATCCTTTATTAGTACTCTTTTTTTGTTATTACCCAGTATTAATACCTCCTATTGGTTCATGATTACGCTGGCCACGCAAATGTATTTATTTATGTATGGACTCATGTTTGCAGGGGCAATACGATTAGCCTGGAAAGAAAAAAAGCATTTTTATAGGCACATTATTTTATTTTCTATTATGGGTTTCATTGGCATCATTATTTCACTTACAGTAAGTTTTACCCCCCCTGCTTCAATAAAATATGGATCACTGCTTCATTATGATTCATTAATCATTGTATGTTTGGTGTTGATTACGTTTTTATCTATTTTATGGAAGAAACTTCTTTTTCATAGGGTTATAGAAAAATCCCTGGAAAATGCAACCAGCTTTCGCTAATCATATATCAACCCAATAAATTAACATCTTGATTTCTCTAATTATTACTAAAGCAAGTGCTTTACTTTAAGCTCGAAAAAGTTTATAATTTGAACAGACTTATATACTGGAGTTCCTCGTGCCCACTACATCCTCACCGACTCAATCTGCCCCAATGACTTTGACTTCAAGCCAGCTTGAACAATGGTTTGCAAACATAGAAAAAGGCAATAGGCTCCCTACAAACGAAACAAACCCCTCTTTAGCAGCACAATTTCTTGCTCGTTTTGGATTAAAAGATGCCGCACAGGTGATTGACTTTCTTAAAACAGCCGGAGGTAACGAAACCATAAATATGATCGTTCAAGAAATCATGAAAGAAGAGGCACAAATTCAACTTATTAGGGAGAAAAATTCAGAAGAACTGCTCCGGCAGCAACGTTTACTTTTTCTTCTTATGTCGTTAATTGTAAAGAATAAAGCACAAGCAGAACATGTGAGCGAGCAAACGCAACTACAAATTGATCAAAGACTTAAAGAAGCAAAATCCGAAGGGAAAAGAGGAAGTAACTCCATTACATCGCATATGGTTGATGCCAACATGCGTGCCAATAAGCTTCAAAAGCTTGATGCAGAACTAAGAAAACTAGAAAAAGACTTATTTGAAGTAGAAGAAGAGTTAGAAACACTTGAAGAAGAAGTCTTACTAATGGAAGAAAGTCATGCTTATCTCACTGACGATCTGGATCAGCTTAATGCCTATCTGCAAGTACCTCTATTTAATAATCAGCCAATGACTCAATATGTTGCCCATACAAGTCAGCAAATAGCAAGCTTGACAACCCAACTTGCCACTCTTCGCGCACAGCAAGCAACGCCAATTCCTCCTACTTCAAGCGATACCACACAACTACAGCTGACTAAATCACGTATTGATAGAAAAATTCGCATGTTGGAAGAGCGACTTTCCTTTCATCAAACTCAACTCCAACAGCCTCCTCAGACCTCCGAGCAATTGTTCCAGCAATTAATTGATCGAGTCAGAGTTCGATTAAATGAACCAGAACATATAGATGAATCACCCTACCGTGTATGTGAAGTAGAAGGTTTGAGATTGCAAGAACGCGGACTCTCTCAAGCGTTGCAAATTTTGAGAAACGAAAAAATTCTTCTTAATCCTCAGTTGGAGCGAGTTTACGATTTCAGTCAAGCACAATTTATTATTGATCCAAATCATCTATCTCGTTATCGACGATATGGTGATTCGTATGCTTATTTTTCAGAAGATATATCTCCTGAACGCCAATTAAGCGAACAAGATTGGTTACAAGCAAAACTAAACTATGAAGAGTCAAAGCCCAACATTTGTACTGCTAATTTTTTCTGCAATGATCAAATGAAACATGAGCTAGAATCACTTAGAGAGCGAACTCAATCTTGCCAAAGCCGTGCACAAGAGTTGATGAACCGCATAGATAAAGTTCAGACAACTAAATTGCAACTTCTACCAGAAAAAACGCCTTTTAGCATGACGCCAAAACCGCAACCCAAAAGCAGTTACTCACTCATGTTAGAGCGTTTAGTACCATCGCATGCGCCTGCCCCACGTCCACAAGATATTCTCGAAGCACGTCATGAGCTTGAGGCAGTAGTTCCACCGGATAGAAAAGACGCATTAGAAAAACTAATCAATGAGGTCAGACCTGGTGAAATTATGGATCCAGGGAGAAGATATAATTGGTTCAACAAATTCAGAATGCTAATGCCTGATATTCCCGTACCAGAAGAAGATTCAAAATTAAAATACAAAAAGTAATACTCGAAACAATACCATTGAATCCAACATGCTCAGATTAATCCGAGGCGTTTATGTCTCGGATACCTATTCTAAACTTATTCTAC
Organism: Legionella tucsonensis; assembly: GCF_001468035.1. Classification (GTDB taxonomy): domain Bacteria; phylum Pseudomonadota; class Gammaproteobacteria; order Legionellales; family Legionellaceae; genus Legionella; species Legionella tucsonensis. Next base: position 1,358,868 of record NZ_LNZA01000001.1, read on the forward strand.
ACCTCTATCATGTTTTTCTTTCAATCAACCAATACATTTTTACTTTTTAGGTTGTTACTCACTTCTTTTTTGATAATTTATTTGACATGAATTAATACTAATTGGTATCATCAGGATAATTAACGATTAATTTCTCACTCTGCAATATATATGAACAATAACTCACTGCATCCAATCTTTTTAAGCAGCTCTGCTGGGTTGGTGCGTGCTATTGTTTCTATCGTTTCAGTTGTAGTGGTGGTCGTGGTGTTTCTCTCCTCGCCCTAGAGTCGCGTTTTTGATTGTTCAGCTTCTCTAGGGAGAGGGCTGAATAATCAAGTGATACGATTTAACAATATTGAGGAAATTCACTATGGGAAACACACTTGATGCAGATGCATCGCAGCAACAAAAAACAATAACCTACCGCGCTCTTTTTATCATTAGTTTATGCGCTGCATTTTTATTTTATAAATACATCCTCCAAAATTTTCCAAGTGTAATGCCTCATCAATTGATGGATACATTTCATCTACAGGGATTAGGTCTTGGCGTTTTATCCGGAGTTTATTTCTGGACTTATCTTATCGTACCTTTATTTGTAGGAATCGTTCTCGATCATTATGGCACACGATGGGTTACAACAGGGGCAATTTTTTGCTGTGCCTTTGGAATTTATATTTTTTCCCAGGCTCAGGAATTAAATACCGCTATTTGGGGGCGTGCAATGACTGGGGTTGGCGTTTCTTTTGCTTCCATTGCCTATTTCAAATTAGCAGCAGTATGGTTTCCAAAAAAATATTATGCTTTGCTGACATCACTACTTGTTACCGCTGCAATGGTAGGAGCAATTTTTGGACAAATGCCGCTTGCATGGCTGATTAGTCAGGTAGGATGGAGAACCAGTTTAGTATATGTAGGCTGGATGGGTATCATATTGGCCTTTTTATTCTTTTTTATTGTGAAAGATAAACCTTCTTTCACCATTGAGTCCCCAGAATCCACAACAAGTCATGTGCCTAAAAACCCGCATTTATGGCAAGATATTTTATTAATTGTAAAAAACAAACAAAACTGGTTGTTAACGGGATATAGTGGCTTAGCATTTTCCCCTATAGTTATTTTTTGTGGTTTATGGGGAAATCCTTTTTTACAAAAAGCCTATCATTTAGATAAATTAGTTGCCCCATCTCTTATTTCTTTAGTGTTTGTAGGATTAGCGATTGCATGCCCTGTATTTGCTTTATTTATTAATCGGGTACAAAATCGCTGTACATTTATGTTTTATAGCACTTTAGTTTCTGCTTTTTCCATTAGTTTGGTCATTTATGCACTCTCTATGCCAATTTGGTTATTGGGTGTATTACTTTTTCTCTTTGGTTTTAGTTTGGGAGCATTTCCAATAGTATTTGTAATTGGGAAAGAATCAAATCCATTATACCTGGCAGGTACAGTAACTTCCTTAATCAATGCAAGTGACGCCTTCCTGGATGCAATTACGGAGCCTGCAATAGGGAAACTTCTTGATACTTTTAGTAATGTAGATGTTTCTCACGGTTTTTCACTATTTAGTTATCATATTGGTTTAGCTGTTTTACCTTTATACCAAATAATCGGAGCATTTTTGATAAGATGGGTTAAAGATGAACATCGTGCAGCTCATTAAAAGTTGATCATTAAGCCTTTAGTTGAGGCTTAATGAAGATTACTTAATCCCGTTCCCATACAACGGGAATCTATTTCTCGAAGTGTTATTCTACACTCTCAACATGAACGTATACCCAGGCAAATATACCTGAAGCCAACTTCACTTTGACCCGTTTATAGTCCTCAACCTCGTAAGAATCTGCTCTTGTTAACTCTTCACTACTCACATCAAATACCATGCCTTCTATGCTGTCTGTAAATTTCCCAGTATAAGTAATAATGGGATGCTCCTCTTCACCACTCGTAGTAATAACATTAACATCTTTGATCTTTATTTTAGACATACCAAATCCTGGAAGGCTATCTGCTGTTCCATGTAATTTGCGTCCAAAATTACTCAGTTGCACTGCCTCATAACATAACGTCCCATAAGAAAATAATTTTTCAGTATTCATTGCTTCCGCTCGTCAAAATAATAGGTGATTATCCAGATTTTTTTAGCAATAACAATTAATTAATTTGAGTTCGATATAAAAAATTTTATATCGAACGATTCCTGTTTAGAACTCAAGTTATTTAAAAAAATCAATGACAAACCTGCCCAAATAAAGCAACAAGCTGTAGTTGGCTTCATAAAGATATCTAAGGGTAACTTAACTGATAACGAGCATTGAAATACCTGATGAATAAATTAAAAAAGTCTGTAAGAAAACAAATTATTCCGCAAAGCTTTAAATATGTTTTATAATCAATATTTTTTTCCTTGACTATAGATTTAGTATAATCAAGAAAAGGATATGATTAAAACACTTATTTTATTAGTTAATTAAAGGTACCGAATATTGAGGTATTAAGTAGCCCCTCCCTCTAAACTGTATTCATCTAAAGCCAATAATATTTTTTCCTCAAGTGACTTTGCTTTTACCAAAGGTTTATTCACCCCATTGATAATAATGGAAAAAATGAAAGTCTTGTCATGCGGATTTATAATAAAACCAGATAATGAAGAGATATCATGCATTGACCCTGTTTTGGCATAAACATTTTTCTCGAGCATGGTTTTCTTCATTCTATCCTTTAAAGTTCCTGAAACACCTGCTTGCGGCAATGCCTTTAAGAAAATATTTTTTATATCTTTATCATGATAAAGATCATTAAGCAAAATCACTATTTGCTCTGGAGTCATTAAATTATAGCGTGTTCCCTCACCATCAACGATCTCCATTTGCGACAGATCCAGATTCGTATGCTCAGATAATATTTTTTTAATAGCATAAGCCCCTTCTTTATGAGTTCCTTTTCCAGTTAAACAGTAGCCTAATTTTTTAGTAAGGCTGTTTGCATAAAGATTATCAGATTGCTGGAGCATATGTGTAATTAATTTACTGAGTGTTTTTGATTGAAAACTGGCAACAAGTTGAGTATCGGCTGGCGATACTCCTGTAACGATTTTTCCTTTCAAAGCAATTCTGTTTTTATCAAAAGTTTTTCGGATCATTTGTTTTACAAATAATATAGGATCGGGGATAGCAAGTTCTATTAATTTTGGATTTTCCTCCTGAGTCTTACAGCCATATAAGCGAATGATATTGTTGGATTTAACTTCAAGATTTAGGCTACAATGATTTTTTTCCTCTTCTTTACTCACTGTAACCACTTCATTCACAAGTGTCAGTACTTTGGGCTGGTTTTTTTTTAGTTTGATCACTACAGGTTTTTCTAATTCTTTTGCACTTATCAATTCATAGGCCACTTTGTTTTCATTTAATATTGCTGCTGTATCTGGAGCAGCATAATACCAGCCTAAATCATCATACGATGTACCACTTGGATAATATGGATCCTGATATTGCGAACTATCAATTATCACATTTCCATTTATTGTGTTTGAATTGTTTTTTTTCAAATTGAGCACTAAAGAAGTTAAATTATCTACAGTAAAAGACGGTGACCCTGTAAAATGAATATAATAGTCTTGGCCTTTTTTAGAAAGTGTTGTTATAAAACGATAGTCTGGTTTTAATTGATACAGCGCTGCTGCTGCAGTAAATAGCTTTATGCCACTAGCTGGAGAAAGTAATTTATCTGCATTTCTACTGTAGACCACCCTCCCCGTCTCTGCTTCTTTAATAAGAATACCAACGGTTGCATGAGGCAATTTCTGTGCAATAAGCGCATCTATTTTCTCTGAAAGCGTTTGAGAGTTTCCTATTTGACTTAAGAAAAAAACGGCAAAGAAACATAAATAATTAGAATGGCGCACGACATTTACCCTAATAAGATCCATAAAATATAGCTTTACCCATTCGGAGCCTAAGTGCAACCCTTAATTAAAGTATTTTGATCCGTCACACGAATTTACAATACTCATTAAAAAACTTTTATGTAAGGATTTCATTCTCCAAAATTTCAGTTGGTTCTTCTAATATAGAGGTAACATGCTCGTGTTGCATTGGACTCAGTAATCTTTGGGACGAATAGAGAATAAAAATACTCAAGGGCAACAAACTTAAGAGATCAAAGGGAAACTTTAAAATTCCTATTCCACCAAAAGCACCTAAATAGGAAACAATAAGTATGGTAACCATATAAAATAAAAACCAGTATAAAAGTCCGCTATTATCCCAGGAGCTTTTATGATGATAAACACAATAAATTAGAATACCAATGAGTAAAGCAATATCCAGCTTCCATATAATTGAAAACCCACACCAATACAGCATTAAATTACAAAAGTAAAATGCGATATGCGAACAAATCACCGCTCCAGAAAGTCTAAAAGGTCTTGGGGTTAATGGTTGTAGTTTCCGCATCGCTAAAAGACATATAGGCCCAATACTGTAAGAAAGAATACTTGCAGAAGAAAGAAAAGCGACTAACTTCTGCCATCCAGGGAATGGAAAGAAAGAGAACATTCCAACCAATAAATTGGCATAAAGAGTTACATAAGGAATTTTGTGACGATTTACTTTTAAAAATATTTTGGGTAAATGATCATTTAATGCCATTCCATATAAAATTCTGGAAGTTGCAGCTGTATAAACCAACGTTGTCCCAAAAGGAGAAAAAGCAGCATCAATCATCAGTAAAGTTGCTACAACACCTAATCCTAAAAGCAAAGTTAAGCCCACTAAAGGTCCACTATCTCCTGGATAACTTAGGGTATGCCAACCGTGAGTTAAATATTTCTGAGGCATTGCTGCGAGAAAACTCAATTCCAACATGAAATACAAAACAAATCCAATCAGCACAGCACCTAAAATAGCAATAGGAATATTTCGTTGTGGATTTTTTACTTCTCCTGCCAGCATCAAACCATTTTGAAATCCAGTAAAAGCAAAAGCGATACCCCCAGCAGAAAGTGCTGTAAAAATATTTACCCAACTTTCTTTATCTGACAAACTGATTTTGACATTATCCAGGGTCGGTGCGACTTGAAGCAATGAAACAATCGCAATACTTGGTAATATAAATTTAATGATGCTTGCATATTTATTACATTCAACAAGCAATTTAATTCCATAAGAATTCAATATGACGACAAAGAACATAATACCCATTGCTGCAACATAACCATATCCTGAAAGAGTGAATGTTGTTGAATCTTTGACGACTAGTATTGGAAAAAAATGATTTGAATACTGCAGAATTGCTTGTATTTCTATTGGAGTCATAACAACATAAGACAACCACGATGTCCACGCGAATAAAAAACCAACCTCTTTTCCATGGGTAAAAGTTGGATAATTAGACATGCCTCCAGAAATTGGAAACATTGTACCTAACTCACATAGAGGCAGGGCAATAAAAATCATAAAAACAGCAGCAATAACCCAAGAAATCAATGAATTGCTACCCGCCATTTGCGCACTAATAAACGGGCTAAACAACCATCCCGATCCAATCATTCCCCCTGCAGAAACGATTAGAATGTTAGTCGTTGAAATATCACGTTTTAACATGGAAAGACCCCATGATCAGGTGTTACTTTTCATTTAGCCAGAAAGTTGTTAATTATACAAGTTTTAATAAATCTATAGATGTCATGACAAACACCTTAAAAACTTTTCATTCGAGCTATTTCTAAAGAGAGTTATTAGCGATTCTTTTGCTCGATTGCTTCAATTTCCTTAATAATCTGCTCATCTTCTTCATCGGCCTTAGTATTAAACCAGGAATCTAAAATTTCTTTTGCTAAATCCTGAGTTAACAACCGATTGGATAAAGCCAAAACATTAGCTCGATTCCATATTCTTGCACCTTTTGCTGTTTGAGCATCCGTGCATAAAGCTGCTCTTATACCAGGTATTTTATTCGCTACAATTGAAATGCCCGTTCCAGTCCAACAAAAGAAAATGCCTTCGTCACATTCACCTTGACGAATTGCCTCAGCGGCAATTTGAGCTGTTTGAATCCACGACTCATTTTGTCGTGATTTAATTGAACCAAATGGAACAACTTCATGTCCTAACCGCTCTAGCTCCTTCACAACATAATCATTAACGGGATAGAGTGTATCGCTACATACTGCTATTTTCATCGATTTACTACTCCTTTCATAAAAAAATTGCTTGGTAAAATTTAGCGTAAAAAAACTCTAATACTCGACCCTCTGGATTCCGTGGCAGCATCAGGCCATCAGCATTACAGTGCTGCGGGACTCAGAAACCAATTTCTATGTAGCTTATATTTAAGAATTCATCACAAATTAAGAACACACTACTGAATACCAAACCAACCTCCAGTATCACCTCCTGCCCAACACGTATTATTTTTGCATTCTTTAAATTTCACAGAGCAGAGAGATTTAAATTTTTCTGCTTTGCTGATGTCCATTCCCTTATAGCCTTCAGGCTGGCAAATTCGTGCTACATATTCACCCTGAACACGAATTTGCCCCATTACGTAAATATCATCAGCAATAGAATAAATACCTTGATTATTATGCGAATAACATGCGATATAGCATCCAGGGGCCATAGTGTAGCTGTTATCTGTTGGTAAAAGGGCGCGCTCTGCACCAGGATAAGGATGATTAATGACCCCCTTATCTCCTAAAATATAAACAGGTAAAGGGGATGGCAACAAGGATTTATTTTCATCTGAATTCACTATGGGTGTGCTAAGTGCTAGAGTTTGTGCAGCAAATAAGAATCCAATACTACTTAATAGTATTTTTTTCATTTTTGATTTCCTTAAAGGTTGACTATATTAAAGTATAGGCAAATAAAAAATCAGAATATAGATTTTTAACCTTCCCCCAGTTTACAGCTTTGTCACCTCAATTTGCCTTGCTGAATTATAGAAAAAGATATGATTCGAAGTAAAACTTATTTAAATAGATTTTCAACTCCATTAAAATCAATGTCATAGGTCGAAGCAGGATAAAACCCCTTCTTCACTCTGATCGCTCTACAAAGCACATTAAGCATCATCAGTATACTTTTTAATCTAAGCCAAGGATAAGCTTTATGCCTCAATACATCATGTGCTCTTTGATAGTCTTTAATAAATTGACGTGGTTTTTTTGGTATGTATTTCAAACAATGAAGCATCATTCCTTGCCCCAGCATGTAAGGCTGCATATATTTCATATTGGGTATATCATATTGCCTTTGCCCACTCAAAATAGTATACCAATCAATTTTATCTGTAAGTAAGTGGAAGCCGCTGGTTACCCTTGGATTACACTCTAATACATATGCTTTATCATTCACCAAAATAAAATCAAAAGCAATTTGACCGCTGAATTGGAAACATTTGCAAAAAGTCTTAATAAATTCAGTGATAGGTTTAATTTCCACAGGCTCAAAATAAATTCCAGTTGAACGACCCGCTTGATATTTAGAGTAATAACACGATTGAATCAGTACCTCGCCTTTATGGACAATAGCATAAGCACTATATTCTTTTCCCTGGATATAGTGTTGCGCAATATAAGGTTCATTAATAGCGAGCTCTGAAATGATTTTTTTCGAAGGTTTAATCAATGTACGTGAACCAAAACGGGAAAAAACAGGTTTTAAAACAAGCGCTTCATTAGGAAGAATTTGCTTGTCCTTATCGGTGTTCATTAACCAACTTTGAGGCGCAGTCAAATTATATTCATTGACAAGCTGATTAAACGTATATTTATTATGTAATTGGCTCAAACGCTCAAAAGGCTCACATAACAACTTGGTATGCTTAGACAACTCCTCATAGCCCTGGCTTATATAAAAAATTTCTTCACATGTTGGAATAAGTAGATCAATTTTATATTGAATCACTATTTCTTTAATTGCTTTTAAAAATGCAGTTAAATCTTGATTCGGTTTAGGAATAACAAAATGTTTGCTTACTCCTTTGACAAATCGTGCAAGCGGATAAAGCATACTCTCAGCGCTATAAACTTCGTATCCCTGATTAATGAGACTACGCATAATATCCATGGTAGCAGGGGCTCTGCCTCCGGTAACTAAAATGTTCATTTCCATCATTTCCTTAAAAATCAATTAACGTACTCTTCAATCACTCAATCCATGAATCCATAAGAAATCTACTGCACTCTTAAATAATTTTTGACAGATACTCATAAAAATTATGGGGCGTTGGGCAAATGAGCAATTGCTCCAATCTGTTGGCAAAAGCAACATGATGCTCAGGAGCAATCATTTTTGTTAGCATTTCATTAATCATATAAGCCATTTGCATGGAATCCCCACCTAAATCGCCAAAAATAACATGATTATCAATAACTTCAAGGGGTAAGGATAAGACGTTTGCAAATAACTGACGAATTTGGGTTAATAAATTCTCATGTGTATTTGTCTGTGGAGCAATCAATATGGAAGCAGGTTTTGGTAAATTTTTACAATCTACTTTTCCATTGACAGTTAAAGGCAATTCAGTCAAAAAAATAAAATATTTTGGTATCATATAATATGGAAGTGTTGTAGATAATTTTTTCCGCAAATCAACTTCCTGCTCTTTTGAATTCGATACTACATATGCAATTAACTCGTTATTTTCTTCTCCTAAGGTGTGATTTAATTTTATGGGCGTTACCACCGCTTGTGAAATACTATCAATTGCTAATAAAGCATTTTCAATTTCAGGTAGTTCAATACGATGGCCGTGAATTTTTATTTGCTGATCTTTTCTTCCTAAATAAATCAACAAACCATCTTCTCGATGCTTCGCTAAATCCCCACTTTGAAACATACGTTGTCCAGGGGAAAAAGGATCATTTATAAACCGTTTATTTGTTAATTCTAAATGATTCAAATAACCCATCCCTACGTTGCGCCCAGCAATATAAATTTCCCCTTCCTCTTCAATCCTGACTGGTTTAAGGGTACTATCTAAGCAATAAATACGTGTATTTGCTGCGGGAACACCAATAGGCACACTGCCTTGAAGATCATTTTGAGCATCATACTGATGGATCATACAGCCCACTGTGGTTTCTGTAGGGCCATATTCATTAAATATTCGTGCATTAGGTAGTTTTTCAGTAACTGATTGAGCCAAACAACAAGACAAGTCTTCGCCTCCAACAACTAAAGTTACTTTATGCTGTGAACACATGGGTAAACTGCTTATCATTCTCAAGTGCGACGGTGTGAGCTTTAAAAAATTGATCGTTTGATTTGTTAGTATCGCCTTTAGTTTCAGAGAGTTAATTGACTCAGGAATAAGCATCATGCTGCCGCCCGAAAGTAAGGGTAAATATAATGTTGTCGCTGTTAAATCAAAGGCGATGCTTGTAAACAACGCTGTATGATAAGGTTGATTATTATTTCGGTATACCTTAACTGCCCAAGATAAATAATTCAGCAATTGACCATGGTTAATCATTACCCCTTTAGGTGTCCCTGTAGAACCAGAAGTATAGATAATATAAGCCAACTGAGTTAGCGAATTTTCGTTTCGCTTTGGCATAGTTGTACTCATAATTTTTAAAGGAATGTGGGCACATAATCCGGAATAATTTTGCCTCAATAGTTGATCCTGCTCATCAATAACTAAAGCGGGTTGAGCATCTTTTAATAAAGCTAAAACCCAAGTGACTGGTGCTTTTACATCAATAGGAATATACGCAGCACCCAAATACCAACATGCCAGTATGGAGCAAACCATATCTTCATTTCTTGATAAATAAATAGCGACTTTATCCCCACATCGTACGCCTAAATCGGAGAAATAATTGGCGATTTCCAAAACACGATGATTTAATTGCTTATAAGTTAAAACCTTTGTTTTTGAAATTAGAGCATGTTGATGTGAATACTCTATTGTTTTCTTCCATATCTTTGTGAAGATAGTTTGCTTTTGAGGATAGTCAACACCTGTATTGTTATATACGGACCATAATGTATCGCAATAAGGTAAGTTACTCTTTAAAGGTAATTGAGGTTCATCAATCATCTTTTTCAATTGAACAGCTAAATGAGTACATTCTTCATGTGTTGCATGTGCGTTTGATACAGAAAAACAAATTGTTGTTGCATTGTTATGTTCTGTCACAATAAACACAATAGGCGCAATAGGAACATTAATTGGCAAAAAATAACCATCAACGGCTTTGCTCCCCTGTTCTGAATTGAAATTGGATAAATTAATCGATAATTTCGATATGACTCCAGACATCATGTATCGATTTTTTTTGTTTTGATAATAAATCAGAGCGTTAAGCAGGCCTTTTAACAAAGACAAAGACAAATAACGAAAACAAGTGTCATACTTCCCAACCTGCAGTTCATTTTGGTTACTAAGTTGCTTTACTACATCACTATAAATGCCTGGCCAACCCGCCCCTTTTTTCGCCTCAATAAAAATCGGATTTGCAAAATTAGCTGTGGTGTTCCCAGAAGAAACATGATGACGTAAATCTACCGGAATCATAAAGCGAGCCTTTTTAGCACCTCGATCAGCGCTGGCAGCTAACAGTATGTGGCAAATCTTGGCGGTTATGGCATTGATTCTTCCGGAAAGCGTTATTTTATGCCATAAATAATGAGTATGAGCCAAACCAGTATTTCCTGTTGGTGCAATACAATCCAATGGAAAATTTGGACGATATTTAATTTTTCTTTTTTTCCGAAGGAATTCATAATCGGTCATCGTTAGATCCGTGCCAATTAAAGGCTGCTTTCTCCAGGCACGGAAAACATCGCTCGCCCAATGATATAAGCCCATACCATCCATTACCCCATGAAAAGCACGAAATACCAAAAAATGGCGCGTTCCCTTTACATAAGTAATTTGTGAGGCAGAATGCCCAGGATTAAATTGATGTCCATGGAAAAATGAGGCAGATTGAATATCGTGACCATCCCATTCTATCTCTAAAACTCGAACAGGTTCAGGATTTATTGAAGTTTTTGAGGAGCTATACCAAATCGGATTGATATATCTTAACTTTGCTCGCAAATGAATATATTGATTGGAAGAGTTCGTTTGAATAACAGCTTGATTAAGGGAAGATACATCCACTTCTGCATCCATTTCAAGAACCAACTGCAGTGTAAAGGAATGATTCATTGCATCGCCAGCAATATATAATTTTTCATTAGGCGTTATGGGGCGTTGAGCTTTTTTCTTATATTGATATGGCATACATCAAACGATAAATAAATGAATTTTTTTGTTCATAATCAAGAAAAATAGATTAACAATTCTACATTAAAAGCCATTTTAATACCACATGATGCTTCTTCTGATTCAGGAGCAACAGTTTTCCCACGAGATAATGAATTTAACCAAAACATTCTAATATAAAAGCATTGAATATCAATTTCGCCTGGACGTCTGTTCTCCGTACATCCAGGCAATTAGGTTTTATGATGATTTTCTACGTTGCATAATTTGTGAAAAAAATTCAGGTTTATTCAGTCCCATTGATGCAAAAATTTGGGGTACTCTATCCCATGCACCTTCTTCCTCAATACTTGCAACAATTAACTCAAAACCAGTTTTTTTATCTGCCTCTAATCCCCAACCATTAATAAAGCTAAGTCCTCTTAATCGTTTTGCAGCAATATGGTTTAATGCTATTGCAGCTAATAAATAAGCATGTGCTTCTTCAAAAAGCTGATTGCATTTTTTCAAATTAGGTTCACTTTTAAAAACACCTTCTTTTTCTAAATTCTGCCTGAACTTAGCCTCCTCAAGAATCATTTGCCCTAATTGATAATTCGCTTCCGCGTCATCGAGCATTGCTGCTGCTCTATAACACTCCATGTACATTAGCTGTGCGTAGGGGAACTTTTTATTTCCTTTCAATTTACTGTAAATGGATGCCAATTCAAAATAATAGGCAATTTCTTTTTTGAGCATTTCATCCCCGGGTTGATTATTTACCCGATTTGCTTGCATGGCTTTTATTTTCTTAATAATTCTTCTAATTTGCCAACGTTTTAAATAGGCCATAAACTCTCCTGCCACTCATTATTATGTTGATTGGATAAGATAATGTAATAAAAAAATCACGATTACAATGAGGATCATTAAACCAAGAATCTTTAACCCGAAACCAGCGGACTCTTTTATTTCTTTACCAATTTGTTTACCAGGAGGATTTTCTGACCCCTCCTCTATATTCAATTCTGATTTATAAAGATTGTTATCAATATAATTGGATACAAAATAAGAAATCAATCCAGTAATCACGCAGGGTACAAAAAATATTAACCAAACTATAAGCTTGCTTGCTCCCACGGTGTAGTTATAATCATCCTGCAATGAACTTAACATGGTCAAAACCATATCAGGAACATTATAGATCAATCCCCAGGCAAGATAAGGCAAAATATATAAACTAAAGAAAAGCAAGCCCAGGCAGAGAACCAAGCAAATCATTCCTAAAATATAGAGCTTGCTATTACTACCGAATCGATCTTGTTCCATATTAACCCTAAAATATCCTTTTCTTTAATTTAAGATAGCAGATGGATTTAAATAAGTACACTTACTGGTGATATTAACTAATTCATTTTAAAATAGAATATAGATTATTTTTCTTATAAGGTAACTCATGAAACGTTATGTATTTATGATCTCTGATGGTACAGGGATTACTGCTGAAACTCTAGGCCATAGTTTAATTACTCAATTTGAAAATACAAAATTTGAGCGACTCACGATTCCCTATATTGATTCTTTAAAAAAAGCAGAACATGCTCTTCAACAAATTAACCAAGCCTTTGAGGAACATGGAATCAGACCACTAGTATTTATGACATTGATCGATCCAGAAATCAGAAATTACTTTAAAAAAGCGAATGCTCGTGTATTTGACTTATTTAGTACTTTTATTGGCCCCATGGAAGAAGAACTTAACGAAAAATCTTCTTACACAGTCGGAAGGACTCACGGAGTAGTTAATAGCAAACTTTATTTGCACCGACTTGAAGCAATAGATTTTGCATTATCACATGATGATGGAGTGAAAACGCGAGGCTACGACAAAGCAGATATCATTCTTATTGGGGTTTCACGTTGTGGAAAAACTCCAAGCTGCTTATATATGGCGCTTCAATATGGAATTTTAGCTGCTAATTATCCTTTTACTGAAGAAGAAATTATTGGCTTTAAATTACCTGAAGTACTAAAGCCCTATAAAAATAAACTGTTCGGGTTAACCATTGACCCACAACGGTTACAACAAATTCGGGCAGAACGTAGACCCCATAGTAAATATGCTTCAGCGGAACAATGTCGTTTGGAAGTAAATGAAGTCGAAGCCATGTACCAAAAGGAAAAAATTTCTTATATTAATTCAACAAAATATTCTATTGAGGAAATATCAACCAAAATACTGGCCGCGTCAGGTTTACACCGTAAAATATAAGGTAAATTTTCCGTATCGACGAAGCAATTTTCCATTGAGAAGCGTTTGGAAAGAAGCCTAATGTAGCCTGGGTACAGCCCAGAAAATCCCAGGAAACATAACTACAGTGCTCTACTAGGTTAATGCAATTCCCATTAAAATAAACTAGTTTGCTAGACTAGGAAAATCCGCATCACAATCATATCGCACATCATTAGCTAAAAAAGTTTTGCAGCTTTGACGAATAGTATATTTTACAGTGGCAGCATCCGGTACAGCGGCATTTTGCTTAGAATACATTTGCCAAATAATAACTCCGTCACTGTCTTTTTGCTGATTAAGAATTTCATTAACCAATTTATTTGTCAGTTGAAGTTGGCCACTAATATTTTTAGGAAAGGCGGGTTGATTTACTTCAAAACCAAATTGTATTTTTGAATTAATATGATATTTGGCTGGTAAAAAAGTCACTTTTCCAGTGCCATCAATTGTTAAACTGGGTTTGCTAACGACTTCTGCTTTCAGCCAATTGGTATAATCTTCCATATACGCTTTGACCTGACCAGGTAAATCCAAAGGTCCATTAGCATAAGGAGCGCATTCAGCTGGATTATCTCCGCACAAATCATAGGTCATCAATCCCAAGCTGTCAAAGCGTGAAACTATTGCTTCATCTTTATTCGCAAGGTTATACCATAACCCTTTCAAATTTCCTTTCCACCAAAGACCACCCTTGGTATATATATCAGGATATTTATCTCCATATACAAAGCCTGTAATTGGACGAGCACCAACAGGAGGTGCTGCAGTAGCAAATTTAAGATATTTTGCCCCAGGGTCATCCATTATTGCATGCAAAATTGCATCTACTTTATCAATTGTTTTAGGCATAACATAAGAAGATCCAGAATTTATCCCATACTTCATGAGATTATCATATGTTGGCCCACCTGCATTCAATATACTTTGTGCAAGATCTGTTGACCATTCACCACTTGAACTAGGTCCCCAAGAAACTGCATATTGATCAGCATGCCAAAACTCTTCATAGTCAAAATCGATGCCATCCACTCCTAAATCATTCGCTAACTTGATTAGATTCGCATAGGAAGTTTTTGCTTTGGATGCTTGTTCAGGGTCAGTTGGATCAGGAAACCAATCGTAGAAAACTTGATTTATTCCTGAAGATGCGGGCCCACAAGCTCCTTGCGCTACCGCAAAATTACAACTGTAATTCCAGCCGCCTACGGAGAGGAATGTTTGAATATTTTTCTCTTCAGATAATTTGATTGCTGCTCTTAATTGATTAAAAGCGTGAGCACCTTTGCCATCATGATCCGTAAAATAACCAAGTATCCCCGTAGTAGCAAGATTACCAGTCTGATAATCGATCAATGAAGGTCTAACAAATGAAAAAATAACACGATTAAAATTAGGCTTTTTGAGTTTAAGTAAATCGTTAACATACTGCTGAAGTTGCTCGGGGTTATCAATAAGCAAATATACAGAAACAACTTTTTCATTAGCGGCAGAGCTGGCTTGCGCTACAGACAAAGAGCTATCAAGCAACAGGGTACATAACACAGAGAGACATGCTTGTTTTAATTTCATTGCTTCTCCCGAGCTACTTATTCCACACTTGATTAAATTATATACATTTAACAAGGATAAGCAAACAATTCAACATAACGTAGTGGAACCCGGATATTAATAATCCAGTATTCCGTACGTTTACTCAGACCGGAGAACTACGATACAACCCACAGTTGCATAAAATCATCCACTTTCATTGCTGCAAGGGTATTCGTATCACTCATTGCCTGCACGATTCGTTCAACACGCTCTGCAGGAAGCTGGGTGCTTATGTTCTTTTTAAATTTGGACAATAAAACAGGTATGCCTTCTTCACGTCGGCGTTTGTGACCAATTGGATACTCTACAGTAATCAAATCACTTTCAGTACCGTCTTTAAAGATTATTTTGATGCTGTTTGCAATTGAACGCTTTTCTGGATCAAGATAATCACGAGAAAAACGTTCATTTTCAGTAACATGCATTTTTTCGCGCAGTATATCTATTCTAGGATCTGCTGCAACATCATCTTCATAATGTTCGGCTTTTAAATCTCCAAATAATAAGCCTATAGCAACCATATACTGTAAACAGTGATCTCGATCGGCAGGATTGTGCAGAGCACCTTGCTTACTAATAATTCGAATTGCTGACTCATGAGTCACTAAATCAATTCGCGCTATATCATCAAATCTGTGTTTCACAATAGGATGTAACATTACAGCAGATTCAACCGCGGTTTGCGCATGAAACTCGGCAGGATAAGATAACTTAAACAAAACGTTTTCCATCACATAGCTGCCATAAGGGCGCTGAAATTTAAATATTTTTTTATCAAAAAGAACATCATAGAAACCCCAGGTTGGTGCACTTAATGCGCTGGGATAACCCATTTCTCCTGCTTTAGCAATTAATGCTAAGCGAACTGCTCTTGAAGTAGCATCTCCTGCAGCCCATGATTTTCTTGATCCTGCATTAGGTGCATGCCTATATGTCCTCAGACTTTGACCATCTACAAAAACTTGAGACAAAGTTCTTAAGATCATGTCTTTATCAGCGCCAAAAAGCTGAGCTGCAACAGCCGCACTGGCAACCTTCACCAAAAAAACATGATCCAGCCCGACTCGGTTAAAGCTGTTTTCCAAAGCGAGGCAACCTTGAATTTCATGTGCTTTAATCATAGCGGTAAGCACATCCTGCATCAAAATTGGCGCATTACCCGTAGCATAATTTTGTCGGGACATATAATCCGCTACAGCAAGGATAGCACCTAAATTGTCCGAAGGATGACCCCACTCTGCCGCAAGCCAGGTATCATTGAAATCCAACCAACGTATCATAGCACCTATATTGAAAGCTGCCTGCACCGGATCTAATTCATATGCTGTGCCTGGAACTCGTGCTCCACCAGCCAGGGTAGCGCCAGGAACAACTGGACCTAAGAGTTTGGTGCATTCAGCAAAATTTAACGCCAAAATACCACAACCCAACGTATCCATAAGACATAACCGTGCTGTCTCATAAGCTAAAGCGCTATCAATTTTCTTGTTTAGTACAAAATCCGCAATATCAATCATAACCTGATCGAAATCAGGCTTAATGTTATCTTCTACATAGCTATGCATAATAACCTCTTATGTTCATTAGAGTGTATTGACAGTTCATCTCACTGCCCTACGTTTCGCGGCTTGTTCGCAAATCGCATTAATAACCAGACATTTCAGTCTTATTCTCAATGTCCTGGATCCCGCGAACAAGCCGCGGGACGTAGATATGGTTCCTTAACTTACTGGCGATAATGTCGTCCTTGTCCTATTTCATTCATCCTATTAATGTCATAGATTGAGCAATTACCCTCTTGTCTCAATAGCAGGGAATTTTTGGAGTTCAGGCCCAGTATATTCAGAAGTGGGTCTTATCAACTTGTTATTCTCTCTTTGCTCAAACACATGTGCTGACCATCCTGTAATACGCGACATAACAAAAACCGGCGTGAACAAAAATGTAGGAATGCCGCAATAGTGGTATGCCGAAGCACTATAAAAATCTAGATTAGGAAATAACTTTTTTTCACTCCACATGACTTCTTCAATGCGTTCTGAAATATGATATAAAAGAAGATCCCCCTTCTCCTCACCCAAGCGAAATGACCATTTTTTGATGATATCAGAACGTGGATCACAGGTCGTATAGACCCTATGTCCGAATCCCATAATAAGTACTTTATTCAGCAACATCTTCCTTAATTCAGTTTCAGCTTGATCAGGACTATCAAAACGTCCTATAAGCTCCATTGCCGCCTCATTAGCCCCTCCATGCAAAGGACCTCTTAAAGTACCAATAGCACTTGTGATCGCAGAATAAAAATCAGCCAATGTTGCAGCAGTAACCCGTGCAGCAAAAGTTGAAGCATTAAATTCATGCTCAGCATATAAAATCAATGATGCATTCATCATTTGAGCTTCTAGTTTACTTGGATGACGCCCATGTAATAATGCAAGAAAATGTGCCCCTGTCGTTTGTTCGTCACTTAAACCAGAAATTTCTTTATTATGAAAATGCCATGCATACCAGTAGCACATTATCCCTGGCAATATAGCTAATAATCTATCTGCAATGTGATATTGTTGTGAAAAACTATCTTCTGGTTCAATTGTTCCCAAAAATGAACAGCCAGTTCTCAAAACATCCATCGGATGTGTGTTTTTGGGAATCAGTTTAAGTACGGTCTTTAAAGCATCAGGTAATGTTCTAAGACTAGCTAGTTTTTTTGTATATTCATCCAATTCTTTTTGAGTAGGCAATCGTCCATAAAGTAATAAATAAGCTACTTCTTCAAATGTGGCATATGCTGCTAAATCATCAATTGAGTAGCCTCTGTAATTCAATCCTTTACCCGCTAGCCCAACTGTACAAATTGCTGATTGACCAGCAACAACACCGGCTAAACCGCCGCTTTTAACACTCATTGTCTTCCTCCATCAATTGGTCTAGTTTTTGTTCATATTGATAATAACCAAGTACTTCATAAAGCTCTTCTCGAGTTTGCATTTTATCAATCATGGGCTGTTGCGTTCCATCTTGAAGAATAGCTCTATAAGTATTTAATGCCGATTGGGACATCGCTCTAAATGCACTCAATGGATACAAAATTAACGATACACCAACTTGTTTCAGTTCTTCTCGATTAAATAAAGGGGTTTTACCAAACTCAGTAATATTCGCTAATACAGGCACAGGAATTGCCTGGGTAAAGGTTTGATACTCCTCCAGACGAGTCATCGCTTCAGGAAATATCATATCAGCCCCTAATTCGACGCAGAGCAATGTTCTTTCTATAGCTGCATTCATTCCTTCAACAGCATAGGCATCCGTTCTTGCCATAATCACAAAATCAGGATCCTGGCGTGCATCAACTGCTGATTTAATTCGGTCGCCCATTTCTTTCAAAGACACAATAGCTTTATTGGGTCTATGTCCACATCGTTTTGCCAGTACCTGATCTTCAATATGAATGGCTGCCACACCTGTTTTTTCCATAAGTTTTACGGTTCTAGCGATATTAAACGCATTTCCCCATCCTGTATCCACATCAACAAGAAGCGGTAAAGAACAAGCTTCGGTTATTCGGCGTGCATCCTCAAGAACTTGTGATAGATTAGTCATGCCAAGATCGGGTATACCATAAGAGGCATTCGCAACACCCGCACCTGAAAGATATATAGCTTTAGCTCCAGAAAACTGTGCGAGCATAGCAGAATAAGCATTTATCGTACCCAACACGGGTAATGGTTTATTTTCTTTGACTGTCTGTTTGAAGGCTTTGCCCATGGAACTTGCCATTAGCTGTCACTCCTTGATCTAATATGATATAAACTAACGTAGCCTGAGTGCAGAGAAGCAGAACCTTGGATTTCCTGTGTGGATTCAAATATTTTGCTTCGCCCAAACTACAGGTTTAATATTATGCTCTAATGAGAATCTCATCTCAATCGATTTTAATACCACTCCGAATTATATTTTTACGTAAAAAACGCGCGGGGGATAAAGCATAATGCAAATTTCTGGGCAAACAGCTTATTTCATTATTGATTACCGAGGCGAGCCATTCTGCACACAAGGGAATTGTTGTCAGGCCTCGAGAACCAAATCCGGCACAGGCATAAAGTCCAGGATAATAGGGCCCGGCTTGCGCTATCCAACGTTTTGCATTCGTTTCCAATAGAGCAAAGTGATTCACGAATTGCTCCGCTTCTGCGATTTTGCCAACTAAAGGAAGATAATCAGGGGTTGATGCTCTAACTCCTGCCCAATGGTTGCATACCTTATCAGACCATAAAACCTCTGGGGCTAACTGTTTAAGCTTAGCCAAATTATTCCAATCGTCCTGAGACTTTATTAGAGATTCTGCTGATTTTAACTCATAAGTAGCACCTAACTGATGAATACCCTGTATTGCAGGAAGCACATGCCCCTGGCCGCATAAAGGTAATTTTAAACCTGCACTTTGTTTTGTTGATAAAATTGCTGTCATTTGTCCCCGAATGGGTTTAACTGGTAAATGTTTTGTTTCTTTAAACGAATTGATTTTATGACCATTAGCTAAAATAAGCACATCAGTTTCCAAATCATTCACGAACCATCGCTTATCAAAAATCAATTGGTTTACTGCAGTATGAGTCAATAAGGAAATGCCTTCCATATTGATTAAAAATTGACATAATTCTGGAGAGTTAATCCATCCTGATAGAGGAATATACAGGCCTGGCTTATCTAACGAAAATCCTGCCAATTGCGAAGCTTGTTCTACGTCTACAAGAGTTCCTAACTCTGGATAATGAGTCAACCAAGAGCATAAGCTGGATTGAGCAGCCTTTTCCTTGTCAGAGTAAGAAAGTAATAAAGAACCACTCAATTCACCAATTTTCGCTTGTTTTAAGATGTATTGATAAGTGCGCGCAGCATATAAAAATGCAGATAACATAAATTGAGTTAAAGGAGAGCTGTATGCAGATAGCTTAGGAAATAAAACCGCTTGCTGATTTGCTGATCCGCCACTCCCTACTTGACTTAATTCATCAATAATCGTTACTTTCCACCCTCGCTTATTAAGAGCATGTGCTGTAAAACAACCTGCTAAGCCCGCGCCTATAATTACAGCTGTTTTACTGGAATGCTTTTCTGGTTTCCCTACATGCCAAGGAGTATGACGTTTTGCGGCATTTTGTGCTGATATTTGCTTAAAACGAGCGCAAACCATATGTCGTTTTGGACCAAACCCCTTTCGTTTTTTAACAACGAATCCATGCTGACTTAAACTTGTTTTAACAGTACCGGCAGCTGTATAAGTAGCTAGGGTGGTTTCTTCTTTAGATAACATAGCAATCACTTTCATCAAAGCATCAGACCACATATTTTGATTTTTGGCTGGAGCAAAACCATCAAGAAACCATGCGTCAACAAAAGCTGTTCTGAGTTGACTTTCAAGCGAGTACTCACCACAAATTAATAGCTGCTCATAGCATTCCAGTGCATCTCCTAACATTAGCGTCAGAACTACTCTACCATCACAAAATGAAAGATGATGATATCCTGGAGTTAACACAGGATAACTTGCTATAAGTTGCTGGGCTTGCTTTTCTAATTGTGGCCAAGACGCAAGACTTTTCGTTAAGTCAGCAAGAGACAAAGGGTGTTTTTCACAGGAAATAAAATGTAATTGACATGACTTGGGAGCATGTTGTTCCCACAAACACCAACTTACAAGGAAATTTAAGCCAATTCCAAAACCAGTTTCTGCTATGGTAAATCTTTGCGGCTCATCAGGAAAAAAAGATTGCCAACGATTGATTAAATTATTTCCATCAATAAACACATAAAGTGCTTGATTAATCCCACCTTCGGAAGAATGGTAAATATCATCATATTGTTTTGAGAAAGGCAGATTTCCATGCCACTCTACCTCTGCCTTATTAATAGGTACAAAAAAATTACTCACATACAACCACTCGATTAGCAGCCATCTCTTTGGCTTCTTGTAATTCAGTTGGTTTATTTTCCCGGATCAACTCCCGTAGCTTGGCAGCTAGGATAAAAAGTACAATTGAAGAACCAATTGCAAATAAACCTAACATTAAAAACACATGGCTATAACCATCATTAGTTACTAAAGGGGAAACGCTCTCTTGCCCTTCAATCATCATGTTTGAACTGTAGCTAGACAAGGCCGCACCCACGCCCGTATTTAACATCCACATTCCCATCATCACACCTTGTAATGATGAAGGGGCTAAATATCCTATCATAGCATAACCAATTGGGGATATTAAAAGTTCACCAATGCTCTGCAAAATATAACTCAAAATAATCCAGCAGGGATTCACCAACCCTTCATAGTTGGCGTAAGCGATACCAATGGGTAATATTACAAAAGCAATACCAATAAAAAGCAATGCCAATGCAAATTGAGTAGGGATATTAATTTGCACCCCATTTTTGCGCATCTTATGTAGCAAAATCCCTAATAATGGCCCTCCAATAACAATAGCTACTGTATTAATATTTTGGAACCATTGTGGTGGAATTATCCAGTTTGCATAATCACGCTGTACATTATGGTCAATAAAGACCGTAAGACCCATGGGTGCTATTTGATAAAGCATCCAAAAGACAGTTCCTACAATCATAAGTACAGCAAAAGCAACTATTTTATCTCTTGCTTCTTTTATTGATTGTTGTCTTGCCAAATACAAAATTACACCCAACATTACCAGGCCTGTGACTAATACCAGTTTTTTAGCCCAATCTGCATACTGAAGCATTTGGCTTAAAAGGAATGGGAGTAACACAATCAGAAGAACACCTAAAAGAACAGCTTTTTTTTGGGACATCTTATCTTTTCTAGAAAAAATCGTTTCTTTATCTGACAATTGTTGCCAACAATATAAACAAATAATTAATGCAATCAAATTTCCCAAGCTGCTAAGAAGAAAAAGTCGTTCATAGTTCTGAGTCAGCTGAAATAATCCACTTAAGCTAAAACCAACAAAAAACCCAATGTTCATACCCGCATAATTCATGAGAAATGCTGTCTCACGTCGGGTATCTTCTGGAGAAAAACGTTGAGTTAACATGCAATTTAAACAAGTTACGTTCAAACCAGAACCCGTTAAAAAAGCCGCCAATCCATAATAAAGAAATGAAATATTACCAAATGACAATAGGATACACCCTATAATTTGCGCCACCATTCCCGCGCAAAACAATGCGCGATTAGAGAGCAAACGCCCGCCCCAAAAACCACCAAGCAAATGCAACCCGTAATTAAAAGCAATAAAAACACCCATGACGCTGTTAGCAGTGCTGACCTGAAGCCCTAACCGCCCTTCCATGTATAAAACAAGCGTTGAATAAAGAACACTGAAGCTTAACGTAGAAACAATCTGAATAAAAAAAAGAGGAACAATCCCTTGCGGCATTGACTGTATAAATTCTTTTTTATATGACATGACCGACATCATATTACTTCCTTGTTAAAGAACGTCTCTGAATATGACATGTGAAAAAATTACTGTCTAGGTATTTTAAAAATTTATTTTTTATCTTTTTTTGCTCCATAAATGAGTCTGGATTTCATTTTGGGAGCGATACAGCAAAACACAAAATTGAGAGTTATTCATATTCCCCTCCACAGATTCCACTGCACTGCACCCAAATTATAAAACACCTTAGAACCTGTTATCTTTTTAATTGATTTAAAACTTTCTCGGCAGCAATTTGTGTTTTACTAATTTCGCTCTCTCCATGTGCGCTGGAAACAAATCCAGCCTCATACATGGAAGGAGCGAAATAAACCCCTTGCTCTAACATTCCATGATAAAACTTTTTAAATAAAACCTCATCTGATGCAGCAATGTCCGCATAATCAGCAATATGTTTTTTTTCAGTAAAACAAAAGCCGAACATTCCACCTAATGAAGCAGTAAAAAATGGGATGTTTAATGTTTCAGCAACAGAAGCCAATGCCATAGTTAACGATTGAGTAATTTGACTTAATTTAGCAAAAAATCCTGGCTTTTCAATTTCAGATAAAGTTGCAAGACCTGCAGCCATAGCTAATGGGTTTCCAGATAATGTACCTGCTTGATAAACAGGTCCCTCGGGAGCCAAAAAGGACATGATCTCTGCTTTGCCGCCCAACGCACCCACAGGCATGCCCCCACCAATCACTTTACCAAGGGTAGTAATATCAGGAGTAACTCCAAAGATCCCTTGGGCCCCTGTTAGCCCTACTCTAAAGCCAGTCATTACCTCATCAAAGATCAGTAAAGTTTTATATTGATCACATAATTGACGCAATCCTTTCAGGAATTCAGGCTCAGGCAAAACAAAACCCATGTTTCCAGCTACAGGCTCCAATATTACTGCAGCAATATCATCAGGAAATTTTTCAAATAATTGTTCCGTTTGTTTTAGATCATTGAAATTTGCAGTTAAAGTATGCTCTGTAACACTTTGTGGAATTCCTGGGGTTGAAGGAATGCCTAATGTAAGGAGGCCAGAACCTGCTTTAACTAACAAACTGTCGCTATGTCCATGATAACAACCATTAAATTTAATAAATTTATTTTTCTTGGTTACACCACGAGCCAGTCTAATCGCAGTCATTGTAGCTTCCGTGCCAGAGTTCACCATGCGCACTTTTTCAATTGATGGAATTAAAGAGATAATTTTTTCAGCCAGTTGTATTTCAAGTTCAGTAGGTGCTCCAAAACTCATACCACTATGAAGCACTTTATTCACTGCTTCAATTACAGCTGGATGGCAATGCCCGAGGATTAATGGTCCCCAAGATCCGACATAATCAATATATTCATTATTATCTACATCAACAAGATAAGCACCTTTACCTTGTTTAAAAAAAAGTGGATCGCCACCAACACCTTTAAACGCACGCACTGGTGAATTAACGCCTCCAGGGATAAACATTTGGGCTTGGTGAAATAAATCTGTTGAACGAGTCATAAAAAATCTCCATAATTATGCGATATAATATTACAGATATTCTTAAAAATTAGCAAAAAAAGCACTTTATCTTTACATCGAAGCCCACAATAGCTAAATTACGCTCTTTTAAACGAGTATTATCATGCAAGAGTATAAAAAATATATTTGTGTCATCTGTGGTTTTATTTATGACGAAGCTGAGGGATGGCCTGAAGATGGGATTGAACCCGGTACGCGTTGGGAAGATGTACCCGAAAATTGGTTTTGTCCAGATTGCGGTGCAGGAAAAGAAGATTTTGATATGGTTGAAATGGAATAAATCAATCGTAGCCTGGGTGCAGCGTGCGGGATCCAGGCAAGAACTTCTATGGTTTTACCACAACTAAGATCACAATTCCTATCAGTAATAAAGTCGGCATTTCATTATAAATACGAAAAAAACGAGTGCTTTTTTGATTTTTATTCTGTGCAAATGCCTTTAAATAATGCCCACATAACACGTGGTAAATCCATAAAATAACTACAAGACTCAATTTGGCGTGCATCCATCCTGCCTTTAAGTAATAAGATGGATTATAACTGAAAAGCCATAATCCCAATAAAGTTGTCAGTATTGCGGCAGGCCAGGTTATTCCATAATAAAGTCTTCTTTCCATTATTTTAAAACGAATAAGACTTGTCTCATCGTGCGTATCGGCGTGATAAACAAATAATCTGGGTAAGTAAAATAACCCAGCAAACCAAGCAACCATAGTAATAATATGAAACGCCTTAACAAACAACATAATTAATTTCCTGAACGATGTTTTCGTTTTTTTCGGGAATGTTTTATCAAATTCAGAGATTCCACTCCCAACGAAAAACCCATAGCAAAATAAATATATCCCCGAGGAATATGGAAAGAAAATCCATCCGCAACGAGCACCATACCAATCAAAATTAAGTAACTTAGCGCAAGCATTTTGATTGTAGGATATTCTTTAATAAATGCACTTACTGATTCACTGGCAAAAATCATAATGAGTATAGCGCACGTAATTGCAACAGCCATTACCCAAAAATGTGAAGTTAACCCCACTGCGGTTAATACACTATCTAAAGAAAATATAATATCCATGAGTGCAATTTGGAAAATAACCCCTTTAAAGGTAGCTTTAAATGCTGCTGTCTTTATTTCACCCGTTA
The DNA here is from genome assembly GCF_001468035.1 of Legionella tucsonensis. Taxonomy (GTDB): domain Bacteria; phylum Pseudomonadota; class Gammaproteobacteria; order Legionellales; family Legionellaceae; genus Legionella; species Legionella tucsonensis. The sequence continues at coordinate 1,384,069 of NZ_LNZA01000001.1, forward strand.
ATACTGGCTCTGCGGTCACATCCTGATGAATTTCCTCTGTTGCTTTCCAAATTAGAAAAGCACCACCACCCATGAGAAAAAAATCACGCACAGAAAAAGGCATTTGAGCTACATAAAGTAATGGTTTAGTCCATTTGATTAAATCAACCGCTACTGCTAATAAAATCAAACGCATAACCCAGGAAAGTGTAAGTCCCCAACGCCTTGCCTTTTTTCTCTGTTTGGGAGGTAATCTTTCAGAAAGGATAGATAAAATAACCAGATTATCAATTCCCAAAACAATTTCTAATATGACTAAGACGATTAAGCTTACTGTAATGTCAATAAAATACATCAAATTCTCTGATATCAGAAATTGAAAAACCATATAATATACTCTTAACCTGATATCTACCTATATCTTTCTGCAATCTACAACATAAACTTTATTGAAACCTGATGTTTATTAAGGTAAATGATTCACTTTATCCTTTTGCTTCGATATAATATCTGCGTTTTATTAATGTGAGATACAGAGATCATCAAATTTATTAAAAAGCTGCTAAAGAGAAACAGAGCTCATGTGCAACCTGTTGCTTCAGCTTATATAATCCCAAGGAATAAACATTCCATATCTAAAGCGGACATTAGCAGCAATGCGCTCAAGGTGCTTAACCGCTTAATTGGTGCTGGTTTTCAGGCATACATTGTTGGAGGTAGCGTCAGAGATTTATTGCTGCATAAAGCCCCCAAAGATTTTGATGTAGCTACAGATGCAACGCCTAATCAAGTTAAAAATTTATTTAGAAATGGACGAATTATTGGTCGTCGGTTCAAGCTTGTTCACATACTCTTCCATCGTGAAATTATTGAAGTTGCTACCTTTAGAAGTCATGTGGCTATTGATGAGAGTCAGCTAACAAATGAACGAGGTATGTTAGTTCGGGATAATGCTTATGGTTCCCTTGATGAAGATGCCTGGAGACGTGATTTCACAATTAACTCACTTTACTACAATATCAACGATTCATCGATTATTGATTTTACTGGTGGTGTAAAAGATGTCGAAGAAAAACTCATTCGTATGATTGGTGATCCAAGAAAACGTTATCAGGAAGACCCCGTACGTATGTTACGTGCAATTCGCTTTAGTGCAAAATTAAATTTTAAACTTGCGCGAGAAACTGAAGCGCCCTTTCCTGAAATTAGTCATCTTATTACTCATGTTTCCAGTTCACGTTTATTCGATGAAATGACCAAGTTATACCAATGTGGTAATGCAGTAACAGTGCAAGGATTGCTCATACAATATGGCTTGTTTCAACATCTATGTCCTCAAACTCATATTCTATTAAACGGTACTTATCCCGTAAACGCGTTATTAACAATCGCTCTTGAGAATACAGATATTCGTATTCATGAAGAAAAACCGGTAACACCTGCATTTTTATTTGCAGTTCTCTTATGGTTTCCTATGATTGAGTGTGCCAAGGAGTTACAAAAAACGGGAGTAGACCCGCTTCCTTCTATAGAAAAAGCGATGTCGCTTGTCCTTGCAGAGCAAAATAAAATAATTTCAATCCCTAAGCGCTATACGCAAATTATTCGTGAGATCTGGTTGTTACAGTACCGTTTTGCCAAGAGACTTGGAGGAAGAGCCTTTAACCTTTTACAACATCCACGTTTTAGAGCGGCTTATGATTTTATGGCATTACGTGCTCTTGCAGGTGACGAATCCATGGAGCTTGCACAATGGTGGACAGCATTTCAAGATGCAGACGAAGCAGAACAAACTAAAATGGTTGCTCAGCTCGCACCTGACTTACCGAAACGAAAACGCCGCCGTAAAAAACCTAAAAGTATTAAAGCTAGTGACGCACAATGAATATTTGTTATTTAGGCTTGGGATCAAATCAGCACATGCCCGAGCGCCAACTGCGAAAAGCAATTAAATCCATAAAAGCTTTGCATTCTACGGTGGTTACCAAAATTTCATCCTTTTATTGGAATAAAGCTTGGGGATTACAAGGCCAACAGGACTTTTGCAATGCAGTGCTCGAGCTCTTTACGCTTTTATCTCCCTTAGAACTACTTTACGCTTGCCAAAAAATTGAAAAAAAACAGGGACGTACTCGAAAAAAACGCTGGGGCCCCAGAGTTATTGATATTGATATTCTATTATATGCGGATCAAGTCATTCACTCTAAAAAACTGGTAATACCTCATCCATACATACAATCTAGAAATTTTGTCTTAATTCCCCTAATTGAAATAAATCCTAATTACAAACTAAAGCTCCATAAACTCTCAAAGCGATAGTCTTGATTATTTAATTAGCAAGTATCTAGTATTCAGGGTTGCCTTTGTCTAAAAGTGCACAATAAATACCATCCATTAACTTTCAGCTTAAATTATTTCATATTTTATGATGTAAAATAGGTACTTATACCCAGGAATCGACTATCATTTAGATTAATACATTCAATTGTGAGGCTGCTATGTATAAGAATATTTTATTTGCTACGGATTTGCTTAATGAACATAATCATCTCACAGAAAAAGCAATCGCGATTGCAAAACAATTTGACGCTAAATTATACTTGTTACATGTCATTGAACTGCCAGCCAGTTTCCAATTGGCTCAAGGACTTGGTTTTGCAGAGTTAGCCAACCCAGCCAAAGATGATGCGCAGACCGTATTAGCCTTAATAGGCGAAAATTTTAATATTCCACGGGAACAACAGTTTGTTGAAGTAGGCTCGGTTAAAGAGCATATTTTTAATAAAGTTAAAGAGCTCGATTGTCAGCTTATTGTTATTGGTAGTCATTCTTCTTCTGCTTTGCACTCATTTTTGGGAAGTACAGCACATGCTGCAGTCAATCATGCGCCATGTGATGTAGTAACATTACGGATTTAAAAATTATCCGTAATGTTACTACAGGATAATTATGCAAATCTCGTTTCGCGTCGCCACGATCCGATATTTTTCACTCAACCAAGAAACAATTTTGATGGTTTTGGTCTTTTCCTATGCTGAATTCAACGACCTTAATTGGCTTTGCTTTTATTCATTTTAATTTAATTTTCATCTAATAGGTTATATAATTATCTAGTAATATAAGATATATTCTTTTGGCTTTAGATGTATGCGATATAAATACGATCAAGGTAGTTTTACTTGCAAAAAACCTGAATTTTTCATGGCAGTGTGTGGTTATAAAAATCACTCATATATGATAGTAGGTGTTAAGGACTCTGAAACCCAAGAACAATTTGTCATTGGAATGTTTGGTCGTAGGGGTGGGCTTATGGGCACATATCTAACCAACGAACGAATGCCCCTAAAAAGTCGAAGTCTCATTGACATACAAGCGTTTACTATATCAAAAACTCAATATAAAAATCTTATTCAATTCTTAGCAGACTTGAAAAATAAATACAAATCCAATGCAGCAGCCTTTGCTATTCCTTCAACATGGTTAAATAGAGGTGAGCATTCAGAGGAAGATGAAGAAATAAGATTTATATGGTTAGACCATATGGCAACCTCAAAAACAAATAGAATTGAAGATCTAAATCTCTCAGATTCAGATAGAAGAAGTACTGGTTATGATCCAGAACAAATCAGACAAGGAATTTCATTAGATAATAACTGTAGAACAGCTGCAAAACATATCACTCAAGTCACTATGAGCGCAGAATCATTACCTAATATTTCTTCATTTTTTCTTAGATCGCTTCCATTTAAAACACACTTAAGTAATGGCAAGATAAGTGACAAATTATTTATATATCCTCCACCGCCTCCAGTTTTAAAAAATGCTGAAAACAGGCAAGAGTGGAAAATTTTGAACCGCATGTATAAAAGGATAGATCAAATAGCGAAGTCTGCTTCAAGTAAGGGAATGGACGAAAGCTATAAAAAATTTGAATTATTAAAGACTCTCTATCAACAACAATATGATAAATTAACAGGTGGCAAACATAATTTACACGATTTAATGGATGATATTAAACAGTACATTGAGCACGAAGAAAATGCTCAAATTATTGATACACCACGGAGTAGCTTTTTTCACTTCAAGACGTCTACTAGAAAAATGTTTGAGCAAATTCAAAAAGAAAATCCAGATCCAGACTCAAGTCCCAAGAAATAGTCTATAACAAAATCTAGCGCGAAAAGGTTGTTATTTTTTGCTTTTTGCCCTCTTTTTAATATGACTCATTAACCTTCTTTTCTTATTCACTTGCCGTTGTGATAATTTATTTTTTTTATTGGCAAAAGGATTTGTTCCGCCTTTAAACTCCAATTTTAAAGGAGTTCCGATTAATCCCAGATGTTTAATAAATTCATTGTTCAGATAACGTTTATAGCTATCAGGTAAATCAGCTAATTGATTCCCATGAATTACAACTACTGGCGGATTGTGACCTCCAAGATGGGCATACCTCAATTTTATCCTGCGACCATTCACACAAGGAGGGGTATGTTTCGTGCTGATATCTTGAAGTAAACGAGTTAACCGGGGCGTTGAAAAAGATTGAATTGCTGAAGCATAAGCTTCATTTATATCTTTAAATAATCCCCCAACACCACTGCCATGCAAGGCCGATATAAACCGAATTTTTGCAAAATTTGCAAAATGTAATCTTCTGGACAATTCACTTTTAACATTTTCCTTATGCTCTTCATCCAAACCATCCCACTTATTCACCGCAATAACCAAGGCTTTACCCGATTCAATAATAAAACCGAGCAAATTCATATCTTGATCGGTAATACCCTCTCTAGCATCCAGAACCTGCAAGCATACATTAGACGCTTTAATCGCTTGAAGCGTTTTGATCACAGAGAATTTTTCTATTTTTTCATCAATTCGAGATTTTCTACGTACACCTGCAGTATCAATCAAAATATAATTTTGCTCATCCCTAACAAAAGGAATTGCAATACTATCTCTAGTAGTACCAGGCATATCATAAACAACGACTCGTTCCTCACCCAAAATTCGATTAATTAAAGTTGATTTTCCGACATTAGGACGACCAGCAAAGGCGATTTTAATTACATCATCCTCTTCAATTTTATCTGCTTGAGTTGTAAATGGTGCCAGAACTTCATCAAGCAACGTTCCAATACCACTGCCATGCGATGAAGAAATAGAATGGATATCAGCAATTCCTAAAGCATGGAAATCAGCACAAGCAACATCATCATCCAGCCCTTCGGTTTTATTAATAACAAGGTGGACTTTTTTATTTAATTTACGCAAATTACCGGCAATTTTTTCATCTATTCCAGTCAAACCAGCTCGTCCATCAACCAAAAAAAGCACAATATCAGCCTCATTAAGGGCTATCTCCGATTGTTTGGACATTAAATTATCAACAGCAATATCATCAACACCTATACCGCCAGTATCAACAACGATATAGTGTTTATTATCATGTTGAGCCTGACCATACTGTCTGTCACGAGTTAAACCAGGAAAGTCAGCAACAAGTGCATCTTGAGTCTTGGTAAGTCTATTAAATAAAGTAGACTTGCCAACATTAGGACGTCCAACAAGTGCAATCACAGGGATCATTTATTAACTCACAGATAATTGATTAAGCATTCCATTGTCTGTTAAAACAAATAACTTTCTTCCAACTACGCTTGGAGAAATACTGACGCCTGCAGAAACCTTTGAGCGAGCTATAATTTCACCTGTTTGAGCATCAATAAAATGTAGATAGCCAGTTTTATCACCTACTACTAAATCATTTTTAATTAACGCAGGTTCAGTGAGTATTCTCGCTTTTAAACCAGTCTGTTTCCAATTCACTTGACCATTACGTTTATCAATAGACCAAATGACATCATGACTGTCTGTTATATACAAGGTATTACCGCTTAAGACCATATTTTTATATACGGAACCCGGTTTTCTCCAAATAAATTGTCCATCTGACAAAGACAGTGCGCCCACGTAACCTTGATAGCTGGCGAGATAAACCACATTATTTTCCACAATTGGATCCGCATCAATATCAACCAATCGCTCCACATCACTTGGGCCTGATGCGTAAGCAATGCTGCGCTGCCACATAACACGACCCGTTTTTACATCCAAGGCATCCAATTTCCCATCAGAAAAACCAATCAACACCAAATTTCCCATGCCAATGGGTGATGAGCTTGCCTTCAAGATTAAACTGGGTGAACCATGTTCTGCCATCCATATTTGTTTGCCATCTGCTGTGTTAAATGCATAAACTTTGCCGTCAATCGTCTTCACGATAACTTTTCCACCTAAAATAGCCGGTGGTGATAAAATTTCACCAGTAACCTTTTTTTGCCATAATTTATTACCGTTGCTTTTATTTAATACAACCAATGACGAGTTATTGGTACCCACAACGATATAGCCACTGGCTACAGCAGGGCCACTAACTAAGCCATGTTTCAATGCCGTAGTCCATTTCACCTCGCCATTATGCTTATAAATAGCACGAACTAAGCCACTGGCATCAGCGGTATAAATAATTCCACTCTTAACTACTGGTTTCATCCTTAAATATTCTTTATTTTTAGATGACTTACCTACAGCAACCGTCCAGTTTTGCTCAACTTTAATTTTATCCTTTATTAGCTTGAGTTCTTTAGGTTTTGGCGTGTTGTCTTTACCCAACATATAATCATCAAGTTTTGAACATCCTTGGACTAAAGCACAGAGAATTAAAATAAATAATTTCATTTTCACGAAAATTAAACCTCAATTTTTACAAATATATCAATAAAAAAACATCTTCATCTGTTACACCTCAGGCTGTAACATTTATGCAGACTCTACTTTTTTATCTCCAGAAATCATTGAGTGCGATTTACTTGCTATCTCATTAGTTTTCATTTCCAAAAATAAATTACCCATCCCGTTATTTTTTACTTCATCTAAAGCCAGTTTATAGGAACTCATAGCCTCCTGATATTGGCCTGTAGCCCCATAAATATCGCCTTTTAATTCATTAATAACAGGTAAATAAGTTTTATCATCAATATTGCTTAATTCTTTAAGAGCATTTGTATAAGACTTTTCTGCTGCAAAGATGCGCGCCATACGAATTTTAGCAATTTGCTTTAAAGACGGCATTTTACTATTTGTAGCAACTGATTTCAGCTCATCTGTAGCTGTGTCCAGTTTATTTTTTGATACATAAATTTTCGCAAGTGTCAGATGCGCCGCATCAGCGTAAACTGTGCTACTATGCTGTTGAATAAGTTCATTAGCGTAGGCTCTTACCCCTTTGATATTTTGATTTGAAAGAGCGATCATCATTTGTTCATAGGCAATAGAAGCTTGTTGAGTAATCTTTGCTTGATGCCAATGCAAATATCTATAGCCGGCAATACCAAAGAGTACAAGCGATAATACTACGGTGACTAGATTACCGTATTGCTTCCACCATTTTTTTATCGATTCTAGTTGTTCCTCTTCAGTCATATACACTGACATAATATTCTCCTACACTCACTCTAAATAATCTTTTAAGACCTGATTAATCATATTTTGATCTACCGTAATTTGTTCAGTCTCATTACGTAAATCTTTTACACTAATTTGCTCATTAGCCAATTCATCTTCACCTAAAATTAAAGCCAGTCGTGCACCGCTTTTATCTGCTTTTTTGAATTGGCTTTTAAAACTGCCGCCTGCTGTATTTACTGATACCTCTATCTTCGGATAGGCCTTACGTATCCATTCGGAAATCACAAGACCTCGTACCACAGCCTGATCATTCGTAGCAATAAAATATAATGCGTTCTTTTTACTCTCTTGTTGCAAAAGACCCAAGGTTTCCATAAGCAGGTATATTCTTTCAATACCTAATGCAAAGCCTACTGCAGGAGTGGGGTTGCCGCCTAATTGTTCTACCAGTATATCGTATCGTCCTCCAGCACATACTGTAGATTGACTTCCTAATTTATCAGTAACCCACTCAAACACAGTATGCCCGTAATAATCCAGACCTCTCACCAAAACGGGATTAATGACGTAAGGTACCTTTAATGCATCCAAACCATCACAGAAAGACTGTAAATGTGCGCGACTTTTTTCGCCAAGAACATCAATCAATTTGGGTGCATTAGCCAATAACTGTTGCATCTCTGGATTTTTACTGTCCAAAATTCGCAGTGGATTTCGAGTTAACCTGCGTTTACTGTCTTCATCCAACTGATTTTCATGATCGAGCAAATACTCAACAAGAATTTTTTTATAATGATGACGCTCGGTTAATTCGCCTAGGGTATTCACTTGTAACTGAATAAAATCTGCAAATCCCAAGTGCTCCCAAAACTTACGGCATATAGAAATCAACTCTAACTCAACCATTGCACCTGGCATACCAAATGCTTCAACACCTAATTGATTGAACTGTCTATATCTTCCCTTCTGTGGTCTTTCATGACGAAACATTGGTCCCATATACCACAATTTTTGTTGCTGATTATGCAAAAGCCCATTTTGCAGGCAAGCGCGAACACAGCCAGCTGTTCCCTCAGGTCTTAAGGTAATACTATCCCCGTTTAAGTCATTAAAAGTATACATTTCTTTTTCGACTATATCCGTAACCTCACCTATAGTCCGTTTAAATAGCTGGGTGCTTTCAATAAGTGGAAAACGTATTTCCTGATAACCATAACTGGACAAAACGCTCACAAAAATCTGTTCGATGGAACGCCAAAATACCATTGTCTCAGGCAAAATATCATTCATTCCACGTATTGCTTGAATTCGTTCAGTCACCTATCTTCTCCAAAGGAGACATTTCCGGTTTTGGGTTTAGCAAAGATTGCATTTTTGATATATCAGTGAGTTTAAGTTCTTTGGTTTCAATTGTTGGTATTTGATTTAATGATAAATCAACAGGAGCCGTCTTCGTCGAAAATATCTGTTGCGTATCTCTGTTTTTTTGCCACCAAATTCCTACAGCCACAATCACACCTAGGGCAAATAAAATTGTAAACCAACGAATAATATGTTCCACTTTATATGATTCACGTTTACTTTGCTGCCATAAGAGGGCTCTATCAGTTTTTTTCTCAACAACAAACTGAGCATTAAATATTGCCAGATAAGGCTCGGGAGATGTACCGAGTAATTTAGCATAAGCACGCAAATATCCTTTAACAAAAACGGGCTCAGGTAATAAATGAAATTCATTATTTTCAATTAATTCAATAATACGAACCCTTAAGTGTAATTTATTGGCAACGTATTCAACGGTATATCCTTTTTGTTGGCGAATACTGGCAAGTTGCTCGCCTGGATTATTATACTCTGCTACATTCTCATCCAGTGTGGTTGTTGTATTCATTATTTACTCCACTATTATCGATATTGGAATTCAAATTATTCATGCTTTGTTCATATTCTGCGGCTAAAGTGTGTTGCCCAACTTTATCAGAAACCTCTTTGGCTAATGATAATAATACCCTGTCATTCAAAACTAAGTCAGAATGCTTTTGTACTAGAGCAAATGCCTCTGCATCATGTTTGGCTTTAATTTCAAGTTTTAGCAATTCATAAAAAGACACTTTCCGTGAAGGATCCTGATTTAATGCGTTTACAAAATAAAGCTTAGCCTTATCTTCATTAGGTGTTGATAAAGCACAAAGGCCTGCATTCTCATAAGCTCCTGCAGTATGCAAATACTTTAAATCGTTAACTGCTTTTAAAAAGTAATTTTCAGCCTTTTTATAATCACCTTGTCGACATAAAAAAGCACCGTAATTGTTAAGCTGTGCGCCTCCATTTTTTGCTAGTGATATGGCTTTCAAATAATATTTCTCCGCCTGATCTAATTCTTTGGTTTGTTCAAAATAATAAGCCATTGCAGAATTTACATCAGGTGAAGTAGGCTCTTGCTCCAATGCAGTTAGGATCTTCTTTTTCGCTCTTGGCCTATCCCCTTGCTTTAAATAGCCTAATCCTAACTGAATATTATATGATGCAGCCTTACTGAGATCAGTCTTTTTAAAATTTTGCTTCTCACTTTCTTCATCATGTACGCATGCCTGCAAAAACAGGCACGTTATAACAAGCAAGAGATAAAACTTTTTTAACACAGTATTTCACACTAAGGTTTGAAATGAATGCGCATTATAACCGCTTACAAATAAATAAAAAATAACTTGTCACAAATAATAATTTTATTGTAGTTTCCGAACTTATAACTTTGCTAAACCCAAAGCATAGCTCATTATTCTGCTGCTTGCTGCTCTTGGTTTGTTTTCGATATGAAATGCAATTTTTGCCATCTTTGAGAACGACTTGTTCTATCCTTAACCTCTCCGGCTAATTGCCCGCATGCCGCATCAATATCATCGCCTCGTGTTTTTCGAGTAATCGTATTAATACCATGAGCGATTAACCTATCTCTAAATGCATCAATTGCTTCCTGAGATGAGCGCTCATAATGTGTCATCGGAAAAGGATTAAAAGGAATTAAATTGACTTTTGCTGGAATATTTCGCAACAACTTTATCAATTGATTTGCATGCTCTGGTTGATCATTGACTCCCTTGAGCATTACATATTCAAAAGTTACCTTTCTTCGAGGTTCATTTTTAAAATAGCTTTTACATAAGGCCATCAATTGACTCAATGGATATTTCTTATTTATAGGAACAAGTTCATTTCTTAATTCATCATTCGGTGCATGCAACGAAACAGCCAAAGCAACAGGACTAATTTCTCTTAAACGTTCTAGATCAGGTAAAACGCCTGAAGTGCTTAAAGTAACGCGACGTTTTGATAATCCATAAGCAAAATCATCCATCATAATATTCATTGCTGCTACAACATTATCAAAATTAAGTAAGGGTTCTCCCATGCCCATCATTACCACATTTGTTATTTTCTTGTCATGAATTCCTTCTTGTTGTGATAATTCACGGACTGCCAACCAAACTTGGCCGATAATTTCGGCTGTGGATAAATTACGATTAAAACCTTGTTTTGCAGTAGAACAAAAAGAGCAATTCAATGCACACCCTACTTGTGAAGAAACACATAAAGTTCCACGATTGCTTTCCGGAATAAATACCGTCTCAATACAATTACCGCACTCCAGTTTCAAAAGCCATTTATGGGTGCCATCATTGGATTTTTGACAAGCAACAATTTCTGGTAATTTAATACACGATAGCTGTGCCAGTTTTACTCTTAAGGCTTTGCTAAGATTTGTCATTTTTGTGAAATCAGTAAAACCGGCCTGATGAATCCATTGTATGATCTGTTGAGCTCGGTAAGGTTGTTCTCCCCAGCTATTTAGCAGTTCACGCATGTGTTGATAATTGTAATCAAGCAGATTTACTTTTTGTGTCATTTTTGCTCCAAACTTAATGACATATGTTAAAATAATGTGGCTTGGGTAGAGGACAGCGGAGCTCGGAGTTGAAATTCCTCCCCGAACTCCGGCTTTGCCTCCAGGCTACGCTATCTATTTAACTAAAATGCCATTAGCTCTATTCTTATCTTTCACAAATTTCATGTGGTTCAAAGAAAAAGGCAATTTCACGAGCCGCGTTTTCAAGGCTATCTGAGCCATGGACTGCATTAGCATCAATACTGTCTGCAAAATCAGCGCGTATAGTTCCAGGTGCAGCTTCTTTAGGGTTTGTTGCACCCATAATTTCCCTGTTTTTCATTACTGCATTTTCACCTTGTAATGCCTGAATCATTACTGGGCCAGAGATCATGAACTCAACTAAATCTTTAAAGAAAGGACGTGCGCGATGAATATCATAAAAATTTTCCGCTTGTTCACGAGAAAGTTGCATCATTTTTGCAGCGATTATGTTTAGACCCGCATTTTCAAAACGAGCATAGATTTGACCAATAACAGATTTAGCTACTGCATCAGGTTTAATAATTGACAACGTTGTTTCTTTTGCCATCATGCACTCCAGGGGGGTTAGTTAAAGTGCAATATTATACATGAAATGCAGGCTATATGGCTAATATAAATTCTTTTTTATATTAATTAGAGTCTCGATGATCATAACGCCCCTATATTCTTGTCAAAGTATAAGGGCTCTCGATTAATAGCATCTTGCTCAGGATTAATTTTATACTCAGGTAATGATTTTAATAAATCGACAACGCGTAGAATCGTCTCATAAAATAGATTACGGTAAGAATTAGCCGTCCTGCTTAATTCTTCGGTTTGTGCAACAAAATCACTTATCTGCTCATCAAAATCCAAATCAATTTGCAAAATTTCGGACAAAATGTTTGTAATTTTCTCCTTTAAATCGTCCGATAATGAGACATTAAGTATCTCGTTCATTTTATCTATAAAAAGATATTTATTGTTTTGGACTTCTGTCATATTGCAATAAATCAAAGCATGATTAATTGCTTGCCGAATTTTACTTTTTTTCTCTGAGAAACCCGAACTCTTAAGTACATTTTTTAATGAGGTGATCGCTTTTTCCAACTCTGAGTTGAATATTTGAGCTATTTTTATCAAAGCAGCTTGACTGGTAGCAATCAAATAATCATGTTCTCCTCGCACATTATTAAACTCATCCCCTAGCGAAACTAATTGTTGTCGTTCTTTTTCTATAACTTCACGTGTTGAAGCACCTTGGGCTTCTTCTCCTTTAGAATTTTCCCCAGACAATAAATAATCAATAAATAATTTTTGCACATAAACATGATAATCATTTGCTTGTTGCAAGATAATGCCATTAAGTACACTTTTTAATGGAACCTGCAACATTCGATGATAAAAACTAAATGGACTTTTAATAGCTACTACTAATTCAGTTTGTGCCAGATTGACTTTGTACCTACCTAATATACGTTCAGCCGTTATTATTCCGTAAGTTGAAAACCAATTGCTTAATTCATTATCAATTTCTTCCCCGTTCATTTTTCATCCGATTCAAATTTTTCAAAGTATAGATCTATTTACAATGAGCTGGATTGAGCAGCAATGCTTTGATTTTTCGAGCACCGCGCACAGCATACATAAAAGCATGTAGGGATCGGAGCACAGAAAATCAATGCCTTGCGGCCAAAATAGTAGAATTGTAAAAAGATCCTATGATATAAGACAATTTATTTGATAAGTATAGTGTATTTTGCAGATGTTAAAACGATTAGATATTGATTTACAATTATTAAATGACTTTCTCCAAGTAAAAACACCGCAAGTATGGTTGGATTTCGCCGCAGAGCATATTCCCTTATTATTAATTGATCATGCACATTGTGAGCGTAAAGCTGCAGCAACGGCTATTAATTTTATCAGCAAATATCCGGAAAAAAAGGAGTTGATTGAAGTAATGTCGCCTTTAGCTCGCGAAGAGTTACTTCATTTTGAAAAAGTCATTAACCTAATGTCCCAAAAAGGGATTCAATTTTGTCCCTTGCAACCATCAGGATACGCTACGCACATGCATAGACAGGTTACAAGCAGAAATGTCCTTCAACGCTTATGTGATCAGCTGATTATCGGTGCCATTATCGAAGCCCGCTCTTGCGAGCGTTTTCATGCAATTATCCCCTACCTTGAGGATCAGGACTTAGTAAAATTTTACGCTACTTTAATCAGATCGGAAGCACGTCATTTTGAAGATTATCTGCGCTTGGCAAAATTATATGGCAGGGATATAGAACAACGTTTAAAACTGTTTTTATCTTTAGAAAATGATTTTATTTTAGCAACTGATACGGTATTTCGCTTTCATAGCGGAATACCGCAATCTAAATAGAACACCAAATTTTAATAAAAATTAACTAGGAGTTATTAGGAGTCAATCCTGACTGCGCTTCTGCTTCATCCTCAAATTTAAATTTGGCATTAGCATCTAGAAACTTCCCTAAATTTGTTTTTGCTTGAGGATCATTCAATCTATTAAATGTATCCTGATCCAATACGGCACCACTCGCAAAATGGACATAAGTTCCATCTTTTTGAGGACTAGGTACATACTCATTTTCCATTAACCAAATTTCAACAAACTTGTTAAATGCTTTTCTTGCCTTATCTTCATTTTCTAAGGGAATCCCATCATCTGCATAAGTCAAACGGGCGATTTTAACTTTTCCGTCTTCAAATGTAACTTTCTGTTTGAAAGCTTCAACATCAAACTCACCTTCACCTTTAATTGCATGAAGTATCGCTGCCTTAACTCCTTGATATACAATCTCTTTAGGGTGAGTTATAGCCCTAATGAGCGGTATTTGGTTTAAAGCTTTAAGAGTAGGTGAGTAGTTGGTTTCACCTTTTATAAGATTCAAGAACTCTGCTGAAACTTGATTTGATGATATATTGATTGCTTTATTAAGTTTAGCAAATAAATTTAACAAACTCATCATATTAGATCGCCAGTCGTTGATTGAGGTTTGTTCTGAATTAATTACATCGTCAGCTAACTTCTTTATTTGATCCCAGTAAGTTGTTTCTTTACCTGTTCTCTCGTCCATGACATTACTGCTTTCTCTCACCCTGGCCATAAAATTAGACCATGCCAGTTGCTCTTCACGTCTCGCGTTTAAAAGAAATTCTTCTTTTTCTTCTTTAAAACTCTTTTTACGGAGTTCCTCTGCTTTTTCTTCTAAAAGCTTATTCGCTTCGTCTTTACTTTGCATAACCAGCCTCTCTAAAAATTACAAATGAGCAAAATAGAGCCCTTTTGTATTATGATAACACAATAGATGGGGTTTGTCATCCCAATCACTCAGGACGTAACGCCTTAAATTTTGTGAGTTATTTTGATAAGAAGTTATGCCTGGTTGATGAGTATGACCATGAATTAATTGGGTCACTTGATAGGATGACATATGCTTTATAATTTCCTCAGTAACCACTTCCATTTCTTCCATAGATTTGTTGCTGTTCATCTGGCTACGATAACGGATTTGATTTACTAACCGCCGACGATATTTTAGCGGGAAAATTAAAAAAAGAGTAGTAAATATCCTATTTCTCGTTAACAATCTAAAACGCTGGTGCGCTAAATCTTTAGTACAATACCGATCGCCATGGACTAACAAGATTTTTTCCGCCCCTAATTGGATTACAGTCGGCTCAGGTAAAATAGTCCATCCAGCCAATTGCGCAAAAGTTTTTCCTAATAAGAAATCACGATTGCCATGCATGTAAAATAAGTTAATTCCTTGTTTTTTTAAAGCAAATAACTGATGAGCAATGCCCCTGCTCCAATCATCGATTGCATCATCACCTGCCCACGCATGAAAAAAATCACCCAGGATATAAACAGTTTTAACAGAAACTCGCGCCCATTCAAGAAATTGATTAAACCGTTCCTGAATGCCCTGATCTTCTGGATGTAAATGAAGATCAGAAATAAAAACAACATCTATCATAAGGGCTCTATTTGTATGTGCTCATCGATTAAATAAATTTGACAAGGGCCATTATAAGGCTCGATCGCATCACTTAAACGATAAAACCCGGCAATTGACACCAACTCTGCCTCCAGTGAATGACAAAAAATTCGTGCTTCTTTATCTCCAGAAATTCCTGCCAAGGCTCTGCCTCTCAAAGCGCCATATACATGGATACAACCGTCCGCCAGTAATTCAGCACCATGACTTACTGAAGAAGTAACCACGAGATCGACACCTTTTGCTACGACTTGCTGACCCGAACGTACAGGTGTCGTAATTAATTTTGTTATGGATCTTGTTGATTCCTGATGGTTGTTTTCAATAGGCTGCTCAATAATAGGTTTATCTTGTGTTGAAGACGCGTGCAATACAGCCAAACCTTGACATTGAGCCAAAGTATTATGTAATACACTTCCTCCTTGAATGGCAACAGGAATCATACCATGCGCCCGCGCGCTCTGAAGTAAAGGCTGCAAATCAAACTCTAACTGGTGTACTGAAGACAGGTCAAAAACAATGGGAGTATGCTCAAATAATTTAGGAGCTTTGGCAATAGTATCATCAAGTTGTTGCGAAAAAACATCAGAGTTCGTATTTAATACATGTAATACAGTAAATGTATAAAGACGACCTTTTAACTTAAATGCTTGAGTTTGTGTTGTATTTTCACCCATAAGTATGATATCCATAACCGATATTTTTGTTTATACTAACATGTGAAAACCAATAACAGAAGGATATTAAGGTGGATAAACGGTGGTTTGAACAATATCAGAAAGGAGTCCCTCATGAAATTGACGCAAGTCAGTATTCTTCCCTAGTAGATTTGTTTAAAGAGTCCTGCTCACGTTATGCTAAAAAAACCGCATATACCAATTTGGGGAGTGGTATTACTTTTGGTGAGCTGGATGAGTTAAGCCGAGATTTTGCTGCTTATCTTCAGCAACTTAAACTGGAGAAAGGAGCTCGGGTAGCAATCATGCTTCCCAATGTACTTCAATATCCAGTAGCCTTATTCGGCATCTTACGCGCAGGTTATATTGTTGTTAATACAAATCCACTTTACACCACTGATGAGCTTATTCACCAAATGAATGACTCAGGTGCTGAAGCAATTATTGTACTTGCAAATTTTGCAAAAACTGTAGAAAAGGCTTTAAGCGCCACTCCTGCATTAAAACATGTCATTGTGACTGAAATAGCAGATCTATTTCCAACTCCGAAACGAATCATTATCAATTCGATAATTAAATACATTAAAAAAATGGTACCTGCTTATAATATTCCTCATGCCGTAGCTTTTAATTATACTTTGCTTGAAGGAAAACAATCGACTTTACATCATATGACGTTGGGTCATGATGATATTGCATTCTTGCAATATACCGGTGGTACAACAGGTGTAGCAAAAGGTGCTATTTTAACTCATAGCAATATGATCTCCAACATTCTGCAAGCTGAGGCATGGATTAAACCTATAGTGGGGTTAAATGGTGATGAAACAATTATTACAGCAATCCCTCTTTATCATATTTTCTCGCTCACTGCTAATTGTTTGACTTTTTTAAAACAAGGTGCAAAAAATGTGCTGATCACTAATCCCCGTGATATGAAGCACTTTATTAAAGAAATCAAAAAAGTGCGTTTTTCAGCAATTACCGGTGTTAATACCCTGTTCAATGGATTACTAAACCAGCCTAACTTTAAAGAAGTTGATTTCAGCAACCTAAAAATTTCACTCGCGGGTGGCATGGCATTGCAAAAAAGTGTGGCACTTAAATGGCATGAGATCACTAAAACACCAGTATTAGAAGCTTATGGATTAACTGAAACCAGCCCTGCTGCCATCATGAATCCTATGAATCTGACTGAATATAATGGAAGTATAGGAGTGCCCATTCCTTCTACAGATGTCATTATTCTTGATGATGATGAACATGAAGTAGCTGTAGGAACAAGTGGGGAAATTTGCGTTAAAGGACCACAAGTAACCCCGGGATATTGGAAACGACCTGATGAAACCGCTTTAGTGTTCACTAAGAATGGCTATTTAAAAACTGGGGACATTGGTAAGATGGATGAAGAAGGGTTTATTTACCTGGTCGATCGAAAAAAAGACATGTTACTCGTTTCTGGATTTAACGTTTATCCAAATGAAGTCGAACAAGTGATTGCAATGCATCCTGGCGTGCTGGAAGTGGGAGTTGTTGGTGTTCTTGATAAGGAATCTGGTGAACGTGTTAAAGCATGCATTGTAAAAAAAGATCCCGATTTAACTGAAGAGCAAGTGATTTCCTATTGTCGAGAGCATCTAACAGCTTATAAAGTTCCCAGAGTGGTTGAGTTTTATGATGAACTCCCCAAAACAAATGTGGGAAAAATTCTTCGTCGAGCACTTAAAGATTCTCATGCTGCATCTCCAAATCTCCCTGAGGAAAAACCAGCCGTTACCACATAAATATTTTTGTCTGGGCGAAGCCAAATTAAGAATTAATGATAGGGAGGTTTCGCCTTCGCCCAGGGTACTTAATCAAAAAATCAGTTCTTTTATTTTACCAATTGCTTCATTATGCGAGCAGTCGCTCCCCATACCCAATCTTTATTTGCAGTAAATTCACAACTACAATAACGACGACCATTCCGTTCAATTATAAAATCTTTATAATTTTGGGCATCTTGAACTAATGTCATTGGGATCGATATTAAACGAGTTACTTCTTGATCATTTAACTGGTAAGGATGAACCGTCTCGATACGAGCAAACCAAGGATGAATAATTTTCCCTAAAAGGGTATTTTGAATGGATAATTCTTTTATCAAAGTGATGCGGTCCGAGGTAATACCTAACTCTTCATGTAGCTCTCTAAGCGCAGTAGTATAATAGTTTTCATCCCCCTCTTCCCAGGTACCTCCTGGGAAACAAATTTCTCCTGGATGCGCACGCAGTTTATCGCTACGTTGAGTCAGAATTAATGAATCAGATAATTGCTCGTACAAGACAATCACTGCCGAGTGAACCAGTTTTTTTCCTTTAATTTCATTTAAGTCCATTAATAACCGCTGCTATTTTGATAAAACATTCACGATATTCATCTTCCCAGTTTGAGTCAATAACTATTCCACCACCAGCAGCTAAATGTAAAATATTCTCCTTGGCTGTAGCCGTACGAATAGCAATATTCGTATCAAAACGGCCATGCCGGGAAAAATAACCTATAGCTCCACAATAAATACCTCGTGCATAAGATTCTTGTTCATGAATAATTTGCATAGACTCAATTTTTGGCGCTCCCGTAATAGAACCACCAGGAAAACACGACAAAAATGCATCAAATGGCTGAATTGTAGCGAGACAATGTGCTTCAATTGTACTTACTAAATGATGCACTGAATTATAGCTTTGTACCTCACATAAACTCGTTACGCGTACTGAACCTGGTTGAGCAATTTTACCTAAGTCATTTCTCAATAAATCAACTATCATGACATTCTCAGCTCTATTTTTTTCACATGATGTCAATTTATTTTTTAATTCTTCATCTTCCATACGATTAGTGGATCGCCCTATTGTCCCTTTAATAGGAGATGTTACTAATTTACCCTCTTCATGGAATAGAAAACGTTCAGGGGAGAAACTTAAAATATCAGCATGAGCTGTTCGTAGATAAGCAGCAAAAGGAACAGGGTTTTTCAAACAAATTTTTTTATAAAAAGACCAACTGTCTCCTTCATAAGTAACGTGAAATGGCTGAGTCAGATTAACCTGATAACTTCTTCCCTCTTTTAAAAATTGATAAACGGAGGAAAATGCTTTGATGTAATGTTGTTTGCTCATCAAAGGAATAAAATCACTGTTAATAGCCGCATTATCCTGTTGTTTGGCTGGGTTATTCCACAACTCCAATACTTCATCAACTATTTTAGCAGTTGACTGATGTGTATTTGCAGCAAATACGGTTACAGTTTTATTATGGTGATCTACAATAATTGCCCAATCATACAAACCAAGATCTAACAAAGGCATATTTTCTAATGTTGCTTGCATGGGGGAATCTATTCCTAATAACCTTGCACCAAGATCATAAGAAATATAACCCAGAGCGCCGCCTTGAAAAGGAAGATCCACCACGGAGGGTATTGGCGATAAGAGCTGGCTTATTTTTTTTAATAAATGTGATAAATCATCAGTATTTTGATCGATTTGAATAAAATCATAAGGGCAGGCACTGATAATATCATAACGTCCATGAGCGCGATCTGTACTTTCTAAAAGAACAAAACCAGGTAAATGAAGTAATTTTTGGTAATACTCGTGCAGTGAATCATGATAGTCTAATGAATATAATACAAATTGACTCAAAATATTCCTCATAGGTAATTATTATAAAAACTTGGGGTACAGCACAGCTGAAACCCCTATTCCATTAAGTTGCACTTCGGAGCACCAATTATTTCTATATCATATCATCCGACAAAATTAGTTTTTTAGGGAATACGAATTCATATTAATTCTCTGGTTTTTGAATTAATTTGTGAGTATGCTATGCAAACGCTTTATTGACAAGGAGCCTTGTATGGCAACAGTTGCTCAATTTGACATTACATATACTCAACTTTTAAATGAACATGGGAAATTAGTCGGACAGCTTCCTTCTTTTGCCCATGATCATGCTGTGCTCAAAGAGCTTTATAAAATTATGGTTCTTACACGAACTTTTGATAAAAAAGCTATAGCCTTACAAAGAACAGGGAAAATGGGAACTTATGCTCCGATTAATGGACAGGAGGCAATTTCAGCCGCTATAGGTCATGCAATGCGCCCTGAGGATGTACTTGTACCCTATTACCGCGATTATGCTGCGCAATTTCAACGTGGTGTAAAAATGTCTGAAATACTCGCTTTCTGGGGTGGAGATGAGCGCGGCAGTCAATTTTCCTGTAATTCAGAAGACTTACCCATATGTGTTCCAATTGCCTCTCAATGCTTGCATGCAACAGGCGTTGCATTTGCCTTTAAATACAGAAATGAACCGCGTGTCGCTGTAGTATGTCTTGGTGAAGGCGGTACTTCAGAAGGTGATTTCTATGAAGCGATGAATGTCGCAGGAACATGGAATTTACCTGTTGTTTTCGTTGTCAATAATAACCAATGGGCGATTTCTGTTCCTAGAGATCAGCAGACGGGTACTCAAACTATTGCACAAAAAGCCGTAGCCGCTGGCTTTACAGGCATGCAAATTGACGGGAATGACATTCTGGCTACCCGACAAGTTATTGGCGATGCAATTGAAAAAGCACGTCATAGTGAAGGACCCACTTTAATTGAAGCAGTGTCTTACCGGCTATCGGATCATACAACAGCTGACGACGCAACTCGCTACCAACCTGGTGCTGAAGTTGAAAAAGCCAAGCCTAAAGAACCCATAGCACGATTTAAGGAGTTTCTTGTAGAACAAAAAATCTGGAATGCACAAGACGAAGAAAATTTAGTAATTCAATGTTCTGAAGAAGTAGAAAAGGCAGTTAACGAATACTTGGGTATGGAACCGCAACCAATCAGTAGTATTTTTGATTATCATTATGCCGAATTACCCGAGTATTTAGTGGAACAACGTGCAATAGCTATGGAGGAAGCAACTCATGCCTGATATTACTTTAATCGAGGCAGTAACTCAGGCTTTGGCTTATGAGTTAGCTCATGATGAAAATGTTGTGGTTTTTGGAGAGGATGTTGGTAAAAATGGCGGTGTGTTTCGTGCCACAGTAGGATTGCAAGAGCGTTTTGGTGAAAAGAGAGTTTTTGATACTCCACTTGCAGAGTCCATGATTGCCGGATTGGCAATTGGTATGTCAATACAAGGATTGAAACCTGTTGCTGAATTTCAATTTATGGGGTTTATTTATCCAGCAATGAATCAAATTATTTCTCATGCTGCCCGGATGCGTAATAGAACCCGCGGACGACTACATTGTCCTCTCGTCTTTCGTGCGCCTTTTGGCGGCGGTATTCGAGCTCCAGAACATCATTCTGAAAGTACCGAGGCACTATTTGCTCATATTCCTGGTTTGCAAGTCGTGATTCCCTCCTCACCACGGCGTGCTTACGGCCTTCTTTTAGCCGCTATGCGTAATCCTGATCCAGTGGTTTTTCTCGAACCTAAACGTATCTATCGTTTGGTAAAGCAACCTGTGGAAGATAACGGTGAAGCGCTTCCCATTGGAAAGTGTTTTACTTTACAACAAGGTGATGACGTCACATTAGTAAGTTGGGGAGCAAATATCCACGAAACCCAACAAGCAGCTAAGCAATTAGGCAACGAAGGAGTTTCTTGTGAAGTCATTGATGTGGCAACGATTAAGCCACTAGATATTGAAACAATTCTAGCCTCAGTAGAGAAAACAGGACGTTGTGTTATCGTACATGAGGGAGCAAAAACTTGTGGGGTTGGTGCCGAAATTTCTGCTCAGATTATGGAAAATTCTATGACTGATTTAATGGCTCCAGTCCAACGGGTAACCGGATATGATACTGTAATGCCCTATTTCCAGCTGGAAAAACAGTACATTCCTAGTGTTGCAAGGATTAAAAACAGTGTTATGAGCATAATGGAGTAATAATGAATATTTTCAATCTACCTGATTTAGGTGAAGGCCTGCCAGATGCTGAGATTCATGAATGGTTTGTCAAAGAAGGTGATACTGTAATAGTAGATCAACCATTGGTTTCTATGGAAACCGCAAAAGCTGTAGTTGATGTACCGTGTCCTCAGTCTGGAACTATTAGCAAATTATACGGTAAACCTGGGGATGTAATTAAAACAGGTGAGCCTTTGGTAGCTTTTAAATCAACTAGTGCTAGAACTGAAGACAAAGGAACAGTAGTCGGTAATCTAGAAGAAAGCAGTGAAATCACTGAGGATAATTTTACTGTCGGAATCCAACAGACGGCTAGAAATCGTATCAAGGCGACCCCTGCAGTAAAAATGCTTGCTAAAAAATTGAATGTAGATTTATCTACAGTTAAAGGAACTGGCGAGTTTGGCATCATCACTCGAGATGATGTTCAGGCACAAGCTGACAAGAACTCGGAAATTCCTGCAGGTTTTGAACCTCTGCGCGGAGTAAGACGTGCAATGCTCAATAGTATGACTCAATCTCATGCAGAAGTAGTACCTGTAAGTATTTTTGATGAAGCAGATATCAGTGCTTGGAAGCCAGGTACTGATATTACGATTCGCCTAATCCGGGCAATAGTTTACGCCGCTAAAAAAGAACCCGCCCTAAATGCATGGTTTGATACAAAACATGGTGCGCGCCAGTGTTTTGATGAAGTGCATCTTGGCTTAGCCATGGATAATGAAGAAGGATTATTTGTTCCTGTTATTCATAACGTCGGAAAACTTTCTGATGGTGATCTGCGAAAAATGATCAATGAATTTAAAGAGTCTGTGAGCAATCGAGAAATTACTGCAGATAAATTGAAAGGAGCCACTATAACACTTTCTAATTTTGGAAAATTTGCTGGTCGCTTCGCAAGTCCAATTATTGTTCCACCAATGGTTGCTATCTTGGCTGTAGGAAGACTCTATCAGGGAGCAGTTGTCAACGCTCAAGGAATAGTAGAAGCACATAATATACTTCCCTTATCATTAAGTTTTGACCACAGAGCAGTCACTGGAGGCGAAGCAACTCGTTTCTTAGGGGCTGTGATGGAATCGTTACAAAAGGGATAAGGTGAAAACTCTTCCTCTTTAAGTGGTCTCTTGATCACATTTCTGCCTACTCCTCAAGGCTTGTCCGCGGGGTTAGTATTTTTCCCAGATCCTCTGGATCCCGCGGACAATTCGCGGGACCGGAGTAGACTTTTTTTCATCGATGTGTAGAAGATTCAACCCATTAAGGAGAGGATATGAATGTTATTGCTGCATTTTATCCTGCATTTTATTTTTTATTTTTTCAGCTAACTTCATTTTGCATTGCTGTAATTGCTCTGGACTGAAATTTGTATTTGGTAATCTTTTTTTACTCATTGCCACAGGTAAAACGCAGTCTTTGACTAATTCTTTACCTGCACTCTCCCCCCCTTTAAAGTAACCATTTTGCATACAAGAGATTGCGATAGCTTTGCAGGGTCCTGATCCTGCCCAACCAAATAATGAAACGCTCATTAATAAGCTAACCATACCAATCTTTGCAAATAATTTGTTCATTTTTATAATTCCTTTTGTTAAAATATAATCCTATTTTTAAACAATTGCATCTAAAATATAGCACAGCATTTGTATTTTGCTTTTATTAGTATTTTAAAGTTTAAATTCAATAAATTACATTAACTACCTTTTACCAGAATTAAGTTATTTTGACACAGGAATCAAACAGACTTTCTCTATTTCCCGCTCTATAGTATCGCGTTTTAAGAGTACTGAATTAGCACGACCTGTTTGTGTCAAAGCGATTGCATAAAGCCCTACAAAAAATGCATCACTATGAATCACATTGCTTGCCACTTCCCAAAGGAATTTCAAAGCTTGCAAAATCAAAATATCCATCCGCTCTATCAAACCAAGAGTTAATGCACCACTACATTTTGCAAGTTTTTGTAACTCAACAATACCTACGGAATAAGGACATTCCTATTCCAGCATTCCATTAGCTTAGCTCATTAACATAATTAAATTCATCAATTGTTCTTTAAAAATTGATTGCTACATTGCATTAATTTTATGTACAATTTAAAACCACTTATCTTGAGATGAACCAACAATCGATGCGTATTCAACTCGGGCAATGGCAAAAGCTAATTAATATAAAAATGCTTTTATCTATCCATCCATTAATATCGATTTCTTCATGACTTGATAAAAATTCATCAAGGGTTAACTTTAATTAGAATTAATAAACTTTTTCAACCGAGGTGTATAAAAATGTCGTTTTTAAATACTTGTCCTATTACTTTTGACAATATTGATAAAGAAAACTCTTTGTTAGTTAAAGTGCCTGCATCTAAAATAGAAGAGAAAGACAAGCTTTATTATATTAAGGATGAAAACACACTTAGCCAACTACACAAATGTCCATTAACTAATCGAATAGGAGCATACTATACAATTAAATTGGCCAGCTTATCAGAGAAAGAACTTGCTTCATTGCAAGTAGACAACTCTCCAAATGAGTTGATTGAAGAAAATAACCCCCTAATACAGTTGACTGCTAAATTTAAATGGAAAAATCAACAATTCACTCCTGAAGCTAACCCTCATCAATACAATATTACAAGCCCTCATGATTTAGCTTTGTTTACACAAGGAGGTAATCATAGTTTTACCAATGTTCTACCCTCGAGTTCTCTTATTAGCAGAAATACAAGTAGCAATCATAGATTATCTATGTTTTCGTTTTTTGCTCCACCCAGGCCTCGACCCATACCTCAAGAGAATGAACTTGCCGATGTTCAAGGAACACAACTATCACTACGCATGTAACTTAGCCGTTTTGGAGATATCATTGATGCATATTGACTGATGTTCTGATGTTAAAAAGAAAAATAGTCCAATAAATGGCAACTAATTTTTGTCAGACGCTTTGGAGGGACTTTAAGATGCCCCTCCAAATTATATTTTCTAGGCTATAACATAGTGTTAATGACAACATTTATTATCAAAAAGACCTATGGAAATGGTACACATACACATGCTCAGCCATCCAAATGAGTTTCATTGTTATTAAAATCAATTAGATTGCAGGGAGTCCATTAATCCAATAATTTAATATCGATAAGAACGTTGTTTTAGGCTTAGTGTGTACTGTACGTCGGAGCAGTTTTGTGACAACTTAGTTCCCTTTTGCTTGAAATAGTTGGCACTATTACAGGACTTACGAAAAACCCCTTCATTAGGTCAATAGATCAATCAAATAGAAGAAATTTCTCAATGAGCTACAAAACCCATCAGTTTTGATGAGTTTTTCGTAAGTCCTGTATTAACCATAAAAGTATTTATTTTGGGCAAAAATATTTTTAATCAGGTTTATAAAGTTGGCTAGCATCAATGTCAAAGAGTGTTAGATGGCTATTCTGAGCTGATAATAAACATTGAATTTATTAATCAATAAAAAATGTTTCCGAAAAAAGCTCAGATTGTCCGCATATGGATATGGTCATATTAATATGCTCGGACGATATTCCTTTGACATGCCAGAGATGAGGTAAAACGTGGTGAGTTAAGGCCATTAAGAACAACAGAAAAGCCTTAAGTCGGTTGGCTGTTCCATTGCTCCCCAAGCCCGCATATTAACTATTTCCCCTGTATGTAAAATAGCATGAGCTTTTTTAGATAACATAAGCGGCTTTTATAGGGTTATTAGGATTTCTTCTATCAATCAGAACAGAGTGGAGTGTTTGATAAAATAAAATTGGAGATTAAAGCCAATCAGATATTCAATCTTGTATTTAACATGCCCCGCTCCGCTAATGTTGCATCCGAACACATATTTTATGATTGAGCAATTTTATTAAGCAACGCTGCGAGCCTGCATCCTGCATATGTAACTTGTTTTTGAACTAATTGCTGGGCGTTTTCTTGATATTTATCACTCGGGACTTCATTAGGATCCATCTGATAAGCATTTTTTATGGCCAGCTTATGAGACATTTTTGCCCATTTAGCCGGTTTCTTTTCTGTAACAATCACCGAGCAGGGCATTTTTTGCTCCAACTGCTGTGCTGTATTTCTCACTCGAGTTTCATCAAATTTCCCAAGAAAAAAGCCGGCTCCATTGTCCCAATACTGATGTAAATTACTGCCTACTGGATTTTTTCCTAAAAAGAATAAATTGCCCCCTAAATCGCCCGTAGGATGTTGCGCACTAACTCGAGTTATAGCGTGTAATGGTTGATGAATATCACCTGTGATATGAATTAACATGCGTAATGCGAGCTTTTTGTCTGAGGGATTTGCTTTTTTAGATGAAAGTACCGAAATTGCTTGTTTCATTGTCTTTATTGCATTGGTACTTTCAATAGGAGGTACGTGGGTTCCATCGCTGGAAAAAGGAATATCAATGTAATGCATTACATCATACCAATATACTTCCCTCCACCTAATTTCATCCATCCAGGTTGAAGAGCTAACAAAACTTGAATTGGGGGTGTTATGAGTGCGTGAACGAAGGTATTTATAACACATGGTCCTGGCTTTTGGCGATAAATTATCGTAGGCAATTTGAGCCACTACCTTGTGGCCTGCTGCATTCCAAGCGTAGCTGTTTACAGCCACCAAACAAAAAATTAGTGCATAGATAATTCGTGACATCATTAACCCAAATAGGGAGACCACGCAGGCTCTTGTACATCTCCTTCACGTGCGGGAAGTCTCATTCGTATTCTACCGTCGAGAGAAACGATACCCAATACACCTTTATCCTCATTGTGGGTCGCATAAAGAATTAAACGACCATTTGGTGCAACAGATGGAGACTCATCACGACCAGAAAAAGTTAGACTGACAATTGGTCCACCACCTGCACTTTGCAACCCTATGTTAAATTGCTTGTCATCCCGATGCAACATAATGATATTTTTCATATCCGGTGTATAGGAAGCACGTGCATTATAATTACCTTCAAAAGTTACACGGCTCACCTGACCATTGGCTAAAGACAGGCGATATATTTGTGGTGAACCTCCTCGCCCTGAAGTAAATAATAAGCTTTTTCCATCTGGCGCATAACGTGGCTCAGTATCAATGGCATCACCAAAAGTCAATTGCTTCATGTTACCGGTACTGATATCTACGCTGTAAATTTTGGGGGTTCCACTTTTAGATAAAACGACTGCCAACTCTCTGCCGTTAGGAGACCATGCAGGGGCTCCATTAATTCCAGGGAAACTGGTAATTAAGCGTCTTTGACCTGTCTCAACTGAAACAGTAAATATTTGCGCTCTTTTTTTCTCGAAAGAGACATAAGAAATGCTTTTGCCATCTGGAGCCCAAGCTGGAGACATAATAGGCTCAGAGGAAATCAATAGGCTTTGTGGATTATGTCCATCTGCATCAGCAACCTCAAGTGAATAACGAGTGCTCTTTAGAGTTCTTTGGACAGAAATATAGGCAATGCGAGTAGAGAAAACCCCTCTCTCTCCTGTTAATTTTTGGTATATCTCATCACTGATATGATGTGCTAATGGTCTGACTTGATTCGCACTAATTTGAAACGTTTTTGTCAATAAAGTAGCCCCATTTGCTACAGCATCAGTTAGGGTAAAGCTCACTTCATAATGATTCCCTGCGCGGATGACATGTCCCGTTACAACACTATCTGCCCCCAACTGCTTAAGCGTGCTTATTGACGATTGCGCGTTGGCGCCTTGTGGGCCAGAAACAATACGAAATTGCCCTGAGAAATTTAAATCACCTTCAATAACTTGTCCGATTTCTTGAGCAGCACCGTCTGAACCAAAAGAATTAATTGCAATAGGTAAAGCTGAATTAATCCCTTGGGTTAACTCTAAATCAAGAGCAAAAACTTGCTGTGTAAAAAGCAATAAAAAAAGTGTAATAATTCGGTTAATCACGAGTTTTACCCCCTCACTTGTTCTGGTCGAACGGTTAAACTTATATCTCGAAACAGATTAAATGTTTCTGCATCTGCGGGCACAGGCAACGGCGATGCTTTATAAATAGCTGTTTGTGCTGAACGGTCAAGCAATGGATCACCACTGCTGCGAGTTAAAGTAACTTCTAATACCATTCCATCAGGAGCAAGGCGTATTCTGAATTGACTCGATAAACTACTATCAACATTTTCAGGCAATATCCAATTTCTACCGATGGCATTCACAATGAGTGCTTTATATTTATCAACTTCACCAGCGATACGTGCCTGCCTTTCAGCATTTTTTGCTGCTTGCGCTTGTTTTACGGCAGCAGCTTCTGCTTGTTTTTTTCTTTCCGCTTCTGCTTTTGCAAGCTCTGCTTTTTCTTTTTCAGCTTGAGCCTTTTCCGCAATTTTTTTCTTATTCAAATCAGCAAGTTTTTTAGCTTCCAATTGCTGTTGCTTAATCAACTCTTCTTTTTGTTTTTTTAAATCTTCAATACGCTTCGCTTCCAATGCTTTTTGCTCTTCAAGTTTCTTCAAACGTTTTTTTTCCTCTTCAACTTGTTTTTTACGAGCAATAGCAATCTTATTTGCTTCCTCTTTAAGTCGAGCTAATTGTTGTTGTTCTTTTATTCTCTGCTGTCTTGCCGCTTCCGCCTGTCGTTTGAGCTCGTTTTGTCGGTTAATTTCAGCTTTTTTTTGTTGTTCCCGTTCTTGTTTTAAGCGATTTACTGTTTCCATAACTTGTTTATTATCGACACTTACTGCTTTCACCACCTCAGTTTGAGGTGTAACGGCAATAGGTTGTTCTGCTCCAGGTGTATTTTTAGTTTCCGCAGTTAAAACAGGTCGTTGGGTTGAATTATCTGTTAAAAGCATCACGATTAAAAAAAGATGTAAGCCAAGTGCGACAAAAAAAGCTTTACGATAACTGGGATTGCTTATCATGCTTGCCCCTCTGATTTTTCTTGAGATGAATCAGTCAATAATCCCACCTGCTCTGCGCCTGCTTGCTTAAGTAATGCCATTGCCTGAACAACTTTACCGTATGTAACCCCCTGGTCTCCTTTAACTAAAACGTTAAGTTTTTGGTTTGATTGCTGGGCCAGCTCCAATTCTGCAGCCACACGAACAACTAAATCCTGGGATTCTATAGGTTCTGCAGGAGTACTGCTAATATTAAGAAAATAAGTGCCTTGCTGATTCACTGAAACAATAATGGGCTCTCTATCTGTAGGTGCCAAAGTTTGGCTTGCAGCTTTAGGCAAGTCCACAGTTACACCTTGGCTCAACATAGGTGCTGTGATCATAAAAATTACAAGTAAAACCAACATCACATCGATATATGGTACAACATTAATTTCTGATATAGGGCGCTCACGCTTGGTTTTTGCTCTGATCATTTCAAATTTTACCCTCTTACAGTATCACTGTTTTGCTGCTCTATAAGCGATATCAATTCTTCCTGAAATAAATCAAATCGATTTAATAAATCATTAGCACGGGTTGTATATCGGTTATATGCAATAACCGCTGGTATTGCAGTAAATAATCCTAAAGCTGTAGCTACTAATGCCTCAGAAATACCCGGAGCTACCATAGCAATCGTTGCTTGTTGGGCATGGCCTAATGCCTGAAAAGAGGTCATTATACCCCAAACCGTACCAAATAGTCCTACATAAGGTGCAATAGATCCTACAGAAGCAAAAAAAGGTAAATGCTTTTCCAATTTCTCTGCTTCTTTTGTATGAGTAATTTGCATTACTCGTTGTATCGGTTCAATAACTACATTACCTTGCTTTCTGGCGCGTACAAACTCCTTAAAACCCGCATGAAAAATAGCGGCCATACCTTGTCGTTCATCCGAATTACTATCAATATCGGCATAAAGTCTACTTAAATCACCACTATCCCAGAATTTTTGATTAAAAACATCTGTGAGCTGTTTCTTGCGGTTAAAAAACCAAGCTCGTTGAAATATTAATGTCCAAGAAGTAATGGATGCAACAGTTAGCAATATCATAACTGTTTTAACAACCATTCCTGCTTGCATAAAATACATTAATACATTTGCTTGACTACCCATTTATATTATCTCCAGTACCATTTTGTGCTGTGGTTTTATCTCAAATTACAATAACAATTTTGTATTCAATGTGGAAATCGTTTTGGCTTCAAATTACTATTCACGCATACCACTTGAATTTTAGCTTCACAAACTATTGTTTCCTGCTCATTTTGCATACTCTGATTAAATAAAAAACTGCAAGCCCCTAATTGCTGCACTTGAGTTTTAATTGTTAATAAATCATCCAACCGAGCGGGTGCTTTATAACGAAGATGCGCATCATATATTGCAAAAAGAGTATCCTGCTTCATCAAATCGGAGAGGATCAAATTATTTTTTCTAAGCATTTCTGTGCGAGCTCGCTCAAAATAACAAAGATAATTCGCATGATATACAATTCCCATATAATCTACGTCTTCAGCATAAACACGAAAAGAATGTTGATGCGTAATTGTGGCATCCATTGATTAATCCTGTTCTACTGTATTTAAACCAAAATGTTGATACGCTCTTGGTGTGGCTATTCTACCTCTTGGCGTGCGCATAAGGAATCCTTGTTGTATTAAAAATGGCTCCAAAACATCTTCAATTGTGCCTTTTTCTTCACCAATTGCTGCTGCAATGCTATCAACACCTACTGGACCCCCATTAAATTGTTCAATTACCGCTAAAAGCAATTTTCTATCCATGAGATCAAATCCATATTGATCTACATCCAGCATTTCCAAAGCTTTTTGCGCAATATCAACACTAATAATCCCGTTACCCTTAACTTCGGCATAATCTCGAACACGTCGAAGTAAACGATTTGCAATACGTGGCGTTCCTCTTGAACGCAATGCGATTTCTCTTGCTCCTTCAGGTTTAGTTTTTACATTGAGTAATTGTGCGGAACGAACAACAATTTGTGTTAATGAATCAACAGAATAATATTCCAGACGTTGTACAATACCAAATCGATCTCTAAGAGGAGAAGTAAGCAACCCAGCTCGTGTCGTTGCACCAATTAGGGTAAAAGGAGGCAATTCCAGTTTGATAGACCGTGCAGCCGGGCCTTCGCCGATCATAATATCCAATTTATAATCTTCCATGGCTGGATAGAGTATTTCCTCTATTACAGGGCTAAGCCTATGAATTTCATCAATAAATAGAACGTCATTTGCTTGCAAGTTGGTAAGTATTGCCGCAATGTCTCCTGCTCTCTCAATCACTGGCCCCGAGGTTTGACGCAGATTGACGCCCATTTCATGAGCAATAATATTGGCTAAAGTAGTTTTACCAAGACCGGGAGGGCCAAAGATTAAGACATGATCTAGAGCATCGCTTCGCTTTTTTGCCGCATCAATAAAAATCTGCATCTGCGAACTTACTGCATCCTGTCCTATATATTCACTAAGACTTAGAGGTCTAATAGCGCGATCGATAGCCTCTTCTGAGGTAGTACTTTGAGTACTGATTAAGCGGTCACTTTCCAGCATAAAGTTCTTTTAAGAGTTCAGATGAATGGTAGCATTTTATCATATGTTTTTTGAATAGCAGCTTATTTGTTAATAGATATTTATGGATGCTTCACCGTGATAACCTAAAAAATAATCACGTTATGCCCGGATTACAGTTTTACCCTCACCTGGGGACTCTAACACACCAAATATTTCTCAATAATAGAAAATCATACTTAATTTATTTGAGGAGATAATCTCTCTTTTTGTTGGAATTCATCATAGTCAGTTACTATAGATGGAGATATTTCAGGAGATGATACAGCAGACTTAAAGAACAGTATTAAATTTTTTTCTCGATCAAACTCTTCCTCGATTGGAGTGAACGATTTAAATTCATCAAGACAATTGAAAAAGCGGACTGTTGA
Organism: Legionella tucsonensis; assembly: GCF_001468035.1. Taxonomy (GTDB): domain Bacteria; phylum Pseudomonadota; class Gammaproteobacteria; order Legionellales; family Legionellaceae; genus Legionella; species Legionella tucsonensis. The sequence continues at coordinate 1,415,988 of NZ_LNZA01000001.1, forward strand.
GCATATTGCAGCAATACATGAAACTGATAATACAGCAAGCGCAAAAAAAGGATTAACCGCAACTAATGGGGCTGCCATAAGCACACAATATGAGAAGAATGTGCTTGAGAGTGTAGCCCAGAATAATAACTCTAATGAAGTAAGAATATTCTCAAGAATGATACCCGTTTTTCTTAACGACTTTATTTCTTCAATTTCTTTTAAAACTTCTTCAGAGTTTAGTTGTCCATTTTTTACACTCTCAAGTCCTAATACAAGAAGTTCATATATTTTAATGGATTCTTTTTCTGATTCATCTTCAAGTGCGTCAATATATAACTTGTGATAATAAGCTTTTAGTGCTTTTAATTGTCTTTCAATTTCCTCATTGAGCTCCACTCCTTGAAACAGTACATCAATTTTTTGATCGCATTCGTTTAAACGTTTTTCCATTGCACTTGACATAGTTCATCCCTTAATTTATTAAAAAAAAATAGTATTTATATTGATCAGCAAATAATCAGGGTCGTTTTATAACATAATTGAAAAAACTATTAAAGATGATGCAACCAATTGAAAAAACAGTTAACGCTAAGGTAGCTTTAAACAAATTGACCTATTGATTCCATAACTAATTTTCGAGCTCTAAAAATACGAGATCGTACCGTTCCAACTGGACAACCCATTTTTTTTGCAATGTCTTCATAAGATTGACCATCTAGGATATACATGCCATAACAAAGACGTAACTCCTCAGATAAAGTAGAAAGAATTGTCTCCAGTTGCTCACCAAACTCAATATTAATTAATAGATATTCTGGGGACAGCTGCACCGAAGGATAATAAGTATCAGCATATTCTGCTTCCATATCCATACGCAAATTAACAGCACGATAATGATTTTTGATTGTATTTTGTGTAATTCGATACAACCAAGTAGAAAATTGACTTTTCTCTTTAAAATAATGTAAATAGCGATAAACTTTAATTAATACCTCTTGCGCCAGATCACTAACATTTGCTCTATCTTGAATATGTAAGTAAATAATTTGCTGTATTTTATTGTTATACCGTAACAACAACAGATTATAAGCTTCCATGTCTCCTTGTCTCGCCAATTTAATCAAGTCCTCATCACTATAAGAAGTTTCTTTATTCATCACTTCCTCATAATTCCATTATAAGAACGACTAGAAATTATTTGCGCTATATGTTTAATTATATACCATTGCGACTTATTTTGAGATGTAACAAACGCAATTGATGGTTTGTTATCTGGTCAAGAAATAAAACAACCTTCTTTTTTTTGCTTGGACTTGCAAATTCAATAAGCTGAAAAAAAGGGTTATGAATAAGAATAACGGCTTGGGTATAAGTCTCCTTCTTATCCTGACAGGATTCCAAAACCCATGCATTGCCTGTAAATTGAATTTTTTTAATTGATAAGCACGGACTTTGATTGGTCCAATAAATTTTCATAAAGACAAAAATAAATCCAATTAAGATTGGTTTGACAAATGGAGCCATTGATGAATAAAAAATCAAAATGACGGTAATGAGGCAAGTCAGTAAAATCAAACGCAAATAAGTCTTTGACTTTCCTGGCTCAATTACTATTTCGGATAATGGTGACAATTTTTTTTAACTCTTTATCTTGAGGATCTTCATAGCCCATTAACCAAGCGTACAGCTCTGGATCAGTGCAACTTAATAGTGAATTAAAAGCTCTAAGTTCTTTTACAGACAAATGTACGAGTCGATGCTCAAGAAAATGTCGCAAAATAAGATCCAGTTCCAGCATTCCTCGGCGGCAATGCCAGGCAAGTCTTGCTTTTTCCTTGGTGTCCAACATGGGTAAATCTCTTTATGATCCGGCTACAGGTACATAATACACTACTGTCTTTATAAACGAAATCATTAAAACTCTATTTTAAACACTACTATGGCGAGTTTAAAAAATCAGATAAACTCTGTATATTTCAACTGATAGTTACCCTAAATAGAGAGTAACTGTTTTTCAGGTTTAAAATAATGAGCGCAATTTTTACATATTTAATCAATAACAGAGCATTAACTACCTTCAAAACATTAGAAGAAGAATTAGTACTTCTACCTCAAAAAAATTATTTATTTGATTTATCTTATCTTGCGGTGATTGATGTTGAAGGTAATAAAGCCATTGATTTTCTTCAAGGGCAATTAACCTGTGACTTGAACGCAATATCTGACATACAAATGATAGAAGGTGCTCAGTGTAATCTTAAAGGACGAATTCTCACTTTAATGGATATTATTACCTGGCAAGGAGTTAAGTTAGTACTGCCTCAAGATTTACAAGAAAGTACAATTAATTCATTAAACAAATATGCATTACTTTCTCACATTGTACTCAAAAGAAGCACGAAATTTAATATTTTTGGATTTTATTTACAAAATCAAGACGATATGATGCCTGATACAGAATTTTTCCCTAATTCACTTTATGCTCAAACATATACCAAACGTTCTTGTTCTTATCATTTAGGTAATGGATTTTATATTTTTTTAGTCCTGACTGACTATGCACATGCGCTTCAAGAGCGTTTTATGAAAAATGACCAACTTCTTGGTTCTTTAACCTGGCACACTTTAAGATTACTCCAACAACAAATAGAGATTTATCCGGAATCTCGAGGCTTATTTTTACCTCATAGACTTGGTTTACAACAAACCTCATACATTAGTTTCAATAAAGGGTGCTATAAAGGACAAGAAATTATTGCTCGAATGCACTATAAAGCGACTATAAAACATCAATTGAAAATTTATGAAATTGCAACGGAGCAAAAAATTTATTCTGGACAAAAACTATTAAGCAAACCCGAAGGGGCGGAAGTTGGTGAATTAGTTGACTTTTCTATTCTGAAATCCGGGCGGTATTTAATTGCTGTAAGTATATTAAAAGAAGCGGTGCAAGCGGTATTTCTTGATGGGCATGATCAGTTAGTAGACTTAACTGATGTACCAGTTACATTATCAAATCCACTTGCTTAATAAAGCGCTCTTATATTTGCAATATTTAAAAAGTAGGTTGAGCCAAATTCAACCTACACAAAACATACTCATTTTATGCTTCTTGCTCAACCAATGTATAAGACTGCAAAGTAGTTTGAGTCAAATCCAGTAACTCTCTGATTGCAACAAAGAACATAGTATAATTTAGAACAGAGCTTGCTTTTAGATCAGCCAATATAAAGCGCCAACGCTGAATCAATGCACGATGAGATTCTCCCCAAGAAGAAAGGCGTGCCTGCAAATCTGGGTTATCACCATCATAGTTAATCAGTCCAGCAGTGAGTTGACGTTGTTGCCAATCCAAATCATCCCGCAGCGCCTCTCTGGAGAGAGACTCCCAATGATTCTCACTTGGATGCATAATAATTTGCTTTCTTATCCAGGCAAGCTCCAGGAACTCTCCAATTCCGAAATAAATCTCAGCGACCTGCGCTACTTTCATATTTCTCTTATAAGCGATTTCGATAATGTCGGTTGCCGAAAACAAACCTCGAGTTACAGTTAAATCATGTGCTAGCGCTGATGGAACACCTTCATCAACAATCTCTTGATAATGTCGATCATATTTTTCCCGTCGCTCTTCATTTAAAATCGCTGGTATTGACATCTTCAATTCAACAACACCTTGCGCATAGAGTTTTACAACCTCAGAAATATCCACAGACCTGCGTTGACTACGCAAAAACCAGCGTGTAATTCGTCGAGCCAATCTGGAATAAAGCATCATCATTTCGATTTGCTTTTTAGCACTGATTTTAGTACCCACTTCTTCGATTTGTTTCCAAACAGCTTCTAGATTAAGCACAGAACGAGTAATTACATATGCTCTTACGATGGCTGAAACAGGAGCTCCTGTTTCATCTTGTAATCTGTAAATGTAAGTAAAGCCCATCTCATTTACTATAATATTGCTTAATCGAGTCGCTATAATTTCTCTTTTTAGTGGGTGAGATTGCATTTGCTTGCTAAATCGCTCTTGCAAAGGTTTCGGGAACGAACTAATTAAAAATTGTGTCATATATGCTTCTTCAGGAACACCTGATGCCAGAATTTGTTCCTTAAGAATTGTTTTACTGTAACACATCAATACAGCAATACTGGGACGCATCAAACCTTTACCCGTTAATTTGCGCTCCAAAATAACCTTATCGTCGGGTAAGTACTCAAGATTACGATCAATTTTTCCAGTGCGCTCCAATTCACTAATATAGCGGCTTTGTAGATCCAATGCTTGAAGAGGCTGTGCTGCAGTTAAACTAATCGCTCTCGTTTGCAAGAAATTATCACGTAGTACCAGTTTGCTGACTTCATCCGTCATTTCAATTAATAATTCATTGCGTTGTTTTGGAGTTAAATCACCGACTGCTACAATACTATTCAGTAAGATTTTAATATTTACTTCTTTATCTGAGCAATTCACTCCGCCCGAATTATCAATGAAGTCGGTATACACCATTCCACCATTTAACGAGTATTCGACTCGTGCCAATTGGGTTAATCCCAAGTTACCGCCCTCACCCACTACTTTACAACGTAATTGTTTTGCATTCACTCGAGTTGCATCGTTGGTTCGGTCACCAACATTAGCATTCGATTCAGTGCTTGCCTTAACATAAGTGCCAATTCCTGCACTCCAAAGTAAGTCAACCTTAGCTTTTAAAATTGCCTTAATTAATTCATTTGGCTCAATCTCTGTTTGTTTAATTCCAAAAGCTGCTTGCATTTCGCTGCTGACAGGGATGGATTTGGCATTACGATTAAACACACCACCACCTTTGGAGATAAGTTTTTTATCATAATCCATCCAGTTTGAACGAGGTAAATGAAATAAACGCTCCCTTTCTTTGTAACTGACTTCTGCATCAGGATCAGGATCGACAAAAATATGGATATGATTAAATGCACCAATTAACTTGATGTGTTTTGACAACAGCATACCATTACCAAAGACATCCCCCGCCATATCTCCGATACCTACAACAGTAAAATCGTTATTTTCAATGTCTATATCTAATTCATAGAAATGACGCTTCACAGATTCCCATGCACCTTTTGCCGTAATTCCCATTTTCTTATGGTCATAACCTATTGATCCGCCTGATGCAAAAGCATCACCTAACCAAAAGCCATATTCTAAAGAAATAGCATTAGCAAGGTCAGAGAAAGTTGCTGTGCCTTTATCTGCAGCAACAACAAGGTAAGGATCATCCTCATCAAAACATATAACATTCTCAGGTTTGATTACTTTACCTTCAACATAATTATCTGTGATATCGAGAAGACCACGAATAAATAATTGATAACAACCGATTCCCTCAGCCATTATTTCTTCACGAGTACCGTTCACAGGTAAAAACTTAGGTACAAAACCACCTTTGGCACCACTGGGTACAATGACCGAATTTTTTACTTGTTGCGCTTTCATCAAACCAAGTATTTCTGTACGAAAATCTTCTCTTCGGTCAGACCAGCGCAAACCACCGCGAGCAACCTTACCACAACGTAAATGAACCCCTTCAAAACGTGGAGAGTAAACAAAAATTTCAAACATCGGATGTGGTTTAGGGACACCGGGAATAATTTTACTGTTTAACTTAAGCGAAATATAAGGTTTATGGTGTCCATCTTCACTTATCTGATAAAAATTAGTACGCAATGTAGCACTAATAGCATGGATGTATTGTCTGATTATTTTATCTTCATCAAGATTCGAAACAGTATCAAGATCACTTAATATTTCAATGGATAAATCAGTAAAGCGATCCTCTCGATGTGGATCATCAGCAGGATTACAGCGAATTTCAAATAATTTCACTAATTTTTTAGCAATAGCAACATTATTATTTAACGCCATTTCCATATAGTCTTGGCTAAAGGTAATACCTATTTGTTTAAAATATTTGGCATAGGTACGTAAAACGGCTACTTCACGCCAATTAAGTCCTGCTGCTAAAACTAACTGATTAAATCCGTCATTTTCAGCTTGGCCAAACCAAACTTTAGCAAAGGCATTTTGGAATAATTCTTTAATCTCATCAAGTTCAAACTCAATCGGCTTATTATACTGCATGGCGAAATCATTAATCCAAGCTATTTTACCGTCCTCAAACTTCAATGCGTAAGGACGTTCACTTATAGCGCGCAAACCCAGTTTTTCCAGTATTGGCAACACATCAGATAAAGGAATAGTAGTATCATGCTGATATACTTTTAATCTAAAGCTGTTTTCTGATTCATCCATGGGTTTATAAAAATTAATACCTAATGGTTTTTCTCGGGTAAGCAACTCGATATGTTTAATATCATAGACAGCTGTCCTCGCAGGAAACATATCACTATAAGCGACAGGAAATGCATTTTTATAACGGGCATAGAGACAATTTGCCTGTTCTTCTCCATAAGCCTCATATAAATGAGTTTGTAAGTCGTCCGTCCATGATCGTCCCGCCTCAATCAATTTTCTTTCAATTTCCTTTAAATCATATTCAAATGGTAAATTCGGGTTAATTTTAATAATAAAATGAACTCGTGCCAAAACAGATTCGGTAAATTGAGTTGAATAAGAGGTCTCAATTGAGTTAAAGCTCTCGTCAAGAATTTTCTTCATAGCCATTCTTAACTCGGTATTAATCCTGTCTTTAGGAACATATACCAGACAAGAAACAAAGCGCCGATAAACATCAACTCGTGCGAACAAACGAATGCGCTTTCTGTCTTGCATGTAAAAAACACCCATTGCAATTTCCAGAAGTTCATCTTCTGTTCCTTGAATCAAATCATCACGGGGTAATGTTTCAAGAATATTTAATAAAACCTTACCTGCATGGCTGTGTGGATTTAATCCAGAATTTTCCATAATGTGCGCTACTTTGCGTCGCAAGAATGGAATTTGCTTAGGGTTAGTATGATAAGCAGCAGAAGTATAAAGCCCAATAATTCTTCTTTCACCAATCACCACTCCTTGTTCGTTAAATCGTTTAATTCCTATGTAATCGGTATAAGCATCACGATGAACACTTGCCAATGTATTCGTTTTTGAAGTAACCAAAATACGTGGAGACAAAGTAAATTCACGTGCTTCTGGTGTCATTGCAGAAATGCTACGTGCCATTGATTTAGTAACGTTTTCACGTAAAAGTCCTAACCCGGTATTAGGAACAGCTTGTAAAACCGTTTCTTTACCTTTTTCTACCAACTCATAATCTCTCATCCCTAGGAAAGTAAAATGATGATCTTCAATCCAATGTAAAAATGCCTTTGTTTCTTCCACTTCATCCAAATCAAGCACTGAAGAAACTTTATCAATCTCTGCAATTGCTTCTCGAACTGCAGCTCGCATTTTTTTCCAATCTTCAAAAACGACTCGGTTATCTTCAAGGGCTCGTTCACATCCTTTATGCAGCTCTTCAAGTACATTAGGATCAGTTTGTCGATCAATTTCTATAAATATTGGTGCCTCATGGAGCACCCCTTTTTCATCTAACATTTGATTACGAGGTAAGATCTTACAAACACGATTGTCTGTATCTCTTTTAACTCGAATACCTCCCATATGAATAGTTAGATGAGAGGATAAACCCATTCTATGGATTACCAAACGAATTGAATCAACCAAAAACGGCATATCATCACAAATCACTTCAATAACGGTATGCGTTGTTTGCCATCCATGACGTTCATAATCGGGGTTATAGATTCTAATTTTTGTCTCGTGCGGTGCGCGTTCGCTAATTAAAGTCCAAAAATTTACTACGGCGCCGTAAAGATCATCGACAGTCAAGGCATTAAGATCTTCCATAGCTACAGTACCATACATCTGTCTGGCAAATTCGGCGCAAAACTCGGCTTGATCACCAACCATAGAACTTTTAATTCTATTTACAATGGCTTCAATTAATACATCTTTACCCTCTTCAAATTTATAAGACATTGTTGCTTTACCTCGTCGATTTGCCTCAGCCCTACAGCGAGAATTATTGTTTAAATATAAATAACCAGCCACTCTTACCCAAACAGTAAATAAACTGTCCAGATAAGAGTGGCCCAAAAAATCATATTTTTACTCAGCGTGAATAATATTATGAGTCACTAATGGCTATGGTTTTAGTATTAACGAACTCTAATATACCTTCTTTCGATAATTCACGACCATACCCCGACTCTTTTATTCCACCAAATGGTAACCTGGGATCTGAAGCTACAAAAGCGTTAACAAAACAAGCACCAGCTTCTATCTCATAAGTAGCTATATGCTCTCCTCTCTCCAAATCACGTGTAAACACCGCAGCACCTAAGCCATATTGACTTTGATTTGCATATGCAAGGCCTTCTTTCTCGTTATTGGCTGTAATAAGAGCAATAACAGGTCCAAATAACTCTTCATCGAAAGCCGGCATGCCAGGTGTCACCTGAGTTAATAAAGTTGGTGGATAATAAAAACCTTTTCCGGCGGGAATTATACCACCTGTCAATAATTTAGCACCTTGTTTCAGTGATTTTTCTACTTGATTATGTACGTTTTCACGCAAGTCGGAACGGGCTAATGGACCAAGCTTGGTTTCCGAATCAAGTGGACTCCCCATTTTAAATGCAGCCATTTGCTCCATTATTTTATGTATCAATTCTTTTTCAACGGATTTTAAAACAATGATACGCTTGGCAGCAATACAGACTTGACCTGAGTTATTAAGCCTTGAATTAACAATGCAGCGTGCAGCCAGATCAAGATCGGCGTCTTCAAGAACAAGATAGGGATCACTTCCGCCAAGCTCTAACACTGATTTTTTTAAAAATTTTCCAGCATGACTTGCGACAGCACTTCCTGCTCGTCCGCTTCCTGTCAAGGTAACAGCAATAACATAAGGATGCTCTATAACTTTGGCCGCTCCATCATTATCGACGATCAAATGCTGAAAAACGTGTACGGGAAATCCTGCCTCAAGAAATAATTCTTCTATTTTGTTACCTGTTCCTGTTGAAATAGGTGCATGCTTCAATGCGGCAACGTTTCCAGCCATAAGAGTGGGTACAGCAAAACGAAAGACCTGCCAAAAAGGAAAATTCCAAGGCATGATGGCAAAAACAATTCCAAGTGGTAGATAACATACTTTTGCTTTTTTCATTTCAGTTTGGATTACTTTTGGAGCAAGATACTCTTCTGCATGCTCCGCATAATGCTCGCATAACCAGACACACTTATTAATTTCAGCGCTACCTGCAGCGATTGGTTTACCCATTTCAATTGCCATTAAATGAGCCAATTCATCTGTTTTTGTTTTTAAGAGTTGGGCGAGTTGCAACATTAAAGTCTTTCTTTTGCTAAAAGACGTTTTTTTCCATTCCAAATATGCTTCATGTGCCTCACTAAGTTTTTTATCAACTTCCTGCTCACTCATGCAATCGTAGCTTTGCAGTATTTGTTCTGTTGCGGGATTTACAGTTTGAATTATCATGATGTCTCCATACAGAATAAAGTATATTTAATTAAAGTTATCAACTCTCCTTGCACACTACTTTTGATTATTGATACTATTTTCATATTCTTAGATTCTCAGAAAAAGCAATAGTAGTTTAAATCACTACATTAGTACAATTAATAAATATTTTGGAAAATCCATATTTAAGAGAACGTGTTTTTAAGCAATGGTTTTCTATTAACACTAGGATAATTAATGAACTTAAGCAAACAGCAATTCCATCCATTACACTACGTAGCGGCTTGGTCAGTGCATCTCTTTACTGCAAGTGCAGCCTGTATCGGTGTCTTTTCATTAGTAAAGATATATCAGCACGAATACATTTTCGCTTTATGGCTTATGTTTATTACTGTTGTTATCGATGCGGTTGATGGAAGTCTGGCTCGTCTGGTCAATATCAAGAAAATTTTACCCAAGATCGATGGTGCTCTGCTTGATAACATTGTTGATTATTTAAATTACGTTATTACTCCATGTTTTTTCTTGCTTGTAAAACCTGGTATGCTTCCGTCTGAATACTCTGTCTTTCTTATTGCTGCAGTTTCAATTACCTCTGCTTATCAATTTTGTCAAGCAGATGCTAAAACTCCAGACCATTTCTTTAAAGGATTTCCATGCTACTGGAATATTACTATTTTATACATGTTTATTTTTAACACTGCAGCTGTAACGAATGCTATTATATTAATCATTCTCTCCATACTTATTTTTGTACCTGTAAAATATGTATACCCATCCAGACTGGACTATTTAACAGAGTCTAGAGTATTAAAAATACTCATGCATATCTGCTCTATTGTTTATGCAATTAGCACGATTTGTATACTTGTTAGCTATCCTAATACAAATATCATTTGTCTTAGCTTGTCTTTAGCTTATGTTGGAATGTACTTATTTTTAAGTTTTTACAGAACTTATTACCCCATGATTAGGGCAAAAATTGCCGCACAAAAAGAATAGCTCGTATTTTTATATTGTGGGATAGACTTTGTATTTTTTATGATTAAAATAACCCACAAATTATACTTATTGAGGTAGTTATGTCTTTATTTCACCAAATTAATAAATCGATTATTTTCTCTGCGGTTCTAATTAGCTCAGCTCAAGCAACAAGTATTTTCCCGCGTGGATGTGAAGTGACGGGCTTTGGATACAGTCAAAATTATCTAATTTTAAATGAAACAGGAAATCAATCTTATTATTTAATACAAAACCATTCTGATTCCAGAATTGAATTGGAGCGCGTAAATACGGAAGAGGCTTTTATGAGTCCGCCCTTACATGCTACATTGGATTCAATGAATTGGGGTGCATTTGCTTCTGATGTCAAAAACTTAAATTTTAAATGTTATAAACGCTTTGACGAAAGTACTACTCTAGTGGACTGCCGTAATGTCTTAGAAGTATGTCAATATCCGAGAGTTAAGTTTGCTCTGAGTAACATGGGAAATTATTGGATTTCATTTAATAAGCCCCAAAGTACAATTATCCAAGAATCAGTGGCAAAAGGAATTTACTTAAAATGGTGATATGTGGCTAAAAAAATATTCATTCTTTTAGGGTGTGTTGGCTCACTTATAATTTTGTGTGGTCTTTTGAAATTTTTTGAGACTACTCCGCCTAAACTTCACTCTCAAATTTATTATTTTATTGGTGGCATTGCATTACTAGTAACAGCCATTTACTTTAGACTGTTTTACTTTATAGCCCTTCAACTAATACTTATTGCAGGGCATGCGGCAATTTTATTAGGTAGCGGCCCTTATACTCAATTTTTCTTACCTATATTAATGTGCTGTCAATTGCTCACTTTCTATCTGATGTTTGGTAAGGAAAATAGTGTATTTTTAATATTGGGGATTTTTGGTATCGCCTTACTTTCTATGGGATTTGCTTACAATGATAAATGGATATTTTTCTCGGGAAGCTCATTAGTTGCTATATATGCTTACCATAGCGGATATAAAGGATTATTCCCTTCTTATATTTGGGCTATCCTAAATACAGTCATTGCACTACTTGCACTTTATCGAATTCTCTTAGTATAACGCAATCAATACATCAGCGCGAAACACAACTTAGATTTTTATAAAAGAAGCCTGGGCTGCGTGTTACACTGCACCCAGGCTATGAGAATTACAAGCAATTACTTGGATGGAACAATTTCGACATTCAATTTAGCAATAACATCACTGTGAACATGTATCTCAACTTCAAAATTACCAATTGAATGCAGAGGACCCTCTGGCATTACAATTTCACGCTTGATCACATCAACACCTTTCTCTGTCAAAGCATCTTTGATTTCATTAACACCAACAGAACCATACAATTTACCTTCGTCACTCGCCATAGCGTTAATAACTAAAGTAGTATCATTTAACTTAGCCGCACGCTGCTCAGCAGTAGCCAAGGCTTGTTGGGCTTTTTTCTCAAGCTCAACTCGGCGTTGCTCAAATAACTCAATGTTCTTAGGTGTTGCAAAAACAGCTTTATTTTGTGGTATCAAGAAATTTCGACCATAACCTGCTTTTACATTTACTTTATCACCCAGGCTACCTAAATTTCTCACTTTTTCTAATAAGATAACTTCCATCTTAATAACCCCTTAAATTGATTCGCCAACCCCTGATGGGAAATACGATCTAAAATTAACTAAACTATCTAATGAACCAAGGACAATGTAGGCACATAATACAAAAGTGGGTTTCACTAATATTAACAACATTAATAAAATGAATACCCTAACTTGTCTCTTACGAGAAAAAATAAAATAAGCCAAACCAAATCCAGAAGCCAAGAAATAACAAAGTACTATGGGGAGTACATTCATAGCACAAGGAATTTCATAAAAAGTTGCCAAAGAAACTCCCAAGAAAACTAAAAATGAAAGCCTGCCGCTACGAAATGCCATTAATTCATTCCTGAAGCCTCCAGGTAAAAATAATTTTGCTTGCATTGCTCGTGCAAACATCAAGGAAATTGTCGCAGAAACAAGAACACTTAATATCTGAATTCCGAAAAATAATTGCGCCAAAATTACTGAATTTACGCCATTAAGAGCGGGCCCAACCATTTCCTGATATTGTGTCAAAATCATTTTAAACAAATTAAATTGCTCAACAATAAAACCTGGAATGAAAAGTTGAATGAATAGACACCCCAAAAAAGCCAACACAAAAAATACTCCAGCGACTGTCTGCCATCGTTCAGTATTTCGCAAGCTCAATGCCGCAAGATAACATGGAAGATAAGCTATAAGAGTATTAATTAGTGCTCCGGATAATGGTATTAACATCATCAATGGAACAGAATGAATAACAAGTGCAGGCAATAAAACATCAAAACCGGATTTTGCACCCTTTCTTAAAGTCACCAAACTTACTAAGGCAACTGAAAGCCAAGATGCAAAAGGTAATATTGAAAAAATCACAGCATAAATAATTGCTTGCTGTTTGCTTTCAAGAATTATCTTACATTGTTTTGTTATAAAATTGCCTGCACGCATCATTAATTATTTATTTATGGCTATCACAATATGGCAACAGACCAAGGAATCTGGCTTGCATAATTGCTCTTGCTAATTGTCTTTGAAAACGAGTTTGGGTGCCAGTAATACGACTTGGTACAATTTTACCCGTTTCAGAAATATAATTTTTCAGTAAATTGATATCCTTATAATCTATTTCATTACCACCTTCAGCACTAAAACGGCACATTTTTTTTCTACGAAAATAAGCTGACATAACTAGGACTCCTCTTAAGCAGATCTGGTTTCTTTTTCTTTCTTCATCAAAACAGATTCAGTAGTGATCGCTTGTTTTTGACGAGTAATTAAGTTTCTTATAATTGCATCATTATATTTGAATGCATTTTTTATTTCATCCAGAGCTTCAAGGCCACACTCAATATTCATAAGAATATAATGTGCTTTGTGTACATCACAAATTGGATAAGCTAATTGACGACGACCCAGGTCTTCTTTGCGATGGATAACCCCATTGTGCTTGCTTATGATCCCTTCATAGCGCTCTACCATTGCTGGTACTTGTTCGCTCTGATCCGGGTGCACAAGAAACATAACTTCATAATGTCTCATGATTTCTCCTTATGGATTAACGCCTTCTGTCATCTGCAACAACAGTAAGGCAAGGTTTAAAAAAAGCTGCTAATTATAACCATTTTAGTCGCATCATACAATTATCAAACAATTAAAAATCATTAAATATCTTAAGTTAGGTAAAATTAAACTCTATATTTAAATTTTTTTATTAATTTATAGTGACAAATATCTATGAATTGAGTTACCGTGCATAAGTTAAATGTCTTTGATTTATAATCAACTTATTTGAAAGTTACAGAGGTAATTAATGGATATAATTTCTCTTCAATTTGAAGAACCTTTAATGATTCATATTGGTGATGCAACTGTTAAAATTTTAGCTTTTAAAACACAAGAACATGGAAATATAAAATTTGGTGTCGATGCACCCAGATCAGTGAACGTGCATAGAGAAGAGATTTTTCATGCCATTAAACAAAAAAAACTTTTAGAAACCGTTGAATAACTCATCTAAAATGGGCCAGGTATCATCGCGTTCAATTACTTTTCTTTCCGGTTTAATTCTGGCCTTATCTTCTGTTATTTTTTTAATAAATCATTTTTTTTACAAATATCCAGGCAATAACTACTTTCCTGAAAACATCCCATTTCTAGCTTTAGTCTTAATTCTTTTGAACCTTGGACTCATTCTTTATTTTCCTAAGGACAATAAAATCAAGCAAATTGGACGAGAACTAATTTACTTTTTTGCCGTAATGAGTGTCATTGCCATCGCAACAAATGCAGTGCAATTAACTCCATTTCCAATTATAGATCCATTTATTGTCATGTTTGAAGAGAAGTACATGCATGTATATATGGAGTCCATAGTAGCCTGGACCCATAATCATCCTCAGCTCAAATATTTACTCGGTGTAATTTATGACAGCCTTCCATATCAAATGAGCATTTTACCTGTGCTGATCATTATCACATGTCGTTTTCATCTAATCAGAGAATATTATTTCTATTTATTATGCACTGTCTTATTTGGTTTCGGGTTTTATTATTTTTTTCCTACAACTGCTCCAGCAAGCGTCACCAACAGTCCCTTCTTCTCACCCGAGCAAATTGCTACGGGCTTTAAATTCAAACAAATTCATAACTACATTAATCCAACCACAAATGAAGGAGGATTAATAGCCCTTCCCTCATTTCATGCGATTTGGGCAGTCTTATGTGTAAATCTTCTTAGAGAATGGCCAATACCTTGTATTCTATTACTCATAATTAACCTCTTTCTTATTGCATCGTGTGTTTTACTGGGATGGCATTATTTAATTGATATCATCGGTGGATTTATTGTTTTATGGATTAGCTACTATTTGTTGAGATGGTGTTCTCGAGAAAAAACATAGTAGAGCTGTAGCACAGCAGAACCAAAGTTTCACAAAAATTTGCCTTGTTCTAAATTTTTCTTAGTAACCCTGTAGGATTAGCAAGTTCATTTTGAATTATTTTGCTGTTATTTAAGTTAAGTGCATGATTAATTCTTAATAGTTGTTTTTGCAAAGTTGATTGCAGTGTTACTCTGCTCTGCTCACTTAAAAGAGGATGTATTTGCACTACCCAGGCGCCTTCATGTTTCCCAATTTTAATGGGTTCATTAATCACCCTTACTGGAGTTCCGACGGAAACCATGCGAAATAAAAAATCGATATCATCAGGAAACATGCGGATGCACCCTGCGCTAACGCGCGTGCCAATTCCATTCACTCGGTTTGTCCCATGAATAAGAAATGTTGGCCATCCCAAACGCAAAGCATGTCGGCCTAAAGGATTATATGGCCCTGAAGGAAACTCATCAGGAAGAAAATTTCCATTTTTTTCTGCTTCAACACGTAGATTTTCTGTTGGCCGCCATTTGGGATTTGCTTCTTTGGCTACAATTTTAGTAACCCCCAAAGGGGTATTCCAACCTTTCCGACCGATACCAACAGGAAAAGTAACCACGACATTCTCATTTTCAGGAAAATAATACAGGCGGTATTCTGCCAAATTAATTACAATTCCCTTTCTAGGAACATCAGGCAATATATATTGTGTAGGAATAATAAGTCCTGAATTAATTGTTGAAGAACGCCTGGCATCGATTTGAGGGTTTGCTCTGAGTATCTCATAATATCCAACATCGAAACGTTTCCCTATCTCATCAATCGTTTCATTTAACCCCGATTGTGCATATTGAACCTCTCCTACTACATCACCAGTTGCGGGTATAACCAAGGTGGTAGCATTTAAAATAAATACACAAAAGAATAGCATAAAAATCAGGAGAAATAATCTTTGTTTAATGAAGATCATTTTCAATGAATTATCCATAAACATTGTCAGATGAAGGTAAGAAGTAACCTGGATCCGCTGCGCTCATCCAGGCTACATATTCATAAAAATAGTAAAAGCAAATTAAAAGCTTTCATCCACTTTAAAACGTTCGCCATACTTGGACTCTAGGGTCTTAAATAAATTTTCCAAATTATTTGTTCCAAAATCCTTAGCATAGTTCATTGGACCGCCGCGGAACGGAGCAAATCCTGTACCGAAAATCATACCTGCATCAAGCAAGTCTGCATCAGCAACAACCCCTTCACGCAAACAAGCTGCTGATTCATTAACCATTCTTAAGATTAATCGATCTGCAATATGAGGTGGAATTGGTGTACTAGGTTGTTTTTTAATTGGTTTACCATTTTTGTACTGATAAAGCCCTTGACCTGTTTTCCGACCAAGTTTTCCTTCTTTAACCATATCACGCAGCCTTTGTGGTACAGTTCCGCCAAAATGGCCTGTTAAATTTTCAGCAACAGCCAAACCGACATCCAATCCCACTGTATCTGCAAGTTCTACCGGCCCCATGAACATACCAAAAGACAAAGCTGCTTCATCAATAGTTTCAGCACTATATCCTTCATCCAGTAATTGAACACATTCCATGAGATAAGGCATCAATACCCGATTCACTAAAAATCCTGGGCTGGACTTAACCGGTAATGGCAGTTTGCCAATTTGATTGACAAAAGCGCACGAATTAAGTTCAACTTTCTTGGAGGTTTGTGTACTGCTCACTACTTCGACCAGATCCATCTTAGCAACTGGATTGAAGAAATGAATTCCCACTAGACGATTAGGATTAACCATGACACTACTCATTTCATCCAATGGAATACTGGAAGTATTTGTAGCAATGATAGCGTCTTTTTTAGCAAGTTTTTCAACTTTTCTCATAATTTCTTGCTTTACTGCAAGATTTTCAAATACCGCTTCAATAATTACATCAGCGCGGGCAATACCATGTCCTTCAGGATCAGGAATTAAATTATCCATCGCAGCTTGTATAAGACGAGCTTTACGTAATTTTTTCTTGTATAATACGTGTGCACGACCAATTGCCGGAGCAATTTGAGTATAAGATTGATCTTGTAATGTGACTCGCAGACCTCGTAGAGCACACCATGCAGCAATATCTCCTCCCATGACACCAGCACCTATAACGTGTACATGATTTGCTTTAAAATTACTGCCTTTTGCAAAGCCTTTTAAACGTTCACGCAAGGTAAAAGCACGGATTAAATTTTTTGAAGTAATTCCAGTAGATACTAAACGCTCTACTGAGTCTATTTCTTTCAAATAAGCCCTATCTCCTATACCACCTTCTTTCTCCCATAAATCAACAATGGCATAAGGTGCAGGATAATGCTCTCTTCGCACCCGTTTAGCAATATTACGACGCATTAAAGCGGCAATAGGTTTTCTCAGCCAAGCATTATTAGTAAGTCCTTGTATGAATGAAGGCTCATGCTTTGGTGGTTTATTTTTAATGAAATAAACTGCTGCACGCTTTAACTGACGTACAGGTACCATCTCATCAACCATACCTAAACTCTTAGCTTTTGCAGCATGTACAGCATTCCCAGTTAAGATGATTTGAGATAAAGCATTAAAGCCGCCGATCAATTGCGGTAAACGTACAGAACCACCCCAACCTGGATGTATACCTAACATCACTTCAGGCAAACCGATTCGAGTATCTTTTTCATCACTAGCAACTCGGTAAGTACAAGCCAAAGCTAATTCGTAGCCGCCCCCCATGCAAAAACCATCAATCATAGCAACGCTAGGAATTGTCAGCGCCTGTAATCGAGCAAATACAGCTTGTCCTTTGCGTAAGAAATCTACTGCTTGGGCTGGAGTCTCAAATTTTGAAAAAGCATTTACATCTGCTCCGGCGATAAATCCTTTTTCTTTGGATGAATGAACAATTAAGCCTATAGCATTTTTATCCTGTGAAATTTCATGCAGAAGGCTATTGAGTTCATCTAATATTTCTTCATTAATACTATTTACAGATGTATCTTTTCTATCCAAGCCTAACCACAGAATATTGTCACTATCGCGTTTCAAGTCCCAATGTTTGTAATTATTCATGTCCTTTCACCTCAGTCACTCGTTCAAGATACATAGCCCCGCCCTGTCCTCCACCAATACAGATAGAAGCCATACCTCGAGATTCATTTCTTTGTTCCAATGATTTTAAAACGTGTAATACGATACGTGCACCACTTGCACCTATAGGATGTCCTGCTGCAATTGCACCACCATCGCGATTAAGCTTCTCGAATGAAGGGCCTCTCCACGCCTTTTCCAGGCCTAACTGGGTGCGGCAGTAATTCTCATCACTCCAAGCAGCAACGCAACCCAAAACTTGAGCTGCAAACGCTTCATTAATTTCCCAACAATCCATGTCTTCAGGCTTTAACTTTTGTCTTTGTAGGATAGGAGTTGCTGCATGCACGGGGCCAAGTCCCATTTGCGACGGATCAAGTGCAGCCCATTGTGAATCCACTATTTTTCCTATAACCTGCAACCCATGTTTTTTTACTGCATCAGCACTAGCCAATAATAACAAACAAGCCCCATCAGTGATTTGCGAACTATTACCTGGGGTTACCATACCGTATTTTTTATCAAAAAAAGGCTTTAATTTAGCTAATTTTTCTACGGTTGTATCTGCTCGTAATCCATCATCTTGTGAATAAATATGTCCTTTGGAGTCAATAATCGGTGATACTTCCGTCATTCTACTTTCGTTATAAGCCTTTGCCAGTCTTAAATGGCTTTGATTGGCAAATTCATCCATTTGTTCACGAGTAATATTAAAACGGTAAGCAACTTTTTCGGCTGTTTGTCCCATGTTCATACCGACAATAGGATCAGAAAGACCGCGTAGCAAAGCAATAACAGGAGCAAGATAACCCGGTCTAAATTTTGTAATTAATCCTAATCTTTGGCTCATACTTTTAGCAGCATACCAGCTGGCTAACCAGGATGCCATTTTTTGGTTGAATAATAATGGAGCATGGCTCATAGCATCCGTACCCCCTGCAAGAACCAAATCACTGCGACCACTTGCAATTTGGATGGCTGCATTGTCCAATGCTTGCATCCCGGAAGCACAATTTCTCATCACTGTAAATGCAGGTACTTTCTCACCGCATCCCAGGCGTAAAGAAACTACCCGAGCAATATTTGCCTCATCTGGGCTAGGCATTGCACAACCAATAATTACTTCATCCAACTCTGTTGGAGCAAAAGGTTGCCGATTTAATAATACCATCCCTGCAGCTACCGCTAAATCAGATCCAGAAAAAGGACCTATTCCCTTGGCCTTGAGAAATGGTGTTCGATTTCCATCAACAATATACACATCTCGGCCATGTAAATTCGACTTCTGTTTCATCGATCCTCCTTATTTTAAATTGCGGTTACATCACTGCAACGATCTTTCGTTAAAAAGAATAGATTACTCTCAATTATTCTGTAACAAATTGAGAAGACTGCTCTCTTTGAGAGAACCCAAATCCTTTAACCTAACGCCAAACCTCTTAGCTCTGATTTATGAATGATAAAGAGTAGCAGTAATCATGAAAATTTGGAAATTTTTATAAAGCATTATATAAAAAATATTGAACTAACTTCTTGAAAAAAATGAATACTATAAGATTTACAAAGTAATTTATCCTTACTTGAGCAAGTATAGAGCATATTGATTATTTTAAAATTTTTATTCCAATCATCCAGCTTTAATTTGTAGATACTGTATATTGACGGCATCAAAATACCTGTTATACTGCGCAACCATTGATTGGAGAGATGGCCGAGTGGTCGAAGGCGCTCCCCTGCTAAGGGAGTATGGGAGAAATCCCATCGAGGGTTCGAATCCCTCTCTCTCCGCCAGTCAACGCGCCCGTAGCTCAGTTGGATAGAGTATCTGGCTACGAACCAGGGGGTCGGAGGTTCGAATCCTTCCGGGCGCGCCATTTTAACGTAGTAAAATCAATGACCTAGCCTTTAATTGTGTCATAAAAAACCATCTACTGTGGCAAAAACGTGTCATAAACTCGTTCTGCAGCTATTTTTAAATGTTCACTTGAAAGGTGAGCGTAACGTAATACCGTTTCATAGTTAGACCATCCTCCAAGTTCTTGTAACTCGTGTAAGGCTGTTCCATTTTGCACATGCCAACTAGCCCATGTATGTCTTAAATCATGCCATCGAAAATCATCAATATTCGCTCTTTGTAGAGCCTTCCTCCATGCATGATTATTACATCGAGTTACAGGCTTACCCTTGTATGTAAATACATACAAGGGATGTTTCCCCTTTTGGGATTGAATAAGTGAAATAGCTTGTTTATTCAAAGGAACAGGAATTGCTTTTTTAGTTTTAGATTCATCAGGATGAATAAGAGCATGTCCTCTATCCAAATAAATTTCACTCCATTTTAACTGAGTAATATTCGATTCACGTAGACCAGTACATAAAGTAAAGGCTGCCATATATTTTAAATGTTCAGGCAATTCCTTTAATAAACGTTCAGCCTGTTCCTTAGTTAACCACCGTATTCTTCTATTCTCTTCTTTTCTCATCCGAATAACTGGCACAGATTCTAACCAACCCCATTGTTTATGAGCTCGATTTAAAATTGCCCGAATTACTTCCAGCATTCGATTTACAGTAGAAGAAGCTACACCCGTTTTTTCCTTTTTTTGTGCAATGGATTCAATTACATCTCTATCCAAATCAACTAACATAAACTTTCTTAGATAAGGATCAAGCCACAATATGTGCATTTTATCCATATCTAAACTTCGTTTATGAGAAGATTCATCTAGCCATCGAACAACTGCATCCATCCATGATTTTTTAAGGACTTTTGTGTTTTCTCATTCCATAAATCAAGTTTAAGTTGGTCGTGTACGCGTTGAGCGTCTTGTCTTACTTCAGTCCCAGTGCTTTTGCGTATACGTTTTCCTTGGTGGTAAATATCGGTCCACCAGATACCGTCTCTTTTATAGAGTGCCATATATCATTAAATAGAACTTGCTATAACTCTATTTACTGAATACTCCTAATATTTTACTTAATGCCCTAATTTTTTTATGTGCAATTGGGTGCATTAGTAATAATAGCATTGAACAACTCTAGTTTTGAGGTTTATCTTTTTCTTGTTCTAACCACACCAATAAAGCCTCACTAACCACATAAAATCAATAGGTAAATTGAGAAAAGCTTCATTATTAATGCTCAGCGGAAAATTCACGTTACTCCTACCTGTTCTATTCTTCATAAATTCATATTATAAAGTCGAATCTCAAGATGTAAATTTCACACCGATAAGCCTGAGAATAGGTTTAGCAGTTCTTTTCGCATTAATGCTACATATTTTTAATATTATCGTTTTTAATCTATGTCATTGCTAAGCCAATAGATCCTACGATTTAAATTACTCTCGGAAGCAAGTTGTAATGTGCAACTTGAGTATAAGTAATTTGTATAATTTCTCATTAGACCTTATTATATATATACTGCTTAAAAATAAACAAACATCATGTACAGAAAATATCCTAGAAAATCATTGCCCAGTATTAGATGGGGACTTTTTAATTATGAAAAACCTTTTGATCGAGAAATCAAAAAAGAAATTAAAGAAATAGCATCAAAATATTCTTTTAGTTTGGTAAGTTATGAGGTACTCGGCTTAAATTATTTATTCACCAATCACTTTATGACACTTGAACAAGCCAATATGCTGGCTAAACAATTGGTTAACTGGGTAGGTATGTATGAAAAACAAAAGTCTAAATTTTTTACTGATGACCATATGGATGCTCTAATAGCCCTAATACAAGACCAGCAAGTTCGTGGAGTTCCAATTGATGAAGTCGTTAATAATCTACAGCTTTTAACTAGAGATCAAGCTAGAAGGATCGCTAATGGTCTAACTCGAGAAGAGGCAATGACTAACTTACCCTTTAATGATATAGATGAAGTTCCATCTTCGAAACTTAATCCATAAGGCATCGTTGAATCGTGCATTCATTTGTTGGGATTATGGTTGTAATCCCAAATTCTATTCTACCTAGGTTACAACATGAAGAGTAAGCACGTTAACTGTTTCTGTTGGATGATAAATCTTATCCATCTCATTCTGTCAATTTTTCATTCTTAGCACCCCATAGATTAAGGTACGTTATCTATGTCAAATAATGCATATAGTAATTTAAAGTTAAACCCTGGCTTAATAATTAACTTTCTGACTAAATTGCGTTAATGGTATGAAAAAATATCTGAGGCTATAAGTACGTTCCCCAAAATAGACCTTTTTTGTAAAAAATTATATGAAATCCATAAGCCTAGATTTATCTAGTCAATAAAATTTTATTTTACAAATAAGAATACTGTGTCATAAATTGTGGCATAACTGTGACTGTACTAGACAGTTCTTGGCAGTTTTTGGTAGTTTTTTACGATTTTGATGCATCGCAAGGTATTGATTATTATAGATTTTAAATGTCAAGTAGAAGGCTACGAACCAGGGAGTCGGAGGTTCGAATCCTTCCGGGCGCGCCATTTTCAAATAAAAATCACAAAATAAGAATCACTCCGAAATGTTGCCAAGACCAGTTTAAAAAAGAGAGGTATTAAACGCGTACACTGCTTTGCGGTACGATGTTTTCGCATGAGTAATCGATGTAATCGCTGTTTAAAGTAATAGATAGCAGCAATGACAGGCTGTTGTTGCAAATAACGCTTCGTCTATTTAGTCGCTTTATAGTGAGATTATTGGGGTTAGTTCTCAATGCTGCCAAGATACCTCTTTGATATACCCATCATGAATGAAGCTGCAAAAACGCTTGCAAGCTAGAAAGTAACGCCTGATTAACTTGCGGTAACTGGAACTTAAATCAATGCAGACTACCTGTACCTTTCTTTTCCTTCCAGGGTATTAAGATAGCTTTCTAAATCCTTTTCTGAGTTCTACAGTCGATTTACCCAGCTTTAAATTACGCGCCAAGTCTTTTTGACTGACTCCTTTGCTGTGGTAGTGAAATACCTGTTTACGCAAACTCTCGCTGGCTCTTTGATATTTACCTATCCCGGGAAAACGCTGATTAAAATAGCGACCACATGCAGGACAATAATACTTATGGGCTTTGATACACAAATAACTGTGACGTAATCCAATCGATTCATGGCGTATTCGCCCTTATGAAACTGTCTTTTTTACGTAACTTCTTATTACAATGAATACAACGAACTACCCAACGATAGCTTGCCTCAATATATACGGGGTTCTCTCCACTTACTTTTTTAATAGAATATCCTGGCAAATTTAGGATACAATCTTTCTTAGGCATTTTAATCTTCCTTTTGACCGTCAAATCAAAGAGTTAGTCTAGACTAACTTGATTAAAATGCCACCTTATTTGGGGTAGAGCCTGAATCTGTCATCGTCCAAAATTTTATTTATGCAACAACGCCGTACTATGGGATTAAATTAACGATGCCCCTTTGAGGGACCCCATAATTTATTGATGATTTCAATTTTTGATGTGCAATTTAGTTTGTTCATGATTATGTGAAAAGTTCTTTGAATGGTTCGACTTGATACTTCTAGAATTTCGGCAATTTTATTGACAGAAAATCCATTATACCAAAGATAGATGACATCTTTCTCCCGGGTACCTAATTTCGGAATGTTTTTTATGTTGAATGGAATACTATCGTAATCAAATACATAGGAATTGTCATCACTATTTACTCTACAGTCATTTTGTTGCTGCAAATTTTTATTGATGAACTCATGAAATTTAATGTTAAATAATTCTTTAAACTCAGAACCGATGTCAAATTTCTTCAGGGATCCAATTAAGGGCTGAAAGCGTTGATAAAAATGGTTGCAAAAATCTAACAATTTTGCTTGTTCATTGAGATAAAAACCCACAATTTCACGATTGTCTTCATGACTTGAGAAATAATAATGACATATTTTATATGTATTAGCCGTCTTATCTTCAACCAAATCAATATAACCGATACCATTGGCAAGATGATATTTTTTCTTTAACCTGGTAATTATTTCGCTTTGTACATTAGAGTACTCGTTCAAATAAAAACCTGGCCTTGGGGAATAGTTAAGTATTGCTAGTGGCAAATCATGCAAGAATGTTGAAGCTAATAAATCGCTATAAATTTTTGAATTACTTTCTAATTGGATAAATTTCCCGCTCTCATAGATTTCTATGAAACCAAAAGTTTTTATCTTCGACAGCTCAAAAAATGGTTGGCAGAACTCGTCGAGTGCTCCAGAGTGGATAATTGGATGATTGAAGTCAAACTTATTCATGGCGTATATAGTTAATCTACATATTATGAAGTATATAATAGAATTAAACTATGATATCTTTTATTATATATTTAAAATTAGGTGGATCGGTTTTTTGGCAGCATCGTGACTGTCTTAATCGATTAGTTGTTTTAATTTTATGTTATCGTTAATAGGCTAAATACCTAATGGTTTATCCTATGTTTAATTAAATAGCACCGTCATTAAAGAATCTTTTGGTTGCTTAAAAATAGAAATAATGATTAATTAAAGAATCATCGTGAGTTTAAAAGTATACCTCGGATTAGTATTGTTATTAAATAATATGTCTCGTTCTCTATCGATCACGATTATTCCTTTTTTTCATGGGTAATCATTCTCTTTGGCAAGGAAACAGCACAGCTATTGGATACGCTATTGCCAGTTACCCTCTAGGCAGCCTTATCTTTTCTATGCTAGTTGATCGCCAATATGATGCTTATGCCCCTAAAAAAGTGCTTCAATTGACTGTTATTGGCGTTATCTTGGCGAATCTCCTCATCATCTACGCGATACGCAGGATCAATATTTTTTTTCTTTGGCTTATTCTTGACTGGGTTAGGTGAGTCAACAGCTGTTGTGAGTAAAGCGATTATCTGTTCGATAGGCGAGCAATCAAAAAAGATTTTCAACCTGGCAACGTTGGATATTGGCGCTGGCATTGGTTGGCTGATTGGACCACTTTTAGGTGCAATGACCTATGAATTTTCCTTCATACATCAAGTACTAAGAGGCTTACCGTATTTCATCTTGCTCATTTCTTATCTGTGTCTCATGGTTGTGATTGTCAAAGTAGCTATTCCCATGACAGCCAACAAACATCAAGATATCAAATCAAGTAAGAAGCCCAAATCGATGATGAAAATTTGGTTGCCACTACTCATCTGGTGTCTGTATATCTTTGGCACCGAAATTTTTACTCATTTATTAACAGTTTTTATGATACAACAAAAATCAATAGACCTTGTTAAAATAGGTACTATTGTATCTTCTATGGGTATGATATATGTTTTATTAAGTATATTTGTTGTCATCACCAAAATTATCGCTCTTAAGGTGCCATCACAAGTACTTATCCTTTCTCATCTTACACTATTCGTTGCGAGCATATTATACTCATCGTGAAGCGTGAGCACACTGTCTACATTTCACTGACCTTATTCGCAATTGGCCAGGTTTTTTCTATGCCTGCGGGTATTGCCTTATTAGAATCACAAGTGACTTCAGAGCACCGGGGTTTGATAATAGGTTTTGCTTCAACATTTATGGCTCTTAGTGTTTTATGTGTTGGATTATTTGTAGCCCCACTGATGAGCATTGAGTTGAGTTTACCATTTAAAATTTCTGCTGGTTTATTTTTAGTAAGCAGTAGCTTGTCACTAGTATGCACAATAAAAAATCATTCAAAATAAGAGCCATTAGCCCCCATGCAAGAACCAGGAAAATCGCTGTTATAACCATTTTAGAATAAGCAACAATGACTATTTTATATCTGGTGGCAGAGTAGTTATAATTTATTTACTAATCGCTAATAGCGTTCAATATTACAAATTTAAAACAAACCTTAAAAATAAAGCCGCAACTATTCAC
This sequence comes from Legionella tucsonensis, assembly GCF_001468035.1. Classification (GTDB taxonomy): domain Bacteria; phylum Pseudomonadota; class Gammaproteobacteria; order Legionellales; family Legionellaceae; genus Legionella; species Legionella tucsonensis. The sequence goes on from NZ_LNZA01000001.1 coordinate 1,441,894, forward strand.
TTAATATATTCACCTAAAAAGGCATGCATGGCTCTTGAACGTCTCGAGATATAATTGCATATAATAACCAAACTGGTTGTATTTAATGCAGCGATTCCATACAAAAATGCGTGCTATATATAAAAATTGATATGTCGCATTTTAGCCAATGTGAATAATATTCACTTAATAACCATGCCTTAAAATGATTATTAAACATACATATTGAATAGGAGGCGGCCATGCATTCAAGAATAATTCTTACCCGTTCTAAGAACCCGAATAAAATACACCGGAAAGGTCATCGCAAACATCATACTCAAAATCATAATTATAACCGCGAACATGACCATAATCATACACATGAGCAATCTAAAGAAATTGTAACAAAATTGAATTATGAAATGTTTCATAATTTTCGTTATAACGAACAATCCCGGATAAATGAATACAACAAAAACCAATTTAATTCAAGGTTAGACTTAGCGTTGGGATTGATTATAAATAATGTTTTGGATGCTCTTGGAGTTACTTCAGAAACTAAAGAAAAAGAAATATTTGAACGAATAATAAATGAACCCAATTTACCGCTTAATCTGAATAGCAAGGGTTGGGTAACTCGCAGTTCGATTGAAAATAGTATCAATTACATGGTAAATAAAATAAAACTAGAGGAAATTAAAGAGCAATTTCTGAGCAAATCACAAATTAATCAACAAGAAAAGCTTGATATTTTTCAAAATAATTTTTCCAGGAAAGTGTTGGACTTATTACCGGGTTTGTTGGTTGGGCAAAAAGGAAATCTTAGGCATGGTTTTGTAGATAAATCCGTACATGCCGCGTCGCTTAAAATATGCACATTACTTGTGATGCTCGATAATATATACTATGGCTGGGAAAACAATACCCAAAATGAAACTGAAGACCGTGCTAACCGTTCTTTCAATTTTATTCTTATGGCTATAATTGTCATGGCGGTAATGTCATTACTTACTTATTTAGCAGAAAAAATAGCAGCAAATCGTAAAGAAGATTTAGAGAGTTTAAAAAATGACTATTACAAAACCATGAAAGAAGTAAAGCAGATAAGAGCAACCATCAACAGCACAGAAGCAGTTGTTAAGGAAATCAATAAGCAAAAAGCTTCTTATTTTTATGACGCGAAAATAAATAAAGAAGAAGTGCAACAAATAATCGTTAAAATTCGTGATAGAAAAACACGAGATGAGGTATTAGATCGGTTTAATCAAGTTTTTGAGCGCGCTGGAGAGGATACAATTTATTTAAGCACACTGCAGAAATATATCCCGTCGATTTTAAAAGGCGATTATGACAAACACGATAAATTAGAATCCAAGTTGGATGATATTAAGAGCAATTTTGAAAACCTTCTTGAACTAACAAAAAGTGAGAAAGATCCGGCTAATATTATCTTGGCTAGCAAAGATTTTGCTTTTGGTTACCCGAAACATATTTCAAATCAATGCACTGACTCCTCCTTTGGAGTCAGATTTTTCGAGCAGAAATCAACACGAGATCGGTTTCTATTACGTGAATGTGAGGAAAACAATGAACTTGACCAACACTATGATTGTAGTTTTAAAGATTAGCTTGTAACTAATTAATCAATTCAGTATGATGGTCAGAAATAAATTAGTCAAAAATTAATTTCTGACCATATTCTGATTTGATTGTATTTTTCATTCACCGGAGGAATACCATGCTTAAATGGTTACAGCAGTATAATACTCACAACAAAGAAATAAAGGAAATTGACACAGATTTTCGCAAGATGCATCAAAAAGAGCAGAAATCTGCAAAAAAATTTTATGAAACTCATAAAGAATTCTATACAAAGAAGACAGAGGATCCCCCCGCTATTCACGAAACGTCGCCATTTTGCTTAAAACCCAAATAATACTAATTCTATCAATTAAGTTGAAATTGCGTCATGGTTCAAAAACACCGAATTTTATTGAACACTAGGCGAGCGCGGTCCTACCCAAGTATGTATGATTAAGGCAATGAAGTTGTATACGGGCATATCCTAGTTTTTGCAAATCAAGCAGGTGAATGCCCAAGTTTCATGATCGCGATGTTCTGCTTTGGCAAGAAACGCACAGTATCGAGAACCTACGTCCACTCCAGCTAAATTTGGTTTGCTGCGATGAAATAGTTCATCAGCCGTACTGGTCTTGATTGAACTTAAATCATAAGATCGATTGATGCAGCTTGCCTTGTTAAACGCTTCATCAATCACATTCCAGATCCTCGGACTCATCTAAATCTTTAAAGTCACAAAGCATATTTTAATATCAAATCGTTCGACATAAGATGATTTTAATTTAGACACAAAATGGCGATGTGGGAGCTATTACCCTTTCCGGACACCATCTTAAACCCAGCATACTATACTTAGTGTATATAAATTTCACTAAAATTTCCTGGGTGTAAGTATGAGAAGTGATAAGATTGAATATTTAGGTGAAGAAAATAAACCTCAACCAGAATATAAGGTAGTTATTGTTGGTATGGGGCCATCTGGGCTAATGGCAGCTTATCATGCACTTTGGGATGTTCAACAACACTCGCCACGTTCTTGCAATATTTTGATGATTGAAAAAAGAGCGGAAAAAGATTTAGCTTTACGGCCTCAGTATATCGTTTTAGATAATGATGCAAAAAAAAATCTCTTAAATATGTTTGTCGCTGATCTTGATGATGGTGATATTAAGTTTTTAAACAACATTTCTATTGCTCCGGAAATGAAGATAAGTAGTATACAAAGGTTTATCAAAAGGCGTATCGATGATCTAACAGATACATATACTTTTCTTCACATTGATTACCGGTATCAAACTTTTCCTGTTGTATGTCAATTGGAATCTGGAACTATTACACTTCATGATTTGCATGAAGATGAGTACTCAGATGTAACATTCGAATATTTGATAGCTGCAGATGGTGCAAGAGCTGAGACACTAGATTTAGTCAATAGCAACCTTAATAGAGAACAGCAAGTAATCAGGAAAACACCTAAAAAACTATCTTTCATGAATGATACATACCATATGGGTACCTTTGTTAGATTATCTATGAATAATGGTGGTAGTTTAAGAGAAACTCTTCCAGAAAAAGAATTTCTAGCAGCGTATAAAAAACGCGGCCATTTTAATTTATTCAATACTAAAAAAACTGATTTATTATACTTTTTACGGTTTGATAAAAACTCTTTGTATAAGAGCAATGAAAGGTATGTAAATTTTGGATATATTGGTGAAATAGGAAGTAACTTATATCATACTATTAAAGCTATTGATGATGAGCTTAAACAGATAGACGATAATCTAAAAATGATAGATTCAGAAATAGAGGCTTTATTCGAATCTATATCTGAGATAGATAAGAAACTTAAGAGTAATGATTTAGATGAAGAAAGTAAGAAATTGCAAAAAGATATTAAAGAAGCTGCAAAACAACACATTGCATTATTAACGGAGCAAAAAATTCATCTGGTAGTTGCTAGAAAAAATTTAAATGATGTCAAAGAGGCTACAGTCATTGAAAAAGTGAAATCTGATGTGGCTACTAAGTTGAAAATAGGTGAAGATGAAATAAACATTACATTTACAAAAAGTAAGTCTAATCCCAACAAAGATAAACTCAAAATAACAACCTTTAAAGGTGACAGCCAACTATGTAATAAAGCTCATATAAGTCTTAACGAACATCATTTTGTGTTAATTGGGGATTCGTTTTTTACGCCATTATACCCTCTTGGACACGGATTAAATGATAGTTTTCGTGCAGCCGAATTGGTTGGAATATGTATTGAAGGTTTAGCATCATTAGATGGCTATGATGACTTGTTAAAAAAACAAGCCAAATCTAGAATTGATAATATGAACTCTATAAGATTAGGTTCTTCAGTTCTTACTACTAAGCTAAATAATATCTTTTTTGCTAATGCTCTAGAAGAAGGGGTTCAGGGATATTCATATGAAAATCAAATTAAGATAGATGGTTCATTCTTTGAAAATGAAATATTGTTTTCTGATACCTCCAAAGATTATGAACCTAGAGTTAAGAGATATTTTGCAGATAAGCTCAATAAATTTAATGAAATCATACAACGCGCTATAGATAATCCAGATCTTGACTTAAGTTATATCTACCGTGAACTTAGTGACGAAATTCAGAAATTAAATGATATATGCGAAAATAATCGTATGATTGTTGCTTCTGCTAAGGACTATATTTTAACAGGTTTAGACTCAACTATAGTATCACTTAATAATTTTAATGAAACTTTGTTGCGTGATAGGAATATCGAGGAACCAGAATATTATCGAAATCATGCACGTATATTAAAAGATTTGCTTTCTCTAAAAGAGTTCATTAGAGCGGAATCGGATGAAATAAATGAAAAATACATGGACTATATTTCAAACTTACCAGATGAAGATATAAATAAAAAAGTTAGCGATGGTAAAACCCCACTATATTATGCCATTACTTTAAATAATACCAAGGCTGTGAAATTGTTACTCGAACGGGGGGCAGATATTAATCTTTATTTCGATGATAAGGACTTCATTAAGAACATTCCACTTAAAAACCTAGAATTGCTTCGTATTTTAATAGAAGCAGGACATGATCCATTTGCAGAACAGGATTATGAAGATACGGTTATTATACCAATTAATACTATTTTAAATAACCGTTATCCAGATGGGTTGATCTATGCTTGTAATTGTTTTCTCTTGTATTTTGAATATCCGACATTGAATGTGAGTAAAGAATGTCTCAATGAGTTCATTGATTGTATTCAAGTGTTGAAACAAGATGAAGAGCTCTATCGGAATTATCTTGAAAAGATTAAGCCTAATCTTCTTGTTTTTTTTAACAGCATTGTAATGAACAAAACTAATCATGATATAGAAGATCTCGAGGGAAAAATCATTGCTTTTATGAAAAACGAGGAGCACGATCTTGAGGATTTACATAATTTATTTATTGACGAGGTGAGTAAACGCATAGAGGATGTTTCATCCACGATGAAAATGTAGTAATTGCTTAGAGGGTATGCTATGTGAATTCTGACGTGGTCAAGTAAAAGTGACGTGGTCACGTCAGGCCAAGAAGGGTCGAATACCGAGGCCTGTAGTCCCAGATAGCCTTAACCTTAAAGGCCGGGTGTTTTTCCGCAGGAAAAATATAAGGCATCCGAAACACTTAACCATGCCAATCACCTTCTCGTTCAAAACACGCTCGCTAGATAGTTCACGATTTTTCTTTTTATCCTCTTTGGTCAGAGAATTCTTTTTTTCATGGTGGTGTCTTTAGTAGTTGTTGAATAAATAGATGGCATGAATAAGGAAAACAGAAGGAAAAAGGAGGCGTATGCTAGCTGAAGGAATCAATTTTATCTATCTTCTTGTAAAATAACTCAATAGTATCTATTTATTTATTCAACAACGGCGTAAGCTTTCAACATTCTCTTGAGAAGGTGTCAACTCTTTTATTTCTAATTGTACCGTATTCGCAATGATTTCTATTAGTTTGCATTCGGCATTTTCAGGATTGCAAATATCAAGTAAGATCTTCCTGAATAAGTATTGCCCCTCGTTATCATACCCCAAAGCAATATTAATAGACTTTATGAGTTCTTGACGATCGCAATCATTGATTAACTCTCTTATCTTCCAGCCATCTTCGAGTTGCAGGACTGGTGCAAGTCCTTGATGCATCATTTTGCCTAAATCCAACACAGATTTGAGTACACTCGAATTAAGTTGCTCCAGTATTATTTCGAGATTATTCAAGCTTGAAATTTTTGCCAGTCTATTATTGCATTCAGCTTCAAGTTTTATCATCTCCTCCTTAGAGTAACCAAGGTAAAACTGTTCTGTTACCTTCTCATACGGATCTTCATCATTTTCAGGGTTTTCCTTCGCATTTTTAAGCGCTTCGTATACCATTCGTGTACTTTGAAAAGCTAATTTATTATTATTATTATCCTCAAGTAAGCTTTTTCCAGTCATATAAAGGGCCCCAAGTTGTTGTAGATAAGTTAAGTATTGTTGATTATTTTCTGATAATGGCCACTTTTCTTTGTTTAGATTTATTAACATTCGAAGAAAATTAACTTCACTACATAATGTTTGAAAAGTATTATTTAGAACTAAAGTGTCAGAGCTATGAAATTTCTTCAATAGAAATTCATCTAAAATATCTTTTGTAATAAAATCAATTGGGTTTTCCAAAAGGTCATCGAGACTAGATGTGACATCAAATGTTACAAACTCATACTCAGGATGAACTCTATCCAAGTACTCTTTACATATTCCATAGATATTTTGTGCTAGAGCTTCAGGGTCGTTTAAATTAAAAAGACATGTAAATTCTCTGATATCTGCTCCTCTTGTAGGAATCATTATTTTACCATCTTCTATGATTTTTGAAATATTCACTCCTGTCCATGCTAAGTGCTTTCCATCCGGAGATCGAACTATTTCGGTGTTTACTAGTTTTAAGTAATTTTCATCCAAAGAGTGGACAAACTCTGTGTTTAGCGTAAAGAATTCTCTTTCTCGCTCTAGTGGTTGCACCCATTTGTTTAACCATTCCCGATAATTTTCATTGTTCCCCATAGCTGATAGGAAAACATGGTATATTCCCCCCATTTTTGAACTTAAAAATCGATTTGCCCACACTGCTCCCATAAGTTCAAGTTCTGCTAGAGTTTCCTTATACTTCTTTTGCTTCTCTAAGTCATTATTAAGGTCTTCAATTTGTTGGTAAAGCGTCATTGATTTTTGTATAAAGTCAAACATGAACCCCCACAAGTAAGAATAGGATGGATTTACTGTCCGTTTCTTTTGCTGTTATTTGTTTATCAGTATAGTTGATAAAATTGGACTTTGGATAACCGCATGATGTTAGCACCCCTCCTGTCCTCATCGAGACACCTCGTAGCTAGTTTCTAATTTTCTTTAAGTCAGTACTGATAAGGGTTTTCTGCTGTATCATGTGCCCGGTGCTAAGTTTATAGAAATTGGAGCGCCACCTGGATGAAGCCGCGTTACAATTGGATCCCGACGAGTCAAAAACACCAAGTAGTATCCATTACCTAAAAAGAGGCAAACGAGAATCTGGAAAATGGTTACCGAGGTGGAACCTTATTGTTCCAAATTATATTCTTGAGCGCTCTTGGGAAGAACCTAATGAAGATTTCTAGAGAAAGATTACAACAAGAAGCAGCTAGCACGGGCTTTAAAATGGAACACTTAGAAAAAAACTTAGTTCAAGAATGCCAGAAAGCCTTTCAACACTTTCTACCCCTCAAAGATAATGAGCATCTTTTTTACATCAATTATTAGATAATGGATTGATTAAACCAGAACTAATTTCAAACGATCTCGCATTGATTGAAAATATTAAAAGTCATCCAGCAATAAAGTGGTCTGCTCAACAGGGCAAAAAGAACTAATCAAAAATTCCAAGTCTTCAAAATTTGAAGTTAAATTGTGAATATAAATTTATAAAATACTCCTTATTACTGTGTCATAAATTGTGGCATAACTGTGACAGTACTATGCTGTTTTAAGCAGTTTTATGCAGTTCTTTTATACTTGTGATGCATCACAAGGATTTGATTATTAAAGGTTTTATTAAACAGCAGAAGGCTACGAACCAGGGGGTCGGAGGTTCGAATCCTTCCGGGCGCGCCATTTTCAAATAAAAATCACAAAATAAGAATCACTCCGAAATGTTGCCAAGACACTCAGAAGCGGTGAGGAGCGAACAAAGTGAGTGACGAATCTATCCTTCCCTTGAATCTTTGGATTATGCAAATTTAATGCGGCAATTTATTCTTACGCAATAAATCCTTCCGGGTGCGCCATATAAACCAGTATAATCAAGGCTCTCCCCAAATAAGCGCATATCTAAGATATCGTAATGTTAGTATTGGTGAAAAAATTTCATAGAGCAATTCTATTGCCAAAAAAATTTTGCTTGATACAGCCATTTATCAAATAATAGTTGTTAGGCTGGGACCATCAAAGGGTTAATCATAAGAACAAGTTTGGAACTCTTTTTCGACTAAATGCGTTTTATTGTTGATTATTTGACCATTTAAGTTACCAAATTTTCCGTGTACCTGAGTTAACATCCAAATGAAAAGAGACTCTAAATCGTTTCCCGAATGATTCGTTATTTCAAAATTATCAAAATATATTTTTGCAGTATAAGTAAACACTTTAATTCTCGATCTAAAAATTAATAAAGGCACATAATAAATGTGAGCTAAAGAGGGTATAATGTGATTACAAGTTTTAAGGAAGGATCGAAAAATAAGTTTGTTTATACAATCTATATTTACATTATAGCACAGATGTCCCTTTGCAGCAGACAATAATAATCTACCTTTGGCAACGAGCTATGATGAGTTCATCTAAAACAACGTTTTTTGAAAGCAATTAATTCTATACTTACTTTGGCATAGCGGCTGTTGTGGAGTCAGTTCAATTGTTTTACCTAATGACTCTTCGCTATTTAAAGTTAGAGAAAAATGACGACCTGCTTCAGTAGTCAGGAACAATGTAAAAGGGTTCGTTGCTGCCAATGTTGAAGAGAGTATCTGTGAACACACTGACGTACTCATAAGCAAAGTTAAAGAAAAACCCATAACCTCTTTACTTATTGCAGGTGGAATAGGTTTTCTTCTTTTGCAACTATTAAAAAATAAGACGTAATTGGGCGCGATCAAAACCATGTATACTAAATAAAATTGCGCCCCTTACTTGGAGCGCAATGAAAAGTTTATTAATCCATACTTACTGCTATTGGAAATGATGATAATGGCTCCAGGTAGACGATAAATGGCTATTGGGGTGTGTTTCATTGACACTCAATACAATTCCTCCTTCTTTGATACCAGATTCAAATACTTTCGCTTTATCTTCGGGTATTCCCCAGCCAATTAAAGAGCCCATTAAACCACCACTTATTCCACCAGCTCCTGCACCAGCAAGCCCTGCTGCTAAAGGACCTGCCACTACAAGTCCCAATCCTGGGATGACTACGCTGGTACCAACTGCTGCCATGGCACCCACAATACCTCCAACCGCAGCTCCAGTAGCGCCACCGATTGCCAAACCTTCTGATGTTTTAGAGCCTTCTTTAACTAAAACAGAATCATAATATCTTTTTCGAGAGTCTTCGGACATCATCACATTTATCTCTTTCGGAGTATAACCTTCATCAAGAGCATCTTGGTAGGCTTTTTCAGCCTCTTCTTTAGTTTCAAAGATTTCTGTAGTTAAGTGAACATCTTTCTTAGTATCTGTCATTTTGATCTCCTTAAGGAATGATATCTTTAAGATTCATCCCACTATTACTACATATGTTTTTTCAATAAACATCCGGGGCAATTTATAGTCATAGCCACCTCCCTTGTGGATACATAATTAAATCAACTTATTGTTTTACTATAGTATAAAACCAGGGCTTTCTCTTGACTTCGCCTGTGGAAGAGATGATAAAAGGATGATATTCATACTTATAGCTAGCCCTCTTTAAACAAATCAATGGAGCTACAGCCAGAAGAATGAACTTATTTAACCTTTCGCTTACTACTTAAATAATATGTTGTAAGAAATTCGAGACAATAGGTCAGGATATTGATGGTTTTGAGATTTTTCGTGTTGACTCGCTTACCACCTCTGATACGATTTAAAATAATCCGTATTAATTTAAGCCGAAAATAATTAATAAAAAGTCGATACAACATTAAAGTCTCCTCTACTTAAATAGATTATAGCTTATATTGAAGCATCAAATAATAATGTTTTTAAAAGCTTAGGTGATGCGATTATAACAAATTAGGAAGAATCACTTGCTTCAAAATAAAAGCCCAAATAATCACCTTACTTAGGCTTTTAAAAGTTTAAAATCATTTTTTCTTTCCACCTTTATCTTGTTTATTAACCGTACGCCAAGCTCGTTCTTCTGCTTCTTTCTTAGACACACCTTTCTTTTCATAAGAATCCTCAATGTGTTTTGCCTGTCGCTTTTGTTTATCTGTATAACTTGATTTATCTCCTTTGCTCATAACGATCTCCTTTTAACTGTATGTCAATTCAAATTTTGAGAACGACACCATCTACAATTTCAAGTATAGATATAAAAAATAATTATGAGCTTTCTGAATATTTTATAACTCACTACTTGTTGTATAAATCCAATTATTTTCCCTGGGAAATATTCCTTATAACTTAAAGCACTTTCTAACCGGCTATTGTATTTCCCCCTAAAATAGGAAGAATGAGACCACTGATGTATCCCGAATCCGCATTAGAAGCGAGAAACACATAAGCTGGTGCAATCTCTTCAGGTTGCGCGGGTCGCCCTATAGGAGTGTTTCCACCAAAATTTTTTATACTCTCGCTTGTTCTTTCTGCTGGATTTAAAGGAGTCCAAACAGGCCCTGGTGCTACGCAATTTACGCGAATCCCCTTGTCTATTAAATTTTTAGCTAGAGATTTGGTAAAGGCATGAATGGCTCCTTTTGTGGAAGAATAGTCCAAAAGCTCTTTACTTCCCTCTAATCCCGTAATTGAACCAGTATTGATAATGACACTTCCAGGCTGCATATGTGGTACTGCAAATTTACAAAGATAATAATAGTTATAAATGTTACTGGTAAAGGTAATATTCCATTGATCCATGCTCACCGCATCCAGATTAGGTTGATGTTTTTGAAAGGCTGCATTATTAACCAAAATGTCGATCTTTTTGAAAAAAGCCAACGTATCCGTCACTACTTTTTTACAAAAATCTGCTTGTTTCAAATCTCCCGCAATAAGCAAAACTTTTCGGCCCAAAGATTCAATTTCCTGCTTAATTTTATCTGCATCCCGCTTTTCTTCGGGTAAAAAAATCAGGGTCACATCTGCACCTTCGCGAGCAAAAAGTAACGCAACAGCACGACCTATTCCTGAATCTCCTCCACTTATCAAAGCGACTTTATTTTTTAATTTTCCAGCAGGATGATAAGCCTCTGCTTCATAATGAGGGTTTGGGTCCATTTCTTCTTCAATTCCAGGTGGGGTAATGGGTTGTTCAGGAAATGGAGGCTTTGGTTTTTTAGTCATAATAGTATCCTTTCTTTTAATTCATCCAAATATATAATAGTACCCTTCCCAGAAATTTAAAGTTGAAAGACAGTAGCTTTAAAAAGCCTAAATCATACCTGCTTGCTTTTGGGGATATAACTAGAGCAGAAACTCGATTGGTTGTATTCGCTTACATTGAATGTGTTTGCGTCAGCGATTGCATTCAACATGAAAATACTCAATTAGTTTGGATTAGCCTACTAAAAAGGATATCCGAAATTTCGAGGTATGATGAAATGGCAGAAAAGTAAATTTATAAAATATAATCGTGCGAGCTTATATTTAACTAAAAAACGCAAACGGGTTAATAAAATAACTAAAAAAAGAATAATATAAAGTGCTGTTTCAAAAATTTTCCGATGTGGTGAGCAAAATTATGGACATTATATATACAGGAACCCAGCAGGAGTGACCTCATTATCAAAAGACACTACAGCTGAATTACACTGGAATAATTACTCATACAGCGTAACATGGGAGTAGTGCTTTGTGTTTTGAGAATTTATTCTACCTTAACACCGATAGATAAAAATAAGTTTAAAACTTGACTTTGTCACCTATTTGGCAATGATCAAGATTGAATTGTCAAAGCTTGTACCACAAGAAATTGATTTTGATTTAACAGATTTGCGCAACTGAATGGTTCTAGTAATGCACCAGCCTCTGCGTCAAGAAATACACGAAAAATTAAAAGAATGGGTGACTGCAAGAATAAGGGTGTCGCAAAAAGATGTCCTAGCTGGTAGAGTTAGATGATTTCTCTAGAAAGTTTGATAGTGCATGCTCAGTTTTAAGTAGTGTCATTTTAATGTTATTACGCTATCGAGAAATTGAAGAATCGGCATTAGAGCGTGGCGCAAGCTACTTTATTTAGGGATTAAGCTACACCATATGTTAAGAAAAAAACAACATCAACAATCAGAAAATGAACAATTCTATGAGCTAGCTGCTTAACTACGCCCAAAATAACTTCGCTTTGTATCTGGAGCAGTTTTTGCGACACAATCGCTTAAGATCATTCTTAATTCAATCACGATGTGTTTGATCAAGAGATACTTTAAAAGGAACGCTTGCCGAAAACTCACTTTCTACTGACTCTGAACGTTGAGAACGCTATTCTATTGAACAACATGTGTCTCTGGATAGTTCTTAATATTTTATTAATTTTTATCAGTTATAGTACACACTTTTGCTTGATTATACCGTAATGAAAGAAAATAACTGTAGAAATCTGACAATTGACGAAATCCGCAACGCCACCCTTCACCATTGGCCAAGGATGCAAAAGACTACGACTATCCCATACTCTTTCGATCTATCCATTATACCGCAGCGCATCAAGGATGACGCACTCAAAAGGTTTTCGCAAAGTTCATTTGATCCTTTGAGCTCTCATAGTACTAATTGGCTTAAAAGAGTACTTAAACAATGGGAAAAGTCTTGTGAAAACTCAGTTAAATTCATCTACGTTGACAAAATCAACACGAATGCTTTTAATGGTATCATAATAGCCAATTGTGACAACCTGAAAGCAGCCAATGGATATTGGCAACAAGTATACACAACATCGGGAAAGTTTCAATTTGGTCTGGTATGTATTCCTTCAAATTACTATGACAATTCTGGTAAACTCATAGCATATAATCTTAGAACCATTAGTCATGAAATAGGGCATGCTATTGGCTTAGCACATCTGCATGATGTAGAGTCCATCCGTGCCTATTTGCAAAATACCCCTCAAGGTAGGGGATGTTCGGTAATGCCATATCTCGATAGAATAACATCAGATACAAGCTTATGCGTGAATATGGATGCCTGTTTAAATTCTACCTATGCCGTTATGCCTGGCCCGTTAGATGCACAAATGTGTCAAGCAATTTATGGAGAAGATAGTCTATTTTTTCATAAACCTAGCAAGTTAGAAGAAATGCAGAACTATGCATTTGGAGGCGCATCCCTAGGATATAGCCTTGGGATTCGTAGTGCTACGGAATACCTTTTTATGCGCTTGGGTGATACCCATGTAAACGCCAGCTTAAAAGTTCTTGCGATTTATTATGCAGTTGTTCTTTTAAAACTGGTATATCACTCCAGCACAAGTGACTACTTGAGTCTTTTTGAGCAGGTTCAACAGCTTATGATCCCACTTGGTGGCGAGTTATGCCACATCACTCTGAATTTGCTTACAGACTATTTACGTGCCAACAACCTGCACATGCTTAGTAATACATTAGAAATGACTTCAGCCAGTTTGCAGTTTCTCGCCTTGGGTCATGGACTCTTAGAGACAGCCAGAGGAAGCTTTCATACTACCTGGAATTATGGAGCCACAATCCTATCTGGTGTCGCCAGTTATGGTATTTTTAGCTCCATGGGTAAGTATCTGGTTAACAGTTTTCTCGGTCCGGAGAAGGTAGAAAACTCTAGTGTTGTTGAACAAGCATCCCCAAAAAGTCTCATCCCATCCTTATGGAGTTTTTTTGGTACAAAAAGGCCAGAAAAAGAAAGCGATACCCAGACACTAACAAAAAACGAGCACTATAAAATGTAAATGCTTTCTTATAATTATCGTTAAACCTACCGTATTAAATAAGTCTACTGATCTTTTACTAATTGGCAAAACATATTCATTATCGTGATCTGTTCTATATTATTTGGTACGGAATTTAACAATTCTTGAGAATACACAATTACAGCCATACATTGTGCCCTTGAAATAGCAACATTAACCTCAACTCGACATAAACATAGCCCAATTATCTTTAAGGGCATGGATTTTGAAGGTTTTCTCGGTTTGAGCATATAAGCTGCTAAGCCTGATAAGAGGTTAATAACAAAATTATCAGGCTTACGATGTCTCGTATGTTCAATTTGGCAAATTGATTTTAATTGATCAATAACTGTTTCGACAATGATGCGTTGTCCGAGGAAATATTTTTCAAACAGATGACATAATTTCTACAAATGTCGCCTGCTTTCGCGTGTTGTAGGTTTGATTTATAATTGTTGGAGTATATTTGTTCGTTTAGCTGATCCCAATAAACACTTAGAGGCGATTACTAGCCGTCCATTATTACTTCATGCGGTTGCGAAACAAACATCCCATGCCGGACAGACCCTGAATTAAGTTACAACCACCCACGGTAAGACAGAAGAAATAAAACTGTTTTTAGGACGTATTACGACATTTTTTAAATTATTAAATGTGATGCGGAGCAGCTAACTGAAGAGCAACAATGGTATCGAGTATTGAGCAAAGCTGTTGAAAAATACTTAAGAGGACGACAATTGCAGCCACCAATTGATATTTAATGTGGAATTAGATTTTAAAACGTTCGGAAATTATTTCACCGAAAAACTAATAAACATCAATTCAATTTGAAATTAATTTGATCTTAGTATACATTTACCAAGCAAATTTGTGTCAACACCAATTGAAAATTGATCCTTTTGCCCGATTGATCTCCTTACAACTGGTGAAGACATTTAATATTTATTATCAATTTAGGGAGTATAAAGTGAATAAGAATATAATAATTGGTATTGCTTTGCTTGGTGCTACGATGACAGCATCTGCATCCGATAATCTTTGTGGTCAATTAAACATATCAATATATAATAAGTCTGGGCATACATGTGAATTAGAAAAATATGATTTAAGAGGTGGAAAATTTGTTTATGGACAAGCTCCTCAAACAATTAAAAACAATGAAGTGGCTTCTAAGTTCACAATAAGCCAAGATGATACAACTGCTCCAAGAATTGTATTGAAATATATCTGTGAAAATAAAAATTTTACCATTGAATCAAGCCAACCATGGTGTTCAATTTTTGGTGGCTCTGGCTCTGTGAGCGGTATAGTCCAACACTCAGATAATGTTCAAGTATCCTATACCACAAAAGATGGCAGCTACTGGTATTCTACTGCAGGAAATATAGATTGGCATATTGGCGGATAATTTAAGTATGCGTAAAGAGTACTGTTCGGGCCTTTACAGAATTTTGTGTAAATAGCCATTCACAGACTCACAGTTGAATACGTTTTCTTTATTAGATTGTGAGTCTATTCATTAATTAGTGATAACAACTGACGGTTTGAATTACACTCAAATAGGAAGTACTATTTCTAATTACAAGCCATAACATATCGGGTTCTTCCGCATAAAAAAACTCTCTCTTTTATAGATTATTAATTCTAAATTCGGAAGTTGAATAGATTAGAAGTAGCTATTCATTGGTTTTTAATCTCACCGTATGAAGGATACTCTTTCGATGGAAAATCATCCAAAAACAGTGCAAGATCAGCATATGTGTCATTTATACTGCATCCAACTGACGTATTTAGGTTGAAAGCTTTTTTGATAGCTTAAAGCAAGAACGAGTTCAATGCGTAATTATCAAACACAGTGGGAAACTCAGCAAGATATTTTGAACTACATCACAATGTTCTATAACAGCAATCGATTGCACTCTTATTTGGGGTCTCAAAGTCCGAACCAATTCGAACAAAAGATAGAAATTTTAATGAAGGTTACTTAACTGGGTTGTAAACTTTTATTTGACCACGTCAATAAATTATATGGGTATAAAACATTAAAGGAATTTTTCATCCAGAAATTTCCAAATCAAAAACTAGCCAGACTTTCTTTCCCTCCAAAATGTTTATAGATGCCGGCGCGGCTTTAGCCAGTTCATCAATTGAAGTATTAAAATAGACTTGCCGCCAAAAAAGATGCATGCTTAGGTCTTCAGCTTATTCATTAAGACTTGATATTTTATCACATATTGGATGAGAATAATCGTTCTTGAGGAGTAGGAATAATCATTCTATATTATTGATTCCAGAACTTTTTTCATCGCTATTGTTTTCATGTTTGATGTAAAAGCCCTGAGAGTTATTTATTAGCAAATAAAAGGGATTGGTTATGAGTAATAAAGACTTCACACCGTTGCCACAAAAACTAGATAATAGAAAAAGAAACTTCCTTGTGGTGCATCAAACACAATTCATGATGAGAGTCCAATGCCCAGCAACTCAATAACAATAGAAAAAGAGCACGCTGAGCAATTATTTATTGATTATTTGACACTTTTAAATCAAAACTTGTTATTAAGCATCCCTGCCAATTTTTTATGCTCATTAATAGCTTTTATCGGCCTATATGACAGGGCCAACCAAAAACATCTTCTCATCTGGTTTATGACTTCAATAACTGCTTTTATTTTAAATGCAGTCCTATTTTTCTTTAATCGTTCACATCCCATTAAGTCTCAATATTATTTAAGAGTTTTAATCGGTTTAACAATTATTTACGGTGCCCTGTGGGGTATTGCAGGCTCTGTACTTATCCCCTATAACGACTTACTCAATCAGATGCTCATTATCTCGATTGTTATCGGTGTTGCATCGGGTGGACTGCACATCCTTCAACCCAATAGAACCGCAAGTCTCTTATTTTTTATGCTAACCATTCTTCCATTGAGCTTCTGGCTATTTTATCAGGATGCATCCACTTATTTACTTTTGGGAGGAGCGTTATTGGTTTATTTTTGTTTTATACTAACAGTCTCCTGGATGGGATATGGTTTTCTTAACAACAATTTTAAATTGCGGTATGAAAACTTAGATTTAATTAATCAATTGATTAAAAAGAATGCAACCCAGGAAGAAAGTGAGCTGCGTTTTCGCTCTGCATTTAATTCTTCCGCAATTGCTATGGCCTTAGTTTCATTAGAGGGTGAATGGTTAAAAGTTAATGAAGCGCTTTGCCAACTTCTAGGATACTCTGAAAAAGAATTATTAAACACTAACATTGAGACCGTCACCTATCCTGATGATTTAAATCTCGATTTATATGCGGTGCAGCAATTATTTGAAGGAACAATAAAATCCTATCACTTGGAAAAGCGCTATGTTCATAAAAACAACAGCATCATATGGATTTTATTCAGTTGCTCATTAATCCGTGATACTGGAGATCAACCCCTTTATATGATTATCCAAATTCAAAATATTGATGCTCAAAAAAAGGCAGAACAAGAGCTAAAATACATCGCTTATCATGATGTTTTAACAGGATTAGCAAATAGAAAACAATTAGAACTTTCTTTTGAACACGCACTAACTTATGCAAAACGCCACCAAAAACAGATTGCCATCATGTTCTTAGATTTGGATTATTTTAAAGAAGTGAATGACCATTTAGGACATTATATCGGGGATAAATTACTCATTGAAACCGGCAAGAGATTAAAGTCCTCTTTACGTGAAACTGACATTATTGCACGACAGGGTGGGGATGAATTTATAGTAGCACTCACTGAGTTGTCCGATATAGATCAGGTGATTAATGTAGCGAAAAAAATTCTAATTTCCATAGCAAAACCAATAACAATAAAAAACCATGAAATTTCGATTACCGCCAGCATTGGCATAAGCCTTTATCCACAACATGGAGATGATTTATATACTTTAATTAAACTGGCTGACGAAGCTTTGTATGAGATAAAAACAACAGGGAAAAATAATTTTTTATTATTTAACAAGAGTATTAGTAACTCTTAATAATCGATATCATGAGCACCAATTACACCATTATCCTTAGTATGCTTGCATTTTGAGAAGGATGGATTCTTTCTCTCAAAAATATTCTAAAAAACGTATTATTCCCCTGCATTCATTAGGAGATATATTGTACACTAAGTGGTTACATAAAAAGGAAGAAGATATGTCAGACGAGCTACGCGGTACAGTAAAATGGTTTAACAAAGACAAAGGTTTTGGGTTTATTCTTAGTGAAGGAACAGCGTGTTTTGTGCATTTTAGTTCTATCAGATGCTCTTGTTTTAAAAATTTTCATGAAGGAGAAATTGTCCCGATTAAAGCAAAAAATGAGCTAGGGAGCAAGTCAATGAACTATTAGGTCATTATACCCCATCAAAAATCGGCACTCCTCTGAGCATCAGTCCAATCCAAATCAGGAAAATTACTGCCTTTAGATAATGAGAAATTTACTTTGTTGAGATAGAGAAAGTCTTCGACATCTGATTCAGCGTTTTTCATATGTGCAGTAGACAAATAAGCAGACTTCATTAAATACCTAGCGCAAATTATTGTAAGCCTGAAAATTAAAATTTATATTAGAAACAATCCTATTCTCATGGTAATGCCAGATCAATTTTCTTACTTGTTATATTAAGTCCTCCATTTTTGAAAAAGATTTGCAGCTATAAATTTTTTGTTTAAGTCAGTGCCAAAACCGTTCAATGGGATTATATTCAGGTGAATAAGGTGATAAAAAGAACAACTCTACCCATGGGTGCTTCTGTAAGAATCTTTGAACTTTTTTGCTTTTGTGTATAGGGCTATTATCAAGAATGATCATCATTTTTTTATCAGGATTTGCTTTATGTAGCTGGTGTAAAAACATGATGAATTGCTGACTATTGCCTTTATCTGCATGTTTCCAGTAAATGCGGCTTGTCCTCATATTTAAAGCTCCAAAGACAATTTTCCCTAAGCGGGATTTTTCCGTATGGACTATTTTTTTTCTCCCTTTTTAACCAGCCCCGGCTGACATAGGGTTGATTTGAAAAGTGCATCTCATCCAAAAATAATATTTCAATGTCTGATGGCTCATTTTGCCCAATGGCTTCAAACAATATCCTTGATACGAGTTCTTTTTTCTTCAGCAGGCCGCGCATTTTTAAGCAATGTTTTAGAAAAACGTTTATAAATATAGCCTAGACGGTTGAGTGACTTGACTATCGTATTATCACAACATGAAAACCTTGTCTGGCAAACCAGTCTTTCAATACATTGATTTGCCATCCAGTTACTTGATAACCATAGTCTTGAGGTGATTGATGAAGCAATTCCTCAAGCTGGGTTTCAATAATAGGGGCTTTTTGTTCCGGACGACCAGGTGGCTTTCTGGTTCTTAAACCTTCGACCCCATCTTGTATGTAACGGTTAAGCCATAAGCGTACCATAATAATATTTCTGTTCAAATGGCGTGCTATTTCTGGGGCTGATTTGCCTTCTGCGCACAAAAGTACATAGTGCGCCCCGCTCTCCAATATTCGTATTTTTTAAAAAGGCGAAGACGCATCAGCTTAGAGCGCTCTGATGCGGTTAGAGATATTTAACATCAAGTAATTCAAACGTGATGAAAGGTTACATTACTCTCGTGATTTGCGCTAGGTATTTAATGAAGTCTGCTTACTACTCAAAATTCAAGTTCTGATCCATAGGAATTCTTGGGAGCATCATTCGTTCGATTACGAAATACATGCCAATTCCTAAAATGATAGCTCCATCAATAACAAGGGCAACAGGGCGCATCGAACCATCAAATAATAAGCCGGTTAAAGCAACTGCTCCGGAGGAAACAAACAAGCGTGTTGACATAATGAATGAAGAGCACGCTCCCTTAAGATTAGGTAAAATTTCTAATGATTGGGCAAAAGTTACGCTCATTGGAAATGCGCAACCTACTGCCATCCAGCACATAGCAAACGTAATCAAATGTGGGAAATTTGGATATTGGAAAGCAAAATAAGTAAAAAGAATAATGGATACGGTACAACATATCATCCCCAAATGGACAGCTTTTCGAGCACCGATTCGTGCAATCACTTTATCGGCATAAAAACTGGTGAGCGAAAATAACAATACAATCAATCCTTGTTGCATGGCAAATTGGAAATAAGATAAATTGCATGTATTAATATAATAAAACGATGCACTACCCACAAAAGTTAAATAGGCTGTCACTAACATATTGGGCATACTTGCATAAATTAAAAACTTGCCATGCGAACAAATTGTCCGATAGTCTTTAAATATGGTCAAAATATTTAAAGGCTGCTTTTCTGTTTTAGTTTCCGGTAATTGCAATACCAGAAAAAGCCATGAAATCAAAGCAATAATCGCAACGAAGGTAAAGTTAGCTCGCCAAGTAAAATAGTTGATAATAGCGCTTCCTAAAATAGGAGCAGCCGCCATAAAAATAGTGACATAGGCGTTAATTTTACCAATATAATTTGCAGCAACTTCGCCACTATACCGATCAGAAATCATGGCAAAGCCTATCACTAAAGTACTACTGGCGCCTAATCCTTGAATAAAACGCCAAAACATTAATTGGTATATAGAAAATGAAAACACACATCCAACTGCTCCAATTAAGAAACAAGTTGCACCAAAAATCATCAGCACACGCCGTCCCAATGTTTCGGATAATGGTCCATACAGCAACCCAGAAATACAGAATGCTAAAAAATTAAGACTTAATGTGTTTTGAACTTGTGCTTCTGTACTACCGAAGTAAGTCATAATGCTCGGGAAACTGGGTAATGAAATATCAATTTCCATACAGCAACCTAATAGTGAGATAACAATGAGGGGCACAAGCGGTAGCGAAAATACTCTGGATAACATGATGACTTCTTCTTAATCAGGATAAATAGATGATTATATCGTATTTGCTAGATCATGTGCATTCTCGCAGTGTGTTATTGATTTGATTTATTGGGCCAATACTGTTACAAATCTTGGTTGCAAGCAACTGTCTCTTGATCATATCTCATCAAGAGACAGCGGCTAAATATCCATCAACTCACTCCATCAATCTAAATCAATCTTTCCAAACAGTAATACAAGCCGCTTTTCCAGTTCGTTTAATATCACTCCATTCGCTAAGTCGGGCTGCCCAAGAAGTGCTAGGAATGAACAAGGTTTTAAATAAATACAAGAAGAATACGAACCAGGGGATCGGAGGTTAAAGTTCTTCCGGCGCGCCATTTAACATGCCCAAAAATCATCAAACAACTATGGTATAATCTTTATTCATTTTTAAAATAGCCTTTATTCACACGATACCCAAAAGCTCCTCATCACCCTAGATAAAGTATTCAGAAGATCATGATCATCTACAGGTCTGGTTGGGGTAAATCAACTTTTGCTGTATGGTTTAGCAAATATTAAATATCTTTAGATAAATATTTTTTAAAAACTGAGTTGAACATAATTACCAAAAATTTCTATCCTCACAAAAGAAAATGATTTCCAATCCAAGTTGGATCATCGATGGAAATTCAACCAAATCTTACGAAATGCGATATAAACATGCTGATCTTTATCTTTATTTTAATTATCAGTGATGGTTGACCTTTAGACTTTGGAAGTAATTTTTCTAAACGAGACCACATCTCGTCATCATAAAACCACCATGATTACAAATTTACATATAGCTATAAGTTTGTCTGCTTAAATTTAAATCATTCGGTATTCTAGATAACTAAATGACCTAATTGAAAACTTTTTATAACGAAGATATTGGGAGTTTTTCGTAAACCCTGCCAAGTCTAACATGTCTGTATCATTAGTTTCCAGTTTCATGTGTACGCCATTACGACTTCTCAATCGGACATCCGACTTCCTTGCACGCAGCCATGGAGCCAAAGCAGATTTCAATGTTTTCAAATTGATGTTTCTTTAATAAAGATGCCGCTATGGTTGCCCTTTGCCCGCTGCCGCAGAACGTTGTGATCGTTGTGTCTTTGTTCATTTCTTTTAAATGATCTAACAGTTCACCGATATAGACATGTTTAGCGCCCGGCAGATGTCCGGATTTCCATTCGTTGTCGCTGCGTACATCCAGTAGTGTAAACGGCTTATCTTGTTTAATACGTTCTTTGACTTCCATGGCATGAATAGCAGGTGTATGCCAGTAAGATTTACCAGTGATTTCCCATGCGTGCAAACCTGGAAACCAACCTAGAAATTTTTTATATCCCAGACGTACCAGTTGCCTAACAGCATCCCCCATCATATGTTCATTCTCTGCGATAAGAATGATGTCTTTATTATAATCGATAAACCATCCCGCAAATTTTGATATCATTTGGGCCGGGATAGAAATGCTGTCAGGGATTGCGACTCCGGCATAAGCCTCAGGAGAACGAATGTCAATGATTTGTGCTTTTTTATCCTTCAGGTCACTTATAGATACAGGCGCCAGTTTTGGGAGTGTTTTAAATACATCAGGCCCATTCTGGTTCCTTTTTTCCATTTCTTTAAAATAAGGAGGGATCTCAAATTGCCTGTCTTTTTGCGCGTCAATGAAAGCTTGTTTATTCTTGACCTGCAAGCTTTTATTGTATTTTTTTTCATATCCCAGGGTTGAAAAGTTACGTGCACCTATACCGTCACCACACACTGAACCAGCTCCATGGGCAGGATAAAGCAAGACATGATCCCCCAGGGGTAATATTTTTTTTAAAATACTGTCATACAATTCTCCAGCGGCTTCCGTACGTGTTTTCCATAAATCAGTTCTGCCGACCGATCCAACAAATAAAGCATCGCCTGTAAAAACGGCAAATGGTGCATCAGAAGACGACTTATCATATAAAACCAGTGATATGCTTTCACCCGTATGGCCGGGAGTTTCCAAAACACGGATTTCCATCTGATTCATCTTGAATAAATCGTCTTCTTTGACGGGATGACCGTACTGGAAATGCAAATTCTTGCCATGAAAGATGTCCGCTCCTGTCATAGCTGATAAAGCGCGTGATCCAATAACATAATCTTCATTACGGTGTGTTTCAAAAATATGAATAATGCGCACATTTTTTTTATGCGCAAAATCAAGATAATCATCTACATCTAAATGTGGGTCAATAACGATTGCTTTTTGCTCGTCACCTATCAAATAGGAAAGATGTGCTAATCCATCGTCGTAAAATTGTTCAATAAACATAATTCACTCCTTTCTACTGCGGATATAAAACCAATAATAGACATATGAACCTATGACCATACCGATAACAAAATATAATGGATCCACATTCAAAGTAGCTAAAGCAGATATTGATGGGCCTGGACAATAGCCCGCAATTCCCCAACCCACGCCGAATATAACGCTACCTACAATGAAACTCCTTGTAATCTTTGTTTTTTCAGGGATATGAAAACCTTCATCAAGAACCGGTTTTTTCAACAGGCGAACAATCCGATACCCAATAAAGGTCGTCAATAGCGCGGCAAGCATGACCACAAGTAAAGTGGGATCCCAATTGCCGGTGACATCCAGAAAATCAAGTACTTTATAAGGATTGACCATGTTTGAAATGGTCAATCCCGCTCCAAAGATTATCCCATTGATAAAAGCCATCAAATGATACATCAATAGATCCCTCCCAAATGCCGTACGATATACACGGTAATAAAGGCCGAAGCCATAAACGTCAGCGTAGCCAGGATTGAGCGCATTGATAGACGCGCAATCCCACAAACACCGTGACCTGAAGTGCACCCTTGCCCCATACGTGTACCAAAACCGACACAGAAACCTCCAATTAACAAGAGTAGAACTGGAAAGTCATGACGCAATGGAAATTGTATAACCGGGACCAAATAAAGGGTCATACCACCAATGAGAAGACCAAGCAGAAAAGCCATTCGCCATAAGGATTGACCTTTTTCTGGCGGGCATAACCCATGGACTAATCCGCTCATCCCAGCAATTCGTCCATTCAACGCTAAAAAAAGAACCGCACTGAGACCAATCAGAACCCCGCCTGCTAACCCGCGATAGGGGGTAAATTCGGTAAGATATTCCATTTCTATGACCTTAAATTCAGATGGTCTTTATAGTTTAGACAGGACTTACGAAAAATCCCAATATCCGCATTTAAAAGAAATTTTGCTTCAGTTACCAGGGTCTCATCCATATTCGATTTTCGGATAAACTCGAGTAACCACTCTCATTACTGAGGAGCAGTCCTCTAAGAACACAGATTGCGACTTTCACCGCACTGTGCTAGTCCTCATCAGGCTGAGGAAACCTCATCCTGGCAGAATGCTCCGTGGTGTATTCCCTGTTTTTGCATTCTTTTTCTCGTTGAATAAAGAACTCTTTAAATCGCGGATTAAAAGAAGTTGCTTGAGTTAAGTTGATATCTATTATAGATCGAATCGGTAAAATAATACCGATCCGGAATTTTCGTCTATTTTTTACACTTTGTAAGCATCCAAGAGACTTTTAAGCCAAGCCTTTGCTTCTGGACTGACCTTATCATCATTCAAAGCAATTTCACAAACAGCATATTTCCGTGAAGTTTCCTCACCATACATATCATCTAAAGCCTTATCCCAAAGTGTTAATATGGTAGAGACTGGCGCTTTGCCTATTTGTTCAAGAATACTATAAAGTCTATTCTTCCAATAAGCATCTAAAGCCTTTTCTAACCATGCCATAATCTCTGGTGTTAAACCAATGTCATCAAGACCTTTTCCTTCCCCAAATCCTTTTTCCCATTTTTTAGTTCTTAGATGTGCATATTTTTTACCATATACACTATTAACCCATTCCATGTATTTTTTTCCTGTTTGAATACCTATAGTGGAATCAGGATCATGTTTCATATTTTGTTTCAGCTCATCTAAGAGTTGATGCCATCGTTTTTCAAACTCCTCTTTATTATTTGTTTTCATTTCCTTTTCAAACGCTACATATTGTTTTAATTCATCCGGTGTGTATATTTCCTTAACCCAATCATGTTCAAGATGCTCTGCCATTTTATATACCTCTATCAGTTGAATAATGGTTTCCCATGGAATGGATTCATTGATATCAACAGAGTCAACAATGCTTCTTAAAGTTTTAGCTCCCGAAGTCAGCGAAGCTGCTTTTTGTTCTAACACCTGGGCTTGGGCTTCAAAATGTTTCAGCGCGCCACGATCTTCAGAGAGTAAAATTTTGATTTGTGATAACTCAAAACCAAAAAACTTCAAGGCAATAATCTGCTGCAATTTCAATAAATCCTTCTCGGAGTAAATACGATACCCATTGGACTGTCGCAATGAAGGTTTAAGTAAACCAATGCGGTCATAGTGATGTAACGTTTGCACCGTAACACCGGTAATTTTGCTTAAGTCTTTTACGAACCATTGAGTCATCATATTTCTCCTTGAATATAAAGCTAAGGTATATAGTAACAATAAGGTCAAGGATTTTTAGATAAAATTATTGTTCCAATTCATTTATCAAATAAAACAATTTAATGAAGGCATTATTTTTTGCTCTAAGACTGGCAAAGTTGGTTTTTTCTTCGCTATCTGCGATATGGCTCGCAAAACTAATCACACGACCATTCTTTTCAATCCAGCCCACGAACCATCCGTGTTGTAAAGATAATTTTTGACTTTTGTCGTTCAATTGTAGACCCGTTCCCGTTTTTCCATACAGTTTCCAGCCGCCAGCTAATTCTTGGAGATAAAGAATATCTTTAGTCATGTTTAAAGCTTTTGGGCTCACGGGAAGTTTTTTATGAGTTATTTTTTGCAGAAACAGAATTTGCTCTTTTGGTGAAATGGCAAGTGAGCTTGAAAGCCAGGCATGGGTTAATCCATTACTCTGACCTTTGTCGCCGGAAACATCCTGATTACCATAATGAAAAGCATCAACATAATTCTTAAATCGGGTCGATCCTAATTGTTTGGTCAGTATTTGGGAATACCATACGCAAGAATCTCTTAGCCAGGTGCGCGGGGTATGAGGATATTTACATACATTGACAGCAGAAAGTTGATATTCCTTTTTGTATGGCCATTCAGGATGAAGCTCATCCTTTAATATTTCTGCATCAAAGCCCATAAGGCTTAATGCAATTTTAAAGGTTGATGCCGGAGCATAGCGCTGATCGCAATCATTGCCTTCGTGTTTTAATACAGTTTCATTTTCTTTTGCTAAAAAGCAGGTGCGTTGAGCGTAAGTCGCAGTACAAAATAATAGACCTAAACCTAAAAATACAATTTTTTTCTTCATAACAACTCCAACATCGTTTTAATTTATATCGATATGGGTACAGCAAAGCTGCCGCGACCACAGGTGATTTATAGTTTGGTACTACTTAGACTATTCATTGCAACCTTACGAAATACAGGAGCAGCCAATTCCCCACCAGAGGTCAAAGACTTGCCATTTTTGCTTAATTGACCGTCTTCAATGACGACTAACATCACATATCGTGGCGAACTAGTTGGCATAAACCCCGCAAACAAGGCAAGATGCTTATTCTTGTTATCTATAATGGTTCCTGTTTTACCCGCCACAGCAACACCGGGAATAACTGCAAGTTTCCCTGTACCATTTATAACAGCATTCTCAAGCATATGATTTATTGAGTTTGTCGTTTTTTCTGAAATAATAGGCGACTCATTTCTATCGAATGAATGTCCTTTATTAGCAAGAATGGCATAAGATTTTGTTAACGATTCAATAGTAACAGGGATATTCTCACCGAGTGAAGCCATAGCAAGTTGCAAGCTGTCACTTTGATTTGTTTGCCACCAAGTATTCATGTCAAAACCAAACTCAGAGAGTTTTTTACGGATCACTGGTGCCCCTGCTTCTTGAGAGACCTTAATAAGGCAGACATTAATTGATTTGGCAATAGCTTCTGTCAAAGAAGCAGAATCTACATTAGGATTGTAGTTGGTAAATACTTTGCTTTCTATAGAATAAGGTGAGCGACAGTCATAGTTTTTTGTTTCAGAGCTACTTCCAGAATCAATCGCTGCCGCTGCAATAAAAGGCTTTATCGTGGATCCAGGTGAAAAAACACGCGATTCCCAACTGTTATGACTTTTATTCTTACTTGCTTGTGCAAATGCAATAATATTACCGGTTTTTGAGTTGATGATTGCAATAACCCCCGATTTTGCATGATATTGTTTCACAGCCGCCCTAATTTCTTTCTCTGCAATGTCTTGTATTTTAGGATCTAAATGGGATGTATCGATTTCTTTTGCTTTTAAATCAGTCAATGATCCTACTGCTGAATAGGCGACACAGATTGGAGCTAAAATAGAAAACCCTGCAAAGGCTACCCCTAGCAATAAGGATTTGGATGCATATAGTGGGTAAGTTGATAACATTGAAATCCTCCTGATGATAAAACTACAGTCTTCGTTTTGTTTGCCCAAAGCCATGCCCACCGTGCATGCAATTTCTCGGTTAGATGACAAAGTGCATTGAGAGACTGTCTGTACTACATCAAATAGACAGTGGCCATAGTCATGTGCCGAAATTTTTGGCTGGCCAACCAATACTTCATCACATGAAAATTCTTGTAGTTCGCTTAAAATACGACTCCATCGAGTAACACCTGGATTACCCCAGAAGATAATACGCAGGGCTTCAATAAAATAAGCCCATAGGCAATCACCATTACGGTGGTGTTGGCCTTCATGAGCAATCGCAATCTTCACATTCTTGAAAGAAGAAAATAAGGATACGGGTAATACGATATAAGCTTTGTTCAATAGAAATACTGAGAAAGGGATACAGCAGCGGTGAGAGACTTTAATAACCAGTTTACCAGAAGTTCGATAGGGAATTGCTTCAGCTAATAGTGCTCTTAAATCACCCAAACTCAATATTATTTTATAACTGTGAAACAAGATGAACAAACAAAACACGACATAAAAGAGCTGAAAATAACTCGTATTACTTATTGAAAAAGAAGTTTCAGCTTCAGGAGTTTCTTGCGAGGGTTCAGCCTTTAAGATGGGGCGGTTCACATACTCTTGTAAAGTATCAATGGATGCATAGTGATGCCGCCCAGGTTTTTGATTGGTATTTATACAATGAACGATTAATGGAGAAATCACACAACTGACTAGTAAAAGGCGGGTCAATTTGAGTTTAAATGACGGTTGATTTGCAAGCCAACGACCACCAATCCCCCATGAGCTTATTAAAAGTAAGCAATGAATGCTCAATAAAATTTCTAGAAAAAACATGACTAGGCCTCTATTTATTGTTTAGAAGTTACCAATTGTTTCAGCGCTTCCTCAATTGCTTGAATGTCGTCATGTTGTAGTTTGTTAGCCATCAAGAGTCTTTGCACCAGTGCCGCAGGTTCACCATCAAAAACATGTGTTAGCATATGATCAATACATGTGCTTTCATACTCAGTCTTTGTAACAAGAGGAAGAAAAACATGGGCATAAGTGTTTTTTTGGCATACCAGAAATCCTTTTTGCTCAAGCACTTTTACTACAGTTGCCACAGTGGTGTAAGCTAAAGGTCTTTCTTTGGGTAAATGTGAAACAATATCTTTAATCGTTACTTTATTAAGGCTCCAAATAATATTCATTAACTCAAGTTCTACCCCAGTAAGGAGACGATCGTGAACAGGGTTTGCCCCTCTTTTTAGTGACATTTTTCCTCCAGAAACTGAATAAATCATATTACTACTATATTTTTAGTAGATGCTACTATAAAAATAGTAGAATTGAAATAGTACTTAAGAGAAAATTAATTTTTTTGCAGGTTTTTATAAATTTTATATTGAGATTTTAACGAATTAAATTTTAACATTTATGAATACCGCTTAAATTTTTGGTAAACCATAAAATTAAATCATCATCTAAGGGATATGTTTCCCCCGGAATGGTTGGCTTATAACCATAGCTTATCCCTAAACCATCAGGAATATAACCTCGATTTACATAAAGCCGCTGAGCTTGTCCATATCCTTCATCAGGACCACCATATAACCCAACCCCAATACCTACACGATCATGCTGACTTGATGCCTTTTCTTCAGCAGCTGTTAGCAAAGCACTTCCTATTCCAAGCTTGCGAAAAACAGGTAATACATTTAAATCCATAATTTCCGGGATTTTTTGCCGAGCGAACGATTCATAGTACGATATCCATTTTAGAGTAACGTAGCCAGCAATTTGGTCTTGAACATAAGCTAGCCATACCACTCGCTCAGCATGTTGTTGTTCTTGGTAATACACTTCAAACAATGACGCAGGTTTATGCCAATTTGCTTTTTGAAAGGCATCGACCAAAATGGGGATATCGGATAATTCCAGTGCCTTAATACTCACTTCAATTTTGATCATATTATTTTTCCTACCGCGATATCTCGAGCATCGCCTTCATAGCCATCAGGATCATCAAATGGCATATCGATATAACTATTATTTCTATAAAATTTTAGAGCATCCGGTGACGATTCGACGTGTAAACTTCGATACCCTTGGTTTTTTAGCCACTTTTCACATAATGTCAAGAATTGGCTACCGTATTGATGGTTTCTTTTTTTTTCATCAATAACAATGATACGCAAAGCTGCTCTTTTGCGAGACCATAATTGCAGATGGGCATAACCAATGATGTCGCTTCCTTGAAATAAAACAAAATGAATATGAGCATCATGCTCAAAAGTCCATGTATAAGGGTCGGAAAGTCCTGCTTTGTCAAAAAAATAGAATTGTCTGAAATGACGTACTTTATCCCATTCGCGAGTTGTTAATGCCTTAACCACTCTTAATCCATTAAACCCTGCTTTTTTATCAACTGCTGCAATAAAGTCTTCTTTACCTAAGCAATAAGCAGTAATGTCGTAAGGATGTTGATGCGCCAACTCTTGTTTTAAACGTGCATAAGCTTCTCTATCTTCTGGGTGCGTTCTCATCCAATCCCTAAATTTTAAATGCCGTCCGATTTCGGAGTTTCCAAGCTCAAAAATATGAGCATGATGTGTTCGTAGATTATCTCCCTTTTGGAAATAGCGTCGAAAAGGAATACCGTATTCTCCTTTTGCTTCATAGCCAAGGGCTTGCAAGGCAGCATTGGCACTATCTACTTTGCTTAGTTCCAAAACAACAGGAATCATATCGATGATTGGTTTTGCAGCCAAATCAGGTACTGATGTGGAGCCAATATGATGAATTTTAATGCAATTACTACCTAACGCTTTTTTAATTCGTTCGGCCTCCTGTACAAATTGCATAGGCCAATTAGAATCATAGGGAACTACTTCGATGAGTCGTTGTTCTTGTGTTACTGACATCTTTTATTCTCTCTCTTGAATATGCTGAAGCATTTCATGCACAAATGAATGAACTTCTTGAGGTTTATTCATCAAAATCACCCCCAAATGACCGAACCATACACAGAAATGCCGAGCAAATTTTCCTTTAAAATCGAGTACAAACCTGATAGTAAGTCATTAAGTAAATAATACATCACCATGTATGTAGTTTAGTCATCTACTGCCCCACTATCAGCTGAGTCTTCAGGGGCTCTTTTTTGTTCGTCAGGTAAAAACCCGCCTACCTGCGTATCCCACAGAGTTTTGTAAAAGCCGCCAAGATGCAATAGTTCAGCATGTGTACCGTCTTCAACAATTTCAACAATATGGACTTTATCGAATATCAAAATTCTGTCCATATGTAACAAAGTAGATAAGCGATGAGCAATAACAATCGTTGTTCTTGACTGCATCAATTCCCAGAGACTCTCTTGAATGCTGGATTCTGTGATGGAATCAAGCTGAGATGTGGTTTCATCAAGCATTAAAATCGGAGCTCTGCTTCATAGATTTTTCGTGAAAAAATATGAATATTGGATTGATTCGACAAGCTATCTATCAATTGGCCAGAAAGTTGAGACTCAGAGCTTGCATGATCATCAGACAACTGGACTAATCGCGCCGACATCGAAATGCTGAATGTGGCAAAGGCAATGAACCAGAAAAATAAAACATAAAAGAATAAAACATTAACAAAATAAGATGCAATAAATGAAACCACTAGCAATGAGGCACCACGAAGAAAATCGACGGACACCCGGTGTAAAATAATCTCAAGATTATCTGCAAGAGTTATAATTTGGGAGGGCCAATCGCCCAGAAAGATTATCTGAGAAAAGGAAAGACCTGCCTCTATTGGCATACAACAGCATGAGGCATCGATTTTTTGAATAGCTTCTTTTATCCAAACTATTTATGTTTAAAAAGCTGATTTATATCTGGCTCCACTTCAATCATATTATTTGAGGTTTCGTCTTTATCTTTAATTGTTTTTTTTGCTGCAGCGCTTTGACTTTTCTCTTCCTCTAAAATTCGTTTAGACGTATCTAGAAAAGACCATGTTTTTTTAGTATTACTAGAACTTTTTTCACCATTAGCTTCTTTAGCTTCTTTCGACATCATGTTTACTCCTTGTGAATAAATTATAACCATTATAGCCACAATATATTATATTTAGCAAATATGGCTAATTTAATTATACTTTAAATTTCATGGTAGCCTCAGGAGCCTCAAGCTCAAATTCGAAACCCCTTTCAATCAAAGGACCAAAATATTCAGTAATTGAGCGAACTGGTTTTTCTAAATATAAAGACTCCCCTGGTTTTGCTTTAGGATTAATATTTTCTTTCTTAATCCAATTTTGCATCATTTCCTCATTATAAATAATAATCTCCTTCGTTCTCATGTTCACTGCAGCAAACATAGTCAATTCTCTTGTAGGACTATTATTATCAAACATCGCCACAGATACATTAGAACCTATTAACTCTTCTTGATTTAACGATTTTATCATTTCTCCAGGAACTGCTTGATGGGATCCAAGCAGCCCTTCTGTATGTTCATATCGTTGTGTTGATTTCCCGCGACCATGTGCTCGTTCGACAGCAGCAGCTACATCCGTAGAAATCGCAACAATATCTACTTCACCATAGCGCTGATTCGCCTCTCGAAGCTCATCAGGTTTTAATTTGGTTTGGTCATGAAGAAAACCAGGGTATCTCTCTCCCTCCAATATATTGCTTTTTTTTGCAATAACTTGCATTACCCTTTCTTTAACCAATAATGCTTCTTCGTAAGTAAATTGAGAGTATTTCAGGGGATCTACTTCTGGTTTTTGCAGAAAGGGCTTAAGTCTATCCGCATTATGATGAACGAGTTGATTCCATGCAATAGGTTCGGGCTCATATTGTCCAATAACTTTTGAAACGAGTTTAAGACAACTCCCTTTTCCAGAGGCAACTCCTCCAGTAGTAAATACGGCTACGGATCGCTCTTTTTCAACGTACTCTAATCGCTCCAAAGTACGCTGTTCACAAAGCTCATTAATAGATCCTGCCACCACCGGTTCAATTATTGCTCGTGCTCTCTGAGTATAAATCAATGCCATGGCTCGCTGAACACAAACATCTTTAAGTAATTCTTTATCAGTACTCCAAGGCTCTTTTCCTGAAACTGACGCATGAAATGATCTAAGAGCTTCTAACTCCTCAGTGGAAAAAGGATACACCTCTTTTGATTTACCATGAGCTAAGTCATTGAAAAATTCAATAACATCTATCTTGGTATTGGCATGCATTAAGCCTATTTTGGACTCCATTCTATTAATAGCCTCCCCTACTAATTTTTTTTGTACCATAGTAAAAGCATACCCGAATGTATCCAGCTCATCATCAACATGCTTATCCAATTTTATTGTTGCCTGGAGTTGGGCAAGAATCTCATGTTCAACAAGTCGTCCAGGATACAAACATACTAAATTTCTAACCAATTCTTTGGGAAAGGCTGCCGTAGTCTGTTCTAATAAGGTGATAGAACTTTCATCGCCACCAGAACTTGAATAAGCTATTATCGTAAAATCTTCTGGTCTAACTTCCTGTTTTGATTTTATTCTTTCTTTTAGCTCAACGGTTGGCACAAAGAATCGATCTTCATATGACATTTTGACCACCCTTATTGATGATTATAATTTTAACATATAGATCCATAAGCAAACGCAGTCAAATAAATAGTAAATCTTTACAGCTTTGCTTTTTAGCCCATTAGCTCATTATCCAATGACTACCCATGTTGACTTCAAAAATTTAAAAGATATCGATTTCCAGTGGAACTTATCTTTGTCGTACTGGTAGTCATTACAGAATAAATTACTTATTAAAATTGGAGCTTTGGTGCTCATCACACGACATAAGGCTTGAACCAGATAAGGGAGCACGAATAAAATACTTTGACAGAAAATAATTTTTAAAATGATTTATACAATGCAGAACGAACTAAACATACATTTTACTTATAATTACAAACAACCTGACGAATATCATTTCAGTCTTGATTCAATTCATCTTGCAAAATTTGTCGCAACACAATTGAAATCCTATACAGATCTTGGTTCATTAAGAGTATTAGATCTCTGCGCAGGCTGCGGAGTCATTGGAATTGAACTATCGTGGCATCTTCAAGCAATCCGGAAGATTGATTTTATTGAGATCCAGGATATTTATACTGAATATTTTTATCAAAATATAGCTAACGCCAATCGACCTGAATTGCAATTTCGCTGGCATCTTTTAAATTATGATGAATTACATGAAAAAAAATGGGAAGAAAAATTTGATTTGACTATCAGCAATCCACCCTATTTCCAACCAGGCCACGGAATACTTTCTCCTTCCAAATTTAAAAATCGCTGTAGATTTTATTTAGACAGCTCTTTTCAGAGCTATATTCGAGCGCTAGAAAATTCGCTTGCAAACAAAGGTAAAGCTTATTTTTTATTACGCCCATTAAAACATCATGGTCTTGATTTATTTTCTGATATACAAAAAATGCTACAGGAAACATCAGTATCAGTAAAAAAAATATCGCATATCCGCGGTGCGGATATTATTTTATTAGAAAAACTGAAATGAATGTGGTAATCCTCCATTGGAGATCAATGATGAGCTGCCTTAACAAATAAAATGATGCTTATTCTCCAAATACCTCATATGAAATTTATAATTATTGGTCTGCAATTAACAGCAATTGACCGTTAGCTTGAGAACGAAGGATTTTAAACAGTTGGCAAAAGATAAAAATTTCACTCCTCATTTGAACCCAACCACGATATGCCTGCTTTAGATTTTGATGTTCTATAATTTAAAAAATGGACTTAGTTTTGGTACTGATCATGATGTTCACTTTTAAAAATACTTTTTTAATGTTGGTGATGGCAATTCTTTTATCAATTAATAACAATGTGTTCGCCTGTAAGTGCTTTAATTCCTTTTTTTTGAATTCAATTTTTTCTAATAACGAGGAAATGACATGTTCGCTATCCACAGATTATGGTCGAGTCGTCAGAGTTAGTCTTTCTGACGGAAGAAATAGTGCTGTTTCTTCTATTTATGGCTGTTCGTTAAACTCCGTCAGTAGTAACATCCATAGAGACTTTTTTTATTATTCTAATGATAATGAGTTGTGTGTTGAAGAAATCTTAAATGCTTGTCGCATGCTTAACATCGAAATTTTTTCTTTTTAAAATTGCCACACTCTCATAGCAAAAGGCATATTTTATCCCTCAGAAAGTTTCATTTAAAATCAATGAATTAGCATAAAATTGTAAACTTGTTTCAGAAACCTTTTAAAATGTTTTTTAAAATATCCTCCTAATAAGATTCACCATTCTCTAAGATTGATAATTACCTCAGGAGAATTACCTCGATAGTCATAGCCATATTATTAATACTTATGATAAGCATGCTCAATCAATAAAAAATAATCATAGCACCCATCATACATGAACATTTCCATGTGATAGTTCGCCGGTATATTTTGGTGAATGTAGACAGGCATAGGCGATCCATATAAAAAATAGGACAACGCAGATCAAGACGGCCCAACCAGGAACTGGTCCCAATGCTGCATTTCCCACGATCTTATCCCAAGACATTTCCATTCCCTGAGGAACACCACTAATTAGCTTGTGAGAAGAGATTTTCAGGATCCATGCCATCAGTAAAATGAGAAACATCCACACATAATTTCTACGCAGCCTCCGCGAAATTGCCGCGCTGAAGCTCATAAGGAAACGTGGCTCACGCAGGTCTTGGCCAAGAATTTGAGCCCAGTGTTCATCAGTTACTTTGGCTGCCATAAACATAGGAGCGAAATAAAACCGTTCGATCAAACGCACACGTCCTCTGTAGACGTCAAAAAAACGATATCGTCTCGACTCTATGAGAAGAAGTAGAAGAACAAGCAGCATCGCAAACAGCAGCACTCCGTGATGCGCAGAGGAGGTCGACAAAGACAGCGAAAGCATTGCTGCTACAGCGGTAATTGCCCAATTACTCGTCCGGTCGATCCGGTCCCGCCATCCTGCCATCCGACCGATCTCGGCTCGATGATAATGCGCCAACACAGTGATGAATTCAGATGATGTTCTCGGAAGTGGAGGATTTTCGAAAGCAGGTATGAATTTTTCACCCAATTGTTGTTCGTGTTCCATTGCACTACCTCCCAATAGGCAAAGGGCAGAATGATGCAGTATATCATGATATGTTACAGGACAAAAGAAGGACCACACTTGATTTCAGGCAATCGCATTACAGGATCATAGCCTAAAGCTACAATAGATCATTTACTTTTTAATTCATTAAAAAACAATCATATTTGATTTAGCAAAACTAATTGAGCGACCCTATACTTGACTTATATGAACAATATAGTAAATATTGAGTCACCGTGTCTAATAACTAAAGCATTTAAGATGATTGTTCCACGCGCATGGGTTCGAAGCTTTCTGTTATATCAGCCGTCAGTTTTTAACTTTTTGAAAATGGATTCTTAATTATGCAAAGCAAACAAACAAAAAAAACACCACGTCTTTTTTATCATAATAGCAACAAGGGTTCTTCTCAAAAATTAAGCATGAATCCAATGATTAAGGATAGCCAATTACCAGATCTATTAAATAACGACGCGCTTGATAGAGATGAGAAATATCATCTCCTAATATCCTACATTCATAATCACGATGCCGAATATTTAAATCAAAATATTATGGTTATGAGTCATATAACTATTGAAGGAGATGAGTATACTCCGCCCCACTGGACAACTATCGCAACAAAGAGAGTATATTGCTATCCAGATCCCATAATCCATGATACTCAATTAACGACAACCCTGGCAAATATTATTGCTACCAATGAATTAAATTTTTCGTCTACTCAGATGGTCACTTTATTTAGAGAATTGATGACAAAGCAAGTCAATTTTGCAACTTTAGATCAATCCCCTTACCTGAGTTTGATCTACCCCAGAAGTGGCAATAACCCACTCAAAAGTTTAATAGTATCGAGTTTGGGTGACTACGAGCTTATTAAATTACTCCATGACTTTATTAGTTATATTGAGAACAATATCACCCATGAGGAACGATTCTTCATTATCAATAATCAAGATAATTTTGAATATGAATCGATGCGACCAGCCGAATTTTTGTTGCGTTTGGGTCATGAAGATTTGGCTTTGCGCTTATATAATCTGGGAGCACTACCAACCCCACAGGGATTCCGATTTGCCTGCTCAAGCTATGGTACCACCACTCATTATGAAGAGGCGATGCGCTGCATCCATTTATTAATGAATTCTCTCGATTTGGATGAAACAGATTTGCTGGAAGGAAAAACTTCCTTGCATAAAGCAAGTCCTAAACAATACGAGGAGATGCTTACAAGAATATTACGAATGTTAGATGAGGATTCAAAGCTTGAGAGTGGACATTCCACTCTTTTCAAAACGATACAAAAAGAATACGTAGAACAGTATCAGGATAAAATGTCCATTTCATTTCACGATTTCTGCCAAAGTAAGGCGAACATCGATCATCCTCTTATTAAAAAATATGCTCTCTTACGCATCAAGCAAGAAAGCGTAGGAAATGGTTTTTTTTCAGTCTATTACCGGCCTGAACCCCACTGCTTGACTGAGAGCAAATGGAATTTGCTCAAAAAGAATCAAAAAGCCAATCAATTGCTACTTGACCTTATTGAACTAATTGACAATCAACTTGCAAAATCCAGCATCTTATCCTTATTCAATTGATGTGGTTTAGCAAAAACGATATAAGCCTGCCAAGCAGATTGGATCCTTTTGACTCAATCTTTTTGGCGATTTCTGTTTAAAAAATAGTTATTTTATACATTTTTACATAAAAGAGTAAAAATCACCGTATTTTGACGCATAACATATACACTAAAAAAAATATAGCTGCTAAAATATACTGCTTACCAATTTATAAAGTTAGATATAGATAGTGCTGCAGGAAGAGCCAGACCAAACTGGAAAGTAACACTCTCCAAATACACTATGTATGTTTTAGGAAAGCTTAATTTAATCTGAATTAAAAAAATCAGTACAGTTGCCAACAGATTTTCTAAATAAACCCTTTTAGCAACCCATCGTTGTTTAGGAGAGGAGAGACATGTTTCCTTTAAACGCCTTAGAACTTGCCAGAATTCAATTTGGATTTACTATTTCCTTTCATATTATTTTCCCTGCAATTACTATAGGGTTAGCGAGCTATCTTGTTGTTCTTGAAGGTTTATGGCTTTATAAAAATGAACGTGTTTATCGTGATCTTTATCATTTCTGGAGCAAATTATTCGCTGTAAATTTTGCTATGGGTGTGGTATCTGGAATCGTTATGGCCTATCAGTTTGGAACAAACTGGGGTGATTTTTCCTCATTTGCAGGGGGGGTGACAGGGCCTTTACTCATGTATGAAGTATTAACAGCATTTTTCCTTGAAGCAGGATTTCTGGGAGTCATGCTTTTTGGGTGGCATAAAGTGGGGCCTCAGCTTCACTTTTTTTCCACGGTGATGGTTGCTTTGGGAACATTAATTTCTGCAACATGGATATTAGCATCCAATAGTTGGATGCAAACACCTCAAGGATTTATCATTGAAAATAATCATGTTGTACCCATAGATTGGCTCCAGGTTATTTTTAATCCATCGTTTATTTATCGTTTACTCCATATGGTAACTGCGGCATTTCTGGCAACAGCCTTATTTGTTGGCGCCTCTGCAGCTTGGCATTTATTACGTGGAAATACTATACGCCCTATTAAGATTATGTTCTCCATGGCAATGTGGATGATTTTAGTGGCGGCACCGTTACAAATTTTTCTTGGCGACCAGCATGGATTAAATACACTTAAATACCAACCCGCTAAAATAGCAGCTATGGAGGGGCATTGGGAAAATAAACCGGGGGAAAGTGTTCCCTTAATCCTTTTTGGACTACCTAATATGACAGAGGAAAATACGAACTATGCCTTGGAGATTCCGCACCTAGGTAGCCTCATTTTAACTCATACATGGAATGGCCAGATTCCTGGCTTAAAAGATTTTGCTCCAGAAGATCGCCCTAATTCTACTATTATATTTTGGACATTTAGAGTCATGGTTGGTTTAGGACTATTAATGCTGTTATTAGGAATAATCAGTTTGTGGTTGCGCTGCCGTAATAAATTATTTCAATCACGTCCCTTTTTGTTTTTTTCCACTCTGATGGGACCTACAGGAATTTTAGCAATTCTTGCTGGTTGGTATACCACAGAAATCGGGAGACAACCTTGGATCGTTTATGGAGTCATGCGAACCAAAGATGCTGTATCCAATCATTCCGCACTCACACTTTCCATAAGTCTAACTATTTTCATAATTATCTATTTTTTCGTTTTTGGAACAGGAATCATTTACTTATTAAAATTGATTGCTCAAGGTCCCAAAGATCATGAATCAGATATAGAAGCAGATACTAAAGGAATACATAGTCCCGCACGTCCTATTTCTGCAGCACCTAACGATGTTGATCCATCAATTACATCTGAGTAAGGAGAAATTCTAATGGGCATTGATTTACCTCTCATTTGGTATTTAATTATTGGCTTCGGATTGATGATGTATGTGTTTATGGATGGTTTTGATCTAGGAATAGGCATCTTGTTCCCCTTTATAAAAAATCCGGAGGAACGTGATGTGATGATCAACAGTGTTGCGCCTGTTTGGGATGGGAATGAAACTTGGCTCGTTTTATGCGGCGCAGGATTATTGGCTGCTTTTCCTTTAGCATATTCAGTGATATTAACAGCCCTCTATATTCCCCTAATTCTCATGTTATGTGGATTGATTTGGCGTGGAGTAGCATTTGAATTTCGTTTTAAAGCGAGTGAGAAACATAAACCATTTTGGGATAAAGCGTTTATCGGGGGATCCTACATCGCAACTTTTTTTCAAGGAGTAACACTTGGAGCATTTATTAATGGGATCAAACTCAATGGGTTGGTCTATGTTGGAAATGCATTAGACTGGCTGACTCCTTTTAGTTTATTTACCGGCCTTGGTCTCATCACCACCTATACACTTTTAGGATGCAGCTGGTTAATTATGAAAACTGAAGGGAGTCTGCAAAAAAAGGTAACGAAACTGGCAAAACCCACATTAATCACACTTCTCACTATGATTGTGCTCGTGAGTATTATTACACCTCTCACTCACACCAATATCTTTCAACGATGGTTTACTTTTCCTAATATTTTTCTTCTTGCGCCTTTTCCTCTTTTGGCTTTGGCTGCCGGAGGAGTAATGCTTCGTGTCTTGCAAAAAACCCCCCATCTTTCTCCATTTATTCTTACTCTTTTTATTATTTTTATGGGATATATAGGACTTGCTATCAGTATATGGCCGAATATTGTTCCCCCTTCTCTAACTTATAGAGAAATTGCAGCACCTATTCAAAGTATGGGATTTGCCTTGGTTGGTGCTCTATTAGTAATTCCATGCATTCTTTTTTATACTATGTGGTCATATTATGTATTTCGTGGCAAAGTGAAGGTTGGAGAGGGATATCACTAATATGAGAAAAACATGGCTATATCGTGTTGGATGGTTAATCCTTTTATGGGGAGCAGGAGTTGTTGGCTTAAGCGTTATTGCCCTGCTTTTTCGAATACTTATGAGCATGGCAGGCTTCAAAGTATAAAAACCTTCTTTAAAGTAATAGGTCACGGGTAGTTAGCAAAGACCAAGGATTTTTGTCGTGAGAAATGGTCCATCAAAATCTGCGAGCAAACATCAAAAGCACTTTTTGCTTGCAATCTGCATGAAGTAAGAAGAGACATGGTTCTGGCAACAAAGTCAGAGCCATAGTCAGAGCGCGTTCCAAAATAATTTTTTCGCCAAATCACCGCAGGCCGTAAACATTGTTCCGCATGATTGTTGGTTGGCTCTATATTTTCATTAAAAATGAAAGTCCATAAGGCATCAAAATGCGTCAATAGATTGGTGCAAAACCGCACGACCCTTAATTTGGGATCGGTATAGGTTCCTTGCTCCAGAAGTTCCCCTACCTTATGTCGGATGAGCTGAGTTTTACGTATTAGCTCCCATCGCGAGAAGTCGCTCTGCTTGTACTGGTGCCACAATTCAAATAAATCGGCTTGGCATCTTAGTAACTCATTCCCTATGCGGGCAATTGGTTTGTACTGTTTCTCAGAAAGCTTCGTGAAGTCGCGTTTTAAATGAGCCCAACAGATTTGACGTTTATTACTGGGAAAATAGTTATATCCGGCATAGCGGTCGGACACAAGAATGCCATCAAAGTCTCCCATTAAGGAGTCAATCACTTTCTTGCCGCGAGAAGGTTCGACAGAGAAAAAAGCGGCTGATTCCGACATCATGCCCCAAAGCCATTGATTAACTCCGTCGCGGCGATGCCCTGTTTCATCCATATGAGCACAGTGGCTTGCTTTCACTTGGTTTAATAAATCAGCCACAGGCTCTTTTAGCGCATCGCTGACGAGGCGTTGTTTTTTGTAAATACATCCCATACTTAAAGTAAAGGAGAACTGTTCGCTTAAAAATGATTGAAGCCCTCGACGAGACAACTTGTATTTTGAGAGTAGGTGGGACATCAAGCTCGTTAATCGGGGGCCGGTTATTCCCCATGTAATGCCGTTTGGTAAGGCAGCCAGCCGCTTCTTGCCACAACACACACAGGTTCCTTTTTCTAGCTGATATTCAGTGATGTGGAGCTTTATTGGGGGTAACTCATAGACCTGATGTCTTAACACGTCTTGGTTTTTTATTTTCTTTTCACCACAAACACAGCGCTTGGGTAACTTACAGGACACTACCCCATCGACTTCCTCTACTGGCAACAACTCTCGGAAATGTCCTTGATGTCCTTTAACTCCTCCACCCTTGTTGGGATTTGGCTTCTTCTTGCTCTTTTTCTTTTTAAAGTCCTGTGAGGGCGGTTTCGATGAGTTCGATGAATTAGTATCCAGGCGCTCTTTAAGCGCTTTATTTTCTTCTTCTAACTTTTCAACCCGTAAAACTAATGCATCAGTGATCTCAATAAGCCGTTTTATCAACTCATGGCATTCTGCTATCGTCTCGGGCAATTGTATTTTCATTAGAGAATCTTTAAGTAACTTTAATAATGAGCTATTTTATATTTTTTAAAACAGAAATCGATAAGAGATTTCTCAACTTTACTTGATCTTTTGACGGTGAATTGGATTGAAATATATAGCTGATGAGAGCCCCTAATAAACTTCTTGGAAGTTTATTAGGGGTGACCTATTACTCTTTAAACTCTATCCTGATTTATTTTGTCGCTTTAAAAGCTCCATCAGAACAAACTCTGACAGAGCTTTTAAAAGTTACTAACTATCTTACGCAATAGCTGCGGCTTTCTTTTCTTTTTCTTTGGCAATTACTGCTTCAGCTACATTGCTTGGGCAAGGAGCATAGTGGGAGAACTCCATCGAAAATTGACCACGACCAGAAGTAAGGGTACGCAGGGTACTGATGTAACCAAACATTTCTGAAAGAGGAACATCGGCCTTAATACGGACACCGGCAGCACTGGGTTCCTGACCCGAGATCATGCCGCGACGACGGTTCAAGTCACCAATCACATTACCGACATCTTCTTCTGTGCTATAAACGTCAACCTTCATAATTGGCTCAAGCAATTGTGGGGCAGCTTTTGGTATGGATTGACGAAAAGCACCTTTAGCCGCAATTTCAAATGCAATTGCTGAGGAGTCAACAGCATGGTAAGCACCATCGGTGATGTTAACTACAACATCCAACACGGGGAAACCTGCCAACGTACCCGTATCCATCATTGAACGGAACCCTTTCTCAATTGCCGGAAAGAATTCTTTAGGAACATTTCCACCCACAACAGATGTGATGAAAGTGAATCCCGTATTTGGTTCTCCTGGTTCAATAGTGTAGTCAATTTTACCGTATTGACCAGCACCACCTGATTGTTTCTTGTGAGTATAGCTGTCTTGAATCGATTTGGTTATGGTTTCACGGTAAGCAACCTGTGGTTGACCTACTATTAATTCAACGTCGTGGGTACGCTTCAGAATATCCACTTTAATATCAAGATGTAATTCACCCATACCACGAAGAATGGTTTCACCGGAATCTTGATCGGTTTCCACTCTAAACGTTGGATCTTCTGCAACCATCTTACCAATAGCAATAGCCATTTTTTCGGTAGCGCCTTTATCTTTTGGCGTAACGGCAATAGAGATGACTGGCTCAGGGAAAACCATCGCTTCCAGTGTACACTCATGATTAGGATCACAAAGGGTATGGCCGGTTCGAACGTTTTTCATGCCTACAATCGCTATAATGTCACCTGCTTCAGCACTTTGTAATTCATTACGCTCATTCGCCTGCATCTCAACCATACGGCCAACACGTTCAGTTTTACCGGTAAAGGAGTTAAGGATAGTATCTCCTTTATTTAGTTTTCCTGAATATATACGTATGAACGTAAGAGCGCCAAAACGGTCATCCATGATTTTAAATGCCAAAGCACGAAATGGCTCATCAGGAGAAACGATAGCGAATTGACCGTTTGGCTCACCTTCAGCATTAGTCAAAGGTTGTGGATTCACTTCGTGGGGAGCAGGCAAATAGTCAACCACTGCATCTAATAATAGCTGCATCCCCTTGTTTTTAAAGGCTGAACCGCAATAAGTTGGGAAGAAGGCTAATTCAAGCGTACCTTTACGGATACAACGCTTAATTTCTTCTATTGAAGGTTCCTCTCCTTCTAAATAAGCCATCAGCAAATCATCATCCATTTCAAGTGCCGTTTCAATTAATTGCGCACGGTACATTTCAACGTCGTCATGCATATCGGCAGGTACATCAGTAACTTTGTAATTTTCTGGCTGGCCAGATTCATCCCAAACATACGCTTTACGAGTTAATAAGTCGACAACACCTACGAAACTGTCTTCATAGCCAATAGGCAAAGTCATAATTAAAGGGTTTGCACCCAATACTTTTTTAATTTGCTCAGTCACTTTCAAGAAATTTGCGCCAATACGGTCCAGTTTGTTTACGAAAATCAAACGAGATACTTTTGAGTTGTTCGCATAGCGCCAGTTGGTTTCTGACTGAGGCTCAACGCCGCCAGAACCACAGAAAACCCCGATACCGCCATCGAGTACCTTCAGTGAACGGTATACCTCTACAGTGAAGTCAACATGTCCTGGGGTATCGATTACGTTGAAGCGATGACCTTTCCAGAAGCAGCTTACCGCTGCTGACTGGATGGTAATGCCGCGCTCCGCTTCCTGTTCCATAAAATCGGTTGTTGATTCACCATCGTGCACTTCACCTATTTTGTGAATTTTACCGGTGAGCTTAAGGATCCGTTCAGTAGTGGTGGTTTTTCCGGCATCTACGTGGGCGAAGATACCAATGTTTCTGTAAAGGTTTAAATCAGTCATAGCGCTCTTAATAAAGTTAATGGATAAAAATTGTCACATATTATACAGTATTTTATCCGGATTTGCAGCAAAAACTTGTTCCATTGTAGGATAAGCCAACAATAATTTATTTGTTCTAGATACCTACTGCCAAAAATGAGCACTTGCTCCCATCAAGGAA
Source organism: Legionella tucsonensis (assembly GCF_001468035.1). Lineage (GTDB taxonomy): Bacteria > Pseudomonadota > Gammaproteobacteria > Legionellales > Legionellaceae > Legionella > Legionella tucsonensis. The sequence continues at coordinate 1,485,658 of NZ_LNZA01000001.1, forward strand.
GTTTCTTTTTACTTTTCTGGATTGAATAACTTTGTTCACCCTCAAGAAATTTCTTGATTATATTAGAAAACACATAAAAAATGCCGCCATAGCAGTAATTTTATGTTCTTTATATATGATTTTCCTAATAATAATTAAATAAATTGGTTTTTTTACTGGTATAGCAGTAAAATACTTGTTTTCCCGATAAAAAAGTTTCTTAATCCCTTCATTTTTCTTATTTTTACTGCTATAACAGTAATATATTCTTAGTTTAGGGGGTTATATGCTGCAAAACGAGATTGCAAAACTCGTTCATTTTTATCGGAAACAAAGCGGTTTATCACAACAAGAATTGGCCACATTAGCGGGAGTGGGTAAAACCGTTATATTTGATATTGAAAAAGGTAAAGAAACGGTCCGATTAAATACACTGTTAAAAGTGTTAGATGTTTTAAATATTCGAATGAAATTTGAAACGCCTTTTGCACAACCAATGGATAATAATTCATGAAAAAAGCTCGCGTATTAGTTAATGGTATTAAGGCTGGAATATTAGAAAAGTTAGATGAGAGGAAATACCAATTTACTTACGATGCTGAATATAAAGGCGCACCTGTTTCTCTAACTATGCCTTTAACAAAAAAGATTTATGAATTTGATGTCTTCCCTCCATTTTTCGAAGGATTGCTTCCAGAAGGTGTTATGCTTGAAGCATTATTACGTAAATATAAAATCGATAGAAATGACTATTTTAGGCAGCTGATAAAAATTGGACAAGATGTTGTAGGAGCAGTGACTATTGAGGATCTAAAATGAAACACTGCCCTATTACTTATGAAATCATAAGTGACCAAGAAAACTACTCACAACGAGGATTACGATTGCTTTCTCCCCAGTTAAAAGCTCTTAATCCATTGGAGTTCAGTGCGGAGGAACAACGTAAAGAAGCAATAGATCGCGTAGGAAAAATGTCGATCCAGGGGGTACAAAAAAAACTAAGTGCACAATTAAAAATTAAAGCAACATGTTTTGAAATAGTTGATCAAAATGGTCACTATATTTTAAAACCACAAAGTGATATTTATCCTGAACTGCCAGAAAATGAAGCCATTACTATGACCTTAGCAAAAACTATTGACCTTGAGGTACCAATTCATGGCTTAGTTTATTCTAAAGATAACAGTATGACTTATTTTATTAAACGATTTGATCGAATAGGACATAATAAAAAATTAGCTCTGGAAGATTTTGCCCAGCTATCAGGAGAAGATCGCAATACAAAATATGATAGTTCAATGGAAAGAGTAATTAGTGTCATAGAAAAGTTTTGTACTTTTCCAAAAATTGAGTTCGTTAGATTATTTAAATTAACTTTATTTAACTTTCTTATCGGCAATGAAGACATGCATTTAAAAAATTTTTCCCTCATCACTAAAGATAAAAAAATTTGTCTATCACCCGCTTATGATTTACTTAACTCGACTATTGCCCAAAAGAATGCAAAAGAAGAAATGGCTTTGCCGATAAGAGGCAGAAAAAATAACCTAACTCAACATGACTTGATTGATTATTTTGCTGGTGAGCGATTAGGTTTAAACCCCAAGATTATTGCTGAAGTCCTACAAGAGATTCAGTATGCTGTACCTAAATGGCGGGAATTAATTGGTATGAGCTTTTTATCAAAGACAATGCAAGAAAAATATCTCCAATTATTAGAAGCAAGATGTGAGCGATTAGGGTTTGTCAATTTTGTTATTAACTAATCATAAATTGGTTTGGCCCAGTCATCTTCATCACAAGTAGTGCTCTCTTTTATTCTGTAGATATAAGAAGCATTGATATTTTTAGTATAAGGATGCTCTTTAAATAAGTTATCAGATGATAGAACAAGATCTTTCATCGTGACTACTTTTGATGTTACCTGATTCGATTGAAAAAAATTCCCCATAAATTCCGGATAGAGCTTAAATAGTTCCATAAGACTTTTATTAAAAGGATTGTCACTACCACTGAATTTAGCATAAAACTCTAAATAAGCTGTAGTATAAGCACGTAATGCTATTTTCTCCTCTTCATAATCCACTTCTTGAGTATATTTTTTTCTTAAAAGTGAAGTTAGCTGACAATAGAGCGTACTAAATGCCATTATCGCATCGTGATTATCGTGAGATATACTTAAATAAAAAGGATTATCTAATCCTTTATTATGAATCATTATTTTTTTTATGCTACAAAGGGGGATGGCTAATGCGATATGCTCTTTTTCTCGCTCCATTCGAGCAGGAAAATTTCGCTGATTTTTTTGAAAGGTTGCATTAACATCTACAATATAATTAAAAAATAAAGTAGGGTCGATTTCAATAAAGCATCCATTCCCCCAATCTAATGCAATTTGAGAGTCTTCTGACATACTTACCATATGATAATCATTAGATAAGTTGGTTAATTTATGCAATCTTATTTGCTCGATATCTACTACTTCAGGAAAGCTTTGACAAAAAACTCCTGTAAGTAGCGTAGGTAAAAGAAAAATTACACCTGAAAGATTATTATCACCTCGATATAATGATTGGATTACAGAGGAAGTTTTTACAACATTTGAAAACTGCACACTTGAGAAAGAATTTATATTTTTATTTGGAAAAAATGCAGGATATTTACTAAACATAATCTGTTTTATAGACACTGGGAATGCGCAATAATATATCATACTGATTACAAAATTAAAATAAACGTTAGTTATAACTATCATTAGGTAATAATCTAAGCTTACTTGTTTGTCATTTTTTAACCACTTGATAAATACAATTTTATCTGAAAGATAAGCATAGCAGCTATCTTAAAATTAAAATTAAAATTAAAATTAAAATTAAAAATTTTTAAATCATGGCGTGCTTTTACACGCCATATCAACTCACTAATAGGTATAAACACTAACGTAAATGTTACTTCCTGAGTGCAAGAGAAAGATCCCTTTTATTTCAAAACCTGGAAACAATTAGGATGTTCAGCCTATGTCCGGGCCCTCCTTCTTCTCAAATTCTAAGCCCTTTCCTTTAAAGTGAGAAACTATTGCCGCTTTATGCTCCTCACTGTAATCAAGTGCATCCGCGACTTTTAGATAAAAATGTAGCTCTTTTTGTTCATATTCATTAACTTTCTCAGAACTAGGTTTTCTAGTTTGAATAAGATCATAAAAAGAATTGAGCACTTCTCTAAACTCTTCCTTTAAATCTGGAGGTAACATTTTTAGATCAATATATAAAGGATTAAACTCAACCTTCCAGAAAAGTAAACCACTCTCTACTCTTGCAATACAAGAGGATATATGGGCGCCACTTAAAGTACACTCAGCTTCATGACTATAGTCAATATCATCTCCTGTAACACTCACCCCCATTTCACCTGGCTCATATTTTTGATTGTACCTTTCAGACTTAGGAATATTTTTTAAATCAAATACCATTACTTCATGCTTTTTACCCCTAAAACTTTTTGCTGTATCTAAGCTAAAAGAGGTAGAGATTCCCTTAGTATTGCCACTTTGGTGCTCGATCATCAACCTTTCTATGTCTTTACTTCTGAATGCTCTGGGCTCTCTTCCCACAAAACCATTCATTTTTTTATTGAACACACAATCTGACTCTTTTTTAGACATGCCTCTAAATAGAAGGCCATATGTTCGAGGCATTGTAAAGATATCAAATAAATTAAAATCACTTAGTTTTGAGCCATTAAAAGTACTCGTTGGAAAACATAAAGTCTGCAATCTCCAAGATACATCATGTGTTACTGGATAATTGGAAAGAGTCCATAGACTTCTACGAGACACTAAAGGAAATAGTGTTTGTGACATTTTGTTACGCATAATGCACCACCTTTATTTTCACTAGGGTAGGTCGTATTTTAATTGTAGTTAAAATAATCTATATGGCAAATAATGTCGCAAATAATACAGCGTATCTTATTTAGGATTATATAGGCATAAGCCAACAATAATTTATTTCTTCTTAGTACCTACTGCCAAAAAATGAGCATTTGATCCCATCAAAGAAATTTCTTTTTACACTTCTGGATTGAATAGCTTTTATTCACCCTCAAGAAATTTATAAAATCAAAATGAAGATCGAAAATGTGTATTATTTTCATGATGAACTCTTCAAAAGAGCTAAAGAGCAAGATAATGTTCGATAATACAATGAAGTTTTTGTCTTGATAGCATCGCCATCTCTCTTTACGACGAGTAAGCTCTGCTGCCGATGGTTTATTCTGTGCGAATAACCCTGTTTTAACATCTCCTGCGCGCACGTATGAAGCAGCGACAACTCCACTTGGTGAAACCACACTTTCCAGCAATTTAAATCCGCCAGCGGGATCTTCTTCCGGACCACCAGGAGCTTGCATCATACTTCAAATGTTATAATAGGAGACCAGTTTTCTTATATTTTTTCCTCATAAGCTCGCTTAAGCGTTGCAATATCGAATTTCTTCATTGGTAAAAAAGCTTGCGTTATACGGCCAATCTGCTCGCGAGTGCCGTTTTGCATCATGTCACCCATAGCTGAGGGAACTACCTGCCATGAGAGACCGTATTTGTCCTTGAGCCAGCCACACTGCTCTGCTTCCGTGACTGCAGAGAGCATCTCCCAATAATAATCAATTTCTTCCTGAGTTTCGCAGGTGACCATGAACGATATAGCTTCGTTAAAAGCAAAGTGATGATTTTGAGCGCTTTCCATTGCAGCGAACCATTTGCCTGAAAGCATGAAGTCGGCAAATGCAATTGTCCCTTCTTTTTCCGGAAGCTGACCCGAACCATAATGAGTGACATTGCCCCATCTTGAGTTTTTAAATATCGACTTATAGAAGTTGATAGCCTCTTCTGCTTTGCCACACATATTTCCTACAAACAGAAGCGACGGAACAATGAGCGGCCGCTCTTCTCTTTCGATATCCGAAAGAATGAGTTGCCATGAAAGACCATATTTGTCCTGAACCCAACCATAGTATTTGCTGAAAGGATATTCTTGAAGCGGCATGATCGCCGCGCCTTTACTGAGCAATTTGTTCCATAACATATCGAGTTTTTCTCTGGCATCCTCCCCCTCTGCCAGATTGAAATTTACGAGAAATGAAACCGATGGATTGAGTTTGAAAAGAGGCCCTGCACTGATCGCCATAAAAGACTGGTTTGCAAGCTCAAAAGAAACAACATCGCAATCTCCTGACGGTGTGTCATGAAGTGTCATAATATTCGTAATTTTCGAGTTAGGGAACAAAGAAGTATAGAACTCGACAGCTTCCCTAGCTTCTTTATCGAACCATAAATGGGGGGTTATCTTATCCATGTATATTGTCCTTTCAAATATGTACTGTATGTTTTTAATTCATGCTTTTACTTCAGCAGCCTAAGTTTAATATCTTCTTAACTCATCCTACTCTGAGTAGATTATCTTAAGCAAGCATAGCCCTGTTTGCTTTTCTTCAACGAATTAGCATAGGGTGTATAGGCTCTCTGGAAAGGGAATTAGCTGAAACCGCAATGATCTATTCAAAATCACGCAGGGGATTCGCTATGCACAAAGTGCATCTCAACACACCGATCCAACTAAAGAAAACTACAAGCAAATCAAGATCAATGAACGAGTGCGATGAATGCCAAACACCAGCAGAGAGTCCAACAAACATAACTCTCCAAATAGAACTCCCTGACCAAGAATGTGAAATTAATGCAGACGATAAGGATTTTCGTCTTAATTAGGTTTCTCTTGCGAAATAATGGCGTAAGGGGATACATGTTAATGCTATCAAAGGAGTAAGAAATTAATATTTAAAATAAAGTTAAAATTTTATAAACACTGCTGTTTAGAACTATTTAGGGTAAGATTTGTGCATTTGCTTTCTGGGTCTAATCTATAATTTAATTACTAGAAAAAGAATTCCGCATCTCATGGAGTTATGATGAAAATTTCTCGGAATATGATGAATAAGGCAATTGAAGCTAAAATCATCACAGAAAAACAAGCTAATGATTTAATTGAATTCATAAAAAATCTTCCCGAGCAAAGTCCAGGATTTAATCTAACTAATGTTCTTTATTATTTTGGTGGACTTATTGCTATAGGTGCCATGACATTATTCATGAATTTGGGGTGGGAAATGTATGGAGGCTGGGGGATTTTATTTCTCTCAGTGTGCTATTGTATTCTGGGTGTTGCACTTACTCATAAGTTACATAATATCGGTTATAAAATACCTGCCGGAATATGTGCCACCTTTGTAATCTGTCTTACTCCCCTGGCTATTTATGGATTACAACGAGGCATGGGCTGGTGGCCAGATAACAGCGTGTACCATGACTACCATGTCTATATCGCATGGAACTGGATCTACATGGAGCTTGGGACTCTTATCGTTGGAATTATAATGGCCTGGATCTATCGCTACCCCTTTATGATTATGCCAATTGCAGTTACCCTCTGGTACATGTCTATGGATCTTACTTCCATGCTTGCGCCTGAAAATTATACCTTTGAGCTAAGCGCTATGGTTTCTATGTATTTTGGCATAATTGCTGTATTAATTGCTTTTTGGGTGGATGTTAGATCAAGAAATTCAGCAGACTTTGCTTTCTGGCTTTATATATTTGGAGTTATGACTTTTTGGGGAGGACTTAGTGCGCAACACTCAGATAATGAGCTTTCTAAATTTATATATCTGTGTATCAATCTCTTAATGATCTTGATTGGAGTTATTTTAAACAGAAAAGTATTTGTACTATTCGGCGCTTTAGGTAGTTGTTTTTATTTAGGATATTTAGCGTTCAAGGTATTTAAACTCAGCTCCTTATTCCCTGTTGCCCTGACTGTTATCGGTTTTGGTATTATCTATTTAGGTTTGCTTTGGCAAAAAAATGAAGCACAACTAACACATAAAATTCGCTCGATATTACCCCAACCTTTACAGGATTTATTACAATCTAGAGATCAAATGGAATAAACAGAAGAATGAATTAACTCCTGTTTGCAAGCAAAACGGGCTTGTATCTTATACAAACTATCTTTTGTTGCAGGAGCAACTAAAATCAATTCGGCAAACGCTGGGCTTAACAGCCGGCAGTCTACGATTTCCGTTTCATAGAAGCTCAGATTTAACTTTGACTATGCAATTCCCTTATAAAATTCGTTGCAAGTCTCAAGCCTTCAGCTAATTTATTATGAATTTCTGGATGCATATTTTGATCTTGAGCTTCCATTTCATTACGCAGGTCAAGAGCAATTTCTTCAAGTAAATGAATTTTTTCTTCTTTACTTATATCTCGATGATAAATTTCTAATACCTCTGCGTCCCTATTCATATTTACACCTTTATGTTTCATTGTTTGTATCAATTATAGTACATAGAGCTTAATAGCCTGCTTTATCTAAACATCCTCATCAAATCTTCATAATTTTGACGCAAAAAAATTTTAATAACACCTATAATTAGGTGAGTTTATATCAGTAGTAATTAACAGAATCATTGGTTGAACTTAAGTTTCAAGCTTCAACTTAGGGGAATATTATAAAGAGCGATTCATCACGATCATGCTGACAGCGTTCAGTTTGAGTGCAGCGTTTGCGAGATCGGAGATTTCTATTCTTATTGACTGCCGCCGACGGTACGCCTTGCCAAGCAAGCGTGGATTCAGCTTTTTAGTTCTTCTTATAAATAAGCAGCAAAAATCACCCTGTCAGGGATATATAAGAACTATAATTAATCAAATAGATCTTTTTCAGGAGACTCCCATGTTAAGCCCATCAATTAGAAAATACATGCATAATCATGATATTGCATATAAGACTATAAGCCACTCTAGAGCATATACAGCGTCACAATGTGCACAAGCCGCACATATTGAAGGAAACTGTTTTGCTAAATCTATAGTTGTCAAATTGGATGGAAAATTTGCACTAGTAGCAATTCCAGCCCATATTCGTCTGGATTTAGACCAATTAAAAAGAGAAACGCAGGCAAAGCATGTAGAAATTGCTAAAGAGTTTGAATTTCAAGACAGGTTTACAGACTGTGAAGTGGGAGCGATACCATTGTTTGGTGAACTTTATGGTATGGATGTCTATCTTGCAGATAGTCTTGCGCATAAAGAATGGTTCGTTTTTAATGCCGGTAATCATAATCAACTTCTAAAAATCAGAAGTGAAGATTTTTTAAACTTAGTGCATCCGAAAGCTTTATCACAATGTTAAAAACAATTATTTAAGCGATACACGCAAGTAGACTGTGAGTTAAGTATTAAAAAGAGGTGTTCACAATTTTCATGTGGATCAATTGGTGCTTTTCTATGATTTAATCTACCAGTTTTTTTCTCTATCCATTTTAATCGCCTAATAATAATTCAATGTAAAATGAAACCTTGTTTGCTGGGCTTTTCCCCACATACGATTGCTATCGACTCATGACGAACTTGTCTAAGAAGTAAAGTTGGATCCAAGAATACCCTGTCAAAAGACGTTAAGCCAAATAAGGACTATAATTAATACTATGGTAACGTATAAAAATACGAACGCTCTAATTACTTTTGATTTTTGAAGTATATTTATTTATTCGGAGTGTCGGCATGAGTATTGTGACGCTGCATTTTTTTAGCACAAAACCACAAAGCATTGGTGGATTAGCATCAACAATAGAACGTAATATGCCTTATTATAGAATTCATGATACTTTTCCTGAAGATGGCTTACCAACACGAGGTAATTTTGACAGAGTAACTATTGAGACATTAACTAAATACTTATCGGAAAAAAAACCCCTAATAACATATGGAGGAGCTGTTGTTCTTGATTATTTATTCTCAGGCTTTTTAAAGAATAAAGAAATTGAAAATGGGAAGAATGGATTAGTCGTAGGAGTTGCAGAAAAACTAATTATGCTATCTTCTTTACTCGATTATACAGATTTAATTCCAGAAGAATGTATCCATGAAGCAATTATCGAATGTTTACCTGCAGAGCGCATTATTGCTTATATAACGGATTTAAAAGACTTGCGTCATGGAGAAATTGTAAGAAATCACTTCGCTGATGTAAATTCCTCATTGCCCCAAACAGTTACACTACCTGAATTAGAAGATTCTGACTTTGTACACTCTGTATGGGAATCAGTAATCTCTTCCAAAGATACATTAAGAAATGAATTTTAATGTTCCTTTAATGTAAAAATTCTGCTCATATGGGTTTTGCCTATATCAAGGTTCAATACAGGCTAACCCTACTTGATTGCAAGTAATTAATTAAAAGATTCCGCAGAATATCTTCTTTGAGGTAAATCCTGGTGATCTGAGTCTTCTACATGGTGATGAAGTCTACTTGCCATATCTTCATCAAAGAAATATGGGGAATACGTTAACTCAGCTCTTGAGAGTTTTTTAACAAAACAGAAAAATGTTGCTTTTGCTACATCCGTTGGAGAACGAATTTCCTCTTTCATCAATGTAAATCCAAGTTGCTTGGTGATTACATCAAGAATATTTTTAGAAAAATAATAAGATTGATATTCGGATTTAAATTTTAAAATAGCCTTCATAGCATCTTCCGGAGTAAGAATTTGCTTTTTATCAATACTATACCTTAGGTTTAATAGAATATGAGATAAATCTAAGATATCCTCATCAAAACAATTCGCATGTTCTGATAAAAAGAGTATTCCCCCTGGTTCTATAATTTGACTTGCCTGCTTTAAACTGTTGAGCTGTGCTTGAAACGAAGGGAAATGATGTAATGAATGATTATACATAACAACCGCAAATTTTTTCCCTTTAACTGCACCGACTAGATCGCTACCATCATATTCATAATAGTTATGAAGTTGTACCATATAATGATTTTTTCTTTTTTTATCGCTACTATTTTCACCACCCCAGTCAATCTCAGTTTGAATATCAACCGCATTTCCTTCCATCTTTAAATGTGTGCTTACCAAATAAGTCATTGCACAATCGCCAGCACCTATATCAAGAAGAGCTTTTCCTTTCAATTTTTCCTTCTGTTGAGGGGAAAGATGAGTAGTGATAATACGAGCAATGTTTGCAGATTTATAATGCTGATACTCTGTATCAGTCATTGGAAACTCCTTTTTATTTTGCATGCCAGCTGAGACATACCATTGATGAATTATTGCAGCGGTTTCAGGATCCGGAGTTTCTAAAGGTAAGTCTTGCAAGGTTTTAATAAAATCGAATACCGCTTGTTTTTCTATATCTGCAAATGCATATAAAAAAGCTTTTTCTGCTTCTTTTTGGCGAGACGGGGATTTTAATAGTTTAACTATTTGATTAGGCCGAATGATTTGTTGTGTGGCTGGAACTGAAACTTTTTTTGCAACTTCATATTTTTCCATAAAATTAGAATTTTCCTGACTAAGCCCATGACCATTGCTGTTCGTAATTATTGGCATATCACCTCTATAATTAATTTAATTAGATGTTCATTATATGTTATTTATTATTTCTTTCAACTCACATTGATTATTTATTATTCACCAGTTTAAAGTGGTCTTATTGACGATGTATGTACAGAGTTGCTAAAAAATACTTTTGTGGCAGAGTAAATGCATCTAATGGGCCAATATAAATCAAAATGCCTACGTTACGCACTTTATGCGCGTAGACCAGCACTGCTTTTGATGTGAGACTGCATAAATCCCGCTCACAGCGCTGGCGAGCAGGCAAAGTGATGTTTTTTGCATTCATAATTTAGATGCGTTTACCTGTGTCTGGATCGTGCTTATTACTTTCTTTCGAGTTTTTTTGCTACACTGCATATAGATCCATTTCGAAATCTTTTATTATCGGCAAATAAATAATCTCTTCAATAAATAGCCGAAGTAGAATAAGGAAATTCAACATGAACTATTTAGAGCTTATTCTAAAAACTCTAAATAAATTTGCGCAAAACTTTATTGCGCTTACTCCCAATATCATTATTGCCATTTTTTTTTCCATTATTACTTATTTTCTCGCAAAGCTAATTAGTCGACTAGTGAGTTCGCTTTTACCGAGAATAGCAATTCGTGCCAATTTAGTAATAATTTTTCATAAGCTAACCATTATCATAGTCTGGTTTTTAGGAATATTAATTATTTCAGCCATACTGATTCCCTCAATAACAACTGCAAATATTCTGGCAACTTTAGGATTAACCTCTGTCGCGATCGGCTTTGCATTCAAAAATGTTTTTGAAAATTTTTTTATTGGCATTTTGATCCTGCTCAGAGAACCTTTTAGCATTGGCGATTTTATTGAGATCGAGTCACAACAAGGAGATACTCAAGGCTATGTTCATCATATTTCTGTTCAAAATACTCATTTACGTAAAACGGACGGTTCACGGGTATTCATTCCGAACTCTAAAATGTATACCAGTATAGTACGGGTATTTACTGATACTTCGCTCAGACGTGAAAAAATTGTTTGCAGTATTAATTTTGATACCGATGTAGAAAAAGCTCGTTCAGTCATTAAAAAGGCTATGGAACAATGTAAAACAGTTTCTAAAGATAAGTACATTCAAGTCTATGTGGTTTCTTTTTCTTCTAATGGCATTGACTTTGCGATATATTGGTGGACAAACCCCGAGCCCAGCCAGCAACGCCGCTCACTTGATGAAGTACTCACGATGATTAAAAAAGCACTTGATGAGGAAAAAATCCCGATGACCTATTCCACTCAAGTGAGCTTTATTAAGCCATTGATGATTCATAATAAAGAAAAATAAGCTTTGTACTTAAAAAACGACTACGAGGATTAAATAACCTACTTTAGTGGATGCTTTTCAGGATGATACTCAAAATAATAACTTGCAATTTTTTCACTTAAGTTCATCTTGAAAACTCACTCTTTTAGAAATTCATAAAAAAGTTTATTGATGCAATATTGGCTAAAAAGTCAGGGACCCCAAAACGTCTAATGTATTGATTCATATAACCAATTTCAGTAGTAATTGTTGGATTTATTTTATAGCCCAAACCTACAAAAAATCGGTTTTGATCAAAACCACGGCTGTTTGTCCCCACAAAATTATTCTTATGAAGAAACAGTTCATCGCTCGTGACAAAACTAAATCGAGTATATTGTTTGAGTGGTACCGAAATTTTAATAAGCTCTCTAAATCGATAAGCTGTTTTAGGACTATTCTCTAGAAATCGCTGTTCTGTGCGTGTTCGGCAGGTAAATGTCAGATATCGATTGGTTTTAACCCATAGAAGTTGTTGCCAAATTCGATTTTCCTCAAATGGATTTGAAGTATTGGGTTTACCTGTATATATCCAAGCATATCCAAGCCAAATACTAAGATTACCTGTTAACGCAAAGCCTAATCCCGGACGTAATAATATCTGTGAGAAACGACTGCTATCCTCACCTATACGTTCTTGCGTTTCTAACCAATATCGTATGCGACTTACTATTTTATCTTTACTGTGAGTCTTCCCAATGGTTGTAACATTAAGCCAAGTTTGAAAATCACGTTCAAGTGCACATTCTGCATTTTTAGACCAACTAAAAACAAATAGTCCCGCTAAAAACAAGAATAATATATCTATCCTTTGCATTATTATTTTTTTAAGTTAAAAAGAGACTCATTTTAGTAGGTGTTACTTAGGTTGAAAAGTATTTTTCCTTCATTTTAAAACGATACGTTTGTAATTAAGGCCCTCGGGATAATGTTCCTCTTAATATCCCAAGAGCTCAAAGCAGAATTAAGTTGGATACTTAAGCCAGATTGGCATCACTTTATTGAGGTAAACCATAAACTTCCATAAGCCTACCTGAGACTCCACATTACCATAGACATCAGCCTTGGTTTCTGGGTAGGCAATGCCTAAACCAAAAAGCCCAGGACCAATAATACCAACATAGGGATTATGACGCACATGCTCGTAATCACCAATAACAATATTTTTACGTTGCTCAAAACCTACCGCATAAATTATTTGGTCACATTCAGGCAAAAACCGCGCGATATTCAGCTCACTAACATTGTAACGAACAAGATTAGAGGGTAAAACTCCATCGATGTGTTCTCTGGCCCAAGCTGCACTCTGCCCCTTTAGCCCAGTATTATCAAAAAGAATCCAATCATCCATCTCAATAGCGTAACAACAAGGTGAACGATAAAAATTAATGATCTTTTTTACATCCAATTCTACTAGATGCTTTAAAATAATGATTGCAGAATGAGAAGCACCAAATACTCCATAAGTTTCATCACGTTGAATAACAGCAGACAATTTTTCCTTATCAATTGCCGTATCAAAAGGAATTACATCAACACCAGGGTAATTTAATGTTAACGGCAATGCACCTGTAGCTAATATTACATTTTTAGCGTGGTAGGTTTGTGAACCAGAACTTAAAGACCATACGCGCTTAGATAAAAACATATTGTGAATGGTTGTTTTTACTGCGTGGACTTTTTGTAAAAAACTTTCTGTAATCCACTGCAAGGGTTCTGCCATGTAACTCAAAGAACATGTTTCATCTAGGGGCAAATGATTTAATTGAAAATCAATTGGAGCCTCTTGATAATGAAAAGAACGAACTGCTGATAAAAAATCTTTAAAGTATTTGACCTTAGTATTACTTGAAACATTACGCCAATAAAGACCAAAATCTCCAACCTTAAAATGAGGATCAAACCATAAAATATCCTCTGACAAAATACCATTATCCATTAGTTTGCCCACTGCTGCGATCCCAGAAGGACCGGCCCCTACTACTGCCCATTGATATATTTTTTTATGCATAAACTTATTCTTGATCACAAGTATTTACCAGAACACAAGTACCTGAGCTACAATCATCTATTGTTTGGCATGAAGGATCATAATACCCTTCATTAGGTACCCCAAGAACTACATTACTATTATCATTTAAATTATCATCATACCAAATACCATCATTCCAGGCATTCACATTTACACTCCCTCCATACCATTCGTTATTGTAATAATTACCATGGTAGTTGTTATAATGCCCATTATTGTATCCATTATTATGATACTCAGTATTTTGAAGCGCACCATGATAACCGCCCCCATGCCCCTCAAAAGCAAAAGCAGAAGTACTTAGCAGGAAACATAAGGTAGATATTAAAACACGTTTGCGGAGTTTCATTTTCTTTCCTGGAGTTAAGGGGCCAGTTTTAATAAAGTATAGTACTCGAAATGAAAGTAAGTGCACCAAAATTCTATGATAAATAAACAGAAATTCTGAGTACCTATGTTACACTCGAGTGATTATTTGATCTAAGATGGAGGTTTTATGATTTATCTATCAATTCCTGTTGGCATGGTTTTTAGAAAAGTGGATATAGGAGCAAGGATAAAAGATTGTTTTGTGGATCCGCAAAGGGAAACTGTCATAGAACTACAAGATTTAGTTAAGGATGCTTTACGTAACAATACAGGGCGTAAAAAACATATTGATTTAAAAGAATTTACTATCTATCTGAATACACCACCTAAAACGGATGATTTTTTTTTAGCTTATATCCCAAATCATAATGGAAAATATCCGACTGCAGTAGAACCCGAAATTGTGAGTGGAAAAAGTGCGCAGAAATATGATCCTAAACACCACACAAAATACGGTTCTTTTTGGTATAAGCACATGTATTTAACTGCTAAACAAGAATCAGAAATTGAAGATACAATGTTAGAACAAAGAGAAAATCGCAGACACATTGGTAGCAATCCGAATGCGACCTGATTCTTATTTATAAATAATTAATAAATACACTTGATGCAAAGTTGTTTTGCATCAAGTGTACTCATCAATAAAATCAAAGCCAGACTAAAACTGGGATTCGGTGACATGCATAATCAATTATGCTAATATGCTTTTCGTTCCAAAATGACATACAGCTCTTATTTAACCTACACTATATATATTGGAACAAAATATATTGGACAATCAAACACTTTTGGATTCATATGGCAGTTACTATAAAAACCCCTGACGAAATCGAGAAAATGCGTGTTGCTGGCAAACTTGCTGCTGAAGTTCTTGAGATGATCGGTCCTCATGTACACGAAGGTATCACCACAGACGAATTGAATACTATTTGTCATAACTACATTGTGAATACACAAAAAGCGATACCCGCCCCTTTAAATTATAATGGCTTCCCAAAGTCCATTTGTACCTCAGTAAATCATGTAGTCTGTCATGGGATCCCGGGAAAAAAGGTTTTAAAAGATGGGGACATAATTAATATTGATGTCACTGTAATAAAAAACGACTATCATGGTGATACCAGTAAAATGTTCATTATTGGGGCTCCCTCAGTTAAAGCAAAACATGTAGTTCAGGTGGCTCAGGAGTGTTTGTTTATTGGAATTGACATGGTAAAACCCGGAGTCCAGTTAGGTGATATAGGTTATGCTATACAACAGCATGCAGAAAAAAATCGTTGCTCGGTTGTCCGTGATTATTGTGGTCATGGTATAGGTCGTATCTTCCATGAAGATCCTCAAGTATTGCATTATGGAATACCCGGAACAGGAATGAAATTGGAACCAGGGATGACCTTTACTATAGAACCTATGATCAACGTTGGAAAACACCAAACTCGCTTATTGCCTGATCAATGGACTGTAGTCACTAAAGATCATAGCCTTTCAGCCCAATGGGAGCATACCTTATTGGTTACCGATGATGGCGTGGAAATTTTGACTCTGCGCGATGAAGAAAGAAAGTAAACATACAAAAACTCATCTCTTTGCCCAGGAGCAGAATTCAGAAAAAAAAGGGATGACAGTGGAACTGCAACATCTAAAAAACAACCTAAAACAATTTAAAGAAAAACTTCGCGAAGAATTCGATTATAAAACCAACATTACCACCATCATTCGTAAATTAGTTACCTACATTGATGATTTGGTTATTCGTTTATTTATTAAGAATCAACTGGATCATGATGCATTTTGTCTTCTTGCTCTAGGCAGTTATGGACGTCGAGAACTGCAACTCTATTCTGATGTTGATATATTGTTGCTGCATAGTGATAAGGTCTCTAAATCGCAATTGCATCGCGCACAAAACTTTATCCAGAATTGCTGGGATGTAGGTTTGGATCTCAGTCATCAAATCACGAGTGTTTCGTCTTGTGCTGAACTTGCGAGTCAAGATGTCACAGTAATTTCCAGTCTCATGGATATGTTTTTATTATGTGGCCGCGGTGCATTAATGGAAGAATTAATTTATCAAATCCATCCCTTACACATGTGGAGCAGCCAAGATTACTTTTTAGCGAAACTCCAAGAGCAAAAGAAACGTGATGCTAAGTACGGTGAAACAGCTTATAACTTGGAGCCCAATGTCAAATATGGTCCCGGCGGCCTGCGCGATTTGCAGATTCTGCTCAGTATTGGCAAACGCCATTTTAATATTAAAAAACTGGCTGATGGCATAAACTATGGATTCATTACTGATAAAGAATATGAAAAACTTACTTATTGTCAGCATTTTCTCTGGCGTGTGCGTTTTGCTTTGCATGTATTAGCTGAAAAAGCAGAAGAACGTTTATCCTTTGATTACCAAATCAAACTGGCTCAGTTTTTTGGTTATAAAGATAAACCCCACTCATTAGCCATAGAACAATTCATGAAGGATTACTTTAAAGTAATTAAACGTAATAGAGAGCTCAATGAAATGTTATTGCAATGGTTTGATGAAACCATTGCTCACTCCCCAAAGCAAAAGCTATTTCATCTGGATAATGAATTTCAGTTATCCAACAATTACATTGAAGTAAAAAATACTCGTGTGTTCATTCACCATCCCCAGGCATTATTAAAACTGTTTCTTTGGATAGCAAAACGGCCTGATATTGAAGGCGTTCGAGCAAATACTATCCGATTAATTAGGGAATCGCTCTATCTAATGAATAAACGTTTTAAAGCATCTTTAGAAACAACGGAATTGTTTATGAATATTCTTAAAACAGCGGATGGGCCTTATAAAGCCTTACATCGAATGAGCCGATACGGTGTTCTAGCGCATTATCTTGAATGTTTCGCTTCGGTAACCGGACAAATGCAGTATGATTTATTTCATGTTTATACAGTAGATCAACATACTTTATTCGTAATTCGTAATTTGTCCCGCTTCAAAGAAAAAAATTATGCAGAGCAATTTCCACTTTGCGCGCAAATAATGCAAAATTTAAACAAGCCTGAATTGCTTTATTTAAGCGCATTATTTCATGATATTGCTAAAGGACGAGGCGGTGATCATTCAGAATTAGGTGCGATTGAAGCATCTTATTTTGCACAAAATCACAATCTTGAAAAAGAAGAGAGTGATTTACTTATTTGGCTTGTACGCAATCATCTCATCATGTCACAAACAGCACAAAGGCAGGATATTTATGATCCCAATACTATAAAAAACTTTTGCCAGCTTTTACCCCACCCCTACTACCTCGATTATCTGTATTTGTTAACTGTTGCTGACATTTGCGGTACCAATCCTACTTTATGGAACTCCTGGAAAGACTCTCTACTGAAAGAGCTATATCGTGCTGCAAAACATATGTTACATAAAGAACAAGAATTAATAGATGAAACAGCACTCATTAAAGCACGCAAACACTATGCATTATCTCTATTGGTTACGGAAGGTGTAGCAGCAAAAGCGGTAGAGGATTTATGGAAGCAATTCAAAGAAAGATATTTTTTGCATGAGTCCCCTGAAATCATAGCACGTCATACCAAAGCGATACTTGCCTGCACTAAATTTCCTCTGGTTATAATTATGCCTCACCACAGCCAAGGCGGTACTGAAGTTTTTATTTACATGCCTCACAGAGATGATCGATTTGCTATTGCAACAACTGTTTTAAGTAATCACAATGTCACCATTCAGGAAGCAATGATTCTTACCTGTGATAATCAATATGATTTAGATACCTATATTATATTAGATGAGCGAAATCAGGCATTTTTTGATAAACAACGTTCTCATGATATTCAACAGGCTCTATGTACTCACTTGGCAAAAACTGAACAACTTCCCGTTGTAGCACGAAAAAGGCTTTCGCGTGCTTTAGCACATTTTAATGTCAAAACTCAAATCCATTACAATGACGACCTAACTTATCATCATACCCGTTTATTTCTAGTCACTGCAGATAGACCCGGGTTGTTGGCAACAATAGGCAGAGTCTTTTCAACATTAAATATTCACTTACATAACGCAAAAATTGTGACTGCTGGGGAACGCGCGGAGGATACATTTTACATTACAAATCAACAAAATCAGTCATTAGCTAGTGAAGAAAAGAAAGTTTTAAAACAAAAGCTAATCCACGAATTGCAAATCACTTCAAAATGAACAGTAATTATCGACACATTTGGAAAAAATCAGTAAGTAAAAGAGAACATTCCGCTTGCATTATTCCCTCATCAATTTGAACTTTATGATTTAAGGGATAACCTTGTAATAAATTATAGACAGAGCCTGCAGCACCTGCTTTAAAATCTCTAGTAGCAAAAACCAGTCTTTTAATTCGTGCATGCACAATAAGTCCAGCACACATAGCGCATGGCTCAAGAGTCACATAGAGTGTTGTATCTAATAGGCGATGATTTTTTAGTTGTTGCGATGCCTGTCTAATTGCACGAACCTCTGCATGACCCGATGGATCGTGACTTTTTTGGATAAAATTGCGTCCTAAACCTAATAACTGATTGTCTTTGCTTACCAATACGGCGCCTACAGGAACCTCCCCTTCCTCTTGGGCAAGAATGGCCTCTTCGTATGCCTTTTGCATCCAATAATAATCATTCATTATTAGCTATAAATCTTAAAACCTTTTGAATGAAGGTAATGTAAAACCTGAAATCACAGACTTCCTGGGTATGGCTTCGCCTTCACCCAGCACAATTCAATTACTCCCATTCAATCGTAGCAGGAGGTTTACCTGAAATATCGTAAGTGACGCGAGATACGCCCTGTACTTCATTAATAATTCGATTGGATACATGGCCTAGGAAATCCCAAGGCAATTGTGACCAATGCGCTGTCATAAAATCAATCGTCTCAACAGCACGAAGACAAATCACATAATCGTATTTACGCCCATCACCCATCACACCAACACTTTTAACGGGTAAAAATACGGCAAAAGCTTGGCTGACCTTATGATAAAGATCGGCTTTTCTTAATTCATCAATAAAAATAACATCAGCTTGACGTAAAATATCAGCATATTCCTTTTTAACTTCCGCTAAAATTCGCACACCCAAGCCTGGCCCAGGAAACGGATGACGATAGACCATATCGTGAGGCAAACCTAACTCAAGTCCTATTTTACGAACTTCGTCCTTAAATAATTCACGAATAGGCTCTAATAAACCCAGGTTCAATGTTTCTGGCAAACCACCCACATTATGATGGGACTTAATGACGACTGAAGCACCATTCGTACTCGTTGCTGCTGACTCAATAACATCCGGATAAATTGTTCCTTGAGCCAACCAAGAAACTCCAGGAATTTTTAATGCTTCCTCATCAAATACTTCAATAAAAGTACGCCCAATAATTTTTCTCTTTTCTTCAGGACAGGTAACCCCTTTAAGTGCATGCAAAAACTTCTCTTCTGCTTGAACTGAAATAACTTCAATACCCATGTGCTTGCCAAACATTTCCATAACTTCACTTGCTTCATTAAAACGCAACAAGCCAGTATCTACAAAAACACAAACCAACTGTTTGCCAATCGCTTTATGTAATAAAGCAGCAACAACAGAAGAGTCCACACCGCCAGACAAGCCGAGTAAAACCTTCTCAGTTCCTATACGAGCTCTGATTTTATTAATTGCTTCATCAATAATGAGTTCAGACGTCCAATTAGTCGACGCTTTACAGATATCGACAACGAAACGGTATAAAATGCGCATCCCTTGTAGAGTATGCGTTACCTCCGGATGAAATTGTACTCCATACATGTGACGACTTTCATCAGCCATCCCAGCAATCGGGGCATTACGTGTCTCACAAATGACCTTAAAACCGAGAGGTAATTTCGTTACTTTATCTCCATGGCTCATCCAAACATCCAATAAAGCATTTCCATCAGAATTGAGTCGATCCTCAATTTGTGAAAATAGTTTGCTGTGACCATGTAATTTCAATTCAGCATAACCAAACTCTCTAACAGAGGATGACTGTACTTCACCACCTAATTGCACTGCCATGGTTTGCATTCCATAACAAATACCCAAAATAGGAAGGCCACTACTAAACAGCCATTGAGGTGCTCGTGGATTCTCATCGTGGGTTACGGTCGCTGGACCGCCAGATAAAATAATGCCACAAGGATTTAAAGCAGCAAATTGTTCTTGTGTCATATTAAAGGGATGGATTTCGCAATAAACACCTAGTTCACGCACACGTCGTGCAATCAGTTGTGTGTATTGAGAGCCAAAATCAAGGATCAGCAAAGGATGTTGTTTTAAATCACTCATTATTAATTATCAACCTGATAGTTTGGTGCCTGTTTTGTAATACTTACATCATGAACATGTGACTCCCTCACTCCTGCATTAGTCACTTGTACAAATTCAGTCTTAGTATGTAATTGTTCGATATTTTCACATCCTGTGTATCCCATACATGAACGCAAACCACCTAACAACTGATGAATAATTGTTTGCGCCAATCCTTTGTAAGGAACGCGTCCTTCAATTCCTTCTGGAACTAATTTTTCAGAGCCTAATGATGCATCCTGAAAATAACGGTCACTAGACCCTTGTGATGAAGCCATAGCCCCAATTGATCCCATCCCTCGATAGCTTTTATAGGTTCTGCCTTGATATAATTCAATTTCACCTGGAGACTCTTCTGTACCTGCAAACATACCTCCAAGCATTACAGTATCTGCACCAGCAGCAAGCGCTTTACACACATCACCAGAAAAACGTATGCCGCCATCAGCAATTACTGGAATTTTCCCTTTAAGTTCTTGTGTCACATTCGCAATCGCAGTAATTTGAGGAACACCAACACCGGTTACAATCCGCGTAGTACAAATAGAACCAGGACCTATACCTACTTTTACTGCATCTGCACCCGCCGCATATAAATCTCGAGCTGCGGCAGCTGTAGCTATATTTCCTCCAATCACTTCTATATCCGGATGATATTTCTTAATCCATTTTACGCGATCGAGTACGCCTTGTGAGTGTCCGTGTGCCGTATCAACAACAAGCACATCAGCACCCGCCTCAATTAATGCTTCAATACGCTCATCAGTACCCTCGCCTACACCAACAGCCGCACCAACTCTCAACTGTTCTGCAGCATCTTTACATGCATAAGGATTTTCCTTGGCTTTTTGTATGTCCTTAACTGTGATCAATCCACGTAATTGAAACGCATCATTAACTACAAGCAACTTTTCTATACGATGCTTATGCAATAAGCTGCGTATCTCTTCACGACTTGATCCCTCCCTCACAGTGACTAATTTTGTCTTAGGAGTCATTACTTGCTCAACACTCAAAGATAAATTGGTTTCAAAACGAATATCTCGACTGGTTACAATACCGACTAAATTTTCACCATCAACTACAGGAACTCCCGAGATACTATATTTGGTCATTACGTCGAGCAATTCTTTCACTGTGATATTAGGAGTCACTGTAATCGGGTCTTTCACCATACCACTTTCAAACTTTTTCACTTTTCTGACTTCATCAGCTTGCGCCATAATTTTCATATTCTTATGAATAATACCAATACCCCCCTCTTGCGCTAAAGCTATGGCTAAGCGAGCCTCGGTCACAGTATCCATAGCTGCTGATACAAGAGGAATGTTCAAGCTAATTGCGCGAGTTAATTTTGTTTTTAAAGATACATCTTTAGGTAATATTAAAGAGTGTGCAGGAATAAGAAGAACATCATCAAAAGTTAGTGATTGCTGCACGATAGAAAGAGCCATTTTATTCTCGTTACAGGATTAAATTAACAGAATAGTTTACTATAAATTGCGAACAAATTAAACAGATAATTTACAAAAAACAAAAATAGTTCTTTATATCTTTGTAATTATAGGCCTTATTGGTCCTTTTTTATCAAAGTTCCCTCATTTTTCATTGAAATCAGAATACTTTTAATATTATTTAACCTAATAATTTAAAATTTACAGTATTTATAAGGCAATAAAAAGTGAAACAATTGTCTTTAGATTTTCCCTTAATTTTAAAAAATGTTTTTCCACAGATAGCTATTGCACCACTTGAATTATTTATCAATTAACGTGTACACTGTTGTTTAAATATTGTGTTGAATCAAAAATAATAGGAAGGGTTCAGCGTTGGCTAAAATAATTGTAATTACATCGGGTAAAGGCGGAGTAGGAAAAACTACTTCTTCTGCAGCTATTTCTTCTGGCCTCGCCCTATTGGGGCACAAAACCGTCGTCATTGACTTTGATATCGGTTTAAGAAACCTCGATATTATCATGGGCTGTGAACGTCGGGTTGTTTATGACTTTATTAATGTTGTTAATAAGGAAGCAAGCCTAAATCAGGCTTTAATTAAAGATAAGCGTATTGCAAACCTCTTTATACTTCCTGCATCACAAACCCGAGATAAAGATGCATTAACTATTGAAGGTGTTGAAAGAGTCCTTAACGATCTTGCAAAGGATTTTGATTTTATTATTTGTGATTCACCTGCTGGAATTGAAACTGGTGCATTAATGGCTATGTATTTTGCTGATCATGCCATTGTTGTGACTAATCCAGAGGTTTCCTCTGTACGCGACTCTGATCGCATACTTGGAATACTCGCAAGCAAGACTAAAAGAGCCATCGAAAATCAAGAACCAGTTCAAGAACATTTGTTATTAACACGTTACGACCCAGAGCGCGTTGAGCGTGGTGACATGCTTTCTGTTACTGACGTAAAGGAAATATTAGCCATTCCATTAATTGGCGTTATTCCAGAATCAAAATCTGTACTTAAAGCTTCAAATACAGGTATACCAGTAGTACTTGATGAAACAAGTGACGCCGGTATTGCTTATCAAGATGCAATTGCTCGATTTCTCGGTGAAGAGAGGCCTATGCGCTTCATAAATAATGATCGTAAAGGGTTGCTGCGTCGCTTATTCAGCAAAAATAAGGAGGAAGTGACGGTATGAGTATTTTCAATTACCTGCGCAGAAGGAGTGCTACAGCATCAGTTGCTAAAGAACGTTTACAGATAATAATTTCTCACGAACGCTCCCAACGTAGCACACCTGACTACCTACCCAAACTTCAGGAAGAAATTCTTACTGTTATTGCTAAATACGTACACGTCACACGTGATCAAGTCAGTGTGAATCTTGAACGCATGGGAGATAACTCGGTGCTCGAATTAAACATCACTATGCCAGATGATATTAAAGAAAACGCCTAGAGACTTTCTTAGAAAGATTATATTGAAATGACGTATTTATCCAAGGCACAATTTATTCAAAAATAATTTACTAATCAATGCGTTACTTTTGCCAAAAATATAGAAAGTTTAAGGTACAAAACTAACTGCTCCATTAATGTAGCTTAATCGGGAAACTTGATTGAACGAATCAGCAAAGGTAAATGGATATCAGTAACACGAAGCAACCCACTATACTGGCCACGAGGTAAGAAACAGATAATTAATGTCCGTCCTCATCAGGGCTAAATTACATAACAGCTGGCAGAGAGCAGTAAAAGAAAAACCCGGGGGGTTAATATCTGGTCCCGGGTTATGAAAAATACTTATAGAGTTATGTTGTACTTGGAGTCAAATCAAATCATTTCTGATTCCACATCGTCTTTATTAACAACAACCTTTTTAGTACCGGCAGCTTTTATTGATGCAGGGCGACGCAAATCCTCATCATTAAAATCATCTACCTTAATCACATCCTGTCGTGCCAATTCCGCTTCTTTTAATTGCTTGGCTTCTTTATCAGTTAGCAAACCACAATCCAAAGCTTCATTGATTTGTTCCAGCAGAGTAAGTGATTTTAAAACATTATCTTTTACCGCACGCATTACTTTTCTTTCTATCTCATCAACAGCACAAATCTTATGGAAAGCCTCCTCCAGACGACCTAAAGGACAATTGTCTCCGGCTCTACTATAAACTAAACGAGTAAGGCGCATACGGGCTTCACCAGGTTCAATTAGAATCCTGGCTAACTTATGACCTAGCTGATCATTTGGTTTATTTCTTCGATTACCAAAAGGTTTAATAATCAAGCGTAAAACAATTCGTGCCCAGCGTACTGGAAAATTGACAATAACACCATGCATTGCCGTCTCGCATTCATACAATAGTTGTTGGCAGCTCCAATCAACCAAAGGTAAATCAGCTTTGGGTTCACCATCTTCGTGAAAACGTTTCAAGACTGCTGAAATCAAATACAATGAACTAAGCATGTCCCCAAGACGTGAAGATAATTTTTCTTTACGTTTTAAGTCACCCCCTAGAACAGTCATGGAGAAATCAGCAAGAAACGCCAAATTAGCGCTGTATTTATGTATAAGTTGATAATAACGCTTTACGCTACTTACTGGTGCTTTGGACAAGTATGCATCGGTCCAAGCAAAAATAACTGACTTCGTAAAGTTGGCAATGATAAATCCTGCATGAGAAAAAAATGCCTTATCAAATTCAACAAGATTATTGTTTCTGATACTTTCAAGCTCCCTAAATACATATGGATGACATCGAATTGCTCCCTGGCCAAAAATAATTAAACTCCGAGTGAGTATATTCGCTCCTTCAACGGTAATTGCAATAGGAGATCCTTGATATCCTCTACCCATATAATTATTAGGACCAAGACAAATACCTTTTCCCCCATGAATATCCATAGAGTCAACGGATATCTGTCTTGCGAGTTCCGTAGTGTGGTATTTTAATACAGCACCCACTACAGAAGGCTTGGCTCCATTATCAATGGCTGCCGCAGCCATTGTTACAGCAGCATCAATGACATAAGTATTCGCTGCAATCCTGGCTAAGGGTTCTTCAATTCCCTCAAACTTTCCAATTGGTTGATTGAATTGTTTACGAACACGTGCATAAGCTCCAGAAGCCAAAGCAGCAGCCTGAGCACCTCCGTTAGCACTTGAAGGTAAAGAGATGGCTCTGCCAGCGCTTAAACACTCCATTAACATGCGCCAGCCACAACCTGCCATAGCTACACCACCGATCAGGTAGTCCATGGGAATAAAAACATTCTTCCCTTGAGTTGGGCCATTTAAAAATCCGGTATTTAATGGGAAATGACGACGACCTTTGGTAATCCCTGGGGTGTTTGCCGGTATTAATGCACAACTAATGCCTACATCCTCACCTTTACCTAATAAATTATCCGGGTCAAATAATCTGAAAGCCAATCCAATTACTGTGGCTACTGGGCATAAAGTAATGTAGCGCTTATCCCAATTTAAGCGGATACCTAATATCTTTTCACCATTAATTTCTTGATGACATACTATACCTTTGTCAGGAATTGATGCGGCATCAGAGCCTGCATTGGGCCCAGTTAACGCAAAGCAAGGAATTTCCCGTCCATCAGCCAAGCGTGGCAAATAATAATTTTTCTGTTCTTCTGTTCCATATTTAAGCAACAACTCGCCTGGTCCCAGAGAATTAGGTACAGATATAGTTGTAGCAGCAGTGATTGAACGACCATAGATTTTTACTAAAATTGACATTTGTGCGGTAGCAGAAAACTCAAGGCCGCCATAACGTTTCGGTATAATCATACCTAAAAATCGATTTTCCTTAATAAACTGCCAGATTTCTGGAGGTAAATCGGTTAGGTTATGAGTTATATCCCAATCGTCGACCATCCCGCACAGCGTATTTACAGGACCATCAAGAAAAGCTTGCTCCTCATCAGTCAAACGAACCGTGGGGGCATTTCTCAGTACAGAAAAGTCTGGGGCACCACTGAATAAATCACCTTCCCAACTTACAGTGCCCGCTTCCAGTGCTTCTCTCTCAGTTGAGGACATGGCAGGCATGGCTTTGCTTACTGTTTTAAAAAAATACTTGGATAATAATATTCGTCTTAAAGGTTTTATAGAGCCAGCAATTAAAATAAGCTCCACTAAAACAAGCACTATTTGAGTCGCCAATCCTGGAGAACCATACATGAAAACAAGAGCACTAAATAGAGCAAAGCTAATAGCCCACACTGAAACTGCTGCCTGCCTGGTAAGCAATATCCCTGCAGCACCAATGATTATGAGCACTAAAATAGCGTGTAGCACATTATTCTCCTTAATTAATTGAGGTCTTTCGACCACTCGTACTATTTAAGTATAAACCAGACACAATTTTTATAATCTGCTTTGCCACAACTTCCGGGTGTTCCATAGGAAATAAATGGGTCCCTTTGGTTTTATGACTTGTTACATTAAAATATTTTTTCATGTAGCGCACATCCATTTTACCAACCACAGTACTTTTGTCACCATAAATTAATGCTGCAGGAATTAATAACTTACCTTCATAGTTTGGAATGACGTGTGGGATAGTTCGATAAATTTGATACTCAATGTGTCTATCAAATCGCAGATGATAACCGTCATCTTTATACTCTAAACCGTAGGTAATATAATCATTTAAGCAGGCATCAGTAAAGGTCTTAAATAACTCTCGCGTCTTTAAATAACTCATTAATTGCTCATGATCTTTCCAATATATGCGCCGACTTCGGGTTCTAAACGCCGGCGTCACCCGATCAATAATACCCAGAGCTTTTGCCAAACGAACCATGCTTGATTTAAAAGTACCAATTAAGGGTGAATCCAACATAATTACCGCTTTAAATAATTCAGGTTGTTCAGCTGCTGCTAATAAGCTTAGAATGCCACCTAATGAATGCCCAACTGCTACAACAGGACGATCGGCCTGTTTTTTAATACTGGCGATGACTTCTAAAACCAGATTATGCCAGTTTTCACCAACCGGAAACAAAGAGTCATGACCAATCTTATCAATATAACAATAATCGAACTCTTCCTCGAGTTGCTCCAGCATTTGTTTATAACATAAAGCCGGGAAGCCATTCCCATGTGCAAAATGAATCAACTCTTTCATAAGGTCACCACGTGCATATCCTCCATTTCATTAATTCCATAAGCGGTTTAATTCCACCTCCACGAAAATTGCCTTAAAAAACACAATTTCTTATAAAATGGCAACTCGTCTGCTTTCTGCGCGTAGGGAATAAAGTGCAAAGCTGTAATAAAAAATAAGCAACGCGAATAAAATGTAACCAGAACCCATAAAAATTGAATTGAGTGTGAGCATGACAAGTAGTAGTAATAACATAGGGGTTCCAGCAACCGCTAAAAGCCGGCTTGATTGGGCAAAGGTTACACTAAAAGAAAAAAATATGGTTGAAAAAACTTGTCCTAAAAAAGCTAAAACCAGGAATAGAATTATGAAAATTGAAAATAACATAGCTACAACCATAGGATAAATCATGAGTTCTGAGTAAAATCTTAGATTTTTAATTGAATCTTCTTCTGCAATTTTTTTGCCATCAAATACTAGATTAGTTCCTTTATCAAAAGTTTGAACAAATGGAGTGCCTTTACTCGGCTTTGTTTCTGCCATATTAAAAAGTTTCAAACTGGGCACCTTAAGTGAAATTTCATTTTTGTTTACCAAAATCGTGAGGTAAGGATATTTCGAAGGAAAATCATTGATTTCTCCTGTTGTGTCAACAATAATAACCACTTGTCCTTGATCATTCTTGATCAAATAAGGCATGGGCTTATTAAAAGAAACCTCCCCATTTTGTATATAAAAAACAGGGATCTTTGATAAAGGCTCAGTAATTTGTTCTTTAAACGCCTGATGGAGGCTAAAACTCATTCTTAAAGCAAAAGGAATTGATAATAAAGCTATAATTAACAAGAGATAGAGAATACCAAGCCCTCGCCAACGTTTTCCAACATCCACATAAAGGCGTCGTGAATAAAAAGACATATACAATGCTGACCAATAGCGATAAACTGGAGTGTCAATTGGTTTTAGTTGCTTGCTTTTTTCTTTCCTCACGTCATTCTCCAATACGTTTTCCAGACTTACGATGAAAAAGATGTAACTTAATTTTAGGTAGCTCAACCCAGAGTTGTCCACTCGAAATGTGTTGATCCGCGGTAATACGGAAATTAAGCGGTTGATTATTCTTGTTGCATTTCGCACGTATTAATTTGTCTGCACCCATATTATCTACAAATTCGACATGAATTGAGATGCTTTGTGGATTATTTTCGGAACAAAGCCCAACATGCTCCGCTCGAATTGCCATAATGAGCTCGTCCTTATCTTCAAGGTTCTGTGCCAATTCTGGGATAAGATAATCAACCCCCAAATCTGTTTGTACTGTATTGCTGCTTTTATCGAAGACGCCAGATACTATGTTCAAAGGATAATGTCCTGTGAATCCTGCAACGAATAAGGTAGCAGGATTTTGATACAGTTCCTGGGGAGTGCCTATCTGCTCAACAACTCCTTGATTAAGTACCATAACACGTCCCGCCATAGTCATTGCTTCAGTTTGATCATGAGTTACATACAAACTGGTAGTATTTAATTGCTGATGTAAACGGCGAATTTCATGACGCATTTCCGTACGTAATTTTGCATCCAGATTAGATAAAGGTTCATCAAATAAAAATACAGCCGGGGAACGAACCATAGCCCTTCCCATCGCAACTCTTTGTTTTTGTCCTCCGGAAAGTGCCTGAGGTTTACGCTCTAGATAAGGAGTTAAATGCAACAATTGTGCTGCTTCATCTACTCGTTGCTTAATATCTGCTTTCTTAAAACGCCTCATTTTTAATCCATAAGCCATATTTTCAAATACAGTCATATGAGGATAAAGAGCATAATTTTGAAAAACCATAGCCATATCCCTTTTTGCTGCAGGTATTTTATTAACACATTGATCATTAATCAAAATCGAGCCCGAACTTAAATCATCCAAACCAGCAATTAAGCGCAATAATGTAGTTTTTCCACATCCAGAAGGACCAACAATCGCTATAAACTCGCCTTTTTTGATGCTCACGCTTACTTTATCCAGAATCGTTGTTGATCCAACACTTTTTGAAACTTCAATGAGACTGACTGTTGCCATGCTTACTTTAACCCTTTTTCAAACCAGCGCTGCATTAACATGACCACCATACAGGGTGGAACCAAAGCAATCAATGCAACAGCCATAATGTAGTGCCATTGTGGAACTTGATCTGCCACTCCAGCTAAGTAGTGTATCCCCATAACTACCGTAGCCATTTTTGTCTCCGTAGTAATCACTAATGGCCAGAGGTACTGATTCCAACCGTACACGAACAAAATAACAAATAATGATGCAATTTGCGTTTTGGATAAAGGTAAAACGATATCAAAAAAGAAACGTACAGCACCAGCTCCATCTAGTTTTGCTGCATCAACAAGTTCAGAAGGTATGGTTTTAAAAAACTGACGAAACAAAAAAGTTCCAGTTGCAGATACAAATAGAGGCAAAGTTAACCCAGTAAATGAATTTAATAATTCAAATGAAGCAACCACCTGAAAGGTAGGTACAATCCTGACTTCTATGGGCAACATCATGGTAGTAAAGATCAATGCAAAACATAATTTTTTAAAAGGAAAATCAAAATAAACTAAAGCAAAGGCTGAGCCTAAGGCAAACATAATCTTTCCCAAAGCGATAGCCATAGCCATAAAAAAACTGTTTAACAGCATAGAAGTAATGGGTTCCCCACCTGTGACCGATAAACCTTCGATCATAACAGCCTTCAAATTCTTAAATAATAAGGTCCCTGGAACCGTAGGAATATGAGATTGCATCATAGCGCTACCTTCATTACTGGCAGCGACAAGAGCCAAATAAACAGGTAACAACATCAAAATCACAAAAAAGCATAAAAAACTATGCTGTAAAACACGAGAGAAATATGATTTCATGCGTAATGAACCTTTTTTTCGAGATATCTAAACTGCACTAAAGAAACAATAATTACAATAAACATCAACAGTACTGATTGTGCTGATGAACTTCCCAAGTCCATTCCCTCAAATCCATCTTGATATACCTTATAAATCAAGTTAGTCGTACTGTTACCAGGTCCGCCATGTGTCATCACTTGAATAATGCCAAAAGTATCAAAAAAACCATACATTAAATTTATAATTAGCAAGAAAAAAGTAGTTGGTGATAAAAGTGGAAAAATGATTTGCCAAAAACGTTGCCATCCAGATGCACCATCAATAATCGCCGCATCAATTAATGACGGAGGAACTGCTTTGAGCGCTGCGAGATAAAATAGAAAATTATAGCTGAATTGCTGCCAAGTGGCGGTGAGAATAATTACTGAAAATGCCTGGTTTACATTATTTACATAGTCAAAATTAATCCCTAATAATTGCAAAAGATGCGTCAGCCATCCTAAAGTGGGATGGCATAAAAAGCGCCATAAAATCGCCGCTACGGCAGGAGCTATAGCATAAGGCCAAATTAATAAAGATTTATAAACTCCTTGCGTCTTGCCTCTATTATTCACTAATATGGCCATAAGGAGTCCTAAACTCATTGTGAAGAAAGTCACACTAAAAGCAATGATAAAAGTTACCCCGATTGCCTTGCTATAACCCGGATCAAGAAAAAGATCCACGAAATTGGAAAATCCTGCAAACTTTTTATGTAGACCAAAAGCATCTGTGTAAAAGAAAGCTTGCAATAATGCATTACATGCAGGCCAAATAAAAAATATCAGGGTAACAATAAGTTGTGGAATTATAAAAAGCCAAGCAGAAAGATGTTGATGATTGAATTTAGCCATTGCCCAATATATAAGAGGGTCTGTATAAGCATTATATAGGTATGTTTTTTTAAGTAAAGTGTCTGAGTGCAGAGCACAGCAGAACAGGCTTAAGTGCATGAACCATTTGAGTGATCTTCACTCATTAAGTTAAGGAAAAACATTTTGCGCTACGTAGATATAGAAAATCCAGGCCCACACAGCCGATTGGTCATCAAAAATAGGCCTAAGCCAGAGTACAGCAAATCACAAATTTTAGTGGCTGTTAAAGCCACTGCCCTTAATCGAGCAGATATCATGCAACGCTACGGTAAATATCCGCCTCCTCCTGGAGAATCAGATGTTCTGGGTCTGGAAATTGCCGGAGAAGTAGTCGAAGTTGGTGCAAATGTAACACAATTCAAACCAGGGGATAAAGTTTATGGGTTGGTCGGCAGTGGTGCTTATGCTGAGTTTTGTCCTGTCGAAGAATCACTAGTTCAGCACATCCCTAAAAATTGGAGTTATTCGCTTGCTGCAGCACTTCCTGAGGCACTTGCAACTGTTTATGCCACTCTATTCGATTTAGGAAAACTCAAATCCGAACAAACATTTCTTATTCATGGAGCAGGAAGCGGTATTGCCTCATTGGCAATTCAAATGGCAAAATTGACCCATGCTCATGTAATCACCACAGCAGGAACGGATTTCAAAGTAGAAAAAGCAATTAAACTCGGTGCAGATCAAGTGTTTAATTACCATAAACAGGATTTTGAAGACTTAATTGAAGATCACAGCGTTGATTTAATCATTGATTTTATAGGCGGAGATTATTTTAATAAGCATCTGCATTTATTGAAACCTCAAAGCAAGCTCATCCAGATCGCGTGTCTCAAAGGAAGTTCAGTGGAATGCAATCTTGCATTGATTATGCGCAAAAGATTACAAATTATTGGTTTTGTACTTCGTTCTCAATCGATTGAAGAAAAAAATAAATTATGGAGCCAAGCCCATAAAGAGTGGATGGAAAACCTGAGAATAAAGAAATTGACCCCCATTATTGATTCAGAATTTAAATTGGAACAAATTGAAGAGGCGCATCAATACATGCAATCAGGTGCGCATTTTGGCAAAATTGTTGTTCATATAGATTAAGTCCGGAGGTATTGTAGCAGGTTATAATATCCATTATTTAGTTAGATCCAATTTTCTTTTTCGAAGCATCTAAACTCAGAGCACGATTTAATAACTGCTCATAAATGGGTCCATTTGGGGTAAGCTGGGGCACAATAGTTGCGGTAATGCATGCCATCATCACAGGAAAGATTAAATAATAATTATGAGTCATTTCTACCACCAATACTGCTCCGGTTATTGGTGAGCGCGTAGATGAGGCAAAAAGCGCAGCCATTCCCGCGACTGCAAACATCCCTGGTTGGGTTAAAAAGTCAATATGCAAAATTTCTAAGATATGGAACATCGCCAAACCAAGAAGTGTCCCTAAAGAAAGTATAGGAGCAAAAATTCCTCCCGGAACCGCTGTTCCATAGCATGCCATCGTTCCTACAAAACGCACTACTAAAAGAAAAAACAAAATTCCAAATCCTGGAGCCAGAGTTAATGCCTGATGAATAATATGCATGCCGCCACCTACCGCATCCGGATGATGTACTGCTACATAGCCAATCAAAAATCCTACGGTCAGCACATAATAAGTTTTTTGTCTTGAGGAGAGTTTATCCAGGAGCGTTAGGGTACCTATTAGTGAAAGATTAAATAAAAGTCCTACAAAGCCTACCGCAATTCCAAACAGAGCAAATAACCACAAAGAATCAAGATGAGGAAATTCAAATACATCCATTGGAATCGTTGGTTGAGGACCAATTATCAAATCAAGAATGACAGTAGCGGTGATACAGCAAATAACCACCATACTGAAACTGGTAAAAGAATAGTTGAACTGATTTCGCATTTCCTCCATGACAAAGATAACCCCGGCTAGAGGAGCATTAAATGCAACTGCTAAACCTGCGGCAGCCCCTGCAGCAATTAAACTATCCTTTCTACGTCGCGTCAGGCTAAATAAACCTCCCAGCATTTCTCCCAAACTACCTCCAATGTGGATGGTGGGTCCCTCTCGTCCTAAAATCATTTTGGCAGAGAGCACCAAAATACCAAAAAAGAATTTTATGGGTAATAAACGGCGCCAAGATATTCGTCTTAAATGAAGTAATGCACCTTCAATCTCCGGCACGCCACTTCCTGATGCTTCAGGTGCAAAATGCTTCACAGCAAAATATGCGGCGTAAACCATAATCATTGAAACCAAGCCTGAAATCAATCCGGCAGGCCATCCATGAAGACTAAGAAAACGAAAAAAATTATCTAACAAATTGCCTAACACATCGATTGATAGTCGAAATGTTGAACCGACAAGGCCAACAACAATACCCAAAACAAAAGATACAGCATAAAGCATTAATATCTTATTGCGCATTGTGTTAAATCATCCCCATCAAATTATTAATAATTTTGAGTCCGGCCTGATTAACTAAAGACAATATGGTTTCAGGATGAAATTGAACTGCATGAATGGGTAATTGCTGATGCGAAATAGCCATCACAATTCCGTCATCACTCATAGCTGTAACCTTCAACTCTTTTGGCATCGAGTTTAAACGTGCATAGAGTGAATGATACCTCCCTGCTTTAAAACTCTTCCCTAAACCCGAGAATAATTTTGGATTATCTACAACTTTTATGATGGATGGCTTACCATGCATGGGATATTCTAGAACATCCAAAATGCCACCAAAATGCTCAACAATTCCTTGTAAGCCCAAACAAACTCCAAACAAAGGAATGCCAAGAGAAACAGCAGCAGCAATTGTTTGAGATAAATTAAAATCGCCAGGCTTTCCAGGTCCAGGAGATAAAACAACGAGGTCATATTTTTGATTTTGTAAATACTGTAATGCCTTATCAAAACGAATTGTGCTTACTTTTGCTCCAGTTTGGCGGAGATAATTTGCTAAAGTATGTACAAAAGAATCCTGATGATCGATAAGTAAGACATGCTTACCTTTTCCAATCAAAGGCAAATGTGTTGTCTCGTGTTGAACATTGGCTTCTCGTTTTTGCAGCATATCTAAAAAAGCGGATGCTTTTAAGCGCGTCTCCTGCTCTTCGGATTCAGGAACCGAATCAAAAAGCAAGGTAGCGCCTACACGAATTTCAGCAACTCCTTTTTCGATACGTACAGTTCTTAAAACCAAACCGGTATTTAAATTTCCATCGAAACCAAACCATCCCACAGCGCCAGCGTACCACTTGCGAGGAGACTTTTCATGTTTTTCAATAAAATTAAGAGCCCAAATTTTAGGCGCCCCAGTTACAGTAACGACCCACATATGAGTTAAAAAAGCATCTACAGCATCAAAATTTTCCCTTAAAATGCCTTCAACATGATCCACCGTATGAATTACTCGCGAATACATTTCAATTTGTCTACGACCAATAACCTTCACAGAGCCTGCTTCACAAATACGAGATTTATCGTTTCTATCCACATCAGTACACATGGTTAATTCAGATTCTTCTTTTTTTGAATCTAATAAGATCTGAATATTTTCTGCGTCTTCAATTGCATCAGCACCCCGTTTAATAGTCCCAGAAATCGGACAAGTTTCTACCCTTCTTCCCTGGACTCGCACATACATTTCAGGAGACGCACCAACCAAATATTCTCCATCACCCAAATTTATAAAAAAACCATAAGGAGAAGGGTTTAATCGACGCATTTGTTTGAATAAAGAAGAAGGTTGCTCTTTATAATGGGTATAAAATGTCTGGCTTGGAACTACTTCGAACAAATCACCACAAGCAAAACGCTCCTTGGCTGTATTTACAACCTGAGCATATTCGCCTGGCATATGATCACATTCTTTTTTTGGTTTATCAGGTGTTTGGTATACTTCAAAAACTCCCTCTCTCGCCAAAGATTTTGTTGATTGACCTTGAAATTGAAAATCATAACGGCGAAGAAAAGCTTCTTCTTTGCGATGATTCACTACATAAATTTCATCAGGTAGGTAAAGAACCATATCTCTTTGAGACAGATCTCTTTCTTTATGCTTTTGTAACTCTTCAAATTGAAAAATTAAATCAAATCCTAAAGCTCCATATAACCCCAAATAAGATTCATTTTCCAATTTAAAAAAGGATAATATCTGACGGATAACCGTAAACACTGAAGGCTGTTGGCTGCGTTCTTCTTCGCTGAAAACCCGTTCAGAGGCTTTAATTTTGATTTGCAACAATTCATTATTTTGCGCTACAACTTCTAAAGACTCTTCCTTTTTCAATAATGGCATAATAAAAGTTAA
Source organism: Legionella tucsonensis (assembly GCF_001468035.1). Lineage (GTDB taxonomy): Bacteria > Pseudomonadota > Gammaproteobacteria > Legionellales > Legionellaceae > Legionella > Legionella tucsonensis. The sequence goes on from NZ_LNZA01000001.1 coordinate 1,520,901, forward strand.
CAGTATTTTGCCACGATGATTTAAAGCATCAATTTGAATTAAATCCTGTTTGCAAATAACAGCCAGAGGCGGATTATAAAAGCCAATATCCCAACAGGTGTAACGTCCTGGATATTCAAAACTTGAAGCAAATAATGCTCCTCTTCGTGAGTCTAAATGCTCAAGAAGATTTTCAATACCTTGTTGATACTCAAGAGTGAACTGAGAACACTCTACTTCAACACCCCCTTGGGTTTTGTAATGCTGCAACATGAAATGAATAACTCGATCGAATAATTATATGAATCTGCCATTCTACTTTAAAAATAGTGTTCTGCAAGAATCTCATAGAGTGCTTGGTCATTATTCAAATTTTATTTTTAATAATCTTATCAAGAGAACAATTCTTATCGATTGCAGCTTGAACCCACAAACCCACCTGATGATGTGCATCCCTAAAAGGAACTCCTTGCAATACTAAGGATTCTAAAACCGCTGTAGCATTCAGATAGCCGCTATTAGCTTTCTGTTCCATCAATTTCGTATTAAATTGCACGCTTTCAAGAAAAGGAGTAATTATTTCTAAGCACGCGGTCAAGGTATTTAGTGTATCAAAGAGGCATTCTTTGTCTTCTTGCATGTCCTTATTATAAGCGAGTGGCAATCCTTTCATTACCGTTAAAATACCCATTAAATGCCCAAAAACTCGACCACTTTTACCCCTGATTAACTCCAGAACATCTGGATTTTTCTTGTTAGGCATCAACGATGAGCCGGTAGCAAACGCATCATCAAGAGTAACAAAACCAAACTCTTGAGTAGCCCAAAGAATCAAATCTTCAGCGAGGCGTGACAAATGCATCAAAATAATGGAAGCAACAGAACAAAGTTCAATAATAAAATCACGATCACTTACCGCATCAAGTGTATTCACAATCACTCCGTTAAATCCCAAAGTTTCTGCAACCCACACTCTGTCTAAAGGAAGCGTGCTTCCTGCTAAAGCTCCCGCACCTAGAGGAGAGAAATTCATTCGTGTATGCCAATCGTGCAAACGACCTAAATCACGCTGAAACATTGCCAAATAAGCAGCAAAAAATTGACCTAAATAAATTGGCTGAGCTTGCTGCAAATGAGTATAACCTGGAATTTTATCTTCAGCATGATGGATTTCCAGCTTTTGCAAAACCTGGTTTAAGCCCTCCAAAAGCAGATTAATCTGCAAACCAGCATCACGAGAATACAATCGTAAATCCAGGGCAACCTGATCATTTCGACTTCGACCTGTATGCAGCTTTTTACCCACATCACCAATTTTAGCAATAAGCAATTGCTCCACAAACATGTGAATATCTTCATAAGATTCATCAAATTCATGGATACTCTTTTCTATTTCATGTCTTACTTCTTCCAATCCATTGCAAATCAAATCTGCTTCGCCATCGGAAATAAGCTTTTGTCGTGCAAGCATCTTTGCATGTGCTTGGCTCCCAACAATATCGTGAGCATAGAGCACCTTATCAAAAGCCAAAGAAGCATTAAAATGCATGACTCTCGAATCGAGTTCTTTTTTGAATCGTCCTCCCCATGTTTTATGAGCCATTATTTATCTCCTTTATGTACCTTGCCATACACCTGTGCCGATAAAGAAAATAAATTTATAAATCCTTCAGCATCCTGTTGGTTATAAACACCATCTTCTTCAAAAGTAGCCAATGCAGGATCATGCAAGCTAAATGGAGAATGCATCCCATAAGGAATAATGTTCCCTTTGAATAATTGCAAACTCACAGTGCCAGTCATATGCTGCTGCGTTACATCAATCAAGGCATCCAATGCATTTTTAGCCTGGGAAAACCATCGTCCCTCATAAACAAGATTGGCATAAGTTTGCTGTAGGGACTGTTTTAAATGCAAAGTTGTTCGATCAAGACATAAACTTTCAAGCATCTGATGAGCCTTATAAAGTACTGCTGCCGCAGGTGCTTCATATATTCCTCTGATTTTCATTCCGACCAATCGATTTTCGACAATGTCTGCCACTCCGACTCCATGAGAGCCTGCAATTTTATTTAACTCTTTGAGTAATTCCACTGAGTTCATTTCTTTTGCATTCAATGCAACAGGCACACCGTGGTCAAACTCAATACTCACTAATTCAGCATTAGCTGACGATTGTTCTAAAGATGCTGTCATCAGTAACAAATCATCGGGCTTGGGTTGCCCTGGATCTTCTAAAACACCACCTTCATGAGAAATATACCAAAGATTATGATCGCGTGAATAAGGTGATTTAGGTGTAACTGGTACTTCAATACCATGTAATTTGGCATATTCAATTGCCTCTTGCCTGGACTTAATGTTCCAGGATCTCCAGGGTGCGATAATTTTCAACTCCGGAGCTAAAGCTTTTACCGTATATTCAAAACGAACCTGGTCATTACCTTTTCCAGTAGCCCCATGAGCAACAGCATCTGCTTTTTCTAACAGGGCAATTTCAACCATTTTTTTTGCAATGAGAGGTCGAGAAATAGTGCCTAGAACATATTGGTTTTCATAAAGTGCCCCTGCTTTAACCAATCGCCACAGATAGTCACTAACAAATTCTTCTTGGACATTCATCACATAAGCTTTCGATGCACCGCTTTTTATTGCTTTTTCTTTAATCGCCCTTAAATCTTCATTTTGCCCTAAATCACAAACCATGGCGATAATCTCTGCTTGCTGGTAATGTTCTTTAAGCCATGGAATCATTACTGAAGTATCCAAGCCACCCGAATAGGCAAGGACAATTTTTTTAATCGATTCAGTCATGGTTTACTCCTGGTAGTATTGTTTTAAATGTAAAATAGGTTCAGCCAATTCCTTAGGTACTACATCCGCGACTAACTGACCTCCCTTTAAAACAATTAATCGGTCTGACATTTTGCTTAAAAAATCAAGGTCATGGGATGCGATTACCATAGTAACTCCTAAAGATTTCACTGAGTTTAATAAGTTAATCACTTCATCAATCGTTGCCAGATCGAGACCCGATGTAGGTTCATCACAAAGTAATAAATTGGGTTTCATCATTAAGCATCGTGCTAAAGCAACACGTTGTTTTTGCCCACCAGACAATTGGTGAGGATAGGCAGATGCTTTATCGCTAATTCCCAAACTCAGCAGTAACGCTTGTGCGTGTTCTTCATAATTTAACATTTTGTTCTGTAAACGAGGGGCATACACCAAATTTTGCATCACTGTCATGTGTGGAAAAAGCTGAAAATCCTGAAACATAAAACCACTTTGACCGGCTACTTCAATCGTACCTGAATCCAAAGTTTCTAATTGTTGTATACAACGCAACAACGTGGATTTTCCACTCCCAGATGGCCCAGCCAAGCCAACTACCTTTTGTGCTTGCACATTTAAGTTAATATTATTTAATACGGTTAGCGAACCAAAGTATTTACAGGCTTGATTAATGGCCAACATAAAGCCTCCTTTGTTCCATTTTTTTTCCTAGGAACTCAATCAAAAGAACCATACCATAGTAAAAACAACCCGCAATACATAGTGGAACAAAATAAGTAAATTGTTCTGCAGCCACAGATTGAGCTCTGCGCATCAAGTCCATTCCTCCTATAGTTGCAATCAAAGCAGTTTCTTTCAGCAGTGCAATCATTTCATTAATGTATGCAGGAAAAATATTCTTAATTACTTGTGGCAAAACAATATCCTTCCATAGATATAAACCAGATATTTGCAGCGTTTTTGCTGCCTCAAACTGTCCCTTTGGTAAATGCTCTATTCCTGCTCTCAGGATCTCGGCAATATAAGCAGAGCTGTTCAAACCAAAAGTTAAAAGTCCCGCTACTAAAATATTTGCTTTGATACCGATTAATGCAGGTGCAGCAAAATAAATAAAACTAAGTTGTAAAATTACTGGGGTTCCTCTCATTATCGAGATAAATCCATTGATTAATGGCTTCATAATCCCTTGGTATCGCAATAAAGCCAGTACTGTCCCTAATAAAGTCCCCATCAATAATCCACCAAATAACAGAATTAAAGTAACTAAAGCTCCCTCGCCAATATAGAAGACATTTTGTTTTAATTCTTCCATTGTGTGTCCTCCAACCATTTCCTCTTGAGCCCAGCAAGCTCTCCACTTTGCTCTAGTTCATTTAAAACATGATTTATTTTTTGAGTTAATTCAGAATTCTTTTTCAATGCCAAGCCATAACCATCTACTGACTGAGCAAGAATCGCAAAGGATAATCCAGGATTTTTCTGACTAAATACCGCGCCTTGAACTCCATCAACGAGAACCAAATCAACATGACCCGCTTTTAGAGCTGCGATTGTTTGATTATTACTATCCATTACTAGAAGACTGGCATTTGGCATATTCTTTTTTAACCAAATTTCCATGGTACTACCTAATTGAACTGCTATTTTTTTATCAGCTAATTGTGTCACATCTTTAATCGGTTTTTTTTCAGGAAAAACAGCCGCCATGCTTTCGAAATAATAAGGCTTAGTAAAATCAAAATTCTTTTTTCGCTGTTCTGTAATCGTGATTGTAGAAATTGCTGTATCAACTTGTCCTGTACTTAAAGCAGGTAAAATACTGCTAAATTGCATGGTATCAAAAATTGCTTCCTTACCAAGTTTTTTGGCAATCAAGCGTGCTAAATCAATATCAAACCCTTTGATTTCACCATGATCGTTGTATTCAAATGGTGGATATTCTGCAGCTACTGCAAAATGAATATATTGTCCTCCATCATTGGAAATCTTTGCGTAACAAAGAGAAACAAAAAAGGCAAACCCTACTAAAAATGTAAAGAATATTTGTTTCATTTGAATATAAATCCAGTTTTTATGCGTTTTTTAAATTTATCAATCTCAGCTTGCCCTGTCAATATATTTTGAATATAATTTCATTAAAAACGATTTTGTATTCAAAAATACAAATGAAAGTGGAGAGATGAATGAGTCAAGATACTGCTCTTGATGGGCATATATTAAATATTGTGCAAACAGAGAAAATCGCGGAACAAATTGATTTACAAAACAGTTTAAAGGAGCGAGGTTATACTATCCCTCAAGCAACCCTATCGCGTAGATTGAAAAAATTAAAAATTGCGAAAATAGGTGGCACTTATCAAGTTGTAGAGTTCAATATTCCCAACTTGCCTTTAGTATTGAATATACAAGTATCCGATTATGGACTTATCGTGCTTCATACACATCCTGGAAATGCAAACAGCCTGGCTTTTTTTATTGACAGAAAGTTCGTATCTTACTCACCTCAAATCGCTCAAAGCTCAGGTATATTAGGTACAATTGCTGGGGATGATACCGTGCTTCTTATTGTAAAAAGCAAAGAACAATTACAGCATGTAATTCACCTATTGCAAGATGAATTTCCTTATCTCAAAAAGTAATTAACGTTATTATTGCCTGGATATGGAATTATATTTATAAGTTATAACATCCTCGTTATAATATGGCGTTAACTCTGTGAGGTACCATCTTATGACCATCTCAGCAAAAGATTTAGAGAAAATTTCCCAATTAGCCTATCTGGATACGAATATAGAGCATTTACCAAAACTAATCGAAGATATTAACGCAATCATGAATTTTGTCGAACAACTGCACTCTGTTAATACCCAAGAAGTGGAACCGCTTTTTCATCCACTTGCCTTAAGTCAACGTTTAAGGCCTGATGCGGTTACTGAAGAAAATTGTCTGATTACGTTAGAGTCCCTTGCACCAAAATTTGAACAGGATCTTTATTTAGTACCTCAAGTCATAGACCAGAGTAAATAATCATGGAAAATTTATCATTAAAGCAATTATCTCAGGCTTTACATCATCGCAAACTCTCGAGTGTTGAATTAACTCAACACTATCTAAAACAAATTCAAAAACATAAAGATTTAAATGCTTTTATCAGTTTAGATGAAGAACATGCTCTTCTTGAGGCTCAAAAAGCAGATCATAAGTTAAAAAATGGGGATAATAAAATCCTTACTGGCATCCCTATGGCTCTGAAAGATTTATTTTGTACCAAGCGTATGCCAACTACTTGTGCGTCTAAAATGCTTGAACATTTCCAGTCGCCCTATGAAGCGACTTTGGCCAGTAAGTTACTTGAACAAGGCTCGATTCTGATAGGTAAAACAAATATGGACGAATTTGCCATGGGCTCGTCTAATGAAAACAGTTACTTTGGCGCCGTAAAAAATCCATGGGATAAAGAACGGGCTCCTGGTGGTTCTTCTGGGGGTTCAGCAGCAGCTGTAGCTGCCGGTTTAATCCCTTTCGCTATAGGCTCTGACACTGGAGGCTCGATTCGCCAACCTGCCGGCTTATGTGGAATCAGTGGAATTAAACCTACTTACGGACTCATTTCTCGCTACGGAATGATTGCTTATGCATCCAGTCTGGATCAGGCAGGACCTTTGGCCCGAAGTGCTGAGGATCTCGCATTGGTGCTTCAAGCTATGGCAGGATTTGATCCCAAAGATTCTACATCGGTTGATACAACAATTCCCGATTATCATGCTGAACTCAATAAACCTTTATCCAAATTAAAAATTGGATTACCTTCGTGTTTTTTTCAACCCCAAGTAGATCAAGAAATACAAAATGTGATTCGTGAAGCAGTAAAAATTTTTGCAAGCATGGGCGCCGAAATCATTCATTTGAATTTAGAACTCCAACCTTTATGGGTACCTTGTTACTATGTAGTTGCGTGCGCTGAAGCTTCATCCAATTTATCTCGTTATGATGGTTTGCGTTTTGGTTATCGCAGTGATAATGCATCAACATTAATCGAACTCATTCGTAATACTCGCAGTGAAGGATTTGGTATCGAAGTAAAACGCCGAATTCTTACTGGTACTCACGTTCTCTCATCGGGTTATTTTGATGCTTATTATTTGCAAGCACAAAAAATTCGTCGACTTATTCAGGAGGAACTTGTCACAAAATTGAATTCGGTTGACGTTATTCTTGGACCCACATCCCCAACGTGTGCCTTTAAACTTGGTGAAAAAATTGCTGATCCCATTCAAAATTACCTGGCCGACGTATTTACTGTGGCTGCTAATCTTGCGGGGCTTCCCGCAATTTCAATACCTTCAGGTTTTGCTGAAGGGTTACCTATAGGATTGCAACTCATGGGCAAACATTTTGGTGAAAGCCACTTGCTCCAGATAGCCCATCATTATCAACAACAGACCAACTGGCACTTAGCCAGTCCAAACCAATAAAGGTGAATTATGGAATGGGATACAGTCATTGGCCTTGAAGTACATATTCAGCTAAAAACAAAATCAAAACTTTTTTCTGGTGCAGCTACTGCTTTTGGTTCCGCCCCTAATTCTCAAACCTGCTTTATCGATGCAGGATTTCCTGGGGTTTTGCCTGTATTAAATCAGGAAGCAGTCATTATGGCGATTCAGTTTGGTTTAGCTATCCAAGCAGACATTAATGATCAATCTGTTTTTGAGCGTAAAAACTATTTTTATCCAGATTTACCCAAAGGCTATCAAATCAGCCAATTTCAAAAACCTATAGTCAGCAATGGTAAATTGGTAATTACTCTGAATGATGGCACTGAAAAAGAAGTGATGATCGTACGTGCCCATTTGGAGGAAGATGCGGGTAAATCATTGCATGGAGTTCATTCGGGTTACAGTGGTATTGATCTTAATCGAGCAGGCACACCCTTATTGGAAATAGTAACTGCCCCCTGTTTGTTTTCAAGTTATGAAGCAGTGAGCTACCTCAAAAAACTGCATCAACTGGTTCAGTTTTTAGGCATTTGTGACGGAAACATGCAAGAAGGAAATTTCCGCTGTGATGTGAACCTATCCTTAAAACCTAGAGGTTCTTCTGTTTTAGGAACACGAACTGAATTGAAAAATTTGAATTCATTTCGTTTTATTGAAAAAGCTATAGCTTATGAACAAGCACGACATCAGGATATACTGGAGACCGGCCAACACATAATCCAAGAAACTCGTCTTTATAATCCTGACACCCATACAACGCATGCAATGCGCAGTAAAGAAAATGAAAATGATTACCGATATTTCCCAGATCCCGATTTACTGCCAATACAAATCACCCGATTCCTTATTGCCGAAGTAAAGAATAATTTACCGGATTTGCCTGAGAAAATTCATGCTGAATTAAAAAATACACCTTCTCTAAATGAGGAAGATATTAATTTTATTCTCTCTTCACCTCCAGCTTATCAGTTTTTTAAATCAATTAAAGCTCGATGCCGTGCTCCGGAAAAAATGATTATTAATTGGCTTAAAGGTCAATATGCTGCTGCTTTAAATGAAGAGAATTTAACCTTTGATACACCGCGTATATCAGCAGAACTCATGGCGAATCTTCTCAATAAACTGCATGACGCAACTATTTCTTTAAACAATGCGCGAGCTATTTTTGCTTTTCTTTGGGCTGGTGAAAAAGACATTGATGCAATTATCGAGCGTGAAGGATACCAACAAATAGATGATACTGCTGTTTGGGAGGAAATGATTATTCAATTGATTCAGCAACATCCTGAGCAAACAGCGGATTACCGAGCCGGGAAAGAAAAATTATTAGCATTTTTTGTAGGACAAATTATGAAACAGACTAAAGGAAAGGCAAATCCGGAACAAATTAATAACCTACTAAAAAAACATTTAACAGGAAATGAGTCATTTTAAATTAGAAAAAAATTTTATCGTGAAACTCGAGGTGCCTGTTCACATAATGCTTTAGCTTTAGGCATTAAAGAATGCTCTCCTCCTTGCGTTCAAATTAAGCGAGGTTATTAAAAATATTCTAGTTTATTGTCAGCTTCACTTGGGAATACCTGTTTTTTTAGCTCCTGGTAACCTTCATTACTGTTATCTTTTTCAAGATAGAAATTTTTCACGATGTTTTGTACGTTATCGCCAATAACGCCCGAGGTTTTAAGCCCATGAAAATTAGACTGAGTTGAAAATACAAGAAATTTGGAGTGTCCTTTCGTTTGCCAGGCTTCATCAATGCCCAAAAGTCGTTGTAAACTGAGCATGCGGCTTGTACCGAAATAACTACCACCTTTGGTGGTGAGTTCTTTTTTAGCACCAGTGCCTTTGGTTACTTCATTATGAGCGTTATTAATAATATCGTGTAAGTTGCTTTCAAAATTTAAACTCTCAACTTGTGATCTAAGTTCCTTTGCTAACAACTCACAATAGCTGATCTTCGCCTGATTTCGTGATTTATAGAAAAATTTTACAGAAAATTGTTTTTGCTCTTTTTCTATTGTTCCTTTATATGTTTCTATTAATGAAATTGCTTCTTGCAGCCGATTTTTCTTTGTTATGAATGCTTCTTCATTTTTTGGCTCACTTTTCGTAGAAGACTTTTGTGGAGTAGAAACGTCCTCTTGGTGGTCTTCTATTTGTTGAGCTTCACTACTTTTATCACTAATTTTCTGTAAAAAAAATTCAGCTTGCTCCTTTTTTTTCCGAATGGATTGCTCAAGATTCTCAATAGCCCGAATAGTTTGTTGATGAATCTCTGAGGCTCCCTTAATCCCTTCTTTAATAAGCTGTATTTCCTTTTCTTTATCAGCAATAAATTCGATGAGTTCTTGAAGTTTATGAGCATCTGAAGGTATTAGTAGTTCACCTGCTTTTTGTGTGACACTATCTTCAATAGTTTTTACTTGCTTAAGTGGTGTTGCTAAGCTCTTTAAATCTGTTGCTTCCTTCATAATCGATTCAAAGTCCATGGTGTGCTCATTAAGATCATATTGTTTATTTTTAATCACTTCTTCCACAGGGGTTCCTTCGCATTCCTCCATGATTCCATCCATAATTCTCTTTCTTTCAGCAAAGTTATTTCTGAAGGTTGAGATAGATTTCTCACCAAATAAACGATCAAATTTCTGCTCAAACGCAACAAATGATTCTAGTGAGTAATTTGAAAGCAACTCAAGATAATCGATTTTCATTAATCTCAAGTTTTCTTGATTTAAATCTATGTCAGCATTTGCTAATTCTACTAAAGACTCAGCTTTGAGGATTAGTTGTTGATTGCGAAGAGCCTCTAATTCTTTTTTAAATACAGCCAGTCGTTTGGTCACGTTCCTTTTGAGAGTAGAGTCTCCTACCTCGTAATTGATAGACTGATATTTATCCTTAGTTGCTTTTTGATTTGCATAATGCTCATTCAAAGAACGTGCATCACGAATAACTTGTGTGTCGATATCCGTTTCCTCTACGGACAAGGCCAGAATCAAGTCATTTAGGAACTCCAAATACTTCTCGGAATATTTTGAGGCATCAAACTGGGTAGATGTGTATAATCCGATTTTTTTCTTATTTGACTCAATGTATTCTTTAAGTTTTTTATTAAACCCTATTTCAGCGAATTCTTTAACTTGCTCTAGAAGAGTTTGCTCATATGAAATTTTTTCTGGGCTTGAATAAATGGCTCGCAACTGCTGATTTTTCATATTAATCGTTACATATTAAAAACAGAGTGACTATATTATAGTCAAAATTGACAATAAATCAAACATCCCTTGAGCAAAATAAAAATACAATTTACATTAAGGGTATTACCCTAATTTCACACTCATGCACTATTTCAGTTAAATGAACACACTCAAAATTAGGGTAGTTCAGTTAGATTTGTTGGATTAGGATTCTCTTCATGCTTTGATTTTTCTCCTTGGAGCCTATCTTTTATATCGGCACATTGTTTCTTAGGATCCTCTCTTTCACTATCTTTTGAAACAAATTCAATTAACTTTCCACAAGCTTCTTCCTTACTTATATCACCTTTATTCAATTTATTGATTAATTCAATTACCTGTTCTTGTTCCCTATTATATACTGATAGATGAGCTAGGTGTGTTATAAAAGACCCAACTTGTTTTTTACGACTTTGTAACAATTCAGCTTTTTTTACTAGACAGTCTAAATTACCTCCTGGTTCAATAGGTAAATCGCTATTTTTTACGAAATCTAATAAGTGTCCCAATACAATAGAACGTCCTCTTAATCGTTTTCCGCCATATTGTTCCTTTAATAATGAAAACATTAAAGCATCTTCTAGGGCTTTTGTACTTTCTTTATATAAAGAAGAATCTTTATCTGGATCTAACATTCCTCTTAGAGATTTCATAAGAAAATCAACAGATTGCTTTTTTGCAACCGAAAATGGAGGCTTTAGTATCTTTTCGGATTGTTTTGTTACCAATTGAGACTCCAGTTTTTCCACTGCTTTTATTAACGAGTCAAATTTTTCACAATATTCAGAGTTTTCATTTTTAAAGCGTTGCATTTCTTTCAAAAATTCTTGCGAATCGAATTTAGCACCATTTTTGATTAATACTGTAATCGAATCCCAATGAGCTGATTTGATTGCATAATCAAGTGGTGTAAAACCACGCTCATCTTTTATATTTAAATCAGCACCATTTTTGATTAATTCATTGATAGCGAACGGACTTTCGCTCATTGCAGCTAAGTGCAATGGGGTTTGTCCTTTTTCATTTTGGGCATTAATATGGTGTTTTGCATTTTTTGCAAAACCTTCAATTAAAGCCGCTTGTCCCATTTCCGCAGCATGATGTAATGGTGTCTTTATATTGACCGGATCAGATTGTGGAATGTATTGGAGTTTTTCTGCTAATTTATTAATAAATTGAACTTTATTGACAACATCTGTGCTCATATATTCTAGATTATGTTTATATGATTCTACGCCCTCAATGAGATCATAAAACAACGATCGCAAACCTGGCTGAGAAAACGAAAGTATAAACGGCTTATCTTGTACTTCCTTTAAGAGTTCTATGACTATAGGTTTAAAAGTCGTATCCTTTTCATAATAGTAAATAGCATGATCTATAGGACTTCTATTGTAGATGTCAGTTGCATCTATATCCGCTCCTTCTTGAATCAAAAATTTAATCAGATTAATATTTTTTGATTCAATTGCCCAATGTAAAGGTGTTTTTCCGCTATTATCTTTTACATTAATATTAGCTCCACTCTTTATTAATAATTCGACAGTATGATCATTTCCAGCACGAGCAGCAAAATGTAGTGGCGTTTCTCCTTTTTTGTTTTTAACCTCAATATTTTCTCTACTCAAAAACAATCGCACAAGACTATTTTTACCTGACTTAGCCGCTCCATGAAGCGCTGTGGTTCCCAAATCATTCGCTGCATTAGCATCAAGACCTCGAGCGAATAACATCTTAACTAACTTAGCGTCACCCGTTTCGGCAGCTGCAACTAAAAACTCAGGGTTTAACGGCTTTTTAACATCATTTAATAAGAATTGAAACGCTGCTAATTGCCGATGTTTAATTGCCATCAGTAAATAATTTTCCACATTTTCTTGGTATTTTTTTTCACCAGATAAATCCTTTAGTGCTGCAAAGATATTTGAACGTCCGTTTTCGATTGATAAATTGAGTAAATTATCAATATTTTTCTTAATATAATCTTGTCTATATCCGATAGAGTTAAATAAATTCAAACTATTGATGTAACCATATTGAACTATTTCATTAATAAACTGATCATCGAATGTATTTAACTTATATTGCTTAAATGTTTGTTTAAGTACCATTAAATCATCTTTTGGGTCTAATTTAGATAAAAGCATTTCAAGCATATAATTATTATGAGAGCTGATCATTTTTATCCAAATAGGCTGACCATTAACATTTTCCATTAAAGCTTTTGATAGGGATTTACTATCCAATCCTAATAAAAAAACATAATTATCATCATCAAAGTAAGCCTTTTTTAATGTTTCATTATTAAAAATGGCTAATGCTTCTTCCTTATCTTTTTTATAATCGCTTCTTGTGTAAAACCTTCCATTGGTTTCTTGATGTGGCGTATAAAATTGTATTGGTACTTGATAATCTTCGTAATAACCGACAGCATTTTTACTTCTATGAATTCTATCTTGTAAATATTCTGCATAATGTTGTGCTGTTAAACGTGCTTCAAGTGTATCAGCAAAAATGCATACCCTACTTGTTCCATCACAATTCCAACGCATTCTTACCATAACTTCGTTATGAACATTCTTTTTTGCATCTTCTTTTACAACTTCTTTAAATTCAGTCAAGTTGTCATATATTGCCCTTTCCTTAGGCTCTCTCTGTTGAGTTTGAGTGAAGTCATTTGCTGTATCTTTTGATTGAAAATCAAGAGGTCTTGTATATGTATTAATATCTTTTCTAATAAAGCGATTAAAGAATGCATCTTTAGGATCAATTGCAACGCCTACTAAAAACCTCCAGTTCTCTAATTCATGACCAAAAAGTGGTGTTTTGCTGCCTGGATCAATATAAGTTGCTGAAGTTATATAGGTTGCCTGATCTTTATCTTCTTCACGTGTTGCTGGATTTTTATCACCAATTCTTTCTACTCTAGTCGAATCCTTCACTGTATAACCATAAGGCTTACGTTGTATTGGTCTATATTTCGGGTTACGGTGTTGTTCAGGATCTCTTGTCATATCATCAAAAAAATCAAAAAAGTTTCGTTGATTAAAACGATATGCGCCTGTGGCTTTAGCAACAAATGGCTGTAACTCAGACTCTTTTGATGCTTTAAGAGAAAAGGCCCCATCAATTTGTCTGAGGCAAAAATCTATATCGCGTTCGCATGGCTCGAATAATGAACCCTCTCTATTTCGATCATAGTCATTGGTTTCACCTGTTTGAATATGCTCGCCCGTCTGGATGATAAGAGTTTCGCCAACATCTCTTAATTTTTGTATCGAATCAATAGGGAGGAATTCTTTTAAATAATCATCGAATCTACCTTTAAATGGATTAGATTTTGACGAACAACGCATTAAATCAATTTTATGAGCCGTATTTAAAATTACATGAATCGGATCTTTATTATTTGGTTCACCCATCTCTAAAAGTTGTTGCTTATAATGATTCACTTCTTCTTCATCTTTAAATCCTAGTGATTTATAACGAGGTTCACCTTCTATCGTTTGCATCATATAATCATAAAAAATTTCTCCTGACCTCCAACGAAAATAGGAATAAGTCGTGAGACTATCTGCCCATCCACATTCATTTAAACGTCCAACAATACTAAATAATGCAAGATACTGAATTTTCTTAATATCTTCTTCTTTGAGATGTTCATATTCTGGATGATGTTTTTTAAACTCTTCTACAACCATAGGTATATAAGCAGCTGTTCTTAGTGTATGACCCAAACCATGATTAGGACGATTAACTTTCCCCCATTTATCAATCATAATGTCGCATAATTGAGCTGAATGTACAAGAACTCCACTTTTCGACCGCTCTGTGTAAAATTTTGATTTTGAGTAACTCTCCAGTGACAAATCTAATCGTGGAAAGAGCATTTTCTCTTTTTGCATTTGAGCATCAAATGCAACATCAGAATTAACTTTGATATATGGTTCTTTTAGCCAAGAATTAAAAACATATTCGATATCTTCTCGTTTAACGTAAATAACGTTATTAGTACTTGAACTTGTACCTTTCGAACTCTCAGATAACTTTTCTCTTCGTTCATCCATAGTACAATCTCAATTCAACAAGCATAATTTAATTATAGACAAACAATTGAATTGATTTTGTTCAGAGGTGCTTAAGAAGGGGCACAACAACCGGATAGAAAATGCCCGCCAGTCTAGACGGAGAAAAGAAAAATGCCTCATTCGTTTCAAATCACCAACAGCAAGCTCAGATTGTACTGGCACTGATGGGGAAAATCAGGAATCTCTTTGCTGTAGCCGTTGGGGCGCTACACCAACCCCGCACCACAGCAACGAATTCAATTCCAGAATGATAAAGAAATTTGGCAACATGCTGCAGCCGAGATGCTTGTCGCCTAAAATTCGACAACAGCCGTTTCATAGTGCAATGGAACTGGAGCTTATTTTGTTTCAGGGGTTATTTAGCGGATAATGAAGTAAAAAGAGTTAGTCGATAAGCCGGGTTCTGTCATGGACAATCATTCATCTGGGACATGCGTCACCACATGCCTCAAGCGACCTACCCGAATCCCGTGCGGGTCACGCGTAATGACTTTTCAGCCAAAAGGATTCCTATTTGATCTTGCTCCGAGTGGGGTTTTCCCTGCCACGTCTGTTACCAGCCGTGCGGTGCGCTCTTACCGCACCATTTCACCCTTACCTCAAAGAGGCGGTATATTTTCTGTGGCACTTTCCGTAGGTTCACACCTCCCAGGTGTTACCTGGCACTCTACCCTATGGAGCCCGGACTTTCCTCCCTTTGCAAAGCAAAGAGCGATTGTCTGACCAACTCTGTTATCAATAGTAGCAGAGTGCCTAGCCAAAGACCACTATATTAGGAAATTTAATTATGAAAAAACAGCGAGATTATTCTAATCAATTAGAAATCACGAGTTCCAATAAATTCATCATCAAAATAACGCTTTAATTTAGTACGCAAAGTACCGCGACTTACACCAAGAACACGTGCAGCTTTTGATTGGTTGTAACGAGTTAACTCCATAACAGTACGAAATAACGGCGCTTCAACTTCCTCAACAATTAATTGATATAAATTTAAGTTAGAATCTTTATTGCTAACACTGGTTAAATAACCCTTAACAGCATGAATTACTTGATGTGAAAGTGCTTCGCTGCTTTGCACCATTGTTTCTGTGCTCATTTAAGTCTCCTAGTACAAATTAATTAAATAAAATTATGCCCAGTACACACACCCACCGAACACTATGGCCTATATAGTACCAAACATCTCAAAGAGTGTAAATATTGTTTTAATGATATTCATTTCTTAAGGAAATATTAAGTCAAAAAAATTTTACCATTTTACAAGTTAAATGGACAAGGCGAATTTATTATTTAATTACTGTATTACTGTTATTTTTATTAAGTCGAAGAAAATAATAAGAAAATTTGTGTAATTTCTTTCTGGTTTCCCAAAATTAAAAAATTTTATTTATTTTTAAAATATTCTTAATAAACTGGGCGTATTTGAATTAATTAAGGATAAATATGACTAAAGAACATACCAGTGATTTGCATTGCCATCTTAATGGAAGCTTCAGCTTCCCGTTCTGGAAAAAACAGCACAAATAAATAATTGCATTGAAATATATGAAGAATTAATGCGAGTACGTGCAGAATATCTCCAAAAAACAATACAACAACCAGAAAGTGGTTACTCTAAAGAGTTAATTGCGATTATTTGGAAACAGTTTAGTTTTGTGCATAAGATTATTCAGAATCTAACTGATATTTCTGATGGTGTGGTGGATATAGTAGAAAGCTCAAAAGCTAAGTACCTTGAAATTAGAACAACACCCAAAGAAATGGCAAATGAAACGCGTGATAAATATATAGATTCATTTATATTCGGTCTACTCCAAGCAAATCAAACAATAACGGACAAAATAGCTGTTGGATTATTGAGCCTGGACAGAACACTACACAATCTAGAAGATGCAAACTACTTTATCGATCGCATATTAACAAGTCCAGATAAGCTATTAGTCGGTTTGGATATTTCAGGAAACCCTGTGGCAAATAGAACTCTAGCAGGAAATGAGTTAGCGAAGGTGATTCAACTCGCTTTAAATAGAGGTGTTGCTGTTGCGATTCATGCTGGTGAGTCTGATAATGCTCAGGAACGACAAGACACTGATATGGTCTTAACAGCATTAGAAGAATGGAAATCACAACACCCTGATAAAAACAAAAATCCGTTGCATGGCAAAGTACGATTAGGTCATTGTATCTAACCCCGCAACAAAAAAATCGCATTAACACGCTTGGCATTCCTATAGAAGTATGTCCCAGCTGCCACAGCAAATTGAATTGGCATCTTGAAAAAGAGCCTCATCCAATTACAACAGTTTATCAGGACCTAAGTGATCCTGTCGTCTTAGGTACAGATGATGAACTAATTTTCGGTGCTTCAGCCAAAGCTGAATTGAATAAATTTTTAGGATTTTTTTCAAATAAGGGGCAATTAAGCAGGAAACAAATTAAAGAGCATCAATCCAGTTTCCGTTTTTCCATGTAATAGAGATGATTTTTATTTATGGATGTCTGAGTGATGTACAGCGGAACTCGGAATTTAGTAACTGTTCACGATATTTGTTTTTATTCATCGAATAATTGTAACCTGGGTGAAGGCAGCAGCCCGTAGGGAAATTTCTGTACCTGTATTCATCCCTGTTTCCGCTTTGCTGCACCCCAGGCTACATATTATTCTAATCCACTGTAAAACTTTCCCCACATCCACATTGGCCTGTTTGGTTAGGGTTATTGAAAACAAATTTATAATTTAATCCCTGTTTTACGTAATCAACACTCATATTTTTCATAAAAGGATAACTGGTCTTATCAATACATGCACTATAGTTTTCAGTCAAAGCAAGAACCCAATCGCCTTCATCAGGGGCTCGCACATAATCAACGACATAAGATAAACCCGAACACCCAGTTTTTTTTACTGATAAACGAACCCCAGTATATTCAGAATTTTTTTGCAAATAAGACACCAAGTGTTTTACTGCTGCTTCAGTAAAACTAATTTCAGGAACGGTGCTTTCTGCATGATGCATCACTACACTCATTATTACCTCTCGATTCGATTTTTGCCTTTTTCATTAAAAGCAATGCTTTTTTATAAACATCAATAACCCTTAATGCTATAGGATATTGAGCAACAGGAATATCTAACTCTTTAACGATCAGTTGATAATCAATTTGTGGTACGACATCTAGAAGCAGCCCTTCAAGCTGCCTGCATAACCATTCCAAGCCCGCAACTACATAAGGATTACCATTGGTTTTAAAACAGGCTCGAACAATTGTACTCTCTGAATTACACTGCATATAGAGTTCAATCGTTCCTTGACCTTTTTGGTTGTTTTTAACAACTACAGCAAAATGATCATTTAAATCGATAACCCCTACATGTCTGGGCGAAAAAAAACAATCCTGTACAATTCTATTATATATCATGATGGTGATATTTCATGCAATCGAGTTACTTGGGTACAAATAGCGTTAATCGCGTATTTTACCTCTTCTTCCGTAGTAAAACGCCCCATAGATAATCTAATGCTACTTTGTGCCAAATCATCACTTAACCCTAAAGCCCTCAGCACATAAGAGGGTTGGATACTGGAAGAGCTACAGGCTGAAGTAGTAGATACAGCTAACTCATTCAATGCTAACAGCAAAGAATCCCCATCTAAACCGGCAAAACTCATATTAAGATTGCCCGCGATTCGCTTGTGTATATCTCCATTAAGCTGGATACCTGGCAAATGCTTAATACCATTCCATAAACGCTGACGATAACTTAAAAGACGGGCTTGCTCCTCTTCTCTTAAGTTTTCAGCTAATGCAAATGCTTCTCCCATGCCCACAATTTGGTGCGTAGCCAAGGTCCCTGAACGTAAACCTCCCTCATGTCCTCCACCAAAACTTTGCGGCTGGAGACGAACTCGTGGTTTGTGCCGTATATAAAGCGCGCCTACACCTTTGGGACCATAATTTTTATGCGCTGATAACGCCATTAAATCTACAGAAAGATGTTCAAGATCAATAGGAATTTTTCCAGCACTTTGTGCTGCATCAACATGAAAAAGAATTCCTTTATTACGTAATAAAGCACCAATAGACTCAATATCTTGCACTACGCCGATTTCATTATTCACATGCATAATGGATACCAAAATGGTATCAGGTCTCAATACTTGGGCAAGTTTTTCAAGCTCAAGCAAACCATTGGATTCCGGTTGCACATAGGTTACTTCGAATCCATCTTTTTCTAAACGGTCAAAGCTATCGAGTACCGCTTTATGTTCTGTACTCATCGTAACCAAATGCTTTCCTTTATTCTTATAAAAATGGGCTGCGCCTATTATCGCCAAATTATTCGCTTCTGTAGCACCTGAAGTAAATACTATATCCTGGATGGAAGCATGAATTGAATCTGCAACCTGTAAACGTGCATGCTCAACAGCAAGAGCTGCAATGCGACCGTATTCATGAGTTACAGAAGAAGGATTACCATAGTCTCCATCCGGGCCTAAATAATGTATCATGCGCTCTACTACATGCGGATCAGTCGGTGTTGTTGCCATATAATCAAAATAGATCGGTATTTTAATTATTCTGTTCACTCTGGCCCCTTTTATTTGCCCATTCCAACGATTTTTGTACTTGACTCAACATACCTCTTAGCAAGTTTACTTCCATTTTTTCCAAATTCACCCGATTAAATAATCGACGCATGCGCTGCATTAAACGCCTTGGATTTGAAACTTTTAAAAACTGAATCTCAATAAAAACTTCTCTCAAATGCTCATAAAATTGCTCAATTTCATCTGCTGCTGCATATTCATCCTGACGCAATGCCACTTCTGCTTTGGGTGCCAATAGCTTCATTCGCAACTCATAAGCAATAATCTGCACCGCCTGTGCCAAATTAAGTGAACCATATTCAGGATTGCTTGGAATATGGATGTGATAATGACACTTTAGCAGTTCTTCGTTAGTCAGACCTGCGTGCTCCCTCCCAAATACAATCGCAATTTGTGTGTTTTCTAATTGTTGGCTTACCAAATCTGCGCACGATGCCGGAACTAAGCCAGGCAAAGAAAGTCCTCTAGGTCTTGCGCTTGTTCCCAAAATCAGCTGGCAGCCAATCAAAGCCTCATCTAAAGTTTCAGTAATTACAGCACTTTCTAAAAGATCATCGGCACCTGCAGCCATTTCCTTTGCTTTATAATCCGGAAAAGATTTAGGTTTTACCAAATACAGTGAATTTAACCCCATAGTTTTCATCGCTCGAGCTGTTGAGCCTATGTTACCTGGGTGAGATGTTGCTACTAGAATAATACGAATTGAACTTAACTTCATAAAAAACTTTTTATTAATGCATTGAAATGACTATATCATATCATTGAACACCCTTTTTGACGATTTTTGCTTTTTTCATATTTAACTCTATTTGCGCAAAAAAAATATGATAGAATCACAGGTTTTGTACATTCAAGAGTATATTCATGGAACCACTTTTAAATATAGCAATTAACGCAGCACGACTGGCCGGTGAAATTATAATTCGACATATGGACCAAGTGGATCGTCTCAAAATTACCGCTAAAAATAACCATGAATATTTTAGCGAGGTAGACATCAAAGCCGAACAAGCTATTATTCATACGATTCATAAAGCATATCCTGAACATGGAATTCTCGCAGAAGAAAGTGGTATCCAAGAAAGAGATGGCGAGTCAATCTGGATTATTGATCCATTAGATGGAACATCCAATTACTTACATGGATTTCCTTTCTTTTCAGTTTCTATAGCGGTGAAAGTTAAAGGAAGGATAGAGCATGGAGTTATTTATGACCCATTACGACACGAATGTTTTGCTGCAAGCCGAGGACGTGGAGCGCGATTAAATGATCGAAGAATACGCGTTTCTAAGCAAACCCAACTTGTAGCCTCGCTTCTAGGAACTGGCTTCCCTTCACGTAACATCAATGTAGCGCAAAGATATTTACCTACCTTTGAAGCATTATTTGGTAAATGTGCTGGGGTCAGAAGAACTGGATCCGCAGCACTTGATTTAGCTTATGTGGCCAGTGGTCGGCTGGATGGATTTTGGGAGTTCGGCTTACGTCCTTGGGATATTGCAGCAGGATCCTTACTAATTCGAGAAGCAGGTGGATTAATTAGCGATTTACAAGGCGGTGATGATTTTCTCAAGCATGGAGACATTGTTGCTGGAACACCTAAAGTGTTTAAATCATTATTACAAACTATTTCACCTGTTTTGAATAAGTAAGATTGTAGTCTGGGTGAGCAATCGGCATGGTTCTGCTGCTTCACCCAGATTACAAATCATTCAGTTATCATTTTATTTAAATCCCTGCTTCACTCCAAAACTTAAGGGAAGTTCGTCAGCCAGAGCAGTTCCCAGATTTTTACTCACTCGATCAAAAAGATTTTGTTTACGGGTATAATCGATCACATCAGGAACTTTAATTACCTCACGGGCTAACTGTCCGCTGCTTGCAAAACCATCAATTAACCCTATTGTTAAGGCTTGTTCACCGGTCCAAAAAAGCCCAGAGAATGTTTCGTCATCAATGTGTAAACGACTTCCCCTTCCCTCTTTGACTCTATTGATAAATTGCTGATGAACCTGATCGAGCATAACTTGCAGTTTTTGTTTTGCAAAATCTGTTTCGGGAGAAAAAGGATCTAAAAATGATTTATTTACACCTGATGTTTGTAATCTTCGTGTAACACCCACTTTATTGATTAGATCAACAAAACCAAAACCATTATACAAAACACCTATAGAACCAACCATACTTGCCGGGCTAGCATAAATGGATTCTGTACCAACAGCAACATAATAAGCTGCAGAAGCACATGCATCCACGCACACTGAATAAATTTTAATATTTGGATATTTTTTCTGATAAAATTTGATCATGTTATACATGTATTCAGCCTGAACTGGACTACCGCCTGGGCTATTGATACGAATAATTAAGGCCTTTAACCCAGCGTTTTTATAAGCTGAATCCAGTCCCTTGGCAAAATCATCTGCATTGGCTTTAGTTTCAGACATTTCGCCTGTAATATCTACTATACCTACGTGAGGCTTGATATTAGTACCCATGTCTTCATTGGTTCCCTTTGACACGTAATAAACTATATAAGCAATAATAAGCAAATAAATAACACGCATAAACCATTTCCATCTGCGCTTCCTTTTTTCCTCTTTCATATAATCAATAATGATTTGATTCAGCAAAGCTTGAGAATCTGAAGTAGAATTAGAAGAATGGTCATTTGTCATAATCAATTCACTTGAAATAATTAAATTAGTCCTCATTTTACGGTAGATGCAAGAAAATTAATACCCACTAACCATTAGAAGGTTATACATCATGAGAATGGATAAACTAACATCAAAATTTCAAATAGCCCTGGCAGATGCTCAATCTCTGGCTTTAGGAAGAGATAATGGCTTTATCGAACCGGAACACTTAATGAAGGCACTTCTGGATCAACAGGGAGGTACTTGCAGACCTCTACTCAGTAAAGCTGGCGTTAATATTCCTCTCTTAAGAACTCTTATAGATCAAGCATTAGATAAACTTCCTAAAGTAGCTGGAATTGGAGGTGATATCCATATTTCAAACGGATTAAATCGTCTACTAAATCTTACTGATAAACTGGCGCAACAAAAGAAAGATAATTTTATTTCCAGCGAGCTTTTTGTTTTAGCGGCAATAAGTGAAGAAGGTAGCCTTTCTCGCATACTCAAACAAGCAGGCTGTGAAGCAAAAGCAATAGAAAACGCAATTAATGAGTTGCGCGGTGGAGAAACGGTTAATGACCCTAATGCCGAGGAACAACGTCAAGCTCTTGAAAAATATACTCTAGACCTAACCGCCCGTGCAGAGCAAGGTAAATTAGACCCTGTGATTGGTCGCGATGATGAAATTCGCAGAACCATTCAAGTTTTGCAAAGACGCACAAAAAATAATCCTGTTTTAATTGGTGAACCCGGTGTAGGTAAAACAGCAATTGTTGAAGGACTGGCACAACGTATTATTAATGGTGAAGTTCCTGAAGGTTTAAAAAATAAACGCTTGCTCTCATTGGATATGGGTGCATTGATTGCCGGAGCAAAATTTCGCGGTGAATTCGAAGAGCGACTAAAAGCTGTTCTTAACGATCTGGCAAAACAAGAAGGTCAAATTATTCTCTTTATTGATGAGCTTCATACTATGGTTGGTGCTGGAAAAGCAGAAGGCGCAATGGATGCAGGAAACATGCTAAAACCCGCTTTAGCGCGCGGTGAACTCCATTGCATCGGTGCAACTACTCTTGATGAATACCGACAGTACATCGAAAAAGATGCCGCTTTAGAGCGACGATTCCAGAAAATTCTGGTTGATGAACCCAGTGTTGAAGATACAATTGCTATTCTTCGTGGCTTAAAAGAACGATATGAAGTACATCATGGAGTTGAAATTACTGACCCAGCTATAGTCGCAGCTGCTACTCTATCGCACCGATACATTACGGACAGACAACTTCCCGATAAAGCGATTGATTTAATCGATGAAGCAGGAAGTTTGATTCGCATGGAAATAGATTCAAAACCCGAAAGCATGGATAAATTGGAGCGACGTTTGATTCAATTAAAAATCGAACGTGAAGCACTCAAAAAAGAGCATGATGAAGCCTCTAAAAAACGACTTGAAGACTTACAACATACGATTGAGGATCTAGAACACAATTACTCTGATTTAGAAGAGGTTTGGAAATCAGAAAAAGCAATGATGCAAGGAGCGACTCAAATTAAAGAAGCCCTTGAACAAGCAAAACTTGAAATGGAAACCGCACGGCGAGCGGGAGATTTGAGTAGAATGTCTGAATTACAATATGGACGCATTCCAGAGCTCGAGAAACGGTTGGCACAGGTGGCTGAGGCAGAATCTCATGAAAACAAATTAGTCCGGAATAAAGTGACAGAAGATGAGGTAGCAGAAGTCGTTTCCAGGTGGACAGGTATACCCGTGGCCAAGATGATGGAGGGTGAAAAAGAAAAATTACTGAAGATGGAAGAGGTATTACATCATCGTCTCATAGGTCAAAATGAGGCGATAGATGCAGTATCGAATGCTATTCGACGCTCACGTGCCGGGTTATCCGATCCTAACCGTCCTATTGGATCATTTTTATTCCTTGGTCCTACTGGGGTAGGTAAAACTGAATTATGCAAGGCCCTGGCTTCATTTCTCTTTGATACCGAGGAAGCAATGGTACGCATCGACATGTCCGAATTTATGGAAAAACATTCCGTTGCCCGTCTCATTGGCGCTCCACCCGGATATGTTGGTTATGAGGAGGGAGGCTATTTAACGGAAGCAGTTCGACGCAGACCTTATTCAGTTATTTTACTTGATGAAGTAGAAAAAGCGCATACGGATGTGTTCAATATACTCTTGCAAGTGATGGACGACGGACGCTTGACTGATGGCCAAGGACGTACTGTTGACTTCCGCAATGTCATTATAGTCATGACCTCAAACCTGGGCTCCAATCTGATTCAGGAAATGGGAAATAAATTTAAATACGAACAAATTAAAGATTCAGTAATGGAAATGGTGCGCCAACACTTCCGTCCTGAATTCATTAACCGCATTGATGATACTGTAGTCTTTCATTCTCTTGCTAAAGATCAAATTTCAAAAATTGCTGCAATCCAAATTGGTTATTTGCAAAAACGTCTGAAACAACAAGATATCCATCTTGATGTAACTCAGGAAACATTATCGCACTTAGCGGAAGCGGGCTTCGATCCAGTATATGGAGCAAGACCTTTAAAGCGCACCATTCAACAACAATTAGAAAACCCCTTGGCTCAAGATATATTGACGGGGAAATTCAAGTCAGGTGACACAATTAAAGTCACTTATAAAGATAATGAGATGAAGTTTACAAGTCATTAATCACTTGTAGTCTCAGTGAAGTAAGTGTAGCAACTGTCTTAAAATAAAATTTAATTTAAGACAGTTGCTACACTTTAACATTTTACACGCTCAGCAAATAGCTGTTGAAACCAGTATTCACCTAGCATATAAATCCAAATCCGTGAATCAATTTTAACCTGGGTTTGCTGTGCGCTACCACTCAAGTTACTTTGTAATAAAAATTAAACCGTGAGTATTACTTCGCTTTCCTCTTTTTTCTGTGCTACTTGCAATGTAAGCTCTTTCTCTGCCCTTGCAATCGCAGTATGCATCCTCTCTTTTCCTTCAAAAAACTCACAATCCAAGTTAACACCAGGTTCTGTTTCAAGGAACTGTTTGAGAAATTTCACACCGTCTAACATATCTACTTTAGTTAACTCATCCAGAGATGCTTTCAAACCTAAGGCCTGTTGCATAGTAAATAATAGATCTGTATCGAATGTCTTTGAGTTTTGTAATAACAAAACATAACCGCCAAAAAGTATATAACTGCACGTATAATCATAGCACTCTTTAATTTTTGTTAAAAAAGTACTGTGATCCATAGATTCAAGATTACTTTGAATTATCGGGGCATAAAATAATCTAAAAATTATATTCCTTGATGCTTCTGATTCAACATGTTTAATAAGACTGGTATTAATTGCTTCATCATCTAAGCATTGAAACGTGTTAAAGTTCTTATAATCTTTTGCTACTCCTTTACACCATTTCTCTATATCTTTTTCAAGCTGTTGGCGTTCATTGTTGATTTGTATCGTTAGAGATTGAACAAAAGCAATCGCTTTGAATCGATGTAACATCGCTGCGCCACGCTTTCTGTGCTCATCAATAATATCCTGAAGATACTGTTTGAAATGTTCATCCTTAACAAAATGGGGGTATTTCATGAATCGAGGAACTTTCTCTTTATCTTCAAGCAACATATTATCACGAAAAACTTCTAATGCTGTTACAATGGTTACAACATCAAGAATCTTTAAATCATCTTCTTTATATTTTTTTTTGATAACGTCTATTTCTTTAAATTGCAAGGCTCTTCTTATGGCTTGGAATAACTTACACGAGGTCACATCACAACCAAAAAAGCTCCAAGAAATATATCCATTAGGATTTTCGTATTCTTTTATCAATCGAAAATAGCGATGAAGCAAGGCACCTAATAAAAACAAAGTACCTTGCTGGGTTTTTTCTTTATCTTCTTTGGGAATTTGACGCAGTTCATTAACTAATAAATTAAACACATCAACCTGTGTATCCCTACTTGATTTACATTTTATTACTTCATTTGTTCTAGCGATTAATACCTCAAGGCTCGATTGTTGTACTACAGAGGATCTATCACTGACCTGACTATCCACTACTCTATATCTTCCTAATAATGTTGAGTATTTTGCTTCCAGGTTAAGCGTATTGACTCTAAATTTTGCAAATTCTAGCGGGGTAAAAGTCATACATCCTCCTTAATACATACTCATTCCTAGAGAACTCATAACGCCTTTATAAAGCCCATATAAGGATGAAGAGTTCTTATTAAACGAAAAATATTTTGTCTCATGAATATCCTTTTGAATTGTTGCTCCTAATCGTTTGTTTAGATCTTCATATGTTTTTTCTTCACGCTTTTCATATACAAAAGTGCAATAGTAACTGAATTCACTCAAGCATGAATTAAAAAAATCCTTGTCCATGTCTTCAAGAGATTGAATGCCTAAATGACTACGAAATAAATCAATTAAACTTTGATGAAGATAATTACTTACCGAGGAATTATATTGAAACCACTTGACCAAATATATTCCAATAATAACCTTTTTTCTAAATTCATTGAAATCATCAAGAGTTAACTTAGGATTTCTTCTAACATCTTTAACATATTGGATTAATTCATATGTCTCATCTAAACTGTGAGCCAGCATACTTATTGTAGCCGCATCATCCATGGCAGCATGTTTCGAAATGAATAGAGAAAAAAAACTTAAACATCCCACATGTTGTCCAGAAGTTCGCGCTAAACACGTCGCAAGTCGTTTTGCTTTTTGCTGAAATTCGGCAAACAACATTGTCATTGCGTCCCTCCTGCAAATATTGACCCGCAATAACTGCAACGCGTCATTGTCCAAAAATGTTAACGCCTTCATTTTTTATAGCAACCTATAAAAAATATTGCAACTATTAATTTAACTAATTGAACATAAAAAGAATTAAAAGTCCTTTTTATAATTTTTTATGCCCAATACGTTCGAGGATAACTCAGTAAGAAGGATATAAAGAATTAAGATAGGCAGCCTGGGTGAAGAAACATAAGACCAAGAAAATTTATGAAAGGAGGCCCGGGTAATGTTTGCGCTTCACCAGATTACAGATTATCTTAAAAAGCGCTCGTCTATAGAATTGATTAATTTTTGATGTATTCCATTAAAACCTCGATTACTCATGACCAAAACAGCATCTCCTTCTTGTACCACTTCTGTCACTTCTCTAATTATTTCATCATGATTTTTACAAATCTTATAGGGACAAGTCCAGTTGCTTACAGTTTCGTGCAAATTAAAATCATTCGGCTCCAAAACATATACGCCATGGACATGTTCCAAAGCATGTGCCATTTCATTGGCATGAACACCAGTACGCATGGTATACGAGGCAAACTCCAACACCGCAAAAATGCGTTGATGTCTATTACTTTGTTTTAAAGCATCAACTGTTCGCATGATGGCTGTAGGATGATGCGCAAAATCATCATAAAGTGTTATACCGTATTTATTGGATCGAACCTCTAAACGACGCTTTACTGGAGTAAAACGCTCTAAAGCTTCAGCTGCGACTTCTGGATGTACTCCAGCATTTACACTGGCAACAAGAGCAGCCAAACCATTTTCCACATTAAAGCGCCCAATTAAAGGCCATCTTACTTCAGCAACTTCCTTACCATGATGTAAGACTTTAAATGCCGAACCATTCTCTTCAATTAATCGTGCTGTCCATTGCGCATCACCATCTAAACTCAGCTCTTCAACTCGCGAATATTGACCACGAGTAATCACTTCATTAAGTGCTTTATCATCTTGAGGCTTAATCACAACCCCACTTGCGGGGATAGTTCTCATCAGATAATGAAATTGTAATTGGATCGCTGCTAAATCAGGATAGATATCTGCATGATCAAATTCCAGATTGTTTAAAATGGCGATTCTTGGACGATAATGCATGAACTTAGGACGCTTATCAAAAAAAGCACTATCGTATTCATCTGCTTCAATTACAAACCATTTACCCGTACCAAGACAAGAGCTTGTCTGAAAATCAGATGATACCCCACCAATTAAAAATCCAGGATTAAGTCCTGCTTGATGTAAAATCCAGGCAGCCATTGAAGTAGTTGTTGTTTTACCGTGAGTACCAGAAATAGCGATCACTTGATATCTCGATAAAATATTTTCAGCAAGCCATTGTGGTCCAGAAGTATATGGTTTGCCTGACTCAATTACAGCCTCAAGTACCGGCATACCTCTTTTAATGGCATTGCCCACAATAATCAGATCTGCTTGTAATGCTAAAGTAGTATCATCATAGCCTTCAGCCCAGGTTATTTCTTTTGCTGCGAGTAAATCACTTACTGGAGGGTAACAGTTGGCATCACTTCCAGTAACCTTATACCCTGCATCACGCGCCAACAAAGCTAAAGCACTCATAAAAGTTCCGCTTATACCTAAAATATGTAAATGCATGATAATCCTAATCTCATTGTAATAAAGAAATAGTTAAAATATTAACCGCTATTAAACCAAATGCAGCCAATGCAGATTGAATTGCTGTAATGTTTAATGCGAACTTATATATATATGCTGTAATAACAAACTGCCAAACAGATAATCCCAAACTCAAAAATAAATAAAGAATGCCAATAAATAAAAATAAAGGATTTCTTAAATTAGCCAGAGAAAGATATGGTGCAATAATCAATAAAGGAATAACTAATATATGGATAATAATACTGATACAGTACAATGAAGTGGCTGTCTGCACAAGTCTCGGAGTCAATCCTTTAAAAAACAAAGCAAGATAAGTATAAATAATATAAGAGATAATTAAACATACTGAAATGAATACATTATTTATCATCTCTTCAGAAGAGTTGAAATAAAAAGAGTCCCATTCGATCGTCATAAGTAAAGCCAATAAGACAGCACTCAAAACCATTCGAGTAATGGAGTAAGGTGTATTCTCTGGGCTTTCCTTTAATAAGCAAATATCCCAATAACGATCAAATATTAGATGCAACATTTAAGTCTTCATTTTTTAATTAAATTTAATCGCTTAGATACAGCACAGCGACACTATTAAATTAATAGTTCTTGACCCTTACTTCCGTCCCGAGAACAAAGTCGCTCATGTGGAACAACATTTAGATCCTTAGTTTAATGACAATACACCGAACAAAACTCGAAATTTCGGATATTGATGTACTTTACCTCAGGCTTTACTGAGCTACCTCAGACTATAAAACTACCTATTCTCCGATAATGATTCTTCTCTTTTCATTATTTTTTTTACCATTCCAAGCTGTTGTACAACAGGCTTACTCCATGGCCCTGAAATTTTATAACTGTATGCAGAGATTTTTTGCATACTCTGATTAATAATTTTGTTCGCGACCCAAGCTGCAACACCCGCTACAGGACCACCAGCAATCGTTGCAACAACAGGTAAACTTGCTGTTATATGCGGAGATATTTTCAAGTTCAGATCATAGGTATGCTTAACTAAGTCAAGATCTCCTTTCATACTTGCATAAGCAACAGGACCATCAAGATAACTATCCTGTGTACTCATAATCCCCTTATTCACGATAAAATTTCCCTGAAAAATATCAAAACTATATCCTTGATGTGCCAAATCGCTAAAATCCAATTGTAAGCGACGAGGTATGGTCTGCAAACTTAGAATACTTAATAATTTACCTAGACCTAACTTTTCTTCTGTCTCTTTGCTTAAATGCGTAATTCTTCCGTTTTTAAGTTGTAAATATATATTCCCTTTGAGCGAGGCAAGGGAAAATTGATGCAAACTCTTTTTCCAACCCCCATGAAATTCCATATATCCTTTTTTTGCATGAACAACAGGAGTTACATTCCAGCGCTCTAAAGTTTTAGCTAAATTAGTGATATTCAGTTTTACATCAAGATTTGTCTGATTTACATTTTCTTTTTGAATCCACTCTCCCTGAACATTAAATTGATAGACTGGGGATGTAATCTGGCAATAATCCACTTTCCATTTTTCAGTGGTGGATTTACTCTTCAAAGTTACATCACCCACTTGCACCTTCCCCACAGATAAATTATCAACACGCAAATTAAGATTTGGTATTTGATTTGGATGCATTTGCGTCGTTTCAGAAAATTCTTTACCTGTAGTAACCATCTTATCCAAATTTAAATAATGTACATGGCCGCTTAATTCATTGGTAGGCGCATGATAAGTTAAGTCAGCAGCAACATTTTTTTGCTGTAGATTAAAAGACCAATCTTTACTCGGTAATATTTTTGCTTTGACGATAATTTTATTAAATTGCTGTTTCAAAAAACTGAATTTATCTATAGTGACATTAATAATTCGCAAATTATTTAATATAGATGAGTCTGCTTTTGCTGAATAAAATTCACTGTATATATCATTCCATTCCTGAAAATCAAATCCTTTTAAAACACCTACCACAGAAAGGCCTGGCAATTTTTGATTTACAGCATTTACACCACCTAAACGCAACTGCCCAGAATCAAAAGCAAAGCCCTCTTTAGAATTTTTGAATAATAGATCCGCACTTAAACGATTATCATAATTACCTCGTAAGCGCATTGATTTTTTCTCATTGAGCTCAAGAATTAATTCCAGCGGCGTCTTTTCATTTGATTTTTTACCTAAAGGCGCAGGTAAATTAACATCCATCCCCTCTAAAGTACTATTAAAACTGATACTGTCTGCTTCAGAGGATTTATCACTTAACTTTAATACTGCGTTCACGTCTAATGAACCATCAACTAAAGAAAAATGCGGCAATTTAAATTGGTTTTTCAAGGAATCAACAGTACATTTCCCATTGATCGTAATTGTTGTTGCAGGCATAGGTGTTTTAACTGATTGAATTTTGATGTTCATTGGATGCCCCAAGATTGTGGCAAAGAGGTAACTATCTGTTATCCCTGTTTCATTAAACATCAACCCGCCTGATAGATTTTGCACAGAAAACTGGGCTAATTCATGATTCACTGTAATTGTATTATTTTTAAAGGAAAGGTTTCCTTTAGCAAGTACATCATCATTTTCTGGATATAAAGGAACCTGTACGCTTAAATTGAGCAAGGCTGATCCTTTAATGGACAACATTTTTAAAAGCGTTAGCTTTTTCTTTAAAGGAGAAGCCATAACATAATTAATCATTTTTTGTACTGATGCATCAATTTTTCCGGTCACCAGCAAATTTTCTTTATTTTTTCCAATGTCATCGATGCGCAAATGCATTTCTCTTGCAGGCACACCCTGGAAATTAGCATGGACTATATCAATATTAAGATTACGGTTTTTTAAATGAATAAATCCATCAATTTCTTTGATAGCCTTCCATTTGGAGTTGATTGCTATCTCACCGCCACTTGCATAGCTCTCTATAATAAATTCACCAGTATTTTTATCAAAAGGAAAATCTTTTGCCAAACCATTAACTCTTACTCTTCCACTCGCATTAGCAATCCGTTTTACGTCATTTTTTAACCAAAGATACAATTTAGGTTTCATGTGTTTTTTAGGTAAAAAAGGCACCCATTGTTGCCAATTTTTACCGGAAAATTCCGCACCAAGACGAACATGCCCTACAGATTGGCGAGTTACCTGATCTACCGCACCTTGCATACTTAATGTTAACTCAGGCTGGCTTACAACAAATCGTTCCATACTGACTCGTAAACCATCACTTAACTCTTTCCAGTCAAAAGCACCATTCAGTACGGTGAATGTTTGCTCTGGATACCCATTCACACTTATCGAAGTGTTTTCAGAATCAAGCTCCAATCGTCCTTGTTCAGGTTGCCAGTTTATAACACCTGAAAGATTTTTTATTTGGGGAATATCATCTTTGGCATCCCATCCTAACTGCTCAAAACGTGTTAAAACATAATTTATAGAATAGTCATCAATGGAAAAGTTATCCCCTCTTTTTTGTAATATGTCAGCAGTATTTTGAGTTGTTCCCAGTAAGGTTGAAGCTTCTGATTGCAAACGTTCATTTGCAGTAATCATACTAAAAACAGGGATTGGAGGAATAACTGAAACATTGGTATTTAATGAGAAAAGAATCTGAGTGTCTTTTAAGACTCCCTGTGGTTTCATAGCCAATATGTTCTCGATACTTTTAGGCCAGTTAATTGCATCAGAAAACAACGATTCAATAATAATTGATTTTACAAATAAAAGATAACTTTGTTGTTCTTTATTGTATTTAAGCAATAATTTATTCTCAGGCCAAGCCACACCACCGATACGCAATTTAATTGGATCAGCCTGGAGCTGCCAACCTAAATTATCGGGTTTCCATGAGAGATTTGCAAAAAATGATTGGACAAGTTGGCTGTGCTGATTATTCAATAACCTCCATGCCAGTCGTTTAAATGCTATCTGTGCTTGCACTGAAGAAACCGCACCATGATGTACATCAAGCCATAAATTAATATTGCCCTTCCCCCCTTCAAAATGCTCAGTTGTCTTAGGAAACAAATTTTGCCATTGAGCAGGTACTATATTTTTAGCCGAAAAATAAAATTGCCCTTCAATATCCTCAAAATGCTCTGGATCAAAATATCCATCACCTAATAGTTGAAAATTAGTACTGCTTGTTTGTGCAAGTCGAGCTTCTCCTTTAAACTTATAATGTCCGCTACGATTTGCTACCGATACATTTAAACCATTAACAGGAATCAAGCCCCCGTCGCTAAAATGGAAATAAGCTGAAACGTGCCTAATGATTAAGTGTTCCTGCTGTGATAGCCAGATCAAAATCTGTTTGGTTTTCTCTGGCGTCATATCGTTATTATTTAGCAGATCGGTTGCAACACCATCAATAGACCAATGATTATCTTTTTCTCTCAAATTGAGATGCATATTATCAATAAAGAGAACCCCCGGTTGGATCTGCCAATTCCATAATGATTTAAATAAGTTAATTCCGACTAACAATTTATTGATACGAAAATTATGTTCCGAATCATCTCCCAAAGTAACTTGATTTAATTTAAGTACAGGTTGAAACCAATACCATCCTGTTTCCATTGTTTGTATGGTTACAGGCTGTCCTATAAGAATTGATAGATGATGTTCTACTTCACCCTTATATTCTTTTGCCCAGGGAGTTAGAGAGCGGAATATGCTGGATAAAACAGCCATAAAGATAATTAGGACAGCTAAAAGCATCCAAACTCTTTTTAATACTACACTCACACGCTGTGTTCGATTACTCATTGATTTTTTTACTATACCATTGCTTTTGCGCATACTCATCATTTTCTTTTTGTTCGATGCGCTGTAATTTGAGTTGCTCGACCTTGTTAACCCGGTCTACCAGTTGGCTAACCCCTTCTTCGGAAATCTTTGTCTGTTTATATTTGAGCTCAGCCTTAGTCTTCATTTTTCCTAAATGAGCTAAATGTGCGTTTAATTGTATTAAAGCTGTATCCAAATGGCTAATAAAATCGATGCGATTACGTAATCGAGCCACAATTGTTCCTTGTTCACCAATTTTCTCAACTTGCTTTAGATAATCCTGTCGATAAGCGACTAACTGATCATGCTTTAACTTATTAAGCTTAAATTGCTCCTGCGCTTTTAATAGATCTTGATATGCAGCATGAGTTGCTTCTTTTTTTATCTGCAAAAACTGTTTTAAACGTTCCAATCGCTGACTCATCTACTAGCTCCCAAGGATGATGCCAACTGGGATAACATATCCACACTTTCCTTATAAAGAAACCGTTCATTGATGCCTTGCTCCATATATTTTCGAATTTTATCTCGGGCTTGAATCGCCTTATCGAGATTCGGATCACTCCCCGTAGCATAAGCACCAAGCAATATGAAGTCTTTATTTTTTTCATACAGTGATAAATTCTTTTTGAATAATAGCATATCATTCATTTGTTGCTCAGATACTATAGCTTGCATTACTCGACTAATAGAAGCTTCCACGTCAATAGCAGGATATTGTCCTTCTTCGGCGATAGACCGACTTAAAACAATATGTCCATCCAAAATAGCTCGTGCTGCATCTGCAATAGGATCTTGCATATCATCGCCTTCAGTTAAGACTGTATAAAATGCAGTAATCGAACCACTACCAGCCTCTCCATTACCAGCACGTTCGACGAGTTTTGGTAATTCGGCAAACACAGAAGGCGGATAACCTTTAGTTGCTGGCGCCTCACCTATAGATAGAGCAATCTCTCTTTGTGCCTGAGCAAAACGAGTTAAAGAGTCTACCAACAGCAATACATGTTTGCCTTGATCGCGAAAATATTCGGCAATACTCGTAGCTACTTTAGCACCGTGTAAACGCATTAAAGGACTTTCATCAGCAGGAGCTGCAACAACAATCGCACGCTTTAAACCCTCTTCACCTAAATTTAATTCGATAAATTCCTTGACCTCTCTACCTCGCTCGCCAATCAAACCAACAACAACCACATCAGCTTTGGTAAAACGAGTCATCATACCTAACAAAACTGATTTTCCTACTCCCGACCCTGCAAATAATCCAATTCGTTGGCCTCGCCCAACAGTAAGTAATCCATTAATTGCGCGTATCCCTACATCTAAAGGTGTATCAATAACAGCTCTTTTTAAAGGATTAATTGCAGGACTAACTAAAGGATATACCTCACTTAACTCAAGAGATGGCCCTCCGTCTATAAGAACACCAGAACCGTTGATAACTCGCCCTAGTAATTGAGTCCCAACTTCAACCTGAGCAACACGCCCAGTTGGGGTAATAATCATCCCGGGAGCAAGTCCCTGAATCGCACCAATTGACATCAAATAGACGCGATCTTGGCTAAAGCCAACCACCTCAGCGTCAATCGTACGTGATTCATCAATAGTAATAAAACAACGTGCACCAACAGGTTGATTAAAGCCTTTAGCCTCTAGTGTGAGGCCAACAGCCCGACTTATGCGGCCACAATGTAATAATCCTAAATGCTTTTTTTCACGAATTTCAGGAAGTATCTGGACCAGATGTGACTCATAAACTTTCATCTGTTCACCCTAGTTTTGCAAAGGTTCAATCAGATCGTGATTAACGTACTTTGTAAACAAAGTGGCTAAACGGGTATATACTCGACCATCTAACTCACTATATTCACCTTTTAAATAAAAGTCGCCTCGATTTAATGAAGAATCTGCTATCAAAATCTCTTGCAGGCCTGGTATCTCTTTTTCATCAAATTCACTTTTGGCCCAGGTGACATCTTCTGGATGCATGGCAAGCACTTTATAGGTTTGTAGGGAAGGCAACTCGGATTTGATGGCATGGAGTAAATCTTTTAATTTATCAGGATTAACGGATAATTCTACACCAATACAATGCTGAGTTAACCAAATTATTGTTTGAATTATTTCTTGCGTAACCTGTTCATCCACAAGTTTTATCGGTTTTTGTAGCAGATCAAACCAATATACAAACTGTTTTCTTTTTTCATTAATTTCAGTCTGTGCTTGTTGTATTCCTTCCGCATAGCCTTTGTCTCTAGCTTCCTGTTTTAAACGCTCACACTCAGCGAGAAAACGCTGCTCTTCATTAATTTCAACTTTCGCTTCATTATTTATAATCGATTCATATTCCCAAATACTAAACTCGCTGTTATTCTCATTTTTCTTTAGGTAAGGCTCGAATTCATTCGACATATACTTATCATCCCTGAAATCATATCCAATCATAAAATATAACTTAAGTACGGCAAATCAAAAAAATAACCCTTGTCCTTTGCACTACAGCTTATAGGTTAAATCATCTCATCCCCAGCTTTGGAGCCTAGGGCAATCTTACCATCGTCTGCAAGGCCTTTTGCTATAGCCAGAATATCACGTTGAGCACGCTCTACATCAACTACTTTAACAGGACCTTGTAATTCAATATCCTCTCGTAATAAATCAGCACCACGTTTAGACATATTAGAGAATATTTTTTCCTTAGTAGGCTCAGTAGTTCCTTTCAAAGCCAGTTTTAATTGCTCAGGGGTCACATCACGCAATAATGTTTGCATGCTACGGTCATCCATATCCACCAAATTCTCAAAGACAAACATTTTGTCTCGGATTTTTTCGCTTAGCTCTTCATCCCAATCTTTAATTTTATTCAGTACTTCTTCTTCCATAGCACCATCAAAATAGTTAATTACATCAGCAACACTCTTAATGCCTCCCACTGAAGCAGATTTACTTACTTTCTGACCACTGAGCTGCTTCTCTATAACTTGTCCTAATTCTGAAATGGCTTCTGGTTTTACTGTATCAATATTACACATCCGTAATAATACTTCCGATCGTTTATCCACACTAAAATAGCGTACCACTTCAGCTGCTTGCTCACTATCCAAATGAATTAATATTGTTGCAATAATTTGTGGATGCTCATTACGGATTACATCAGCAATTAATCGACCATCTAACCATTTTAACCGGTTAAGTCCACTGTCTTTATCAGAAATTAGGATTCGATCAATAAAAGGAGTTGCCTTTTCTAATCCTAAAGCTTCAATGAGTACAGTACGTAAATAATGTTCTGTATCTACTGTTAAACTGGTTTGTTCGCCAATAGCACTAGTAAATTCGACGAGCACATTTTCCATTTTCACCTTGGTAACATTACTGAGTGTCGACATCGCGACACCCACCTTTTGTACTTGTCTCGGCTCAAGATGTTTTAATACTTCAGCAGCATTTTTTTCACCCATGCTTAATAGCAAGATGGCGGCGCGCTCTATTCCATCCATAATTACCCCCGATCAACCCAATTTTTAACTACCTGTGCTACGCGCTTGGGTTCTTTATCAACAACCTGGCGTAATAAATTTAACTGCGATTCATAATCATTTGCTTCTTTGATTGAAATTGTTCCATCGTAGGTCAAGTCTGATGTAGGGTGCTCATCATCTGGAACACCTCGGACATTTCGGTTACTGGCCAGTGTTTTTAGCATGGGTCTTAGCACACCAAAAATTAAAGCTAAAACAAATAAAGCAGCTGTCGTTTGCTTCACTATGGACCAGAAAATATCTTTTTGCCAAAAACGCTCTTCGGGAATAGCAACTATAGGGTCGGGTTTAACAAAATCAGTATTGATCACATTTAAACTATCACCACGCTGTACATTTAATCCAATTGCATCTGCAACAAGTATTTTAATTTGCTGTATTTCCTTTTGCGTCAAAGGAGTCTTAGTCATTTTTTTAGTTTTCTCATCCATTACCGCTCTGTTGTCTACCAAAACTGCAACAGTAAGTCGTTTAATCGTTCCGGGTTGATTTTTGGTATGACTAATTGTTTTATCCAACTCGAAATTCTTCGTACTTTGCGTACGCAAATCCGAGGTTTGATTAGTATCTGTTGCTGTCTGTGGTGGCTCATTTGGCGGTACATTTTTAGGAGGTGCGTTCTTGGGATTAAGAGTAGGTTTAGCTTGCGG
Source organism: Legionella tucsonensis (assembly GCF_001468035.1). Classification (GTDB taxonomy): domain Bacteria; phylum Pseudomonadota; class Gammaproteobacteria; order Legionellales; family Legionellaceae; genus Legionella; species Legionella tucsonensis. The sequence continues at coordinate 1,558,213 of NZ_LNZA01000001.1, forward strand.
TATATTAGATAACGTACCAGGGACTCCAACTGCTTCATTTGAAACACTACGTTTTTCTTCCATAGTTTGTTCGCTACGCAATGAAGGCAGTTCGGGATTGAACATTTCTTGTGTTTGTTCATAACTGGTAAAATCTATATCAGCAGAAACTTTTGCTCTAACCCGACCATAACCAAGTATTGGTGTTAAAATATCTTGAATTTTTTGAGCATATTGATGTTCCAAATTTTGTCTGTAATCTAAAAAACGCTCTGTATCTGTAAAAGGGGTTTGCCCACCGCCTTCATTTAACAATTGTCCATCCTGATCAACAACCGTTACCCGACTTGCAGAAAGACTTGGAATACTGGATGCAACCAAATTTACAATTGCAGCAATTGTATGTTTTTTAAGCTCCAAACCTGAATAAACATCAAGAAAAACAGAAGCACTAGGCTCATGAGCATCACGAACAAACGCAGATTCACGTGGAATTGCTAAATGAACTCGAGCTGATTTAATATCATTAAATTTACTTATAGTACGAGCAAGCTCAGCCTCTAAAGCTTGCTTGTAACGTGCGTTTTCCATAAATTGACTACTGTTGAACGCATTAGAGCTGGAAAAAAGCTCTCCTGAACCTACAGAATCACGAGGTAATCCTTCCATTGCCAGTTTAAGACGTACGTTTTGCAGACTATCGGCTGCAACCATAATCATGCTGTTGTTATTATCAATCCTAAAATCAATGCCATTACGCTCAAGGGCAGAGACTACTTCGGCTGCATCACGCGCATTCATTTGCGTGTATAAAGGAACATAATTCGGATCACGAGACCATAAAACAACTGCTAAACCGATTGCAATACTTGCAGCCACACCCACGAGCAAACCAATTTGTCGCGCAATAGAAAGATTTGCAAATTTTGCTGCTACAGTTGATGCACTATCAGCCAATGCCATATCGAGCTCCTAATTATACTGGCATATTCATAATTTCTTGATATGCTTGTACCACTTTATTACGAACTCGAACAGTAGCCTCAAGCCCCAAATTAGTTTTTTGGGCAGCTATCATTACTTCCCCTAAACTCACGTTAGGGTCTCCCATTTCAAAACGTGCTTTTAAAGCGTCTGCAGATTGATTTAACTCATTGACTTGATTTAATGCCTGTTGAAAAACCGTACCAAAAGGAGATTGATTTGCTTCTGTTTCAATCACTGAACCTTCTGCCTTGGCAGACATTGTCTTTATCTGATTTAGCAGATTCACTGTATTAATATCACTCATATCCTTATTTACCTCATACTTATTTGGCGTTTTATCCTTTTTTTCTGCTGACCTGGCACCATACAGCAGCCTCTCATAGGATACCATAATCTGTCATTGCACCAAAGTGATACAATTTTTTATACTGTATACCCTTCCTCGCGCATTTTCGCTAATTTATAGCGTAATGTTCGTTCACTTACTCCCAATAAAGCTGCTACTTTCTGTCTATTTCCTTCATTCTCCAATAAAGTTTTTTCAATTAATTCAAATTCATGAATTTGAAGGTTTTTACTATTAGCAGCTGGAGTAGTTTCAGGAACCAAGGCAGCGTTCAATGACAATTGTAAATGCTCTACTTCTATAATACCTTGAGTTTGTAAAACTAATGCTCTTTGAATCACATTATCTAATTCCCGCGCATTTCCCGGCCATGGGTAAGCCAACATTAACTTCTGAGCTGCTGGACAAATCACCGGGATCACAGGTTGCTTGTGCTGGCAATGTTTACGAATCAGATAGTTAGCCAAAGGAATGATGTCATTTTTTCTTTCGCGTAAAGGATGCCACTGCAATGGGAATACATTCAAACGATAAAATAAATCTTCCCTAAACCGACCAGCCTTCACTTCATCCTTAAGCTGTCGGTTGGTCGTAGCTAAAATGCGAACATCCAAACTAATTGTTTTATTGGCTCCAATTCGCTCTACTTCTTTTTCTTGCAAAACTCGAAGCAATTTAGCTTGTAAGCTTAAAGGCATTTCACTCACTTCATCAAGAAGCAAAGTCCCCCCTTGCGCCTGTTCAAACTTTCCAGCCGTTGATTTATAAGCCCCTGTAAATGAGCCTTTTTCATAACCAAATAAAGTGGCCTCGAGCATTTGCTCAGGAATTGCAGCACAATTAATCGCAATAAAAGGTTGTTTTTTCCGGGGTGAATGATCATGAATAAAATGAGCTAAAACTTCTTTACCCGTGCCACTCTCTCCGCTAATCATCACACCAACGTCCGATTGGGCTACTTTTAATGCCATTGTCAGTAAGGCCTGACTTTTAGGATCCTGGGCAATGGGCTCTCCGGTATTTTCATCAAACTCAAGTTTAATATATTGATTTATTTTTTCAGTTAACACTTGAGCACTAAATGGCTTTTGTAAATAATCCACCGCACCGTTATGAATAGCATTCACTGCATCTTGTACTGATCCATAAGCAGTCATCAAAATTACAGGTAGTCCCAATCTTCTTTTTTGGATCTCAGCCAATAGCTGATTTCCATCAAGTTCATCCATGCGAATATCCGTTAATACCACTGATGGATTATGAATTTCAAGAAGAGCCAAAGCTTCCCTGCCATCTTTAGCAGTAATATATGTATGGCCAGCAATAGTCATTGTTTCAGCCAGCGCTTCTCTTAATACTGGATCATCTTCAACGATTAAAACATGACTCATAAAAAGTCCTTTTTCTAAGTGTTATAAATAAGGATATCATCCGTGCGTGGTAAAGCACCTCTTAAAAACTCAAGCAAAAGACACTTCAAAATGCTCAGGATGACAACCTAAAATATTATGGCAAAAACAAATTAACTTGAGTTCCAACCCCTTCTGTAGACTCCAGACTCAATCGACCTCCATGTGCTTTTACTACAGCATAAACAACCGCCAAACCTAAACCATTTCCTTGCGCCTTTGTAGTATAAAAAGGGGAAAAAGCCTGATTCTTTACTTCTTCAGGCATTCCTTTACCATTGTCCTCTACTGATATTTGTATACCTGAATCATCCATAGATGCAAGTGTTAAATTAATTTCTGTTGCATCAGATTGCAATGAATTGATCACCAAGTTTAAAACAGAACCAATTAATGATTCTGCGTGGATTAATGATTCACTGGAAATCAGTCGATTGTTCACATTGAAGGTTACATTACGAGCTAAAACATAAGGCTGCGCACGTTGTACGAGTAAGGAGCACCAATAGTTCATATCTATACGTGTCGGCTCTATTGTAGTACCTCGAGCAAACAACAATAAGTCCTGAATTTGCTGCTCAATGCTTGTATGACACTCTTGCAATCGATGTATCCAATTTTGGGTACGCACATCCAAATCAGGAAGATTATTCAAATGTTCTGTATACAACATCGCTGAAGCCAAAGGAGTTCTAATCTGATGTGCGAGTTGCGCAGTCATTGTACCAATTGAGACCAATTGTTTTTCATTTTCTTTAGCTTTCTCATAATCTCGTGTGGCAGTTATATCAGTTAAACTGACTAATATGCCCGGCAAACTGTCCAAGGTTGCAATCGCTACATGGACACGACGGCCATCCGCCAGAGAAACTTCATGGCCATCATCAGCACGAGGAGCAAAAGCACGTAAAATCACATCCAACCATAATGAATCAAATAATCCATATCCCAACATTGCTTCTGCTGGAGGATTTAACCACACAATTCGTCCTTGTGAATTGATAATTACCAAAGCAGTTGGCAGGCTGGATAAAATATCCCACTCAGAAAGAGGTATTTGCGGTCTTACAGCACATGTTTGGTAATTAGAATAATGCATACTGGATGAAATTATTTTAATTAATAAGATGACTGTAACAAATTTAAAGTAAAATGAAAATACATTTAAAATCATGCAATTAATTGCTTAAAAAGCCCCGATTTTTTTTATTGACATAAAAAAATAACCATGATATAGATATTGTAATTAAATTATTCAAAAAAGTAATTTTATGACAATTATGCGTTCCAATATGACTATGTGCATGAGCTGCCTGAACATTGTTTTTCAGGTTGGGCATGTGCAGTTGAATTTGGCGCTATAACTTCCCCGCATTCCCAATACCAGTGTTCAGGATAATCTCAAAAAAGCGCCCTTGTTAAAGTTAGAGGGCTTACTCATGAGCATATGTATTTTAATAGGAACAAAAAGCGAATCCATTGATGAAATCAACTATCCGATCATCAAACAATGTTATCAGGAACTTATTGAGGCTTTGGTTGAAAAAGGCTTCCCACGGGGGAGCATCAAAATTTATTTTGATGATGAAAAACGACAAATTCATTTTGAGTACTACCCCGATGAGTTGGACGCTCTAATCACTTATACGGATTTTGATGAAAAACTACAACTTCATTTAACCCAACTACCCTTTTCTTCAGGCTGGGATGGTAATCTCTACCTTCTTTGGCATAATAAGTCAACGGAAGAATATGTATCCGAAATTAAATCATTACGTCAATTGTCTGTTGATTTAGCACGGCAAACAAGTTATTCCCCATCCTGTTGGAGTTTTCCACAATCGTCACATTCCTATTTATCAGTACCCCAAAGAAAAGAAGCATTAAAAAAAACATTCAAAGAATTAAAAAATAAAAATTCTCTTCCTCAAGGAATCTACATAGGTGAAATTCATCATCATAAATTTCCTAAAAAATTTCTTATAGAAAATCTGGAATACTTTAAAAAATTAGGAATAAAAACCTTGTTTTTTGAGTTTCTCTTTTATGATCGCCATCAAAAATTGCTTGATGAGTATTTCAATAGCCCTAATAAAGAGTTGCCTGCTGAACTTGCTGCTTATTTGCATTTCAAAGATGTAACAAGTGAATGTGGATTTTCTGGTTATACAGATATAGTAAAAACAGCCAAAAAATCTGGTATTCGTATAGTTGCTCTGGATTCTTATCCTGCAATCTTATCCTCTATTAGAAGTTTTCAAATCAGATACTTAAATGGAGATGAACACTTCAGAATTCATTGTTTCAATGGCAAGGCAGCAAAAATTATTGAAAATGAAAGTTATGGAGAGCCTTACCTAGCTTTTTTAGGTTTTGATCACAGTTACATCAGTGAAAATTCTCGCTATAAAAATATCAAAAGTGTAGCAGCGTTGTTACCGAATACATGTTCGGTATTCCTTACAGATAGCCAAATAGCTTATAAAAATTTATATGCGCCTTTTTTTAGCTCTAGTAAACCATTGGTATTTAATTACAGCCGATATCATGAAGCAGGAGCAAATATTATTGAGTCGAGTTGGAATACTCTGGATTGTAAATTATAAGCGTAGCAATACAAAACTGAGAAAAGAGTCGCTCCAGAGAATCAGTGCCGTTCACTGTATTAAAATTAAGGCTCTAAATGCTATCTACGTTCCGTGGCTTGTAAGGCAGTGAAGGATCTACTCTCTACTTTTTTAGTAGTTTGAACTACGACTCTCGCTTTTTTTCATCCAATGATTTTAAAAGGTCTAACTTCTCGGTAATCTTTATTTCTAAACCACGATTTACTGGCTTATACCAGCCAGGCTCTTGCATCCCATCAGGTAAATAATGTTCTCCAGCTGCATAAGCATGAGGCTCATCATGAGCATAACGATACTCTTTTCCATGTCCTATTTTTTTCATTAAACGAGTAGGAGCATTGCGCAAATGAATGGGCACTTCTCTAGATTTATCCCGCTTTACAAAATCCATAGCCTGGTTGAATGCGATATAAGCTGCATTACTTTTTGCAGCAATCGATAAATAAATAACAGCTTCTCCAAGAGCAAGCTCTCCCTCAGGAGAGCCCAGTCTTTCATAAGTAAGTGCGGCATCATTTGCGATTTGGACAGCACGTGGATCAGCTAAACCAATGTCTTCCCATGCCATTCTAACAATACGCCGTGCCAAATAACGAGGGTCCACTCCCCCATCTAACATACGGCATAACCAATAAAGTGCTGCATCAGGATGAGAGCCGCGCACTGATTTATGCAGCGCAGAAATTTGATCGTAAAAATTGTCGCCGCCTTTATCGAAACGTCTGACCTGTTCTGTCAGTGAATTCATAACAAATTCTTTAGTCACATGTACATTATTCATTGTGGTACATGCTGCATGCAATTGTTCAAGACTATTCAATAATCGTCGAGCATCACCATCAGCAAATCCGACAAGCATTTCTATTGCATCATCATCAAACTGGATGTGAGATAAAACAGCCCTGTATGCCTTTTGGAACAAACGTTCTAATTCTTCATCAGTCAAAGACTTTAAAACATAAACCTGGGCGCGTGACAGTAAAGCTGAATTTACTTCAAAAGAAGGATTTTCAGTGGTAGCCCCTATGAATGTCACTAAACCTGATTCAGTATAAGGTAATAATGCATCTTGTTGCGCTTTGTTAAAACGATGAATTTCATCAATAAACAATAAAGTATGTTTACCATAAATCAGATTTTCTTGGGCTTTTTCAACTGCAGCACGGATGTCCTTAACACCGGAGAAAACCGCGGAAAGGGCTATCCATTCGCAGTCAAAAGCTTCAGCAGCAATGCGGGCAATCGTCGTTTTACCAACTCCTGGAGGCCCCCATAAAATCATTGAGTGAAGTTTTTTCCCAGCAAAACTAAGCTGTAGTGATTTTCCCTCTCCCAATAAATGACTTTGCCCAATTACTTCATCCAGACTTTTGGGTCTTAAAAGTTCTGCTAATGGTGGTGTAGGTATCGTCTTAAATAAGCTCATTGCCGAACCACATCAACCCCTTTTGGCGTTTTGAATTGAAACACACTAGCGGCTAATTTAGGGTTTAATTTGATTTGCAATAATTGGACAGTTGTCACTTGACCCAATTGATCATAAAGCTCCAATCCTGTTAAAGTATTTTGGCGAAACATCAATTTTATCCGTTGGAAATTTGCTTTAGGTGATTTTGATTTCAAATCAAAAACAAGATCCTTACCCACATTACTCTGAGTCACCTTAAAATCTCGGGTTACAGTATCATCATATCCACTCAAGAATAAAGCCGCAGTTCCCCCTAAACCTTTTTGTTGCGCTTTAACAGTCACTTGCTCTAGGTCCTTGTCATAGACCCAAATTTTCTGACCATCAGCTACCATTAACTGCGCCATAGGTTGTGTCGTCTGCCAACGAAATCGACCTGGTCTTTGTAATGCCATAGTTCCTGATGAACGAGATACGACTCGATGTTTTGCTTTTACTGTTTGCTTAAAAACAGCTGTCATTGAGCGTATGCTATTTAATTTGCCCTGCAACAATGCATCAGGTGTTTCACAAAATCCGGCGATAGAAATACTTAAGAGTAATGCGATTAATATTTTTTTCATTGTTAATCCTCCGTCACGGATGAAACCAAGACATCACGATAACCGCCATCTAATGGCCCCACAATTCCTGTTCGTTCCATTTCCTCAACCATTCTTGCTGCACGGTTGTAACCTATTTTTAAACGTCGTTGAACTGCGGATATACTTGCCTTACGTGTTTGAATAACGAATTCTACTGCTTGATCATAAAGAGGATCATCATCCTCAGTAGTAGATTGACCCTCTTCATCTGCTCCACCTTCATTACCATCACTAGATAATTTTAAAATATCCTCAATATAATCAGGCTCCCCTCGAGCTCGCCAGTCATCAGCAATACGATGAACCTCTTTGTCATCAACAAAAGCCCCATGAACACGTAAAGGTGCTCCACTTCCTGGTGCCAAATAGAGCATATCTCCATGCCCCAATAATTGTTCAGCACCTTGTTGATCTAATATAGTACGAGAATCAATTTTTGACGAAACTTGAAATGACATCCTTGTAGGAATATTTGATTTAATCAGCCCAGTTAAAACATCCACCGAAGGTCTCTGTGTAGCAAGAATCATATGAATTCCAGCAGCACGGGCCTTTTGAGCAATACGTGCGATTAACTGTTCTACCTTCTTGCCTACAACCATCATCATGTCGGCAAGCTCATCAATCACGACGACAATATAGGGTAAAAGCTCCAACTCTGGGGCTGTTTCATCCATTGAATCAACAGGCTTCCATAAAGGGTTAACCAAAGGTTGACCATCAGCAATCGCTTCAGCAATTTTACTATTGAAACCTGCCAAGTTTCTTACACCCAAAGCAGCCATCAGTTTATAACGACGCTCCATCTCTTCGACGCACCAACGCAAAGCACTGGCCGCCTCTTTCATATCAGTAACCACAGGAGTCAACAAATGTGGAATACCATCATAAACTGATAACTCCAACATTTTAGGATCAACCATAATGAGACGTACCTGATCGGGAGTTGCCTTAAATAAGATACTTAGAATCATGGCATTAATACCAACCGATTTACCAGAACCGGTGGTCCCAGCAACCAATAAATGCGGCATTTTTGCCAAATCAACCACTACGGGATGGCCTGCAATATCAACACCTAAGGCTAAGGTAATCGGTGAATGAGCCTGCTGATATACATCCGCTAACAAAACATCTGATAACCGAACAGTTTCTCGCGAATGATTGGGTAACTCCAATCCAACTACAGTTTTACCTGGGATTACTTCAACAACACGAACTGAAATTACAGATAAAGAACGGGCTAAATCTTTAGCCAGCGCAGTCAACTTACTTACTTTTACACCTGCTGCCAATTGTAATTCAAAACGAGTTACCACAGGACCAGGATGTACAGCTACCACACCCGCCTGAATGCCAAAATCCAGTAAATGTTGCTCTACTTCCCGTGATAAATTTTCTAGTTCTTGATGTGTGTATCCTCCCATTGGTTTTCCAGGCTGTCCTTTATCTAATAAGCTTAGAGAGGGCAATTCACCGGAAGTACTTACTTTTGGAATACGGATTTCCTTTATTTCTTTAACCGGTTTAACAATTTCAGGTTTTATTTCATTAGTAATTAAAATAGGAGAAGCTATCACCTCTTTTTCTTTCTCTACTTTTGATTTAAATAATTTCGGAGTAGTTTTTGCACGAGGTATTTTGGTTATTTCTCTTGAGCTGGAACGTTCAACTTGAGCCTTAAAAAGATGTATTACTTTTTGTATTGCTTTAGAAATATAATTTACAGCGAATAATGTATAAAAACCGATCAGCTCAATCACCCTTATCCATGACAAACCGGTTAGCCAGGTAGTTCCTACCAAAAGCATAGCCAATAGAACCAAGCTTGCTCCATGTAAATTCAGCATTTGATACCAACCACCACCAACAGCCTGTCCTATAAATCCTCCGGCTCCATGAATAGAATCCAATTGATTCATCTCTGCCTCGAGGCTTAATAAGCCACAACCACCAGAAAACATAAGCATCAGTCCAACAGAACGAAGAATTAAAACGCGTTTATCAAGGATCTTTAATGCACGAAGATCATGTAATAAGGTCCAGGAAATATAAACAAAAGCGACAGGAACTAAATAGGCAAAATACCCAAACACAAAGTAAAGAGCGTCTGCAATATAAGCACCTACTTGTCCTCCTGAGTTTGCAACAACTACTCCAGATCGTGAAGCATGTGAAAATCCAGGATCGCTGATTTTATAAGTCAGTAAAGATAAGAGCACAAAAAGAGCACTTGTTAAAATTAATATAAAACTACCCTCGCTAAGTCGCTTTACAACATAGCTGGGCATGTGCTTTTTAGAAGTACCGGATTTTTTTCCTGAAAGTTGTTTTTCCATAGGTATTTTCATATAGTTGTTTTTGTCATAATATTCGCCATCTTAACACAAAATATCAAAATATTAAGGAAGGCAGAGACAATGAGCTCAAGCAATCACCACCGCTTAATCATATTAGGTTCAGGGCCAGCAGGTTACACCGCTGCAGTCTATGCTGCAAGAGCCAATCTTCATCCGGTTTTAATCACTGGAATGCAACCAGGAGGTCAATTAACAACCACAACGGACGTTGATAATTGGCCTGGTGACATCGAGGGACTACAAGGCCCTGCCTTGATGGAGCGTATGCAAAAACATGCAGAACGCTTTGATACTCAAATAATTTTTGATCATATTGTTAAAGCTAATTTAACACAAGCACCTTTTGCATTGCATGGTGATAGTGATATTTATACCTGTGATGCCCTGATCATCGCCACTGGAGCTTCTGCGCGGTATCTGGGATTACAGTCAGAATCAACTTATCAAGGCCGAGGCGTTTCTGCCTGCGCCACTTGTGATGGCTTTTTTTATCGCAATAAAGAAGTTTGTGTTATTGGTGGAGGAAATACTGCGGTTGAAGAAGCGCTTTATTTGTCTAATCTCGCTTCATCTGTAACCTTGGTACATCGACGCGACAGTCTGCGCGCTGAGAAAATCCTTCAGGATAAACTCTTTGAAAAAACACGTAATGGCAATATTAAAATAATTTGGAACTCCACTCTTGAGGAAGTCATTGGTGATGATAAAAAAGTAACTGGAGCTTTAATTCGTAATGTACAAAATGATGCAAAGGAATTATTAAATGTCGATGGTGTATTCATTGCTATAGGACACACTCCTAATACTGATTTGTTTAAAGATCAACTGATCATGAATAATGGTTATATCGTTATCAAATCAGGACTGGAAGGTATGGCAACCAGTACTTCTATTCCCGGTGTATTTGCTTGTGGTGATGTGGCTGACCATGTGTACCGACAAGCCATTACCTCTGCAGGTTTTGGTTGTATGGCTGCTCTTGATGCAGAACAATTCTTGGATTTGAATTTAGGAAGTAACGTTTAATTGAAATCTGGTGCGGTGAAGCTAACTTATAATGTAATACTCTGCTTTGCTGCCCTAATAGAGCTGCCAATTTATGATGCCCCTGGTGTTTTATTTTGATGAAGCATTTTCAGCATAATATCTTTCCCCATAGCTTCAACCATTTTCATAAATAAGGCAGGGTTTTTTTCTTGTAAGCGGCGCAAATCAGAATAACGCCAATATAAAAAATCTACTGGTTCTCGAGAATGTATGGTAGTGCTGGCCTTACCATCACTAAAATAACTCATCTCACCAATAAAATGATATGGACCTACCTCAATAGTAGTCCCATCTACCTCAATATAAACCAAACCTTGAGTGATCAACATTAAATTTTCTACAGGCTCCCCTTCAGTCAGCATTTTTTTATTGCTGGAAGTACCTCGGTAACTTAATTTAATAAGACGAATAAAATCACTTGTTTGCACACTTGAAAAAAATAAATCTTTTATCTGTTGCAAGTCATATGGCAAGTCTCTAGGTATCATATCTCTTAACAAAATACCAATCTGTACGAAATTAATGATTAAAGATGCGATAGCCCAATATGCAACGGGAGGTACATTAGCCAATGCTCCATAAAGCAAAAAGGATAAATCAGATAGTACAAATATTATACGCAAAAGGAGTACTTTTCTAAAACAAAGACTCAAAAGCATTAAAATATTTCCCAGGCTATACAAATAATCCAATTATTTCCTCCAGTTCTTAACCTAGAAAAAGTAGTAGAAACCGTAGCACACAAACAAAAGGGGCTAATATGTTAGCAGATTCGATACCTTTAGCTTGCGCAGCAGGTCTCTACTACTTTTTCTCGGTTTATAATAATTGTAGAATAAAAAAGATTTTTAAGAAAAAAATCTTTATAAATCTAGGAGATTGTATTGAGCTATAATGAAATCCACTTCTTTCCAAATCCGGAAACAAGTGATGAGCAAGGCCTATTATTCATTGGCGGTGATTTATCACCCCAACGTATACTTCAAGCTTATAGACAAGGAATTTTTCCCTGGTATGAGCCAGGAACACCTATTCTCTGGTGGTCTCCAAATCCAAGACTTATATTGATTCCCAATGAATTTAAAGTGTCTCGCAGTTTACAAAAATCATTAAAAAAATCCTTTAGATTCACAATAGATACAGCATTTAAACAAGTAATTACTGCATGCGCCACGAGTACTGCACGAATAAATAATACCTGGATAACGAAAGAAATGATCGAAGCATATACTCGTTTACATACTATGGGTTATGCTCATTCCTTTGAAATATGGTATGAAAATGAACTTGTAGGGGGCTTATATGGGCTGAGTTTAGGTCATGCTTTTTTTGGTGAATCGATGTTCCACAAGATAACAGATGCATCAAAAATTGCTTTTTATTATTTATGTAAAACAATGGTAAAATGGAATTTTGATTTTATTGATTGCCAAATTCCAACCAATCATTTACAAAGTTTAGGCGCTAAAGTTATCGAGCGAAAAGAATTTATTCATATATTATCTCAATCATTAGAACACCCTACAAAGCAAGGTCAATGGAATATCATCCTTACTTAATATTTCAAATAACAACAACAGTGTACTATTATTATACAATATAGACATACCATTACCATTTCATCCTGTTATGGCTTCAATGATTGACAATTTAGTTACTATATAACCCGGAGTATTTGCCTATGGAGTCAAAACAAAATAATGAATCAGAATCTAAAGTTTCTATTATTTTTGGAAAACTTAGCAGTAACCAATTACATGATATTTTGGAAAACCACGGTGCTACAAAAAAAGAAACTAAGGCTGTATTTTTAATAAGTGATAATTCAGCAGGGATAATAACTGTTTCATATTACTCTCAAGAACATGAGATGGTAAAACATCTTCGACTGGGTTTAACCCATGAGGGCTGGAAAATGGTTCCTAAGCCTCCTAGAGAACCTGCATTTACAGATACACTTGAAGTAAAAACAAAATATATGCAAGATAAAGCAATATTTGATGAGGAAATGCAGTGTTTTCTCAATACAGCAAAGAGACTATTTGAACAAAGTGTTACTCCAGATCAGATTAGGACGCTTAGTTTTGAATTACAAAAAAATGAATTGAATCTGCATGGGCTGATTAGACCAAGTCGCGCACAAATCAGTCAAGAGAAATACTATGCTGAGTATGTTGCCGATGTATTTGTAGCTGAAGATATTCCTGGATTAGTTAATATCAATAAAGCAAGATAAGAGCAATTGTATTAATGACGAGTCCATAATGTCTGGAGTAGACCAATGACGAAATAATACAATAATTAAATTTTAATAAGCGTAGATTGCCATTTTCTTCATTTTAGTGCAGTATACACGCAGTAAGTATATAATAATAAATCTTATAAATTTGTACATCACTGAGAGACCTATGGCAAAAGAAGATCATATAGAAATGGCTGGAACGGTTATAGATACCTTACCCAACACCATGTTTCGGGTTGAATTAGAAAATGGACATGTGATCACTGCTCACATTTCTGGTCGTATGCGTAAAAATTACATTAGAATTTTGACCGGTGATAAAGTCAAAGTCGAGTTAACTCCCTATGACTTAACCAAAGGTCGCATTATATTCCGCGATAAAAACTAAGTAGTATCTTATTTAAAAATATATTCTCTACAAAAGTGAGCTGGAGCGAAGAAAAGTGCAGCTCGGCCTACGCTTTGGTAATCGTTCGAAATGTTAGATTGCAGCCAGGGTTACGGCTTTCGCTTTCACCCAGCTATGAGAATAGTTAAACGCTTTGCTACCCTGAGCCTTAAAGAACTATAAAGCTTCAAATATTGCAGCAGCGCCCATGCCTGTGCCAATACACATGGTGACCATGCCATAACGTCCTTTAGTTCTTTTTAATCCATGCAATAAAGTAGCTGTTCTTATTGCACCTGTTGCACCTAAAGGGTGTCCTAAAGCAATAGCTCCACCTAAAGGATTCACTTTGGTTCGAGGGAGATCAAGCTCTTTAATCACTGCCAATGCTTGCGCTGCAAAAGCCTCATTAAGCTCTATCCAATCCAGCTGATCTAAAGTAAGACCTGCTCGTTTTAAAGCAACTGGAATTGCTTTGATAGGGCCAATCCCCATAATTTCAGGAGGAACCCCGGCGACAGCATAACTCAGCAATCGTCCTATTGGTTTTAAATTATATTGATGTAAAGCCTGTTCGCTGGCCAATAAAGCAATGCCTGCGCCATCACTGGTCTGTGAGCTGTTTCCTGCAGTAACCGTTCCTCTTGCAGCAAAGACTGGTTTTAATTTAGAAATAGCATCATAAGAAGTATCAGCTCGTGGTCCTTCATCATCATTTACCCATTTTTTCTTCATTATTACCGATGCATTTTTTAAATCTGCCTGTCTTATGGTAATTTCTACGGGGCTGATTTCTGCTTTAAAGTCACCCCGCTGCTGTGCTGCTACTGCTTTTTTATGACTTTCGGCAGCAAACTCATCTTGTTGCTCTCGAGTAACTTCCCAACGTTTTGCAACATTTTCAGCGGTAATACCCATCCCATATGCAATTGCGATATCGTCATTATTGAATAGAACAGGATTCACTGTGTATTTATTTCCACCTAAAGGAACCATAGACATGCTTTCAACACCACCAGCAAGAGCCAAATGCATATCACCACTACGTATAGACTCTGCAACAGTAGCAATACTTTGCACTCCAGAAGAACAAAAACGATTAATTGTCATTGCGGGAACAGACTGAGGCAAGCCAGCAAGTAATGAAGCAATACGTGCTACATTCATACCCTGCTCTGCTTCAGGCATAGCACAGCCTATTACAACATCACCTATCTCCTGATGATCCACTGATGTATTACGTTCCATTAAGCTTCTGATCACATGGGCCAATAAATCATCGGGTAAGGTATTCTTAAATACACCACGTGGCGCTTTACCTACTGGGGTGCGTAATGCATCGACTATATATACATTAGTCATTTTCAAATCTCCCTTAGTTGCGTAACGGCTTGCCAGTTTCTAGTAAATGACTAATCCGTGCTTGAGTTAATTGCGTTCCAGCAAGAGCTATAAAAACTTCTCGCTCTAACTTAAGCATCCAGTTCTCATCAACAAATGTGTTTTGATTAAGATTGCCGCCACAAAGCACTGTTGCCAGTTCGGTAGCAATGAAATAATCATGCTGAGAAATAAAGCCACCCTCTAACCAGTTAACCAAACCGGCCTGTAGTCGTGCTTTACCTTCAATTCCAGCAATTTGAAACTGTTTCTTTAAAGGAGGAAGATAATTTTCAGTATGCATGGAATTTATCTTAGCCAATGCAACATAGAGCACTTCATTAGCGTTCATGACATAACTGTCCGTACTTCGCAAATAGCCCATCTGCATTGCCTCAGCAGCTGAACCTGCAACTTGTGCAGTGGCAATTTGTTGATAGTAACTCTGAAGAACTGCCATCAAATCTTTAGGAGCCAGATGTGCAGCACGCATGGCCATTTCTTTGCATCCACCTCCAGCAGGTATCACGCCAACACCAAACTCAACCAGACCAGGATAAGCTTCATAGGAAGCCACTACAGCATCACAATGCATCATTAATTCACAACCACCACCAAGAGCACGTCCTCTCAAAGCTGCGACTGTTGGCACAGAACTGTATTTCAAACGCAAAGCGATGCGCTGAAATTGTGCAATCATGGCATCCAAAGCCTGCATTTTGTTGTCCTTAATTAGATTAAGAACACCACGTAAGTCAGCACCCGAACAAAAATTAGTCACATCGTATTGATAAATAATTAACCCACGACATTGTTTTTCTGCAGTTTCCACTGCAGCCTCCAATCCATCAAGAACTGCTTGTCCTACAGTATTTGCTTTACTTTTAAAATTCACTACAGCGACATCATCTTGTAAATGCCATAAACGCACACCTTCATTTTCATAAATCACGGGCGTAGGATGTTCTGGTTCTTTAATAACCCGGTCAGTAAAAAGCTGACGTTTGTACACAGGCAATTGGCTTCGCGATTGATAATCATTCTTCAGTGGAGAATATGCGCCATTTTCAGTATAGAAAGCATCGATTTCCAAAAGCCATCCGGGCAATTGCGCTGTACTAAGCGATGATTTTTCCTTTATTGCTTGATTAATATACTGAGTCATTTTTGCCAAGTCAGCTAATTGCCACGTTTCAAAAGGTCCTTGCATCCATCCAAAACCCCAGCGAATCGCCAGGTCAACATCTCTAACATTATCTGCAATTGACTCAAGATGATACGCACAATAATGGAATAAATCTCTGAAACATGCAGCCAAGAATTGTGCTTGCTTGTTATTGGAAATAATTAGATTTTGCATGCGTGCTGCGGGATCGGGATTACCCATAATCGCTTTTAACGCATCACTTACAACAGGATGCGCCGGACGATAACTTGCTGTTCCAATATCATAAACCTCAATAATTTTGCCATTTTTTCTATAAACACCCTGGCCTGTTTTTTGCCCTAAATGTCCATCTTTAACGAGATTAAGGAGCCATTCAGGCAGTTTAAAGGTATGATGCCATGGATCATCTTGTAACTGTTGCTGCATTGTGTGGATTACATGTTGCATGGTATCCAGACCAACAACATCCATAGTACGAAACGTGGCAGACTTTGGTCTTCCTAACAAAGGACCTGTCAATGCATCAACTTCGTCCAATCCCATGTCCATAGCAAAAGCATGATGTAAGGTTGTTAAGAGAGAAAATACGCCTATACGATTGCCAATAAAATTAGGCGTGTCTTTGGCACGCACCACTCCTTTACCTAGATAACGAGTTAACCATGTCTCCAGGTTATCAACCAACTCCTTATCTGTAGTTTCAGCAGGAATAAGTTCTGCAAGATGCATATAACGCGGAGGATTAAAAAAGTGAACACCACAAAAATTTTCTCTATGTGCTTTGGGTAAAACAGAACATAAAGAATTAATACTCAATCCTGAAGTATTACTCACTAGAATAGAGTGTTCTGCTAAAAATGGGGAAATCCGCTTGTATAGATCTTCTTTCCAATCCAAACGCTCAGCTATTGCTTCAATAATTAAATCGCATGAAGATAAATCAGCAAGATCCTGATCATAATTTCGTGCTTGCAATAATGTTGCAGTTTGAGCAGTAGCAAGAGGAGCAGGCTTTAGCTTCCCTAAATTAGCTATTGACTTATCAATCAGTGCATTCGCATTTCCTTCTTTAGATGCCAAATCATAGAGTAACGTTTCTATACCTGCGTTAACACAGTGCGCTGCAATCTGCGCACCCATCACCCCAGCACCCAGAACTGCGACTTTTTTTATAAAAAAAGGTCCCTGCATTCTTTTTTCCTCATTATTTACAATGTAGCCCGAGTTATGTCTTGCTTCACACAGGCCACAACAATTGATTAAAATCAAGACAAATCAAAACGTATACCTTGTGCTAAAGGTAATTCATTTCCCCAATTTATCGTATTGGTTTGTCGACGCATGTATGCTTTCCAAGAATCAGATCCCGATTCACGCCCACCACCGGTTTCTTTTTCCCCACCAAATGCACCACCAATTTCAGCCCCTGAAGTACCTATATTAATATTGGCTATTCCACAATCACTGCCCCAGGCACTTAAAAAATGTTCCGCATTGTTTAAGTTTTGGGTGAACATGGCAGAAGACAAGCCTTGAGGCACATGATTTTGTAAAGCAATCGCCTCATCGATTGTCTGAAAAGGCATAACATATAAAATTGGCGCAAATGTTTCTTCTTGCACAATTTCCCAATGATTTTTTACATTACATACCAATGTAGGCTGGACAAAAAAACCAGGACGCTGGACTGGTTCACCGCCATAGATAATCTGGCCACCTGCTTCCTTAATTCGAGCTATTGCCTGATTAAATTGATAAACAGCTTGTTCATCAATAAGCGGTCCCATTAAATTTTTCTTATCTAAAGGATCACCAATTGTTATTTGCTCATAGGCAAATCGTAACCGCTCTACAACGTAATCATACTTAGAATGATGAACAAATAAACGTCGTGTAGAAGTACACCGTTGACCTGCAGTGCCTACTGCCCCAAAAACAATGGCTGGGATTGCTAAATGAAGATCAGCTGATTCATCGAGAATAATTGCATTATTACCGCCTAACTCTAGGATAGTTTTACCTAATCGAGCTGCGACTTTTTCTGCAACCTGTTTACCTACAGCTGTTGAGCCAGTAAATGAAATAAGAGGTATACGTTTATCATTAACCATTTCTTCAACCACATCGTGGCTTTCTGGAATAATTAAACTAAATATTTCCGGGCAACCATTAGCCCTTAATACTTCACTGCAAATATGCTGAACCGCAACAGCACACAAAGGAGTCTTTGCTGAAGGTTTCCACAAAGTCACATTACCACAGATAGCTGCCAGAAAAGCATTCCAAGACCAAACTGCAACGGGAAAGTTAAAAGCTGTAATAACGCCAACAATACCATATGGATGCCACTGCTCATACATTCTGTGTTGTGGACGTTCCGAATGCATGGAATTACCATATAACATACGCGATTGACCTACCGCAAAATCGGCTATATCAATCATTTCCTGAACTTCTCCATCCCCCTCCTGCTTGGATTTACCCATTTCAAGGGAAACCAAACTTCCTAAAGCATCTTTATGGTCACGCAATGCTTGGCCAATTTGCCTGATGATTTCTCCCCTTTTGGGAGCGGGAACTTTTTTCCACTCATGTGCAGCATGTTGAGCACGAGCCATTACCTCTTCATAATCGCGCATAGTGCACATTGCTATTTCTGCAAGCTTTTCACCATTTGCCGGGTTATAAGAGATTAATTGGTGTTCATGAATTCCACTTTGCCAACCTTGACCGCTAAAGGCTCCCGGATTAACTGCGTGTATTTTCAAGCGTTTTAATATGTCCATTAAATACCTCCATAGTAACCCGGATTCACAAAAACATAATCCGGGAACAGTAACATGATATTTCTAGATTAAGCGTAATAACGACCAAAGCGATTTTCCAGCACTGCAGACAACTGAAATTTTTCCTGTAAAATCAATCCCTTATACTCATTCTCTTGCCCAAGCACTAAATCCACCACTGCACAAACACCAGAAGCAGTACTTATTTGAATTGCTGACCACTCCAAACCACAAATTTCTGCAGGGTAAATCTTTTTCACATAATTTGTTTCAGTCAACTCGCCCTGTTTTATCCCTTCAACAGAAACATAAACGATAACAAGATCTTGATAAGTTTTAGGAATAGCATTTTCTAAAATTCTCTTTAACGTAGGTCTATCTTGGTTTAATCGTAAATCGTTCATTAATAAACGCATCTTTGAACAATGGCCAGGATAACGCATTGTTTTATAATTCATGGTCTGTACTTTACCCGCATGCAATTCCGCCAAACTTCCTAATCCACCTGAAGTATTAAATGCTTCATATTCACATCCATCGATTTGAATAGTTTCTAATCCTTCTAAAGGGGACAAAGTTACTGCTTTTCCATATTTAATTGCATAACAAGGATTGCCATATTCATTAATAACTCCATCAGTTGACCAAGTTAATGAATATTGCAGTGCATTATTTGCATTTTGAGGAAGAGCTCCGACACGTAATTTAACATGATGACACTCTTCAAATTCGTGCATTAAACTATTTGCAGCGATACTGATAAACCCAGGAGCTAATCCACATTGAGGAACAAATGCAGTTTCTGCATCAAGAGCAATTGCTTTCACTGCTTCAGTCACCGCGGTATCTTCTGTGAGATCGAAATAATGTGCTTTAGCGGCTCTTGCAGCCTCAGCAACATAAGTATTTAGAAAATATGGAAGGCTTGAGATAACAGTCACAATACCATTTTTTTCCATATAAGCTTGGGTTGACTGCTGATCTCGAACATCTAAGGCTACTGTTTTAATTTTGGGTACTGCATCCAACAGTCTTTTTACATCTGAGCCATTAAAATCAATATCAACCAGATGAACCTGATAAGAACCGCTCTCTGATAACAAACAAGCGATTAAGCTACCAATTTTCCCTGCACCAGTAATCATTACATTATACATTTATCCCTCTCCCATTATAAAACGCAATCATCCTACACAAAATATTTAGAATTGGATAGTATTCTCTAAACTATGTGCAGAACAAAATGACAATTTTTAAAATCGAGTTATTTTATTTTTTAAGCCATAATATTCAAAAAGGAATGACTATTTTTTAAAAAATTCTTGAACTCATAAAGGGAATTGATCATGAATAAATCTAAGAAGAAGCCCCAACAATCTACTGGGAATACGCAGAACTCCTTATTAACTGAATCAGAAAAATACGACTATGAAGGGCAAAGTTTTGATAGATTATTCCATGCCTTAATCAGCCAATTGTGTAACTGGCTATCCCCAGGAACACTCATGATGTCTTTTACAGATTGGCTGTTCTATTTAGCTTTTTCGCCAGCGAAGCGAATTGATTTAAATAAAAACGCACTCAAAAAACTGGGGCATTTATTATTATATGCACAAAAACAAAGCCAAGATAAATGTGAACTCTGTATTGAAGTACGTCAAACAGATCACCGCTTTCAAAATAAATTATGGTCTCAGTTTCCATTCAATGTGTACTCACAATCTTTTTTATTAACAGAAGAATGGTGGGACAATGCTACAACACATCTTCGTGGTGTTTCCAAGCACCATGAAAACATAGTTAATTTTGTAACACGCCAAATTCTAGACGTTTTTGCTCCATCTAATTTTCCTGGAATGAATCCTGAAGTAATTACTACCACAATCAATGAAGGAGGAATGAATTTCATCAAAGGATGGAATAATTTTGTTGATGATATCATCCTAAAACTGAATGACAAACCACCAGCAGGAAGTGAACAATATAAAGTAGGAAAGAATGTAGCAGTAACATCTGGGAAAGTTATTTATCGAAATCATTTAATTGAGCTTATCCAATATGAACCAACAACATCAACAGTGTATCCAGAACCTGTCTTAATCATCCCCGCTTGGATCATGAAATATTACATTCTTGATCTCTCGCCTAATAATTCAATGGTTAAATTTTTAGTGGATAAAGGACACACTGTTTTTATGATATCCTGGAAAAATCCAACTTCTGAAGATAGAGATTTAGACTTTTCTGATTACGTAATACATGGCGTGATGGATGCATTAAAAACAATAAATCAAATTATTCCACAAGAAAAAATCCATGCAGTAGGCTATTGTATTGGAGGAACCCTATTAACAATGGTTGCTGCAAAAATGGCGGCTGATAATGATGAGCGATTAAAAACAATTACGTTGTTTGCAGCGCAAACCGATTTTCAGGATGCAGGTGAACTGCAGTTATTTATTGATGAAAACCAACTTACTTATATTGAAGATATCATGTGGGAAAAGGGCTATTTAGAAGGTTCGCAAATGGCTGGAGCGTTTAATATGTTACGCTCCATAGATCTCATTTGGTCTCGAGTGGTTTATGATTATTTATTGGGCAAACGACAGGAAGTTAGTGACTTAATGGCGTGGAATTACGATACCACACGCATGCCCTACAAAATGCACAGCAAGTATTTACGTAGTTTGTTTTTAAATAATGATTTAGCTCAAGGACGATTTAAAATTCTTGATGTAAGCATTAATCTTGCCGATATCAAAATACCTACTTTCGCAGTAAGTACCATAAAAGATCATATAGCACCTTGGAAATCAGTGTATAAAATTCATTACTTCACTGACAGCAATATTACCTTTGTACTGACCAATGCAGGACACAATACAGGAATTATTAATGAGCCAGGTGAATCTGGACGAAGTTATCAAATGCTAACTCATAAAGAAAATGATAAACATTTAGCTCCCGATGTTTGGTTGGAAAGAGCTCCTCATTTTAAAGACTCCTGGTGGCCAGCCTGGGAAAAATGGCTTACAGGCTATTCTGGTACGAAAAAGAAACCACCTGAACTAGGCAACCCTGAGAAAAAAATAAGACCGATTTGTGATGCACCAGGAACATATGTTCTGAAAAAATAATACTTCGCCCCATCCTATCAATTCATCTCTTGCTTACAAATTAAAGATACAAGTCAGGATGGGGCAACAGAAACAAATATTAGTCTATTACTTTAACCTGTATTTACCCGGATTAGGGGATAGCAACTATAAAATGTTTCATTAATTCTTGACCTGGATAAAGGACTCAATTATCTTATCTTTTTATAATTTTTTAACAGCTCATGAAGCAAACCGCTTTAGCCAATTATATTCCTTTGAATTCATCAATTCATATTGGCTATATTAAATACTTTTTTGTATTTATCGCAGGCATTCTGGCGCCTTTTGGTTTTGCACCTTTCCATATACCAGGATTAGCACTATTAAGTCTGGCCTTTTTCTATTCGAGTCTCCAAAATTGCTCTGGAAAACAAGGCTTTTCGCTTGGTTTTTTTTATGGGATAGGCTATTTCGGCTTTGGAGTTTCCTGGGTTATAGTCAGTATTCATGACTATGGCCAACTCAATTATTTCTTTGCAGGTTTAGTTACATTAATTTTCATTATGTATCTCGCGCTTTTTCCTGCCCTTGTTGCTGGTCTGTATAAATTGCTTGAGCTCAAAAATCGAAAACTATTGTCTTTAACCTTATTTTGTGTTTTATGGTGCTTGAGTGAATACTGTCGTGCTACTTTATTTACCGGTTTTCCATGGTTATTAATAGGCACCATCCTCATTGATACTCCTATTAAATACATTGCACCTGTTTTAGGAATTTATGGGCTCAGTTTTGTATGTGTTTTAATTTCTGCATTACTGACACTAGCTTTATTACAAAACTCCCAAAAACGTTACCATTATTTGATCCTAATTGTGCTTATTATTATTAGCCCAATACTTTGCAAAAATATCTCATGGTCACAAATCAAACAAGAGCCTATAAGTATAGGAGCTGTCCAGGCGAATTTATCCATGCGCGACAAATGGGATGAAACCTTATTTTGGAATTTATTAAAATACTATGAAAATGCAATTAATAAACTCTTAGGTAAACAATTAATTATTTTACCAGAATCAGCCATACCACTGCCTGCAAGTTATCTGGATAAATACTTATTGAAGCTGAACAAAAAAGCTCTGAAAGCAAACAGTGCACTTATGGTAGGCATTTTACAACCTACAAACGATAGTGAAACAAATTATTACAACTCGGTAATTACGCTTGGGCAGGCAAAAGGGAAAAAACTCAAACGTCATCTGGTTCCTTTTGGTGAGTATATTCCCAAACCTTTGATTACCATTAATCGTTGGTTGAATTTACCTGAACCCAATTTATTACCAGGAAAAAGAAAACAACCTCTAATTCGAATCGAAAACCATCCTATAGCAAGTCTCATTTGCTATGAGCTTGCATATCCCAACATTTTACGTGATCAAATGCCTAAAGCCCAATGGATCGTTTCAATTAGTGATAATGGCTGGTTTGGACACTCATTAGCCAGCTACCAACAACTACAAATGGCTCAAATTCTTTCTCTACTTACAGGACGATATCAAATAGTTGTCAATAATGACGGTTTATCGTCAGTAATTGACCCAAGCGGAGATATAGTAGAAAGTCTTCCTCCATTTAGCTCTGGCATCTTACAAAGCAGCATATTTCCTGCCGAAGGCCTTACTCCTTGGATTATTTGGAATGAGTACCCTGTGCTTATATTTTGCACAATATTTCTTGTTTTTATACTTTTTATTCAACTTCGTCGCTTATTCCAGTAATAATCTATTGCTGGCAGGCACAAGAGGAGTTATCCTTAGCGATTTAGAGTCACTTAAAAAATCGGACTATGGATAATACCTATATACCACAAGAAGTTGAAGAACAAGCTCAACTGTATTGGCATAAAAAACAATCATTTAACGTTTCAGAAGATTTAAACAGAGAGAAATTTTATTGTTTATCCATGTTTCCCTACCCAAGTGGGACACTGCACATGGGGCATGTTCGTAACTACACTATTGGTGACGTTATTGCTCGTTATCAACGTGCTTTGGGTAAAAATGTTCTTCAACCCATAGGTTGGGATGCATTTGGCTTGCCGGCTGAAAATGCAGCCATCAAAAACGGAATCCCTCCTGCTGAATGGACAAAAAAAAATATAGAGTCCATGAAAAAACAATTTTTACGTCTTGGTAATGCCTATGATTGGCGACGTGAAATTTGTACTTGTACACCTGAATATTATCGATGGGAACAATGGTTTTTTATTCGATTATTCGAAAAAGGATTAGTATACAAAAAAAATGCCGTGGTAAATTGGGATCCTGTAGATCAAACCGTTTTGGCAAATGAACAAGTTATCGATGGACGCGGCTGGCGTTCTGGAGCTCTTGTTGAGCGAAAAGAAATCTCACAATGGTTTATTAAAATTACAGCTTATGCCGACGAACTCCTCAGTTCACTGGATACATTGGAGGAGTGGCCAGCGCAAGTAAAACAAATGCAACGCAACTGGATAGGTCGCTCTACTGGTACTGAAATTTATTTTAACGTCAATAATTATTCCAAACGATTAAAAATATATACAACCCGCCCTGATACCTTAATGGGTACAACGTACCTTGCCGTAGCAACAGATCACCCCCTTGCCAAAGAAGCTGCAAATGCTCGCAAGGAAGTCAAAGAGTTCGTTGACAGTTGCCAAGGTACTAAAATGGCTGAGGCAGAGCTTGCTACTATGGAAAAACGAGGTGTCGCTACAGGCATGTCGGCAATTCATCCTATAACTGGTGAAGAACTACCGATATGGGTAGCAAATTTTGTACTTATGCAATACGGTTCTGGAGCTGTAATGTCAGTCCCAGCCCACGATCAAAGAGACTGGGAATTTGCACGCAAGTACCAATTACCTATTAAAGAAGTCATTAAACCTGCAAATGATACAAAACATGACTTAAGCAAGTCCGCTTATACTGAAGAAGGCACATTAATTAACTCAGGTCAATTTGATGGGTTAAGCTCCTCCCAAGCAGTGGAGACTATAACCAGCTTCCTTGAAGAACATGACGCAGGAAAAGCAACAATTAACTATAGATTACGTGACTGGGGCGTATCAAGACAAAGATATTGGGGAACTCCTATCCCCATGATTTTATGCGAACAATGCGGTACTGTGCCTGTTCCAGACGAAGATCTTCCAGTAATTCTTCCAGAAAACGTAACATTTACTGGCACCGGTTCGCCACTTGCACAATGTCCAGAATTTGTTAATGTGAGCTGCCCTAAGTGTGGTCAGGATGCATCCCGCGAGACAGACACTTTTGATACTTTTGTTGAGTCATCTTGGTATTATGCTCGTTTTGCATGTAAAAGTCAGGAAAATGCCATGCTTGATGACCGAGCAAAATATTGGACTCCTGTGGATCAATATGTAGGTGGGATCGAGCATGCAGTAATGCATTTACTTTATGCTCGTTTTTTTCATAAGCTGATGCGTGATGAAGGTTTAGTGAATTCGGATGAGCCATTTAAAGCTCTGTTAACTCAAGGGATGGTTTTAAAAGACGGACATAAAATGTCTAAGTCTGTGGGTAATGTCGTCGACCCCAATCATCTTATCGATACTTATGGTGCTGATACGGCACGTTTATTCGTTATGTTTGCCGCACCTCCTGAGCAATCGTTGGAGTGGTCAGATACTGCTGTGGAAGGCGCGCATCGTTTTCTAAAACGTATTTGGGCTTTTGTCTATCAGTACCAAAATATGTTCATTGAGATCAATGACATCATTCAAAGTGGCAATGGACATGTGAACTGGCAGCAAGTGGAAAGTAGGTTAAAGAAATCACGTCTTGTTGTGCATCAAATTCTTGCACAAGCAACACATGATTATGATCGTAATCAGTTCAATACAGTAGTTTCAGGCTGCATGAAGCTGTTTAATGAAATATCCAGTTATTCTATAAAAACTGAAGAAGATAAATTTTTTATTCACTCCAGCATGAGTATACTGTTGCGATTATTGGCTCCTATAACGCCACATATTACACATCATATTTGGCAACAATTAGGCTTTGAAAAAGCGATTATTGATGCAAATTGGCCAAGAGTAGATAAAGGTGCTCTAAAGACTGACGAAGTGGATTATGTGGTTCAGGTTAATGGGAAACTGAGAGCTCAATTTACCGCAGGTGTGGATACTCCAGAAGAAGCATTAATTACTGCAGCCAAAGAACATGCAAAAGATTTTCTGGCTGATAAAACAGTAAAAAAAGCAATCATTGTTGCGCACAGGCAATTAATTAATTTGGTTGTTAACTAAATGAAGTGCACTCATCTTGATGCATCTAAAGTCCCGCATCAATTTGCGGGACATGAGCAACAAAAAAATCAAATTGCAGCTTTACGCCATGCAGTACCGTTACTGCTCATATTATTACTATCATCCTGTGGGTTTCATCTACGCGGCATAAACAATTTGCCTAGCTGGCTTAATAATGTTGCTATTATTTCTGAAAATGATGACAAACAGTTTGTCTCAATATTGCAATCCCGACTGGAAGGAGCCAATGTTGAAGTCAATCCTGAGCCTTCTCAAGCTCAATATTGGTTGATCGTCAATGAGGTGAACTTACAACAACAGATTATCAGTGTTGGGGCAAGCACAAATCCCCGACAATATACTTTAACTCTAACTATAGTATTTGTACTGAAAACACGAACAGGCCAAATTATTAATGCCCCTGGTAGAATAAGTACTTCCCGGGAACTTATATTAAATAATGACAGGATTCTGGGTTCCAAAGATGAGGAAAATATTTTAATTGGAGAAATGAAGCAAGATGCTGTAACCCAAATCATTTATCGACTTAGCCATCTACAAGAACCTAGCTCTGATAAGGGAAAAGGTAGCGTGGGTAAGAAAAAAGCGGCACATGCTGCTCATGCTTAAACTAAAATTATCATGCAAATCAAACAACAAATGCTTGCACAGCAAGTACAAAAAAAAATTGCCCCGCTCTATATAATTATTGGGCAAGATAATTACTTGCTGGAAGAGTCTTTAGCTACCATTAAGTCAGCCATACAAAAAAATTATAACTATGATGAGCAAGTCATATCCATCCAGTCAGCAGAGGATTGGCATGCTGTAAAGGAAGAAGCAAACAGTTACTCCTTATTTTCAGATACTGTGCTCTTAAATATTTTTTATGATAAGAAATCCATAGACGCTACGGGAAAGAAAATTCTCACTGAATACCTTAACTTGATTAATTCACGCTGCTTCATTGTTATTAGAGCGCCGAATGTACCTGCAAAACAATTACAGTGGATATCATCTCATGAGCACGCAGCGCTTGTTCTATCCTACCCACTTAATACAGAAGCAATAAAAAGTTGGATAGTCACGCAATTAAAGAAAAACTTCATGAGTTATGATCTGCAAGTTCCTGATTTAATTCACCAATATACACAGGGAAATATGTTAGCTTGTGCCCAAGTTATTGAAAAAATAGCATTATCTTATACTTCTAACAGCAAAATTGAGACGCAACACGTATTGGAGCACTTATCCGATCAATGTGACCATGATCTTTTCGAATTAGTCGATGCATGTCTTCTTGGTCAAGGGGATAAGGCAATTCAGATTCTACGTCATGCAGCAAATAATAAGACAGAAGCTACTTTAGTCTTATGGATGCTCAGTCAGGAAATAAGATTAATCATACAGCTATCTTATTTAATGGAAAAGAAAATTGATATTCAAAATGCATGCAATCAATTAAAAATTTGGCCCCGGCGTGTCAACATCTATAAGATATGTTGTAATCGATTCAATCGAGTAATGCTGCAGCAGCTCCACCGATACTGTTACTTCATCGATGAGCGCATTAAATCGAATAGCTCATACACTCAAGTATGGAACTCCTTAGAAAATGCCGCTCTTTCATTTTGTTTGGGAAAATTAATAGGTGACACATGCACAGCATAGCTATTTTTGGCGGTACCTTTGATCCCATACATAATGGTCATTTGCAGGCCAGCAAATTTATACAGACACATATTAAATTTGACTCTTATATTTTTCTCCCTTGTAAAACACCAACCATAAAGCCGCCAACGTTCGCTAACAATGTGCAAAGAGTAGAAATGTTAAAGTTAGCTATTAAAGAAATTCCCGACTTTATGCTTGATTTACGCGAGATAGAGCGCGATTCCCCTTCTTATATGGTTGAAACTTTAGAAAGCTTTAGACTGGAATACCCCAAAGCATCTATAACTTTGATTGTTGGATATGATGCCTTTTTATCGTTACCGTGTTGGCATCAGTGGGAAAAAATTATTACCCTGGCGAATTTACTGATAATCAATAGAAAAGAATTTGCCAGACAAACTATCCCAGAAACTATGCAGGAATTTTTGAAAAAGTATCGGACTAAAAAAAAAATAGAACTCTTAAACACTCAAGCAGGAAAAGTTTTTTTATTTGATGCAGGTAATTATAATATTTCTTCCACTTCCATTCGTGAAGAAATACAACAGGGAGCAGATGTTAAAAACAAGCTCCCTTATATAGTCTATGAATACATTAAGAGTCAGGAGTTATATCAATAAAATTAAAGGATTCATTTACCGATACCGTTTGTTTTGCTTTATTAATTAAACCGGGTAAAGAACTGGAAATCCAGTTTATAACGGGTAAAAGCTGATTATAAACTCTGGAGCTTTGAACATATTGCTGATAAGGCAAAGAAGTCATACTGAGTATTGCGAAGATAAGAGAAAGAATAAAAACACCACGGGCAAAGCCAAAAGCACCCCCTAAAACTTTATCCATAGCGCCTAGACCGCTTCCTCTTAAAAAAAGACCAAGTATCGCATTACCGATACCTCCAGCGATTAAAACACCAAGTACAACAACAATAAAGCCTGCTATTGTACGAATTGATTGATCTTGTATATAAGGTTGCAGATAGGGATTAAGGCTTCCTGAGTAGTTATAACCTGCCCATACTGCTAATATCCATACTCCCAAGGCAATAAATTCTTTAATGAATCCCCTTAACAAACCAGTAATCGAGGATAATCCTATTATTATTATAAAAATTAAATCAACCCATTGAAATTGCATGGTTAGCTAACTCCAGTATTGACTACAAAACCATCCAACTGCATGGCACTTGCTAATTGAATTTTTAATTTCATCACATCACTTTTAATGGATGAATGTCCCGCATAAACTTTATAAGTAGCACCATGCCTTCCAGCTATTTTGATGTAACTTGCTTTATATCCTTTACTACGTAATTTACTAACTAAGGATTGGGCATTGGCCAACTTTGAAAATGAGGCCAATTGAACAGCATAAATAGTTTTTTTGTAATTTTTGGTATTAATCTTTGTATTTACTTGAGCAATTGTCGGTTTTTGAATCGCTTTATGACTCACATTTGCAACCGGTTTAATTGGTTTAACGGACGCAACGGGTTTAGACGGTATCGTTGATGCAGCTGTTTTTATTTGTTTTTTAACGACATTTTGTGCTGCATTACTTAATGCTAACTCAATTGGTTTCGCTACAGCATCCATCTTAGATGCCTCTGCTTTAGCTACAGAAACAGCTGCGTCATCTTTTTGAACGGATTGAATGAAATCTTCTTTCCCTGAATTTAATTTTTTTTGCTCTACAGCAGGAGGAATTTCAATCTTAGCCACTTTTAGGGTTTTAAACATCTCCTGTTTATCAGCTATCGCTACATCAGGAGTTGTTGGTTTAGGAGGTAACTGTACCTTTACACTAAAATTATTTTCAAGGCGTTGACTTGATTTTTTCATCATTGCAGGCAGAAAAATTGCACCCAATGATAAAACAACAGCTACACCAACTAAACGATGTTTTAGCTTCTCATCAATTACTAATTTCATTGAATCTCCTATTAGCCATAACATGACTCACAGTAAAAAATGACCCATAAACAACAATTAAGTCACCAGGTTTAGCTTGCTCCAATGCAGCTTCAAAAGCTGCAAGGGGGTTATTATAACAAATTTCCACAGGAATTTCTGCATCCTTAAAAAAGGTGAGCAGCAAATCACCACTGGCAGCACGTTTATTATCCAATTGTGCAGGATACCATCGATCAACACAATCTTTCAAAGGCGTAATCAGACCGAAAATATCTTTATCTTTTAAAGCAGAAAAAACAGCATGAATTTTTGTTTTTTTCATCATGCGCAAAGTATCTGCAAGTAATCTTACCGATTGAGGATTATGAGCCACATCAAATAAAGTACTCATACTGTCTTTATACAGTTGCAAACGACCAGGAATATAAATGCGCTGCATGGCAATTTGAAAGTGGGAAAAAATCACTGGCAGACGATGCTCAAGTAAGACACAAGCAGTAATTGCAGCAGCTGCTGATTTTAGCTGTATTGAAGGCTTAGGCAATCTATAATCTGAATAAAATCCTAGTTTTCCCTCATAATGAAGACTCCAGGCAGAATCTTCTTCTTGAATAGAAAATTCTTTGCCCAAAAAATAGGCGCGAACACCCAGTTGTTTTGCTACATAAGTTACTGATGCAGGGGGATCAATATCAGCATAGATAAACGGTTTACCAGAACGAAGGATACCCGCCTTCTCATAGCCAATTGCATCAAGTGTATTCCCTAAGTACTCCTGATGATCAAAATCTATGGTAGTAATTATGGATAATTCTGCATCCACAATATTAGTAGCATCCAACCGACCACCTAATCCTACTTCAAGAATAATGATATCCAATTCCATTTTTTTGAAATACCACAATGCTGCCAAGGTAGTCATTTCAAAATAAGTTAAAAGAATTTCTCCACGAGCTTCTTCGATAATACTAAAAGCCTGACATAAATCCTCATCAGAAATGGGCGTTAAATTTACACGGATACGTTCATTAAACTGGATAAGATGAGGTGAGGTATAAGTGCCAACTTTATATCCCGCAACATGATAAATCATTTCAAGAGCAGTTACTGTTGAACCTTTTCCATTAGTACCTGCTACAGTAATAACAGGACAACCAGGAAGTTGCAGACATAATTTTTGTGCAACTTCCATAATACGTGTTAAACCAAGTTGTATTTCATGGGTATTTCTAGTTTCTAAATCATGCAACCATTCATCAATGGATTTCTTTCGAAACTCTGCAGAGGAGAAATGTTTCGTCGATACGGTGCTCGAGTCCTCATGTACGCTCGTGCACACTCCAGTTTTATGTTCCATGTCTACAGCGTGTTTCGTAAGAGGTTTAATACGATACTGCTTTTGCAATGGAATCCCCTACACTTTTGCGCGTTAATTTAGATATCAATTCAGCAACAACCGGACGAATATCTTTTCGTCCGAGAATCATGTCGATATGTCCATGTTCTAACAAAAATTCGCTACGCTGAAACCCTTCAGGTAAAGTTTGTCTTACAGTTTGCTCAATAACTCTTGGGCCTGCAAAACCAATTAATGCATTAGGCTCAGCAATAATCACATCTCCCAGACTAGCGAAACTGGCAGAAACCCCGCCCATGGTTGGATCAGTCAATACTACAATAAAAGGTAAACCAGTTTCAGCAAATTTAGCAAGAGCAGCTGAAGTTTTGGCCATTTGCATTAAGGAAAAAAGTCCTTCTTGCATACGTGCACCACCACTTGCTGTAAAACAAATATAAGGTCTTTGTTCTTTTGTTGCTATTTGAATTGCACGAACAAACTTCTCTCCGACCGTAGCTCCCATAGAGCCACCCATAAAATTGAATTCGAAGGATCCAACAACTACAGGCTGTTGCAATAGCGTACCTTTGACAATGATCAAAGCTTCCTTCTCCCCTGTTGCTTTTTGAGCTTGTGAGATCCTGTCTTTATATTTTTTTGAGTCTCTAAACTTTAATCGATCTTGAGGCTCTAATGATTCAGCAATCTCCTCCTGGTCTCCCTCATCAAGAAATTGTTGAATTCGGATCCGTGCAGATATCCGGTGATGAAAATTACAGGATGGACAGACCATTAAATTCTTTTCTAATTCAGTACTATAGAGAACTTCATTACAGCCTGAACATTTAAGCCATAAACCCTCAGGAACTCCTTTTTTTTGGGAAGAACTCGTACTAACTCTTGAAGGCAACAGTTTTTTAAACCAACTCATAATTGTAACCCAATATTATAGAATAATAGTATTATACACAGAAAAAAATATTCTTAAATGTACATTAAATCGTATTGGAATTTTTCTTGAGCAGTAAATCTGTATGGTCTTTTTATCCAACCAGCATACAGCGAATTGCGCGGAATTTGAGTTTAAAGATTTTCATCCCCTGGATCCGAAAACCCGGAAGTTCGTTTCACTGCGATTCACCATGGCTAATGCTTTGGGATAAAAAAGTAAAATATCGTGATAATCACAAACAAAAACAAAGTGCTCAAAAAATACAACCCATTCATTTTAATAAAAAAAATCTCCATTTTTTTGAAAAAAAACAGGTGCTTTCCTAAAGTTTTTTGCCGTATGTCCGATAACCTTTTTGCGTACGGTAAATTCGCCATTTAAAAGGAATTTGCCAATTTACAAAATGTCCCAAACCAGGGATTTAGGTCTGAGGAGACTATAACTATGGCTCAAATTATTAATACCAACGTACCCTCGTTAGTTGCTCAGCGAAACTTGTCTAAATCAAGTAATGCTATGGCTACTGCAATACAAAGATTATCATCTGGTCTAAAAATTAATAGTGCAAAAGATGATGCTGCAGGGCTGGCAATTGCAACAAATATGACATCACAAATTCGCGGTATGGATCAAGCAGTGAAAAACGCCAACGACGGTATTTCACTGGCACAAGTTGCGGAAGGTGCGATGC
Source organism: Legionella tucsonensis (assembly GCF_001468035.1). Lineage (GTDB taxonomy): Bacteria > Pseudomonadota > Gammaproteobacteria > Legionellales > Legionellaceae > Legionella > Legionella tucsonensis. The sequence goes on from NZ_LNZA01000001.1 coordinate 1,590,972, forward strand.
AAGAGTCAACTAACCTTTTACAACGCATGAGAGAGTTGGCACTTCAATCTGCAAACGGAACCTATAGCCAATCAAACCGTCAAGCATTACAAAATGAAGTAAATAATCTTTTGAGTGAAATGGATCACATCGCTATGAGTACGCAATTCAACGGACAAAGCATTTTGAATGGTTCATACACTAATGCCTCTCTTCAAATTGGCTCTAATGCAGGTGAAACCCTTTCGTTTTCGATAAACAGTATTGCATCTTCAACAATAGGTAGTATTGCTTATCAACAAGGAAGTGAAGTAAGTGCTAACGCTGCTGCTGATATTACTATTGCTCTTGGTACTAATGCGGCAGTGAGCATCAGCTCTTCTGCAAACTATGTGGGAACAGCAAATGGCCAAGACGGCTCATCCGCATATGCCAAAGCAGCTGCAATTAATGCTGCAGGTGTTCCTGGTTTAACAGTAACTGCATCAACAAGTGGTACCCAAACTGTTGGAGCTATAGGAGGAACAGCTGGAGATACTTACAATCTGACCATTAACGGCGTTAACATATTTACTAACCAAGACGTCGCCACTGCATTAACTAATACTGACCTTATGGATGCAATCAATGCGGTAAGCAGTCAAACAGGGGTTGTGGCATCTTTAAATGGTGGTGACATGACTTTAACTGCAACAGATGGAAGAAACATTGCAGTAACTGAAAGTGGTACTGGATTTACTGCAGGTACTGACGGACTGACAGTCACAGGCGGTCCATTTGCAGCCACTCTACGAGGACAACTCACTATGAGTGCTGCTCAAACTATTTCTATAGGTGGAACTATAGCTGATGTTGGTCTATCAGGTACAATCAGCCTGGATACAAATGGTGTTAATAGTATTGACATCACGACTCAAGACGGCGCACAACAAGCAATATTAAGAATCAGCGCTGCATTAGATAGCGTCACTAATAATCGCGCTGCATTAGGTGCTTTGCAAAACCGACTTGATGCAACAGTAGCTAACCTGCAAAACGTATCTGATAATATGTCTGCTGCACGCAGCCGTATTCAAGATACTGACTATGCAGCAGAAATGGCTAATTTAACTAAAAACCAAATCTTACAACAGGCAGGAACAGCGATGTTGGCCCAAGCAAACGCGATGCCACAATCTGTTCTTTCCTTGTTGGGATAGTTGTAAAAGAAGTAAAAACCGAAATGCGGCACTTGCCGCTTTTCGGCTTATTTATATCCCAATGATTAAAGTATCAATCAAGGGAAAGGAGTAAAAAAATGACTATGGAATCGATTCCTCCAGCAAATAATAAATTGCTACAAACTGATTCAGTCAAATTAAAAGATAAAAACATTAAACCTGTGACTAAATGCGCTACATCAGATCTGAATCTGGATACTGATTCGAAACAGGCTATAGACCATGCCACAGGCCTTCTGCAAACTATAGTCACTGATAAAATTTCAGATAAAATAATACGCAAAATACCCTCAGATGAGTATTTGCACTTACTCAACTTGCTTGATGGGATAATTAGTGGTTCTATAGATAAACATGTTTGATGTGATTTATGGATAAAACGTAATTTCATTGAAATTACTAAAACAGATAAAGGGAATATTATGGGCCTATCAACTCCAGGCATTGGGTCAGGTTTGGACATTAAAGCAATGGTTGAAAGCATGGTCAAAGCCGATCTCATGCCTGCACAAATACGACATGATAAAAAGCTTAATTCCGTTACCACTGAGTTGTCTGCTTTTGGACAATTAAAAAGTGCCATATCCAACTTTCAGACAACACTCAATTCACTATCTTCTGCTAGTGAATTTAATAAAATGAATTTGTTACTCAGCAAAACTGGATATGTTTCTGCCTCTGCGACAGAACAAGCAGCTGAAGGCATATATCAAATAAAAGTGAATCAATTGGCTCAGGCGCAAAGTCTTGCAAGTGGTTATTTCACTAATAATAGTTCTTCAGTAGGCAGTGGCAGCATCACGATAAACTTCGGCACATACAGCAATGACAATACAATATTCACACAAAATACCGAAGTGTCTCCTGTAACAATTAATATCACTCCAGGAAATGACAGTCTTAGCGCGGTTTGCGATGCCATTAATGCTGCAAACGCAGGTGTTACCGCATCGATTGTACAAGATAGTGTTGGTTCAAGATTAACTTTAACTTCATCTGAATCAGGTGAAAAATATGCGATGCAAATTACAGGTAGTTTAACGGCCATGAATTATGATCCCACAACAGCCAATACCTCTTTAAGTCAAACTATGGCTGCCCAGAATAGCCAGGTACAAATTAATGGATTGCTTCTAAGTGAAAGCAGTAATCGACTGGAAAATGCGTTAACAGGAATAACGCTTGATATTCAACAAGCTGATCCAGCAACAACAATCACCTTAACCGTGAAAAAAGATGTAGAGCATCTCAAAGGTTTAATTAATGATTTCGTCAAAAAATATAATGATTTTATAAACTTCCTCACTGCTTTAACTGGTTTCGATATGGAAACGAGAAAAAGAGGAGTATTGCAAGGTGACGATAAGCTTAGAGATTTAAAAACAAACTTATATCACTTAGCCACTAACCCATTAACTACTGATGGTCCCATCCAAAGTCTTGCTGACCTGGGGATTACCAGCGATAAACATGGTTTACTGGAAATTGATCCCGAAATGTTGGATAAAGCGATTAATAATAATTATCAAGACATTAGAAATTTATTTGCCAAAAGGGTAACTGCTACCGATCCAAATATTAAAATTAATTCATTGGATACTGAAGTTGCTGCAGGAGCATATGATGTCATTTTAAATGAATATACCCCAAACATTAGCATGTCAGGTACCATAGGAGGCATGTTAGCCAACTCAACAGATGGAATTACCCTAAATGGTACCGGTGACTTCCGTACATTATCAATTGATATTCTTTCTGGACTCGTTGGAGATAGAGGGCAAATTATAGTTAGTGATGGGTTGGCCTCATTGATTGATGGCTATTTAGATTCATTAATCAGTGAAGACGGTGAAATTGAGGAAAGAATAGATCGTTTAAATACTCAAGCCCAACAATTAGATGAAATCCAAGAACGCATCAATGAACGTAGCATTACTCTTGAAAAAAGATATTACAAACAATGGAATGCCGTGGACCTCTTAATCTCACAGATGCAAAATACCAGCAATACACTGACACAAATTTTGTCGAATCTACCCAAATTAAAAACCAAATAGTTGGAGCATTGTAGATGAAGAATACTAATCAACAAGTTATAAATCACTATAAAGCAATCGAATTAAAAACTCGTATTGATGCCGCCTCCCCTCATGAATTAATTAATTTGTTATTGCAAGGCGCGCGAACTCATATTGCCACAGCCCAAGGCAATATTGATCGAAAAGAAATTCAAGAAAAGGGAGAGCATATTAGTAAGGCATTAAGTATTATTGAAGGTTTAAAAACCAGTTTAAACCATGAGCAAGGTGGTGAAATAGCAGAAAACTTACTCCAAATTTACATGCATATTGAATATTTACTATTAAAAGCAAATCTCAATAACGATAAAGAATTGTTAGTGCAATCCAACGTGTTACTTGCGCAAGTTCATGAGGCTTGGCAGAAAGTTTCGCCCAGCAGTTCAGAGTCTGACCCTTCACTTTCATCTTGATTTTTATCTTTGAAACCATACTGATGCCTGGGTTTTGCACAGCAAAACCCAGGGGCTTCTCCTAGGAATTAAATGATATTAGACTCTAAAAAAGATACCCTGTATGAAATTCATATAATATAACCTCAACTCACTTTGAGGTTAATATAAAGTTATTTTTTAAAGTGCCGCTATAAAGATTATAATGCCCCCAATTGAGATCATTTATGAAAATTATGATATCAATGAGCGTTTCTGTTTATTTATTGACAACAAGTCAATTCGCTCTTGCCCATGCAAGATACGGTGAAAATTTATGTAATTCACCCGACTATTTTTGCATGAAAATTAAACATGGCGAAAGCTGGGAAAAACTATTTCCTAATCCCGAAGAACGAGACATGGTACGGCGAATTAATCGTATGAACGTTGCGTTACATTCGGGAATGACTATAGCAGTACCCAAAAATATCGACCGCCTGACTATCTATGATGTCTCTCCTTTTCCAAGGTATATTGACCCTCAAGGAGAAAAAGCAATTTATGTAAGCCAAAAAAAACTTGCTTGGGCAGCCTATGATCAAGATGGCGAGCTCCTATGGTGGGGACCTATTTCCTCAGGGGTAAGTAAATGCCCAAGCGTCATTGGAGGGTGCAGCACCCCAACTGGTTCATTTCGCATTATTCGCAAACAAGATATTGATTGTGTGTCCACTGTTTTCCCGAGAAGATCGGATGGCAACGATGGAGGTGCGTTAATGCCATATTGCATGCATTTTTTTAGAGGCTATGCATTACATGGTAGTTATGATGTACCAGGATATAGAGCTAGCCACGGTTGTATCAGGATGTTTGTTGAGGATGCTCGCTGGCTTAATGAAGAATTTATTGACCTACCAGGGAATGGAATGAAAGGGACTCGCGTAGTCATCGATCCTCCTGTCTATCCAAACGAGCAATAGACAAATAATAAACAAACTGTTAATATTTTACATGATGAAATTTGTATATTTGTATGGTAACTTTGCAGGTTGACTTTTTGATTTAAAAAAACTGCATTACATGTGACACTAGGTTTAACAACCTGATCTACAGAACTATTCCCAGTTTTTATTCAAAATGTATACTTCACATGTTTCATCAAAGTGAAGTTTTAGAGCGTAAAAAGCAAGGATAAAGTAAGGATTGCATACGAAAATTTTTAAATTGGCGAAACGCCCAGGATGGCTGGCCTGACTGATCAATGAAATCTTGGCCAAGAGTGATTTATACAAAATCAATTTCGTATCGATGAATCTGGAGAGTTATAAAAAGAATGGCACACTACAATACACGGTCCGACTCAGTAGTAAGTTTTGGGATACAATCAATAATGCCTTGGATGGTATGGGGGTTAGGTTGCTTATTTTATTTTTACGAATGTCTTTTGCAAGTATCACCCAGCGTTATGAGTAACGAATTAATGAGGGATTTCGCTGTTACTAGCCAAATATTAGGAATTTTATCTGGCATCTATTTCTATTCTTATGCGGCCATGCAATTACCTGGCGGTGTGTTAATGGACTATTTCGGTCCCCATCGATTGTTAACTATAGCGACTGTAGTTTGTGCTGTCAGCACCATTGCATTTGGAATGACAGATAACTTTTTTATGGCCTGTTTAGCACGTTTAATGATAGGGTTTGGCTCGGCATTTGCTGCGGTAGGTACAATGAAGCTCGCGGCAAATTGGTTCCCTGCTCAGCGTTTTGCTTTACTTACCGGCCTCATGGTTACCATAGGAATGTTAGGTGCGATTGGTGGTGAAACACCTTTAGCCTTGTTAATTGAGCGATTTGGTTGGCGCCATAGCATGCTCATTATGGGGATAGTCGGCCTTATTCTTGCAGTTTTACTTATTGTCATTGCTAAAGATACTCCTAAAAATCATGAAATATCTCACCACCATCCTGTCGAAGAAGAGCCTTTAATACCTAGTTTATTAACACTGATAAAAAACAAACAACTTTGGTTAGTTGCTTGCTACGGCGGTTTGATGTACATGGCAACTCCCGTTTTTTGTGGACTATGGGGAGTTCCCTTTTTGATGACTAAAATGATGATCACCAAAACAACGGCTGCAAATTATATTTCCTTGGTCTTTATCGGTTGGGCAATTGCCAGCCCCTTATGGGGAATATTTTCGAATCGTATTGGTTTGCGAAAACCACCTATGCGTATAGGATGTATCGGCGCACTTATATGCTCCACCATTTTTATTTTTGCTCCAATTAATACCGCAATCTATATGGAGATTTTGTTATTTGCGTTTGGTATCTTCTCGGCAGGCTTTTTACCCGCATTTTCTGTAGCCAAAGAGTTATGCAATAAAAAATATGTCGCTACAGGTTTAAGCTTTATGAACATGATGAACATGTTAGGTATTGCGCTGGCCCAGCCGTTTATTGGCTATATTCTTGACAAATTGTGGCAAGGTGAGATGAATGGGAATGTTAGAGTATATCCATTGGAGGCTTACCATACCGGACTTGCAATTCTTCCACTAGGAATGCTTATTGCCTTAATTATTTTGCCCAAAATTAAAGAAACTTATTGCCAAAGTGTACATTAATGAAATAATACGAAACTTCCTGAGATACAGTAGCCTGTGTGCAGCAAAGACGAACTCTGCTTTCACTCAAGCTACACATTTTTAAAGTAGATTTGATATGGCTAAAAAATTATACATTAAAACCAACGGCTGCCAGATGAATGAATACGATTCAACTAAAATGGCAGAAGTTTTGTTGCAGTCGCATGGCTTAGTTAAAACGGAACACGTTGAAGAAGCAGATGTGATCTTACTCAATACGTGTTCTATTCGCGAAAAAGCACAAGAGAAAGTTTTTTCTCAATTGGGACAGTGGCGTGAATATAAAGCTAAAAATCCTCATGTAGTTATTGGTGTAGGCGGCTGTGTTGCAAGTCAAGAAGGTGAAGACATTATTAAAAGAGCCCCCTTTGTCGATATCGTTTTTGGGCCACAAACATTACATCGACTTCCAGCATTACTCAATGAGCGAATAGAAAAGAAAAAATCCGTTGTTGATATCAGCTTTCCAGAAATTGAAAAATTTGATCATCTGCCAGCACCTAGAGCTGAAGGACCCTCGGCATTTGTTTCGATTATGGAAGGCTGCAGCAAATACTGCAGTTTTTGTGTTGTACCCTATACTCGCGGTACAGAAATTAGTCGTCCTTTTGATGATGTACTTGCTGAGTGTTATCAATTGGCAATACAAGGTGTCAGAGAAATCAATTTATTGGGACAAAATGTTAATGATTACCGTGGTGTGATGGAAAATGGTGATATCGCTGACCTGGCACTATTAATTCATTATCTTGCTGCAATAGAAGGTATAGGCAGAATTCGTTTTACTACATCCCATCCTTTGGCGTTCTCAGATAATTTAATTAATGCCTATGCAGAAGTCCCTGAATTGGCGAATCATCTACATCTACCTGTACAAAGCGGTTCTGATCGCATTTTAGGGCTAATGAAGCGTGGTTATACTGCTTTGGAGTTCAAATCCAAAATCAGGAAATTACGTAAAGTGCGCCCAGACATTCGTTTATCAACAGACATTATTGTTGGTTTTCCAGGAGAAACAGATAAAGATTTTCAGGACACCATGGATTTGGTTCATGAAATAGGTTTCGATACCTCATTTAGCTTTATTTACAGTCCAAGACCAGGTACTCCAGCTGCAAATTTACCAGATGACACCCCTATAGAAGTAAAAAAGCAAAGACTGCAGATATTACAAAACAGGCTACTATTACAAGCCTCACGGTACAGTCAATCTATGATAGGAAGCACACAGAAAATATTAGTTACCGGACACTCTAAAAAAGACTTCCAACAGCTTTCTGGCCGTACTGAATGCAATCGGGTAGTGAATTTTGATGGCCCTGCTCATTTGATAGGACAATTCGTCGATGTTCAAATCAATGATGCATTGCCTAACTCATTACGGGGACGTCTCATGACAGTTGATACTGAAGCGATTTGATGATAGAGCATATTCATAAACAATTAACTGTTCCGCGCGAGCATCACAATCAGCGTATTGACAGCGTACTCGCCTCTTTACTGCCTGACTACTCACGTTCGCAAATCAGCACTTGGATTAAAAACCGTACAATAACACTTAATCAAAAGCCATGCAAACCTAAAGACAAAGCTTTGGGTGGAGATATAATTGAGATTAATGTTGATTTTACTTTAATGGAAAAGGATTTTAGTCATTGTATTCCCGAAGAAATTCCCTTAAATATCGTTTATGAGGATGAACACATTTTAGTACTCAACAAACCTGCAAACATGGTCGTTCATCCTGGGGCAGGAAATAAAGAGCACACATTAGTCAATGCATTGTTGCATCATGCACCATCCCTACATCATTTACCCAGAGCGGGTATTATTCATCGATTAGACAAAGATACAACGGGCCTATTAGTCGTAGCAAAAACACTACCCGCGCATACTTCTTTAATACGTCAAATGCAATCTCGTGAGATTCAACGTCATTATATTACTTTAGTACAAGGTCATATTATTTCTGGAGGTACAATTGATACGGGTTTTGGGAGAAACCCACGAAATCGATTAAAAATGGCAGTTCAAGAGCAAGGAAGACAAGCAATAACTCATTATTTTGTAAAAAAACAATATCAGGATTTTACTTTATTAGACGTTAAGCTAATGACTGGACGAACTCATCAAATTAGAGTCCATTTGGCCTACATCAATCATCCAGTAGTTGGCGATCCACTTTATGGGGGACGTATGCGATTTCCAGCCCAGGCAACTGAGCAATTGCGCGCCCTGTTGCAACATTTTAAAAGACAAGCACTGCATGCATGTACGCTCTCACTTTATCATCCAAAAAAAGAAAATGAATTGACGTTTAAGGCTCCAATACCTGATGATTTTAACCTTCTTCTTAACACATTGGACGAGCATTATGAAGACTAACCTAGCTAATTGGCCAGCGCCAAAAAATGTCACAGCCCTGAGTACAACTCGTTTATCAGGATATAGCGAAGCTCCTTATGACAGCAACAACCTGGGCTTGAATGTAGGGGACAATGATCACCATGTACTGCAAAACAGGCAACAGCTTGTAGAGTTGTTACAACTTCCCGGAGAGCCGCAATGGTTACATCAAACACATGGAACTCATTGTGTTATTGCAGAAGAAGATCTAAACAGAAATGCTGATGCCTCTATAACCCGTTCCATGAAACATCCTTTAGTCATTCTTACTGCTGATTGCTTACCCATCATGCTCTGTAATGTGCAAGGCACAGAGATTGCAGCAATTCATGCTGGTTGGAAGGGATTAGCTCATGGTATCATTGAAAAAACACTCGATAAAATGAAGAGTTCAGAGTCAGAGATGTTAGCCTGGATAGGACCCTCAATTTGTCAAAAGTGTTATGAAGTCGGAGAAGAAGTATATCAAATTTTTACCGAGATATATCCTTTAAGTAAACAGGCATTTACACCCGTTCATGGAAAATGGCTGGCTAATTTGCCTCTAATTGCTGAAATTGTTTTGAACTTAAAAGGGATAAAAGCCGTTTATCAGTCTGGTTTATGCACTTTTGAGTTAAAAAGTGAGTTGTATTCCTATCGAAGAACGTCACAAACAGGTAGAATAGCTACCTTAATTTGGTTTAATGATCAACATCAGGATTAATAATTATGATAAAACATATCAAATTCATTATAAGTAGCCTGCTTCTTTTAACAACCTCGTTAACTTATGCGGCTAATGAAACAGTACCTACATCCATACCTAGTTTGGCCCCTGTCTTAAAGAATATTATGCCTGCAATTGTGAATGTTGCGGTACAAGGTTATTTACCCGCTAATACAACATCCCCTGGTGCTGGAAATGATGAAGAAGCCCAAAACAGCAGACAACCACATCAAACAGCTCCTGAAAAAGGGCGTAAATTTGAAAGTATAGGTTCTGGTGTGATTGTGGATGCAAAAAATGGGATTATTATTACTAACGATCACGTCATTCGTAACGCAAATCTTGTCACAATTACGTTACAAGATGGCCGACGTTTAAAAGCGAAACTGATTGGTAGTGATAGCGAAACAGATTTAGCCATATTAAAAATTAATGCTACCAATCTAAAATCTTTGCCTATAGGGGATTCTGATCAATTGCAAGTAGGTGATTTTGTAGTAGCAATTGGCAATCCTTTTGGCTTAAACAGTTTTGGTAACAGCCAGTCTGCAACGTTTGGTATTGTGAGTGCCTTAAAACGCAGCGACTTAAACATTGAAGGAGTAGAAAACTTTATCCAAACTGACGCTGCAATTAATCCAGGTAATTCTGGTGGTGCGTTAGTCAATACTAAAGGAGAATTGATTGGGATTAATACTGCAATTCTTTCTCCTTATGGTGGTAACGTAGGGATAGGTTTTGCTATCCCCATCAATATGGCAAAAGATGTAGCGCAACAAATCATTAAATTTGGCTCTATTCATCGGGGTTTGATGGGTATATTCGTTCAGCATTTAACCCCTGAGCTTGCTCATTCCCTAGGATATCCAGAAGATTTCCAAGGTGCACTGGTATCACAAGTTAATCCAAACTCTCCTGCTGAGCGTTCTGGTTTAAAATCAGGCGATATTATTACCCAAATTAACAATACAAAAATCACTCAAGCGACTCAGGTCAAAACAACGATTAGTCTCTTGCGTGTAGGTTCAAACGTTAAAATGGTCGTTCAACGTGATGGCAAAACCATTACGCTGGATGCAGTCGTTACTGACATTAAATCACACGAACAAAAACTACAATCAGAGAATCCTTTTCTTTATGGGCTGGCATTAAGAAACTTTGAGCAAGAAACACCACCTCATGGTAACGTCATTGGTGTGCAAGTCGTTGGTGCCTCAGAAACAAGTGCAGGATGGCGTGCTGGTTTAAGACCTGGAGACATTATTATCTCTGCGAACAAAGCTCCAATTAAAGACGTTAAATCATTACAACAAATGGCCCTACATAAAAAAAATGAGTTATTAGTTCAAATATTACGTGGACCAGGTGCCATGTATTTATTGATCATCTAACTTACGAAACAATTTATCCTGGGTGAAGCACAGCGGAACCCAGGACTCCTCTCCTACGCGAACTTCCAAGAAAAGTTAGATAGACTTCATGAAAAGTACTGCTTAACAAGCGACTTCAAATACCTGAGACTCAGAACCTCAACTGTTATGCAGATATCGATCTTAAAGTATAAAAGTTAATACAAATTAGTTAATTACAAGTTCAATGAGCCAGGAATGCTTGCTATTTCTTCCTCAAAAAACTGGAGAGGAATCTTCCTTGCATTAGATACATCTAAAGAAAACTCCAGGTGATTCATAATGAGTTCGTTAACTATCATAGTCACCATGGTCAAAACTAAAGTGGTTAATAAAAAAATTTCATAGTTTATATCCAATTTGAGAGCTAAAAGAGATGCCAGGAATAAGCCCAAACAACAGGATATTCTATTTCTAATGGTTTTATTCCAATAAAACGGACCGCTTTTTTCGTTTCGCAATCTTTGTTCAAGCCTCAATTTCGCAAGTTGATTTTCTTTGTAATTATGATAATCCGAAGCTTTCTCTCGAAGCTCTTTATAAGTGTGAGGGAAGAAAAAACAATTGGCTTTCTGGCTTATCCAGTTAAACCGTTTGCAACTTAAGGCGAAAGAAACCATATCGTTTGGCTTAAGGATATAATTCTTATCTTTATTGCGTGCATTAAGAATCTCCAATAGCATCTCGCTAGCTAATTCATCAAAAGGACTTTGATTTTGTTGATTGATGTTATGCATCGACTTTTCCTTTATTTTTAGCAGAAACCTTTTGCTTAACTATGAATTTCAAAAAAAGTATTTGGGTATATATCCTCAGTCCGCCAAATCACCCGACAATACTCAATAAGTTTTTAACTCTCTCATTTAAGATAAATTTTTAATAAATAGAGGTCCAATATTTTATGTAATTAAAGTTCTAAATTTCCTAATTGAGAGTTCGACTGACATTTTTTTATTAATCGATTGATTATGCTTTTGTTTTATTACCATCAGTAAATAGTGACCTTAAGCCATTATAAAAAATGATTAAGTATACTTTAGGAATAATCATAAAAAAATCAAAAAAAATAGGATAACAGACTTGACAATTTTCCATTAAAACGACAAAATCACGCGTCTTGTGGCTATGTAGCTCAGCCGGTTAGAGCGCGGCACTCATAATGCTGAGGTCGGTGGTTCGAGTCCACCCATAGCCACCATTAAATCAATAAGTCACAACAAACACCAAATAAAAATTTATACATAAATACATTCATAACAGAACCCTACAATTTTCGTGTCTTTCTTGAGGATCCAGGAACGAATAATTATCATACGATTCTCCTGCTATGAAAATCGGGATCTAGACATACTGATTACAGCGAAGATAAATCATATCTGCTTATGCCTGAAACCCTCATATATTGGTTAAGTAACATGACAGTACAGGAACAAAAAATTAATCGTGATGTGTTACAAAAAACGATACAAATGCTTCAACAGCATTTTGCAACCCAAGTAGAAATAAACACCATACAGTTTCTAAGTGAAAAAGAGCGACGTAATATTGTGGCGCGTATCTCGTTAAAGAGTAAATCAAACTCTATTCCCAAAAGCATCATTCTTAAACAATCCCTCCCTGAAGCATCAGATCGCGATGACAAAGAGGCTTATGCCCGGTTTGCTCGCGATTGGGCTGGTCTTGAGTTTGCAAATCAGATTCATCAAAGTATGCATAATGTTCCTCTCTTTTATGGTGGTAATAAAGAATATCGATTTATTCTTATTGAGGATTTGGGAAAGCAGCATATAAGTTTAGTGGACTCTTTAACACTTCCTTACCGGGATAAAGCAACGCGTGCCTTAAATCGATTTATGAAATCATTAGGAAGCTTGCATGCAGCAAGTTATGGTAAAACAGCAATGTATGAAGCGATGTTAAAGAAAATTCATGGTAACGTTGAAACACTTCAGGAAGATTTAGACTTTACACGTACTGATTTACTCGAAAAATTGCATGCAGCAAATAAAAAGTTACATTTACCGTTAACAACAGAATGCATTAATGAAGCGAATTCCCTGATTGAATCTTTACTTAAACCAGGCCCATTTACTGTGCTTACCCATGGCGATATTTGTCCAGATAATGTTTTTGACCATGAAGAAGGGCATGATTTGCAACTTATTGATTTTGAATGGGCCTTTGCACGCAATGCGCTACTCGATGGTACTTATCTTAGAATGAGCATGCCTACATGTTGGTGTGCCAAATCCATACCTGAAGAAGTCATCATTCCATTAGAGATTATTTATCGAGAAGAGCTCAAACAAACCATTCCAGCCGCATCAGATGATTTGGCTTATGCTAAAGCCTATAGCGAAGCGTGTGGCTTCTGGTTATTGCAACAAACGCTCCCTTTTCTTGATTCAACTCTGGAAAAAGACAGAGTGGGGCCATCAGGACCTGTTCCAGAAAATTCACTATGGAAAAACGAAGAAAACTGGGTGAGGCCAAGAGTTTTATCGCGTTTGCAAGCGTTTATTCACGTTGCATCAAGAAACAATTTATTGCCTCACTTAAAACAAATGGCAACAAACATACTTCTTGAGCTCAAAAAACTCTGGACTGCGAACTCTTTAGAATTTTATCCCGCCTTTAAAGCATTAAATCAGAAATTTTATATCAGAACTTTTGAACCGGGTGATGAAGCAGAAATCTATCAACTATTTTATGATACTGTCCATTCCATCAATTGCAGGGATTATACGAAAGAACAACTCAATGTATGGGCACCTAAAAAACCCAACTTATCCGAATGGCGAAAGTCTCTTGCGAAAAACTATACCTTTGTAGCTATTGATAAAGAAAGTAACAAAATCATTGGATTCTCAGATTTGGAAAAAAATGGTTACCTCAATCGAGGTTATGTAGATAAGGACTATCAAAAACAAGGAGTTGGCAAAGCCTTATTAGAAGCTCGTGAACATACAGCAATAGCCTTAGGGATACCCAAACTTTTTTCAGACGTCAGCATCACAGCCAAACCATTTTTTGAAAATCATGGATATAGTACTGAAGCAAAACAAATCAAAGAATTCGGGGGCGTTATGTTCACAAATTATTGTATGACAAAAGTGTTCACTTTTTCAAAATAGAAAATAAGCGCTATCATAGCCACACTTTGCTTCAAATATGGACTTGGAGCGTTCTTATCTATGGATATTTTTGAAATTATTGGTACTAAATTAATTAAATTTTTTGATTACATCCAAAGTATTTTAGAACCCAATTATTCTGAAGAAAGTGAAAATACTTTTTTGTCCACTCCTGATTCTTTAGCTCATACAAAACATAATATTAAAACTCCCCCGCACATGGATCATAAATCGAAATTTCATAGCTTTAAACAAAAGCACCTGGAACAAATATCCGAAAATCAATCCTCTGATGTTGAAAATAATGCACCGGGACCGGGGATGCCTACTCCTATAATTGAGAGTTAATTTCGATAATTTTTCTGAATATGCTATTTTTTGTACCTAACAAATAAAGTTTTCACTCCACTAATTACCCTAGTTTAAGAAGTAGCATTTCATGTTGAATTTAAGACTTCCCAACTAAAGTGATTTCGCACTATTTTTTTCTCATATTATTAATTACAAAAAACCCTAGATACTTTAAATTGAATTTTTGTTATGTTTAATAAAACAATTACATTCGCGCACTGCATAGAGATTAGCCAGTGTCTTTAAATTCCTTTTTCAAATAGGAGAATAGAATACTATGGAACGGTTAAAATCCTATTTTCTTAAAGACACCACTCTGAAAACTGAAATCATTGCGGGAATCACTACTTTTCTAACCATGGTGTATATCGCATTCATTAACCCAAGCATACTTCATGAGGCAGGGATGGACCAGGGAGCAGTATTTACCGCCACATGTCTTATTACCGCCTTTGCCTGTTTTTTTGCAGGGGTATTTGCTAATACCCCCATTGGCATTGCACCGGGTATGGCATTAAATATCTTCTTTTCTTATACGGTAGTGCAAGGCATGGGAATCGCTTGGGAACAAGCATTAGCCATTGTTTTTCTTTCAGGTGTTTTATTCTTTTTAATGTCACTTACCCGCCTGAGACGTCTATTAATCGAAGCCATTCCTCATAATTTACAAATCGCTATCTTAATAGGAATCAGTTTATTAATTGCTTTAATTACTTTACAAAATAATCAAATTATTATTGAGGATCAGCATAATTTAATGCGCCTTGGCGAAATTAAACGTCCAGAAAGCGGCTTATTTTTCTTAGGATTTTTACTTATACTGTTTTTAGATTATTTTCAAATTCCTGGAGCGATTATCATTGGAATACTCAGTATTTCTCTCTTGAGCCTATTGATGGGTTTATCTACATGGCAGGGATTAATTTCCATGCCTCCTTCCATGGAGGCTACTTTTTTAAAGCTCGATTTTTCTGGCCTAAATACCGTTCCCGCCTTAAAAGCCACGTTTACCTTTTTTCTAATTGCTGTGTTTGATGCCACGGGAACCTTGATCGGCTTATTAAATCCTTCTGTATTTAAACAACAAAAAAATTATTCCAAACGTCTTAGCAATTGTCTAACCGTTGATGCAGCTGCCTCAGCTGTAGCAGGATTATTAGGCTCTGCAAGCACCTCACCTTACATCGAGTCTGCAGCAGGAATTGAAGCAGGTGGACGCGGTGGAATAACAGCCATAGTCATTGCGATCGGTTTTCTCCTTATGTTATTTTTTTCACCTTTAGCGCGAATGATTCCTAACTTTGCAGTAGGCCCAGCTCTTTTGTATGTGGCGTGTTGTATGATGAAACACCTCACTGATATGAAGTTACATGATGTAAGTGAAACAGCCCCTTGTATGGTTACCATCATGATGATTCCTTTTACTGCATCTATTGCTGATGGAATTGGTGGAGGTATTATTCTCTATACTTTATTAAAGCTGTTGACACGACAAAAAATTAATTTTTTACTCTTCATATTAAGTATTGTTTTTGTAATATTTTTTCTAGTAAGTTAAAACAGGCTTTTAACTTACTCGTTTGTAAAATTGATCACAAGGATATTTGGGATGCCCATTAATTGTTTTGTATGCCGCAAACATGGATGGATTTATCTTCCATGATGATGGCTCCATTGATTGCCTCATGAAAGTTAACTCTCTTGTCCTTGAGGGTGAATATGGTGGTTATAATTCACTGAATAATTGCGTTTGTGGAGAAAAGTTGCTTTACTTAAACGGACATATAAGCTCAACTAAGTTGCAGTATATAATCACATAACCCATTCAGCTGGAGATTATCATGACAAAATTTTTCGATACAAAAACGAAAACCTTATTTGTTACCGGAGGAAGAACACCAGTAGCTGAGTTATCAGATAATCCGCTCATGCAATTGCCTAATCTTGATGAAGTTCCCCCTGCTCTCGCATTGCGTAGACAAAATGCGGTAGCGAAAAGAAATGCTGAAAAAACTTACATAAGCGCAGCAGGTGAAGAGCTTCACGGAAATTATGATTTAAACGATCCCAGTAATGCGGATCTTGAAGAAGTTAGTGACACAATTTATTGCCCTTAACCTCTATAAAGAAAAAATCCCAAGAGCCTTCTACATTTATAGAGTAAGTAGAAGGCAGCACGCTCTAGGTTCCGCCAATACCTTGATGCAATTTCAATTTTTTAAATGATCAGAAAAACATATACATTTAGCAAACCATCTGCATATAATGCGTTAAGATGATATTGAAAATGTACAACTTTGTATGCATTATCATCTGCATAAATGAATGAATACAATTCAATTCTTATTTAATGAGGATGAAATAATATGAAAAAACAGCACGGACATCAGCCAAACTCCCATGAGCACTCTCATCCATCCACAATCCAACCGCATACTCACACTACGGTGGTTGTTACAGCCCCATTACTGGGTGCTCACCCTAATTCTTTCTATTATCATTCACACCCCCAACAACCCTATTATATACCCCAGCAGCACCCTTCACATCACCAACCATATGCTCATCAGCATACTCATGAACATCGTGATGAACATACTCATTCTCACAAGCCCAATTAAAAAGCGTCCCGGATTAACGCTAAGTTGTCCGGGACTTATAAAGTAAGAAAATTTTTGACCGACAGAGGATGATTTCACACGTTAAACTTAGAATTCATGCCTCAAAATAAAAACAAGTAAATATAGAGATGGATTCTTAGCAGTTAAGATAATCTTGAAGCACAATTTTAAAAATACTTCAAAATACCTTCCGTTAGAGTCAAAAAAACTATTGTAAGTTTATAAATTTAGTTATGATGTTACTTAATTAGGATTTTGCGATTTTTCAATGCGCTCGATAGTAATTTTAATTTTAACATTTATTTGTTCTGCATTAACTCATGCAAACGAAATTAATATTTCCACAACCACCAAAAATGGAAATACTACTTTTTATTTGCAAGCAGGCGCATTTAATTTAGAAAAAGATGCAAAACAACGCCAACAAGAATTATCTGCTCTCGTTAGTGAACCAGTTGAAATTAAAAATCTATCGGATAAGAAGCTTTATCTTGTACAAATTGGACCAATTAATGATTATCTCACCGCACGTGCCTTGCAGAATAAATTAACTCAAAAAATCATCAATTCTAAAAAAAACAAACACATTGAAAATCAATCTCTTCCTTTAGCTCAATCAAATCAATCTTACAATTCAAGTGGCCAAGTAGAAACCCCACCACCGCCAAACAATAAATTATGGAACTTAAGGAATGCAGATATCAGGGCTGTCATCGCTGAAGTATCTCGGGTAACTGGAAAAAACTTTGTCATTGATCCGCGAGTACAAGGAAAAATATCCATCGTATCGACAACACCAATGAACAATAACGAACTCTATGAAGTTTTTCTTTCAGTTTTGCAAGTCTCAGGTTATGCCGCGATACCAAGTGGTGCAATTATTAAAATTATTCCTAATATTGATGCAAAAACACAATCACCTGATCTTTTAAACGAAATGAAAAGGCCCCCTAAAGGCGATGACATGATGGTGTCCGTCGTGCCCGTTCATTATGTTCCATCAGAACAACTAGTACCTGTTTTACGACCCCTAATGCCTCAATGGAGTAGTATCTCTGCATATGCTCCCTCAAACATGCTTATTTTGTCAGGCAGAGCCAACAACATTCGTAGTCTTGCAGACATCATCAAACAAGTAGATACTTCATCTGCAAACGGTATCGATATAGTTCCTTTAAGACATTCATTAGCCATGGATATTGCTGCTACTTTAAAAGATCTTGTTAAAGTTCAACCCAGCATGGGAGGAGCACGCACACAGTTAACTATTGCTGCTGATGATCGCTCCAACTCTCTATTAATCAGTGGATCCAAAACAGACAGAATACGTCTTAGGATGTTGATATTAAAGCTAGATAAAGAAAGCTCTGAAGGACTTAACGCGAACACTCAAGTTGTTTATCTCAATTACCTCAGAGCAGAAGACTTGGTTCCCATTCTTGCCGGTATTGCGCAGGCAAATTTCAGTGGTAATGTGGGAACAACCATTGGTACGATTACTCGCCCTATCTTGGACAGTACAAACCCAGCTTCCAATCTTACCAGTAACTCAAACATACAAGGTTCCAGTGCCAATTCTACTTCTCTTTACTCATCAGGATCAGGGAGTGGTGGCCCTTCTCCATTAACTGCATCAGGAGCTACTGCAAATACTACGACTACAACAACGCAAAATGAAGGAACAACGAAACCATCAGTACAAATCATTGCTGAGCCTAACACAAACTCCATTATTCTTAATGCGCCCGCATCGGTAATACGTATTCTTAAAAGAGTAACTGCTCAACTGGATATTAAACCAGCACAATTACTTATAGAGGCAATGGTCGCAGAAATAGATCAATCGGATGTTAATGACTTGGGTATTGAATGGGGAAGTAATCAACTAACAGGCAGACCACAAGATTTTAGACCAGGATTTGCTATAATTAATAGCGGAACCAGACTTGATGATTTACAAGCACAAATATATGCGTTGGCCAGAGAGAACAGAGCGAATATTTTATCAACACCTTCAGTTGTAGTTCTTGATAATCGCCAAGCCAAAATATTGGTAGGTAAACAGGTTTCAGTTGCATCGACTAACTATCCTAATAATGCTGGAGGTACAACAGTTGCGAGTCCATTTACAACTTTTGATCGAGTCAACGTTGCATTACACCTCTATGTTAGACCACAAATTACACGTGGAAATGGAATTCAAATGCAAATCGATCAAGGTAATGATACGCTGGATCCACCAGTTGTTGCTCCGAATACGACTACTCCAACGTTTCGAATTAGCAGTATAGTTACTTCAGTTCATGTTGAGAGTGGTGATGTGGTTGTTTTAGGTGGTTTAACTCAAGATAGTCTAAATAATGACCACAACCGTTTGCCCATTTTAGGAGATATACCAGGTCTGGGTCGTATATTCAAACGTAATATAAATTCTCGTGAAAAACGTGTACTTATGGTCTTTATTAAACCCCTTATTTTACGTAATGAACGCGATAACATGCATCTCACCAGTGAAAAGTACAACCATGTTCGTCAATACGAACTGGATTGGTTAAAATCACAAGATGCGTTTGTACAAAGCGATAACTCAACCGTATTGCCTGCTTTGAAACGAGCTGAATTGCCCAAACCGTTTCATCGTCCACCTTTGCTCGTAACGAAGTAAACCATGAAAAATGAAGAGAAATCACTAAAAATCCCATACAGTTTCGCAAAAAACCATGGGATTGTTGTTGCTAATGAAATGAGCGATAACCATGCCCTGGTTTATTATTTACCTAATACCTCATTACAAGCGCTTGCGGAGATAAAACGTTTATTACAATGCGACTTTACTCTGAAACAGGTTGATGATTCAGCATTTCAACAACATTTAGCACACGTGTATCAATCTAAATCATCAATATTAGAGGCTGCTGGAGGCATGGAAGAAGATATGGATCTCTCATTGTTGGCAAGTCAACTACCAGTAAGTGAAGATTTGTTAGAAAATCAAGATGATGCGCCAATAATCCGTTTATTGAATGCATTATTTACCCAAGCAATAAAGCAAAAAGCCTCTGATATTCATATTGAAACGTATGAGGATAGAGTATTAGTACGCAATCGCATTGACGGTGTTTTACATGAGGTTTTAGAAATTCAGCGTGCCATAGCCCCCTTAGTCATTTCTAGAGTCAAAGTTATGGCCAAACTGGATATTGCAGAAAAACGCATTCCGCAAGATGGTCGTATTTCACTACGCATTGGCGGGCATAATATTGACGTTCGGGTTTCAACCCTTCCTTCAAACCATGGCGAACGTGTAGTTTTGAGAATTCTGGATAAACAAGCTGCGCAATTGGATTTAAATCTATTGGGCATGCCTCAACCCACAGTAAAAGCCATGCGAAAAATGATCGCAGAGCCGCATGGTATTATTTTGGTTACTGGACCAACAGGTTCTGGAAAGACTACTTCTCTATATGCCATGCTAACTGAATTAAATCAAGTCACACGCAATATTCTAACGATAGAAGATCCCATAGAATATGATCTTGAGGGTATTGGACAAACACAGGTTAATACCAAGGTACAGATGACCTTTGCCAAGGGTTTAAGGGCAATTCTCAGACAAGATCCTGATGTAGTCATGATAGGAGAAATTCGTGATTTAGAAACTGCTGAAATTGCAGTTCAAGCCAGTCTTACAGGACACCTGGTATTATCAACCTTACATACAAACAGTGCATTAGGGGCACTCACTCGTTTACGCGATATGGGTGTTGAATCCTTTCTCTTATCTTCTAGTATCGTTGGACTTATCGCACAACGACTGGTCAGAAAGCTATGTCCCCAGTGCAAAACACCCCATCAATTAAGAGATGATGAAAAGGAACTTATGGGACTCACAGAAGACGCAGATATATCTAAAGTTTTTGAGTCTAAAGGTTGCGATTTCTGTAATCACCTAGGCTATAAAGGAAGAACTGGCATTTATGAGCTGATTACTGTAGATGAAGAACTAAGAGGAATGATTCATCGCCATGAAAATTTGCAAACAATGGAAAGTTATTTACGCCCTACTACTCCCAGTATTCGAGATGATGGATTTAAGAGGGTGCTCGCCGGCGATACATCACTTGCTGAAATTCTTCGCGTAACAACGCAAAGTTAATCAATACCATAATTTAAAAAGTGAAACTATTCTGCGGAAACCTTAATACAACGATACATCTTTTCGCTCCATTAAGGTTATGATTGATAAAAAAAGGATTTATTGTCTATTATAAGAACAGAAAATGGTGTCATTCTCAGCATTTGAATTTTGTGAGCTTCCTTCCAAAATTAACTGATCATTTTTTAATGAAATTGTCATAGTCCCATAACCAAAATTCTTCATACTCAAATCTTGCCCATGGAAATGTCCGATAGAGGAAAAACTAAATATCAGACTAGAATAATCTGCATTCCATTCCAATAAGTTGTGGAAAAAAAATGTAGCCTCTTTATCTGATCTGGATTCAGTTTCTAATGAGCCAATATGATATATTTTATCATTAATTATAAATTCTGAATCTGAGTTTTCTATAGCAACAGTATCTGTTCCTTCATAACCAGTACAATTTCCTACCCATGTTCCTGAAAAATCAACAAAATGTTTAACTCCATTTTTTGATTTAAATTGTGCCTTTTCTTTTAATGCTGTACTTATCTTTTTTGTTGGATCTACTGCAAAATGATGAAAAAAATCGGAAGCAAATAGTGGGGTTGCTATGAGACTGCTTGTGATAAAAATTACAGCAAAATCCTTTTTGTACATGTTATATAACTCCTTATTTATTTAAGTCATTAGAAAGCGTGAGGTGGTCTACAGTCAAAAAGTTAACTCGCTTTAAAATGCGATATCATCATAAGATAACGGAAAGCCAGATTGCAAGTCACAGCCTCTTGAAGTAGATACACAACATTATTGTCCATTTTTTAAGGAAGCTCTTATAATACCAGTAACTAAGATAGACAAGGCCGAATCCTTAGATATTTGGTTAAATAATGTAAGTCTTTAAGACCGCAGTATGTTTATCTAAATTCTCGGTAGCAAATGCTAATCCAATTATAAGCTTTTGTCTCGATGCTTTAGCATCCGTAATATATCATAGCGTAACTACATTGGAACAAATATCAGATTTAATATCTAACTGACAATGCCATAAAAATGCAGGCCTTATAAAGACTTGCTTGAGTTTCCTTAGAGTAATATTTCACACCCTCATTGCTCAAAAGAAAACTCAAAACTTGAGAATTCCTTAATAATTTGTAGCTATCTAGTTAATCGATAGAAAATACCTTTGAAAATCAAATGTTAATGGTTACTATATTAAGATAGTTTTGATGATGGAATTGAAGCTATTTTTAATGATGGATGTGTTGCCAAATAAAAAGGAAGTGTTATGCGGCTTTGGATCAGAGGATTTATTTGTTTCAGTTTATATACACTAGTCTCCTGTACTGTTTCTCTCCCTCAACAAAGCCAGATTAAAAATATAAAAACTGTTCCAAGCATGAGGCATTCCATTAAAAAAAGTTTACAAAAAAAAGAAATTTTTTCTAAAGGCAAATGGCCAAGCAAACAATGGTGGTTATCTTATAATGATCCTGAGCTCAATATCTTAGTTACAGAAGCTTTGGCTAAAAATCCTTCAATTCATGAAATGAAAAGCCGCATTGAAGTCGCTAAACAGCAAGCAATTGTTACACGCTCGCTATTAGCCCCTTTAGTTTTTTTTAATGCACATGAAAATCGACAATATGTAAGTAAAAACGGTTTATATCGCGCATTCAATCCTAAATTTCCTTTAAATGTCAGACTATTGGATCTTTCTCTTTCTTTTACTTATGAGTTTGATTTTTGGGGAAAAAACCGTAATCTTTTTTATGCCGCTTTAGGAGAAGCAAAGTTTCAAGAAGCGGAAACTGCAGAAGTGGAGTTGATTACAAGTACCGCAATTGCACAAGCTTATTTTGCTTATAAAACGAATCGCGTAAGAAAAAAATTATATACACAGTTAATTGAAGTACGACAAAAAATTGCAAAATTACAAAATTTATTGGTAAAAAAAGGACTATCTTCAAAACTGCCTGCATTAGAAACTTCAGAAAAATTAATTGAATCTCAAAAATTACTATCAAGCATTACAAATGAATTAGCTGCCAACAAACACTTGATTAATACTTTAGCAGGTCGTGGGCCAGATAATCCTTTATTGATTAATTCCACACTCTCCTCACTACCCAAGACTCTGAATATTCCCCAACTCCTACCATTGGATTTCTTAGCCCGCAGACCCGATCTTATGGCGCAAATTTGGCGAGCCAAAGCCTTAGCCTATAAAACAGGGGCAGCAATGGCAGAATATTACCCCGATATCAATCTCGTTGGTCTGATTGGTTTGGAAAGCACAAGTTGGAGAAAGTTTTTTGATTTATCGAGTGGTACCGCGGCAATTAGACCTGCACTGCAATTACCCATTTTCACTGCAGGAGCGATACGCGCTAATATCAAAGCAACTAAGGCACAATTTGATGCAGCGATTGACGCATACAATAATTTACTCTTATATAGTACTCAAGAAGTTCTTGATGTCTTAGCTTTTGCTGAGGATATCTACCAGCAAAAAATAGAACAAAAAAAAGTGGTGGAGTATGCAAAACAGCGCTATCAATTAAGTCACTTGCGTCAACAAAAAGGCTTAGACAATTTATTTGATCTTTATTTTTTACAAGAAGAAGTCATTCAAAAAGAGCTTGCAGATGTTACTTTACTTTATAATCAATACTTAGCCTCTATAAAATTAACCAAAGCGTTGGGAGGAGGTTACTATCAAAATACGATACCCTTGGTGAAAAACTCATGAAAAAAAGATCCGCCTCTTTTTATTTTGCAGTCATTCTTATCGTTTTATTTATTTTCTTTTCTTTGTATTGGCTTTTTGTCTGGAGCCACCAAGTTTATACCAATGATGCTTATGTGCAAGGGAATCAGGTCTACATCAAATCCTTACGCCCAGGATTCGTTACGGGTATCTATACTGATGATAGTTTTCTAGTAAAAAAAGGACAACTCATTGTTTCATTAAATGAAACAGATTCACTTATAGCTCTTGAAAAAGCCAAAAAGAAACTTGCCAGCACGGTGCGTGATGTTTGCCAGGCATTTCATGATGTGTTTATATTGGCTGCAGACATTGAAATGAAGAAAGCACAACTTTTAAAAGCACAACAAAACCTTAAACATCGTCATGATGTTATTGATGCCAAAGGAGTTTCTTTAGAAGATTATCAAAATGCACAAGATGATCTAAAGGCATCAATTGCTTCATTAAATAGTACTAAGAACAATTATCAAAAAATGCTCGCTTTTGTACAAGGAACGTCCATTACCGAACATCCCAGGGTACAAGCAGCTGCGCAAGAAGTACGTGATGCGTGGGTACAATTATATCGATGTAAAATTTATGCACCTGTAGATGGACTGGTAGCACAAAGAACAATTCAAGTAGGCATGTGGCTTTCACCTAAGGAGCCACTTATGTCTATTATTCCCCTGGATCAAATATGGGTAAATGCCAATTATAAAGAAACCCAACTAAAAAAAATACGCCTTGGCCAGAGCGTTAAATTTACTTCTGATCTTTATGGTTCTGATGTTGTGTTTCACGGAAAAATTGTTGGTTTACCAGGAGGCGCAGGTAATGTTTTTTCATTGTTACCACCTGAAAATCTTTCAGGAAACTGGATTAAAATTGTTCAAAGATTGCCTGTTCGGGTTGCAGTAGTACAGGACGAATTAAAAAAACATCCTTTGCGAATAGGCCTTTCTTTAGGAGTAACAACAGATCTATCCGATCAAAGCGGCCCCTTAGTTCCCACCTCAACTTCTGAATCGCCGCATTATGTTACTGATATTTTCCAAAAAGAAGAAACAGGTGATAAGGAACTTATAGCAAATATTATTAAGAGTAATTTGGATCCTAATCTTAAGAAGTATGCCAATTCACCTTTAATTTTAAATAACATTGTCCTAAATGAGATGAGTAAACAATGATTCTCTATATTTTACTCTTATCACTTGCTGCAGTAATCTTCAATCTTACCTTACCTATAATGGCAGGCCTATATATTGTAAGTGATCTGGGTGGCAGTCCCTATATGACTTCATATACAGTCAGTTTTTTTTGTATTGGAAATCTTTTAGGAGTGCCTTTAGGAAAACCCGCAGTAACACGATTAAGTCCTATTCAGCTTTTTGTGGTCTGTCTTAGCCTCACTGCATTATGCTCATGGGGATGCGCTACTGCGAACGATTTTTTTACGTTTATTTTATTTAGATTTTTAGAAGGCTTTGCATCAGGGCCAATGTTTCTTCTTATTACATGTACGCTTATTCCCTTGCTTTCTCCCAATAAGGATAAAGTTTATATTGTTTCTTTAGTGTTGATTTGTCTTTCGATAATTCCCGTAATCGGTGCTTCATATGGTGCTTGGATTGCTTACAACTACCATTGGCGGTTCCTTTTTTTCTCTAATATACCTTTATGTATCTTTTTAATTTTGTATGTTGGCTATGGTTATAGAAAATATCATGAGTCCATAAAAAAAACATATTTTGATAAACTTGGATATTTCTACTATTGTATCAGCATGATTTTTATTGGAACTGCTTTAACTACTGGACAGGAGTTAGATTGGTTTCGCTCCTCTTTAATTACTTTTTTACTTATTTTTGGTGTCATAAGTCTTATTTTTTTTATTTTACGCAGTTGGTCAGCTCAGCATCCTGTCATTGATTTGAAATTACTTAAAAATTTTTATTTTTCATTTGCGATGATTTATATCGCATTATTTTTCGCACTCTATTTTGGCATGGTGATCTTATTGTCTTTATGGCTAAAACTTTATGTTAATTATACTCCTGATTGGATTGCCCTCATCATAGGAACGATGGCATTTTGTGGATGGATTCCAGTTCTCATCAATAAAAGACAATATGAGCCATTTTATCCATTATTCATTGCCTTGCTTTTTTTTGCTATTTCCTGTTTCTATACCAGTTACTTTAATGTGGATATCAATTTTAGCCGGATTGCATTTTCGCGAGGGCTAGCTGGAGTAGGACTTGCATTGTTTTTATCCCCTCTTTTTCAGCTATCAGTAAACACTTTCCCTGAAACAAAACTAGCTGAATGCATTTGCTTTTTTCATATTTCGCGCTTGCTTGGTAGTGGATTAGGAGTGGCTTTGTTTCTTATTTTATGGCATAGACGAGAAGTATTTTTTCATCTTCGTTTAGGAAGCAGTTTGACTGCATTTTCCCAGGAAACACAACAGTTTCTAGAGCGGGCAAAATTATTACATATTCAAGGAAAACACGCTTCGGCTCAATTAAATTTCTATCTTACGCGGCAGGCTACTGCTTTAGCCCTAGATGATTGCTTTTATCTTATGGGTTGGATGGCACTCATTTTACTTATTTTTTTAATCGTTATTTTTCCATTTCGTAGTAAAAAAAATCCTGCTCTAATAAAGAAATATAAGAGTCCTTTGCATAAGTTGTTATTCATTTCAACACGCTGACATCAATTCCAGATCAATCTCTCTCCTTTCTCTCTATAAAACATCAACGAATTAATCTTAATTCTTCTGTAAAGAAAGGGCCATCTATAAGTTTTTCTGGCCATTTAAAAAGCATTACTGTAAGAATATTACGATGCTCCCCAAATATAAAATCTACTGAGCTCGTACGAGTAGGAATCATTTGATGTTGCATGTTATATACCGTTTTTAAATGATCTCTTATTTTTTTAATTGGTGGAGAATCTTTTTTATTTAATAATAATAAACACACTCCTACTTCAGCAATAACATCATTTTCGGTTCGCTCCATGATTTGTTGTATATTGTGCTCAAAATATTCGCTTACCCAGCGAAAATCTTCGTCTCTTACTGAGTTTTGATAATAATGACTTGCTGCAGTAATAAAATGAGTCATACCATAAATTTTTGCTTCATATTCAAACTCTGAGAGTTGACTATCTCTATAGTCTGGAAAAGTTTGCTGAAATAGTTTGGTATAGGATTTTCTTAAATCAATAATGTGTAAATCATGTAAATAATAAACGTAATTAACTAATTGAGCTCCATAAATCTTAATGTTTTCTTCATTTAAGATAAATTCCTCCAGCCGAGTAATTTGAGTTTTTAATACGTCAATAACTGTATTGGTCTGCGGAAACAGAGAAGTGTTTTCCAAATGATAGGAAAAAATTTTATTGGTTATCTCTAATAAATAAAGATAAAAAAATAAATCACCATATTGTGATATTTTTTTGATACGTAACTTGTATTTTTGTGAGGGATTTTCGTTAGCATCTAATAATAAATTATTTGATTTTTTAAGGATGAGCTCAGGTTGATCGAAACTTGAAAAAAGATATTGATATTTTTGGCTTAAAAAATACACATAATCAATAACAGAATTCAGATGTTCTTTATCGCCTGTGATTCGGTACATTCTTATTGAAAAGTGCTCCTGTTTCACTAAAGGCAATTTATAAAGATTTGCTTTATAGTTTTCTAAGACCGAATCAGCTATATCTGCATGACAAATAGCAGAAAAAAATAATATTAAAAAAATTAAAGATTTCACGAGCTACACTATACAAAAGTGGATTTTTAAACTGGTTATTAAAAATAATCGGCGTAATTATAAAGTAATCATGAGTTAATTGAAAACAGTATTATACTTCCCTATCAGTGCGAGCAGAGATATTAACCATTTGAGATTAAATGAGCGCATCACAAAGGCGTCTTAATTCTCTCTTGCTTATACATTTAGCAAATTGGCTTTAAAACTAGAAATAACTCCAATCCTGTTTGCAAGAAAAACTTCGTTACATCCCATTATGAGTGAAATGAAACTGACTATTCTACTCTGCGCCAAGTAGTTCCATTCACTCCATCTTCTAACTCGATTCCGCGACTTAATAAGTCTGCTCTTATCTGGTCAGCGCGCTCCCAATCCCGCTCAGCGCGTGCTTGAAGTCGCTCAACAATTAATTGCTCTATTTGCACTCTGTCTTCTTCTGCAAACCCTGCTTGTAAAAAAGATGCAGGATCTTCTTGCAATAGTCCCATAATACCAGCTAGGTGCTTCAAGGTATTCATTAAAACAGACGAATTTTTTTTATTTACTTCATGGCTAAGTTGAAATAGAACAGATAATGCAATTGGAGTATTAAAATCATCATTCATTGCCTGGTTAAATTCATTAATCCAATGATTATCTAATTCATTATTTGTAATAACCTGACTGTCTTTTACTGTCTGATATAAACGAGTTAATGCTTTCTTGGCATTAGCTAAATTTTCTTCAGAATAATTTAATGAACTACGATAATGACTACTTAAAAGAAAATAACGCACAACCTCTGGATGATTTTTGGCTAAAACATCGGCAATAGTAAAAAAATTACCTAATGATTTTGACATTTTTTCATTATTAACTTGCAGCATTCCTACGTGCAACCAGTAATTTGCAAACGGTTTTTCAGTAGCAGCCTCACTCTGAGCGATCTCATTCTCATGATGAGGAAATTGTAAGTCCAATCCTCCTCCATGAATATCAAATTGCTCACCTAATTCACTCATTGCCATTGCAGAGCATTCAATATGCCATCCTGGACGTCCTTCACCCCAAGGAGAAGGCCAGCTAGGCTCGCCTGGTTTTGCTTTTTTCCATAAAACAAAGTCCAATGGGGAGCGTTTTTCTTTAACAATTTCAACTCGAGCCCCAGCGATTAGCCCCTCCAGATCTTTGTGCGATAATTTACCATAGTCAGAAAAAGATTCGACTTGATAACATACATCCCCATTCTCACTAAGATATGCATTCCCCTTCTCGAGCAACTGTTCAATTAACTGAATAATGCTGCCTATATGCTCTGTAGCACGTGGTTCTACATCCGGAGGTAAAATATTTAACGCTTTTGTATCTTCATTCATTGCTGCAATATACTGAGCAGTCAATTCATCTATGGGTATTGCACGTTCATGTGCACGTGCAATAATTTTATCGTCAATATCCGTAATATTACGTACATATTTCACATCGTAACCTTGTGAGCGTAAGTAACGAACAATAACGTCAAAAGATACCATAGAGCGAGCATGGCCTATATGACAATGATCATATACAGTAATACCACAAACATAGATACCAATTTTTCCGGGCACGATGGAAACAAATGGTTCTTTTGTTCTGGTTAAAGAATTATATAAATGCAACATAACTGCCCCTCTAACTTACCCTAGTTTTCCCCAAGTATCTTTCAAATCAACTACACGATGAAACGCGCGAACACGTCCATCTTTTAATTCATTAACACAATAATATCCCAAGCGCTCAAACTGAAACACCTCACCTAATTGTTGATTTGCTAAAGCCGGTTCACAATATCCTTGCTTTATTTGCAATGAATTATGGTTTAAAAACTGGAAGAAATCATCTTCACGGCCCGGATTAGGATCATTAAATAGGCGATCATACTCCAACACCGTCACGGGATAGGCTTGTTCACATGATACCCAATGAATGACTCCTTTAACCTTTCTATCTTCAGGATTCTTACCTAGAGTTTTTTCATCATAGGTACAACGCAACTCAATGATATTACCTTGCTCATCATGCACTACATCATGACATTTAATCACATAAGAATGACGTAAGCGTACTTCAGCACCTGGCGATAAACGAAAATATTTTTTTGGTGGCTCTTCCATAAAATCAGAGCGCTCGATAAAGATTTCTCGAGTAAATGGTAAATCTCGTGTGCCTGAATCTGGATTTTGTTGATTATAAGCAGGCTTTAATATTTCTACTTTACCTTCAGGATAATTTTCTATAACTACTTTTAATGGTTCCATAACGCATAAAGCACGTTTCGCTGTTCTATTTAGCTCTGCACGGACACAGTCTTCTAATAGAGACATATCAATCACTGAATCACTACGTGATATTCCTATTACTTCGCAAAATTGACGAATTGCTGCAGGAGGATAACCGCGCTTACGCATGCCACGTAAAGTAGGCATACGCGGGTCATCCCATCCAAATACTGCTTTTTTTTCAACTAATGCACGCAATTTGCGTTTAGAAGTAACTGTATGCGATAAATTCAAACGCGCAAACTCAGTTTGTATGGGCTTTGCCGGTAAAGGTAAGTTATCAACACACCAATCATATAGAGGTCGGTGGTCTTGAAACTCCAATGTACATAAAGAATGAGTAATTTTTTCCAAAGCATCAGAAATAGGATGTGCATAGTCATACATAGGATAAATACACCATTCATCACCTGTTCGTTGGTGAGATGCATGTCGAATACGATAGATTACAGGGTCTCGCATATTTAAATTACCTGATTGCATATCAATTTTTGCCCGCAACACATGGGCTCCATCAGGAAATTCTCCTGCTTTCATGCGAGCAAATAAATCCAAATTTTCTTCTATTGGTCTTTTTCTGTAAGGACTCTCCTTTCCTGGTTCTTGCAAAGTCCCTCGATAAGCGCGGATTTCTTCCATGCTCAAACTATCTACATAAGCCCGATCTTTTTTAATTAACAATACTGCAAACTCATAGAGCTCATGGTAATAGTCCGAAGAATGAGTCATTTCATACCATTCAAAACCCAGCCAGCGCACGTCTTCAATAATAGCG
This sequence comes from Legionella tucsonensis, assembly GCF_001468035.1. Lineage (GTDB taxonomy): Bacteria > Pseudomonadota > Gammaproteobacteria > Legionellales > Legionellaceae > Legionella > Legionella tucsonensis. Next base: position 1,621,659 of record NZ_LNZA01000001.1, read on the forward strand.
TTGACGTATTCCTCTTCTTCCTTTATAGGATTTGTATCATCAAAACGTAAATAACAAATACCGCCAAACTCTTGCGCCAAACCAAAGTTCAAACATATAGACTTAGCATGCCCTACGTGTAGATATCCATTTGGTTCGGGAGGAAAACGAGTCACTACAGACTTATGTTTGCCGCTTGCCAGTTCATCAGTAATTAGTTGTCTTATAAAATGAGCTCGTTTTTCAGTTAATTCTATCATTCGATCTTTCCGTCACTGTTTATTACTATGCATGGATAAAGGTAAAGGAGTTACAAGGTCCCATCTTTAACTTTATCCAAAACTTTACATTATTTGCAGCAGGTCTCTTTATTCAAAATTTCCATAACTTATATGGAAGAAGAGGATTAGTATGACCTATTACTTATCATTATCCATAGCATGTCGCATAGAGCAAATTAAGTCTGCCCCTGCTTGCAAAATATCGCTATTTGCGTTGTAAGCATCCAAGACTCTTGTGATCAGAGCAGCCCCCACAATCACACCATCTGCAAAACGAGCAACCTCCGCAGCCATTTCCGATGTTTTTATACCAAAACCGACCATTAAAGGGAGCGTGGTTTGCGATTTTCGATGTTGGTATTGTGATTTTAAAGACGAAACATCCAATGCATTAGAGCCGGTAACGCCTTTTAAAGACACGTAGTACAAATATCCCTTGGCAAATTGGTTAATTAATGCCATTCGCTCATCTGAGGTCGTAGGCGAACAAAGAAAGATACTGTATAAACCATATTTTTTCCAGACTTTAGCTACCTCTTCACTTTCTTCGGGCGGTAAATCTACAAGGATAGTTCCATCTACACCGGCTTCTACTGCGTTTTGTGCAAAAAGTTCATAACCCAAATGTTCAATGGGATTTAAGTAACCCATTATAACAACTGGAGTCTCTAGATCTTGCAAGCGAAACTCTTTCACCATATTCAATACAGTTTGACAATGTACATCCTGAGCGAGCGCACGCTCCATCGCCCTTTGGATAACCGGACCTTCTGCCATGGGATCAGAGAATGGGATGCCTAACTCCAAAATATCTGCTCCATATTTAACCAATTCATGCATGAGTTTGACCGTGATTCCAGGATAAGGATCTCCAGCAGTAATATAAGGACTCAGCATTTTTTTGCCACTAGCTTTCAGACGCATCAAAGTTTTGTCAATTCTGTTCATACAGTAATCCCATCAATTTGTGCCACAGTATGCATGTCTTTATCACCACGACCTGATAAATTCACAATAATATTTTGTTTCGCTGACATTTTTTTAGCGAGTTTCATTGCATAAGCAACTGCATGGCTTGATTCAAGGGCTGGAATAATTCCTTCTACTCGTGTTAAAGTACGAAATGCATTCAATGCTTCATCATCATTAATTGCTTCATAAATCACACGCCCGGTATCTTTTAAATAAGCATGCTCAGGACCTACTCCAGGGTAATCAAGGCCTGCTGAGACTGAATGAGTATCTTTAATTTGACCGTATTCATCACAGAGTAAATAAGTTCGATTGCCATGTAAAACCCCTGGAATTCCAGCAATCAAGGAGGCAGAGTGTTCACCACTTTCTAAGCCTTTTCCTCCTGCTTCTACACCGTAGATAGCAACTGTCGAGTCATTAAGAAACGGATAAAATAAACCGATTGCATTAGAACCACCGCCTACACAAGCAACCAATGCATCAGGAAGTTGTCCAGTTTTTTCTAAAAATTGGGCTCTTGCTTCAATGCCAATGACGGATTGGAAATCCCGAACCATCTGCGGATAAGGGTGTGGGCCTGCAACCGTTCCAATAATATAAAAAGTATTGTCCACATTACTTACCCAATCGCGCATGGCTTCATTTAACGCGTCTTTTAATGTTCGTGATCCTGATGTAACGGGAACAACTTCTGCACCTAACAATTTCATGCGATAGACATTGGATGATTGTCGTTTTATATCTTCAATACCCATGTATACCACACATTCCAAGCCTAATTTAGCAGCTACTGTTGCTGAAGCCACTCCATGCTGGCCTGCACCTGTTTCGGCAATTACCCTGGTTTTTCCGATGCGTTTGGCAAGCAACGCCTGACCTACAGTATTATTAATTTTGTGTGCTCCAGTATGATTCAAATCCTCTCGTTTTAAGTAGATTTGTGCACCACCTATTTCCTCACTCAAATGTCGCGCATGATAAAGTGGATTAGGACGCCCCACATAGTCTTTTAATTCAGCATTCAGCTCAGCTAAAAAATCAGGATCTCTTCGATATTTTGCATAAGCTTCCTCCAATTGCTTTAATGCATGCATCAAAGTATCTGCTACAAAAATACCACCATAAGGACCAAAGTGTCCGCGCTCATCAGGAAGTTCTTTTTTGTTCATTAGTTTACCTTAATTAACCTCTTATCAACATAGACCAGATGAAGCATCTCAGCATGCTTTTCACCTAAACTACGATACAATTAATTTAATATTTGCTGCATAAAACGGCTCATTTTGCCATGATCCTTAATTCCAGGCGATGCCTCGATCCCACTGCATAAGTCTACAGCATAAGGGTGGCATAATTTAATTGCCTCACATACATTATACTCATTCAGTCCACCAGCCAATATGAAAGGCTTCGCTGCCTTTTTTGGAATAATTTTCCAGTCAAAAACACATCCAGTTCCGCCTCTGGCCGTCTCGGAAGGTGAATCAAGCAATAATGCCCGTGCTGTCATAAAGAGCTGTGCTTCCTGGTGAATATACTCTGCTGAATCACAATGTATGGCTTTAATAAACGGTTTATTAAATTGTTGGCAAAACTCAGCTGATTCATCACCATGAAATTGCAATAATTGAATTGGCAATTCATCTATTATCTTATGAACAAAATTTCGTTCAGGATTAACCAAAACAGCAACCGAGTCTACGAATGCAGGCAGATCTTTTAATAAAACTTTTGCCTGCTCTATTGAGACACAACGAGAACTTTTTGGATAAAAAATCAAACCTATAGCATCAACACCCAGTTTTATGGCATATGCGATATCCTCGCTACGTGTCATACCGCACATTTTGACTCGCACACGTGCCGTTTTCATTATTTCTCCGGAAGAAAAAAAGGCCCCAGGCTACTCTGTAATATAGAAAACTCCAGTGGATAAGTCACTTGCACTAAATACAATCCATAAGCAGGTGCAGTCTCGGCACCTAATCTTCTATCTTTTGCTTTTAGTACTTCATCTACCCAAGATATGGGATGTTTTCCTGAGCCGACTGCAATTAACACGCCAGCAATATTGCGTACCATATGATGCAAAAACGCATTGGCAGTAATATCGATCATCACCAAATCACTCATACGACTAACCTTTAAATTATGGATATTTCGCATAGGTGTGTTCGACTGACACTCAACAGAACGAAATGAAGTAAAATCATTCTCCCCCAGTAAAACCTGTGCCGCTTGATGCATCAGACGGTGATCTAATTGTCTGTATTGCCAAGTTACATTGCTTCGCAGTAAAGCAGGCCGAATGGCACTATTATAAATAATATAACGATATCTTCTTGCAGTAGCAGAGTATCTTGCATGAAACTCTTCTGGTAAATCCCTTCCCCATTTAACGCAAATATCTTTAGGTAAAAAGGAGTTCACCCCATGAATCCATGCACGAATGCTGCGTACTTTATTGCAGTCAAAATGAATTACTTGATTTGTCGCATGTACACCAGTATCTGTTCTTCCTGCACAAACCACAGAAATGGGACAATCTGCTACTTTTGATAAAGCATGTTCTACGGCTTGTTGCACAGTATGCAAGCCTGTCTGTGCTTGCCAGCCATGATACTGGCTACCATCGTACTCAAGCACCAAGGCAATACGCATTGATTATTCCTGATAAAAGGGTCAATTTATAATACAGTATATGTTTTGTCTATACCCTAATATAATTGATTTTCAAGTTTATTAAATATTATAGTCATTTCTCTTGTCCTCAGTTCTGCAATTAAAGTTTATTAAGCTCTTGTATATCAGAGAATGTAATTTCATTTACAAAATCATTTTATTGATTTAACTCATTTAATTATGATACTTTTTCGTGTCACAATGAAATCATTATCAAATTGTACAAATCTTTCCAGGAGCTATTTATATTTCGCCAGATTGAGCTCAAATGACCTGATATTTTCGAGCACCGAAGCTAAGCATACATGAATATGTAAGAGCATCGAAACATAAAAAATCAGGTCATTTAGACCCAGGTAGTAGAAATGTAAACAAAGCCTGTAGTTATTATTAAATTTTGAGACTTATATATGAGATGGAATTTATTTTACTCAACTGCTATCACTTTACTACTCGTCATCGGTAATCCATCGTTCTCTAAGAATATTAAAAATATCCAAAATGGATTACCACCATCTATTTTCAACAGTCAAGGTAATTGGTTTATATCTCTTGGAGGAGGCGGTCAATTTCCTGATTTAAATTCCCATATGAAAGTAAATAATAACTCAGGATTTCCAGAGCCTTTTGATCATGATCGTTATTCAATCGCAAATGACAATGGAGGAGTGATTGCAGCCTCTATAGGCCGACATTGGCAAAATAATAACTTTTGGCTTCCATCCTATTCCTTGGGCTTATTCTGGCAGTACTTTTTTAAAACTCATATCCATGGTGAAATAACACAATACTCCTTACCTGAATTTACAAATTACAATTACAATCTCGACTTTGTTTCTAATCTTTTATTAGCCTCTGGAAAAATTAATTTATTTCAATATAGGATATTTTCCCCTTATATTAATGGTGGGATAGGAAGTTCGTTCAATAATGTATCTAACTATTGTGAGAAGGCATTTTCTGGGGTTACGCCTCGAGTTAGTCCTGAATTTAGGGATTCCAATATAAGTGAATTTGCTTACAATTTGGGTGCAGGGATTGATATACAAGTCCTTCCTCAATTGATTCTCTCAATTGGTTATCTTTATCAAGATTTAGGCCCGATTTCCTCAGGTAATGGCATTAATACATGGGCTGAACAATCATTAAATCCTGGCTCCTACCGCTCAAATGAGGTTTTAGTCACTGCAACGTATCTTTTCGGAAGAGAAAAAAGCTTTGTAAAATAAAAAAACAATCAGTGTAAATATGAAATAGGATCTTTTGTCCGTAGACTCATTTGGATGACGAGTCTCGAGCAGTATCTTGTTTACTCCATAAAAAGGAACAAAATCATCGCTAATGATTATTTATAGCATTGGACTATTTTTATCTTCACTTTCACTATTCTCATCCAGATTTACTCTAGGTATTTCCTTCTTAAACAAATTTTTAAAATTTTCAAAGCTAAATGACTTTTCATTTTTATGAACATTCTCTCTTTCTACTATTTTGTCAGAAACCGCTTCCAGTTTGACATCAATATTTGAGCTGTTTGATTTCTGTATAGCCTCGTACAGTTTTCGTGTTACACTAGACTGGCCATGTGACAAAGTATTAATATGATTTTGGAGATCATTCAAATCAGAATAAGATCGATTTTCTAAATCTTGCAAATTAGCAATGTCTCTTGCATGCCTTGTTGGATCAAGATAACGTATAACAGCTTTAACAGTATACATAACCTTCGCTACATCCATTTCACCTTTTAATTTATGAATTGCTTCTTCTCTACTTCTAATTTCTTGTTTTAGTAAATCAAGTTGCTGTTTTTCCTGTTTTGTCGGAGTACGGTCAACCCATTCATGCTCATCTACTTCTTTCCATGTTGCTGGCTCCATATTAAACTCATCAGGGGCATTTGGATCAACTTCATCCTTCATTTTAAATGTATCTGGAACCCACTTTTTTGTTGTATAAGTTGTATAAAAGGTACCCTTTAACTTACTGACCTGCTGTTCAAAATTTTGCAATTCTGATTCAATCTTCTTAATCTGCAGTAATTTTTGATTAACTATATTTATTTTTTCTTTCATGATAGTACTTCCCTGTATGCCATTTTAAAAATATAGTACATTTACAATTAAAATGATTATATAAAACCAAATTACCAGTCTTCTCTGAGGGAATTTTGAAGGAATTTTACGAGTCATTAGACACTGTATAGGACGTTTTCTAAGCAGATAATTGAGACAAATATTAAGACTTTTTGTGAATCTCTTCGATTAGGCGTTGCGCTTCTTCTTTTTGTGATTTACTACCGTGTTCCATAACTTCATTTAAAGAATTTAATGCGGACTCAATATCCTCCATTCCTATATAAGTTTTAGCGAGTGCTAAAAGAGTATCTAATGCTTTTTGGTTCTTTAAGTTAGAAAGTTTTTTACTTCCATCATCCTTCTGTGTTTGCCCTGCTTCAGCGGGCATTGAAGGAGTAAAATCCAAACCATTATCATCATTTATTTGCTCTTGAGAATTATCCTCTTTTATGGTCGACCTATCTGTAAGTAAATGATGCAGACCTGATTCAAATTCCAATAAATTATCTTCCTCAGGTTTATCAATTAAAGAATTTTGTTCATCGTTAGTTTGCAAAAATGGCTCACTTTCTTCTTCAATCGGTATTATTTCCAATAATGGCTCTTCATCTGTTGCTGCGGACTCAAGAGAAATATTTTCTATAGAGTCATCAACAGACTCTATATTCATCTTTTCTATTGGAGAAATGGCACCTGTGGAATCGGGATCTAATTTTGTGCTTGCCTTTAATTCTGATTCAACATTTAATCCAGGTTCAGACTTAAGCTCAAACTCAGAGTCTAACAAAGACTCTTGATTTAACCCGGGCTCATACTTTAACTCAGATTCAGGTTTTAGTTTTGCTTGAGACACAGGCTTTAACTTAGGCTCAGGCTTTAACCTAGACTCAGGCTTTAACTTAGGTTCGGGCTTTAACTTAGGTTCAGGTTTAAATTCAGACTCCGATTTAACTTCTGATTTAATTTCTTCTATGGGTCCTTCGCTAACTAACTCTTCTATGGGATTGATAATAGGTTGAATTGAAGCAGGATGAGATGCTATTGGAGCAGAAGATCCTGTTGCTGTAGATGACTGCTTTTTCCTGTGATCACGTTGTTTAAAATAATAAAATGCAGCAACGCCCCCCCCTCCTGCAACTAGAAGTAGTAAGAATAAAATCCAAAAAACATCCGTTTTATTAGGTATCTTTGTTGAGCTGCTTTGCCCCGCAATGGCTATGCGTTCTTTCATCAAAGTTTGAATTTGATTACGCATCAATTGAAGCTCTTTATCACGGATATCCAATTGTTTTTGTAACTTTTTATTTTGTGTCTGCAACAAACTCAACTGCTCTGTTAATAGGGAATTAGATTCCCGTAAGGAATCTACAGCAGCAGTTGTAATAGATATTTCAGCCTTGAGTGTCCTGTTTTGCTCTGGACTTACTTGCTTTTCTAATGAGGGTATTGAACTCGTTATAATAAATCCTGGCAGCTTTTGGTTCGGCATAGCAGTTGTAGCGCTAGGAAACTTTGGAGCTGGAGGTATTTGTGAAAACTCGACAGGAGTTGCGTGGGATGCTTGTCCTGTTATATAGGGTGGGGTCAACACGTGGTTAATTGATGTTTTTTCATTCCAGGCCTTATCATGAGCCATTACCTCAACCGTAGCTAAATCGGCAGGTACCTCTAAAAACTTTCTATCAGAAGGAATTTTAAGCTGAGCTCCCACTTTTAATCCATTCAAATTTCCATCAATGAATGCATCAGGATTTGCTCCCACAATTGCAAGGACTATTTGTGGTAAAATTTCCTCGGAAGTTTTATATCGCTGTGCGATTTGCCATACATTTTCATTGGATGCTGTAGGTCCATAAACTGTTTTTTTCTCTTGTCCAGAATATGCTACTTTATCATGTTTTTTGGCAGAAGCTTTTGTTTTCTGATGATAATTAGCAAATTTTCTCTGATAAGTTAGGCTGTTTTGTGCAATTGTATTCGCTAGTTTATAACCAGGTGGGTCCAACAAAACCGTATAAACTTTATAAATTTGCCCTTTAGGCCATGTTAAATCAACAATAAGTTGTATATAAGGTTCAGTGATTTGTTCTTTAGAATGAATCTCTGCAACGAGTTTTCCTTGTTTATTTTTTTTAACATTCAAAAAAAGAATATTTATTGCTTCAGAGCGTTCAACACCCAGACTTTGATAATTTTGTGGATCAGCAAGTCCAACTTTAATATTGGGTAAAGAAACTTCGTGCGCATCAATTAATTCAATTTCAGCCAGAAAAGGTTGATTCAGGGCTGATTCCACTTTCATTTCACCTAAGCCAAGTGAATAGGCACATAGAGGTAAAGTAAGTGAAAATAAAGATAAATAGAAAGAAGTTTTTTTCAATCAGAGCCCCTCTACGCCCTCTGAAGTTGAAGACATGCTAACTTAAAAAAATAACATTATTTGCTTATCTATTCAAGTAATTAGAGATTAAATACATGAGCACTTTTGATAACCACACTCGCACACAAATTATTAAACTTTTTAATTTAGCCAATATTTCAAATTAATCTTACAAAAGCCGTCCCCCCAACCTTCTTGCGCTGACTGAGGATTCACACCGGCATACCTAAAATTTCAAGCAAAAATGAGCTTCCCATCACAGAAAGAATGATTAATAATAGAATTAATTATTTATTGAAAAAACAGGATAAAAAATCATGGAATTTACCAAAATTAATCCGCTATCTCTAGCAATATCTGTTAGTGTTTTATCGGCGCTCGCTTCATTTTTTATGGGTGTAGCAGCCTTTGTTTTTTATACGGGAAAACCCATAGTAGCCATGGTTGGAAGTATCTACCTTTCATATAATCCTTCTATGGCTAATGCAGGTCTTGGTGCAGCTATAGTACTTATGAATACTTTTGTAAGTAGTTATATTGCTGCGTGGATATATAACTTTCTTCTTGATTACATTAGATAAGTGTTGGCTCCCGAGTATCGTGGTTTGCAACACCATGATAACTGGACGCGACATAACATTCTTCAATAGAAATAAAGTCAAACCAACAAGTCTGCAGTAACATTAAAGTCTTATATCCCATTTCAATATTAGTTGCGAGCAATTGTTCTATGATTAATTCTAAATGTTCATATTGATGTAATTCCGGTTTTGATTTCGGTTTTTCCTTACACATTTTGGCAAGCATTGTATGAAATCGCTCCTCTACCATTTTAGGTACTGTCGAATTACCATCAAAAATACGATGATCTGCACTGATGGATACCGGCAGCATATCCTTAGGCTCAAATGAGTGAGTTTCTTTTTGCCAAACAGGTTTGCGCTCAACTTCCATTATAGTAAATCTCATGGACTCGGTTTTACGAAGAGGCGCCATGGATTGGGTATAACCAAAAACACCAATATTACTTAGTGTGATATAAGGAGTTCCTGCGAGAGGATAAGGATAAGTGTTATAAGCATATTCATAAACCATATCTTTCATAAGTTGTTGAACACGCGGATTAGTTTTTTCTAGTTGTTCACGTTTTTTGTAACAATAAACCATCATATTTACAATAGTTCGAATTTTTGCGGACAACTCATAAAAACTAAGATTATGACAATTTTCAAAGACAATCGTGCCTAAATGATCACCACATCCTGGTAGCATGACTACAAGACCAACATAAGCTTCTTTAGTTTGGAAGATTTTTCTAAAACTCAAATAATTCCTAAAAGAATCTGATAATGTCATCCAGGAACTAACTGTTTGCAACATCAAAGTAGTTAAGGTCTCTGAAGCAAATTTTTTATTAAAAAAATCAAGGCAAGAGATATCAATGCTAAACTGCCCTGTCATGGTAGGATCACTTGGACCATCCCACTGAGTCATAAATACTTTTCGAATCGGGGTCATTTCAACCTCCCGATTTGACTCAGTATAACTCCGCACTCTGGGTAATACCTCATCCGCAAATTCTATGAAATTTTTCCAATTCTCACTGGGTTCAAGATTTACTTTACTTAGTTGCTGTATATGCTTTTTATTTAGTGATTCTTTAAAATGAATAACCCCTTCAACACCCAATAAGGCACAAACTGAAGACATATATTTATATTGCATAAAAATATTGGTTATCAACTGTTCTTCCAAATAGGCAATTTTTGGTTTGATTTCATCAACATTTGGAAAACCAATATCACGATACAAATCCGCTTCACATACATGGCGATGCTCATCCTCAAGAATTGTTGTGAATACTCTCGGCGCAACACCATAGCGATGTAAACTCTCAAAAATCTCCTCAATCCAGCCTTCGCCAATAAGATTAAGCAACATAATCGCTACTTTGGGACAACTTTCATTACGAATAAAATTACAAATGATTTCAATATGAGGACTGTATGGAGGAGGAGAAGCATAAGGAGCACAGAGCATATAAACAATTTTAGTGAAAACCAAGCCATGAAATATTTCGTCAAGTAATTGTTGACGCATACGCTCTCTGTATTCAACAGTTGACATTTTTGATTCAAATTTAAGAGGAATTTGAACGGCTAATACTTCAAGTTGTGCTAAAAGAGAAAACGTGTAAATATAAAAAAGTTTATCGGATTTAAGCTCAAAAGGTAAACCATCGCAAAATAACTCATTTAATCTGTTTTTTATGAGTTGTTTCTCATCTGCAGTAATCTTGTTCCACCCTTCTAGAATCCATTTTTCTGCACCCCAAGATGGTCTAAGTAATTCAGTAAGTTCATCCACGATATTTACCATAAAATCAACGGTTTTTCAGTATAGACATAGCAAGCGTATGAGTCAATCATACTTTAATAGCAAAACTATTTGCTCATTTTATTCTGCTTCTTCATTAAGCAACAGGTCGCTTGTATTTACTTCCAATGGCCATCATAATGATGAATAATGGATTAATTATTAGGAAAAATAATAGGGTAATTATCATGAAATTTGGCAAAATAGACCCCATTGCTTTAGGAGTATCTCTTGGTGCTCTATCAGGAATATCTACTTTTTTTATGGGATTGATGGTATTACTTTTTAATAAAGGGAAGCCGTTTAATGGTATCATGGGAACAATATACTTTAACTATGATCTTTCCTTTAGCCAATGTTTACTCGGCGGAATAGGCGTATTTATTAGTACCTTCATTAGTAGCTACCTCATTGCCTGGACCTACAACTTTCTGAATAAACGGCTTAACAGCAAGGTACTCGTTGATAGAGGTAACCTATAACAAAATTAACATTAAATATAATATTTCTTCAGAGAAATTAAAAGCAGTTTGGAGTACCGAGAATGTTGAATAATCACTATAGACCTCATTAATTCTATTGCATTACCGCAACCTCTAATTCATAATTACAACCTTTGATTTCTTCTGGTTAACTATGTCAGCATCATTAATTGATGGGAAGGTGGTCGCCTCTCTTCGTAGAGAAGAATTAAAACACCGTGTACATGATTATGTACAAATGAAACATCGTGTCCCTGGTCTTGCTGTAGTTCTCATTGGCAATGATCCTGCTTCTACTGTGTATGTAGCCAATAAACGTAAAGCGTGTGCCGACGTGGGAATTATCTCTCATTCTTATGACTTACCCGAAGAAACAACCCAGGATGAGTTAGTTAGGCTTATTGATGAGTTAAATTGTTCTAATCAAATAGATGGAATTCTCATTCAATTGCCATTACCCAAACATATTAATGAGCGTGTCATTATTGAACACATCAAACCAGAAAAAGATGTTGATGGCTTTCATCCATATAATTTAGGTCGACTTGCTCAGCGCAATCCATTATTACGCCCATGTACACCTCTTGGCATAATGAATTTACTAGAACATTATCAACTCGAAGTTAAAAGAAAACATGCTCTTGTCATTGGTGCATCGAACATTGTTGGCCGTCCTATGAGTTTAGAATTACTTCTTGCTGGGGCAACAGTCACTATAGCTCATAAATTCACTCAACAATTAGAAAAATTAGTACATATAGCCGACCTTGTCATCATCGCAACAGGTAAAATGGATGTTATTAACAGTGAGTGGCTTAATAAAGAGCAGATAATTATTGATGTGGGCATCCATCGTTTGGCAGATGGCAGTATTAGAGGCGATATAGATTTTAAAAAAGCGGTAAACAAAGTCGCATGGATTACACCTGTACCCGGAGGGGTAGGTCCAATGACTATAGTTACGTTGCTTGAAAATACATTAAAAGCTGCGATCTTATCAAAATAGAATACATCGGTAACACTGTTGCATGCAACCAAGAATGTGTTTCAATAGATCCTAGCTTGCAGCGCCAGGCTGCATAAAAAACTACTTATCTATAACATCCCAATCAAAATCCCCGCTCAACTCATCAAAATCATCTTTAAACTCTTCTTTTAAACGTTTACGCTCCAACTTTTCCTCCAGTAGGCGCCTAATGTTTTTTCGATGAGCGGTAGACTCAACATCATCGTCATAATTATAATCAGAGAATGATTGGTCATCGTAATCTTCGTGAAGATCCATAGCTTTCCCCTTTTATACTCTCTTAAAAAGAGTATAGTAGACATTTATAAAAATGCTTTAGGAATAACATGCTCAGTTATCAACACGGATATCATGCAGGTAATTTTGCTGATATCATCAAACATATTGCTTTAACCTGTCTTTTGGACTACCTAAAACTTAAAGATAAACCCATATTTTATCTTGAGACCCATTCAGGCAAAGGTTTATATGACTTAAAGAATAAACAAGCTGAAAAAACAGGGGAATACAAACAAGGTATTCAACCAATTTGGCTTGACAGAAACTCCCTTCCCTCTGTTTTTCAAAACTATCTTCAGTTAATTGATCAACTCAATCCTACCGGTGCATTAAGATATTATCCTGGTTCACCGGTGTTTGCGATCAACATGCTACGAATGCAAGATAGAATGTATTTTTGTGAGCTTCACCCAAGGGAATTTGAAGCGATAAACCTGCTTCCCCGATTGAATAAAAAAGTACATTTTAGCAATACTGACGGTATTGTAGCGATGAATGCATTACTACCACCACCGGAAAAAAGAGGACTCATTTTTATTGATCCTTCGTTTGAAGTAAAAGAAGAATACAAAGAAATCCCGCTTTCAATCAGACATGCCTATTCCCGTTTCGCTACAGGAGTATTCTGTCTTTGGTATCCACTGGCCAATAAAAGGTTAACTGATAAACTCCATAGAGGCATGAAAGAAATCCGGGCAAAAAATGCTTTGCATATTGAATTTAACCTGACTGGAGCACCAATGGAGGGTATGTCGGGTTGTGGTTTATGGATAATTAATCCACCATTTACTTTAGCTGAGGAAATGAAAACTGTATTAAATGCACTTAAAGCTTATTTTAACCCAGGCTTTTCTTCTTATACTATTGAGGCCTATTCATGACTATTTTTCCAATTCCTGCTTTTTCAGATAATTACATTTGGGCGATTATTGATAAAACTGCAGGAGCATTTGATTGTGTCGATCCAGGTGATGCTGTACCTGTAGTGCAATTTGCTCATGCAAACCAGTTGGAGTTGCGTTCAGTTTTGTTAACACATCATCACCAAGATCATATTGGAGGAGTTAATCAATTATGCAAATCCTATCCATTATGTATCGTTTATGGTCCAAATGACCCACGTATCCCTTATGTAAATAGTACAATACAACAACATCAAACCATCCAAATTGGGAAATGTATTTTTAAAATTCTATTCAACCCCGGACATACTTCAACTCATATTAGTTATTATGAACCCCAGCATGAATTATTGTTCTGCGGCGATACGCTTTTTTCTGCAGGTTGTGGACGTGTTTTTGACGGAACGATGGAACAACTGCATCAGTCGTTACATCTTTTCAAAACATTACCTCCTACCACAAAAATATTTTGTGCTCATGAGTACACACAACAAAACTTACGCTTTGCACAAACAGTGGAACCTAATAACTTTACTATTCAACACTACTTACAAAAAATACATCACTCAAAAAATCCATGCACACTCCCATCAACTTTGGAACTGGAATTATCAATTAATCCTTTTTTACGCACTGATCAACTTGAAGTACAAAAGTACGCATTAAAGCATGGAGCAACATCAAATAATTCATTAGAAATATTTAGGGTTTTAAGAGAAGAAAAAAATTCATTCAAATAAATACCCAGAGAGATTCAATTTAGACCTTTATGAATTAATCAAGTACAACTAGGGTTTAATCCTATAACTAATTTTAGTAAACTCAATAGCTAATTATATTCATAGGTAATTACCATTGAAATTTAAGTTTTTCAAAATAGAAGCTTTTTTATTCTGTTTACTCATTTTTTTGGGCATTACTAATGAGACTTTAGTACATGCAGCTACTGATGCATGGGAAGTATTACGTGCGCAACTCACATTAAATCATGAAACATCTCGTGCTGAAGTACAGGAGCAAATTCGCTGGTTTATAGCTCATCCTGGTTTTCTTAACAAAGTATGCCATCAATCTGAACCCTATCTTTATCATATTATTAGCGAAGTAAAAAATAGAAATCTCCCCGGTGAGTTGGCTCTGTTGCCTATGATTGAAAGTGCTTATGATCCTTTTGCTTATTCTGTAGCTGGTGCCGCTGGATTATGGCAATTAATGCCGCAAACAGGTGCAGGTTTAGGATTAAAACAAGATTGGTGGTTTGATGCGCGACGCAGCATCAGCTCTTCAACCGATGCCGCGCTCAACTATCTTCTTTATCTCAATAAATTCTTTAATGGCAATTGGGTCCTGGCCATAGCAGCTTATGATGCAGGAGAAGGAACTATAGATCGAGCAATCAAGGCAACAGGTGGACGCGCTTCGAGTTTTTGGGATTTAACTGTGCCAAGAGAAACTCAAATTTATGTTCCTCGCCTACTCGCCTTATCAGAAATTATTAAAAATCCATCACAATATAAATTAACATTACCTGAAATACCTTATCTTCCTTATTTTGTGGAAGTAAATATTGGAAGCCCGATTGATTTAAACCATGCTGCAAAAATGGCAGGAATCACTTATAAAGAGTTAATCAAATTAAATCCTGGTTTTAATCGCTGGACAACCGCTCCCGATAAACCCATTAAATTACTTATCCCAGCTGAAAAAGTACATCAATTTAATTTAAACCTTGCTAACCTTCCTGCAGAAAAACGTGTTAGCTGGGAAAAGCACATAGTACAACCCGGTGACAACTTGGACAAGATTGCTGTTAGATATCACACCACGGTGAATTTAATAAAACAGTTAAATCAACTCACGACAAATCGTGTTAAACCCAATCAATTCCTTTTAATTCCAAGTACCAGAAATGCTCCTGCCGTTGTTAAAATGGAACCCGCAGCACCTCCCCCCCTATCATTAGGGCATCAAATAGCTGTACCACAAAACCATCGTGTCATTCATATTGTGCAAGAGAATGAGACGTATCAGACGCTAATAAGAACTTATGGTGTCAGTGCTACAGACATCCAAATATGGAATAAATTAGCAAGTAATCAACCGTTACAAAAAGGTCAACAACTCGTGGTTTGGAAAAGAGTACATCAACCCATTCAGTATATTGTAAAAAAAGGCGACAGCCTCAGTGCTATAGCCCAACAACATAAAACGCAAATTGAGCGCATTATTTCATTAAACCCTGGTCTTAAACGAAATGAACCATTGCATAGTGGACAAAAAATATTTGTTGGTTAATGAATCTACTGTTGCATTTCAAATCATTATGGATATAGGCGACAAGGGTTTTAGTGTCATCATTACTCTGCCCAAGAACAAAACCAATTGATTTTATGAAAACATAGTGGTTTATTATTAACAATTATTTTTCATTTCTGATATAAAGCAGGGAGGAGAGCACAAAAACTTGTGTTATACTCAAAGTAACTTATTTTAGTGTATTAAGATATATGAAATTACTATTTGATTTTTTTCCTATAGTTTTATTTTTTATAGTATACAAATTTTTTGGTATCTATACTGCGACAGCCATTGCTATGATTGCCTCTTTAAGCCAAGTGGCTTTTTACCGATTAAAATTTCAGCATTATGAAAAAATGCATTTAATTAGCCTTGCAATAATTATGGTCTTAGGAGGAGCCACCCTCTTTTTCCATAATCCATGGTTTATTAAATGGAAACCAACAGGTATTTATTGGCTCTCTGCTTTGGTCTTTTTTAGCTCAGGTTATATTGGTAGCAAACCGTTGATCCAGAAGATGATGGAAGCTAATGTGACTCTTCCCGGAAAAATCTGGCATAGATTGAATTTGGCATGGGTTTTGTTCTTTATTTTAATGGGTGCAGTAAATATTTATGTTGCCTATAATTTTAATACTGATGCCTGGGTTAACTTTAAGTTATTCGGTGGGGTTGGTTTTACTCTGCTTTTTGTATTAATTCAAGCTTTTTATCTCACAAAACATATGGATGAAACTGGCCTGGAAAAACAATAGGAGCAAAAATGAGACTATTGCTAGTTGAAGACGACGAATTACTTGGTGATGCGGTCAAAACAGGCTTAACTCAATTTGGTTATATTGTAGATTGGCTTAGAGATGGTGAAGCTGCTCGAGCCGCGTTAAAATCTGAATCATTTGAGCTCATTATTCTGGATTTGGGTTTACCTAAACTCTCTGGACTCGCGTTGTTACAAAGTATACGCCATGATGGTAATCCGACTCCCGTTATTATTTTAACAGCTCGGGAATCAGTTGAGGATCGTGTAAAAGGTTTGGACAGCGGTGCAGATGATTATTTGATAAAACCTTTCGATCTTAATGAGCTTAGTGCCCGAATCAGAGCCCTAGTCAGACGCTCACAAGGCCGTGCTGATTCTGTTCTGCAATATAGAAACATTACTCTAGATCCAGCTGCTCACTCTGTATTTGTTGATGATGTTTTAGTTAATGTTCCACGTAGAGAGTTTGCGCTATTGCAGAAACTTCTAGAAAACAGTGGTCAAGTTTTATCACGCGAACAACTCATGCAAAGTATTTATGGATGGGAAGAAGATGTAGACAGTAACGCGTTGGAAGTTCATATACATAATCTACGTAAAAAACTTAATGCCAATTTTATTCGAACGATTAGAGGTGTTGGATATATGGCAGAAAAAAATGATGGTATTCCTGTATCGTGAAATCTTCTATAAGAAAATTTCTTCTCATAAATTTATTGCTGGCCATTACTATAACGACCACATTAACTGCTATAGGTAACTATTATCTTGATCAAAAGGACATTCAAGATCACTTAGATAGTTTAATGGCCGTTTCTGCACTTTCTTATCAAGCATTACTAGGTGACGATCTTCATCAACGCCCTTTAGCGAAAATTCAAGAAGCACTCGAAACAATTCCTAAAAAAATTGATACATACTATCAAAAAAGATTTTTGAATGAAGAGCCTCCAGAAAATTATCTGAATAAGTTTAATTTTCAGGTTTGGACCAATGGCGGCAAATTATTGTTACACTCATCTTCAGCACCAAAAATTCCTTTAACCTCGGAAGTTGATGGATTTAGTGATAAAAAAGTATCTAACCAAGATTGGCGAGTCTTTACTACCTACAATGATAAAGCAGGAATTCGCACTGTTTTAGCTGAGCGTTACGACACACGGAATGAGTTGGGCCATAGAATTGCTCAAGATGATCTCTATATTATGCTTTTGACTTTCCCGTTATCAGGTCTGCTCATATGGATTATTATTGGGCGTGGGTTAGATAGCCTAGATAAAGTCGCTGAAGAAGTAGCTAACCGCGCTCCCACCCATCTTGAACCGGTTGATTTACATGAGGTTCCGGAGGAAATTAAACCTGTAATCGATGAATTGAATAAATTGTTTTTCAGACTAAAAGAAGGATTTGAACGAGAAAAGCGTTTTGCTGCGGATGCAGCACATGAACTGCGCACCCCTCTTGCTGCACTAAAAACACAAGCACAAGTTGCATTGCACTCTAATGATATAGAAGAAAAAAATCAGGCATTACAAAAACTTATTGCAAGCGTTAATCGCAGTACTCACATAGTTCAGCAGTTACTTACTATGAGTCGACTTGTACCAGAAGCCGCTCACATGGATGAAAAAGATGAGGTCAATCTGAGTCGATTAACTCGCGAGATACTTGCTATGCTTGCACCAGCTGCTGTGGAAAAACAAATTGATCTAGAATTTGAAAGCGATGCAGAAAATCTAACTATTTATGGCAATTCAACTGCGTTGGGAATATTAATTCGTAATCTTGTAGATAACTCAATACGATACTGTAATGAACATGGAAGAATTATAGTTCGCCTGGCTAAACTGCAAGACGAAATAATGCTTGAAGTAAGTGACAATGGACCAGGTATTCCGGCTGAATTACAAATGCGTGTTTTTGAGCGTTTTTTCCGTGTTCTGGGAAATAAAAGCCCGGGCAGTGGTCTTGGCTTAGCAATAGTTCAGCAAATTGCCGAGTTACATGGTGGAAGACTCATGCTGGATACACCCAAGAAAGGCACAGGTTTAATTGTAAGATTCTTTTTGCCTATTCAATAAAAATAGTCTGTTCCTTTATTTTATTTACCATATTACTTACCCGGCTCACCCAAACTACAATTATTATTAATTTAATTATCGAGCCGCTAAAATTTGCAGCGCGTCTCGAATTAACTGCTCGCAATTTTTAGAGTTATCATTTACTTTATTGATTGCTTTTAATGCTTCATGAGGTTTATATCCCAGTGCTTCCAAAGCGCTAACGGCTTCATCCTGACCACTCATCATGAGAATTGATTTGTCATTTAGAGAAGCAGATACAGAGAATTGCTTCATGCTATCACGCATTTCAACAACTAAACGCTCGGCTGTTTTTTTACCTATGCCAGGTAATTTCATTAAAAAAGAAGCATTTTCTTGGTGAATACATTGAATAAATTCATTTGGAGTAATGCTGGAAAGAATCGACATGGCCAGTTTTGGGCCAATACCATTTACTTTAATCAAAGCTCTAAATAACTCTCTTTCCTGCCTCTCCAAAAAACCATAGAGCAACAAAGCATCTTCACGAACAATAGTATGTATATGTAAACCTACTGAACCACTTAGGTTATCAAGCTGAAAAAAGGTATTTAATGAGGTTTCTACATCATAACCAACTCCATGGACATTAAGGACCAATTTTCCTGGTTGATGTTTATCAATTATTTGCCCATCCAACCAACCAATCATCTTTTCCTTCTCCTTAATCCTCGTCTACCAATCACTGATGATAAATTATGGCGCATATGACTATGACAAATTGCTATTGCCAAGGCATCTGCAGCATCTTTTTGTGGCTCCTTATTCAGAGCAAGAAGATGTACGACCATATGACTTACCTGAGCCTTTTCTGCAGCGCCATACCCGACTACCATTTGCTTAATTTCTCGCGCGGAATATTCACTTACTTTAACACGATGCGATGCTGCAGCCACCATAGCAACACCGCGTGCATGCCCTAATTTTAAAGCTGAGTTTGGATTTTCATGCATAAATATTTGTTCAATCGCTACTTCTGTAGGCGAATAATGATCCATTAACTGACAAATACCATCATATATTTGCAATAATTTTTGGCTTAACTCTCCATCTGGAGTAGTACGTATACAACCACTATCAATGTATTCAATTTTACCATCTGACTCTTTGATCAATCCATATCCAGTAATCCTTGAACCAGGATCTATCCCTAAAATTATGTCCATTAATTTATTGATTCTAATTGTTTTTCTGAGAGTTCCGCATTACTGTACACTTCTTGCACATCATCCAAATCCTCCAACATATCGATTAACTTCAAGAGACTTTCTGCTGCGTCATCATCAATAGAGACTAAAGTTTGTGCACGCATGGTTAAATGAGATTGTTCAATTTCCAGACCCGCTTCTGTAAGCGCATTTAAAACGCTATGATACGCTTCGACAGGAGTAATCACTTCAATTTGACCTTCCTCTACGGAAACATCATTTGCTCCAGCATCTATGGCAATCTCCATAACCTGCTCTTCGGGTTGTCCTGGTGCCATAAGAATCTCGCCCTGATTAGTAAAGAGATAAGATACTGAGCCATCTGTTCCCAAATTACCGCCATTTTTCGTGAATGCATGGCGCACTTCGGATACAGTTCGGTTTCTATTATCTGATAAACAATCTACTAGAACTGCAATCCCACCAGGTCCATAACCCTCATAACGCATGGCAGTCATTATTTCACCATCAAGTCCTCCTACTCCACGCTTAATCGCATTCTCAATTGTATCGCGTTTCATATTCGCACTAAGTGCTTTTTTAACTGCATCCCTTAATCTTGGGTTAGAAGACTCATCTCCTCCTCCCATACGAGCAGCTACAGTAATCTCTCGAATTAATTTAGTGAATATTTTTCCACGTTTTGCATCTTGAACACCTTTACGGAATTTAATATTTGCCCACTTACTATGACCGGCCATGTTACTACCTCGAAACTTTATTTAATTTTTGTATAAATTATACATGCTCTTTTGTTAAAAAGAATAACTTAACTTATATTTGGACTCGACATTTTTAACTTTTTTAGACTATAGTCGACATTAAGTTTTTTAATATCGTAATGATCATAAACACTAAAGGAGATCAACAGTGTATTTGCAGGGATTCGGTAATCATCATCAAACTGAAGCAGTTCCAGGCGCTTTGCCAAGTAGTCAGAATTCACCACAACACTGTAACTTAGGTCTTTATGCCGAGCAATTAAGTGGGACAGCCTTTACTCGTCCAAGACAGAGTAATTTACGAAGCTGGCTTTATCGCATTCTGCCTTCTGTAGCCCAAGGCACATATCAGGTTTATGAAATGGAGCTGTTCAAACCCTATCATGCAGAACAGTCCCCAAATCCCATGCGCTGGTCCCCTCTGGATTTGTTTAAAGAAGAAGACTTTGATTTTGTCGATGGCATGTTTCATCTTGCAGGAAGCCAACATGTAAATGCATATACTTATCATTGCACCCGCTCCATGCAAAATAAATACTTCGCCAATAATGACGGGGAAATGCTTTTTGTTCCTTACTTAGGCGAAGTGAACTTACATACTGAGTTTGGAAAATTAAATATATGCCCAGGCATGATAGCTGTTATTCCCCGTGGAGTTAAATTCAAAATGGAACTCATTGGTTCCGAAACAAAAGGATATCTATGTGAAAACAGCGGCAGCCCGCTCACCCTACCTCCATTAGGACTTATCGGAGCTAATGGTTTAGCAAATCCACGACATTTTCAATTTCCTAAAGCTGCATTTGAGCAAGATATTACGCAAGCGACCCTTATATGCAAATATCAAAATAAATTATGGACAGCAAAATGCAATCATTCCCCGCTTAATGTAGTAGCCTGGCATGGTAATTATGCTCCTTATTGTTATGATTTAAGTTTGTTTAATACAATTAATACAGTAAGTTTTGATCACCCTGATCCCTGTATTTTTACCGTATTAACTTCAGAAAGTGATACGCCAGGAGTAGCCAATTTAGACTTCGTCATTTTTCCTCCTCGATGGATGGTTGCCGAACATACATTTAGACCACCCTATTATCATCGTAATTACATGAATGAACTTATGGGGCTTGTCCGAGGTGAATATGATGCCAAAAAAGAAGGATTTTCACCTGGCGGAGTAAGCATTCATAATTGCATGACGCCGCACGGACCTGATCAAATAAGTTATGAAAAGGCAGTGGCGCAAAAACTGGAACCGGAAGTGTATCTGAATACTTTAGCCTTCATGTTTGAAACTAGGGATGTATGGAAAGTTACCGAGCAAGCTATGCGTATTCCACAAATGCAAAAAGATTATGTGGATTGCTGGCAAGGACTGAAAGCGAACTTTGCATCCCCATAGTAAATCTTGGTGAAAGCGCAGCCATAACGGCGGCTCTGCAGGAGACACCGATGATAATACAACTAAAGTTGATAAAATTCATATTTTTCATTACAACAACTCCAGTCTTTTATATTAATAGTAAAAAACTAACCTGGTGCAAAAAAAATAGAACACTGAAAATTCAATGCTCCTTCATTTCACCAGGTTAAAATAAGCAGTTTTTTACGGTTACCGGCTTAAAATAAATCTTCTTGTGTTAACCCCATTTTTTCCAACAAACCACGCAATGTTTTTAATGCTTCAACTTGGATTTGACGAACACGTTCTCGTGTTAAGTCAATTTCCTTACCCACATCCTCAAGCGTTGCTTTTTCAAAACCCCTTAAGCCAAATCTTCTCGCGATAACCTGCTGTTGATTTTCAGTCAATTTATCCAATAGAGATTCAATATGTAAACGTAGGTTTTCATTAGTTAAGAGCTCTGCAGGATTTACGCTGTTTTCATCAGCAATAGTATCTAATAATGATTTATTTTCGTCAAAGCCTATAGGAGTATCAACAGAGGTTACCTTATCATTCAATCCTAATAACTTTTGTACATCTTCCAAAGGTTTATCAACCATGTCCGCAATTTCTTCGGGTGAAGGCTCATGATCTAATTTTTGGGTTAGTTGTCTTGCTGCTCTAAGATACACATTCAACTCTTTAACTACATGGATAGGTAAACGAATAGTCCGTGTTTGATTCATAATAGCACGTTCAATTGTTTGTCTAATCCACCATGTGGCATAAGTTGAAAAACGGAAACCACGTTTAGGATCAAATTTCTCAACTGATTTCATTAAACCTAAATTTCCTTCCTCGATTAAATCGAGAAGAGGTAAACCACGATTAAGATAACGACGTGAAATTTTAACCACCAAACGTAAATTAGATTCAATCATCTTTTTACGGGCAGAAACATCCCCTTTCAAAGCAAGGGTTGCATAGTGCACTTCTTCTTCAGCACTAAGCAAAGGAGAAAATCCAATTTCACTCAAATAGAGCTGTGTCGCATCCATCATTTTTAGTGCATTTTTACCACGAAATGAGGGAAAGGCATTATCATCCGAAAAATCAGGAAGATCGGGCTCTTCATCTTCTTCATTTTTTTCAAGAAGAGAATCAATGTTTTCCTCCATTAAGAGTGATTCATCGTCCGGTTCAGACCAATCTTCATCCTTAAGTTCTGGCTTTTTACTTGACTCATCATCTTCATGCATTGTTTTTCACCTATAGTATTAAGGCCTGTTTACATTTCTACTATCTTGGTCAAAACGACCTGATTTTCTGCGCTCCAAAGCTCTCATACTACGTGTATGGTGTGCTTTGGAGCGCAGAAAATCAGGTCGTTTTGACTTAAGCTAGCTAAATATAAGCCCCTAGTCATGTTGCGAAATTTATTCCATAACTACATTATACTTCATAAAAAGACTATTGTTGCTATAACTACAAGTTATCTGTCAACCTTTTTGTAGATAATTCAAAGGATTGACTGGTACTCCTGATTTTCTGATTTCAAAATGAACACCTGTATACTTACGATCGATAATACCTGCTATTGCAATAATTTGTCCTGCTTTTACATGCTGTCCTTCGGAAACTATAATCCGTGCGTTATTGCCATAAGCAGTTAAATACTCATGATTGTGCTTAATAATAATCAAGTTACCATAACCAGCTAATCCACTTCCAGCATAAGCAACCACACCATCTGCCGCCGCAATTACCTTCTCGCCCTTTTTACATGCAATGTTTATACCTTTTTTGCCTTGTTCAGGAATAAATGTTGTAGTTACTCGTCCACTCACAGGCCATAACCATCCCGAAGCAGAACGAACATATCTATTTGCAGGCGAATAAATTACAGAAGGTCTTGCCTGTGGAGTAACATAATGTCTCACTGTGGTTGGACGTGTTGTTTGTCTATGTCTTGGAATAATACCTTGCAAGTTGATTACTTGCCCCACTATTAAAGAATAAGGTGGATTAATATGATTTAACCGAGCTAGGGTTCTGTAATTCGTATCATAGCGAAATGCAATAGAAAAAAGCGTGTCTCCACGCCTTACAACGTATACTTTCTGATAGCGCGAATAAGGACTCCATTTTAACTCTGTAACAGGAGCCAAATTATTCCCACAACCAACTAAGGTTGCAATGAGGAAAAGACATAAAAATCTTTTGCAAAATGTGGCTATCATTTTATTAAACCTCAAACAAATTGTTTTATTGAATGCGAATTCCATCGAGCCAATTAGCTAATTGATCGAACATTTTATAATTTGTCATATCCAAATGAAGAGGTGTGATTGAAACATACCCTTCACTTATCGCATAAAAATCTGTTCCGGGGCCTGCATCAGCCTCTGCTCCAGGCAAGCCAATCCAATAAATAGAGCGCCCTCTAGGATCCTTATCTTTTACAACAGGCTCAGCCCCATGCCGAGTACCTAGTCGAGTAACTTGCAATCCCTTTATTTTATCCAAAGGCATATCAGGAACATTAATATTTAAAATAGTTTGCGAAGGAAGGCGGTGCGTACTTAATTTCATTACCAAATACTTGGCAATAACTGCCGCGGTGTCATAATGTTGGATGTTATCCCCTACCATAGAAAATGCAAGGGCAGGCAAACCTAAATAACGTCCCTCCATTGCGGCAGCTACCGTCCCTGAATAAAGAATGTCATCCCCTAAATTAGCGCCATCATTAATTCCAGAAACAACCATGTCAAATTCGGTATCTAAAAAGCCTGTTACTGCCAAATGCACACAATCCGTTGGAGTGCCTTCAACACTATAATAACCATTATCCAATTTTTTAGCTTTTAGCGGTCGCGACAAGGTCAAAGAATTGCTTGAGCCACTTCTGTTTCTATCAGGTGCAACAACTTCGATATCTACAAAAGTTGATAGTTCCTTGGCTAATCGATTAATTCCGGGTGCAAAAACTCCATCATCATTACTTATTAGTACTCTCATTTTTTAACTCATAGGTGATTCAAACCATCTAACCACTGCTAAATGATCAGCTAAATCATGTCTGTTTTGAGTTAAATTGGCTTGTAAATTTGCATTATTATTCTCAGTTTTTAATTGTGCTTGTTCTTTAGCAATTGTCTCTTGCAAAGCCATAATTTTTTTTCCAAAACCCTGGGGACTGAGCTGTAATTGATATGCCAATTTATTCATACGGTTGGCAAGAGACTCCAATTGCTCACAGGTCAAACCCGCTGGTTGTCTGTTTGGACAAGCTTTTATCGCTTGTTGCAATTCATTAGGATGCGTTCTGTAATAATGTTCATTTTTTGCTGAGCAAGACGTTAACCCTAAAATTACAAATAATACTGCCAAAGATTTATTCATACTCAACCTATTGTAAACTACGAAAAACCGATATTATCATTAGACAAACGCTAACACCATCTTATGAGATAACTATGCTTGATTTTAAATTGCTACGTGATCCTCAAACAGGAGAACAATATATTGAAACTTCTCTTTGCGGTAAACCACTCCTAACCACTCCCCAATTGAACAAAGGTACAGCATTCACCAACGAAGAAAGAAAAGAGTTTGGTCTGTTGGGAAAACTGCCCTATCGCGTTGAAACACTGGAGGAACAAGTCAAACGCGCTTATCTACAATATTCCAGTTATACAACACGGCTACAACAAAATATTTATTTAAATAATTTACACGATAAAAATCAAATTTTATTCTATAAATTAATCAACCGTCATTTAGGTGAAATGCTACCTACGATATATACTCCTATTGTAGGAACCGCAGTAAAACGCTTCAGTCATGAGTATAGACAACCTCGCGGCTTATATATTTCCCATACAGATAAAAATCAAATAGAAGAAATATTAAAAAATCGTTCTAATCCAGAAATTGATGTCATTGTCGTTACTGATGGAGAAGGAGTCTTGGGTATCGGTGATCAAGGAATTGGAGGAATGGACATTCCTGTTGCGAAATTGATGGTTTATTGTTTATGCGGAGGTATAGAACCGACTCGTACCCTGCCAATATTTCTTGATGTAGGCACAAATAATCAAGAATTACTCAATGATCCTATGTACTTAGGTTGTCGCCATCCACGCATTAGTCCAGCTGCATATGACGATTTTATCTCTACTTTTGTTCATGAAATTCACAAACAATTCCCCAATGCATTTTTACACTGGGAGGATTTTGGCCGAGGCAATGCGCGACGCATTCTGGAAAAATTCCAAGACCAATTATGTACCTTTAATGATGACATTCAAGGTACCGGCGCTGTGACCTTATCGGCTTTATTAGCGGCCTGTGATGTAACCGGTACAAAAGTGCATGAACAGCGAATCGTTGTTTTTGGTGCAGGTTCCGCAGGAACTGGTATTAGTGATCAAATTATTGATGCAATGGTACGTGAAGGGATTAGTTCCGACGAAGCGTACCAACGTTTTTGGTTGATTGACCGTCAAGGCTTATTACTTAACACGGACCCCGATCTTACTGAGGCACAAAAGCCTTATGCACGTACCCCCAAAGAAATAGAAAAATGGACCATTAATGAAAAACAACATCCTTCACTTACTGATACTGTAAGACATGTTAAACCTACTGTTCTTATAGGTTGTTCTGCTCAACCAGGAGCTTTCTCTCAAGACATCATCGAAACCATGACTGTTAATTGTGAACGTCCTATTATTTTCCCATTGTCTAATCCAGATGAAAAATGCGAGGCCAAACCAGCAGATATCCTAACTTGGAGTCAGGGAAAAGCTTTAATTGCTACAGGCACAGCCTTTCCGGCAGTTGAATACCATAATCGTATGGTACAAATTGCTCAATGTAATAACGCTCTGGTCTTTCCTGGAATAGGACTTGGAGTCCTCGCAGTTAACGCAACAAAATTAACTGAAGATATGATTCTGGCTGCAGCACATACTTTATGTCAGTTCGCACCCAGTAAAAAAGAAAGTTACTTACCCTTATTACCCTCTTTGGATGATGCACAAACGGTTGCTAAGGAAATTGCGGTCGCTGTAGCACGTTGCGCTATTAATTCGGGACTTGCACAAAAAAATCATGATGCTGATTTGGAAAAACTGGTAGAAGATATGTTTTGGGAACCTAGATATTTACCATTTAAGTTAAAAAAATCCTGATGAATGTTCTAAACTAAAAACAATGTAATGTAGGTGGGTGTAAGCGCGCAACTTATACCCAACCTACATTACATTACATTGAATTCTTATCAGCTTTTACGAAATTTACTTTAATACTTTTCAAGGTTGCTGTATCAGGCTCCCAGGAGCGGGCGTATTTAAATACGATTATCGTATTTTCTGGATAGCTTTTACTTTTCTGTAATCCAAAGGTGAAATGCATTTGCCCACCGGCACCGATAAGATCAGTCTTCGGTCGTTCATAAGTACTGCTTCGGAGCGTTAATAAATTTTTATCAAAGCGCACAACAGACCATTGAAATCCTGTAGTTGGATTTGCGGGTAAGGTCACTACAAAACTTGGAGCATTCACATTAACATTCATGGTTAAATTATCATCTGCATAGCCCATCATGGAAAAACTAAGAAGCAATAAACCCCATACTGTTTTCATTAACAAACTCCTTTTTAATACCTACAATCAGTTTAGCTTATTTTGTTAAATTCTGTTACCACTTTTGCCGTACTCTTATTCAGGAAATCAAAAAATAGTTCAATAAAAAATCATAATTTGGAAATTGATTTAAATAAAGCTAACTATTTGACTCTATTAATTAAATTAGATACCCTGCACAAAGCTGAATCATTAAGAGGATTTTATGTTAAACTTAATTGGCTGGAATGAAATAAGTGAAATATTAGATTTAAACGATGAAGCACAGGATGAAAGTTATCTTTCAGGAATCATTGAACGAGCAGTAAGCAAATATTGGGAACGCCCCGGTTTTTTTACTCCCTATCAAGATGGTCAGGAATTTGCAGGCGGATTATTGGCTCCGATTTGGTATCCTATAGCATCTGCAGCTGGAACGGCATTTATGGCATTTACCGCACTTATTGCTGCGTGTTACTTTGTTGGATTCACATTACTTGGGCTTTTGTCAATTATAATGATGAGTGCCGAGTATCGTAATACAGCGTTGGAAGGGGTCGCTAATAGCCTTGCTCTTGTGGGTTTAACACTTCTTGGAACTGCCGCAGGAGCTTTGCTAACAGTTTTTAGTATTCCCCACAGCATTGTTTCGCTATTTACTCGTTCAGCGGCCACAGTTGTTTCTGCAACAACGGACTGTTGTGAAAATGATTATCAATATTCAATTTAATTGCTAGATTCGTATATAGCCTGAGTGAAGCACAACAAAGCCCAAAATCGGTATTACTGTTCCGGATTTCGCTGTGCTTCATCCGCCCCTACAAAATATATTAATTTTCAATATAAATCTTGATATTAAAGCATAGAAAAGCGATTATTTTATCTTTTTATAATCACAGTTAGGAGCGCGTGTGGAACACGAAACCATGGAATTTGATGTAATCATCGTCGGTGCAGGACCGGCGGGGTTATCTGCCGCGATTAAATTGAAACAGCTTGCCTTAGCTGCGCAAAAAGAATTATCCATTTGTATTTTGGAAAAAGGAGCCCAAGTCGGATCTCATATTCTCTCCGGAGCTGTTCTAGAGCTCAGAAGTCTTAAAGAATTACTTCCTGATACCTGGCAAGAGGCTCCTCTTGATACCGCAGTAACCGCAGATCGTTTCTATTTTCTAACCTCAAGAAACTCCTATAAGCTCCCTACTCCAAAGACCATGCATAATGAAGGAAATTATATTATTAGCTTAGGCGAGCTTTGCGCATTTCTCGCACAACAAGCTGAGTCGCTGGGGTGCGAGATTTATCCTGGATTTGCCGCAGCCCACGTACTTTATAACGACCACAATCAAGTAATTGGTGTTGCAACTGGGAGTGTGGGCCTCGACAAAAATAAAGAGAAAACAAATAATTATCAACCTGGTATGCATCTTCTTGCAAAACAGACTTTATTTGCCGAAGGATGTCGTGGACAACTTAGCCAAAGTTTGATGGCACATTATCACTTAAGGGATAATGCGAATCCACAGACATATGGACTTGGAATAAAAGAAATATGGCAAGTCAAGGCAGAACAACATAAGCTCGGACTAGTCATTCATACTGTAGGCTGGCCAATGGATCACATAACCTATGGTGGTTCATTTATATATCATCTGTCAAAACAACGCGTTGCTATTGGTTTTGTAGTCGGTTTGGATTATAAAAATCCGTGGTTAAATCCTTTTGCGGAATTCCAGCGCTTTAAAACACACCCGTTAGTTCAACCTATTTTAACTGGAGGCGAGCGCATCAGTTATGGTGCGCGAGCCCTTAATGAAGGGGGATGGCAATCCTTACCAAAACTCACTTTTCCAGGTGGTGCATTGATTGGTGATGCTGCAGGTTTTCTTAACGTACCTAAAATCAAAGGAATACATATGGCAATGCAGTCCAGCATGCTTGCAGCAGAAGCATGTTTTGAAGCACTGCAACAAAAAAACTCTGCCCCATTTGAATTAACGGGTTATCCAGCGAAAATCAAAAATTCCTGGCTGGATAAAGAGCTTTATGCAGTACGCAATATAAGACCCGGATTTAAATATGGCTTAATTCCAGGCTTAATCAATGCCGCTTTTGAAACATACATTACACGTGGATACTCTCCATGGACCTTAAAGAATCATGCTGATCACAGTACTTTAATTCCGGCAAAGGAAGCAAAGAAAATAGATTATCCTAAACCCGATGGAGTTCTCACTTTTGACAGACTTTCATCTGTCTTTTTATCAAATACCTATCATGAGGAAAATCAGCCCTGTCATCTCGTATTGAAAAAACCTCAATTGGCAATTGATCTCAATTTAAAAACTTATGCATTCCCAGAAGGTCGATATTGTCCTGCAGGTGTATATGAAATAATTGAGGAAGAAAAAGGCCCTAGATTACAAATTAATGCCCAAAACTGCATCCATTGTAAAACCTGCGACATCAAAGATCCTCGACAAAATATCGTATGGCATGCGCCAGAAGGGGGTGGCGGACCAAATTATACTGGGATGTAAGCCTTCAAGTATAAAACGTATGAATGAAACGGAGAGCCATCCGTTTCATCATCTTTTATTTTTGAGCTTATTCAGCTAATAGCCTTGATTAAATAGAACATGATTTTGCTCAGTCAATCTATCATGAGCCCGTATCACACAATCAAGGCAGCATTTCATTACTTTATCATAATCTTCGTCAGTTAATTCTGTTTCAAATAGCTTAAATAATCGCTCAACAATTTCTTGAGCCTCTAAGCCAAGAAATGAGATATTAGAGTAATTTCCAGAAGCAAGTTGCATCCTTAAGTGGCTAATATATTTTTCAGATTCCAAATGAAGAAATGAACGTATGAAAGGTTTTAATAGTGCAGCATAGGTCATTGATAAATTCTTTAATTTCTCTACTGCTTCCAAAGTTGATTGTGCTCCCTTTTCACTTGTGTATAAAAGTAACTGTATCGCTTTTTGAACTACAGGATTGCATTTTTCCCCTTTAAAAACCGAACTTTCCTTTTGCAAAGTAACTGCAGCATATAATAAAGAATGAGCAATTTTTTCTAAACATTTTCCAGTTTTTTCTATTTCTGGAAAATCGCTTTTTGTATTGAAATACACATGAGCCCATTTCTTAAACTCTATGAGAAACTTTTTACTGTCTTCTACGGATTTAGGAACAGGTGGTTGTGACCAAAGAAATTGCGGTACAACATCAGGATCAAACATAGATGGAAAAATCATCTCACTTTCATCATGAGTTATCCCCATGGGTGCCATTTCAACAGCAGCAGCACTTAAAATTGCTAAATCATTCCCTTCATAGCTATTTCCGCTCTCTGAATGCATTTGTTGTGATTGGTTTAAACTTAATGAACTTGACTTATTATTTTTTTTTACTTCTTGTTTTTTTCTTTTTACTTTAGATGAATCTATGCCTACCTGAGTAGAAAATTTATTTTCCGAAATGGTTCCCGGTAAATATCTCTTTTGTGATTTCCGTTGCGGCAACACGTTCAATAAATTTCTTGCCTGGCCAAGTCCCTCTTGAATGGAGAACAATAGTTTACTATTGATTGAAAGCCTTTCTCTAAGAAACGGATCTTTATACTGATTATCCAAAATACTATGAAAAAGGGTGTACTCATCAATAATATTTGTTAACTCTTTTCTTTTTATGGTTATATTTTGAATCTCATTTGTTGCTTCTTTTTCAATAAAAAAAAGTCGCATTTCAGCTCTAAGAAATTTAATTTTATGTAATCCAAAGTTAGCTATTAATATATGGTCTGAATGCTCTGTGCTTAACAAAGTTGGAAGAAGTAATTGATAAGAATTAATTATTCTCTGGAAACAAGCATTCGCTTTATTTAGCAGAACAATCAGCTCATCAAGACTCATATTTTCTTTATTCTCAAAAGAATAATGGATGTAGCTGTGTGCGGTAGTTAATAAAACTTCATTATTTTCTGCAAAAGCAAATACCGGTGCTCTTTTAAAAAATTCGTTTAAATAAGAAACTGGTATTTCTTCAAACAGCTCAATATTTTCAGCTAATAACTCTATTTTCCTTTTATCAGATAAATAAGCGTTAAAATTCGTACGTATTTTTTTATGTATTTGTGTTAATCTGGACATAAGAACCCTTTAAATATGATTTAAATAGGCAAGAAATCGCTTAGGATGCTTCTCACTCATTACTTTTATTTGAGGGGTGATTATGATAGAGAATGATTTAAAAATATACTAGCACAATGTTTTTTTTGAATCAGTTGGCATTTAAGGTGACAAACGTCGCAAACCCCATTCATTATTCAATAAAATATATTCCCATACATCGGATAGTTCATCCTGTCGGTATGCATAAAATACCATGCGTTCAGGTTGGATACGGAAACCACAATATTCCGGACTTATAGAGATTGGTTGATTGAGAAATGTATCTTTAATCTCTTGGTGTTTTTTCTCAAGAATTTCTTTGGCCTCAATCACTTGCATTGACGTAGAAGCATAACTTAAAAAACGAATTTGCGCCCACTGAGGATAACTGTTCCAATAATGTTGATTCTCAGCCTGATTTAGAAATAAAGCCTTACCTTCAATAATCACTTCCCGTTGTAACAGTTCCAGCCAGAACACAAGGCTTACTTGGGGATTGTTTTTTAATTCGCTTACTTTGCGAGTACTTTTTTGTGTAAAAAATAAAATCCCTTCATCTGAAATTTCGCGAATAGCGACAACGCGGCTATGTGGCGTACCATCCAATGAAGTAGATGATAGAACGGCGTGATTGGGTTGAGGTGCTCCACTCTTTCGCTCATTTGCCAACCAAAGATTTAGTTCAATAATAGGATTTGTTTGCACTCCCTGTTTTTCCTTGATTTAAAAAATTTCGGGATTATTGTACTTGAAGTCCATTACCTGATACAAGAATTGTGCTGATAATCAAATAGACATGTGTTTATTCAATCAAGGAATTCCTGGCGAATAAAGATAGTTTACAGTTCAATTAATTCGATGTTGTTTTCTTGTCTAGATACTCTTTCTTCTGGACAAGCCATACTGTTGCTCCCCTACAATTGGGGTCGCGCACATTATGCAGCAGAACCTGAAAATTGCTCTGATGTAAAATAGTTTCATACTCCTTAGCATCCAGTGAAGCATGATATAAATCATATCCACCATTTTCACTCCAGACTTCCCCTGCCTCGGGCCCCGACGTAAAAAGTAATAGACCATTTGGTTTAACCAAGGAAGAAAATAAATTCAACACACCTCGTTGATCAGCTTGCGGTAAATGAAAAAAACTATGCCACGCAATAACAATCTCGAACTGAATAGTAAATTTCATCACTCGCATATCTGCTAAAACCCATTGAGCATTTGGGAAGTTTTGCTTGCAACGTTCTATCATTTTTTTACTGGCATCCACACCGGTTAGATCATAACCTGCTCCAATAAAAAATTTTGCAATAGGCTCTCCTGTACCACAGCCAACATCCAGTACATTCCCACCATGAGGAAAATATTTTTTGATTTGGTGCAAATAAAATTGCTCCATATGGAGTTCTTTATTGCGATGCGCATCAAACCAATCAATGAGCTCATCATAAGCTTCATAAACTTTATCTTTATTCGATTTTTTCATCATCCCAATCTTATTTCATTTCCTTAGCCATATTTCCTGTAAAGTTATTTACTAAGCAGGTGATTTTTATCTCCCTCTTCCTCGGGAATTATTTCCTTAAGAGCAGATTTATAAAGAGCAGAATTATATTTTATTATAGAGTCGGATAATTTTTTATCTTGAACAATTCCTACTTGCTCAGCCAATTTTGAGTTGGACGAGATCTTAGAAATTAAAGACACAAAGAACTTCACAGTTTCGGCCAAAGCGCGCCATACGGAAGAAGAACTTCCCATTGCCTCATGAGAAAGGTTAATTAATTCCGCATTAATTTTTTCCATTTCTTGTGTTTCACCTGCCTGCAACAGAGTAACACTTTTATGACACTGTGCAACAATATGAGTCAGCGTATCCAATTTTTTTGGATCAAGATTTTTCAATGCAGCTTCATCGCTATGATCAGCAATTGCATGAAGTGGTATTAATATTTTCCCCATTTCATTTTGAAGGTCTGGATTCGCATTCATTAGTTTATTTAATGCCTGTGTAAAGACCAGATAATGATTTTGATACGCTTGGACTGCTGAATCCCTAAAAGCTTCATTTGCATTTATTTCTTCTATTTTTTTACCTTCGATGAGCTGTTGTTTTAGATCAAGATAACAAACCAAACGCGCATCGATCCCTACCGCATGCTCACATTCAGCCAATGAATCCAGAAACTTATCCACTAACTCTTGTTTTGCTTTTAATTGTTCTGGCTCACCAGCACACCATTCAAGTTCACTAAATAAAGCATTTTTAAGAACTCTTTCTAAGTTTTTATTTTGTGGATCATTCAGTATTCGTTGAACACACTCCAATTTACGTATGTGTAAATCGATAGCTTTATCTAAAAATCCATTGGGACCTAAATATTGTTGATAGACTCTCACTAGTTCATTTTGACTTTTTTCACTCTCCTCGATTTTTCGAATTTTTTTAGCTAAATCTGGGGCAACACCAATTAAACGGGCAGCCATTAGATTTTTAACTCGATCAAATGACTTATTAGGATCAAGAGGTGTACATATTTGAGGAGGACAGATAATCACACTATGATCACGCTCAGAACCCTCTTCGGGTTTGACTTCAATTACTTCTTTACCAAATTGAATATGCTTTGGAACCATCTCATCATCGCGATTACCATCATAGATAGTTACAAAATCAAGTGTTCCACGTGCTGCATCACCTTCACGTTTTGGATCAGCTATTACGTCTTCACCTGTTTGTGGGTCTTTTGTTATATGACTATAGGTTTCATCTTTGCTGTACTTGGCTGCTGCCTTGGAAACAAGATCAAGTGCATGTAGTTCAGGATAAGCATCAGGATTATCCCAAATCTTAGTCTCGGTCTTATGCTTCTTATCAAATTTGTTTCGGGTATTTGCATCATATCCCGAAAGCAATAAATCAGGACACGCATCAACAAGCTGCTTCCAGCTGCTAACCTCTTTTACAGTTGCTCTGTAGAGCTTCTGCCAATCTGTATTACGCTTTACTACATTACCTGCATCCAAATGCCCAGTAACTGCTTGAACCTTAATATGCTCTTCACTAATACCTTTTTCAATGTCTTCGCTTCGTGCTACAGTAAAATGAGTAACCAAGCCTCCTTTATTATATGCGGCACCACTTAGTCTGCTGCTACTTCGTCGTGCTTCTACTGGATCACCCACGACGCTTACCTGTAACCCCGTTTTATGAATAACAAAGGTTGCCATTCCTGTCGTAGGAAGGATCTGCGTATCCAATTTAGTATGAGTTGCCATCTGGCTCAAGCATTCTACCTCATAGCCTTCCAGAGCTAATTCTTTTAACTGTTGCTGAGTTTTTCCAAAATGAGCTTCTTGACAATTAATGACGAAAAAATCTGCATCGTCTTCATAAAGCAACTGAATAATTCTGCGGGATGCACCTTCACCAAGTGTGTCATTGCCACAATTTGCTGTAATCGATCGATATTTAAAAGGCATATAAAACTCTCCTTTACTGCTCGATCATTTATTTGTAGGACATACTATAAATATAGACCATAGCAATTAAGACAAAATTTGAAAAGTCTCATTTCAACTAACAAATTTCTTATTCAAAAAGATAATAATTGTAACATTATATATACTTTTGCACGTATTTGATATATTTTTATACACTTATTTTATGTAATAGATTATTTATCTCTGTGGGTTGACTCCTATTCTGAGAAACAATTACCGCATCAAATATTTGCTCAATCTCGCCTTTTTCAGACCAAAAACTTTGAAACGCTAAAGGATATCTTGCCAATATATCCTTTTTAGAAATTTCTCGAGGGTTTTCTATCACGTTTAATAATGTTGTTAGTAAGGAAATTTTATCTTTTATTTTATCATTTTGTAGATCGGCTTTTTGTCCTAATACTTGCAATTTACACTGAATAAGCCCTACCAGATACGGTTTGATTGCATCCAGAGCCATCGTTCGAATTACTGCACTGTAATCACAACATGTAAATATCCTATAATGTTTGGGATAATTTGCTTCTTCTTTTAAATTTTTAAGTTTTAAGATCTCCTCCTGACTTGCAATTGCATCCTGAGTAACATCGGGTTTACTCAAATGAAACCATCCTTTGATTGTTTGTTTTAAACTATAAGGAGCAATACGCCACAATATGTCGAGGCCAGTAAATAAGACTGCAGTTAGTGCAAATAGAGTTCCTACAGCAGGAGCAATAGGAAAAAGCAGAGTAAAAACAACTGCCGCTAAAGCAGAAGCTAAAAGAGTCATAGTAAACAAATTACTCAATGCTGCTTGGATATAATGCATACGTTGAATGCTATTTGGTGGAGATTCAAATGCTCTATATAAATTGAGACTCAACATGACGAGCTGATGCCCCCATGCCACAATTAAACTACTGATAAGAAACCAAGGTGCTGCAGCAAAACTATAACCAAGGGCCATTGATATTGCTGCACCATAGAGTGATATACTGGCTAAAACCGCGCAAGCTGCAGAAGTAGTAAAAAGAAACCATCGATCAAAATTGTGATTGCTTGCTTTTGCGAGATAATAGCCATTTATTAAAGCATTTACAGTCAGTAAGAAACCTATAAAAGGCAACATGATATAAAATAAAGGTGATATACGAAATATCGCAGATAATCTTGCATCAGCCAGTGTAATAAATAACGCGATTTCCTGGGCTTCTCTAATATATGTAATCGCCCTCTGGAAGTGAGTAACAAACATAAGTCAC
The DNA here is from genome assembly GCF_001468035.1 of Legionella tucsonensis. GTDB lineage: Bacteria > Pseudomonadota > Gammaproteobacteria > Legionellales > Legionellaceae > Legionella > Legionella tucsonensis. The sequence continues at coordinate 1,658,137 of NZ_LNZA01000001.1, forward strand.
CTGATAACTTATTATTATTCCTTGATTTTCTATTTCTTATATTTGGAACAGTGCTTAATAGAACTCATAATTACATAGTCTGGCTATAGAGACACTGCCAGTAAGTTAATGGCAGTGGTTAAAGAAAGCCACTTTTGACTCTCTCAAAACCAGCTAGAACATCTTTACAACCAAACTATAAAAAAATATTCTATTTTATTGTCGTAAATGGGGGAACAAAATAACATCCCGAATGGATTGAGAATTGGTAAATAGCATGACCAACCGATCAATCCCTATCCCTTCTCCTGCCGTGGGAGGCAATCCGTATTCCAGAGCTTCAATATAATCACTATCAAAATGCATGGCTTCTAAGTCACCTGCATCTTTTTCTTCAACTTGCTTACGAAAACGTTCTGCCTGATCTTCGGCATCATTTAATTCAGAAAATCCATTAGCAATTTCCCGGCCAGCAATAAAAAACTCAAAACGATCAGTCACATCAGGATCATTATCACTGCGACGTGCCAAAGGTGATATTTCAGTAGGATAACCCGTAATAAAAGTAGGCTGAAATAATTGATGCTCAACAGTTTCCTCAAACAATATGATTTGTAACTTACCCAAACCATCAGTTTCTTTAAAAGGAAATCCTTTTTTCTGTAATATGGTACGGCAACTCACAACACTTTCGAGCTCTTTCGCATCGATTTCCGGATGATAATGTAAAATGGCTTCTTTTACAGTCATGCGTGTAAATGGCTTATCAAAATCAATTACTTGACCTTGATATTCCACCTGACGTCTTTCCAAAACAGAATCGCAGAGGTAAGACATTAATTCCTCGGTAAAATTCATCAAATCCTTATAGTCTGCATAGGCTTGATAAAATTCAACCATAGTAAATTCTGGATTATGGCGTGTTGAAATCCCTTCATTACGGAAGTTACGATTAATTTCATAAACTCGCTCAAAGCCACCCACAACGAGGCGCTTTAAATAAAGTTCAGGCGCAATGCGCAAATACATGGTCATATCTAAAGTATGATGATGCGTCACAAAAGGACGTGCCATAGCGCCGCCTGGAATAGGATGCATCATGGGGGTTTCTACTTCAAGAAAATAGTGTTGATCCATAAATTGTCTAAATGCTTGTATCAATCGCGAACGTGTTAAAAAGGTAAGGCGACTTTCATCATTAGCAATTAAATCTACATAACGTTTACGGTATTTTACTTCTTGATCAGCCAAGCCATGAAATTTATCCGGTAAAGGTCGCAATGATTTAGTTAATAATTCTATATACTCTGCATTTACCGTAAGCTCGCCCGTATTTGTTTTAAATAATTCACCTTTAACCCCGACAATATCACCTAAATCCCAATGTTTAAACTCTTCATACTGCTCAGGAAGATCATTGGCTCGGAGATATACTTGGATACGCCCAGAAAAATCTTGAATATGAAAAAAACTGGCTTTACCCATAATACGTCTCAGCACAATACGCCCAGCTACCGTAACCTTAGTATGCTGTTGCGCTAAAGATTCCTTATCTAATGAATCATAATGTTTTATGATTTCCTGGGCTAAATTTTCACGATGAAACTGGTTTGGAAAATTAAAACCTTTTGTACGTAATTCAGCCAATTTTTGTTTACGAATACAATAAACTTCACTTTCATCAATATGTTCAATTTGTTCTTCACTCATGCTGCCCTACTCCTGCCTTTAAACTGGCTTCAATAAACTGATCTAACGCCCCATCCAATACTGCTTGCGTATTGCTCGTCTCGACACTGGTGCGCAGATCTTTAATACGAGATTGATCCAATACGTAGGAACGAATTTGGGATCCCCACCCTATATCTGATTTACTTGCTTCCAATGCTTGCTGCTCTGCATTTTTCTTTTGCATTTCCAATTCATATAATTTGGCACGCAGTTGTTTCATTGCCTGATCTTTATTGCGATGCTGACTTCGATCATTCTGGCATTGTACTACAATCCCAGTTGGCGCATGAGTAATACGTACTGCTGAATCAGTTCGGTTAACATGCTGCCCTCCAGCTCCGGAAGCTCGGTATGTATCAATACGTAAATCCGCCGGATTAATTTCTACATCAATATCATCATCAATTTCAGGTGAAACAAATACTGCTGCAAAAGAGGTATGCCGTCTATTTCCTGAATCAAAAGGGGACTTTCGTACTAACCGATGTACTCCGCTTTCAGTACGCAGCCATCCAAAAGCGTACTCTCCTTTAAAATAAATCGTAGCACTTTTAATCCCGGCAACCTCGCCTGGAGAACACTCAATTAATTCCGTAGTAAACCCATGCTGCTCACCCCAACGCAAATACATGCGCAACAACATTTCTGCCCAATCCTGTGCCTCCGTACCCCCTGAACCTGACTGAATATCTAAATAAGCATTCGAGTCATCCATTTTTCCGGAAAACATACGGCGAAATTCTAAATCGGCAACCTTTTGTTCAATAGAGTGTAATTCTTCGCCAATTTCATTGATCGTTTGTTCGTCACCTTCCTCACGCGCAATCTCAAACAATTCACTTAAATCAGTAATGGATTGACCTAATTGAGTTAAAGTTGTAACTATTGCTTCAAGCTGTGTTCTTTCTCGTCCTAATGCCTGCGCAATCTCTGGATTATCCCAAACCGTTGATGATTCCAGTTCTCGGACAACCTCTTCTAAACGCTCACTCTTAGCGTCAAAGTCAAAGATACCCCCTAAGCGCATCTACTCGCTTATCAAGCTCCACCAGATTAAGATTAATTTGGTTTACTTCTAACATAAATGTCTCTTAAAAAATAGTAATCGCCCAATGCTCTTCTCATAATGTAGCCCTGGCTGGGCTACATTATGAGAAGAGCATTACTTAGTAAAAAATTAGTCTGGGATTTTACCGTGAAAGTAGGCAAAAAAACAGCTATGAAGTTTTCATTGCGGTCCGATAGGCTTGCAAATTCATTAATAAATCTGCTTCTGCGAGGGATAAATGACAACTTTCGACAATTTCATCGCGATTACCACCCATCTCCAAAATACGCAAAGCATGGCGATATCCACCATCATTATCTCGCTTATTTTCCAAGTCCTGGATTTGATTATCCATACTAATCAATTGAGTATTAATTTCTTTTAACTGCTTGGAGAATAATAAATCAGCATGAATCAATACAGGATGATCCTTTGTGATTTGATCAATTAATTTTTGCTGTGTATTCAAATCCTCTCGAAAACTGATTAGTTTTTTCCGCTGACTCAATAAGTAATTCACGATAAATAAAAAAACAACCACATTAACGCTTAAAAGAAAAGTTATCATTTATTTTTACCCCCGATGACCACACTATGAGCTTGTTCGCTTATCGCAGGGTTTAAAAGTCGAGGAACATTTCGATTCAAAGCAATGATAATAGTCACCCTACGATTTGCAGCTCTCCCTAATTTTGTAACATTATCTGCAGCTGGATATTGTTCACCATAACCCGTCACTAAAAGACGATCTGTTGCTATCCCAAATGAATTTAAAGTACGTCCAACAACTGCTGCACGCATTGCTGAAAGCTCCCAGTTTGATGGAAATTGCGGTGTTTCTATAGGAACATTATCTGTGTATCCTTCTACTGCGACAATAGAAGATGATTTTTTAATTTTAGCGGCTAATTGCATTAATTTAACAAAAGCTTCTGGTTTTAAATCTGCCTCACCTGAGTCAAATAAAGCTCCTGATTTAATATCCAACTCTATCCAACCTTCCTGTCGATTTATCTTATAATTTCCATCTTGTAATTCTATAAGTGCTTGATTTAATTCATCAAGCCCATCATGAAATGGCCCTTGAAATGGTGTGGTTTGTGGTCCATCTTTTATACTTTTTGTTGATTTAAGAGCTCGAGCTTCATCTTTTTTATTAAAAGCCGATTTCATTCCATCTGAAAGTGATTTGTACTTTGAGGTATTGACAGACGAAATAGCATACATCACTACAAAAAATGCGAATAATAAGGTAATGAAATCTGCATATGAGACAACCCAACGATGATGATCATTATGCTGTTCATTTCTTTTTTTTCTTTTTTTCATTTTTCTTTTGCTGACCAAAATTATTGAGTTTTAACATCAAAACACCTGGACTTTCCCCAGAAGCAATAGTGACAATACCTTCTACAATCATTTCGTCATAATGTACCTGACGAGCAATACAACTTTTTAACTTATTTGCCACGGGTAAAAAAATAAGATTTGCCATTCCAACTCCGTAAATTGTCGCTACGAAAGCTACCGCAATACCTAATCCCAATTCATTCGGTTCAGATAAATGACGCATCACTTCAATCAATCCCAACACTGCTCCCAAAATTCCTATGGTTGGACTGTATCCCCCCATACTTTCAAATACTTGTGCTGCGTGAATATCATGAGTTTCTACTCGCTCTATCTCGTCCTCCAAGACTTTTCTTATAGTGAGTTTATCTACACCAATTACCAATAACTCCAAGCCCTTATTGATAAGCGGATTTTTTTCAACCTCTAAGTGCTCCTCTAGAGAAAGAAGCCCCAATTGACGTGCTCTTCGTGCTAAATCCAACATTTTGTTGCGGCAAGGTTCAAAATCAAGTTTAGGGGGAGTAATAACCCAAGGCAAAATTTTAAATGCTCTTTTAAAGGTGTATAGTGGTGTTTGCACCATAACTGCTCCAATTGTTCCTCCGAGCACAATCAACAATGCAGACAAATTCATTAAAGCCTGCATACTTCCACCTTCAAGAACTTGGGCAAGTGTAATAGCTAAAAAACTAGTGAGTATCCCTATTAAAGTTAAAGCATCCATTCTTTTTTATTCCGGTAACCGTGATTTAATTCGATGTATTGCCTGACTAAGAATCTGTGAAACGCGTGATTCACTAACGCCAATAACCTCCCCAATTTCCTTTAGATTCAAATCCTGTTCATAATATAAAGAAAGTACCATTCGTTCTTTCTGAGGCAATCCCCGAATAACCTCGGATAAACGATGCATTAAATCACTATGCAATACATTGACATGCGGCTCAGTAGAAACGTATCCATTTTCAACCTGCAGGGCATCATCAGTGACGCCCAAATCGTCAAAACCATACAAGTGACTGCTCACAGAGTCTTGCAACATTCCATGGTATTCAGCAATCGATATTCCAAGCTCAACTGCAATTTCAGAATCCTTAGCTTCCCTTCCTAACCGATGCTCAATATTTTTAACAGCTTCCGAAATCATTCTTGCATTACGATGTACTGAGCGAGGTACCCAATCATTACGTCTTACTTCATCAAGCATGTACCCTCTAATGCGAATTCCCGCATAGGTTTCAAATGAAGCGCCTTTGGAAGAATCATAATGTCGTGTTGCTTCCAGTAATCCGAGCATTCCTGCTTGTATTAAGTCATCCAGCTGTACGCTTTGTGGCAAACGTCCCAATAAATGATGTGCTATGCGTTTAACCAATAAGGCATGAGTTTTTACCAGCGTTTCCTGAATCTGCTGGTTAACTTTGCTATAGGCAGCCAAAGCATCCACAATGATCTCCTTAAAATTCACCTGCTACTAAACGCTCTAAAAAGAAACTGGTATTACCTCCCAATAAGGAGCTGGGAGGCCACTCAGATACTTCATCTGCTAACTGTCTAAGTGCTAAAGCAGCAGCAGAATCAGGGTAAGCAATTAATACCGGTTTTTGCATTTTCACTGCCTTGTGTATGTGTTCATCAAAAGGTACTGCTCCTAAATAGTCTAGCTGAACCTCGAGAAATTGCTCGGAAACTTTGAATAATTTGTTAAATAATTCCCGTCCCTCTCTCTCATTCCGTACCATATTTGCCAAAATATGAAAACGAGTCCATTCATAACGCTTACTCATTACTTTAATTAAAGCATATGCATCGGTTAATGAGGTGGGTTCATCACATACAACAACAATTAATTCTTGCGAGGAACGGGCAAAACTTAAAACAGTGTCAGAAATACCAGCAGCAGTATCAATAATCATGTAGTCTAAATCATCAGTAAGCTCATTAAATGAATCGATGATTCCAGCAAGCTCTGGAGCAGAGAGTTGCGTCATGAACTCTGTACCAGAGGCTGCAGGAATGACAAGGATGCCATCAGGCCCTGACATAATAATGTCACTTAAATGACAGATTCCCTGCATTACATGTGATAAATTATATCGGGTATGCAACCCCAACATGATATCAATATTAGCCAATCCTAAATCAGCATCAAGCAGCATTACTCTTTTTTTAAGCTGAGCCAAACCAACTGCCAAATTGACAGAAACGTTACTCTTGCCTACACCTCCCTTTCCTGCTGAAACTGCAATTACTTTAATCGGTTTTGCACGAGACAGATTTCTCAAACCAGAAGCCTGATCGCTTATATTTTGATTCACTTTAGACATGATATTCTCTCCCAGAACTTTGCTGTACTTTCTTAACTTTATCCGTCTGGAATAGTTGTGTTTCTTGCTCTGCAAATAACTCAATTAACTGATGGCGCGTGGCCATTTTAATGTCTTCAGGTACGCGTTGCCCGTGTGTTAGATAGCTCACACCTAAACCCGACTCAATAAGTGCACTCAACGCCCCACCTACCGCCAATGACTCGTCCAACTTGGTCAAAATACACTGATCAATTTGATTTGCTTCATACCGTTTTATTGCATCAATTAACACTTGGTAATGACTTGTTGCAGGCAAAACCAAAACCTTGGAAATCGACAATAAATAAGTACCCAAGACATGCATTTGTTTTACAACTCGCTCATCCGCAGGATTCATTCCAGCGGTATCAATCAGAATTAATTTTTTGTCATTTAATTGCCGTAATACTCGCGCCAAAGAAACTTCATCCTGTGCAACACAGACCTTAACTCCTAAAATTTTTCCATACATCATGAGTTGTTCTTGCGCCGCGATTCGATAGGTATCCATAGTAACAAGACCTAACTTATCCGCTCCAAATCTCAAGGTAAATCGGGCTGCAATTTTGGCCAATGTTGTCGTTTTTCCAACACCAGTTGGACCAACAAAAGCATAAACCCCACCTTCTTCTATTCTTCGTGTATCACAAATGGTTAATTGATCCGCAATGTGATTCAATACAGCTTCCCAGCCTCTTTGTTGATTTAAATCAGATGGCACAGAACATGCCCAAGTTGCGGCTGTAGTATGACTTACCCCAAGATATAGAAGTTTTTGCAGTAAAATAGTATGCAAAGGCTCATGGACGCCCACGTTTCCCCTTAACTGTGCCTCAAGCATACTTCTTAGTGTTTGAATCTCCTGACGCATGTCATCGAGGGGTGTTTGCATTTGGAATTTATTAGCTTGACTCGTTGGTTCAGCGCAAGCTACTGCTGCTGAGGTTGACAGAATTGTTTCATCAAAATCAATCGCAGCAACAACTTCCACTCCACCATCTATATGATGGCTGGACAAAATAACGGCATCAGCACCAAGCGTTTCTTTAATTTGTTTCATAGCGCTGCGTGTATCGGTCGCAACAAAACGTTTTAATTTCATAAAGCCTCCTGCTTATGAAGAAATTTGTCACTATTCACGCAATGCCTCTTTTAGAAAGTGTAGCTTGTTTGTAGGAAAACTGAGAAGTTTAACCCTAGGCCCCTGCATTCAACACCCCTGCGATACACTCTCAGTTACTCCTATCCCACTGTACCTACTATTCTTATTTGTTTATTATCAGGAATTTCCTGATAAGACAAAACATGAAAGTCATGAGAAATATTACGCACAAATCGTGCCAACACTGCGCGTATTCCTGGCTGTACTACCAATACAGAACTCTCTTGTTTCGCCTGCTGTTGCATTGCTAATTGTGTCAAAGAATGTTGTATTTTATCTGCCATTCCTGGCTCAAAATTTACGCCTCCGGATCCACTGCTCTGAATAATATTCTGCAATAATTGTTCCAACTCAGGTTTTAGCGTAATAATTGGTAGTTCTTCATGAACACCACTGATTTTTTGAGTAATTAATCGAGATAAGGCGATACGGACCTGACTGATTAAATGTTCCGTATCCTTAGATTTTGGCGCTTGCTCCGCCAAAGTTTCGACTATAGTGCGAATGTCCGTTAAAGGAATATGTTCCGCCAATAAGCCTTGCAACACTTTACTAACCATCCCTAGTGAAAGCCCCTCAGGTACTAGCTCTTTCACTAATTTGGGCGAACTTAATGCAAGTTTATCTAAAAGCTGTTGGGTTTCTTCATAACCTAACAATTGCTGGCTGTTTTGCTCTAATATTTGGCTTAAATGTGTGGCAACAACAGTAGAGGTATCGACTACGGTATAACCCAAAGTATGGGCTTGCTCTCTTTGACTTTCATTAATCCAGACAGCTTCCATACCAAAAGCCGGATCAAGTGTTTTTATTCCTTCAATTTCACCAAAAATCTGCCCAGGATTTATCGCCAGGCAGCGGTCAAGATGAATTGCTGCCTCCCCCATCACCACTCCCGCCAAACCAATTCGATAATGGTTAGGCTTTAAATCCAAATTATCACGCACGTGTACAGATGGAATTAAAAAGCCCAGCTCTTGTGATATTTTCTTTCGTACCCCTTTAATACGAGAAAGTAAAACACCTCCTTGTTCCTGATCCACTAAAGGAATCAGACGATATCCTACCTCAAGGCTAATCACATCAACTGGATTCACATCATCCCATGACAATTCAGTAGAAATATTGGGGTTTTGAATAGTGTTAGATTCATTTTCTTGATTGAGTTGTTCCTTGCGTTTTTCTTTATCTTGTTGAAGAAACAAATAGGCAATTCCTCCCAAACCTGCAGAAAGTAAAATAAATGCAATATGGGGCATCCCAGGAATAATACCAATCAATCCCATAATAGCTGATGCAATAATTAATGAACGTGGGTTAGCAAATAATTGGGAAATAACTGCATGTCCCATATTTTGCGCACTGGAAACTCGAGTAACAATGATAGCGGCAGCTGTTGATAAAACTAAAGAAGGCACTTGCGCTACCAAACCATCACCGATAGTTAACAAAATATAGTTATGTAGCGCATCAGGAACACTCATTCCATGCTGAAAAACCCCAATTAACAATCCACCAATAATGTTAACAGCCAAAATCAAAATCCCAGCAATTGCATCACCTCGAACAAATTTGCTCGCACCATCCATCGAACCATAAAAGTCTGCTTCCTGTGCTACCTCTAATCGACGATTTATCGCCTGCTCCTGATTAATTAAACCCGCATTCAGATCGGCATCGATAGCCATTTGTTTTCCAGGTAAAGAATCCAAAGTGAACCGAGCGCTTACTTCAGATACACGCCCAGCACCCTTAGTTACTACAACAAAATTTATGACTACTAAAATAATAAAAACAACCAAACCCACTGCATAGTTCCCACCAATTACTACTTCGCCAAATGCTTGGATCACATGTCCTGCAGCATCAGTACCTTTATAGCCATTTAATAAAACAACACGAGTTGAGGCAACGTTTAATGTCAAACGTAATAAAGTTGCAATTAATATAACTGTGGGGAATACAGCAAAATCCAAAGGCCTTTCGCTGTAAATCACAGCTAACAAAACTACAAGTGATAAAGCGATATTAAAAGTAAAAAAGACATCCAATAAAAATGGAGGCAGAGGTAACATCATCATGCCAAGCATGATGATCAGCACCAGAGGTGTTCCTAAACCTTGACGCATCCAATATTGTACATAGTACAATGCCTTATTCATTAGCATCCTCCTCTGCTTCTCTTACTAACTCTTCTGGAATAGGGACATTTTGTAATACAGCAGGTTTATAATCATAACGTTCTTTGTCTCGCAGTTGAAACACATAGGCTAAAACCTGAGCTACAGCGATATAAAGGCCTCTTGGTATTTCTGCATTTAATTTGGTAGAAAAATAAAGAGCACGAGCCAAAGGTGGCACTGAAATAATGGGAATTTGATGTGATGTTGCAACTTTACTAATTTGGAAAGCAATCAAATCCTTACCCTTTGCGACTACTATGGGCGCTTTATGCCCCTTCTCTTTATAACTGATTGCTACAGCATAATGAGTTGGATTGGTTAAAACGACGTTTGCTTTAGATATTTCATTCATCATACGCCGTCTCGAAATCTCTTGCTGAGCACGACGAATAGCGCTTTTTATTTCGGGTTTACCTTCTAGTTCTTTGTATTCATCCCTTAATTCTTGCATTGTCATTTTCATGCTTTTTTGATGCTCATACAATTGAAAAGGAACATCAAAAGCAGCAATCAAAATCAAGCTGGCAGAAATCAACACAAAAGATTTCACCACGACCAAACTACCACTACCAATTGCTGTTTCAATAGGAGCATGGGCTAAACTGAGTAATATGGGAATCTGTGCTTTAAGTACCACTATAGCGGTAACTGCTACGATAAGAAATTTAAAAAACGATTTGAACATTTCGACAAAACCTTTCAACGAAATCATTCGTTTAAATCCTTGAAATACGTTTAATCGTGAAAGTTTAGGCTGTAAGACTTGACTGCTAAAAACCCATCCTCCCATGAGCAAAGGAGCAGCCAAAGTAACGAGAAAAATAACCACTAATAAAGGCATTAAGGACCAAAACCCCATTTTCGCTAAAAAGAATAAACGCTCAACACTTACTGTTGAAGTAATGATAGCTCGCGTATCAAATTCAAATGCATAATGCATCAGGGCTACTAGCTGGTTGGCTAGTTGCTTGCCAAAAATAAGAAATCCCAATGCAGTAAAAAGTAACGTTACTGTGGTATTGAAATCCTTTGAGCGTGCAACCTGGCCTTTTTTACGAGCCTCTCTAAGTCGTTTGGCCGAGGGCTGTTCCGTTTTTTCTTGTGAGTGTTCTTGCTCAGCCATCAGTGCAACATCCTTGTCATAAAACGCATTCCCTCTTTGATAAGATCTGCCATCTGTATTGCAACGCTAGGCAAACCCACCTTAATTACGACTATTCCCATAACTAACGTAATGGGAAATCCCAAAGAAAAAATATTTAATTGTGGCGCAGCTCGAGACATAATTCCGAATGCAAGACTCACAATAAGCAAAGACAATAAAGCTGGGATTGAAATTAATACTGCTTGTTTGAACATCCATCCCGAAAATAAAATGACATTCCATACCATAGATTGAGTAACAGAAATCTGTCCTACAGGTATTATTCTGAAACTATCCAATAACGTTTCAAAAACAGTTAAATGTCCATTAAGCGCCAAAAATATTAGAGTCATCATCATTGAATAAAGTTGGCTGACCAATGGAACACTGGCTCGGCTTGCAGGGTCCACCATCACTGCAAAACTAAGACCAGCCTGCATCGCAATAATTTGTCCTCCCAAAACAAAAATCTGAAAAACAAGCTGCAATACAAAACCCATTAATAGACCAAAGAGCAGTTCTTGGATGATATATACCAAAAAAAACCCATTGAAATTCAGAAATGAAAGCTCCTTAGGAACCGTAAAGGCACAAACAGAACTTAAAACAAAAAGCAAAATAATTTTAATACGTGGGGGTAATAAAACAGAAGAAAAAACAGGTATTGTAAGTAATAAGCCACCAATGCGTCCCATTGGCCAAATAATCTGGCTTATCATATGTATTATTGTTGGATAATCCAGTTTCATCTTGAGACTAACCTATTAAATATGGAATATTGGTAATTAAAGAATCTGTGTAATTCACTATGATCTTGAGTAACCAGGGGCCTGCAAATACGAGCATCAAAAAAGTAATAAATAACTTGGGTATAAAACTTAGACTCGTTTCATTAATTTGTGTTGCCGCTTGAAACATGGAAACAATAACACCAATAATCAAACCAGGAAGAATAAGTACACTGATAAGTAACAGCATCAAATATACTCCTTCACTGAATATTGAAACCACTGATTCTGGAGTCATATTATTTCCTTATAATTTTTTAGACTTCTTTTGAAACTCTACTGTAGCGGCAAATTGTTTAGTCGATGCAATGTTCGAATCCTCATGTCACTGCGTGTACACCCCCTTCTCCTCGTACTTCGCTCACTACAGCGAGTTTCAAGAAGTTCTATTATCCTTATAATTCGTAGCATTGATAAAATGCGGCTTTTAATTCATAGCAAAACTTGACGCAAGCGATCCCAAAACAAGTGTCCAACCATCGACCATCACAAAGAGCATAATCTTAAAGGGTAATGAAATAATCAAAGGTGATAGCATCATCATACCCATAGCCATCAGAACACTCGATACCACCATATCAATAATTAAAAAAGGCAAAAATAAAATAAAACCTATCTGGAACGCTGTTTTTAATTCACTGGTAATAAATGCAGGAATTACCACACTCATTGGCACGTCATTAAGAGTCGCTGGATTTGTTTGAGCAAATTTTTCAAACAAGGATAAATCATTTTTACGTGTTTGATTCAACATAAATTGACGTAAAGGCACTTGTGCATTCGCCAAGGCTTGAGGAAATTTTATAGTCTCCGCGAGGTAAGGTTGCACCGCTGTTTCGTTAATATTGTTAAAAACAGGAGACATCACAAAATAAGTCATAAATAAAGCAATACCAATTAGAATTTGATTCGTAGGAGTTTGGGCCATGCCTATGGCTTGACGTAATATGGAAAGTACAATAATTATTCGCGTAAAAGCTGTCATTGCCATCAACATTCCTGGCAAAACAGTTAACAAGGTCATAAAAATCAAAATTTGCAGATTAACACTATAAGTTTGCTCACCATTTGCACCAGGTTGTACTGTTAATGCAGGTAATGATAAAGGGGCTGCCTGTAAAGCAAAGGGTACAAAACAAAATAAAATCAGAACTAAAGTAGCTTGGGTGAAGCGAAGCGTAACCCAGGATTTAGAACCTCCCTCTGCCATTAAGTTATGGAATTTTGTCATTTCCGCACAGGCGGAAATCCATTTCTGAATTAGAATAGATATTCGATTAAAGTTGGATCTCGACAGCGAGAATGACAACTTCCATACCGATGATAACCATTTTCGTACGTATAAATTCATTATCTTCATCTTATGATTTCGCAACTGATTTAAGCAGATCTGCAAATGAAGTTTTATTTTTAGAGTCAAAGCCTGTCGGCAATTGCTCACCAAAATCATAGAGCAGTGTAACCTGTCCAGAACCTGAGCCGACTAATAAATAACGCATTCCCACTTTTAACAAAGTAATTTTTTCCTTAGGTCCTAAAATCATACTCGCTATGGGTTGAAATCCTTTTGCCGACCTCATTTGCATCCCATATAATCGTTTCACTACCCAAGACAATACAATGATGAGCAATAAAACTAATAATAAGCCCATGACAATACGCATGAGCTCTCCATGACTAAGTACACTTTGCATTATCTTAATCGCTTAATTCGTTCTGCTTTGCTGACGATATCAGTCAATCGCACACCAAACTTGTCATTAACTACAACCACCTCCCCATGTGCAACTAAAGTCCCATTGACTAAAACATCTAGAGGATCTCCTGCTAAACAATCGAGGGCAACAATTCCTCCTTGATTTAACTGGAGTAAATTACGGATGGTCATTTTGGTGCGACCAATTTCTACAGTGACCGAAACAGGGATATCCAAAATCATATCCATTTTCTCACTGTCTGCTTCCTGATGAAGAGTGTTTGATGGTTTAGGTTGTTCAATTGCTTCTTGAGACATTCCTCATCTCCTAGTAACTAATATTTTTAATTATTCTTACAGCACGCTTATCATTTGCTGTTCCTTGAGTTGCCGTAAAACCTGGTGTCCCTTCAATATCTAATGTAACTATTTCTTTCATTTCTATAGGTATAAAATCACCTACTTGCCATGACATTACAGAACCTAAAGTACTTTGTGTTTCAGCCATTACAGAACTTACAGTTAATTCAACGTCCATTAACTCTTCTTTTAATGATTTAACCCAGTTCGGATCAATTTCATCATCCGGACGAGAAGCACCAAGCTCCAGTTGCTCTTTGATGGGTTCAACCATGGAGTATGGCAAGATGAAATAGAAGATACCGATTTCTTTGCCAAAATCCATTGAAAATCGTGCGACTAACAGCATTTCTCCAGGTTCTGCTATATTGACTAATTGCGGGTTAGTTTCATCATTAAATTTGCTGATATCGAGCTGAATAATTGGCTTCCACGCTTGGGTAAGATTGGCAATAAGCTTTTTCGTAATTACATCCATAACACGCAGCTCAGTCGCAGTAAAATCGGTTCTATCTTTTTGGGCAAAGAATTGAGAACTGCCGCCAAAATAATAGTCGACGAGATCATAGACAAAAGTACTATCAAAAAGAATAATGCCTTTGCCTCGTAATGGCTTGAATTTAAAAATACTCATTAAACTTGGATTAGGTAAGCTCTCCATAAAATCGCGATGCTTTATAATAAGCAATGGATCTTGTTTAATTTCAAAATCCTTGGCAGTTACATTATAGATATCCGATGCAAATAAACGCACTGCGCGATCATAAATTCTATCTAATACAGGTAACTTGCCTTTGACAATACGTTCCTGAGCAGTAAAGTTAAGTGTTTTTACATCACCTTCTTGCTGTAGTACTACAGGTTCAAATACAGCATTAGATACTTCCTTTTTCCTGCTTTTTGCTTTTTTATGGTCCGATTTTTCTCCGGTAGCGGCTTGATCTCCTGTTGCTTCGGGAGACTCACTAACTGTTTTCAGCAGCGCATCTATTTCTTCTTGTGATAAAACGTTTTTATCAGCCATAAGCAATCCATACTAATTTTTAAACTTGAATTCACTCATTACATTCAAGTAAGCATCATGATTTTTCTATTGAATAGGCTTATGCAAACTATATGCCATTTATAAAAACGCACTTATGACACAATCTCTAATGCACCTCGATTATGAATTGGAAAAAAAGATGGGCAGGTTTGACAGTCAAAAAATCATATGCCAATCATTTGACAATGCATCTAAATTAATGAAAAAAATATTAGCTCAATTTATTCATTAATTTCTTGCTGACATTTTGCTTGCGCCATGTTTCGACAATTCTCCTGGCAATCAATTTCTTCTGAGGTCAGACATTGCGAATTAATACAATCTTGAGTTGTATTATGAAGGCACTGTGTTCTATCGTATTTTTGTGCACCCAAGGTATCTTGAGGAATATCTGCTGCAAAAACTGCAAATGAAAAAAGAAAACCCCAAATGATTAAAAAATTTTTCATTATAATTCCTTTTAATTATACTCTTAAATAAATTATAGTCTTAAATATTCAAAATTATTAATAATCCTAAAATGCGCAGCAAAATAAGAACGCTCAGTAATTTTAGCCGTGCACGCTCCAGTCAGTCTTTCTGTCTACGTCCAGAGAATGAAGAACAACTTACTGATTATCTTGCCCATAATCCTCAGCAAAACATACTCGTGCGCGGTTCAGGGTTATGTTACAACGACAGTTGTTTTAATACCGATGGTTTAATTATCGACAGCGAACGGCTGAATCATTTTATCAATTTTGATCGTGAAACGGGTATTGTTATCTGCCAGGCTGGAGTACCACTTAAAGATTTATTTTTAGTGCATCCTGATTTCATTCCTCCTGTCCTTCCAGGCACTGTCCACGCTACAGTTGCTGGTGGAATTGCTCACGATGTGCATGGAAAAAATAATCATCGCGCAGGTAGTTTTGGCCACCATCTTGTTGAATTTGATTTATTGATAAAAAGTAAAAAATTTCATTGCAGTCGTAATGAAAACAGTGACTTATTTCATGCCACAATTGCAGGTCTAGGTCTTACTGGTATTATAACTCGTGCTGCAATCCGTCTTAGAAAGGCTCCTCGTTTTGTGCAGGCAAAACATCAGCCATTCGAATCGTTTCAAACACTCACTGAATATATGAAAACCATAGGTATTCACCATGATTATCAAGTAGCTTGGCTTGATCTACTCAATCCTGATTTACGCGCCGTTCTTTCAGTGGCGGATCACTGTGAACCTTTCGATAATAAAAAAATAAAAATCCATACAATACCTAATATTCCCTTTTCTTTAATCAAATCATGGAACATGAAATTATTTAATCAGTATTTTTTTAATAATAAAAAAGGACATGAAAAACTTGCGCTTGAACAATTCAATAATCCTCTTGATAAACTCATGCATTGGAATAGACTTTATGGTCCTAAAGGATTAATTCAATTCCAGGCAGTATTCAGTGAAGACCATGCCCCAGACACTTTGGAACAGTTAGTACAGTCGATAAAAGCTCATAAAGCAACACCTACTCTTGCTGTACTCAAACTATTCACCCAATCAGGTGAAGGTTTACTCTCATTTTGTAAACCAGGATTTACCTTAGCCGTTGATTTTATTCATAACTCACAAGCGAAACAGGCAATATCAGCCATGAATCAATTAATCACTGAACTCAATGGTCGAGTTTATTTGGCTAAGGATTTACTTTTGAATGAAGAGCAATTTCACCAGATGTATGAGAAACATGAACAATTTTCTCAAACTCTTGAGCAATATGGATGTACTATGCATTCTGATCTGGCACAACGTTTAGGGCTAAAAAAATGACACAGAGAACATGGGTCATAATCGGCGCAACTTCCATCATTGCAGAAAAATTTGCACATATTGTTGCCCAGTTAGGACATCAACTACTTTTAGTAGGACGCCAGAAAACGCAACTCAATCTCATCGCAAATGATGTTAAACTTAGGTATAAAATCAGTTGTGATGTACTTGTTTTGGATTTAATTGAGCAAATTGATGCTCTAGTTTCAATGCTTAAAACAAAAGATGGCGAACTTGATTTGTTTATTGCACATAGTGACTTCACCGATAACGATCATTTAAATGATGAAACAATCTCTCATCTTATCAAACTGAATATTTTGACAACTACTTTATTGATCCACGCTTACTTAAATCGCCAACAAAAAGAATATAATTTGCTGTTCTTAAGTTCGGTTGCTGCATGTCGAGGGCGATCCAAAAACAGTCTTTATGGAGCCAGCAAAGCAAGCATTGAAATTTACCTCCATGGTCTACAACAGGGAGCCAGTCCTAATCAACACATTACCATTGCCCGCTTGGGTTTTATTGATACCAAGCAAACCTATGGTTTACCTGGTATTTTTTATGCAGCCCCTCCAAATGCTTGTGCAAAAGCCTGTTGGAACGCGCTGATACACAGAAAAAGAGTGTTTTACTATCCTTTTTTTTGGAAAATTATTATGGCAATAATCACTCGGTTGCCATTCTTTCTTTATAAAAAAATGGGTAAGATTTGACATTGTAGTGATACTTCAGGGTTTTATAAATTCGGGCAACAACAGTTAGAGTTAATTACTGGCAACAAGGTGTCAATCCTCAAGTTTTTAATTTACTTAACTATCTTATTGTAAAATAATCCAATATCATCCGACTTACTCAACAATGCCCCTTGAAATGTCAATAAATTAAGGAAAATTATGATTGTTATCTTCGTCCATGGTTGGAGTGTCACACATACCAATACTTATGGAGAGCTTCCTCAATGGCTTGAAAGTCAGAGCAAAGACAGAAAGCTGAATATTCAAGTTGGTAATATCTATCTTGGACACTATATCAGTTTTGACGATACAGTAACTGTCGACGATATAGCACGTGCCTTTGATCATGCAGTGCGCGATGAAATTGCTGATAAACTGCGAGATGGAGCGCGTTTTGCTTGTATTACTCACTCTACCGGTGGCCCCATTGTTCGTAAATGGATGGATTTATACTTTAAGAATAATCTTGCAAAATGCCCATTGAGCCATCTTATCATGTTGGCCCCCGCCAACCATGGTTCTGCACTTGCTCAACTTGGTAAATCCCGGCTAGGCCGTATAAAAAGTTTTTTTGAAGGTATTGAACCAGGACAGCAGGTACTTGATTGGCTTGAGCTTGGAAGCAATATGAGCTGGCAACTTAATGAAAGTTGGCTTGATTACGATTGCACTGCTCATGGTATCTATTCGTTTGTACTTACAGGTCAGAAAATTGATCGCCAACTTTATGATGCTCTTAACTCCTACACGGGAGAAGCTGGGTCTGATGGAGTTGTCCGCGTCGCTGCTGCAAATATGAATTACAGTTTATTAAAGTTACATCAAGAGGGGAATAACGGTGAAAATCTTGTTGTCTCCAAAATGACACGGACAAAACAAATGGCATTTGGGGTTCTGCCTGAGTGTTCGCATTCCGGTAAAAAAATGGGAATCATCCGCAGTGTTACTATGGCCAATGCCGCTACTCATCCTACGGCTATATGGGTCTTGCGATGCCTCCAAGTAAAAAACCGTGACACCTATAATATATTGACAAAAGATCTCGATAAGATTACTAAAGAAACCCAGAAAAATGAGCATACAGAACTTGTAAAGACTCTTATACATAAACGTGAGTATATCACCAATCGCTACTCTATGATTATATTCAGACTTATTGATGACCGGGGCAATCATCTTGACGATTATGATCTTTATCTAACTGCTGGCCCCCAATATAGCGAGTATGCGCTTCCTACAGGTTTCTTTGCAGACCGTCAGCGAAACCAGCATGATCGGGGAAAACTAACTTATTTTCTTGACTATGATATCATGGAGGCTGGAATTAATACGCCCAAAATGCAGGGTAATCTGGGTTTCCGTATTAAGGCATACCCTGAATCAAGTGACCAAGCCCTTGCCTATTACAAGCTACTTGATTTTCATTCCTCACTCGCTGACATTAACAAAATTCTTCATCCGAATGAAACAGTAATGGTTGAAATCATGCTTCAGCGACGAGTAGATAAAACCGTCTCTCGTATTACCAGCAACCTTACCCCAGCAAAAATCAATGCGAAACCAACCGGAAAAAAGGTAGATTGACATCACTTCTGTTTGATGTATTTGTGCATTAAAAAAAAGAAAAGCAGATAGAGAAACAAGATAATGAACATATCTAATAATAGAATTGTTTTTTAGGTCTAATTATACAGTTAATCAGGCTTAAGAAAGTTTTAGTGCCCCTTTAGGAACGCATATCTCAGATAATTTTTAACTTAATAAAAAACTCTTAGTTGCATCAGCAGTCAAATTAGGTTTCCCTTCCCAGTATTTTCATTTTCTTGGAAAAAATGATGAGGATTTTTTTTTTCACACTGGCTTTTCACAAAGGATTGTATGCTTGAAAAGAATGCCTCTGGAACATCAGATTCCATTGAATGATCTGCATTAGGAAACACGATAAATTCATTATCTGGAATCCTGCTCGCCATGAACACGGAATGTGTTTTATCGGTAACCCAGTCTTCCTCACCTACCAAGATGAGCGTTTTGCATGTTATTTCATGTAAACGATCCTCATAATCAAATGTTCGTAAAAATCCGCCAAATCCCTGATTCAAAGGTTCATGAGCAAAAACATAATCCGGGGCTGGTCGACTTACCGGGAGCTTATGTCTTTTTTTCCAAGAATACATGGAATCCATGACATCAAAAAACTTATCTACCTCTTCATCACTTCTAAAACTCCCTTCCCATAACTGTTCACAGGCTTTTTGCTGATCCTGGGTACCTCTTTTTTCAACATTGAGACGCGCCGTCTCAATATTTCTAAAGCTTGGAGAACCTGCTGCCAGAATAAGACTGGAAACATGTTTCGGGTAATCAAGGGTATATCCTAATGCACACATTGCTCCATAAGATTTACCCAATAAAACGATTTTATCCAGATTAAGGGCTTTCCGAATTTCATTAACATCATGGATGTAATTTTGCATGGTATATGATGAAGGGTCGTGTTTATCGCTTAATCCACATCCTCTGGGATCAATGAATACTATATTGCCTGTCGTACGTAGGCATTCATAATCCTTGTAGTGAGAGTGGTTCGCACCAGGGCCGCCAGGAAGCATAAAAATGTAAGGCATTTTGTTGAGATTATCCTCATTTTCACTGACTATCCGTATATGCAATTTGGTTTCTGGTGCATTATCTCGCAAAGGGATATCAATAAATAAATCCTTAGCCCACATGTATTTCTCCTGTTCAAAAAATAAATTCTTATATAACCCTTAGCCTTTTCTTAATTGCAAGGCATATTAATCCTCTAACTGCTTATAAAAGTCATTTTTCATAGAGTATTCGACTATACTCTACTCATTCATTTAAAAAGATACTTCCTTTTAAATATGATTTGCGAGCTGAGCTCATTACACTCTTCATAGAGCTATTTCCTTCTAATTGATTTGAATTATCATATATCTTATCATCTCTCATCGAAATCAAATCCAGTGTAAGAAATAAATGAAAAATGTAACAAAATGTTTCGCTATAGCGCTAATAACTCTGATTCCTACTCTGTCTTTTGCAACTCTAAGACCATTTACTAGCAAAGATTGTGCTGCTTTAGCAATGCCTAAAACGGTCTTATTAGTTCATGCATCATGGTGCTCACACTGCAAGGCTTTTTTGCCGGTTTACAAGCAAGTTTCTGATAAAGAAAAATACAGGGATTGGATTTTCTATCAAATGGCAAATGATAAATTTGAAAATGTTTGTGGTACTGCTATTAGAGGTGTTCCTGTCACATTTAAAAATAATATGAAGAACAATCTTATGGGAAACAGGCCGCAATCAGCTCTAGAAGAATTTTTAGATTCGAATACCTAGAATTTTTCCAAAGCATTTAAAACATTCTTCATCCTGTGGCCTCCATAACAATACTGACTGGCTTCAGCTATTTTTTTACCCATTCAATAAGCCTGATACTCAAGATCATCTGGCTTATCTTTGGATTTTTGATAGGGACGAACTGGACTCTGCAAGTTAACGTTTAGTTATATTGAATAATATAAGTGAGATCCCATCGCCCTAAAATAAATAACCTTGACTATATGAAAAAATACTCTTACAACTTGAAGAACATTCCCTCTCTCCTTACGACTCATGGCAAGCATAATTGATTTAAGGAAGTACGTAATTATAGGGTTTTTGTTATTAGTCTCACCATTACATGCCTCTTTTATTGAACAAACAATGGGAGCTGCTGTAGTGAAGGATGCCACAGCCGTTTACTTTAACCCGGCAGCACTAACTATTTCACCTCATCAACAACTTATCCTTCTTGGCACCTTGGCAAAAGCGCAATTTGAATTTAGCGGGAGTGCGCAAAAAATACCTTTTGGGATTATTGAGTCGGGATCAACAACCTATAAATCCAATTTTTTCTTACCTTCCATGTATCTAAGTGTCCCTATAAATGAACGATTCGTGGTGGGTTTTGCTGTTGTTGCGAATGATTTTAATCGCGAATTGGATAACCACCCGATTCTTCGCTATATTCTTGCACGCAATCAAACGAATAATATTGATTTTATTCCCGCTCTTGGCATTAAAAATAATCAATATCTTTCCATAGGGGGAAACATTAATTTTACCTATGCTCATCTCATCCAGGAGCCTATTGCTGCAGGCATAGCCCGTTTGAATATTCCTGAAAGCCGTAGCCTGAATGACAGTCAAGCAAATAGTTTGGGCGGTGATTTAGGGCTACTAATTAAACCCGGTAAAAAAACAGTCTTGGGTTTTAATTACCGCAGTGCAGTGACTTATAATTTACAGGGTAGTAGTACAATAACTGGTTCGCAAAGTATTTCTTCGGATGATTACCATTTTAAATACTGGACACCAGCAAGAAGTGTTGTGACACTAAGCCATTTTATCAATGATAAATTAGGCTTTTTAGGAACTGTTCAATACCTGCAATGGAATATCTTTAAAGAAGTTTCTGTATATAATTTTGCAACGCAAGCCGCATCCCAAGTCTTTATCGTCCCCCGAGCCCGCATTAATTATCACTTTCACAACAGTTGGCTTCTAACCCTCGGGACAATTTATCAAGTTTCACCAAAGTGGGTAGTCCGAGTAGCAGGAACATATAATCAGTCACCCTCGAATGGGCGATTTCAAATAGGACCTGGAGACAGTTTGATTACCGGTTTTTCCATGGGATATCGATTGATGAACCATCTCACTGTTGATTTCGGTTATGGCCATGGTTTTTTTAAAAAGGAACATATTGATATCCAAACCTCCCAGAATATTATAACTGGCATCAATGAAGGCGCCCATGACGCCATCTCACTCAAATTTACGCTCACTGCTTAATCCTAACCATTCATTAGTAAAATGATATTTAATGAAGTCTTAGGGACTGACCAGTTCAACATGATATAATTCATTGCTGAAACTATAAGGGGATATTAAAAAATGACAAAGCGTATCTTCATCGTCGGCCATATGGGTTCAGGTAAGTTTATATTTACTGAAGCGTTGGCTAAAAAATTAGGATGGCAAATCGTCGATGCAAACCCAAGTATTGAACGTTACATTGGTCGACAGACACGAGATATTCTGGGCGAGCAAGGTGAAGCAGCATTTAATCGTTGTCAAGCTGATATCATTTCTCATTGTACCGAAAAAGAAAATGTTATCGCTTTATTAGAAGAATGTGTTGTGTCAAGCGAACAGTGTCGAAAATTGTTATCCCCTGAATTTGTTGTTTACTTGAAAGTATCTATTCCAGCGCAACTTGGTCGTATGAAAAATGGCCGAGTTCCATCACTTCCGATAGATGACATGAAGAATTTCCTGGAAAAACAACATCGCGAACGCGATACTTTTTATGAAGAAGTCGCTACATTGGTTGTTGAATCTGTTGGTTATTCAGATCAAGCGTCGGAAATAAATAAAATTATTGAGGAAGATGTCAACAAAGTTATGAAGGCTTTGGGGAAACATTGAAATTGGAAGTAGCGCAACTATGTAGGCTGTTGCTGACGAAGCCTAGCAACAGCGCTCAAAGAATCCATACTAACTCTTTAAAATAGGTATGAGAGCTACAAAAAACTTGTAACTTAATTATTTATTTGATTAATTTATTTTATAATTTTAATCATGGGTAAAATTGTTTTTATCAAACCAAAAAATTGTAAAATATAGATAACTAAAATGATGAGTACCAACACATTTAACAGGCTTTTAATTGATGGTGGCATAGGAATAAAAGTATTGATTAACCACAAAGCCACCCCGAAAATAACAATTACAGCGATTAAATTTAGAATCTCGGCCATAATTAATTATCCTTATTAATGAGGTTTCCTGTTTAAAATTATAGCAGACTTGCAAATACTTAGGGGTCTACCGGCAGAAAAACGATAAAAATTTACATAGCCTGGGTGAGGCCACAGCGGAACCTGTAAAAACTCGAATAGAAAAAACCCAGGACTCCATTAGAGATTCCCCAAAATTTTTTCATCCTACGTGCCATGCATAAAGCACAATGCGTAGGGAGAGAGAGGTTAAGAAATAATGAAAAGATTAAATTTTATTCCTTTTACTTTTTTTTTCTTTCAATAAATCGCGAATTTCAGTTAATAAAGTTTCTTCCCTTGTTGGGGTTTCTTTCTTTTCCTCTTCTTTTCTTAATAAAGAAATCAATTTAATTGCTACAAAAATTGAAAACGAAATAATGGTAAAATCGATCACTGCCTGGAGAAACTCTCCCCACTTTACAACCGCATCACCTACGGTAAACGTCCTATTTGCGACATTGATCCCACCTAATAACAAACCAATTAAAGGCATAATAATACCGCTGACTAAGGAGCTAATAATTTTGCCAAAGGCAGCACCTATAACCACAGCAACGGCAAGATCAATCACATTTCCCTTGATAGCAAATTTCTTAAACTCTTGCAGAAAACTCATGTCATTTCCTTATGGATGGTTGTTTTCAAGAGAAGTAGCCTAAGAAAACAGGCTACTTGCATCATTTTTAAGAGTGGCGCACCATTTCTCTAATTTCTTCTATTTTTTTCTCCAAATCAGGCGGGACACCCCCTCCTCCTTGGGCCATATCATCACGGCCTCCACCTTTTCCACAGAGATGCCTTACTAAAGCAGCCGCAGAAGGTGCTTCACTTAAAATATTTTTACTCACTCCCGCAATCACATTCATTTTATTTTGGTCTATGGTAAATAAAACAATGACAGCTGAGTCGAGCCTGGACTTCAGTTGATCCAAAGTAGTACGCATGGTTTGACTATCTACACCTTCCAATCGTTTTACAAGTAAACTGATTCCATTAATTTTTTCCACTTCATTTGCCAGATCAGCACCTGATTTTTGTGCTTTCTCACTGTGTAATTTAGCAATTTCCTTTTCCAAACCTTTATTTTCGGTAATAAGCTGCCCTACTTTATCCGATAAACTATTTGTTGTGGTTTTTAACAAAGATGCTAATTCGTTCAGCATAAACTGCTGTTCATTAACCCATGTTAAAGCATAACGCCCTGTCACCATCTCGATACGCCTCACTCCACTGGCAATACCGTATTCCGCAACAATTTTAAATAGACCAATATCACCTGTCCGTTGCGCGTGCGTTCCACCACAAAGCTCTTTAGAGAATTCACCCATGGATAATACGCGCACTTTATCAGTATATTTCTCTCCAAAAAGAGCTACTGCACCACTTTTTTTAGCAGAATCAATATCCATAATTCGAGTTACTACATCATGATTGGCCCGAATTTGATCATTGACCAACGATTCAATTTCTATAATTTGTTCTGCAGTTAGTGGTTCAAAATGAGAAAAGTCAAAACGCGCACGCTCCGCATCAACCAATGAACCCTTTTGCTGGACTTGTGGTCCAACTACCGTTTTTAACGCAGCATGCAATAAATGTGTTGCTGTATGATTTAAACGGATTGCTTCTCGACGCTCATTATCTATTTGAGCATTAACTAATTGATCTAAAGCTGCAGTACCTTCCACCACTTCACCATAATGTACTATGGCTTGACCTTTTTTTTGCGTATCATCGACACGAAAACAAAAGCCCTTGCTTGTTAATATTCCCTTATCTCCTACTTGACCACCACTTTCTGCGTAAAAGGGTGTGTGATCCAAAACTAAAGCTCCTTTTGTACCTTGAGTTAAGGTTTGCACTTTACTTCCCTCATGCAGCAAGGCAATAATTTTTGCTTCTGTTTCCTTTTTTTCATATCCATGAAAGTCAGATTGGTAGTCTAATTGAGCACTGGTGCTATAATCCACGCTGAACTGGCTCGCAGCTTGAGATTGTTCTCTTTGCTGTCGCATCAATTGATTAAAACCATCCATATCCACATAAAGCCCTTGTTCTCGAGCTATATCAGCAGTCAAATCAACAGGAAAGCCATAAGTATCATATAACTTAAATGCGATTTCTCCAGATATTTCATGCCCCCCAAGAGAATGCATTTGTTCCTGCAAGAGACGTAGGCCCTGATCGAGAGTACGAGCAAATTGATTTTCTTCTTGATTAAGGATTTTTTCTATATGAGCTTTAAATTTTATCAACTCAGGATATGCATCACCCATTACTTTAATTAAGGGCTCTACTAATCGTGAAAAAAATGGTGTTGACAAGCCTAACTTATTACCATGCCTTACTGCTCTTCTTATAACTCTTCTTAATACATATCCTCGTCCTTCATTGCCAGGAATCACTCCATCGGCAATTAAAAACGCACAAGAGCGAATATGATCAGCAATGACTTTTAAAGAGGTATGGTTTAAATCAATAATGTTTCCAAGTTTTGCAGTGGCTTGGATTAAATATTGGAAAATATCCGTTTCATAGTTGCTGTGTACGCCTTGAACTACTGCGGCGAGTCGCTCAAGTCCCATACCTGTATCTACAGAAGGTTTAGGTAAAGGATGCAAACTCCCATCCTTATCTCGGTTAAATTGCATGAATACCAGATTCCAAATTTCTATATATCGATCCCCATCTTCATCAGGACTGCCTGGAGGACCACCTGGAATTTCAGGGCCATGATCATAAAAGATTTCAGTGCAAGGACCACAGGGACCGGTGTCGGCCATGGACCAAAAATTATCTTTTTCCCCACAACGCGAGAATCGTGCGGCTGAAACTTTCATTTCTTTTAGCCAGATATCTTCTGCTTCCTGATCTTCTTTATAAACAGTCACCCATAAACGCTCTTCAGGTAAATGCAGAACTTGAGTTAAAAATTCCCAAGCAAATTTAATTGCTTCTCGCTTGAAATAATCTCCGAAACTAAAGTTACCCAACATTTCAAAAAATGTATGGTGTCTTGCTGTATAGCCCACATTCTCCAAGTCATTGTGTTTACCACCTGCGCGCACACAACGTTGCGAGGTAACTGCCCGTTGATAAGGGCGTATTTCAAGTCCTAAAAATAAATCCTTAAATTGCACCATACCTGCATTTGTAAACAATAAAGTAGGATCATTCGCAGGAACTAATGAACTGGATTCCACTAATTGATGACCACGTTGTGTGAAATAATCAAAGAATGCTTGTCTAATTTCAGAACTTTTCATTTATAATCAACACCAATTTGAGTTAATCTTTTAATATAACCAGGATGCAAAAGCATCCTAGGCTTCGATTTCATTTTATTTTTTCAATTCTTTTTTTACTTGAGCAATGATATCCATGCTAAATCCACGATAAAGCAAAAACCGCTGCTGCTTTTGGAGTTCCTCAAAAGATAAATCACATTGACCTTTACTTTTTTTCCGCCAAACATCTAAAGCATAAGTCAACCAATTATCTTCCTCCTGCCGCAAAAACTGATGAATTAATTCCTTATTAATGCCTTTACTACCTAATTCCTGGCTTATTTTTAAAGGTCCATAACCCTGACGAATGCGCGAGCGGCTGTATATTTCTACAAAACGATAATCATTTTGTAAATCCAAGCGCTGACACTCCTCCAGTGCATTTTTTATTTCTATTGGATTATATCCTTTTTGTTTTAATTTATCATAAAGCTCTACCCTACTGTGCTCGCGCCTGGATAGCAGGCGCACAGCACTATCAAATGCTTTAGTCATCAATTGTCTCAAATTCATCGGCACTAGCTGATGCAAGCATAGGTAGTTTTTTCTCTAAGAGCTCAGCACGAATTTGCTGCTCAAGAGTTGCCGCAACTTGAGAGTTTTCCTTAAGGTACAAGCGAACATTATCTTTACCTTGGCCAATTTTCTCTCCTTTATAGCTGTACCAAGCACCCGCTTTTTCAATCAGATTGAGTTGGACACCCAAGTTGATAATTTCACTTTCACGAGAAATACCTTCATTATAAAGAATATCAAATTCAGTCATCTTGAATGGTGGAGCAACTTTATTCTTAACTACTTTAACACGGGTTTCACTACCTAAAATTTCTTCGCCTTTTTTGATTGACCCAATGCGGCGGATATCTAAGCGGACAGAAGCATAGAATTTCAATGCATTACCACCAGTGGTTGTTTCAGGGCTACCAAACATCACACCAATTTTCATACGAATTTGGTTAATGAAAATGACTAGCGTATTAGATCGTTTAATATTAGCGGTCAATTTTCGTAAAGCTTGTGACATGAGTCGAGCTTGTAAACCAACATGTGAATCCCCCATTTCCCCTTCGATTTCTGCTTTAGGAGTCAATGCAGCAACAGAGTCGACAATAATTACATCTACAGCGGCTGAACGAACCAGCATATCGGTAATCTCTAGAGCTTGTTCCCCTGTATCGGGTTGAGAAACCAATAATTCATCCACATTAACACCCAGTTTTTGTGCATAGCTAGGATCTAAAGCATGTTCTGCGTCAATAAATGCGGCAGTGCCTCCCATTTTTTGACATTCTGCAATAACTTGTAAGGTCAAAGTAGTTTTACCAGAAGATTCGGGACCATAAATTTCAACAATACGTCCTTTAGGCAAACCACCAATTCCCAATGCGATATCCAATCCTAAAGATCCTGTTGAAATGGCTTCTATATCTCGGGATACGTTGCTGTCTCCCATACGCATCACTGATCCTTTACCAAATTGACGTTCAATTTGCGAAAGGGCAGCTGATAATGCTTTTTGTTTATTTTCTTCCATAATATTTTCCAGGTAGTTAGAGTTAGGCAAGGGTAAAATTATCACACAGATAGAAACAAGCAGCAAATTGATTCACCAGTTTAAAAGAGTTTTTTTGAGCCCTATTAATATCCATTCACAATCCAGTAGTTGATTAATATTTTTACTACATGGTAAAATACTAATAAATGTATCTTAAATAGAAAATTTTATGCAAAGTAAAAATGAAAAACCATCACCAATTTCTGACGTAATATCTACTTCATTGTATGCAGAACGCATAGTAATTAATATTTCTAATGCCACTAAGCATCTCTTTTTTCCTACCCCAGAGGAATCAAGAGTACGCTTTATAGATCGTGCTCAATTTGAATTTAAACGAAAAGCACTAACGGTGGCTGAGGATTTAACCGCTATATCTTTCCTAAAATAAATAGCTCAAATACCCGGGTTTGGTGTTACTATCAAAAGTTGGAAATTTCGATATATTGAAATTTCCAACCCTCAATAAGATTACTTTTTTATACATCGCAGAATATTCATCAATTTTTGATGTAGGAAAGAATACCTGACAAAGCTTCTTGGCAAGCAGCCAAGCGTATGTCTTGTCGGTCTCCAGTGAATTGTTTTCTTAATATTTTAGAACTCATGCCCCTAGCTGCCCAACTAAAACATACAGTACCCACTGGCTTTTCAAAGCTACCTCCGT
This sequence comes from Legionella tucsonensis, assembly GCF_001468035.1. Lineage (GTDB taxonomy): Bacteria > Pseudomonadota > Gammaproteobacteria > Legionellales > Legionellaceae > Legionella > Legionella tucsonensis. The sequence continues at coordinate 1,686,888 of NZ_LNZA01000001.1, forward strand.
CCGGGCCTGCAATACCAGTAACAGATACAGCCACATCTCCTGCACTATGTTGTAAAGCGCCAGTCGCCATAGCCTGTGCAACAGGTTCACTGACAGCACCATATTCCTCAATTAATTCTTTAGGTACTGAGAGCAGCTCTTCTTTGGCTAAATTACTGTACGTAACAAATCCACGCTCAAACCAGACTGAACTTCCAGAAATTTCAGTGAGATAACTTGCAATAAGCCCCCCTGTACATGATTCAGCTGTGACTAATTGCCAACTCTTTTTTTTTAGAATTGCAGCAATTTCTTTGATTAATTTATCAAAAGAGCTCATGAATATATGAATATGTAGACGTTATCCCTGGGTTTCGGTCTAAACCTTCACCCAGGTTAAAAGATTTATTGATTTTGAGTTTGGTTTTGATTTTCGCCAGCAGGCTGAGCTGGTGCTGGTTGTGTTGTAGTGGTATCAGTTGTTCCTGCCGTGGGTTGTTTATTACTTTGCTCACCACATGCAGTTAACGCTAATGCTAATAAACCAGTTGTTGCAACTAAAGCGAAACGATTCATTTTACTCTCCCTATAAGTTTATATTTTTTTAAATCCCTTTAGATTCTAGCAAATAAATTTAAATTCAACCATGACCTATTGATATTTCAATAAAAAAGTTGAAGCATACAATATTTTCTTATTTAAAAACTCAAAAAATTAACAATCCAACTAGAAAATACTCTATCATCACAAGATTGCTGTAATGAGTTTAGTCCCTGATCGACCAATTCCTTACTCAGCTTATTTTTACGGATTTCAATCAATGCCTGGGCATAATTGTTACTATACTCAGGGTGACCTTGTACAGTAAACAGATTGTCGCGAATTTGCAGCATATAAAACGGACAAAAATCATTTGCAGCGAGCACTTCGGTTTCTGGCGGTAGAACCACAACTTGATCCTGGTGGCTAACAATTAGGTTAAGCGCTCTAAGAGATGGAGTCATCCAAGATTTATGCTGAGTGATTTTATTTACCGACACTCCTATCCCCCAACCCTTGGGAGATTGAATCACCTTACCGCCTAATGCCTTCGCAATAAGCTGATGACCAAAACAAATTCCTACGACTTTTTTTCTACCCGCATGAAGGCATCGGACCAATTCTTCAAGTGAAGTAATCCATGTAAAGCCATCATTAACACTATAGTGACTCCCAGTAATAACATAAGCATCTTCGACATTAATATGAGCGGGTAGCTCACCATGGCAAACATCATAGACTGTAAATATCAAATTGGGTTCTGCCTGATGCAGTAGTTTGGTATACATTTCTGAATAAGTGCCATGGACAGCAATTAATTCTGGTACTACTTGGCCACATTGCAATATTCCAATTTTCATAATAGTCCCGATGGAGTTTTTTAAGGCGCTTCTGCCAATCTCAGTACCACAGTCTTCAAATAAACCTCCTTTCAAACTCTACTAAAGAGGCAAATTGCTTCGTCGATGCGGTGCTCGAATCCTTATGTACTTGCATATACACTCCGGTTCTCCGCTCCGCGTCTCCTCGCATTCCGCGCTCCTTAGCGAGGTTGGAAAGAGGTCTAATGATGTGAGTCATCCCCCTGGATTGCTGCTATAAGAATGCTTCTATATTGCTGCTGGTCGAAAAGGATCGGATTGCTTTGTGCTGAAGGATCTTCTGTTGCCATTAGTGCGATACGTGTCACATATTGCTCATCAATGCCAATTTCAGTTAAACGATGCTCGATACCTAATTCACGACGTAATTTCAGTATCCAATTGAGAAATCCATCAAATCCATTGTCAATCTCCAAATAAGCTGCCAACCGTGTTATTTTATATTCAATCTTAAGTCGATTGGCTTGCAATATATAAGGCATTAAAATGGCATTTAATCGACCATGATGGGCATCATAAATCGCTCCTAATGGATGAGCAAGTGCATGCATAGCGCCCAAACCACGCTGAAAAGCTGTTGCGCCCATCAGAGAAGCGACAAGCATTTGTGTTCTTGACTCTATATCATTACCATTTTGCATTACTCGTGGTAAATATTCTTTTATTAGACGTATCCCCTCAAGAGCAATCCCCTCTGCCAATGGATGATAGCAGGGAGCAGAATAAGCTTCCAAGCAATGAGATAATGCATCCATACCTGTTGCTGCTGTAATATTCGGAGGTAAAGCAACTGTCAATTCCGGATCTAAAATAACCATGGCAGGCAACATCTTAGGATGAAAAATGATCTTTTTACGCTGTTGTTGCGTATCGGTAATAACCGAAGCACGCCCCACCTCTGAACCAGTACCCGCAGTAGTCGGTAACGCTATAACAGGAGCTATACCAGCAACATTCACCCGTCGCCAATTATCTCCTGTATCTTCAAAATCCCATAAGGAACAATTTTGTCCAACCATCAATGCGATGGCCTTACCCGCATCAAGAGCAGATCCTCCTCCCATGGCAATGACTCCATCATGTTGCCCTTTTCGGTAAATATCTACACCTGCCGTAACATGTTCACCTGATGGATTTGCTGTTACAGTAGCGAATAAAGCAATAAGCAAACCCGCTTCACGGCAATTCATCAATACGGATTCAATCATTGGTAATTTTGCAAGGTTACTGTCTGTGACTAACAAGGGTGATTTCATTCCCAATGTATGACAGGCATCAACAAGCTCACGAACACGTCCCACCCCCACCTTTATCGAAGTAGGATAGTTCCAATTGGCCGTTAATGATAATGTGCTCATCGATAATTTCCTTTCTAATCGATCATTTTTACATGAAAAGATTTGGGTCGGGTCAGTACATCATATCCTATAGAAGAGAGAGTACATCCACGCCCAGAGTTTTTAATGCCAGTCCAAGCCAAGGCAGGATCTAGATAATCACAACGATTAATAAAAAATGTTCCTGTGTGAAGTTGCTCACCAATAGCAATTCCTTGGTCTATATTTTGGGTAAAAACAGCTGCAGTTAATCCATAGTTACTATCATTCATTAATGCAATAGCTTCGTCATCGCTGTCAACAGACATGATACCGACCACTGGTCCAAACGTTTCTTCCGTCATCACCCGCATTTTGTGGTTTACTTCCGTTAAAATCTGGGGAGCCATATAGGCAGATCCTGGTTGATCCATGACAAAATCTCGACTGTCGATATGTGCTACAGCACCCTGGGCCAAAGCTTCTTGAATTTGTGCGCGAACGAATTCAGCAGAAGATGGGCGAACAAGTGGTCCTAAAGTTGTTTCCGATTCATCAGGACGTCCGAGTTTATATTGTCTAACCAATGCGACTGCTTTACTGATAAAATGATCATAAACATTCTTATGTACGTAAATACGCTCAATTCCACAACAGGATTGGCCTGAGTTAAAAAATGCCCCGTCCATAAGCGTATCTACAGCTTTATCAATATCCGCATCAAAACGAACATAAGCAGGATCTTTTCCTCCAAGCTCTAGTCCTACATTCAAAAAGCGTCCGGCCGTTACTCGTTCAACCATCTCTCCACCAGCAACAGAACCTGTAAACGCAACATTATTTATTGCTGAGTGACGTAAGATTTCTTCTGTATTAGTATGCGTTAGATGTAAATACTGAAAAACCCCTTGCGGAAGGTTTGCCTCCCTAAATGCCTGGTCGAACCGTTCTGCTGCAAGTGGTGTTTGCGCTGAATGTTTCAGCAACACCACATTTCCAGCCATAATGGCTGGGATAATCGCATTGACTGCAGTAAGATAAGGATAATTCCAGGGAGCAATAACTAAGGTCAGTCCTAATGGCTCACGCTTGATGTAACGAATAAAGCCCTGTTTTTCAGGTAGCCTGATAGGAGCAAGTGCTGCATTTGCGGCAGCAATCATATAACGAGCCCTTTCTTCAAGGCCGTTAATTTCTCCAACAGCATAACAAATGGGTCTTCCCATTTGCCAGCAAATTTCGCTAGCAATCTCATCCTTATTAGCAACTAGAGCATCTACCGCGGCAGTACAATAGTTCGCCCGCTCAGTTAAGGTGGTCGCAGCCCACTGTTTTTTTGCTCCTATTGCGCGATCCAATGCAGCTTGAATCTCATGGTCATTGGCAAAAGCACGCTCCACATAAAGAGAATTGTCTATAGGTGAATAGGTCTTCAATGTATCTTCCATAATCTAGATCCGAGTCAAATAATTTCAAAGTAACGGTCCAATTCCCAATCTGTAATATGACGACGAAATTCTCGTTCTTCCCATTCACGAGAAGCAGCAAAATGATCAACAAAAGGCTCACCAAATAAAGAACGTGCAGCCTTTGACTTCTTAAGACGAGTAGCGGCTTCCCACAATGTACGTGGCAATGCAAGCTCTTCTTCATGATGTTGTGCGTAGGAATTACCTTTGACTTCTGGGTATGGTTCCAGTTCATGTTCAATTCCATAAAGGCCAGAACCTAAAGCTGCTGCCAAAGCCAAATAAGGATTCGAATCGGCGGAACCCAAGCGATACTCAACACGCTGCGATTTATCACTTCCTGGTATAACACGCAGTGCCGTGGTACGATTTTCTACCCCCCATGTCGCATCAGTTGGAGCCCAGAGTCCGGGAATCAAGCGGGAAAAACTGTTCACTGTGGGCGAGACCATTGCCAAAAACTCAGGCATAAGCTTCTGTTGACCTGCCACGAAATGCCGCTGAATTTCACTCATATTATGTAGCATCGAGGGGGCATAAAAAGCACTTCTCATATCATTTTTATGGCGTAAGGAGAGATGAATATGTCCACTTTGTCCAGGATAATGCGGAGACCACTTAGCCATAAAAGTTGCCATCATATTGTTACGCTGGGCTAAGATCTTCATGAATGTTTTAAATAACGCTGCCTTATCTCCCGCTTCTATAACTTTATCTACAGCGATTGCTGCTTCAATCACCCCCGGGCCTGTTTCTGCATGCAGCCCCTCAATAGGAAAATCCATAATCTCACTCATACTGAGGATCTGATGATATAAGTCCGCATGAACCGTATTACGAATCATTGAATAACCAAAAAAATCAGGCGTCATCGGTTTTAAATCACGAAACCCTTTAGATCGTATACTGTCTGGAGTCTCGTCAAACATAAAGAATTCATATTCCAATGCGGCATAAACATCAAATCCCATTGAATCGGCTTTTTGAACAATTCGACGTAGTAATGCTCTAGGACATAACACTTCGGCCTCTCCAGAAAATTCAGCCATAAACAACAGTTGATTCTCTTCGAAAACAAGCTCACGGCACGTTTCTGGGAGAACGCGTACTAATGTATCAGGGTATCCTGTATGCCAACCTGTATATTTCCCATTATCATACAGTTTATCTTTGGAGTCCCATCCTAAGATCACATCGCAAAAAGAAAACCCATTGTCCAGAGCCGAGAAGAATTTATTACGACTCATATATTTTCCAAGCATCACCCCATCCACATCAAATAAACCAACCTTGATGTGGGTCAGATTTCGCTCCTCGATAATTTGCTTTGCTGCCTCAACAGTCTTAACATCCTTTGGAGTTAACATAGCATTTCCTTTGCCTATTCGTTATGAGTCATTGATAATATCCCAGATTCTATTTTTGAATCCAGGGTTATTTATTGAAGTTGAATATAAATTGTATCTACTCTACTTCATGTGATTTTGTTAGAATTGCCGCAATTTCAACTCAAGCAAAATACATTCATGACCACTTCCCATACACCGATGATGCAACAGTATTTACGCATTAAATCAGAATACCCTGATATGCTTCTGCTTTACCGTATGGGCGATTTTTACGAATTATTTTTTGATGATGCCAAACGTGCAGCTCAATTATTGGATCTTACTTTGACCCATCGCGGCCAATCTGCTGACAAACCAATTCCCATGGCTGGTGTGCCTTATCATGCTGTGGAAAATTATCTGGCTCGATTAATTAAAAAAGGCGAGTCAGTGGCTATTTGTGAACAAATAGGAGACCCTGCTACAAGTAAAGGACCTGTAGCGCGTCAGGTTACTCGTATTATCACTCCAGGAACAGTGACTGATGAAGCGCTTTTGGATGCAAAAAAAGATAATTTATTGCTGGCTATTCACTATCAAAAACAAAAAATTGGTCTTGCATGGGTTGAACTAAGCAGCGGACGTTTTCATTTGTTGGAATTAATGGAAGCAAATCAGCTTAGCGCAGAACTTATGAGACTGCAGCCCGCTGAATTGCTCTTACAAGAAGAATCTTCTTTGGAAGAATACTGCGCGAATTTTCCAATCAAACTGAGACCTGGCTGGGAATTTTGTTTTGACAACGCAAAAAAACGCCTATGCGAGCAATTTTCAGTCAACGATCTTTCTGCTTTTGGTGAACAAGATCATCCTACTGCTCTGGTTGCAGCAGGTGCCTTATTAAGCTACTTACAGACGACACAAAAACAAGCTCTTCCTCATTTAACCACAATGACTCTTGAGCATGCCCATGATTACTTGCAACTGGATGCCTCAACACAAAAACACTTAGAAATATTTGAAAATATGAGTGGCAACCATGAAAACAGCTTATTATCTCTGCTGGATAAAACTGCCTGCTCCATGGGCAGCCGTTTACTTAAACGGTGGTTGGGAAGACCACTCAAACAACATGAACAAATCATGGCACGTCAACATGCCATAAAGGAAATCATCCTTCTACAACACGATGTATCCATCTATGAACTATTGAGACAAATATGTGATGTAGAACGAATTGTGTCGCGCATTGCTCTGAAATCAGCGCGTCCACGCGATTTAGTTGCTTTAAGTCATACTTTAACCTTACTTCCTGAGCTGAATGCAGTACTTACTCACAACAAAAGCGAACTCCTAGTGAAGTTAAAAAGACACATTAAGCCAATACCTGCATTACAACAGTTGCTAGCATCGGCAATTATAGAAAATCCCCCTGTACTGATTCGTGATGGTGGCGTCATAGCTCCTGGCTTTGATGAGGAACTCGATGAATTAAGACTCCTTAGTACGCGAGCCAATGATAAGCTCATTCATTTAGAGCAAGAAGAAAAACAAAAAACTGGACTATCTACTCTGAAATTCGGTTTCAATAATGTACAAGGTTATTATATTGAGCTTTCTAAAACCCAGGCAGAAAAAGCACCTCTGCATTACCACAGAAAGCAAACTTTAAAAAATGTGGAACGTTATATCACACCTGAATTGAAACAATTTGAAGAAAAAGTATTATCAGCACAAGTAAAAGCCTTGGCACGCGAAAAGTGGCTGTATGAAAATTTACTGGTAGAAATTCAGCAAAATATAAATAAATTGACACAATTAGCACAAGCACTAGCAAAGTTGGATGTACTAACGACTCTTGCAGAAAGAGCTCAAAGTTTCAATTGGTGTTGCCCAACCCTAGTATCCGAATCGCAAATTTCCATTGAGGCAGGCCGTCATCCAGTAATTGAGCATTTGTTACAAGAACGTTTTATCGCCAATGACTTACATCTCAAACCGTCGCACAATATATTACTCATCACTGGTCCCAACATGGGCGGTAAATCGACGTATATGCGTCAAACTGCTTTAATTGTCCTTCTAGCTCACATTGGCAGCTTTGTTCCTGCTAAATCGGTAACTTTAGGACCTATTGATAGAGTTTTTACTCGTATTGGTGCGAGTGACGATCTGGCCTCTGGGCGTTCAACTTTTATGGTGGAAATGACCGAAACAGCACAAATTCTAAGACAGGCAACACATGAAAGCTTGGTTTTGATTGATGAAATCGGGCGCGGTACTAGCACTTATGATGGCATGGCTCTGGCTTATGCGACTTGTACTTATCTGGCAACGACCATCAAAGCGTATACTTTATTTTCTACACACTATTTTGAATTAACTCATCTTCCTCAGCAATGGCCATGTATCCGGAATGTTCATTTACAAGCATCATTAGATACGGGACGCATCATCTTTTTATATCGAGTGGAACCAGGACATGCAAATCGAAGTTATGGATTGGAAGTAGCAGAGCTTGCCGGCATCCCCGCTGAGGTTTTAAAAATTGCTCATGCTCATTTAAATCACATACAAACCACACCCCCAGTTTCTCAAATACACTCAGAGGTTCAAGTACCTAACCAATCACCTATTTTACATGAATTAGTACAGCTTGATCCTGATCACCTGACTGCTCGAGAAGCACTTGATTTAATTTATCGGCTTAAAAGTATGGTAAAAAATTAATGTCATTATTCAATTGAACCTCTTAACTGTGGGATCTGGAAAAGCACACTCTGACTGTTCACAGTACACAGCTTTGCCTCTAGTGAAAAACAGATTAGAAGTTAAAAGTGATTCAAAGTACATATATCGTACAGCGTTGTAGCCGTAATTAAATGTGCTGCATGCTGACTAATTTTACATATTAATTCAAGTGTAATAAGAATGATTATTATATATCCTTTTATACTACCCTAGCCCTTCCTCTCAATTAAGTGTATATTCTCAAAATGTTTTCTAATGCAGATAGGAACATTTTTGGTGAAAAAAGTATTGAGACTATCGTGAAAAAACTAATCTATCTGATACTTCTCATTACCTGTTTTGCGTTATTCGCTCAAAATAATGATCAAGTATCCATTAAAATTTACGGAGTTTTCGGAAAAGTCGAAGCAAACGTCGAAAAACGTTTGAGTGAACTACAGAAATTAAAACCTCTTTCACAATTCAGCCAGGAAGAATTGCAAGAACAAGTCATGCAGGCAATCCAACCTTTTGGCTATTTTAAAGCTGATGCTACTGTACGATGGCCTGATACACAGCAGTTGACTGTCATAATCCATGCTGGGCCGCAAATCAAAATTTCACAACTTAAAATAGAACTCACAGGTGAAGGATCACACAACCTTATCCTGCGTGATGCAATAAAAAATGTACCATTAAAGCAAGGAGCACCTCTCTTCACAGAGCAATATGAGCGAACCAAATTAAAACTTCTCGATACAGCAGAAAGTCAAGGTTACATGCGTGCTGGATTTAAGGAAAGTGAAATTTTAATTGATGAAGAAAATTACACTGCAGAAATTACACTTATTCTTGATACTGGGCCTCTTTATTATTTTGGACAAATACAATTTAATCCTACATACATCAACCCTAAGTTACTGCATCGTTTTGTTCCATTTCATCCAGGACAAATCTATTCCGGGGATAAAATACTTCAGTTAAATAATGATTTATCAAATAGCGGTTACTTTAGCTCTGTAGTTGTTAAACCTCAATTTACTGAAAACTCAACGGTTCCAGTGCAAATCCATACTGAACCTTCATCCAAATACTCTTACACTCTTGGTGCAGGATTTGGAACAGATACGGGCGTTCGTGGTCGAGCTGCAATGCATGTAGTACCAGTCAATCGCCAAGGACATAAGTTCAATCTAATGGCTCAAGGATCTTTTGTTCAAAATGCATTACAAGCGCAATATATTGTTCCCGGTAATAATCCCGTCAATGATCAATACACTCTTACAGGAAATTTTTCGAATTTAAATTACACTGCAGGGTACAGTAATTCATATCTTATCTCCCTGGCTCAACAACATCGGGTAACCAATTATCAGCGTATACTCTCTATAAATACACTTTATGAAGGTTTTCATTATTCGTTTCAGGAAAATTCAAAGCAATTTCTACTTTATCCCAAAGCAAGTTTAACGTTTAGCAAAACCCAAGATCTACTCTTTTCACCTTCAGGATATAACATCACTGTTAATGGCCTTGCTGCAAGCAAAGTTCTTCTATCTACTATTAATTTTGCTCAGGCTTCATTAGATATAAAAGCTGCAATGCGAATCGAACCTCTGCGTTTACGCCTTTATGGGCATGCAATTCAAGGGGTTACCGCAATCAATAATATTAATCAGCAACCTATATCACTTGCATTACTTTTGGGAGGAATGGATAATTTAAAAGCATTTGGATTTAATTCAATAGGTCCAGGAAGAATACTAAGTTATGCTGGTTTTGAAATTCAAAAGGAAACTAAAAAAAATTGGTATCTGATTGCATTTTATGATGCAGGAGCTGTTTACAATCCAGCCCCTTTAACACCTTATTATGATGCGGGCGGTGGTATAATGTGGGTTTCACCTCTAGGTCCAATCAAAGTAGGGTTGGCCCAGACAATTAATAATCGATGGCAACGTGATGGAAACAACCCTCGTTTGGTGATCAGCATGGGACCCGATTTATGAAACGAATCCTGATAAAAATTCTGCGAGTATTAGTTAAAACACTTTATATAAGCTCTTTATTCCTTATTTTACTAGCCGGAATAGTCTTATTTTTATTGGATACAAAACCAGGGCTGCATACTCTCATTCAATTCAGTCGTCTATACTTTCCTGGCACTCTAAAAATCCAGCAACTTGAAGGAAGCCTTCTCAATCATTTTACTCTGAATGGAATTGAATACCAAAATAAATCACTTAAAGTAAAAATAGAACAATTAGAAGTAAAATGGCAGCCTCATTCTTTGCGAGAAAGTCAATTAGTGACTGCTCGATGGCAAGGTCTGCAATGGGATACAGCAAAAGATAAAATCATAGACAGTGAAAAAGGGACAATCACCGCAACCGGTATTTTACCAAGCATACAAATCAATATGCACTCACAAATAACTACAGTACCCAAAGATCAGTGGTTAATGGATGCAAAAATTCGCGGAACTTTTCCTTGGAAGTGGACTTTTAATGCCAATCTAATCCAACCTCAGAATATCTCTGCTCAACATGCTCGTTTGCATACTAATTTATCTACCCGTGGCGAGATCACTGCCAAAAATCAAGGTAATTTATTACTGACCATACGTCCTGGCTTTTATCATGACCCCAATTTTGACATCCTTCCAATTGTTCAATTTAAAGGCGGGTCTTTAAAGATCATCCTTTCACCAGAACAGCTGAAAGGCTCTGGTATTTTGGCAATTGACGAAAATAAAAACTTAAAACTGCAATTTAACCTGCCTAAATTTACTCTCGATGCTGGTTTAAAAGACAACCAAGCAATAAACAGCGAATTATCATTGGAATTAAATTCTCTGACTTTTTTGCAAAAAATTAGCCCTGAAATTGATAAGATCAAAGGACAATTGATCGCTTCATTAAAAGTAAATGGCACTTTGAATAAAAGAAAAATAGAGAGTCATTTAATACTCAGTAAAGCAAGCCTTTCCTTACCTAAACTGGGTCTTAATATAGATACCCTCGAAATGAATGTACGTGGCAATGAACGCTCTTGGGAAGCAACAGGTTCAGCAGCATCAGCAGGTCGCCATTTATCACTTGCCGGAAAAGGAAGCTTAAACTCTCAATTTACAGGGGACTTCACTCTTGAAGGCAATGATTTTCCACTGGTTCAAACCAGTGAATACAAAATTAACATTTCACCCAAACTTAATCTGCGTTTAACGCCAAGTCTGCAATCTCTTTCTGGTACTATTTTGGTTCCTTATGCTGAAATTAAACCTCGCTCATTCAACAACAGCATTTCTTTACCGGATGATGTAGTTTTTAAACGTAAAGAAAAAACATCCTCTTCATTTACTTTAATTAACAATATAGATATTGATCTCGAAATGGGAAAAGAAGTTGCTGTCAATGTAAAAGGACTAAACGGGCATTTAGATGGAACACTGAATATCAAACAACAACAAAGTTCAATGAATGCATATGGTGAATTATCAGTTAGAGATGGTATTTATAAAGCCTATGGGCAGAACTTAGCAATACAACAGGGACAATTAATATTTGGCGGATCCATGAGTAATCCTGGAATTAACTTACGTGCAGCAAAAAAAATTAGAACTACTGGAACTGCTTTTGCCACCTCAAGCCAACTTTTGGACTTCAATAGCACAAACCTACAAAATATTAATTACGGAGAAACAATGATTCTAGGCGTAGAAGTCACAGGTCGATTAATACGTCCTAAAATTCAGTTATTTTCCGATCCTTCAACTTTTTCTCAAGCAGATATCCTTTCCCTGCTTGTCCTTGGTCGCCCGGCGGACCAAGCAGATAAGGCTGGAGGTCAATTACTTCTTGCGGCGATATCTTCTATGAATCTAGGAAGTGACACAAAGAGCCTCCAACTTTTAGAGCAACTCAAACAAACAGCAGGTATTGATTTTAATATACAAACGAATACGAACTACAATCAAATAACCAATACCACGAGTGATACTACTTCTTTTATGGTAGGAAAATCACTTTCAAAACGTCTTTATTTAAGCTATAACATTGGCCTATCTCAAACAGATACAAATATGTTGACCCTGAGATACTTACTCAGCAAGTTTTTTAGTATTCAAGTAAGTAACAGTGATACGAGTAGTGCTATTGACTTTTTGTATACCTCAAATAAAAAAATTAAAAAAGAAAAACACTCGAGGTAATTTGAACTGGGTGAAGGAACAAAACAAGGATTCCGCCACGCATCACCAAGCATTACAGAAGTTATGTTAATATATTACGATTTTGCATCTTCGATTCTCATGGCTGTGCCGAAATGAACTACATAACAGGATTAATTTCATGACCGATTACAACATACCATTAAGGTTAACTCGCTTAAGAAATAGTGCAATGTCTCGTGCTTTAGTTAAAGAAACACGCTTACATCCACAACAATTCATTGCTCCTTTATTTATTAGTGAATTACTTAATGCACCACAAGAAATAAGTGCAATGCCCGGTCAATTTCAATTAAGTCTCGATTGTATTCCAAATGAAATTGAATTACTCACTTCCTTGGGTATTCCTGCAGTGCTTTTGTTTGGTATACCTAAATATAAAGACGCTTATGGTAGTGAATCATTTAATCATGAAGGAATTATTCAAAAAGCGATAAAAGCAATTCGTTCTGTAAATAAGGACATCCTAATTATTACTGACCTTTGTTTTTGCGAATACACAGATCATGGCCATTGTGGGGTGCTCGCTGGAGAATGCATTGATACCGACAAGACTTTGGCTTTTCTTGCAAAACAAGCTGTAAGTCATGCACGAGCTGGTGCAGATTGGGTCGCACCTAGTGGAATGACTGATGGAATGGTAAGTGTCATTCGTGAAGCATTGGATGCCCAAGGATATCAGCATATTCCTATTTTAAGTTACAGCGCCAAATACTGCTCCTGCCTTTATGGGCCTTTTAGAGAGGCAGCTCAGGGTGCACCAAAATTCGGTGATCGCAAGGCCTATCAAATGGATCCCGCAAACAGTGCCGAGGCTTTAAGAGAAACAGCCCTGGACATTGAAGAAGGAGTCGATATGATCATGGTAAAACCTGCCGGATTTTATCTGGATATTATAACGAAGCTAAAGCAACATTTCCCTGAAGTTCCTCTTTGTGCCTATCAGGTAAGCGGTGAATATTCGATGATTAAAATTGCTGCTCAAAACAAGCTCATCAATGAAGAGCAAGCTATAATGGAGAGTTTGGTTGCGATAAAACGTGCTGGAGCAGATTTTATTATTTCTTACTTTGCCAAAGATATCGCACGTTTATTGAGTAAGAATAAATCATATAGTATAAGCGCGCTTAGCTAAAACACTTATTCTCTATGTAGAAGAAAGCACAGACTCTTTAGTTTGCTTTTGTTATCTGAGGGAAAATAGACTTCTAATACCATTCCAAAAACTTGCTTAAGTTAATGGTAATAGACACTAAGTTATTTTGCGAGATATACTCTTTGATGCGTTTTAAAGATGTAAAAAATCCGATTGGTTAAGAACAGTTATTTTTTCACAACCTAGTGACATATTAACTTCTAACGAATCACTTATAAATTAAATGGAGAGAAAGATATAATGAATTTAATATTTAAAGGTTTTTCAGCAGTAGCTTTAAGTTTAAGTGCTGTAACAGCTTTTGCAAGCCCCGTTTATTTAATCACCCATAACAATACTCCTGTAGAGTCAAATGCATACATTGCAGGTGTACCTTCCCCATACCCCACTGCCGCCAATTCAACACAAAAAGTTTATTGGAATCTCGTAAAATTGGCCTGCTATGGACATACAACTGGTAAACAGTGTACTGCAATAATTAAAATGGCTACTAATACTGCTAATCCCATAGAAGTTGGAGAACTTCGTATGGATCTTGAAACCGGTGATATCACTCCAAAATATTTATCAAGGAACGGATATACCCTTTTTGTAAATGGTCTTGGTGAGGCAACCATTACCAAAAATTAATTATCTTCATTTATATCAGTTAGGAGGCGGATTCGCCTCCATCTAAACTACTCAGTAATAAATTAATAACATAAAAGTAACCGTCCGCTGCTATGCATGGCAAATGGGTCATAGCCTATGTAGGCTGATTCTGGGCTTACAAAGCCCAGCAATGAAACTCGAAGGATACACAGTGGGTTGCAAAACTACGGGTACAAATTAAAAGCCACTTTAAGTGGCTTTTAATTTATCGTGACTACTTCTAAAATAATTATTTAGTAGGTACTTCGGGAACTTTATCAATAATCCATGTCAATTGAGCACCCACAAGATCGGCTGCGAAGTTACCCTCATTAACATTCACATTGTATGTAGAGGTTTGTGAAAGTGCCTGGACAGAATTAACATTTGGCTTACCTCCAGGAAACAGGTGAGTGTATCCTACATCGACACCAATAGTGGGTCGCCATTGATAATGGGCACCAAAAGCAATTGCCCAACGATCCATATCAGGTAAACGAACATTCCTATCCGTATCGGTTGTTGGAGTCTGATCATAGCCACCACCTACACGAAGCATAAGTTTTTGATTCACATGATAATTTGCACCAAGAGCAACACGCCAAGAATCATGGTAGTTTTGTGGTACGACGCTATTAATATTTGCTTGCGTCACATTAAAAAGTAATGGTGGCCCAATATTGGGTACTGCAACATTATTTAATTGAATTTGTTTAAAAACACCCCAACCTGTATAAACAACAGATCCTAATAAAGCTAACTTCTCATTGACATCCTGATAAGCACTTAATGTAAGTACATCTGGGAATTCTTGTGGATCACCAAATAGCTCATTATTTCTACGGGTTGTTGAAGGGGGTAATACTGGGAAAATCAGATTAAAATTATTATTAGCCAATACTCCAGTCAAGCGACTATGTCCGTAAAAAACATGTCTTACTCTGGATTGATAATTAAGACCTATGCGGGTGTGATTATCATTAAATATTCCCATCACTCCAACATGGAAGCCAACTCCATAAGATTTTGCTTTGTTGTAACTTAAAGTGTCAACGAGAGCAGGATCTTCTCCAAGAATTTGAAATAAAGTAGGCGCACCAATCATTTGATTAAATTTAACACGAGACCATTGAATATCAAGACCAGCTCCCAATGCAAGGTGTTCCGTGAGTCGAGTACCTAATTCTGGTGAAACATCCATTGTCAAAATTTCGGTATACGTCGCTGAATAACGTACAGGAGAATCGGAAGCCCAGTCGGTAGACAACCCAAATGGAGAAGTAACACTTATGCCAAAGGTGGTACGCTCACCTAAAGGAAGAGCATAATGAAATGAAGGAACAAATGCATCATAGCTTCCATCTAGGCCTTCGAAATTTTGTATGTATTGAACAGAAGTAGGACCAGTGCGCGTAGTAAAAGTACTCGTGCCATCCAGTTTCATAGTGGGAAATATGCCAACTCCACCAAACACTAATTGCTGCTCACGAATTAAGGCTAAACCAGCAGGATTATACC
The DNA here is from genome assembly GCF_001468035.1 of Legionella tucsonensis. Classification (GTDB taxonomy): domain Bacteria; phylum Pseudomonadota; class Gammaproteobacteria; order Legionellales; family Legionellaceae; genus Legionella; species Legionella tucsonensis. The sequence goes on from NZ_LNZA01000001.1 coordinate 1,702,663, forward strand.
AGCCTGTTGATGCATCAGCTGCTTCAGCTGCAGAACCAGCAGCATAGTTACCAACTACATATCCAGCGCCCTCTCCGTATAAAGAAAATCCTGCTGCATGAACTCCACCTGCAGCCAGAACACTAATGACAGCCGCGCTAACTAGTGTCCTTAAAGGTTTGTGCATATTTTTCACTCCTTAACTCCTCCAGTATCATATAGCGCCACCCACTAAGTTCTATACATCGTTGCAAGTTCGTTCGGCTCAGTCATGTACTTGAGTACACTCCTTCATCTTACTTTACTCGCGCCTCATCTAGTACTTAGTGGATAACGTTATACTTCAAAAAAATTGATAAAATACGTCCACTAAATAGCGAGTGTACCCTGTTTTCAAATCATTAAAAACACCTTAAAAACACTTTTTTCTTATTTATATTCAATAAGTAATGAATATTAACCATGATGATTTTAATTAAATCATCATGGTTAATTAATATGAAGCCTGTCTATGAATGTCCAATTCAAAACATTTAGACTTGTACACCTACTCCCGTCCATGCTAATGTGTTTTAATTTTGTGCGGACATGAATCATGCGACAAATAGTAACTAAATTCGGTGGCACCAGCGTTTCAACTCGTAACACTTGGAATAGCATTGCTTCCATAACTAAAAAACATATGAGCGCTGGGGTACAGCCCATTATTGTATGCTCCGCACTCACACAAATTTCTAACAGACTTGAAAAAGCCATTGAGGCTGCTTTAATCAATGAACATCAGAGCATTCTTGCTGATATTCGTTATGAACATATTAATCTAGCTAAACAGCTGGAAGTAGATTCTGAATTAGTTGCCAAAGATTTGTTGCAATTACAACAGTGGCTCACTGGCATCGCCTTATTAAAACAAGCTCCTGCGAAAACGCATGCAGAAATTTTAAGTACGGGCGAACTCATGATGACCCGTCTAGGTCATGCATTTCTCGAAAAACAAGGAATTCGTTGTAAATGGTATGATGCACGTGAACTTTTAACCAGCACACCCTTCCCTGATGGGGTGTCTGCAAATTATCTGTCTGCCCGTTGTGAGAGTGAACATGATCCTGAATTAGTCGAAAAATTTATCTCAAGCGGTGCTCAAACCATTATTACTCAAGGTTTTTTTGCTGCGAATCCTCAGGGCGAGACTGTTTTGTTAGGCCGCGGGGGTTCTGATACTTCGGCGGCTTTACTTGCTGGAAAACTCCAAGCTTCATCTTGTGAAATCTGGACTGATGTTCCTGGAATTTATACTGCGAATCCTCATCAATTGCCACAGGCACGTTTATTGAAAAAATTAAATTATGATGAAGCTCAGGAAATTGCGACGATGGGAGCGAAAGTATTGCATCCCAATTGTATTCCTCCTGTTCGACGAGCCAATATTCCAATGTCAGTCAAATTTACGCAAATGCCAGAACATTCAGGAACGCTCATTACTAAGGATATTGATGAAACTGCACCATTAATAAAATCCATTCAAATCAAAAACAGTATTTTATTGATTTCTATAGATACCTTGCACATGTGGCAACAAGTTGGATTTTTATCTGATGTATTTACAGCCTTCAAAAATCACGGTTTCTCAGTAGATTTACTCTCTTCCTCTGAGTTTAACGTCACATTGTCTCTCGATATCAATAGTAAAATACATGACCGACCAGCAATTAATGCCTTACTCGCTGAATTGAATCAATTTGGCCGCGCAAAGCTCATTGAACCCTGTAGTGCTGTGAGCCTCGTAGGCCATCATATCAGAACTGTATTGCCACAACTTGGTCCTGCGTTAGAAGTGTTTGAAGCAAAACAAGTCTATTTAATGTCACTCGCATCTAATGACTTGAACCTAACCTTTGTTGTTGATGAATCGCAGGCAAATCAATTATGCCAAAAGCTGCATCATTTGCTCATAGAAAATAATCCTCAAATTTTCTATTATTCAAAAAGCTGGCATGAGGAATTTGGCAAACCTGCTGTTCGTGATACTCCATGGTGGGAAAAAGAGCGCGATCGTTTATTAACTATTGCTTCACTTAATTCGCCTTGCTATGTCTACCATAGTCCAACTCAAGCCGCCCGAGCCAAGCAATTGTTGACTTTAAAATCGATCGATACATTGTTTTATGCGATTAAAGCCAATCCTCATCCATCGATTTTAAAAACTATGGAAAATGAAGGCATCGGTTTTGAATGTGTTTCCATTCAAGAATTAGACAGAGTATTGGAACTCTTTCCTAGCATAGACCGAAAACGAATTTTGTTTACCCCTAATTTTGCACCAAAAACGGAATACGAATATGCATTAAATCTTAGCTGTTATGTGACCATAGATAGCTTATACCCCCTTGAACATTGGCCTAATTTATTTAAAAACCGTGAAGTCATTATTCGTATTGATCCAGGGACTGGTGCTGGCCATCACAAACATGTTTCAACTGGGGGAAATGAGTCAAAATTTGGCATTACCCAAAATGACATTGACCAGGTTGTGGCACTAACCAATAAACATAAAATCCAGGTAGTTGGTTTACACGCACATTCAGGTAGCGGCATTCTTACTCCGGAGTTATGGCAGCAAACTGCCTTAATGCTTGCCTCTCTAACAGAGCAATTCCCACATGCCAAATCCATTAATCTGGGAGGTGGCTTGGGTATCATAGAAAAACCTGGGCAACAACCCTTAGATTTTGTAAATATGGATGCTTTGTTAATGGCAGTAAAATCACGTTATCCACACATTGAAATCTGGCTTGAGCCTGGTCGTTTTTTTGTAGCAGAAAGCGGTGTTATTCTTGCCAAAGTCACTCAATGTAAAGAAAAAGGTAAGGTAAAATTTGTAGGCATTGAAACAGGTATGAATTCACTAATTCGACCTTCCTTATATGGCGCTTACCATGAAATTGTCAACTTAAGTCGATTGCATGAGGAAAAAGCGGGCTTTTCTCATATCGTAGGTCCCATTTGTGAGTCAGGAGACACCTTAGGCTATGACCGATTATTACCGGTCACCGAAGAAGGTGATGTGTTATTAATTGCTAATGCTGGAGCCTACGGCCGTTGCATGAGTTCACATTACAATTTACGTCCACCGGCACAAGAAATTGTTATCGATTGATTCCTTCTCCTCTGGGAGAAGGCCCATTAAGTTAAAGGTTTTTTGTCATTCCCGCACACGCGGGGATCTATTTTTAAAATGGCACTGTACCTCGCTAGAAATAAATTTCCTCCTTCGCAGGAATGAACATTTTTTCCTTAACCTAATGGTAAATGGTAGTGGAGCGAAGGTCCCCATAGAAGGATTATGATGTTTTTATAATTCAATTTCATTACTCGCCCTCTCCCCATTAATAACAAAAATACAGGGATAAAAAATAACAATGCTAATCGACAGTGATCAACGAAGCCAAGCCACAAATCCTTCCATATCATTTATCGTACAAGCTCCAGCAGGCTCAGGTAAAACTGAAATTCTTACGCAGCGTTATTTGCGGCTATTAAGCACTGTAACTGCCCCAGAGCAAATTGTAGCATTAACATTCACCCGCAAAGCTGCAAGTGAAATGCGGGAGCGTATAGTGCTCGCATTACAACAAGCCGCAAATAATAAAAAAGCCAATACACTTCATCAACAAATGACACTCGATTTTGCTCGTGCAGCCCTTCAGTGTGATAGTCATTTTCAATGGAATTTATTACATCAACCGAATCGATTAAAAGTCATTACAATTGACTCTTTATGCCAAAGCATCAATCAGGCAATTCCTCTCTTAGAAAAACAAATTGCTTATTCAAAGATTACTGAAAAAGCTAACAGTTATTATTTAAACGCGAGCCGACACTGTATTCAGTTTGCTCTGGCAAGACATGAATATCAAAAGGCGATAAAAACACTCTTGTTGCATGTTGATAATCGTCAGGATCGATTACTTGAATTATTTACTGCACTCCTTTCTCAAAGAGATCAATGGTTAGCCCCTCTCTTTCAAGCACGTGCACAAGAAAAATCAACTTTTGAACGCGCACTACGACTTATAGAACAGCATGAATTAAAGCGGTTCAAACAAAGTCTACCCTCACATTTGGCTCTTGAGTTGACCCAATGTGCTCGTGAATTGGCAATTATAGAAAATAATCCCCACTCGCCACGCTATCAGCTAAAAGATTGGCATGATTTTCAACACACCAATCAAGAGATTGCGAACGCTTTAAGTAAACTCTTGCTTACAGGCGATGCGAATTTTCGTAAAAGTTTTGATCATCACGTTGGTTTACTTAGTAGCTCCTGTACACCGGACGAATATAAAAGACTCAAAAATACCAGCAAAGAATTGCTCAACGAGCTCAATGAATATCCTGATTTCCTTGCAGCATTAATTCAAGTCAGCAATTTACCTGAGCCAAAATATGATCCTGAGCAATGGGAAGTTCTGCAAGCACTCTTTTTGTTACTTCCTCTTCTTGTAGGTCATTTACACATTTTGTTTAGCGAACAAAATGAAGTTGATTTCACTGCAATATCGCAGCAAGCATTGAGTGCATTAGGCGATGTAGAAAATCCTACTGACTTAGCTTTATATTTAGATCATACACTTCATCATATTCTGGTCGATGAGTTTCAGGATACTTCGATTACCCAGTTTGAATTGTTAACCAAACTTGTAAGTGGATGGCAGGAAGGTGATGGGAAAACTCTTTTTATCGTCGGTGATCCCATGCAATCCATTTACCGCTTTAGGCAAGCAGAAGTAGGATTATTTTTTCGCGCCAAAGAACGAGGCATAGGCCCCGTCAAACTCCGCTCGCTGCAACTGTGTTGCAATTTCCGTTCAACACAAACGATTGTAAATTGGGTAAATAATCAATTCGCCTATATCTTCCCCAGGCAAGTTGATATTGAGTCAGGTGCAGTTTCATTTCATCCCAGTAAAGATGTCATCCAGGATGAAAAATACAGCGCAATTCATACCATTCAATTTAAAAATCGAGAACAGGAAGCAAAGAAACTCATAGAAATCATTCAATACGAATTGCAAACTAATCCCGAACAAACTATGGCTATTTTGGTACGCTCAAGAACTCAACTTGGTGAAATCATTCGTCTCTTGCGCCACCATCAAGTTCCTTATCAGGGCACTGATATCACTTTATTAGCCAATCTAAGCCACCTGCGTGATGTTTGGTCATTAACCCAGGCTTTACTAACCCCAGCAAACCGCCTCTCTTGGCTCGCTGTACTTCATAGTCCTTATTGTGGTTTGGATTTAAACGATATCCATATCATAGCCAACTTTAACAAGAAAAAGTCGATTTACTTTGCTTTATTGCATTTAAACAAAATCCTAGGATTAAGCGAGGAAGGCAGAATTCGCGCTAATTTTTTTATACACATTATGCACAAAGCACTGACTCAAAGGTATGAAATCAGGCTCTCTGACTGGGTAATTCAAACTTTAAAAGAATTACACATCGACAATATCCTAAACACCAATCAACTCAATGATCTCGAACAATTCTGGACCTTACTTGATCGCTATGAACAAGACGGTCGCTTACCGGATATAAAAGAATTTCTCTCAGAACTCAATAAACTCTATTCACAGCAAGCAAATCCTGCTCGTTTACACGTGATGACCATTCATAAGTCCAAAGGACTTGAATTTGATACGGTATTTTTACCTGGTTTAGGCGCACAACCTAATCGTGGCGATAATCCAATGATACGCTGGCTGAATTTACCGACACAAAAACAGGGCAATTTATTACTCATGTCACCGATACAAGGCGCACATCAAGAACATTGTGCTTTATATGATTATTTAAGCCAATTAGATGAAGTAAAAAGTCATTATGAAGCACAACGATTACTGTATGTTGCTGTGACTCGAGCAAAGTCACGTTTGTATCTAATGGATCATTCAGAAAGATCCTCCAAAGCATCATTTAGGAATCTTCTTAAGCATCTAGAATTTACTGATAATGAACCGACGTTGCTTGTTGAAGAGCGAAACTCATCTCTGCCTAAACTATTAAGTTTACCGCTTGATTATTACCAAAATAAAAAATCTGAAATTTTTAATCTCCATCTCAATATAAAGACAGATCCCTTTCTTTTATCAACAAGTATTCCTCGACTCATTGGCATAGTAACTCACCAATTATTGCAATGGATCTGTGATAATCACCCAAAAGCTATAACGGAAATTCCCTGGAGCATCGCTCGGTATGAATTGAGAAAGTTAGGTTTTGATGAAAGAACACAACATGAAGCACTATTTACCATGCGAGAACAAATTACCCGGATGTTTGAGGATCAAACAGGTTTTTGGATTATTAACAAACATGACCAGGAACAAAACGAATACGAACTATTGGTGGCACAACAAAATAGACCCATTACTCGCATTATTGATCGTACTTTTGAAGATCAAGGTAAACGCTGGATTATTGATTTCAAAACTGGAAAAGAAGATGAAATTTCATTGATGAAACACCGACAACAATTACATGAATACGGTTCTTATCTATCCACCCACACATCCCTTCCTGTCTATTGTGGTATTTATTATCTACCCAGCAATCATTGGGTTAGTTGGCAGTATGAGCGCTCTGAGCTAACGGTTTGATCACTGAAAACAAATTCTATGAAATAACACTGCTCTGCGCTATCATTCCTCTTTTGTGTTTAAGGGCCAATCTATGACCACTGAAAATACTGTAATCCACTTGATGAGTACATTAAAAGATCCATTTCTTGGCCTTACAGGCAAAGAAATGAATTTACAGTGCAGTCTTGAAGTGACAAATAATCAGTTGATCATTAACCTAACTTCCGGATTTCCCTGCTCCTTACTTGAAGAAAATTATAAACCTTTATTACTAGCTGCATTACAGTCATCACTCCCACATCAACACATAGTAATTCACATCAGTCAACGAATCAAACCACACAGAACACAATTCGTTGGCAAAGGCTTACGTGGAGTTAAAAACACTATTGCTGTAGCTTCAGGGAAAGGAGGCGTGGGAAAATCTACTGTAACTGTCAACTTAGCGACTGCATTAGCCCGCTTAGGTGCAAAGGTAGGTGTTTTAGATGCTGACATCTACGGTCCAAGCATGCCCCTAATGCTTGGAAAAACTGAACCAGTGGAAGTCAGTGGTGAGCATTATCTTCCTGCAAAAGCGCATGGAATACAAACTATGTCTATTGGTTATCTAACACATGGTGAACAAGCACTTATCTGGCGAGGTCCTATGCTCGCTAAATCACTAATCCAAATGTTGGATATTACCCTTTGGAATGATCTGGATTATTTGTTTATCGATTTACCACCTGGAACTGGTGATATTCAATTAACTTTGGTGCAAAAAATCCCTCTCACTGCTGCTATAGTAGTGACCACCCCACAAAACGTGGCGACACTTGATGCCCAAAAAGCGCTAACCATGTTTTCTAAAACAGGAATTGATGTGCTGGGTATTATAGAAAATATGTCCACCCATATTTGCAGTCAATGCGGACATCAAGAAGCAATTTTTGGTGCAGGTGGAGCTGAAACGCTTTGTACTGCGCACCAAATCATATTACTCGGACAACTTCCCTTAGATGGACGCATAAGACAAAACTGTGATGAGGGGTCCCCTACTGCGACTCATACTCGCGACAAGTTAACGAATACATTCCTGAAAACAGCGATGAAAAGCGCTATTGAATTGGCAAAAAAACCAATTAATTATGCAGACAAATTTCCCAAAATTGTTGTTGAGTGAATTCTTTGGAGACAGGTATAATCGAGTTAAGACCATCCCTTATTCAGCTACAATGCGATTAAGGGTAAAGTCCATTAAAATAATAACAATAAATAAATTGAGCCATGGAACGATTAATAATAATAACGCTAAGTATCCTATACTCCTGCCTGACTTTAGCCAAGTCTTCCTATCAAGTTGATTTAATTATATTTGCCCATCCCAATCAAAACGCGGAAATGGCAGTTGACGCACCTCTTATTCCAATGGGTGCACATGCTATATTTTTGCAAACGGATACAGAAAAATCAGGAAAACCTTATCGTTTGTTATCTCCATCATCCTCCAGTCTGCGCGATGAGTATTACCTATTGAGTCGAAAATCACATTACCAAGTTTTGGGTCATTACTCATGGAGACAACCAGCCAATAATCAAAGCAATGTCGCACTGCCTGTAGTAGAACATAATGGCTGGCAAATGCAGGGTACATTAAATGTGAAGCAAAGTAATTATTATTCTTTTGATGCAGAGTTACAGGTATCACCACCCAGCAATCCACAATCGTCATTTACTGTGTCACAAAAACAGCGCTTAAAAGATGATGTTGTTTATTATTTGGACAATCCTCAGATTGGCATGTTGGTTAAAATTTATAAATTGGGATAATGATGCGATATATGTTAGCCTGAGAGGAACACAGAGGAGCCCTGGAGGTTCTGTAAGTAGAAAACCTGGGTTCCGCAGTACTCTCCCAAGGCTACAAACTCGAAGCCCAATCTCTGAACTTTTCTTATTTTTTCCCTGGAGGAAAAATCCGATCAAATACAGTTGAACCTCCCTCCATAACATGGTTCATTGCAGTATTTACATCGGAGACACCAGGATTAGTCTTATTTGAGAAAAAACCCCAAAAACCATTTCCCGATTGTTTGCTTCTGCCTACTTCATGCAATCCAAATAATGCTGCAGCAGTAAGAGTTAGGGAGGCAAATGTGCCTAATCTTCCATAAAAAGGGGACATAAATAAATTTCCAAAACTGATTAATGCGCCAGTCTTTAGTGCTTTTTCAGGATTTATTTGATCTCTAGGCATACTACTACTTCCTTGATAGGTTATTAAGATACGTATTAGGGGCGCTTACTTTCACTGGGCATAATTTCATCAAATATCGCCGCACCTCCAACTGCGATATTTGCCAGAGTATTTTGCACTTCTGTACTTTTATCACCAGTTATACCGCCAAAAAAAGAATTCATACCATTTATTCTATTTCCAACAGCTCTTCTTTTTTTGCCTATCTCATGCGCACCATATAAAAATGCACCAGTTGCAGCAATTGCTGCAGTCAAACCCAGTTTTGCATCAACCCAATACAGTGGAGCTAAAATTGTATTTCCAAGCGCTAGTAATGTAGCCGTCTTACCAGCATCATCAATATTTATTTTATCTTTGGCCATATCAATTCCTTGTGATAATTAATTGGAATAACCAGACTATGTGAGCATCAATAAAATTGCAAGCATAAATTTATACATCATAATGAACAACATTAAACCAAATACAATATGAATTGAATTCGATCTACTTGTAAATTATAATTTCATATGATAAAACCAACCCATGAGCTCATAATGTCACAAAAAAGCCGAATTATTGATGCGCTCACCTTATGCCTCAAACAAAAGTCCAATAAGGATTTTATACTAAATAAATCATCAGCTTATACTGGATTGACCGACTTATACGAACACTATGCTTTGGAGAATAAAACGGAGCAATTTTTTGAAGCATTTGAACAGTTGTGCATGATCCCTGATGATTATCTACTTGGAGATAATCCAATTTTGGATAATTTTATCATTCAATTGGAAAAAGTTTTTCATCCTCAAAAACCAGAAAAAGTTACACGTCCTGCTCCATGGTGGCAAATTGAGAGAAAATCCTTGCTTGCAATAGCAGAAACGCATTCACCTTGTTATGTATATCACTGCGCAACACAAATATCTCAGGCGAAACGATTACTGAGTCTGGAATCAATCGACACTTTATTTTATGCAATTAAAGCCAACCCCCATCCTTCGATTTTAAAAACATTGGAAAAAGAAGGTATTGGTTTTGAGTGCGTTTCTATTCAGGAACTAAAGCGAATATCAGAACTATTTCCAGATATAGACAAAAAAAGAATTTTATTTACCCCCAATTTCGCACCAAAAAATGAATATGAATTTGCAATGAATTTAGGTTGTTATGTAACAATAGATAATGTGTACCCTTTAGCAAGCTGGACCGAGCTGTTTCAAAACCGCGACATCATCATCCGTATTGACCCAGGTGCGGGCGCAGGCCATCACAAACACGTTGTAACAGGGGGAAATGAATCAAAGTTTGGCATTGACCAAAAAGATATAGAACAACTTAAAACACTGACCCAGGAACATAATATCCGTGTCATTGGATTACACTCACATTCAGGAAGTGGAATTCTTACCCCAGAATTGTGGGAACAGACTGCTTTAATACTCACGTCGCTCATTAAGCAATTTCCCAATACTCAATTCATTAACTTAGGTGGCGGTTTAGGAATTGTTGAAAAACCAGGACAAAAACCTTTGGATCTCGAGAAACTCGATACACGATTATTGGCAGTAAAATCGCATTATCCCCATTTAAAATTCTGGTTGGAGCCCGGTCGTTTTTTTGTTGCAGAAAGCGGCGTCATCCTGGCAAAGGTCACTCAATGTAAAGAAAAAGGCGAAGTAAAATTTATAGGAATTGAAACAGGGATGAACTCATTAATTAGACCCTCTTTATATGGTGCTTATCACGAAATTGTCAATTTAAGCCAGTTGTACTCGCAAAAAGCTGGATTTTCACATGTGGTAGGTCCAATTTGCGAATCAGGAGATACCCTTGGATACGACCGTTTATTACCTACCACACATGAAGAAGACATCATTTTAATCGCTAACACTGGTGCCTATGGGCACTGTATGAGCTCTCATTACAATTTACGTTCACCCGCGCATGAAATTATTTTGGAATCATAGCGCGCTAAAATGTTTATGTTTTCACACTATCTTGCAAACGAATCATTTTGTTTAAATTTAATCCATTATGTATTGAATTAAACTGTTTTGACATTTATAATCACAAAATCAAAAAAGAGGGATTGTTATGCCAAATCAAGGCAAAATTATTAATGCAGTAAATCTTTGCATCAAGCAAAAAAACAATATTGATTTTGAACTAAATAAAAAAGGAGTTTGTTCCGCACTTGCTGCTTTATACATCAAATATACATTAGAAAATAAAACATCACTGTTTTTTTATTTGCTTGACCAATTAGCCAGTTTACCTAGCACTTACCGATTCGGTGATAATCATGCCATTGATAATTTCATTATCAAAATTGAAAAAACATTTAATGCGGAAGAATTCAGTAATTACGAAATCTTACAAACTGATCTCGAGAAACTCTTGGATATTAGGGAGAAACCTCTAAGAAATGAATTTAATTTGGGCCTCAACACAAATGAAACACATTGGAAAGAAATTTTCAAAAAAATCGGCCGTAATAATCGATCATACTATATTTCCAGTAAAACCCATGCAATCGCTCTAACTTTTCAAAATGGGAAATACAGCTATACAATTTATGATCCGAACTATAATCGAAGAACAAAAGAGTTTGAAACAGTTGATGAATTAATTAAGGAAATTAAAGAGTGCTTTGATTACAAAAATGACTCTTTCGGCTTAATAATTCGCACATTTGCTCATCCCCATGCAACACCTGAACACTACCCTTCTCACGATGAATTACATCAAATCGCCTTCGCAGATCAGACAAATATTGATTCAAGTTTCTATGCTGCTCTAGCAAAAGATATTGATACAGTTAAGTACTTATTTAAACACAATAAAATTGACTATGACAACTTAGGAAAAGAATATTTTCGTTCTGAATTTAATGATTTTTTGCTGCAGCAACCTAAATCACCTATTCTAAAAAATGCTATTTTAAGAGGGATTAGAGCCACCCTCTATGTAGGAAACCACAAAGAAGCAGAAAAGCTGATTGATCATTATATCCAGACGTACATTACAGCTGAGGAACAAGATGAATTAAAAAACGCACTGCAAGAATTGCTTGACGAACCGGTAAGCAAACACTTGTTGCTCATGAAAAAAGAAGCAGACCACAGCAAGTTATTAAAGTTGCTCGAGCAATTAAATCTTTCTCAAGAACCTCAAAATCAAACCGCTTATAATCACCTGCAATTTCTAACCTTTGTTAAACAGGAAGTAAAACCTTTATCAAAAGAGCAGTTTTTAAGCAAGATTTCTCCAGAACAAATAATAAAACAAATTCAGTGCGCCGCCATCACCAATCAACATCATGTTTTAAATCTATTAATTTCTCAGTTAGCAACTGCAAAAATTGCTCCCAAATCATTTCCTTCTATTTTCACTAAAGAGCTTATTGAAGAGGTTAATTCAACAACTTTAAAAAGACTCCTTGAAAATGGTTTTACTGTAGATACCCAAGCCCTAGATTTACTTCCTCTATGCATGCAGCGTCATGACAAAACAATTTTTGAAACATATGCACGTGCATTGGCTGAGCAAACTGACCCAACTCTTTGGGAGCATATTGATCAATTTCAATATGACTTAATCGACTTAAGCACTTCCCTAGGTTCAACAACGCTACTCAATGCACTCATTTTCCTTAGGAAAAATAATCATGTGAAAAATGCATGGAAAGATAATATTACTGAGGAGATGATCAAAAGCGCGCTTACCATTGCCATACTGAACGGTAATCAAGAAATGTGCTTGTTCCTCCAGGAAAAATTAAAAGCTAAAAAAAGCCATCTTGAATCAGATACCTTGGAATTTCTCTACCATAAAGGATTAGAAGAGGAAGACATATCCATTTTATCCGTACTTACTCAATTAAATTTCAATGTACTCTATAACATCAAAGACATACACGCACTTTTTATGCTGTGTTTTGAGTATGATGACTATTCAATTATTGAAAGGTGTTTTACTAAAGCAAGCCCCAAAATAAAGCAACTCCTTTTAGAATACAGTTTAAACTGGAATATTGGGCCTGTAATAACACTTTGCATCCAAAAAGAGCCTCAACTTTATAATGTGTATCTTAATGACTCAATCACAAACCTTGGCAAACTAACTAAGCTCAATAGAGTAATTAATACGCACTCTCTTCCTCCCGATACACTTTCATTGAATCTTGATATCTCAGAACAAAAAAAAGCAATCAAAGATTGTTTCAAAAATAAACTCCTCAATCTGGCAAAAATATTATGTAACAAAGTAGCATGGGGAGAAGATGAGCTCGATAATTTTCTTGATGAGTTAATTCTGGAAAAAAATGAAAATGGAATCATATGCTTGCTTCAAAATTTCCCAGAGTTGAAGCAAAAACCAAAACTTGTACCCATGTTGACACAAAATAATTTGCTGAAACCTATAGATTTTTTACTGGCTAAAGATCAAATTGCCATTGAACAAGAATTATCCGAACAAATTTTTGCTTCGGCTTTGGCCAATAATTATAAAAACTTAATTGCCCGATTTTTAAAACTGGGAAGAATAACACCTGATACGCAATTCAAACAACCCCTTGTAGAATTGCTTAAACAAGCAATTCTACAAGGCTATGATTCTGTTTTAGAACCATTTATTGAATCCAGTCTTAATTTCGGATTGGATTTCAAAGAATTGTTTCTTTTTAGCTGCGCTCAAAAACAAGCAAAAATAGCCAACCTGCTGCTTACCAAAGAATTTATTCTGAGTCCCACTGAAAAGCAAAGTGCAATTCAACAATTATTTGACGATCAATCTGCTTCCGAGCTGTTTGATACGGTCTATGCACAAGGTTATGGCAGGCTTTATCAATTATTATTAAAAACTAATGTACAAAACCCAAGAGCCTCTTTACTACGATCAATTAAAAATCGAGAACATGATCCCTTATTCCAAAATACTACGCTGTATTTAAATCCCTTAAAACGCGCTATTAAAGAAAAAAATGAGAAGATATTTGACACATTGTTTGCACAAAGCAACCTTCCAAGCGGGCCGGATGAAAGTATTATAAACTTTTTAAAAGACCCTGTTCTTTTTGCAAGTATCTTTCCCTTATTTGAAAAAAAATACGGTCTAAAAAAATTATTAGATGAAGCCTTTAAACAAAAAGAATGGGCAACGTTTGCCAATCTTATTGAAAACAAAGTATGGAATGATTTAGATTCGGATATAAAACTACATGTCGAAGAACATGGTATCGACATTATTAAGGCTTATTTAGAAAACCTCGAAGCACATTATGATAAAACCGACGTCCGTCCGCAGTTATTTAAACTTTTAGCTAATACAAACACGCATATTCTTGTTCAATTAGCCATCCCATATCGAGAGGACATTCAAAAAACTCTGGAGCGTATTGAGTTTAATATGCTGGAAAAACAGCTTGATTTAAACAATCAAATTTACCGTTATACTTTTAACAGCTTGCCATATAAGCAAGCTCTGGAAGAGCTTGGTAAAATATTCGAGGAATGCCAGAAGATCATCACCGAACAGAAAATTGATCTCGAGCAAGCCATTGAAAGCTTAGAAATAGTAAATCATCTGGCACAAATAAAAAGCGTTATGGCAGGGCAAGATATTTCTCCGGACTACTTGAGTGAAGAACATGCAGGGATTTTGGAAAAATTGATAGAAAACCCTCGATTTAAACAAGTGTGTCAATTGGAGTTTAAGCTGTATTGTTTACTCAGACAATTTAAAAAACCGCTCTCAGAACAAAGTGAAGAAACTCAAAAAAAATTAAATACTACAATCGAGTTACTTCGTGAAACATTAATACAAGCAAACTTACCAGAGAGTTTTGTTTTACCTCAGATTCGGGGCTATTTCCCACCCCCCCCATCCGAGAGTTCACCAACACTACAAGAGAAAGAACCCTCGCCGTCTATATCAGTTGCAACACAATCTCGTCTAGTTGCCTTGAAAAAGGGATGCACTGCAGCATTGAATTATTATCTGCAACATCGGGATCACACTTTAAGCTTGTTTTCTTATTTCTTTGATTATTATCGTGGACAAACTCGTGCCCAACATTACAAAAATTTAATTAAATTAGCACAAACAGAACAAGAAGTGTTCCTTATTGAATATGCGATCCTAGTTAATGATGACGGGGCTCAATTAAAAAAAGATTTAGCGTCACAACTGAAATTTAAAGACGAATATACTGCTAAAAAAGATCTCCAAGAAGTAATTCGCAATTCTTATACTGTGGAAGAGTTGCCTTACCTAGATGAATTGATTGATTCAATCAATCAAAAAATCAATGAAAATGATACTACAGCTACTCGTACTCTATTTCGTGATGAATTAACTTATTTAAAAAAAATAAATAATCCCAAAAGTAGATTGAGCAATCATTCTTTTTTTCATACTAAAAAGCAAGACTCAGACACTGATTTTTGGCAGTGGATTGTAAACTGGCTTGGTTTTGGCTATAACAGCTCTTCTACTGAGGAAAATAGATTGTCTTTAAGGCAATAAACCAATAGAGAAACGATTGAAGTTTGGGTTGTGCTGCCCTGGTCGTCAAGCTAAGAGCACTTAGTGTTTCATTATGACCCAATTTGCAAGTAACTCCGTCATTTCCGCGCGGCAGGCGAAGATCCATTTTTATATTGGCAATGTGCTTAATCATGGATGGTTTCCTGCCTTCGCAGGAGCGAGAGCATCCGCTTGCTGCATCACTTGACGGCTATGTGCTGCACCCAGACTAATTTTATTTTTTAGAAAATATTCTGCATGAATAAATTATGCTAGGATGTGACATTCTTTATCCTTTGTTATGACATGATGCAGGACGCACTAAAAAAATTTTTTCAAAATTACCCGCAGACAGAAGCTCCTTTTATGTACGAACAACTCGCCGAATGGAGTGCCGCACGTCCTCTGACTGGATTACGTGTGATCCATCATGTTCCTATAGTAGCTAATACTTTATTAAAAATAGCATGCTTACTTGAAGCAGGTGCTGATGTGACAGTCACTAATCCTACAGACTTTTGTTATGCCCATCCGCATGCGGTATCCTCTTTAATTGAAGCAAAAATTCATTACATAGAAGATCCACGCTCGCTTGCTGGTGAAATGTATGATCTTTATTTTGATTGTGGTGCTCAGCTTTATCAATTTTTGGGAAAACCCAAAATTGGTGCAATCGAATTAACGGCTTCCGGTGATCAATTTTATCGTCAACAAACGCTTAACTTTCCTGTGATTAGTGTTGATCGCACATTGACAAAACAACTCGAAACAGTTTTTGGATGTGCTGAAAGCAGCCATACAGCCTTGACTCAATTGACAGGAATCAATCATGCGGAAACATCATGGATTATATTTGGCTTTGGAAAGATTGGTCGCGGCCTCGCCTATTTTTGCAGCCAAAATAAAGTTCCTGTCGTTGTTGTCGATCCCAATGAAAAACAACGAAATTTAGCACAAAATCTGGGTATCAAAGCGATTGATCCTCAGGATTTCAGCCAGCTAGAACGTGCATTAATTGAAACGAATGTGGTTGTTACCGCAACTGGACAAAAAGCCATTATGAGTGCTTATCCTCACTCCTGGTTTAGTGGAAAAATTCTGGCGAATTTAGGAGTCTATGATGAGTTTGGCCCTCATTTTAGCGATGAAGAAGTCTTAAATCATAAAATGCCAGTTAATTTTGTACTCAATGATCCTACACCAATGAAATATATCGATCCGGAATTTTATATCCATAACCGTGTCGCATTAACGTTCCTGAAAGAAAAACTGACGCCTGGAGTGCACGGAATATCCTTACCGTTAGATCAGAATATTATTCAACGTTGGTGTGCCTATCATTCATTTCCTTTAGATAAAATTAATTCCTGGTTGTATTTGTAGCACGAGCCAGGGATCAACAAGTTCATTCATACCCACCAACCGGCGGGTTCCGCTACGCTGCACCCAACCTAAAAATTACATAAGTGCACTCATTTTTTAAAAAAAATTTACACTTTGTCCATGATGCTATATATTTCGCCTTTTTCTTGAAACAGAATCAATGAAATTATTGACCTCAACACATTCATATAGCTCCAAAAGAACCATCATATGGTTAGTCGGCGTATCCTTTTTATTATTTCAATTTTTCTTGCAATTATCTTCAGGAATTATTATTGGTGCTATAATGTATGAGAAGCACCTCACCGCACTCACTGCTGGTCTATTAAGTAGTGCTTTTTATTATGTCTACACCACAATGCAAATTCCTGTTGGCCTTCTTTTTGATCGATTCAATACACGAACCTTATTGTCCTTAAATGCTTTATTGTGTGCTTTGGGCTGTTTTTTATTTTCTACAGGATATAACTTATTTGTGTTATTTCTAGGTCGTTTAATTATAGGTGGCGGCTCTGCATTTGCCTTTGTGGGTATGACGCGAATACTACGCCAACATTACCCTCTAAAACAATATGCCTTTATGATTGGGCTCACCGAAACCCTAGGATTTACTATTACTGTATTTAGTATGATTGGAATGGGCTCCCAGATAACCCGCATTAGCTGGAATTATTTTCTTGTAGGTTCCGGAGTCGTTGGTCTTTTAATTGCTGTTTTATGTGCGACTCTTATTCCCAGTAACAAACCAGTAATCAATAATTATCAGCAGTATAAAAAGCATTTAGTGCTCATGTTAAAAAATAAATTGATATGGTTTAATGGATTATTTGTTGGACTGGAATTTTCTGTTATTACTGTTTTTGCTGCAATGTGGGCAGTTCCTTTTCTCCAGTTAAAATTAAAATGTTCTCTAGAATGTGCCAGCATTCTTACCTCAATGATCTTATTGGGAGCCGGGTTAAGTTGTCCTATTTATGGTTGGCTGTCCATTCAACTGTCTCAACGCAAACCACTCATCCATATTTCCTGTTTATCAACTGCCGTTTTATTCATCCTTGTTCTTTACTTACCAATACATCATCTGCTCCTCGTTGGAATTTTGTTGTTTGCAATTGGGTTATGTTGTGGCGCATATATGCTTGCCTTTACCATTGCCAATGAACTGGCACCGTCAGAATCACTTTCCGCCTGTACAGGCTTCACAAATACCTTAGCCATGGCCACTGCCCCGCTACTGCAACCGCTCGTAGGTTATTTACTCGACTACTTCAAAGGCAATACGAACATGCATACTCTAGGGGATTATCAACTTACCCTTTTAATCATTCCAGCTGCGTTAGTTATCGCCAGCGTTTTATCACAATTTCTTCCAGAGAAACAAGCGTAATGACGATAAATGTAAATTGCCCAAGATCCTAGGAAAGTGATTTTATATTTAAACTGCTTTACCACTAAGCACCCACTCTGTGCAGGACAAAAAATCATAAGAGACTCTCTATTTGTATAGGAGTGGGAACGGTTGATTTTTTATTTTTCTAAATTCTGCTGTCTTTCTGGAGAAGGCATTTAATTTATCGCGAATAAAATCCAAATCATAAGCGAGCAGAACTCGAATCTTCCAATACTTTTTGTAGTTTCTGCTACACTGTATTTATATAAGGGTATAAGAAATAGCAAATATAGTCTGTATTAATCGAGCGTCAGTTTCGTCAAGTCAATATTTGTATCTATATTTTGCCAGACATACTTTAAGACAGTTTCATTTGAAGTGCAGGGTACTTATGGCTAAGAAATTAAAAACAATAGTTAAAACAGGCACCAAAACAACTACTCAAGAACAAAATCTTCACTCAGATCATCATCCCCAATTATTCGGTAAAACATTAATCTGGAACATAGATAAAGTTAATCTCAATGATGATTTAGAAATGAAAGCTTTTACCATAGCGCAAAAAATTAACAGCGGAGAGGTTACCAGTGGCATGTTGCAGGAAATACCTCATGATTCCCAAGATGAATTAATCGCCAATATTGAGAAGTATTTAGATCCCATGCAAAAATTGAGCATGAGGTATAATCAAAATGGTACTCATCCTTTTGGCAATCTCACGTTCAGTTGTAATCCAGTTACACCTAGCCCTAATCAAGCATTAGAAAAAGATGTAAAAAAGTTACAACAAAAATATGAAGATTCAGGCGCAACGAAGGGTCAGGTTTTAATCACACTGGTTGAGGATGAGAACGGCAAAAAAAGGCTTTTGGTCAATGTGCATGCGGAAAGCCCTCCAAAACCTGGAGCTCCTTATCCACCAAAAATTCCTCGAGTCGATCTCAATCAAGTCATGAAAGATGTGGAACAATTCAGAAAACATCATAGTGACATCGATGTGGTTGTGGGTGGCGACATGAATAATGGACCTAAGAGTTTTCCTCAGGAAATGCACAATTTCCTACCGAATCCCAATTTTAGATACCAACACAGTGAAGCGAATACAGCCTTTAAACGAGACGGAACGAGCATCGCCGTAGACGCTGTTTTTTCAACGGAAAAAGGAATTGATTTAAAAACTCAAAGGAATATGAATACTTGTGATGAAAATTTTCTAACAGCATTTAAGAAAAGCAAAGACGAGAAAAAACAATTAGCACAACAAGAAAAAATGAAACCAGTGGTTGATTTACAAAAAAATCTTAAAAGCAGCCCAGCTTTTACCACGGCAACGGTGCATACGGGTCATTATCCGCAAAAAATTAAGCAAGATACCCAACAGGATTTTCCTATAGAATTAGTTTTTAAAGATGCACGACAAGCGCGACAATTTACCAATCACGTTTCGCTGAGGGATAAGAAAAATTTATTTCAAAATGATAATAAAGTTTATCTAACTCAGGGAGCGGTTGCTAAGATATTAACCCTTGATATTAATCTACCCAAACTTGCATTTACTCATGTAATGCAGGGGCATCAAGATGATAAGCCTTCGGAACAAAGAACAAAGGAATTACAACAAAAATGTGTGGAACAAATACAGGTTGTTAAAAAGGTACAAATTTCTGCAGCACCTACTGTTAAATATGAAAATACTAAAATACGTCAAGACACTCGTGGAGAAATAGACTATTCCATACAATTGACCTTTGCGAGTAAGGAGGAAGCTCGCGCGTTTAGTGATGCAATGGGTTATAAAAATAAAACTTTATTATTTCAAGATAATACTAACGTGTATATCGCAAAAGATGCTGAAGCTGATTTTCTTAAAAAAATGTGTAAACCGGAAAATAGCGCCAGCTTCAAAACACATTTAGCAAAGCTCAAATCATCATCACCATTAACAGAAAAAGATGTTACGATGAGTGCACCACCAAGTGCGAAGGGATCTCTATCTTAATGGTTTTCTTTTTTCTGCCTAATTCAATACCTAATACTTCGAGAGAAAGCGTATAGTTTTCCGGCCAATCCACCTCCTGTTCTTTAGAAAACACTTCCATCATGCCACTGTGCAGAATATAACTTTTTACTTCCCGTCGAAACAAGCAGCGGGAGTTGCCGCATTACTTGCAGGAAAAAGTGGAATGCCTTTTCTCCATACTCAAAGGAAGTGGATTTCGTTTCGAGGAGACTCACATGACAACATTAAAAAACATTAGACTGACAAAGGAAAAGTCCACCGCAGGTTATTTTATTTAATAAAACCTTAATAATTAAGCTATAAAATAAACAATTATTGGTCATTGTGTGGTTATTTTGTATGGCAGAAGCCAAAAGAGATCATAAACCTCCTCATCCTAAAAAGGAAATAACCCATTTTGTTGTATTGGGTGATAGTCTTTCTGATGGTAAAAACATGGGTGAAAAGTTTTCTTTTCTAGGCCCCTGGATCAACGGATTATGGAAAAAAACATTAGGATTAGATAAGTCTCCTAAAGAACGCTTCACGAATGGTTATACTTGGGCAGATGTGCTTAGAGCCACTCTTATCAGCAAATTTCTTAATGATGATAAAATAAAAAAGGATTCTGCACATCGCTTTGGAAAATATAACCTGGATAATGCAGATATCAGTGATGATGTTATCTCTCAGTCACCTAATCAGCGTAAAAGATATACTTGGGAAGAAGTTGAAGCTGAATCAAATCAAGTAAAACGTAAAAAACGTGTACAAGATAGAGAAATAGGACATCTATTTTCAATAGAGGAAGAAAATACTCCAAAAGTTTCAGAAAAGCCCAGACATATGGTCGATAGTAGTGATATAGCTGATGCTGTAATCTCACAACGATACAAAAATAATATAAAACGTACTTTTCTCATGAAAAGAGAAGAGATTCCCAAAATCACACTTCGAGAATCTTCTGATGATATATCTGACGAGGTAATAACAGATCCCCGTTATAGAAAGGATATTGAGGAATATTATTCACTCGATAATGGTCGCACTGCTCAATATAACGGGCAAAATTTCTTTGCAAATTACGCCCAAGGTGGTGCAACATCTTATGATTACAGCTGGAAAGGCCTATTTCTTTCCATTCTTTCTCCGTTTACTTCAATAAAACTATTTTTCACTCGCTTAATGGTATCCAACTTGACCAAGCAGGTAGATCAATTCTTAGAGGACGTTGAGAAACAAGAAATTTCCGATGAAAAAGAAAAGACCCTGATTACTGTATTTTCTGGAGCCAATGATTTAATTACAGCTAATGCAGAACCAACAAAAGAAGCAGCTGATCTGGCCATTAAAAGTAACCTTGAGAATATTAAGAAATTAATGGATGAAGGTTATAAAAATATTGTTCTATGTAATTTGCCCGATTTGTCATTAACACCACGTTTTCAGAATAAGCCTCAATCAGAGCGAGATAATGCTGCAAAAATAGCAAAATATTATAATAAGAAATTAAAAGATGAATATGAAAAACTAAAAAAAGATTATTCTGATTGCTCAATTGATCTATTCGATATCAACACTGTCTTTAGTAAAATTTATGATGATGTTCGTATTTACGGTGAACAATCAAAATATGCTCAATACTTTGACGCCAAAAAACTAAAAGAAGCTTATAAAGACTCGCCAGATTATAAGATAAATCCTGATGGAACATCTCCTGGTATGAAGCATATGTTTTGGGATGATGTTCATCCAACCGCCACCATGCATGCATTGTTGATGTCTGAATTTTATAAAAGTAAAGAAATCCTTGGCCAATATAAGATATCAGCACCAAAAGAGCAAAGCACCAAACATTTGTGTGATATGTTTCAACAAAAATATCATGAAAAATTAGAAAATACGTGGTTTAAATTTTTAAGTTGGAATAAAGAACTTTCTATTGACTATAATGAACCAGAAAAAGCACTTGTCACCATATTACGCTACGCACTCGATAAACATAACAAGCAGGCAAATTTGTTACGTGAAGCGATGACCGATTTAGGTTGGTGGGTAAATGATGAGCCTAATATGTGTATTCCTGCTCTGGCCGATGCCATGTGGATTTTGGACCCTAAATTAGCACAGAAACTGGAAGCAAATTTAGACCCTCATCTGGAACAGCCTAAACCTACCTCGCATAAAATGATGGTGGGAGCATTAGGAGGTCCTCATAAAAAATCCGTTCCTCCTGAGCTTGCTTTGCCTCCTGAAGTAGAGAAAAGATTAGAAATGATACAAAAAACGCAAGTACTTCGTCATGATGACAAGGATCAGAAAGATACTTTGAGTTTTGTTTAATGTATTCAAGCCTGGATGCAGCGCAACTGCATCCAGGCTACATATTTTATAAATATCAAGCAGTTAACTTGATATTTTCGATATCTAATTCAGTACTTTTTAAGAATGATTGTTGAGTAACAAAACAAAAGTCACCGCTACTGTCTTTAGAAAACCCAGCAACTGTATGTGATGATGGATCATTAGCCTTCAGAGTATTAATCAATGTTAGGTGCAGTTTAGGCAATCCAATACTCAGCATACACTGATCATCTTTTAATGGTTTTAATGAAACAAATTGAGACATTTTGACTTTATTACCCAAAGGATCAAGCCAACCCGCAACAGCCGCACTGGTTGCATCCTTTTCTTTAAGATTTGCAGAGTAAAAACCATTATCATCCTTTAAACGACAAAAAGTTGTACTGATTTCATGTGCGTCTTTCTGATCATTGTTTAATACCAATTTGCCAAACCAGGCTTTATTCCCGGTAACAAATTGTTCTTTATCATCAATACGCAAATGTCCATTAAGCTGGCTTGTCTGTAACACTGCAAATTTTACTCCGGGACGCAAGACTAAGGTTTCATTGGCCTTATTTTCTTGCTTTAACATGTCCACCTTGAAATTAAAGCCTTTTTTGTCTGCTGCCTTAACACCAAAGATCCAACTGTCATTGATGGGATTGAAACGAATAAAAGAATAACCAACATGCCAATCAAGCGGTGTTGATTGTTTTATTTTTTCTTTGCTTTCATAAAAAAATACTAATTGGTTTGTTTGTCCATCAACTAAAGCAGCTTTAGTATGGAAATCGGAGCCTTGACGCTGCATTTCAAAAAAATAGCCGTATTTATCCCCACTCTCATTTTTCACCATACCGGAAAAAGTCCAACTCCCTATGGTTGGTTCGGTGGATTGTACCGGTTGCGGCATGGGCTCTACTTCAGATGCAAACAATCCTGTACTTGTGTGGAATATTATTACAAATAAAAAACAGCGAATCCAAGCAAACATAATCAGCAATAACCTTTTAACTGTTGATGTAACCACAATGCGTCCCAAAATGCATCATCCAATACAGCGTCTACAGGTAAATAATGCATGGTGTCCGAACTAAATGATCGGCATTTCACCGCATCTTTTTCCGTCATAATAATAGGTGATTTGGAATAATTCAAATCATCTGGCTTAAACTGATAATGATCAGGATAAGAAGTGCTATCGAATTCTATCCCTAATTGCAACAAAGTGGAATAAAAACGTTGAGGATTACCAATTGCGGCGATCGCTTCCCATTTTCCATGTAATGTATGTGCATCAACTTCCTCATCCGTACTTAATTTTTTAATTTTTCCGGGTTTTAATTTCATAGGATATGCATTGCTCCAATGACCTTCATTTACCACAATAAAATCAACTTGTTCCAGACGTATAGCAGATTCTCTCAGTGGTCCTGACGGCAAACAAAAACCATTACCTAATCCTCGGGTCCCATCAATAACAGCAATTTCAATAGCTCGCCCCATACGGTAATGCTGTAATCCATCATCGCTAATAATGATTTGGCTTTGATGTTTTTCTAAGAGATAGCGTACAGCCTGGATTCGCTTTGGTGCAATCACTACAGGGCATTTGGTTTTTTGTGCTAACAGTAAGGGCTCATCTCCAACTTTTGGAGCGGGATCATTGACTTGAACTTCATAGGGGAATTGCTTTATTGTTGCGCCATAGCCACGACTCACAATGCCAACCTTTAATCCTTTTTGTTGTATTCTCTTAGCCAATTCAATCACCAGAGGAGTTTTACCCACTCCTCCAACTGTTATGTTACCAACAACAATGAGAGGAACTGGACAACTTATTTGTCTAAAACGTCGCAAAAAATAACGTCTGGCTGAAGCAATCGTAGAATAAACCCAAGATAATGGACGCAATATCCATTGTAGCGGGTGATGATGGCCATACCATAATTGCTCTAAGAAAGAAGACATCAGGCTATTGCATCCTCATGAATTGTATCTGAGTGTTGTATGCCCTGAAGCTGTGCGTAATATCCTTGCAAGTCAAGTAATTCTTGGTGAGTGCCTTGTTCCACAATACATCCTTGTTGCATCACAATAATTTTATCTGCGTGTTTGATCGTCGATAAGCGGTGCGCAATGACTATAGTTGTTCGATTTTTCATTACTTCTTCTAAAGCAATTTGTATGTATCGCTCTGACTCACTATCCAATGCAGATGTTGCTTCATCAAGAATTAAAATGGGTGCATTCTTCAAAATAGCACGCGCAATCGCTATCCTTTGCCGCTGACCACCGGAAAGTAACACACCATTTTCACCAACACATGTGTCATAACCTTCGGGTAAACGACTAATGAATTCATGGGCAAAAGCCATTTTAGCGGCTTGTATAATTTGTTGTCGGCTTACATCCGAGCGGCCATACGCTATATTATTAGCCAAAGTATCATTAAAAAGGGTCACATTTTGACTGACCAACGCCATTTGCTCTCGCAAACTGGTCAAACTTATTTGATTGATAGGGATATTATCCAGAGTAATCACACCTTGAGTTACTTCATAAAAACGAGGTAATAAACTGGCTATGGTAGTTTTACCGCTCCCGGAATGTCCGACCAATGCCACTGTTTTACCCGATTCAATCGTAAAACTTACATCATGCAATACCTTATCCCCTTGTCTATAAGCATAAGACACATGTTTAAACTCCAAAGAACCCTGTGATCTTTGCGATAGAACAATTCCTCGGTCTTGTTCTGTAGGGAGATCCAACATATTGAACACACTTTCTGCTCCAGCCAAGCCTTTTTGAATTACTGCATTCAAAGTAGTGAGGGTTTTCATCGGCTTAATCAACTGAATCATTGCCGCGATAATTGCTAAAAAAGAACCTGCAGAAATAATCACTACCGTAGACAGTTTAATGGCTGCTGCAATGATTGCGGCAATTCCTATACCGATAACAATTTGTACCCCAGAGACATTGAGTGCTTTACTTGCTGCAACTTTCATATCGTTCTGACGTGAATACTCTATGGCTTTAGTAAATTTTTCAGATTCATAAGAAGCACCTCCAAAAATGCGCACCACCTTGTAACTCTCAATTGCTTCACTCGCAATCTCAGTCACCTCGACCATTGTTTTTTGTACTTTATGACTGATTCGTCGCACACGTTTATTGGTGTAATTCACAATAAGACCAACAAAGGGAATGGTTAACAGAAACATAAGGGATAATTGCCAGCAAATCACCATCATGACCGTGAGAAAGCCTATAATTAAACACGTATTTTGAACAATATCTGTCAAGGCCTCTGCACTAACCTGAGCTACTTGTTCTACATCATAAAGAATTTTAGAAAGCATTTGTCCTGAAGTTGCTTCATCGTAAAAATCTGCAGGTAAGTGAAGAATATGGTTAAAAACTTTTTCCCTTAATACCTTAACCACAGCGCGCGCAACCCAGGTCATACAATAACTACCCACGGAGCTGACAAGTCCCCTCAAAGTAATCCCTACTAGAATGATATAAGGAATTTTTTTAATAAAATCCATATCAACATTAATAAAGCTTTTATCAAAAAAAGGCCGCATCATATAAGTAAAACCTGCGTCAATCAGTGAATACAAAATATTGGCAAAAATACCTAAGGCCAATATGGGCCAAAATGGCTTCACATAAGCTAACAAACGTTTGTATAAAATGCTGGTTTTAACAGAAAGTTTCTTTTTCATGACTCAAGTAGTTCAATCGAAACATGGGTTATTGTAACTGTTATTACATGGAAGTGCTAATATTCCTTAAAGCATGCAGGTGGCCACAGTGCAGCAGCAAACCAACATCGAATGTTCATTCGCATCAAAAAACCCGAGTTATACACGCCGCACCCTGACTACCTATCGGCAAACATCATTCCAAGGTCATTTTGATTCGTGTATAAGCGCAATGAAATCCTACTTTTTGGACATTACAATCGGAAACACTTCCAGGTTCTGTTGTAACCGTTGCCCAAGACAATCCATTCTGTTTTGCGGTATTCAATCGGGTCACTAATAATTTTTTTTGTAACCCCTTCCCTCGGTAAGCAGGTAAAGTACTAGTAACTCCTAAATCACAAAAATCGCCATGTATGGCAAGTGTTGCCCCAGCTACAATGACATCTTTATCATAGACAGCATAGGCACTGACCCCCTTAGATTGGGCATAACAAAAAAATTGCTCTTCAGCCTCAGGGGCATTAAACCCTAGAGCTACCTTTTTGGCCCACTCTCTCGTTTCGTTTGATTTTATTTCTCTAATTGTTAAAAGATCTGCAACGCAATCAAGCGGCTGATATGTTTTTAAATCCAGGATTGAGACATTATTTAATTCGGTGATGCAATAACCACGCTGACTTAAAAATACGGTAAGTTCATTTCCTACGAAAGGACATAATTCAATATCTACTCGCTTATGATTTAATCTCCTATAAAATTGCTCTATGCATTCAATCTCAGGCTGAAAATACTTGAATTTCGTATTAAATCCCCACCCTACTACTTGCGACAAGTAAGAATCAAATCCTGAAAAACAGGCAGCGCCCCCATTAATTTCCACTATCTTTCCTTGAGAATACTGCTGAGTTACTTCTATATGAGTTTGCTTGATGCAAGACTCCATTTGTGCTGCCAGATCTTTAGTAATACATTTCATCTTAAATAGTTCCCATTGAATCCCCAGAGCCTCCCCAAATTTCTTCCCTGGTTTTAGGCTTAAGTGATCCTTCAAATTTCTCCATCCAGAACGATGCGTTGAGACATTGTGGAGCTCTTTTTTAAAGCAAGATCCTTAGATACTGCTCATAAGCATCCTACTTAGGAGGTGACTGCCAAAGTCTTCGCCTGCTGTTTTATTTTAATCCTTTTTTTAAGTCATATACCAACCTAGGTCCCTGATAAATCAAACCAGTATACACTTGAATTAATGAAGCACCTGCATCCAGCTTTGCCTGTGCACTGCTGCAATTGTCGATGCCACCGACTCCGATTAAAGTTACATCGTTACCTACATAGTGTTTTAGCAAGCGCAAGCACTCAGTAGATAGCTCCCATAAGGGCTTACCACTTAGCCCTCCGGTTTCTTCAGCATAAGGTAAATGAGACACTCCGTTGCGGGAACAGGTTGTATTCGTCGCAATAATTCCTTCAATGCCATAACTCAAAATCACTTCAGTCATTTGTTTTAAAGTTTCTGGTTCTTCATCTGGTGATATTTTAACCACCAAGGGAACATGGCGCTGAAGTTTATCGGATAATTTAATTTGTTCAGCCTGAATTTGCGATAATAAATTGGCAAAATACTCCTTCTGCTGCAATTGGCGTAGATCAGGAGTATTCGGTGAAGAAATATTGATGGTTATATAAGAAGCATATTCATACACCTTTCTCAAACAATGAATGTAATCATCTGCGGCATGTTCTAACGAAGTGTCTTTATTTTTACCAATATTAATGCCCAAGATTCCTTTATAACGTGCTTTTTTTACATGGTCCACCAAAGCATCCACGCCCTGGTTATTAAACCCCATACGATTAATAATCGCATCAGCTTCTGGTAACCTAAATAACCGTGGTTTGGGATTACCCATTTGTGGTCTTGGTGTAACTGTTCCTAATTCAATAAAAGAAAAACCTAATTTCGCCAATGCATCCAAATACTCTCCGTTTTTATCCAATCCTGCTGCCAAACCAACAACATGAGGAAATGGTAATCCTAAGGCTGTAGTAGGTTTAGGCTTAACCTTTTTAAAACAAATCTTAGGTACATAACGTAAAGCAGATAAACTAAAAGTATGTGCACTTTCAGGATTCATGCTAAAAAGTAAAGGACGTAACATTGAATACATAAAAAACCTTGTCGTCTGTGTAGGCAAAACCAAAGGGGTTTAGAGTTAATACCAAACCTGAGTTTCGTGTCGCGTCACCCAGGCTACATTTATTAAATATCGCATTTCTGTGCCCAAACACGCAGCATAGCGTTTTCAGACTTATGCAAATGATACTCTACTTCTCTAATCTCTACACCATATCCTTCTTTTTGTAATTCAAGTAATACGGGGCCTAAGAACTCAGAGGTCTTGCCTTCTATGTCATTTAAAGGAAAAATTCTTACTTCTTTGGCTACTCTTGCTAATTCACGAATTACATTTACATGAAATTTGACAGTTTGTTCTTCCAAGTCGGCAAATAAGTAATTCGCACTTAATGCAAAATCAAAAGAGAAATCAGGATAAGGTAAATGGTAATCTGCTGCGCCATAATATCGTCCTTCAGTCTTACCTCGCTCATAATCGGCAAAGAATTTTTTCATGCCATTACGACGGTTTTCCAGTAATTGCTCTAACCCTCCAGCACGACTGAAATCAAATTGATCTTGTTCTCGGCGTACTTCATCTGCCATTTGTGCAAAAATCATAACTGCTTTAGAGGATAATGTATCTTTATCCAAAACAAACAAAGGATCACAACTTACGGCTTGATGTGCTTCCTGAAATTGTTGGGCGTTTACTGCACTGGGACCACATCCATATTCTAAAATCCTGGAGTTCATATCTTCTTGAGACAAATCAAACATCTCACGATACTCATCAACACTATGTCCCCAGAGTACTAACTTACGCATGAATGACTCTCCTAAATAAATAAACCGAAATGCTGAAACTTTAGCTATAACTACCCTTATAAACAGTTCGATAGTTTTTCCTTTGGCTTAAGATTAGGCGATTTTTTAAATCAGGTAAAGGAGCATTTCTAGTAAGAAAAAAGATCTGCGAAATTCTATTTGCATCTTCAACTTGATTGGGTATAGTCTAACACATTTGTAAAAAACAACAGACGACTTACTCTGCATCAAGATTAGACAAATTCAGGCGTTCATTAAATTCTTGTATCAGGTAATAGTTATAACCACAGGGGGCACCTATGTATACAGGACCGAATTATCAACTCGGTGAAACTTACGACATGTTGCGCGACAGTGTCTACCAATTTGCTCGTGCTGAAATTGCTCCGCTTGCTGCTCAAGTTGACGAAAGTAATACTTTCCCCAACCATTTATGGAGAAAGCTAGGTGAAATGGGTTTACTGGGAATTACCGTCAGTGAAGAATATGGCGGTGCCAACATGGGATACCTTGCTCATGTTATCGCTATGGAAGAAATTTCTCGGGCATCAGCATCTGTAGGCTTAAGTTACGGCGCTCACTCCAATTTATGCGTCAACCAAATTTATTTAAATGGCACGCATTCGCAAAAACAAAAATATCTGCCTAAACTTATTAGTGGAGAATATGTTGGGGCTCTGGCTATGAGTGAGTCCAATTCAGGATCCGATGTAGTCAGTATGCAATTACATGCTCGTCCAGAAGGCAACAAATATATTCTCAACGGCACCAAAATGTGGATCACCAATGGACCTGATGCGAATGTCCTGGTTGTTTACGCCAAGACTGACAAACACGCTGCAAGCAAGGGAATCACTGCCTTTTTAATTGAAAAAGGAATGCCAGGCTTCAAAACAGCTCAAAAACTCGACAAGCTAGGAATGCGTGGCTCAAATACCTGTGAATTGGTATTTGAACAATGTGAAATTCCAGCAGAACACGTTTTGGGCGAAGTCAATCGAGGTGTAACTGTATTAATGAGTGGACTGGATTATGAACGTACCATTCTGGCTTCAGGCCCAGTAGGAATTATGCAAGCGTGTATGGATGTTGTTTTGCCTTACGTACATGAACGCAAACAATTTGAACAATCCATAGGTGAATTTCAATTCATCCAAGGTAAATTAGCAGATATGTATACTGATCTGGGTGCCTCAAGAGCATATTTATATGCTATTGCCAGAGCTTGTGATCAAGGTATAGTCAGTCGTAAAGATGCTGCAAGCGTGATTTTATATACGGCTGAAAGAGCAACACAAATGGCATTACAAGCAATTCAAATTCTTGGTGGTAATGGATATATTAATGAGTATCCCACAGGACGTTTACTGCGCGATGCAAAATTATATGAAATAGGGGCTGGTACTTCTGAAATCAGAAGAATGCTTATTGGACGAGAACTTTTTAAAGAAACAGCATAAGGAAAAATAAAATGGAACAGAATGACATCGTAATTGTTGCGGCAAAAAGAACTCCCATGGGAGCCATGTTAGGAAATTTATCAACTCTTTCAGCTCCAGAATTAGGGGCAATTGCACATATAGCGGCCTTATCTCAAGCAGGAATTAGCCCAGCAGAAATAGACGAAATAATCAGTGGTTGTGTCTTACAGGCTGGAATTGGTCAAGCTCCGGCACGACAAGCAGCCATTAAAGCAGGATTGCCCAACTCTTCAGGAGCGACCACAATAAATAAAATGTGTGGCTCAGGAATGAAAGCTGTCATGTTAGCTCATGACTTAATTCGAGCAGGCTCTGCAAATATTATCCTTGCCAGTGGTATGGAGAGTATGAGTAATGCACCTTATCTATTGAATAAGGTACGCTCAGGATACAGGCTAGGACATGGTGAATTAAAAGATCATATGTTCCTTGACGGATTAGAAGATGCCTATGATAAAGGAAAGTTAATGGGTGTTTTCGCAGAAGCTACAGCGAATCATTTTCATTTTAGCAGAGATCAGCAGGATGAATTTGCCACTCGCTCCATGAGCAGAGCACTCGAGGCAATAGAAAATGGAGCTTTTAAAGAAGAAATTACTCCGATAACGATTAATACACGTAAGGGTGATATTACAGTGAATGTAGATGAAGGTCCTGATGCTGCAAAAATCGCTAAAATACCCCAATTAAAACCTGCTTTTAAAACAGATGGAACCGTTACCGCAGCCAATTCAAGTTCCATATCTGATGGTGCAGCAAGTCTGATTTTAATGAGTGCGGGACAGGCTGAAAAACGTGGTATTCAACCCATTGCCCGTATTGTTGCTCATGCAAGTCATTCACAAGCACCGGAGTGGTTTACTACAGCACCAGTAGATGCCATTCGTAAAGTCATGAATAAAGCATCCTGGAAACAAAATGATGTGGATCTATATGAAATAAATGAAGCATTTGCTGTAGTAACAATGGCAGCTATGACACAACTTGAATTAAATCCAGAACAAGTTAATATTCACGGCGGAGCTTGTGCTTTGGGCCATCCTATTGGCGCTTCCGGTGCGCGTATTTTAGTAACTTTAATACATGCTCTAAAACATCAAGGAAAAACACGCGGTGTCGCTTCATTGTGTATTGGTGGTGGTGAAGCAACGGCTATGGCAATTGAATTAATTTAAAACAAAAAGGCCCCTAACCCATAAATGGGATAGGGGATTTTCTTATAAATAAAGGTAATAGCTCAGGTTCCCATATTAATACTACTCGAATGGTTGGGTTTGAGTTCAGGATGTGAGAAAATTTTTCTCGCAAGATGTTTCCAAATACAGCCATTTCCCTCATAGGGCCGAGCACTTACAAAAAAGGATGTTCATGCTACGACACAGTATTATCTATCTGCTACTGAGTATTTTAGTAGTACTATTCGCAAAATACGCGCATCTTATTATTGTCTATGTTGATATGTTTTTCACCTACGTTAATTTGAAATTGACCCCTATATTCAGTCAAACAGGCTGGGGGCTTGTAGTTCGGAAAATTTTGGTTCTTGTTGTATTACCTGTAGTGATTACTGCCGTTCCAGCGCTTATTTACAAGTTCATAAAAGGGGGCAATATGCCTCACTTTATTGCAATTACTTGGATTATTTGGACAATCATTGTCCTAAGCGATATTTTGGTACTACGATAAGGAACAGGCATGGTAAAAATAATTAGCCAAATCAACACAACCAGTCAAGAATTCAAAGAAAACCAAACAGCTATGCAATCCTTAGTGGATGAATTACACAATCGAATACAGTACATTGCTTTAGGTGGCGATGAAAAAGCACGTGCCCGTCATTTAAAACACGGTAAATTATTACCAAGGGAACGATTGCAGCAATTACTTGATCCTGGATGCCCTTTTCTTGAACTCTCACAGCTTGCAGCTTATCAAGTATATGATGATATAGTCCCTGCTGCAGGGATTATCACGGGGATCGGCTGGGTTTCAGGTATTGAGTGTGTTATTGTTGTGAATGATGCGACGGTAAAAGGTGGCACTTACTATCCATTAACCGTAAAAAAACACCTAAGGGCACAAGAAATCGCGCTAATGAATCATTTGCCCTGCATTTACCTGGTAGACTCCGGAGGAGCCTATTTGCCCCATCAGGATGAAGTATTCCCTGATCGCGATCATTTTGGACGAATCTTTTTCAATCAAGCACAAATGTCTGCGCAAAATATCCCACAAATTGCAGTAGTTATGGGCTCTTGTACTGCTGGAGGAGCTTATGTTCCTGCAATGGCCGACGAATCAATTATGGTTAAAAATCAAGCTACGATTTTTCTTGGTGGACCGCCTCTTGTCAAAGCAGCTACAGGTGAAGTCATCAGTGCTGAAGAATTAGGCGGCGCTGAAGTTCATTGTCGACATTCAGGCGTAGCGGATCATTACGCCGAACACGATGCTCATGCACTTCATCTAGCACGAACCTCCATTAGTAATTTAAATCGTAAAAAACCACAGCAATTAATGCGGATTGAAACCGTAGAACCACTCTATGACTGTAAAGAACTAAATGGGATAGTACCTACAGATCCCCGGAAACCCTTTGATATTCGAGAAATTATTGCACGCATTGTTGACGGTTCTGAATTTGATGAGTTTAAAGCATTATTTGGCACAACATTGGTTTGTGGCTTCGCACATTTATACGGTTACCCCATAGGAATTATTGCAAATAATGGCATTCTATTTAGTGAAAGTGCCTTGAAAGGAACCCACTTTATAGAACTTTGTTGCCAACGTAAAATTCCTTTGTTGTTTTTGCAAAATATTACTGGTTTTATGGTTGGTTCTAAATATGAAGCTTCCGGTATTGCAAAACATGGCGCCAAAATGGTAACCGCTGTTGCCAATGCCAATGTTCCTAAGTTTACAGTAATTGTTGGCGGTAGTTTTGGTGCAGGGAATTATGCTATGTGCGGGCGTGCCTATAACCCTAATTTTCTTTGGTCTTGGCCTAACTCACGCATTTCAGTCATGGGAGGAGAACAAGCTGCTCATGTTTTGGCGCAAGTTAATCGAGACAAATTGGCAAAACAAGGAAACGATTGGCCTGTGGTAGAGGAGGAACGTTTTAAAGAGCAATTGCGCTCCCAATATGAGACTCAGGGAAATCCTTATTACGCCAGTGCCCGATTGTGGGATGATGGTGTTATCGCCCCTCAGGATACACGCAAAATATTAGGGCTAGGGTTATCAGCCGCATTAAATGCCCCTATTGAATCAACACGCTTTGGCGTATTTCGCATGTAAGGAGCACACAGGTGAGTGACTTGTTGTATGAAATTCAGGATCGATTGTGTTTACTCACTTTAAATCGTGTGAGTAAACACAATGCCTTTGATAATCAGCTTTTAAGTGAGATGCAACATCAGCTTGATGCTGCTATTGCCAATTCTAATGTTCGTGTCATAGTGCTCAAAGCAAATGGAAAACATTTTTCTGCAGGCGCTGATTTAGCCTGGATGCAAAACATGGCACGTTATAATGAAGAAGAAAATCTCAAGGATGCCATGATACTTGGTAATCTGATGTACACTTTAAATAAAAGTCCTAAACCGACTTTAGCTATGGTGCATGGCTCTGCTTTTGGTGGTGGAGCAGGACTTGCAGCAGCATGTGACATTACTATAGCTTCCCAATCAGCACGTTTTTGTTTTTCGGAAGTTAAATTGGGCCTAATACCAGCAGTAATTAGTCCATACGTCGTGCAAGCCATTGGCGAACATAGTGCTAAAGCGTTATTTATGAGTGCTGAGGTTTTTGATGCAGCTAAGGCATTGTCATTACATTTAATACAACACTGTGTTCCTGAGGAAAGATTGCTGGAATTTACACTTAATTATGCAAAACAAATCAGCAACAATGCACCCGACGCAGTCAGAGCATCAAAGCAACTGGCAAGCTATGTAGCAAATAGAAAAATAAATGAAGAGCTTGTTTATTACACTGCTTCCTTAATCGCTCAAAAAAGAGTATCAGCTGAAGGACAACAAGGACTTAATGCGTTTTTAAAGAAAGAAACACCAAACTGGAATTAGTAGCCTGGGTGCAGCGCAGCGGAACCCGAAATACATCGTTTACCGATCCCGGGTTCCGCTGCGCTGCACCAAGCTACAAAGTACTCGGACTCCATTAGAAGAGTTTAAGTGGTTATAAAAGTAAAAATTAATGAGGCACTAATGTTTAATAAAATTCTTATTGCCAACCGCGGTGAAATTGCCTGCAGAATTATCAAAACTGCTCAATCTATGGGCATACACACAGTAGCTATTTATTCCTCGGTTGATAAAAACAGTCTGCATGTACGAAGTGCTGACAGTGCGTATTTTGTTGGTGACGCACCAGCTAAAGACAGCTATCTGAATATTGCTAATATTATTCATATTGCCAAGGAATGTGGAGCACAAGCTATTCATCCCGGTTATGGATTTTTATCTGAAAACCCTGAATTTGCCAAAGCATGTATAGAAGCTAACATTGTGTTTATTGGTCCTTCAGTCAAAGCAATGGAAGCAATGGCCTCCAAACAATTGGCCAAACAATTACTGGAAAAAACCAAAGTGCCATTAACCCCGGGCTATCATGGCAGTGAACAAACTGAAGACAAATTACTGGCTGAAGCAAAAAAAATAGGATTTCCTGTCCTTCTCAAAGCGGCTAATGGAGGTGGGGGTAAAGGGATGCGTGCTGTTCATCACGAATCAGAGTTTCGTGCTGCCCTGGCAGGAGCAAAACGTGAATCAATGGCAAGTTTTGCTGATGATACAATGATTATAGAAAAGCTGGTGCTTCATCCTCGCCATGTTGAATTACAAATCATGGCAGACAATCATGGCAATGTAGTTCATTTATTCGAGCGGGATTGTTCCATTCAACGGAGACACCAAAAAATAATTGAAGAAGCTCCAGCACCCAATTTATCTGTTTCTTTACGACAAAAACTTGCTGAGGCGGCCTGTGAAGTAGCCCGATCTATAAAATACAGTGGCGCAGGTACTGTTGAGTTTTTAGTAGATGATTCAGAACACTTCTATTTCATGGAAATGAATACTCGATTGCAGGTAGAACATCCAGTGACGGAAATGATTACTGGACTTGATTTAGTCGCCTGGCAGTTGAAAATTGCTGCTAATGAAATTTTACCCTTAGTACAAGATAGAATTCAAGTACATGGTCATGCAATCGAATGCCGTATCTACGCCGAGGATCCGCATCATGACTTTATTCCATCCATAGGGCAAATCCACTTTTTACAAGAACCTTTTGGAGATGGGATACGCATTGATACAGGGGTACAACTTTCATCACAAATTACTATGTACTATGACCCTATGATCGCTAAGCTTATCGTGTGGGGGGCTAATCGCGATGAAGCTTTATCCAGATTAGAACATGCTTTATCCAATTATTTTATTGGCGGAGTGAAAACGAACATTCCGTTTTTACAAGCTATTTGCCAACATCCCAAATTTAGACAGGCAAAACTCAGTACCGATTTTTTAAGCCAGGAAAAAATCATACTCTCTGCAATAGACAAAGAAATAGCCTTAGTCATGACCGTGAGTTTTGATTATTTAAACAACATCAATACATTTCGAGATCCCTTATTGCAAGAAACTTTTGCCTGGCAATCTCAAATATCAAGCCATTGGATATGGCGTTATAAAGATCAGAA
The DNA here is from genome assembly GCF_001468035.1 of Legionella tucsonensis. Taxonomy (GTDB): domain Bacteria; phylum Pseudomonadota; class Gammaproteobacteria; order Legionellales; family Legionellaceae; genus Legionella; species Legionella tucsonensis. The sequence continues at coordinate 1,739,034 of NZ_LNZA01000001.1, forward strand.
TGAATTGATCGAAGCATTTATCACTCCAATTGATAAAAATCACTTTAAAGTTCGATTCAAAACACAGGAGCATTTAATTTATGCTCATTTGTCTGGTGATAAAATCTTTGTTGAAATAAAGATACAAAAACATCACGCTACAGTTGAAAATAAAAAACAATCTTTGACCTTGTATACGAATCAAGGGCAAATTACTATTGAACGGTTTAACTGGGGAACAATTGGTGCGCAAACCAACGTTCATAAAGGACAGCTTACAGCACCAATGCCAGCTACTGTAGTCGCAATTTTAAAAAATATCGGCGAGAAGGTAAAAGCAGGCGAACGTTTAATCGTTTTAGAAGCAATGAAAATGGAACATACCATTCATGCCCCCACTGACGGTACTTTATTGAATATATTCTATACTGTGGGCGCACAAGTGAACGAAGGAGAAGAATTACTGTCATTAAGTGAAGAAGATTCTTAAATAAGTTTGGTCATATTGCTGGAGGAAACGAAACAAACCCTAGGAGTTAGCACCATTACCATTAAATTAAGAGTTTTTGCATTCCCGTAAAAGCGGGAATCTAATCTTAAAGTAGCACTTTGCCTCGCTAGAAATGGTTCCCTTTTTCGCGGGAATGACAGAGAGGATTAGCACATGATTACAGTTTCGCTTTACCAACAAAGTATGGCCACCTTGGAAAATTAAAAGAGATAATTATGGACTATCCGCAAAACGTAACCATTATAGAAGTAGGCCCGCGTGATGGCTTGCAAAATGAGTCTTCTTTTGTATCCAGCAAACATAAAATTGAGTTAATCAATTTACTCAGTGAATCTGGTTTGCAATATATCGAAGTAACAAGTTTTGTATCTGCAAAAGCAATTCCTCAACTGGCAGACCATAATGAAGTATTCCGTGCAATAGCTAAAGTCCCATCCATACACTATTCTGCATTAGTTCCTAATGAACAGGGCATGCTCAAAGCGTTGGAAGCTGGTGTAAAAGAAATTGCAGTATTTACGGCAGCAAGTGAACAATTTAACCAACGAAACATTAATTGTTCCATCGACGAAAGTATTTCTCGTTTTAAACCCGTCCTCATTTTAGCAAAAGAAAAACACATCAAGGTACGAGGGTATATTTCCTGTGTCCTTGGTTGTCCTTATGAAGGAAGTGTAACTCCCGAGAAAGTAGTTGAAGTAACTAAAAAACTATTGGATTTGGGCGTAGATGAAATTTCATTAGGAGATACTATAGGTGTTGGAACTCCATATCAAACTCATCTATTACTCGAACAAGCACTTAAGTTATTGCCTCTAAACCAATTAGCAATGCATTTTCATGACACTTATGGCCAGGCCATAGCAAATATTTATACTTCCTTACAACACGGTGTCCACCGTTTTGATAGTTCAGTTGCTGGGCTTGGTGGTTGCCCTTATGCACGTGGAGCAAGCGGTAATGTAGCTACCGAGGACGTTCTATACTTAATGCATGGTTTAGGAATAAATACAGGCGTGGATATATTTAAAATTGTGACGGCTGGCGATATGATCTGTAAAATTTTAGGACGTAAGAATCAATCAAAAGTCGCGAATGCTATGTTAGCAAACCCCTGTAATTAGAATATTTATCAAGGTATATCCCACGTCTCCCAGACTGTCTCTATTGAATAGAGTCTGGCTGAAATAAAGTAATAAATATGAGAGAGTGAAACATGAATGATATCTTATGGAAGCCCAAACACCCTAAAAAAAGTAAAATGTGGCAATTTATGGAGTTCGCTGCCAAAAAAAACGGTCAGATTTTTGAAAATTATCAAGATCTGCATACCTGGTCCATTAAACATCCTGACTCATTTTGGCCAACACTTTGCGATTTCTTTCATGTGCAGTTTGATACTGCACCTTACCAAATTCTGAATCATTATCATAATGATGAAATGATAAATGCACATTGGTTTGCTGGAACTCAATTTAATTTTGCTGAAAAACTATTATCCCGCAAAGATAAACATCCAGCTTTAATTAGTCTTAATGAAGACAACAGCAAACAAGTAATTAGCTATGAACAATTACATGATTTGGTCGCACAATGTGCAGCAGGTTTAAAAGCGATAGGAGTTAGTGCTGGTGACAGAGTAGCTGCTTTAATGCCCAATACTGCACATACAATTATCGCCATGCTCGCTACAACATCATTAGGAGCGATTTGGTCTTCCTGTTCACCTGATTTTGGCGCTCAAGCCGCAATTGATCGATTGGGACAAATTGACCCCAAAGTACTGTTTATCTGTGACGGTCACCAATACCAAGGAAAAAAACACAGTGGATCTGAAAAAATCAAACAACTTAATGATGCTATTAGCTCACTCATCCAAATTGTAATTTGCCCTAATATAAACGAGTCCATAGATATCTCTGCACTGCCTAAAGCTCAGCATTGGAAGGATTTTCTTCGTCCAGCAAGTCACTGTGACTTTGTTTCCATGCCTTTTGAACATCCAGTTTACATTATGTTCTCATCAGGAACTACTGGAAAACCAAAATGCATTATTCACGGAGCGGGTGGAACTCTATTACAGCACATTAAAGAGTTAGGGTTGCATACCGATCTGCATGCTAAAGACAACTTATGCTTTTATACTACTTGCGGATGGATGATGTGGAACTGGACTGTTTCTGCACTTGCCTTAGGAGTGACTCTCACTTTATACGAAGGTTCTCCGACTTACCCTGAAAGCGATCGTTTATTCAAATTAATCGCAGACGAACAGGTCACTGTTTTTGGCACCAGTGCCAAATTTATCTCCTCCGTAGAAAAAGCAGGAGTTAAACCTAAAGAAGAGTTTGATTTAACTCACTTGCGATGCATTCTTTCAACAGGCTCACCACTTCTACCTAAAAACTATGATTTTGTTTACGAACAAATCAAAGATGATGTGCAGCTTTGTTCTATTTCAGGTGGTACAGACATCATTTCTTGTTTTGCCTTAGGTAATCCAATGCTTCCAATTTACAGAGGGGAATTGCAATGCTTAGGTCTTGGTATGGCTGTTGATGTATTTGATGAAGAAGGACATCCCGTTCGTGAAGAGCGCGGGGAGTTAGTCTGTACAGCCCCCTTCCCGTCCATGCCTGTAGGTTTTTGGAATGATCCCGAAAGAACTGCATATCAACGCGCTTATTTCGAACGATTTCCCGGAATATGGGCTCATGGAGATTTTGCAGAGATTACCGCTCACAATGGATTAATCATTTACGGACGCTCCGACGCTGTTTTAAATCCTGGAGGCGTGCGTATTGGTACCGCTGAAATTTATAGACAAGTAGAAAAAATAGATGAAGTAGTTGACAGCATTGTAATTGGTCAAGATTGGCAAGACGATGTGCGGGTCGTTTTGTTTGTTAAATTGCGTGACAGCGTGAAGCTCACCGAAGAGCTAATAAATAAAATACGTTTAACGATTCGTCAGAATGCCTCACCAAGACACATACCAGCGAAAATACTGCAAGTTGAAGATATTCCAAGAACAATTAGCGGCAAAATAGTAGAGGTTGCTGTCAGACAAGTTGTTCATGGTTTACCTGTAAATAATTTGCAATCTCTGGCAAACCCTAATTCATTAGATTATTTTAAAGATCGTGAAGAATTACAACAATAAAAAATGGATACTGCTGCATTATTACAAAAATTCAGCAGTATCCATAACTAATCTTAGAGAGTCCTTCAAGCGGTAAAAATAACTTTGGACTAAGATATGGATAAAAAATATTCTTCACAGGAATATTTTTTTCCCATACCATTCAAACACAGCCTAATGTTTATAGTACCTATCGGACCATCTATAGCGAATTGTGCAGGCATGGTATCGCTCACCGAAAAAAGGACAAATCCATTGGCGGATGGCGATTGGCCTATAATACTATATCCTGGTGTAAGAATTCTTATTCCCGCCGTGGGATAAATTTTTCTCGGAGTAGTCGTAATAATAGAAAGCGTTGATGAAGCCGGTGGAATCGTTGCCAAAAAATGTTGTCCGGATCCGGGGATAAAATCATTGCATGTGGCAAAAACCACTGGCTCTAAAAAGAAAAACAGCGTCATACCAATAAAGAGTGTCCTTTTCATCATCCTAGAATTCCTTTTTACTAAATTGTGACTGAACAAATAATGGCATTAGCATAGTTATTACCTGTTTTTAGAGTATTGATAATGAGATCATTATTCTTCGCCAATTGCCCTTGACCCAAGTAAAAAAAACGATAACCACATTCCAGAGGAATCTTATCTGCAACATTGTTAAATTGAAGACCAGCACCCACTGTAGCTGCAAATGCAGTGGAATTACGATCTGAAAAACCATTGTTAGGAAGGGTAAATAAGGTAAGCGGTACTTCTTTATAATGACTGGTTTCAATAAAATTCGGACCAATACCCACATCTAAAGCAAGATTAACTTTTTCACTATGAATCGGAACAATGCTTTTAGCCATAAAAAACAATGGAATGTTTTGAATCTTATAGGTATAAGAAAGGTTCGTATCCAAATGCTCTTCAATAATATACCCTTTAGTCGTGGTTGTACCTAAGAAGAAAACATTTGCACCATAAGAAAAATTAAAGCGATCCAGTTGTGGACCATCTAAAAAATAACCCACTCCCGCAAGACCACTACCTTGAAAATGACTTTTAACCGTATATCGATTTCCAACTAAGTTTTGCACTCTAATGTCTTGAGCTTTCCCCTGAGATGCATAAAATCCTCCAAGCTCAAGAACCAAATGACCTTTTGTATAATCGAAAAAGAAATTATTTACTGGTTGACCCTCTGCAAAAGAAGCAGTTGAACTCATGAAGGACAAAAATATTGGTACTAATCCTCTATAGCTGGCTTTATCAAAACGCATTAGACATCCTTGTATTTCTTTAAACTGCATCATCCATCATTCTGTATCCACCGAAGTGGACAACTCAGCTTGGGCATCTCAGCAAGTTAATGTTTATTAAAGCTAAACATATTACAATGCAATAAAATCATAAACAATATCTTTCAGAGACAACAAAAAACATTGCTCCAACTCACACTTACTGTCCTGTTCTCCAAAACTCATTTGTAACATCAAAACACGATTAAAATTTAAAATATCGCATTTGTTTATGCCAACAATTTGTGTATAATATTGCAATGGCGTCGATTTGAAATTCAGCTTGCGGACGCTCAAAAAAGGAGCTCTTTTTTGAAAATACGGCTAAAGCGGATATGATTACATTCCTCTAAGTCTCTGCCCGCACGCATAATCTCAGGTTATAATATGATTGAATTAAGTGGATTATCCAAATCCTTTTCGGGTAAAGAGGTTCTTCGTGACATTAATCTATTTATCCAAGAAGGTGAAATTTTCGGAATCATTGGTAAAAGTGGTGCAGGAAAATCAACCTTATTAAGATGTATTAATCTTCTAGAACGACCTGATGAAGGTCATGTCATCATTGATAACCAATACCTAACAAGTCTTTCAAGAAAAGACTTGGCTTTAGCCCGCCACAAAATGGCAATGATTTTTCAACAATTCAATTTACTCGGCTCAAAAAACGTTTATGACAACATTGCGCTCCCCATGCGCATTCAAGGAATTGACGAAGAGGTCATATGTAATAAAATTGAAGAATTACTGCCAATTGTCGAATTAACCGATAAAAAACTGGCATACCCCGCACAACTCAGTGGGGGCCAAAAACAAAGAGTGGCTATAGCTCGTGCTTTAAGTTGCTCACCTAAGATTCTGCTTTGCGATGAGGCAACTTCAGCATTAGACCCAGAAACAACAGACTCTATTTTAGCGTTACTAAAAAAAATTAATGCGCTTTATGGCATCACTATAATCCTTATCACTCATGAAATGGATGTAGTGAAACGTATTTGTAACCGGTTGGCAGTAATGGTTGATGGCGAGTTAGTCGAAACCACCGCACTTGCTAGTGTATTTAATAAAAAAGACAGTCTGGCTCGAAGTATGCTTTATGCACAGCTTAGCCCACAATTGCCTGAATGTCTTACTAAAAGACTCGCAGATTATGTAACCGATAAACCTTTACTGCGCCTATTCTTCCAGGGCGAAGAAGCAACGGTACCTTTTATTAGTCAAACAAGTCGTGAGTTAAATCTGGACATTAACATCTTGCTCGCCAACATCGATCGCTATGATACGGTAACTTGCGGCGTTGTAGTTGTTGAATTAACTGCACATCAATTTTTACTTGAAGCATTCATTGAACGCTGTAAACAAGCCAATTTAACTGTGGAGGTTTTAGGTTATGTCCTTCCCGATGGCATATGATTTATTCATTGCAACATATGAAACACTGTATATGGTAGCCATTAGTACTTTATTTGCAATTATACTCGGCCTACCTTTAGGAACATGGCTTTATTCGTCCAGTCATGTTAAACCAATGCCTAAAGTGTATAAAGCATTATCCGCTTTCATTAACATGGCACGCTCCATACCTTTTATTATTTTATTAGTAGCAATTATTCCATTTACCCGGCTCATAGTGGGTACTTCAATTGGAATGAACGCGGCAATAGTACCTCTTACACTTGGTGCAACACCCTTTTTTGCTCGATTGGTAGATAATGTTTATCGCAGTTTACCTTCAGGCCTTATCGAAACAGGTTACGCAATGGGTGCGAACACCCAACAAATTATCTTGCATATTTTATTACCTGAAGCGAAACCTGCATTAATTCATGCGATTACTGTTACGGCGATTACTTTAGTCAATTATTCAGCAATGGCAGGAACTGTTGGTGCTGGCGGTTTGGGTACTTTGGCAATTAACTACGGTTACCAACGCTTTGACGCTGGAGTGATGATATCAACAGTAATCATTTTGATTGTGATGGTACAACTGATTCAAATGGCCGGAGATTATTTAGCAAAACGTTTTTTACATAACTAGGCCTTAATCTATATTATTTTTGGAGTATTAAATGCGTATTTTAGCTTATTGCGTTTTATTATTGAGTCTTGTTGCATGCAACAAACCATCACCAAATACTTTGGTAATAGGAACCATTGCTGGTCCAGAAACTGAACTGGTTGAAACAGCAAAAGAAGTAGCAAAGAATAAATACGACTTAAATATAAAAATTGTAACCTTCAATGATTACAATTTACCCAATGAAGCATTACAAGATGGAAGCTTGGATGCAAATGTCTACCAACATTTACCTTATCTTAATACGGCTGTTAAAGCACATGCATATACTCTAGAGGCAATAGGTAGAACGTTTGTTTACCCAATGGGAATTTATTCCAAAAAATACACCTCTTTAAAAGAATTACCGGAAAAAGCAGTAATCGCCCTCCCCAATGACCCCAGCAATGAGATGCGTGCGCTGCAATTATTGGAAAAAGCACAACTGATTACCTTAAAACCGACTCAGAATACTGGCACAAAAGATATTGCAACAAATCCATATAACCTGAAGTTCAAAGAAATGGATGCCGCACAATTACCAAGAGTTCTACCTGATGTTGATGCAGCAGTAATCAATACAACCTTTGCCTTACCCGCAGGTTTAAGTCCTGCACGTGATGCATTATTTACTGAAGATAAGAGCTCACCTTATGCCAATATCATTGTCATTCGCAGCAACTCTCCTAAAAAAGCACAACTGGAGCTTTTTGTTAAGGCGTTAAACTCTGAAGAGGTTAAAGAAAAGGCGAAAACTTTGTTTGGCGATTCAGCCATTCCTGCTTGGTAGATCTATTTAGATTGATAACCTGAGTGAAGGCAAAGCCGTCACCCAGGGTTATGGAATAGGCTCCTTTTTGTTCCAGCCACCATTCGTGCGGCTCTCGCGAACATCGAAAAATACTAGGCATACAACCCATGGCCGTCAAGCCAAGAGTATTTTAGTGTTTCATTTGGTAAAAATCTCATGTTCAAATCATTAGCTGTGTTTACCCAATCTTAACAATCCTGACGATTTGGACCTAATCCTCTCTTAATGAATAAGTGTTATACTTCATAAAAGTGTTATACTTTATAAAAAAGAGAACTCTTGAGGTAACAATCTATGCCTTCATTTAGACAAGCATTTTTTAATCTTTTACATTCTAGAACACTTACAAAACAATTTACACCTGAAGAACTAGAAAAAATCTATAAAGACTATCGCGACACAGTCGGATTATCTGAAGACCTTACTTTTGGAGATAAAGCTTTTGATAACCATGTTAATAAAAGAATCCAGGATCACACAGGCTTTAAAACGCAAATCGGTCCAGAGGAAGAAGATACTCTTGAGAAATTACTCAAAGGCGATACTCCTAAAGAGAAAAAAGAAGTTAGAGATGAACTCAAATCAATATTAGAACCCCAAGATTTTTTTACTGCAGCGCAACAGCAATATAAAGATTCAATGGAGTATTTTCATGAACGGATGAAGAAATTTCCAGAGCTTACAATAGACAACCTTCGAGGCCAACTTGAACAAATTACTACTCGCGGAAGAGACGCACTACTCGCTCAACAAAAAGAAGAACTAAAAAATTTAGAAGCTAAAGCCGAGGGTATAGCGAAGAAAATCGGAACCGCTTTAAATATTAGCGATCCTGGGGAAATACAAAAAATACAAGATAATTTAATCAAAGACTTAAAAAAATCCCATGAAGAACAACGGGCCGAATTCGATAAAACTGCAAAAGACAATGAGGGAATACTCCATAAAGCTGCTGGCCAGGAACAAAGACGTATGGTCTTCTCTGTCTTATTAGAAAAGACGAGATTACAGCTGAACGACCAAGATAAACAAGACATGTTGGATGAAATGAATCGGGCACGAGAGGAGAACCTGAAGCGAAGGCAGATGACTCGTCCAGATGAGCTTACAACAGCTTATATAGATAGTAGCGATGATAAGGATACAATCTCTGCCGTACGCGCAGAAGACTTAGATTTTATCATTTCCCTATCCGGGTCTCGGATATACCAAACTAAGGGAACAGCTGACCAACCTGGTGTGTGGACAGTACAAATGCATCCTCGCATACTTTCTCCTTTTTACTATTTAAGTAATAAGGAAAAACCTAAAGTAGACATGCTGACGATGGCTCAAGCAGTTAGAGCCTCTGGATTTGACTCAATCACCATGACTATTAATTTCAAGGATAAAGATACCCAAAAAGCAAGAGCTCGAGAAGCTTATAAAGCAGCACTTGAAACGGGTTTTGATCCGGCCCCGCTACCTGGGGAAGAGAAGAAAGATGCAAAAGAGCAAAGAAAAGGTATTCATCTAAAAGATGGAGCTGGCAATGAAATTAATCCAAGAGATCTCTTCTCTGACGAAGAATTGAATGATCTTCATCAAAAAGCAGCCAAAACACGTGAGAAACTCGATAAATTAGTAAAAGTACCTACACCAGTATCTTCCGAAACAACTACCCAAAAATTTCGCAAAGAATTAGATGACGGTAGAAAAGAACATAGACCAGAAATTGATCTGACTAAAGAACATGAACATGAAGACAAAATAAAGCAAATTCTCAGTAGTTAACTAAAACGCCACCTGGTTTTTTATTTTAAAACCAGGTATGACGTTCTTGATAGTTTACCTAAAATAATGCTCAAAAAATTCCACTATTCCCTCAACCTAATTTCTGTTATTTTATAAGATTAACTACGGGTTAGGCTAAGGAGATAGCTATGGATGATACTCGTGAATTCGATGAAGAAGCTAACGAGATGGAAGAGTTTGGTGTCGATACCCCCCTAACTACGGAAACAAATCCTTCGACTAAATTGGAGCGAAGAAGAAAAATAGAAGACTTATTTGAAGAAAAACGTCTCCGAGAAGAACTTGCAGAATTTGGTTAGTATTGTAGCCTGGGTGCAGCAAAGCGGAACCCGGGAGAAAAATAGTCCTGAATCCCGGGTTCCGCTTTGCTGCACCCAGGCTACAATTACCGAAAATTAGAAAAATAAATATCAAACCGCACTGTTTTTCCCTCTACAGCCACATTTCCAGGCAATAAAGGTTTTATTTTTTGCGGCCATTTTACTACTACTTTTTGTTTCGCCCGACTTATCGCCAATTGAATGAGTCCCAGTGCGTCTTCATCTGTACCGATGATTTGTTGTAACGCTTGCATTTCTTTTTTTACCAATGCGGATTTACTGCGTTCGGGGTGCATGGGATCAATGTAAATAACGTCAGGGTAGTCTTGTTCTGTTAAGGAATTCAAATAGGAATAAGCATCTCCAGCATGAAGCATCAAATGCAGTGGGTGTTGTTCTGATTCATTTCTGCGAATTAAAGCATCCGACAATAAAGAAGCCATAACAGGATGACGCTCAATCATTAATACTTCAGCGCCAAAACTGGCTAAAATGGAAGAGTCTCGCCCCCAACCTGCAGTTGCATCAATAATTTTAAGCCCGGGAGAGGGTTTGCAGGCACGAACTAATCCTTGTTTTTTCCCCTCAGACTTTCTTTTACTCCAAAAAGCGGCACTGAATTCAGCAAAGATTGGGGAAAAACCAGGTATTTTTAATGACAGTTTATCTTCAGTAACAAAGAGGCAAAGACTTGCATTTCTATCTACAACAAAATTCAATTGTTTTGCAATTGCTTTTGCTTTATCGTGCAGGTTTTCGTGCTCATAACCTACTGCTGAAATATCGACCATATAATATCGCAAGAGTTATTCAATTGTAGCCTGGGTGAAGCGTAGCGAAACCCGGGAAAGTAAAATTTATATATCCCGGGTTTCGCTACGCTTCACCCAGGCTACATCTACTACATAAATTACGGCAATTATCCAATCTGCAACAATGAAATATCAGCAACTCCTTGCAATAAATCCTGCAATCGCGCTAGAAGTGCTAAACGATTAGTTTTTATTGCTGAGTCCTCCACCATGACCATTACTTTATCAAAGAAAAGATCTACCGGTTCTTTAAGGCTGGCAAGTAATTTAAGTAATAGTCCATAATCAGCAGAACGATATAAAGGTTCTACTGCGCGTGCAATTTGATTGATATGGACATATAAAAATTTCTCTGGCTCTTCTTCAAAGAGTTGTTCATTAACAGGTAGCAAAGTTTGTCTTCCTGCTTGAGAAAGCAGATTATTCACGCGCTTACATGCAGCAGAAAGTGAGGCTGCTTCAGGCAGTTTTACAAACAACTGCAGCGCATTCAAACGCTTATCCAGATCATACAACCAGTCATCTTGACGAGCTCGTACCGCATGTACCAAATCAACACTTAGCCCTTGGCTTTGATAATGAGATTGTAAACGTTCCAGAATAAACGATTTCAATTCATTCAGTAAATTGGGCTCAACAGTTATCAGATTGCCATAATGAATCATTGCTTGTTCAATTAATGTACTTAAATTGAGTTGTGCTGTTGTTGCACTAAGTAAACGGACAACAGCTAAAGCGTGACGACGTAACTTAAATGGATCTTTTACCCCGGAAGGCTTTTGCCCTATACCAAAAATACCAACCAAAGTATCGATCCGATCTGCTAAAGATAAAGCCAAACCCAAATCCGATTCAGGTAAACTGTCCGCAGCAAAACGCGGCATATATTGTTCATTTAAAGCTTGGGCAACAATTTGATCTTCGCCATCATTGAGTGCGTAATAATATCCCATTAATCCCTGTAACTCAGGGAATTCACCAACCATTCCTGTCAACAAATCACATTTGCTCAACTGTGCTGCACGTTGTGCCTGTTGTAAGTTCAAATGCATAGCAGGACTCAAATAAGTCATTAATGCTTCAATGCGTAACGCTTTATCCTGTAAACTTCCTAATTTTGCTTGGAAAACAACATGTTCTGTACCCGAAATACGCTGACTCAAAGGCAGTTTCTTATCTTGTCGGAAAAAGAATGCTGCATCACTTAAACGCGCTCGCATCACTTTTTCATTCCCTAAAATTACTTGTTTGGGATTGGTGCTGACAATGTTCGAAACCGTAATAAAATGAGGCAGCAACTTCCTTTGGCTATCCTTTAGAGCAAAACATTTTTGATGTGATTGCATTGAAGCAATTAAGGATTCAGCAGGAACTTCGAGAAATTCTTTTTCAAAATCAGCCATTAAAGCCTGAGGCCATTCAACAATTGAAGTCACCTCATCGAGCAAATCTTCGGGCATGATTACTGTAGCCTGAATGGACGCTGCTAACTCCTCAACTTGTTTTTTAATCATTTGCTTTCTGGTTGTAAAATCAGCAATAACAAATGCTTCTTTCATTTGTGATTCATAACTTTGTGCTGAGTTAATTACGATTTGTTGTGGATGATGAAAACGGTGTCCACTACTGTTACGGTCACTTTGAACTCCCAAAAAAGTATGCTCTATAACCTTGTCACCATAAAGCATCACTACCCAATGTACAGGTCGGGCAAATTCTTCCTCTCCTACTCCCCAACGCATAGGTTTAGCAATCGGCAAGGCAGCTAAAGATTGGCTGATTAAAACAGGGAGTAAATCTTTGGTTTTATTACCTTTACTTTGGGTTTCATAGACAATCCAATCCCCTTTTCCTGTTTCTATTCGGGAAAGTTGCGCTACCTCTACACCACATGATTTGGCAAAGCCAAGTAAAGCGGGTGTTGGTTTGCCTTCTTTGTCGTATGCAGCAGCTAATGCGGGACCTCGACGGGTAACACTCTGGCTTTTTTGTTCTTCTTGCAAATCCAAAATAGTAATCGCGATACGTCTTGGTGTAGCAAAACGCTTTACTTGTCCATAGCTTAATTGTGCTTTATCTAATGCAGCCAATAATTGATTAGCAAACTCATCGGCCAAAGGCCAAACTGAACCAGAAGGTAATTCTTCACAACCCAATTCAAAAATAAAATCATTGACCATCACACACCTTTTGGTTAAGCATAGGAAAGCCTAAAGCTTCGCGCGCTTGGTAATAAGCCTGCGCTACTGCTCTTGATAAATGTCTTACGCGTAAAATATAGCGCTGTCTTTCAGTAACGGATATCGCTTTGCGGGCATCAAGCAAGTTAAATGAGTGTGATGCTTTGATTACCATTTCATAAGCTGGAAGTGGTAATTGCAATGCAATCAGTTTTTGTGCCTCGCCTTCATAATAATCAAATTGTTTAAATAATTCTTCTACATTTGCATGTTCAAAGTTATAAGCAGACATTTCCACTTCATTTTGATGAAACACATTACCATAAGTGATTATGCCATTTGTGGTATTGCTCCAGGGCAGATCAAATAAATTATCCACTCCTAATATATACATTGCCAAACGTTCCAAACCATAAGTCAACTCACCAGTTACCGGTGCACACACCAAACCACCTGCTTGTTGGAAATAGGTAAATTGGGATACCTCCATTCCGTTTTGCCAAACCTCCCATCCCAAACCCCACGCCCCTAAAGTAGGTGATTCCCAGTTGTCTTCAACAAAACGAATGTCATCAGCTAAAGGATCAACTCCCAGTGCTCGTAATGAATCCAAATATTTATCTTGTATATCTATAGGTGAAGGCTTGAGTACAACCTGAAATTGGTAATAATGTTGCACACGATTTGGGTTATCTCCATAACGACCATCAGTAGGTCTTCGAGAAGGCTGTACGTAAGCAGCCGACCAGGGCTCAGGCCCTATTGCCCGCAGGAAAGTTGCCGGATGGAAGGTGCCCGCGCCAACCTCCATATCAAAAGGTTGTAAAATTACACATCCTTGAGCAGCCCAATATTGCTGCAAAGTGAGAATAATGTCCTGAAATGTAGATGGTTTTGTCATGAAGATCTCAACGTAGCCTGGGTGAAGCGAAGCGGAACCCAGGAAAAATTTGTATCATGAAAAGCCTGGGTTCCGCTTCGCTTCACCCAGGCTACGTTTGTATTTAACTTGATTACTTATGAATTACCTGCTGCTTTCTTAATTAATTCTTGTAGTGACTCTTCACTGGCTGCACCAGGTATAAATGATGGCTCAGAACCTACTTTAAATTGACCATTTGGAGTTGAGGCAATTATAAATGCGGGAGTTCCCATCAGATGTAACTTCTCTGCTAATTCACGGTTTGCATCTAAAATAGCGGTTACTTCTTTGCTTTGCATATCAGTCTTAAATTTTTTCATATCCAAACCTAAGGACTTAGCAGTAGACATAACGATTTGATCATTTAGGCGTTTGTCAACAGAAATTAATGCATTATGCATGGCTTGGTATTTATTTTGCATACCAGCAGCTAAAGCAGCTCTGGAAGCTAACTCAGAGCTTTTACCAAAAATTGGAAACTCTTTATAAATAACACGCAAATCACTGTCTTTCTTAATCAAGCTTGCAATAATTGGTGACATTTTTTTGCAATGAATGCATTGATAATCAAAAAACTCTACTATAGTCACATTACCTTTTGGATTACCCACAATCGTAGTTTTACCTTGGAATAATTGATCTGTATTTTCTTTAATAGCAGATTGAGCTTGCTGCTGCATATTTTGTTGTTGTTTTTGTTGCAGCGCTTGTGAAGCTTCCAAGAGCACCTCGGGATTCGCTACTAAATAGTCATGCACTACTTTTTCAATTTCTTTTTTTTGTGCATCAGACATAGGAGTTGTATTATTGGTATCTGCTGCCATAATTGCAGGTGATACTAAAGATGCTGCCAGCGCTCCTACTGTTAATAAATTTGTAAATTTCACACAGTTCCCCTTAATTTATATAGTTTACATAATACCTACAACTTTCCAACCGGCACCCTAGCATCCGCTTTAAGAAAATTCAATAGGGTCTATTTACAATTCTACTATTTTGAACTTAAATGGCGAATTGTAAACAGGCCTAGTTAGTGTGTTATTGCATTAATTTTTGTATCGCAATTATAAAGGTTAATATAGATTTCTCGAAGCCTTGGTGCAGGGGCGAAGCCATTAATTATAACGAATTAAAACCGGCTTGCCCACTACATTTCAAACTAACTCACTGCATTTCAACAGCTAAATTTGCATAGGCTAAAACAAGCCATTTAACCCCATGCTCACTAAACTTCACTTGAACACGGGTATGGGCCCCACTACCTTCTACTGCCATTACTACTCCTTGACCAAATTTTGCATGAGTCACACTTTGGCCTAAAGACAACCCCGAAGTTTCTGGCACAACGGAAGGTTTATTTCGGGATATAACTGGTGCTTGAAATTTCGCCTTAACGCGAATCTCATCAAGTGATTCCTGAGGAAGTTCCCTTAAAAATCGTGAGGGCCGATGATATTCTTCCCGCCCGTATTGTCGTCTTATTTCAGCATAAGATAAAACCAGTTTGCGCATGGCACGTGTCATGCCTACATAGCATAAACGACGCTCTTCCTCCAAACGCCCAGGCTCTTCTAAAGACTGTTTTCCTGGAAATATCCCCTCTTCCATGCCTACTAAAAATACAATGGGAAACTCAAGGCCTTTCGCAGCATGTAAGGTCATCAGGTGTACGTAACGCTCATGTTCTCCCGCCTGCATTTCTCCAGCCTCCAAAGAAGCATGTGCTAAAAATGCATTCACTAAAGGAATTTCCTCTTCCTCCTCTTGCTCATAACGAAATTGTTTTGCCGCATTGATTAATTCTTGTAAGTTATCCAGGCGGGACTCCGACTTGTCCCCTTTGACTTTGTTGAAATGAGCATACAAGCCACTCAACTGAATCACTACGGATAACTGCTCGTCCAATTCCATTGCTACTGTATTATGTTGTAACTGTTCGATTAATTCGATGAATTTTAATAGTGCAGAACCTGCCCGTTGCGCCATTTCACCTGATTGCAGTAATGTTTTTGCGGCATGCCATAAAGAGCATTGTTCTGATTTGGCATAATAACGCAGCTCATCAAGCGTCTTTTCACCAATACCTCGAGTGGGGAAATTAACGATGCGCTCAAAAGCAGTATCATCATCGGGATTAACCAATAAGCGCAAATAAGCCAAGGCATCTTTTACCTCTGCACGGTCAAAGAAACGTAATCCACCATAAATACGATAGGCAATTCCTGCACGTAATAACGCTTCCTCTAAAACCCTGGATTGAGCATTGGAGCGATATAAAATAGCAATTTCATCAGCACTTATACCCTGATTGATTTCCATCATAATTCGTTCACAGACAAAACGCGCTTCTTCAAGCTCATTAAAAGCACTGTAGACCAGAATTTTTTCTCCAGTGGCTCCATCTGTCCACAGATCTTTCCCCATACGTGAATTATTATGTGTAATTAATGCATTTGCTGCGTCGAGTATCGTTACTGTTGAACGATAATTTTGTTCTAACCGAATAATTTGTGTGTTTTTAAAATCATGAGCAAATTGCTGAATATTCTCAACCTTGGCTCCACGCCAACCATAAATGGATTGATCATCATCGCCTACAGCCAAAACAGCAGCATGCTCACCCGCAAGAAGACGTATCCATGCATACTGAATTGTATTGGTATCCTGAAACTCATCAACCAATATTGCTTGAAAACGTTGACGATAATGGGCAAGAATCTCTGGGGTATCGCGCAATAACTCGTGGGTTCGCAATAACAATTCTGCGAAATCAATCACCCCTGCTGTCTGACAGGCTTGCTCATACGCACTATAAATATTGAGTAACGTTTTACCTGGCCCATAAGACGAAGTATGTACGTGTTGAGGTCGTACCCCTTCATCTTTGCGTCCATTAATAAAGGATTGGGCCTGTTTTACTGGCCATTGTTCCGCATCAAGATTTAATGAGCCAATGACCCGCTTTATCAGACGTGCTTGATCTTCAGAATCTAAAATATGAAATAGTTCAGGCAAATTAGCGTCTTTATAGTGTCGACGGAGCAAACGATGGCACAGTCCATGGAAAGTTCCAACCCATAATCCCAGCACAGGAGCACTTAACATACTGTTTAATCGCGTCCTCATTTCACCAGCAGCCTTGTTAGTAAACGTTACTGCGAGTATCCCATGCGGCGAAATATGTTCCTCTTCAATTAACCAAGCAATGCGACTGACTAAAACTTTTGTTTTACCGCTTCCTGCCCCAGCAAGCACCAGCGTATTACCAAGCGGGGAAGTAACTGCTTCACGTTGTCGTTCATTCAATCCTTTAAGAATTGCAGCAAGTGTCATAAATAAATTCCAGGAAAAATAGATGCTGTATTCTATTAATAGATCCACTCTCTCGCAAGCGAAAGAAAATTGGAGCTATACTCACTATAAGTATAAACCTTGTTTGAAAGTGAATACTTATTGCTTTCAAACGCTTCACGGCGCAAAATAACGCAATATGCTAAAAGCAAAACTTCCTAAAGGACTAAAATGCACTCGCTCTATCCATCAATTAAACCTTATGCGCAACATGAACTAAAAGTCAGTGAACTGCATACACTCTATCTTGAAGAAACAGGAAATTCAGAAGGTCTGCCTGTCGTGGTATTACATCCCGGTCCAGGCGCCTCTTCTGGGGATGGTTACCTTAGGCGCTTTTTTGATCCACAACATTATCGGATTATACTTTTTGATCAACGTGGCTCTGGGCGCTCTACTCCTCACCTGGAAATTCTTGAAAATACGACCAGTTTATTATTGGATGATATCGATGCCATCAGAGATTTTTTAGGATTATCTGAGTTTGTATTATCGGGAGGAGGCTGGGGTTCTTTGCTTGCATTACTTTATGCTCAAAAATTCCCCCAACAAATTAAGGCACTACAACTGCATCAAATTTTTTTAGGGAGACAACAAGATATTGATTGGTTTTATAAGCATGGTGCCAGCCTGGTTTATCCTGATTATTGGCAAGAATTTACTAGTAGTGTCCCTGAAAACATGCTGGATCAAATTCCCAAATATTATGCCAATTGCCTGCAAGGATCTAATGAACTGGCACGCATGAGTGCAGCAAAATCATGGGCCTTGTGGGAAGCACGTTGCAGTAGTTTGCAACCTCATTTATATGTTATTGATCAATTCAGTGATCCTCATTTTGCTCTGGCTCTTGCAACATTGGAATCCCATTATATCAACAATCATTTTTTCATTGAAGAAAATCAAATAATGGCAAATGTCCATAAAATAAGACACATCCCGACTTACATCATACACGGTCGTTTTGATTTAATTTCTCCGCTCGCTGGTGCTTTTGAGCTTCATCAAGCGATACCGGCTTCTAATTTAAGAATAGTTCGTGATGCGGGACATTCGGATAGAGAGTCGGGTATAATTGATGCCCTAATTTATGCGAGTAAAGAAATTTCCAAACAAGGACTTGATGCATGTTGATTGTCATTCAAAGAGTAACACAAGCCCGAGTAGATATTGATGGTGAGACCGTTGGAAAGATAGATCAGGGGCTTTTGGTACTCTGTGGATTTGAACCCAATGATACAGAACATAATATCAATAAAATGTTAGATAAGTGCATCAATTATCGTATTTTTAGCGACAGCCAAGGTAAAATGAATTTAAGCCTTAAAGAAGTTCAAGGTGGTTTATTATTAGTACCTCAATTTACTTTAATGGCCGAAACTCAAAAAGGATTGCGCCCCAGTTTTTCAAATGCAGCACCACCTGAACTGGGTCGAGAATTATTTGATAATCTCATGACGCGAGCCGCTCAGTTATATCCTCATACACAAAGTGGATGTTTTGGTGCTGATATGCAGGTCCATTTGTGTAATGATGGACCTGTAACTTTTTTGCTAAAATTCTAGGAATAAAATGAAAAGTAACGTCCTCACTATGATTGTTTGCAAGAGCATTAAACTCGTGTAACATCTTTCGTTAAGTTAAATAATAAAAAAAATCATGCGATTAATTTCAATAGTTATAAGTTTTACCAGTGGTATCATTTTAACTGGTTGTATGCATAAAGGAACTCATCCCGCCGATCCTTTTGAACCTTTTAATCGAAAAGTATATAAATTTAATACTGCATTAGACAACGTAATTTTAAGACCCTCCGCAAAAGTATATCGATCCGTCCTTCCAGCACCTGTTCGTAAAAGTATCAATAATTTTTATAACAATTTAGATCTTATTCCAACCGTAGGAAATGATCTTCTACAAGCTGAGGGAAAGTGGGCAATTCGTGACTCCTGGCGATTCATTATAAACTCCTCTTTAGGTGTGGGTGGCTTATTTGATGTAGCCAAAACCTTTGGCCTGCCCCCTCACTCTAATGATTTAGGACTTACATTAGCCAAATGGGGCGATAAAAACTCCCCCTATCTGGTTCTTCCTTTGTTAGGACCAAGTACTCTGCGTGATGGAGCAGGATGGTTATTTCAATTTGCATTATACAGTCCATATGTTTACATTAATGAAGATACTCTAGTTTACAGCCTGCTTGCTATACGCGTGGTAGATTTACGTGCGCAACTGTTAGATACTGATAGCATAATGGATGAGGCTTTAGATAAATATGCCTTCATGAGAGATGCCTACTTACAATATCGTAATCATCTTATCACCGGTACTCAACCAGATACCGGAGCTTTGTATGTTGATGATAAGAAAGCAGATCAGGAAGCTGCTGCAGAAACTGGTGGTGATTATGTAGATGAATAAAAGACTTAGGATAGAAGTCTACAGACTAGGCACGACATATTTTTTCGAGGCAACGTAAAAAATCACCCGCAATATCGAGTTTTGTTTCAGCTTCTATTTCTTGAAGACACGTTGGGCTTGTCACATTGATTTCCGTTAAATAATCACCAATCACATCAATACCAACAAAATATAAACCTTTAGCTTTAAGGGTAGGTGCTATTTGCTCGCAAATCCATCGGTCTCTTTTTGTAATGGGCACCACTTCACCTCGCGCCCCCGCCGCCAAATTACCTCGCAAGTCTCCTTCCGCAGGAATACGTGCCAATGCATAAGGAACAGGTTCTCCATTAATTAATAAAATACGTTTATCACCCGATTTTTTTATTTCATGAATATACTTTTGAGCAATAATAGTTTGGGTCTGATTTTTAGTTAAGACTTCTAAAATAACTGCCAAATTTTTCCCTTGTTCCTCAACATGAAATATAGAATTTCCTCCCATTCCTTCCATAGGTTTAAAAATAACTTGCTTGTGCTCTTCCCAAAAAGATCTCAACCTCTTCATATTTCGCGAAACAAGTGTTGCTGGGCAGCACTGAGGAAAATTTAAAGTAAAGAACTTCTCATTGGCATCCCGTAAACTTTGTGGCTTGTTTGCTACGAGTACTCCTTCACGTTCTGCGAGATCCAGAAAATATGTGGTATAAATGTACTCTGTATTAAAAGGAGGATCCTTACGCATCAGAATAATGTCAAATTCACCTAAAGGTTTTTCAGATAAGTCTTTAGTTGTCGCCCAATCCTTACTGTGCACATCGCCTATGTTTAAATCATAAACTTGTGCAAAAGCACGTCCTTCCCTGCAGAATAAATCTTCTTGAGTAAAAACAACACAAGACCAACCCAGCTCTTGTGCTCTCTTAATCATAACCAGAGTTGTATCTTTGTAGGGCTTCAGTTGGTCTAAAGGATCCAACAACACTGCAAGTTTCATTATTCACCTCCAATCGCTGCAATTTCCCTTGCCGCAGCAAGTGCAGCCAATCGAGCAATAACCCCATAAACATAAAAACGATTAGACTCATCCAATTCAGTTAAATCATCACAAGGCATATTACATGCCTGAGCAAAAGCTAAAGGCTCAAAATGCATGCCCGGCGCATTCAGATTTTCATCAATACCGCGCTCTTGATGGACTCTATAAAATCCACCTACTACAAATTGACCAATCATATAAACTACAGGCTCAGCAACAGAACCGTTTGGCATCGTTTCAAAAGTATATACGCCCTCTTGGATAATTACCCTGTCTACTTTGCGACCGCCTTTACTGGCAGACATTTTAGTACGTTGTTTTCTATTTAATTGACGTACTTCTTCAGCATTATGCACCATCATCACGCTCATACCATAAGTGCCATTATCTGCTTTAATAACAGCAAATGGCTTCTCTTTGATTCCGTAGGTTGCATATTTATCGTTCATTAAAGTGAGAATTTTCTCTACTTCAATTGCTAACCTGTCTATACCCTCCTGAGCCATAAAATCCAAACCCTCGAGGGCACTAAAATAAGGATTGATTAACCAAGAGTCCATTCCTACCAACTCGGAAAACTCTGTAGCAATCTCATCATAAAAATTAAAATGGTTGGATTTTAATCGCGAAAACCAACCTAATTGTGCTGTAGGCCTTATTTTTTGCTGTATTCCTTGCAAAATTTCAGGGACCCCTTGGGACAAGTCATTATTCAGCATGAGAAAACATGGATTAAAATTAGCCAGACCCACTCGATCTCCCTGACGCTGTATGGGTTCTAACAAGAGCACTTCTCCACTGTCAAGAACAATTTCAGTAGGTTCTTTAAGCTCAGGATCTAAACTGCCGATACGAACTACAAATCCAGCTCTTATAAAAATAGTTCGTAATACATTAAGACTTTTTAAATAAAACTTATTTCGAGTATGACTTTCAGGAATCAGTAAAATTCTAGTGCAATCAGGGATATAATCGATTAATACCGATTGTGCGGCTTGAATGCATAAGGGGAGAAACTCCGGATTCAAATTATTAAAACCGGCTGGAAATAGATTAGTATCTACAGGCGCCAGTTTAAATCCGGCATGCCGCAAGTCAACAGATGAAGTTAATGGCGGAGGAGTTTCTTTCCATTGGTGTCTAAACCATGCTTCAATAGCTGCTATTTGATTTAAAACAATTTTTTCCACATGAAACAATGGGCCAGAATGTGCTGTAGTCAAATGGGGTACAGGGATTTCATGAACATTCATGCTTTCTCTCTTTTTATTCTTTTCGACGATGTTACCGGGGTTAACACAGAAATAAAAGATCTTATTGATTTCTGTTATTATATTGCAGGTTAGATTTTATCCTCAATATAATCTTTATTAATATTGAGTTTGGTGAGCAACTGAATTGCATAATATTACTAACGGAATAAGTTTTGTTGGACTTAAATGTCCAACAAACATTGATTAGACAAACTAAAGGAACTTTATTCATGTTCAATGAGCTAGTGCAACAATTTTCCACACAAATACAAACTTTTTTATATATCATGATGCTGATCAATGGTATTTTACATTTGATTTTTGCTGGTGCCGTCGCCCATGATGCAGGAAACATGAATCGTATGGGACAAAAACCAGTTTTGGTTTCTGCGGCCACCTGGGCATTTGCAACGTTAATAGGGGGTGTGATCACGGCAACAATTTATTGGTTGCTGCACCACTCCACACTTACAAGACCGACAATCAGAGAGGTTCGCTATGAACAAGCCTAATATTAAAACCATCGATGTGCATCAACTAAAAGAAAAAATGACTAATAATTCCACTCTTTGTTTGATTGACGTTCGTGAATTGGACGAGTGGCAAGAGTTTCATATACCTGGGGCGATCCATATTCCTAAAGACCTCATTGCATCATCTATTGCAGCGACAATCCCTAATAAAGATCAACCCGTTTATTTGCATTGCAAAGGTGGAATACGCTCTTTGTTTGCTGCGCAATCCTTAATGGACTTGGGGTATCAAGAAGTTTATTCGGTTGATGGGGGTATTATCGATTGGGCAATGTCGGGTTACCCTATAGAACAGCAGAAAAAAACATCCGAGCTCCAATTGTAATTTTATTTATAGTCTGGGCAGAACAAGCAGACTCTGATATTTGATACTTGAACAAGTAACCCTGCTTTGCTGCACTCAGACTACAAATTTTGCAGCCTAATTATAGTGGTGTATGGATTGATACTTTCTCTACAACAATCTCAGATGGAGATGAAGAAGGCTCAATAGCTTTATCTGCAAATAGCCCCATACGGTTCTTTATTTTTTTATCAGTAGTCTGATCAATCTGCTCCACCTTAAAGTTGGCCACTTTTTTAACCAAGTCTTTTAGGACTTTTTCTACTTTATAATTCTTAATTTTTTGACTTGAGAAAGGTTGTTTACTTAAATCCAGATACCCTTTGCTTGGATCTGAATCGACATATACATGTGCATGCATGAATTTACTAAGAGCATCGTACATTTCGAGCAAATCTTGGGAGTGAGGAAAATTTTCCAGGGTGAGATTGAGCGAAGTAGTTAATGCATTATATAAAGTACTGTTCTCGGGAGACAAGAAAAATGAAGCTACAGTTCCTTGATAACTATTAAAAATTTGCTCACGGACATAAAAAGCGGCTGCATTGAGTATCCCTGTTTTTTCCGGGCTACTGGATTTATCAAGACAGTTAAGAACTGCAAGTAAATACCTACACTGAATTGCACGATCAGGATGTTTAATAGAAAGAGTTCTTAATGCTTTCGGTAAATTTCTTGCATCGAGCTTATGACTTTTTAATTCAGTTGCAATACTCTCCCTGATATATTTCGATAATGTATCATAGTCAACATACTTAAAACCCATTTCTGCTCTCCTTAAACTCCATGAATCGGGATTAGTAAAATTTACTCCAAGGGGAAGTTTAAACTAATTCACAAAGCCAGTCATGCATTTTCTTTTTACTTCTTAATTAATTTTTAATCTTTAAAGTCAATAACATAGAGAGCATACTCAAGATTGATCAGATATCTTTTTTTTGTTTACAATCAATGCCGAAAGACTTAAGAAATTGGAATAAAGCTTTATATTTACCTTTTTTGATTGCTTTTTACTGTCCTGTTGATTAATTTACACTTTTGTCCTACAGGATGAGCTATGAAGAAATACTACTTCATTTTTCTTTTTCTAAGCGCTTTAAACACCTATGCCCAAATCAATCAACCCAAATTGGTTATTCAACTGGTTATTGATCAATTACGCGGCGATTTAATTCAACAACATCAACAGCAATTTGGTAAAGGAGGATTTAATTATTTATTAAGCAATGCCATTGATTATCATAATACCCATCATCCACATGCTAACACAACAACGTGCGCAGGGCATGCGACTGTAGCAACAGGAAGTTTTCCAGCCTTACATGGTGTTGTAAATAATGAATGGTATGACCGAAAATCACAGCAACCAATCTATTGCATGGAAGATTTAAAAACCAATATATTAAATACTCCTCATACACGCATTATTACTCCGGGACGTTCTCCTAAGAACTTATATACTTCAACCTTAAGTGATGAGCTCATACTCTCCCAAAAAGGACGTGCCTTTGGAGTGTCATTAAAAGATCGCTC
This sequence comes from Legionella tucsonensis, assembly GCF_001468035.1. Classification (GTDB taxonomy): domain Bacteria; phylum Pseudomonadota; class Gammaproteobacteria; order Legionellales; family Legionellaceae; genus Legionella; species Legionella tucsonensis. The sequence continues at coordinate 1,763,298 of NZ_LNZA01000001.1, forward strand.
TGCAATAACCCTTGCAGGCCATGCGGGCAAAGCTTTTTGGTTTGATACAACCAATGGTGGTTTTATTACCAGTTCTTACTATTACGATCAATACCCTCAATGGGTTAAAAATTGGAACGAAAACTACCATCCGCAAAACTATGATTGGACTCTTGGTCGAGCAAAAGCAGAATATCAAAATACCAACTCACCTGTGTTCCATCATGAAGATGAGCTTTTTGGTCAAACTTTTCCACATCATGTAACACAAGCTCCAAGTCCTGAATTTTTTAAATCTTTATCTAGAACTCCCAAAGCCGACCAATTAACTGCAGATTTCGCAGAGCATCTTTTAACTGAAGAACGATTAGGACAATCTCCCAGAAAAACAGATTATCTAGGTATCAGTTTCTCCGCAGTTGATGCGATAGGCCATCAATTTGGTCCAAATAGTCTTGAGTCCGAAGACAATTTATTAGAATTGGATAAAACTTTAGCACATCTTCTTACAGTTATTGATAAACAAGTGGGTCTAAAAAATACCCTCATTGTTCTTACAGCAGATCATGGCGTAAATGATGGGCCAACTTATCTCAAGGCGCATCATATGACTGAAATTAAGCCCATTGATATCCCTCAAATGGAACAATACATTCGTACTGTATTAAATGAACAATATGCACTTCCAGAAGAAACTCTGATGTCGATTACGCCGCCTTATATCTATCTCAATCATCAAGTCATAAGTCAGCATAAGCTGAAATTGAATGAAGTGAAAAATTATCTTGCTCATGCTTTAACACAGCAACCAGGAATATTCAAAGCATATGCATTACCAATTACTGATATACAAAAAGACTGGCTGAACGCTAAAGTCAACAAAATGTATTATCCAGATCGCTCTGGGGATATTTACCTCATTCAACCTCCCAATCAATCATATGGTACTAAAAGTAAAGATCGCGTAACTCATAGCGGTCCTTGGCAATATGACAGTTATGTCCCTCTACTCTTCGTTCACCCGTATTTCAAAGCACAACGTATTTTTCGACCGACTTACACACCTGATATTGCACCCACTTTATCTGCTGTTCTTATGATAAAAAAACCCTCTGCAGCTGTGGGTCAGCCTTTGCAAGAAGTAGTACAGGCTTTTAATTAAAAAAGGGCTTTTTATATAGAAATTCCTGGGTGAAGGCAAGGACATAACCCAGGAATGATTTATCTCAGCTCTCGGGTTCTGCTTCGCTGCTGCCAAGCTTGAATATCAAAAAAATATCGAAATCAGCTAAACTTATACTAAGAGGAGAGTGTGTTTTATTACTCTAAAAAAACCAGTAGTTTTGTAAGTACGACCTAATATAAAGATTGAATTTAACACGAAAAAGCTTTAGTATTTGCACGAAATTTCTAGCGATATCATCATGAATAAGCAAGCGATAATTATTGGGATTTCTGGCCCTTCTGCATCAGGAAAAAGTCTTTTAGCAAATACCATTGTTAATGAGCTTGGCTCAGAACAAGTAGTGGTTATTTCTGAAGATGCTTACTATAAAGATAATGGCCATTTGCCTTTCCCTGAAAGAGAAAAAGTTAACTATGATCACCCTGATTCTTTTGATCATGCTTTGCTTTGCGAACATTTACGTCAATTAAGAGATGGAACGCCTATCGAAATTCCAATTTATTCTCACTCCAAGCACATGCGTCTGCCTGAAACCAGAACAGTTGGCCAACATGCCATCATTATTCTTGAGGGTATTTTACTCTTTAGCGATAAAGAATTGCGAGAAATAATGGATATTCGAATTTTTATGTCCACTCCTCTCGACGTATGTTTAACCCGACGTTTAAAAAGAGATGTGGTTGAACGGCATAGAACTTTTGAATCGGTAGTACATCAATATGAAACAACAGTACGTCCTATGTACTTACAGTTTATTGAACCATCCAGCCGCTACGCTGACATCATTGTTCCTCGCGGAGGAGAAAACAGGATTGCTATTGAAATGATTCAAGCTAAGATGCGTGAATTGTTAGCGTCACACACTAATTAATTTGAGGAGGGAATGGTGGGATTTTTAGCAGGTAAAAAAGCACTCATTATTGGTCTGGCTAGTAATAGATCGATTGCTTATGGTATTGCCAAAGCATTTCATGAGCAAGGAGCTGAATTAGCGTTTACTTATCAAAATGAACGGTTGCAAGAACGTGTGGAAACAATGGCAGCAGAATTCAACTCTTCACTAACCTTTCCCTGCGATGTAGCCTATGATGAAGAAATCAATGCTCTCTTTTCTAATCTTCGCAAGCATTGGGATCATTTGGATGTCTTAATCCATTCCGTTGCTTATGCCCCAGCAGATCAAATTAGTGGAGATTTCGTAGAATCCTGCACTCGCGAAGGCTTTAAAATCGCTCATGACATCAGTGCATACAGCCTAATAGGTTTAGCACAAGCGGCTTTACCCATGATGGAAGGTACCGAAGGTTCTCTTTTAACGTTAACTTACTATGGTGCTGAGAAAGCAGTACCTAACTACAATGTTATGGGCGTTGCCAAAGCAAGCCTTGAAGCCTCTGTACGTTATTTAGCATCAAGTCTAGGCTCTAAAGGTATCCGTATCAATGCCATATCTGCAGGTCCCATCAAAACACTTGCTGCTGCTGGAATTAAAGATTTCCGTAAAATCCAAAGTGCTTATGCCAACATTACCCCACTCCATAGAAATGTTACTATTGAAGAAGTGGGTAATACTGCGGCATTTTTATGCTCTAATCTTGCTTCGGGTATTACTGGTGAAGTAGTACATGTAGATGCTGGCTACCATGCGGTATCTACCATGGGCGAACTGAGTTAGGATTTGTTGAACCCTATAAAACCTCTCTCCAACTGGGAGAGGTCACTTACATCTCAAACAAACTATTTACCCTGCTCCATCTTCATCTTAACTATTTCATAGTTATAAGCTATTCTTTATAGACCTCCCCTAAAAAAGATTCATCATGCAGCAAATCGGCAGACTGATTCTACTTCTTTCGACTTTCGTGATTTCGAACTCAATCGCAGCAGCTTCATTTTCTTTTGACAATTTAGTTAAAGTCACTCCGAAAAATGATACTCAATGCGTGCAATACTACCTCTATAGAGGTGTTCTTTATTGTGATGCAACAAAAACTGATACGCAGGCTGTTGATCCTGAAATAAAAAACTATGAACAATTAAAAATTGTATTTGATGATCGCCCTTGGCAAATGGCTTGGGGAAATAAAAGTTCAATTGGCACAACAATTGAATACATTCCTGCAGGTGACGATATTAATCATTGGCATGAATTAGTTACAAGTCAATTTTTTCCTGGACTACAGAAAAAAATGTCTCTAAAACAATTCGCAAATACCATGGTTGAAAATATAAAATCCTTAGGGTACCAACCTATTGTGAATTACCTTGAGGATACGGAGAACAGAGTAATACTTGAAATAAGAATAGAGAAACCACAAAACCAAGTTCAAGATGAATTGGAAATGTTTCTCAAAGATGATCAAGGAATTTATCTTTTGCACTATGTGATTAAGAAGGACGACATGGGAAAAGAAAATAGAGAAAAGTGGCTACAAAATTTAAAAAATAGTGAGAAAATAAAAACACAGTAAAATCAGAATAAAGTACCATTAAGGCGCTGGTTTATTAGAGGTGTATTTGAGTTCTTCTGTTTCCAAAAAACCATCATCCTTAGGGCCTAAATGTTCTATTTTGGCTTTCAATTCCGTTGGTAAATCCACTGCACCCTGAGTGGCTTTGAGCTCATCTAATTCAACCTTATTATTAACTGGATCATCTTTCCACTCTAATTCCATTTTTGCCTTTTTTGCTTCCGTAATTCAATTTCTTTTTTTGCTTTAGTATAAATTAACCTCCATCTATTGCCCATAATGCTATAGGATTTGCAAGGAAGAAATTGATTACTCAATTTCTCCTGTCTTTTTATATGCTGCATCAAGCGCCTTTAGTGATTCAAGTAAAGGTTTCATTTTAGCCAGGGGCCAGCTATTTGGACCATCACTCAAGGCTTTATCCGGATCAGGGTGGGTTTCCATAAACAATCCTGAAATACCTGCTGCTACAGCAGCACGCGCAAGAACAGGAACAAATTCACGTTGCCCTCCCGAAACTCCGTTGTTTCCTCCAGGTAATTGTACGGAATGCGTCGCGTCATAAACAACAGGACATCCAGTTTCACGCATAATGGCTAAAGAACGCATGTCTGAAACCAAATTATTATACCCAAAACTCACACCACGCTCACACGCCATAATCTGCTCATTACCACATGATTTTGCCTTGGCAATTACATGTTTCATTTCCCAAGGAGCGAGAAATTGCCCTTTTTTGATATTAACCGGTTTATTCATTGACGCGACTTTCTGAATAAAATTGGTCTGTCTGCATAAAAAGGCCGGAGTTTGTAACACATCAACTACACTGGATACCTCCAGCAAAGGGGTGTCTTCATGAACATCCGTTAAAACAGGAACGCCCACCTGGTTTTTTACCTTTTCCAAAATGGACAATCCCTTTTCAAAACCAGGGCCTCTATAACTGGATATAGAAGAACGGTTTGCTTTATCAAACGAGGATTTATAGATAAACGGAATCTGCAATTGAACACATATTTCTTTTAAATAACCTGCTGTTTCAAAAGCCAGTTCTTCACTCTCAATGACACAAGGTCCAGCAATTAAAAATAAAGGTTTATCTAAACCTACTTCAAAGCCACATAATTTCATTCTTAATTTTTTCCTTGATGTTTCTCTCGAGCAGCAAGCACGAATTGTTTAAACAGTGGATGGCTTGCTCTCGGAGTTGATGTAAATTCAGGATGGAATTGGCATGCCAAAAACCAGGGGTGATCAGATAATTCGACCATTTCAACTAAAGAATTATCTGCTGAGCGTCCAGAGATAATTAATCCATGTTCAACCAGGCTTTCAACATATTTATTATTGACTTCATAGCGATGACGATGACGTTCAATAATTTGTGGCTTTTCATAGACCTTGCGTGCGAGCGTACCTTCTTCCAATTGACACAATTGCGCGCCCAAACGCATTGTACCGCCTAAATCACCTTGTTCATCACGAAGCTGTTTTGAGCCATCTGCATCCATCCACTCACTGATTAAACCAAGCACAGGATATGGAGTATCTTTATTAAATTCAGTGGAGTTCGCCTCCTTTAAACCAACAACATTTCTGGCAAATTCAATGACCGCGGTTTGCATTCCCAAACAAATTCCCAAGAAAGGAACTTTATGCTCTCGGGCATATTGGATTGCTTTGATCTTGCCTTCAACTCCACGCTCCCCAAAACCACCTGGAACAAGAATGGCATCGATACCATCCAAAAGCGAAGCTCCATGTTTTTCAATTAACTCGGCATCCAAATAAACAATTTCAACTTTAGTTTGAGTATGAAGTCCAGCATGCAGCAAAGCTTCATTAATGGATTTATATGCATCATTCAATTCAATATATTTACCTACCATAGCAATTTTTACAGTCATGGTTTGAGCGGCGCGCATTGCCACCACACAATCCCATTCACTTAAATCGGCAGGCTTTACTTCGAGACCCAATTTTTTCACAACGATGTCATCAAGCCCGTGCTCATGTAATATTCTTGGAATTTGATAAATACTGGGCGCATCTTCAAGCGGAATAACCCCTTCTTTCTCCACATTGGTAAACAAAGCAATTTTAGCGCGATCAGACATAGCCAGCGCTTTTTCCGAGCGACAAATCAAAATATCAGGTTGGATACCTATAGAGCGTAGTTCTTTCACTGAGTGCTGAGTTGGTTTTGTTTTTGTCTCACCTGAAGTAGCAATATAAGGTACTAAAGTCAGATGGATAAATAAGGTTCTTTGTAAGCCTAATTCAATGCGCATTTGACGAATTGCTTCAAGAAAAGGTAATGATTCAATGTCTCCTACAGTCCCGCCAATTTCAACCATTGCCACATCGAAACCATCGGCACCTAATTTGATGCATCGTTTGATCTCATTGGTAATATGGGGAATTACCTGAACTGTACCCCCTAAATAATCGCCTCTTCTTTCTTTTTTAATGACGTTTTCATAGATTTTCCCTGAGGTAAAATTATTACGCTTTGTCATTGTCGTATTTACAAAACGCTCGTAGTGCCCCAAATCCAGATCCGTTTCTGCACCATCATTGGTCACAAAAACTTCACCATGCTGAAATGGGCTCATAGTTCCAGGATCAACGTTAATATAGGGATCAAGCTTAATCAATGTTACTTTAAGACCACGTGCCTCAAGAACCGCAGCAAGTGACGCAGCTGCAATACCCTTTCCTAAGGAAGAGACCACTCCACCTGTAATAAAAATAAAATTTGTCATAATTGACCTTGTATCCTGCTAATTAAGTACTGTTCGGTAGAGAAATAGAAAATTCGGATTTTATTGTAGCCTAGCCCTGGGTGAAGCGAAGCAGAACCCGGAGTTTCCTTCTACAGATTCCCCGAGTTCTGCTTCGCTTCACCCAGGCTACAAAAATATCAACAAAATCAACCTAATTTATCGCCAATAAATGTCCCAGTTTCTCTTTTTTAGTTTTCAAATATCTGTGACTTTCCTTAGTAGGTTCTATTTCTAAAGGCACTCTCTCCATAACCTTTATTCCATAACGATCCACAGCAGCAATTTTTGAAGGATTATTGGTTAATAACCTTATTGCATCAATACCAAAATATTTGAGTATTTGATAGGCAATAGCATAATTTCTACTGTCAACAGGAAGACCTAATTGATGATTCGCATCAACGGTATCCCACCCTTGCTCCTGCAAGGCATAAGCTTTTAGTTTATTCGCTAGACCAATTCCTCGTCCTTCCTGACGTAAATAAATTAAAACACCACCTTCAGCGGCAATCAATGCCAAAGATTTTTCCAATTGATTGCCACAATCGCATTTACAGGAACCCAAAATATCACCTGTAATACACTCTGAATGAATACGCACTAAAGGTACTCGATTCGCAAACACCGGTGGCTTTACCAAAGCAAAATGTTCTGCATTATCAAGTTCGTTTGCAAACACGGTCATATTAAAATCACCTTTATTCTGCAAAGGAATACGTGTTGAAGCAGCAGAGTTGACCAACACCTCATGGCGAATTCGGTATTCTATCAAATCTTTAATCGTTACCAGAGGAATATTATGTTTTTTGGAAAAAGAAACCAATTCATCACGGCGACTCATGGTACCATCTTCATTAATAATTTCACAAATCACCGCAGCAGGAGTTAAACCAGCAAGCTTTGCCAAGTCAACACTACCTTCTGTTTGACCTTGTCGCTCCAAAACGCCTTTTTTTCTAGCACGTAAGGGAAAAACATGTCCTGGAGAAATGATGTCAGTTGGACCACTCTCAGGATTAATTGCGACTTTAATTGTTTGAGCCCTGTCTTTAGCTGAAATCCCCGTTGAGACACCTTCCGCTGCTTCTATGGATACGGTAAATGCTGTGCCATAAGGTGATTTATTATTTTGCGCCATCATTGGCAATTGTAATTTATCAATCAATTCATCCGCCATCGATAAGCAGATCAATCCACAACCATGACGAGACATAAAATTAATTGCTTCTGGCGTAGCATACTCTGCAGCCACAACCAGATCTCCTTCATTCTCCCTATCTTCATCATCCATTAAAATAACCATTTTACCGGCTTTGAGTGTTTCCACTGCGTGTTCTATTGTAGCTAATGAATACTTCATAACGCGACCTCATTTGATCCAGTGTTCATTTAATCCTCCTGCCAATCCAGACATGCTATCATATTGTCACCCATAGCATGCCAAGAAATAGTATGCTCTCGGTCAAATATCCCACTTTGCTGGTATGCTGAAATTGCATCGTGCTCCAAAATACTTGGAACGATATATAAATAAGTTCGATGAACTAACTTTTCCTGGTGCAGTGCACTAAAAAGAGCACCTCCTGCTTCAACCCAAACATCATGATATCCCAATTCTCCCAGATGGCAGATCACAGCACCTAAATCCATTGCTCCATTTTTCATGGGCATTAAATGTAAAGTACTGTTGGTGGGATAAGAAACTTCCTGCTCATTACAATGATATACATGGCAATGAGCTGCTGTTGAAAAAATTATGGATTGTTGATTAAGACCCAACTGTCTATCGATTATTGCAACTGGTTTTGCGTGTTCTTGCTGGCCTAAACGCACATTCATCTTAGGGTTATCCAGTTGTATTGTTCTGGCCGTAGTAAGAATTACATCCGTTGCAGCACGCATTTGATGTGTAAACTCCCCGCATTGGGTATTTGACAAAATAACACGTTCTCCTACTGCGCGGCCAATTTTACCATTCAATGTTTGTGCTATTTTTACCGTTACCCTTGGCATTTTGGTTAAAGTCCAGTGGGAGTAACTTTTATAAAATTCTGTAATTTCATCTACAGGGTAATAAGTTACCTTGATGCCATGAGCACGTAATTTATCTGAAGAATTATTTTTAGCAACGACTGGATTGGGATCTAAATAAGCAAAAACAACCTCTTCCACGCCATGATTAATAATTGCATCGACACACGGCGGCGTTCTTCCCCAATGATTACAGGGTTCGAGAGAAATATATAGAGTAACCCCTGGAATTTTAGGAGGAATCTGTGTTAACAATAATTGTTCTGCATGCGGAGTCCCTGCACCGCTATGACATGCTTGTGCTATAATAGTTTCATTTTGCACAGCAACAGCACCAACGCAGGGATTTGGGGCGCAATGGCCTTGTCCAAGTCGGGCCTGATCAAGTGCTGCGAGCAAAAACTTTTTGTGCATTGTTTTAGTACCTTTCTAAGATGCATGGTAACTGCTCACGTGCTCAATAGACGCCTTCCCAAGGATAAGCCTCGGGATAACGAGAAGGGATGAGTAGTTACGATGCTTGAATGATAACAAATTATTCAATTTTTGAGTAGCCTAATGATTAAATTGAAAATTAAGAAAACCGTCTGTTGGATACTGTTAGCAACTTTTCTTGCGCAGCCCTCTTTCTCTGCGGCGCTGTCTCCATATTCAACGAGTGAGTTGGAACAATTAGAAAAAGAATTCATACAGCAAATTAATCAGTCGGAAAGCGTGGAGCGAAACCCTTTAGCAAGCCAATACATTAACCGTATTGGGAAAAAACTTGCTCATGCAGGTCATATTAAAACACCTGATTTCTTTATAGTAAAATCAAATGAAATCAATGCCTTTGCTGGTCCAGGAGGACATATAGGCATTAATTCACAGCTTATTTTAACCACGAGTAGTGAAAGTGAACTTGCTGGAGTTATGGCCCATGAGATCGCGCACGTGCGTTTGCATCATCTCTACAGAATGATCGAGCATCAAAAACAAATGCGTATCCCCATGCTAGCTTCCATACTGGCCTCTGCTGCTTTAGGCGTCATCAATCCCACAGTTGGGATGGCGGGAATGATGGGTGCCATGACAGGATTTTCCCAAGATAACATCAACTTTACCCGTTCTAAAGAAAAAGAAGCGGATAGAATTGGAATCGATATGCTGATTAAAGCAGGGTATAACCCTCAGGGTATGGCTGCTTTTTTTAAAAAAATGCAGGAAAATTCTCGTTATTATTACACTGCAAACGTACCTGCCATTTTACGAACCCACCCTCTTGATGGAGATAGAATCGCTGAAGCAGAAAACCGAACCTCGCAATTTTCACACAAAAAACATATAGACTCTCTCGAATATCCCTTAGTCAAAGAATTAATTCGCACGTCAGTCATCCGCGATCCTAAAATGTTACTTGATTATTATGAGCATCAATGTAACAAAAAAACTCCTGCATATGCTTGCCAATATGGTCATGCCCTTACCTTAATCAACAATAATAATTATACAAAAGCAGCTGCCATTTTGACACCTTTATTGGTACAAAATAATAATCTCTATTTTCAAATTGCTATGGCACAAACTGAAACAGGGTTATTCCAACATAAAGAAGCACTCTCCCGATTGGGAGAAATACAAAAAAATTACCCGGATAATTATGCAGCACTTATGGCGTACGCCCAAGGTTTATTGGCTGCAAATCAACATGAAAAAGCAGCAAGTATCCTACTTAAAGGCAGTAGGAAATATAAGCAAGATCTTGTTTTATGTCGTGAGTTAGCTCGAGCCCAAGCACAATCACATCAAAAAGGCTACGCCTATTTTACCCAAGCTCAGTGCTTACTTCTGGAAGGACAAAAAAGAGCAGCAGTAGCTCAACTTAAAGTGGCCCGTAGTCTTGCAAACAAAGACCCTTATTTATTAGAAAGGATCTCTGCCAAAATTGATGAAATTGTGAATTAAAAAATAGTCCGTTTGCTTGCAAACAGACTACTCAAATTTATTCTAACAATAAAATACATTATAAAATGAGTGTAAGTAACGATTAATCTCGAAAATTCTCATACTGCAACGGCAATTTGATATTTGATTTTTTTAAAAGCGCAATTGTTTCCTGCAAATCATCACGTTTTTTACCGGTGACCCGAATTTTATCTCCTTGAATAGAGGCTTGGACCTTAGCTTTGGAGTCTTTAATACATTTCACAATGTCTTTAGCTGTTGGCTGATCTATTCCCTGCTTAAATGTCATATTTAAGGAATAAAATTTTCCACTATGCACTGGCTCATCTTCTATATCCACTCCAGAAGCATCAAGATTACGTTTACTGCAGTGATTACGGAATAAGTCCTCTAATTGCCTGACCTGAAAGTCAGATTCGGCTCGTAATGTCACTGTCAGATCTTTAAGTTCTATACTTGACTCTACTCCTCGAAAATCAAAGCGAGTACCCATCTCACGCAAAGCGTTATCCACAGCATTACGTAATTCAACCATATTTGTTTCAGAGACAATATCAAAAGAAGGCATAAGTTACTCGTTCAAGTTAAAAAATGTAATTTAACAAAAAACAGAATGTTGCACCATATTTCCAATATGTCAATTTCTCCAATGTTGCATATTTATGTAAAGAATGTTATCAAATTAATTGGTTCAAAAATATTCTATTTAGTTGCCAACCGTACAATAAATTTCATGTTATTTCTATCTCAAGGAGTGAGAAGTATGGCAAAGGAAAAAAGAGAGTATTACACCTCATATCAGCCTCAGCAGCATCAATCTCGTTTTTGGGTCCACTCGGAGTCCTGTTATACTGAGGAAGAATTAGAGCAAAGAATATTGATTCTTAAAACCCGCAGTAACTCAGGAATTCATCCTGATTATTTATCAAACCCCAGCTCCTGGTTTGCTGATGATTCCCAGGCCTTAATCAATGTTTATGAGCACTCCTGGTTTTACTCTAATGCGTTCAGGACCCGTCACGTTTTAACCCGGGATGACTTTCACGTTCAGCCTATTGATGGCCAACGCCTCCAATGGACTACTTTATATGACTTAATGCAAAAAACTGGAGATTATTTATTATTAAGAAATCAGGCATTGCCCCAAACTCATTTAAACCAGCCTATGAATTTTTTCTTATTGGATCTGAATCATATTCTGAAAGGAATAAGTCAAAATCCGAATATCAAACAAGCAAGAGAACAACTGGAGCATGTCACCCGTTACGTACGCACTATTGAAAAAAACATTTCTCCCTTTGCAGGTTCAGATCGACTTTTTTTAGCTAATTTCCGCAGCGTAATTGATGATGAAATCCACCCACAGTTAACACATAAGATTGAATCACAATTATTAAAAGATCGTCTTGGTGAATTATCAAAAACCATTGAGCAATTATCTACTGAGCGCAACAGAATATTACATTTTGCTCTGAACACGAATCAGGTTAATCCTCATCCTTATACCTTCACAATCGATAGGCCAGCTGATTTAAAAGCCTACCCCACCCAGGCAGTAAAAGAATGTGGGAAAATTTCAACTGCTGTCGTAGAAAACCCTATCTCTGTATTGCAGTTAACAAGCGAAGAACTTAAAGATTGTCCCAATTTTCAGTTAATCAACATGCAAAGTAAAGTGTTAGATCATTATGCCAAAGCCATAACTGATTTAAATGAGCTCAACCAGTTTCAAAAAGTTATTACTCAAACAATGGACCTCTTAGAACAAGCTGGTGAAGTGTATACCGTTTTTCAATTTAAGGAGCAATTATCTTTATTATTGAAACAAATTGAACATTTTATTGATGAATCATCCATTCATATTGAAGAAATTATTCATGCAAATACACTTGCTTATCATAAAGCGATTCATGAGGAACAAAATTTATCTTTTCTAAAAAAATGGTTAACATCTGAGCCAAAAAAGTTAAACACATTCATAGAAAATCAAGATACTTTGGCACAATTTCCATCAACCACAGCCGATCTTACAAAAACCAATCAAGTACTTAAGCAACAAGTAAATTACGTTATTGGTCATTTAAATGGTCCTAAAGTAAAAAGCACTGACTTCGTAACACTTTCTGGACAAGCTCAGGAGTTAAATGAATTGATGGAGTCGATGCATCGCTGGATCACATTCCAATACACACTTAAAGGTTTGGAGCCACCCAAAGAACCGGACAAACTTGACTTATTACCACAACCAAGACAAAAATCTCATCACTCATCAAAATTACGTCCATCCTTCTTTGAATCGAACAAATACTCTTCAGGAAAAGAAAATTGTTTGCCCAACTTGATCGCTGAGCAAGCAGCGTGTCCTGTGCTTCCAGAGCAAGTCCAAACTATAGCAGCCTGCAGCGATCAAGATATGGCTGTATGCCGAGCATCAGAACAAGAAACATCTTATGCCGGTGTTTATTTGGGCTTAATTGTTTTAATTCCTATTGGATTACTTGCACTCTATCTCGTATATCAAGCACTCAATAAACCTGATCCCGAAGTGAAAATTCTAGGAAATAAAGATGAATATGAGGGAATAAAAACTGAATTAGATGATTTTATTGTAACAATTCAAAGAGATAAACGCGTGAATGACCCTGATATAAAGAGTCTATTCGAAGAATACATTGAAAAATACGATGAGTTAAACAAACAAGCTCAAAAAGAAATTTATGATATTGAGGAATTAATAGGATTACATGAAGACATAAAATGCTTCTATGATGATTACTGTCCTAAAGCACCTAAATCGACTTCTCTTACTTGCTAACTTGAATTTATCTTAGCCGGTGCTCAAATCGGCTAAGATTATTGATATACTTCGTTCAAAACTTAATACATGGATGAATCACAAATATGCTCATTATTAAATGTAACAACTATAATTAGGTTATTTAGCATATCAATTTAATCTCTTCTCGTATTATTTTTTCGAATAACGAAAGGGATAAACTACGGCAGTAAAGTTGTGAAAGCATTTAAAAATAATTTTCAATCCTTATTAAGATTAGCTATTCCACTAATTCTCACCGGATTATTACAATCTTCTGTTTACTTTTTTATTACTATATTCTTAGCTCGTGTTAACCAAGATGCATTGGCAGCAGGTTCACTGGTGGCCTGGCTCTTTGGGACATTTAACATCATTGTTATCGGTATATTAAATGCGATTAATGTCTTAGTAGCTCATCAACATGGTGCTCAAGATGAACATGGAGTTTCTTTAGTGTTTCGAGATGGATTTTGGTTAGCCTGTATTTTGACCATTCCTGCCTGTTATTTCTTTTGGCATATTGCTCCACTACTCTTATATCTTGGCCAAAACCAAGCTTTAGTGAAACTCACTGAATCATATTTGCATGCACTTACATGGGGGTTATTAGCAAATTTTATTACGGTGGTACTCATGGAGTTTGTTATAGGACTTGGCAAAACTCGACTTGCACTATTTTTTAGTGCATTGAATGTCTCATTGAACATTTTATTTAGTTTTGCCCTGATCTTTGGAAAATTTGGCTTACCAGCCATGGGGATTGCTGGTGCAGGTTGGGGGACAACTATAGGTCTGTGGATTACCGTATTATTTTTCTCTTGGTATATTTTTACAAATAAAAACTATAAACCCTATACTCGCCTACTCTTTACTTATGTCAAACCATTTTACTTAATTGAGCTACTCAAAATTGGGGCCCCTTTAGGAATAATGTATTGTGTTGAAATTGGCTTTTTCTTTGTATTGATTTTAATTATGGGTTCACTGAGCAATCAATTGTTGGCAGCCAATCAGATCACATTACAATATTTATGTATTTTAACATCAATTATTTTTTCAATAGCTCAGGCAATCACTGTACGCATGGGGCATTTATTGGGAGAAGGCGATGTAATTACTGCAAAACATGTAGGTTACATCGGTACTTTTACCTCAGTTACTTTTATGTTTAGTGCTGCACTTATTTATTGGCTTTTCCCTAAAGTACTTATTGCTATTGATTTTGATATTCATGAGCCCGGCAACCAGGAAATGTTACATTTTGCAATTCAACTTCTGGCAGTTAGTGCAGTATTTCAAATATTCGAATCAGCCCGCATCTCGCTATTTGGCGCTTTACGTGCGTTAAAAGATACGTGTTATACCTTAATGATTTCAATGATTAGTTTTTGGGGAGTTGCGTTACCTATAGGTTACTTGTTTGCAATTCCTCTGCAATGGGGAGGCGTTGGCCTCTGGTGGGGTATGTCATTAGGTGCGCTCATCAGTGCTTTATTGCTCTATTGGAGGTTTAATTTTAAAATGCAGCATTATCAACCAGAAATTGGATAAATCTTGAAAAGATCTGTTTTATTTTTTCTTTTTCTAATAGCTTCTTACTCCGCATTTGCTTTAAATAATCCGGAGATAAAATCATATAAGTATACTTTCTCCAAAAAAGAAAATTTTAAGGTCTCTTTCGCTGATTACCCTAAAGGCAAAGAAAAGTTTTTTGAACTTCAATTTAAAAACGGTGCTAAATTACCTCATGAAATTAATACTTCTCTTCATGGATTAAAAATATCAGGCAATAATCATAGTGATGATTTATTTATGTATGCTTATAAAAAGGTAAAGGATTTAAAACCCAATACAACCTATCACGCCAGTTTTTCTTTTGAATTTGCCTCAAATGCTCCTGAGGGCTCTATGGGTGTAGGAGGTTCACCTGGTGATTCAGTCTATGTAAAAATTGGGGCTGTATCTCATAAACCTCAACGATACGTGGATGACTCTAATTATTACAGAATCAATTTGGACAAAGGAAATCAAGCTCTTGATGGAAACGATATGATCACTATTGGTTCCTTTGGGGTAGACACTGCAAACTCCGTTTACAGATTAAAGACATTACCTTACTTACCCACTGAAGAAATGCAAGAAAAACTCGCCAGCTACACAACCAGAACCAATAATAAAGGTGAGGTATGGCTAATTCTCGGTACGGACTCCGGATATGAAAGTACAACTACTATTTTTTATACCAGTTTATCTGTAACATTCAAAGAGCTTAATTAAGGGGGCAAAATAAATTTTTTACCCCGCTTAAAACCCAGGAAATATAGGTATAAGTTCGATTCGACCTATGTATTTTGGGTCATTTTATCAGCCAAAATAAACTTTATATAATAAAAATAGACCAATAACTAATGTAATTACTCCACTTGCGATAAACACTTCCGATTTATTTATCATTTTATTCCAAACTTTATACACAGTATCTGGACAATAGAGCCTAAACAAACCACCAATTAGTATTAGCCAGGCAAAGACTGTCACTATGACTGGCCAACCCATTACCCACACGTTGTGGCTCAGAACCATTAATAATCCGATAATTAATGTGATTATACCAACAACTAACATAACCGCTCGTTGTCCCATCAATTCTCTCATGGCGGTGATTACAACTTCACGTCGTGTAAGTAAAAGTAAGCTCATAATTACCAAATACCAACCTAGTGCTGAAGCTAAAAAATTGGTACCCATAACAATCTCCTGAAAATCCCTCCTATATAAATTATAGTCAATATATCCTTAAATAACGTGGTGAAACAGTTAAAAAAAGCTAAACTTATATATATGATGTTTGGATTAAAGGATTCTTAAAATGAGCGAACAATTTACTGCAAATGTCTACTGTAAAGAAGAAAGAATCGCAACCCAAACAGGAAACGATATTGATCAGCTTTATACCTGGATGTTAATTCAAGTTAATGGACACTTTGATGATATCCGCGGTGAGATTATCGACAATCAAACAAATAACATAGTCAGGACATTTCGCAAAGCACCTATAGAGTAATGCAACTCGAATTTACTATATTTATTCAGAATGAATATTTCTCAATAAACTCTGCACATGACAAAAAAGAATTGTTGACTCAGATAAAGAAGTACTTACAATGAACCCCTTAATTTAAAAAGTCCATAAGGATAGTCATGAGTGCAACAGAAAAAATTTCCTCATTTAATCTGTTTTGGTTGCTCAACTACATTTCTATTGCATCCGTTTCAGCAGCTATCATCACTCCCGCTTTACCAAAAATCCAAACTGAATATGCTTTAGGTCCCGGCGTTATCGAATGGATAGTCTCGGCATTTTTGATTGGCTATGTAGTTGGTCAATTGATTTATGGACCGCTTGCTAATCGATTTGGCCGTTTAAAAGCATTACGTATAGGTCTGGTAATTAACCTGATTGGGCTTGTTGTATGTTTGCTCGCATTGCTTCAAGAAAGCTACTGGTTACTTATAGGCGGACGACTGATAACTGCCTTGGGTGCTGCCAGTGGGCTTGCCTGCACCTTCATGTTAATTAATGAATGGTTACCCGAAACACAACGCAAAACGGCCATGGCCTATTCAGTTTTGTCCTTTGCACTAGGAATCGGTATCGCTGTAGTCATAGGTGGGATAATTACTGAATTTCTTCATTGGCAAGGATGTTTTTGGATTTTACTCGCACATGGTTTAATAATGCTGTGGGGAACTTGTATATTTAGTGAAACATTGACTCATCCTAAATCTATATATATCTTGACTATTGTTCGCGATTATTATGCTGCACTTGCTTCTGCAAAATTGGTAATTTTTTCATTAGTAGTAGGTTGCTGCTCTGCAATATCCTACTGCTTTTCTGCTGCTGGACCTCAAATTTCAGAAAAAATATTGAAACTTTCGGCAGCTGAATATGGGTATTGGAATATCCTTAATATTATTGGGATGCTCTTAGGTGGATTATTAGCCAAACGATTGCTCGCACGTTTTTCAGCAAACCAACTCATCACCATTGGTTTTCTTGGTGTTGCTGCAGGAATAATTAATTTATTAATCATGTGGTATTTTGGGACTCAATCCTCATTATGGTTTTTTCTTATTACAGCCAGTTTATATCTATTTAGCAGTTTTCTATTTTCAGGAGGCTCTTTTGTTGCTTCTAATGCACTTAAGGACAAAGCCAGCGCCGCAGCCATGATGAGTTTTGTTAACATGTGTTTTGCAACACTCAGTGTCATTGTGATGGGCTATTTAATGGTCAATCCTTTATTAAGTTTTATTATTATTTTAAGCCTTGTTTGGTTACTTGTTGTAGCACTATTGTTAATAAAATCCCCAAAGACCAATAATACAATAGACCTCGTCAAAACTCGCTGAAGATAATGAAGTGATATACGATATAGATTAACTATTTAATTCTTTAATTGGAGCAGGAGGCAATAATGTCGCATGGCCAGATACCACAATCACTACAAAATTTTCTGGCTTTGACCAATACAAAACCAGCTATTTTTATACCCGAGGAAGTACGTGATCTCGCTGAAAAGACAGCAGACGCTTTTGCTCTACCTAAATTATTTGTCCCCCTGATCAGCAATTCAATGCTTCGGCTTGCTGATCATGAGATAGCGACACGAATTTATCATCCAGCTCCACAAAAAAAATTACCCTTAATTATTTATTTTCATGGTGGTGGACATTTATCAGGAAGTCTCGAAACTCATGATGCTCTTTGTCGGCGAATTGCTGTTGCCAGTAACTCCGTAGTCCTTTCTGTTGGATACCGTTTAGCTCCAGAATATCCATACCCGGCAGGATTACTCGATTGTATGGCAGTTTTCGAACAAAAAGTGGAGTTGCTTAAAGAGTTTCAAGTGAATATGGACCATGTTTTTTTAGCGGGCGATAGTGCTGGAGGAAATTTGGCACTTTCTGTTTGTCATCAAATGAAAGAATGTGGTGATCATACAATTAAAGGATTAGTGTTAATTTATCCTTCTGTTGATTTCTCTATGAACTATGAATCATATCAACGTAATGGAGATGGATTTTTGCTCACACGAGAGAAAGTTAAATGGTATTTTGACAATTATTTCAAAAATGGCGGCGATCGAATTCAAGCATCACCAATGTATTTTAAACATTTGGAATTATTACCACCCTGTTACATTGCAGCTGCTGAATACGATCCTTTATTTGACGAAGCAATTGCTTTTGCAAAAAAAATAAAAACTTTAGGAGTTTCTGTTGAATTAGAAGAATTTAAGGGGATGATCCATGTTTTTGCCCAACTTGAAATATTTGTGCCCGATCAAGTTTTTCGGTTAATTGAATCTATAGAACAGTTTATCAAAGCACACTACGTGTAACCCTCGGTGCAGCGCAGTGCATCCTGTGCTACGGCTTTTCCTTCACCCACAGGATACAATTTAAATGCACTTAAAAAGTATCAAAACCTTCATATTCCTGCCAACTGAGCTCTTCATAAGTACACTCTTCTACAACAGCGAGTTGCGGCCCTTCCTGCAACCATGCATAAAATAATTTCAAATTTTCAACCGCTCCACAAGCAAAAATTTCTACACGCCCGTCACTCAGATTTTGCGCCCAACCCGTGATACCCAGTTTTTTCGCCTCTCTTTGTGCTGAAGCGCGATACCACACTCCCTGAACTTTTCCCGAGATATAACATCTCATACATATTTGATTCATCATAAATTTCTTATTGGTTTTAGGATAAATAAAGTTTATCTTATTTTAGGTTTTAATAAAAAGGATATAACATGGCTATATGGTTCAAAGAAATTACTCTAGAAGATCTCAATCAATTTGGGAAAAATACTATGTCTGAATTTCTGGACATCAAGTTTATTGAAATTGGTGATGATTTTTTAAAAGCAACCATGCCTGTAAACGCGCGTACCAAACAGCCTATAGGAATTCTTCATGGTGGTGCCAATGTCGCATTATCCGAAACAGTAGCCAGTACTGCAGCAAACGCCGTTATTGATCTGAATCATTTTTTTTGTGTCGGCTTGGAAATTAATGCCAATCATATTCATTCGGTTAAGGATGGTGTAGTTACAGCAATCGCCTCTCCTCTTCATCTGGGACGTTCTACTCAAGTTTGGCAAGTTAAGATTTCTAATGAAAAAGGAAAATTAACCTGTATTTCAAGAATGACTGCTTCGATAATAAACCGACCCAAAGAGTAAAAAGTAAAGTCAAAGAGGATGTAATGAATACAAGTTCAAGCATTTCAATAATGTTACGTACAGGTATTATAGTAAGCTCATTATTCTTCGCCATAGGTTATACGTCCATTGCCAGTGCAGCTCAAGGATGCGGCCATGGTTATCATAGGAATATGTATGGTATGTGTGTATTAAATGCTCCAGGACCCAATTCATCACCAGCTCCATATCATCCAGGCTGCTGGCGAAATGCTTGGGTCAATTACGTTGATATAGATAATCACTTCCTTGGCCTTGCCTTTCTTAAAAGGGAAAGCCAACTTTCCTCAATATAATTTTGCTTAAGAAATTTATTTGCTCTTAGTTTTACTTTCCAGTCACGTTATTTCTTTTTTATGAAAATGAGGTTCTAATTTAGATTTTTCTTGAGGATGTTTCAGTTTCTCAGGATGAGCAGAATGATGTTGATCGTGACGGCGTGCATCTATTCACGAAGACATAACCCAGGAAAATTATTTGGTAAATGCCATAAAAGCAAATATCCCTTTGTCTACAAGAACTTGAAAGTTACTCCAAGATTGCTGACGGGCAATTTGGACAAATGTATCAATTTTTTCGGGATGATCATCAGCACGTGGATGCTCCATCCGTGCAACAATTTCATCATCAGTTATTTCGGGATCACTTTCCAACATCCGTGATTTTAAAGCATCCAGCCACTCATCACGTGTTTGATGCGGTCTAAGAACACCATCAACCATTAATAAAAAACCATTAGGATTTAGTTTTTGTTTGCACATAGCAATAAAACTGTTTTTATCGTGTAACGATAAATGGTGAACCGCATAGCTGGTGAAAATCACCTCGACAGGAGCGGATAAACGAGGAAGTGCTGCAATCATATGATCTGCAATGAACTCTTTTTTGCAATCCAGTGAAGAAAGCATGTTTTCTGCAATTTTTAGAACATCTGATGCTGCATCAATACCAATATATTTCTTTATTGAGGTTGCAGTAAGCACAGAAACAACGGTACTGCTGTCCCCGCAACCAACATCTACAAAAGAAAAAGGACGGTTTCCTATATGGGTTGCGAGAAATTTTTGTAACGCCTGCAACATTTCACGATGATATAATGTATTATTTTTAATAGCACTTTGATATTGTTGCCAATTTTTATTAAAGTACTCACTCGCGGCAATCATAATTTATACCTTATATTATTTAATTAATAAAAGAGAAATAATAGCAACTCTCATCATTCAGGTATACTAAGCCAGAACAGGCAAAACAAGAATCAGATTGCACAAAACAACACCTAATGATAAAATTGGCTCCACTCGGTAAATACATGGGCACCACATATGAACTGTTTTTATTCATTATTTCTTGCTTTACTTTTTTCCACGAGCTGCCTCGCTGGTGTTGCATCTGAAACGAGTTTGCGCGATAAAATTGGCCAAATGCTTCTTATTGGCTTTGATGGAAAAAAGATTAATGAACAATCTGCAATAGTAAAAGCGATTGAAGAAAATAATATTGGTGGCGTCATCTTATTTGACTACAATTATCGCACAAAAACGTTTGACAAAAATATTGCAAGTCCAGAACAGGTAAAAAAACTTAATCATGAACTACACTTTTTTGCCAAACAAGGTAATTTGAAACATCATCGACTGCAATTGCCTCTATTAATTTCAGTGGATTATGAGGGAGGACATGTAAATCGTTTAGGAGAGCAATATGGCTTTCCTCCAGCCTTATCCGCTGCCGAAGTTGGAAAAAGAGAAACTAAAGAAGCTGAATCCACAGCCGGCTCCATGGCTCGAACTTTAAAAAAGGCAGAATTTAATTTGGATTTTGCTCCAGAACTGGATGTAAACGTCAACCCAGATAATCCTGTGATTGGAAAAAAAGATCGAAGCTTTTCCAGCGATCCCAAGCAAGTAATACGCTATGCAACCATTTATACATATCATTTCTTAAATCAAAAAATTCAGTGTGCTTATAAACACTTTCCAGGACATGGCAGCTCTACCAAAGACTCACATTTGGGTTTTGTAGATGTTACCGATACTTGGCGACCTTATGAATTAAATCCTTTTGAGCAATTGCTGAACTCTCCTGTTACGTGCGGTATGGTCATGACAGCACATATTGTAAATCGTCAATTAGATCCATCTGGATTACCAGCAACTCTATCCCACAAAATATTAACGGGTCTTCTACGAAATCAACTGCACTTCAAAGGCGTAATTATTACAGATGATATGCAAATGAAAGCAATTAGCGACAATTATGGTCTTGAGCAAGCCTTAGTATTGGCGATTAATGCCGGGGCAGATATGCTGATGTTCGGTAACAACTTATCTGTTCCGGCTCAAGATCCAGCTCAAGTCATCAATATAATTGAAACCAAAGTCCAATCTGGAGAAATCAGCCAAGAACGGATAAATGAAGCATATCAGCATATAGTGGCTTTAAAAAAATCATTAAATTAGGTGAATAGATCCTTTGAATGTTTATTAGAACGGTTGGATTTGAGCGTAGGTTGTGAAAAAATTTTTCTAAGCAAGCGCAGCATACATCAGTATGTGAGTATTGATTAGGATAGTTTTTTCGCAAGATACGCCAAATACAGCCCGTTCCCTGGCTGAGGTTGGGCACTGGCACATATAGCCTGAATGCAGCGAAGTGAAACTTGGACTTTAGCAAAGCCTCGTCATTTTAACTCCCTGCTACCAGGTGAGAATTTTTTAATCTACACGTTTAAATTGAATTGCCACATCAACATCCACCCCTGGAGAAATATTTAGTGCTCCTTTTGCACTGCCTGAATTTTTTGTAAAAATACCATTTAAGTTACCGTATTCTGTTTTAATAGTAACCGTTCCATTAACACAAACTCCTTCCAGCTTTGTGGTATGATGGTCGGGGCACAAAATACTTCCTGAACGTTTGTCTGCGCTGACCTCGATTTTAAAGTTCCCAGCACTATCGAGAGCACTGACTGTTCCCGATCCATTATACACACACTCGATTAACCAATTAGAGGCCTTTCCTGATCCTGCCCAATTTCCAGGAACATCTTCACAACTATTTGCACTAGAATAAAATGTAAAATCTGCATGCGATATTGTTGCAAAAGATAGTGCGGCAACAGTAAATCCAATGAGTAATTTTTGTTTCATTTTTCTTCCTTAAAGAAATAAAGCTTAATACAAACACCATATGTTTGTAACCGGTGGAAAACGGGATTTATTATTACTTTATAAAACTACAAGTGCAATTGAAAAGAAAACCAGAATGAGAAAATAAATTGCAAACCCAAGACACGCCAGGGACTAAGTGATAGTGAAAAACCAGTTCATTTTTATCTATGCATTAGAAGTTTGTATACGAGGTGAAGAACATTCATAGACATACAAATATATAGGTTGGGTCAATTTGTGGATTACCGGAATCATCTTATGATGAGACAATGTCGCCACTGATTGGCAATGGTTAAAAAATTGTTCTGCACATTGCTTTGTATCTCTAAAATCAATATAAGAAATTTTATCAATTTTTCCTTTAGATAAAGCATCTAAAAAAGCTTCTCCCCAATATTGATATTGATTAATATCACCGCAAGGAATTGCATAAACAGGATCGCTGGGCATAAAGAAACTCAATACTGCAGCATTAGCAAAATAACCTGTAACTACTGGTTGTCCTTTTTTTATAATTTCTGGCGCGTTAATCGCTTTTTTTAGTACCGTATAAGCTCCGTCCTTTTTCAGATAAGTTGCGATTGGCCATGAATTAACAATAATTACAAGGATACTAAAAGTTAAAAAGAAGGGGTAAACGATCATGAAAAAGCGTTGATAATGATATCGTGCAACGTTAAACCCAGTGATTAAGGCAAGATTCATCCCAAGCGGGGTTAAGTAAACCGCTCGGGTATCACCGCCTAATAAAGTTGCGATAATCCAGAATAATAGTCCCACAAACAATACCGTATAAGTCAGTTCCAAAACCGGGTTATCGGATGAGTTTTTAGTTTGTCGATACTTGAACCAACCCCATGCAGCGAACAATAAAAAAACCGAATAATTAATCAGTAATGAACCTAACAGTACTAAGAGACTATGAGCTGCTGTAGTATTATTTTGAGTTTGACTGTGAAAATTTAATAAATAAGTAATTGATACCCAATTGTGATTAGCATTCCAATAAATAACAGGAGCAACCATGAGAATAATGACAAGGCTGGCAAGATAAAAGTGCATACTTTTAAACAGTTGTCTCTGTTTTGAAAATACAATGTACAGCATCCCCATCACAGTCACTGCGGCTGTATATTTAGATAAAAGCATGGCGCCAATTAACAAAGCACAAAGATATAAATCAAGAATTCGCTTGAATGAAATATAACGAGCAAAATAAAAAAAAGACAGGATAGTAAATAAATTCAATGGTGCATCATATAAAACACGAACGAAAATACTTTCTGTAGTAGTAGGCAAAGCAACCCATATCAACGCACTAATTAATCCTGTTCGCTGATCGTGCAAAAGGCAACCTATCCTGTACATATAATAAGCACCTGCAATCAAGCACAAAAAACCAATAATATTAATTGAAAAAAATTTCTCGCCAAAAATCGCTCGAGAAATATGGAAAAAATAAGCAATCATGGGCGGCCCATCAAAATAGGACCAAGCCAAGTGTTTTCCCCAAGCGTAATAATAAAAACTAGTGAAGGTAGGAACAATAAAAAAAGTTGCAAGAAATAAAAAGCCAATATAAATAATGAGGAAGGGTTTTGTTGCTTTTTGATTCCACATAAATCACCAAGTTCCTTTTGCTCTATTTTTAAATAATTAAAATCTCAATTAGATTCAGTAGTATTATGAAATATCAATGACTTTAATATAATAACTTATTGGCTTAAATAATATCATAATAAACATTTAATACTCACTGAAACAAACAGTTATATAAAACTTTTTTTGACCTTGTATTGGGAAGTTTCTGCGGCAGGATTCGGTAAAATCTCTACAACATGTGCCAGCCATTTTTTATTATCCGCTCTAATAATGGTATTCTTACGCCCATAAATAAAATTATTTAAATTGCAATGGATTAATGACTCCAATTTGCTGTCGCACCTGATTTTATAATAATTTCGGTCTCGAGTAAGTATTTGTACATGATGTTTGACCAGCAGTTTACCAAAAGGGGTATTCGTATGCAGAACTTCTTCTATAATGCTCTTTGGGAGTTCATTAAAGTTCATAGTGATAAAGGCAAGTTCAACTGCCATCAGTTCTTTTTTAGTTTGTGCAATATTCGGTTTATTTCGTTTTTTGTTGCTATCAACAAACATTACGATGGAGCGACTGTAAGTATTGCTAGTTTGATCTCTATTTGCGTATATTATTTTTATAATGGCGTTACGCGCATAATATTGTTCGATACTTTTCGTCATTAAAGGTTGAGTTAATAACTTATCGCAAGGAGCAGGCAATTGAGTAAGGCTTACTTTAGTACCTATTTTATCGATTTCAGCCAGTTTGTTTATCTCGAGCTGAATTTCTTTAGACTCAGGAGCACCATTCACTGAAATGGCGATGAAAAAAATTATCATTATGAATGGAAAAAAAAGAAGTTTTTTAATCATCTTTATTAATAGTCTCATTTATTCTCGCTTCCATGATGTGCACTCACTGAGGTTTGATCATTTTATTCATTCTCAAATCCACTTAGCCGGGGAGAAAAAGATAAAGTTGGATTCTGGTAAACAATTTCTGTATAAGAAAAACCCGAAACTTCGTGTTGATTGTAGTTCCCTGATATCTCGCAATATCCTTCCCAATAACCATGTTTTTCCTGCTCGGGAAAAGCTGCAACATTAGTAAATGACAGGCCTATACTGGGTATATTAATCCGATATGTAGTGGGATAAAGAATTGATAATTCTGGGTCAAGCCAATAATCCTCACGAATCACTTCCATCTCCTGATAAGAAATAAATTGCTTTTCCCCTGAAGGAAGAATGACATTGGCTAAACCACCGATTACATTGTTGCCGTTGAAATTGAAAATAAGAAAAATGTTAGCAACGATTCCATTATTCAGGCGAACCCCCAACCATTCCCAACCATTCGCATCCAGATTAAAATCACCCCATTGATGGTCCATCCATGAATCGCCAGGGTTTTGATTAATTTGATAAATCTTGTCGTTGAGTTTAAGATTCCCCGTTGTTTTAAAATGGGGTATGGAATAATAATAGGAATTGGTATCATCAGCCATTGGCATCAGTCCATTCTCATTGATCAAAAAAAACGGTGCATTGGGTTCCAAAACTAAATTGAATTTTAAAACCGTATTATTTTGGCGTCCCTCCGCTTTCAACAAATATACCTCTTTTCCCTGCTGAATCTTTTTTTGTAAGCTGTAATCATTTTTTAAGATAATATTTAATTTATCTGTAGCAAATTTACCTTCATTAAGAAAATAGTCTTTAGCAACCCCATAGCCTATTTTATTATCCAAATCCGCTACTTGCATATGCAGCATGGGTTGTGTATAAACACGTCCTTTTACATTGATAGCTGAGTTAAACAAAGCAACATCAAAACTTAAATGCCTACCCTCATCAGTCACCAACTTGCCATTGAAATACCACCATTCAATGAGACGATCAAATGAATAAGGTATATTTTGATAATGAGCCGCTTCATCTCTGGGAAAATCTAAGGGAAAATAAGGTAAATTGGCATGGGACATTGAAGCAGAAGCAAAAAATCCAATTAACATCCATTTTATACCACTCATTATTATTCCTTTTTTTAATTTCAAGTCGCTTTTTTAGGTGCGTCGATATTATAGGAAATTAGTGTGGATTAGCAATCGTGAGCATTCTAGGAAATAAAAAAGTTTGGAGATTAATAGGAATCTTTTTAAGTGAGATTATGGTTAAAGTGATTCCGCAGCCAAGGCTGCGGAATTCGAGTTTACATCTTACATAAAGTAACTGTACCCTCGATCGTGCTCTTCGTTCGGTTCTTCTTCTTTTTGATTTTTTGCGTCACTTACTTCTTCCTGCTGCTCGGTTGATTTTACTTCTTCTTGAGCTTGTTCTTCTTGGCTCAGGTTTTCTTCCAGATCATTTTCCTCAACTAAGCCTAGGGCATTCATCATGGATACGATTGAAAGCATGGTTAACAAACTTGGAGACAGTTAATTTACAAATTTTGGTAGAACTGTACAATTTAATCTGTTTCTGGATTAATCATTTTTTCATTTCAAAACACAAAGAAAACGTTACTAAGTAATAAAAAATCCTGAATATGCAAAATACAAAGCAACGATTAGGAAAAAATAATTCCCTTTATCTAGCATCAATTTATTTTGACTCATATGAATATGGATATATATTTAAAATTGCGCAATTGGAAACAGAATAATGAGAACAATTCACATGAACGCATACAAACAATTAGAACAACATTTTAAAAAGTATTATGATTTTGAAAATCTAGCAGCAATTGTATCCTGGGATGAAGCATCTATGATGCCAGTTGGTGGAGGCAAAGCCCGAGCAGAAGCCTTGGCTACATTAAGTGCTGTTCAGCATGATTGGTTGACCAATAAAAAAGTAGGCGACTTGCTAAACCAAGCAAAAGATATTGAAGGTTTATCATTATGGCAGCAAAAGAATCTGTACTGGATGGAAAAAGAATATATGCAGGCAACCTGCATTCCTGTAAATTTAGTCGAAGAATTTACTAATGAATCTTTAATTTGTGGCCAGGCATGGCGAGAATTACGCGCAAAAAATGATTGGAAATCGTTTAAGCCTTTTCTGGAAAAATTATTTCAAAAAGTAAAAACAATTGCAGAAATTAAATCACAAACATTTGGGAAATCCCCTCTGGATGTTTTAATTGATGAGTATTCTCCAGATTTAGATTGTAAGACGATTACTCCAATTTTTAACTCTTTAAAAGATAAATTACCAAAACTGATCCCCAGGATTATTGAAAAGCAAAAAACACGGCAAATAAAAACAATTTCAGGATCGTTTCCCATAGAAAAGCAAAAACAACTGGGCACGGAAATAATGACGCGTCTGGGTTTTGATTTTAATCATGGCCGACTGGATGTGAGTCATCACCCCTTCTGTGGCGGCATTTCAAGTGACGTACGTATTACAACACGATACAATGAACATGAATTTTTATCTTCATTAATGGCAATTACCCATGAAACAGGCCATGCCTTATATGAACAAGGCTTATCAAAAGAATGGAGTACCCAACCGGTTGGTCATTCCTTAGGAATGGCAGTTCATGAGAGTCAGTCCTTGTTTATTGAAATGCAGATTTGCAGAAGTCTGGAATACCTCCATTTTCTGGTACCTATTGCCCAAAAATATTTCAAGGATGTAGAAAATATAACTGAAGAAAATATTTTTTATCATTATACAAAAGTACAACCTGGTTTAATTCGTGTTGATGCCGACGAAGTAACCTACCCTTTACATGTGATACTCCGTTATGAAATAGAGCAAAAGCTTTTTTCCTCTGAGATTAGTATTGCTGACTTACCCGAAATTTGGGATTCATCCATGCAAAAATATTTAGGATTATCAATAAAAGGTGATGATAAAAATGGAGTAATGCAAGATGTACATTGGCCGTCAGGAGTTTTTGGATACTTTCCTGCCTATACCTTTGGAGCATTAATCGCTGCTCAATTATTTTCGGCAGTAAAAAAATCAATTCCTGATATTAGAGAACAGTTAAAACAAGGTGATTTCAAACCTTTGTTATTTTGGCTAAGGGAAAATATTCATCAGAAAGGAAAATTACTAACCTATTATGAACTATTACATATTGCAACTGGTGAAACTTTAAATCCCGACTACTATTTTGCACATATAAAAGAACGGTATTTATAATTGGAGAAGCACACTATGACTAAGATTCAAATTTTTCACAGAAGAGAAAAAAGTTCTTAACTCAGATGAGTTCTGGAATTATTCACCAGTTTTATAAATTGTTGCAACTCACAAGTAGACCCGCCACATGCTGGAATTGAAACAGGATTTCCATTGTAAGTGATTTTTACCAAGTAAGCATTTGCATCACTTTCATAAAGTGAGAAATTGAGGTTTGAAGCGTAAGGGGGTGCTGTCTCCAAAGGAACGCCCAAAAAGCTCAGGGCACTAGCTATGGTAGTATCATGTGCGGATAACAAAACATATTTAAGTTTTGATTTTTTCTGACTGCCGCCGTCGAGATACTTGGCAATATTAGTCATGAGCTTGGTGCTATATGCAGTTGCCACTGGATACGGTCTTTCTTGCGCCATAAAAGCCCAATTACTCGCACTGATAATTGTTTCAACATCTTGAGTGCTCAATCCAATTGGCATCGGTGCATTATGTATTTGATGAATGTATAAAGCATCACCTAGTAATTCAAGATCAGGTAAGCTCTTAATTTGAACACCTGACAAAGCACTCCAAAGAGGATACTGATTCTTGAGTTCATTATTTTTTTCTTGCCATTCTTTTGTTGAGTACACATACTGTTCCATCAATTTTTCCCGTTCTGCAGAACTTACCTGTTGAATAATTACCTCATCATATTTAGACGGTGCACTAAAAATAGGAATGGGTTGAAAAGCATAGGGTAAAGCCGGAAGAGCAGACTCTGAAGTATTTGGTCCTGTCCCAGGCGGATAGAGTCCCATTAACAATGATTCAGCACTCATAAGCGTACGCTCATAATCCGTAGAACGTACATACATTGTTCCCTGTTCGTAATGCTCGGGCAATAAATGTGCCTTTTCAATGTATTTTTTACGGAACTCCATACCCATTTTATATTCTTGCTGCATCCCCTCAGCTGTTAACTGGCCAGGCCCCTCCTGCCATTGGTAATTTACAGCGGTGAGTGGAACAATAGGTGTTCTATCGCCATGCCGAATGATATCAACAGCAAAAATAAGGGTATCATCCGCAAACAAGAGCGACGGCACACTCAATAAAAATGCAAAGCTTAAGCGAAATTTGTAGCCCATTTGTCTTACTCCTTGCTAAGAATTATTAACGATGATGTCTTTGTAAAGCCCCATCAAAAATCAGCTTTGCACTATGATGTGTATGCATGCAAAAATCAAGACACCTATTTTATTTTTTCTGGAAAAATGCCCTCATCTGTGTAAAAGTAATTGGGTTGTATTTATATGAAACAACTATAAAAGCCAGGAGTTAACGTGAAGGGACTGAAATATATTTTTTTATTGGTCAGTATCTTGCTAATATGGGAAACTGCTTTTACTGCAACCGGAGCATCATATCCCACACTTCGTATTATTACTCCGAAACAAACATTCACTTTAACTAACCCTGAGTTGCTGTCTCATCCGGATCTGACCCAAGTCACTATTAACAATGACCGAGCCTACCCCAACAAAATCATGCATCATAAGGTGATCCCTTTGTGCAAGCTGCTTGCCCCCTTTCACATCAAACAACATGACATCATCGAATTCATAGCTAAAGATAATTTTCATGTATATGTACCGGCACTTAAAATCATGGATTGCAGTAAAAATTCTTCCATCGCGATGTTGGCTATAGAGCCTGCATCAAAATGGCCAATAATTGATAATCATACGGGTCTTACTGCTGGGCCTTATGAAATTATTTGGCTTTATCCTAAACGCTCCTATATATCAAATGAATATTGGGCATGGAGTGTCATTACGATAAAAGTTATTCGAAAACTTAATTATCAACATGTTCTTGCTCCCCCCGTAACAACAAATTCCGCGATTGCTAACGGATATAAAATTTACATTAGTCATTGTGAAGGTTGTCATATGATAAATCACATTGGAAAAAGTAAAATTGGCCCAGATTTGAATTGTCCGAAAAATCCATTAGATTATTATCCTAATATAACCCAATTAAAAAAATTTATTCGTGATCCTAAATCAGTCCGTTCACTTCCACGAGGACGAATGAGTGGTTCAGATAAACACTCTTTATCCGATAAGGATCTGGATGATTTGATTCAGTTCTTTGCTTATATGAATATAAAAAAACAATGTTAATTGACAACCTTTTTCTAACAAACTAGAGTTTCAATATACAAAGGATGGATAAATAGCATGAAGCTTATCAGGTATATTGTTTTTATAACCCTCTTGTTCAACAGTCTCTTTGGCTACTGTGATCAACTCATTGTAGGTGTTTTAAAATTTGCTCCCCCTTTTTCATCAGTGGGTACTAACAATCACTACTTTGGTTTCAGTATCGACCTGCTGAATGAAATATGTAAACGCATTAATGCAACATGTACCTACAAAGCCACTGATTTGAACTCGCAGTTCAAAGATTTAAATGATGGTGTTATAGACATTACCACGTTACCAAGTCCTCTTTCTTCGACTGAATCAGAAGACTACGTATTCAGTCTGCCTTATATGATAAGTAAAGGACAATTTGTAGTATTAAAAGACTCCGATATCAACTCAATAGAGGATATTAAAAACAAAAAAATTGGTGCGCTTCAAGCAACTTCTTTCCAGTACAATATTCTCCCTAACTATACGTCCAAAGAAAATATTAAAACATATCCCCAAGTTACAGCATTAATACAAGCTGTAAGCACTCATGAGGTTGATGCAGCGTTAATGAATGAAGATGTTGCCAAATATCTATTACTCAACAAAACCATAGATGGTTTTCAACTTGTAGGAAAACCTATTGTTACAGGAAATGGATATGGAATAATTGCACTTAAAAAGAATGCTCCTATAATTGATAAAATAAATAAAGCCTTATTACAAATAGAAACTGATGGAACTTATTTAGCTCTTTATAATAAATATTTTGGTAAATAGTTTAGTCAAAACATAGTATAGATACTCAGCGGATTTAAGGAAGAACTTTTCATCACTGTAAGCCAAGTTCAGTGACCTATTTGATGAGCAGAGTAATAATAAATTCACTCCTTTTCCCTGAACATTGTTAGTCGAAATTGTTCCATGATGTTCTTGAACAATACTGTATGAAATGGACAAACCCAAACCGGTCCCTTTGCCAATGGGTTTAGTAGTAAAAAAAGTTCGATTGCAATTAACCTATGGCGCACTTTTTCAATAGTTAATTTAGGAGCGTTGTCTAGTCTTTTTTAAGATATAAATCCATCCAATCTTTAAATCGTTGCAGACGATCTATTTGAAAATCTGGTCTATCAAACGTATGGTATTGCTCGGGATAAATGATCAATTGTGTGGGTACTCTCAGTGATTTTAAGGCTTGATATAATTGTTCGGAACCAGTGCATGGCATGTTAAAATCCAAACTGGCACACATAAACAAAGTAGGTGTTTTAATCTTATTTGCCTTCATTAATGGATAACTAAGCTTCAGGTAAATTTGAGTATTTAACCATGGTTTCCCCAATTCAGACTCATAATCTAAAGTATATTGATCCTGACCATAGTTTCCCAAAATACTACCAGTTCCAGCTCCGCTAATCGCCGCCTTAAAACGTTGAGTGCTTGCAACAACGTAATTAGTAAGCATACCACCATAACTCCAGCCTCCTACAGCCAATTTATTAGGATCGATAATACCTTTCTTAATTACATGATCTACAGAAGCAAGGACATCTTTGACATCAAGGTTCCCCCAGTCAGCCTTAATAGCATTGGCAAAATCAAATCCTTTTCCAGAACTTCCCCGCGGATTAGGAGCTATAATGGTATACCCCTGTGCAGCAAGCCACTGCCAGTCAAAATTAAACTCATGGCTGAATTGATAAACGGGCCCTCCATGTAAATTTAAAAATGCAGGATATTGTTTTCCAAGTTTATAATTTGCAGGTTTCAGCAATAAACCTTCGATTAAAGTTCCATCAAAACTTTCAAATTCAATGTTTTCCACGGGACGAAATATCACTTCATCTAAAAGTTTTTGATTATGATGAGTTAATGGTCTTAAAGTATTTTCTACTGCAAACAGTTCTGGTGGATGTTGATCATCAGAGGAAACAACTACTATTCGTTGCAGCCTTGTTGAAAATTCACTATCAACTTGCTCTCCTTTAGTTAATGCTCTAACAGCACCTGTAACGACATCAATTTCACTAAGATGAGTATTTTTACTCGTCTCAATCAGTGCATATATTTTCTTACCATCTTCAGACCATTTAGGTTTAGTAAACCAGCGATCTATAGGGGCAATAATCTCCTCTTTATGACTGGTTAATCCAACAACCGCTAATTGTGTGGGAGCATAGGTAGGTGACTTATTATTAAAGCTCAAATAAGCTATTTGAGAACTATTAGGGCTCCATGCGGGATTAGATTCCCAATCCGGATCCATTCCACCTCCTGAAATACGGGTCAATTGCATCGCCTTACTTCCGGGTTTGTTGCTTATTACATACACATCCGAATTGTAACTCCTATCCGGTTCAGCTCCTCTTTTAGAAATAAATGCAATGTAATCTCCATTAGGAGACCAGGCTGGAGCCCATTCATCGTAAGGACCTGAAGTTAATAATTTAATTTGCTTGTTTTGGATCTCCACGCGATAAAGATGTGTTCTTTCTTCGCCAAGATAACCCTCTGTATCCTTTTTAAAAAGATATCTTATGATAACTATGGGTTTATTTTTGGAATCCTTTTCTTTTGACTTACTGGCAATAAAAGCAATATTTTGTGAATCGGGAGACCAGGAAAAATCACTCACATCATACAGGCTATTAGTTAATTTAATAATTTGTCCGCTTTGTCTGTTTAATAATTGAAGAATTGTCGCTTCATCATCCTCAAATAAAAAAGCAATCCATTGACCATTAGGACTCCATTTGGGTAAAGAACTGCTATATTTCTTATCAGTCGTAAGTTGTTTTGATATTTTACCATCGTAAGACACTACCCAAATATTACTTACTGCATCTATTTTGCTAACATTTTCTTCTACTGTATAGACTACCCATTTTCCATCTCGCGATATATCAGGTTCACTGACTGTCTTAATTTGCATAAAATCACTCAAAAGAGGTAGTCTTTGAGAAGACCATCCATTCACACAAAAAATGAAAAATAACAACGCGATAATAGTTTGAAAATAGGAACAATCTTTTTTCAAAATAAATTCCCTTTAAAAAATTGGAACCCTCTCTATTACTTAATCCACCGGAAATGCTCTAAAATTAAAGTAGTCCCAAAGTTTATATAGCATTTTTTATATTTTAGTCTAAATTTTATTCAATAAAAATAAGGTAATGCGTCTCAGATGATTATTTTTTAGACATTGAGTTCAAATTAAGCTAGAATTAACACACAATCATTAAAAAGGAGTTTTTATGATTAAGATACTCAAGATGTTCTTAATAGGATTATTCATGAGTATAAGTTCGATTGCTTTGGCATATAATGGCTATCATCATGGACATCATCATAAACATCATAAGCACTATAAGCATCATAATTGGTACTATAATGGTCATCCTGTTAAATACCATCATAAATATAAGCACAAAAAATATCCTTATAAACATTATAAATATCATAAACATCCCTATCACAAAGGATATTATTATACATGGTGATTATTCAAAAAACTCATATTGAACCTTTCAAATATAATAACGTTATTGAATATAAAGAAAATATTCAATAACGTTTATTTTGTGAAGCCTTTTAAATACAATTATCACTATTCCTTATTTCTTGCTACTCCCAATTCAATCAAAGGTTTTTATTGACCAGATAGATCAATATATGAGATAACAACAATGATGTAAAAAGAACTACAATGGAAAAATATAGATCATTACTGGTAAATTTATACCAGAATTACAGGAGCTGTCTCGTAAATATCTGAATGAGACCCATATTTAAGGGAGTTACTATGAGAGCATTAAGAGAATTACATCACCGTATGAAACCCTATCATTTTTCGAAAATCAAGGACGTCCATCTCTCCCAAAAACCTGGTTTTTTATGGGGTACTCTTTCTGGCGATCGTTGGCGTCATAAAAGTATGGGAGTAACATTGGACCATATTACAGATCCAGAGATGTTTCATGAATTGGAATCACATGCATTTAATAATTTAAGATCATGGCAAAAAGAAAAAGAAGCACCGCCCCAAAAAGTTGAAGTGGTTCACCAGGATTTTGGAGACACTGCTTTAGAAATGACTAAAAAACATGGAAAAGTATATCCTGTTCTCAACATGGCCAATTCTTTATTTCCTGGCGGAGCTGCTTTAGAAGGAGGAAGCGCCCAGGAAGAAAATATGTGGCATCGTTCATCTTGTGCCCGCTCATTACTGTCAGAAGGAATTTATTATGATGAGGCACGAAAATATTTTCTTTATGATGAAAATACCAGAAAACTTTTGCGCGGGCAGGAAAAAATGAGCCCCGATGAATTGGAGTCATTAAGTAGACGACTTGGAATAAAAACTCCTAAAGCCTATAAAGTCTTTATGGATGAGCAACCCCAGATTTGTTTTAGAGGACCGGAAATTCTGGTTCCAACAAATTCTGATGAATTCACATCAAAACAATTTATTGCAGACAGTACATTGAGCTACGCATTTCTCCCAAAAGAGAAAATATTTCCTTTTTATGAAATCAGAGCAGCTGCCCCTGAGCTTGTTGGCAAAGAAATTGACTTAGGAAATCAAGATTTTTTAGGTAAATACACCAGTGACTTAAGACGCCGTATAGGTGCTCAACTCGATACATTAATACTTAAAGGAAAAACTGATGCGATCTTGGGAGCCTGGGGATGCGGAAGTTTTAAGAATAAGCCTGATATTGTTGCCAGAATATATCGTGAGGAAATTGAAAAACGAGCCAAACACTTTCAACATATCGTATTTCCGATAATAGATACGCAACAGGAAGCCAATTACCCTGTGTTTAAAGAATACTTAGATGGCTTGAAACTTGGAAATTTAGCAGGAAAATTAAGTTTCAATACAAAAGTACCCACATTGGCTAATACATACAGTATGTATGCCCCAGGACATAAGAAATCAGAAACAACAGCAAAAGATGCCCCCAAAAACCCGAGTTGTAGTCTCTTTTAATTTTACAAAGTAATACCCTGCTGATGCAAATATGGCTCTTCTGAAATCAATTTAATGAAGAGCCATTTAAGATTAACACATAGGAACATATGAACTTTTTAGTATAAGCCATTATAATAAACAATATATTTTATTGATGGGTTTTTACCTTGCGATATGAAGTTGGGTGATTTGTAACTACTCCAACACCAGTATCAACTACCCTACCAATTCCATGTCCTACAGCTGCACCAGTATCGGCCACAAAACCCACACCCGTACCTACCACGTTAGCACCATACTTTACACCGGCACCTACAGTTGCATTGCTGTATTGACTGGCCTCATTCATTGTATTACATCCAACCAAACTTAAGGACATGAGTAACGCTGAAGATGCAATTATCACTTTCATTATGTCTCTCCTTAAATCATACAAAAAGCATTAGAATGAACATAATATATACATATAGACCATAAATCACCCTAATGGTAGTTTTTTTTGAGAAAATATTTATATGTTCGTATTGTTAAAATGGGATTTTAGGTAGTAGTACTCAAGGTAACTTCCCTAAAGTTTTTCCTGATTTTTAGTTAAACCAGAATCTGTTATACAAACATTTGATTTAATCATTTCGAGAAAATCATTAAGTAGTAAGTAGTACAGCGCTCTAAATCCAGCTAGGAAATTCATGAGTAATCATTCAATTCAATGCACTACCTCTATTTTAGTGGTTCTCTTTTTACTTAGAACTCTTCTTGATAGGGGGCAGGATTATTTTCTTGGAAATTTCTAAAATTTTCTTCCGCTTCATTTTTCTTTTCAATATTAAAGCAATCTTTTTTCTCTGCTGGATCTTGTATGCTTTCACAATCATTATTTGCATATAAATTTGGGTTTACAGGATCAATAGCAAATGTATTCAGTGGAAGTAATGCCATAATAAAAATTAATTTTTTCATCATTGACTCATTATTTATTCTATTAACAATAGCTATCATACCTAATTCAAACAATAAAATACATGTAAACATGTGTAATATAAAATATCTTAGTAGAGATCATATAACCCCCTACTTTTACATGAAAATAATCCACTCAATTCAGCCAAGCTCATCTGACAACCAAACTTCTTGAGCATGCAAATTTATCTGCATGCTCGAATAGATAGAGGGTAATTAAATGGATAAAATGCGGCTTAATTGGTCCATTTGTTCGCGGCTCTCTGTTAACAACTTCTGTTGAGACTCCTCAAACATTAATTGCTCACCTGCTGTAATCGCTGTATAAGGTAAAGGCTTAATTGCTGCGGCATAAAAGGAACTGTAGTTTTTATCGCCAAATAAACTCTCATCCTTTGGTAGCATATTCATTTTTTGCACTATTTTATTCGCTTGCGCTTCTAATTGCTCTGCTTGTGCTATTGCTTTGGTCACATAATGATAGGTACCATATCCCCCCCCAAATACGAGCGGCAAACCAATAATAAGAGGTATAATAGAAGCAACAGAGGCTAAAACGAGCACTAATCCGATAGTAACCGCCAACATTGATAATGCAGTATTACAACCCCCATCAGCTATAGATAATAATTGCTGATTAAAAGCTGAAATTTGGTTAATAAACTCTACTAAACCTGCTTTATTTTTATCAAACTGAATGTATTTATAGATCTTTTGGTTATGACTTTGACAACCTTGTATCGCAGTAAGATGATTTAGCATTTGATCAATAATGTAGGTTAAATCTGTAATTTTCCCTTTACGAACATATGTCATAACAATATTATGAAGAGTTTTCGACCAATGAGGTTCCGTATTAATAAACTCTCGAGAATAAAGGTTTAGTTGCTGAATAAATTCAATCGGTAGTTCCTCGCCAATATTCAGATGATTATCTCTCCAAAAAGCCATTCCACGAGTATATTTGGGTAAGCCGTCAGCAAAAGTTTTATTTCTCACGGTCAAAGTATTTAACAAACTAACATACATATAAAACTTACCAAAATGATCGGTATTTTGCTTTTCAATTTGTTGACATAATAGAGCTAATTGATTTGAAGGCATTATTATTGTTCTCGCTGCAAAAATTGGCAACTATATCATAAGAAAATACAAAAGATAAATTATTAAGCACTTAATTATTAAGCACTTAAATAAACAATTTCCCAAATAATAATCAAGAAATTTAAGAATATCATTGGCTAAAGACGAGCAAGAGGTAAAATGGCATTCTATTTTCAGCATCAGATCAACCTGGAAGTGGTGCTTGGACCCCATTTGCAGGAATTATTATTTCCAAACAATTTAAGAAATTTTCATTAAGTTCGAATTTAATTTATACCCAAAGCACTGAAGGAACGCAGGAAACAACATTATCTCGGTATTTGATTATAATTTTGCGACCGTTTTAGAGCTTTTTCAAAATGAACAGACTAAGTTTTATATCGATGGCGTTATGGAATTCAATGGTGAGTATGTTGCAAAGGATAATATTGCAGGTCTTACTGATCAGAATAGCGGTGGAGATAGTATTTTTTATTGCCCGGATTAAGAGTCAACATGCATGCCATTTCCTGTTACCTTGGAGTGAACATCCCACTAAGACAAAGCTGTTATGGCACACAAGTGAAAAGTAAATATGGCCTCACCGGGGGCATTGATATCAGTATTTAAAAACTTATTCTTGTTTATTACATAGTGCGGCATCAATGAATAAAAAGATATAAGAATAATATTGGACGTAAAAAATACTCCTGTAACTTGATATATTTTATTTTTTGACTTCAGTTTTTTTTCTTCTATGATAATTAATTAAACAGTTTTTATAAGGAGATAGACATGGAAGACATGAACAGTCATTTATCATCCGCCATACCACTCACTATGGAATTAAGTAAAAAAATGTTTCTCGATTTTGCTTACATCCATCCCCAAGAGTTTGGTGCAATTCGTACACCTTACGATCTCATGGAAAAACAGATGAACGTATTGCTAAAAAACAACCTTAATTACCTCAATTACATGAGCAAGCTCTTTTCTGTTTGGTTTTACCTTCCGAATGAAACCGAAAGAAAAATAGAAAGATTTGCTGGAAGAATAAGTAAAACAACAAAATCTCATGCTCTAGCAACTAAAAATAAAGGTTTTTCACATAAAAAGCATGCAAAAAAATCACATCACAAAAGCCACGCGATACACTAATTTTTAGTTGTATTAGTATGCGCCTGCTATGGGATGCGTTATAAAAAAAGAAAAACAGGATTTTAAATGCCTTATAATGTATTGAAAAATTTCAAATAACTGCCGTAATCAAAAAGCTTAGATTGCGGAAAGTTATTTAAATTAAGCCTGAAAAATATTACGCATAAAAAAGATCAAACATTGTTTTTTCTTCTATGATTAAATAATAAATATGGAAGAAACCAATTCCTACCAGTTATTTCACAATAAGCTGCACATCGAATTTAAATATGAAGGCTGTTGGATAAGATATTCTAAAAGGAATTTCATTATGAAAAAGAACTCTTTTCAACAACCACCACAACATCAAAAGAAACAACCAGGAAGCGAAAAAAAGATGCATCCAAAACCCATTTTTATATCTCCTCATCATCGAACAAGTAATAAGTTAAGAAGCAAAAAAGCATTAATCACAGGAGGCGATAGCGGAATTGGTAGGGCAGTAGCCTGCTTATTTGCTCAAGAAGGGGCTGATATTTACATCCATTACTTAAATGAACATGAAGATGCAAAAATAACTAAAAACATGATAGAAAAGATAGGTCAAAAATGTTGGTTAAGCGATGGAGATTTACAAGAGTATTCTGCTTGTGAGACTCTTTGTAAAATATCTCTTGAACAATGTGGTAAAATTGATATTTTGATCAATAATATTGCAATACAATACCCTCAAGATACCGAAGAGGATATTAGTTGCGTGCAAATGGAAGAAACATTTAAAACCAACTTTTTTTCTTATTTTTACATGGTTAAGGCTTTATTACCATTTTTACAAAATGGTGCTGTTATTATAAATACAACCTCTGTCACAGCCTATAAAGGAAATGATCATTTAATTGATTATGCTGCTACAAAAGGAGCATTAGTAGCTTTTACCCGCCCCCTCTCGCAAAATTTAATAAAACGGGGTATTCGAGTAAATGCTGTAGCGCCTGGTCCTGTATGGACACCTTTAATCCCTTCAAGTTTTAATGCTGAAGAGGTCAGTCATTTTGGTGAACAAGTGCCTATGAGACGTGCTGCTCTACCTTATGAAATTGCCCAGCATATTTATATCTTGCCTCTGAAGACTCTTCCTATATGACTGGGCAAGTTCTGCATCCTAATGGAGGAGTAATAGTGAATGGCTAAATGGAGATAAGAGATTTTGAATAAAAGAAGAAGCAATGAAAAAAACTCAGGTTTTAATGTTTTATATACGGTAAGGCATATAATTGCTTTTTTTTGTACACTACTCGGTTTTTTTATTATTAAGCATATTACACTGTTGT
Organism: Legionella tucsonensis; assembly: GCF_001468035.1. GTDB lineage: Bacteria > Pseudomonadota > Gammaproteobacteria > Legionellales > Legionellaceae > Legionella > Legionella tucsonensis. Next base: position 1,803,371 of record NZ_LNZA01000001.1, read on the forward strand.
TATATATTAAGCCCTATCAACCACTAGATACTTTAAAGCTATTGCAAATATTATGGAATTCAACCAGTTTGTTTTTACAATTAATCGTGATATTTAATTTTTTTATTAAACCACTATTTATTTATTTTTTTGTGATTTTTTTATTTTATTGGCTTAAGAATAAGAACCTATAAAAAAGTTATCTCTCTAATATCAGTACATACATTTATAATTAATTGGCGAATGAAGTCTTCCCCTACTCCTTAGAGTAGCCGCCAAGGTTATTATGCAAGCAGGGAGTTTTTCTGTAGATTTATATAGATACAAAAATTTATCGTCTCTTTTTATTGTGTTGTTCATCTACATCATCATCTTCCTCTAATTCAGGATGTTTGTGTTTTTTAGATTGACTTGAAACAGTCTCAGTTATTCCGCTTTTACTTTGAAAAAAACTCGTCCAATTTGTGTAAGTCCCCATTTGTTGTTGCGGTGGTGATATTTTCATCCGTACACTGGGGCCCCAGAATGATGACATATAACGACTATCAGATAGAATGTCTAATTCATCTAGCGTAAAAGGGGTGATTCCTCCTACTTCTCCATAATTTTCAGCCATTGTAGAAAAATACTCCATACAACGCTCATAGATTCGTTCATTCGAAATATCAATTTGTGAATAATTATCCACTCTTTCCCCTTTTGCCATTTTTTCTTTGGTACGTAAGACCATTTCATATGCAGCTTTGTAATGACTGTCCAGCAGATATATTTGAAGATTAGGTAATTCAAGTTCCTTACCAAAACACAGCAATAGAGAATTTAAAACAAAAGGAGAGCGGCAACTAAAACTAAATTGCTTTGAATCTAATGGAGCATTGGAGGCACGTTCAGAATCCTCAACAGAATCCACTGCCATTTCCCAAAGACTTTGGAAGTTTTTTGCTTTTACAGAAACTAAGACACTCAGTAATTGTACAAAATTAAGTTGTTTTCCTGATTTAAGCTTTAAATCAAGCTCACCTTTTTCTATAGCGTGTGCAAATGCTTCCAGCAGTAATCGATGTGAATAGGAGCCATGTAAAAGAACACGATTAACTTGCTTGTTTTCATTAAAAAGTTGGCCGCTTGAGACTACCCGATCAGCGATCATACTACTGACAAAACCAATAAACTTAACGACAAAGCCGTTTTTATTTACATCACGCAGACCCTCACGTTCTAATAATAAGGTATCCAGCATCCTTCCTTTTTTTAAAGGTTTATAGCTAGGTGGCGGAGGACCAGGTATGTAGTTTCCTCTCCCTGCGATCAAAGAATCAGGAAATGACTGTTTTTGTGATGGTAAAATTTGACTTTCTTGCATTAATTTTCCCAGCGCATCATCTAAATCTTTGAGATGATGTGCTACTTTCAAGGGATCATAAGCAAAGCTTATGAGTTGATTCGCAATGTTGACTATCTCATCAGCAGACAAATCTTTTAATAAAGCTTCTGGAATATTTAAATCTTCCGCTTGAATAGTTGGAGGAGGGGTCTTCGATACTTGAATCGTGATCTGCTCTTGTTCTATTTTGAAATTTGGTGCTATTTTGCATTTATCAAAAAAATCTGAACTCTTATATGAGGTATCAGGGGTTAATTTCTTTACCTGTCTCGTAACAGTGATACCATTTGAATCATTGCGCTCAAGCATGATTACCTCTTAGCTGATTACCTATTTAAGTATAGGGGATTTTGCACATAAAATAATCAATGTTGCCCCAAATAAGAAATACTGTTATTTAGAGTCTATAGTCATGATGTTAGTACATAAAACACCAGGATATTTTTATGTTTTCAAAAAATGTAGATGTTTTGATTGTGGGAGCTGGAATTGGTGGATTATCTTGTGCAATAGCCTGCAAGCAAGCTGGCTTCTCAACAACAGTTTTGGAAAGTAATTTAGAGCCTAGTAATATTGGGGCAGGTATCTGGCTCCCTCCGAATGCATTACAAGTTTATGAACAAATAGGGATACTCAATGATCTTTTCCCATTAGGTTGGTGCATTAATCAGATTAACTTAATTTCTACTTTTTCAGGCACGCTTAGAGAAACAAATTTAAATAATTATTTAGATAAATACAAATTTACACTACTGGCATTACATCGTGCTCGTTTATTAAATTTTTTGGTTGAGAAAGCCGGTCTTCAGTCAATACAATTTAATACACGCATTAAACAAGTAAAACAAAACGATTCCGATGTAAGCGTATTTCTAGAAAATGGAGAAAGTATCACTGCAAAGATTCTTATTGGCGCAGATGGGATTCACTCAACGGTAAGAAATTTAGTGTTTGGAAATAAACAAATAAGATATTCAGGAACCAGTAGTTTTAGAGGAGTTATTAATTTATCTGGAATTGCAGAGGGGAAGCATGAATCGTATGAGATTTGGGCCCCTGGTCGTCGATTAGGATATTCATTAATTAGTGATAATGAAATGTATTGGTATCTAACTTTTGGGGTCAATCAATCCTGTTTTTTACCAGAAAATGAGAGATACCGAATGTTATTAACTTTTGTTGAGAAGCATTTGACAAGCCAAGTTGAATTATTTCAGGCAATGAAGCCTGAGCAAATCATTCAAACCGATATATCTGAATTAAAGCCCATAAGCCAATGGAATTATAAGAGAATTTGTTTACTTGGAGATGCTGCCCATGCGATGACACCCAATTTGGGGCAAGGCGCAGCCCAAGCTATAGAAGATGCATTGGCTTTAACTTTGGCTCTAAAAAGACATGGTTTAAATGAATATGCTTTAACTGCATATAACGCGACTCGTATTAAAAAAGTGAACTATATAGTAAATAAGTCGAGAGAAATTGGAAAAATATGTCATATACAATCAAAAACATTGCAAGCAATAAGGGATTACTTTATTCGAATCACTCCACATTTTATCGAAGAGAAAATCATGAATCGAATTTATATATTAAATTCCAAATAATATGCGATCGTTCGACAAATTAGTAATAAAAGGGCAAGAGCTATTTTGATCTAGGAGTTCAAAAAAATTACTACTCTTGCTCATTTTACCTAAATGAATACAATTTTCCCCTTAATCCCGCATCACAACATCATCTATTCAGGGCTATACTTGTTATGAGCAACCCGAATTGAACAATTAACAATACAATTGATTATGAGAAAATTTCATTTAGTAGCAGAAACTTCGCCAACGCATGCTAACTTAGCGCGTTTTTTGAAGGCCGATGGATGGAAGCCAAGCAGGTTTTCGGCTCTGGCATTGGTTAATGAAGCCTGGCTTCAGTTTCCATCAGTGATTAGCGAAACATTGGAATACAAACATTTGCTGGCAGCCTTTTTACAAGCAAATAAGCTTGAATATTTGATGCCTAAGACTTTTTTTATCGATGATCAGATTTGGCCTTCTGTATTAGCTAAAATTGAGAATTCACATTCTGCCAACACACCTTGGATATTAAAACCATCCATGTTAAATAACGGTCAGCATATTCATATATTTCATAATTTAAATGATATTGAGGCACATTTTCTCTCACATCAGCGTATGGGAGGCCCCCAAGTTCTGCAACGTTATATTGTTAAGCCGCTACTAATCCAAGGGCCAGAGTCGGGTCATAAATTTTCTATTAGAAAATTGTTAGTTGTATCTACTCATGTAGGATCAGCGCTTTTTCCTAGTGGCTATTTGAATATTGCCTTAAAACCTTATCAAGAGGATAATTTCAACCAACCGGAGGCTCATCTTACTAATGAACATCTTAGTGATGAACGATTTAATGTCGTTCAACGCTTAAGTAATGAGATGGCAATTTTCCAGCCCTATAAATCAAGTATTATTTCCACCTGCCAGCTCATAATAAAGACCTTGAAAAATCAATTTGCAACCATTTGGCAAGATAGCCAGCCTCGGATTGCCTGTTTTGGTTTTGATTTTATGGTTGAAGAAAATGGTAAGCTTTGGTTACTGGAAGTAAATCATGGCCCCTGTTTTCCCGTTGATGATTCACATCCTTTATTTAATACTTTGTATCGCCCTTTTTGGCAACAATTGATAAAACAGTTTATTGATAGAGAATCCTCAGATTTTATTGCATTGGATTAGAGCTTCCAACATAGTATCCAAGATTTATTGAAAACACACTCCATATTAGCAAAAGATCAAAGTAAGATCTATGAGTACTTTATAAACAGATTCCGTAGAGTTGCTCTTCTGTTTTTATTGCTTCACTAACATTTTCAGAAAGTATTCTATGCTGAATAGCAACAATATTATTATAAAAATCAGATGTTTCAGTCTGACGACGATTAAACAAAGTATGTCCTTGATAAGCGTTTGCAACGGCTGCCTGTGCAATAATCGCCTCTAAGGCTTCAACTGCAGAAGGAAGCTCACCCCTTTGATGTTTTTGATACAGATCAAAAATAGCAGCAGCACCTTTTGGTATTTTAATTTCATGGTCTTTACTTAGTTTACGTATTTCTCCACCGAAGACTCCGACTTTACCATTGAGTCTAATGATATCTACAAAAATGCTCTTGAGAATTTTTTCTGCATTTGCCTCAATCCCAATCCTATTCGCTTGAAAATTTATTGGATTATTTAGCAGCCACGTTCTCTTGAGTTTATTAAAAATAAACTCGGCTTCATTATCATTAACATGAAGCTCTGATTTGAGATGTCTTTTGGTTTCTTCTTTTCGTAGCAATGAATCTCTTGCTGTTTTGTATTCATATACATTTACATTTTGATCAGGACTATAATAAGTTTCAAAAAGCTTGACAGCCACTTCTGACACTTCTATTTGTTCTGATGTTTGCTCAACAAGAGTATCAAATTTATTTCCTAAATCTTCAAGATCAAGACGCAAAGGACTATCTTCATTATAGTCAGCATTATATTCTCTAAATTCATCAATAATTTGCTCTTTTAAATCAGGATTTTCGATAAGAAAATTTAAAAATTTTCTGTTTTTTCTAAGTTCTGCTTTTAGCAGATAGCTACGTTGGGTTTTGTGGGTTACCAATTCTTCTCGTAGTTTAGGACTCTCAATTGTTTCATCGGCAATGGCTCGATAAATTTGCTCGTCGAATAAAGCTCTTTTAAGAAAAACCGAAAAAACATCTTTGATAAAATCCGGGTTATCCTCAATCCCAGCCAGATCTAAAATTCCTCCATCCGTCTCATCAGGAAAATTACGCGGTTTTGCATCGCTTAAATGCGGGAAGTTTGTAATATCTCTTTGAGTTATGGGAAAAGCATCTTTAGGTTTTATACCATAGGCTCTTTCGCCATTCTTATAAAGTGGTTTATCAGGATTTTTGTTTTGGTATTTTGATGTGATTGGCCAGGTTGCTTGATCATGATCAATTTTATCGGATACTAAATTGATTGGATCATAGCCAATATTACCACCATGCAGATCATTCTCTTCCTCAGTATAAGCAGCGCCCAATATTTTGCCAATACCTGATTTTACTAGGTCTATCTGCGGTGGCGAACGCATGTAACCAATCTTTTTTCTCTGTTTTAGATAGTAATCATGTAAAGATTGAAAATTATCGATTGCCCTAGAAATAACCCCAACACGCCGTCCTTGACTGTCATGTACGCTTCTAACTCTGGGTGTGCGGTCATTTAATAGAAGGCGATAACATATGCCATTGAAGGCTTCTATTTCAGTAATTCTTCTTCCAGATTCTTCTGTTTTTAGAATTTCTATATTTTGTTTATCAACTTTTTTTACTTTCTCAGCGCTATGAGAAGGTTTCGGTGCACCTGTTTCTCTTATAATTTTATTATGAACCGGATAATATTGTGTGCGCTCTTTACTTTTATGAGGTGGATGGTAAATTTTTTCTTCTTTAGTCAGCTCTTGGTGTAACAACATTAAGTTATTGAGTAAATGAGTATTTTGCTCATGATTGTAATCAGGACTTGAAAGAATTGCGTTGATAACAATCCCAACTTTTCTTTTACTGGTAATCGTTAAAATTTGTGTCTGATCTTGAACCTCAGTGTATCCCAGTTTTTTAAAGAGGGAAAAATTCCGAATTAGATAATCAATATTCTGGGTATCAGCTGGCAATGTTAAGATGATAAACGGCTTCTTCTCTGGTTTCTCTATACCCTTTGGGAGAACATCTTCATGAGTATAAACCTCTTGAAACCCTAACTCTTTTTTACTATAAATTCTCATAGATGTAGTTCAGCGCACTCTTTTGTTGAACATTCTAAGTTAGAAAAATTAACAAAATATTAACAAGTTTGCGCATTGTGAAAATCAAATGAGCAAGTCGACTGTAAGCAATCAATCTTTCAAGAACTGTTAGAAAAAGAAGGCATTGTCATTATCAATGGTCAGATTGATTTAAAAAATATTCTTGGGACGGTGAACTATAGCGATATAATTTAGGTCCCTTCGAGCGAGCTAATGTGACAACTCTTGTTATACTTGAATCAGTTCATATGTTTCATTATTCTGTAAATATGTCTAAATAAAAAATTACTTATGAGTCCATCTATCGCGTTTATTATACTATATTCTTTAATGCCTGCTGCATTAATGTTCATGGGTGGTGGAATTGCTAGTATTTACCAGCCAGGTAATCAAATAACCAGTGCTACGCAACATTTTGCTGCTGGAGTTGTTTTTGCTGCAGTAGCAAAAGAATTGTTGCCCAAAATTGGCGCTTATCATGATCCCCTTGCTCTTACTATTGGTTTTTCAATAGGTATTCTCGGAATGTTATTCTTGAAATGGTTAACCAGCAGATTGGAAGATCTTGAACAAGAAAAAACCGGTATATCATGGGGATTATTAACTGCAGTTGGAATTGATTTATTAGTAGATGGTATTTTAATTGGTGTCTCTTTTTTGGCAGGCGAACGAGGCGGGGTACTTATAGCCATAGCTCTTTCGATTGAAATTTTCTTTTTAGGGTTATCGACTACTTCCACATTAGGAGCTAGGAAAGTAAGTACACCTATTCGTTTGTTAGCCAGTTTCATTTTAGCAATATTGATTCCTATTGGCGCAGGTCTCGGTGCAAGTTTATTAATTCATTTACCTCAAACTGTTACCAATGGAATTTTATCTTTTGGTGTAGCAGCATTACTTTATCTCGTCACCGAAGAACTATTGCTCGAAGCTCATGAGGTTCGTGAAACGCCATCGATTACTTTATGCTTTTTCGTTGGGTTTTTGTTGATTTTATTGTTAGAGGGACTAGGAACCTAAGCTTAATGACCCATTTCCATATAACAGCAAGTAATGCCTTATCTACGCCATAAATTTCTTTATTAGGATCATGTAGGGTAGCGATGGGAGTTGTCAAATGCCCCTTATCTCATATTTGATTGCCTGGACGGCTATCCTCACTTAGGAAATTTAAAACTTAAGTTAAATTGCGCAGAAGCCAAGTAGGTGCTAAATTTTAATTGTTTACTTCAATAAATTTTATTGATGAAATTAGGAGAAGACGATAAGTACTGAGACGCTTCCCTGAATAGGAGCGGATACACATCGAAGCCTATTGGGACTATGCATCTTGGCTTTTTTGCCTTACGTAGCGCGTAGCAGTAGGGTAGTACTTAGAAGTATATACAAACCAAGGAGAAAAAAATGAAGAAGAAGATGATTGCGATGCTGGCCTCAGTTTTATTAATGAATCTTGCATACGCGGCTGATGATAACAATTCTGATACACAGGCCTCTAAAACTGATGTTCACACAAAAATTATGGATCTTGAACTAATAAGTGATGGTTCTTCCCCTGATTGCGAGAAAATCTTTAGCCAAGCTCTAAAAGAAAAAAACTTTACTTGGGAAAAAGGTAAACACACTATTCTCCCTGGTGGACATGCTATCAGTCACAAAGAACGTATTATGAAGAGTTACTCAGATCATGATCAAGTTTTAGTAAGGCATAAAGTGCAGTTCAATGGTCAAGATACGGCTGACGTCATTGTTGGATTCTCAAAAAGCAAAACAAATAAAGATGAGGCGGCAAGCGGACTTATGATGGTAGTCAATTGGGTTGACGCTCAAGGAAAACCCGAAGAAAGAACCTGTTTGTTTTCATTTAAAGAAAAAATAGAAAATTAAATAACGGAAGTTGTGTGAGTACATTAAACTCTTTAAGAGAGAGATTTACATTTTCAATTAGTCTTTTCAACTATAAGGCATTAGTATGAAAAAAATCGGGGTTATTGATCATGTAAACTCTCTCACTTTAGAACAGTTTCATTCTAACTATGTTTTGCGGAACACTCCTGTAATTATAAAAGATTTTGTTGAATTTTGGAGAGGATATAAATTATGGTCCCTGGATTATTTTGCAAAAACTATAGGACAAATTAAAGTACGTTATTATATTTCTAAATCAAACGTGTATCCCGATCTTAGCTTTATAGATGAAAGAGCCATGGATAAAAACGCTTTTTTTAACGAGGGAAAGTTCGTTCATTTTATCGAGCTGCTAAAAGAGTTTAAAAATGTATTTCTAGCTGGAGATGAATTATCGCTGTTTGATAAAAAAAAATATAACCAACAGCTTGATGTTTTAACGCAAGATTTCGAAATCCCACCATTAATAGATAAAAATAAACTGCAGAGTGGAGGATTATGGATTTCCCCCAAAAATATTGTATCGTGGTTGCATTATGATCAAAATGGTTGTCATAATTTGAATGCTCAAGTTAAAGGTTCAAAAAGCATTTTTTTATTTCCTCCATTAAATACTCAAAATTATTATCTGAATTTATACAGTAAAAATGAAATAGCGAACTTTAGTCAAGTAAATATCCAGGCTCCCGATTACATTCAGTTTCCTCGATACAGTAATGTTGTTTACTTTGAGGGGAGATTAGGTGAAGGAGAGGTTTTATTTATTCCTGCCTATTGGTTGCATAGCTTCAACCACCTTGGTGACATCAATATTAATTTGAATTTTTGGTGGGATGAAGACGAATCAACCAAGCATTCTAATCCATTACTAGTCAGAGAAAAATTTTTTGTTGCAGTCAAAAAAGTATTATCCGGAGAGGGAAATAAATCCCTTCTTTCTCAATTAGAAAAACAGGATAAAAATATTCAGGAATTAATAAGAAATATAGAATTACAAATCTTATCTTCTTAATCCAAAAATTGCTTTGCAGGGTAAAAATTGAACTTTAGAACTAAAAATTACAGCAAGAGAGTCAATTTTAAAAATTTTTTCAAGGTGCGAAAAAATTTTTAGACTACTCTCTAACCTGTAAAAAATTATTTATTCACTATCAATACAACCAAAACCTAAAACTCGGCCTTCTTCTTGTGCTGTGATTTGAGTTGCATCTGCTCCTGCAATTGAAACATCATCTAATTCAACAAATTGAATTTCTGTGGTGTTTTGAAGTTCATCGAATATTTCGTCTTTCATATTACCTCCTCATTGCATTTAATCATAAAGCTTAATTTTAGCTTTTCCCTTTTTATTTTAGTATAGTTTACGGAAGTTGCAGCGGCAATAGCTAGTATAAATAAAATATGATTAGAGACTTTATTGTTATATTGTGAATGGATATCCCAATATTTTTTAGCTATATTCAAATAAATATAGGAGGATATTCATTTGAGTTCACTCACATTTTACCAACTCGGCCATATTTTTTACGAAACAATGAGTAATCCGAGTAAGAATTTTTTTGATTTAGCGCAAATTTTCAGCGACTTAAAAAGAAAAGACATCATTTCTCTGATTAATAACTTTCTCATAGAAATAACCGTCAACGATAAAGTTACTGAAGCCAATCAGATATACTTTTATCAACAACCCGGCATTCATTTATTAATGCGTTTTACCCACTGCAAGTCATCTTCCAACACTTTATCGGCAAGTGAGGTAGATGCTATTGTGATGAATTTATCAGAAGTGGACATTAAAATACCTTTGTATCATTGTAGCCTACAACAGAATCATTTGTATGAGAAACCTTATCCTCTAAAGCAAGAAGAGGATTTAATTCTCCCCTCTTACAAGCCCGTTTGCTTACCTGCATTTTCCTCAGTGCTTGATTTTTACAATGCATCACATAATGCACCATTGCTTATTGTGCACTCAGATAAAAAAGCAAGAACTACTTGGGTCTTTAACCATGACTCTTTAAACCCCATACGACGAATTAGCACCGATGTACGCGCGTCAAGAATTCGATTAACTTTAGAATTATTTCAAGCGATGCATGTCAAGGGAATTAAACCGCTTTTAAAAAAACTGATTTTGTCGCGTTATGATACGCATGTTCGCTGGGAAGCAATGAAATATTACTATAAAATTAATGGTAAGAGTGCCTTGCCTATATTGCAAAAAATTGCGGCTCAGGATAATGATCCTGAAATACGACGGGCTTCACAAAAAACATTAGAATTGTTAATGGGGAACACGCATGGCGGAAACATTTTATCCTAAAGTGAAAAAACCCATTTCATTAGAGAGATTCGTTAAATTTATTGATAATAATCCAATCATAGATGCTCTGAAATCCTCAGAATATAAACCTGAATACTTAGAAACAATTGCCCGAAAATTAGGACGATTAGCTCTTAATAAAACTTTTTTGGCAAAAAAATTAAGTAATGAATTAAAAAATTTTGATACGTTTCAGATAGATAATCAGTTCAAACCCTCCACCATTATAATTCATAAAGGTAGTAACTATTTGATAAGAGCAGTAATTTGGATGCCTCTACCAGATCCTAACCAAGCTAAAATTTTTTCTTATTTTGAACCGCACGATCATAACTTTGACTTTTTTACCGTGAATTATTTTGGGCCCGGTTACAAGACACGAATTTATAATTACGATTATGATTCAGTAAAAGGAATACCGGGAGAAGAATTAAATTTGCGATTTACTGAGGAAAGCTATTTAACCAAAGGGAAGGTCATGTATTATTATGGTAGTTCTGATGCTCATATTCAATATCCCCCTGAATCCATAACGGTTTCACTAAATTTAATTTTGCCAAAAACGCATCCAGCGAAACGCCGCCAATATGAATTTGAATTGTTTGGAGAAAATGGAAAAGCCAAAATAATTTTAGGTAACCTTGACCGTTTAACTCAAATGCGCACTTTAATTGATACCGCAATCAAATTAAGAGATAAAAGCAGTTTGGACCTCATACGAAAAATTGCTATGACACATGCCAACGAACAATTAAGGGCAATAGCGTGGAAAGCAATCTTATCAAATTATCAGGATAATTCTGCTGACTTGGCTTTAGCACTTCAAGACAATAGTGAATACGTAAAAGCCTCTCTTAGAGAATTTACTGCAGACTGATACGTGTCTTCTCTGAATTTTGCATCTTACTTATATAAAAACAAATTGAATATTAGATGGCTCCAACTATTATCTCACGGGGAAAACTTTTAATGCCTGGAAAGTTAAGAACATAATTTACAAGTTGAGCCAGTTCTATAGGGGGGATTGTATTTGCCTCATTTACATTGGATATTGTGAGCTGCCCTGGAGCAATGGTACACACTCTAACCCCTTGATCTCTTACTTCTTCAAATAATGATCCGGAAAAGCCGAAAATTGCATGTTTGGTTGCACAATAAGTTGCTGCACCAGGAATATAGTCTTGCCCTGCTATGGAGGCAATATTAATTATTATACCTTGTTTACTCGCGATCAAGTGAGGTAAAGCTAATCGAGTAAGCATGATTAAAGATACCAAATTAGTCTGAATAGTATCTTTTATAATTGGAAGGGGCATATTTATAAAATTTCCAAAATTGAAACAAGCCGCATTATTAATTAGAACGTCTAACCCTTTAAAATGATGAATTACCTCTTGAATAATAGATTCAGCTGCCTCAGGAAAAGATAAGTCGTTAGCAACAGTTATAACTTCACTTTTATCTAAAGACTTAGCTAAATTACTTAAACCATTTAGATTTCTTCCATGCAGAGCTACTTTGTTGCTCGGAGTATTTAGGAATTTTGAAATTTCTCTGCCAAGCCGTCCTGTAGCGCCAGTTAATAAAATTTTCATTATAAATTCCTACTCTAAAAATTAAAATAATTGCAAAGAGTCTTAAATTAACACCTTCTCCGTCAATAACGCTTAATAAACAAAAGGAATAAAACGATAGTGAACACGTTTGGCATATTCAATATAACTGTTTGAAAACTCTTCAGTGAGTGCTTTTTCCTCAAGCATAGCACGTACGATAAGCAGAATTGTTAAAAGGAAAGTAAAAAGTAAACCATACCATGAACCTAGTAATAAGGGTATGCCAAGAAAATAGAGCGTAGCTCCAGAATACATGGGATGACGAACATAGTGATAAGGACCAGTAGTAACAATTTTATGTTCTCGTGCTTTCTGAATCTTTACAACAGGAGAAGCATAAGTATTCTCTTTAAATACCAAATAAAAAATAGAGAATCCTATTATCATTAGAATAGCTGCCAGCACTTTGATTAAAAAAGGGACCATGTCTTTCTCAGAACGAGCCACATCGAATGCGATAAAGGGTAACCAAGTAATTTGTAAAATTGAGAAAAGTATCATAACCACTTTGTCCCATTTTTTTTGACCGCGCTGAATAACAAAAGATAGCCTTTCTTTTAATAATGCTGGATCATGTTTGGCCAACCAAAAACCAATCGCTAGTCCAAAACCTCCTTGAAGAAAAAGAAAGATCCATGCACTTGGCCAATTGATAGTACCGACAGGTATAAAAAGAAAAAACGCCATAATTAATAACGTTAGAAACGTATGAATAATTAATTTCAAAATCACAATCTAATCATCCCTAATTCCGATTTTTAGTTGAAAAAACTTCTCTGCAAATAGGAATTTTATACATTAAACGAGGTACTTACAAAGATATTATCAAGACCGATTCAAGCTTGAAAGCGGACATTCCACATTTTATTTAAATGTTACTCTAAATCTTGATTGGATTGACCTACCTGAAGTATTCACCATGTTATCTTTATCCGAATTAGGTGGTCAAGCAAAACAATACAATCCAAGGTAATAATCAACTTGCCTTGCTTTAGATACTCTCATCAAGGATTGTATTAATTTAAAAATACTCTTGAAATGGTGCACCCTAGCGATGTAATTTCACTCCGGAGTAACGCATCGCATTTAGATTCGCTTTAACTTAAGTTAACCACTATACTTTTTGAAACCACAGCACCAAATAGAGAATCTAAAATATTTAGCTCACTTCTTAAGGAGCCTTGCAATTCGCTCTTAAGAAATTCTTTGTGCCTTATATAAAGTTGTTGGATTTCCTTCATCAAGGATAAATCTGGCTGGTTCTCTCTCATGATATTTATTGCATTTACCCCCCCTTTCACAACATGAAACAGAATTTTTTTCTTTGCTTCAATTGGTAAATCTGGGTTTAATAAAATTTCATTCGCAAATGGAAGTCCCTCTGAAAATCGATTTGTTTTACGATAAACTACCATCATGCTGGCACATAAACTTCCTTCCCAATCTATGCTGGAAGGATAGGTAGATAAACGATGCGTGAGTAAGGCATCTTGATAGGTATTAAGAGCCAGATCGAATTTCCCTTGCTCAAAAAGTTCCCCCCCTTGTTCTCTTAGAGAATTACAGTTTCCTAAAATTGATATCATTTCCAAGCGTTCTGCATCTAAATCTTGTCCTAAGTGTTGTTGAATCAATTCTTGATACTGACAAAAGAACTTAGCCACCATTCGTAGAGACATTTTTGCTACTATTTGGTTATCTTTTTCATTGGATAAAAGCTCTTCCATAACCGCTTTAATTCCATTAAGGATAATTTCTTTCTGAATTTCCCCCCCAGGCGCGCAAGCATCTAATACATCTCTAGCTTCTGATAAAATTTTATCGTGCAAATGCAGTTTTCGAAAACATGAAATAATCTTTGAACGCAGAAGCACTTCAATCGTTTCCTCTCTAGGCACTTGCATACGAGATAAATTTAAGGCTTCTTGATAAGCTTCCAACGCCAAACAAAAATTATCTTCTTCATATAATTTTTCCCCGACATCTTGAAGCATGGGTTGTAGTAGTTTTAATTTCCGACTTGCATCCTCTCGTTCCTTAGAAGGGCTGGGTAATTCTTGCAGGGAGAACATTAAGCGCTCTTTTGCTTCAATTAAGTCTAATAATTTAGGCACAATCGAAATTTTTTCCCGAATTATCTTTAATGCATTATGATAAGCTATCCGGCCTTCAATTTCTTTTAAGCGTTCAGCGAAAAGCAGTTTTTCCTCGGGCAATCTTGTCCGTTCTCCAGCTAATTCATAATAATTCTTAGCTTTTTGCAACCAAGCAATAAAATATTCTTTTCTTTCTTTATAGTGTGCAATCAACTCCTCACGATGTTTCTCTAAATCGTGCTGCACATCATGCTCATAATCTTGTTGCTGAAAATAATTTATTTTACCGTCTGAAATCTTCATTCCCTTAATCATCTGATCAATACGATCAAAAGAATCGATGATCCCGTGCGCTAAAAAATAGTTGGGATCAATTTGAGTATCACCTTGAGTAATTACCGTAGGTAGTCCTTGCTCTTGATGAGAAAATGGACTCAGTTCTCTTGGATTTACAGAAAATGTGGTAAGTCTCGGTTTACTTTTATATTTTTTTGAGTCGGGCAATAATTGAAAGCTAATTCCATCATCCCCTGTTCTGGTTTCCAAGACTGCTTGAAGCCATGCTTCTTTCTGTTCAGACAGAAGATCATCAGGTGCCTCTACATAAAAACAAACCTTGTCTTTTCCAAAAGGCATGTTATAACATCGTGGCCAAGCGAATTCATGCCAACCAAATTGACGCAGACGTTCAATTCCCCGAACAAACTCTAAGGGCGATGTTCCACTAATATCCATAGGAGTAGGCCGTACATTGTTACTGACTTTTAAAGATCGTGGATCTATTTTCACATACGCAAGCAGGTGATTTTGAACTGTAACATCTTCTGTCACCAATGAAGTTTTAAAGGGTTTAATGGTATTCTGGCTAAACTCATTCACTGCATTTACAACAAGACGCTTACTTCCCGTGCAATCCATCACATAATCACAGGCGATTACTTCCTCTTTGCCCTCTTTATCAACAACAATTAATCCTTTTGGTTCCGGGTTAAAACCAACAAATGTTTTTTGTTCGACAGAGATACTCAAAGATAAAGCATGTTTCCATAAAAGCCGTTCTACATCCTTAATATGGGCTGTTTTATTATTAGGAAAATTAAATTTGATGCCCACACCACACTCAGCACGCTCAAGCACTGTCGAATTTATATGACCCGGTCTAACATATTCTCCTGCTCGTGGATCATAAACAACAACATCTTCAACCCCAGCTTTTTTGAGTTGAATTGCAGTATAAAGTCCACTGGGACCTGCACCAATAACAATAACCATGTTTCTTATCGCTCATATTTTAATGAGCACGATTGTACATTATTAACATTAACAGATCATTAATTGATCTATGCATGCAGGAGCAAATCCGGCTAAAATTCAACGGAATGTGAAAATACGGATAGTATCAAGCAAAATACTTTAGTAGAACTTGATCCCAAAATAAAACCTATCCCTACTAGAGAAGGATCTCAGCAGAAGGAAATACAGCAAAAGATAAAAAGTGTTGTCAAGGACAGCAACAGCATTATAGTTTCTTAAATTACATCTTTTTTTCGTTCAAAAGTTTCATTATACTCGCACGGACTTATCAAACCTGCTTCATATTTTTTCTGAGCCTCAATATAACAATTATTAGGCTTATCTTCCGCAACACCAACAATAGCATCAAGAAATTCAACCACCCATTGAACTATCTTTCTCATTTGGAACCTTCCCTGTGATAAAAAAACATCCGTTCAATTCATTATAGCCCTATTTCAAATTCTTTTGCCACTATGGAATCTCAGATTTCTCCTAAACCAACTGTGGTCTTTTTCAAGGTTATAAAGAACTTCGTTTAAGAAATTGGATTTCGTTACCTGTTGAGCCTCAAAATATTAATTATGTCTTGCTTACACATGCTCATATTGATCATAGTGGATATATTCCACTACTGGTAATAAATGGATTTCATGGAAAAATAATTTGTACTGAGGCTACATATGATTTATGTAAAATATTATTACCTGATAGCGGTTATCTTCAGGAAGAAGAAGCTTTTTATGCGAATAAAAGAAACTATTCGAAACATCATCCAGCCCTTCCTCTTTACACTCGAAAAGATGCCGAATTATCACTCAACTACTTTCATCCTACAGATTTCAATAAGCAATTGAAAATGCATGATGATTTTTATGCAAGTTTTTATTATGCAGGCCATATTCTTGGAGCATCCTTTATACAAATTTGTCATAACAATGTATCTGTACTTTTTTCAGGAGATCTTGGCCGAGCACAGGATCCCATTATGAATCCTCCCCAAGCACCATTAGAGTCTCAGTATTTAATTGTTGAATCAACCTATGGTAACCGTTTACATGATATAACAAATCCTGAGAAACAACTTGAAGAAATAATTAATCGCACAGTAAAGCGCGGTGGTATCGTTTTAATCCCTGCTTTTACAGTCGGTCGCACACAGTCTTTGTTGTATTACATTCAACAATTAAAATCAAAAAAAGTAATTGCAGATATTCCTGTTATTGTTGATAGTCCAATGGCTACTAATGCAACAGAAATATTTTCTCATCATGCAAATGAAAGTCGATTAACTGCACAACAATGCGCTGAAATTTTTGGTATTGCACGATATGTGCGTACTGCAGAAGAATCAATTGCACTGAGCCAGCAAAAGATGCCCATGATTTTAATCTCCGCAAGTGGCATGGCCACCGGTGGTCGAGTTGTACATCATATTAAAAATTTTGCGTCAAATTATAGAAACACTATTCTGTTTAGTGGTTTTCAAGCTGGCGGGACACGTGGCGATAGAATTATTCGTGGTGAGAAAGAAATAAAAATGTTTGGACAAATGGTTCCAATCCGTGCTGAGGTAACACAAATGGAAAATACATCCGCACATGCAGATTATACTGAAATATTGTCTTGGTTAGCCCACATAAGAAATGCCCCCCGAAAAGTTTTTATTACTCATGGTGAAAAAGAGTCTACCCAATCGCTTAAAGTAAAAATTGAACAAAAATTTCATTGGAATTGTGTAATCCCCAACTACTTAGATCAAGAAGAATTAAGATGAATAACAATTCGTATAATGGGTCAAATAAACTAAAATTAGTCAAATTAGGAATTGATACGAAGCAAGAATTTATTCTTTTTATACGATCAGATTGTTTTATTTGTATCTCGGAAGGATTTGAAATACAAGCACGGGTTATGTTCGGTTAAATAAAAAAACTATAATTGCAAGCTTGAATATTATTCATTCTGATATTTTGCAAGAGCACGAGCGTCCACGCCCTTTTTAATATCCAAACAGAGAATATGCTCTTACGTGCAGGAGCAAAGCAATTAATTACCTGCAATACTATAATACACTCCACGAACCAAATAGATATTTCTAATATTCTTGCAAAAGGAATTGTTGAACTATGTTAAAAAATTTACTTAACTCAATGGAGTATAATGGCTTTGATCCAATATAAGTATCAATGGCAATCGTATATTACGTTTTTTTCATTAATTGCTATTAGTGCACACCTCTTTATGCGTTTTTTTGATCCCTCATCATCATTATTTCCACTGTTCTTTCTCATCATTGTCGGTGGAATACCACTATTTTTACAAATTTTGTTTAAATTATTTCAGGGAAATTTAGGGGCTGATCTATTAGCAGCAATTGCTTTACTAACCAGTGTTTTTTTGGATGAATATCTTGCCGCCTCCCTAATTATCTTAATGCTAGCGAGCGGTCAAACTTTAGAAGTTTTCGCAATGCGTAAAGCATCTTCCGTGTTACTCACCCTAGTAGAACGTATGCCATCAATTGCTCATCGAAAAATAGCAACAGGTGTGGAAGATATTCTATTACAAGAAATTCATATTCATGATGAACTATTGATTTATCCTCATGAAATTTGTCCGGCAGATGGTATCGTTATAGAGGGACATGGTTCAATGGATGAGTCTTACCTGACTGGTGAACCTTATCAAATATCAAAAGCACCAGGTACCCATGTTTTATCTGGGGCTATTAATGGGGAGTCTTTGTTGACAGTAAAAACAACCTCCCTACCTTCAAATTCACGATTTGCCGCTATTGTTAAAGTACTTGAAGAGGCAGAGCAAAAACGGCCTTCACTTAGGCGTTTAGGAGATCAAATTGGAGCAATTTTTGCGCCAGTTGCACTTACTTTTGCATTTACTGCTTGGTATTTTACCGGCGACTCATTACGCTTTCTTTCTGTTCTCGTGATTGCTACACCTTGTCCATTATTAATAGCTATTCCAATTACTTTGATCAGTGCCATTTCAAGAGCAGCGAAACAAGCCATTATCGTTAAAGATCCAACCGTTTTGGAACGATTAATCACATGTAAAACTGCTATTT
Source organism: Legionella tucsonensis (assembly GCF_001468035.1). Taxonomy (GTDB): domain Bacteria; phylum Pseudomonadota; class Gammaproteobacteria; order Legionellales; family Legionellaceae; genus Legionella; species Legionella tucsonensis. The sequence goes on from NZ_LNZA01000001.1 coordinate 1,821,924, forward strand.
TTGATAAAACAGGTACTCTTACTTATGGGAAACCGACTTTAACTGAAATTATAACTGCATCAAATTATACACCAGAAATAGTCCTCCAATATGTTGCGAGTATAGAGCGATATTCTAAACATCCGCTAGCAAATGCAGTATTAAATGCGGCAAAAAAAGATAATATAACATTACTTAGCTCAGAAAATGTTTCTGAAGAACCTGGCCAAGGATTGCAAGGCACTATTAATCAACATCTCATTCAAATTACCGGACGAAAAAAATTATTAGAAAGCCGCCCTCAATATGCCAATTTAATTCCTCCTACAACACCTGGTTTGGAATGCATTGTTTTAGTTGATAACGAATATGCTGCTGCATTACATTTTCACGATGCTCCTCGCGCAGATAGCAAATCATTTATCAGTCATCTAGCTCCCTATCATCAATTTAAAAAGATTATGCTTGTATCAGGTGATCGTGAATCTGAAGTGAGTTATTTAGGTGGTTTATTAAAGGTGACTGAACTGCACGCATCCCAAAGTCCTGAACAAAAACTTGCTCTTGTTCGACAGGAACGATTAAAGGCTCCAACGGTTTTTATGGGGGACGGTATTAATGATGCACCGGCATTAACAGCTGCTACAGTTGGAATTGCTTTTGGACAAGCCAGTAGTGTTACAGCTGAAGCAGCAGGGGCGGTAATTATGGGAAATACATTAAGCAAAGTAGACGAATTAATACACCTCAGCTTATATACCCGCAAAATCGCATTGCAAAGTGCTCTTGGAGGGATGGTTCTGAGTCTTATTGGTATGATATTTGCCGCGATGGGATTTATTAATCCTGTTGCCGGTGCGCTTTTGCAAGAACTAATTGATATTTTTGCAATTCTTAATGCATTAAGATTGACATGGGGCAAAAAAATTAAAATAGATTTAACTAATGATGCAGAATAAACTATCCAGGAAATCTTTAAATGGTAACCATGTGAAATGCATGCGCTGAAAAAGAAGAATAATTATGCAAGAAACACTCTGGCTTTCAGTTATAATGGCGTACTTTTTAGGAGTTCGCCATGGTTTTGATCTGGATCATTTGGCAACTATAGATTCGATGACAAGAATCGTTGGTCCACATCGGAATCTCTCTAAAATTGTAGGTTTTTTATTCTCCTTGGGACATGGCATGGTAGTCATTTTAATCAGTCTAATCATCGGTAATGGATTTACGCCAACCTACATTCCAGAATGGTTAAACGGGGTTGGAGACGGCATCTCCCTTACTTTTCTCTTTGTATTTGGCTCATTAACTCTTTGGAACGTTTTTCAATCACCAGCAAAATCACCAATACCTACCAGTTTTAAAAATTATTTATCCAGAAAATTAATCAAGAAAAATATTAATCCCATCTATATTGTATTTATTGGGATACTCTTTGCTTTTTCTTTTGACACAGTAAGTCAGGTCGTTTTATTTTCACTTTCAGCTAAAACTATGGCAGGATTTTTATTTTCAGGATTATTAGGGGTTGTGTTTATGTTCGGAATGATGACGTCAGATGGACTGAATGGTTTATTTATCTCAACGTTGCTCCAACGCGCCGATACAATGTCTTTACTATTGTCACGCATGTTTGGTTTAATCATTGCGTTTTTTACTCTTATTGTTGGCATAATGAACTGCCTTACAATATATTGTTCGTAGAGTATTGATATGCACGAATTATGGTTGTGTCAAAGCATTCTCGAGATTATTAAACAAAATACAGTTAAAAAAGAGTGCCCTCAGGTAAAAAAAGTAATTTTGGAGATTGGTCAGCTTGCTGCAATTGAAAAAGATGCTTTAATTTTTAGCTTTAGCATAGCAAGTAAAGGAACTGTAGCGGAGAATGCTGTGCTTGAAATTATTGATATTCCCGCAGAGGCATTCTGTGAGTCTTGCAAAAAAGTAGTTCCTTTGCGACAGTATTATGAACAATGCTTAGCATGCGGCAGTCATTCATTAAAGATTCTTCAAGGTGAAGAATTACGTGTTCAATCAATGGTGGTAGAATAATGTGTGGAATATGCGGTTGTTCTGAAGAAAATAATGAGTTTGATCACCATGAACATGAACATGAACATGAACATGAACATGAACATCATACTCACAACAATCATTTAATTCATGTTGAGCAAAATATTTTAGCCAAGAATCAACAGTTTGCCCTTGATAATAATAACTATTTAACCAATAAAAATGTTTTGGCAATCAATATGATGTCCAGTCCAGGATCAGGTAAAACTACTCTTTTAGCAAAAACAATTCAGGATTTAAAAAGCGAATTGGATATTGCCGTTATTGTTGGTGATCAACAAACAAATCATGACGCAGAATTAATTCAAGCAAGTGGCGGCAATGCCATCCAGATAAATACTGGAAGAGTCTGCCACTTAGATGCGCACATGGTGAGCCATGCATTAGAAGATCTTTCTATAAAAGAAAAATCACTATTATTTATTGAAAATGTAGGTAATCTTGTTTGTCCTGCTTTATTTGATTTAGGTGAGCAGTTTAAAGTAGTCATACTTTCAGTGACTGAAGGTGATAATAAACCACTTAAATATCCTGAGATGTTTCGTTGTGCTGATTTAATACTAATCACTAAAACCGATCTGCTTCCTTACGTGGATTTTAAGCTCGAGCAATGTATCGAGTATGCGCGCAGAATCAAACCTAATGTGAACATAATAACTCTTTCAGCTACTAAGCGTCATGGTTTAAATGATTGGTATAGCTGGTTAAAACAAAAATTGATGTGAGTGAGCACTCATGAAAATCGAGCGCTTGCAGATTAGCATCCAAGGTCGAGTTCAAGGAGTTGGTTTTAGGCCTTATGTTTATCGGATAGCAAAACTACTCCAGTTAACGGGTTGGATAAAAAATAACACTGCAGGCGTTTTACTGGAAGTTCAAGGAATCTTAGCATACCAATTCGTCTATTATTTAAAAGCCAATTTACCTCCACTTGCAAAAATAAATCGTATTCAACTTAAAACAATCTCCATTAAAACAAATGAAGCTGCCTTTAATATTATTGAAAGTGATAAAGGTGAGTCTAATACAACTATCTCCCCTGATACCTGCATTTGTTCTGAGTGTCTAAAAGAGCTCTTTGATCCCCTAAGTCACTATTTTCGCTATCCTTTTTTAAATTGTACTCAGTGCGGTCCCAGATTCACGATTACACAAAACCTTCCCTATGATCGCTGCAATACATCCATGGATGCTTTCCCTCTTTGCCAGAAGTGTAAGACAGACTATCTAAATCCTGATAATAGACGCTATCATGCCCAACCTACTGCTTGCGCTCATTGCGGTCCTCAACTTTCATTATCCATAGAAAAAATTGCACAATCTTTATTACAAGGAGAAATAATTGCTTTAAAAGGTCTGGGTGGATATCAACTTCTTTGTGATGCCAGCAATAAAAGCGCTGTATTTAAACTTCGAGAAAGAAAGAAACGTGACCAAAAACCTTTTGCCCTGATGATGGCTAATAGCAAAAGTGTTGCTGAAATTGCTGAAATCAGTGAACGCTCTCGAGATTTATTGGAAAGTACTGAACGCCCTATAGTTTTACTCAAAAAAAAGATAGAACTTGCAGGAGTTGCTCCAAATCTAAATCATTTTGGAGTAATGCTCCCCTATACTCCGTTACATTATTTACTTTTTAATGCATTTGCAATCAACAAAAATAATTGTGATTGGCTCGATGAATATCAACCTATGATTTTAGTAGTTACCAGCGCCAATTTAGGTGGTGCCCCACTCATTGGGGAAGATGTAAGTGCCAAACATGAACTTAGAACTATTGCAGATAAAATTGTCACCTACAATCGACAAATTGTCACGCGCATTGATGATTCGGTGATGCGTCTTATCCATGATACTCCTTTGTTTATTCGACGTGCCCGTGGTTTTTTACCTATTCCTATTCAGCTTCCGTATGCTATTCCACCCACCCTCGCTGTAGGGGGACATCTTAAAAATACCTTTTGCATTACACGTGGTGATGAGGCTTTTATTTCACAACATATAGGAAGTTTAAATAACAAGGCAACAATTAATTTCTTCCATGAATCATTAAATCATTTATTACGTTTTCTGAATGTAAAACCAGAACGAATTGTCCATGATTTACATCCTGATTTTTATACCACTCGATTTGCGAAATCATATGGCATACCAGCATTTGCAATACAGCATCATCATGCCCATTTAGCCTCAGTTATTGCGGAACATGGCATCCAAAGACACGTACTTGGTTTAGCTTTGGATGGGTATGGATATGGTTTAAATGGAGAGGCCTGGGGAGGTGAACTTTTGTTGCTAAATCATGACTCATTTGAACGGATCGGATCTTTTTACCCACTTTTACAACCTGGAAGTGATAAAGCAGCACGTGAACCTTGGAGAATGGGAGCAAGTGTTTTACATTTTTTAGGCCGAAGCAATGAAATTGTCAAACGTTTTCCAAACTGTTCTCAAGCAAATTTGATACATCATCTTTTAGATAAAAAAATAAACAGTCCTAGTACCAGCAGCTGCGGCCGTTTATTTGATGCAGCGAGTGCCTTATTAGGAGTTCGACTGATATCACAATATGAAGGTCAAGCTGCAATGCAATTGGAGAGTCTCGTTAATCATTTGCAAATCATACCCAATGGCTGGCAAATAAAAGATCATCATTTTGATATGATGCCCACATTGGAACAACTATTGGACATAGAAAATCCTATAATAGGCGCCAATCTCTTTCATGGAACACTTATCGCAGGTCTTACAGAATGGATTAAAAAAATAAGTCGAGAAAAAGAGATTGATATTGTAGTATTAAGTGGCGGATGCTTTTTGAATCAAATAGTGGCTGAGGGATTACACAAAACACTCAGTGCATCCGGAATCACTCCTCTATTACCACGAAAACTACCGCCCAATGATGGCGGTATTTCTTTAGGACAGGCCTGGATTGGAGGAATAAAAGGATAATTCTTATGTGTTTAGCAATACCCGCACAAATTACACAAATTCTTGATGAAGAAAGAGCTTTAATTAATTTAGGTGGTATCATCAAAGAAATTTCAATTGCCTTATTAGATAAAGTAACTGAAGGTGATTACGTTATTATTCATGTAGGGTATGCCTTAACACGATTAGATGAGCAAGAAGCTCTGAAAACCTTAAACTTATTTGCACAAATGGTGCAGGATGCCTCTCTATGAAATACATTGAAGACTTCAGAAATGCTGACTTTGCAAAAGTACTTTCTAAAGAAATTGCTACCCAAGTAAGCTCCAATCAACACTATCAATTTATGGAGTTTTGTGGAGGACATACCCATGCCATACATCGCTACGGGATCCCAAGCTTGCTTCCAAATAACATTGAAATGATCCACGGGCCAGGCTGTCCTGTTTGTGTACTGCCAATGGCAATCACGGATAAAGCTATTGCACTAAGCTCTTTACCCAATGTTATTCTTACCAGTTATGCAGACATGATGCGTGTTCCTGGCACTGGACAAAAAAATCTACTCCATGCTAAAGCACTAGGAGCCGATATTCGAATGATCTATTCAGCGCATGATGCTTTAAAAATAGCCCAGGAAAATCCTCAAAAAGAAGTGATATTTTTTGCCGTTGGCTTTGAAACAACAACGCCACCAACAGCATTGGTAATAAAACAAGCGAAAAAATTGAAACTTTCTAATTTTAGTGTTTTTTGTAATCATGTCTTAACGCCTGTCGCTATGGAAAGTTTACTGCAATCCAACGAGGTCAAATTAGATGGATTTGTTGGTCCAGCACATGTCAGCATTGTTATTGGAAGTAAACCCTATGAGGCAGTATGTAAAAAATATCATAAACCTATTGTGATTTCAGGTTTTGAACCTTTGGATTTGTTACACTCTATTTTAATGTTAATTAAACAACTCAATAAAAAACGTTGTGAAGTAGAAATTCAGTATACTCGTGCAGTGAATCATTTAGGCAATACGACATCTCAACAAATTATGGCTGAAGTTTTGGAGTTACGTGAGCAATTTGAATGGCGCGGCCTTGGGTTTATTCCCAAAAGTGCTTTAACAATTAGAGCAGAATATGCTGAATTTGATGCAGAACAACGTTTTCAATTACCTGATTCTGTCTCAAAAGAACACAAACAATGTCTTTGCGGCGAGGTACTCCGAGGGGTAAAAAAACCAATGGACTGTAAATTATTTGCTAAAGCATGCGTGCCAGAAAATCCATTAGGCTCCTGTATGGTTTCTTCCGAAGGCGCATGTGCTGCAGTATATGCTTATGGACGGATAAATACATAATGACTGAAGCCACAATAACTAAAAAAATTAAAAACCCCAGACTTAATTTTAAAGAAGGAATAATTAATTTATCTCATGGTAGTGGTGGACGGGTTATGGCTCAATTAATCGATCAATTATTTTTGGCTTCTTTTGATAATCAATGGCTGGCTCAAAAAAATGATCAAGCCTGCTTTTCAGCATCACCTGGCCGCATGGTCATGACTACAGATTCTTATGTTATTTCGCCTTTATTTTTCCCCGGAGGGGATATTGGTTCTTTGTCCGTTCACGGAACAGTTAATGATATCGTAATGTCTGGCGCAAAACCATTATACTTATCAACCAGTTTCATAATAGAAGAAGGGCTTCCACTTACTGATTTACAAAAAATTGTAAAATCCATGGCTAATGCAGCAAAACACGCTAATGTCGCAATTATTACTGGCGATACTAAAGTAGTAGAGCGCGGTAAAGGAGATGGCATTTTTATTACTACTACTGGGATTGGGGTAATACCTGAAGGAATTCATATTTCAGGTAATCAAGCAAATCCAGGAGATCGTGTCATTGTCAGTGGATATATTGGTGATCATGGCATTGCGATTATGGCACATCGTAATAATTTGCAGTTTCAAACAAAAATACAATCTGATACAGCTTCACTGCATGATTTGGTGCGCTGCATGACCGATGCTGTGCCTAATATCCATTGTTTACGTGATCCTACCCGTGGCGGGCTTGCAACAACCTTAAATGAAATAGCATTACAATCAAATATTGGATTTATGATTGATGAAGATAAAATCCCCATTCGTACTGAAGTAGCCAGTGCTTGTGAATTACTAGGATTGGATGCTTTATATGTTGCTAATGAAGGAAAATTAATTGCTATTTGCCCCCCCAATAATGCAAACAAACTATTAGCAGTAATGCGTTCACATCCCCTAGGACTCTATGCGGAAGATATTGGTGAAGTCATTGAAGATGAGAGGCATTTTGTTCAACTAAAAACAAAATTAGGTGGAATGAGAATTATTGATTGGCTGGCAGGGGAACAATTGCCTAGAATTTGTTAAAGGAATTTTATGACATCCTATTTTTTGCCTTACACACAATTGCAAAATCTGTTTCAAGGATTACAAGATGCCGGTTTTTCCTGTGTCGGTCCTCAAGTACGAGATGGTGCTATTGTTTATGATGTACTCAAACATGCAGATCAGTTGCCCTGGGGAATGCGCGATATCCAAACGCCAGGTAGTTACAATTTAGAAAAAATTCCTGAGCACAAAGCTTTTGCTTTTGCGAATGGGCCTCAAGCAATAAAGCCTTTTTTATTTAAACCCCAGGAAACAGTATGGAAAGTAGAGCGTAACACAGAGGGAAAGTTAACTTTTACACCCCATCAAGCAGAGGAAATGCCCATTGCACTCATTGGAGCGCGTTCTTGTGATTTGAATGCAATGAATATTCAAGATAAAGTATTTATTGAGAGCGCACATCCTGACCCACGCTATAAAAAACGCCGTGAGCAATTATTTATTGTTGCTGTGCATTGTACGTATTCTTCTGAAAATTGTTTCTGCGTTTCAGCAGGAACCGGACCTGAAGTTAGGGATCCTTTTGACATCCTTTTGACTGAAGTTGTTGATGGTTTTGTAGTCACCTCAGGCAGTGAGCGCGGTGAGAAAATTGTTAGTAACTTAGATTTATTAGAAGCTAAAAGTACCCAATGTAACGAGGCAATAAAAAATGTAGCCCAAGCGGGTACAATGCAAACCAAAAGAATCCCCTTAAATAATAAACGTGAGTTACGTGATTTATTGTTTTCTAATTTAAACCATCCACGCTGGGATGAAGTAGCACAAAGATGCCTGTCTTGTGGAAATTGCACCTTGGTATGCCCTACTTGCTTTTGTCATACTGAAGTAGAAAAACCGAGCTTAGATGGCTCCCAAAGTGAACATCAACGAGAGTGGGATTCCTGTTTTACAACAGGTCATAGTAATTTGAATGGAAAAATAATCCGTGAGGATACGCGAAAACAATACAGGCAATGGTTAACTCACAAAGTAGGCAGTTGGTTTGATCAATTTGATACAAGTGGCTGCGTGGGCTGCGGCCGTTGCATGACATGGTGTCCTGTTGGAATTGACATTACTGAAGAATTAGCAGCGATTTCAGGTGAATCAAATGTAAGGAGTCAACAAAGTGATCCAACCAAATGATCCTTATTTACCACTTGAAGCTGAAATTATAGAACGTATCCAGGAATCACCTACTATTTTTACTCTGCATTTGCGTTTTATTGACGCTTCACACCATGACACATTTAATTTTTACCCAGGCCAATTTAATATGCTCTACCTTTATGGAGTTGGCGAAGTAGCTATTTCCATTGTATCTGATCCAGAAAAAAAGCATATTCTCACTCACACCATCCGGGCTGTAGGACGAGTGACCCGAGCATTACAGAAACTACAAGCAGGGGATAAAATCGGAGTTCGTGGTCCTTATGGACGCGGTTGGCCTCTTGAGCAAACACAGAATAAGGATATTATTGTGATCACAGGAGGGCTTGGATGCGCACCTTCCGTGTCTATTATTGATTATATCTTAGCAAGAAGAAAACAATACGGTAATTTAAGCATCTTGCAAGGTGTGAAACACAGTGATGATTTTATTTTTAGAAAAAAATATGCAGTATGGGAAAAATCACCTGATACTATAGTTCATATTGCAGCCGATCAAGCGGGTCCCAAGTGGCCATGGAGCGTTGGTTATGTAACAGATATGATTGATAAAATCAATGCGAATCCAGAAAATACTGTAATCATGATGTGTGGGCCCGAAATCATGATGCACACGGCAATTAATCTGCTAAAAAAGAAAGGAATTTCTGAACACAACATCTATATGAGTATGGAACGAAATATGGAGTGTGGGATTGGACAATGTGGTCATTGCCAATATGGCGGTTTTTTTATATGCAAAGATGGTCCTATTTTTGCATATTCAGAAATTAAGGAATTATTTAATGTACCAGGATTTTAACGACCATGAAACCATGTGTGGCAGTGCATAAATTTACATCATGCGATGGATGTCAACTGGCATTTTTAAATGCTGGGGAGGCATTACTTACCTTATCTGATCTGGTTAATATTAAGCATTTCGCTGAGGCAGGAGCAGTAGATCTTAATGCCTCAATAGACATAGCCTTTGTAGAGGGCAGTATTTCAACAGCTGAAGAAGAAGTACGAATCAAAAAAATCCGGGAAAACAGTAAATACCTCATTACGATTGGCGCATGTGCTACTGCAGGGGGTATTCAGGCTCTACGTCAAGTTAATAACTCCAAAGAATGGGTGAACAGTATTTACCCATCTCCAGATTATATTAAACACTTAAGTACTTCAACTGCAATTTCCCATCATGTCAAAGTAGATTGGGAATTATGGGGCTGTCCAGTTAATGGAAAACAAGTATTAGAGGCAATTCGTTCTTTATTATCAAATGCATCCCCACGAATTAAGCGAGACTCTGAGTGTATGGAGTGCAAACGTAAAGGAAATGTGTGTGTGCTGGTGACTCAAAAACAACCTTGTATGGGGCCAGTAACTCAAGCGGGTTGCGGCTCTCTTTGTCCCTCAATTGGACGAGGATGTTATGCATGTTATGGGCCACAAGACAACGCCAATACCCTATCCCTGGGTAATTGGTTTGAACAGCTTGGAATGAGTAAAAAATCCATTTCCCAAAAATTTTTCCATATTAATAATCAAGCTCCTGCATTTAATACTGCAGGGAACTATTTTAAGGGAATTAAAATCAGCAATGAGTAAAAACATCTCAATTAATGTCCCTATCTTAGCGCGAGTAGAAGGCGAGGGAGCACTAGAAGTAGAAATTCGTGACAATAAAATTAAAGCATTAAAATTGAAAATTTATGAACCTCCCAGGTTATTTGAAAAATTTCTTGAAGGAAGAAGTTATACTGATGTGCTCGATTTTGTAGCACGCATCTGTGGTATTTGCCCTGTTGCCTACCAAATGAGTGCTACCCAAGCAATAGAAAATTGTTTTGGTATTAAACCAACCTCTTGGGTACGCAACATGCGTCGTTTGTTTTATTGCGGCGAATGGCTAGAAAGCCACAGCATGCACATTCATTTTTTAGCACTACCCGATTTTTTAGGTTTTAAATCAGCGCCTGAAATGGCAAAAGTCCATCCAGAAGAAGTGCGTCGAGGCATGCGTCTTCAAGCATTTGGTAATGATTTAATCAAATTATTTGGTGGCCGCTCTGTTCACCCTGTTGGAGCATGCGTGGGTGGATTTTATAAACCCCCTTCCTTTGCTGAAATTAATTTACTACTAGAAAATGCAAAGGCAAGAATTGCAGACTGTGACGCATTAATTCGTTGGCTCGCTGAGCTTAGCTTGCCAAATAATTCGCACGATTTTACTTATGTTTCACTGTATCACCCTACTGAATATCCTTTTAATGAAGGCAGGTTAGTATCAAACCATGGATTAAATATTAGCATCGATGAATTTGATGCCTACTTCACAGAAAGCCAAGTTTCCTACTCCAATGCATTACATTGTTTATTGCAAAATAAACCTTATTTAGTGGGACCACTAGCACGAGTCAATAATTGTTTTGGTCACTTACCAGCACCCATACACCTTCTTTTACAAAGTTTAAAAATCAACTTCCCCTCTAATAACATGTACCAAAGTATCATTGCTAGGGCTGTTGAGATTTATTACTGTGTTTTAGAATCCATACGCATTTTAGAACAATATGAAACGCCCCAAACCTCTTTCCCTCAGGAAGTCAAACCACGTTCTGGGATAGGTATTGGGTGCACAGAAGCACCACGGGGCATTTTATGGCAACATTACCAATTTGATAAAAAAGGCCAAGTTAAAACAGCCCGCATTGTCCCTCCTACAAGCCAAAACCAAGCTCGTATTGAGGAAGATCTTGCTATTTCTTTACATCAATTGGGCTTAAATAAAGACGAAAACTCGTTACGCTCCTACAGTGAAATGATTATACGTAATTATGATCCCTGCATTTCGTGTTCAACACATTTTTTAAATATTAAAGTGAGCCGAGAGTGAATCTGATAAAAGTTTTAGGTATTGGATCACCCTTTGGGGACGATCAGGCAGGATGGAAAGTAATAGAAATCTTAAAACAGCAAATCGTCTTACCCTCTAGAATCACTCAATATGTGATGATAGAAAGTCACGATCGACCTGGAATTCGTCTGGTTGAATTAATAAATAATGCACATACCGTGTTTCTCATTGATGCAATAAAATCAAATAAAGGAATAGGAACGATACATCAGTTCAAAAAGGACGAGATCACTGACCCGGAAAATCAATTCTCAACTCATGGTATAGGGGTTTTACAAGCACTCCAATTAGCCAGTGCTCTTAATGTCTTACCCAACAATATTATATTCTATGGAATTGAAATAGATGTTATTGCTTTAGACTCTTCTCTTTCTCCATGCGTCCAAAGCGCAGTTGAAAAACTTGCTACTCAATTAAAAAAAGAATTAAGTAATTGCAGCAGCTAAACACAACAATGTGATAGCCGAAACAACCGTCCAAACGGCGAGTTCCCCAATATCAAACTTGCTCTCCTTACCTATAACAATTTATGTTAGTATATCAATCACATAACTTTTAAGTTTTGCTATAATAAATTATTGATAAACACTTCAGATACTGGAAAGCAGGAGCAGCTCATGGAAAACGCAGAATCAATAAATCGCCATAAAATTGATGTAATGGATGCAATATATAATCGAAGAGCTGTACGTAGTTATTTACCCCAAAAAGTCGACTCAGAGATTATTCATCAACTCTTAGATGCGGCAGTACATGCCCCGTCAGCACTTCATGAAGAATCCAGAGGATTTGTAGTGATTCAGAATAAGTCTTTATTAGATCGTATCTCAGAAAGTGCTAAGCTGTTAACAATGAAAGATAAAAAGAAAAACATAGACTTACAAGAAGAGCATGTCTTGCAAGTAGTGCAGCAAAAAGAATTCAATGTCTTTTATAATGCACATACTTTAATTGTTATATATAGTACTTTCAAAGGCAAATTTGTCAGCGCCGACTGTTGGTTAGCTGCTGAAAATTTAATGCTTTCTGCTCTGACTTATGGTCTTGCTTCCTGCGTCGTAGGTTTTGCAATTCCAGCTTTAAATTCCCCAGAGTGGAAAAAAGAGTTGGAGATACCTAAAAAAATGACTGCTGTAGCGCCAATTATTCTTGGTTGGCCATCAGGGCATACATTACCCACTTCTCATAATCCGCCTCTAATTCTAAAGTGGAGATAAGTCCAGTATCCATATAAATATAGATACTCAAACTCAATCGCTCTTCATAAAAGTTTGTTATTATTATTTTAATATTAAGGTTCTTACATGAGGATAATTTTTAAATGGACTTCCCGGGCATTACAAAATCTCAAATAGAGGATAAGCTTATAGATGAGTCATATAAGAATTATTATGTTTTAATTATTGCTGATTTTTTTGCCACCATAATCTTTGTCGCACTGATCTGGAATCAAGTAAATAACAAGCTTTTGGTAATAATATGGATGTTGTTGATGTTTGTTTTCAATCATGTGCTAAGAGGTTTATTTTTAATTCATTATCATCGCCGAAAAAAACAGGATGGTTTATTTCATCCAGCATTTTGGAAAAAATATTTTATAATGAATAACCTGCAATCAGGTATTTTATGGGCTTTAGGGGGAACGTTGTTTCTCTATGTAGATAATCCATTGCATCGCATGGCAATTTTTGTCTATCTCATTGGTTTACTTGCAGCGCCTGCAGCTAAATTGTTAACAATGCATAGCGCTTACATTGCTTTTATGATGCCAATTTGGATGCTCTTAATTTTTTTATCAGTATCTATTACTCCTTCGCTATCATTTCTCTTGTTTATTGCGACATTACTTTATGTGGCTGTAGTGATCTCTGGAATGAGAGATGCGAATCAACTTTTAATGAGATCAATTTATCTGGAAATATACAGTTCAAATCTTTTATCTGATTTAAGACACAGCGAAGAAAGCTTTCGTAATACTATTGAAAATGCACCTATTGGCATGGCCATTGTCTCCCCTGAAGGAATATGCATCCATGCCAATCTTACACTGCAAGAGATTTTAGGTTACAGTGATGAGGAGTTGCGTAACCTAAATATGTTGGAAATTACTTATCCTGATGACGTGCCTATGACTCTAGATGCCATGAATAAACTCCTTCAAGGTGAATTACGAATTTCACATATGGAAAAACGTTATGTTCGAAAAGATGGCAGTATTATCTGGGGGATGGTTAGTGCGAGCCTCATACGTGATGAGCAGGGAGAGCCGATTAATTTTATTATGCAAATGAAGGATGTAAGTGATCGCATTCAAAATGAAGAAAAAATGCGACAGTTGAATGAAAAAACGATGGAAACTTTAAATGAATTGAAATTATTAGAACATGATGAAAGTTTGTTAAATAAACTAAATCGTTCACTACAAATTTGCATTACAGCAGAAGAAGCTTATCCACGAATCAGTTTAATTGCTCAAGATTTGTTTCCTGACTTAAGTGGGGGTTTATCAATTTATAATAAGACAATCAATCAAATGGAAACGGTAGTCCAGTGGGGAAGAGAACAATTATTACCAAACATATTTCTTCCTATAGACTGCTTTTCAATCCGCGAGGCAACCACTCAGGTGGTTGATGATCCCAATAAATCAGTGCCTTGTGCCCATTATAAAACTCCTCCTCAAGGAGGACATATGGCGTTACCGCTTATAGTGCAAAATGAATTAATAGGTGTGATCCACCTGTTAGCGCCGAAAGATAAAAAATTAACACACCATCAACAAGACATCGCTAACTCTTTTGGGAATATCGTTAAGCTTGCCATTGCTAATATTAATCTGCGCGTGTCATTGAGTGAGCTGTCATTACATGACCCATTAACTAATTTATATAATCGACGTTATTTAAATGATATTTTGTCACGAGAATTAATTCGAATTGCTCGAGAAAAAAAGACATTATGTGTAGCGATGTTAGATATCGATAATTTCAAGAAATTTAATGATAATTACAGTCATTTAGCAGGAGATGAGCTACTCAAAGCAATAGGAAAATTATTAAACGACAGTTTCCGTGAAAGCGACATTTCTGTACGTTTCGGTGGAGAAGAATTTGTTGTCGTATTGTTGAACACAACGCTAAACAATGCCGTGAATAAAATGGAAGAGCTTCGTGAAAAGATAAAAAATATATCAATATATTTTAAAGGCAATCCATTAAATAACATTACCATTTCAATTGGAGTAGCAGAAGCAATAAAACATGGAGCTTCTATTGAAGAGATAATAAAGGCTGCGGACCATGCCCTTTATGCGGCGAAGCAGGCGGGTAAAGATAATGTAAAAGCCTATAGCCATAGCTCATAATCGTCTCATTTAGAAGCTGTCCGGTACACTCTGTCAGTGACTAACCCGCTACTGGGATAAAAATAGAGCTAACTCAAATTTTAGAGTTTGAACATTCGTTAAGCAATGGCTTCTAAAATTTTAAATATCCCAGGGTTAATCTTTTAGCCACGTGGCAACCGTCTGGACTCCCAGTTCACTACAGTAATGAGCACCGAAGAACCCTTTGTAACGCAGCAATAAAGTAGAAGATGCAGGCTATACAAGAGCTCTAATGGCTATGCTAGCTTAAAAAGGTTGAATACAATACCTAATTATATAATTACGCATCTATAATTAGGGTCATTATCTGTGTTTGACATAAGATTTTCCTCTCCCTCTATAGATTCTTTAAATTCCATTTCTTTTATTGATGTCTTGGTTAATTTATATGTAATTTCTTTTTTAGGCTGAGGCACCTTTCTCTCAAATATTTGTCGAGCTTTTTGCATTTCTTTTTCATCTTCTAAGGAGTTCCATGTCAGCTCTGTACCATCTAAAAAATTAATTATATAAGTCGCTAAACGGCTATGTTTAAAAAATGTTCCTCGGTAATTCTTTGTTGATTGCTCCTTATCGTCTATATGTACATTGAATCCTGTAACTGGTTTACCTTCAAACGCCAATTTCATTTGCTGTTTTAAATCGTCATCAAAAAATAATGAATAAATTTCATCTATTAATTTTTTATATTCTCCTAAATTATTTTTTATTTTTAGTTGATTAAGTATATTCCATTTAGCATCCAGTAGTTTGTTTCCTTGATCCATTTGCCAAGAAATATAGGGTGACATAAAATTCATCCAACGCACTACTATCTTTTCAAGATCTTTTAAACAATTTACATGATTATCAAAACTACTAGGATCTTGTTGCTGCTGTTTAATAATTTGCTTAAATTCTTGGTTTAAATTCACTAATGTTAGTTTTTGAGGTTCTGTAAGCTTCATATGATATATCCTTATATTACTTTTGAAGCATGATAGTATTAAATATGAAAGCTGATTGCAATTTTGGATATCCGACAACTCTAAAATATAAACAGAAGAAGATTTTAAATGAGGCCATCTGTAATTGTTTAGATATTATGTAGTATTTTGGGAGTTACTCCTGATATTATTGGATTTTCTTAGACTACTTTACATAATCGCTTATTTTCTACAATAAGTTTGATGAAAAGCTTTACATCAAATTGACTCAAGTATTAATGATTTTTATAGGGTTTATTGAACGCTCACGTATAGGCACTTAATATACCCCTCCTATTTTTATCTAGACTAAATAATATACTCTTCCTAATTTAAACTTGTCTTGGCAGTTAGGCTATGACTTGATGGTTCAGGAACTAGTCTTTCTACATTTACTTCGATTTTCGCAAGTCGTGCTGCACGTAAAAAATATCGCAGCATATCGTTATTATTTTCATTGATAACGATTGTTATGGGAGTAGCTCCCTCCTGTAAACCCGCTTGAATTGAGAGTCTATCTGATGATTGTTGCAATATGTTCATTGCATAAATCATCATTTCTTGCCCCAACGACATAATAAAATAAGTTATTGAATTTTATTATGTTTTATATTAAGACTTTGATTTGGATAAAATGCAAATTAAATTTTATAAAGGAATGATATGAAAAAAAATTTTACAATAATAGCTTTATTTTTCTCACTTAGCTACGCAACAATATTAACAGCAAAGCCAACGCTCGCCGCAACAACAGACCAAACTTTAAAAAACTTACTAACTGAATTTGAACAATATGCAGAAAATGCACGCCTGCAATGGAACGTTCCTGGCATGGCAATTGCTATCGTAAAAAATGATCGATTAATTTACAGCAAAGGTTTTGGTGTAAAAAAATTAGGTGAATCGAGTTTAGTTGATCCACATACTGTATTTCAAATTGGTTCATTAACCAAAGCTTTTACAGCAGCGTTAACCGCACAGCTAATCGATCAAGGGAAATTAGGTTGGCAGGATCGTGTAATTGATCATTACCCCAGCTTTATAATGTATGATCCTTATGTTACACGAGAATTTAGAGTACAAGATTTATATGCGCAACATAGTGGCTTGCAAACATTTGCAGGTGATTTGCAATATGTTTTAGGTTATGACGCTAATCATATCGTTTATCATTTAAGAGATATTGAACCTACTACTTCTTTTCGCTCGACTTATAGCTACCTTAATTCTTTATTCGTGGTTGGCGCTAAACTAAATGAAAAAATAACTAATATATCTTGGGAAAATTTACTGCAAGAAAATATTTTTAATCCTTTAGAAATGAAAGAATCATCAGTAGGTTTAAAAAAATACCTGCAAAATAAAAATATTGCTGGATTGCATCTACTGTTAAACAACAAAATAACGGCAATTCCTTATGATAATTTACTTACTCAAGGTATTTATACCGGTAATGGGGCAGCAGGTGGCATTAATTCAAATGTAATTGATATGTCTAAGTGGCTAATAATGCAGTTAAATGAAGGTTCATTTAAAAATAAGCAACTAATTAGCAAAGAAAATATTAAAATTATGCATGCCCCACAAACCTTAACTAGCAAATTTTTAGATGGATGGAGTTCTTATGCTTTAGGCTGGAGCTATGCAGATGGTTTGTCTGAACCATTAATCAGTCACAATGGAGAAACAGCTGGTGCAAAAGCCATGATTCTGTTGGCTCCAAAATCCAAAGTGGGAATTGTTATTTTAACCAATGATCGTGATACGTTATTACCAGAAGCATTAGCGTATCAATTTATTGATAAATATTTAGGTAATACCAAAGCTGATTGGAGTAAAGTATATTTAGATGGTTATGCTAAGATAACGCAACATGAAAAATCTCAAACTCAAGCTTCCTTAAAAGTTGCAAATTACCAAAAAGCATTGCCATTAACTGTTTATACAGGGATTTACAATAATAAAATTTATGGTGATGCGAAAATTGTACATCAACAGAATCAACTGACATTTATTATTGGACCAAAGCATATTGCTATTCCATTACAACATTTAACGGGTAATATTTTTATACTTAAATCTCCGTCAGAGCTATTGGGCGTATTCGATACCATCGATAATCCTCAAATTATTTTTAATGTAACAGCAGATGGTAAAGTAACTGATATGGATATCCCCTTGTTTGCTGCAGATAGCATTGGAAAATTTATAAAAAAGTAAATTAATCAGCCACAGAATGTGACAACTTAATACCAAATAATTTAATTTTTACAAACCGAGAGATCTAAGTGTCTTTAATAACAAAACAATTAAAGAAATATTAGACGTTGCATCTAATAATAAAAAAGAAGATACAGATTATATAATCGATGAGTTTAGAATAAATAAAAAAGTTAAGGGCATTCGAGATTGAGTATTACAAAGTTCTACTTAGGCTGACAATCTTTACTTTTTTAAATCTTCAATACACAATTTCATTTTATAGTGTGGTACTGGGTGCCATGGAGCTATAAATTCCCCAATGATTTCAAAACCAGCTTTTTTATAAACATGGACCGCTCGCTCATTAGAGATCTCAGGATCAATAAGCACGATTTTGGCATCAGAAAATTGATCTAAGATAAATTCATGAATCATCTGTACGGCCAATCCCTTACCAATATAATCTAATCTGCAAATGAATAAATCCAGTGTAACTGCACCATCAGGATATTCTTCTGATTTCTCTATTTCAGAAGTAATTAAATAAGCAAATGGAGTTTCATTATCATATGCAATCCAATGAGTTGCCCACGGTTCTCCATTGTTTAAAAATTCATGAAGGTCATTAATTGTATTACTTAAACCATCACCATGAAGCCATTCATTAATATGTGGCTGACTAATCCAGTCAAGAATAAAGTTTTCTTGTTTTTTATTCACTAGTTTAAAATGAAATCGGTTCTCATTATTCATGTTCATAATTGATCTCATGTGCTGGGATAAAATATTGGTTGGTAGTTCTTTATAACCAAATCTTAAACATTGAATACATCTGACGTTTTATTTAATCGCATAATAATCCATATAAATTTCATGCAAAACCTCTTTTACATCAGTACCATTAATTGGCCAACATAAGGTTTTCCAAAATGCCCATCCTAAAGCTCGTATCCAAGTATCATTATCCAGCTGAACTGCATTTTTAAATACTTCTCGTTCTTCGCTAGAAAAAAAATTCCACGCTATTACCAAATCACAGGCCGGATCACCTACAGCAAGTTGGCCGAAATCGATAATAGCACACAGCCTTCCAGTACGAACTAAAATATTTCCAACGGCTATATCTCCATGAACCCAAACTGGCTTTAAGCGCCATTCAGAAGAAAGTGCCTGTTGCCATAGTGATGCTGCAAGTCTTTGTTCATGAACGTTTTTAATTTTAGAAATTGCAAGCTGCATTTCATGATCATAGACCTTTAGTGAACTGCCTCGATAAAAATTATGTGCGCCAGCCAAAGGTCCATCTGTAGCATCTAAAGATTGAAATTCTTTTAAGCACTTCCCCAATACTTCCGCAAACTCTTTTTTATCATGGATATTCTGTATTGAAGCAGTCTCCCCTTCAATCCACAGATTGATACTCCAATGCCATGGATAATCTGGCGATGGTTTTCCAAGCGCAAGCGGTTGCGTGATTTGAAATGAGAGTTGTTTAGAGAGCCATGGCAACCATTGATATTCTTTATTTATTTGTGGCTCATACTCCTTATGACTAGGCAAACGAATCAACATTTCTTCACCTAAATGAAACGTTCGATTATCCCAACCACTTTGAGCAACTGGATGTATCGGTAGTGATTGCCATTGTGGAAATTGCTCAGCAATCAGCTTTTGGACTAAGTGTGTGTCAATTTTTACTTGATCCATTAACGTCTCTTTATAGTATATTTCTATTAAGCTATCTTAACATATATCTAAAAGTGCATTAAAAACAATCTTCATATAGAGGTAAAAATGATTGTGATAAAAAAGCTGGACGAATTACATATAAATGAATTGTCATCCTATCTCAATCATTACCAAGAAACGACCATGTTCATTAGGAACAATTTATACCACTCGGGAATTACCTACCAAGATGCACCATTTCACGGAGAATATTACGGCTCCTATGAAAACAATAAAATTAATGGTGTTTTAGCTCATTATTGGAATGGTAATGTGATGATGCAAACTGAAAATTTTTCTGCATTATCAGCGTTAGTAGAAGAATTTGAGCTTAAAAGAACAAGACCAATTGCCGGAATACTTGGCGAAGACACCCAAGCCGGTTTTGTCATTGATAGGCTAAATATAGAAACGTCCCTATTTGCCATTAATTATCAGGAAAAGTTATTTTTACTTAATCTCGACAAAATGACTATACCTCAAGTAATTCATTCATATAGCTGCACACTCAAACCAGTACAAGATTGTGACATGGATATCATCAAAGAATGGCTTATCGCTTATCATATTGAAGCCCTAGGGGACGATGCTAATAATCCCACACTTGAACAATCCATTATAAATGAAACTCAAGATACGCAGCTTAGCCAAAATCGATGGGTTTTATTTGTAAATAACACTCCTGTTTCCCTATGTGGATTTAATGCCTATCTACCCGATATTGTACAGATCGGCCCCGTTTATACCCCGCCTTCATTAAGAAATAAAGGTTTTGCCAGAGTTGCTGTGTATCTTTGCCTAAAACAAGCTGCCGACCGACGAGTCAAAAGAGCCATATTGTTCACTAATGATAATTCCGCTATCTGCGCATACCAAGCCCTTGGTTTTCACAAAATTGGAAAATACCGATTGGCACTGTTAAAATAATGTGCTTGCTGGAGGTAAGATGTATGGTTGATCTTGAAATTGTTAGTTTCTTCTTATTAATTTTTCTAGGTATAGTATTTGGTTATATTGCCGGACGATATCGTAAACGGGAAGCTGAAAATTGCGGTGAAGCCCGAGTCAGACACTCGTTAGCAAAGTATTGTCAAAACAAAGATGCTCATGTTCTGAGTAATATTACTTTACGTTTAGAGGCAAAACAACTTAGAAAGGCCGTTAAGGAGCTTTTAAAAATATAAAGTAGTGTAATTTAATGCTGAGCACGATGTGTGATAGTCCATCTAAATTGTTCAGATATTTCTTAAACTCGAATTGATGATAAATTTATTTATTGGATGTATTTGGCAATTTTTGAGCAAATTTGACTAGCTGTTTATCAGAAGTTTGTAATTTTTTCAGTCCCTATGACTACTTAGAATAAACATACCGAATTAATAAAATTGAGATTATTGAAAAAGAATCAAGTCATAGAAAAAATCAGGAGAACTTGAACTTTTTTGATTCATTTGTTGTCAGCTGCATTCAAGTAAGTGCTGATTTATAAGCCATACATTCAAAGTCATATTTATCTACTGCCCTTGAAAATAAATATCCCTGACCAAAATCACATTTTTCTTCAATTAGAGTTTTCAACTGTTGCTCAGTTTCAAGACCTTTAGCAACAATTTTAAGATTTAAAAGATGAGCCATTTTAATAATTGTTCTGAGAATAGTTAAATCGACATTTTTTTCAACATCTTTAATAAAGATATTGTCGATTTTTAAGATATCAATGGGTAATTTTTTGAGCATAATAAAAGAAGAATAACCTGTTCCAAAGTTATCTAAAGCCAGCTTTACTCCTAATTGGGTTAGGGTAAGCAGATTTTTTTCAATCTTAACTCTGTTTTCTAATAGTGATTTTTCAGATAGTTCAAGCGTGATATTGTCCACTTTTGATTTGAAAATTAATCTTTCAATGTGATTAATAAAATTACTGCTTGCGAATTCAATAGATGATATGTTGATAAAAAACTGCAATTTTTTATTGTATTTTTCATTCCAATGCTTAATTTGAAAGTATGAGGTTTCAAGTATCCATTCACCAATTGGAATCATTAAACCCGCTTTTTCCGCAATTCTAAAAAATTCATAGGGCCCCATCTTACCAAGATTTTGATTATTCCATCTTAACAAAAGCTCCGCACCAATTAATTTTCGAGTAGTTAAACAATAAATAGGTAAATAATGCAAACTAAGTTCATTATTTTTTATGGCATCACGTAAATGTTTTCCAATTTCCAACTTCTCTAATTGCGATTTTGATAAAATTGGTGAATAAAAAACATAGGTGTTTTTTCCAGATTTTTTAGCCTCATACATGGAAGTATCTGCATTCTTGAGCATATCTTGATAGGTAACTCCTGAATCAGGATAGATCGCGATTCCCAAACTTGCGGTAATGGGCAATATATGTTCATGAATTTCAAAAGGAGTATTGAATACATTTATTAAATTTTCTGCAATGGATTGAATTTTATGGGGTTCGAATAATTCAGGAAATATAATAGCAAATTCATCTCCACCCAACCTGGCACAATAATCACCAATACGGATAGATTTTTTTAATCTAGAAACCACTTCTTGCAATAATTTATCACCTACTTCATGACCTAATGAATCATTAACAAATTTAAAATTATCTAAGTCTAAATACATTAAAGTGAATTGACGCCCATATCTTTGGTAATTCGCAATTAATGCGGCCATGGTAGCCTCAAAAGCAGCCTTATTCATTAATAGAGTAAGTGAATCAATAGTAGATAACTTTTCAAATTTATCTTTTTGCTGCTGTAAATTTTCCTGTGCCTTAAAAGCCAAGAAAAATTTTTCTTGAAAACTTTGAATTAAGCCGATAACCGGAATGATAAAACTGCAAAGCTGAAGTAACGATGCAATTAAATAAGCGGTATCCAGAAGCTTGCTTGAGCCAAAAACCATATAAATTGACATTAAAATCTGAGCAAATGCGCTATATTTGACAGCGTTGAGCAAGACACCACGCTTCTTGGCATCAAGCTGATAACAAGTGATAAAAGCTAAGTATAGATTTAATGCCAAGTTAATTAAACCGAATGGATGGGTAATAAATTCATTAGGATAAAAAAATCTTGGCATGTGATTCGGGTATGAAAACCATAATATTAAAAAACCTGATGCGCCAAAAATGATGCAACTTAATATTAAAAGAACACTAAAAGTAAAGTAATTACGCGTTAACGATTTTATTGAACACATGCCAAGAGTCACTACTAATAAAAAGCTTATGAATGTATTTGACCCTAACCAAACAAACCCATGAAAATTTTTCAAGTTATAATTCAAAGGAGTAAACCAATCATTTACTAAGCAAGCTGTAAAATAAAAAACAACTCCAATTAAATAGGAAACACTAAGACAAAAAGCGATTTTATCTTTAGTGAGTTTGTAGTAAGACAAACCAAGTAAAACAAGAACTAAAGCAATGACTCCTAATGACCAATAAAATAAGGCATGGTAAATACTAACATTTTGATAAAAAGAACTAAGTCCTAGCTTAAAACCCAACAAAATACCCAGTGTTGACAGGGTGAGAGTCAAAATAATGAATAGTAAAAAAGCCTTAGGAAGTATTCGAAACACATTATTTGCTTCTGAATTCATAATTTTATTACTCTAAATAATTTATTAAAATTCATCCCATTATCATTTTGCTCTTTCGCTAGGTACGAGAAACACACAAATTATCAATATATATTATAATCACCTTAAAATTAATGAAATTTTAATGTTTAACTTTTCAAATTTAACGTGAATTCGATATAACTGTATAAGGATTGCTCTAAAAACCAATTAAATGATGATACTCAGAAGAGCTTGTAATTAATTCTTGTATAAATAAATCAATGGTTGAGTTTGTAGGATAAACTTGCTCTGTTGTGCAAGCCTCAGGCCCACGATGAGAAATAGTAACGTTGCCCCATAAAGGGGACCCATCCTCGAGACTAAAAGCATTTACCCATTTTGAAGAGTGAGCAAATTTGAATTTTTCAGTTTGAATAAAATTCCAAATTTTTTCAAAAGACGGTTGCTCTAGGAAGTCATCAATGACCGCGAGAACTTCATTGTTGAAAACTAATTTCATATCAATATAAAAGATACTAATATCTCCTGTGCCTACCAAGGCATATATTCATCCTTATCTTCATCAGTATCAATTCTATTAGAATAATATACGTTCATAACATCCCCTTATTAATATCCTTGAATAACAGGTTCAGATTATAGTTTTATTATTTCACCTAAACAATCAAATCAAGGAGTATATTTTTACACTATGATCCATATAAAACCACAAAATGATCGATTGCATCTCATTTTGCTAACACTTAAATCTATCTATGTGAGGTCTAATGAATTACTGAGGTGGGTCTTAGAAAACCCTGTAAAACGTCTATCACAAACCCGCGCTTGGTATCATGTAGAACGTAGACAAACATATATTAAACCGCATGAATTAGAGGCTTGGTATCAAGGGCTTAGAAAGATCGAAAATGAAACCCTGCGAGATTATTTATTATTAGTTTTACTAACTGGCTTAAGAAGAGAGGAGGAAGCTGCCACTTTAAAATGGGAAAGTGTCGATTTAGCATCAAAAACATTTACAGTAGTTAAAACGAACAACAATGAATCGCATACCCTACCCCTTTCTGATTTTCTCTATGATTTATTAGTTTCTCGTTATGAAAAAATTAATGATTATGTCTTTCCAGGAACTGGTGCTGCAGGTCATATCATTGAGCTCGTAAACAAATGGCTAATGTAACCAAGGCATCTGGCGTGCACTTTACCGTTCATGATTTAAGACGTACTTTTATTACTATTGCTGAGAGTTTGGATATATCTGCTTATTCGCTTAAACGGTTAATGAATCATAAAATGAATAATGATGTGACCGCTGGGTATATCATTACCGATGTGGAGCGGTTGAGAAAACCAATGCAATTGATTACTGATTATTTTTTAAAGTGTATGGGTGTTATTAAATGTGCTGATATTATTGGCATCCGGCCAAATTATACCCTCCTGTAAGTTCCATTTTGGAACTCACTGCTAGCACTAAAATTTGGTACACACTGCGTACCAAATCTCAACAAATTCCATTTAAACCTTATCGAGATTTAGAAAGTAACGAGTCGCTTTAAGTTCGCCAGTTCGTTTGAGAATATTTTTTTTCACCAAGTCATTCAAATCTCTGGTTGTTGTAGCGATCGGTGCGCCTGTTATGCTCATATAATTTTTAGCACTTAAACCACCTACAAATCCATCTGGTCCAGCATGAAATAATCTTAATAAAACTTTTTCTTGCCTTGGATTAATTTTCCCTTCCGCCTCCCTTAAAATGACAGATTTCTTAATAATAAAATCAATATACAAATAAGTGCTTTGTTGCGCTTCTAAAGCGATGTTAGCAAACCATATCAACCAAGATGTTAGATCTAAGGTTTTGCTTGCTAAACCTAATTGTTGATAATATTCCTTTCTCTTTTTTAATAATATTTTTGCCAATACTGTCATTACTGGTTTTGAAAATCCTTGAGCTAATGCTTTTTCTGCTATAGCTCGCCCTATTCTTCCATTTCCATCTTCAAAAGGATGGATACTCTCAAACCACAAATGAGCTATTCCTGCTCGGGTCAATGTGGGTAAAGGGGCTGAACCAGTGAGAGAACTCCTTTCAAACCAATCAATAAATTGATCCATTTCGGCAGGAACAGATGATGAAGGAGGCGCTTCAAAATGGATTTTTCGATCATAATCAGGTCCAGAAACAATTTGCATTGCTTCTTCATGCTTACGATATTGACCAATATGTTCTAAATGATGGCTATTGCCCATTAAAAATTGATGCCATTCAAATAGAACCTGCTGTGTTAGCGGACTAGGAATCGTTTGGTATAAATTAACCATCATTTTAGCGATCCCACGCTCTGCCATGCTAGCTCTAGGAGCTTCTGTAGACAACCCTAACTCTTTTTTTATAGAAGACTGAACGCTATCTCTGTTTAAATGCTCCCCTTCAATTTCAGAGCTATCCAAAGCATCAGTACACATTAGATCGATAAATAAATTTTGCTTGCCTTCTTGAGAAATATGTTGTGAGGAACCAATAATAATCCCAGCACTCTCAGTAAAAGACTGTTCATACACAACTAATTTATCTGAGTCCCAAGTAAAATCAGGCCAATTCTCAAGCTGCCAATTCCATTTCATGATTAATAACCTCACTTTTTATTAATCAAAATATAGCACAATAATGATTAATAAAGCATGGTTTTATTAATCAACGCTACTTTAATAGAGAATATCTGACATCAAGCCACTAGGCACTTTATAAATACAATGTATGAAGTTTAGAATTTATAACCTTCTGCCCCAACCATTTCAGTAAAAAGACCTTCTTGTTATGTAAAAACTCTTCAGTTAAGCTCATTTTAATAAAAATCATTTTGATTATATGTGGGGTTTCTGCAAGCTTGCAGAAATCTCATAAAATTAAAGAGATTCATTAATTATCTTCATCCACTACATGAACATTCAAGTTTTGGTTATTTTCGCTTCAGATCATATTGGTATAAAAACGGAATAAATCGGTTTAATGCCTGTAAAAAAGATAAAAATCGGTGCACGAAGTCGTACAGCAATGATACAGTTTCTTCATTTGAATTAAAGGAAAGCGAGTCATGCAATTGCAAAACTCAACCAATAACATTAGGAGTTAAGGCCTTTCCTTTTCCACGGTAGAATAAGGAAAAAACCTGAACCCGTTGTGTGCTTGCATGAGATCATCACTGATACCTAGAGCCGTCTTTATTAAAGATTTAGTTCAACTTTAGGAGTATCATAATCATCTCTAATAAAAATAGATCTTTGTGCTAATGTTAAAAAATCCTCTAGATCATGCTCTGGTTTATTGGGGGCAAACGAAGCTTTGTCTACCAATCCAACGGTCCTATCATATTTTTCACCAGACATTCTCAATCCCGCATTATTTACACATGCTATCATCGCTCTTGCTATATAGGCGTTTAATGAATGCTGGTGATAATTCCCACCGCTTGCTGCTTGAATCGCTTTAAGAATATCTCCTATTGTATTTGCAGAATTAAGCGCAGCGGAAAATTTTTGTGCTCTTTTTACACCAGTATCACCATGATGATGAAAAAATCCACGATATTTTTTAGGAGAATTGTCGTCATTTTTCGTTGAAAACTGAATATAGTTTCCAGCTTGCTCTTGCAAATTTTTTTTAAGCGTATCGATACTTACTTTTTGAAGTTCACTTGATATGTTTTCTAAAGTTTCTCTTTTATAGTCTTGCTTGCTTGAGGCACCTAAGAAATCTCTGAGTTTATTTCCTGATGCTATAACGGAAGACATTCTACCAATTTGTCTCCCTAAAGCATCTTTGACTTTGTCAACTTCTTTTTTCAATCTCGACATGACATTCACCATTACACTTAAAAAAATAACTTACATGTATTATATATAATCAATGTTAAGGGAACATTAATGTGTGTAGCGACAATTAAAACGACGAATTGCCTCAAATTACGTGAATTTTCAGTAGAGCAACAATAAACGAACTGTTATGTAACCTATTGATTTTCTGTTGTTAAGATTTTCTATCATCTTGGTCATACCACTTACTATTAGCAAGGATAAGCTCTTTTAAAAATTCTTCCGTTTTGTGCATTTCATTTATGAAGCCTATTTGAAAATTTCTCTAAAAATCACCTAAGGTATAGTGAATCTTATGTAAATTCTATGGAACTATATTGTTCTAAATTTCAACACTGCAAAGCAATGTATATTGCGCCCTTGGGTGCGACTCGATGGGTCGTCTATGTGATTGTACGGGTAGTCAAATTACGGAATGCATTTATTGGTTTCGTTACGGGACTATTAGAGTACCTATGATTCCGTTCATAGTAGCCTAGTTCGACGTGCGTTATTGGTAACGATGGCGTGCGAAACTCGAATGACAATGCACTGAAGTTTACTCATGTAAACGTCGTGGATTTGCTGATAAGTAAACACGAATCTGGAAGCTTCATCCGGAATAAGGCTAGTCTAATGGGTATGGTTAATGTAAGTGAACTGCTGATAAACATCGAAAGCAATGATGAGCTAAAGAAGCTGCTAAGCTCAAGCCAAAATGGCATGCATGGGACAATCCAGGTCTGAGGTTGGATTGCACGGACAAACAACATGCGCGGTGAAGAGGCGGAACCTAACCCCATTTTGTCATGTAGACGGAACGAGGTAAACCCGATTCAGTGCCTTAGCAATTTTAAGTAAGGCAGGTTAACCGCAAGGAAAACTGATGCTGAAGCGGGCAGAAGATAGACTAAAAAGCAAAAGCTCTTCTGTAATGGAAAAGATAGGAACGACTGTTTCTATGGTGAAAGCCAGCCCACTTGGTCTTGGTCAACATTGCGAGAGACTAGCAGAATTTCTTTTAGAGGAACGTTTTTTATATTTTAACTTATTCTTATTTTTCGAAAACAAACTATAACCCTCGCCAGTATTGGTGCCGCTGAGAAGAATCGAACTCCCGACCTTTTGATTACGAAACAAATTTTTATTGATATCAACTAGTATTAAAAAAACTCAAAACACCCCATAAATCCTTGCCTGATAATAACTTTATCGTTATTATCAGTATCAAAGAGTTATCATTATTTTCATGTAAGAACAGCAAAAAGTACCCACTAAAGTACCCATTGAATATTAATTAGGACTATCCATGATTAACTTTACAGACACCTTTATTAAGAGACTAAAACCTCAAGAGAAAAGAGTTGAAAAATTTGAAGGTGGAGGATTTGGTATTTTAATTTATCCAGCCGGAACAAAAAGCTGGATCTATCGATATAAGATCAATAATAAGAAAGATTATATTATCTTTGGCCATTATCCTAATATGGGACTCGCTGAAGCCAGAAAACGCTTTGGTGAGTTAAGAGAAATACGCCGCACTGGAACTAATCCAAAACTACTTATAGAGCAGGAACTAAATAGAGAAAAGTATACCGTCGCAAAGCTTGTAACGTCCTGGTATGAGAATTATGTTGAAAAAAACCGTAAGCAGCCACTCCAAATTAAATATCAAATTGAGGCCGATATCATTCCCCTTCTTGGCGATTTAGAATTGGAAAAAATACAACCATTAGACATTTCAATGGCTTTGGATATTATCGTTAAGCGTGGAGCCCCTATTCTTGCCAATCGGATCTTGAGTACATTAAAGCAGTTATTTAATTACGCTGTAAGCAGAGGTAGAATGCAACAAAATCCTGCTACCCATATACGTGCGCGTGATATCGGTGGGCCTGAAAAACCTCGTGAACGTTATCTAACCCTTGATGAAATTAACATGATTTGGCATTTTTTGAACAGCGATTTATGCCATATGTCTTTGCAAACAAAAAATGCGATCAAAATAATAATCCTTACTGGAGTTAGAACTGCAGAAATTCGACTAGCAGAGTGGAAAAATATTGATTTTGAAAATTCACTATGGACAATTCCTCCCGAACATACCAAAGGTGCAATAACAGTTAAAATTCATTTAACAAATTTAACTAAATCAATATTTGAAGAATTGAAAAGTGTGACTACCTCATCTTTTGTCTTACCTGGTTTGATTGAAGATCAACCTCTTGATAAGCATGCCCTTCCTAGAGCAATCAGAAGAATTCAAACGCGAGTAGGGATACCTGAGTGGACTGCTCATGATCTACGTCGTACTTTTGCCACACAATTGGGTGAATCTTTACATGTAGATCCTGTTGTTATTGAAAAATGTTTAGGACATAAGATGCCTAAAATTATGGCAACCTATAACAAAAATGAAATGCTACCTCAGAGAAAAGAAGCTCTTGAGAAATGGGCAATATGCATTCAAGAATGTATTGGATATAATTCAGAAATCACAGCCGCTTTACAAAACTGTGATCAAGAATGTATAATTTAGATAACATAACCGCCACGCCTAGAGAGTTTCGGCTCTTGCGTAACCTTGGCGGTTTTTTTATATGTGCGCTATGACCAATAAAACAAAAATAAAATACCTCAAGCCCGCCCTTAGTTTCCAGGAACAACTGAAACAATTAAAAGATCGTGGACTGATCGTCAATAATGAAGAAGAAGCCTTAATAATTTTATCCAATATTAGTTACTACCGCTTGAGTGCGTATTGGATACCTTTCAAGAAAAGAGATAAACAAGGAAACCTCCTTAATCAGTTTCAAGATAATATTTTCTTTGAAAACATTATCGAGCTATACGAGTTTGATAGGAAGTTAAGGCTTCATATTATGGATGCCTTAGAACGCATCGAAATATCGATAAGAACACATATCACCTACCATCTGGCCCATCATTATGGTGCATTTGCTCTAGAGAAAAGCGAAAATTTTCATAACAAGTTTGAACATAAAACTTGGCTTTTACAGATACAAAACGAAATCATTCGCTCCAAAGAACCCTTTATAGAACATTTTATGGATAAATATGAAGGCTTCCCTACCCTTCCCGTTTGGATGGCAACCGAAGTTACGTCTTTCGGCTCACTTTCATTTTTATATAAAGGCTTAAAAAATGAAGATAAACGAGTAATTGCTGAAACCCAATATAATTTGCATCCCAAAACATTGGCTAATTTCCTGCATTTTCTAACTTACGTCCGAAATATATGCGCACACCACGGTAGACTTTGGAATAAAGAACTTGCAATTAGGCCAAAATTGGATGGACTTGATCAAGCATGGCTTCCACCCATAACCCCAAGAAGTGATCGTTCCTTTTTTATTCTACTTATCCTTAAATACTTATTGAATCATTCTGATAAAACTCAACAGTGGGCAAAATCCTATGAAGAGCTAATTCTTCCAATATTGGCGAAATATAAATGGAGTGCAAGCTCAATGGGGAT
The DNA here is from genome assembly GCF_001468035.1 of Legionella tucsonensis. Classification (GTDB taxonomy): domain Bacteria; phylum Pseudomonadota; class Gammaproteobacteria; order Legionellales; family Legionellaceae; genus Legionella; species Legionella tucsonensis. The sequence continues at coordinate 1,852,646 of NZ_LNZA01000001.1, forward strand.
ACCAAATGATTGGCAAAATCATCCACTGTGGAATTAATGAATAATTTTTTTCACACAAAGGATAATTTTAAATCCAAATGAGCAACTTATGCATTTCGTATAGATGGAATTAAATGTATCATTGATGTAATATTGCGCACTCGATCAAATTTAGATCAAAACACTCTTAACTCCTAAAAATACAGATATGGAATTGTGAGACAAGAATTTCTATGGGTTTGATGTTGTGTAATCAACATCCAAGATAAAACAAATGAGCTAAAGGTTTGAGGTCATTAATGCAAAATTACTCCAATGCGGATGTCGATGAGTCTATTCAACAAGTAACTACTCCTAGAACTATAGAACATGAACGCTTTTTATCTCTTATTGAATTTGCTCAGCAATCTGCTCGTTTAAAACTTAACCCAATCAAAGATGTCAGTAAGCATGGAATATTTCAACGTTTTGAGCATGAATTAATTGCTTTACCAGGAGTGCATTTCTACACGAGTGAAGACGATCAAGATGAAGTATGGTTACGAATTGAAAGATTAACCGAAACATCACCACCAATACCGGAAGATGATCGATTAATCGTATGGTTAGATATATCAAATAAAGCTGAAACAGAACCTCAGTTAAAAAAAGCTGTTGGGTCAGATAAAATTTATGATTCTATCGATCCTGTTACTGAGAACTCACAAAAACAACAGAATATAATTCTTTTATCTGAATATGAAAATCGCGATACTATAGAAACTCTTTTTCAAAATTACATTAATAATCAATGGACTATTTGGTCAACCGAAGAAAAAAAACGTAGACTTACAATCAAATTATATTCTGAGCTTTTTACACTGAAACAACAACTTGAAGGAGCAATTACCGATACACAAATTGAATTAGTGTGGGGAATTGGACTTGGTATATGGAAAAGAACAGAATTCAATATTAGATATCCTCTAATTACTCAATCGGCTGAAATTTCATTAAATCAAAAAGATATGGCCATTGAAATTCGTCCAAGGCGATCTGTCGAGCCAGTTTTTGAAATTGATGTGTATATGTCTATAGATAATCTAGGGGTAACTGACTTTCAGAAAGCATACAATGATATGATTTCACAGCAATCTCAAGACTTGTCACCATTTGAACGACTTTCATATGAACCACAGTTACAATTGGCAGTTACACATTTGGATTCTAAAGGTGTTTATTGGCCGAACCAAACCAAAGAGGATGATCGCAAACTACCCGAGGCTAGTGAAGAATTAAAAGTTACTGATACATGGATTTTATTTGCCAGACCTCGTAGTAAGAGTCTTTATATTCAAGACTTGGAAAATTTCAAAAAACAATTTAAAGATGAAACGAACCCCGAAATAACAAGCATTATCAAAGAAATTATCACAGAGCCTTTAAATGAGCATCGAGAGATAAAGCTTACTAACTTTCGAGGCTTATCAAGCATCAGTTATTCCTCAAACTCAGAAAGTACGGATGTTACAGAATTATTTTTTCCTCTTCCTTTTAATGAAGAACAAGTAAAAATCGTTCAAAAACTAGAACATTCAAATGGAGTTGTTGTGCAAGGTCCTCCGGGTACAGGCAAGACACATACTATTGCAAATATTATTGCTCATTATATGGCGAATGGTAAACGTGTACTTGTTACATCGATGAAAGAACCAGCCCTATCTGTATTAAAAGAAAAATTACCTCCCTCAATCCAACCTCTTGCTATTTCGCTCTTAACTAATGAACAAGAAGGAATGAAACAGTTTGAATTTGCGATTTCTAAAATTGCTCAAGAGCTACAGACTATTAATCGTGTTGAATTAGAAAGTGAAATTCGAAATGACGAGCTATTTATTGATAAACTTCATGCTCAATTAGCATGGGTTGATCGATCAATTTCAAATTGGGCTATAAATAATATTCAGTCTATCTATATGGATGGTCAAGAGATTCGCCCTGAACAAGCTGCCCAAGAAATAGCTGAAGCAGATGGAGAATTTAATTGGCTTGACGATTTAATTACCATAGGAGATGAAAATAAACCAAGGTTCGATAATACTGACATAGTTCACTTGAGAGAAGCCCGGCGTAAATTACAAACAGATCTTATTTATCTTAATAAATCATTACCTAATCTTGAACAAATTCCGAAACTTAATACCATTTTAAATTTACATACCAAATTATTAAAAAATAAGACGCTGAAAGAAGAGGTTTTATCTGACAACTCTCTTCAGTTTGTAGACATATCATCAGATATTTCAGTAATTGAATCCGTTCTGCAGTGCATTTATGAGTTGCAAAACCTAAGAAAGCAGATTGAAGCTGCAAATAAATCTTGGGTTAAATCATTAGCCCTTTCTTTGAAAAGTACAGATACAGCTCAAATAATAGATATTATCGAAAAAATTTCTGCTGACGTTAATGAATTACATATTGAAAAAAATTCTTTTTTAGAAAAACCTCTTTCAATACCCAAAGATCTTCAATTAACCGAGGATGTTATCCAAGCAATTGCCAATAAAAGCCAAGATAAGCAACCGTTTGGTATAAGTGGGATACTAACAAAACGATCATTAATTAAAAAAATTGATGAGATTTTCATTTTAAATAAACCAGCCAAAACCAAAGAAGAATGGCTATATATATACCGTTATGTTTTATTTTGTAACCGAACTAATGAGCTGATTTTGAGATGGAATTCGGTTGTTACAGGAATGTCAATCTTCACATTAGTTAGCGAAGAGCAAGCTAACTCATTAAAACTGATAAAAGAAGATCTAGATATTTATTTTGCAATTAAAAAGAGTAAGGAGCTTGAATCAGAGATTTTAGAACAGTCAGCTTCATTATTACAAAACAACTTATATGATGATCTTTTTGAAAATGATCATCGCTTGCTTGAGTTAGTAGATTTTTTTGAAAAAAATATAAATTACTATCACTCATCGAAAGCATGGTCCGATAGAGAAAATATCCTCAACAGTACATTGGGCTTTGATGGTCCAATTTCAGATACAATCAGAACCTTTCTTTCTGAAACATTGGGTGATCCATCGCTTAACGATATTGAACTACAAAACCAATGGACAAGTTTGATTGAAGAATTACGACGTATTCAAAATCTTAAACCGGCTTTTGATGACGTACAATCCATAACTGATTTAATATCCCAATCTGGCGCTACTCAATGGGCACGAAAACTCAAGGAAAATCCATTAGAGGGTACAATAGATCATTTACTTCCTGATGATTGGCAACAAGCTTGGCACCTTCGCCGTTTAGCAAATTACTTTCATTCAATTAATCACTTTGATGAGTTTAAAAAGTTAACATCTCAAAGACATGAGATTGAACGGGAATTAGCAAAAACCTATCAAGATACTGTGGCTAAACGTACATGGTTAAAATTATCCAAGAATGCAACACCAGACATTAGAGCTGCTTTACAGGCATTTCAATCGGCAATTTCAAAAATAGGAAAAGGCACAGGTAAAAGAGCAATTCGTTATCGACGTGATGCTAAAAATGCAGCAGCACTAACCAATAAAGCAATACCTTGCTGGATAATGCCTCATTATAGAATTTCTGAATCATTACCTCCTGAACTTGGATGTTTTGATCTCGTTATTATTGACGAAGCCTCCCAATCAGATTTGAGCGCACTTCCGGCTATTCTTCGTGCAAATAAATTACTTGTTGTTGGTGATGATAAACAAGTTTCACCTGATGGCGTTGGTCTAGAAGAAGAAAAGATAAATAATTTAATGGTTCAGTTTTTAACAAATCAAGTTGAAATATATAGACAAGCCATGTCACCTGAGCGATCAATCTATGATTTGTGTAAAGTTGTTTTTGCTGATTCACAAGTTATGTTACGTGAGCATTTTCGTTGTGTAACTCCTATTATTGAATATTCAAAACGTGAATTTTACAACCATGAACTCAAACCATTACGATTACCAACAAAATCAGAACGGCTAGATCCACCATTAGTAGATATTATTATTGAGGATGGATTTCGTAATAATAAGGAAAATATTGCAGAGGCAAAATTTATTGTTGATGAGATAAGTAGAATCTGTGACGACCCAAACATGGCAAACAGGACAATTGGTGTAGTTTCGTTGTTAGGTAATGAACAAGCACGAAAAATTTGGGAACTAATTCAACAAAAGATCTCACCCGATAAAATAACAAATCACCAAATCACTTGTGGGGATGCTCTCACCTTCCAAGGTAAAGAACGAAATATTATGTTTTTATCAATGGTTGCTACCCGGGAAAACGTTAAAGCCGATACGCGTGACTCATATGCTCAACGATTTAATGTAGCTGCCTCTAGAGCTCGTGATCGAATGTATTTGGTGCGAAGTGTTGAACTCCAGGATTTAAGTACCGTGGATCGTTTACGGCGTGGTTTGATTGAGCATTTTAATTCGCCTTTTGCTCAGGATGAAATAAAAGTAAAAAATCTTCGTGAACTCTGTGAGTCGGGTTTCGAAATGGAAATCTATGATTTACTCGTTGAACGTGGTTATCGAGTTATACCACAAGTGAAAGTCGGAAATTACCGATTGGACATGGTAGTAGAAGGTCATAATGACACCCGATTAGCAATCGAGTGTGATGGGGATCGGTACCATGATGCGTCGAAGTGGGAAGACGATATGAATCGGCAAAGAATCCTTGAACGTGCTGGATGGAAATTTTGGAGATGTTTTGCCTCTACATTTGTTTTGAATAAAAAGTCTATTGTGCAAGATCTAATTCGTTCATTAACCGAACTCGGTATTGAACCTATTGGAAGTGATGGAGTGATTAATAGTATCCATTGTGAGCAACGTCGCATTAAAGCACTAGCACAAATGGAAACAGCAGAGGAATAAAGGAGCAGTGTAGTCTCGGTGAATGGGTTTGATGAGTATGAGTGCATTTGTTCATAGACCATAGAAAGTTGAAATAGTAAATTAATTATTTAAATAAAGATTTTGATGTATCCATTGCTCAATAACATCATAGTGCCAAGATAGTACGCTATTATTCAACTTCACAGGCTTAGGGAATTTTCCAGTCACCCACCATCTCCGTAACGTAAGTCGGTTTCGACCAATAATTTGCTCAACATCCTTGATAAATAATATTTGCTGTTTAAATTGATGCCCTCTCATGGTTACTCCTGTATACTCACTCAACCCAACATTATGCTCGATTCGAGTATTTATTAAGTCATAACGAGTAGTAACAATCAACAAATGAATGCAATTATTTTTGATAAATTGTCAATCACATTCACGCAATTGCATTGCGCCCTAGAAATATTTATATCAGAATTTCTCATACGGATTAAAATTGTCTACCTCAAGGAAAAAATAAATTTAGAGTACTATACACACACCTTTCGCACGACAAAAACATGCTATTTATCTATATGATTTATAAATAATTTTTCATAAATTTTGCGAATTTAAATCAAAAAATGACGGTGAACACATGATGAAGAAAGTGGTGAAAGAATAATCCTTTACCCTACTGCATTAGAGATTGGTTCTTCACCACTCATTCACCACCAATTCATCGAAATGCACCAAAATGCATCATAGTTTAATCAGCGTTCACCAGATAGAGGTCTGCGAACTTTGAGAAAAAAATACTCCATGCCATTGGCTTGACTATTGGCATTACTTGAAGGAAATAACATTGTTTTTGTTAGTTCAGTATCTGCTTTACATGGATTTCAGAACATCTCTTTTGAATTTCCGGCGTTAATGTATTGAAGATTTTTTTTGAGTAATGAATTGTCAAGATTTAGAAGCTGGAAAGCGTTCCATGCAAATGGGATTTCTTCTCAGGATAAAGCAGTCAAAATTTTTCGAATTGCAATAATAAATAAATATAATATTATCTTTATGAGGTATGGCGGCTTTTTGAGATTCTCCTATGTCGGCTTTTAATGGCTCAAACTCAGATAAGCCAGTATTTACAGGGAATTCCTCATGCGGGTTTATGGTGGCTTTCCATGGCGGGTTTATGGCGGCTTTATTTTGGACGGAATAATGCCTTGTCGCTAATTGGCATTTTAAAATTAAATATATCCCCTCAGACTGAATAGTAATAACATCCACAAGGACTAAACCATATAACGATCTTCGAACCTGATCTCGTGAAAAAACCTGAGGCTCAACGTATAATTGATAATTCATAATAAAATCCATTTACTCACTTCGTTCTTTCTTCTTATCGTCATAAAGTTCTGATTGTGTTATCTTTTAGACGGTGGATTACATAAAAATACTCATATTGAGTGATTAAACTCATAAAGAGTATAATTTAGCACGTATTGCACTTAAGTCAATATATGCTAATTGTCTATTTCTCAGAAACTAGAAGGCTCGGTAACAATATGAATGTCAAAGAAAAAATTGGGCAACGGATAAAACACGAACGCATAACCAAAGGGTTGACCCGAAAAGCATTAGCCGAATTGACTGATAGTTTAAATATTTCCCGAATTAATAATTATGAGCGTGGAGAACGAACTCCTGGCCCAGAGGAAATTACCCAACTTGCAAAAGCATTAGAAGTCTCCCCTGCTTTTCTAATGGGTTTATCAGATGATCGAGAAGGACAATTTAATAGGTCAGGATTAGGAGCATTAATTCCCCTACTAGATTATAAAAAAGCATGTGATCCAAAATTTTATATTGATAAAATAAAGAATGAACTCCATCCCGAAAAATTAACATTTGTCCCTATAAGTCCGGAAATTGCAAGCATAATTGATGAAAATGCATTTGCGCTACAAATTAAAGATAACAGTATGGAACCTGAGTTTAGAGCAAATGATATTTTAATCTTAAATCCCAACGCCAAATTAAATCCGGGAGATTTTGTTGCAGCTCAAATTGGAAATGAAGATGAAGTTGTTATCCGAAAATATAAGCAATTAACTGTTTCTAAAACAGAACCAGTCTATGAATTAATTGCATTAAATGAAGATTGGGCAAATACTCATATTGACCATCAAATTTCATGCAAAATCATTGCAATTGTAATTTATTTGAATAGAAAAATTAAATAAATTAAGCATAACCAACAAGTTAACTAAGTTAGCTTTTTTTAAGTTGGATATAAAATTGTGCAATCCATTTTTCCTATACTATTATCTAAAAACTCCCATCTTATAAAGAAAGATTTGAATAATAAGGTTAAGTCATGCAAATAGCTCATATTGACATTCAAAATTTTAGGAAGTTGAAAGCTTGTCGTGTGGAACTTTCTCAAAAAGAAACTATTTTTGTTGGTGCCAACAACAGTGGTAAAACTTCGGCTATGGATGCCTTAATACTATTTCTGAAGTGTTCTAAAAGGAGAGATATTTCCACAAGTGATTTCACGCTATCAAATTGGGTAGAAATAAATAAAATTGCGGAGAGTTGGATTGTTAACACTGATGAGAATAAGATGCTTATCTCAACCTCATCTTGGGTACCATTCCTACCCGCTATAGATGTATGGATTAAGATCGAAGATGATGAAATCCACTATGTCAGTCACTTATTACCAACACTTGATTGGACTGGTGATTTACTTGGAGTTCGGCTTATTTTTGAACCTAAGAATATTGAGGTTCTTTATAATGAATTTACAGAAGCTTATGTATCCGCACGTGATACAACCGAAAGGCATAATGTAGATAAAAGCGAAGACCAACACTTATCAATTTCCTTATGGCCAAAATCTATGCACGACTTCCTGAATAGAGAACTGCATAAATATTTTATTATTAATGCATACCTACTCGATCCGGAAAAACAATCTGATATTCAAAGTCTTCCTTTAGGAATAGAACCTCTTGATTTTGAGCCGTTTGATGGCCTGATCAAAATTGATATTATCAATGCTCAACGAGGGTTTTCGGATGTAAATGCGGATGAAGGCTCCACAAATTCAAATAGGCGACTCTCTTCACAACTTAAACAATATTACAGTAAACATCTAGATCCGACTGAATTACCTGATGAAAATGATCTAGACGCACTCTCTGCTATTGATATGGCTAGAGCAGCTTTCGATGAAAAATTAAAGGTGAGTTTTAACTCCGCGTTATGTGAGCTTGAAGGACTTAATTATCCAGGATTTGGAAATCCACAGATTGTATTATCAAGTAAAGTAGATCCTCTTGGAGGACTTAATCATAATGCAGCAGTACAGTTTTCTGTTATTACAAATGATGATTTATCAGGGATTATGCCATTAAGGTTGCCAGAGCAATACAACGGACTAGGTTACCAAAATCTTATATCAATGGTTTTTCATTTAATACGGTTCAGAGATGAATGGATGCGTGTCGGAAAAGCCGGCAAAAAAAAAAGCGATTCTAATAAATTTATGGAGCCTTTACATCTTGTGCTTATTGAGGAACCAGAAGCACATTTACATGCACAGGTACAGCAGGTTTTCATTAAAAATAGTTACAAAGTATTAAGAAATCATGACAGTTTAGGTGATAATAAACATTTTCACACACAAATGGTTGTTAGCACCCATTCCAGTCACATAGCACATGAAATTGATTTCACCTGCCTACGCTATTTCAAAAGGCACCCAGCGGAAGGTGATAATCCGGTCCCAAGTGCAACTGTTGTAAATCTCACTAAAACTTTTGGTAGTGATGCTGATACATCAAAATTTGCAACTCGATATCTTAAAACAACTCACTGCGATCTTTTTTTTGCTGACGCTGCAATTTTGGTGGAAGGACCTGCAGAAAGAATGCTTATTCCACATTTTATTTGCTCAAAGTTTCCTCTTTTAGCAAAAAGCTATATCTCTTTGCTGGAAATTGGAGGGAGTCATGCACATCGGTTAAAACCTTTAATCGAAGCATTGGGATTATTAACACTAGTCATAACTGATCTTGATTCGCTTATTGGTCGCGAAAAAGCTCCTCCAGAAATAGGAAAAAACCAACTAACAGGAAATGAAACTCTTAAAAAGTGGATTCCCCAAAATGATGAATTGGATAAACTATTAAACACCAGTTATGAAAATAAAGAAACTGGGGATGGTAAAATCCGAGTGGCTTATCAGTATTCTCTAGCTGTAACATTGGAAAATAATAAGAAACAAGATGTAATCCCCTATACTTTTGAAGATGCTTTAGTCTTGAGCAATTTTGAATTTTTCAGAAGTAAAAAAGACGCCCGTGGTTTAATGAAGAAAATGGTAGAAGCAGTGAATAAACCTACTCTTAAAGAAGCATGTGAGAAAATGTTTGAGGATCTTAAAACTGGTAAGAAGGCTGAAATGGCACTCGAGCTTCTCTATTCCACTGATCCAAGTCATCTACTACCACCAAAATATATCCACGAAGGATTAAAGTGGCTAGAGCAAAAAATAAGTCTGAGGAATAAGGATTATATTGTGCAGAGTGAAACAAAAATAGGTGCATAAATGAATGAAACAGATTATTCTATGTGCGTTGATGAAGAAATATACAACTGTCTTAACTTGGATAATCCAAAAAGCTTCTTTTTATTTGCAGGCGCAGGTTCCGGGAAAACCAGATCGTTGGTCGAAGTACTAAAAAAATTCCGTGAAAAAAATATTCAACGCCTAAAGCTTCAGAGACAGAAAATAGCCATTATCACATATACCAATGCCGCATGTGATGAAATAAAACGTCGGCTTGATTTTGATCCATCATTTTCAATATCAACTATTCACAGTTTCGCTTGGGAATTAATTAAACCATATCAGAGTGATATAAAAAAATGGTTAAAAGACAATCTAAAATCCGAGATTGCGGAACTTAATGAAGCTCAAGAAAAAGGCCGTCCGGGTACTAAGGCTTCCGAAGATAGGTCAAGAAAAATAAATTCCAAGTTAGACCGAATTAATTCTTTAGAAAACACCAAGAAATTTATTTACAATCCTAATGGAGATAATACTTCCAAAGATTCGCTTAATCATACTGAAGTCATAAGTATAACAGTAGACTTCCTAATGACTCATCCCCTTATGAGGAAAATTTTGGTACGAACATTCCCAATCCTTTTAATTGATGAAAGCCAAGACACTAAAAAAGAACTAATTGATGCTTTTTTTGAAATACAGAAAATACACGCGGATAATTTCTCGCTTGGACTATTTGGCGACACGATGCAACGTATATATACAGATGGAAAATCTAATTTGGGTCAAAATATACCAATTGCTTGGGCAAAACCAGAAAAAAAAATCAACTACCGATGTCCTAAAAGAATTATCAAACTTATAAACCAAATCAGATCAGAAGTTGATGGGCAGGCTCAAGAGCCTGCTAAGTCAAATTATGGATTTGTACGTTTATTTATCGCAGATACAAGAAAAGATCTTGATAAAACAGCATTTGAATTTAGAGTTTCAGAAAAAATGGCTGAAATAACAGGTGACAATAATTGGAAAGAATTGAACAATGAAGTAAAAATACTGACTATTGAACATCACATGGCAGCAAAGCGTGGTGGATTTTCCGATTTCTTCACCCCCCTTTATGAGATTGATAAGTTCAAAACTGGTGTACTTGATGGAACCCTTCAAGGAATTTCATGGTTTAGTAATCAAATTCTTCCTTTAATTAATGCCTTACGGGCTAATGATAAATTTCAAGTTTCTAGAATCGTTAAAAAATATTCTCCTCTCCTTTCAACGGAGGTAATAAAAAACAGTTTGACTCCTCGTGAAAAAATAAGAACAGCTAACGCAGCAGTGCAAAAACTTTACAACTTGTGGAGTGAAGGTAATAGCCCCTCATTAATTCAAATTCTTAATGAAATATATCAGAGCCATTTATTTCAAATTCCAGATATTTACATGCCAATTGCTGCGCGATTAAAAACACAGGAAAATAGACAAACAATTTCCCTCGAAAATCATTCCGACGAGGATAAAATTATTAACGCTTGGGATAATGCTCTAAAGAGTTCGTTCATTCAGTTTGAGGCTTATTTCAATTATATCTCCGATCACTCTCGATTTGGCACACACCAAGGAATAAAGGGTCTAGAATTTCCGCGCGTCATGGTCATTCTGGACGATGAAGAATCACGTGGATTCCTCTTCAGTTATGAAAAATTGTTTTGTGCTAAAGAACTCTCAGAGGCTGATAAAAAAAATAGATTGGAAGGTAAAGAAACAACTGTTGAGAGAACTCTCAGACTTTTTTATGTAACTTGTAGCCGTGCTGAAGAAAGTTTAGCAATTATTGCTTACACAAAGGATCCAATAAAAGTAAAAAATCATGCAATATCCCAAGGATGGTTTGATGAAAATGAAATTATTGATAATCTTCAGGAGTGTTATAAATTACTAGAAGCCCCTGAATAATGGACCAACGCCCATGCTAATGGATTTAGGAACTTTGATAATTATGAGATACGGGTTAAGGGTTTATGTTCTTGATTAGTACCCCCTAATTGGGAAAAATCTGTGTTCTGCGTTTGAAAGTAAATACCTACCTAATTTAGGAAAAATCCGAAGCTCATAATGTAAAAAGTACCCATCAAAGTACCCATTAACGTTATGCTTAACAAATCAACACAACTTAACCCATTGATTTTACTATGCCGCTGAGAAGAATCGAACTCCCGACCTTTTGATTACGAAACTTTATCCAATCGATATCAAAGAATATAATTTAATTTCAAAAACATGGCAAATCCTTTATTTATAAGGAATATATTGCTATTAAACCCTTCAATAAGTATCATTTGATATTATATCAATACACAAGTTTTGGTACCAAAACTGGTACCAAAACCAGATGGAACTAATATGAGATTTACTGACACATACATTAAGAATTTAAAGCCAGATGCTACTTGGCTAGAAAAAATTGAAAGTTCAGGATTAGGGATTAGAGTAATGCCCAGTGGTAATAAATCCTGGTTTTATCGATTTAGTATGAATGGTAAAAGACAAAAAATAAGTTTAGGAAAATATCCAGGAATAAGTTTAAAGCAAGCTCGTGAACTTCATGCTCAAGCTCAAAGCCTAAAAGAACAGGGAATTAACCCAATTGATTATGCACAGCAAGAGAAGCTTAAAAAAGACAACACTCTTTCTAAATTAATTTTATCTTGGTATGAAAATTACGTAGTAAAGAATAGAAAACAACCCAGGCCAATCAAATATCAAATCGACTCAGAAATCATCCCCCTACTGGGCCATATGGAATTAGACAAAATACAAACCAAAGATATTACATCTGCACTTGATAAAGTAGTTCATCGTGGTGCACCAGTTCATGCTAATCGTATTCTCAGCACAATTAAACAAGTATTAAACTACGCTGTCAGTAGAGGATATCTACAACATAATCCTGCTATTAATATACGAACTCGAGACATAGGTGGTATAGAAAAACCTAGGGAGCGTGTTTTAAATACAGAAGAAATCAGAACTATTTGGAGGTTTCTCGAGTGCCCTCTATGTCAAATGTCTGAATCAGCTCGAATATCAATTAAAATTATCATACTAACCGGTGTACGAACCAGTGAAATTAGACTGGCCCAGTGGCACCAATTTAATTTTGAGCAATCTTTGTGGACCATACCACCCGAACACTCAAAAGGTGCAATAACTGTAAAAATTCATTTGAGTGAATTAACTAAAAAAATACTACTAAGGCATAAAGAAATGAGTAACTCACAATTTGTAATTCCAGGTATTACTCATGATACCCCCATGTCTAAAGATGCTCTACCCCGAGCAATTAATCGGATTCAAGATCGTGTGGGCATACCTGAATGGACAGCTCATGATTTACGGAGAACATTTGCGACACAATTGGGTGAGTCTCTTCAAGTGGATCCAATTGTTATAGAAAAGTGCTTAGGACACAAAATGCCACGCATCATGGCTACTTATAATAAAAATGAAATGCTTCAACAACGCAAAGAAGCTTTAGATGCTTGGGCAAAGCATCTACAAAAAATTATTTTATAATCATATTAAGTATGTTTAAAAGATAGTTTTTTCATCAAGATAGTTACATTTGAGCTCAAAGAGAAAGTATGTTTTTTTTATATCATAAACTCCATGCCAGCTGTGATCTTAGTTTGGATGGTGCTGGTCACTGCGCTTTCTCGTGAATGGATTTGATAAGGAAATCAGATTTTACTTTAGCTCATGAAGTTCCAATAACTGTAATTGAACCTTAGAAAGGGAAATAGCTTAGTAAAGTTTAAGAAATTAAAAGATGTTAAAAATCCAAAATTACGAATGAGATTTTCAGGATATAAAATTTTATATTTCAAGCATAGATACGTCTTCTAATTTCAAGATTTTCAGACAATATTAGGAAAAATTGGAGGAAGCGGCCCCCATTTTTCAAGAAAAATGACGAAAAACATTATGTTCCTAATTTAAATATTAATTTTTTACTACAAAATAATTAATCATTTTTTGAAGAAGTTACCCTTTTATCTTTAAATATTTAATAATCACTCTTTACAATTTCTTTACAATTTAGAAACGTTTACTAATATTATAAATAAGAGATATCAAAAAGGATAATTCAAGATATCAATGTTTAACTCAACGGACTTATTTTGAGGATTTTATTGATGAATGATTATCACAATATTAACTACCCAGTAAATTACCGAATATGGCTTTTAAAATTTATAGTCTATATAAGAGCATTTTATTATGAACATTATAACTATATAGATGTTGGCTCGATAGATGACAGGATTTTTGAGGTTATTTATCAGTTGTATCAACAAGTTTATATTTCCAACCATTCACATATTAACTTAGATTTAAAAGATATAAAGCTTCCAGTATGTACGTTAAGAATAATAAGAGAAGAAGACAAGGAGGCTTTATTAATTAAATGTACAGTTAGTACTAATATAAAAACTTTAAAGTTATATCGTTTTCCAAATTTAACTCCCTGTCCGAGATGTGAAGCATTTAAAAGAGTACTGGAAGAATATCTGGATAAATATAATAGTTAACATCCACAAAAAATATGATAATCCTTATTCAAAAATCTGCTTTGTAATAAGACCCCTTTACCTAGCTTTTGATATCAAGAGTAGTGGTTTAAGTGAGTATTCACCATATATTATGGGATTTGTAAGGCACAATTAAGTGAATATATAAAGGTTGCTCCTGTATTATTTAAATCTTTGGATCAAAAAATGTCACTTGTGGATCATAACTCTAATAACGTTTCTGGGATATACTGCATTTTATTTAATTGAATAATACTAACCATGTTTAAACCCTTAGTTTTTTGTATTGGATTACGTTACATTCGCGCTCAAAAAAAGAGTCGATTTGTTTCATTTATCTCATTAAGCTCAATGCTTGGCATTAGTTTGGGTGTGATGGTGCTCATAACGGTGCTTTCCGTTATGAATGGATTTGATGAGGAAATTCACACTCGTTATTTTACTTTAGCTCCTGAAGTTACAATAACAGGAATGAATGGAACAATAAAAAATTGGAAAAAAATAGCGGATAAGATACAAGATATTCCAGAGATTTATGCATCCTCTCCATATGTGAATGGAAAAGGACTTGTAACACATGAAGGGCAAGTAGCTCCTATTATGCTAGCTGGCATATCACCAAAAGAAGAGCAGTCTGTTTCTCTCTTAAAAAAACAAATATTACTAGGAAACTTAGATCAATTAAGTGATTTCGGTATTATTCTGGGCCGCGATATTGCCTCTCGATTAGGGGCAACCTTGGGAGACAAAATAACAGTTTTAATTCCAACTCGCGATATAAATTCTCCTACTTTTAAGCAGTTTAAAGTACAAGGAATATTCTCTGCTGGCTCAGGATTTGGTTTTGATGGACAGCTTGGTTTCATTAATATAAGAGATGCTCAAAAACTATTGAAGTTAGGTAATGATGTTAGTGGCATAAAAATAAAAATTAATAATGTATTTCAAGCACCGGAGATATCCGATGTTCTATCGAGAATTCTTGGGCCAGACTATCAAATAGGAAACTGGACTCAACAACTCACTGAGTTTTTTCAAGCAATAAAAATGCAGAAAAATATGATGTTTCTCATTTTATCGTTAATTATTATGGTAGCTGCATTTAATCTGGTTTCATCTCTGGTAATGATAGTTAATGATAAACAAGCAGAAATCGCCATTTTACGAACACTTGGCGCAACACCAGCGGAAATTTTATTAATTTTTATCGTACAAGGTATGATAATAGGAGTTATCGGTATATTATTAGGCTCGATATGCGGGTTAATTCTTGCTAAGAATATTACTAGCATTGTTAATAAACTACAGTCCTTGCTGGACTATCAATTTTTATCATCAAATATTTATTTTGTTGACTATTTACCTTCAAAAATTTTACTGGAAGATTTATTGATTGTTTGTTTATCGGCAATATTAATGAGCTTTATTGCAACAATTTACCCTGCATGGCGCGCTTCAAGAATGAGAATTTCTGAAACACTTCATTATGCTTAATAATTTTATAAAAGGATTTAAATGGCTGCACACTCCCTATCAGCGGTACTTAAATATAAAAATAATCATGTTATCCGTAGATATGAAAAAGATTATCCTCATAATAGATTAAGTGGGGATGCTGCTTTTATTGAATTGATGAAATTTTTCTGGCTTGCTCAGCAGCATAAAAATGCAAAAAAAATAAATCCTGACAATAAGGAATTAAAATTTATTTGCGCTATTTATCCAGAAATGAGTGAAATTGATGATATGTGGCATACGTTTCTTCTATTCACAAAAGACTACATGTCTTTCTGTAAAATCTATTTTGATGATTATGTTCATCATGTGCCAAATGTAGAAGAAGAGGCTATAAACGAAGCTCAATTTAAAGATGATCTCACTAAATACTTGTCTTTTATTTATGATGTATTAGGGGAAGAAGCAATTATTAATTGGTTTGAATAGACTCCACTTAGAGAGTCTATTTTAAAGGTGAATAAAAATTATTTGATTAAATATTTAATTAATTCAAATTAAGAAAAAAGTCCGCAAGGATGACACATTTGACATTTTTTAATATTTTCTTTTATTTTAAACATCTTTTTATCAACAATTTTTTTAATTAATAAAGTTTTTTTATTTTCCATATTTCCTTCCTATTTAAGTATTTAAAAAATTAGGCACTTGATAAAAGCACCTACGCTAGTTCATATATGTTTCTTAGTAGATATGAAAGTCCATCAAACTGAGGATTTTTCATAGTGATAACCGAATATTTTTATCAATCCAGTGAGAAATAGTTTCTTGATGCCAAGCTAAAGTAGTACCATTTAACTTAACTGGCTCAGGGAATTTTCCACTAGTCCACCACCGTCTCAATGTAAGCCGATTACGGCCAAGAAGTTTTTCCAGATCGGTGATAAATAAAATTTGTTTCGGTATTATATTTTCAAATTTTTCCATGCCTGACTCTCCAATTTAGGCTAAATGTCCTGAAAAGATTTAGTTTTCCATTTACTTTTTTGCTCCATATCAATAAATAACATGAATAATTTCAGTAAATTTAATTCAATATTATTGTCTTGAAGTAAGCGATTATGGTGATAAATCAATTGCAGGTGAGCAATTGGAGAGTTAGATAAATTTGCTAACCGATGCAGAGGATAATTTGTAGAATCCAACAAATACTGAATCATCCCTTTGTAGATTGCGACCTTTTGATCGAAAAACATGAAAAGTACTCCTGTAAAACATATGTAATGAATCCAACTCTTGCCAAATTAACATTCAGCATCATCTGGCGAAACCAATATTAATACGATATTAATTTTATTATCAATATGTTTAATAAAGAAATTTTTCTTAATATACAATATGATATTGAATGATATCGTTTTATATGATAATTTTTTTACGTCGATTATTTAGAAAGGACAATTTATGAGTAAGGGAATCTATCAATCGTTTGCCAATCGCTTGATTAACACCCTCAAAGATAGAGAACATACTGCCTCTCGCTCACCAAATGGTATCTGCATCAAAACCCTCGCTGAGTTTACTGGCGCATCTGAGCAGATCTGTCGCCGTTACATTAGAGGGGATGCATTGCCAGATTATGAAAAAGTGAAACAACTGGCTTTCCATCTTCAAGTAAACCCGGGTTGGTTGCTCTTTGGGGAGGAAGGACATTCTGCTCCCCAAAAAAATGAAGTCGATGAAACGCTACTTCATTACATCTTAAAGCAAAGCCATCATTTATACCCTGTTTCTCAGGGGAGTAATGACGATTACGCCGATTTTGTGTTAGGATTGATAAAAGAGGTGCGCTCAATTGACACTTCGGAAAATAATTTACTAAAAATCATTGACTTGGCCATTGGATCTATTTCTTCTTACGAAGAAAAACGAAAAAAGCATAGTCATGCTGTATAAGAAATTTGTAGATATGGATGTAACAGCTGTTGAAGTAAGGCTTCACCCTAAAGCCAAAGAATTTCTTTTTGAACATTTTGTCATCATGCGTAAAGTGTTCTCTGATGTACTAGGACAAGTAGAAACAGACTATGCTTCTATTGCCCTTATTAATCATGAAGGACAGATCTTTTTTATGTCCTCGAATCCATCTATAGAACAAAATTTAATTGAGAAAAGTCTGTGGCTTTTTGAAGGTTGCTTTCAGTTAAGCTTTATCAACCAAGATCAACCGAAATTATGGAGCGAACTTCTTCATATAGGCTGTATAGAAGCAATTAAAAAATATAAACAAATAGATCCAGGGCTGATTACGGGTATTTCCATTCCTACTGAATATGATTCTTATCGGGCAATCTTTTCATTTGGATTAAAACGGATCAATCCCTATATCCAGAATAAAAGCTCCATTCATTGCGAAAAACTGTTAGCCATGGGTAAGTTTGCATTAAGGCGAATTCAAGAGTATTTAACTTTCCCCGACCAACAACCCTACATAACAACTAAGCCCAAACTTAAATTAATCATCAACAATCAGGTGACCTATGAACACACTCCTGGATAAAAACGACCCTATTTTAAGACAAACCTCTGAGCCAATTGCAGAATCAGAATTTGGCAGCGACTGGTTAAAAGAATTGATTAAGACTATGTTCGACATTATGGCGGACAAAGGTGCTGTAGGAGTAGCTGCTCCTCAAATTGGTATAAGCAAACGCGTTATTGTATTTGGAACTAATTACACCAAACGGAGAAAGCCAGAATACCCAATTCCTGATACGGCCTTAATCAATCCTTCATTAAAGGTTCTCTCCAAGGAAATTCAAACTGGTTACGAGGGTTGCCTTAATTGCGGTGAATTAATGGGGGAAGTTCCAAGAGCCATGGATATTGAATATTCAGGCTTTGACATAGATGGAAATAAAATTACTAAAAAAGCATCTGGCTTGGAAGCCCGAATTCTTCAACATGAAATTGATCACCTGGATGGATTTTTATTTTTAGACCGAGTGGAAGATCAAGACTCAGTAACCACATTATCGGAACTGCAAAATAAAGGATAATTTGATGAAGCACCAAACCCGAATTATTATGGCAGGCACACTAGGCAATTTAATTGAATCCTTTGACATGGCTATTTGCGGCCTACTCTCGGTTTATATTGCTAAATACCTGATAGGTGATGCATCTAAGGGTTTGTTTCTTGTATTTCTGACTTTTTTTGCTGGATACCTAGCACGACCCATTGGGGCTATGATAATGGGATTGCTATCTGATATCTATGGTAGGAAAATTATTCTAGCAGGATCAATACTAGCGATGGGTGTATCAACTACTCTTATTGGCTTCATCCCTCCTCACAGTACTATAGGTATATTCTCGGTTATGGCTTTATTAGCACTAAGAGTAATCCAGAGCTTTTCTTGTGGAGCAGAATATCTGAACTCCTCAGCTTACTTGGTTGAAAATGCCGACGCAGCAAAAAAAGGCTACTCGGGCAGCTGGGCTTCCTTTGGCGCAATGTCAGGAATGCTAGTAGCGTCCTTGATTGCATTGATAGTTACTTACTTTTCTAAACATTATCCTGAGCAGGATTGGCTAATCTGGCGCGTGCCTTTTGTCCTTGCGTTATTGGGTTCATCCATAGGCTTATATATCCGTTTGTGTATTCCAGAGAGTATGGAATATATTATGTACTATGCAGACAGGCCCAAGCCTAAATTTAAGAGCTTGTTTTCAGAATCCATCAACTTTATCAAAAATAATAAAATTCAATCCTTATATGTATTTGTTTTAAGTTACTTGGGGGTAACTACTACTTTCCAGATTTATATTTATGGTCCAATGCAAGCGCATTTATATGGCCATTTTCAAGATCATGAAATTATTTTGTCGAATATTCTCTCTCTGATTGTTTTATTAGCAATATTTCCTTTAGTTGGGAAACTTTCTGATAAAGTGAATAGAGAAAAAATTGTGATTTTGGCTAGCATCGGTTTCCTTGTTCTTTCTCAACCATTTTTTTATGTTCTATCTCATCATGATATTTACAATCTCTTATTAGGCCAGGCATTAATTGCAATACCAGCTGGCGCATACTATGCAACTGTTCCAGTAATTTTATCCGAAATGTTCCCCATTAAATTGCGTTGCACAGTTTTGTCGATATTATACTCAACTGCAGCAAGTTTATCTGCTGGACTTGCTCCATTAATATCACTCATGTTGGTCGAGAAAACACAAGTGGCTTCATCGCCTTCAATGTTGATTTTCGTTTTAGTTGTAATAGTTTTTATTGCATTGACTCTGAAAGCAAAAGCAACTCAAAAGCAATCGGAATATCTCACAAAGATTCAATGGTAATATATCAATAAAAGTTGTTTACATAATTAAGTTCAATCTCTTCTTCACTTGAAAAGCCGGCGAATCTAAGAGTTTTCACTGTCAGTACTATAAAAAAATTTACCTTGGGGAAATTTAATATTTGGTATCCATAAAGGAATTCCAGCCCATCCCTTTCTTACATCTCCTGTAATCCGATATAATGTTAATACTACTTTATCTTGAAACCGCAGCCCCAACTTTCTATCATCCGGAGAAAGTAACGTACCGGTTTCTTTACCTATATTTCGCTCGCGTCTAACTATTAAAACAGCTTGCTTTTGTTCTTTTTTTTCTAATGAATCAATGCAATTAATAAAGTTTTCTGCAGGCCAATCGTTTTCAATTTCCGATTCAGTGTAAGATAGAAGCTGTTTGATGATCTCTATTTCTACAAATGTGTACTCAACTTGAGCATCAAAAGCAGCTGTAAGATCATCGATTATCTGCCTATTATTAGGTGTAGGATAACTAGGAAATAAATTTACTCCTCCTGCAATGACCTGAAGTTTTTTCTTATTTACAACGTTTAAGCGGGTTGGACTGACATTTTTAGGATAAATTAGTTGAATTCCTTCAATACCATATTCAACAATGTAATCAATAATAGCATTGTTAGCATTATTAAGATCTGTGAACAGCTTAAGCAAGCTAGCTGGTAGAAACATCCTAACCAAACCTGGATCTCGATCGTAACCAAACGCACGACAATGCTGCCAGAATGTATCTGCCTGTGGCTTTTTAGATTTTCTACAATAATAAGTAGTTTGAAGGTTGGGAAAAGTGTATCCCCTTCCTAAACAATTACCACCTACGACAATATTTATACCTACTTTGAAATCTGTTTCTCCTGCATTCTTAGAAGCAGAATTCATCGTAGTAATTTTTATTTTTTCATTTTCCAAAAATTCAGAAATTACTTCATAAGTTTCATCAAATGATAAAATATCTGGTTTAGTACTTTGTAAATCGATCCATGCTTCGTGCAATAATAATTGGAATGAATCGTCTTCATATGCACTATATAGAAACAAATTTAATGCTTGGCCAATACGTTCAGCAATTATTTCATGATCACTGATATTTACGCTCGGATGAATGAGAAAATTACAAGAACTTTTTTTTTCGACGGAAATTAAATGTGCTGCAGCAACTAAAAAAGAAGTAATAGCTTTAATCATTCCTTCAGGTAAATGCCTATCTTGTTCTCGTAAATCAGAAATCTCATCTTCATGAGTAATGCGTATTACATATGACGGAGGGATGCTATAAAAAAAATTTCCTCCTAAATACCCTTCCCCTGGTGGAAAATAATATACAAACTCTGGTTTATATTCACCTTCTTCTTGTAAAAAAAGTGATTGAGCAGTTGCTGTAACTTGCAAATAAAAACTACTATTAGCTATTTTTCTTATCTCTGAAATTCTCTTATTGATTGTGCTTTGATCATCTTTATTTATTTTAGTATTAAGACTAGCAGCATCACTTTCATCATCAATTATGAATACAGGACGGCCAACCAAAAAACGAGAGGAAATTAAATTATTTTTCCATGTTTCTAAAACCCGACCATTTTTCTTTAAAATGATCACTACAGGCTTTCTCATATTATTAGAAAAGAAACGCATATCATCTTGTTCATCACAAACACAAAACGTATCCAACAAACCAAGCGATCTTTCCAGAGTTTGTTTTTGAAGGCTAACGCTATCAGTCGTTAGAATAATAAACACCTCGAAATCATAATCTGCAGCAGCTGCTAATATCCCGAGCATATGGCCTGTTTTACCGCTTTGAACATTTCCTAGCAATAACCCAGATCGATGATTTCTGAAATCAAAATTTTCAATGTGTTCAGGTATTATTTTTTGGATGGTCTGATCTATTGATTTTACAATAAGTGGATTTGATGAGTGATGATTAACTAATTTTCTATAAGACTTATAATGTATCATAATTTGTCCACGCTGAAGTCCATGAACCAGAGGTTAGGATCTGCCGTAGCTTGCAAAGTAAAATTATGCCGACCATATTTATCTAATACTTCTTTGGTGACAGGTTTTCCTACTTTTAGTACGCCAAATTTTTCTAACCGCCCTTTCAGCCATTTTCCTAAGCAGGTTAATCCTCCCGAAGATTTAGTCGTTCTGAAATTTTTGTAGCCACTGCCATTAATTATACACTCAAACTCATAACCATCGTCAGTAAATACTCTAATCCGTCTATCCTTTTCATTTAAGGCAGGTTTTGGATAATGAGGTAAATCCACTATTCTACGCGGCACAATAAGTTCTACTTCATACCATGGTCTTGCTCTAATTATGCCATTTTTAGATTTTCTTCCTTTGCCAAAATGTGCATTGATATTACTTTTAGGTGCAACTTCATAAGTTGCAAGAGGGATATCAAATTTTATTGATTGGTTTATTGTTTCCTTTAATGCAGTTAATTGGAAATCTTCTAACTTAACAATACAATCTAAGGGTGTTAATAAGTCATTAGTTTCTCTAAATTCTAAAATTTCCACTTCAGAAAGGTCTAAGGAAGATTTCGTTGACAGTTCATTTATAAAATAATTAATTTCATCATTTATTTCTTGTTCAGAAACTAAAATATCCGTTTCATATTGTCTTATGGGATTATGTAATAAAATATTATTCAAATTTGATGAACCAATTATAGATGCAAAAGTAGTTGAGTCTTTTTCAAATGAGTATAGCTTTCCGTGAAACGGGAAACTGGTAACTAATTTAACTGTCCCGAGACGGTTTGAAGTGAGAAATTGGTGCATTTGCATTGCTGCAGCATATTGAGCATGAGTGAATTTATCAAAATAGTGCATACCAATAACTAAATTACAATATGGGCCACCATTTTGATAAATAGATTCAGCTATAAAATCTATTGCATTTTCAGATATATAACCTGTAGCTATATTCACTGCGGTTGATTGTAGTAATAAACTGTGGAACTGTGCGTTAAACTTATTATGCCCCATTTTTAAAGGGGGGAAATTAGACATTAAAAGCTTCATATATGTTCTACGCTCCAACTAAAATTCTATGATTCTGTTCATCGTATTTTAGGCGTTCTTTGATACTCATTTTTTTTAGTCTATCCCCAATAATATACAAATTTTCTTGATTATATTTCTTTTCAAACAATGGCTTTAAAGATTGGGCTAATAAATTAACCCCTCTAGGAGGAACAGCATTTCCAATTTGTCTTCGTACTTCGGTTATACTACCTTCAAAATAAAAATCGTCAGGAAAGGACTGAAGACGTGCCCGCTCTCTATTTGTTAGTGGCCTCGGTTCTGGAAAATGATATCCCCAAGTTCCGCCTCCACCTGCAGCAATAATTGTTTTTGCAGGTTCGTTTCGATGGATTCTGCGATATACATGGCTAATCATGCCTTTAACATATAAGGGATGATCTTTGGGAATATCAGTAAAATTTCCACCTTCAGGAATTAATTTTAACATTTCTATTGTTTTTGGCTGAGCATTCATATGTTCATTATTGAAAGTGGCTTTTTCCGCCCCTTTTAATGCTTCACCTGCAGTAAAATAAGGACGTTTTCCAGTACCATGTGTCGGCTCTGGATGTATAAAGTTAAATCCTGTATCTTTTCTAATTCCTACTATCAGCACTCGTTCTCTAAACTGAGGAACTCCATACTCAGCGAAATTATAAAGCTGTATTTTTACTAAGTATCCTGGGGAAATATCTTCAAAATCTTTAATGATTGTTTCTATTGCTTTGTTTTTGTTTGCACTTAACAGACCTTTTACATTTTCAGCCACAAATGCTTGAGGTTTTTTAGCATCAATAAAGCGTAGAAAACTTTTATATAAATTACCTCTTTCACCATTCAAACCTGGACGTTTCCATATCATAGAAAAGTCTTGACAAGGAAAACCACCTAAAATTATATCACAATCAGGGATGGTTCTATCGGTGTATGGGTCAATTTCTTCTATATCTCCACAGTGCATAACATCACCAAAATTATGAGTAAATGTCTTAGCTGCCCAAGGATTGAAATCATTAGCCCAAATCGTTTTATATCCCTCTTGATGAAAACCTAAATCTAACCCTCCGCAACCAGAAAAAAGAGACAATATTCTGGGAATTTTACAATCTAGGTTTTCTTTCATTTTAATTATTTCCTTGAATATTTTTTATTTCATTCAATAAGTTCAATAAAAATTGATTTTTTTTTATTTGACATTCCCAAATAATTAGAACTCTCCACCCTAGTTTAATAAGCTGTTCATTATGACATTTATCTCTTATCTTATTTTTCTCAATTTTATTCACCCAATATTCAATATTTGATTTTGGGATGTTAGAACGCTTACATGATGGATCTGCATGTCCATGCCAAAAACACCCATGAACGAATACTACCGTTTTATATTTAGTAAAAACTAAATCGGGCTTTCCTGGCAATAACTTACAATGCAATTTAAATCGTAATCCCTGCCTATGAAGAAATGATCTTACTAATTTTTCTGGTTTCGTATCTTTTGCTTTTATCAATCCCATTATATGGCTTCGTTTTTCTTGACTAAAACTGTCCATATATTTTCACCAAAGATAATTTAGCACATAATGTATATGTACACACAAAAACAACATCATCTAAATACCTAAACATACATCACAAACGTGTTGTTTTTTTATTATAGCCACTACCAAACTAAAATTTTACATGAAATGCAGAGCCATGGTAAAGAGATGTATTGAAAAAGCAACAGTTCTCCAAATTAAAGAAGTCAAACTCCACTTATAGAAAATAATCTAAATCTCATTTTTGACAATAATCCGGCTCTTTAACAAACCATTATTATCTTAGGATTAATAATTCTTTCTCCTCTTGTGTCATCTGTTAAGCATAATAGCCAAGAAGCAGCAACCTGTAGTTCTTTAGATAAAATCATTGCTTCCTTTGCCCCAGGACTCCTTGTTCCCTGCTCCCAATTCCCAATCCTAGCAGCACCTAACCCCGTCCTCTCAGCCAAAGCTTTAATCGTCAATCCATTTGCCTTTCTGGCTTGCGTAATCCTACTACCAATAATTTTTTTTATGTTCATTTAAGTTCATTTGCTATCAATCGAAAATACCCCATTGACACTAAAAAGCCTGTATTTACAATGGGTTATAAATAACACGTTTCGTGTAATTGATTGATACTAAATGAAATTATTTGATAGTGCAAGTGCTGTTTTTATCGGTTCTTTTGAAGGATGAAATAGAAAAATGGGATTTTTGTTTGTTAACACCGATGAATTATCAGCACTGATGGGATTACCTTATATTCAGCAATCAGCCTATTTACTTGGGATTCGCCCGTATATGGATCGTGAGACCTTTCTGGTAGGTGTTAAACGTAAAATCAGCTATCAACAGCTTTCTGAAGCTCTCTATGTTGAACCACACCAAGGCTATGAACATTCTGGTAGTCCAAGCCGTCAACAATTACGTCGTATCATTTACGCTCTTGAACGAGCTGGTCTTGTTGAGATTCAATCTATTGGCAAACAACTTATTTTAAAATGCCTGTTAGCTAATTCGGATTTGCCTGTCCAAAATAAACCCGACACAAACCCGACACATCAATCCAACACAAACCCGAACGATAAAAATAATGTTAAATCATTAGGTTACGATAAAAATTATCGAAAACCCAACACAGTGACAAACCCAAAACCCGACACACCTCATAACTCAGAAGATATGTATGTGTGTGTGCGCCAACAATTTCAAAAATTTTGGTCTCTTTATCCACAGAAGCAGGATGAAGCCAGGGCATATCAGGAGTTTTTTAAAATACGTCCTGATGACAATTTACTTTCTCAAATTCTTGATGCCCTGCAAGCTCAAATTCAAAACCGTCAAGAAATGGAACTCTCAGGTGAATGGGTGCCCAAATGGAAATTTCCCGCTAACTGGTTAGCCCAACAATGTTGGAACGATGCACTACTACCCTTACGTACTCAGGAGCAAACAAATGCAAGCAATCAAACAAGTTCTCGTAAAAAATCAGCAGCAGATATCCTCGCTGAATCCTGCAAAGACGCAAGCTTCAACTTCGACTTTGAAGACGATGCAATCCAAGAAGTCGCAAACAACGTCATCCAATTCGGGGCAACCACCTATAAGTGATAAACGAATTGATACTCTTTTTGCGCGCTTTAATGCCATATACGGTTACCTATGGCTTTCGGCATATAACAATCCAAAAGTCTTGGAAATTGCAAGACTTGAATGGTCAGATAGCCTCAAAGAATTTGATAATCAAGTTCTGAAATTTGCTTTGGAAAAAACTAAGAAAACAGAGCACTATCCCCCTTCCCTGCCACTTTTCTATGAATGTTGTTTGACGATCAAAAAAAACATTCAAGCTCGCCAAGAAGCATTAAAAAAGAAAACAGAAGTACATATACGCACCGATCCCAAAGTCGTCCAATTCCATATCAACCAAATGAAAGAAAGCCTCTTTAAAGAGGCTAAGGAGGAAAAATCATGCTGACGTTGATCCGTCGTATAGGCGAGGAAATTTACATTGATAAAGGCCGAATTAAAGTGCTTGTAATCTCTGAGAACGAAGGACGTATCAAACTTGGCATAGAAGCCCCGCGGCATGTAGATATTGAAAGAAAGGAAGTCTTTATTCGCAAAGCTGTAGAGCAACACGCCCTCGCTCAGGATCAAAGAAATAACAGCTCAAAACAATCAAGAGGCGAGCATGACTAGAAAAACGATACTATGTAGCCTTGTTTTATGTGTCTTGCACGTTCATGCAGCTGATATCACACAAGTAAGCCGCTACGCTACAGTCAACAATCAACCATTAGCTGCCCAAATTAATCCATTAAAAACGGTTCAACAAATTCATTTTCCTACTTCCATTCAAACCATAGGTGAAGCTGTTAATTACTGGCTACGTTATTCCGGTTATCACCTTGCCACCAAAGAAAAACAAAGCGAAAGCCTACAACAAGTATTTCAACAATCATTACCACAAGTCATTAGAAATCTTGGACCTTTAACGATCGAGCAAGGCCTCACTGTATTAGTCGGGCAACATCTATTTAATCTTAAACAAAACGATTTGTTAAGAGAGGTCAATTTTAGCCTGATTGCAAGGAGAGTAGGATGAGAAAGTATCTTGATTTTAAATGGGTTAGCCTACTTGCTTTAAATGTTTTATTGATTGTTTGTGTGTGCGTAAAAAAACAATCGGTTACAAATCATAATGAACTAAACACCTTTAGCAAACAACTAGTATCCATTCAAAACCAATTAAAACAGCCTGTAGTACAACCAGATTTATCGCCAATTACCCAAAATCTCAATCAATTAAACAGGTTCATTCAACAACTCCAAAATAAGGACGATCATCAATTAGGGGAGATGTTCACTACAGAGCAAGTTGCAATTAAAAAAAAACTGGAAGGCATTACTGATTTATTACGACATTTGGATGAGGCAAAACAACCTGTGAAAATGCTCCCGGCAAGCCAACTGCCTTTTAAGGTTTTGAGCATAGATAGTATTCAGGAGGTTCCTGTTGCTTCTATAGCCTACCACTACAAAACCCAAGCAATGGAAAAAGGAGATGCTTTAGCTGGCTGGACGGTCTTTGAAATAAACTATGCCAAGCAAACTATAGAATTCGAAAATACCGATAAAGCTCATGTACTGGTTCGCTTAAATCCACAAGAGGTGAACCATGGGTAAACTGTCTACTCTGACTATAGGACTTCTTCTAGGGCAGCAGGCCATAGCTGGTTTCTACATTCCTGGCATTGTCACTCCACCCATGCAACAGAATGATAATGCATTGGCTAGAGCTGGTCTGTCAGAATTTCATGATGAAATCATTGAACAAAAAGAATTTCAACTGAATGACGATCAAAGAGTAGAAGCCAAAAATTGGGGCTTGAGTGAAACAGAAGAAAAACGCTATCTGCAATTAATGCAAAGCAGAAGCGGCATGTACTACAAAGATCTGCATATGACACCCGTTGATATCCTAGGACTTAATGCCAGAGATGATAATGAGCGCGAGCATTTAGCAAAACTTGCAGCACGTCAGGAAGCCCAAAAAGTAGCGCAAAACATCGCTTGGAACAATGCCTTTTACAAAGCCTATAACGAACTGTTTAAAGATGTACCGGTAGTAGGTGATTTCGATCCATCTCCCTATTCACCCTATGCCCATCAACCTATTCAATTAAAAGCAGGTGAAACACTCTATTTCTTTATAAGACCTGATGATGCCGTCACTACCATTATACTGCAACTGATTGATGCCATTAATCGTATACCAAACACAAAGCTCAACTTGCTTTTTCTAAATATGGACACCAACGCCATTCAACTGTGGGCGAACAGACATCAAATCCCTATTCAAATGGTGACGAGCCAGCAAATCACGCTAAATCCTGGCAACCAACAGTTTGATGGCTTACCACTACCCCAGAAACAAACCCCATTATTGTTAGTCGCCGATGGAAAAGGCTCGCAAGTTGTCGATTTAGGGAGATTTTAATGATTAGGATTCTGCTCTTATTGTTGGTCACTTTGAATGTTCATAGTATGAACGCCATCCCCTTAACACTGTCACAAAGCGATGCGTCATTAAAATTAAATTTATCCAGTCCAATAGGCGTACCTGCCAAGAGTAAAGCAACTATTGGCAAAATTAATCGCAAGACATTGGATACCAATCTGTTAAATATGACTCTTTTTGTCATAGGTGCAGATAAAGCATCCATCCAATGGTTAGAACAACATCAAGAACAATTAAAATCCATACAAGCTACAGGACTCATCACCAATGTGAATGACTTTGAAACTATTGTAGCTCTGCAAGAAAAATTCAAATTACCATTATTACCCGTCAATGTTGATCCGCTGCTTGATTACATACACGAACAACATTACCCCTTAATTATTGCTGAGGGGGCTGTATGGCAGTAAAGCAATACTCCAGAAAACTGACCATGCAATTGACCATAGTGCTATTTTTAGGTTGGTTAGCAATAATCATTTGGGCGATAAGTCAATGGCTGCTGCATGGCTACCCCTATGCTTTTGAAAAAGTGAATGTCCTTGTAAACACCCAAAGAGAAGCCATTACCCCTGTATATCAAGGTTCACTTCTGGCATCCCTTCCTTTAAATGCTGAACCAAGGTGGTCATTAATAACCATACCCTACTTAAACAAATTGGCCGTTAATGATTTTTTCAAAGACTTAATTGAAAAATCACAACAATTCGTACAGCTGATTTTATTAAGTAGCCAATGTCTATTAATCAAACTCATTATTTTGTTTGCTGCCATACCATTATTTTCTCTCACCATGATTGCAGGTCTGGTTGATGGGCTAAATCAAAGAGCGATACGCACCGCTTGTTTAGGTCGTGAATCCTCTTATGTCTTCCACAGGCTTAATCATTATTTAAAAAGAGGGCTTGTGATTTTACTCATGCTCTGGCTTGCCCTACCTGTGAGCATCACCCCTGCTTATGTCTTTGTGCCTGTCAGTTTATTGATGGGTTTAATGATAGCCATGACGGCCAGTCGCTTTAAGAAGTACTTATAGGGAGAAAACATGAAACGAATATTATACCTGACCTTAATAATGATAAGTCTGCAATGCTCAGCGAATAACCCCGATTTGAATGAAACCCTAGTTCGCATCATTAACCAAATTAACGCCATCATGCCACTTCTTGATGAAGCGCAAACGCAAATAACACCCAATGCCCGTATTCAATTACAGATTGAAGGCTTTGAAGATATGCAAGGCCAGCACCATGCAGGTCTTAGAGAAGATTTGCTGAATATTCGCAATGGTCTGATTGATTACATCAACCAACCCACCATTGCCCCTCGCAAAATCAAGCCTTTGGAAATGGACTTTGTGAGGAAACCCTAATGCGTAAAGACGAAATCGCCAGAATGTTTGCCACCACCTTTAAACAAGCAAGCAATAACATCTCGGCTCATGTCTTTTCCAGCTGTATCCGCTTTATTGCCATAGCCCTGGTGATTCTCGCGGTGATGTGGTCCGTCAACCACATGATGGGCGCTGAGGAAAAACAACAACAGGGTTACTTGCTGCGCCTCGGTTCTCGACTTGTCAGGCTCGTAATTGGCTTGATGCTCTTCATTTTAGTGTTATTTGTTAAGGAGACAATATGAAAACAAAGCTTCGCTCAATCTATCTTAGCGTAGTAAGTCTATTTTATGCACCAATATTACTCGCAGATGCCTGGTTCCCTAAAATTTCTGATGCTGACAACATCGGCGATGGCTCAAAAAGCATGATGTCGGTGACTGGTAACTATGTCAAACAAGGTCTGGGCTTATTGCTGTTCATCACTGCAGTCGTAACCTTTATTAAATTCATTACCACAGTACAACACGGTATTGAAGAATCAAAAAAGAACGAAGGTTCCATGGTGGCCTTTGGTACTTTTGCTGTAATGGGGATCACCTATTTAGCCATTAGCATTGCATCAGGCTATGTGGGTTACTCCATGATTACCAAGTTCAAAATATAGGAGGTGAAGCTTATGAGTCAGCCTTCTTCGCGTCATTTATCACACGACTACCCTGCCTGGAAAGGTTTGAGTTTGCGTGAATTGTTTTGGATTGTCATCACCACAACACCAGTAACTACTGTCTTTTTTGTCCTTTTGGGATACATGGCAGGGTTTCCACTGGCTTCTGGCTGTATTGGGTTTGTAGTTGGATTCATTCTATCTATAACCATATGGCCTAAAGGCATTGCCCGTATTAAAGAGGGCAAGCCTTATGGTTATGTGATGAAAAAAACCATCAGTTGGTTGGTGCGATTAAGGCTGAAACAATCTCCCTGGATTCATTATCAGGGACGATGGCAAAAAAATAAGTCTGTAGGAGCACCCCATGTTTGAATACTGGAAAAAAATCGACAGCCTTCATCACCATAACCGCTTATTGCTGGCTTTTGTCGGTGTTTTATCGATCATTGTCATTGCTTTAGTCATCACCTTGATGACCATACCCAAACGTTATGAATTTTGGCTTAGTCCCAATATGGCTGCTAATGGTGGTTTAATGAAAGCCAGTGACATTCCTAATGAATACGTTCAAGGTTTTGTCACTTCACTGATGCCTACTCTTTACAGCTGGTCAAATCAAGGCAAGGAAGAATTTAATCGAAACATCAAAGCATTTCATTATTACTTCACACCACGTCATGAACAATTAATGCGTGGCACCCTGGCCGCATATAAAAACGCACAGCTCTTTGATCGTACACAAATTGCAAGTCTTTATCGTTTTATGGAGCCCCAAGACATCCAAAAAATTGGTCCTGATACTTGGGAGGTCAAGATGGTACTGCGCATTACTCAGAGGTTGAAAGATAACAGTGCCATGGTCATTGCCGACAAAGTAGTTGCCTATAGTCTTCGCGTAGTCAAACTCAATCTTTCTCGATTGCACAATCCATTCCAATTATCACTGGATGGCTACACCCGTCCTGAAGAACGATTACAGGATTTACTGGTCGATACGGAGGAACAACATGAAAAGAATTAAAATCATTTTTCTCATTATAGGACTGGGTGTTATGCACTTAAGTTATGCCTTGCAGAGTGAACATCTGGTTTGGGAAAAAGTACCTTTGAATATTGAATTGCCGATTTATCAAGAGCGACTGATTCAATTTCCTCAAGCAATCAAGATTATTGATCAGCAATTAAATCCTAATATTGATGTTTTAAAAGTGAAAGGCAGCCTTTATCTGAAGGCAAAGGAATCCTTTAAAGACAATCGTCTGATTGTTCAACTTTTACCAGAAGGTGAAGTCATCATTCTCAATCTCAAAGCAGATTCTCAAATGACGAACACCACACCCATAGAAATACTCATTGATGATCCCAAAACGAATCATCACTCTGCCTCAAGTCAATACGAATACAATGCCATCCAATTGACTCGATTTGCGATTCAAGCCTTGTACTCTCCAGAACGTGTCCGTGAAATCCCTGAAGCCATTTATCGTACACCCATGCAAACACACAAAACCATTCCGCTGTTTTATGGGGCCAGCATTGAAGCCCATCCTCTTGCTTCATGGCGTGGAAGCAATCTCTATATCACTGCAGTTGATCTTAAAAATATGTTGAACAAGCCGCTTCATCTGCAATTTTCCAACCTAATGGGACATTGGCAAACTGCTAGTTTTTATCCTAGAAGCATACTGCCTCCACGCAATCAACATGAAAGTAACACGGTTTTCTTAGTTTCGGATCAACCTTTTACAGCAGCTCTAATGCAACAAGGGAGATTCAATCGATGAATAAAAATAATGGCATTAAAATTTTGGCTGGTTCCGTAGTGGTTGTGGTACTTCTTATTCTCATTAACAGCCGCCAAACTACTCCTATCAATGACCCTACATCTAATCCCAACAATTTTGGTGAAGCCATTGCCAGCCAGTTCAACGATAACATTAGAGATGTTTCTGCTCGTTTGATAGAAACAGAAAAAAAACTAGAGCAAATGCATCAAGAAAATAAATCACTACAAAAACAATTAAAACAACCTAAGACAGAATCCAACCATGGATTACGCGATGAATTAATGGCACTAAAAGAGCAAATTACTTCACTGACACAAAATCAATCTCAAGCCTACCCTATGGAAGAAAACGCACCCAAGATATCAGGCCAAATCAAAGATCTGGATGCATTGCTCGATAAAATCCCAACTGAAAACAAATTGTCAGATACCAGTGAGTCTTCTGCAAAAGAGGAAGAACCAAATAAAACCCCGTTTTATACCATTCCAGCAGGAAGTGATTTTAGTAAAGTGACTCTATTATCCGCCCTAATTGGTGAAGTCCCAGTTGAAGGAAAATTGATGCAACCGTTATTTCCTTTCAATGCCATAGTCAGTCGTGGTGATTTAATGACTGCCAATGGAATGCAACTACCCGAAGAAATTACTGGCATGAAAATCAGTGGTTATGCCATAGGTGTGGGATCCTTTTTGGATAACATCAGTTGTGTGCGAGCCTATGTTACCTCAGCATTATTTGTCTTTAATGATGGCCACTTTGTCAACGTAGGCCAAGAGCAAATGAAAAGTTCAGCTGAACTCGTTAACAATGACAGCATAGGCTATCTCACCAATCAATACGGCAATCCGTGCATTAAAGGCCAATACATCACCAATGCTCCAAGAGTTCTAACTTCATTAATGATTGCTGGTGGAGTCCAAGGAGCAGGGACCGCATTATCCAAATGGCAAATGAGCTATCAAGCTGAAGGTGGTGAAGCGATTGCTACTCCTACTGGAGAAATCACTCATTTTGCAGCTGGAGGAGCCATCAGTGAGGGCAGTCAAAAAGTAACCGAATGGCTTGAGAAAAGAATTCAAGGCAGTTTCGATATGGTTTTTGTTCCTGCCAGTATTAAAGCCAATTCAGGATTTATTCCAAACCAACTCAGTCTTCATTTCAGTCAAACCATTGCTATTGATAAAGAACACCAAGGGAGAGTATTAGATTATGGTTACCATCAACAAAAACACTTTGATAATGCTTTGCGCTAGTCTCGCTTTAAGTGCCTGTTCGACCGCAAAAATGTCTCAAAGCCCTATTCCTGATCAGGGTTTAACGGTTAGTCAGCTTTATCAACAAAGCATGCAACAACCTATCCAGAGGCCAGTATCACATCAGGTCAAGCTCGAAACATCAGGCGAAGAATTTAAGCAGCTTCCCAATCCAGAAGTGCCGATTCATGTATTTGCCCATGTAGCACAACTCGGAGATGAACAAATCATTAAACCCGCCTACACGACGCGCTTTTTTCTTTATAAACAAAACCAGTATGCCCTGGCATCAGAACTGTATTAGGGAGCAAGCATGAAGTCATTACTAAAACCTGTTAGTGACTGGTTATTGGGTGAAACCAACACTCAAGCCGTCAAGGAAAAAGAAGTTAAAAAAAATTATGCAAATCCCTTACCTTCTTTTGCAGACAAACTTGCTGTTGTTGATTTCCATGAACAAGAACAAGTTTTTTTATTTGCCGATGGTAAAAGTTTGGGTTCAGGCTTTGAGTTGGGCGATATACCCGCTGAGGCAGCAGCTCCAGAATATCTGCAAGCAGTATTTGATAAAATACGAGAGACTTTTGCTTCTGTAGTTCCATTACATCCCATTGATCCCTGGGTTATGCAAATGTTTGTTCAAGATGAATATTGCCTTGAGTTTGTCCTTGACCACATTAAAAAACAAGTACCTGAAAATCTCCTCAACAGCTCTTTGACCAAAGACTATTTAAATCGACTTGGGGATTTATACAAAAAAATGACCCGCCCAGAGGGATTATTCCTTGATCCCAAAACAGGCTCTCCTTATCGTGGTCGTAGACGTCGTATTCGTGTACTTTTTTATCGCAAACGCACTCAATATAATCTATCTCGTGAATTGGTATTACAAGAACATCAAGAAGTAATAAGCCAAATTGAAAGCAAATTGCGTTCACCAGGAATTGAGTTAAAACGTCTCTCAGGTAAGGATTATTATCAATGGTGGGTCAGATGGTTTAATCCTAAATCTGCCGATCAAATATTAACTCAATACCCCTACCCTGAACCGATTCCTGCAGGATTTAATTTATCACAAAATGTTTTATTTACCCCACCTGAAAGCGACGACAAAGGATTTATTTTTGAAGGAGTAAAACAAAAAATTTTGTATGTCGATGGACTAAAAGAGACTCCAATCATTGGTCTGGTATCCCGTGAACGACGACAAGCTAATCCCAAGCACCGCTATGCTTTACTCGATACATTGCCTTCAGGAAGCATTTATACCATTCAAGTTGTATTTAGCCATGATGCAACACTTGATGCACACTTAACCCGACTGGAAAAAGGGATTGTTGGTACTAGTTTGAAGCCCCAAGAAGTCAGAGACGATATTAAAACTGCTCGCAATGAATTAAGTACTGCTAATCGCCTTTATTGGGTCAATCAAGCGGTGTTTTATCAAGCCAAAGATGAACAGGAAGTACACAATATAGAAAAGCAGCTACACATTATATTTAGCGAAGCAAAAATGCGGCTGATTCACTCAAATTATGATATTCATCCGCTAAATTCCTATCTCAATATGCTGCCTTTTAATTTTGATCCAAATTATGCACGCAAATACTTATGTTTTGACCGCTTAATGTATGCCTCTGAATTGGCTGCTTTACTACCAGTTTATGGCCGCAATCAAGGAGCAAGGCATCTTCCCTGCTTTTCATTTTTCAATCGGTTAGGCGAGCCTGTTTTCTTTGATTTGTTGCATCATGACTTTATCAGCCAAAATTCCCATTGTGCTATTTTTGCCAACTCTGGTGGAGGCAAATCAGTACTCATTGGATGGATGATTCAATCTCTATTAGCTATGAAAAACGCGCGTGTAGTACTGTTTGAAATGGGGAACTCCTTTGATCGCATGTTATTGCATTGCCAAAAACATGGTTTGCAAGCAAGACAATTACTCTTATCGAACCAGAAAGATAAAACGATACCGCTCAATCCATTTTGTGATGCTTATAAAGCTTTGCCTGAAATCAGCGAGCAATCCGAAAACATTGCTTTAGCGCTACAAAAACTTAAAGCAGAGCAATGCTTGTCCGCATCAGAGGAAGAGTTGGACTGTCAAAATGAATCGCGATCTTATTTGGCTGAGCTGGCACTGGCTTTGCGAACTATGATTACTGAAGCCAACGTTCGTGAAGAAGAAAACTTTACCTTGGCAGATGAAACCTTGCTCATTGAAATTTTGAGTGATGCCATTTATGAATCAGCACAAAAAAATATTCCGCAAATGCTTACTGAACATGTAGTAAGCGCTTTTGAGCGACGCATTGCTTCAGAAACAATCCCCCGTAAAAAAGAGCGATTGCATGATATGGCTGATCGATTGAGAAGTTATGTCATTAATACTGCCAAAGCACGTTTTTTTAATGTTGCTACTGAACCATTAGACGATTTCGATATTTTTCATATTGATATCTCCGCCATTAAGGATGATAGAGGTAAATTGGCTTTGGTTATGGTATCGCTGCTACCAAGAATCCTGGCAATGGCAGAACGCACTCAGAATGAAAGTCGCCCTATGTTTCTCATCATTGACGAAGCACATTTGCAATTTGAAATTGATGTCATTGTTTCTTATGCCACGCTGATTGCCAAAGTGGCTCGTAAATTAGGACTTTGGCTCATTCCTTTAACGCAAAATATTGCGGACATGAGCTCTGCCAAAGCTACCAAAATTCTATCACTGATTGAAACCTGGATTGCATTGGGATTGGATGAAAATGAGCTTACCAACATTAAAAAATTCAAAACGCTTACTCCACAACAAGAAGCTCTTATTCGAGATATTGACTCACAAAAAGGGTTGTATTCAGAAGCAGTCCTCCTGGGTTCTCGTTATCAGGGGTTATTTCGCGTCATCCCACCACGCTACCTGTTGGCTTTATTAATGACTGAAAAAAATGAAAAAGCTGCGCGCAATGAATTGGAGAAAGAACATGATGTACTTGCTGCTGCTGAAATCATGGCTAAAAAACTGGAACAACCCAAAGTGTCTTCTAATAATCGGGCTTATTTTTATGACTAATATCTTATATGCCAAAGAAAGTACTAGCCCACCTAGTCCAGTGAATACGTTCACCATTGCTGCCCGGGTGTTGCAAAAGATTTTTCACAACAGCCACTATAAAGTTATTGGATCTTGCACCTGGTCAGTGGGTTATTTACCACCCAAATTAGTAGTTACACCTGCTGTGGAGCAATTCTTACCTGATTTGGTGATTACAGTCAGTAATAAGCCGGAAGAAAATCCCTGGATAGAAGCCAGAGCACTTTATGAAAATTCAGCCAGCAGAGCCTTGTATCAAAAAGCTTATAAAGCCGCAACTGGATTTGAACTTGGGTTTGGCAATGACACTGGCCAAACTACAGATCTACATATCAATGATGAACGAACTCGCATTGTTGATGTCATAGGTAGCCCTGCCGGATTTTACCGCTTACCTTATCTTTCCCATAAAGCTGAAACAGGATTTGGCATACCTTATTATCTTGCAGAAGCGGATGCTGTGATGGACCGGACAGAAGCAGCAGAAATTTTGTATATGGCTACTCATCCTCATCTACTCATCAACCATGATATAGGTACGGCCACACAACATTGGGGTTCGGAAATTCCAAGACTGATGCGTGTTACCCAGCCGTATAACTTTAGGGCCTCTGTAGTTGCAGCCATGCATGCCGCAGATGTTGTCACCAACAAAAATTCTTTACATGTAACTAAATCAACTCGCAATTCGTGTGGCAAGAACTGTGCTGTCGCTAATGTCATCTATGACCCTAAAAACACTAAAGTAATTTGGCAGGAAGTATATCCACTAAACCGCACCATCCATCCTGGTGATGCCAATGATTTCGGCACAAAAGATGAAAAAGCAGGTAATGGAAATTATGTCTTTGTCCTGTGGCGAAAATATCGAGGCTGCATCCAAAACAAGGGCAAGCTGGTGAATCTATTAACATTCCCCAAAGTGGGAAAAACTAAAAAACGATAAGGCTATTTTATGAAACGATTTTTGATTTTAACGTTCCTTATTCCCTCTTTTGCATGTGCTGATGGTTTTATGCCCAGCCAATCCGATTATTACTATGAACTTGGAGGTACATCCAATTTGTTTATACCTCCAGTGAATAAAGATCAAACCATTCGGATTGGCGCTGATGTTGATGGTCGCTTGGGATTTTCTTGTAGCGGTTTTAATCCAGTGGTTTCTATTACCAATACCTTCCAGGATCTGAAAAAATCAGCCATTAACATTCCTGGAGGTGTCATTGATAATCTTAAAGGATCAATAGCAGGATATCCGCTTTACAAACTGCAACAGTCCATGCCAGCACTTTATAATGTAATACAAAATGCTGCGTCCAGTGCCCAAAATGAGTTCAACATCAGAGTCAAAGATTGTCAGGAAGTAAAGCAATCTTTGGAACAAAATCAATCACCAATGGAAGGTATTTTGTCCGTATCGGACAGTCAGGGCTGGTTAGAAGCTGCCAAACGCGCAAAGAAAGAAAATGTCGATGTCACCGAAACAGCTAAAAGTATTGCCCAAAAGCGTGATGACTATGGTCTTCCCTGGATTGGCCATGAAAAAGGAAATGCTGGGGGCAAATACCAACGACCCATTAAAGTAATTAATGATGTAGTGATTGCTGGTTATAACATTCTCCTAGAAAGAAAACCGCTGGATTCTCTTGATAAACCGGATATCAGAACACCAATGACCCAAAGTTGGCCTACTCCTACAGATGCTGCCAATTGGGCTGTAAAAGTTTTGGGAGATATCCAAGTCAGTACCAGTGAAAGCAAACTAAACCATGATGCTAAAGCGGGTATTGGCTTGTCTTCCTTGTTGCAAAGTTGTGCCAATGCCAATA
This sequence comes from Legionella tucsonensis, assembly GCF_001468035.1. Classification (GTDB taxonomy): domain Bacteria; phylum Pseudomonadota; class Gammaproteobacteria; order Legionellales; family Legionellaceae; genus Legionella; species Legionella tucsonensis. Next base: position 1,891,034 of record NZ_LNZA01000001.1, read on the forward strand.
CCTGCAGTCAGAATATTGCCAAAGCATTATGGAAACTCGTAAATGGTAGCTGGACTCTTACCGAAGACAATCTACGTAAGGTTAGTGCATCCAATCTTCTGATTACCGATGAAATCATAATCACTATTCAACATCTACCTAGAGAGGAACAATTACTGACTGTATCCAAATTAGCCGAAGAAATCGCCGTACAAAATATGCTGGATAATGCTTTGATGATGCGGCGGATTTTACAAGCTGGATTACAAGTTCAAGAAGTCCAAAACTTAAAACCTGCTATGAAAATGGTGCTGTTTGCTTTGAAAAAACTGGACGATGACATTCATTCCCTATCTTTTGAAAATGATGTTCGTAAAAAAATGATGACTGAAACACTGGGAACAATTATGGAGATTCGTCATCAGGATCAAAACAAAAACATCCCTGGTAAAGATCATGAACAACCGGCAGTGAAAAATGGTGCCATTTATGTTCAAGAAAAATAAAGGAGCCTCATTATGATTGTCTTTAATCCTTTATCGCTCTATACCACCTATCTTGGTTGGCAACAATATGAAGTACTCTTTAATGCCTTGTGGCAAACAGGGCTTTTGTATCTAGGTTTTTTAGCGATTGGATATCGTTTCTTAAAAAATGTACTCAATCCTGCTGGAGCATTTTTTGCAGTAGAGCATGCTTTAAATAACTTTCTCTATGAATTGACGATTACTTTTCTGATTTGCGGTCTGTTTGTCTATCCTTGTGTACCCCTGGAAACCAGAGCACTTCAATTTAAACCTCTATGTGGCATGAAAAGTCCTACAACTGCTGTGATTGGGGACAGTGGTACTACCTATGATGAAGCCTTTGCCGATCTTTTAACTAATCAAGTAAAAATTCCTATTGGTTTTGCCATCATCCAAAACTTCATGTCCAGTTTCACTTACAGTTTAATGAAAGTGACTGGCTGCACAGACAGTTTGCAATCCATTCAAGGTGATTTGGTATCTACCTATTTGCCTCAAGATATACGAAAACAAGCTTTGGAATTTCACCGGCAATGTTTTATTGAGGCCAAGACCCAATTTAATAGTGAGAAACATGAAGCAAGCGAACTGGACCCCATGCTAAAACGCTATGGTGGTGAAGACGATTTGAATTGGATGGGTTCAAAGATTCTGCAAAAAATGTATTACAGCAAACTCCATGCGCGTAAACCAGTTCCAGGATTTACCTTTAATCAAGCACCTAATCCTAATCTGGAAAAAGCAGCCAACCGTGGTGATATACCTCTAGAACAACTACCAGAAGAAGGTTACCCATCCTGCCAACAATGGTGGAATAAAATACGGGCTGATCTAGTCGAAGTATCCAACAAAGCAAGTTTTTATAATCGGCATCTGAACTACTACGCCATGCTTGAACGAGTACGCCAATACAAAGCCAAGCATCCAAAAGCATGGAAAGCAGATATCACTGCTGAAGAGTTCATAGCCAAAATGCTGCTCAGTGAGAGCAAAGACATGCAAATGAACTCAGTAAAAAATCTAATGGACAACAATAATGGAAAAATTGGATCAGCCATTACTCATACACTGGTTAACTCCGGTCAATGGATCAAATCATGGACCACAACACCACTCAAACGTGAATCAATCATGCAAACCTTACCGGTGATGCAGGCATTTTTCATGTTCTTTTTAATTATCTTAACGCCGTTAGTTCTGTCACTAAGTTGTTATAGTCCAAGAGCATTAGGCAGTTTGTGTGCTTTATTTGTGATGGCGATTTTTCTGCAATACCTCTGGCATCTGGTGGGCTTTATTGAGCGTTCGGTCCTAGATCCATTGGGTGAAAATGATGCAGTTGCCACAATGAAAAATATGGCAGTGATGTTTTATTTTGTCGCACCTGTATTGTTGCTTAAACTTTCCAGTCACTTTGGTGGAGAGGCAGGAACAGGATTAATGGATTTAATTCGCAGCTCTGAACAACATAGTGACAGCATGACACAATCAGGAATGCACGTTGCTAAAACAGGATTAAAAATCGCCTCAAAAGGAGCATTATAATGCTTTTAAATCAAATCTTTGCGTTCAAAGATTTCATTGCATTCACGCATACTAATCAAACCGGCTTCATATTTTTCCTGAGCATCAGAAATACTCATATAGCGTTTATGGGGTTTATCTTCCGCAACACCAACAATGGCATCAAGCACTACAACCAAAAATCGAAATACCTTTCTCATTTGGAGCCTTCCCTATGATAAAAAACTACATTCGTTCAACCATTATAGTCATACTTCAAATTCTTTTACCAATCACGGCCTTACTCATCCTGGCACCATTGTTCATCAATACCAAGGTAATCAACCATTTGCAACAACCAGTATTTCACCCATGGTTTATTGTTTTACATGCACTCTTTTACTTAAGTCTCATCCTGCTATGGCCCAATCTAGTCCAACGCATACATAAACAAAATCCTATAAATACTGAACAATTTAAAATGGCACTTAAAATACGATGGTATTTATTGACACTCTTTCTGTTTATTGATGCGCTTATGTTATGGAAATCACTATGACCGACTACCCAATTAATAATTTACTACGAGAACCTACAGAAGCATGGTCTGCGATTACTTGTTTTTCATTGGCATTTCTGGCTTACAGCCAACCTCATTTATTCTTACTTACTCAAAGCATGAGTATCTATGCATTTATTACTCTAGCCATTCCAGGTCTTTATAGGGCATCGCAAGCAATAAGAGTAAAACGCTACCATCACCGATTATTGGCAATGCCGACTTATGCCCTTTCCACCTCAGAAATTCCTTTATCCAAAAACTGGTTATTCCTTGGTAAAGGATTTCGTTGGCGACCAAGTCATACTCAAAAGCTTCATCAAATCAAACAGGTCAAAAATGAAAAGTTCATGCAGAGAGGTAATTGCTATCAAGCGGTAAGACGTTTTTGCCAAAGTCATGAGCATATCAAATTAGCTAAATGGTTAAACGGCCGTTCAAAGCTCAATCCATTCAGGCCTTATCCACCAGTTGGTGGAAGTCCATTCTTACATGGTGTCGGTGAAGAAGATAAACATATCTACATTCCTCAAGATATTCGCGTCGGTCATACTTTTGTTGTTGGTACCACTAGAGTAGGCAAAACAAGATTGGCCAGTATTCTCATTAATCAGGATATTAGAAATGGAGATGCGGTCATCGTTGTAGATCCCAAAGGTGACCAAGACTTAGTGCGAGACATGCTTGCAGCGTGTGAAGTATCAGGAAGAGTGAATGATTTCAAAATCGTCCATTTAGGATTTCCGAATCAATCAGCACGATATAACCCACTCAAAAACTACGATCAAATAAGCGAAGTTGCAACACGCATCACTGATGCGATTTCTGCTGAAGGTGAAGGCAAACAATTTGCTGCTTTTGCATGGAAGTACGTAAATATTGTGGCCATTTGTTTGGAAGAAATGAAACAACCCATTACGTACCAATCAATTGCTTTCTATATTAGTAGACTCGATCAGCTACTTATGACCTATGCAGATACCATCCTTCCAAATCACTATGCCAATTATCATCAAAACATCGAAGAAATCATCGAGGAACACGACAGTAAAATTGGTAAGAACAATAAAACCAAATCTCCTATGGAACGCCATCAGGCTGTTACTCAATATGTGAAAGAACACATCAACAAAACCATTAAAAATAACAATGCGGAAGCACTACACGACCAAATCCTAATCGATCTCTACGATGCAGCCATTATGGATAAACACTATTACGACAAAATCACTGCTAGCGTGGGTCCGGTATTATCAGAAATTAACAAAAGTAATGCTTCTAAAATTCTGTCGTCAAAGACACAAACAGGTGATATTGAACTGATGGATGTGATTAAAAATAAGAAAGTGCTCTATGTTGGCCTGGACAGTCTAACCAATCCAAATATCGCTCAAGCAGTAGGTAAAGCTTTCTTATCAGATCTTGTATCCACAGCAGGTAAAATCTACAAGGAACCTAATGCTCATTATACCTTAAATCTCCATTGCGATGAGCTTTCTGAAATTATCCAAGATTCTTTCGTGAAGATTCTCAATAAAGCTGGTGGAGCTGGTTTTCAAGTTACAGCTTATGCCCAGACCATTCAGGATATGGAAGTGGCTCTTGGATCAAGAGCTAAAGCAGAAGTATCTGAAGGCAATTTTAATACACTTATTATGTTACGGGTTAAAAATGAAGAAACAGCTAATCTGTTGGTTAAAGTACTTCCTCAAGTAGGAGTAGTTGGGCATACCCAAGTTTCTATGGTTAATGATACACCACATGGTGATGACGGGGTCTATTTTAATACGACTAATGAAGATCGTGTTCAGACTTCTTCTATACCTATGATTGGAGTGGATGATATTGTTTCTTTGCCTAAAGGACAATGTTTTATTCTAGTGAGTGGTGGAGATGTTTACAAAATACGTATTCCCCTCTCTTCAAGATTATAAATTTCAGTTTAGACAATAAATTGAATTAGTTAACTTCTACCAACTATTAGAACGCTACTCAAACCATCTAATTTAAGAATAAGATACGTTCACTTTTTTTCATGAAAAAGCTATTTGTTTAAAGATTTCATCATAATATTCTTTATGGTCTGGGTGAAAATGATCACTTATTTGATTGTCATGTCTTATTCTTACATTAAAGTATACGAAGGTTGACTCCCCTCCTGAATCTATGTAAAGACCTGAACCGCTATCAAGACCTTTCTCAATTGATTCAGAACTCATCCATATTCCTGTTTTTGGACAAATTAAATCTAAGTCTACACTATAAGTATCAGCTTTATTGTTATAACTAATTAATCTAGGTCTAAGGTAAATTTTTTCTTCATATTCAAAGGGATCCAATGGATCTCCTCTAACTACAGTATCATCTCCTAACCATTTCTCAATTTTCTTAATAATCTCTTCAATATCTTTCAAATCAGGATAATTATAATTAGTACGCGACTGAATATAAAAAAAATATCCTTTATAATTAGCACCCCATAGAGATGGCTTAAATGTACCATAAATCTTCCATTCTACATTTATCTTATCTTCAGGTAAAAACAACTTTACCAAATACAAAGTTTCGGGTGTTGTTAATCTATTTATCAATTCAATTGAATCCCAGTAACGTGTAACAAATTCTTTACTATTCAACTCTTCTAAACGCCTAACTAATGCAGCTGTCGGATGAGTTGAACAAATTAACAAAAAACCATTAGCTTCAACTGCAGTACATGCATCCTTTATATTTAAAATATCATTAATTCCAACTGCTTTCCCTGATTTTGTATTATGTTTACAATTTACTAACCACTTTCGTTTAAAGGGGGCTAAAATACCTTCAACCTTCTCTATCGCAATCAAATCCCTGCCAGAATCTTGCCCTTCTCCTGTCCAATGAACTTCGAACCCCATACATATTAATAGTTCCCGACATAATTGCTCAAAAATGGTTCCATTTTTGATATTATTAAATTCCATTAATTATCTCCCGCTACCTGAAAATTGGTATCTAATAAGACTAATATAGACTTATTTCTTAGTTACAGGATTATTCATAAAATTAAAGATAGATTGAGTATCCCTGAAAATTTTTGTATTAAGTGTCTATCTGCGTCACTGCTAAATCCAGCAGTGACGCAGAAAAATCACCTTGATTTTACCCAGTAAAATCAACACATTTTGCCATTTTGTCCGATCCCGCCAATCGGGATTGGACAAAATTCTTTCCAAAATCCCTTGCGAAGCAAGAACCGTTTTGCTAATTTGGAATCAAGCATGACTGATGAGCTGGTGAAAATCCGGCGAAACGTCAATCGACGTCTTATGCTAAACCACTTCATTCCCTAGCTTTGTGGCTGGACGTTCAGTCGGGAAAACCATCTAGGAATCTCTGTCATCCGACAGGGCAACTCCCTCGGGAGTTTAAGTCAATTTATTTCAATTTGACCATGGACTTGTATGACAAGAGCCATTGTCTTGTCGTTTTATTAATCATCAAAACAAGGAGAAAATAAGCACACAAAAACTGTTGTAAATCGGCGAGATCGTTTGCCTTATAACGATTGATTTGCCCCCTACTTCGAGCTTTATGGCTTTGGCCAGGTTTCATCTTTGAGTGAGCCGCTCGTTCAACACTAAACCAAAGACAGGGCAAATAAATTTTTATCGGATGGGATGATGAGAAAATACAGCTTAAGACAAACTGCCAATCAATATTTAAAGCTTGGAAATCAAGGTAGCCACAAAGTCAAAAAACAACGCGCCTATGTCATTCGTAAAATGATTGATGACCTCTATACCATTGGTGATGTGCCATCTTCCTGGAAAGGCATCCAATCACATCATATTCATCAGCTGGTTGCTTATTGGAAGAAAAGTAAAATGCGAACTGGCACGATTATGAATCACATGACCATAGTTAGGCATTATCTAACCAGCATAGATTACACTATTCCCAATATAGACAATCAATCCCTGCAACTTAGCAAAACAAGGAAACGTAAAAGAAAGCTCAAAATCCAGCATGATCATTGGCAGTCGTGGGATAATTCAATATCACGTCTCCTCATGGCACTTCAAACTGAATTTGGCTTGACTTATCAAGAAGCCATTTACATAAAACCCGAAATTAACATTCAATCGGACAGTGTTTGGATAACCAGAAACATCGCCTTTAACTCCTTAGACAGGACAATTCCTATCAGATTTGAGACACAAAAAGCCATTCTTGATGACATCAAAAAGGTGACAGAGGGGAAATCAATTGCTGAATTTAATGATTATGAAGACACAAGACTTACCTGGCGAAAGACTTTAAAAAAACATGCCTTACCGATTAATAAAGCATACCGCTATCTCTATGCAAAACAGATGGCTCAGTATCTTTTGCCCATATTAGGAAAGTACGATACTTATTGGGTTATTCGCAGTGAAATGGGCATCAAATCCCGTGATTCTCTATGGAGATATCTTAATGAGTAAATCCAAACTTAAAAATGCCCAGTATTCCATCAATGAATGTATTAAGAAAATCCAAAACTATTCTCACGCTAGTCGAGCAGATATGAAGCACATGTTGAATCGCTGCGTCAAGGATTTGCATGAGCTAGGTTATATGGTCACACACATCAAAGGATTAAAACCAAAGCACATACACATCCTGGTTGAACATTGGAAAAACCAGAATAAAAACCCTGCTACGATTAAAAACTACATAGCAAAACTACGGAAAGTGGCTTCGGTGCTAAAAAAGGCGGAACTGGTTAAACAAGGAAACGACAGCTATCAAATAAACAAACGTAATTATTTCCCTCAGCATAATAAAGCGATCAGCAACGTCGATTTTTCCAAATGCCCAGATCCTATGATCCGATTATCCCTAGAAGCCCAATCTCTTTTTGGCCTTCGCCGTGAAGAATCTATGAAGATTGTACTCAGTGATGCCTGGCAAGGAAATAAATTGGTTATAAAGCCCAGCTGGACAAAAGGCGGTATCGGTCGTGATATAAAACTCACCAATGAACAACAACGGCAATGGCTACTCAATGCTATAAATCTAGTTCCTACTGGACAATCCCTCATTCCTAAAGAAATGACCTACAAAAATCATCTATCTCACTATCATGAAGTAATAGAAAGAATGGGATTAAGCAAATGTCATGGTCTTCGCCATGCTTATGCTCAGAGAAGATATCTTGAAATTACAAAGTTCTATGACAAATCAGGTACAGGACTTATACCCCCAATCCAAGGAGGTCGAAATTTTAAAGACCTTAGTTCTATTGAAAAATACTGGGATAAAATTGCTAGAGAATTGATTAGCCAAGAATTAGGTCATTCGAGATTAAGTATTACAAAAATTTATTGTGGCTAAGCTCTATACTCAGTTATATTAATCACTATAATTTACTCATCATGCTCCACAATAGTTCTACAGCAAAACTAAAAGAATAAAAAATGACTAATACACTTAACGATATCATTTCGAAGACTATTGCAAAAAGACCTAAGGAATTTGTAGATCCAAAATCTAGTGAATTATCGTTAACCGTTCTTGATAATTTTGCAAAATCACAGGAAATTTTAAAAGAAATACTTGGTCTTCTGTATCCAAATGGCAAAAAACAAAGTAAATCAGACTTTTCAAAAACACAAAATGTGGAGAGAGCAATAATACAAGCTGAAGCGTTGTATTACTCACATAGATTTTGTAAAGAACAGTATATTTTCTTCGTTCTTCTCCCAATAGAACATTTTCATGAATCAAGATGGAGCAATTCATATTATAAAAAAAGAATAGACCCTATAGTAAAGAAAATTGATGAAGTTAAAAAACGTCATGGACTAAAAGATGATGAAGATTGGCCTGCAAGACACGGCCCTCGAGAATACCATAGATTATCAAAAGAATATGATAAGCTATTCGACCAAACCTTTGTTGAGGTTTTAAAAGAGTTTGGGTTGAATGATTTAGCAGATTTGAAAGAAAAAAAACCACAAAAACTTAATAAATTACGCGAGCACGGTCGCAGAATTTTTTTTCATGAAAACTCATTACCTGAAGCGATTAAAGAAAGCATAATTCATTATGAACATGAAGCAGTTAGAGCGTATAAATCAAAAGCCTATTTAGCTGGAATTATCGCATTAGCAGCAGCTTTAGAGGGAGTATTACTGTTACTTTGCCTTCAAAAAATCGAGGAAGCCTCTAATGCTTTCCTTAAACTCAAAGGATCAAATAAGAAATACAAACCCCAAGACCCAACCACTTGGAGCTTCGAAATATTAATTAATGTTTGCAATCAAATTGGCTGGATAAAAAACATAAAGACTGAAAATTGTGAATTTAATTCTACAGAAATTGCTCATTATTTAAGACGAATGAGAAACTATGTCCACCCAGCACGGCAATGTAAAGATAGAGCTTGGATTGTAACTAGCCAAAAAGAGTATGAATTCTCAAAAAGCTTATATATTGCTTTTGTTTCAAATTTGAATAAAATTTCTGAAATATTAAGTTAAGCCAACATGCGTATTATAGTAATTAACATTTAAACTCTAATAAACCCCAGTTCGGAGTTTTTCGCTTAACAAGCAGTAAGCAAAGCAGGCTGCTGAGTTAGCAATCTAACCGC
>NZ_LNZA01000001.1:1900230-2494327 GCF_001468035.1 Legionella tucsonensis
CATTTCGTAAGAAAATATATGAAGCAATGGATGAGTTGCAAAAAGATCTGGACGAATGGTTGCAATATTATAATAATGAGCGAACTCATCAGGGTAAAATGTGTTGTGGACGTACCCCAATGCAAACTTTGATGGATAGCAAACAAATCTGGATGGAAAAATTTATAAACTAAATTTGACCTGACAGACACTTCTGAAAAACCGGCAACTGTCAGATCAAGTTTGAACTACTACACCTGTGTTAACCACGAATTAAAAGTACAGGCAAGGTTGCTATCCGCACAACACTTTCTGCGACACTACCAATAAAAAACCGCTTGACTCCATGCCGTCCATGCGTCCCAAGTACAAGGATATCTGCAGGCCAGGACTGTGCTTCAGCCATAACTTTATCAGCAAGGTCGCCTTCAGAAAGAGGAAGCTCTATCAAAAAAGTTTCATATTTGATATTGGATGATTTTAGTCTCTCATTAATTACGTTTAAAAAATCTTGTCCATCTTCTTTATAAACGTTCCAAAGCGTATCAAAAGAAACGCGTTTTTCAGCAGAATTAACAACGACTTCTTCCACTATGTAAATGATTCGCAGCTTAGCGTTTTGATCGTTCGCCAGGCGCACGGCTTCTTGTAGTGCCAAATTAGAAGCATTGCTTTTGTCCACGGCTACTAAAATATGTTTGTATATCATATGTGCTCTCCCAGTTAATATTATTCAAGCCAATGCCCTTATATTAAAATAGTATTGCTTAAATCTAAGTTCTGCTTGATTAAAATTAACCTTGCCTGCTTATTCTGAATAATCGTTTCTATGGTGTTATACGCCGACACCTTTCTTGCAATGCGGTTGGTTAATACCAAAGCTTTTGAACTCTTCCTTTTTTCAATCTGGAACCGATCTGTTAATTGGCCTATGATGATTCACAACAAGACGTCTGGTAGATGTTAACCACTTAATAAAGTATTTTCCTAGTTTATCTTCCATATTAGAACGCACAGCAGTTTGTAAATCAATCCCTGAATATTCTCGTAATTCGTTTTGATAATCAGAACTGATTAATCCTTTATCTGCAATAATCATCCCATGTACCCCATCAACTAGATCCCATAAAGATTTCCGTTCGTCAACATGAGCTTGTGATAGAGTAACTCCTGTAATGCGCCCATCCGAATTGATCAATAAATTACTTTTAAACCCATAGTATGTTTCACCCTTGGATGCACAATAACCATAAGTGGCCTCCACTCAAAACACCTGACTAAAATTCGCTCGCATGACAAACGGGTACAGGAAAAACCCTTGAGCTAGCAAGCGTCGGGCCTTGGTCAACACTACCTCTCCATGCTTAAATTTACTATGAAAAAAATTAGCAAATATATGTTGGGATTAGGATTTCCTACCTGATATTGCTTATTTTTTATACTAAAATAAAGAGTAAACTATTCTATGTGAGATATTGATTATGGAACGGAAAGAAGAGATTATTGAACCTGGAGAAGTTGAAGAGCATAAAGCACTCATTGGGGCTGCACAAAAAGGTGATGAGACATTATTTGAGGAGCTTTTAGCAAAAACCAATGGCAAAATTGATCCGAAATACAATGCACTCTTATTAGGAGCAGCAATAGAAGGAGGAAATCTAAATATTCTCCATAGATGGTTTGAGCTTACACCAAACCCTTTACAAACCAACACTTATGGCTTAAATGCATTACATATTGCCATTAAATTTAGTAACAGAAACCTCGATATTGTCCGTTTTATAATTGATAGTCCACTTTGCCCTATTAACGAAATGGTCAATGCTCGTGATGTTTTTGGAAGAACCCCCCTTGACATGGATCAAGCGCTTGATAACCCAGTGCTTCTTTCCCTTTTAAAAGGTATCCCTGGTGCCCCCGCTGAGAGCCGCAGATTTATCAATATATCACAAAACATATTTCTGCCTATACTGAATGAGTACTCAAGAAACAATAACCCGCACAGAGAGACAAATAAATATCTTAATATATCCGGAATGTGCACAGGCTTAGGATTTTTATTTTTAATTTATTGCAAACAAGGAAGAAAGGATGAATTTTTTGATATTTTACGAACAGTGGTAAATCAGGATTCGCCTCTCCCTGCACGTTTAGCAGCAAAATATAAAAATACAACTGAAGTTATAGAGCAATTTTTAAATGATATAGCTTGGTTTAAACATCATAATCTTTCAACAGTATCCAAAACAGGAATGAAAGAGCGGGAGAAACTGTTTGATGTCGTAAAAAGTAATTCAAATGAATCAATCATATACCCCCTTGGCCCTGCGTTAGATGATTATAACGTGCCAATATTGTCTACATTCACTAAAAACCAATTAACAGAATTGTTAGAATTTAACAAAACAATTCCAAACGTTATGGTTGAATTTCTAGATAGAGCAAAAAATCACGAAACCGCATTAATATTGACCCCGCAGAATACCTGGTTATTTTATGATAGTAATTTACCTTATGAATTGGAGGAATTTGCTACTACAGAAGATTTTGTTGAGTTTTATTCTAAAGTAAGGGAGGCTGAACACTTTAATTTCGCTTATATTGCCAGTTATGATAAGACGAACGATTTAAACGCAACAAATATCTCTGATTTCAAGCCACCAGAACATCATTTTTCAGATTTATTTTCCCCACTCCACTATATGGTTATGTATGACAATATAGAAGAAACAAAAAAAAATTACTATGAAAACCCTAGTGCCATTGATAAAAAAGACATCTATGGATTTACCCCAATTGAGCGTGCACTTTCTCAAAAAAACCACGCTGCATTGAGTTTTTTGCTTGAGTGCAAATTGGCTGAAGACCCAAGGTATTTAACAGAGAAAAGATATTATGAAACTGAGTGGACAGGAGATGTTCAGGAAAAACCATTGCTATTTAAAGCAGCTGATGCTGGAGATATTGAATCCATTAAAATACTAGCTAGATGGTACCCCTCCCTAGAGGATTTTACTTATAAAAACATGAATATAAGGCAATATATTGAACAGTTAAAAATTCCCTTAGTAGATCGGCAAAAATTAATCGCAGTGATAATTGCTAACCCTGTTAGTACTAGTTTTAATTCGATAAAAACAAGACTAAATGTCAGTATGATTCAACCCGAAGAAAGGGCGAACAATATATTGGCAGTAAAGGCTTTATTGAATGATAAAATATTTGACACTAATGATGGTAACCCACCTGAGATAATTAAACAATTAAGAGACATCCTTTCGAAATTGAATCCTGCGAATGAGTCGGAAGTTGTAATGTCCGTTATGAAAATAAAAGATATTATTTCTTCTCAAAATTTCAATTACGATGAAAATATTGCTTTTTTACTAAAAGCTTTTACAACCTCTGGCAATAAAACCTTTAAGCAGATTCGTGAGTCTTTATCAGATAATGCAGCGATGCGTGAGATTATGAATTCTTCACAAAATCATTGTTTACCATGATAATGCTCACATTTTTTCTACAAAAAAATCCCTCTATTACTTATCTCGAAACTCTCAAAATTTAAGCTTTTTCTTTCTGTGAAACTAACTTTAGAAGCACTTGAGCCGCAACAGTGGAAGATGCAGAATTCTGTCCTGTGATGAATAGTAATCTTATAAATGTTTAATTCAAGTTGCTCCGATTTACTAATGAGTCTACCCAAGAACCACACTACACGTAGCCATTTGCTTGCAAACTGGAATACATCAACCCTTTATACTGAATTGACTAACAAAAATCACTTATAACCAGGATATTTTGGTGAAAAAAGGACCGGCAAATCGCTGACCTCGTCCTCTAGAAACCTATCTATTACCCACTGCAGTTAACAAGAGCACATGTTTCTCAGTCTCTTGAGTATTAAGAATAGCTCGCAATTCCTCATCATAAAATGCGCCTACCGAGCAAGCTCCTAATCCTCGTGCTTGGGAGGCGAGATAGGTTGTTTCTCCGCCTATGCCAGACTCTAAATTGGCGTACCGGTAATCTCTTTCTCCATGCAGCAACCCTATCCGACTGAGATCAACACTCCAGGCAATAACAAAAGCAGCTCGTTCAAGAAGCTCCTGAGAAAGCCCTGCTTGATATATTTTTTTTGAGAAATCACCCGCTCTGATTTTCTCTAAAGCAGCTTTTTCAGGAATATACCGGTAAACACCTTTAGCCAAATCCTTTACCTTAGAAACTATTACGAATAGTTCAACGCGACTGCCATCTTCAACATTATGTGGATTCCTAAGAGGAGCAAAGGACTGGCGGATTACACCTGCAAAATCGTCGAGACTAACCTCTCGGTTAGAAAACTGACGAAATGATCGGCGATTTTTAATAATAGTAAAAGTATCTTCTTTTGCTGCTGAACCAAGTGGTAATTGAATAAGCGCATCAGCAGTGGGGATATCATCCTGATATTTTGTCACATCAGTCTTAGGAGTTTTCATTGATCCTTTTTTCCATTGTACAGAGGTTAGCTTATATGAAAGACGAGTCAGTTCAATATCTTGAATCTCCTTGGGCAGGGCTTCTGAGGTGAATTGTGGTATTGTTACTCGTTCAGTGAGCTTATTCTTTCCGAGTACAACCATGGATAAAACGCCCTCATTTTGCGGTGATAAACTCAGGACGGTCTTCATTTGTTCATCATCAAAAAAGGATGTACTTACATAAGGTAGATGTATTGAAGAGGATGCAACCGCAAGATTGCCCAAAATATGCCCGGCATCCGGCAATATGTAACGAAAAGAACGCTCCCGATATTTCCAAATAGTACGGTCAAAATTGGCCGTGATAATAATAATGGCTAAGGTATTTTTTTGTATGTCAGGATAAGGACTTGCCAGGGAAAGAGATTGAAGTGATTGCTGATTGCCGATTTGCGTCAGATTGTGATTCGCTGGGTGATAATAATAAATACCAGCCTTAAGCCCCTTCACATTTATCGCAGCAACGTATAAATCATTGGGATATAGTGCACCTGCTGATGCAGCGGCGCGCAGCAGTAATTGCCCTCCAGGATAATTTAGCCTATCTGTTACCCCGCTTGAATAATAAAGAATGTCTGATAAATTCTGTAAATTCAAAAAGGTTACAGAATTTGATTGTGCTTGGGATAAACTTTGACTCAGCGAAGTTCCTGAACGCTTACTAGGTACCGGCAGAGCAGTCACTGGATAATTAGGATAATTTTTAAATTCCTTCGGCTTGTCAATATTAAACCTAAGGGCAAAGACAGTACTACGAGTGAGATCTCCTTGATGGTGTATATAGCTAATGGAATCTACTTTCTTTTCTCCAGTGGTAAACCAGATTCGATGACCACTGGATATTTCCGGGTTATTCTCAATAAGAGGTATTGTTGCTGGAGTAATAAATTCATACACGATCGTCGTTATCGCGGAATAAGCGATTATCGTTATGATAATTAAAAAGATTTTTTTGACCCATGACTTCCATTGAGTATGTGTTTCATCAAGCAGAACAGAAGGGCTATTTCTTTTTAGCCAGTTAGAAACTAGGGGAAGTTGAAACCAAAGATGGACAAAAACTAAAAATAGCAAGCAATAACCAAACAGATAATGTAAATCAAAGGCGGGCAAGTCCATGCGTGCTACCCAGAATAGCCCCAAGCCGGCAGTAATGAGTAAATAAAAAATTAAATAGATTGCCGAGATCATATTTATGTCTCTTCTTTTCATTGGTTTCCCAATAAAGGCGCGCACAAATAAATAGATAATCATCAAAGTAATAGGGAGAGAAAACCAAAAGAATTTTTCCATAATATCTATGAGCTCCACAATTTAACGACACAAATAACTATGTCTCATGTATTTATACTTCATTAAGAGGTTGCTGTCATTGTGTACTTACCACTTAAACACTCGATAGGTAGAATCAAAAACACAATCCTTACTTAAAAAAGTGTACTCATGATACAAAAAATCATATTCACCGCATACCTTATCATAATTAGCACCAGCAGCATTAGCGCGTCCGATCACTGTCCATTCAGTGAAGAGGAGGCTCGCAGAGATGGATGGAAATATATGGACTTCGGAGGAATCTCAAAAGATTCGACTATTTTTGTTAGTTTCGGTAAGAGCACAACTGACCGTGTCATCAAATTTGGTTGCATATACAGATCGGGAAGCCGCCTCAGAAAAATACCAGAAAAACCCTTTGTTAAACCAAAAAATGGTGTATGGATTAAAACAACATCCCCAGATGATAAAGACGATAGCTTCTATGGTTATCACTGCGATTATCCGAATGCACAAGATTATACTTGGGAAGAAACAGATAGGTAACGAATCAAACTTAAGTACTTATTAAATGATTTAAAGAGAAATGAATTTCATCTGATTTCTTTTATGGTTATACACAAACTGTTTTCATAAAAAATTCTCATTGTTAATTTTTGGGAAAATCTGAATTAGGCGAATTAAGGACTCATTCACTTTGAAGCAATAAAACCCATAATTATCCCCACTGACTCATCGATTAAATACTTTGACGTGTCAATCACAATTTGCTTGCTTTCCCAAGGCTCATAATTACGATCCAAAACGGCTTGCCAGGTAGGCAGTTTATGGTTCTCTATATCTGCTATGCGCCCCTCTACCCGACTTTGATGCATTCTTTTATCTGAACAAATTAATTCAATCTCAATAAAATCTGATCCAGTTTGTTTTGCTGCCTGCTGCCACTTTTGACGTGTTATAGCAATCGGATTAACCGAGTCGGCCACAACATTTAAACCTAAGGCTAAATTCTCTCGTGCGACTGCATAACTGATTAAGTACCCCTCTGATCCGACTATCAATGAGTCAGGATAGCCTTCTATGTTAATTAAAGACTGCTCAATGGTATCTACTCTCAGGTATACTGCCTTTAAACGCTTAGCTATAATTTTAGAAATCGTCGTTTTTCCTGTTCCAGGCAACCCACCAAAAATAATTAACATCGCAAGATTGCCTTTTATAAATGCTGTTGAATATGTGACGAATTATAGGTATTTAATATCGATCGACAACGCTATAGCCTATCTTGTTATGAAAATATACAACGGGCCAATGCAGTATAAAAAGAAACCTAAAGTTTGCTCTTATTGACATGGTATTTTAAGAAAGATGAAAATCATCGGGTTCTGTCTTAAAAAAACCGAATTTAGTATCTTCATTAAAAATTACATTACCTGTCGAAATATCATAATTGCCACCAATAATTCCACACTCGCCTGTTTCAATAAGGCCTTTTAAAATGGGACTACGTTCCATAACAGCATGCACCGTTCTTTGTATATTAATAGCTGTAACCTTTTCTACAAACTCCTCATTACTTGAGGTGCGGTTTTCGACTGTAGTTTTTTCAGCTCTAACAGCAGGTTGTATTTTACTTAACAAGGCGGTCAAACTGCCCATTTCTACATGATCACATGCACCTTTTATTGCGCCACACTTCGTATGGCCTAAAATCACTATTAACTTAGCCCCGGCTACTTTACAAGCAAACTCCATACTGCCTAAAATATCTTCATTAATGATGGTTCCTGCGATGCGTACGCTAAATACATCGCCTAACCCCTGGTCAAAAATTAACTCAGCAGAAGTGCGGGAATCAATGCAACTTAAAATGATTGCAAAGGGATTTTGCTCATCAGAGGTTTCATTAACCTGCTGCAGCAGGTTGCGATTAACTTTCAAGTTATTTACAAATCGTTTGTTCCCTTCTTGTAATAAATGCAATGCAATTGCAGGTGTAATAGCTTTTTGCATTTCTTTTGTCAATGTTTTCATTTTTCATTCTCCTAAAGTAGAGGTCTGAGTATTAAGTGTGCTCAATCAAATCGATTGTTTCAACAGTAATATTTTTCAGCTTTGCGTTTACTCTGTAATCGCGTATGTATTCAACTACATCATAGGCAATAGACTTTGAATTTGAACAATCAATAATCACTTTTGAATGAGGTGGGATGGAATCCAGAGCTTGAATGATGCTGGCTTTATTAAAGAAAGATACCTCTTCTGCCAATACGAGATGATGAATTGTATGCTCATTTTCCTTGGTGATTATATTTTTCATGTAATAGGCATTGTTATAACTGTGACGTAAGGTGTAAAAAATACCAAAAGCTATACCAATACAAATTCCTCTTAATAAATCAGTTGCCAAAATACCCACAACGGTAGCCATAAAAGGGATAAACTGCTCGGAGCCTAATTGATATAATTGTTTAAACAAAACAGGTTTAGCTAGCTTATAGCCTATTATAATGAGTATAGCGGCAAGACTTGCAAGAGGAATCAAATTTAAAAATTTAGCAATAGTAGCAGCACTGATTAATAAGAAAATGCCATGAAATATTGCAGAAAGCTTGGTTTTTCCGCCAAATGCAATGTTTGCAGAGCTACGAACAATGACCTGGGTGATAGGTAATCCACCACACAATCCCGATACTATATTACCAAGTCCTTGAGCTTTTAATTCTCTGTTTGTCGGTGTTACTCTTTTAAAAGGATCTAATTTGTCAGTGGCTTCTACACAAAGCAATGTTTCCAGGCTTGCAACAATGGCTAAAACAATCGCTATTTTCCAGACCTGAAAATGAGTTATTGCAGAAAAATCTGGGAAAGTAAATTGTTTGAAAAAATCGATTAAATTGTTTGTAACAGGGAGCCTCACTAAATGGTCTGTGTCTAAACTAAAATTTAATATATTAGACTGAAACATCAAGTTCATGACAATTCCCATTAACACAACGACTATAGGGCCTTGTATTAATTGAAAAATCTTATGTTTTTTCGCTAAAATAGTTTCCCAAAATATCAATAGTACTATCGATAAGGTAGAAATTAAAATTGCACCCGGTGTAAACGAATTCAATGCACTACGAATAGAGGCAAGCGTGGTTTCACCATCCGCTTGATAGTATGAAAGATCGCCAATTAAATCATTATCATAACCTAAGGCATGAGGGATCTGTTTTAAAATAATCAATATACCTATACCGGTAAGCATTCCCTTTATAACTGAAGAAGGGAAAAAATAAGCGATAAATCCAGCTTTTGCAAAACCCATAATAAGTTGAATAGTACCGGCTAGAACAACTGTCAACAAGAATGTTGGCCAAGAGCCTAATGTATTGATGGCTGCAAATACAATAACAGCTAACCCTGCTGCAGGTCCGCTAACCCCTAGTTGCGAGCCACTGGCTACACCAACTACAATCCCACCAACTATCCCTGCTATGATACCAGAAAATAAAGGAGCTCCAGATGCAAGGGCAATGCCAAGACATAATGGTAAAGCTACAAAGAATACTACAATACTAGCTATAAGGTCGCTTTTGAATTCTTTGAACATGTTAAATATCTCCATAGATGAGCATATATTTCTTCCTGATTGTTAGATAAACTTAGGCTTTTTAAGTGTCTAGAACATGATATTTTATGTATTTTGACCACTCATCCTTAAAGGATTACCTAGGAGTATAGCTCCATATATTCTTTACTTCATTAACCGCGGAGCGGATGGTTTCATCAGATTTCAATCCACCCTCAAGATAAGCAAGTCCTTGAAGTAACCAGTTCGCTAATTCAGGTTGAACTAATTGATAATAAACTTGAGTCCCTTCTTTGCGTTGTTTGACTACCTTGTTGGCCCTTAAAATAGATAGATGCTGTGATACTACCGAGTGACTCGTTCCTAAAATTACTTGAAGACCGTTGACGTTGCGTTCACCTCCATGCAGCTCTTCAATAATTCGAATTCGGTGTTGGTGAGCTATTGCATTTAAGAATTCTGCCATTTTCTCGGAAATTAATTTTCTAGCAGGCATGGTGAATCTCAAATATTAGTATGTTCTAATATGATAATACCTTTATTCTTCTTTGCAACTGCTTTAAGCTGCTTTTATTACTGCTCTATCATTACCGCCACTTCAAAAAATGTATTAGATTGCTGATTGTGTCATTACACTTATGGTTTCATCTAATCCAATATTAAAAGGAATACATGTCGAAAAACCGGACAAGCCCATTTTGAAATTAATGAACAATTTGTTCTGAATTTGAATATAAAATTTTTTATGGCAGCAAATAGTGTATCTACTTTTAATATTTTATTCTTTCAAAAAAAATTCGTGGGTTCCTTGTGCTGAAATAGCTTCAGCACATCGATTTAGCGCTTGAATATAAGCAGCAGTACGCATATCGATTTGGTGACGTTGCATCAACTGATAAATATTGTCAAACTCTTTGAACATAACATTTTGCAACCTCTTCTGTATTTTATCAAGTGACCAATAATCTCCTGATTTATTTTGTATCCACTCAAAATAGCTTACAGTCACACCACCAGCGCTTGCTAATACATCGGGTACTACCCATATTTCTTTTTCTTTTAATATGAGATCAGCTGCAATAGTTGTAGGGCCATTTGCAATTTCTACAATTACTTGAGCTTTAACTCGCGAAGCATTTTGCTTCGTTATTTGATCCTCGATAGCTGCAGGAATTAATAAGTCGACAGTTAGCTCTAATAAATCTTCATTGGAAATTTTGTCTGCATTGGCAATATCGCAAATGGATTTTTTACAAAATAGATCATTGACATTTTTATCGCTGCTCTTTTCATTAATAAGAGTTGGTATATCAAATCCTTTTGCATTGTAAATCCCCCCTTTAGAATCACTCACAGCAATAATTTTATACCCCTGCTCATAGAGCAATCTGGCGATGCTTTGCCCTGCATTACCAAAACCTTGAATGGCAACCGTTTTCTCTTGCGGCTTCCACTTTTTCTTTTCTGCGATTTTTTGAATGCAATAGGATGCACCAGCACCAGTCGCATTATCTCGACCAAAACTACCACCTAATGAAATAGGTTTCCCTGTAACTACGGCAGGTGCAGCATGCCGAACAATCTTGGCATATTCATCCATCATCCAGCCCATGACCACAGCATTGGTGTACATATCCGGTGCTAAAATATCTTTGTCAGGGCCAATGAAATCAGCTGCAAGCTCAATATAAGATCGGCTCAACCGTTCCAGTTCCATTCGTGATAATTTTTTAGTATCAACAACAACACCACCTTTAGCACCGCCAAAAGGAATACCTATGGCAGCGCATTTAACCGTCATCCAAAACGCAAGCGTTTTCATTTCTTCCAAATCAACTTTTGGATGAAAGCGCACGCCACCTTTCATAGGCCCACGGATATTATTATGATGGACACGATACCCAGAAAAAATTTTTAATCCTCCATCGTCCATCCTAACTGGAATTGAAATCTCAAAACAAAATTGAGGATATTTAAGTTTTTCTACAACTTCTGAAGAAATATCAGTATAACTAGCAGCGTTATCTAATCGCGATATAGCTTCAAAGTACTTAGACTTTGGCATTTTTGATTACCCTTGAAAGTCCAGCTTTTGAAAAATACAAAAGACCATACTCTAATATTAAACTTAGAATCAATTTAATAAATACTGGATTCGATAGTTTTTAGTAGATTAAGCCAGGCTACTGAAAGTAACTTTTTCGTCTATCAAAAACAATCAACGTTGTAACAGCAGGCAACCATGATAGAGTGCCATTTATTGTATTATATTACAAGGATGATTTTTCGGATGTTAATTGTATCAATTTGATTTTATTGTAAATTATCTGAACACATAACGATTTTTATACGACAACACTACGCAGCATACATTAGGATTTTTCCAGTCTGATTCTCTCAAGACATTCCGAAAAAACAGCTTTTGTTTCTCATTGCGCAAGCAAGTAATTTTATAAATTAGGTATTAAGTATTACTTCATTATCCTTAGCGAATACATACTAGGAAAAAGTATCCCACTTGATGCAATTGATGTAGCATTTATTTGTGCTTGAGGATTTTCAATTTACTCTCACCCGGAATTGTGTCGAACGACAACACCAAGTACACTTGATTTTTTAATAAATTCCAAAATAAATTCATGAAAAAATCAGATTCTTTTTATAGCTTAGAAACACTGGGTGGTATTTTATTATTTATTGCTGCTATGTTTGCAATTATTGTTGCAAACTCCCCATATCGTATTAGTTATGAGCATTTTTTAAGTGTTAGTGGCAATGTCTCTGTTGGGACTCTGTCTATAGAAAAACCGCTGCTTTTATGGATTAATGATGGATTAATGGCCATATATTTCTTATTGATTGGCCTTGAAATAAAACGGGAAATCAATCGAGGAATTTTAAATAACAAAACAAATCTTTTGGTTCCTGCCCTTACGGCATTAAGTGGCTTGCTCTTTCCTGCATTAATTTTTGTTTTTTTTAATGCACACAATCCAGTGTATCTTAAAGGGTGGGCAATCCCCACCGCTACCGATATTGCCTTTACCTTGGGAATTGTGTCTCTTTTAGGCTCACGCGTTCCTTTTTCACTCAAAATTTTACTGACTGCCATTGCCATTTTTGATGATATTGCAGCGATTGTCATTATTGCCCTGTTTTATACCAAGAAACTATCACTACTTTCTCTATCACTGGCTTTTTTGTTTACCTTAATTTTAATTAGCTTAAATTATTTTAAATGCCGCCGTATTTCAGTGTTCATGCTTTTTGGGGTTGCCCTATGGATTGCGGTGTTAAAGTCTGGCGTTCATGCAACACTTGCAGGCATTGTAATTGCCATGACTATTCCTGATGAGGGAAAGCAATCCATGCTGGCCCGGCTGGAAGATGGCCTGCATCACTGGGTTGTCTTTTTAATTCTTCCTCTATTTGCATTCGCTAATGCTGGCGTCACCTTTATAGGACTTGATTTATCAATGTTTACCCATCCTATCGTACTGGGAGTCGGATTAGGATTATTTCTTGGCAAACAATTCGGCATTTTCATCTCCTTAGGTTATTTTGTTAAGTTCAAAAAACTTCTTAAAACAGATAAGGTGAGCCTCGCTCAAGTCTATGGTATTGCGCTCATTTGTGGCGTTGGCTTTACCATGAGTCTTTTTATTGGTACTTTAGCGTACCAAAACAATGTTTCAAGTTTAATGCCCATGGTTAAAATAGGGGTGGTTTTTGGTTCGTTTATATCAGGATTAGTTGGATTTTTAATGCTAAAAAGGACTTCGTCCAAAGGTTAGCTTAAAATACATTATTATGCTGACAAACTGATTTTATTAAGGAGGATTATCATGGAGAAAAAAATAGCCATTGTTACTGGTGGTACGGGCGGGATTGGGACCGCAATCTGTCAACGATTAGCAACAGAGTATTCCGTTATTGCCTGTTACTTCAAAAATGGCAATCACAATGAGGCAATTCAGTGGCAAAAAGCTCAACAAAAAGCAGGCTTTGAGATTAATATACTGTATGCGGATATTACACAGTTTGATGATTGTGAAAAACTCGTTTCGTTAGTCATGGAACGCTATGGCCGAATTGATGTATTGGTTAACAATGCAGGCCTAACCCAGGATTCCAGTTTAAAAAAGATGTCGCCAGAGCAATGGCAATCCGTATTGGATGCAAATCTAACCAGTGTATTTAACATGACACGCAACACCTTGACTGCCATGCTTGAGAGAGGATACGGACGGATTATCTCCATTTCCTCCATTAACGGGCGTAAAGGTCAGTTTGGTCAATGTAACTACGCGGCAACCAAGGCTGCAATGTTTGGCTTTACTAAAAGCTTGGCGCTTGAGGTGGCGAGCAAAGGTATTACGGTAAACACCATCTCACCTGGCTACATTGAAACACCTATGCTGAGCACAATGCGAGAAGACGTATTAAATACTATAATTTCAGCAATACCGGTTGGGCGCTTGGGCCTACCACAAGATATTGCAGAAGCCGTTGCCTTTTTAGCATCCCCAGCATCAGGTTTTATTACTGGGGCCAATCTGGATGTGAATGGCGGCCAGTACATGTAAAAAAACCTAGAAGCCATGGTTCAGCATGGTTGAACCATGGCTTCTTAAATAAATCGTTTCAAGGAGGAGTAAGTAATGCAACGATTCCATAATATTTTATTCATCAGCCATGGGGTTAAGGATGAAACAGAAGCCTTACAAGTGGCAATGAAATTAGCTTATGAGAACCAGGCACAACTTCGTATCCTAGTTATCTGCCCTCCTTTCCCTGATTCCCTGAGTGAGTATAAAACTTCTTATGAAGAGTCGTTGATTGACAAAATAAATAAAGCCATTCACTCGGCAAAATCAGAGCTTGGGTTCTCTAAAAAGAAAATCCCCATAGATATTGAAGTAGATTGTGGTACTACACCCGATATTCGAATCATTCGTCATGTTCTTAAGCATTCTCATGACCTCCTCATTAAAGCCGCTGAAACACCAGAAGGTATGAAAGGTTTTAAAGCCTTGGACATGGAGTTATTGCGCAAGTGTCCTTGTGCTTTATTTCTTTATCGTCCGCTTAAACACACGCTACAAGACATTCGAATTGCAGTCGCTGTCGACCCAACAGATGAAGAGCCTGCCGCACAGGATTTATCGCTTCGCTTACTGGAGCTTTCTCATTCATTAAATACCTTTTATCAAGGGAAATTAAGCATCCTTTCTTGCTGGGAGTTTGTGCTTGAACATTATTTACGCGACAATGTATGGTTAAAAATCTCTGAAGATGAACTCGATAAAATGGTGGTTGAGGAGCAACATGCTCATGGATTGCTGCTGCGAGAATTAATTAAGCGGTCGCCAATTTCTGGGGAATATCATATAGAACATCCAAAAGGGCAACCGGAAGAGGTTATCCCTGCCATCATAACCCATAAAAAAATCGATATTTTGGTGATGGGTACCGTCGCACGTACAGGGATATCGGGATTTATTATTGGCAATACAGCAGAAAACATCCTGCAGAAAATTGATTGTTCATTATTGGCATTAAAGCCTCTTGGCTTTATTTCACCGGTAAAAGCCTACTAATCAGGAAAAAGAATTATGGCAGAACAAAAAAACATCATCTCGGAATCATGCTGGCATGAGCAATCCACAGAAACAACTTTTGCAACATTAAATACCACAGAATTCGGCCTAAGTGAGGAGGAGTCTCAAAACAGATTGAAAGTTTATGGCTTCAATCGCTTACCTGAACCCAAGAGGAAAAGTACTTTTTTTCGCTTCTTACTCCAGTTTCACAACATACTTATCTATGTGTTATTAGGTGCTTCCTTGGTGACCTTTATCTTGCAACACTGGGTAGACACTGCGGTTATTATAGCCGTCGTCGTTATTAATGCTCTGATAGGCTTTATCCAGGAAGGAAAAGCAGAAAAAGCACTGGATGCAATTCGAAAAATGTTGTCTCCTTCTGCAAATGTAGTACGAAATGGAAAGCGACGGCGTATTGCTGGTGAAACACTGGTGCCAGGCGATATTATTGTGCTGGAAGCAGGAGACAAAGTTCCAGCCGATTTACGCTTAATAAAATCTCATGGACTAACCATTCAGGAAGCTATATTAACTGGCGAATCCATTCCAGTTGAAAAACACATTCATCCTGTCCCATCCGATACTGTATTAGGTGACCGGACTTGCATGGCGTTTAGCGGAACCTTGGTAACCAATGGCCAAGGCAAAGGCATTGTTGTAGCAACAGGCTCGTCCACCCAAATTGGACATGTTAGTAAGCTGCTGTCAAAAGTAGCGTCATTAACTACACCACTAGTTATACAAATGGGGCTGTTTGCAAAATGGCTCACTTTATTTATCCTACTGATTGCCGCACTACTTCTTGCTTATGGTTATTTTGTCCAGCATCATCCATTTAGTGAATTGTTTATGGCAGTCGTTGGTTTATCGGTTGCGGCTATTCCAGCAGGCCTTCCCGCAGTTCTTTCAATTACCCTAGCCATTGGCGTGCAAGTCATGGCGCGGCGACACACCATTGTACGCCGTCTTCCCGCAATTGAAACATTGGGCTCCGTATCGGTTATCTGTACCGATAAAACCGGTACCCTGACCCAAAATGAGATGATGGTATCTTCGGTCTTAACCAGTAATCACCTGTTTGTTTTGGATGGCATCGGTTACGAACCTCAAGGAACGATTACCTTAAACGAACAGGTGATTGACAGCAACGAGCATCCTGTGCTTAAGAAAATCGCGCATGCTGCACTGCTTTGTAATGATGCCGTACTTCATGAACAGGAAGGAATATGGACTGTGGAAGGCGACCCCATGGAAGGCGCTTTACTTACATTTTCTGGTAAAACAGGGCTTGGTCTACAAGAAGAAAACGCATCATGGGCACGTACCGATGTGATTCCTTTCGATGCAAGACATCGCTTCATGGCCACCTTAAATCATGACCATTTGAAGCATGCGACTATCTTTGTTAAAGGAGCCCCTGAGCAAGTTTTGAAGATGTGCCAAAGTCAACAAACTGATCAAGAAGAGTTACAACCTTTAAATGAGGTTTATTGGAAGGAAAAAATGGAGCAAATCGCCGCAAGAGGGCAGCGTGTACTGGCTTTCGCAGTTAAAAAAACAAAGCCAGAACACACCGTTTTGGAATTTGCCGATGTTGAAAGCAGTTTGACTTTACTTGGGATGGTTGGCCTAATTGATCCTCCAAGGCCTGAGTCCATTTCGGCGGTAGCACAATGCCATGCAGCAGGTATTGCAGTCAAAATGATTACAGGGGATCATGCCAGTACCGCGCTTGCCATTGGTCGGCAAATAGGGCTTAGGAATTTGGAAAAAGTACTGACGGGCATTGATTTGGATAACATGGATAATGCAATACTCAGAAATGCTGTATTGGAGACAGATATTTTTGCCCGCACCAGTCCAGAACATAAATTAAGACTGGTTATGGCATTACAAGCACATGGCATGACTGTGGCCATGACCGGCGATGGGGTGAATGATGCCCCAGCATTGAAACGAGCGGATGCTGGAATCGCCATGGGCAGAAAAGGCAGCGAAGTCGCCAAGGAAGCAGCTGAATTTATACTGGTGGATGATAATTTTGCCTCTATTGTCGCCGCTGTTCGTGAAGGACGTACCGTTTATGACAACATCAAAAAGGTCATCAGCTGGACCTTACCTACTAATGCGGGTGAGGCAATGACCATTATTTTAGCACTGCTCTTGGGATTGGGTTTACCGGTAACGCCTATTCAAATTTTATGGATTAATTTGATTACTGCCGTGACGCTTGGCATTGCCCTAGCCTTTGAACCTACTGAAGAAGGGACCATGAGTCGTCCACCGCGTCCTCGAAGTGAACCTCTGCTAACCGGAGGTTTGGTCTGGCATATTATTCTGGTTTCCATTCTATTCATTTGTGGGGTCTTTGGTATCTATTTTTATGCACTCGATAGGGGTTACTCGCTTGAGTTGGCACGCACAATCGCGTTGAACACCTTGGTTGTTCTTGAAATTTTTCATTTGTTTTATATTCGCAACATTTATAGCACCTCACTCACATGGAAAGCAGTTCAAGGAACCAAAGTGGTTTGGATGGCAGTCATCGTGATTACTGTGGCACAGTTTGCAATCACCTATTTCCCTCCGCTACAAACACTATTTGTTACTGAAAACATACCCTTTGGGGATGGGATACTTATCGTTGTAACTGGAGCACTATTTTTTGCTGTAATTGAAATTGAAAAACAACTTCGCTTAAGGATAAGTGCTATAAGACATGTCAGTGCAGAAGAAAATACTCTTTATGGGAATAAAGTCCTATGATGGATTGGTCATTTATACATGTTTCTCCTTTTTATGAACTGACTTCGCTTCTTATGATGGCAACCATTATAGGTTTTGTCTGTCTGCTGCTTCGACAGCCAATGGTTGTTGGTTTTATCGCTGTAGGTATTCTGGTGGGCCCTACTTTTTTGGGGATAGTACAATCTCATGAGCACATTGAACTATTGGCTGAATTAGGGATTGCTGTATTACTTTTTCTTGTCGGCCTGAAACTGGATCTCAATTTAATAAAAACATTAGGCCTAGTTTCCATAGCTACAGGACTTGGACAAGTCCTGTTTACTTCCTTGATTGGTTTTTTTATTGCAAAAGGCCTCGGCATGGATTCAATAGCCGCACTCTATGTTTCTGTGGCGCTGACGTTTTCCAGTACCATTATTATTGTCAAACTGCTTTCAGACAAACATGAGGTAGATTCGCTTCATGGTCGTATTGCGATTGGATTTCTCATTGTACAAGATCTGGTGGTTGTTTTGGCCATGATAACCTTATCTGCCTTTGGTATTGGCAGCCAGGAAAACAGTGTTGGCTTTACAACACATATCGCAATGATCTTTTTATACAGTATAACGCTTTTAACCTTTGTTGGTGTATTTATCCGTTATCTGGCTAATCCTTTGATTAATCGTATAGCTCATTCACCGGAATTATTGATTATTTTTGCCATAGCCTTCGCGGCACTCATGGCTACTTTAGGCAGTTATTTTGGCTTTAGCAAAGAGTTAGGAGGACTGATTGCGGGTATCTCATTGGCTTCAACGCCAATCAGAGACACTATTGCCGCAAGACTTTCTTCTTTGCGTGACTTTCTATTACTTTTTTTCTTTATTGCGTTGGGCTCGCAACTGAGTTTAAACCAACTTGGACATCAAGTTACTCCGGCAATCGTATTCTCTTTATTTGTCTTAATTGGAAATCCACTCATCGTGTTGGCCATCATGGGTGTGATGGGTTATCGCAAACGCACAGGTTTTTTGGCTGGATTGACTGTGGCACAAATCAGTGAGTTTTCGTTGGTGTTTATGGCAATGGGGGTAACATTAGGTCATGTTTCAACGGATTCGTTAGGGTTAGTCACACTTGTTGGTCTGATTACTATTGCGCTTTCGGTGTACATGATAACTTATTCACAAACTCTTTATCGTTGGTTAGAACCAGGCCTTTCCTTTTTTGAACGAACAATTCCCTATCGGGAAAAAATAGAAACTCATTCTTTAATAAACAAAAACAACTATGATATTGTCATTTTTGGATTGGGTCGTTTTGGTAAAGCGATAACAAAGTTATTAATTGAGAAAAAAATAAACGTATTGGCAGTTGATTTTAATCCCGATGAAGTCAGAGAGTGGGTGTTTCATGGTTATGATGCAATCTATGGTGATGCTTGCGATATCGAATTCGTCGCTTCCTTACCTTTAAATCAGGTGAAATGGATTATTTGTACAATTCCACAACACATACTTGGAGTGACCCATCAAGATCCTAGGATTATTTTGACCGAAACGTTAAAGCAGGCGAATATCTCCAGCCGCATCGCAGTAACCACACATCACACTTCTGAAATGGAATTATTAAAAAACATAGGGGTTGATGTCATTTTTCAGCCATTTCATGATGCAGCAACCCGTGCAGTTGAAATAATCATGGAACTATCAGAAAGCAATTCAATAAAAACCGGAAAATAAAAGTTCAACCTGCTTTCTTAATCACGATGAAGATGAAGCCTGTGGAGGAACAGCAAGCATATCCACAGAGCTAAGATGGAGAATCCGTTTGGCAACACTCCCCATAAGTAAGTAATGTAGTCCTGATTTACTCTGTGTGCCAAATGCCAACAAATCCGCACTCCATTTATTGGCTTGCTCGATAATGGCATCAGCATAATAACCGCCAATAATTTTTTTCTCGAACTTGCTTTTATCAACTTGACATTGGCTTAGAAAAACATCCAGTTTTTCAAGAATATTTTTTATTTTAGGATGTTTAGTGTCTGTGAATTCCTCATCCAAATCATTTGGATTCAAGAATTGTCGATAATAAACATCAACGATATGTAACAACTGAAAAGTGGCATTAGGAAAACAGTTAAACGTAAATTGCACCGTCTCTTTGCTTGCTTCAGAAAGGTCCGTTGCTATCAGTATCCTGCCATAAGTAAAATCAGGTTCTCTTTTTACTAGCAACACAGGAACATGACTTTGCCTGATAATTGAGCCAGAAGTCGTACCTAAAACATAATCATTAATATAATAACGGCCATGGGCACCCACAATAATCAATTTACAATGATTTTCATCAGCATATCTGACCACCTCATCAGAAGCTCTACCCAATACCACTGAAATGTTGGCAAAATGTTTATGATGATTATCTTTTAATTTCTTTAAAATCTGCTCTTCGATTTCTTTTTTTTCAGACAAAAAATTGGGTTGCAATTCAGTATCTGAAGACGGCACAATGCTACTTAATGGTGGTGTTACAACATGGAGGAAATGAATTTTAGCCTGGTTTGATTTTGCTAAATCAATAGCGCGTTGCGAAGCCCAATCGGCATGTTTTGAGAAATCGCTGGCAATCAATATATTACTTAATGTCATGGGCTATCCCTAAATAAAAAAAGAGTCATCACTCTTATCCTAACAAGTCCTTAACAATAAAAAAATATGCGAGTGATTATTTGATCGATTCAACGAAAAGTGTCTTGCGAAGACTACACTTGAAGAGCCGATATTAAGCATCAGAATACTGTTTTTCGTCTTATCTGTCATTTTATCTTTCCTGCCTTGCGTGCTGCAGCCATTTTAACCGCCAAGGCGCAGGACAAGAGTCGAGTTCGTAATGAATCAGCTCGACTCGTCAAAATAATGGGTACACGTGCCCCCAAAACAATACCGCCAGCATCAGCATGCCCAAGAAAAGTCAATTGCTTAGCAAGAATATTGCCCGACTCAATTTCGGGGACGACTAAAATATCAGCATCCCCCGCAACAGGCGATACAATTCCTTTGTCGTCTGCTGCCTGCTTGTTAATGGCATTATCAAAGGCTAAAGGCCCATCAAGAATACCATCGGTGATTTGTCCGCGATCAGACATTTTACATAGGGTTGCTGCATCTACTGTCGCTTGCATCTTAGGGCTCACGAGCTCTATAGCCGAAAGAATAGCTACTTTGGGTTTTTTATCTTCACCGAACAAGACACGCCAAAGATTAATTGCGTTTTGACAGATATCTGCTTTTTCTACAGCATTTGGCATGATATTGATGGCGGCATCCGTGATAATAAGCGGTTTATGATAAGAAGGAACGTCCATGACATAAGCGTGGCTAATACGATATTTGGTGCGTAAATTGGATGTGGCAGGGACAACTGCTGCTAGTAACTCATGGGTACTCAATGAGCCTTTCATGATGGCATCGACCTTTTCTGTGGCTGCCAACTCTACTGCTTTACTAGCTGCCGCATCGCTATGCTCTGTATTAATGAGCTTCCATTGGGAGATATCAATGTCTGCCTCTTGCGCAGCCGCCTTAATCTTTGCCATTGGGCCAATTAAAATAGGGATAATCAGCTTAGCCTTCACGGAATCAGCTACTGCTGTGAGCACATTAGCCTTTACGGGATGAACAATAGCTGTGCAGATAGCATCCACATTCTGGCAAGATTGAATGATGGTCTGAAAACGGTCGTGATTATGAATTTCAATGTGCGGCAGATCAGCTCTTGCCACTCGTATTTTTTTAGTCGGCGCAAGAACCGTAGCTAATCCTTCAATAACTGTTTCTCCGCGTTGATTCACGCCCTTGCAATCAAAAGTTACGATGGGCTTGTCAGGAAATTTATCTCGCACGATGAGCGTGATGGTGATGTTGTCTCCAATACGCACTGGTTTTCTAAATTTAATATCCTGTTCAAGATAAATCGTCCCCGGACCAGGGAAAACTGTTCCAAGCAGTGCGGAAATAAGGGATCCTGACCACATGCCATGGCCAACAATACCACGAAAAATATCGCTTTTGGCGAATTCAGGATCCATATGAGCAGGGTTCACATCACCGGACATAACCGCAAAAAGCGAAATGTCCTCTTGTTTTAGCGTCCTATTTAAACTGGCCTGCTGTCCCAAGGTTAACTCGTCAAAGGTGATATTCTCCAGAAACTCCTTATTCATCATTCCTTCCTTTATCTTTGAAACAAAATCCCAGATAAAATATTCGCATGTAGAGTATCTGGTTATGTATCGATTACTTTAAGACCGCATGTCATTAGGGTATGTGCCTTGATCCTTAATTATTGGCATAAATAAAACCATAAATTATATTATTCATCTTGCAGGTAAGTCTAAGGAAATAGGCCCTGAATCGATCAGCAAAACGGACGT
Organism: Legionella tucsonensis; assembly: GCF_001468035.1. Taxonomy (GTDB): domain Bacteria; phylum Pseudomonadota; class Gammaproteobacteria; order Legionellales; family Legionellaceae; genus Legionella; species Legionella tucsonensis. The sequence continues at coordinate 1,922,365 of NZ_LNZA01000001.1, forward strand.
TTCAAATCATCCCTCCATGCATAGTATAGATTACACAGCACCAAATACCAATAACTGTTAGTACTTGCGAATAAAATTGGGTGAAGTGTACTCATAGATTATAATTAATATAACCGGATCAATTGTTACCTCGTTGTCATAGGAGCGAATAATCAAACCAACGGGGAATAATCTGTATTTTTTCCATTTAACAATTCGTTAGGGAATGATCGGATGACTACAGTCAGTGAGTGGTGGATGTGGTTAGGTTTTTTGACCTTTGTGATCATGATGCTTGCTGTTGATCTGTTTTTATTGGGCGGACGAAAAGCTCATCGCGTTTCCACGAAAGAAGCACTGTCCTGGACCATTGTATGGTTCACGTTGGCTCTCATTTTTAACCTGCTCTTTTGGTGGTATCTCATATACACGTCCAACATACAAATAGCTAATGAAAAAGCACTGGAATTTTTCACAGGTTATCTCATCGAGAAATCTTTATCTATCGACAATGTGTTCGTTATTCTCATGATTTTTAGTTATTTTTCTATTCCGGCAGAATATCAACGTCGAGTCCTAATCTACGGGGTACTCGGTGCCATCGTCATGCGATTAATCCTTATTTTGCTGGGCATATGGATTGTGAATAAATTTCACTGGGTACTCTACCTCTTTGGCTTTTTGATGCTAATTACAGGTATTAGAATGGCTTTCTTTGCCGAGCATGAACCCGATCTTGCAAAAAATCCTGTTCTTCGTTGGATGCGTCAGCATCTGCGAATCACTGACGAACTGCAAGGTGAACGATTTTTTATCGTCCACAATCAATTATGGTCTGTTACTCCCCTTTTCCTTGTATTAATTCTTGTCGAAGTCAGTGATCTGATTTTTGCATTAGATAGCATTCCTGCTATTTTCGCAGTAACAAATGATCCCTTTATTATTTTTACCTCTAATATTTTCGCAATACTTGGATTACGTGCATTATATTTTTTATTGGCTAATATGCATCGTCGCTTTCATCTCCTTAAATATGGAGTTGCATTGATATTGATCTTTGTGGGCGTCAAAATGCTCATTGCACCCTGGTTTAAAATCCCTACCTTCTTTACTTTAGGTATTGTAGTGGTCACCTTAATCTTTTGCATAGTCCTAAGCACTTATAAAAAGCCACCTAGGAAAATGTAATAAAGAATTTTCAGTTCAGCACATATTGCCATATTTTGAATATCCTTCGGCTGGGACTAATAAGCCTCACTACTTGGCACAAACAGCAATGTTTCATGAGTATAATCCCGGATTCGGGGAGAGCCCCTTTTTTTAGCAGGGCTGTGATTATAGAATCTTATTTCATCGAATCAATTGAATTCAGAGGCTTTTTACATGCTTCCCCAAGAAAAATCACTCAAAATTATTGTTTGAATAATCAACAACTTGAAGTTCATGCTCTCGATTTAATAAGCTGTCCGGTACTCTGCCTGTGAATTGATTATGATCAAGTCGTAGGACTTGCAGGTTAGGGATGTTTCCAATGTCAGCAGGGATCGTACCTTCCAACGCGTTATGTTCAACGCGCAATGTTTTAAGAAAATGAAGTTTTGTGATTGTATCCGGAAGGATACCACTGAATTGATTGTGCCCTAGATAAATATGTTCCAATTGCATTAACTGTTCTATCTTAGTGTTTATGGAACCTGAAATGTGATTATTAAATAAATAAATTTCTTTTAAATTCTGAAGCAGATAAAGAGAATCAGGCAGGATACCATTCAGCTCATTATCATCAAGCCGTAAAATTTCAAGTTGATGTAAATTTCCGATGGATGATGGGATGGCTCCCGATAATTTATTGACATGTAAATCAAGCCATTTCAAGCTTTCAGCTTCACCAATACTGTCAGGAATCTCTCCACTAATCTGATTGGATTTAAGCCAAATGTTTTCAAGTTTTTTGCATTGACCAATCGTCGAAGGAATCTGCCCCCCGATGTGATTAAAGCTTAAATAAAGTGTTTTCAGCTCTGTTAAGTTACATAGTGTATCTGGCAATGAACCCTCTAAGCCATTGTCATAAAGCTGCAATTCAGTAACATGCCCATTTTTATCACAAATTACTCCATGCCATTCACAGTATGAGATGGAATCAGAAAGCCAATTATCTTGCCTAATCCAATTTGACCCGTTAGTTGCTTTGTAAAAATTCTCAAGTTCTAATCGTTCTTGTGGATAATTTGCATCTGCAAAAAGAGCGTTTGAAATTAACATTGCTGCTATTCCAAAAAAGAATACTTGTTTACGAGATGATTTTAGCAACCTATGAATGGTATTGAAAAAGGAATGAATTGTTATTGGCATTGAACTCTCTTGCAAATCATTTTAGTCAGTGTAAATATTAAACAATTTAATGTCAAATAGGTAGGGCATGTTTACAATTTAGTTAGGTCTAACGGTGAGAATACAATTTTTCTAATATTGCGTTCAGAGTTTGGCAGCGGTACATTAAATACATAGGACCGTTGTAAATGGATGTGAATCTTGCAAAATAACACATCAAATCGGATGAAAAACCATGCATAAAATAATTAGTGGCGATATGATAGGCATTGGTTTAAGAGCCCCACATTATGATCAAATATTAGAAAAAAAACCTGCGATTGACTGGCTTGAAGTGCATACAGAAAACTTCCTTTTAAAAGGAGGCCCATTATTAGAGCTTCTATTTTCCATAAGTCAGCATTATCCACTAAGCTTTCATGGAGTGGGATTATCTCTAGGCTCAGCCAAAGAAATCAGCAAAGAACATTTAAAACGAATTAAAACCCTCATTGATCGCTTCGAGCCTGTTTTCCTTTCAGATCATTTGTCATGGAGCAACGTAGGGAATACCTATTTGCCGGATTTATTACCCATTCCCTATAACGAAGAAAGTTTAACGATTATCACCAATAACATTGATAATGTACAAAATTATTTACAGAGAACCTTATTAATAGAAAACCCAGCTTCTTATTTAGAGTATCGAGCTTCAACCTATGAAGAACCTGAGTTTCTAGCAGAAATAATCAAACGCACAGGCGCTAAATTGTTATTGGACGTTAATAATGTTTACGTTTCTTATTCAAATAATAAACGAGATCCGTATCAATATATTCAAAAAGTACCTCACAAAGACATACAAGAAATTCATGTAGCAGGACATTCTATTTCACTGCAAAATCAAAGGAATATCTTGCGGATAGATACACACAATGATCATGTCTGCCAGGAAGTATGGGATTTATATCGATATACTATAAATTACACTGGCCTTGTTCCAACTTTATTAGAATGGGATTCAGAAATACCTCATTTGGAGGTTTTAATCAATGAAGCAAAAAAATCAACTCATTACGCCTACAATTCAACAAATACAGGAAGCTTTTCTTAAAGGTGTATTCAATAAACAAGATGTCGCTATTCAGGAGCAATTTTGTCAAAATGAAATTGCTCCTGAATTTCGTTTTAGTGTTTATCGTAATACCATTTTACAAAACCTGCGTAACTCTTTAGAAGTAACTTTTCCATCAACCTGGAAATTGGTTGGAAAAGTATGTGCTGATGCTTTGGCTCTAGCGTTTGTCCAAGACCACAGTAATTTACCAACAACTAATTGCTTAGACGATTGGGGTGAAAAATTTCCCGCTTTTTTACAAAATAATGAAGCGGTTAAACATCTTCTTTATCTAAAAGATATTGCAGAAATAGAATGGTTAAGGCATTTAAGCTATTGCTCGCAAGATTATCTTGTTCTTGATTCCAGAATACTTCAAAAACATCTAAATAATTCCGTGGATAAATTATGTTTGATATTTAATCCGTCGGTATTTTTATATTCATCTCCCTATTATTTAAAAAATATCTTTGAGTTGATAGAAAATCCAGTTGAAATAGACTTCATAAATTTTCAGCACTTACCGAGTTATGTCGTGATAGTACGTCAAAAAAATCAGGTATTAACCCATTGGATTACTAAGGACCTGTTTACTTTTCTATCTTATTTAAAAGATAAAGTGACGCTTGAGCAATCATATGAAAACACTTTAGAAAACAATCCGGATTTTGATTTGTTTTCCGGTTTACAATTTTTATTGAAAAATGAACTATTAGAATATTGTTCTATCTATCCGCTCCCCCAGGGTCATGGTTCGGATTGTAGTTAAACTGAGCCGCGACTCTGAGGGAGCGGATAATAAATCCAGAGGGATTTTTTTATAACAAATTACGTTATTTTACAAAGCCACTAAATCCAGAGGACCTTCCACCCCCCCCACATGTCTTGCCTTAAGCTCTTCTTTAGGTACATCGCTCCTATACCCTTGTTTTAATGCTTCTACAAAAGTATTCTTGGTAGTCAAAGCTTGAGTTTTTTCTTCTTTATTATGTTTTTCCAGCTTGGCTGCTAAATTGGCCGTTTCTCCAATTACTGTATATTCCAAACGATTTTCATAACCGATCACACCAACTACCACTTCACCAGAAGCCAGCCCAATTCCTACGCCAACTACTATATCTCCCTTTTGACGTCGATTTTCACTCCATACCATTATTGATGATATGATTTCATCGACCGTTCTTAAGGCATCAGCGGCATAAGTATTTGAGGGAGCCACAGCACCAAAACTTGCCAAGATACCATCCCCCATAAACTTATCAATACTTCCATTATTTTTTTGAATAATTGGTACAACCAAATGCTGATATTCACCCAATAGTCCAATCAATTCACTAGGAGACAAATTTGTTGATGCTTTGGTAAATCCTCTCATATCAATAAACATAATAGCAGCCTGGCGTAACTCACCATACCCCGCTTGTAATGATTTTTCAGAGGTCGTTATTTTTTCTACAACACTTGTATCAAAAAACCGAGATAAATCTTTTGCAGCACTGGTCTGCTCCACTGCTTGAAAAAGAGTGCGCTTGGCACGCGTCAATACCAAAGCAATAATTACTGTTACTAGTAAGACTGACAAAATGACATCAAATACAGCACCCAAATAAACACTCCGACTTGATGCAAAGGTTACATAATCCCATGTAATAACATTCATCCCTGAACTGGATAAAGTTTGCCAAACGATAATACTCCACCCAATGGCTGCCGTAAGCCCTGAAAGTATGACCCATAGAGGTTCAAACCGAAGTGCACGTAATGCAATCAAAATATAAACGTAATTAATATGGGGGTTTTTAAGATTAATGGTCGGTGTTGTTTCAAACTGCAGATAATAAGTCCATATAATAAATAATAACAAAGCCATTTCAGCAACTATGGAGAAACCAAGAAATATTGAATTCAATTGATTAGTATAGACAAACCACAATCTTGCTAATATTAAGATAGTAAATAACCACAAGCCTAAGGAAGAGGATTGAACAGGTGCGCCAGGAGAATATCCTGCTGAAGAAAAGAAATTGATAATACTTAATAGTACTATAACGCCTAATTGCACACCAGTAACCAATAATTCACCCGTGTACTGTTGGGCTTCTATCTCTTTCCTGACACGAATAGGCAACTTAGAGTAACTATACACTCCTTCCTCCCACTATACGTTCACACAATCCTTTAGGCAACATGATAAAAGCTTCTGGGTCACGATCCATCGTTGATTGTGAGGCACAAGAATGTAGAGAAGTGGCACAATCATTTTTTCCCGCGCGTGCCACGTTATAACAGCGCTCTCGTTTTACAACTATTTCTTTTGACGAAAGCCAATCGGTATACGTATATACGGAGGCAAGAGCAGCTCCTAAAGCAGCTGCAATTACTGTCGTATTTTGTACCTGACGTTTATTCATATTATTTTCCAACTGTTTTTAGAATGATTTCCCATTCTAAGCTAAATAATCTGCGACAACTTCTCCATAAGGCAATGTTAAATCGGTGATAAAATGTGAAACGGATACAATTTTTTTGATATAAAGATTGGAAATAGGAGCCAATGCATGTGGATGAAGCTCCAGACTACCTGGTCCCGTCCATGCCCCTTTCACCGTCACGTCTGTTAAATAAGTCTTAGTCAATTGATTAATTAAAGGAGTACCATCTACATCAGGAACATTTTTAAGTAAAAAGACCGGTTTTTTTACCGACTCCAAAACCTTTTCCGCATCTAATGGGCGATGTTTATATCCCATTGTCGCAATAGCAATATCAATACTCCCATACTTAAGAATACCAATGAGTGTGTCTTCTTCAACAAACAATTTTGGTTTGGCCAGTTTTTTTGGAAAACCCCATATTTCTCGACCACCAGCAATAGGAGCATGGCAATCAAGGAACATCGAAATAGTAAATCCTCCTTCTTCACCTTTATATCTCACCGGCACAACTTGACCTGATTCAGTGTAATCACCAAATCCAGTTGAATCAGGCATGCGGATAAATTCAAATTTAACTACCGGCTCTATTAACTCCATATCAGGAGGAAGAATGGCTTTCAAAAGTTCTGGATCGGTTTCATAAGATATAATAAAAAATTCGCGGTTATTAAATCGATAAGGGCCCGCTGGATAAGTATTTAGCCAACGAGGAACCGGCATATTAAATTCATTATTGATAATACTCTCTGAAGAATTAGCAGCAAATTTCTTGTCCATTAGTCCACTCCCTTTATATTTCCTTATAATCTTAACAAGATTAAATTAATCTCGAATTCCCCGTAAGCCCTCAAACCAATTAACTTGCTCCTGATTTATCTCCTGTCTTCAACGAATCATCTGTAATAAGTAAATTATTGGCGCGAAAAGTATAATAAGACCAAAGCCAATTTAAAATAACACTTAAACGATTTCGAGAGCCAACCAGAAAAAAGACATGCACCCCTCCCCAAAACCACCATGCAAGTTCTCCGCTGATTTTAAAGTTATTAAACTCCGCAACAGCCGCTTTACGGCCAACAGTAGCAAGACTCCCCAAATGAACGTATTTAAAAGGTTTATATTTTGATTGGTTATTATAAATCCTTTTAGAAATTACATTAGCCACATAAACACCCCCTTGTTTTGCAGCAGGCGCAATACCAGGTACTGGTTTACCTTTCCAGGCATTTGAAGCAGCGGTATCGCCTATCACAAAAATATTTGAGTAATTAGTTACTGTCAGATCGTCATTCACTTTGACACGGCCTGCTGGATCAGCTTCTACTTGAAGCCATTTTGCTGCCGGAGAAGCAGCAACACCCGCCGCCCAAAAGACTGATTTTGAATAAATTCTTTCATTATTAATAATCACACCATCGCCATCAATTTGCTCAACCATACTATTCACTAATACTTTGACACCCATACTTTCTAAAAAGCTCTGTGCTTTTGCCGAGATTTTTTCCGAAAAAGTGGGCAAAATCCGAGGCGTTGCCTGAACCAGGATAATATTTGCTGACGAGGGATCAAAATGACGAAATTCTTTTACGATTCCAAATCGTGCAAGTTCCACTATTGCCCCAGCAAGCTCAACACCAGTAGGTCCTGCCCCCACAATGACGAAATTTAGCAATTGCTTGCGTTCTTCTTCACTTTGAGCAAGTTCGGCTAGTTCAAACGCTCTAATGATGCGACTACGCACTGAGGTACCATCATTAATTGTTTTTAACCCTGGCGCATAAGGAGTCCAATTATCCTTACCAAAATAACTATGAGTTGCGCCTGTCGCTATCACCAAATAATCGTATGGAATTGTAAAATTATCAGCTATAACGAGTCGCTCCTCTTTATTAATATCTGAAACATCTCCCAATAATATTTCCACATTAAATTGCTCTAAAAATATGGAGCGAATCGAAATAGCAATATCAGCTGGCGAGAGACTTCCAGTAGCAATCTGGTATAAAAATGGCTGAAAAAGATGATAATTATGTCTATCAATCAAAGTGATTTTGACTGGCATATGACGTAATGTTTTAGCGCAAGCAATACCCCCAAACCCTGCGCCAATAATAACTACGCGTGGTAAGTTATCCAGGCTAAATGCCGGTTTACCAGAAAGCTGTGGATAATATTTCTTCAAAGCATTAAAAATCAAATGATCCAATGATAAGGTTCCTGGACCTGAAACAAATAAAATGGCCATCACCATCACCCAGTATAAATAAAAACCCGTTACTTCTGGGGTAAAACTAAAAAGAACAACGATTAATCCCAGAGCTGCAGCAAATCGGGTAGCAAAACCAAACCCCAAAAAAAGAGCAATAAATAATGAAAAATGGCTAAAAACAATTGATACCGAACTTAAAGGTAACCACGACATAAGCGGTTGCAACTTGTCAGGAGAAATTATTTCGACATATTGATTAACTAGCAAAAGTGAGATCATTAACCAAATACGTATAAGAAATAAAAACAAGCTTGAAAAAAATCCTCTTGTTTTCTCTACAAGAGTCACAATCGACATAGCAAATGGCAAAGGACTGCGTCTAAACCCTTGTTCGAATAAATTATCCAGAGAAAGCGGACCTGGTCCTCTCAACACATAGCCCAACATTAATGTGATCCAAAGCAAATTAAGATCTATGGGTTGATAATAAATTTGGGTCATAACAGCGAATACTGCAATAACCGCTGCCCCGCATCGGGTAAATAAACCAAAAAAAAGGGAAATACCGCCAACAAATTGTGCCAATATTCCTAACAGAGCCCCCGATTCAGGAGATAACCATGGAACTGGATATTCATTTTTGGCTAAATAAACTGCAGTATCCCAATGGTTAGCCAAAAGAATCGCAGAGACTAATACTTGCTGTGCTATCCATATTCGAAATGCCAAATCAATAACAGGCCATCCAATCCGTCCAAGAAAGTCAACAAAATCGGTAAAGATGTCAAAAAACCTTGCCACGTTTCTTGAGAAGGTACTGTTTTTTTGAGTTGTCGATACCTGATTTGCTTGTTGCATATAAAAATCCTTTTCAAAAAAGTTTTAAAAAATTCCTGTATTTCTAATAAATTTGGATTTAATTATAGCCACGAATTTAAATTATGTTGCGAACCATTGTTTTTACTTAAAGTTACAAGTATTCCTCAAGATCGATACTTGTCATTTTCCCAAGGTGCTTAAAATTTTCCTTTAACCATTCAGTTCCCTTGCTACGTCCCTCCTCATAAAGATGCTTGATAAACGACCACTCCGGATTTAATTTACTAGCCACTGTAGAAGATTGCATTGATACATCAGCACGAATTGCATGAATATAAAGTTTCTTAAGGTTATTTTTATACTCTTCTTTAATCCAACCACTGTCTATTAATTTAGTTACAAAAGCAATTGCCCGCATTTCACGCATTAATGAAGAATTAAAACTAATCTCATTGACTCGATTTAGAATTTCAGTTGCGGTTTCAGGAACGTGCTCACGATAAATGGGATTGATATGAAGAATTAAAATATCCCTGCAGTCGGAATTATAAATTAGAGGAAAAATGGCTGGATTTCCCATGTAGCCCCCATCCCAAAAAAAATCCTTCCCAATATTAACGGCTTGAAACATAAAAGGGAGACAAGTCGAAGCCATAACAGCATCTACTGAAATTTTTTTATTATCAAATACATTAATTTTACCTGTTTGAACATTAGTAGCAGAAACAAAAATTTTAATACTTTTGCAAGATTTGATTTTTTCAAAATCCACGGTTTTCTCTAAGATTTCTCTAAGTGGATTAAAGTTAAGAGGATTAAATTGATAGGGAGAAAGAATTTTGGTCATAAGGTCAAATATAAAATAGGACATTGAATTTTCAATTCCTACACCAAGCAGCTCTTCTAACGGAGTTTTTTTGAGTGGATTGTATATTTGCCCTGCATCACTAACCATCTTCCAAAATTGATGTAACGCTTCTCGAGCCCCTTCATTACCTCCCGTTGCCAATCCATGGGCAAGTACTGCGGCATTCATTGCTCCGGCACTGGTTGCGGAAATAGCATCAAAACTCACCCGACCATCTTCAAGAAACCTATCAATAATGCCCCAGGCTAGAGCACCATGAGCACCACCTCCTTGTAAAGCGAGGTTAATCATTTTGGTATCCTTTACCATAATAAAATACTCCTCTTCCTTTAAGTATGATTTATTAAAGTATAAGGTAAAGATCCAAGAAATGTTTTCTATTTTAAGTTGAGCAATAAATGTCTACAATCCTTTTCTCAATTTTTTAGAAATTCAATGTATCCTGTAATAAATTAAAAATGATACTATACTAATTACGTTATTTTATTAAATAACATATGGATTAATCACATATAACAAAGGATATGCATTATGAATAATATTTCTAAAATAACAATGGCTGCCGTTATGGCCGCCGGACTTTCAATTGCGACAATTCCAGCTAATGCCGATACTCCAAATGATATGGAAAAATGCCAAGGTGTGGCTAAGGCTGGCAAAAATGATTGTGGTACTGCTCAACACGCTTGTGCCGGTCAATCTAAAGCAGATGGCTCAGAAAAAGACTGGATTTACCTGCCCAAAGGTACTTGTGAAAAGCTTGTTAACGGAACAGTTAAAAGCTAAGTAGAATGGCAAATAATAATTCTATTAATCAAGCCGCGTGTTTTTCCGGATGTTCCGGCATTGGACTGCGGCTTGAACATATAGACGACATCTTAAATCGACAGCCCTCTGTCGATTATTTTGAAGTTCTCGCTGATAATTATATCCAGCACTCAGGAATTCAATTTAAGCAATTACTAAAAATTGCAGAATTTTATCCACTGAGTTTACATAGCATTGGATTATCAATTGCCACATCCTCTGAACCAGATTATCAATATTTGAAACAAATAAAGGATTTAGCTCGTTGTATGAATTCCAGCCTGATATCGGATCATCTCTGTTGGACTCATGCCAACAAATTTTTTACTCATGAGTTAGTTCCATTCCCTTATACTGAGGAAACGTTATTATTCATCATTGAAAAAACAAATCGAGTCCAGGAATATCTCAACCAGGCAATCATGTTTGAGAACGTTTCACGCTATGTAAGCTACCAGCAAAATACTTTAACCGAAGCTGAATTCCTTAATGAACTGAGCACAAAAACAGGTTGTGGAATTTTATTGGATGTTAATAATTTATATGTGAACTGGTATAACCATAACGACGATCTGGACAAATACCTCCAATCAATTAATGCCAAACACGTCTGGCAGATGCATCTTGGCGGCTTTTCAAAACAAGAGGGTTATTTACTGGATAGTCATAGCGATAAAGTTTATCAAGATGTTTGGCTGCTTTATGAAAAAGCTCAAAACCTCTTTGTAAATACCCCCACAATCATCGAGTGGGATAATAATTTACCTGATTTTTCTCTCTTATATGAAGAAATGTGTAAAGCAAAAGCCATAATAAAACGAGTAGCAGAGAGGAGCCTGAATCATTATGCGTAATACTCTCCTTGAGACGATTCAGCAGGAATGGATAGCGCAGTTTAGAAAAGAAGTTCAGTCAAATCAGTTATCCAATCGGTTCACTCCATCAAGATTTGATGGTATTGGTGTGTACCTCGAAAGCCATCATGCCACTTTATTTAATCATTTGAAATCAACCTTTCCACTCTGTTTGCGTTTAGTGGGCGATTCTTTCTGGTATGCTTTATTGCATCGTTACATTAATATTCATCAATCCACTCAATACGATATCAATCAATACGGTGATAGCCTCCCTCAATTTATTGCTCATTTTGAGCCAGCTAACGCAGTACCATACTTATATGAATTAAGCACCATTGAGTGGCATTGGCATACATTAAAGAGTATCTCACCCGCATGCTCTTTTGATTTTGAATCCTTTTCGCATCTAGATGATATTGGCTTTCAATCCTTATGTTTTCATCTAACACCAGGTTTAAAAATACTCAGTTCTGAATACCCTATTTACCAAATTTGGGCCATGAATTACTTTCAGGAAGAGAAAGAAATTCAAATATCAGGCTGTCCTGAAAAAGTTGTTATTTATCAACATAATGATTTATCCTGTATTATGCTAATCAGTAAGGAGGAATATCTTTTTCTGGAATTTTTATCCTCTGGAAACCAGATAACATGGCAAAAAGCAGTAGCTGAATTAAGTAAATGGATTAACGAAGAGAAAATTGGTGATCTTTTAACTAAAGCTCTTCGCTATCAATGGATCAATCGTTTTTCATTGGAGGCTATATGAAAACATTTATAGCAAAAACTTATTTATTGGCTGACAAATTCTTTGATTTCCTTGCCCCAATATTCATTCTCGTGACTCGACTTTATCTTGCTCAGGTTTTTTTCCTGTCTGGATTAACAAAAATAAGTAATTGGCAAGCGACACTTTTCTTGTTTCAAAACGAATACATGGTACCTATCATATCACCCACTTTCGCTGCCTATCTTGGAACAGCTTGCGAATTAGGTTTTCCTGTATTAATTGCATTAGGCATAGGTTCCAGAGCCGTTTTATTTGCGCTATTCCTATTTAATTTATTCGCCGTTTTCTCCTATAAATTTTTATGGACGCCGGACGGAGCTGTCGGTCTTACCGATCACATGCAATGGGGTATAATGATTTTAATGCTTCTATGTACTGGTCCCGGGAAGATATCGATTGATTATTTAATTAGACGATTTTATTTGAAATTAGATAAATAATTAAGCTTTGGGAAGAAAAGTAAGCCTCTTAACCTTCAGTATTAAATGTATTTCGCTATCCGCGATTGTGGAATGCGGATAGTCTTGATTTTAGGCTTGGTGATTCATGGTGTTTGTTGAGTTGGACTGATGGGCTTGCCAGCGTGTCCAGAGGTTTTTAGTGGATGGCATTGTAAGATGATGATGGGTAATGATGCAGGTGAGGTCTTAAGTATTGTTCAATCATAAGGTCATCATCCTAATTTCTGTAACCAGCGAACCAGCCAGCGAGTTTTATCGGAAAATAACTTTGGTGTATAAAATTCCCCAGCAACGCGTTTGCTGATTTCACTTAAGGTAGGATAAGCCGCAATCACATCCGTGAAGCTTCGTAACGTTTTTCCCTCACGAATCGCCATAACCCAAGGCAAAATAAGTTCGCCGGCATGGGGACCAACAATAGTAACCCCTAAAACTCTCCCTTTCTTATCGGTGATGATTTTAATTTTTCCGTTTAGAGTGCACTCGGTTTGAGCACGGTCATTGTTCACAAAAGGCCATTCCGTGATTTGAGTATCGGGACGTTTTTGCGTATCAGTAGCCAATAATCCTACATGCGCTAATTCAGGCTCGGTATAAGTAACCCAGGGTACGGCATTATAATCCACTTTGGCAGGCCATTTAAAAACAACGTTGCGAAGCACAATACCCGCCTGATATCCTGCCATATGGGTAAACTGATAAGGCCCTACGACATCGCCCAATGCATAAATTTTTTTATTGCTGGTTTGTAAGCGCTGATTGACTTCAATGCCCTTAGGTGTGTAATTGACATTGGCTTTTTCTAAATCAAGGCCATCCACATTGGCACGACGACCGGTAGCAATGAGCAAATGACTGCCGCTAATCGTTGAGGCTTCATTTTGATACTCAAAAGATACAATGATACCAGTATCAGGATGAGCCTCTATCTCTTGTACCTTGGCTTGTTCATAAATAGTCATGTTCATCTCCTCCAATTGCTGACGTATTACAGCAACACAATCAGCATCATCTTTTGGAAGAATATTTAATCCTTCTAAGATAGTAACTTTAGAACCTAACATGGCAAAAGCTTGAGCTAATTCACAACCAATCGGCCCGCCACCAATCACGATTAAGTGTTTGGGTTGTTCTTGTAAATCAAAAATGGTCTCATTGGTCAGATAAGGTACGGAACTTATACCAGGAATGGATGGGATAAAAGGGGAAGAACCTGTCGCTATCGCAAACCGTTTAGCGCGGATAATTTGATTGCCCACTTGCATGGCATCAGGCGCTATAAATTTCCCAGCGGATTGAATGGTTCTTACTCCCAGTGATGCAAAACGCTCAACGGAGTCATGTTCAGCAATATTGGCAATGACTTGATGAACATGTTGCATCACTTGAGGAAAAGCAAATGAAAGACCTTGAGTATGAATGCCAAAACGAGATGCTTGCTTTAAATGATAAAAAGTTTTGGCCGCGGCCAATAAGGATTTGGACGGCACACAGCCATAATTTAAACAATCACCACCCATTTTTCCTGACTCGAGCAAGAGAACGTTAAGTCCTAATTGCGCACTACCAGCCGCCAAGCTTAAGCCCCCAGCTCCACCACCAATAATGGCTAAATCGCAGTTTATTTTCTCGCTCATGGTTGTCGTCCTTGTCGTTTTCGACTAAACAATTGATACAGTGCGGGGATTAGTGACAGAGCGGCTAAAGCCAGCAAAGGTCCTAATACCTGTGGTTCAAAAATAATCCCAAGATTCGGTGTTTGATTGGTGGCAAACACTTGACTTAAGCCATTGCCCACCAGGACATAGACTAATGAACCCGGAATGATGCCAATCACGGTTGCAGTAATGAAGGTTTTGGCGCTCACGTTCAACAAAGCCGGCACAATATTCACGACCCAAAAAGGAAACAAAGGAATGAGTCGCAAGGTCAATAAATAGGAGAATGCATTACGCTGAAAGCCCTTGCGCATGCGTTCAACCCAGCCAGAGGCTTTCTTGGCGAGCCATTCACCTAAAGCGGTGCGTACTGCAAAAAAGAGTAATGTTGCCCCTAGGGTGGCGCTGATGACGACCAGCAGAGCACCAATGAAAACACCGAATAAGAAACCAGAGGCTAGGGTAAGAAACACCGCTCCTGGAATGGAAATCGCAACAACCAGGGTGTAGCAACTCATAAAAAGCAATACACTCAAGACGAAATTAGCTTTCGTCCAGGAAAGGAGTAAGGCACGATGTTCTCTAAAGGTGGCAAAACTTAAGTATCTATCTAAGCGAAAAATAAAGAATAGGCTCAATAATCCCAGCAATATAAGCAAAGGCAGCCATCGGCGTAACATTGTTTTAGCCATGACTATTATCCTTGTTCATTGTTAACTCCTTTTAATTGATTTAACCATTATAAATGGTGGTTTGGTAAGCTTGGAGAAATTGCTTAATCATCGACACTTGTTCATGCACCAAATGAGCGTTGTTGGTGGCGCGTGCTAGAGTAAAAAGCTCCAAAATATTGGCCACTAAAAACGAGCTTAAGGGTTGGGACTCTACCCGAAAACAGGGGCATTTTAATCCAGTTAGTCTAGTCTAACCCTTTGATTTGACCGTCAAAAGGAAGATTAAAATGCCCAAGAAAGATTGTATCCTAAACTTACCGGGATATTCTATTAAAAAGATGAGTGGAGAGAACCCGGTTTTTATCGAAGTCACTTATCGTTGTGTTGTTCACTGAGTTCATCGTGGTAATAAGAAATTACGTAAAAAAGACAGTTTCATCAGGCGAATACGTCATGAGTCAATTGGATTGCGTCGTAGTTACTTGTGTATCAAGGCTCATAAGTATTATTGTCCTGCTTGTGGTCGCTATTTTAATCAACGATTTCCTGGGATAGGTAAGTATCAAAGAGCGAGCGAGAGTTTGCGTAAACAGGTGTTTCACTATCATAGAAAAGGAGTCATTCAGAAGGATTTGGCTCGCGACTTAAAGCTGGGTAAATCGACTGTAGAGAGCGCTGGTATCATTACGGTTATGAGCTTCTCAATAAGCTTAATAAATCAGAGTCCTAAAAAAAATATGAGATTGCATTTTTAGTGCACGTTTATTCTTTCAAATTAATAAAAGATAAATTACAACCATACCCCTTTTCATTTTTATGATAAGAGCGACGACAGCTGAAAAAGCGTTTTTCATCCTTATAGGTATCTATATCAACATAGGAAATATAGGATACCGAAAGATTTTTTAATTTTTTGAGTACGTACATCCGCAGATCAAACATAAAAAAATTATTTCTAACTGAGGGTATAAATAACTCTAAATTAGTTTCATCATCGTTGATGAACATTTTATAAAATTCTGAATCAACCTCATAAGATTCTTGTGCTATACATGGGCCGATTGAAGATACAATGTTTTCAGTTTTTGCACCTAAATCAAGCATTTTACTGATACACGACTCGATAATACCGGCTCTAGCTGAACGCCATCCAGCATGCGCAATTCCGATTACCTGCTGCTCTGTATCTGCAAATAATAAAACAGGACAATCTGCACTCAATGCACCGAGTACTATATTTTTATGATTTGTCACCATCGCATCAGCGTGGACCAAGGTATTCTCATCCCAAGACCTATCAACAATAATTGTTTTATCACTATACATATCCGTAAACATCCTGAGACTAGAAGGGGCTTTTCCCAAATGAGACATTACTCGATGTCTATTCTCACGTACATGATCTTTATTATCACGATAATAAGAGCAATTAAGTGAGGAATAAGCCCCTTCACTTATTCCGCCAGTGCGAGTAAAAAAACCATGTTCTATAGAACTAATACTTTCTAATAAACAATCAGTTAAAAACTCTAGTCTTACGTTCATTGATTAATCCTCTATTTTAATTTTACTTAAAAATTCTAAAACCCGAAAAGACAATTGCCTTTCATTGAGGGAATAATACAGGCTTTATTTCATTTTGTGCTACGGACACGGCAACTGGTGATTGTGGGGTAAGTTTTGCAAACTCAATGAACGGACCATCTGTGTTTCAACAAGTATCAGAACCTATTGTTGGTGATATAAGGCCCTTGTTTCAATGGTTATCTAAATATTGTAATTTTAATGATGTAAAATGACCCGAAAAACGAGATGCTATAGTTCATTCGATTCACTTATTAGCAGGCTTTATCTCATTAACAGAAGCGATAGATTTAACTATGGCAACAGGACGAGCAATGGCAGGGCTATTGGCAATTTTGCTGAATTTGAACGAGAAATTTTGCGGGAAAGAGTTAAGGAAGACATTGCATATGCTAGAAATAAAGGAAAAACTCATGTCCGGCCTGCAACCACAAAAAATATGAGCAAGAAGTAATTTTGTTATTTAAACAAGTACAAAGTTAATCTGAAATTGGTATTATCCGTATTTCTGTGAGAAGAATTCTCAGCTGAAAACAATGAGAAGAAGATTAAGAACATTTTTATGGAATACAGATGTATATGTTACATATAATCCGATATACATCGATACTAGACTTGATATTGATCCATAATGCTATAGTAGTAAATACCTATTTATATCAGCCTATAGATAAGCAGAAGATTCGGTTATTAGATACCTCTATTTTCATATTCATAAGGTTTATTATGGTAACTAGGCTATTCATATTATTTTCAATGGCTGGAATGCTGTTTTTTTCAACAACGCAAGCAGCTTCACTATCTGCAGTAGAACAACAAATTAGTAAATATATAACTCAACAAAAAGATGAACAGCTTTCTCTATTGGAAAAATTAGTCAATATTAATAGTGGTACTGCTAATATTTCTGGCGTTCGACAGGTTGGAGAAATTTTACGATTGCAATTTGAACAACTGGGATTTAAAACGCGATGGGTAGAAGAACCTGCTAACATGCATCGAGCAGCTACATTGATTGTAGAGCGTAAAGGTACAATAGGGAAGAAACTACTACTCATAGGTCACTTAGATACAGTTTTCCCAGAGGATAGTTTGTTCCAAAAATTTGAGCGATATGAAAATATTGCCACAGGACCAGGTGTGATTGATGATAAAGGAGGAGATCTTGTTATCCTTTATGCATTAAAAGCGTTGCAGGCTGCTCATGCTCTCGATAATACTACCATTACTGTCGTGTTAACTGGTGACGAAGAAGATTCTGGAAAACCCACTTCTATTTCAAGAAAACCATTATTTGACGCTGCCCAGGATAGTGATATTGCTTTAGACTTTGAGTGGGCTATTACTTCTAATACAGCAACCATTTCTCGCAGAGGTATTACTAATTGGATGATTGAAGCGCAAGGAAATGAGGCTCACTCTTCCGAAATTTTTCAGAAATCAGCTGGCTACGGAGCTATTTTTGAGTTAGCACGCATCCTTAACACCATGCTTACACAACTTTCAGGAGAAAAATATTTATCTCTTAGCCCAGGACTTATTTTTGGGGGAACGACTATTAGTTATGACAAAAATAAGTCGCAAGGCTCGGTCTTCGGAAAAGGGAATGTCATTCCCAGAACTGCAATGACAAAAGGAGATTTACGGTTTTTAACTGCTCACCAAAAACTAGATGCAGAGAAACGAATTTTAGCAATCGTGAAAAAACATTTGCCTGGCACTACTGCTTCAATTAATTTCAAAGATGGAGTTCCCGCCATGCCACCTAGTTCTAGTAATTTAGAACTATTGAAAAAATATAGCCGTGTAAGTAATGATTTAGAATATGGTCCAATTCAGCCTCTTGATCCAGGAGTTCGCGGTGCTGGTGATATTTCTCATATAGCATCTATAGTATCTGCTAATTTGGCCGGGTTGGGCGCGTTAGGGACTGGGGCTCATTCAACAAAAGAAACATTAAATATTGATTCGTTACCCATCCAGACACAACGCGCGGCCTTATTAATTTACCGACTGACGCACGTTAAAGAGTAATCTGTAAATTTATACTATGGACAATTAAGTTGCATTTAGCGATTGGGCGGGCACAGGTTGACAGTTAGTGTGAATTTTAACATTAAATGGTCCTTTTCGTCAGGCTCCCGGCCTGACCTCTTCACATGCAATTGAAAATATTGTTGGATCTTCTTCCCTAATTATAAAATTATATAAAGTAACTACATCAGTATGGGGTATCAAAATAACAAAATTTACTTTTCTTGGGCTTGTATAGGTAATATTTCGTGCACTAAATTCATTACTTAGTTCCAAATACATTAGTTCGTCAGTTGTCCAGAATCTGGTAGGATTAAAATTAATAATTATAAAATTGGATGCCTTTTTTCAGCCTCTTTCGCTTCATGTATTTTTTCATTACTCATAAAAACCAGTTATCGATGCTCTTCACAAGTTGTGATTGAAAGCACAACAATAGTCATGCTTTATTTCTGCTCGTATCTAATTAAAAAATCTCTGAAATTTCAATCGTTCAGTGGCTTTGTTTATTAAGGTTTTGTCACAAAAATGCCAAGGAACGGACAAACTGATTTATTATCAAATGAACTCGATCGAGTAAATTGCCTTAAATTAAATCCAAATACCACTATATAGCCAGTACTCTCGGTCGTTTTATTAGATTTCATGTGACTTTGATCCATTAGTTTGGTGTGACCAATGAGCAGCTTAATACCCGCATCCCTATTTAAATGTAACACCTAGTAAGAGGTAAGTGATTTTAATACTGCATTACACGAAGAAAATGCTCAATTTAAGCAGCAATACCTGCGTGTACTAGAACAATTTAAATTAGCGCAACAACGACACCTTGCCCGTTCGTCTGAATCGAATATCCTGCAAATGGAATTGCAATTTGATGAAGCAGAAGCCGTTCTCCCAGAAGAATTACCGCAAGAAGACAACACCGTCACCGTGACTTACACGCTTCACATTGCCTGCCGCTTTACCACGCGAGGTCATTGAGCACGATATTCCTGAGCAAGGATAAACACTGTGCTTGCGGTTGCAGAAAGCAGCGTATTGGCGAGGAAGTCACTGAGCAATTAGAAATCATTCCAGCACAACTGAAAGTTATTGCCCATATACGTCGCAATCGCTGCGACGACGGCGTGAGCATTGCACCCATACCTACACTCTTTCTATCAAAGAGTATGGCCACACCCAGTTTAGTGGCTCACACCCTGGTCAGTAAATACCAAGACCATTTGCCCCTCTATCGACAGGAGAAAATCTGGCAACGCTTAGGCGTTGAGATGCCTCGCAATACAATTTGTAGTTGGATAATGAATGCAGCCGAAGTTTGTATGCCTATGCGAGAAGCTTTAATCAACACCTTACTTGCATCAGATTATATTCAGGCCGACGAAACAACGCTGCAAGTGATGGGTGAGGACAATCGAAAAAATACCTCAACAGTTTCATGTGGGTTTATAAAAGTGCCAAGCCTGATAAACCAGTCATTTTTTTGATTACCGCCAAACAAGACAAGCCTGTTGCTGAAAGAAATCTTGCATGAATTTAAAGGCTATCTGCAAACCGATGGCTATAGTGGGTACGACTGGCTTGACGATAACCCAAACATCATTCATTCAGGCTGTATGGCACATGCTCGCCGTCCTTTTGCTAAATTGGTTAAGCTGGCTAAGACCACCGGCAAGTCGCTAATCAGTGCAATCCTTTTGACTATCTTCGGATAGCTTTTTGAAAATATCCTATTCTGTAAATATCAGGACGATTATATCCAATTACTTCCTTTCAATAGTAATTTAAACAATCCCTAAAATCCTATCTGTAGTTGGCAGAACGCATACCTTAACACAGGCAAAACTCAGGTCTACAATGGCTTGATTACAATCAATATGATAATATATAAATCGATTAGACATAAATTGGATAATAAAGTTTTTCCTGCTCGTAATTAAAACCTCAAGAGATTGTTGATTATTATACAAATTTATAAATTATTTCAGGAGTAAACAATGCAATCAAAACGTGACCGCTTTTTTGCAAACGACCAACCAACTGCATCAGAGGCAGGGGTTAATTTACCAGCATTGAGCGATCTTGATCCAATAATTAGAGAAAAGGAGTTGCCACCGGATGATCATCGTTGGGAGGCAAATAAGAAACGGGCTTCAGATGCTCGAACAGAAGTGGGTACAGGCGACAAACTCTGTACAGACGACATTGCACAGCCAATCATAAGTGAGGGATTTACTTCTTGTCGACCATTCATAATAGTTAACGTGGATACCCAAAATACTATTTTTCTCCATTGTAACAACAAACTAACGATAAGACAGGCTGCACTATTGTATTTTTTCCTTCAAGAAGAGGGTAATAAGCAAGGAGTATATTTGAAGAAGGGGAGCCTACCAGGCTTTTCGATGCCTACTTTCGTACAATATCTTAAGGAAAGGGTAGAAATGAAATCAATAGGATTTCGGAATTTTTGCGACGTAATCTTTTTGCCCAAAGAAGGATGTATCCTAAGACGTTCTCATAGGAGTAATACGATTTTGGAAGATAGGCCTTTTGATAGTTCCTATTATTCTGCCCTTGAAAAAGGGCATGTTAAATCAAAAGAATCAATTGAAAAACAAGCGGAAGAATTTGTAGCGAACTGGGAGCGAGGTGAGCAATTAAATAAGGCATTATATCCTTTAGTTAAAAATAAGAATGTTGGTGAGATAAAGAATCTCTTGAGGGATTCAGGTAAAAATATTTCCCAGATTATTAAACCGAATATTTATGATCTGCTTAATTATGAGGAAAGAAAAAGTTTTTCTAATTATAGCAGTCATAATTTGAATTTTTCACGTCTTATTAGATTAGTTACTCTAGACCTAGATGGAGGTAGAATTGATAAACATTGTTTGACAAAAGAAGGGCTGCAAAAATCGCTAGAATGTTTTAAGCTGCTTGATGACTTGCTTTTGCAAGCTGGAAACATAGACGAGTCGCATAGCTTTTTTATAGCATCTGTTAATTTAATTGAGGAAATTGCTGAAAATAAAAAGTATACCCATCTAATGGAATGCCAGGAATTTACAGCGCTGGTCGAGTTTACGAGAAAATCAGCTACTGATTCTTCAGATAAAAAACGGCTGGAAGAAGTAGAATTAAAGGCGAATATTATGAAATCCAAATTTGAGAAGTTTGATGAATTACCAACAGAGCTTCAATTCGAAACAGACAAAGTTTATCAACCATGATTTAGCAAACCTTTCTATGACATCAAGAGAGCATTTGGCTTTATTTAAACCTATGATCCTAGAAAAAGCAGTTGAGTCCTACTGCGCAAGCTAATGGCACTGAATATGCTCGCTACGGACTCAACTGCTTTTCTAGGATGAATTGATATTTGTAAATTATTGCATCATGTGGCGCGCGGGGAACATGAAGCGGTTGAAGCAATGTTAAAGTAAAGACATAACTCATGTTACGCACGAGCAATTTTAAGCGGCCATATTTTTAAGCTCCTGCCAAGCAATCTGGTTGGCTCTTATGATTAGTTTGTACTTAATGGCAAAGTGATTTAATTGGGTTTTTATTTTCAACATTTCCAACTTGCAGTAAGCAATAATAGAAGTATAAATATGATTGCACTGTGTTTTGACAGTTCGAGTGGGTGACCTGGTCAAACTTGCATTTTGCTTAATTGACTTGTGATACTCTTCAATCCGCCACCGTTTCTGGTACACTTCATAAAGACGTTCGGCACTACTTGGCATATCATTAGAAACAAGATAGAGAATTCCTGTTGAACCATTTTCGTTTTTGAAAATCTTTTTCAGGAGCCTCACGGGGAAGCCTAGGCCTTTAAGCCAGACTGTGTGGGCCACATCCTCTTCAAGTTCTAATGCTTTTACTTGTCGGTACCGTCCGTTTTTGGCATCGTTTTCAGATAAAGCTAACGTGCGGTTAGACTTAATCCCAATGATAAACGATTTGTGAAGGCCTTTATGGATGTGAACCATATTGGCCTTCGAGCCAAACCAGTTGTCCGCTAGCACATAATCAAACATCACCTTATTGGTAATGGCCTGGGCAATCAGGTTTTGAAATAATTGATTTTTAGTTACCGAGGACTTTCTTCTCGTTTGCCTGGTCTTAATATCACTATAGATGATATCTTTTTTAATCACCTCATATCCTATGGGAACACTGAAATCATCATAGCGAATCATGCACGACAGGATATTTATCCCTTTGAGCACAACCCCTTTGACATGAGAGTAATGCCAGCAATTCACTTCATTCTCATCGGTGTAGGGTTTCTCTTCGATGGAATCATCAAGTATCAATACTCCACCAACAGTTTCTTGCGACCTAACTGGTTTTTTTATATAGCGCCAAAGTGATTTTGAGCTAAAATCCTCAAGACGAAGAAATCGCGTCACCTTGTCATGTGCAAATGCTCCATCAACCAAATCAGACAATCCGGTAGCTGTCGCATATTTGTTTTGGAAAATTAAATAATCACTATAAAGATCAAGCATATCCATGTAATTCCCTCCCTAAAATTAAGGGAAGAACTCTAATGCTTTTTAGTCAATCTGCAAGTCCATGTGCGTAACATGAGTTAAGAGTTAAGGTTTTGTGTTCTTGATTATTTGCCCCCGGAAATGGGGAAGAGCCCGATTTAGCCATGGATGGCTTAAATCTATCACGAGCTTAGCGACACAATCGTTAGTGCAGTGAGAGAGTAGTCAATTATTTGTGTTCTTGATTTAGGCCCCCGTAATTGGGAAAGACCCAGCTATTTATCAATTTCAGCAACAACTGCACTCACTATTAATGAAAAGGGCATTAACACAGCATGAGTGCCGTAAAGTAATACCTACTTTCTTAGACATGTTGTCTGAGTTAAAGCAAAGTGGTTTTAAAGCATTAGCCTCATTAGGTAAAACACTGTGTACTTGGAAAGATGAAGTGGCCAGAATGTGGCGATTTAGTAAATCAAATAGAATAACAGAAGGCTTTCATCGCAAAATGAAACTCATTCAGCGAAGGGCTTATGGTTTTAGAAATTTTGAAAATTATAGAGTACGTGTTAGGGTGCTCTGCGGGTGATTAAAGCTGCCCCCTTAAATGGGAAAGAGCCGTAATTTTTTACAAGTACACCTAGCAGAATTTTTTATTTTTTATGGGTTTAACTAAGAAGATGCAACTGACTGATTTCAAAGGGGATTTATTGGTCGGGACGGAAGGATTTGAACCTTCGACCACTAGCACCCCATGCTAGTACGCTACCAGGCTGCGCTACGCCCCGACTTGGTGGCAAATGATAACTAAGTCCGGAAGAAATAACAAGAGCTTATGAGATGCTTACTCTCTTTATAACCTGGATTCATGTTACATTTATTTTTACGGAATGATTCTTTTGGAGCTTTCTGAAAGAATAAAACCACATGCATTAATTCCTAATCTGCATAAAGCTTGCTTTTTTTCTTTTTGTATTGTCCAGTATGAACCATAGGGCTTCACAAATTGATTTACTGAGGGCGATAAGTGAATGGTCATCCATAAATAAGTTCCTTTATCTTTTGGATTTGGCCAGTGATAATAACAAACCAAGTTATTGTTCTCATTAATCAGCGCCTGCATAAAACCTACTCTGTTGGGTGCTTCCCATCCCTGATAATCCATCTGCCAGTACAATTTTCCTACTTGGAATACTTCAGGATTATATTGATGTTCTTTAACAATTTGGGGTGGAGGACAAAAATGGAGCGCTTTAGCCATTGGTTGTGTTTTATTCAAAATTTTTTCTAAAACCACATGAATTAATCGATGATAGTGGGCTCCGATTACAACACCGATAACAAAAATTACGAGAATTAAGAAAATAATTTTTAAATATGAATACACTTAAAAGCCCCCTGGTAACTCTTCAAGACTTCTGTAAGGCACTTGAAGAGTATCATGATTACAATAATGTTTTAATCTTTTGAGCTTCAAATTTAGAGTGTGAAATTTGAATATAGTGTTTGCAACTGAGTAATTCTGCGTATTGCAAATTACCTATTGCATTATTTAACATCTCTTTTGCTATATCGGAAGAGTCCTCCATAATAAAAAGAGCCGCAGAGCCCATTTGCGTGAATGCCATATAGAGTTTGTTGCTGCAAGTTATTCTTTCCTGGCTATCCACTAGAGAAACAATCACCCGGGAAAGATCATAACACTGATTGGCCAAAAATTCTTTGCTTGGCCCGGACTGCACATTCATACTAAAGACAGGCAAACTTAATATTATCGCTCTTTTTAAAATCATTTTAACCATAGATACTCCTGTAAGTTGCTCAATAAACCTGTTTTATTTCACACAATCCTATGCATGAAAAATAAGTTCTACTTTGAGAAAAAAGAAACTTCCCTATTAAACTGTACTGATGCCAATGACATTGAAGCTTAGTGAAACGGAGTGTAAACCCGGCTTGAGTTTCCGGGTTAAGATTAAAGTCATTGATCTTAGTGCCCAATCACTTTGTTCTTGATTAAGCAAAAGCATTAATGCCTGTAATATGTTTTCCTAATACCAGAGTATGAACGTTATCCGTACCCTCGTACGTAAAGACTGATTCTAAATTAAGCATGTGACGAATCACATGATATTCAAGGCTGATTCCATTTGCTCCTAATAGATTCCTGCATTTTCGCGCAATGTTCAATGCCTCACGGCAGGCATTGCCCTTAGCAAGAGAAATCATCACTGGATTCTCACGATGATTATCTTTTATTCGGCCTATCTGTAAATTAAGACATTGTGCCTTAATAATCTCAGTATACATATCTGCCAGATCTTTTTGAATAAGCTGGAAAGTAGCTAATGGCTTGTTAAACTGTTTACGCTCTAATAGATAGTCGCGAGTAATATCAAAACATGCCATCGCAGCCCCCATAGCCCCCCAAGCAATTCCGTATCGTGCCTGACTTAAACAACTTAAAGGAGCGCCTATACCTTTTTCACTACCGGGAAGATAATTTTCATCAGGGACAAACACATTATCAAAAACCAATTCTCCAGTAATGGATGCGCGTAATGACATTTTCAATTTGATTTCAGGGCGGCTTAATCCTTCAGAGTCCGTATTCACAATAAAACCACGAATACCTTCATCGGTTTTTGCCCAAACAATAGCGATATCAGCAATTGGTGAATTGGTTATCCACATTTTTGCGCCATTCAAACTCCAGCCGCCCTTAACTTTTTTGGCAGTAGTTCTCATACCCGCTGGATCCGAGCCAAAATCAGGTTCAGTCAAACCAAAGCAACCGATGATCTCGCCTGTAGCCATTCCTGGTAAAAAACGCACGCGTTGCTCTTCCGAACCATAACGATAAATAGGATACATACATAAGGAACTTTGTACCGAAACAAAGCTGCGTAATCCACTATCACCACGCTCGAGTTCCTGGCAAACTAAACCGTAGGCTACATAGGATGCTTCAGCACCGCCATATTCTGCAGGCAAGGTCAATCCTAATAAACCTAACTCTGCAGATTTTCTAATAAGCTCGCGTGGAAATTGAGCATGTTCAAAAGACTCAGCCATTAAAGGCATTACATCGTTGCTGACGAAACGCGCTAGACTATCTCGTATCATGCGTTCATCACTATTCAACTGCTCATCAAGAAACAACAAGTCGTCCACTTTCTTTCTCCCTTTTATCAGACTGTAACGCAATTACGGCTTCAATAATACTTTCTTTGCTGGGTAACAAATACTGCCAAGCATTACCCAAGGGAATAAAGCAATCTTTACCGGTAATTCGTTTGATTTTCAACCTGGATGAGGCTTCTTCTAACAATAAGGTCATCAAGCCTTCGCTAACTGAACCACTTTGTCTGCCCTCATCCACAATGAGTACCTGTTTTGCTTTGGTTAACTCTTTCAAAATTGCTTTACCCGGCAAGGGGCTAAGCCAACGCAAATCCACTATTTTCACAGAAATGTTGTGCTCTTCTTGCAGCACTGCCGCTGCTTGCCGCGATAAATAATACCCATTGGCATAGGTTAAAATAACCGTTGCACCTTCGCCAAACACACCTACTTCACCCGGTGTAATCATGGCATCTGGAGCTGGATAATTAAAAAGCCATCCATTATCACCTGGCACATGCAAGTCTTTAGTCATATATAAAGCAATAGGCTCTAAAAAGACAACCACCCTCCCTTCTTCATAAGCCAAACGCATACACGTACGTAACATTTTTGCGGCGTCTGGTCCATTTGAAGGACATGCGACAATCACTCCTGGCAAATCGCGTAATACTGCAATGGAGTTATCATTATGGAAATGGCCGCCAAATCCTTTTTGATACGCCAATGAGGCGATACGTAGAACCATAGGATTTTGATATTGGCCACTGGAAAAAAAGGATAATGTGGATGCTTCACCACGTAGCTGATCTTCTGCATTGTGCAAATAAGCCAAAAACTGAATTTCCGGAACGGGAATAAACCCATTGTGCGCCATGCCAATTGCTGTTCCTATAATTGTTGTTTCATCCAAAAGCGTGTCGAATACCCGGCGTTTTCCAAAACGAGCCTGCAGATCAGCAGTCACTCGATAAACACCGCCTTTTTTGCCTACATCTTCACCAAATACCAGCATATTTGGGTATTGCAGCATTAAATCTGTCAAAGCAAAATTAATCTGCTGGCATAAATTTCGTTTTTGGCCTAATTGTGAAAATGCATTAGCAAAAACTTCTGCCCGCCTTTCTTCGCTAGGTAGAGGAAACGCTTGTTTTTTAGGCATGCTAGGAATTAACGAAGACATTACTGCTTCAGCACTGGATAGTTTGGGTTGTCTTATCGCATCTACTGCTTTCGCTTCAATTAAATCTTTATTATTGTGGTAAAGACTCAGCATGTCTTGAACTGTCATCCAACCTTCGCGATAAAGAAGACCGGCCGTATGCAACAAAGGATCTTGAGCTTCTCTTGCTTCTATTTCAGCTGGCGTACAATATTGTGATTCAATATCAGAGCCTGCATGACCCAATAAACGCACACAACGCATATGCAAAAAAACAGGTTGTTTTTTTATACGCGCCAAATATTCTGCTTCTTGTGCACTCGCATACGCATCAGCGATATTCAAACCATCACAAGAAATATAATGCAATCCAGGTCGAGCTCGTACAGAACGCTCTATCCAATCCGATGGAGTAGGTACAGAAATTCCAATTCCATTGTCTTCGCAAATAAACACTATTGGTAAAGGATAATTTTGCTGTGTAATCCATGAACAAGAGTTTAAAGTTGCTTGAGCCGAAGCATGATTCGTTGATGCATCACCAAAGGAGCAAATGATGACTGAATCTGGATTTAAATTGCTGTGAATATTTATTTCTTTTGCTCGTGTAATTGATAACGCAGCACCTAAAGCCTTAGGTAAATGGGATGCAATTGTTGAGGTTTGCGGCGGGATATTTAAAGGAACACTACCAAAAACTTTATGGCGCCCTCCTGAAATCGGATCAGTTGCCGCAGCAACTAAAGAAAATAAAATATCCCTAACACCGTCTACACCTTGTAATTTCTTGGCGCGTTGCAAATAAAAAGCGCCGCTTCGATAATGCAAAAATGCCATGTCGTCTGGACGAAAAACTTGCCCCCAAACCGCATTACCTTCATGTCCACTGCTGCCTATAGTATAAAAAGACAAGCCTTTTTCCTTAAGCTGTCTGGCAATCAAATCAAGGAGACGTGATTTAATTTGCGAATCAAAAAGCTCTATAGCCGTTTTTTTATCCAATTCCGCCGTTTCCGGACTCATTATACTTTTGGGTTTTGGAAAGTCCGCTTGCTCTACCCGCTTTAAAAATTGCTCATCAACAATAATGGTCCTGTCTAACATCACTACATCCTGTTGAGTATTTTCTATGAAGAGATGATGAGTATATACTGATTCAAAATGAACAGGAAGAATGAGTTTGTATCATCAGCTAAAAGGCTATTTGTATCGCCTACAGCTTGGGTGATAGCGCTCTTGATAATCCCGGGTTTCACTTCGCTCATCCAAGCGACAACAAACTGAATATGCTCAAATCTTGAGATAAGTGACCAAATAATCTACACTTCTTTTGAAAGCATCCATTAAAGGGGATTTCATAATGAAATGGATTATTCTGTTAGGAAGTGTTGTTTTGATGACAGGATGTTGTTGTACCAATGGTGTTACATACTACACACCAGCCTATACACCTGTTTACGCGCGAACAGTTACGTACAGGCCGGTCGCTGTCACACCTGTTGTTACACGTGTTGTAACGCCTGTTGTTCAACCTGTTAGGGTTTATTCTTACCCAGTAGGTCCTCTAGATGTGACTACAACAACTATTGATTTTTATTAATTATAAAAATAAATCCTGGGTGAAGGCTGGGCCGTAACCCAGGATTTATAAACTGTCTCGCAAAAAATCTGTCTTACCATATTAAGGTCTGTTGCCAATTCGCTAGCTCGAGCCAAATGGTATGATCTTAGAACAAAACGCAGCATACATAGAGCATGTGAATAGTGAAGCACATAAAATCCCACCATTTTGGCTAAGATAGTAGAACTATCTACAGTCCCTTAAGCATCTTCCTTGGAAGAATAACCACATCCATCTTGCGGGCAAAGAATTTGCCGACCAAATTTTTTGCTTTCTTTTACCGTCAAAATTGGCCAATTACATTTTGGACATGGCTGATTAATCGGTTCATTCCATAAGGCATAATCGCATTTAGGATAATTGCCGCAAGAATAGAAAATTTTTCCCTTCCTTGACTTACGTTGTAAAATTTTAGCTTCATGGCACTTGGGACATTCAACACCTGTATCAGCTGGTTTTTCAATAGGCTCCATATGTTTGCATTGCGGATAATTGCTGCAGCCTATAAAACGGCCATAACGACCTGTTTTGACATGTAAGGGATTGGAGCATACAGGACAGACTCTTCCCTCAACAACTTCGGGTTCATTTTTTTCATTGTCCTGACCCGCCATGTCTTGAGTGTAATCACATTCAGGGTAGCCAGTACAGCCAATGAAGCGTCCGCGCTTACCTAACCTTATTGACAATGGTTTTCCACATTTTGGACAATTTTCATCAAGAAGCTCAGAAGTTACATCTTTACGTTGCACTTGTTGATCTGTGGTTTGAATTTGTTGCACAAAGGGCTGCCAAAATTCTTCTAAAACTGGAATCCATTCTTTTTCACCACGCGAAATAGCATCCAAAGTATCTTCAAGCTCTGCAGTAAATTTATAGTCTACATAACGTGTAAAATAACCTGTCAAAAAGCGATTCACGATACGGCCAACATCTGTTGGAAAAAATCTTTTCTTATCGACAACAACATATTCGCGTTGTTGCAAGGTATGAATAATGGATGCATAAGTTGAAGGACGACCAATATCATATTCTTCCAGTGCCTTCACAAGCGTTGCTTCCGAGTATCTTGGTGGCGGCTCAGTAAAATGTTGATTAGCTAAGATGTCATCTACTTTGACCTTTTCACCGACAGCCAATGGAGGTAATAATGAACCTTCATTCTCATCTTCTTTGGTATCATCACGACCTTCTTCATATACGGAAAGGAATCCAGAAAAAGTAATTGTAGAACCATTAGCACGTAAAATAGTGCCTTCGCCACAACTTAAATCTACGGCAACCGTATCCAATATTGCATCGGCCATTTGGCACGCGACCGTACGCTTCCAGATCAAACGGTAAAGTTTGTATTGATCTGCAGTTAATGAGGATTGTACCATTTCCGGTGAACGTTTAACGGATGTTGGTCGAATCGCTTCATGCGCTTCTTGGGCATTTTTCGATTTGGTTTTGTAAATTCTTGGGCTTGCAGGACAATTGTCAGCTCCATAACGCTGATTAATAAACTGTCGCGTTTCTTCTATTGCTTCTGCAGATAAATTAACTGAGTCCGTACGCATATAGGTAATAAGACCGACTGTTCCTGTTCCAATATCTATCCCTTCATATAATTGCTGGGCGACCATCATCGACTTTCGAGCAGTAAAGCCTAATTTTCGTGCGGCTTCCTGTTGTAAGGTTGAAGTAATAAACGGCGGTGCAGGCTTACGCTTGCGTTGCTTTTTCTCAATTTGAGTAACTAGCAAACAACCTTGTGCTTGACGAATCAGATGCTCTTTGATTTGTTGTGCCTGATCTTCTTTGGTTATAGTAAATTGCTGTAATTTTTCATTTTTATAATGAGTCAAACGCGCTTCAAAGGATACCTTTGCATGCATGCATTGAGCTAAGATTTTCCAATATTCTTGAGGTATAAAACGCTCAATTTCCTCTTCTCGTTCGACAATAAGTCGTAAAGCAGGGCTTTGCACTCGTCCTGCAGAAAGACCTCTTCTAACCTTTTTCCATAACAATGGAGATAAATTAAATCCCACTAAATAATCCAATGCCCGTCGTGCTTGTTGGGCATTCACTAAATCCATAGAAATAGAACGTGGATGATTTATTGCATCCTGAATTGCTGACTTGGTAATTTCATTGAAAAAAATCCGGTGAATGGGTTTATCCTTTGTTAGATTTCTTTCTTTCATTAATTCATAAATATGCCAGGAAATAGCTTCGCCTTCGCGATCAGGGTCCGTTGCAAGCAGTAAGGAATCTGACTTTTTGAGCATTTTTGCAATGGTTTCGATATGGCGTGAGTTCTTTTCAATAGGCATATACGTCATTGCAAAATGCTTATCGGGATTGACCGAACCCTTGCGTGCCGGTAAATCGCGGACATGCCCATAAGAAGCAACTACCTCATAATCACTACCCAAATATTTTTGAATTGTCTTCGCTTTGGCGGGTGACTCAACGATCACCAAATGTTTACTCATAGTAACGTCAACCTTATCCTTTTCACTTCATCCCTAAGCACCAGGAATGCCCGAACCTGAGGAAAAGTACGGAACATTGGCACTGAAAATGAAATATCACCAACTTCTAGTAATATAGGTAATATACCCAAGAAACTCCAAAATGCTAGGTTTTAGCCTATTGTTTTTCTGTTTCCAGAACAAAAAAATCAAATCGTCTAGAACAAGCATTTTGGAGTTTCATGGGTATAGATGATCTTTTTAATGTAATGTCAATTCATCTTCTGATTGATAAAGAACTAAATCAAGAAAAGCGAGCTGTTCTTCATTCAACGAACTCGCCAGGGCATTTCTAATGGTCCATTTAGTCTCTTGAAGAGTTACGATACGAGATTCAGAAAATTGTAATTGATTCATAATCATTTCAAACGATTCTGGATTAAGAACTTTCCATAATTTCATACGCATGAGAAATTGATAACTGGCTTTGGTCAGTTTCATTTGCTCATCATAAGTAAAAACTCGTGTTGAGGTGTGCTCTTGCAACTTCAAATGCATAACCTGTTCCTCTGAAGCCCCAATATCTTCTTCATTAAGTTGTTCCGATGCATCCTGATCAGCGGTTTTATGGCTTTTTTGCAGCTGGGTAAGACTTTTTTCAAATAAACTCAATAACATTTCAAATAAGTTATCTTTCATATACTAACACCTCATATAGCCACCGGGCACAGATACAACAGCCCCATTTAATTCTAATTCTGCAAGCTCACTAGTGACTTGCTCAACGGTGCATCCACTACGTAAAATGATCTGATCAACAGTTGTCATTTCAAAGCCAATGAACTTTACTAGGTTTTTATTCCCGCTGGCAAGAGGTAAAATAGCTTTATCAGTTGTTTGTTGTTCTGAGTCAATCTGTAACTCCTCAAGAACATCAACAACTGAGGTAACTAATTTAGCTCCTTGCTGCAACAGGTAATGACACCCTCGAGCCAGAGGATTGTGAATAGAACCCGGGATCGCTAAAACATCTCGGTTTTGTTCCAAGGCCATTCGTGCTGTGATTAACGAACCACTTTTGATTGCTGACTCAACAACCAAAGTGCACAACGATAAACCACTTATTATACGATTTCTTCTAGGGAAATGTCCAGCGATTGGTGGACTTTTCAAGGGAAATTCGCTCACCAATAAACCATTTTGAGCAATTTTCTTCGACAACACCTTATGCCGATGAGGATATATTCGATCGATTCCAGTGCCTAAAACCGCTATTGTTTGACCTCCTGCCTCCAAACAACCCAGATGAGCCTGAGCGTCAACTCCTAGTGCCATACCACTTACAATAGTAACGCCATGTGATGCGATTGCTTTTGTAAAGAGTCGTGCATTTTCACTTCCAGTTACTGTAGGATTGCGGCTACCTACTACAGCTAATGTAGGTTGATTTAAACAGGAAAGTTGTCCTTTTGCATACAAAACGATAGGAGGATCCGTAATTTCCTTCAATAAAGAGGGATACTCAGGCGACTCCCAAGTGAGTATATGATGATCGTCTGCTGCCTCCAACCAACTGAGATCTTCTTGGACTATGCTCAAATCAAAACCGGCTATCGTTTGCGCCAAAGCACAGGGTAGGCCTGCTTTTTCCAGTTCAACTGCTGAAAGCTGGAACATTTGTTGTAAATCAGGCCAACGCTTTTGTAGTTTTCCTGCGGTACGCGGCCCCACTCTTTCCATGCGGTTTAATGCGAGGTAATAGGATAAATTATTCATGGGTTGGTCACTAAATTCAATAAATAAACAGCTTGGGTTGAACGAACGATTAAAGCAAAACTGGTTTTAGTAAACACACGGAAAACCATAGCCTCGCCAATACGCTCGGGAGGCAATCGAACAGGAAACAGCCTATTTTTGGGATCATTAACTGTACGTGATTTTCTATAGATAGCCAGAACATCTCCTGCTTCGAGCCCATCTCGGGCACCTAAACTAACCACGACAACGCCGCCAAGAGCCTCCTGGGTATTCTCATTGGGCATGTCAATAATAAATCCCTTGACCAGGAACAGCGGTGCTTTGGGTGCAAAACTCACATTAAATTCAGGGCTGTTATTTATCAAAACACTATCTTCTACTTTAACGCCTTCATTAATATTGGTTAATAAAATTGTGGCAGGTTCACCCCCTGCAAGCAACTCCGCATAACCCACCAAATTCGCTCGATATCCCAAAAGCTCTTTAGTTAGCGGATGCACATAATCTTTCCCGCCCCTAAAAACAGAATATGCAGGAACCCCTCTTTTAGGAAGTACTCGTGAAGGATGTAATCCTTTAACATAAGCTTTATCCCCCTGACCAGCCAACATGTGCTCTCCTATTAGCGATACAATGTAAGGAGCTCGATTAATCACATCTTGATCCAAGATAAGCGACTCATTTAAAAAAGGTTTAATTTCATTTAAAGGAATCGCAGGGATGGGTTCATCTAAAGGTAAAGGGCGGATATTAGGTGATAATTTTATTGTGCCATTCGATAGTACCTTGATATAGGGTCTGTTCCCAGAATAGGCTAAAACCAGAACTGCTCCTGGATACAAATGATTGGGATTTTTTATCTTTGGATTAGCCTGCCAAAGCTCCTTCCATTCCCAGGGATTATTTAGGTAGCGACCCGCTATATCCCATAAGGTATCACCATGTTGAACCACATACCGCTCAGGAGCATCTAATTTTAAGCTAAAAGCATAATTCAAAATGGAGAAAAAAAAGAAGAATATAAAGAGAATAAATCTCATTAGAGTCAATCCTTTGTTGGAATATCTTGCAGCCTTACAATATATGAAGGATAATATTAACATGATTTTTATGTAGAGAACCAGATAAACAATGGCTATTCATCCGATTCTATATTTGCCTGACCCTCGATTAAGAGCGGTTTCAAAGCCCGTTGTTCATTTTGATGACAAATTGCAAATACTAATTGACGATATGTTTGAGACAATGTACGACGCCCGTGGCGTTGGT
Organism: Legionella tucsonensis; assembly: GCF_001468035.1. GTDB lineage: Bacteria > Pseudomonadota > Gammaproteobacteria > Legionellales > Legionellaceae > Legionella > Legionella tucsonensis. The sequence continues at coordinate 1,956,873 of NZ_LNZA01000001.1, forward strand.
CTTGCTGCGCCTCAAATTGGTATTAGCCTGCGTTTGTCCGTGATTGATATTGCAGGCGATAAACAGAATCAACTGGTTATTATCAATCCTGAAATCATTGCATCAGAGGGCGAAAAAAAATTTGAAGAAGGCTGTCTTTCTGTTCCCGGCGCTTACGATACGGTTATTCGTGCAGAAAAAGTTACAGTAAAAGCCTTGGATAGAAATGGTAAGACTTATGAAATTAAAGCCGAGGGCTTGCTCGCTGAGTGTTTGCAACATGAAATTGATCACATGAATGGTAAACTGTTTATTGATCTGCTTTCTCCTTTGAAAAAAGCCATGGCTCGTAAAAAATTGGATAAATTTAAACGTCAACACGCACGTAAATAATGTCTGAGTGATAGAATAAAAACTAAAAAGTAGTTTATTGTTAAATAATAAATTTTTATAAGCTTCCTACGTACCGCGCTTTATGCTCTGGTATCCAGAACACTGTTTTGAGGCACACTCCCGGTTTTTTTTAAATAAGACCGAGGGATAAAGCGCAGTGCGTAGGTGAGAAAATTGCGGGGTATTTCTCAGAAATAATGCACTGCATTTTTTCAAAGGCTTTTCATTCAAGACGCGTCTCTTAAAAACGCTCCTTGATCGAGGTGAGTAGTTATCATGAGTCGATTGAACATCGTTTTCGCTGGAACACCAGAATTTGGTTTGCCTTGTCTGAATGCACTACTGCATTCAACACATCATATTCAAGCGATTTATACTCAACCAGACCGTCCTGCTGGACGTGGCCGAAAACTACACGCTTCTGCAGTGAAAGAATGGGCCTTAAGCCATCAAATTCCAGTCCATCAACCACTGAATTTCAAAAATCCTGAAGCAATCGCAGAGCTTGCAGCATTAAAACCTGATGTCATGGTCGTTATCGCATATGGATTAATCTTGCCCAAATCAGTTCTGGAAATTCCCCGTTTAGGCTGTATTAATGTGCATGCTTCCTTATTACCTCGTTGGCGTGGTGCCTCTCCCATTCAATCGGCCATTCTTCATGGCGATATAGAATCTGGGGTAACGATTATGCAAATGGATGCCGGCATGGACACGGGCGCTATGCTGCGTAAAGTTGCCTGTCCGATTAGTGCGTCAGAAACTGCACAAAACGTGCATGACAATCTGGCAAAAATCTCCGCGCAACCCTTATTACAAACCTTGGATGAACTAGCTGCTCAAACTGCAAAACCTGAAATTCAAAATAACGAACTAGCCACCTACGCCAGCAAAATTAACAAAGAAGATGCGCACATTAACTGGCAACAAACTGCAGCAGAAATTGATCGAAAAATTCGCGCATTCAACCCTTGGCCAATCGCCTACACCCACTTATCTGAAGAAATTTTGCGAATCCACCAAGCCAAAGTTGTGACACTACCCTTTTCTCAAACACCAGGTACTGTAGTTAATATCGATAAAAAAGGAATGCTGGTTGCAACCGGAGATCAAGGTTTGCTCGTAGAACGAATCCAGCTTCCGGGTGCTAAAGTGATTTCCATAGCAGATTGGTTAAATTCCTCCAAATCACAGGTACATGCAGGATTTGTGTTTTCATGAACAAGAATGAACGACTGCATGCCTTAAAAATTTTAACTCACTTATTAACTGACAAATCATCCTTATCCCAGCTTATGCCTGCAACAGCTGAAGTCACCCCCATGACTAAAGAGATTTGCTTTGGGTTTTGTCGTCATTATTTTCGTTTACAAGCCCTAGCGGAGTGTTTGCTTCAAAAAAAACCCAAAGAATTGGAAGTTTGGGTTGCGCTGCTTATCGGTCTTTATCAATTATACTACATGCAACTACCCGATTATGCCGTAGTCAAAGAAACAGTTGCCTTACTTGAAAAAATCAAAAAACCATGGGCAAAGGCCTTGGTCAATGCCGTTTTACGTAATTTTTGCCGTCAGCAAAAAGAAATTGTGACACGTCTTAGCGCCGATCCTCTCTTCATTCATGGTCAGCCCCAATGGCTACTGGAACGTTTGCAAGCAGATTGGCCTGATGACTGGCAATTCATCGCTCAAGCAAATGACATGCATCCACCCATGACCTTAAGGGTTAACGTACAAAAAAATTCTGTTGCCGAATATTTACAGATTTTAAAGCGAGAAGGTATTGGTGCTAAGCCCCATCCTGTAGCACCTGAAGGAATTAATTTAATTATGCCTTGCGATGTACGCCAACTCCCTGGTTTTGCAGAAGGATGTATTTCCGTTCAAGATGGCGCAGCACAATTGGCGGTTTCTTTATTGTCTTTAAAACCGGGGTTACGCCTTTTGGATGCCTGTTGTGCTCCCGGAGGAAAAACCTGCCATATTTTAGAAAAAGAACCTAATCTTTCGGCATGTATTGCTTTAGATGTTGATCCCAAGCGATTGAAACGCGTTCGAGAAAACTTAGACCGCCTTAGTTTGCATGCAACTTTAATGGAAGGCGATGCCTTAACTCCCACCAAATGGTGGGATGGTCAACTTTTTGATCGTATTCTTTTAGATGCTCCTTGTTCTGCAACAGGCGTCATTCGACGCCATTCTGATATAAAATTATTACGTAACAATGAAGAAATTGTTACTATCAGTAGCATCCAGCATAAGATGCTCGATTGCTTATGGCCTTTGCTCGCAAAAGGTGGCTTACTGGTTTACGCCACCTGTTCGGTCATGCCTGCTGAAAATGAGCAACAAATTGCAAATTTTGTTGCAACCCATCCAGACTGTACGATAATAAAAGAACCAGGAATCAGTGGCCATGCAACAAAGCATGGTCTACAAATTTTACCCGGGGAACAAGGTATGGATGGATTTTTTTACGCTGTGCTATTTAAGAGTATAGAGTTAACCCACGAAGCTTAGATAAGGCTCAAGTGAATGAGGCGAAGGAGTGTATTATATAATAAACAACTGAAACTGAGTGAGCTTGCAAAGCAGTATAAAGTTTAGTGGGGGAGGCTATAATAACTCAGATTCCTCATATTAATACCGTTCTCTTTGATATGGGTTGAGCATTTATATTTTAAGGATAAAAAATGACAATCAATTGGCCTTTAATTATCGTTTTGTTCTGCTTATCCATCCCAGGTGTTGTCATTGCAATAAAACGTTTAATTTATTTTTTATTACCAGATAATTCCGAAGGGGTACAAAAACGAGCGAGTCGTTTCGCTATCTTGCAAACCTTATTTATGGTTTTGGTTCTGTGCATTGCAGGCTCCGTATTATCTAACACTACAGGCTTACGCGCCACAATACTTGAAGCACTTTTACAGGGTACAGTAGGAATAAATGCTTTACTTCCCATTTTAATACCTACTGTTTTGTATGCTTTTTTTGGATTGTTGGTGTTTCTGGTTCTTTATTATGGTGTTATTGCACGTATCATAGAGAAAAAAAACATGGAAATCATGACTAATATTCGCCTGGCTCTTGGTCTCGATGGCTGTGTTCTTTATGGAGGTGTAGTAGAGGAAATCATTGCACGATGGGGATTAATGAATCTTGCTGCCTTTTTCGCATTGCTCTTTACGAAACAATATCCTGTCTTAATCATTTGGATTTCAATTTTTATTAGTGGTTTAGTATTTGCAGTAAGCCAAATCCCGGCTTACCTTGCTGCCGGTTGCACCTCAAATCGACGTTTCATTTATTCTCTAATTTTACTTAGCCTGTACCAATCATTACTTTTTGGGTATCTATTTTGGCAATATGGGCTAATTGTAGCAATCTTAGCGCATATGTTGTTCCATTTAGGATGGGCAGTATTTGAAAATGTAAAAAAATGGTAAAGCTTATCCTCCTTAATCTTACCTTAACCTTGATCTTTTATCCTACAAGGGAATGAGTCAAAGTTAGGGGTAGGATATGTCTTCAAGTAATGAATTTGCTGTGTTGGTAAATCAATTACATAAATCACCTAATGATCCTGTTTTAAAGCAAGCTGTAGTCCAGGATTTACCTAAAATGATGGCTTTAGCTCGGGATAACCCTATGGCTTTATATCATTTAGCCCATATTTATTCACCAACATCTTCTCAGTACAAACAAACGATGCGCCAAGCTGCTAATTTGGGGTGTACTAATGCCATGTTGGTTATGTGCCAAATATTGGGAAAATCAACAGATCCTGGTGATCTGAAAAAAGCAGCACATTACGTAACGATGATTAATAAGTCTAATGATTCATATATCAAAGAACAGGCGAAATTGCTTGTGAGTGAATATCCTCAGTTAGCAAGAGCATTACAAGAACAAGCGAAGCCAAATTTAAGTTACACTCTCACTCATCGATTTTTTACACCACAGCAAGAAAAAGAAGAATCACTCATTATGCAAACTGCGGCGTGCAAGGCCTAATTATTGTATTTAAAATCTAAAAAAAACCGTTCCTGGGTGAAACGAAGCGACCCGGGAATACGGTATATACAAGCCGAGTGAGCTTGCAATGCCGTATAAAGTTAAAACGGGAAGGCTATATCAGTAACTCGAGGCACGCTTTGTGCTATATAAAGCGATAAAAGTCTTTTAAACAATCAAGAAGCGAAAATTCTTCTGAATCTCATTTAAATCAAATTGATTCAAATACAAAGAAAAACTCATCCACGCACTTAACGCTGCTAAATCTTGAAATGGAGGCGGAAGATAAACAGGATTGGTTAAGACCCCACGCTCCTTTAATTCGGTGAGTAAAGGTAAATCATCAAGAACCAATTTCCCGGTAAATAATAAAGGAATCGAGTCAACATGATTTCGACTGATCGCAAAACGGATGTAATTATAGATTAATACAAAACCTTTAGCATAAGATAAATCTTTGGTAAAAGGTCCCCCCGTTGGCGTACTTCCCCTAAAGACACGTACTGTTTGATTGTAACTGTCTTCTTCGCTTAAACCACAATCCATAAAATAATTATAAATATCCAGAAAGTTTGCTCCTTGAGTGACCATGTCTAGAGCAATCACGCGATTGGTAATCTTTAACATACGGCTGGGATATGATGAAAACGTAACAACTTCCGTAATTACTGCCAAACCTTCTTGAATAACGCTACAGGAAGGTGAACCCTTGGAAAGAAAAAAACAATTGGGTTGCATGGAACCATTCAAGGTTGTTCCGACATGCACCCAACCTTCATGTACTTCCAAATAACGCAGATCACGATCACTGAACATAGCCTGTTGACTCAATTTAATGCTGTCCGCTCCAGCAGAAGCATCTGCAATCATATCATCACTGATCATAACAGTTACTTTGCCAGGATGTTTATCAAAAAACTGTCCTAAACGTGCTTGCAAAATTTCTTGAGCTTGTTGCGGCGTATGACGTTTTACATCGGCTTCAGATTGCAATTGAACACTAAGGCCTGTTAACACATCGAAGAGTAAAGTTCCCATTTCAGACATGCGGGGTCCACCTGCATAAAACACATCATTTGGGCTGCCATACAATTCCATTGCTAATTCTGAAAATGCTGGAGTACCTCTTACGGCGAGCATTTGTATAGCTCGACTGTATTCTTCACACTGACGACGTATTAAGCGAGTTAAGGTAGAATATTGCCCGAGTTGATTTTGAGTATCACGCGAAATAATACGAAACTCTTCTTGCTTGTCATGAACATCAAAAGGCAAAGGCTTTTTGTCATAATATTCTTTATCAACAGCTGGCAGCTTTTTGCCTTTATTCTTAAAAAATTCCTTTTTTATTGTCTCATCCCATTTGATACTATCAAGAATCCTGATCTTGCGCTGCGCTTCCACAATACGCTGTGATAGTTCCTGTACAATAAGCAACTCAGCTGATTCTGATGGTGTCATAATAAATCCCTTATGATACAGGTGGAGCAATACTTACCCGTGCATCCTGATTCTGTTGAGGCAAATCATAAAAACTACTAATATTTGCTCGCGTTAACGGTGGTGGAACTTCTAATGACGGACCATTACGACTACTCAGGTAAAGATGCTCACCATTACTGGCATAACGACTACACCCAGAGAGCAAAAGCACAAAAAAAACAATAAAACCCAACTTTTTCACTTAAATTAACTCCAAACTCTTCATTACCTTTTCCAATGGTTCATGATGTTCTTTAGATAAACGAGTTAACGGCATCCTCAATTCATTCTCCATTAACCCCATTCTGTTTGCTGCCCATTTTATTGCAATTGGATTTGTTTCAATAAACAATAATTCATATAAAGGCATTAACTGTTCGTTTAAACGTAAACATACAGCATGATCACCATCTAAAGCTGAGTCGCATAACTTAGCCATTAACTTGGCAACTACATTAGCTGCGGCTGAAATATTTCCCTTAGCTCCAGACAACATCCAGGATGCTGCGGTAAAATCATCACCACTAAATACATCAATACTGCCTTCCGAAAGTCGTAAAATTTGTTGTAAACGAGTCATCTGCCCCGTAGCGTCTTTTATTCCAACAATATTGGAAATCTTGGCAAGTCTTGCTACTGTTTCAGGTAACATATCACAAGCAGTTCGTGTCGGCACGTTATAAAGAATAATCGGTATGGCAACTGCCTTGGCTATTTGACTGTAATGCTGATACAAGCCTTCTTGAGTAGGTCTGATATAAGCAGGAGTCATAATTAATGCAGCGTGAGCCCCATATTCCATTGCTTCCTGGGTTAGTTGAATACAATCCCGTGTAGCATTCATGGCCGTACCCGCAATAACAGGAATTCGTTCTTTAGCTTGATCCACTACTGTTTTGATAACCAACAGCTTTTCTTCATGAGATAAAGTACCTGATTCACCTGTAGAGCCTGCCGCAACCAGAGCATGGCTGCCCATTTCAATATGGAACTCAACCAACTCCCTTAAACACGGCACATCAACCTGATCATTTTTCATGGGAGTTAATAAAGCTACAATGCTTCCTTTAAACATAAGGTCCCCTATTTTTATAATTCATATATTAATATTACTGGAAAATGTAGGTCAGAGTAAAATCTGATATTTGAAAAATGACCGCCAAAACAAATTATGCATATTTATTTTACATAAAATATTTTTTTTGTACTAAAATCATAGTGAAGATGAAGCAAACCAGGATTTTCTTGTCATGAATATTCTGCTTTATCAACGCAGGAATCCTGAAACTATAACAAGGAGTTCACTATGAAAAAAATTATCGCTCCCTTATTTTTTGTTGGTTTCTCAGCTTTTATGCTCGGGGGTTGTACTGGTACTCAAATAGGTACTGCTGCTGGTGGTGCTGCAGGAGCTGGTCTAGGTTATGCTGCGACCGGAGGTAGTGCTGCAGGGACAATAATTGGCGCAGGAGCTGGGGCACTGGTAGGGCATGCAATCGGTCGGGATCAAGATAGAAGATCTTACTACCGTGGTGGCTACTACCGTAGTGGTTACTATCGTACTGGTTACTATCGTCCTTATTACTATTAATATCAATACAAATAAATACACTCTTAACCTCTAAAAGAGGTTAAGAGTTCTAAATTTATCCAGTTAAGCCAATTATATTCATGTAAAAAAGTAGAATATTTAAATAAATAAAAAATTTTAGTGAATAGAGGCAATATCAAATTTCCATTGCTATACTTTTAAAAGAATTTTTAGATTAATCATAAGCGATTGATCATTCACTCAAAATAATACAAGGACTGTTAACTATGCGCTTAAAAAATAAAGTAGCAATCATCACTGGAGCTGCCAGTGGAATAGGTAAAGAAATTGCCTTAGTTTATGCAAAAGAAGGAGCCAAAGTAGCTATTGCAGATCTCAATCTGGATCAAGCTAAAAATACTGCTGAAGAAATAAAGTCTAAAGGCGGAGAGGCTATGGCAGTCGCCATGAATGTCATCGATGAAAAAGAAGTTGATAAAGGTGTGGATGATGTTGTTAAACACTTTGGCGGTGTTGACGTTATGGTCAGCAATGCTGGAATACAAATTATTAGCCCTGTAGAACAATTGGCTTTTTCTGATTGGAAAAAATTAATATCCATTCAATTGGACGGAGCTTTTTTAACGACACGTGCTGCATTAAAACACATGTATGCCTCTAATAAAGGAGGAAGCATTATTTATATGGGATCAGTACATTCCAAAGAAGCCTCTAAACTGAAAGCGCCTTACGTCACTGCAAAGCATGGTTTGATCGGTCTGTGTAAAGTAGTTGCCAAAGAAGGAGCCGCCCATAATGTAAGAGCCAACGTCATTTGTCCAGGCTTCGTACGTACGCCTTTAGTTGATAAACAAATTCCAGAACAAGCGAAAGAATTAGGAATCACTGAAGAACAAGTCATTAAGAATGTCATGCTTAAGGAGACCGTTGACGGAGAGTTCACAACCACGGACGACGTAGCGCAAACTGCTTTATTTTTTGCTTCTTTCGAATCAAATGCCCTGACAGGTCAATCATTAATCGTTAGTCATGGATGGTTCATGGAGTAAGTCCAATGACTCGAACGAATAAGGGTAAAACTCAAAAACAGCAGCATCATCATGTTGCCTGTTGTTTTCAAGGCGGAGGTGCTTTAGGCGCTTATCAAGTAGGTGTTTTACATGCTCTTGATGAAGCAGGCTATGATCCAAATTGGTTTGCTGGTACCTCAATAGGTGCGATCAATGCTGCAATTGCAGCGGGTAATCCACCTCAAGAACGTGTTGAAAAAATGTATCAATTTTGGAAGACCATTGCCACACCTTCTTTTATAGAGAGTAGCCTGCTTCCCAACAATGACGAGAGCCGAAAGATTGAACATTTCTTATCCGCCCAATCTGCATTACTTTTTGGTCAGCCAGGCTTTTTTGCACCTCGCTTTCCCCCTCTTCTTATGGGGTATTATGATGCACCCGATAACTTAAGTATTTACGATACTGGAAATTTAAAATCTACTTTAGAAAAATTTATCGATTTCGATCGCCTCAATTCTAAAGAAACCCGCATAAGCGTTGGTGCTGTTGAAATCTGTTCGGGTGAAATGGTGTATTTTGATTCACAAGATACAAAAATTAGACCTGAACATATTATGGCAAGTGGTGCATTGCCTCCTGGTTTTCCAGCTGTTGAAATTGATGGAGAGTATTATTGGGATGGTGGGATTTCCAGTAATTCCCCAGCAACTTACGTATTATCGGTAAATCGATGCCCCCGAAATTTACTGTGTTTTGCGATTCATTTATTTGACTCTTATGGATTGTACCCTACTTCATTGGATGCGGTAATGAAACGCAAAAAAGATATAGAGTATTCAAGCCGTTTTTCCCAAGCAGTTGAAATGTATCAACAGATCCATGCATTAAAAAATACCATACATATTCTTTCACGTTACGTTCCTAAAGAGGAAAGAGATAATCCAGAGCTTAAGCTTTGTATTGCCCGTGGGCATCAATCTACGATTTCTTTAGTTCGCTTTTTATATGAACACGATGAAACTGAGTTTTCTTCAAAAGATTATGAGTTTTCCAGAAAAAGTATTTCAGAACGCATAAAACATGGCTATCTTGATGGAATAAAAGCCATAAAAAAATCTCCCTGGGACCAGCCCGTATCACAAACAACAGGTATTGCCGTATACGATATGGCCCCTAATAAACATTTAAAAGAGGAGTCTGAAAATGAATGAAGTAAAGCGCATTTAACGAATCTCACTTGCCTATAGTCGTGTTGTGCACGACTATCTTAAATAAAGAATTGAGCGATTTAAAAAGGACTTGGAGATCGAATATAAATGTTAATTCTAATAGGCTATATAGTTATATTACTCTGTGTTTTTGGAGGATTTGCGCTAGCTGGTGGTCATCTTGCGGCGGTTTTTCAACCCATAGAATTGCTTATCATTGCTGGAGCGGCGATAGGCTCGCTTATTGTTGCGAACAGTACTACGGTATTAAAATCACTGTTAAAGGCATTACCTAAAGTTTTTCGAGGCGAACAATCAATTAAGGGAAATTCCAGTGATCTATTAGGCCTATTATACAGTCTGTTGAATAAGTCGCGGCAACAAGGACTGATGTCGTTAGAAACAGATATTGAAAATCCCGAAGAAAGTCCTATTTTTAATGCTTATCCTTCACTCATGAAGAACCATCATATCATTGAATTCATTTGCGATTACTTAAGATTGATCATTACTTCGAACATACAACCTTTTCAGCTCGAAGCGTTAATTGATATGGAAATTGAAACGCATCATGAAGAAGAAATGATTCCGGCAAATGCCTTAGCAAAACTCGCTGATGCCATGCCTGCTTTCGGTATTGTTGCTGCAGTTCTTGGGGTGGTCCATACGATGGAGTCGATCAATTTACCCCCACCGGAGCTAGGAGTACTCATTGCTCATGCTCTTGTAGGAACCTTTTTAGGTATTTTAATTGGTTATGGATTTGTGGGTCCTGTAGCTTCAGCAATGGAACATCAAGCCAATCAGATTCAATTGATGCTGCACTGTATAAAAGCCACAATATTAGCAAGTCTGCATAATAATCCACCTATTATTGCTGTTGAATTTGGACGTAAGGTTTTGTTTTCTGCACAACGCCCTTCCTTTACTCAGCTCAATGAAGAAATTAAAAACTCCAAGCCAGCGACATCCTCATCCGACTCTGGAGAAAACTCTGCTGCTGAAGCTACACAGAGCTCATGAGGTTACATTATGAATGAAAACAGCGGCAAAGGAAAAAATGGTCCAGTTCCTATAATTCGAAAAATAAAAAAGAATAAACATAAACTCCATGGGGGATCGTGGAAAATTGCTTTTGCTGATTTTGTGACAGCAATGATGGCTTTCTTTTTATTAATGTGGTTAATTGCTTCACTCAATAAAGCACAAAAAGATGGCATTTCCGAGTATTTCAAACAACCAATGAAAATCACTTTTTTTGGTGGCGAAAACGTGGGTAATCAGCAGATTAATCTTAAGGGCGGAGGACCTAATCTCAATGATACCAATGGTCAAATTTCTAAAACCGAGCTGTCATCTGCCCAAAATAAAAAAGCTCAAGACATTCAAGTAATTCAATCAACTGAAAATGAGACGCAAAAACTCGAAGAATTAAAATCAAAAATTAATTTAAGTATTAAACAAGATCCTTCTCTTGCTGGTTTAAAAAATCAATTAATCATGGAAGTAGTAAAAAATGGATTGCGCATTCAATTAATCGATAATCAGAAAAAGCCTATGTTTGACGTAGGTTCAGACGAACTTAACCCCGAGATGGAACCAATTTTTACGCAGATCACCAAACTACTTAAAACAGTTCCCAATAAAATTACCATTGAAGGACACACGGATGCCCACCCTTACCATAACCCAGATGAATTAGAATATACCAACTGGGAGCTCTCCACCCAAAGAGCTAATGCTGCCCGTCGTGCTTTGGTTAAAGCAGGTCTGGATCCCGATAAAGTGATACGTGTATCCGGTTTCGGATCAACTTTGCTTATGAATACCAAAGATCCTTTTAGTCCCGAGAATCGACGAATTAGCATTATCGTCATTAAAAAAGGGACTGAAAAAGAAATGATTAAGAAATAAATAATAGAACCATAGAGTCTGTGAAGCGAAGTGGACCCCAAGTTTAACAAAGCATGAGATCCCGAATTCCACTTCGCTTCAGCCAGGCTGTACGTATCAATAACAAGGCTCTAAGCAGCAGAAGCGTTCAGCATCCATCGCGCTTTTTCATGCGCAGCAATACGCTCACTGAGTAAAGCCACCGTTCCTTCATCATCATGTTCCTGAGCGAGTTTAACTGCTTTGTTTAAATCTTTCACCAAAATCCCATGGTCCTGAGCTAGCTCACTCACCATTTGATTTGCATTAATGTTGGAGTTACCATCTTGAATTGTTTTTAATTGATTCAATACTGTAAAGGTAGCAGGTGCCTTATGACCCAAAATTAAAATACGCTCTGCAATTTCATCCACCGCTTCTGCCAATGCTTTGTATTGCATTTCAAATAATTCATGCAAACTTTTAAACTGAGCTCCCTTAACATGCCAGTGATAATTTTGTGTTTTAAGATATAAGGCATAGGTATCCGCTAAAACCACTTCCAACTTTTTAATTATTGCTTCCATCATGACTCCTGACTTTATAATTCCACATCATTGTGGACGATACATTACAAAAATTCCAGGGTTTGTTTCCATTTCCGCTAGAATCAATTGAATTTTGAATCACCGATTAAGAGTTTATAATTATCTTTTTTTATTCGGTAATTACTTGTGCTATTCAACAATTTATCCCAATTGCCTAAACGTCTTCATAATTCATAACTACATAGCTTATTGTGTTAAAAGTTATTTTTTGTAACTATAACGTTTGGGGTTCGTGAATATATCACTTGCGTAAGCCCATTTACATTTACTAATGAATTTTATCTCACAACGGAGTGTCTGGCATGCATCTTAGGTTAAAAAAAGCCGCGATCTTTTTGTTTTCGGTAGCAATATTCCCTGCTTATGCAGGTGATATGGGACCTGTAGCCTATAAAAAGGAGCAGGGTTTTTATGTAGTGGGACTTGCCACTTACAATGTATTTAATTTTAACCGAGCAGAGACTGCTTCTTTTTTTTCTCCAAATGCAATTACTCCACCAGCGGCTTCTATAGGAGATCATTGGGGATACTCCTTAGGAGCTGGTTATCGTTTCAATCCATTTTTCCGAACAGATTTTCGATTGCAAGGGCTGTCAGATATTCCTTTCTCGGTTACAGATGATGGAAATGAAACAGCTCACGGACGTATTGACACCTATACCTATATGCTCAATGGCTATTTTTCTTATCCTCTGCCTATGAATCAACGCATAGAACCTTATCTCGGTGGCGGTTTAGGTGCAGCAAGCTCGAAAACCAATACCATTTATTGGCCTCTAGCGGTCCAACATGAATCAGGACTTACTACTACCCGCTTTGCCTGGCAAATCGGTGCAGGTAGTCTTTATCGAGTGACCGAGCATTTCGACATCGATATCAGCTACAGTTATCTAGCCATAGGTCAAACCAGCAATAGCGGCCAATATGATACGATAGCCTCGAACGGTGTCCCAGCCAGTGGCGCCCCCACCAGATTTTTGAGAGTCTACAGTAATCAATTGAGCTTTGGACTGAATTATCGCGTTTAGACTAATTACCACTAATAGCTCGTAATTAGACCGTAATCTAAGCTACTGCTTATATCCCATATAAATCTTATAAACTATTCATGGGCTTTGATATTCAATTGAGTATATGTAATCAAGATGAGCAGAAATGCAGTAATAAAAAACCCGCCATAAAGGCGGGTTTTTAAAGGAATAGGAACGAGAGAGGCTTACATCATGCCGCCCATGCCTCCCATACCACCCATTCCACCCATGCCGCCCATATCAGCAGCAGCTTCGTCTTTCTTTGGTAAATCAGCAACCATGCACTCAGTAGTCAGCATCAAACTTGCTACAGAAGCAGCATTTTGTAATGCCATACGAGTTACTTTAGTTGGATCCAAAATACCCATGTCAACCATGTCACCAAAATCACCAGTCGCAGCATTGAAACCATAGTTATCTTTGTTTTCAGATACCTTGTTTACAATTACAGAAGCTTCATAACCAGCGTTTGATACGATCTGACGCATTGGCGCTTCAATCGCACGACGTAAAATGTTGATACCCATGTTTTGGTCGTCATTGTCGCCTTTCAAAGAATCCAGAGCTTTTTGGGCACGAATTAAAGCAACACCACCACCTGCTACAATGCCTTCTTCTACAGCAGCGCGAGTAGCATGTAATGCATCTTCAACACGAGCTTTTTTCTCTTTCATTTCTACCTCAGTAGCAGCACCAACTTTGATAACCGCAACACCGCCAGAAAGTTTAGCAACACGCTCTTGTAATTTCTCACGATCGTAATCAGACGTAGTTTCTTCTATTTGCGCACGAATCTGAGCAATACGACCATTGATTTCAGCAGTTTTACCTTCTCCATCAATAATCGTAGTGTTTTCTTTGGTTACTACGATACGTTTTGCAGAACCCAAATCTTCTAAAGTAGCTTGCTCTAAGCTCTTACCAATTTCTTCAGAAATTACTTCGCCATGAGTCAGAATTGCGATGTCTTGCAACATTGCTTTACGACGATCACCAAAACCAGGAGCTTTAACAGCACATACTTTAACGATACCACGCATGTTGTTAACAACCAGAGTTGCTAAAGCTTCACCCTCAACATCTTCAGCAATAATCAATAATGGGCGGCCTGATTTTGCAACACCTTCCAATACAGATAACATATCACGGATACTGGAGATTTTCTTGTCAACCAACATGATGAATGGATGCTCAAGCTCGCAAGTCATGTTTTGTTGATTGTTGATGAAATATGGAGAAATATAACCGCGATCAAACTGCATCCCTTCAACAACAGATAATTCATTTTCAAGACTATTACCGTCTTCAACAGTAATAACACCTTCTTTACCTACTTTATCCATAGCGCTGGCAATAATAGCACCAATTGCTTCATCAGAGTTAGCAGAAATAGTACCTACTTGAGCAATTGCTTTATTGTCTTTGCAAGGCTTAGACATTGATTGTAATTTTTTGGTGATTGCAGTAACTGCTTTGTCAATACCGCGTTTCAGATCCATAGGATTCATGCCGGCAGCAATTGCTTTATAACCTTCAACGACAATCGAACGAGCCAATACAGTAGCAGTAGTAGTACCATCTCCAGCAGTATCAGAAGTCTTGGAAGCAACTTCTTTAACCATTTGAGCGCCCATATTCATGAAGCGTTGGTCAAATTCGATTTCTTTAGCAACAGACACGCCGTCTTTAGTTACAGTAGGTGCACCATAAGCTTTTTCTAATACTACATTTCGTCCACGTGGACCCATAGTTACTTGTACTGCATCCGCTAATGCATTAACACCAGCTAACATTTGTAGACGCGCATCGTCACCAAAACGTAATTCTTTAGCCATTATCTCTCTCCTAATGAAACGATTACTTCTCAATTACACCCATGATGTCGTCTTCACGCATCACAACCACTTCTTTACCGTCGATTTTCACTTCGGTACCTGAGTATTTACCAAACAGGACGATATCACCCACTTTTACTGCTAAAGCGCGAACGTCACCGTTGTCTAATACCTTACCAGCACCAACAGCGATGATTTCACCGCGCATTGGTTTTTCAGTAGCGCTATCTGGAATAACAATACCACCTGCTGTGGTACGTTCTTCTTCCATACGACGAACAACAACTCGATCGTGTAAAGGACGAATTTTCATACTTTTATCTCCTGATTAATTAAACTTTAAAGTCAATTTGCAATGTTACTGACTGTCATATGGGGACAAGACAAAGAGTTTCAAGGGTAAAAATAAAAAAAATTTTAGTTTTAATTTTATTCATACTCCATAATGTTCTGATATAGTTACATATATGTATTTACTCCTCTGTATTATAAAGGTTTTCAGAATGAGAAAATGGTTTTTACTATTATTTTGTTATATAACTACATTTGCTCTGCATGCAAACCCACTTCCTGCTGCAGAAGTATTCCGTGTCAATGTAAGCAAAGTGGATCCTAATACTTTTGCAATCAATTTTCAGGTAAAACCTAATTACTTTCTTTATAGTGATCGCATTAAATTAACAACAAATAATAACGGTACAATTCACTTAGGTCCTTTGCGCTTCCCACCTACAGAACAAAAAATAGACAAACAAGGGCATAAGTATACTGTTTATCGCAATCAAGTCTCCCTTCCTGTTGGAGTTTTAGGGAATAAACCAGGAAAAGCCCTAATTAATTTACATTATCAGGGATGCTCTGATGATGGTTTTTGTTATGCCCCAGAAACAAAAATAATTCAACTCTCCATAGATGATAGTTTGGCTTTAGCAGAAGTAAGCCTGGAGCAGCTTCCAAATACCCAGACGGCAGACACCGAAGAATCACAAAATGACAGCGTCACTAAAATCTTTTTAAGCCACAATTGGTTCCTGATTCTGTTTACTTTTTATGGTTTTGGTTTGCTTTTATCATTCACCCCATGCATTTTACCCATGGTTCCAGTTTTATCTGGGATTATTATCGGCCATGGTAAAGAAATTACAACGAGCAAAGCCTTTTTTCTCTCATTAAGTTATGTGCTGAGCATGTCAATTACCTATTCAATCATTGGTGCAGTAGTTGCCTTACTTGGAGCCAATCTACAAATTAGTATGCAATCTCCTTGGTCCATTGGTGTGTTTAGCCTGATTTTTATTCTATTAGCCTTATCCATGTTTGGATTTTATGAATTTAAATTACCGCATTCCTGGCAGGCGAAAATACACGGTTCCAGCAATCAACGAGGCGGCCACTATCTTGGAGCTGCAATCATGGGCTGTTTATCTACGTTGATTCTTTCGCCTTGTGTTACTGCCCCATTAATTGGAGTATTAACCTACATTGCCCAAAGTGGAAATGTTCTTTTAGGATGTCTCACTTTGTTCGTTTTAGGTCTGGGAATGGGCACACCATTACTTCTCATCGGTACTTCCGCAGGGAGATGGCTGCCTGAGACAGGTAGCTGGATGAATACCATCAAGGCATTGTTCGGCATTTTTTTTATTGCGGTTGCCATTGAGCTTATTTCTCGAATAGTCCCCCCATTAATCAGCATGATCTTATGGGCATGTTTACTCATTTTTTCAGGAATTTACAGTGGTGCCCTTACGTATTCTGCAACACATCGTGAAAAATTCAACCAAGGAGTGGGAATTATTTTGCTCGTCTATGGTTTCTTGATTTTGGTAGGCGCCAGCATGGGTGCCACAAATCCTCTGCAACCCTTAACAATCCAACCAGCAATCGCTGCCCCTGCTAAAACACAGCAAGAGCAGAATTTAAGCACTATAAAGCAAGCCATTGCTGATGCTCGCGGCACACCGGTAATGCTTGATTTTTATGCTGACTGGTGTACATCCTGCAAGGTGATGGACGCAACTACTTTTAAAGATCCTCGTGTACAAAAGGCCTTAACGCGTTTTAGCGTGATTAAAATTGATGTCACAAAAAATAATGCGGACAATAAAGCTCTACTCAATTATTTCCATGTTGTAGCCCCACCCACTTTTATATTTTTGGATGCTCAAGGCAATGAGCTCAACGAGCTCAAACTGGTTGGTGAAGTTTCTGCAAATAAATTTTTAAAAACTTTAAAGCAGATAGACTAATATTTATTTTGGATGCAAGATCCTAAAGTCTGTTGAAACAATTCACCTTAGAACGCCTACTGCTGCTTGAAGCGCGGAACGTAGAGAAATGAATTTAGGGCCCGAAGACCTGAGGTATTATCACTTTTTTGAACAGTTTAGAGCGATTGTATGTGCTGCTCTATGCACATACTTCATATATGCTGCGTTTCGGTGCTCTAAAATCAGATCATTTTTGACTCAATCTAGTGAACTGGCCATAAACCTCCATTTTTTGTCTTGACTCAAGTTTTTCATATTTATGACTATTTTATAAATTTTATGAATAAAATTTGATCCATTATTTTAATGAACTATAGTTATAAAGGCACTGAGCAACATAAGAGTCGGAGATACCGCCTAAGGATTAGATTATGGATAATCAACTCATTGTTAAAAAAGAAGTTTCTGCTGCAATTCCTTCAAAATATGGTTCTTTTGAACTTTCATTATTTACTACGAATCAAGATGATAAAGAACACCTCTTACTCACATTTGGAGCAGTACACAATGCAGATGATATTTTAGTGCGAATTCATTCTGAATGCATGACTGGTGATATTCTAGGCTCTTTACGCTGTGATTGCGGTGAACAACTGCAAATGAGCATGAGTCAAATTGCGATTGAAGGTCGCGGCATTATTATTTACCTCCGACAAGAAGGAAGGGGCATTGGCTTAATTAACAAATTGCATACCTACAATTTGCAGGATCAAGGAAAAGACACCGTCGACGCTAATCTCGCGTTAGGTCATGAAGAAGATGAGCGCTCTTATGAAGTGGCCGCTCATATTTTAAAAGAATTACAAATTAAATCACTGCGATTGCTTACTAATAATCCTCAAAAAATAGAAGCGCTAAATCAGTATAATTTGCACGTTATCTCAAGAGTTCCTATAAAAGGCTCTGTCCATCCCCAGAATGCTTTTTATTTGTTGACTAAAAAACAAAAAATGAATCATTTTTTTGAAGAGAATGATCTTGAAGAATTGTATGAAAAATGTTCCTCTTTCTTAAAAAAACGAAAACCTGTAGTGACCTTGGCATATGCACAAAGCCTGGATGGATCGATTTCATTTCATCGAAAAAAAAGATTGATGCTCAGCTCCCAAGAGTCGTTGGTGATGACCCATAAATTACGTTCCGAAAATGATGCGATATTGGTTGGAGTAGGTACTGTTATTGCAGATGATCCCCTTCTCACGGTACGCCACTATAAAGGAAAAAATCCACAAGTAGTCATTTTAGATAGTAAGCTCCGTACCCCTTTAACTGCGCGAGTTTTAAAAAACTCTAATCCCCCTATCATTTTTACAACAAATCAAGCAGATCCTGAAAAACAAAAATTACTTACACAAATGAACGCTAAAATTGTTGTAGTAGACTCAACTCAAGATGGTCGTGCTGATTTAAGTCAAACGCTAGAGAAGTTATTTATTTTTGGTTTTAAAACGGTAATGGTCGAAGGGGGAAGAGACATTATTACTAATTTCATTAATGAAAATCATGTGGATAAAGTAATCATCACTATGGCTCCTATTTTTGTTGGTGGAATTTCTGTTTTATCAAAAGAAATTAAAGAAAATTTAGGTTTTCCTCAATTAAAAAATGTACTTCAGTATAAATTAGGCAAAGATATTATCATCATGGCAGATATAGAAAGGAATCTAACTTGAAAAATCATGTGCTTTATTTTAATCAACCCAAGCAAGTATCTGTCTTGGAAGAATCTATTCCGAGACCGAAAACAAATGAAGTGTTGATTCAAAACATTATTTCAGGAATAAGTTCAGGTACAGAAATGCTTTTTTATCGGGGCTTAATGCCAACCGATCTGTGTCTGGATGAAACAATTCCTTCGCTCAAACATAAACTAAATTACCCATTCAAATACGGTTATTGTTCTATTGGGAAAGTAATTGAAACAGGTACTAGAAAACTAAACCATTTATTAGATCGATGGGTCTTTGTATTTAATCCACATGAAAGTTATTTTTGCGCAAATGAAACACAGCTTATTGTGTTCCCGGAGCATATATCTCCTTATGATGCATTATTTATACCTAATATGGAAACGGCAATAAATTTGATACTAGATGGCTCCCCTTTAATCGGAGAAAATGTACTTATTCTGGGGCTTGGAATTGTAGGCCTTCTTACTACGGCTTTATTGCAACAATTTCCATTAGCCAGTCTTCTTGGGATTGATCTACATACAAAAAGAAGAAATTTATGTATGGAATTAGGAGCTGAGCATACTTTTGATGCCTCACAATCTGATCTTCATTTGCAAGTGACCGATTACCTTAAAAACGTAAAGTCGAACACTATTGATCTTATCTATGAATTGACAGGTAATCCTGATGCACTCAATAGCGCCATTTCATTTGCTGCTTATGAAGGGCGCATTATTCTGGGATCTTGGTATGGAAGAAAACCATGTGCTATCGATTTAGGAGGTCGTTTTCATCGAAATCGAATTAAAGTCATTGCAAGTCAAGTCAGTACGATTGCCTCTGAGCTGCAAGGTAGATGGACAAAAGAAAGGCGATTTGAAGTAGTTTTTAAAATGTTAGAGAAAATAAATCCAGCTCGGTTCATTTCTCATAAATTTCATATTACTGATGCGAATAAAGCCTATCAATTATTGGATTCTAATCCACATGATACTTTATTTATCACTTTAACCTATGGGGAGTAAATGATGCATCATTTAATGTTAAGAAAAAATTTCATTGCACAACACTTCTTGATTGGGAAAGATTTTGGAGCAGAAAATTTAAGACACTCCCACCACTATAGTTTTGAATTGGAAATTGAAAATACAAAGCTTGACCCGTTCAATTTTCTGATTGATATTGTTGAAGTTAGGACACACATCGATCAGTTAATATCCTATTTTCAGGATAAGATATTAAATGAGCTTCCTGAATTTAAAAACCAAAATCCAAGTCTCGAACTTTTTTCTAAAATTCTCTGGCAAAAATTTAATAATCACATTGAGCTCCCGGTTGACAGTCAAATCACCGTTAGATTATGGGAGGATGATATTGCACAAGCCAGTTATCGAGAAAACAAATGCGCATAGGATTGGTTCTTTATGGCTCTATCACGACAACAACCGGCGGATATATTTATGATTATAAGTTGGTTGAATACTTACGTTCACAAGGCGTAGTTGTTAAGATTTTTTCGCAAGAGAAAAAGAATTTTTGGGGGTTAATCAGAAATAATTTTTCAAAAAAACTAACCAATGAAATTATTGAGTTCTCTCCTGATGTTCTTTTACAAGATGAGATGAATTTTAATTCATTATTTATTCTAAATAAGAAACTAAAAGAGTTGGGGAATTTTCCAATTATAAGTATTGTTCATCTTTTACAGGCGAATGCAGTACAAAATACTTTAGTTAAATGGCTCACTAAAAAAATAGAAAGCATCTACCTTAAATCTGTAAATGGTTTTATTTTCAATAGCATTTCCACAGAAAAATCCATTTCAAAAATTATTGGAAAAAACCATAACTCATTGATCGCCTATCCCGGTAAAGATCGCCTGCAACTGGCTAGGACAAGAGATGACATTGGATTTAAATATCAAGACAATAAACTTATGATTATTTTTATCGGCAATCTATTATATAACAAAGGGCTGCATATATTACTGCGGGCTTTGTCTCAAATAGACTCCCGCTCTTGGCGATTATCGATTGTAGGCGGCCTTCATTTTGATGCGAAATATACCCGAAAAATATTCAAGATGATCACCCATTTAAAACTTGAAGAAAATATAAAAATTCATGGAGCACTCGATATTAAACATTTAAAAAAAGAACTTCTTTTACATCATGTATTGGTTGTTCCTTCGTATTTTGAAAGCTATGGAATCGTTTATACAGAAGCAATGGGAGCAGGTATTCCCGTCATTGCAAGCAATACCGGCGGTGTGCCGGAAATTGTTAATGATACAATTAATGGATTTTTGATTACTCCTGGCGACAGTACAACGCTTAAAGAGTACATTATAAGATTAATTAAAAATCGAGATTTGTTAAAAAAAATGAGTATTTCTTCTCTTGCAGCATATCAAAATTTACCTTCATGGAATGAAACTATGGCAAAAGTACATGCATTTTTAAATCAACAGAACCAAGTGGACGCAATAATAAAAAAATAATGATGGTTTAACATGCAAATTATTTTGTCAATTCACTCTTACATAACGAACCTCCTACCTACCACGCTTTTATGCGCAGTGCATAAGGATAAATAACTTAAATTTACTATAACCCTGTCGACAAAAAGGCACTTTAAGATGTATAATTCGTTCACTTTTTTTACAGTTAGAGTTTTATGAATCATAAAGTAGGTTTTGTTAGCCTGGGTTGTCCCAAAGCTCTGGTAGATTCAGAACGCATCATCACCCAATTGCGTGCTCAGGGATATGAATTAGTGTCCAGTTATCAAGATGCAGGTGTAGTAGTCATCAATACCTGTGGATTTATTGATAGTGCCGTTAAAGAATCACTGGATACGATTAAAGAAGCAATGGCAGAAAACGGGCGTGTTATTGTCACAGGTTGCCTAGGTGCCAAAGCAGAGATCATTAAAGAAACATGCCCAGATGTTCTGCACATTAGTGGCGCACATGCCTATGAAGAAGTGGTAAACGCAGTCCATCAGCATTTACCTCCACCGTCAGATCCTTTTACCCAACTTATTCCTCCTCAAGGAATTAAATTAACCCCACGTCATTATTCTTACTTGAAAATATCTGAGGGATGCAATCAAAAATGTACTTTTTGCATTATTCCTACCATGCGCGGCAAATTACAAAGTTACCCAATGGCTCAAGTCTTGACTGAAGCCCAAAAATTAAAAGATGCAGGTGTTAACGAAATTTTAGTGATTTCTCAGGATACGAGTGCCTATGGCGTGGATACACGCTATCAACCGATAAACTGGAAAGGAAAAGCCGTTAACACACGTTTTTATGATTTATGCGAGCAACTAGGAGAGCTTGGCATTTGGATACGTCTGCATTATGTTTACCCCTACCCACATGTAGACGAAATTATACCTTTAATGCGAGATGGCCTTATTCTCCCGTATTTGGATATTCCATTACAGCATGCAAACTCGCGGGTACTCAAAGCAATGAAACGCCCCGCAAGCAGTGAAAATACCTTATTGCGCATTGCTTCTTGGCGAGAAATTTGCCCGGATATTACCCTGCGCTCGACTTTTATTGTTGGTTTTCCTGGAGAAACAGAAGAAGAGTTCGAAGAATTGCTCGACTTTCTCGAGGAAGCTCAGTTAGATCGAGTCGGCTGTTTCAAATACTCTCCAGTTGAAGGAGCTAAAGCAAATGAATTAAGCGACCCAGTACCGGAAGAAATTAAAGAAGAACGTTATCATCGCTTCATGCAATTACAAGCAGAAATTAGCCACGATAAGCTAGAAAATAAAATTGATAGTATACAAACTGTATTAATTGATGAAGTAAATCAGGAGCGAATCATCGCACGAAGCCAAAGTGATGCTCCGGAAATTGATGGTCTCGTTATTTTACCGCCGACTCCTGGAGTTAAAGTGGGATCTTTTGCAGAAGTCATAATTACAGATAGTGATGATTACGATCTTTACGCTGAATTCAAATAAATAACCCCTGATGCAGGAAGAACTCGTAATCCATTCGCGGGTTATGTAAAAGCTTTACTAAAAATCGCTTTACACACAGCCAATATTTCATCCTGCATGCTTTTGTTATCTACAATCCCTGGGCGCAATAAATTTTGATGCAATAGCTGATGGTGTTTTTTGTATGCTTTTTTTAAAAAAGAGTAATGCTCTTTATTTAAAACCCCTGCTAAAAACAAATGGTGGAGTTGGCTTAATGTATTTGTATAACGGGCTAATGAAGGGGCCCCTAAATGAAGTATTAAATACTGTACTAAAAACTCCAAATCTAACAAACCACCAGAAATGGGATTTCTATCTTGATGTTGTTCCATTTTGGATCTCATCGCCAATACGTCCTGCAACAAGGTAGGTTTATCTCGTCCCAATAACAATACCGATTTTTTCAATTGCAAAAAAGCATGCCTAATCCTTGCGTTTCCTGTCAAAATACGTGCTTTTAATAATGCCTGATGCTCCCACGTCCATGCCTGATTTTTCTGGTATTCAACAAAAGCATCAACATGGCTAACCAGTAAGCCCGCCGCTCCCGAAGGTCTAAGACGAGTATCTACCGTATAAAGCACTCCAGATTGGGAGCGAGTAGTCAGCATATGCAAAATTTTTTGAGTTAAACGAGTAATTAATGCTTCTTCTGATAGTTTTGCCGAATGTAAAAACACCAAATCCAAATCAGAAGCGTAATTCATTTCACGGCTGCCCAATTTTCCATATGCAATAATTGCAAAGTGTGATTTTGCTTGCTCCATTTCTGGATACCGCGAACGTAATTGTTCACTGGCAATGACCAAAACCTGGCTTACAATGACTTGAGCCACATCCGACAAAAATTGTCCAATACGCACAGCACTGCAAAATCCATAAAGTTCTGCGCGCGCTGCCATTAACCAATTGGTTAGCTTAAATTGACGTAATATTTCCTCTTGCACTTCAACATCATGGTGATGCGCTAATTTTTCAATTAATAGTCTTTGTAATTGATGCAGCGACTGAGGTCGCCATTCTTGCCCCTGATCCAATAATACTTCCAATAGAAAAGGTTGATTCACCAGCAAGGAAGTGATAAACGGACTTTGAGCGAACCAAAATAATAATTCAGTTAAAACCTGTGGATTCTCGGTTAATAAAGCAAGGTAAGCGCTACGCCCAACAATATTTTCGAGCAAATGCATCACTTGTAATAAAACTTCATCCGTTTTTTCAACGTGAGTCAGTTCAGCAAGCAACATCACCATGAATCGGTCCAAACGCATTCGCGCGCCTTGTGGTAAACGTCGACAACGAGGACTATGACGAAAAGAATGAATCATCTGATAACAATGGGGAGCATTCGCAAAACCTAAGCTAGCTAACAAATTAATTGCCATAGTGGTTTCAACATGTCCTTGCCAAAGGCTAGCTAACTGATTCGTTAGTAATCTTTTCTCATCCTCATAATCTTTGACTTTGCCAAGCACGGAATGAAAAGCATAACTGATAATCCGTTGATATTTATGCAATTTGTTAATTAAATTGTCCCAGGAAAGAAACCCCATAGCTAAAATAATTTGCTCCTGTTTCACTGGATCTTCTGGCAAAGAGTGAGTCTGCTGATCATTTAAACTCTGGATCGTGTTTTCAAGCTTGCGTAAAAAAAGGTAAGCTTGTTTTAACGCATCAGTATGCGGTAACAATTTTTCATGCTTTAAGACAGCAAGAACCGACAAGGCATTTTGTTCTTGTAATTGCGGCAAACGCCCTCCGCGAATTAACTGAAAATTCTGAATAACAAACTCCAGCTCCCTGATTCCGCCTTTACCTCGCTTGATATCATCCAGCCGAGGGTTTATTTGCACCTCTCGCTCTATCATCGCTTTCATGCTACGCAACGATTCAATTACACTAAAATCTACGTAACGTCGATACACAAAAGGGATAATCAATCGCTGAAACCATGGCTGCATTTCATCCGCTTTTTCAGAAATGACCCGTGTCTTAGCCATAGCATAGCGTTCCCAATCACGGCCTTGTTCTTGGTAATAAGTTTCCATAGCAGCCAAACTTGAAACCAGTGGACCACTGTCACCATTAGGTCGTAATCTTAAATCTACTCGAAATACAAACCCATCTGGGGTTACATTTTGTAAGGTCTGCACAAACTGCTGAACTAACCTACTGAAATAATGCTGATTATCAATACACTCTTCGCCATCTGTTTCTCCTACAAGGGTATAAGCAAAAATAAGATCAACATCTGAAGAATAATTTAACTCTCTGCCTCCTAGTTTCCCCATGGCCAGAGTAAAGAGCTCTACTTCATTTCCATTTGCATCACGCGGAATTCCGTAACGTAAGGATAAGCCTTGTTTGCAATAATCAAGTGCATGCAAAATAAGCGCATCGGCACAATCAGACCATGCACGCAGAATCTGCTCTGTATCGGCAATACCTGATAGTTCAAGAAGAAGTAACCGTAAAAAATGCGTATGGCGAAAATGACGTAATGCACGCAAATAGGCTGCTTGCGGCAAATTAAATGACACATTTTCCAAAATACGAAAATAATCTTCTCGCGCTATCAAAGAACAGCACTTGTCCTCTATGAGCAATGCTTTTAATAATTGAATCTGTCTGCATGCATAATCACTAATAAGGAGTAGTTTGATGGCACTTTCATGCAAGGGATGCTGCAAATCGGAAAGATGCTTTTCAATGAACCATGCTTTTGATTGCAATAACTCAGGGATTTCGATTTGCATAAATTTTCTTTTTTTCATTCCAAAATGGATACTCTCGTTATAATATGATCTATAAAAATCAATAACAATTGTATAAATATAAAATGATTCGATTAGTTCTGATTGCATTTATTTGTTTTACTTCTTCACTTTGTGCTCAAGGTGAACCTTTAAATGTAGGGGTCGAAAGCTTCGATCCTCCGTTCGTCATGCAAGGTAATCATAATCAAGTCTTTGGTTTTGATGTTGATATGATGAACAGCCTATGCAAAATCATGAATAGAACCTGTGTCTTTCATGTGATGCGTTTCAATCAATTAATCGATGCAGTTATTAACCAAAAAGTAGATGTCGCGGTCAGCTCGATAACCATTACTACTGAACGCGCACAAATAGTCAATTTCAGCCTACCCTATCTGCAAAGCTTCTCTCGATTTCTAGAAAGAGCATCTAATACAAAAGAACTGTTTAGTCTGAACCTCTTAAATACTAAAAAAATAGGATTGGAAACAGGCACCGTATTTTTAGACCAGCTAAAGGAGATGGGGGTACAAAATCCCAATGTTAAATATTATACCGGTATTCAAGAGCAACTCGCGGCTTTAAGTGGAGGAAAGGTAGATATTATTCTAATGGATAACTCGACAGCTGTTTACTGGGCATCCAATTCAGCAAACACATTTAGATTAATAGGCCCACGCTATATGTACGGTTATGGTTATGGGATAGTTGTTAATCCTGCTGACTCTGACTTATTAACAAAACTAAACCAAGCTTTGGTCCAATATCAAAATTCCAAGGAATTCAAACATAATTACAATAAATACCTATATCAATTCTAAAAGCGTATAAGGAAATAACCAAATCAGGGAAGTTTAAGTGCTCAGTGCAGCTGTATTTGAGCGGCAGGTTGTGAGAAAATTTCTTGTACAACCTGCCGCTCAAATCAAATTGTTCAAATACACATTAAAATAGAGGAAGCAAGTGATTACATTTAAGATAAAGATTTAATGTAATGTGTGTCCTTGAGTCAAGCAACGTGTAATGACTTGCCGTGTTATAAAATCACCCTGGCTCACACCATACGTTGAATTAAAATGTTTTGCTAAAATGACAACCCATCCAGATAAACGGAAACTCATTTTTTTTTCGGCTTGATCTACAACAATTTCAAAAAGACCTAAGGTATCACTTTCACGATCACTAGCGTATTCTTCCATAATCACACGGGCGGCTTGTAAATCTTTGTCTCTGGTAGGCCAGTTTTGACTCATATTATTCTCCCTAAAAAGCATGATTAGGTCTCTGTAATTTCTCTAGGGTCTGTTTCCATTTCGACTGTTTTAGTGCCAAACCGAACCTAATTTTCTGTGCTGCTATGCTCACATACTCCGTGTATGCTGCGCTTCAGTACTCGAAAATCAGAGCATTATGGCTCAATGCTAACGAAAAGGAAGCAACTCCTATTACCTTGAGTTTCAAAATTACAAGAGCAGAAATAGAAACATATTGTCTCATATTTTGACCAAATTCTCAAGATGCAAGAATCCGGCGAAGCATTCAATCGAGTGTGTCAAAACAATAAATGCCACACTCTTTGCTTAACATCGTAGAATGTTTTTTCAAGACAGCATATGATATACCTACCTATTTAAATTTAAAAATTACTGTATGACTTATCATATTTTACCCTCAATTTTATCTGCAGATCTTACTTGTCTTGGTGATGAAGTAGAGTCTGTTATGAACGCAGGAGCAGATTTTATTCATTTTGATGTTATGGATAATCATTATGTACCTAATTTAACGTTTGGCCCTGCTTTCTGTGAGGCCTTACGCAAACGCTTCCCGAAGCTTTCTATTGATGTTCATCTCATGATAAATCCAGTTGATACACTAATTGAAGCATTCGCAAATGCAGGAGCAAAGCGAATTAGTATTCATCCCGATGCAACCATACATGTGGACCGCAGCTTAAAGCTCATCAAAGATTTAGGATGTGAAGCAGGTCTTGTATTAAACCCGGCAACACCAATTGAAGTATTAACCTGGTGCGCTCATAAACTCGACTTTGTCCTAATCATGACCGTAAACCCCGGCTTTGGAGGACAAAAAATTATCACGGAAATTATTGATAAAATACCCCAAGTCCGCAAACTCTATCCTCAACTCGATCTTTGCGTCGACGGTGGCGTGACCATAGATAATATTGCGACTTTGGCACGCGCAGGTGCAAACCAATTTGTAGCTGGTGCTGCAGTATTCAATAGTAAAAATTATAAAGAAACAATTGATGCCATGCGGAGGCAATTAGCAACCATCTAAGGACATTAAATAAGAAAAGTTATGAAAAAATTTATTTTATTTTTATGCGTATTTATTAGTTTCCAAAATTGCCTCGCCCTTTCGGGAGAACAATATATGGAGCGTTTTAATAACTATTTGTCCTTTAGTCAAAATCTACCTACTACAACACCCAGTGCACCTTTCTTGGAGTTCATTAGCGGAACCGCTCCTTTATCAACCAAATTACGCGAAAAATGGCTGTATGAATTAGCGAAAAATAAAGATTGGACTCACTTTAGCCAATATTATCAACCTTCTAATGATCTCAATCTCGTTTGTTATGAGCAAATTGCAAATTACAATACAGGGAAGCAACAAGAAGCATTAAAAGCATCCATTCCGCTATGGTTAAGCGGCGATTCAAGACCACCCTCCTGCAATAGTTTGTTTGACTTACTTTTGCAAGATAATAATTTCGATCAAAACTTAATTACTCAACGAATTGCTCTGGCTTTGGAGCGACGTAATATCCAATTAGCCCGCTATTTATTGACAAAATACAAAAAACCTCATCCACTAGAACTGAATGCTTTAAATACTGTTTATCAAAATCCTGAGAACATCAGCAAGCTCAACCCGGGTGTATTAAATGATGACATCTACCTTTACGGTCTGAAGCGTATGGTTTCGATTAATATGGATAAAGCACTTAAGCTATGGCAGCAAAGCAAAACCCCAAAAATGCTTAGTCATGCACAGCAACAAGCTTTTTTAGCTCATATAGCTCTTTATAAAGCCATGCGTAATCATGAAGATGCATTAGAATGGTTCGCCAAAGTAAAACCACAATACTACAATGATGTGTTATTGGATTGGCAAATTCGTTTTGCTTTAAAGCGAAAAAATTGGGCACAAGTCACCGCATTAATTAATAATTCAAAACATAAAGAAGAACCCTGTTGGCAATATTGGCTAGCACGCTCTTTAGAAGCACAAGGGAAAAAAGTAGAAGCACGAACTCTTTACGAACATCTAGCAAAAAATAGACAGTATTATGGGTTTCTTGCAAGCCTTCATCTCAATAAAACACCCAGTTTTACTAATGAAATTCCTACAACAAATTTGGATGTATTGAAACCCTATCAAGCGTTTATTGATCAAATTCAAACGCTCTACATGACCAAGCAAACTCTGCAGGCATCACGCCTGCTCAATGATTTCATCAGTGAATTACCTAAAGACGAGGCAAGCGCTTTGGTCTATTGGATAGATAAGAAATTACAATGGCATGGTAAATCGGTTTACTTAAGCAATAATGAAACACTGAATAATCAACTTTCATTAAGGTTTCCATTAGCATATAAAGACAGCGTCGCGCTTTACTCTAAAAAATATGCAGTTGCTCCAGAATTTATTTACGCCATCATTCGCCAAGAAAGCGGATTCAGAGACGATGTGACCTCTTCTGCAGGAGCTCGAGGGTTAATGCAAGTCATGCCTTATACAGCGAGAGTAGTCTCAAAAGCAGATAAGATTCCATATAATGATCAAAAGCAATTATTCTTGTCTCAAAAGAACATTAATATCGGAGTGGCTTATTTAAAGCAACTTGCAAAACGATTCGATAATCATCCTATACTCATTGCGGCAGCATACAATGCAGGACCCAAACAGGTAGTCTATTGGCTAAAAACACATCCTCCTAAAGAAATTGATATATGGATAGAAACTCTTCCCTGGAAAGAAACACGTAACTACTTAAAAAACATTATGGCTTTCTATATGGTTTATCAATACCGTTTGGGTCAAAAACCCAATCTAGGAAATTTCCTCGAGCCTTTATAATGAACCGTAAGTCTGGGTACAGAACAATGATGCCCAGGTTTTTCCAACATAATTGAATACATCCAGGCTCCCACCAAATTGTTAAAATAATGAACTTTTTGTTCTATAATTATACAAATTAACCAAAAAGGTAATAGGTTTGATTTCCTGTATGCCTTAAAGGCGATTTTTATGATAAAAGTTACCTATTTTATTAGCTTGGGAATGATACTTATTCTAACAGGCTGTGGACAACCATCAGCTTATGTAGTGGGTACCACATATCAACCAATCCATTACACTTATGCTCCTGGATATAATCCACCACAAGTGGCTTATCCCGATGTACCAACAGATGCAAATACGTCTCTAGACAGTGAAGCTGTCATTGAGCAAGAACATACGATTAATGCAATAAATGATTCGATTGCCGTCCGACAGCAAGAGGAGGAGGTGGAAAGGCAAGTAATTATGCAACAGATTAAGATACAACAGCTTAAGATGCAACAGATTAAGGAACTACCAAGTCCGTAAAAAAATTGGATGCATCTTTTAAGTTCGACATAAAAGGCATGGAATGCCTTTCATAAAAAGAAAAGCAAGCAAGTTTAATTACTTGCTTACTTACTAACGCCCCGAACCCATAGGCGAACAACCGGGAGCCCTACTCACACGAAATTGATGTTCCTCTAAAACTTCATTGAATCCATCAACATCTCTCAAGGTAACAGAAATTGCTGGCTTGGCCACTAATGCCATCATTTTCACTAATTCTTCTGGTGTAAATTTAGTCATTAAAGGCAGGTTGATTAAACTTGAAATGATATCTGGTCTTTCTAAGGTGCTATTATTTTCATAAATTTTTTGATAACTTTCAGCATTCAACATGCCTGCTTGCTGCAAGTGATTCATAAAATGAAATGTTCCGACACCTAATTGGCTTACCTTTAAAAAATCTTCCTTTGATGAACGGCAACTAATAAGTGATACACTGTGTAATAACAAAAGATTTTTCGCAAAAATATTAGCATTTTCGGGATTTCCTTCAAGTAACTCAAAATAGTCACTTAACAATTCGGGAACTGCTGAAAGCTTTTTAGCACCTTCATAAATTTTATCAATGAATTGTTCTTTTCTTAAAAGAATATCAACTATATCCAAATCATAAATATCATTTATTAACAAGAAACTAAGCAGTTTAAGCATTGTATTCATGTGTGTTGTTGAAATCGAACTCGCACGAAGCTTATCTATTAAAGATTTTGGATCGTATGCACGCCCCTGAAGGTCAATAAGAAACTGGGAAATATTCAGTGATTCCTCAGGATAAGTAAGGATTAAATTAAAACTGAATCTATCAAGAAGGCTTCCATCTTTTAAATATCGTGCGCTTTGTACCACAGTTTCATCGGCTCTTGCAGATTGAAACAAAAGCTCCAGTACAACAAAATGAGGATTGATATCAAGTTCTTTCATTACTCCCAATAAATGAACAGCACCACCAACATTGGAAATATTTTGGGCAATAATATACTCGAGTTGATCAGTCAAGGTAATTTGGAAGTCTTTCAACACCTTAAACAAGGAAATTAAACGGTTACCAGATTGAGGATATTTTGTAATAAGATTAATCGTTCGAGGATCACTTTCCAAACCTAGTATATTCAAACGATTAAGAAAATCATTACTCACGGCTGCTTTTTCTTTTCTATCAATAGGTGAGGCTCGTATTATTTCTTGGACAACTCTAGGCTTTAAACTTTGGATAATTGTTTGAGTGCTTGTGCTCTCTATACTATTGCTATTAACTCCGCCCATTTATGTCCTTAAATTGCTCTCAAAGGACTAAAATATAACACAAATGAACATATTAAAGCAAATTTCATTATTTAAAATTTGGTTTTTTAATTAATTGATGCTTTTCAATCATTTCAACAAATTTACCTAAATGGGTCTCAGAACTTGGTTCTTCAGTAATTAAACGAAGCATTTGTTCGAGTTCGTCTTTATCGAACTCTTCAAATAAAGGAATATTCATGAACAACCCAACGACTTCTTTCTGGGTTAGAATTGAAGTATCTCGACAAACTTTTTTATAATTTTCAGAATCCAGCATACCGGCTTGTTGCAGGTGGGATAAGAAATGAAATGCTCCAATTCCCAATTTGCTTACCACTAATAAATCTTCTGCTTTTTTATAATCAATGACTGAAGCGTTATGTAATAGCAATATAAGATTAGCAAGAACATTGGCATTCTCTGGATTATTCTCAATGACACTAAAGTAACTTGCTGCGAGTGTATTTTTTACGGTAAGTTTTGCAGTACCCTCATAAATTTTATCAATATATTCCTGCTGCCTTAAAAGAATGTCGAAACATTCAAAGTAATAGAGATTTTTATTTAAAAGAAGAGTAAGCAGTCTTATCACCGTATCCATATTTTTTGCAGAAAATTTATTGAGTTTTTCGACTACTTTTTCTGTAAGATAGGCATGCTGCTGGAAATTAATGATTAACTCAGCAAGCAATAAAGAATGCTCGGGATAGGCAAGCAAAAGATTTACAGAGGACAAATCAAGAGAGTCTCGCGTTTTGAGCCGCCGCATCCCCTGTACCAGGGCTGTATCTGATTGTGCACTAGTAAATAAACGCTCCAGAGGAAAAAGAGTCACATCAATTCCCTCAGCATGCATAAAATCTAATAAATTAGTCACGTTACCTGCATACGAAACGTTAGCTGCAATGACATCATGAAGTTTATCATTCAGCTTAATGTTACATTTTTTTAACAGCTTGAATAAGAAAGCAAGCCGATTAACGTATTCAGGATTCTCTTCAAGCGTTTTCAGCATTCGTTCATCAGGCTCCAAACCTAATTTATTTAAGAGAGTCATAATCTTACCTTTTGGTGCAATTATTTGATTGATCTTAAAATATGTCATTTACCGCCTCACCATCCTGTGCCATTTCTTCTTTACGTCTCAAATAAAAAATCAATGAAATTTTATTTATTATTTTTGAGTACAGCAAATATTCATTGAGATCAAGATGGTAACAAAGAAAATATATTTTAAATATAGTAAATAATAGAAATACAAGCTCTTTAATTCTCTTATTATTTTATTTTACCCCTCCATTAATGATCAATTTATCTTCAATAAAATCACTTAATAGTCACTTAAGATTCTTTTTGTATAATGGCAACCATTAGGTAAATTGTGGCCTACAAACTCAAATAAAACCCACAATGACCTAACTTAAAAATTTAAGTATAAAATATTTAAGGGGAAATTTAAGATGGGCGCAAGTCGAGATGTTGTTGAGCAACAAATTAAAGATCTAAAAGATTACACGGATACCGTTGCAGCGGTTCATTTGTTAAGCGAAGTTGTAACAAATGGGGCGGTAGTGACAATAGGTTCAGCAAAAGAAAGTATTGAAATAGAAAACTCAAAAAAGGATCCTAAGATCGGCAATGTGGTAAAAGCGATTTTAGCAAAAGCCGGTAAGCCTGGAGAAGGCGGTAAATGGGAAGAAAAAATAGACGGAAAACAACATCTTGAAGCTGCTATTACTATTGGTGGTGCAGTTTATACAATTGATTTGGTTTTTGAAGGAGTAGATACTACACAAAATTATACTGTTAACATTACAAGTAAGCTAACTTCCGAAGTGAGTAGAGGAAAATTATTCTTCGATAATGATCACACAGCTTCTGTTAAATTAACCTATGATAAAGATGGTGATCTTCGTGCGGTAACTAAAAAAGGATTATCCGTTGGTACCAAATCTTTCGTTCCATACGCATATCAAAATGAAATTTTAGCTAAATTTCATGACAGCTTAAAAGATGGAAAAGAACAACGACTCGCAATTATGGGTACTGGCTCAGGGAAAAGTATTGTTATGGCTGGTATTGCTCAAGCCGTTGGTCGTACAGTCATGATTGTTCCTGATCAAACATTGGTCAATCAACAATCAAAGGAAACAAGTGATCTGCTTGGTGCAGGAATTGTTAACGGTGTTAAAGTAGCTCCTGCACGAATTTTCACTTTAGATACTCTCAAAGGTAAGGTTGATGTTCTTTGGGACGCTTTGGAGGATGATTTAAGTAATATCGAGGAAGCAAATGTACTAGAAATCAAAACATATTTTCGCAAGGTGATTGCAGGTACTGAACCTTTTGATCAAATTGTTTTACAAGCTGAGCATCCTTTATTCAAGATCATTGCCGATGAAATAAAAGATTCTATGGTATTGATTGATGAAAGTCATCGCCATACATTTAAACCCGAAGATGCAGAAATTTTGAAAGGAATAAAAGAACGCAATTCAGTTCTGGCTTTAACAGCCACTCCAACTTCTGAACTATACGGTCTCTTTAAGGGTACCCCTTTAGATGATTTAAGTCTTGGTGCTGCAATTCAACTAGGAACTATTCGCCCGATTAAACCTGAAATGGCTTATTTGGAAGAAGGAGATTTGATTGACCAAGCCGTAGCTCACTACTTTGATGATTATTATCTCGAAGAAGGAATGAATGGTTATGTTGATCCTGTTGAATTAAAGAAACAGATTATATCATCAGAAGGACTCGAAGACTCTTTAGCACAAGCAAAAGCCATTAATCAAGCTTTAGAATTGAACCGTATCCGTTGTCAACGCAACATGGGCTTCTCTGACGATAAAGTCACTCGTGAAAAACTAGCTGAGATCTATCAAAAGATCGCAAATGGAGATAGGGTGACCATTGAAAAATACCAAGATGGAGTTGCAAAACTCAGACAAAAATCTGAATGCGAAGCACGATTGAAATTGACTGAGAAATTTGGCGCCGTAGATGAAATAGAGTTCAGAAAAACTGTTGCCAAACCTGCAGTGAATTTGAAGGGGGATATTGATAGCGAACAACAGAAAGATATTCAAAGAGCGATCAATAGCTATGCTCTTGCTCTTGTCTTCAATGATAAGCATACAGATATTGCTGAAAAGGACAGAACTCACAAACTTGGCGACTATTTAAAAGAATGTGATGAGTATATTGCGAAATATAAAACGAAAAATGATGAGATACCCAAACCATTTTTTCTCAAGCTTGAATTATGTGAAACAAAAAGCAGGGAAACACTAAAAGAAGCTTTAGAAAAGTTTGGCGCTCCTATTTCCAAATTGCCTACTGCACAAAAGGAAGCCATTACCAAATTGATATTGGATAGAGCAGAAGTAATGCTAAATAAGGTCAAAGCATCACAACCCATATCTGAAGTTATAACTGGGGCCACTCCGGTTGATTTAGACACATTGAAAGCAACTGAGAATTATTCCAGTGCAATTGATATGAGTACGCCACAATCTACAATTGATGAGCAACTTGCTCAAATCGAAGTAGGATTGAGGACCCATATTGTAGCGGATCAGGTGATTGCAACAGGGGTGAGTATCAGAGATATCTTGAACGTGCAAATTATAAATACTAATTCGCCTGTTATTGAATCAGATATCAATGTGATTAATGGAATCCTGTCAGGACCTCAGGCAGCTGGTCGTTGCGTAAGAAATAAAGATGTCGAAGCTCGTGCTCAACAATACATTGATAAACGATATGAAGGCAAAGGTTTAATTCTTACTGTAGATGCGATCATTGATCCTAAAGATTCTGCTGCAAAAACAAGAGAAGTTATGGAAAACAGGGAAAAGCAAGCTAAAAAAGAAGAGGAAGCCATTGTTCTCCTACAAAGTGCTGTAAGAGGTTTCATCACTTTTGGATTGTTTAAACAATGTGTACCTTTACATGAAAAAATTATGGAACTCACTGAAAAATTGGATATATTAAAAGAGTTATTAAAGGACAGGCAGCACACGAAAGAAACAAAAGAACACGAGCTGGTTAAACTCAAAGAGGTAGGTGATCTTGAAAATGAAATAAATTCACTCGTACCGGGAAGAAAAGAGGGACAACCAATTACTCGTTACACTAACAATCCATCTCTTTATTTGCTGTGGGTAAGAACAACACTTAAGAGAATGGAACTCGGAATGGAAACAAAAGAAGTAAGACAAACGATTCATGAAGTCGAAGAGGAAATAATACTACTAGGAGAAAAAATAATAGAACTTCAGAAGGCAATCGAAGAAGGAACATTAAAACTGGACAAAATGAAAGAGCAAGAAGAACAGTTATTAAAACAAATGGAAGAAATCAACAGTAAATTAACTGTGTAATTATAGATCAAATGCTCTCTAAAACCCTCCACCCTATGGAGGGTTTTTTTTATAATCGAATACAGAGTATTTTTGATTTCTTATCATTATTGTCCCGTAGTATTTCTTACAAAACGCAATAATATATGATCGGTTCGCGCTGCAGACTCCTGGATGGCCTTATTGGGATTTAGAAAACCAGCAAACATCGCCTCCAAAACCTCATCATTGATACTTCGAATCTGATTTTGTGGACCAAAATGTTGTAGTGGTTTTTCTTGTAATTCACCAGCTAAATCAGTACGCGCCATCAATAAGGTAGGATGACGGCTGCTGCGCAAAATATCTTCATAAATACCTTGTAGCCCTATGGGAAGATAGCCTGTATGTTCATGCCAACGTTTTTGTGTTTCGGGTTTGGCAATAAAAGCAAAGAATTGGGCTATCCCTTTATATTGTTCCTTCGTTTGCCCGGCAACAGCCCATAATGCAGCACCCCCGGCAACATTTGCATGCCTTAGTTTACTTACTTCTGTATCCAAAGGCATGCTGGCAATACCTAAATGAAAGGGAACCAAGGCTGATAAGCTGTTATAAGCCCCAGAAGATTGGCTAAATAAAGGACAAATGCTGCTGGTAAATAAAATAGTGGCATCATCACCCCTGCCTGCATAACGAAAATAATGCAGTGAATGCCAACGTTGCAAACGTTCAAAATGACGAAGTAATTGCGGTGTTGCATAAACAGCACGCGCAGGATTACTCTGGGTTAACGGTAATCCATGAATCGCCAGAAATGATTCAAAAAGTACCCACCCAGGATAGGCTGTTGTATAAGTACAATCATAACCCGCTTTTTTTAACGTCTCTGCCAACACCTCCATCTCGGACCAAGTACGCGGAAAATTAGCTTGGGAATAGCCTACTTTGGCAAGTATATCAAGGTTGTAATACAAAGTTGTAACTGAGAGATTAAAAGGCAAAGCCATTAATTGGCCCTTATCGCTATAAAACTCACGAACCGATTGAATAAAATCCTCTTGGGGTAAGCTCATCCCTTGTTCTTGCATTAGTTCATCTACTGATTTGATTACCCCTTTTGGTGACTGCATAATGGCGGCCCCTACCTCAAAAACTTGCACGATTGCAGGAGGATGATGTGCTTTGAATGCAGCAGCAAAACTTGTTAATGTCTCTACATAATTTCCCTTATAAACAGGCTTAATAAAGTATTCTCTTTGACTTTGATTAAAGTCATCAGCAAGTAATTTGACTTCATCACCCAGATGTCCGGCCATTGCATGCCAAAATACCAGTTCAATTCGTTTTGCCTGAACAGAAAGAGTAGAAAAGAAAATGAATAAAAAAAGTAATAATTTTTTCATGCCAGTAAATCAGGATAATCACTAAAAACCGCATCCACCCCCCAGCCAAATAACTTGTTAGCCAAACGTCTGCGATTCACCGTATAAGTACAAAGTATATAGCCCGCGGCTTTAATTGCCTTAACTCGCTCCTCTGTTAAAACCCTGCGATTAAAATGAATGGAAAAACACGCTAACTGTTTTGCTTTTTGCAACCATTGCTCATCCCAGGCATGCAGTAGTAAACCTAATGGCATTTCTGGAGCAATACTGCGACATAAAACTAAAGCATCCCAAGAAAAACTGGAAACTAAAGGCAGATCTTTATCCTGTGGCCAATAACGTTGAATGTGGCTCATTACTGCTACTGCAGTTTGCTCTTCTGTACCAGGGTAAGGTTTAATTTCTACATTTGCCTGAACACCTGAAAAAGACAACCATTTCAGAACTTCCTTAAAATGTGGAATATGCTCACCTTTAAATTGTCGCGAAAACCAAGAGCCTGCATCCAACGAGCGCAAATAACCCGACTCAACAATGCCTACATCACCGCGTCCATTTGTTGTCCTTTTTAAATTGTCGTCATGAATTACAAAAGGTTCTCCATCGGCACTACACATAACATCAAACTCAATAAAACGACATCCTAAAGCCAAAGCCTTGTCAAAAGAGGCCAATGTATTCTCAGGAGCATAAGCAGATGCTCCTCGATGCCCAATAATTTTTTCAACAACCAACAAATTGATTCCCCTTCACTTTTCTTTAATACTATTTTTATTGCTTACGATTCGAAGCAACCTCAACGATTGCAGTTAATATTAATTCATTACTGACTGTCAAAGCCGGAGCCGCAGAAGCTGCTTCTCCTACCATCATGGTATTCATCGTCTTAGCTTGATAAGGTCTTGGCTGAGGAGGATTAGTTCCTTCAACAAAGACCAAATTACTGACACTGTAATTTTGTGCCGGGTATGCTTTATTAATGCGGGCAAGCTCATCATTCACTTGTTGATACAAGCGTTGGCGAATTTGCCCTAAAACAACCTGAGTTTCATCAAAACTTGGTTTGAAATCAACACTGGATATCTCATATTTAGCACCAGGTAAACTCACATCTTTGGCATTTTTATAAATATCAGTCAACACTTCCTGGCTCACTCGTGCTTGTGCTTGCACAAATAACTTTTCAAGGCCAGAACTATCCTGTGAACGATCGAATTCGATCAAATGCCATTCTCCTTTTGCGATTTTGTTTAATCGCTCCATAATATCAGCACGCGCCTTCACTAAATCAGCACTGGTTAAAGTCACATTAATACTGACTCCCAATAAAGCAGTTTGAGTTGTAACCCATTGTTTTGCTGAAACTTGAAAATCAATTTTATCAAGAACTAACTGAGAAGAAAGGGGAGGCGGTAAAACATTTTCAGCAAAAGCAAACGGCGTAACTAACATTAACGCTAACATTCTGACAGCTACTTGGCGCATGACTCTCTCCAACTTGATGAATAATGAAATTAAGTGTATACCAGCATACCTTAAGACACCAAATTATTAACCTTACCATTGATTTAATCAAAAAATAGGAATATAACTTCTGAAAAATATTTGCAAGAGGAGCATAAACAATGATGTCAGTGGACATATCAAATAATAACTCAATAATAGCCGAAGATGATTTCCTCGATTACGCCCTCTCTCATGGTTTTGGTGACTTACATTTTAAAGTAGATCCTGCAACTGGAATGAAAGCAATAATCGCCATTCACAATACCAAATTAGGTCCTGCTTTAGGTGGTTGTCGTTTTATTGAATATCCGAATACTTATGCCGCGATCCAAGATGCCATGCGTCTTGCGCGAGGAATGAGTTTCAAGGCGGCATCGGTCAACCTGCCTTTGGGAGGTGGTAAATCCGTTATTATCAAACCCAATGGTCCGTTTGATCGCACCCAATACATGCATCAATTTGGTCGATTTGTTAATGAATTAAACGGACGTTATATCACTGCGCTTGACAGCGGAACTGAATTGCCAGATATGGATATTATTGGGGAACATACTCCCTATGTAGCCAGCTTATCCAAATACCATGGTGATCCATCTCCTTCTACAGCCAGAGGGATTCTACGAGGCATTCAAGCAGCTGTTGCCTTTAAATTAGGAAAAGAAAGCCTAAAAGACATTCATGTAGCCATTCAGGGTTTAGGTCATGTTGGATTTTTGCTCGCCAGACAGTTACATGAACTAGGAGCTACACTAACTGTAGCTGATGTTTCTCCAACTGCAGTTGATCGTGCTGTTACTGAATTTGGTGCTAAAGCAATAAGTACTGATAAAATTCACAAGGTTCCCTGTGACGTTTTTGCACCTTGTGCCTTAGGTGCAATTATCAATGACATCTCTATTTCTCAACTGCAAACTGCAATTATCGCCGGAGCAGCAAATAACCAGCTGGCTCATACGTATCATGGTAAAAAACTACATGATAAAGGTATTTTATTTGCTGTGGACTACGTCATTAATGCAGGTGGATTAATTTTTGCAGCATCTAAATATCTTCATACTCCTGAAGAAAAAATTAATGAACAGATTGATGCAATTTATGGCCATCTAACTGAAATTTTTGCTCTGTCTGTTAAAGAAAATTTACCTACCAGTGACATTGCAGATAATTTGGCAAAAGAGAAACTATCTTAAAGAAATATTATGAAACATTTAAGTCTGACTCCTGACCTTTATGAATACATGCTGAATAAATCTTTGCGTGAACACCCTTCTCTGACTGGTTTACGCAAAGAAACCTCTACTATGGAGTTGGCAAACATGCAAGTCGCGCCGGAGCAAGCACAGTTTATGCAATTGCTCTTGCGTTTGATTCATGCAAAAAATGTTTTAGAGTTAGGTACATTTACTGGTTATAGTGCTTTAGCAATGTCTTTAATGCTTCCTGATGACGGTAAGCTCATTACCTGTGACATCAATGCAGAATGGACAAGTAAAGCACATCTTTTCTGGAAAGAGGCAAAACAAGACCATAAAATTGAATTACGACTTGGTCGTGCATTAGATACCTTACACGCGTTAATCGCTGAGGGTTGGGAGCAAAAATTTGATTTCATTTTTATTGATGCCGACAAAACCAACTATGTGAATTACTATGAATTGGCATTAAAACTAATTCAACCTCAAGGGTTAATCGCCATAGATAATATATTCTGGGATGGTAAAGTAATCGATGGGAATGAAACAGGTGGACAAACCAGAGAAATTAGGAAACTTAACGAATTGATTAAAAATGATCAACGTGTGTTTATTAGTTTATTGCCAATAGCAGATGGATTATTTTTAGTACAACCAACTTAAGGACACAACGTAGCCTGGGTAAGGCACAGTAGCACCCAGGAATTTTGAAAACTCAGGTTTCACGGTACTTCACCCAAGCTACAGAAACTTACTTTCCACATTTTCTGTAGAGGAAGTGATTGTTATTAGGTAAATCATTTTAAAGGAGTAAATAGACAATGCAAACAAACAACAACCCTTGTGGATTAGATGGTTTTGCTTTCCTAGAATTTTCAGGTCCAGATAAAAAACGCCTGCATCAACAATTCACTGACATGGGTTTCCAAGCTACTGCACATCATAAAAACCAAGACATCACCTTATTTCAACAAGGTGAAATTCAATTTATAGTAAATGCGGCAACCAATTGCCAAGCTGAGGATCATGCCAAGACTCATGGAGCAGGGGCATGCGCCATGGGATTTAAAGTCAAAAATGCCAAAGCAGCATTTGAACATGCAATCAAGCATGGAGCGATTGCTTTTGAAGATTGTACACATGCTCATCATGGTTTACTTGGTATCCAGGCTATAGGTGGAAGTGTTATTTATTTTGTTGATGATCAACATCAACCCTTCTCTGCTCATTGGGAACATCAACCCAATAAAAAAGTAGAAGGAAATGGTTTAATCATGATTGATCATTTAACCCATAACGTATTTCGCGGCAACATGGATAAATGGGCTCAGTTTTACGAATCCATTTTTAACTTCCAGGAAATTCGTTATTTTAATATTAAAGGAAAAATGACTGGCTTATTAAGTCGCGCTCTGGGTAGCCCTTGTGGAAAAATCAAAATCCCTTTGAATGAATCCAAAGATGATTTGTCACAAATTGAAGAGTTTCTTCACGAATACAAAGGTGAAGGCATCCAACATATCGCATTAACCACGAATAATATTTATCGTACCGTGCATACATTAAGAGAACAAGGCGTTAAATTCCTTGATGTCCCGGATACCTACTACGAAATGTTACATGATCGCCTTCCCTGGCATCAAGAGCAAGTCGATAAACTTCAGGAAGAGAAAATTTTGATTGATGGCGAAAGTGATCCGAAACATGGTTTATTACTGCAAATCTTTACTGAAAATATCTTCGGCCCTGTATTTTTTGAAATTATTCAACGCAAGGGAAATCAGGGATTTGGTGAAGGTAACTTTCAGGCTTTATTCGAAGCCATTGAACGAGATCAAATAAAACGTGGTACTTTGAAAGAAGAATCTGTGTAAAGAATATAGCCGATGACTTTGTAGCCTGGGTGCAGCGCAGTGGAACCCGGGTTTTTACAAGCATGAGTTACTTCTCAATCCCGGGTTCCACTGCGCTGCACCCAGGCAACACCTATTAATGAGGGCTTATGAAACTTGCCAGTTTAAAATCAACATCACGAGATGGAGAATTATGTGTAGTCAATCAAACGTTGACTCTTGCAATACGTGTACCCCAGATTGCAGCCAATTTGCAATATGCTCTAGAACATTGGGATACAGTAAAAGAAAAATTACAAGAGGTCTATCAACAACTTAATGAAGGACATTTGGAAAATACCTTTAGTTTTGATCCGCAACACTGCGCATCACCCTTACCCCGTGCCTATCAATGGGCTGATGGCAGCGCTTATGTCAACCATGTTGAGCTTGTGCGCAAAGCTCGTGGGGCTGAGCTGCCAGCAAATTTTTGGACTGATCCTTTGATGTACCAAGGAGGTTCTGATTCCTTCCTTGGCCCCAGAGATCCCATTTTAGTTGCCGATGAGGCGTATGGCATTGATTTTGAAGCAGAGGTTGCCGTGGTAACTGGTGATGTTCCTATGGGTATAAGCTCTAAAGATGCAGGACAATATATTAAATTGTTGATGCTGGTTAATGATGTCTCATTGCGTAACTTAATTCCGGATGAGTTGGCAAAAGGCTTTGGGTTTTTCCATTCCAAACCTTCAAGCAGTTTTTCTCCAGTAGCCATTACTCCCGATGAATTAGGCACTGATTGGGACGGTGAACGAGTGCACCTTCCTTTATTGAGTCATCTAAATGGACAATTATTTGGCCAACCCAACGCCGGAATTGACATGACCTTTTCTTTTCCAGAGCTAATTCAACACGCTGCAAAAACCAGAGTCCTCAGTGCTGGAACAATTATTGGTTCAGGTACTGTTTCGAATCTTGATCGCAGCAAAGGATCCTCATGTATTGCCGAAAAAAGAATGCTGGAAATCATAGAACAGGGACAGGCAAAAATGTCTTTTATGCATTTTGGGGATCGCATTCGTATTGAAATGCTTGATAAACAAGGAAAAAACCTGTTTGGCTCAATCGATCAAGTCGTTGAACGGATATAAGCAATGAAACTTTATGACTATTTTCGCTCAACGGCATGTTATCGTGTTCGTATTGCTCTGAACCTAAAAAATATCGCTTATGAAAAAATTGATATTCATTTAGTGAATCATGGTGGAGAGCAACATAGCCCTGAATATCAAAAGATAAATCCTCAAGAATTGGTTCCCAGCTTGGAAGTCAATGGGAAAGTTATCAGTCAATCACTTGCCATTATCGACTATCTGGATGAAACTTACCCAACCCCTGCTCTATTACCTCAAAATCCTCTGGATAGAGCTGCAGTAAGATCACTTGCCTTAATCGTTGCTTGTGATATGCATCCCCTGAATAACTTAAGAGTATTAAATCGATTAAAAGAGCAACTTCAGGCGAATGAAAAACACGTTACAGAATGGTATCACCATTGGCTTAAAGCAGGATTTGACG
The DNA here is from genome assembly GCF_001468035.1 of Legionella tucsonensis. Classification (GTDB taxonomy): domain Bacteria; phylum Pseudomonadota; class Gammaproteobacteria; order Legionellales; family Legionellaceae; genus Legionella; species Legionella tucsonensis. Next base: position 2,000,334 of record NZ_LNZA01000001.1, read on the forward strand.
CTTTTGAAGCAAACCTGCAACATATTGAGCGCAGTCAATCTTTTTGCTTCGGTAACGCCATTACTTTGGCTGATCTCTGCCTGATTCCTCAGGTCTACAATGCAAATCGTTTTCATTTTGCAATGGACAGCTACCCTCTTATCAATGAAATCAATACTCATTGTTTGACTCTGGAACCATTTAAAAAAGCAGTTCCGGAAGCATAATAAGGAAATGTACTAGTGATCATCTCAAGAGGGTTATCCACTACGAACTTCATAATTTCTTCAATATTCTGTATTCAGAACCACGCTTTACTTAGTTCTACAGTCACAACACCTTGGGGAGTTTTTTCAAGCATACTCCATACAGTTTTACATCGTTGTAAATGACCCACCAGGTAATTTTTATTACTGCATTTGTAACGCACTGGCATTTGTTCGTAAATTTTTCCTGAATTAATTGCCTTACAACGCTCTCCATTGGTTAACTCAACTCCCCAAGGGTAAGCGCGAGACATATCCAAAGTTTCATTGAGCTCATTATTCAACGGCTCCTTCACCTTAATCAGCACACTGTCTCCGATCCAAGGAGATTGAGGACATAAAGCCTCTGTTCTGTTAGGGCCTGATTTCACAAAGCACGGATCATAAGTTTTGCCATTTGCACTACAATGCCAGGCATCTTCGCGGACAATGAGTTGCGATTGAGAATAGCACTCACCCGTAAGTATCTTTTTCACTTGTGGAGTTACCTGTTCTATCGTATCACCATAAGGTCTGTATAATTTTAATATCGTATCATTTGCTGCAACCATAAAAGAACAAAAGAACAATGAAATACAGGGTACTATTCGCAACATAATGTTTCCTCAATGACTCTAGTTCCAGCTTATAACTCTGCTATTTTGTCTGAAGGCTTTGAGTTTCTACTCCGATGCCAAAAAGTAAAGCCTTGCGATTTAATCTGCGAATTGTATACAGATTTCACTTAAGCACGTTCATTTGCTGATATAAAATTTAAAAATTATATTTTAGGAGTATCGCACTGGAGCAGAAAAATCCATGCCTTTTAGTACCAAGACAGTAGAAATGCGGATAACCCCAGTGTATCATCTCATTTTTAGTTAAAGGTATCTATACTTCATGAGGTCACAAATTGCGATTTTTGGCATATCCAGTCTCGCTAACCTAATGAATTCTTCAATCGAAAATGTATATCAGATTGATAGAAATATATACAGAGTGAGGAGTAAAAAATGACCAAAGTTTTTACCATAAAACAGTGTTTAGATGGTGAAATCAGCATTGATGAACACGTTATTGTCAGAGGTTGGGTAAAGACCCGACGTGATTCCAAAATGGGCTTATCTTTTATTAGCCTGCATGATGGCTCTTGTTTTGCTCCTATTCAAATCGTAGCAACAGATGGTTTATCTAATTATCATGAAGAAGTCAGCAAACTTACTGCTGGATGCTCTCTGATTGCATCAGGAAAATTAGTCGCTTCACAAGGAAAAGGCCAAGCTTTTGAAATTCAGGCTGACTCGATTAAAGTTATAGGTTGGGTAGAAAATCCAGATACCTATCCTATTCAGGCGAAACGCCATACACTGGAATTTCTACGTGAGGTAGCTCATCTGCGACCTCGTACAAATACAATTAGTGCGGTTACGCGAATCCGTCATTGTCTATCACAAGCCATCCATCGTTTTTTCCATGAACAAGGTTTTTTCTGGGTACATACCCCCATTATCACTTCAAGCGATTGTGAAGGTGCGGGTGAAATGTTTCGCGTATCCACTTTAGATCTTTTAAATGTACCTAAAAATGAATACGGCCAAATTGACTTTAGCAAAGACTTTTTTGGTAAAGAGACTTTTCTTACTGTTTCAGGTCAGTTAAACCTAGAGGCCTATTGTATGGCTATGTCCAAAGTATATACTTTTGGGCCAACTTTTCGTGCAGAAAACTCAAATACAAGCCGTCATCTGGCTGAATTCTGGATGATCGAACCTGAAGTTGCTTTTGCTACTTTGCAAGATATTTGTGATTTAAGTCAAAGTATGCTGCGCTATTTATGCAAAGCTGTTTTGGATGAGCGTGCAGATGATATGGACTTTTTCAATCAATTCGTTGCTCCCGGATGTATCGAACGTCTAGAACATATTGTTGAGTCAGATTTTGAAATCATGACTTACACTGATGCTATTAAAATTTTGGAAAAATCAGATCAATCATTTGAATTCCCTGTAAGTTGGGGGTTAGACTTACAATCCGAGCATGAACGCTATTTAGCAGAAATTTATTGCAAAAAGCCCGTGATACTGACAAATTATCCTCAAGAAATTAAAGGTTTTTACATGCGCCTCAATGATGATGGGAAAACAGTTGCAGCTATGGATGTTTTAGCACCTGGAATTGGCGAAATCATTGGAGGAAGTCAGCGCGAAGAACGCCTGGATATTCTGGATAAACGCATCGAAGAATGCAATCTAAATAAAGAAAGCTACCAATGGTATAGGGATCTACGCCGTTACGGTACCGTACCTCATGCAGGATTTGGTTTGGGTTTCGAACGATTGGTAAGCTATGTTACCGGTCTAGCCAACGTACGCGATGTCATTCCTTTCCCACGTACACCAGGACATGCCGATTATTAAGAGAATGACCGTGGTTAAATCAGTTCATGTTCTAATAGTAGGTGCTGGGATCTCAGGATTGGCTTTGGCTAACTTATTAGTTCATGGCAATAAAAAAGTTAAATTTCGCGTAACAATATTCGAGTCTCGACCTGATGGTAATAATCAGGAAAGTATAGGTGGTGGAATAGGCCTTTGGCCGCCAAGCCAGTTCGTATTACGAAATATACCAAACTACCAAAATTTTATTGAACAATTTGGTTATAATATGCCATCCCCCAGTTACCGAGATTCTGATGGAAGGATATTGGCAAGAGCGAATGAAGATTTTGGTAGCCGATTTCCTGTTGAATGTTTAAACCGGGACGATTTAATAAATATGTTGTTAGCAGGTTTAAAAGATAGAGATGATGTTGAAATTATTACATCACAAAAAATCTGCGGATACGAAAGAGATAATGATCAAATAGTAATTAATATTGATGGTAATAAATTATATAAAGGTGATTTACTCATCGCTTGTGATGGCATTCATTCACAAATCAGAAATTGCCTCATGTCTGAGTTAAAACGTCCACCAGTCCTCGAAACCGATCTTGGTTATACTTATTTTCGCGCAAATGCTCAGATTCCTCTTGAGACCAACCATAAATGGTGGTCAGTATCATTTGAAACATGGGGAACTTGCCAATCTAAAAAATATGGAAGTCATGAAATTCGCTTTGGTTATGTTCCGCTAAAGCCACCAAATGTTTTTTGGTTTATCGCCATTAAGACTCAGAAAAATCACAAGTATCTCTCTCCGATTAACGGCGTAAAATTAGTTGACGAGGACACTAAGGAGTTTCTGAAAGATTTGGTTAGAGAATGGAAACCTATTCATACAGATTCTGGAGACGTCGCCGTTAATTATGAAGAATTAATTAATTTGACACATAAAATACTCAGAACAGATATTGCTAAAATTGAAGGAGTTGAAAAATTTCCTTGGACATCACGAGACAACCGGGTTGTGTTGCTGGGGGATTCAGCGCATGCTACTGCACCCAATATTGCTCAGGGAGCCGGCTTGTGTATCGAGGATGCAGCTTGCCTGGCATCTAGGTTGAATAGAGTTGACTATTTACAAGGCATATCTCAATATGTGCGAGAACGAAAGCCACGTGCTAAAACAGTTCAAAATGTCGCGGATCTCGTTGCGTCAGTGGGACAAGTGAGAAATCCAATACTTAAAATATTAAGAAACGGTATCATGCGTGCAGCGACTCACTTTACTCCCTCGTTGCAGCGACGTATATTTGAATATTCAGTATCTTTCAGCTTAGGCGGCTCAACGAGATCAACATACTGGCAGGCGCCTCGATTATCGATTACTGATGATGCACCATCTTCTTTATTCGGTAGAGTTTTTCCTAACCCCCATTTACCAGAAAATCATGTAAAAGATTTTAAAACTTCCAGCACTGGAGGCAGTGGTTTAGGTGTTGTTACAGTAGAAAAGCCTACATTTTTTGCAAAAATATTCGGAGCTCTTGCAGGTTTCCCCAGTGATATGAATCAGCAACCGTTTTACGCAGAAGTAATCAATTTATCTAAAGATGTACAACGTTGGAATAGAGTATTTGGTTATAACACGCTGCATCAGAAAACATATTCAACCACACATTCGCTATATTCCGGGTTTAACCGGCAAATGTATTTAAGTGAAGGTATTGGTGGTTTTATGGACAAAGCCATTCGATTTATTTACAAAATAAACCTTCAACCAGATAAGTCATTAAAATATGAATCCCAAGGTATAACACTTTTTGATTCATTCAAAATACCATTACCCACGTTTTTATTACCAAAATCAGAGTGGATCGAAAAACCAACAGATAAAGGATGGAAGTTCGATGGCAAAATCTCTTTTCCTATGATTGGCACCTTGTTGCATTATTATGGTCATTTTCAAGTTGACAAAAAAGACGTTGTAAAGAATAAAAGAGCGGTTATAGCAGGTGGCTCTGGAATGATCGGAAAAGAGGTTTGTTTGGAGTTTATTAAAAAAGGGTATGATGTATATTGTTTAAGTCGTTCTTCGAATATGGAAATAAATCTTGAAGGTGTCAAGGTCAGATGCATTGATAAAGATTGGTCAGACCTAATTGATAGAAACACAATTATATTAAACTTAAGTGGAGCAAATCCGGGAGCTAAAAGATGGACCTCTTCTGTAAAATCAGATATAGCAGAATCTCGCCTTCAAGTAATTGACACAATAATTCATAACATAGAAAGAGCTCAGGAAAAACCATTCAAGTATCTACAAGCTTCAGCGGCTGGATTTTATGGTAATGCTGGCGATTCAATTTTAACTGAAGAAAGTGAATCAGTAGTCGGTAATGAACCTGGAACAAAATTCAGAGTTGACGTCTGTAAGGAAATTGAAGAAAGAGCAAATAGAGCGAATTGCAACGTAATTAATTTAAGAATTGGACATGTTTTATCGAATACAGGCGGTCTTTTGCCCTATTATAGATTCTCTGGTTTTTTCTGTGCAGGTAGATTTGGTTCTGGTAATCAATTCGTTCCTTTTGTACATATCAAGGATGTTACGAAAGCTATTGAGTTTATTGCTGACAACGACACGATTATTAACGGCGCAATAAACATAACCGCCCCGCAGCCTTGTAGCAACTCTGAAATGTTGAAAGAATTGAGATGGGTCAAATGGGGTCCTGGAATACCACTACCCGCGTCAGTTTTAAAATTACTCATCGGCGAGTCATCTGTTATATTAACGGATTCTGAACGAGTACAACCAAAAAGGTTACTCGAAAATGGGTTCAAATTTAATTACAATACCCTACATGAATCCTTATGTGGATTGAAATAGGCTTTTACGAACTTAGCTAATAACCCGAATCTACTTAAAGTCAGATAAAACACCTTCTCCTAATACCAAAACTCTATCCATCTGTTTTGCTAACTGATGATCATGGGTGACAATAACTAAAGCAGTATGCAATTTTCTATTAAGCTCCAGCATGAGATCAAATACTTTTGTTGCAGTAGTCTGGTCAAGATTTCCTGTGGGTTCATCAGCTAATACACAGTAAGGTTGATGCACTAGAGCTCTGGCTATAGCAACTCTTTGTCGCTCCCCACCTGAAAGCTGGGCAGGTTTATGCGTTTTTCTTTCTTTAAGGCCAACATCATCCAGCATTTTACTTGCTTCAACCGCTGCATCTTTCACCGAGATATTTGCTAATAATAAGGGCATGCAAACATTTTCAAGTGCGGTAAACTCGGGTAACAAGTGATGAAACTGATAGATAAATCCCAAACCTTGATTACGTAGTTTACACCGTTTTTTTTCATTTATCTTTTGCCAATTTATATCCTTAATCTGTACATCTCCGCTTGTTGGTTTATCCAATCCACCCAACAAATGCAATAAAGTGCTTTTCCCGGATCCTGAAGGTCCAATAATTGCTAAGCGTTCGCCTTGAGCTATGGACAAATCCACCCCCCGCAATACATCTACTTTAGAAGTACCGTCATTGTATGACTTACATAATTTTTCCGCATTTAAAATAATATCACTCATAATGCAAAGCCTCCGCAATCACTGTTTTTGAGGCCCGCCAGGCAGGATAAATGGTTGCAAGAAAACTCATTAATAATGCCATAACACACACTTTCCATAGATCGCTAACCAGAATTTCGGAAGGTAAATAATCAACAAAATAAATGCTGGACGATAAAACTTTAACATGAAACCAGGTTTGCAGATGATTCACAATTGTGGTTGCATTTTTTGCCAATACTAATCCACCAAGTAAACCAAACAAGGTACCTACAATTCCCACCATCATTCCTTGCACAATAAATGTCCATAATATGGTAGAAGGTGTCGCACCAATAGTTCTTAAAATTGCGATCTCTGCTTGCTTGTCATTAACAACCATCACCAAGGAAGATACCAGATTAAATGCAGCCACAGCGATAATCAATAGTAAGATCAGAAACATCATTGTTTTTTCCATTTTAACAGCTTGGAAAAATGCGCCATATTGCTGCGTCCAATTGCCTACCTGATATTCGTCACCTAATAAATGAGATAATCGAGCAGATAATTCCGGTGCTTGGTAAACATTACCTATTTTCATCTTGATTCCAGTTACCTCATCACCCATTTGCAATAATTTTTGAGCATCTCCCATGTTGATAAATGCTAATTTAGTATCAAAATTAAACCCGCTTCCAGCAGAAAAAACCCCAACTACAGTAAATCGCTTAAAACGAGGAATCATACCGGCAGGGGTAACTGTTGCCTGGGGAATCATGACGGTGACCTTATCCCCAATCATCATTCCCATACTGTCTGCAAGCCCTCTACCTAAGATAATGCCGAAATCTTTTAAATTATTTAGACTCCCCGCAAGTAATTTATCTTGTAAGTGGCTCATTTGCTGTTCTTTTTCAGGTAAAATTCCCGTCAAGACAATAGGTAAAACCTGTCCGTCATTAACCATTAATCCCTGACCGCCAACATAGGGCGCAAGTGCTTTAATTTCAGGAATCGTTTGGATTTTTTTAGCCACTTCAGGCCAATCACTAAGTCGCTCATTGGGTCCGGAAACCGTAATTTCAGGAGCCATTCCGAAAAACCGATTATGGATTTGCTGGTCAAATCCATTCATTACCGATAATACCGTAATCAGAACCATCACACCCAAGCCTATACCTAGCATCGAGCTTAACGAAATAAAAGAAACAAAATGATTCTTCTTTCTAGAACGCGTATAGCGTAACCCTATAAAAAGGGCTAATGGTTTATACATATTTGCTTTGATTTTTGGTTAAAGTCTTATTGTAGAGAAAAAATCATCCAAGAGATATACCTTATACCTGGTTCGGCTTATTTATTATTTTCTTCATCAGCTAACCCACATACTTATCCACAGAATTTGTGGATATTTACTTTATCGCAGGTTGATTGTCTTTTCTCATACATTATATTTCTATCAAAAATCATTAATTTTACAAATTGTGAATTTAATTTATTTAAAGTAAGATGTTTTATCAATCAAAACCGCATTTGACAGAAGGACACTTATGGCCTCATCGCAAGTAGAAGTAAAAAAAATCATCCTCAATGATAAGATTATTGCCTTGGTCAATAAACCCGGTGTTCATTTTGATGAAATAGATGGGCTGCTGAGTGAAGAACTTACGGTAGTCCCCGGTGGCAAAGCACTTGACCAGCTAACTGATTTCATTCATCTAGTTTCTTACATTAAAGCAAAGTGCTATTCTAATCCTGTCTTAGCCTTACAAGTATTTATCAGTGAAAATACAAACCAGGAAACACGCAAGGCTCTGATTAAAGCCATTGGAATGGCACCTGCTCGCGAGGATAAAATTTATGAACTCATCTGTTTTTTAGCCCAAAAAGATAAACTTACCCGATATACGCAAATAACCCATGTTACACCGCTTCGTTTTACCATCGACGAAGGTGGGCTGGCATATACGGAAGAATGCAGTGATTGGTATTTAATTTTTGACCTGTTCGGACTCTGTAAAAGCCTTCCTTCTGAATTAATTCCTTTAATGGCAGAATTATTAACCACAGCTAATCCCTCAATGGAAGATCTTCGAGCGCTTGAGCAATTTCTTAAATTCATAGACAAGCTCGATCTTTTACGAAAAGATATAATAGAAACAATGCTTCCTCAATTAAGATATAAAAACAGTATAGAAAAACTTCAATCTTTCCTGGGCTATTTACAGAGTAATGATTTGCTGTACCCCAACATTTTAAAACACACCCTACTCTTATTACATCATTTAGACGCACTTAAAATTTTTTTCAATGTCTACCTGCAAGAATTGCAATCTGCTAGAGCATGTCAAGAAACATTAGAAAAACTAAATCTATTTTGTCAGCTTTCTCTGCCTGAGAAAGGAAGCCATGATGATGTAGTGCCAACCAACACCCCGTTACATCAAGCCGTTATTGAACGTAACCCTTTTAATCTGGAACATTCATTGAGATTGGCAAACTCGAAGCTTCTCTTAGCTACCTCTTATGATAATACAGCCCTGATCCTAGCTTGCAAACTAGCTGATAGAGAAGCTGCAAAGCATATTTTGAAAAAAATGCGTGAGTTAAAGTGTGATGTAAATCACGCTGACCATCACGGGATGACCGCACTTCATTGGGCGAGATTTTATCATTTTGATGATTTAAGTATGGAACTTATTGCAGCAGGTGCCAATGAAGAATTAAAAACAACAAATGGTAAAAACTGTACCTACTTCGCAAAACATCAATTTACGCTTGCTGATTTTAAAATAGAGGGTCGTGAAATTGCCGAGGATTTCTTCAAATTAAAAAATTGCGCCTTGACTGACATTGCCTTTCATGCAGATAAAATTGCCTTAAATTTAAAATTAACCACATCAAAAGAAGTGCTGGATTTGTATCAAAATGATGAAACCGCTCAGATTCGCTCATCCAATCGTTTCTTCTTATTTTTTAAAACTTTTCGTACCCGATTAGTTGAATGGTTAGGCAAACAAAGAGAACTGGATTATCAATCCAGCTCCCTAGAATCCGAACAAAGGGTGGCCCCTGGCTGATGCAATAAAAATTGTAGCCAGGAATCAAGAAAGGATACTCGGTACAGTATTTTTTTAATAAACTACCGGTTATCCTATATGACTAATATGTAAAACATGCTATCAGGTAAGGTAATTTGTATGAATCCTAGCTCTTGGTATTATCCTTCACTCATTGCTTTGTGTCTTTATGGTGCCTGGGGCTATTGGGGCACAAGAGCATCAAGTTTTATTAATCCCCTATCCATCACTTTTTATTCAAGTATAGGTGTATTAATTTCTGGCATCATCGCTTTGGTATTACTTGATTTCAAGCTGGATCTTTGCCCAAAAGGGAGTACATACGGACTATTGAATGGTTTAGCAAATGGTATCGCCTGCATTTTTTTCATTGCTGCGCTTCGTAACGGACCTACAATGCCCGTAGTGCTCGTCACATCGATGTATCCTATGATTACTCTATTGTTATGCGTTGTGTTTCTTAAACAGGGGCTAACATTCAAACATGGATTGGGGATGATCCTTGCAATTCTTGCTTTAATCTTATTTGCTTCAGAATAATGGAGATTGGTGCCCAGGGCCGGAATCGAACCTAAACTTAACCATTTGATTTCAATTAATAAAAATAATAAGGACTTGGACTTTACCCAAGTTCTTACCCAACTTATGATATCTTACCACATACGAACGAATACGAACAGATAAGCAAACTTGCGAATTATGTGCTACAATGTAGCTACAAGAGCAGGAGAAAATTATGACAACCAATACAGTAGTAAGAGCAAGAATCGATGAGCAGATCAAAGAAGAGGCCACAGTAGTCCTCGCATCCATGGGGCTTACTGTATCTGATGCATTTCGTATGTTGCTGACACGAGTTGCCAAAGAGCATGCGCTGCCATTTGAGCCGCTTATTCCAAATCAAAAAACCATTGATGCGATGAAAGAAGCGCGGCGCGGTAAATTAAAATCGTTCAAAACAGTTCAATCTCTCATGGATGATTTAAACGATGAGGAAGATTGAGTACACCGCTCAGTTTAAACGTGATTTTAAACGCGAAAAGAAAGGTAAACATAAAGCTGTTTTAGACGGTATTTTTGTCGAAATAATAGATGCCTTGGCACTGGATGAATCGCTTGCTGCCAAACATCGTGACCATGCTTTATCTAATAATTGGCATGACCACCGTGATTGTCATGTTAAGCCTGATTTGGTTTTGATTTATCGCAAGCCAGATAAAGGCACATTACAGTTAGTCAGGTTAGGTTCGCATAGTGAATTAAGCCTTTAAGAACCTGTGTATTTAATTAAAAGCCATACTTTGATCTGATATCTTACCTTCAACTGATTTGAATGATTACGAAAAGGTGCAAAGATTTGTGAATTTTCAATGTGTGGTTAAATATTGACAGAGCAAATATTAGCCAGTATAGTTCGCCCCTGTTGGCTAAGACCAACAATAAACTCTAATAGTTGTACTTCAATAAAATCATAAAAATCTGTTGTAACTTTTAGAGCTATTAATAATTAACATTTTTGGGTAAATGCTCAGAAATTGATAATAGCTGTTATTAATAAGCTTAGAAAACATGTTGTGAATCAATGCTATTCACTTACCCTGACCACCAGTATAGGTGCGTAATGCTGTGCTTTTCTCTGGTTGTTAATAATGTAATTTGAAATAGACGGGTAACTTATGAAGTTTTTAAAATTTATTTTTGTGACGATTGTATTGTCTTTTAGTGCGTTAGCAGGCGCTGAACAGACTAAAGCCATAAATCACAATCTATGTTTAACGACTAACACTTAAGAATCCTATTACGTTTAAGGCAGAAAAAGTTGGACGTGGGTGTTGTTCATAGCACGGTGGTGTAAGTTATTGCGCAAGCAATCACCGCATTGTTTGTAATGATGCAACCTATTCCCCAAGCTGTCGATGCTGAGCCTTAATTTAATATATAAATCTTTGGAGTTTTAATATGAAAGTAGTAAAAAGTTTAGTAGTAGCTGGATTGATGTTAGGAGCTGTTGGGGCGAACGCAACAATTACAGATAAAGATGTGCGTGATTTTCAAAATAAGTTTGGCAGCGGATTAACAACTAAGCAATTAAATCAAATATCCAAATTTGCTAATGAGCGCGGAATGGATATGAAAACAGCAATAAATAGCATGAAAACAAAAAGCAAAGGTAATGGCTTAAGCTTGAAAACCGCAGGTGCTTTTTGTTGCTGGAATGTATCAGGCCAATATGGCAATCATTACTGGTATCAAGGTGCTGATTATTGCATGCCATCGTGCCAATAATTAATTGGCGCTTAGGCGCCTTTTTGGAGTTTTAAAATGGAAGTTGGCCTGGTGTGTACGTAGCTTCGGTTTTCGGACATAGACCTTTCTTCTCGATAATTAAACCCAAGTCTGGACGGAACAAGCGCTCACAAGATACATAAAAATTATCTGGGATTCCTTAGCGTGCGTTTTCGTACCATTGAACCTCAAACCCCTATAGTGAGTAACTAAATTAGTCAATAAACTACCGATACCCAAACCACCAAATACCCCGAGAACAGTATAACTATGCCGAATACCTTAATTTTTATTATTGTTCTGAACTGTAAGAATTTCGATGCCCTTGTTAAATATAAAATGGTTCAAGTCCATTACAATCCCACAACGGATAAGTAGCATTATCAACATCTGACATTATTATTCTAATTGTGACTCAAAAAATGCTTTTTCTCTTATAAAGCCTATTAAATGCAACGAAAATGGAGGTTGTGGATATAATCCTAGTACATCAGAGACCATTTTTTCTAAGACAGAAGTTAATTTAATTCGCTATTAATGACGCCATTGCTCCAAAAAGATATCTTTAACTTGGCTTACATGCTGTGGGTCTATTTGAATATCACTGGCAAGCAATGCATCCAAATCATGGCAGCAACCATGTACAGGTATTGTTCTCAAAATATTTTCACTATCAAAGCCTTCCTCAGAGCAAAATTGTCTAAATCCTTCAAATAATCCCTTAAGTTTGGAAATATGTGTCTGTTGTGTTTTATTGAGTAGTTCAATAAATTTCCGAGCTTGAATCGCAAAATCATCAAAGCCCTCTTTTTCCTCATATTCCAAATCTTGCTCTGAGCCCATGATAAGCAATTCCGCCCTCTTGATAAGGTTATAATGCGTGACACATTTCTCAAAAAATAATGAACCCAATACAGTAAGCGCACTAACACCCAAAGTGTACTCAAAATCATGCGCCACATATCTATATCGCGGACACGTTTGCCATAAACGATCCGCCTCTGTTTCGTCACCACGTGAAAGAGCTGCGAAAGTTAAATTTACTCGTTCCTTAGGGGTAAATTGGGTATATTGGTTGTCATTAATCTGGCGCATGGTTTATTTCTCCTTTTTCCTCTGTTTTAAGGTGCGTTCTATCTCTTGAAGCCGTATTGAAAGATCAGATGTTTCAATGTTTTTCCGTTGCGTATCAATTACCCCCATGATTGCTTTCCCTTGCTCCGGTGTTATTTCACCCAGTGAAACAGCCTGTAGAATAGCCTCCCCTCGCATAGATAATGTTAATGCGCTGTTATCATTTGTTGAGGGCAATTGCACGGTAACAGCATCATCTGTTGGTTTAGCAGGAAGCATGCGGTCAAGAAATAATCGCAACATTGCTTCATTACCATCAAGTGCTAAATTAATTGCTGTTTCAAATAAGGCAGCTTGGTGAGGCTCAACGAAACTGCTAAATAATTGTTGACGTGAACCAGTGCCTTTAGGGCGTCCATTTGGATTACCGCTGATACCTGACTTAAATGTCATTTTAAATCACTCCTAGCTTGTTTTTTCTTGTTATTAACAAGATACTCAACTCATTCATTTACTGCGGTTTTTTTAACTGCCATAACCCACATCATGATGTACACTGATTTGTCAGTGTTTCGCGTAGCCAAATATTTGCAGATCTTCTACCTGCGTTTTGCTTTTTATATGTTACCGTTTCTCGCTCCATTGCGTTATGCCAGCGATCAATATATTCGCTTAAGAAACCAGCAAGCGTTGGGCGGCTGATTCCGAAACAAACTGTTTTAATCCAACGTTTATCATCTGGTAATAAGTTGATATCCAACCCAGCCGCATTAGAAAAAAAACCATCGAGTATGCCTGCTGTACTATTACTTATTAGGAAACTTTTATCATGGTTTTTTACTGCAAAAGTTTCCTGATTGCTTGCCTCTGGTTTCCTGCTGGTTTCCTTGTGGGTTTCCTCTTTAAAAGCAGATATAGACTGGCTTTCCCTATTATATGAGCGATTAAAGTTTCCAGCGTTGTTTCCTGATTTACCCTGAAAGTTTCCAGTTTCCTCTGCTAGAGGTAGGAAACAGGAAACTTTAGCATTAGGGCAATTCTTAGATAACACTTTTTGCGCTAAATGTTGGAAGTTACCCATCTTTTTTTATATCTCCAAGTCCTTTGGCTTTTTTAAGTACTTTGCTGACATAGCCCTTCGATAAACCTAGTTCACCAGCGATTTCTATTTGCTTCATATCCTCATTAGCGCGTTCAATAATTTTTTGATAATTGTTTTGTTCAAGTGATTCGTATTTCCAACCATCTTTCGTTATCCAGCACCTTATGGGGTTTACATCATCACCCACCATCCCACGCGCTTTTTCAAAATGAAGTTCAAAACATGCCCCCTCAGATGGTTCGTAATCCGATGGGTGCCTCAGGGCTATAACCGTATCTAAAACATCCTCTCGCTTGCTGGTTCCTCTTTGGTTGCCATTTTTTCCTGCATGGTGGATAAACAATACACTTTTTCCTTGTTTCCTCAGCGATAACGCCCATTGTTGCAAGGGAATCCAGCTTTCGGCTTCATTCTCTTTAGCAGAGCCGCCTAAGGTTGAAATATTATCAACGATAATTAAATCAGCCTCATCAGTATATTGGAGGATAGACTCCTGACCATCCGTGGTACTTAAATCCGGCATAAAATCACCCTGTAAATCAGGTGTAATAAAAAATGGTTGAATCATTTGTTCATTAGCGGGCATTCTCTGTTCAATTTTAGCCAAACGTTCCTGCATCGTATTTGCTGGCATTTCTCCGTCAATATAGAGCACTCTTACTGGCTTAGTAGCAGTGAATGACAGGAATTTTACTCTGTATGCAACAGCCATTGCTATCTCAAGGGCAAAAAATGTTTTACCGACACCGCGTTTGGCGTAGACCATGCATAACCCCCCTCTCGGCAACCAAGGGTCTAACAGATTCTCACGTGGGGGTAAGTCCATGCTTAAAAGGTCACTCAGGCTAACAGCCTTTACTTGTAGCTCCTCTGTTTCAATAGAGTTCTGTAATATATCCAAATTGGGAGTGCTCATATTTGTCGCTCCACTGAACCTAAACATAACCAAAGGTCATTGAAGTCGTTGAATTTTTTGCTAGCACTGGGTGGAAATTTTGGTTTTATGATTGTTGCGTTAGCCGCTCTTGCCGCTTCTCGCGCACTCAGGAGACCAACTTGATCAATATCCGCGCCTATTACAATCTCTGAGACTGGTAAATGTTGGCGAATGTTAACAGCTACTGGTTTTAAATTACCTGCATTGCAGGCAGCGATAACGCACGCCTCTGGATATAATTGTGCTAGTGCGCCACCTGTTGAGAACCCTTCGCAAATCAGTATTTTTTTTCTATCGACTGGTTGGTGTTGGATGGGTATAAAATGCCCTGCGATAACACCATTAGATAAAAACCACTTATCACCATTTGATGCAATCATCTGGAGACTATGAAAATTACCATCAAAATTTATGACGGGAAGAACAAGGTAACTTCCTTTTTGGTGAGCATAAAATGGTTTGATACGTTTCCGAACCAAATAAGGGTGGACAGGATCAGCAGGCAGACAACCATAAAAAATATGTTTTGCCAGCCTTGCAGCTTCTGCTTGTTCACTAGCTCGCTCTTCTGCGCGTTGGAGTTTTGCCTTCTCCATCTGTTGTTTGTATTCTTTGTATTGGCGATTACTCATGGATTCTCGCCTCTTGGAGCACCATTTATGAGTTACCCCCTCTTTCCAACTGCCAAACATGCCACAGGGTGTATTGTCTGCGAAAACTGTATACCAGCCATTCTTAGATCCGCGCTTATCGCCTTGGATATAAAATCGCTGTAACTGTCCGTCAGCAATAATACAATCTGGGGGTGTGACTCCATTTGTGAGCATTGCTGCTTGGAAATTTTGAATAACTTGGTTAAAATCCATCTCTGTTACTCCTATGTAACATACATAATTGGTGGCAGGCTTCGTTCAGGTGGCCTTGGATGTAAATCTGCCCCATTCCATACTTGGTGCTCTGCTTTAAAAGCCTGTATACGAAAAAAAGGAGAGTTAATTTTGCATATTGCTTTTGCATAATTCCTCCTCTTTTGACTTATTCTCTATTTTTGCGAGGTTTTCAGCCCATTCCTCAAGCTCTTTTCTTAAGTACATTGGACGCTTGCCGAGTGGTGATCTAGGCTTAGGAAAACCTGGGGTTTGCAGTAACTCGTAAAACTTTGTGGCTTTCACCCCCAAAAATTTTTGAGCTTGGTTTGGATAAAGTAATATTGATAATTCATTCATAATCTAATCTCCTAAATTGGCTTCTTCTTCGAATATTTCTCAAGTATTCGTTGGAGTGATTATGAACGGAGGCGGATGCTAAGATAATGCCCGACAACCTGAAAAATCGAAGCTGTCGGGAAGGGTATGAGTTGAACTAAGCCATTACAAAGCGAGTGCTTATTTTGGACAGAATGTTGTTGGTTCCTTTGCAATCAGGATTGTATATAAATAAAAGTGGTACATTCATTTGCTGTCTGGGAGGCTTCCATAGGTCATTTTTTTTAAATTTCAAATAGTCTTTATTGATTTCTTCATATACTCGCTCTGTCACAATATGAACATACTTATTTAATTGCGTAGGTGAGCCAGTTTCCAATAATCCCATTTTTTTGCCCATCCAAAATAAGCTATTGATAGCATACCGTCTGAAGTAATTAGGCGAAAATGTTTTGCCATTTTTGAACTCAAGCTTTAAAAACGACTCAAAAAAAGATATTAACTCATCTAAATTTTCCACAAATTCATCGAGTTTTGGCTCTGTTGAGGTTATAAATAGCATTAAGAGTAGAACATTGTCTGGGTTGTGGCGGACTAATATCTTTTTCATCTGTTTAAGTAATTTAATGACATCTCTCACCCATTCTTTTTCTTCAGGCAAATTAAGCTGCTCACACCAAGTAGCCAGCATATTTGCTCTATACCATGGCCGAGTTAATGCCATCACAAACTCTCTCGGTAAGTTTGCATTGAGCAATGTAGCTAATTCCTCACCAGTCTTCTCGTTTATTTTAGCGGTATCCTTAAGGCATTTCATCATGGTTTCATCTAAACGCTGGCCAAGTATGGTCTGCTCAAACTCCGATTTATGTTCATGTATTATTGGCTCCATTGTATTCCCCCTATAAGCATATTGAGCTATGATTAACGTTTTCTTTTTCTAATAACCAGTTGCTATACCAATCCATCAATTGTTTACGCTCTTGCTTAAAATCAGCACGCAGATAAACGCCACGCACCCCCTGCACTTTATGTGCAAGCTGAGCTTCGATGGCATCGGTTCTAAAGTTGCTTTGTTCATGCAGCACACTTGAAGCCAAAGAGCGAAAACCGTGAGCTGTATGTCGGTTTTTATAACCAGCATTATGTAAAAGCTTACGCACACTGGTTTCACTAATAGGTTGAGATTTTTTAAGCGCGGGGGAGCTAAAAAGATATGGTGTAAATCCCGTGATTAATCTTAGTTCTTTCAATAAGCTCAGGACATGAGGCGTTAAAGGCACCCAGTGAGGCACCCCCATCTTCATTCGCTCTGCTGGGATATTCCATTCTGCATTTTGTAAGTCAAACTCACACCATTTTGCCTCACGTAATTCAGATGGCCTTGTGAATACATGAGCCAGTATCTCCGTATACAACTTTATAATTTTTGAGCAGTTATTATTTTTGAGAGCAGCCATCATCTCATGGGCTTCAACTGAGCTGATCGCTGGTTGATTTGTGGCCTTTGGTTTGGGAATTAGAGCTTTTTTAAGACCCACGAATGGATAATTTGTTGTAAGAGATGCTCCCATAGCAAACTCAAAAGTGGCTTGCAGCCTTGCATATAGCCGATGCGCCACATCATGGTGGCGTAAGTCTTCATGTGGTTTGATAATATTTAATAAATCAGCTTTGGTTATTTCATCTATGGGTTTATTACCAATGAGCGGCAAAATATCCCGTGAGAGGCTTTTTGAGTGGCGGTTACGTGCAAAATCTTTCCACGTGCCTTTGTATTTCTGAAACCATTGATCAGCGACAACTTCAAAAGTTATTCTTGCTTGTTCAGAATCAGAATCATTCGATCTGGGATCAATACCTTTGTTAAGCATGTCTCGATAGGTTAAGGCGATATTACGAGCTTCTGCCAAGCCAATGCTTAAATAATTGCCAATTGTGATTGTCTGCGGCTTTTTGTTCCATTGGAAACGGAAGATAAATACTTTATTGAGTTTCTTTTTGCTTGGTCTTAACTCTAATACTAAACCATCACGATCAGCATGGCGTTTTCCATCCTCTATCTTTAAAGATTTAATCTGTGAATCAGTCAACATTGTAACTTACCTCAACTATGCAACAACCTTGGAAGAGGAGGTAAAAAACCTTACCCAAAATCTTACCCAAAGTTCTCGCGGTTAAATGCGAAAATTAACGAATAGTTGAGAAGGATTTGAGAAGAAGAAGTCAATGTTATTTTATTATTTATCAATCAGTTACGTACTGTTTCGAGCCTTTACGCACAATTACAAAATGTGTAATTGGTGCCCAGGGCCGGAATCGAACCGGCATGGTGTTACCACCGAGGGATTTTAAGTCCCTTGCGTCTACCTGTTTCGCCACCTGGGCAATCGATTATGGAGGCTGAGGCCGGAATCGAACCGGCGTACACGGCTTTGCAGGCCGCTGCATGACCACTCTGCCACACAGCCTCAATTAATACTTCTAGATCTTTCGTAACTCTAAAAAAAAAGCGACTTTTTGTCGCTTTAATTTGGAGCGGGAAACGAGACTCGAACTCGCGACCCCAACCTTGGCAAGGTTGTGCTCTACCAACTGAGCTATTCCCGCGTCTCTACGGGGTGTGATTCTACCGAAATTTAATACCCTGTCAATAATAAAATTAATTTTTTTTCGTTAATTCTGGCCAAGCAATTGCCAAGTAAATAATCATCGACCAAATCGTTAAAATTGCTGCCACATAAAGTAAGACAAAACCAAAAATACCACCCCAAGTATCCGTCGGATTAAAAGCGAGCAATAAGAACAAAGCTATCATTTGTAAAAATGTTTTTATCTTACCCACATAACCTACGGTAACACTCGCTCTTCTGCCAATTTCAGCCATCCATTCCCGTAATGCTGAAATAACAATTTCACGTCCAACAATGACCATAGCAGGGATAGTAATGTAATCAACTTCCTTAGCTCCTACTAATAGCAGTAAACTTGTGGAAACCAATAATTTATCTGCAACAGGATCAAGAAAAGCGCCAAAAGGAGACATCATCTTGAGTTTACGTGCCAAATAACCATCTAACCAATCAGTAAAACTTGCTGCAGCAAAAATACTTGCTGCCAACATATGCGCAAATGAAACCGGCAAATAAAAGACAATAACAAATACTGGAATCAGCAAGATCCGCAGTAATGTTAATAAATTCGGTAAACTGGTTAATGTACTCAACGCTTGATACTCCCTTTACATAAACGAATTAAAGCAACTCCCATCCTATGAGTAGCCCCAAAATTAACCTAGCCTGAATGAGCGAAACAGAGTCCTATGCCATTAAGTTAAGTGTATGTAGATTGCCATCCCCGCGCGGGCGGGATCTAACTCTAAATCGAAAATCAAAGTCAATTTAGAAAATGGATTCCTGCCTACGCGGGAATGCCAAAGCTCCTTAACAGTGTCCCGTTATCCCCTATTCACTGGGAGAGGAAACTTTTTTACTTAATGGTGCACAGACTCATCTGCACCCAAACTACAGAAAGGCTATGTAAGCGGTTAACTACTCTTCGATAAATTTAAAAAATCTGCTATTTGTTTATAATCATAAAATACTACAATTGCACCAGCGGACTTAAGGGCAGCCTCTTCTTGTTGATGGTAAATATCTATTCCTACAGCAGTAACTTGAGCACTTTTTGCCATTTCCATATCGGTCAGTGAATCGCCTATCATTAGAGTTGTAGCTGTAGTTCCCCCGTATTCTTCAATAATTTCTTCCAACATTTGCGGGCAAGGTTTTGCGGGAACCTGTCCTGCAGAACGAGTTACTTTAAACAGTGCATCAAGACCCGTAGCCTGCAAGGCGCGAAACAAGGATTGATGTCCTTTATTTGTTGCAATTGCCAGGTTTATCTTAGCCTCATGCAATTGATAAATCAGTTCGCGCACACCCGGCATCAAACAAACATCAGATGAACGAGAATTCAAGGCCAACTGTACGGCCTGTAATAATTGTTGATGTTGCGTTGCTGTCAAATTGGGGTATGTTTTCCTCAAAGCCTGTACTAAACCCAAATCAACATATTTTCTCGCTTGGGAGGGATCAAAATCACCAAACCCCAGTAAATTCGCTTCTGTAGCAACTACATGTAAAATTATCCCTAAAGTATCCGCAATAGTACCTTCCCAGTCAAATACTACCAAATCATATGGATTGCTCATTGCTCACTACGCTCCTCGCACGTAATTGTTTTAGTGCGGTAGAAAAATGGTTATCTGCATCAGCTTGAAACAAATGCTTTGTGCCATTCAATTCAAATTGAATAGATCGTGCATGTAAAAAAAGACGATAATTCTTATTATCTATCCCTTCGATTTCTCCTGCAAGTGCTCCATATTTTTTATCTCCAACAATAACATGTCCTAAATGAGCGCTATGCACACGAATTTGATGTGTACGCCCCGTTTTGGGACTGGCTTCAACCCAACATGCCTGTTGATAATTTTCAAGAAGCTTAAATGCTGTCTCAGAAGCTTTTCCTTCTTCTTTAACCGATACAATGCGCTCACCTGATTTTAAAATGTTTTTTTCAAGCGCAGCACGAACAGTCACTTGTTTTTTATTTTCCCAACGATGTGTCAGTAATGCCCAATAAGTTTTTTGCACTTCACGTGACTCAAGCAGCGCATGCATTGCTCTGAGAATACTTCTTTTTTTAGCTAACAAAAGACACCCTGAAGTTTCCTTATCAAGCCGATGAATTAATTCCAAATAATGTAAATCATTCCTGGTTTTTCTCAACGCTTCAATTATTCCAAGACTCAAACCGCTACCACCATGAACGGCGATACCTGCTGGCTTGTTAATTACCAAGAAACAAGAATCTTCAAAAATAATGCTTTCCTGCAGACGTTTTGCCAAGGTGTCACCGACAAATACCTCTTTTGGTTCTGACAGGCGAATCGGAGGAATGCGTACACTGTCTCCAGCATGCAATCTCGAATTCACTTGTGCTCTTTTTTTATTAACTCGAACTTCTCCGCCGCGTATAATCCTATAGATATGGCTTTTGGGAACACCTTTTAAAATACGAATCAAGTAATTATCCAGACGTTGCCCTTCTTCTTCATTACTGATTTCTTTATAACTTACTTCACTCATTGTCAATAAACCTGTTTGCTGGACGTGATTTTTTTGATATGATCACCTGTAGCGTGGGAAAATTTCCATGCAACCGAATTATAACGCATTTAATTAAAAAGCGTGACTATTTACTTTAAAGTATATGCTAGTCATTGAGGAAATGGGGTCTAACTCAGCCTAAATGAATAATTACGTGTTTAATATAGTTAAATAAAAAATAGCGCTTCTATTTAAGCTTAAAGATATAAGGAAGCGACCCAAATGCCAGAGATAAATTGAGCATATTTTTGACAGAAACCTACGCATGCCAGACATGCTTTATACCGATTACGAATTACTTCAGGGCTTTCGCACGCCTTTGGCTTCATATTTCAACCCGTTTGATTTGTAACCAGTATATTTCACAGTATGCACCTCTCATCAGATCTCTTTCGAAACTCTCTGCAGGAAGACAAATAGGAAGTGAGACGGAGCACAGAATCGGAATGTACGCATCAGTACATGAGGGTTCGAGCACCGTACCGACCGCACTGTTGTCCTCTGCTGTAGCGTTTCGAAAGAGGTCTATTAAGCAGGGAGCAGGCGTAAAGTCTGTTTACAAGGCTATGGGTTCGCCTAAAGATCACATCGCTTATTGTTCAATTCCAGATTCTACTGCTCTATTAACTACTTGCGGTGAAGCACCCGGGTTTTCAAACATTGCAACAAAGCATACTAATGTGTGCAACGAAGCACGGAAAATCCCGACATCAGCCAAAAGCGAAGAAATATCAGTAAATCCTGGGACCTGTTTACAATTCGCCAGATTGAGGGGCAAAGCTTTGATTTTCGAGCCCTGAAGCGCAGCATACATCAAAGTATGTGAGCATCGGAGCTCAGAAAATCAAAGCATTCCGACTCAAGACAGTAGAGTTGTAACTGGTCCAATTGAACCTCTAAGGTATTTTGAGCCTTATATTAGGACTTGTTTATAATTCGCTAGATTGAGTCGCAAAGACTTGATTTTCGAGCCCTGAAGCTCAGCATACATAAGTATGTGAGTATCAGGGCACAAAAAATCAAGTCTTTGCGGCCAAGATAGTAGAGTTGAAACAGGCTTATCTCAACTTAAATGACTGCGCCCTAAATTATGGGGTAATAGATGGAAAAAATGTTAATCAATGCAATACAAACTGAAGAGGTTCGTGTTGCACTTGTGAAAGACCGTTATTTATTTGACTTGGATATTGAATGTCCTGGTGAAGTGAAAAAAAAGGGAAATATCTATAAAGCAACCGTTACCAGACGAGAGCCAAGCCTCGATGCTGTTTTTGTAGAGTACGGTTCTAAACGTCAAGGCTTCTTGCCTCTTAAAGAAATCGCACCTGAATATCTAAGCAAAAATCCCGAAGAATTTGGCGATGAAAAACCTCCGATTACTTCGTTAATCCGTGAAGGCCAGGAATTACTGGTCCAAGTAGACAAAGAAGAGCGCGGCAGCAAAGGTGCTGCACTGACTACCTACATTACTTTAGCAGGTTGCTATCTGGTTCTGATGCCTAATAATCCTCGCTCAGGAGGTATATCGCGACGTATCGAAGGAGACGAGCGTGATGAGCTGCGTGAAACTCTCAATGCACTGACTTTGCCCGAAGATATGGGGCTTATTATCCGCACTGCAGGTGTAGGTAAAAGCCAAGAGGAATTGCAAGATGACCTGGATATGCTGTGCAATCAATGGCAATCAATCAAACAAGCTTATAATACAGAGCTTGCTCCTTGTTTGATTCATCAAGAAGGTGATGTCATCATTCGTTCTATTCGCGATAACTTACGCAAGTCAATCAGTGAAATCATCATTGATGATCAGATTTCTTATATCAAAGCCAAACAATATATTGAGCGAGTAAAACCTGAGTTTTTACCAAACCTAAAGCTCTATAACAGCAGCATTCCCTTGTTTAACTTTTATCAAATTGAAAGCCAAATAGAGACTGCATTCCAACGACAAGTTATGTTGCCTTCTGGAGGTGCTTTGGTGATCGACAGAACTGAAGCTCTAGTATCAATTGATGTAAACTCAGCTAAAGCTACAGGCGGGGCAGATATTGAAGCAACAGCCGTCAATACAAATATCGAAGCAGCTGATGAAATTGCACGTCAGTTACGTCTGCGTGATCTAGGTGGTTTGGTTGTTATCGATTTTATCGATATGAGCTCCAGTAAAAATCAACGTGATGTAGAAAATCGCTTGAAAGAAGCATTACAGGCAGATAGAGCACGTATTCAGATTGGTCGTATCTCACGTTTCGGTCTTTTGGAAATGTCTCGTCAACGTCTCAGATTATCACTAGGTGAAAGTGCTCAAGAAGTTTGTCCACGTTGTGAGGGTCGTGGCACTGTACGTAATATTCAGTCTCATGGGCTGGCTATTACCCGCCTTATTGAAGAAGAAGCATTAAAGGAAAAGACCGCTGAAATACAAGTACAACTTCCTGCGGAAATGGCAACCTTCATTATCAATGAAAAACGCAATTTCATTAGAGACATTGAAAAAAGACATAGCGTCTCAATAATGATTATCGCCAATCCCTACATGCACTTACCTCAGTATTCAATCACGCGACTAAAAGAAGATAATGTGGGTAAATCTAAAAAGCCCAGCTATACTTTAATCCAACAACCTGAATTACAGGTTGCCAGTAATGAGGCAGAATCTTCTTTACGTGATGAACCTGCGGTCAAATCATTTACAGCACATCCACCTGTAAAAAGTGCCCAAACCAGTTTTATCAAACGGTTATGGTCAAGTTTATTTAGCAGCGGACATACTACAGATTCTTTAAGCTCGGCACCACAAAGTCAATCTAAAAGAACACCTGGCCGCAATCAGCCTCAAGCAAAAACTTCCAAAGGCTCTGGGGACAGAAGATCACAAAACCGACGACGCCGGCCCAGTGGTAATCAACAGCAACGAACCAGTGCGAATACGAATCAAACTTCAGGTCAAAATCGTAGAAAAGGAAGCCAGCAGCAAGGAAATGCAAAATCCTCTGTTGCCAAAGGAGAAAGCAATAAAAAAAGAGAACCTGCAATAAAAGAATAAAGTTGAATATATTTATTTCCTGGGTGAAGATGCCCATAACCCAGGAAAAAATACACTCCGGGGTTAAGGCTATGTTTCCCCAGCCTATAAATGTATCATCCGGACAAAAATTCTAAAAACAAGGAGAGTTTTAAATGATACCCGTAAAAGGCTACGCTGCTCAAAGTGCAAAAGCTCCACTCACCCCTTATTCATTTGATCGGCGCGATGTTGGAAAAAATGATGTACTCATTGACATCCACTATTGCGGCATTTGCCATTCAGACATTCATCAAGTAAAAGATGAATGGGGCGGCTCCTTATTTCCAATGGTTCCAGGACATGAAATTATTGGTGTAGTCAGTCAAATAGGTTCAGCCGTTACACAGTTTAAGGTAGGTGAACCTGTTGGTGTTGGCTGTTTTGTTGATTCTTGCCGACAATGCGAAAGCTGCCATGAAGGGATGGAACAGTTTTGTGATACAGGAATGACTTTAACCTATAACAATCTTGAGCGAAATAGCGGTAATCTTACTCAGGGTGGATATTCTACCCAAATTGTAGTAGATGAAAATTACGTCCTGAAAATCCCTAAAAATTTACCGCTGGATGCGGCAGCGCCTCTTCTTTGCGCAGGAATAACACTTTACTCCCCTCTAAGACATTGGCATGTTGGTCCTGGAAAACGCGTGGGTATTTTAGGTTTGGGAGGACTTGGACATATGGGCGTCAAATTAGCCCATGCAATGGGGGCAGAAGTAACCGTATTGAGTCATTCACTGAGTAAAGAAGCTGATAGTAAACGCATGGGGGCTGATTATTTCTTTGCTACTTCGAATCCTGAGACTTTTCAAAAATTAACTAATTATTTTGATCTGATTATCTGTACTGTTTCCGCTAAAATCGATTGGAATGAATACATCAAACTACTTAAACGCGATGGCACCATGGTCGTTGTTGGTATTCCAGAAGAGGTCATCCCGATTAATCCATTTTCCATGATATCCAGACGAAGAAGCTTAGCTGGATCAATGATTGGAGGCATTAAAGAAACTCAAGAAATGCTCGATTTTTGCGGCAAACACAACATCGCATCTGATATTGAATTAATCCCCATACAGCAAGTCAATGAAGCATTTGAACGCGTCGTTAAAAGTGATGTTCGTTATCGTTTTGTTATTGATATAGCATCTCTATCATAAAATATTTTATTGGCAAATGTCATGCAAGAGACTTTTTGAATTAAGATCCCGGGTGAAGGGCGCACGCCTTAAACCCAGGAGCTAATAATGAGAAATCCTGGTTTTTTACACTATGTCATCCAGGTTACGGTACAGCAGTATATGATGCAGTACCAAATAAACTCAAAATTAAAAATGCCAGGAAAATAATAATAAACAAAAAGAAGAGTACCTTAGCAATACTGGTAGCCGTGGACGCAATACCACGAAAACCAAATAAACCTGCAACAATGGCGACTACCAAAAAGATGAGCGCCCACTTTAACATAATGATCTCCCTATCTAAATAAGATAATTCTTACCTTTTGATTATAGCTGAAAAATAAGCGTAATGGGCTTTGCAGTCTAAGTACAGAAAAACGAAACCCAGGCTGCAAAATCATAAATCCGTGGCAACAGGATTCACACCAATATTAGGATTGATACCGCAATCATCGAGAATTTTAAGTAAATTATTACCTTTTTTTGTTAATCGTTTAATGCAGTATTCTTCAAGATAACTTTTTAAAATGTATTCATAATCAGGGAGAGTTAAAATTTTAAGTATTTTCTCCGCCATTTCTAAATGCCGCTTGTTCGCGTAATTACATGCTTGAAATAAAACCCCCCCTAACATTGCCGCTATACTTGCTTTACGCACAGGATTAGCCAAATAAAAACGTTGGATGCATTCATCTACAGCCCGTTCTTTATCCCATGCTACCCACTCATTATAAAAGGCCATCGCAGAGTCAGAATTAAAAAAACTGCTTTGCTCCAATCCTTGAATCGCATAGGCAACCGCCACAATCGCTTGTATATTAGCCCAAGAACAATTGCCGCTGATTTGTGAACTAATCGGCATTTTTGTCAGTGGAATCAAACCCAATTGCTGATTGATCTGCTGATGAAAATAACGTCTTGGTTGTTTTTTATAAAGAAAATTCTGTAAAAAACGCTCATTGAGTGCTTCAGGAGAAGTAATTTTATAGATATTAACGCTTCCTTCCTGCAGGCTATTTTCACCTCGATCAATTTTAGCCCACCACTGACCAAAACGAATAAAACCCATGGCATGGCCGCGACTCGCTGCCGGAAGAATTAACATAGGCGCTTTTAATAACTCATTTAGTCGCTGCATATGCTGCTTATCCAGAAAAGGCAGGTGTTGATATTGCAAAAGCTCTTCTGCAAGTAAAAATGCATCGATAATAACGTGAGCTAAGGGAAAATACTCGCGCAAATGACGAGTTGAATAACTGCTGATAAAACGCCTTAAGGCATCTCTTATTACTGCAACAGTAAATTCAAGGATGAATCCCTCATAGTCCAGTTCAATAAATTCACCCTTGGCATTGACTATATCTACATCACCTTGCAATTCAAAACGATGCCCTATCAATTTGCCATTAATAAAATCAAGGGCAAAATCGAGCTTGGCTCCATTTTGATAGAGTAAGTGCTTGAGTGTTTCTTGATTACGTAATACAGGATAAACCAAAATAGATAGCCCATTGCGCGTATAGGCATTGGGATCTGCCCCATTATTTAATAATAACTGCGCCAACGCAACATCATTATTATCTACAGCCCAATGTAAAGGGGTACGTCCTGTTACATCTGCTTTATTGACGTCAACTTTGCGGGCAATTAATTGCTCAGCAATTTCAATTTGATGCGTAATCACACACTCAATTAAAGGCGTAAAGCCGTATTCATCAATGTCATCTAACGATTCTCCTGCTCGAAGGTAAGCTTCAAAATCAGGCATTCGATGACTGATTATGTCACTTGCTATTGTCATTAATAAGGACCTCTAGGTTTAGGTGTATTAGTGAATTTTGGCATATGACCTAAACGCAGTTGTTTTTCTTGTTCCTGATTGCGTCGTTCATTATCATATTCTCGTCGCGCATCAGTATTTAATGGAGGTTCAGGGTTTAAAGGAGTATCAATGCCATCAAAACGCTGACTGTCTAATGCTGGATGTTGTAAAATATTATTTTGCAACTCACCTTCAGGGCCGGGTTGAGCCTCATAGTCAGAGTGCTCACGAGCTTTCACTAATGCGATCCTTCGTTCCCCTTGCTGTTCGGCCAAACGTCTCTGTCGTTCCATAGCCTTAGTTTCAACGACTAAAAAGGACGTACTTTTCTCGATTCGAGTAGGTTTCGGAAGATCCTTTGTTTTAAGCAAAACATACACCGCGCCAATGCCACCATCTTTAGGTTGTGCACTGTGAAACGCTGCAACCTCTATGATTTGTGGCAACCAGTGATTGATTAAATTCTTGAGTAGAGGAAGAGTATTTTTAGGGCCTTCCACACCATGAACAATGAGTATGCACAGTTTATTATTTTTCACCTGCTTTTGAATAAATTCCAACAAGGAATTACGGGCGTTCTCTGGCTGTAAACCAGAAAGGTCCAGTTTTGCTTCCCAGGGAATATATCCTGTTTTTAATTCATGATATCGTTTAGCAGAAATATTGGGAGTGACATAAGATAAAATACTACTCGCAAGAACCGGCTCTTCGATATCATCGGTTAAATAATATTCATTTAGCATATTTTCAAAAATCCAATCGTGTTAATCAAAGTATAACGTACGTTATAAAAAGTAGGAGGATTTTTTTAGGGCCTATTTATAATTCTACTATCTTGGCCGCGAGATCTGGCGAATTCTAAATAGGTATTGTCAATTGAAACTATAAATATTCTCGTTGGAGAATTTCAGCAATTTGCACGGCATTAGACGCAGCACCTTTGCGAATATTATCTGCAACTACCCACAAATTTAATCCATTCGGATGTGAAATATCTTGCCGGATTCGACCAACAAATACTTCATCATGACCTATCGCATTTTTTATTGCAGTTGGATAACTTGCTTTACTCCCATTATTATCCACCACTTTAATGCCTGGAGCTTTAGAAAGAATCTGACGCGCTTCTTTGGCAGTTAGAGGTTTTTTTAGCTCTAAATGAATGGCTTCGGAGTGTCCATAAATAACTGGTACTCTAACCGCTGTAGGATTGACCATAATACTGTCATCTT
The DNA here is from genome assembly GCF_001468035.1 of Legionella tucsonensis. Taxonomy (GTDB): domain Bacteria; phylum Pseudomonadota; class Gammaproteobacteria; order Legionellales; family Legionellaceae; genus Legionella; species Legionella tucsonensis. The sequence continues at coordinate 2,028,667 of NZ_LNZA01000001.1, forward strand.
CCATAATTTTACGTGTTTCCCACAGCATCTTCATTTCTTCACGGGTATAACCATTCTCTTCAAATTGATCAATATGCGGGATCGCATTAAACGCAATTTGTTGAGGATAAACACTGACATTGGCAGGCCGGCCATTCAAAAGATCCCCCACTTGTGAAACCAGCTCACTAATGGCTTTTTTTCCAGTACCCGAAACAGATTGATACGTCGCGACATTGATACGAGTAATTCCTGCTGCATCATACAAAGGCTTCAGAACAACTACCATTTGAATGGTAGAGCAATTGGGATTAGCAATAATCCCTCTATTCTTATATTCAGCAATACGATGTGGGTTAACTTCTGGAACAACTAGAGGAATATCCTCTTCATAACGAAAACAAGAGCTATTATCGACAACCACACATCCACTTGCAGCAGCCTTAGGCGCATATTCTTTAGATACAGAACCACCCGCTGAGAATAAAGCGATATCAACTTTGCTAAAATCAAATTCGGCGAGGTCTAATACGTCCAATTGTTTATTTTTAAACGTTACTGTTTTTCCTACAGAACGAGAACTAGCCAATGGATAAAGAGTCTTTATAGGAAAATCCCGCTCTTCCAATACAGTTAAAAAAGTTTCACCAACTGCACCAGTGGCACCAACTATGGCTACATTTAATTCTCTGCTCATTTTTACCTCTTCTGTATTTGGCGTCTCTCCTATTTGTAGGAAAGAACTATAAATTCCCACCGCCATTAAGTTAGTTTTGCCCTACGTCCTGCGACTCGTTGCGGATCTAGAGAACTTTTACCATCAGCTGATCCCGCGGACAAGCCACGGGATGTAGAAAATTTCTTCACTGAGATAACTATCTCGCACAATTATAGATTAGGATGATGGGTTAATGCCTTATATCTCAAATAATGATCCATCAACACTAAAGCCATCATTGCTTCAGCTATGGGCACAGCTCTAATTCCCACACAAGGATCATGCCGCCCTTTAGTGACTACAGTCACTTCATCCCCAAAAACATCGATCGTTTTTCCTGGGGTAGTTATACTTGAAGTAGGTTTTAATGCAATACTAATCTCTATATTTTGTCCTGTGGAAATGCCTCCCAGAATTCCGCCAGCATGATTACTAAGAAAGCCCTGGCGTGACATTTGATCGCGGTGTACTGAACCTAACTGATTCACTGCTGAAAATCCTGCACCTACCTCAACACCTTTAACTGCATTAATAGACATCATAGCATAAGCTAATGTTGCATCCAGTTTATCAAACACCGGATCACCCAATCCTACAGGTACATTTTTAGCGACTACTTTCACCCGAGCACCTGCCGAATCTCCTTGCCTTCTTAAGTCCTCAATTGCATCAGCAAGGTCCTGAATTTGGGTCGTGTTGGGGCAGAAAAAAGGATTATTACTAATTTCTGCCTCATCCACAAAGTGCAAAACTAAATCGCCCATTTGCTGTAAGTAACCCACTATTTCCAGGTTTAGATGACGTTGTAAATACAACCTTGCAATTGCTCCAGCTGCTACACGTGCTGCGGTTTCTCGCGCTGAAGATCGCCCGCCTCCACGATAATCTCGATGACCGTATTTATGATGATAGGTAAAATCTGCATGCCCCGGTCGAAATAAATTTTTGATTTCTTCATAATCTCGAGATCGTTGATCCGTATTATGGATTAACAAGGCAATAGGCGCACCTGTAGTTTTACCTTCAAAAACACCAGAAAGAATTTGAACCTCATCCTCTTCCCTGCGTTGTGTTGTGTATTTGGATTGTCCAGGTTTGCGTTTGTCCAGAAAGGGTTGAATATCTTCTTCTCGCAGCTGCAGCCCTGGAGGGCATCCATCAACTACGCAACCAATAGCCGGCCCATGGCTTTCACCAAAAGTTGTCACTGCAAATAAAGTTCCAAATGTATTACCGGACATTAAAGTACTCTTCCAGTTGTTGCTTTGTTAATAAAAATACCCCATGCCCACCATGACTCATTTCAAGCCAGGTAAAAGGGACATGAGGATAAGCTTCACATAAAGCGGTTTCACTATTCCCTACTTCCACAATCAAAATCCCGTGTTCGTTTAAATAATTATGTGCATTATGGAGAATTGCTTCAACAATAGCCAGTCCATTATTACTTGTTTCCAAAGCCAAAACAGGCTCGTGACGAAATTCATCAGGTAACGTTTGCATCTCTTCCTTACCTACATAAGGAGGATTACTAACAATTAAATCATAGCCTGCTTGAGGGACTTGCGAAAAACAATCTGATTCAATTAAAGTAAGTTGGTCCTCAACACCTAACCGCTCACTGTTAATTGCAGCAACGGCAAGTGCCTCGCTGGAAATATCAACGGCATCGACCTCTGCTTCAGGAAAAGCATAGCAACACGCTATAGCGATGCATCCACTGCCAGTACACAAATCTAAAATACGATGTACTCTACTCGCCTCTATCCAGGGAGAAAATTCATTTTTGATGAACTCAGCAATAGGTGAGCGAGGAATAAGAACGCGCTCATCTACATAAAATGGAATATCACAAAAATAGGCTTCTTTTATCAAATATGGGACGGGTACTCGTTGATTAATACGTTTTTCTAGTTGCTGATATAAATGTTTTTTTTCACTTTCGGTTAACCGTGCATTAAGCCAGTTTGGCTCTAAATCATAAGGCAAATACAAGCTTCTCAGAATCAATGAATGCATATCATCCCAAGCATTATCAGTGCCATGACCATAATACAAATTCGCATTAATTGCACAGGACACACTAAAACGTAAAAAATCCAAAATTGTGACTAATTCTTCCGTTTCTTTAAGTATATAATTGCTCATTGGATGTTAATTCTCATTCAGAAAAAGTACAAATTGTACCCTATGTTTATCAACAAAAGTAGTGTACATAGGACTCGAACATCGTATAGCGTTGGAATCAAAGATACAGCACGAGCATAGCAACTTGAGTTATACTTCAATTATCACTTAATTATTTCCAGTAAAAAATGGCTGATGATTTTCTATCCGATGAGGACAAAGCCTTGTTTCGCGAATCCATGCGCTCAGTAAAACCATTAAATGAAAAAACAAAACGAGTAAAAATCGAGACGCCAAAGCCTCCTATTCAACCTAAAAAAAATAAATCCCTAGAAACCCAAGAAAAAAAAGAATATTACTTATCGGATATGATTGTGGATACAGTTTTTTCCGAGACAATTCTGTCCTATGCTCATCCAAGTCTTTCCAACCAGCAATTTAAAGCATTAAAACTTGGAAAAATCACATGGGAAGCCCGCTTGGATTTGCATGGTTTAAAAAGTGAAAAAGCCCGTGACATCTTGTGTCAGTTTATTCAAACTCAAACAGAAAGCAACAAAAAATGTCTGCTCATTATTCATGGTAAAGGAGGCTATCTTGGCGCACCGCCTGTGATAAAGAACTTATTGAATCGTTGGTTACCACAGCTAGAAGAGGTTTTGGCATTTCATAGCGCGTTACCCAAGGATGGAGGAAGTGGTGCAGTTTATGTACTGCTTAAAAGAAAGAAGGGTCAATCTCCAGAATCGTAGCCTGGGTGCAGCGCAGCGAAACCCGGAAGAAAACACTTCATTTAAAACCCGGGGTTTCGCTGCGCTGCACCCAGACTGCATTTAAATAATTCCTTACTTGCGTTAAGGCCTCATTCTGAGGATAATTCGCTACATAATAAAATATCAAGAGAGAACATGGAACATTTAGGTCAATTTATCATAAATCATTGGCAGCTATGGCTTGCCCTCATTGTGATTTTACTACTCATCTTTATCAACGAGTTAGTCACCCAAAAAAAGAAAGCAAAAGAACTGACTCCCCAGGCTGCTGTTGATTTGATCAATAATGAAAATGCTGTAGTCATTGATTTACGTGACAAAGAAGTCTTTAAACAAGGGCATATTATTGATTCAATCAATGTCAAAAGCGAAGATTTTGAACAACAAAAAATGGATAAGTATAAGAATGTACCGCTCATTCTGATCTCCACACGAGTTTTTGAAGCTCAAACTATCGCCAGTAAAATTCGCACTCAAGGTTATCAACCTCATATACTTAGTGGTGGAATTACTTCCTGGCAAAACGCTGAGCTACCCCTGGTTAAAGGGAAATAAAATTATGGCTGAAGTGATTATCTACAGTACTGCCTATTGTCCCTACTGTGTCAAAGCCAAAGAGTTATTGCAACAAAAGCATACTCCATTTATGGATATTCGTATTGACTTACAACCGGAATTACGTGATGAAATGATAACTAAAAGCGGCAGACGTACTGTACCGCAAATTTTCATTAATGGCCAACATATTGGCGGCTGCGATGATTTATATGCCCTGGATGCACAGGGAAAACTCGACCAATTACTAAGAGGATAACAATATCATGAGCGAACAAGCAAACCAAACACAACAAAACCAAAATGAAACTCAATTCATGATTCAAAGAATTTATACGAAAGATTTATCTTTTGAAACGCCTAATACACCTGCTGTATTTCAACAGCAATGGGAGCCTGAGTTGAATCTTGAAATCAACACCAGCAATACAAAACTGGAAGAAGGCGTTTATGAAGTTGTATTGACAGTGACTACTACAGTAACCAACAAAAAAACTACTGCATTTCTTGTGGAAGTAAAACAAGCAGGTATTTTTACCATCCAAGGTGCTCCAGAAAATCAATTAGATCATCTGTTAAATAGCTTCTGCCCCAATATTTTGTTCCCTTATGCTCGTGAAGCAATCACTTCGCAAGTAATTCGCGGCAGTTTCCCGCAGTTGGTATTGGCTCCCATTAATTTTGATGCGTTATATGCGCAACAACTTGCAGAAAAACAAAAAGAAAGTAGTCAAGCTTAGGAAATTATGGATTAAAATAGAGTAGCCTGGGAAAGCAAAAATCGCACTGCCATTATAAGCTAAGGATCCGAATCTTATCACTATGTCCCACGACTTGTTCTCGGGACATAGAATAATAGCTCTGATTTTCTCACTTAATCATAGTGATATATGCTTTCATCCAAACTAATTCCCTATTTATGAGCATAATATGAACCCAAAAAACATTGCTATGTTAGGTGCCGGCTCTTGGGGCACTGCAGTTGCAATTCACCTAGCCCAGGCGGGACATCGTGTTTTGTTGTGGGGACATGATCCACAACATGTTGCTCTTATGACAGAAAAAAAAACAAACTCGCGTTATTTACCTGACATCGATTTTCCTGATACTTTGGAACCCTTGGCTGATTTCAAACAATGCATCGATGAGGCTCATTACGTCATTATTGCTGTACCTTCTCATGCATTTGCAGAAACTCTCACTAAAATAAAAAAACCACCTCGAGGTTTAACCTGGCTGACCAAAGGAATTGATCCACAGAGTCATCAATTATTAAGTGATTTAGTGAGTCAAGCGTTTGGCTCCACTTTTCCTCAAGCGATTGTTTCAGGCCCATCATTTGCCAAAGAAGTGGCTCACTTTCTACCCACTGCAGTGACTTTAGCCTCTAATGATTCAGAGTATCAAAAAGAAATTCGTGAATTGCTTCACCATGATAATCTTCGTGTTTACTTGAGTGATGATCTTATTGGTGTGCAGATTTGTGGTGCGATTAAAAATGTCTTGGCCATTGGGTGTGGAATCAGTGACGGCTTAGGTTATGGTGCGAATGCCAAAGCAGCATTGATCACCCGTGGATTAGCAGAAATGGAACGCTTGGGGCTTGCTTTGGGAGCACGAGCGGAAACCTTTCTTGGCTTGGCTGGTGTAGGTGATTTAGTCTTAACCTGTACCGATGATCAATCACGTAACCGCCGTTTTGGTTTACTTCTAGGGAAAAATATCAGTATCACTGAAGCAGAAAAGCAAATTGGCCAAGTGGTTGAAGGAAAATATAACGCATCACAAGTCTGCTTTATCGCCAAACAACATCACGTTGAAATGCCTATTTGTGAGCAAATTAATGCACTTTTACAAGGACGAATTAGTCCAAAACAGGTAGTTCAAAATCTAATGAGCCGCCCTCCCAAGGAAGAATAATTTTCACCAATGAAGATTCACCTGTAGCTTGGGTGTAGCGCAGCGAAACCCGGGTTAAAATCTTATCCAGCCCCCAGGTTTCGCTGCGCTACACCCAGGTTACAAATTATATTAGGTCTTAACATCTACAAGCTCGATATGATCCAACGCCAATTGTTCGCCCAAAAATATCTCACCGACAATCTGGAACCGTTTGATTGAATCGGTTACTAAATAGTTTACTTTACTGCTTAAGGAAGAAACATCATTTAACAAATCCTGTTTTTCGAGCAACTGCTGCAGTGCCAGTGCAGTTGCGTGTGCTGAATCGACTATAGTGACCCCTTGAGGGAGTAACTTGTTTAATAAAGGCTTAAATACCGGGAAGTGCGTACATCCCAATAGAACCGTATCTTCGTTAGTAAAACCATCCAAGTAATGCTTTAAAGCCTCGCGAGCTACTTGATTGGTCACCATTCCTTCTTCTGCTAAAGCCACCAATACACTGCATGCTCGAGTATTAATGATTGCCTGGGGCAGGTGGTGGATAATGAGCTGCTGGTAGGCATTCGATGCAATGGTTGTTTCAGTCGCCAAAACAATAATGCGATTGTTTTCAGTCGCTGCAACTGCGGCAACAGCACCTGGAGCCACCACCCCAAGCACGGGTATATCAGGCAACATTTCTTGCAAATAGGGCAATGCTGCGGTAGTTGCGGTATTACAGGCTATCACTAATGCCTTAATTCGTCGTTCTACCAGCAATTTTGCCATTTGCATGGCATATTGTTTTACCGTATCCGGACTTTTAGTGCCATAAGGAAGTCGAGCAGTATCCCCCAAATAAATGAATGATTCGTGCGGCAACCCCTCTCGTAATGCACGCAAAACAGTCAATCCGCCCATCCCTGAGTCAAATACACCAATCGCCAGTTGGTTTGAATTCAATTGATTTCCCCTTAATCTTCTTCACTCCTATTCATACTAAGCCGAGATTGCATCGGCCCTTGGACTTCCACATCCTTATTTACCTTTTGCTCAATACCACTAAGCTTATCTTTCCAGAGCTGATTAGCTTTTGATAAGCCCTCATCAACTTCTTTTCTTTTCTTATCATCAACAAGCTGCTTGAATTCGTTTACTTTCTCCTCAACAAGTCCCTTGGCTGAGCCTTTATATACTTTATTATATAAAGAACCCTCAGTATAACCTCTCCAATTTCTTTGCGAATCAGGCCTAAAGCTTGAGGTACCTACAATTTGTACTTTGTCTCGAGAAAATTTTGGATGATGCTCGCCTAAAACGCAGACTGCTGTCCATAAATGTGCTAACTCTGTATCCTTTCCATGCACACCTTTCAATTTAATAGGGCTCTTACCATCCCAGTCTTTCAACAAATTTTTTGCTGCTTCCATCATTTGTTCCGCCAAATAGTCTTTATCTTTCATTGCTGTGACTATTGAGACTTTTACAGGTCTGGATTGGGTTACACCTTTACCTGATAAAGTTGAGGTAGGTGAGCTTGGGTGATAATCAATGGCTATGCGCCCCGTATATTCAGTGGTTTTATTTGGGTCTGCTTGAGTTGGAGTGGCTTTGACATGAACCATATCCACACAACGAACTTTACCTTTTTCGGGTATTTTTTCTAACTTAAAGGTCGGAGAATCTGTATCCAGATTGGACTGGCCCTCAGTCAAATCAACCTCAGTTGCCCCTGCTTTCTTTTGAAATGCAGCAGTTTTTATCTCACTTTTAGCAACCTCTGAATAACTAATATTTGTCGTCTCCACCATAGCAGTAAGCTTATGACTCATAATTCCTTCAATTTTTGCTATGGCTCCATCTTTTCCTGAGATTTGTTTTTTTACCTCATGAAAATAAGGCAACTGCTCATCAATGAATTCTATTTCTGCCTTTAACTTAGCATGCAGTTCTGTTAATTCTTTAATTAGTTTTTCACGATCAGGTGAATGATCAGTAACAGGGATAGGCGTGTGGTCAAGACGTACTTGAAGATCGCGTTTAGCAGCTGCTAAATGTTCTATGAGCGTATCACATTGTTTCTCGAACGCTTTATAATCCCCGAGCATTTTCTCAGCTTTCTTTTTTGCTTTTGCCTCATTTGCCCCACTGTATAAATAAGGGAGTGACTCAAGATTCTGTGTAAGCGCTTTTAAATGTTTTTTATATTCTTTAATCGTGGGTTTACTTTCTTGCACTCCTTTTAGAAAATTATTGAGTCCTTCTACAAGCGACAGCTTTTGTTGTTGACTTCCACGTGCGATAACTTCATCGTAATAGTCGCCTCTTAACTTACTATATACATCTGGCGTGAGCTCCCTGCTTATTTTTTCTTTTAATGCTTTATCTTGAGGAGTTACTCCTGTAATTAACTTATCAAGAAAAGTGTGAACACTAGGAGAGCCTTTAAATTTATCGTTATAGACACTCTGGATATTTACATCACTATCCATATCAGGAATTGCTTCCCCTACCCTTAAAAGGACTTTCACAAGCTCTTTCTGTGCAGCATTTAAGGTGGCGCCGTGGAGGGCAACAAGCAAAGGTCGATTATTTAGGTGTTGTCCTTTAACAGCATCTGCTACTGTTGTATCAGGAGCCATCACATTTGCATTATAATCTGTAAAACTAAAAGCTTGATAAAAAGCATCCGTATTTGCCGGTACATTTACAGCAGCGCGAATATCATCAATAAGCGTTTTATAATTGGCAATACCAGTTACATCCAACGCCCTATGATTTAATAATGCGACATTTATATTATCAATCTGAGTTTGAGTAAGCGTAAGATCAAGTCCCGCCAAAACTTTAGCTATTGCAGGATTATAAATTTGTCTAAGCAAAGCAACTCGTTCATTTTCAGCAATAAGCCTATCAACGACAAGCACACCCCCGCTTTTATTTTCCTTACCCAAATAGGACTGGATTTCACTCTCACTTTTTGCATTAATTATGAGGAGCAATTTTTGCGGTTCGCTCAATATCTCGAGTTGTTTTTTATTAGGCAGGTCTTTAAATACAGCAATTAATGCTGGGTGTGCGTCTTTACCAAAGCGAGCTAACGCTTCAACTTTTGCTTCAAATTCAGTTGTGCGTTCGTCTCTTTTTAAATTTCCTAATCGCCCACGAATTATTTCTCTTAGGCCACCTGCGCCGTTTATATGCTCTGGTTTGAGAAAATCCAATTTGGTATCATGGTTCGCGGTATCTTTTCCCAGTAAAGTAGCAAATTTTTTGGCGAAATCTTCGGGTTTAGTCGCTTTATCCAGTGTTTGCAGATCGCCAAGAGCCATATCGTTAAGACGATGCTTCAACAAAGCTACTTTAAATTTAACGATGTTGTTGTCATCCGGGATAGCTTTGTTAATAATATTATCATCACCAAGACTCGGAGCAAGAGCTTTTAACGGTGCAACAATCCCTCCTAGATTGCTATTAAGCAGGTCTGCTACATGTTTGACATCGGCTATTGTAGGGCGCTGCTCCAATTCTGCTTGTATAAATCGCTCACATAACTCTTTTTGTACTTTCGCGCCTATGGTTTTCTTTTCCCCCGCCTGAAGCGCTCTAATTCGCCCAAGTGTATCTGGATCTAATTCTAAATGCCCTGCAACTAGCGGATTTAATAAATCATCTAGAAGCGCTTCCGGAGCTTTTTTCAGACTGGCTTCTAAGCCCAGGATATGCTCATCTTTGACTTTTTGCTCATAGAACTTGGCTACAGCAGCAGCATCTAATAGTTTATCCCTATTCTTTGTAGCCGTATCAACGATTTCAGGAGATAAGTCTACAGTTAAGGCATCGGTGAATGCTTCCGGCGGTGCTCCATGTAGATCAATTCCTCCCGCATCAATAAGTGCTTTCGCAGCAGCTTTTATTTTTTCTATGTCCGCTGGTGGTGTGTGTGCTTTGACTAAGTCATCAAATAACTTAGGATCAGTGATTCCTGGTTTAGCGAGTGCTTTCAGTAATAACTGGTTTGCTGCTTCTGTTCTAATGTTATTCAACGCAGTTTTAGTTAAGATTTCCTCGTTGTCTTGATTCCATCCAGGTATCGTGTCGAATCTAAGTCCAAGAGAATTTTGTTTTGTTTCCAGGTATTTTCTGAGTTCTTTTCCATTACCTGTCATATCAGCAGTTAAAATACCAATTAAAACATCGTCTGGCGCGCCTTCTAATGCAAATTTGACGCGTTCTTCAGCTGCCTGTAGTTTCATGAGTTTAAAAGTATCTGTGGTGTCGCCTAACTCTAAATAGTCATAGCCTCCCATCATCGAAGGTCTCTTAACCAGGTTGGAAAGATTTGGTCCATCGATTGTGCCCCAAAATACTTTATGATCAAGCACGGCTTTTTCAAAAGCGGCTTGGTCCGTTTCATTAGCTATCAATATTGCTTCTAAAGCACGATCTCTATCGTTCTTCACTGCACCTCGTAACGCTCTGGTATTCTTTAGCGCAAGTAAAAACTCTTTGTTCTTCTTAGCCATAATCACACACTCCGCAAACCATTATGTATCTATTTTAAACTTATTTTATTAAATAAACCTTAAATTTTCATCGCATATACACATCCTGCTTGAATAAAGGCAATAAGATGGACTAACGTTATAACATTAGTATAGCAAGATTAAAGGATTAAGTGATGAAAATCATACTATTTGGCCTATTCTTAACATTAACACATTTTGCTTATGCTCAAGGGTGTATCATTGGCGAGATTCCTTCACAACCTCGTTATGTCTGTTTTGACGGCAGAACCTTGCAGCTTGCAGAAGATGGCCATTACCGCTGGAACGCGAAAAGAGGCTGTTTTGTCAGTGCAGTCCCCTGCTGTGCGTACAAAGCCACTCACTATGCATTTTATCCCAATCCTGCCAAGATTGGCGCTGCATACGCCCGTTGTCGACATGATTATCCCTTCCACTTAGGACAAATGCAAACCCATTAGCCCCCGATTTAATGTAGTCTTGGTGAAGCACAGCGGAACCCAGGTTCATAGAGTGTATTTTTATCCGTGATCCCGGGTTACGGCTTCGCCTCCACCCAGGCTACATTACATTATATTGTTACAGGTTACATGGTTACATCTGCCAAGCAGGGATCCACCCCAAAAGCAATGCGGTTTTCCATTTCATCACCACAAGGAAAGAATGAAAAAGAACTGGGTTCCTTAACTTTTTTCTCTTCCATCGCTCTATTTATCATTGTATGAATTTCCCATTGAGTTGAGGTCCAACCGTATAACCCTCGCAGCTGGCGAATAATCCAGAACCTGCTGCGTAACTGACGTATATATTTTACGCCTGCGGACTCTTCATCAGAGGAATACCCATTTATATCGTCTCTTAATCGCTCCAATCGCTTCTCAAAATCAGGGCGCTCCTTGTTCACTTTGATAAACTGTTGAATGCATTCAAGTGCTAAATTCTTTTTAAATTTGAGGCAAAATCGATGATCCTCTCCTATTCGGGTTAAAATATCCTTAAAGGATCTATAATGCATACTTGCAACAATTCCTTCCAGATAAGGATTTTTAAAAGTATAGGACTGAACTATTGGAATAAGATCGGAATATTCTTTTGAGATCTGCGCCCCATTCTCTATTAAATGCTTGCTGATTAGTTTTAGATTTTTCTGCACATCAGGTTCATCAGGGTTCCCATATCGGACCTGTTCCAATGCAATATCCAAGGGGGTTTTACCTGCGGCATTTTCTACATTAATAAATTCGTCAAACATACTTATAGTTTCTTCGTAACGATACTCACCCAGCCTAATTGCTGTATGTAGCGGCGTATCCCCTTTTTCAAATCCATTGCCATTTTTACATAAATTTCGATAGTGGGTAAAAGTTTCCTGAACGTGTTGCCCAAGCGTCTCAGTCAAATTCGGCGGAATGATTTCTTTCAATAAAGCATCGAATTGCTCTTGATCCAATGCGCACACATACTTACGAAATTCTTTTATCGAAAACAGTGCTGCCCGCAAACGCGCAAGCCTTGCTATAGCAGTTTGAGTCATTAAAGCAACCTCTGCCCGATCGGAAGCCTTCTTCATATCAGCACATTCCACTAATGTCTGCACAATAAGCTCATTCGGAATTAAAATATGCTTCAAAAAAGACTTCCATTTCGCTCGGATAAACTGAGGATTATTGAGTAACCGGGAAAAAGCATTAATATCGGCATAGTTATGATATTCTTTATTGTCAAAAGGATTAGAAATATAACCAAATTTTGTTGGCCAATATGAATTAGATGAATTGGTTAAGCACACCAGGGATTTGAGATCATTTTTTGTGATGTCAAAAGCATGCTTGCCATGCAGTAGATGGAAAGGACGACGGGTAAGAAACCCCATGATGCTGTCTACAAACATCAAGTCATGATCAATTTTGAAAAATACTACGTGGGGCTTTCCCTCTCGTTCTACCAGATAAAAACCATAATTTCCTTTATGTAAATCATCCTCCTCTAACGTATAAGAAGTAGCGAGAATACTGGCTAAGGATTCATAGTCAATAGTTAAATGCCCATCTATCTCCGCTTCGACTAAACGCGCATAAAAACCCTGAGGTACTTTATCCATAAAGTAAATGAGTATTTGGGTAGGATCAACGTATCGTGCCGGAGGAGCATAGTCACACCCTGTTTCCGGGTCTTTGAAGGTATAAAAAAGCGTGTCTTTGCCTTCCTTGTTTGTTATGACATAGCAAAGATGCTCAACTGCCAAACCATCAATATTACCGTTAGCATCCACTACCAAATTATTAAGAGGTGTTAAATTAGATAATAAAAACAGACGGGCAAATTGACCAAACATCACTTCCAAACGCGAAAGTTCAGCTCGACCATATTTATTTTTCTTATAAATGATTCGATAAGGAGGGGTTCTTTTATCGGGAGGAGTGTATACGGCACATAGATACGTCTCATGGCCCGTTGCATGTGAAGCAGGGCCTAATTCAATATCGTTGATCTGGAGGAATGAAGAAGGCATGAATCATAAAGCGGAATCAAATTGATTGAAATTTTAACATAAAGACCAAAAAAATCAATCTCCTTCTATAGTCAGATTATCATCTTGTGAATCAAAGTCTGCGCTGCTATTTAACCGAATTTGCAAACCAACATTATTTTTTGAATCAGCATATTTAATTGCATTTTCCTTGGAAATTAATCCATTTCGATATAATTTTAACAAAGCCTGATCAAAAGTTTGCATGCCTTGCTCCGTACTTCGCTCCATAGCTTCTTTAATGTCATCAATCTTTCCTTTTTCAATCAAATCAGAAATATAGGGGGTATTGAGTAACAATTCTACGGCTGCGATGCGTTGAGTATTTAAGCCTGGAATAAGACGCATTGAAATAATAGCGCGCAAATTAAGCGACAGATCCATCAATACTTGCTTTCGTGCATCTTCAGGGAAAAAATTAATAACCCGGTCCATAGCCTGATTCGCATTATTAGCATGCAGCGTTGAAATACATAAATGTCCTGTTTCTGCATAGGCAATGGCATGTTTCATGGAATTACGTTCGCGAATCTCACCGATTAGAATCAGATCTGGGGCTTCGCGCATTGCATTGATTAATGCATTATCATAGCTCATTGTATCAATGCCTACCTCACGTTGATCGACTATGGATTTTTTATGTTGATGAATAAATTCTATGGGGTCTTCAATTGTTAAAATATGTCCGCTTTGATTTTCATTACGGTAATCAATCATCGCCGCCAAAGTAGTTGACTTACCTGATCCCGTAGCACCTACTACTAAAACCAGGCCGCGCAACTCCATGACAATCGATTTTAAAATTGGGGGTAAATTTAATTGCTCAATCGAGGGAATCTTGTTCTGGATGTAACGCACCACCATGGAGATGTCACCGCGTTGGCGAAATAAGTTAATTCTAAAACGCCCAACTCCGGAAATAGAGAGCCCCATATTAAGTTCCAAAGTAGCCTCAAATTCTTTACGTTGATCATCATTCATTAACGATAAAGCAATTTCAGCCATTTGCTGTGCTTTGAGTGGAGCATGACCTACAGGTGAAATAACTCCTTCGATTTTAATATTAGGTGGTGCTCCCACACTAAAAAATAAGTCGGAAGCGCCGCGATCTACCATTAATTTAAAAAAAGGAGTTATATCCATATATCATCCTATTCTCGCCCCATGCTATTAAGCTAAGAATTTAACCTTGCCCCTGCGTCTCTTGGAATAGCATTTCATAGTTAACGTTACTCAAATCTGTCATCCCCGCGCAGGCGGGGATCCATTTTTACAGGCAAGGTGCTCAACCATGGATGGACTCCTGCCTCCGCAGGAATAACAACATCCTCCAAATTTAAGCAATAACCAAATCACGTAGCCTTCGATTTTCCAATTCAAGCTGGCAAGTCTTTAAAAAAGCTGCCTTGGCATTTTTTGCAGCCTCACACTGCATTGGCATTAAATCAACTACGTCACATAAATGAGTTAAAAATGTTACATATTCCTCTTTAGTATATTCTATTGGTTTCGTTTTTGGTGAAAGATTTTCATCTATTATACTCTTCTTCTCCAACTCATATTCCAAACTTGGACTCAGATCAAGCATTTCTTGGAAATAATTTGTGTAATAAGGAGCCATCACCAAACGCTCTGCGCCATCATCCATGTCGGGTGTTGCATTCCAGCGTTCTGCTGCACCTATAAATTGCCTCATGTTTTTAGAGTCCAAAAATTGGGCATAACGAACCACGCCGGCTGGAAAATTTTTACCTAAATGATTCCTGACTTCTAATTTTTGTGCTTTTAAAAATTCTAAAAAATCTTTTTCAAAACGAACAATACCTTGTGCTTGAGGATGAGTCACAACGTCCAAAGCAATAACATGTTCATCTTGAGTACTCGTACTGGTTGTAGACAATCCCCCATTTGTTCCTTTCAAATAGCGAACATAAACTGCATAAGTTATCGGGTATTCCCCTCGCTTTGCCGACTTGTTTACCTGCTTTTCTATTTGTTGCAAAATGTGCTCCAAATGTTTCCCTGCCTTATCATCTTTTACAGGGATAAAATAATCTACATCGCGGAGTTCTTCGGGGAAAGCGACTTGAGGATGCGTGATATGGTTTTCAAAATCAACTATAGGGTTTGTTCCACGTACTTCAATTGATTGAGCAGCAGCAAGTAACATAAATTCTGGTAACAAAAACTTTAATTCCGAATTAACGAGAAAATCCATTAAATCCTCACCTAATCGTGTTCCCAGTTCCTGAATAAACGAAGTAATTGTTGGCGTATAAGTAGGCTTGCTCTTTTGAGTGGGTTTCTCAGTAGTGAAATTCCACATACGCACTTGCCACTGGTGAATGTTTTCGCTAAGTTTAGACTTGGAAGAACTTGGCATTCCCATAACACTTACGTAGTGATTATTCTTTAATATATCTCCGAGCTTACCTTTCATTTCTTCAGTATTGTAGAATACTGCGATCGTCTCCCGTAAATTGTATGCTTTCACAGCTCGCATCTTCACACTAAGAACAACCCCTAAAAAGCCGCTGTGTGCCGCGCGTAACGTTTCAAAATCAGGATGATCAGGAGTCAATTCACGAATGTTTCCATCCATATCACACACTTTTATTGATTCAATTAAGCCACTAACAGCTGATTCATCACGGCCTGTACCATGACCGCCAGTACCCACTAATCCCACCAGACTCGCCCAACTGAGCATACTGAGCGTTGTTGAAGATAAATTATGTTTTCGCAAAAAATCTGCATAGTCGTCTATTTGCATTCCTGCGTTTACTTCAACCAGTGATGCAGGAAGCTGATGAATTGGATTGTCAGGATTAAACCATGCCGGTTTCGTATCAAGAGGCCCAAGTACTTTTGCCTTATGATATTTCTTTTTGAAGCGAATAATAATGTCTGTGCCTTCACCTTGAGTTGAAGCTCTGCCTCCTACTACTTCTGAAAAAGAAAAGCTCCCTTTACCATATTTATCGTCCTGAACTTTAGACCAGGGAAATAAGCAACAGCCTTCCGGTTTATCTTTATTTTCCCAACCTGCAGTAGCTCTTAAGGTAATTTTATCTTTTGGAGTCCGATTCTCATTCATTCGTTTTATTTCTTTCATGATCAATTGGACCTGCTCTTCATTTTCCACATCAACAACCACAGCAGAGGGATTGCGTACGTTTCCCATAAAATTCGACCATCCCTGAGTATAGGAAATTTTGTTGCGGGTTAGCATATCCATAAATGCAAATTTTAGCTTGGCTGGAAAAGTCATCATTGCTCCTATTGTTGATTAAACATCAAAAAGGTAAAGACTTTGTATTTTTATCATGTCATAATTTTTTGAGTCGTTACAACACAACTAGCTCAAACGAAGCGCGACCGAAAAAGCAGGAAAAAAACATCCAGGCATATTCTACTTTATCCAGATTACAATCAAAAACTACATTTTTTCCATAACCTCATGCAAATATTTAACAGGTTCGATAACCATTGAAGAATTATGTTGCTTGGGAGCATTGGCAAAAGGCACTATAGCACGCTTAAACCCATGTTTTGCGGCTTCTTTTAATCGTTCTTGCCCACTTTGTACCGGTCTAATTTCACCAGCAAGACCCACTTCGCCAAAAATAATGGTTTCCCGGTCAAAAATCCGATTACGTAAACTGGATACCACAGCAGCTAATAATGCCAAATCGGAGCCCGTTTCTGTTACTTTTACACCACCTACTACATTAATGAAAATATCTTGATCATAGGTAGCAATTCCTCCATGTCGATGTAAGACCGCAAGTAAAATGGCCAAACGATTGGATTCAAGGCCAACCGTGACACGTTTGGATTGTTGTCCATGTGCTTCATCTACCAGTGCTTGTACTTCAACCAACATGGGACGCGATCCTTCCCAAGTCACCATAACCGCACTACCCGAAGTAGGCTCTGGTTGACGCGATAAAAAAATCGCTGAAGGGTTTGCCACTTCTTTTAAGCCTTTATCGGTCATGGCAAATACACCCAATTCGTTGACTGCGCCAAAACGGTTTTTAATAGCACGAATCACTCTGAAACGGCTGTCACTTTGACCTTCAAAATATAAAACGCTATCCACCATGTGCTCTAAAACCCGTGGCCCAGCCAGGGCGCCCTCTTTCGTTACGTGTCCCACCAGAAATACCGCTGTTTGGGTCAATTTGGCAAAACGGACTAATTGTGCTGCTGATTCACGCACTTGACTTACTCCACCCGGAGCAGAACTTATGGTTTCCGTGAAAATAGTTTGAATCGAATCAATCACAATCACTTTAGGGCTTTCCTTTTGCGCTTGAGCAATAATTGATTCAACTTGCGTCTCCGCTAAAAGTCTTAAGCCTGCCAAAGGCAATCCCAGGCGTTTGGCGCGCATGGCTACTTGCTGTAAGGACTCCTCACCTGTTACATATAAAACAGTCTCCTGCATAGAAAGATTAGCTAGAGTTTGCAATAACAAAGTGGACTTACCAATACCAGGGTCCCCTCCAATCAAAACCACAGAACCATACACCAAGCCCCCGCCAAGTACTCTATTAAGCTCAGATAAACCGCAATCCATGCGTAGTTCATTGTCCATGACTACATCTTCCACAGCAGTAATTACCGAACGTTGATTCGCCCATGAGCTGCTGCGCGAATTACGATTCACTGGCATACCCTCTTCCTCAATCGAATTCCATGCGCCACAATGAGTGCATTGTCCAGCCCATTGCTTAAAAATTGCGGCACATTGACTGCAGACAAATTGGGTCTTTGTTTTCATACTTATTCCATCCGATTCAGTTTCAATTGATAGAGCTCTTTGCATGAGTTCTAATATACACGATTTATCCTAGCGAATCATGATGGTTAGTACAGCGTATCGCTGGATGCAGCGAAAGCGAAACCGCGAAACCCTTTGTTAGATCATTTCATGCTTCATTTTATTAAAAATTAATTTACTTACATTGAATCCTGAGAACAACTCAGTATAATCAGTACATTTTGCACAATCAGGACAAAATCTATGAGCCAAGGTATGCATTTTGAACAATCAATCACGGAACTAGAAGAAATTGTCAGGCAACTAGAAAAAGGGGAACTCTCTTTAGAAGACTCTCTGAAACAATTTGAAAAAGGAATTAGTCTGGCCAGACAATGTCAGGATGTATTACAAAAGGCAGAACAAAAAATAGAAACGTTAACCTCTGCAGAACCCAGCTCGGATGAACAATTAAGTGATAAGTAACTACATACAACGGCACGAAGAATTTCTCAGACAAATAATTAAGGACTCTTCTGTACCTGCGACAACGATATGTTCTGCAATAAATTATTCCCTATTCCCTGGAGGAAAGAGGATCAGACCTATTCTGGTCTATTTAACCGGGGATTTACTTGATCTTGATCTCAAAATTCTGGATGTTATTGCTGCAGCAATCGAATTAACGCATTGTTATTCTTTAATTCATGATGACCTCCCTGCCATGGACAATGATGATCTACGCCGTGGTAAACCCAGTTGTCATAAAGCTTTCGATGAAGCAACCGCGATTTTAGTAGGCGATGGCATGCAAGCCTTAGCCATTGAAGTACTATTAACTCATCTTTCTCCCTTGCTTCAACCCCAACAAGTCATTGCGATCACTCTTGAACTTGTTAAAGCAAGCGGCATCAGTGGCATGGTGAGCGGACAGAGTCTGGACTTGTCCGAATTGGCAAAATCATCTACTGGCGAAGAGCAGCTAAGAGAAATTCACTACCTTAAAACAGGACGGCTTATTTTAGCGTGCATAGAAATGGTTCTGAATGCTCACTCTGCACCTGAAACATACAAAATGGCTTTACGAACCTATGCCAACCATTTAGGTCTGGTTTTTCAAATGCAAGATGATTACTTAGATCGCTATGCTCCTGCCGAGTTATTAGGTAAAGGTCGCTCTTCTGATTTAGCAAACCAAAAAGTAACGTTTGCAACTCTATTTTCCCAAAAAAAACTGGAAGAAGAGATTAACAAGCATTATCAAACAGCCCTTGAGGCATTAAAAAAATTCGATCAAAAAGCACTTGCATTGATTAACTTAACCAAGGAATTGCAAGAACGCAGTAAGCTGGATAGATAGTATTAAGTTTCATTAAGACTGCTCTTGCGTCGCACTATCTGCGAAAGTGGAATCATAGTTTCTATTCCAAGTGCTGTTTTTCTTTGCTCTCCTTTCCAGGCATGTCCATAAACGACTTCATAAGTCAACGGATATTTCCCCTTCTCGGTTTGCAGGGCAGAGTAGTTTTGCTCAAATTGTCGCCAAGCCCTTTTTCCAGTTAATCCTTGGTTTCTTTGAGGATTAATATTTTTTACTCCTTGGGCTTTTAAAGCATGTAATAACTTGGGTAGTGTTTCATAATGCACGGCCAATAATTCCATATCCATTACTGGCTCTAAAAAATGCTCTGACATCAAGCAATCACCGATATCATGCATATCAGCAAATTCATTCACATGAGCATAATGATTGACCTCAGACCAAGCATCCTTTAATTCTTTAAATGTATCAGGGCCCAAAGTAGTAAACATCAAACAACCATTCGCTTTCATAACACGATTCAACTCACGAAAAACTGGCATCAAAGGACCACCCCAATGAATCACTTGATTGGCAAAAATTAAATCGAATGTGCCTGTAGCAAAGGGAATTTGCCGCATATCTGCAGCCACTAAAGGCCACTTTCGTCGCCAACTTTGCTTTTTTTGTGCTTGAATCAACATGAACTGAGCCAAGTCCAAACCAACAACTTGTGCCTTTGGATACATCTGTGTCAACTCATAAGAAAAAAAACCTGGACCGCATCCAAGGTCAAGAATACGCTGTGGCTTAATACTCAAATACTGCAATCGATTTAATAACCGCACCCCAACTTCTTGTTGTACTTTTGCAGCAAGTTCATATTCAGCGGCATGTTGATTAAATGTCTTGCTAATTTCGTAGATAACAGCCATTATAAAACCAGGAAAAATTAAAAGAATCCAACACTCGTGCGCCAGAAAATATGGAGTTTAACACAAAGTTTGCGCTTGTACTCAATATGTGTTTTATGCAATCAGTTTCATAACAGCAAAATGGCAGTATGCATCTCATGTATCAAGTTCATGACTCACTTAGGTCCTGCATGCCGCTACTGTGCCTATCCCTTACCCGATACTCATCTTTTGGTCTGCGGACGCTGTATTAAAAAAACACCTTATTTCGATCGTGCATTCATTAATTACGTCTATGAAGAACCTCTACGCAAACTTTTGCATCAATTTAAATACCACGATGGTCTCTATCTAGGGTCTTTTTTAAGTCAATTAATATGTCACTCACTGCCAAAGAATGAAACTATGCCTCAATGTTTAATCCCCGTCCCTATGCATCCGCAACGTATCAAATCACGTGGATTTAACCAAGCAGCAGTTTTAGTTCGGTTACTCGCAAAAAAATTACAGTTGCCTTACGACTTAACCAGTTGCCAAAAAATCCTTAATACTGAACCCCAAGCAAGTCTTGACGGCGAACAAAGAAAAAAAAACTTACATCATGCATTTAAGGCAAAAAAAATACCTTGGCACCATGTAGCAATTGTTGATGATCTCTTAACTACTGGCAGCACCGCTAATGAGCTGGCATTCACTTTAAAAAATTCGGGGGTAAAACAGGTCGATGTATGGTGTTGTGCACGAACCGTGGGTAAAAGCTAGGGGTTACGCTTTCACCCAAACTATCATTAATAATGATTTTATTATATAACTAACTGTTGAGTTAACGTCGATGCATCAATTGAACAAAATTCCAACATCATAGGAACATCAATGCCATAAGGAGTAATACCATGCTTTATACCGTTAATAGACAAAGTTCCATAACCATGTCCATGAGACTCATAGGTTATATCATTCTTATCCGCAAAAGATCGAATCGCTTCTTCAGCCGCTTCTAAGCTGCCTTCAAAATGACCTTTATCGATATTTAATTTCTTGTTTTTAACGGTAATCTGAATCACATTATTTTGTACTGGTTTCTTTTCTTCTCCTGAAAAGAGAGTATAACTTTGTCCTTGTCTCCCGATTCGCCCTTGTTGCTGCAATTTTTGATACATGATTTATCCTTTTTTATCTAAATTGTGCGCGATTTTAATTGCTTTTCAAGGCCTAAGCAAGTCAGGACAGTTTGGTCCAAGTAGAAAGATAAACAGCTCCGAGGTATCGTCAGTTTTTTCATTATCTTTTTATTCCTACCTGCTGCTTGTCCGCGGGGCGTAGTAAGTTCAATATTTATTGAATAATGGCTCGATACATCAAGGTTTCTAAAAACTGACGATCCCTCTAGCAAAAAAGCCCTTAGATTCGCTGCAGATCATTCATCAATAGGTGAACCAATAACACACAAAACACAATAACTACCAGCCGATGCAACAAAAGCTCCATAGGTACAGATACTGCTTTGCCGCGGACTTTTTCAATAATTGCATAAACTATAGAACCTCCATCCAATCCTGGAATAGGAAACAAATTAATCACGGCAACAGCCAAACTCAAGGTGGCTATAAAAAATAGAAAAACAACCACTCCTTGCGTAAGCGAGGCCACAGAAGCTGCAAAAATACCTATAGGACCTAATAATACTGAAAAAGGGATCACTCCAGTAAATAATTGTTTCAATATCATCAGAAAAAAATAAACCATATTGACCATAAATTTATTCGTTTTCTGTATTGCATCCATAAAAGATGAAGCACGCAGTGTACTTTTTGCCGCAGATAAATTAGGTTTAACCCCCAGTTGAGTCAATAAAGATCCTTTTACCCCATGAAATTGCTCATGGCTTAAATCAAGCGTTGCTTTTGACTCTTTGCCATCGGTGCGAATAAGCGTCACCGGAATATCCTTCTTTCCCCAAAGAATAACTAACCGCATCCCCACATCACTCCAAGTTGGAGTCGCTGAACCATTAATGGAGATGAATTTATCACCAGGAAGCATTCCCGCTTGGAATGCGGTGCTATTAGGAAGTACCTCCTTGATTTCTGGTAAAGTGTATGTAAGACCTATGCTGTATACCAAAACCAAAGCAACCCAAGCAGCAATTAGATTTGCAACAGCCCCGGCCAATAAAATACAAATGCGTTGCCAAATAGGTTTTTTATCAAAGCATCCGGAATATTGTGCAGGCTTTACAGGACTAATTCGTGTATTTTCTAATTGAACATAGCCCCCTAAAGGAAAAAATGCCCATACCCATTCACAACCGCTTCGACTTTGCCAGCGCAACAGCGGTTTGCCAAAACCTATGGAAATTTTTTTGATTTTTACTGCAAAAATGCGCGCTGCTATTGCATGCCCACTCTCATGGATTCCCACTACCAAAATTAATGTAAGAATTATGGCGATAATTGCCAAAAACATAAGCTACTCCTTCACCGCGGGCGCGTGTTATCAACGATTAATTGCAATGTAGGCGCTCCTTTCCTCCCATTCAACTCATAACCTTGACGATAAACTTCAAAAATACGATAAGCCTGATTCGACTCACTATCAACTAACTCGACATCATCGCCTTGTTCATCAATTAACGTCACTGTTAAATGAATTTCTCGAAACCCAGCGATATGGTACCGTTCTTTAAATAATTCTAATACACGTGCCAAACTTTGTGCTGCTTCTTCGCTGCTATGCTCACCTTGCAGGATTATATCCATAATGCTCTCCCCATAACTTGGGATTTTTGTACAAAACCCTCTAATATTGTTAGCGGCCAAATAAAAATGTACTTTAATTTTACAACTATTTTTTGAAGTCTGGGTAGCCACAAAGTGATAACTTAGGTTCTATTGCGCTTCATATAAGGCTCCAGAATCATTTTCCTTGAATCAGAATAAAGAAATAAGACTGCTCGCACTACAAATTTAATGACTAATCGTTTACAATCCCTCGATTAGCTCAATAATTCATATTCAAATAATTTATATTTTATGGTGTTTGTTGCTTGCGGATTGAATCACAAAACTGCTCCAATAAACGTGCGTGAAAAAGTCGCCTTATCTCCGGCTACCCAGGATTTCTTGCTCCATAGCCTGTTAAATCTGCCGGAAGTGAATGAAGCAGCTATTTTATCTACCTGTAATCGCACAGAAATTTACTGTGATACTCAAGATTCTCAGGTTATCGCACATTGGCTTACTCAAGAACATCAATTGCCATTGGATTCATTGTCCCCTTTTTTTTATATTCATAAAGGCAACCAGGGAATCAAACATCTTTTACGTGTTGCCAGCGGTTTAGATTCCATGATGATTGGTGAACCTCAAATTCTTGGGCAAATGAAACAAGCGTACCAACATGCCTGCAACCTTGGTGCAATAAAAACAGAATTACGTCCAATTTTTGAATATGTTTTTAGTGCTTCAAAGCGGGTGCGTACCCGAAGTGGTATCGGTACAAATCCCGTTTCAATTGCCTATGCAGCAGTCCAATTAATAGGTCAACTTTTTACAGACTACAAATCGTTAAATGTTTTTCTGATTGGTTCTGGTGAAACCGCTTCTTTAGTTGCAAAATACTTGCGCCAACAAGGTGTTGAACGTTTTATGATCGCAAGTAGAACACTAGAAAATGCGCAAAAGCTTGCTGATTCGTTTAATGGGCAAACTATTCCAATTACTGACATTGCCGAATATTTACCCCAGGCAGACGTCATTGTTTCTGCAACAAATTGTCCTATCCATTTTATTAATAAAAGTCTGGTCGAACAGGCATTAAATCAAAGATATCATAAGCCAATGTTCTTTTTGGATTTATCTGTTCCTCGAGATGTAGAAGAAAACATCAAGGAATTGGGAGAAATACAACTTTATAACATCGATGATTTGCAAACCATGATCGATAAAGGTATGGAAGAAAGGCGCCATGCCGCAATACATGCAGAACAATTAATCGATGAGGAACTGAATAAATATATTCGCAAGCATCGATCGCTTAAAGCGAAAAAAGTCATTTGCGATTACCGCAGTCAAATGCAAGACTTGGCACAAAAAGAATTGCAGCGAGCCTTAAAAAAACTTTCTGCAGGACAATGCCATCAGGTCGTTCTAAATGAATTTAGTGAACGCCTGGTTAATAAACTCACACATAACCCCACTGCTGGTTTAAGGCTAATAGCTAAAGATGGCCGGGAAGATTTATTTACCTTGGCACAATATCTTTTTAATACAACAACACATCAATCATCCTATGAAGAAATCTCTTGAACTCAAATTGCAGCAAATGCTTGAACGATATCAGGAAGTGGGTCGCCTGTTATCTGAAGCATCCGTTATTGCAGATCAAAATCAGTTTAAAACGCTTTCCAAAGAATATGCACAACTGGAGCCTGTTGCAACATGTTATGAAACTTACATTGAGGCACAAAACAATTTGTCATCCCTGCAAGAATTACTCGAAAGTGATGATGAAGAGTTGGCATCAATGGCTGCAGAAGAATTGGAAAGCGCTCAAAAACAAGTTGAAGAACTCGATGAGCAATTACAATGGCATTTAATTCCCAAAGATCCAGATGATGAACGTAATATTTATCTCGAAGTCAGAGCAGGAACTGGCGGTGATGAAGCCGCAATTTTTGCCGGAGATCTTTATCGCATGTACTGTCGATATGCAGAAGATCAAGGCTGGCAACAAGAGTTAATTAGTGCAAGCCATGGAGAGCATGGTGGATATAAAGAAATTATCGTGCGTATTAGTGGTAATGCGGTCTATTCGCAGCTTAAATTTGAATCCGGTGCGCATCGTGTACAACGTGTTCCTGAGACTGAATCTCAAGGACGTGTCCATACCTCTGCATGCACCGTAGCGATTATGCCTGAGGTGGATGAAATTGATGAGATTCAAATTAATCCAGACGATTTGCGAATCGATACATACCGCTCTTCAGGTGCCGGAGGGCAGCACGTCAACAAAACGGATTCAGCCATACGCATCACGCATATTCCAACTGGCGTTGTAGTGGAATGCCAGGATGAACGTTCGCAACATAAAAACCGCGCTAAAGCCATGTCTTTACTTAAAACACGCTTGCTGGATGCAGAACAAAGCAAACAGAAAAAAGAACAGGCACAAACACGTAAGTCATTGGTAGGTTCTGGTGATCGGTCTGAACGAATTCGTACTTATAACTATCCACAAGGACGACTAACGGATCATCGGATTAATTTGACGATTTATCAACTTAGTGATGTGATGGAAGGCAACTTGGCCTTGGTAATTGAACCCTTAAAACGTGAATACCATGCGGAGCTACTCGCTGAACTAGGACGAAATGATTAGTATTCGTAAAGCTCTGGGAAAAAATCCAGATCTGGAAACAGAAATTTTACTCTGCCGCACTTTAAACAGAACCAGGGCTTATCTCTTTGCACATCCTGAAGTATTATTAACTTCAAAACAATGGGAAACCTTTCAAAATTTAATGTCGCGAAGAGCCCAAGGGGTTCCTATTGCCTATCTCATCGGTGAACGTGAATTCTGGTCGCTCAATTTAAAAGTCAATGCACATACCTTAATTCCACGCCATGAAACAGAACGAATAGTCGAACTGGCCCTGGAACTTATTCCCAATCAACCGGATAGGTACATACTTGAATTAGGTACAGGAAGTGGGGCCATTGCCTTGGCGCTCGCTAAAGAAAGACCTCATTGGCACATTATTGCTGGTGATATCAGCCAAGAAGCTTTAAATATTGCCGAAGAAAACGCACAAAACCATAGGATAAAGAATATAAGCTTTTACCAATCTAATTGGTTTAGTAACATTCCTCGCCGGAAATACCATGCTCTTGTTGCTAATCCACCTTACATTTCAGAATACGATCCCCATTTACAACAAGGTGATTTGCGTTTTGAACCAAGAAATGCTTTAGTGAGTAGTCAAGAAGGCTTAGCTGATCTACAATGTATTATTAAACAAGGTTATGAGTACCTTCTACCTGACGGTCTGCTCTTGCTAGAACATGGTTATGATCAAAAACTAAAAGTACAGACTATACTTAATAAGTTACAGTATAAAAACGTACAGTGTTGGCAAGACATTCAGGGAAATGACAGAGTAAGTGGGGGTTGGCGATAATTTTATTGATGATACAATAGTTTTTTGGTATACCTAACCGCTCTTCTGTAAACCCACGGTTGTACATAAGTTGGGGACGGAGGCTAAAATGACCGAACAATTAATTGATAAAACCAATGAGAGACGACACAACGTGAAAAACGACGCAATAGGTAGCATGGGAATTACCCCTTACGAGGAAACTCCAGGGGAAGAATATATGAATGAAAAGCAGTTAGCACATATTGAACAAATATTGCTGGCTTGGCGTCAATCATTGATGGAAGAGGTCGACCGAACTGTGACGCACATGAAAGATGAAGCGGCTAATTTTCCTGATCCCTCAGATAGAGCCAGTCAAGAGGAAGAGTTCAGTATTGAATTACGTACTCGTGATCGTGAGCGTAAACTGATTAAGAAAATCGAGGATGCTTTAGAACGTTTGCGAAATGAAGATTTCGGCTATTGTGAAGCCTGTGGTATCGAAATTGGCCTAAAACGTTTGGAAGCAAGACCTACTGCGACTTTGTGTATTGATTGTAAAACTTTGTCCGAAATCAAAGAAAAACAAAATCAAGGTTCCTAGTACAATTTCAGTGATGCATAAAGGCTGTCATCCCTACGCAGGGATGACGCATTGCAGACATCACTGTAGCCTATAGGATATATGTTTCTCTTTGCAAAATTTTTGAGGAACTCTCAGGTCATATGTACGGCAAGTAACGACCGTATAAATATCCTAAATCACCCCTTCAATTTGCTGTAAATGGCGTATGACAGACCCTTTATTTCTTTCAAAAACAGCAGCAGCATTTTGAATCATCTGCTGACGAAATTTCGGAGCAGAATGCAATTTAATAATTCCATCGATTAGTTCGTTTGCCTGGTGTACCAATAAAATACCCTGAGCGGCCTGTAAGTCGTTACAAATGGCTTTAAAATTATGAACCTGGCTTCCACTAAATACAGGAACATTCATTGCAATGGGCTCTAAGACATTATGTCCACCTACTGGAACCAAGCTGCCTCCTACAAAAGCATAATCACTAATCTGATATAACCCTAAAAGTTCCCCCAAACTGTCTAATACCACAATCTCATTTTCAGGGCTTAAAGTATTTAAATTAGAGCGTAACCCGGTCTTAAATCCTGATTGCATACACAATTGATAAACTGCCTGGAATCGTTCAGGATGACGCGGAGCAATTAATAAGATAACACCAGGAATCGCCTGCTGCAGCCGTTTCAAATGAGATAATATCTGTGCTTCTTCATTCTCATGGGTGCTTGCTGCAATAATTGCTACACGATCAGCTCCCCAACGGCTTTTTAAATCACTAAAGCGCTTGCTGTCTATGGTATTAGTCTGCAAATCAAATTTCATATTCCCTAAAACATGTACTATCTCTTTTCTTGCCCCTAACGTGATATAACGTCGAGCGTCTTCTTCTCCCTGTGCTAAAATAGCAGAAAATTGATTCAGAATCGGTTTGATTAAAAACTTAATCTTTTTATACCCATTCAAAGAATCATCAGATATCCTTGCATTAGCGAGCAATAAAGGAACTTTTGCTGCCTTGGCCTGATAAATTAAATTCGGCCATAATTCAGTCTCCATAATAACACCCACACGAGGTCGAATTTGTTTAAAGAAGCGTTTAAGTATGCCAGGAAGATCATAAGGTAGGTATTGATGAGCCACCTTGTTACCAAAGCGTGCTTGCACTCGTTCAGAACCGGTTGGAGTCATGGTAGTGACTAATAAAGACCAATTTTTCTCCAACATAACATCAATGAGTGGGATAGCCGCAATAACCTCACCTAAAGATACAGCGTGAATCCATACGTCAAAAGGTTTATACTCACTTTTACCAAGAAAAAAACGTTCTGATATGCGCTCCCTGTATGCAGGTAAGCTTCTACCTTTCCACCACAAGCGAATAAGCAAAAAAGGAGTCAGCAAATACATTAAAAAAGAGTAAAAAAATCGCATATAAAACCAAACCCAAAAAACGACAGTATATACTTAAAATGTGGTATAAGCGATAAAATCGAATTTAACGACTTAATTTAAGGAATCCTTTGTAATGTCTTTTCGAGAATTCTTTATTGTATCGACTTGGTGGGGAAAGATTATTGGCGCATTTTTTGGCTATTTAATCGGCGGCCCTACAGGGGCAATTTTTGGCCTTTTAGTAGGTAATTTTTTTGATCGTGGTTTATATAGTTATTTTTCTAATCCTCATTGGATATATTATACTGAAAAACGTAAAGCAATCCAAAAAGTCTTTTTTGAAGCCACCTTTTCAATTATGGGACATTTGGCTAAAGCCGATGGCCGAGTTAGCGAACAAGAATTGAATATGGCACGTTTATTCATGGATGAAATGCGCCTAAACAGCGAACAAAAAACACTGGCAAAACATTTTTTTAATGAAGGAAAGCAATCACAGTTTAACATAGATAGCGCACTCGAAAATTTAAAAAAAATCTGCCAAGATAACCGCGACTTGCTAAGGTTATTTATTGATATTCAATATCGGGCAGCCCAAGCTGATGGACTGGATACAAAAAAAATCAAAGTACTGGATAAGATTTTTTCCAAGTTGGGTTTCGCACCACTTCACAAACAATATCGCTTTTATGAAGATTTTGGTGCAGATTACTCATCAGAACCACAAAATGATACCAGGCAACAATCAGAACAATCGCAACAATCCTATTCGTCTTCTCACTCTTATTCATCCTACAGTAGATACAACTATCAACCCACAAAAACAAACCTGGACTATGCTTATGCGCTTTTGGAAGTACCAAAAGATGCTGGCAAACAAGAAGTGAAAAAAGCTTATAGACGTTTGTTAAGCCGTAATCATCCGGATAAATTGATTTCCCAGGGCTTACCTCAAGAAATGATTAAAATGGCAAATGAAAAAACCCAGAAAATTGTAAAAGCATATGAATTAATTTGCTCAAGTAAAGGATGGTAATTCCGGTTCTTTTTCACAATAAGTTATAAACTGTGAATACACATCAATCCTTCTCATTGTTAGTCGAATATTTTCAATTAACCGCTCATCGTTGTATTGCAATTTATCAATGTCAGTTATACAAGAAATAAGAGGATAAATAATCAATTTAATCGATCTCAAGTGGCTGCTCAAAATATCTGTCCCAATCAGACTCGTTATTTTTTGCTAGTTGCCTCTTGAAATACAACGCAATCGGGGCCAAATAAGAGTACATCAGCGGCGAAGATTTAGGTTGAAGCTTAGGAAGCTTTACCATCCAACCGTGGATAAATGAAAAAAGAAGTTGCCTACTGTATCCATAATCATGATGGGCTCCGGGTATTTCTATAGCTAAATAATTGTTTTTATTTTTTCCAAATTCCTTTTTTCTTGCTGCCATTTCTTGTTTAATCAAATCAAAATCAAACTGACCAACAATATCAAAAACAGGCATATTTAATTCAAGCTTTTTATCTGCAGTTGGAGGAGTATTGTAAGCAGATAAAAGAATCAGACCCTCAATTGCGGGCACAGGTGGTTTTCCCAAATAATCGAATGTTTGTTTTAATTGCTCTCCATAATGCACCGTCACCACGCGTATATTTTTTTGCCTACGTAAAACAGCTATCACCTCAGGAAATTGTTTGATCCAAGGTACTGTAATACTACTGTCATTATTGAGTAATACAACCTGCCATCCCTTTTGAGCTAATTCATTTGCCAGATTATCCAACAAGATAGAGGATTCTGCTTGTGCGCCGCCATTGACTAAGAGAACAGCCCCATATTTTTCTTTTTTCGCAGGCCAATAAGGTAAATCAATGTTTTTTCCATCAACGTTGATCGCCAGCTTGTCTGCAAATACAGTTGAGCATATTAAAAAAAAGATTAGGGTTGTCCTTGTAATATATTTCATATCATCCTAATAAATGATTGGGAGCAATTCAAATAGCAAAGAATAACGGAATTCTGAAAATTCCGAATTTTACCGAGGGTTCCTCAAAAATTACAACGAATCTATCGAGGCCTGCTTACTGCGCATAAAACACGATAAGTAAGTTTTAATCCGTCAGCTCTACACCTGCTTGATCCAACATTTCTCTGGCTCTTTCCCCTAAGATTTGATGTGCCAATGCTGTTGGATGTACTAAATCAAAAAACAAATATCCGGTACATCCATCCGTATTTATTTTAGGTTTAACAGATATCACCATTTTTAAGACCGATGTTTTTGTTATATCATCAACTACAGAATTAACGCAGGTACCTGTTATATTGGTAAAACCATAATCTTGAGGATGCGTCATGACTTCGTCAAAAGCTTGATGCAGATCATAATAGAGCCATTCCACATCCGGATGTTCTTGCCGAAAATCATCAATCGAGCGACTTAATAAATTATTATGTTCCTTAGAGAAATAGGTCATCGTCTCAACTGAATCAAATTCAATTGCGGCGGGAGTTCGTCCTAAATCGGGTAAATTGACCACCAAAATATGTTTTGCACCCTTCTCTACCAAACGCTGAATGCTATGTACAATCCCTGCATGCACATCATGAATTGTTTGTTCAATTTCTG
Source organism: Legionella tucsonensis (assembly GCF_001468035.1). Lineage (GTDB taxonomy): Bacteria > Pseudomonadota > Gammaproteobacteria > Legionellales > Legionellaceae > Legionella > Legionella tucsonensis. The sequence continues at coordinate 2,059,488 of NZ_LNZA01000001.1, forward strand.
AAGGAAATGCTAGATAGTTATTTGCACCTATCCATATAACAAAAAGACTATCTTCACTCGCTTTGTCATTATGTTCTAATAAATAATTATTCACCTCTCTTCTCAAAGTAAACAATACATCGTCAGCTCCTTCTTCCTCAGTTACGCCAGCACCGCCATAAGCATAATCTAATAAATGCACAGCAGGATTTTCAGGAAAGTAAGAAGCAATTACATGTTCTATCCATACAGGTCCATTTGAAAAGCGACCTTCAAAATAAGGAGGAGATGGAGGTAATTGATATTTCATAAATTTATATAAATTACCGTTATCAGACAAACTATCACCAAATACAACTATATTATGAAGAGGTGTAGCCCAAACAATCCCAGAAAATAAAAATGCCCCTATAGTTGCTAACAGTTTCATGAATACCCTTAAGTTCTAATCCTAAAAAAGCAGTGACATCTTATCATGAATGGCTACTGCACTGAATTTTGAAGAGTGTATCTGGTTATTTTAAAAACAAAGTCAATCCGCATTATAGTATGAAAGATCATTCATAAGCAATTTTTTTACATAAACCTATTTTTTGTTGTTTTTATATATTTATCAATGAGTTAAATAAAATCAAACTCCATAAAAATAACCCTGTAAGTCAAATTTATGCTTATTTCATAGACAAAAAAACAGCCTTTGAAGTTTTTAGATTGTGCTCTAATTAATTCACCTTACACAGTAAGTACAGCCTGGCTTACTTGTTCTTTAGAGGGTTATTAGAGGAAAATCTAAAAGATCCTATGAGTGCAATTAATCCTATTTATACCGAAGATAAAATTAAAGAATCGGATAAATGATTTATTGGAAAAGTGCCTAAAACCCCGAAGCTGCAATCTCAAAAAAAATTTCTTCCCTATTTTTTTAATATTCCCCCGAGACCGAACAATCAAGTAGGAGTGGTTTGGATAAGTTTAAATAAATCAGGTATAGGTATTCATGGTACTGATAACCCGGAAAAATCGGACGTTCGGCAAGTTATGAGTTATTCGTTTGACGAATTGTAATGCGTTAAAATTAAGCAAATTAATAAGTCCTGGTGTTGAAGTCAAAATCGATGTGAATGAATAAGCAAGCGTAGGTAGACTTAAGAACCACCATGTGATGTTTTTGGCTCATGAGAATCGAGGTCCTCCATAATTTTATTTATCTGCGGATCTTTATATAAATTAGCACGAATATTGGCAAAGGTGGTTGACGTAGGACTATTAAATACAGCCCTTAATGAATGAACCTGTGTGTTTTCATCTGGAGCAGGATCCATTTTAGAAATTTTCTTAATTTCAATGATGCTTTTTACAATATTTGATTCGTTATTATAATCTATTTGTCTAAAAATATTTCTTAACTCATTAATATATTGAGGAGAAGTATTATCTTCACTCCAAAATAGTGGATCAGATAATAAGTTGTGAATGGCTTTTATATTTGCACGCCTATCCAGAGGGTCAATTTTCATAACATTAAGATGCATTCTTGATAAAGAGGCATTGTCCTCATTAGAAGAGCGTTGCTTTAAGTTTTTTATGTATTTTAGACCATCCAGAAAAGCCATATGAGTTGCATCATATAACTTCAATGATTTGTTTAATTTAGTGCAAAGCTCTAAAGAAGAGAGCTCCAGCTGCTCCCCTTTATTGGGATCAAAAAATGAATAGGTATTATTATGATTCTTTTTGATTAACATGGAGTGCCCCTCCATTTTTCCAAATGATTTACTAAAAGCCATGAATTTTATATAAGTACCGGCCTCAAGCTCGTCTAATTTTTTGGTGAATAAATGAGGATTTAGCTGTCCATCTTTACTTACATCCGCTGAAGAAAAGAGGGAGTAGGGATATATGTTTAACAAATAGGCTTTTAGTTTTTCAAAGTGACTGCTGGTATCTAAAATGTGGCTTCCTAATACCCAGTCAGTGTTTAATTGATATACTCCTGCCAATAAATGAATGTCATTTAAATTGGGGGGTAAGATTCTGTTAAAATCATTGTCATCTACGGATTCACTCTGAGGATACAAGCCCATTAGATCTTCTTTGATAATATAATTACAAATTAACTCACAAAGACCTGAAAATCTTAGTCGAGCTCTATTAAGTGCGCGATAATTACTATCATCTAGAAGTTTTTCAATAAAATCATCTTGATTATAATATTTTTTTACAGACGCAGCTGGGAGGGTAGGAGTGCTCTCTGTCTCTTTTACATCATAAGTGGAAACAATTTTTTGGGCTAAAAAATCCAAACCATTTTTAAAGAAATCCATACTTTCTTCACTGATTGACTCATGCTCTTCCCTATTTTGCTCAAAAAAGTCACCTAATTTATTGAATAGTTCAATTTCTTTTTCTTGAAGGGAGGTGGAACTTTTGTAATCGAGTACCGCGGATAATAGTTGTGGCTTCAGTTCATTCAAAAGAGGAAGCGCCTTAATATAAATATCTATAAAATATAATAAACTTTGCTCTGGGTTTGTATTTTTTGTTAACTCTTCTTTTAATTTGGATTTAAGCAATTCTAGTGAGGAGTTATAAATCATTTCAAGTTGGGCAGGCTCCCATACGCCTTCATCTTTTTTATGAAATTCACGCTTCATTTCTTTAAGAACTCCAAGCATTCCATGGAGATCATTTTTGGCTTGTGCTTCATTTAATAAAATAAGATAGGAACTTTTTATTCGTTGATTTCTTTTTAATAATTTCTCTAATTCTATCAAGCTGTTATCTGAAATTGCTCCTCGGTCAAAATCAATTGAAGTAATGCTGATATTATTTTGCAAATTGTCACATAAATCCTGGACTGAATTAAAATCGTTTTCGAGCAAATCAAGATGAACCAGTGTATTATTTTGTTGAAGTGCTTCACTCAAATGTCTTAATCCCTCATTACTTATATGATTTCTTCTTAATACTAAAGTAGTTAGTGAGTTGTTGCTTTGAATTCCAGTCGCTAAACTCCTAAGTCCTTCGTCACCAATGTTATTAGCTGTTAGATTTAAAAATTTAATAGAAGAACTGTTCTTAATTATTTCAGTAGCTAGCGGATATTTTTCAGTATCTAGTCCATTTGAGGATAAATCCAAATAGGTTAAGGATGGATGAACACTTAATACTTCAGCTAAGTTCTTTAATCTCCCATTAGTAGATGTATCTAATGCACAGGAGGATAGATTTAAATTGACTAAATTTTTATTCTTTTTTAAGCCATCGGTTAAGTAATCTAAATCGTAATTGGCAAAAGAGTTCATGCTCAGATTTAATTTTTTTAAAGATTCACTCTCATTCAAGAACTGCGATAAACTTGAATCAAGTTGTAAATAACCATTGCTTAAGTCAAGTTCTTGAAGGGATTCGTGGGTACTTAATATTTGGAATAAATGGTCTGTAGCTTTTCTAAGATCATATCCGGCAAGTTTTAATATTTTGAGACCTTTATTTTCCTTTAGGGCTAGTGCAATTTTATGTATTCCCGGAAGATCAATATGAGTATAACTTAAATCAATTTCCTTTAATGTCGAGTTAGATTTTAACATTTCCGCAATAAAAGCGGCTTCTGTATTTCCAATGGGATTAAGTCTTAAGATTAAAGTTTTTAAATGTGTATTTTTAGACAAAGCAATCGCTAATAGTCTTATAAAATCGGTAGTTTCCTGATTTTCAGGTAATTTTTTACACCATAGATATTCTATCTTGGAATTATCGGCTAACGTTTGTATCGTCCATTCCCACATGCGAAAATCATTTTTAAGGGAGGATAAATCAAGTACAGACCTCGTCTTTTGTAAACTTTGTACTATGGGAGCATCATGAAAATAGTAAGAATAATAATGCCGTATGAGTGAATCAAAAAGCAACATTTGCGCAGCAAGCATGGGAGATTCTCAAAATAATAAATTTAACATAAAGTATAGAAGAATCTGATGATTTTTATTTTGTGCAATCGATTAGTTAGCAAGCCTATTTGTTTGCAATGGGCACTCTCGCTTCCTGGACACTAAAGTTATAAGTGCGTAGTTACATTCTTGTTGGTAAAGTTATGATTGGCAAAAAATAAAGATATTAGGATTAAATTGATAGATACTACAGCTTTAAATCAAACATTCTCAGTTATTCATACCTTCGAAGACTATGAAAAGCTGAAGCAGTATATTGAAGAAGCTCCTACTAGAGCAGTAGAATTGTAAACGAATACCAGTATCTTTTGCCATGGAGGCTCAAATAAATGACTTTTGAACAAAATTTTATCCTCAAATGTCTTGATTATATAGAGCAAATACTCTTCGATGACCAAGAATTAGAAGAAGCGATTCGTCATTTCACCGAAAACAAAGCGGATAATCCGCGCTATCAACTCAATTCCAAGATTACCGACTCATCACAATGGAGCGCACAAGATAAACTGTACTTGGGCGCCTCCATTTTCGAAGCAATTGCCCGTACCAACTTATCTTTTTACTCTGAAAATGAGGAACGAGCGCATGAAATAAATGATGCCAATACAGTATTTCAGGAACAGTATTTATCTGTTTTGACTGAAAAAACTAACCCTAATAACCGGATTGACTCAGTAAGGGAAAAGATTGTACAAATGAAAACAGCGCTGAAAGATAAAATAGAACGAGCTGAAAATCCTTACGCTTTTTTTACCCCTGTCACAGCAAGTTTGGTCATACTGGCTGCCGCTACGACAACAGCTACTTTATTAGCTTACAAGGCATAACTGTAACCCGAGGAGGATAAGCGCCTTGTTTAAGCATCCAAAACAAGAGAGCTGTAGCCTGAGTACAGCGCAGCAAAACCTAGAGATGAGTGACCTACTCCTCGTCTTCACTCAAGCTGTGATTAGGCGCTACCAATTAAGGTGATTTTTAACTGACGTCCACAGACCCAAGCTTTGGTTAAATCGCTCATCATCTCTTTAGGCATGTCTTTAGGCAAGCGTACCGTTGAATGGTCTTCATGAATTTTAAGACCAGTAATGTATTTACTTTGTAAACCAGCCTCATTCGCAATGGCACCGACAATATTACCTGGTTTCACACCGTGAATTTTACCTACGTCGATTCGGAATAAATCTTGTCCAGAAAATTCATCGTTAAGCTTTTTACGTCCTTCCCGGAAACCTTTCTTGTCTGCAGTAAAACCTTTCCGCTCATCGCGAGAACGCTCAAACTTGCCGCCGCGATCGACACGGCCCTCTTTAACTGGACGTGGTGATTTAGGTAAAGCCAGCTCTTTTTGCCAAGGCAAGTCCTTGTTTAACAATAAGGCAAGCGTTGCAGCAACATCCACAGCAGAAACGTCATTTTCTTTAATGTATTCTTCAATAATACGTCTGTAAGAAGGTAGGTTTTCATGTTCTAAACGTGTAGTGATGTTTGCCACAAAACGTTGTTGTCGTGCGATTTGAATCATATGGTCATTAGGTACAGTTACTTTGGTGATACGCTGGCGAGTATGTCGCTCAATGTTGCTAATCAAACGTGCTTCTTTAGGAGTTACAAATAAAACAGCTACTCCAGAACGCCCCGCTCTGCCTGTTCTTCCGATGCGATGCACATAAGTTTCATTATCATGCGGTAAATCATAGTTAATCACATGAGTTACCCGCTCCACATCCAGACCACGCGCAGCAACGTCTGTAGCGACGAGAATATCAATTGCTCCTTGTTTGAATTGCGCGATAATACGTTCACGTAATGCCTGGGTGATATCGCCGTGTATGGCCATAGCGCGTAGACCTTGTTGTTGCAATACTTCTGCAACTTCTTCCGTGCTGCTTTTAGTGCGCACAAATACGATAACTCCCTGATATTCTTCTACTGCCAATAAACGCAATAATGCATCAGGTTTTTGATGTCCCGAAGCAAATAAAAAGCGTTGCTCAATACTTTTTACTGTAGCTGTTTCTGAGCGTATTTCGATAGAAACAGGATCATGCAAATAAGTATTGGCAATTTGGCGTATACGATGAGGCATAGTTGCTGAAAAGAGACCTATTTGTTTCTTCTCCGGCAGTTTTGCCATGATGGTTTCAATATCTTCGATAAATCCCATACGTAACATTTCATCTGCTTCATCCAGAATAAATGTGCGCAAATTATTTAATTGCAAGGTACGTCTATCGATATGATCTAAAATACGGCCTGGAGTTCCAACCACTACCTGAGCACCTGCTCTTAATTGTTTTAATTGACGACCGTAATCTTGCCCGCCGCATAGAACAGCAACAGTGACTCCACGTTGATTGGCACTTAATAATTCAAACTGTTCTGCAACCTGAATCGCTAATTCACGAGTAGGGGCTAAAATTAAAGCTTGAGTATCTTGTACATTAGGGGCTAAATTTTGCAATATAGGTAAAGCAAAAGCAGCAGTTTTTCCTGTTCCTGTTTGTGCTAGAGCAATCGCATCCCGACCTTTCAGAAGTAAAGGAATCGTTTGCGCTTGAATTGGAGAAGGAGTGGTAAACTTCATATCCTCTAGTGCTTTGTTTAAAGCATCTGAAAAATTAAAGGATGCAAAGCTTGTGATTTCTTGAGACATAAAAATCCTGATCGATTAAAAAATAACCTAAAAAGGCCGAGTGATATAAAATTGAGCATTATAATAACAAAATAAACAAAATAATGCACTATATTTATGAAATGATTAGGAAAGAACTTCTTATTAAGCAAATATAACCCAGGTGTCAACACAGCGAAACCCGGGGATTGAAGTGAATGATTATAACATGGTTTTTCTTAAATTACGGGTTCACTATCACCTCGACTATTTTAAATTAGAGCCGCCAAGCGACATGACTGATCAATTGCGTGACGCGCATCAAGCTCTAATGCTTTATAAGCACCACCCACTAAATGCACAATTTTTCCCGCTTCTTTCAAAGGAGTGAACAATTCAGCAAACTCGATTTGTCCTGCACAAATCACTACTGTATCTACGGGTAGCACCTGTGCTTTTTCATTGATTTGTACATGTAATCCTTCATCATCAATCGCATCATAATTTACCCCAGAAATCATCTTAACCTGTTTATGCTTCAAACTTGAACGATGAATCCATCCTGTTGTTTTGCCCAGACGCTTGCCCATTTTTTCTTTTTTACGTTGTAATAAATAGACCTCGCGAAGGCTAGGGGTAATTTCAGGAGGTTTAATTCCTCCACGATATGTTCCATAGATATCAATCCCCCACTCGTTATAAAACTGCTCCGTGGGAACTGGATGCTCATGAGTTAAAAATTCGGCTACATCAAAACCTATTCCACCTGCACCAATAATAGCTACTCGTTGACCGACTTCTTTTTTTCCAGTAATCACATCAATGTAACTCGTCACTTTAGGATGATAGATGCCGTTGATGTCAGGAATACGCGGTTTAATTCCACTGGCTAAAACAATTTCATCGAAATTCTGCAGTTGCTCCAGCGTTGCTTCGGTATTTAAAAGAATGGTTACCTTAAATTTCTCCAATTGATAATTAAAATAATCCAGAGTATGTTGAAAAATTTCCTTACCTGGAATTCTTTTTGCCAGATTAAATTGCCCGCCGATTTGAGCACTTTTTTCGAATAAAGTCACTTTATGCCCGCGCTCTGCCGCAACCGTAGCAAAAGCAAGCCCAGCAGGCCCTGAACCCACTACAGCAATGGATTTAGGTTTAGGTGTCACCTCATAAATCAATTCAGTTTCGTTGCATGCACGCGGATTTACCAAACAGGAAGCTGTTTTGTTCACGAAGACCCGATCAAGACACGCCTGATTGCAGGCAATACATACATTAATCGCTTTACTTTCCCCTTTTTTAGCTTTTTCAGCAAATAAAGGATCGGCTAAAAAGGGCCTCGCCATAGAAACCATATCAGCAACCCCTAACTCAATTAATTGATTGGCCAATTCAGGTGTATTAATGCGATTTGAGGTAATTACCGGAATTTTGACTTCGGGTTTTACATGTTGGGTTAGGTGAGTAAATGCTGCAGCAGGAACCATGGTGGCAATCGTTGGAATTCGCGCTTCATGCCAGCCGATGCCTGTATTAATCAACGTAGCACCTGCTTCTTCAATTGCCTTAGCCAGAATCACCACTTCTTCCCAATTGCTGCCCTCTGCAATCAAATCAAGCATGGACAAACGGAAAATGATAATAAATTTTTCGCCTACTGCTTCACGGACACTTCGAACTACCTCAATAGGAAAGCGAATGCGATTCGTATAACTACCGCCCCATTCATCCTGGCGCTGATTGGTATGCGTGACGATAAATTGGTTAATTAAATACCCTTCACTGCCCATAATTTCGATTCCATCATAGCCGGCTAATTGGGCAAGACGAGCGCATCGAGCAAAATGTTTAATGGTTTTTTTAATGCGATATTGACTCATGACCCAGGGTTTAAAAGGACTAATAGGAGATTTGATACCGCTGGGCGCGACAATAAACGGATGATAACCATAACGACCTGCGTGCAAAGCTTGCAGAATAATTTTACTACCTGCTTCATGTACTGTATGAGTGATTAATTCATGCTTGTGCTGCTCTTTACTGTTTGTCAATTTGGCCGCAAAAGGGGCTAAACGTCCGGCTCGATCCGGTGCAAAACCACCTGTTGTGATCAATCCTACTCCCCCAAGTGCTCTTTCTCGATAAAATTGTGCCAAACGATTTAAGCTGCCCTTATCCTCTTCAAGACCCGTATGCATAGACCCCATTAACAACCGATTTTTTAATTGAGTGAAGCCTAAATCTAACGGCTGAAATAAGGCTTTAAACGGGGTATTATCAATTCTCAATTCCATGAGCTCTCTCACAAATAACATCAAAATCAAAAGTATAAACCCTGTTTCCATCTTTTCACAGAGAATAAGTTAGAAACTTGTGGGGGGAACACGAAACATTACACTAAACCCAGATTACGCTTCGCTTACCTAGGCTCAATTAGAAAGCCGTTCTTTTTGAACAAAAGTAAGGCGCATCTGAAAGCGATTGGCAATAAAAGCACCCGCCAAAGTAATGCAACATCCAACAAGTGAAAGTAAGGAGGGTTGTTCATCTAGCAAGAGAAATCCCATGAATGTTGATACAATGGGAAGAGCATAAAGCATGATTGATGCATTAGATGCCGGTAAGTATTTCAGCACATAAGCCCATGCCAAATAGGCAAGCGCGGCTGGAAAAATACCCATATAAACAACTGCCGCCGTAGTTTGAAAATCTGCAACTTGAATTTGCTGAAGCATATCGGGGAAAAATACAGATAACAATAAAGTTCCGCCCCACATTACCCAAGCGATAATCGCAACAGGATGATACACGCTTACGAATTGTTTTTGAATAATTGTTAAAATAGCACCCATCAAAGCAGAAACCAAAATCGCTAAAATTCCCTGCTGCATTCCAGGCTCTGAGTTGTTGTCAATCGCCAATAAAGCCAGACCCAATATACTGATAATGATACCAACCCATACACCTCGCGCCAGTTTTTCCTGTAAAAAAATCAATGATAAAATGACAGTCAACACTGGCATTAACCCAAGAATAAAACTGGCTATACCAGCAGAAACACTCAGCTCGCCATAATTTAAACAAATATTATAAATACCTATGCCAGCCATGCCAGTAAGAAGTAATTGCAACCGATCTTTCCAAGCCACTCGTTTTTTAATGCCTAGGCTATAGTAGATGATCAGCATACACAGTGAAGCAATCATAAAGCGTAAAAGAGCAAGTGCTCCTGGGGAATAGGCGGCTAATCCAATGCGTATCCCAACGAATGCTGAAGCCCATAATACAATGGCAACAGTAACCACACAGCTCACTTTGAAAGACGGCATCCCAACACACCCGGAGAAAATAACAGACTTATTGTATCAGGATTACTCGTAACAATCACGTTACAGCATACGCACAACACCACTAATTCGTCATATTTTCCCGAGCAATAATAAAGCCCAAATTATGTTGCATTGCACCCAGAAAACACCCAATATAAAGCGCTTTTTTTGCAAAATTCAATTTTATTGAGGCCAATATGTAAAAACTCTTGGCATTTTCTTTTTTTATAATCTACTTTTAAAGAAGGGCCTGTTCCTGCTGAGGAAGAATCTATGGATGACCCTTTTTCTGCGCTATCAAACGCCGTTGAATCCGTTTTCCATTTGGTAAAACCAAGAAGTAACGGAAAATATATCTACTCTGAAATTCAGGGGCTCAAGGAAGCGCTAGACAATTATCGGCAACACAGTGAAAAAACTACGTTTATTGGACTGGTAAAAGCATTAGGCGCAGCATTATATCTCTTTGAAAAGTGGCGGATTAATTTTGAGCCTATAAAAAGTTCGGTTGATGCTCTAGCTTCACAACACCAAATGCCCGCCATTAATTGGGACAAGTATCTCACTCATCCTAAAGTTTCACCAAGATTCCAATTTGGTGATCAGCAAGGTGAAGAATTTATCTCCTGGTTAAAATCTATATCCAAAAAAGCTTTTATGCAGCAAGAGAATGGCATCATAGCTATGTTAATTGCATATAGTGAATATGATGGATTTAGCGATAAATTAACGACTCACTTGCAAAATCACCCAGAGTTTTTATTGCACTTGATTCTAGAATCCAAGGAAAATTTTATCGAGATTTCCAGTTCGCGTTTAATTTTGCATTTAACTCATAAACAAATAGCTCAAGCAATAATCCACTATTTGCCGGAATTACTGCAAGAGCATCCAGATCCATTCGTCCAGGTAGAACAGCTCGTAGCTAGACTGAATGTAATATTAACTCATGGGTGCGGAATTTCTACACTTTTACGTAATTCTGAAGCCAAAGCAATTTTAGATAGCTCTGAGTTTTTTCAAATATACCAAAGTGAACAATATAAAAATCGTCAAGCATATCCTTTATTTGTAGAAGATGAGTATTCGAAGCCACAAATTTAATCAATAGGTATCAATAAAGCCAGAACCCATGATTAACGAGTTTACACGTGAACCCGGGTTCCGCAGACACGTCACCCAGGGCTGCATAAAGAAATCATCCTCAATCTAACAAGCCTAAAGACTTCACTGTATCACGTTCTTGTCTTAACTCATCTAAAGTTCTGTCAAACATTTCACGGCCATAAGCGTTAAAAGACAAGCCTTCAACTACTTTTAATTCACCGTGTTCATGCCGACAAGGAAAAGAGAAGATTAAACCTTCATCCACACCATACTCGCCTTTAGAACTACGGCACATTGAGAATGACTCTCCTGCAGGAGTATCAGTAACTAAATGATTTACACCTGTGATAATGGCATTGGCAGCTGAAGCAGCAGAAGAAGAACCACGAGCTTTAATTACTGCAGCGCCACGCTGTTGTACAGTCGAGACAAATGTGTCTTTCAACCAAGACTCATCAATAGCCTTAGCTGCAGAAACTCCATTGATTTTCGCATTATAAAAATCAGGATACTGAGTAGAAGAATGATTTCCCCAAATTGTCATTTGCGTGACTGCAGTAATATCAACCCCTGCTTTTTTAGCCAATTGAGTACGTGATCTTAATTCATCCAACGTAGTCATAGCATAAAAACGATCATTAGGTATGTCTTTAGCGTTATTCATAGCGATTAAGCAGTTTGTATTACATGGATTACCGACAACAAATACGCGCACATCATCGCTTGCATAATCATTAATTGTCTGGCCTTGTTTAGTGAATATTCCGCCATTAATTTGCAATAAATCAGAACGTTCCATGCCTTGCTTGCGAGGTACAGAACCTACCAATAATGCCCAGTTTATTCCATCCATTGCCTTATTCATATCTGAAGTACAAACCACACGCTTCAATAAGGGGAAGGCACAATCGTCAAGCTCCATAGCAACCCCTTCCAGAGAAGGAAGTGCCGCTTCAAGCTCAAGTAAATTTAATTCCACTTCAGTATTTAGACCAAACATTTGTCCCGAAGCAATCCGAAATAATAATGCATAACCAATTTGTCCAGCTGCTCCAGTAACAGCAACCCTAACTCGTTTATTTGCCATGTGATTTCCTCTTGTTTTTCAGGTAATCATCGAAAATTCTCTCTCGCTAAGCGGGAAGAGCACAACATGAATGATTACATTTTTTGTTAGAAAACTCCCAACATGATACTATTGCATTCCCAAACAAGCCAGTCTAAAAAGAGTAATGATTCCTTTATCGTTGTACATTCACATTCCATGGTGCATTCGCAAATGCCCTTACTGTGATTTTAATTCCCATAAAAGTCCTGAGATTTTACCAGAACAAAATTATGTTCAAGCACTGATTGCTGATTTAAAAGCCGATTTGCAGCATGTTAAATCCCGTGAAATTTGCTCTATTTTTATTGGCGGAGGGACTCCGAGTCTTCTTTCTGCTCATGCCTACGATATCTTATTCACTGAACTAAAGTATCTTTTGCCCTTTGCCCAAGATATTGAAATCACTATGGAGGCAAATCCAGGTACTGTAGAACAGCAACGCTTTACTGAGTATCGACAAATCGGTATTAACCGGCTTTCCTTAGGCATTCAAAGCTTTAATCCGGAACATCTTCGCACACTGGGTCGCATCCATGACGCACAACAGGCTCATCGTGCTATCGACTCTGCACGTACTGCCGGTTTTAACAACTTAAATCTGGATATCATGCACAGTTTACCCAAGCAAAGCATAGCTCAAGGACTCGATGATTTGCGTACTGCCATTGCGCACCAACCAGAACATTTATCTTGGTACCAATTAACCATAGAGCCCAATACAGTATTTTACAAAGAAAAGCCTCCATTACCTTCTGAAGATGAAGCCTGGCATCTGGAAGAAAAAGGACTCGCTTTACTTAAAGAGTCCGGTTTTGAACGCTATGAAATTTCCGCCTTTGCCAAACCTGCGCGACAAGCTCAGCATAATTTAAATTACTGGTTATTTGGTGATTACCTGGGTATAGGGGCAGGTGCTCATGGCAAAATCACCACCCGAAATGGAATACTAAGAACACGCAAACAACGTCAGCCTAAAGAATATCTCGACCCAGACAAACCTTTTTTAGCAAATATAGAGATGGTAGAACCCCAAGATCTTCTTTTTGAATTTATGCTCAACACCACGCGATTAGAGCAAGTCATCCCGTTAGAACTTTTTACGCAAACTACGGGCTTGCCATTGAATTATTTACTCCCTAAACTCAAAACAGCAGAGCATAAAAACCTAATTACCCTCACTGATACATACTGGCAAGTAACTGCTTTTGGCCGACGTTACACCAACGATTTGCAAGCCTTATATTTGTAAGCTCAATAAATCGCTTACCCTAATTAAACGCCTAAATTTCGGGGCTCTTGCTTGTAAATAAAGATTAATTGATAATAAGTTATTATTCGAAAAAGGAGCAATCGGTGATATTATTTATATTCTTGGTAGTTCTTGCTTATTTAATGGGATCTATCTGCTCTGCAGTCATTGTCTGCAAGGCTTGCTCTTTGCCCGATCCACGTACAGAAGGTTCAAAAAATCCCGGTGCTACTAATGTCTTGCGTATTGCAGGAAAACAATATGCGGCCATGGTTATGATTGCCGATCTACTGAAAGGTACTATTCCTGTGCTCATTGCTAAAATCTTGGGTGCAGGCCCTGCGACCGTAGGATTTACTGCTTTGGCTGCGGTTATAGGCCATATGTATCCTGTTTTTTTTGACTTCAAAGGAGGAAAGGGTGTTGCTACAGCAATTGGTGCACTCTTAGGCTTTCATTTCATTGTTGGCATTTTAGTTGTAGCAACGTGGTCAATCGTCGCCAAGTTTTCACGTTATGCCTCTTTAGCCTCTATAACAGCTATTGGTTTTGCTCCATTTTATTCACTATTACTTATCCAGCATCTGGATATTTTCCTACCTATATTCATTATGGCCTTATTAATCGTCTACAAACATAACGAGAACATTGTGCGCCTTATTGATAAAAAAGAGCCAAAAATTAAATTAAAGGAAGATGTTCTTGATATCATGATGGAGGGCAAAGCAGAGCACGCTGTTCCCCCCAAAAAACCTGACACTATGCCCGAAGAAACAGTAATTGAAATAGAAGAAGTGATTATCACTGAAACTGTAGAGGTTGAGCCTGAAGTTAAAGTTACGAAAGAAACCAGTAAAAAAGCTGAAGAATCTGAAAAGAAAACCAGAGCTAAAAAAACCACTGCACCCAAAACGAAAACAAAAAAGCCTGAAGAGAAATAAAATAAAACAAGCACAGATTCTAAAATCTAGACATCCCTGAAAAATCCGTTTTCACAAGGATTTTCAGGGATTGAAAAAAAGTCAAGCCAAAGGCCATCTTGCCTTAACTTCTACCCCACTACTTAAATCCTTTTCTCCCCTTAACATCCGCAAACATCCAGCAAAAGCAATCATTGCTCCATTATCGGTACAATATTCTAAAGCTGGAAAATAAATTGTTCCGCCAATACCCTGAATCCATTCGCGCAAACCCACACGCAATGCTTTATTTGCCCCTACTCCGCCCGCAACGACCAATTGCTTGCAACCTGACTCGTGCACAGCCCGTTTGCATTTAATCATTAGGGTTTCAACCACTGCTTCTTGAAATGCCTTGGCAATTTCAGCACGTGCACGCTCATCTTTTGTGCTTTGATTCCAAGTGTTTAATGCAAAGGTTTTTAAGCCGCTGAAACTAAAATCCAGGCCGGGTCTATCTGTCATGGGACGGGGAAACCGATAAGGGGTCGATTCACATTGATCGGCAAGAGCTGCAAGTACCGGGCCTCCGGGGTACGGTATGCCCATGAGTTTAGCGGTTTTATCAAAAGCTTCACCTACTGCATCATCCAGAGTATCTCCAAGGATACGATATACTCCTAAATCCTTGACTTCAACTAATTGACAATGACCACCAGATGCCAAAAGTGCGATAAAGGGGAATTCGAGTGATGGAGTTTCCATTTTTGCAGCTAAAAGGTGCGCTTCCAAGTGATGAATGGCCAAAGCAGGAATTTGTAATGCGTATGCCAGGCTTTTTGCAAAACAAGCTCCTACCAGTAAAGCACCAATCAACCCGGGACCTGCTGTATAGGCAATACCATCCAATGCTTTTTTATCAATTCCTGTTTGTTGCAATACCTTATCAAGCAAAGGAATCAAATAATTAATGTGATCACGTGAAGCAAGTTCAGGAACCACGCCGCCATGTACTCGGTGTGTATCAATTTGCGAATGTAAGGCATGCGCCAACAAACCAGCATCTGAATCGTAAATCGCTATTCCAGTTTCATCACAAGAAGATTCAATGCCCAAAATCAACATACAAAACCTAATCTGAGAGTAGTAGCAAATCCAGAATTGTAACACACTAATCGAGTCCCATTGCACCTTGTTGTCTTTAAAAAACAAATCAACGAATGAAATGCTCTTTAATTAATCGATTTGTGGTATAATATGTCTAGAACAGGACTTAGATATATTTGCTTTGGCTACCATAAGCATTATAAGCCCAAATGTATTTTCTTTGGAGCATTAAAATGGCATATACCAAAATTGATCAGCCTTTTTTAGAAGCCTTTACCAGCGAGTTTATTTTACATTTAAGTAAACCTTACGACCCTCATGAGGAAAACGGAGCACAAGAAATGATCGCTCAAGCCTCATTCGGTGATTTCGGTAAAATATCGAGAATCTTTGATCAACTGGCACGACTTCCCTGTATCTCAAGAGAAGAATTCAACAACAGGATGGCAGAGACAAAAAGCATTGAAGTCTACATGAAACCCATTATTGATAAGGTTGCAGAACTTCTTCTAACCCCGGATAAATCGCGACTTAATGATAAGGTAATTAAAGCAATTGGTGTGGATAACTATTGTCGCTTAGTCAATGGAAAAAATGTTTCCCAGGAAAAAGATAAAATTGAGATTGTTGCGAATATAGATGAAAGTGCTGGACAAAAAGCTAACAATAAAGCACAAGAAAAGTTTGTAAAGACTGAAAGAAATCTTGCCAAATCCTTTCTCGAAGCGATCCTGCCCTGTTATTCAGCATGTATTTATGAAAATAACGTTCTGCCCGAGGAAAGAACCAGACATCTCCTTGAGAATCAGATTAGGGAACTCAAAAGTAAAATACAAAGCATCGATGAAACGAAAAAAGGGATTTTTCCTACTGGATGGGAAGAGCCAAATCTGGTATCCGAAAAAATCAGTCTCAAAGAGTTTGATAAGCAAGGAAAAGAACTAGTTATTGAAATTCGGGCTGTTTTACAAGATGAATCATCAAATATAGAAAGGATATGGGAATTATTAAAAAAATGCGATGCATTAGTTACTCGAGGAACAGCTCTTCTTCTCGAGTCAAACGCAGAACTAGGTAAGATGACCGATCCGATACAACAGCTTGGGTTACGGCTTGCCAAAAATAATGGCTCAATATTTGACTTAAAAGAAGAGCCACGCAAACCCGATTACTTTACGTTAAAAAACAAGGTAGACGCCTTACTAGAAATAATCCGACTTTCCAAATCCAAACTTACAAATTCGGAGTTAAGTGGTGCAATGAATGAATTGGAAAAAAAACTGGAAGAGGCGGAAAGTCAACTAAATACATTTCATAATGAATTTGCTGAGCAACTCAAAGATAGATTACCAATACCTGATCAAGCAATAGAACCTGCACTTGAGCCATACACCAAGGGTATTTCGACATTTTTGGAGGCTATAGATCAAACCAAAATGAAAGATTTAAAGCCTTATGAAATGAGTGTAGTACAACGTATCATTAATGTAATCAGCTTTGGCTATTTCTTCGCTGAAGAAAGAATACATGAAAACAGCAGCCTTCATATGAAAAGTGAACTGATGAAAATGAAAAGTGAATTAGATAACCCAATGTCTGAAGCAGCAGTATACAGCTACTCGTAGTAACATTAATTCATATATTTAGGCCGTTTAATTTATTATCCAGGCCTAATTCTCACTTGTAATTAATAAAAATTTATAGTTTAAAACTTGACGCGTGCTTCAACTAGCACTAGAATTGCCCACCTATTAAGATCAAATAACCAGAGGATTAGTTTAATGCCTACCGTTCGCGTCAAAGAAGGCGAAAACCCAGAATACGCACTGCGCCGTTTCAAGCGCTCTTGTGAAAAAGCCGGTATTTTAACCGAATTACGCCGTCGTGAATTCTATGAAAAACCAACTGCTGAGCGTAAGCGTAAACAAGCTGCTGCAGTAAAACGTCATCTGAAGAAAATTTCTCGTGATATGACAGCAAAACAACAAGGCGGAAAACGCCGACGTAAATAGGATTTTTCTATCCTGTATTTTTTACCAAGGCCACATGTACCTCGCATAGTCACAGTGATTATGGTGTCGTATTTAGTGGCCTTTTGCTTTTCAGTGATTAAGGGCCGAGCTGCTCATTAGATTTTAAGGAATAAAAATGACGATTAAAGAACGCCTCAATAATGATGTTAAAGATGCAATGCGAGCCAAGGATAAAGAACTTTTATCCACACTTCGTTTAATCACTGCTGCAGTAAAACAAGTTGAAGTAGATGAGCGTATCGAAGTGGACGATGAGCGCATGTTAGTGATTTTGGATAAAATGAGTAAACAACGCAAAGAATCCATAGCACAATATGAAAAAGCCAATCGAGAGGATCTAGTCGCTCAGGAACAATATGAACTGGATGTTCTGAAAAAATACTTGCCTAAACCTTTATCTGCTGCAGAAATCGAAAAAATGATTCAAGATGCTATTGCTTCGACTGGTGCCGAAAAAATGGCTGATATGGGTAAAGTGATGGCACTTTTAAAACCCAGCTTGCAAGGACGTGCTGATATGGCTCAAGTCAGCGCCATAATAAAGGCTAAGTTAAGTTAAGGATCAACATGTCTGGCTTAATCCCGCAGCCATTCATTGATGATCTTCTCCACCGAACGGATCTGGTTGAATTAATTGACAGCTATGTTCCCTTGAAAAAAAGAGGGAACAGCCATATTGCGTGCTGTCCTTTTCATAACGAAAAATCTCCTTCATTTAATGTCGTTGCCAAAAAGCAGTTTTATCACTGCTTTGGCTGTGGTGCTTCAGGCAATGCCATCAGCTTTATCATGAATTATCTCAATCAGGGATTCGTTGATGCGGTTGAAACGCTGGCTACTCGTCTGGGCTTAGCAATTCCTCGAGACAAACAAACTGAAAAAAATAATCCATCACAGGATCTTTATAAACTTATGTCTTCTGTAAGTCTTTATTATCAAAAAAAATTAAAACATGAAGGAAAACCTGCCATCGATTATTTGCGTGGCAGAGGCTTAAGTGGAGAAATCGCGAAGCTGTATCAATTAGGTTATGCGAATGAAGGATGGCATCATCTTGAAAAAGCATTCCCTCGCAATCAACGTGAATTGATTGCAACCGGGATGTTAATTAAAAATGAAGAGGGAAAAATTTATGACCGATATCGAAACCGCGTCATGTTTCCTATTCATGACCGTCATGGACGCATTATAGGCTTTGGCGGGCGCGTCCTTGACGCAGAACAAAGACCTAAATACCTTAATTCACCTGAAACAGTCATTTTCCAAAAAAGCAGAGAATTATATGGGTTACACCAGATTCTAAGCCAGCAAAAAACAATAGATTACATTATTGTGGTTGAAGGTTATATGGATGTGATTGCATTAGCCCAACATGGAATTATGAATGCGGTAGCTACCTTAGGAACTGCAACCAGTACTTATCACATTCAACTTCTTGCGAAACATACTAAATCGCTAATTTTTTGTTTTGATGGTGATAATGCTGGAAAACAAGCTGCATGGCGTGCCCTTGAAAGCAGCTTGCCGCATTTGAATCTGGGACTCGATGCCAGTTTTATGTTTTTACCAGATGGGCATGACCCAGACAGTTTAGTTCGCAATGAAGGCAAAGACCATTTTTTAAATCAACTTAAACAAGCTATCCCACTGCATCGATTTCTTTTTGATAACTTAGCCAAAGACCTCAATTTACTTCGTCCCGCAGGAAAGACTCAATTAATTAATTTAGTCAAACCTTTTTTACAAAAAATGAATGAGGGCTCATACAAGCAATTACTTATCGGAGATCTTGCTCGTTTAACTCATATCGAAACGCATCGCTTAAGCCAGCTGGTTACCCAAGAATCTAATCCATACCAGCAGGAACAGATGATGACTATAGCGCGTACACCAATACGCGTTGCTGTGGCCTTGCTCTTACAACATCCAGAAATTTATGCGCGGATCCAGCAACACATAAATCTCGAGCTACTGGACACTAAAGAACATGAAATTTTATTGCAACTGTTACAACAACTGGCAACGAACTCACAAGCCACTACCGCAACACTTATTGAATCATGGCGTGATCATCCTTTTTTTGATTCCATAAATAGGCTCGCTGCCTGGGATCATTTAGTTCCTGAACAAGAATTAGTCAAGGAATTTATTGATATTATGTTTTTTTTACAAAAACAAAATCGTGAATTAACCATACGTCAACTGATTAATAAATCACGCCAACAAGGCTTAAATGAAGAGGAAAAAATAAAGTTACAAGACATGTTAAAAGAACGCCATGTTTGACTTGGTACCTAGCTAAATTCCAGCGTGGCTACGTTTGGACAATGCAATTAGTATTAACCCTAACTCATGCGGTGTTCCATAATGTGCTAGACTCTTGTAAAGAAGCTATCCAGAAAAAAGCAATGAAAAATTACTGGTATGTTGCAGCCTCCCGGTTTATAATTATAAGATTTTGTAATCCTAAAGAAGCAAGCAATCCAATTAGTGCTAAATAATGCTGTAGATTCCATTGTTTTTTAGGATAATGTCCAATTGTCCCTAGAGAAGTGCCTATGACCATACATGATCAAGAACAGCAAAGCTCACAGATAACCAAAGTCATTAGCCTAGGTAAGGAACAAGGTTATTTGACTTACAGTCAGATCAATGATTTGCTGCCTAATATAGTCGACACAGAACATTTTGATGTCATTATCAGTATGCTGGAAGGCATGAACATCAAGGTATTTGAATTACCGCCTGGTGATGATGAACTGGCTCTTCTGCTTAATACAGAAGAAGTTCCAGATATTGAAGAAGCTGCAATGGTACTTGCCTCTGTGGACAAGGAAACTGGCCGTACAACCGATCCGGTTCGTATGTACATGCGTGAAATGGGTACAGTGGAGCTGTTGACCCGTGAAGGCGAGATTCGTATCGCGAAACGCATTGAAGAAGGCATTTACCAAGTACTTAAAGCTTTGGCTAATTATCCTGAAACTGTCCAGTTAGTGCTTGACGATTATGATCGTTTCAATGCTCAAGAAATTCGTCTAAATGAGATTATTAGCGGCTTTTCTGATGTTGAAGATGAAATAGCTCCTGCTGCAAGTATTGGCTCCATGCTTGATGAAGATCGACAAAATGATGATCTGCTTCTTTCTGATGAGGAAGAAGATGAAGAGGGCGAAGGTGGTATAGGGGAAGTCGATGATGGTCCAAACCCAGAACAAGCAAAAATTTATTTTGATGACTTACGCAAGGCCTATGAAGAAGCAATAGCTGTACTAAAAGAGCTGGGAAGAGACCACGCTAAGGCACTGAAAACGTTAGAAACCATGTCTGAGTCGTTCTTAAAGCTCAAGCTTACCTCCAGACAGGTTGATCGTTTAACACGTCATTTCCGCCAACTACGTAACCACATCAGAGAATTCGAGCGTGGCATTATGCGCCTTTGTATTGAAAAAGCACGTATTCCGCGAAAACTGTTCATTGATACATTCCCAGGCCAAGAAACAGACATGGAATGGCTCAATAGCATTATTAGCAAACACGGTAAAAAACTCGATATGAACCGTATCCAGGAACATACCGAGGAAATTCTGCGTATCCAATCTCGATTGATCGCATTCGAAGCCGAATACGGCTTGACGATTGCTGAAATTAAAGACATCAACCGTAAAATGTCCATTGGCGAAGCTAAAGCACGTCGCGCCAAAAAAGAAATGGTTGAAGCCAACTTACGTTTGGTTATTTCCATCGCAAAAAAATACACCAACCGCGGCTTGCAATTCCTGGATTTAATTCAGGAAGGCAACATCGGTTTGATGAAAGCAGTAGATAAATTTGAATACCGTCGCGGTTATAAGTTCTCCACCTATGCAACTTGGTGGATTCGACAAGCAATTACCCGCTCTATCGCCGATCAAGCGCGTACCATCCGTATTCCGGTACACATGATCGAAACGATTAACAAGCTCAATCGAATTTCCAGACAAATACTTCAGGAAACTGGCCGTGAAGCCACACCCGAAGAATTAGCTGAAAAAATGGAATTGAGCGAAGACAAGATTCGTAAAGTCTTAAAAATTGCTAAAGAACCTATTTCCATGGAAACTCCAGTGGGTGATGATGATGATTCGCACTTAGGTGATTTTATTGAAGACAATAACATTGAGTCACCAATCGACATGGCAACTGCTGAGGGTCTTCGCGAGGCAACTCTGGAAATATTGGAAACTTTAACCCCAAGAGAAGCCAAAGTACTTCGTATGCGTTTTGGTATCGAAATGAATACCGACCATACTTTGGAAGAAGTAGGCAAACAATTTGACGTAACTCGTGAGCGAATTCGTCAAATCGAAGCTAAAGCGCTTCGCAAACTGCGTCATCCATCTCGTTCAGAGAAACTGAGAAGCTTCCTCGAAGGTGATGAAGGCTAATTATTCAAATAAAGAGGAAGGATAAAAAGGATTTGTGACTCTTTACTCCTCCCTACCCTCTCCCGAATGGGAGAGGGTAATTCTGAGAGTTCCTAAAAAAATCACAAAAAAAACTAGAACATTAAACAAATTAAGTTTAAAATGACCCCTCTCCGGGCCCATAGCTCAGTTGGTCAGAGCAGCGGACTCATAATCCGTTGGTCCTAGGTTCAAGTCCTAGTGGGCCCACCAATAAAATCAAGTAGTTACGAACTACCCCCTCCTGAAAACTGACCTCATGGGGCACTGATGGGGCAGTTGAAAATATCAAGTCACGACACATATCCGTAAATCACAACTGTACTTTATTTAATATCTGACACATGCAGGATCGCTCGTGAATTCAGACACTGGTATAAACTGTGGTGCATTTCCTAATATGAAGAGTGAGGTACATGATTACATAAATGCTGTCAATGAAGTTGCACAAGAGATATTAGATAAACATAACATTGTCATAACACCAACAGATAAATGGTTGGAAACAATGGATTATGAAAATCTCTCCTGGTACAGCTACACCTTTTTGATTAACCGTAATGTAGAAACCATTTTCAAATTAAATTGTGAATTTGCTGAATATTTTGAATTAAGAAGTTTGTCTAAATACAAAGGCAGCCAGGAAGTGACTTTTATGTTTGAACGCAAGGAAGAAGAAAATGCCTATCCAACCCAACGATCTCTTAATACTTTCTAAAAGCCTATTGAATAAAGCCACTGAAGAAGTAGAATTTAGGACATGTTCAAATCGTTCTTATTATGCCTGCTACCAAGAAGGCTGTAGAATCGCGCCTAAAGCCACAGGATATAAACCCCCATCACAAAATAAAAAAAATATAGGCCATACTGACCTACATACACTTTTAAGTAATCATGAAAACCAAACTCCACCAAATCATAGGAGTCAAAAAGATAAGGCCATAATATATATTGGCGTTCTCATGAAGCAATGTTTTAATTTAAGAGTTAAAGCTGATTACAGGTTCAATGATACTTTCCAATACAATCAAGCCCTGATGGCACACCTCTTAGCAGATAAAATTATTAAGAAGGCAACAAAACTCATTCCATAATAGAATGTTCAAAAAGAGAAAATCTAGAGCGGGCTCTATTCACCATCTTTTTTTCCTTCTGCTTTTCCTTATAAAATCTACTGCAAATTCCCAGCAATGACGAGAAATATCACCTTATTTTTACCGCAGGAAACATTACTTATGAGCAGGTGAAAATTCTGCGGAACGCTTAGGCGTCTATGCTAAGCCACTTCGTTCACTTAATTCTGCGGTAGGACGTTTATAACCCCCAAACATCAAGCTAAGAAAATTATAATCCGAATATTTTCTATCATCTCAAAATAGTCATTTATTTTTATTAAAAATAAGAGCAATGGTCTATATTTAACGTACTAAACAGATGAGTTGAAAAAATATCATAGAAGGAACATATTTATGGACAAAAAAATAGAACTATTGACCCCCCAAAACTCCGTGTTATTAATGATTGATTATCAACCACAAATGGCTTTTGGTGTCGTAAGTATTGATCGGCAATCTTTGAAGAATAATGCCGTAGCCTTGGCTAACGCAGCAAAACTATTCCAGGTTCCTACTATTCTTACCTCTGTGGAGACAGAAAGTTTTAGTGGTTTTATATGGCCAGAGTTACTCGATGTATTCCCTAAAAATGATGTTATTGAGCGTAGCAGCATGAACTCATGGGACTCTCAACTAGTGAGGCAACATGTTGATAATACTGGCAGGAAAAAGTTAATTCTTGCAGGCTTGTGGACTGAAGTATGCATCAACATGTGTGCTTTTTCAGCAATGCAAGATGGTTATGAAATTTATGTAGTTGAGGATGCTTGTGGTGGTACAAGCGAAATAGCACAACAATCCTCTATGAATCGAATGCAACAGGCTGGAGTTGTCTCTGTAACTTGGCAGCAAATACTGCTTGAATGGCAACGTGATTGGGCAAGAAAAGATACTTATGATGGTGTCATGAATATTGTCAAAGAATTTAGTGGTGCTTACGGTATGGGCGTTGATTATGCTTATACAATGCTTCACAAACAAAAGCCAAGAAGTGAATGGAAAGGTAAAATGGTTAAATAATATATTTCTTAAGGAGTAGATAAATACGCGACTCTCAGCCTAATCAAAACACTAACGTAGGCTAATGATTCTATATCAGGGTTAATCAAGGAGAATCTTGCAATGGATACAATTTATTACAACGGAAATTTTAAAGGCTCAGGTATTAGTAATAAAAAAATAACTGCTGTTGCCATTAAAAATAATAAATTTGTTCAATTTGGCTCTGATACAGAAATTATTAAATTAAAAACATTCGAGACGATACTGGTTGATTTGCAGCAAAAAATTGTAATTCCAGGATTAAATGATTCTCATATCCACTTAATTCGTGGTGGACTGAATTTTAATATGGAGTTACGTTGGGATGGCGTTCGAACACTTAATGAAGCGTTATTTATCCTTAAAGAGCAAGCTGAACGCACTCCTGCTCCCCAATGGGTTCGAATTGTTGGTGGTTGGACTGAGTTTCAATTTAAAGAGCGGAGAATGCCAACATTGGATGAAATCAATTCGGTTTCAAAAGACACTCCTGTCTTTGTTCTTCATCTCTACGATCGCGCCTTACTCAATAGAGCGGCATTGAATGCCATTGGTTATGATAAGAATACTAAAGAAATGCCTGGTACCATGATTCAGCGTGATAAAAAAGGTAATCCAACCGGCATGTTAATTGCCCATCCTAACGCCATCATACTCTATTCTGCATTAGCTCAAGGCCCTAAGCTTAATCGTGATGATCAAATTAACTCAACCTTACATTTTATGCGCGAATTAAACCGTCTTGGAGTCACTAGTGTGATCGATGCGGGTGGTGGGTTTCAAAATTACCCAGATGATTATGAGATAATCCAAGCGCTCGATAAAGAAAATAAATTAACCTTAAGAATCGCTTATAATTTATTTACGCAAAAAGCAGGGTATGAACTAGATGATTTTACCCATTGGACAAAAACTTCGAAATACCAACAAGGTAATGACTATTATCGTCATAATGGAGCCGGTGAAATGCTTGTTTTCTCAGCTGCTGATTTTGAAGACTTTCTGCAACCGCGACCTGACTTACCTTCTGTAATGGAGGAACAACTAAAACCTGTTGTACGTCTTTTGGCAGAAAATAAATGGCCCTTTAGATTACATACAACTTACGATGAATCAATTGCTAGAGCTCTAACTGTTTATGAGGAAATCCATTCAGAGATCCCTATTGATAATTTACATTGGTTTTTCGATCATGCAGAGACTATCTCTGATCATTCAATAGATCGGGTAAAAAAACTCGGTGGTGGTATAGCTATTCAAAACAGGATGGCTTTTCAAGGAGAGTATTTTAGTGAACGCTATGGGAAAGAAAAAACCTTACGTACTCCCCCAATTAACAAAATAATTGAAGCAGGAATTCCAATCGGCATGGGAACAGATGCGACTCGAGTTTCGAGTTATAACCCATGGTTATGTTTATATTGGCTAACTACAGGAAAAACAGTAGGTGGACAATCACTTTATAATGAAGACAACATCCTTTCCAGAGAAAAAGCATTAGAGCTTTATACTAAAGGAAGTGCCTGGTTTTCTAATGAAGAAGACATAAAGGGATCTTTTCTTTCTAATCAATTAGCAGATTTTGCTGTTCTGTCTAAAGATTTCTTTTTAGTACCAGAAGAGGATATTAAAGACATCTATTCGTTAATGACGGTGGTAGGTGGGAAAATTGTCCATGCTTGCGATAGTTTTTCTCAATACAATCCGCCAATTCCACCTGTTAGTCCCTCATGGTCTCCAGTTAAATATTATGGCGGTTATCATCGAAAAAACGTACTCGCATCAATTAACCAGAAGTTCCATCACCACAATCATTCTACTACTCCTTGTCATCATAGTTCTTGGCAATGGGGAGCATGTTTTTGCTGGGCATTTTAGTTATGAAAGACAACATCCAACGCAAAGGATAGGGGCCAGATGATTAATAAATTTGGGGTAATACTCTTCAACTACTTGATAAAGTAAGGTGCGCTTCGGTTGATGGTGGGGGCTGCTATGCTATAGGTCGGATTCGTCTTCCATTGCCTATGATACATTACCATATAGGGGCGGTATGGATTGTTAGCTGCGTCACTGAAAATTATCTGCAGTGACGCAGAAAAATCACTTTGATTTAACCGCGTAAAATCAACACATTTCAGCATTTTTTCCGATCCCGCCAATCGGGATTGGAAAAAATTCTTTGTAAAAGATCATGTGAAGCGATTATCGCCTTTGCTAATTTGGTATCAAGCATGACTGACAAGCTGATGAAACTCCCGAGAAACGTCAACCAACGTCTTATGCTAAACCTCTTCATTCCCTAACCCCGTGGCTGGACGATCAGTCGGGAAACCATCTAGGAATCTTTGTCATCCACATGGCAATTTCCTCGGGAGTTTAAGCCAATTTATCAATCCCACCAGTTTTTTTATTAAGAAGAAATCCTTTATCGATTAAAGATTGTTTAATTTGATTTTCATAAAAATGTAAACAAACGAAAGTTTGTATATTGCGCTCTTGAATGCTTTTCGCTGTGAGACAAGATAACTTCGCTGAGCTCGAGCGATTTAAAGGGTTGTTGATTTCGAAGATCTGGTAAATTATAGTTTTTAATGCTAACTTAATTTGCGGAAAATATTATGTCAAATAAGACAAATTTTAATTCTTATGCTAATTGCGAAAGTTTTTTTAGAACAATTCCATCATTTATAAGTGTTTCTGAAATTTTATCTAAAAGAAATTATCGTATAAGGCTGCTATTTAAACATATCAAACACAACAGTGAAATTGGTTTTGAAATATTACGATATTTACCTTTAACATACTGACTAACATCTCCGCAGTATATTTTAATTTCACTCTAATACTGCGTTCTAATTCGGCTTTTGCAATTACCTCATCTCGAATGCGGCTAATATCTTGTTTGATCAATAGCTTTGGTACATTTTTGTTTCGCCTCTTCAAATTTTTCTCTTTTAATTAAGTTATCAATATGAAGAATTGATTTTCTATTTCTTCCGGAGTTGCAAAAAATTCTGCCTTGGGCGGGAACTCATCACGAAGGGGCAAAAAGTTTCATCGATAATTGCCAAAGTGAAAGATGGAAAAATTTATCACTTTATATTTTTGAAAGATACCTTTGCAACAGCTGGCACTTTTAGAATTAGTCCAGCCGGCACGTTTCATAGTGATCCCAAAGGAATCGAATTCGAATTATAATTTAAATTTAGGAGAAAAACATGAAAGTTGTAATAATCGAACAATTTGGACCTTCAAGCGTGATGAAGCTGATAGATCAGCCAACGCCCAATCCAGGTTACGACGAAGTTCTTGTCAGAGTGAAAGCTGCTTCCGTAAACCCTGTCGATATACAAACCAGAAGGGGGGACTACAACAATTCGATTGCATTACCAGCTAGGCTCGGAGTTGATTGTGCAGGTATCATTGAGAAGGTTGGAAAAGGTGTCCATGGTTTTCAGATTGGAGATGAAGTGTTCTATGTCACGAGGCTACTCGAAAACGAGGGTAGTTATGCAACGCATCATGTCGAGAAAGCAACCATAGTCGCAAAAAAACCTGAAACGATTTCTTTTGAACAAGCTGCTACGTTACCGTTATCCGCTGGTACCGCATGGGAGTGTTTGATTGAGAGGGGGCGCCTAAAGTCGGGTGATAAAGTTCTCATTCATGGTGGAGCAGGAGGCGTCGGTGTGTATGCAATCCAGATTGCAAAGTTTTTTGGAGCTCATGTTGTAACTACATCTGGCCTACATAACAAAGATTTTGTAGAAATGCTAGGAGCTGATGTCAGTTATGATTATCGCAGAGAGTCGTTGTATGAAGAGCTTCGTCAAGACTATCCCTCTGGTTTTGATATTATCCTAGATACCGTGGGTCAAAAAACAATAGAAAATAGTCTTTCATTACTGGAAACCTCAGGGAGGTTAGTGTCAATTGTCGATATGTCTGAACCTCAAAACTTGATTAGTGGCTGGCTAGTGAATGCAGAGATCCATTTTGTTTTTACAACTCAATCCGCGAAAAGGCTTGCTGAAATTGCAAAAGTGGTCGATGCGGGCGGTATAAAGCCTATTATTGAACGTGTTATGAAGTTAAGTGAAATAGTGTTAGCTCATGATTTAATCGAGACTGGAAACAGAAAAGGTAAGATTGCAATCTCAATAGATTAGTGCGTGTGTGTGTGGATTAAAAGTAGTCTAGCCGAATCTATCTACAGTGCAAACGGCGCCATCTACGGCCACCACTGTAACGACTAGAAAATGGGGTAAAAAATACCCTGCTGTAATGAAGTCCTGGAATAACAACTGGGAGGCTTTATCTCAATACTTTAAATACCCCGAAGAGTTTAGACGCATCATTTATACGACTAACATTAAGGTACTAAAAGCCTTTCTTGATTGCTGGCCGAAGGCACCGGAATTGAACCTGTTGTCTACGTCTTCTTCTCACCAATAAAAAGCAACTCTTTCAAGGCCATTTGATTATCTAGAATATCTTCAAGCGTATATTCTTTTAAAACGGCCAAAAAGCTTTCTTTTGCATCAAATAAAATACGTTTTAGCTTGCAAGCAGGCGCGATACAGCAAGTGGCTTTTTCTTTATTAAAACAGGGCACTAAATCGAAATTCGGCTCCAGCTTGATTACCAGCTCGCCCAAGTTAATATCTGATGGGTGTTGAGCCATCGTAATACCACCGCTTTTGCCTCGAATGGTTTTAATAACTCCCATCTTTGATAAATTGTGAATGATTTTTAGCAAATGATTGGATGAAATTGCATAGGCATTGGCAATATCATTAATGGTGCACAACTCTTTTCTCAATGCAATATATATCAATGCTCTCAATGAGTAATCGGTAAACTGGGTTAACTGCATACGTAATCTCTTTAAATCATTTCTTGACGAGTATTATTTCTTTTTATAAGATGTATTTCAAATATATCTTTAAGGAGTATACCATGTCTAAATCATTATTTGAGCGTTTGGGTGGCCAAAATGCCGTCAATGTAGCTGTTGATATCTTTTATCGCAAAATATTAACCGACGATAGAGTCAGTAATTTTTTTGATGATGTCGATATGGAGCAACAAATCCTCAAACAAAAAGGCTTCTTAACCATGGTTTTTGGTGGCCCTAATCATTATAGCGGAAAAGACATGCGCGAAGGCCATCGTCATTTAATCAAACGTGGATTGAATGATTCACATGTGGATATTGTAATTGAACACTTGGGAGCAACTTTGCAAGAGTTAGGAGCAAATGAAAAGGATATTCAGGAAGTAGCCGCTATCGCCAACAGTGTGCGAGATGATGTATTAGACAGGTGATACTATGACTGAACTGCATTATAATGAGCAAGTCCTCCATTCAATGGAGGATGAGTCTGTGCTTGATTGCCTGCTACGGCATGATGTTGATTATCCTCATGCCTGCCGTTCAGGAGTTTGTCAGGCTTGTTTAATGAAAACCACCGACAGCTCAATCGAGTCAAAATGGCAGGAAGGTTTGCCAGATACATTAAAATCTCAAGGATATTTTCTTGCATGTCAGGCCAAACCAACGACCACCATTCATCTAAAAGTCCCAGATGCTGCTGAATGTGAGCAACAAGCCATGATTTCAGAGCTATCTCCCCTCACTCATAATGTCATTAGAGTAAAGCTTTTAACAGAACACTTGGAAAACTGGATCCCTGGGCAATACCTGAATCTATTAAATCCTGACGGCATATCTCGAAGCTATTCGATCGCCAACATGCCAGCTAAAGAAGGATACATTGAGCTGCACATCAAGCTAAAAGATGACGGTGTGATGAGCCAATGGCTTCAAAAAAAAGCAACTGTTGATGAAATAGTCCATATTCGAGGACCTTTTGGCAAATGCTATTATGTCAATGCTAACCAATCATCATTTGATATACTTCTAATCGGCACCGGTACCGGATTAGCGCCTTTATTAGGTATCGTAAAAGTCGCTTTAAGCAAGCAACATCAAGGTAAAATTACTTTAATCCATGGGGGCTGTCAGGACGATGATATTTATTACACTGAAGAACTGCAAACTCTAGCGGCGTTTTACCAGAATTTTCAATACATACCCTGCGTGTTAAAGAGTAATGGACGTTATCAAGAGTCGGATATTACGCAGCAATTATTGATGCATCTAAACAATACGGGGAATGTTCAAGTTTATGTGTGTGGACCCAATGAAACAATCAAAATCTTAAAAACAAAAGCATTTCTAGCAGGCGTTCCTTCTTCCAAAATTTACAGCGATGCGTTTTTATAAAAATGTAAAAATACACATTCATCATATTGATGAAGTGGGGCATTTCAGTAGTATAAATTTTATGAGCGAGACAGTCATCACCATATGGTTCATAGTTAGAAATAACAAGATGTTAGACAGAAGAAATTAATTTTGATTTAATCCGATTCAGATATTTGAACAAGGAGGTGCATAATAGGTGAAACAAAACGCGATGACTGGGACCCGCAAGATACATCGGTCTTGCAAAATCATCGATTGGCCTATGATAAAATGCGTGATAAATGCTCGGTAGCGCATAGCGATTTTATGGGCTGATCATTATTTCCTCATCAAGATATTACTACTGTTTTATCCGATCCAGAAACCTTAGCAAGGTAGCCCGTTTGCTTGCAAACGGGGATTAAGCCCTTGAATGGAGAAAAATCCTGTTTGCAAGCAAACAGGCTACGCTCGCTGGAACTCGTCAGGTTATTAGCTCCAATCAAAATATGATAAAATTAAAATGTGAATATATGGAAATAAATTAATCAATATGGAACTATTATGAAACAACATCTCTACCATTATTGGCTTAGGTGTGCCTGCGTTTTAACCATGGTAACTGGACTGATAAGCTTGCTTGCAAGTTATCCCGACACTGATTTTTTATGGCGTTATTTGTTTAATGCTCTGAGTGGGTTTCAATCTGATATCCAGTTTAGTGCAGTGGCCCGGACTCTCAGTGCTGTTTTAGGTGGAGTCATGATTGGCTGGGGATGGATGATGTTTCATCTGGTTCATCCATCTGTATTTAATCAATTTATTCGCAATGCCCTGTTATCCGGAATAATTGTTTGGTTTCTTACGGACTCTATAGGATCCTATGTATCTGATTTGCCCATGAATATTGTTTTGAATATCATCTTTCTAATAATTTTTCTGATTCCTCTTATATCTTTAAAGAAATCGAAGTGACCCCAGTTCGGAGTTTTTCGCTTAACAAGCAGTAAGCAAAGCAGGCTGCTGAGTTAGCAATCTAACCGCTGATAATTTTAGTGGTTCGATTGCATATGCAGCTAAAGCTGCCATTAAATGGGACAGGGCATTAATAACGGATCGATGTCTTGTATGCCAAATATGATATTTATGTTTCATGCAGTTAAAAATTGTTTCAATAATGCCGCGTTGATTGAGTAACTGTTGCTCATAATTGCTTAATTTAAGTGATTCCTTCATATTCCTTCGTTTCCGAGTGATAAGCTTTAAGCCTTTATTCATGAGTATTTCGAACAATTTTTTTCCAAGATAACCTTTGTCTCCAAAAGCCAATCCACGTAGTGATTCAAGCAGGCTTTGCGCGGCTGCACTATCATGGCGGTTGCCTTGTGTGATTTTAAACGCAATCAACTCACCTTGATGATTGACTACTAAATGAATTTTTAGCCCAAAGAACCAACCAACAGATGTTTTTCCATACTGAGCAATCGCATCAAATGTTTTATGTGGCTTTGAACGTTTCAAATGGCAAACAGGAAGACAACTGGAATCAATATAATAGATACCAGTCTTTTTGCCGCATCTGAGTTGCGTAAACAGGGTTAACGGGAAAATAGAACGTGATATTAATTCAACAAATCGGGTATAACCTGGCATATTAGGAAAATAATATAGCCAATAGTTCTTCAAAAAACCTGTATAAAATGTCTTGAAGTTACGATATCCAATCATTTGAAACAAAATTTGAACTGTCATGATTTCGCTGATTGATAAACAGCAATTTGGGCCGCGCCGTCCTTTTGTTGGAGATGAGAGCAACGATTGTGAAATATTATTATCCAACTCCTTGCAAAAATCGTCTATTTCACAAAAAATAGTTACCAGCTGACGTTCCTGTATCATATTGAAAATCCTTTTGCCTGAGAAACCAAAGAAAATTTAGTATGTTAGTTTCGTCAGCATGTCTTTTCAATAATTTTAGGTACTTAAAAACCCCGAACTGGGGTTCTAATAAGTAATTCAACAATAAATAGTTCAATTATATTCATTTAATACCAGCAAATAAAAATGCTTGAAATTCATGTTTGACCTGATAACCTGAAAGCAACACTACTGAAGAGTCAGCGAAATTCTGACGAAACCGCGAGGTCTTGTGATGTGCCATCTTGTTCCCTAATTCCATGGCAAAGCGTTTTAGCAGGGAAACCCATCAGGAGATGTCTTTAAGGTTTTATACCCGAGGAGTGCTTCAAGCACATCATCATTAATAACCAGGTAAATCAACCGATGTTTCGGTGATCTTTTTTTGCATAACCCAATTGGGATGAGCATTCCCTTTGGGGATATCTCCCTACTTCAAGGAGCTACCATGCAACAACAGGAACCAGCACAACTTGAAATTGAACATTTACTCTTTGAGCTGAATTGTTGTGTGAATGATTTAAACCGTCACCGACTTCAAATCAACACCTATGATATTCAGCAAGCTGAGTTAAGTTTGTATAAATTGGAAACCCTGATTTCTTTTGTTAAACAGTTGATACTCAACAAATTGTTTATTGATTGAAGAAGTTTTGTTTTAATCATACCCCACCACGGGAGCGAACTCCCGTGTGGGATTGTTCCCTTTCACATAAGGAGATAATCCCATGGAAACCCCTTCAATTTATGTCGCTTGTTTAGCTTCTTATAACAACGCCATTTTGCATGGTGTTTGGATAGATGCTACACAAACCGAAGATGACATCATGGAAGAAATCTGGGAAATGCTGGATAACAGCACTGAACCTGATGCTGAAGAGTACGCCATACACGATTATGAAGGATTCGGCAGCATCAATATTCATGAGTATGAGGCAATAGATAATATTGTTGAATACGCATCATTTATTAAAGAACACAGAGAGCTGGGCTTAGCCCTTCTTTGTTACTACTCAATAGATGAAGCGCAAACTATGCTGGATAATTTCCATGGTTGCTTTGATTCAGAGATTGATTTTGCTGAGCAGTTATTTGATGAGTGTTATGCCCATCAATTGCCGGACAATTTATTATGTTATTTTGATTATGAAGCTTTTGCTCGTGATCTTTTTATTAGTAATTATTGCTCGGTGGATGTCAATGGACAAACTTATGTTTTTTCTTCTTACTGAGCCTCTTTAAGGGGGCTCTTATCAAAAGCTTTTTTATGTATTTTTAATACTGTTATTATATAATCTGACTATCATTAAAATGTAAAATCCCAATGAAGCCATGCTCGTAGTAATAAACTCAGCAGTTATGTTTATTACTTATAAAAAATGAGGTAAAAATGACAAAAAAATTGAACATGGCTTTTCTAGAATATGTATTGGAGCATCAGAACAACAAGGACAACTACCTTAATCGCTTTTTTGTACTGAAGCACAGAATGGAAATAGAACAATCTTTTGCAAAAAAAAAGATTGAAAGGGCACGAAACGAATTAGAAAAAGCTGGTTTAATTATTAATTTGGGGTCAGGAATAATCCATATAACAGATGAAGGGAAGCAGTTTTTTCACGAAAATAGCCAAATTAAATTATATACACTTCTAGAAAGGTTTACTTTTCGTTTTAATAAAAAATGGATTGCAATTTTATCTATCGTCACATTAATAATAAGTTTATGTGGTTTATTTTTTAATAAAAATGATTCTATGATCACCATTATTCAAAATATAGCAGTAAAATTTAAATCTGAAGTTACAACTCAGCAAGTCGTTCTCATAGATAAATCTTAATTCGAGAAAGCTTTTCAACTTCATATGTTTTTGAATAACAAAAAAGTGGAGCTTACGATTATGTATTTTTCCCTTGGGTTTCAGATGCTTTTGAAAATCCTTTTCCTGATTATAATGCGCACGCTCTATTTTTAACCGTCTTTTTGTTCAGCCAGAGTGCCCCCGAGAGTGATTTTCACATTAAAGAAGCGAGCAGGATATAGCTCTCGCATTTTATTGTATTACAAATGTACTTTTGGAACCTCATTCCATCTAGTCGTATATGCCGGTGATTTAAGTTCAGCTCGCATCGCCCACGGCTTCGAATATCCTTCAGCTGCAAGACGAATTGTGCTTCGTCCAAATTTTTGGTTAATTTGGTCAAACACACTCATCAATTGTTCTGTATCATGTAATTGCTCATCTGTTGGCTGATGAAACATATCCAGCTGTCGTGGGTTTTTAGGAATTAAGTCCTCAAGACATACACCTGCTTTTTTATAGTAATATCCTGGTTTAAAAATACGTTGCAGACATCGCTTGGCGATTTTGGTAATTAACCGCAAATCATCCGTTGGATTAACAAATCGAAATTCTACGGATTGAAAGTGTTGTGCCAAATCTTCACGAAACCGATTGGTATGTACAAAAACAAACATGCGTTGTGCTACTAATTGCTGGTTGCGCATTTTCTCAACGGCTCTGGCGCAATGACTACTTACAGATTCGGCAATTGACGAGAATTGTGTTTGCATCTGCCCAAAACTTTTCGACGACATGATACTTTGCTTAGGCTCTATTTCCTCTAAACCATTACAGGTGATTCCTTGCAACTCCATTGCAGTACGCATTAGCACAACATTAAAACTCCTCTTTAAAAGATGAGCATTGGTTGTTGCCAAATCATACGCCGTATGAATTCCTCGGGCGATTAGTTTATTCTCCCATTGCCGCCCTACTCCCCACACATCCCCTACTGAAATCTTCTTTAATAATTGCTCACGATTCGATGTGATATTAAATACCGGAATCTTAAAGACCTTTTTACATAAATGATTGGCTACTTTTGCCAATGTTTTAGTAAGTCCAATGCCTATGGAAGTAGGTATTCCTGTATGTTTTAAAATTTTCTTCTGTAGTCCCTGGCAAAAAGAATCATGGCATTCAACCGGTAAACTCCTTAAATCAAGAAACGCTTCATCAATCGAGTAAATTTCCAAGTGTGGCCAGTTTTCCTCAATGGTGCACATCACCCGATGACTGATGTTGCCATAAAGAGTGTAATTTGAAGAAAAGGCTTTCACTCCGTGTCGTTTACACAAATCTTTAATTTTAAAATAAGGCTCACCCATTGCTATGCCTAACGCTTTCGCCTCATTCGAACGCGCAATGCAACATCCATCATTATTAGATAACACCACAATGGGAACATCCCTTAAGTCAGGGCGAAATAAACGCTCGCAACTGGCGTAAAAATTATTGCAGTCGACTAGAGCAAACATGTTAAGCAAGCTCATGAAGTACTAAAGTAACCACACCCCAAATCACCATCTCACAATCTTGCGTAATATCAATGGGTTTAAATTTGGGATTAGCTGGAAGTAATTGTATTTTTCCTCCTTTTTTTGAAAGACGCTTCACCGTGAGTTCGCCATTAACTGCCGCGATTACAATACGCCCATCAGAAGGCTCCATGCTTCTATCGACTAACAACCAGTCACCTGAAAAAATACCCGCATCCACCAAAGAATCTCCCGTAGCTTGTAACACAAACGTAGAGGAAGGATGTTTAATGAATTTAGTATTTAAATCGAGATATCCTTCAATGTAATCATCCGCAGGAGATGGAAATCCTGCTTGAATTTTACTTGCGAATACTGGCAATTGGGAATCCAGTCGACTCTTTAATTGCTCTAATTCAAGAAGCTGAGCTACCGGAAGACGAACTGCTTTGGTAGGCTCACCCCTAGGACGCCCTGCCCCTGCTCTTTTTCCGCCTCGTAATGACATGATGATTCTTTTTTGATTTACGTACAAATATCATAGACAAGGAAAAATAAGCTGTAAATCCCGCCTCAGAGTCACATGAACCGAAATCAACATTAAGTCCTCGAGAATATTAAGAAAAATTTTTTTATGCTTTTTATTTAGATAATGGCTCCATCGCCAATGGATGGTCAAAGTCAGCCTTATTCACTAAAGTAGAAACCCTATACCCTTCCAAATCCTCATAAGGATAAGGTTTCATTAACGAAATCAATTGTGCTTTATCACATTGAGAGTTATTCAACCAAATGGCTTGAGCCTCTTCATCTAAAATAACGGGCATCCGATGATGTACTGGCTCCATGAGTGGATTGGCATCGGTAGTAATCAGACAACAGGAATGTATCACTTCCCCTTCATACTGCCAGGTATCCCAAAGTGCAGCCACAGCAAGCAAATCACGGTTCTTTTTTTGAAAAAAATACGGTTGTTTGACACCATCCTTTTGGTGCCATTCGTAAAAACCACTCATGGGCATTAAACAGCGCTTGGATTTCATCGCCTGGCGAAATGCCGGTTTTTCAAAAATAGTTTCAGCACGTGCATTAATGAGACTTCCTATTTTCTTTCTATCCGTTACCCAAGAAGGAATAAGCCCCCAACGCAATAATACACTTTGAATTTCATGAATTTCGGTTTCTACAAGACATACCAACTCAGCCCCCGGCGCAATATTAAATCGTGGGGTAATTTCAATCGAATTGGATAGATGAAATTGGTATTTTAACTTGTCGTAAGACGCCACATAAGCAAATCGACCACACATCATGTTCTCAACTGTTTTTTTAAAGTGTAGTACCGTTTCATTTTACTTGTATATTGATATGAAAAACACCTTGGTAAATGATGAATCATCGGATTAACTTCTAAATCCCACAAGAAATTTGACAGTCTATAAACAGACTTATCCACAGAAAATGTGAATAACTTAAATGAGATTGCAGAGATTTAAAAACGATAAAAATCAGACACATTAAGAGTTCTTATTTGTCGATGATTAATCATTGATTATTGGTAAAAATAGATATCCACAGATAAGGGATAGAAAAAAGAATTTAGACATAGCTATGTTATACAAATAAAAAATAAAAGAATAGTCTTGACTCGAACTATTTTCACTTTTTATTTTTACCCGAACCTTGATTAAACTTTGTGCTTAAAAAATAATTCTTCTCAGAAATAGTAGAAAGATTAAAAGCCAATTGTATTCAGAAGTTCAAGCATTAGATTTTTTTCATTTACAGATTGCTAAAAATTTCTTTGAAATAATCTATAGAAGCATTAGTACCTGCGCTTATCTGTAATAGATAAGCATTTTCATTATCCCACCAAAGTGCATCATGTGGTCCATAAGAATTATTTACACTGGCAATGTATATATTGCTCGAAATCATACCACTTTGGGGGCTTAAGACAGTTAAATTAAAACTACTATACCCACTAAATGAATCCATATTAGGCAATCTAGAAAGGGCTGGTTTCTTTATTGGAAAAGAATCTTTATTGAAAACACGAAACCATGCAATTTGGTTTTTCTTCCCATTCTTCGGAAACATAACCAGTTGAATTTCTTCTATTTGATTTTTATCACCATAAATAATTTCGCTATCTGGAATAAAGTCTAAATTAAGGAAATTTAAATATTCTATATAGCGGTCTGATTTGCCACCTTTAAGAATATTATGCATTGGCCATCTTAAATTCCATATGCTAGAGGGTGGTTTATATTCATTTCTATTAATACAAGCATTTTCCATGCAGTTGCTATAACGTGACCAATAAGATAGTTCAAAAAAATTCTTTTTTAAAACTTCATTTGATGATGGAAGAGGAGAAAATAATTTACAAAGCTCTAAAAACTCTTCATCCTTCAAATTACCTTCAAGTAGACGGAGTTCAATATTAGTACCATGGGACAAAAAACTTAACGTTTTCGATTTTGAATAATCATAACCAAGCCAACAAATATTTTCCTGATTCACTACATGGGGCTTCATTTCCCAAACCCAATGATCGTATAAAGCAGCATGATCTAATGTTGATAAAGGCCCAAAATCATACAAAAATTGCTTACATCTTAAGAGAGCATTTTTATACTTAATAAAGTAGCAATAGGAAGAGAAATGAGCAGAGCACCAAGCAGACCATTTTTTAAATTGATAATGGCTGGGTTGTTCATTATAAGGAACATCTTCCTCCCTAAGTATAAAGTTATGTAAAGTAACTTCTTCAGTATTAGGTAGTAAAATAACGAAATTTACTTTTTCTTGAGCCAGTGTAGGTGAGACTTCGTGCACTAAGTTCATTTTTAAATTCCAAGCATATTAAGATTGGGGAATGTCTATAATTTAGCGGGATTAAAACAAATAATTATAAGATCGAATGTTCTTTTTCAGCCTCTTTCGCTTCATGTATTTTGTCATTACTCATAAAAAATCCAGTGATCGATGCCCTCACATGATTACCCGCTGCATTTTCTACTTTCTTTATACAGTGCAAAATATTGTTTTTAAAAATAACCAACCTATTAGGTTTCGGTACAATATAATAGCCTATTCCATCGCTAGCATACTTATTTAACTCAGAGCCATTAAGATGGAATCCTACTTTTTTCTTCTTATTATCGATTAATGTCACTTCAGGGTAATCAAAATCCAGTTGGGGTGTAGGATTAATTAATAATTCGGCTCCCCAATTTATGTCCCAAATAGGATGACAGTAATATACATAGGCACCTGATATTTTATATTTACCATCAGTATGCCAAGAAAGTCCTGAGCCTCTTGGGTAAAGGTAAGGTCTAGAATAGAAAAAGTCCCAATCTTTATCTTTGAAACCTATTAAATGAGAAAACTCGGCGGATCCAGCAATGAGTTCCTTGATAAACAAATCAATTGTTGTGTTTGTAGGGTAAACTTGCTCTGTAGTACAAGGTTCGGGCCTAGGATGAGAAATAGTAACATTGCCCCATAAGGGGGATCCATCCTCAAGACTAAAAGCATTTACCCATTTGGAAGAATGAACAAACTTGAATTTTTCAGTTTGAATAAAATTCCAAATTTGTTCAAAAGCTGATTGTCCTAAGAAGTCATCAATGACTGCTAAAACATCATTGTTTAAAACTAATTTCATAAAGATTCAAATAAAGAAGAATATGCGTATCTCCTTTATTTACCAAGGCATATATTCATCTTTATCTTCATCAGCCTCAATTTTATTAAAATGAAATTCTTTCATAACATCTCCTTATATCGAAATAACCATTTGTGGCGGGGTGCGATTATAGATTCATTATTTCATTGAAGCAATTGAATTTAGATAAATTCATTATAAAGCGAGAACAAACAATTACATTATAAAAATGGTACCAAAATTGGTACCAAAAATCTCTGGGTGAAGTTCAAATACAGCGTAACCTATTGAATTTACTATGCCGCTGCGCAGAATCGAACTGCGGACCTTCTGATTACGAATCAACTGCTCTACCGACTGAGCTACAGCGGCGTATAGGAAAGTATACTTAAGTTAAATGATGATGCAACTGCTTGTGATTATTAATCAGTTAGAGGTAAATAGATAACTAATTTTTTACAAAAAACTGATGATTACAATCTTTTTATTAATTTAATCTCTTAATTAACCTCAACTCAAGTTTTTCTTGTAATAATTTTCACTAAATTAGCAAAAATAAGTTCAATTAGATAAAAAATAATTTATAATATCCACCCAGCTAATTTTTTATGCCAGTTTTTATAAAAAATTAGTATAAATAGGAAAAATTTAGTTTTAAATTATTAAAGATGAATATAACATAGCGTCACCCAAAAGTATGACAACCTGTGAGAAACAAACAGCCCGTGAAAAAGAGCAAGATGGAAATAGATAAACTTGTAAAAGACAGTGGCTATAGCCGAAGATTGAAAGATCGCCATGTGCAACTCATTGCCTTGGGAGGAATTATCGGATCAGGTTATTTTTTAGGCACAGGCGAGGTAATCAACCTGGTAGGCCCTGCTGTGTTTCTAGCTTATATACTAGGCGGATTGATCATCTTTCTAACCATGCTTTGCATGGGAGAACTTGCTGTAGCTATCCCCATTTCGGGCTCCTTTGTAACTTATACCGCTGACTTTATATCTCCATCTGTTGCCTGTGGCGTAGGATGGTCTTATTGGATCAGTTGGGTAGCGTATATCCCCGCTGAATGCGTTGCGGGCGGGATAATTATGGAAATGTTTACTGGAATAAATGGTTATATATGGGCTGTCTGTTTTGGTTTACTTATTACCTACATTAACCTGGCTGAAGTGGATACATTTGGTGAAATCGAATTTTGGTTGGCTTTGATTAAGATTTTAGCTTTATTAGGTTTTGTTATTTTAGCTATTTTAATTTTCTTTGGTTTAATTCATAGCCCACAATCCAGTGGAATTATTGGCTCCAGATACATTTTAGGTGATGGAGGACTTCTTCCTAATGGAGCGATGTCCTTGTTAACAGCAATGGTTCTTTTGCTGGTGAACTATCAGGGGTCTGAAATCATTGGTCTTGCTGCTGGAGAATCAGAAAACCCGGCGCGTATGATTCCCCACGCAATTCGAAATGTAACTTTAAGAATTCTTTTCCTCTATATCATTCCCGTATTTTGTCTGGTGTTAATTTTCCCCTGGAAAAAAGCCGGTTTATCCAATTCTGTATTTGCCGAAGCCTTGAATTATTACAATCTTAAATGGGCAGGTGCGGTAACAAGCTTTGTGACCCTAAGTGCCACTTTATCTTGTGCTAACTCAGGGTTTTATGGAACAGTCCGTGCATTAAATGCATTAGCACGTGATGGTATGGCACCACACACTTTTTCCAAATTCAATCACAATTCGGTACCTCAAAATGCAATCATTGCAACCTTGATTACCATCTGGATTCTTTTAGGGGTAGGCTACTTTTTCGGACAAACCCAGCTTTATATCGCTCTGCTTCTAGTATCTGGATTTACTGGAACTCTGGCATGGATATCCTTATGTACATCACAAATTCGTTTTAGAAATAGATTATATCAAGCTGGATATACAATTGCGAATCTTCGCTATGTTACGCCCTATTCCCCTTACACAGGAATTCTTGCCATCATACTCATGTGTTTTGCTTTGTTTTTTCTGGTACTAAATAAAGATCCTACCTATAAGCTTGCTTTCTATATAGGTATGGTTAGCTTTATTGTTCCTATAATTATCTATAAGTTTTTTGATTTATCGAAGAAAAGGAAAAAAGCATTACGCCTGAAATCTCGAGTTAAGTTTCAGGATCTTTTCCCCCCGGTTTAATATGCGTAGTTTATGTAGCCTGGATATGCTGCAGCAAAACCTAGGTCTTATTTGATTGACTTAAAAAACTGGTTTTGCTGCACTTCAATCAGCACTAATTTATTAATGCAACTTTTGTCCATCAGGGACTTTAGGATCGGTAGTTATTAGGCATATGGCTCCATTCTCATCAGAAAATCCAACCAATAAAAATTGAGAAATAAAACCTGCGATATTTTTTTCACCCAAATTGACACATCCTACTACGGAACGTCCTATTAAGCTTTCTGGTGTATAATGCACGGTAACTTGAGCACAAGTTTGTAATATACCTATATCCTTACCGAAATCTACCCAAACTTTATATGCAGGTTTCTTTGTGCGAGGGAACTCTTCGACCTTAACAACTGTACCTGAACGTAGTTCAACTTTAGCGAAATCATCGTAAGAAACAATCATTTTAAAACCTCTTTTTCAATATACACAGCAACAGTAATTAGGCTACTGGTATCACACTGTTGGTATTTAATTCAGGAACCAAACTCTTCAATAGAATAAATAACTCATCAGCCTGATTTTCTTCACATGCTGTATTTAATAAACGCATTGTTTGGGTTAATTCTTCCCAGTTAAGTTCACGGACTTTTGCCTTGAATAATTTTTCATGCTCTGTTGAAGCCAATTGCTCTGACTCATGGAACAACTCTTCAAATAATTTCTCTCCTGGGCGTAATCCAATGTATTCAATCATAATGTCTTTCCCGGGCTCTTTCCCAGCCAGGCGAATCATTTGCTCAGCCAAATAGCTGATTTTAACAGGTTCCCCCATATCCAGAACAAAAATTTCTCCGCCTTTTCCATTAACCATAGCTTGCAAAATCAACTGGCATGCTTCAGGTATAGTCATAAAATACCGTTGCATTTCAGGATGAGTTACTTTGATCGGGCCTCCACTTTGTAATTGTTTTTGAAATAATGGAACAACACTTCCTGCTGAGCCTAAAACATTTCCAAAACGAACCGTAATGAATTGTGTCTTAGCTCTTCTATCCAGATTCTGACAATAAATCTCAGCAACCCGCTTGGTAGTCCCCATTATATTGGTCGGATTTACTGCTTTATCAGTAGAAATTAAAATAAATTTTTCAACATTAAC
The DNA here is from genome assembly GCF_001468035.1 of Legionella tucsonensis. Lineage (GTDB taxonomy): Bacteria > Pseudomonadota > Gammaproteobacteria > Legionellales > Legionellaceae > Legionella > Legionella tucsonensis. Next base: position 2,101,955 of record NZ_LNZA01000001.1, read on the forward strand.
TGAGACACTGGCCCTTGCAACAATCTGAGTTCCAAGTACGTTGTTCAACACAGCAATACGTATTTGATCTTGCAAAAGAGGAACATGCTTATACGCTGCAGCATGAAATACGATTTCAGGTAATAAATCCGCAAATAGATGATTAATTGCTACTTCATCAGTAACACTGATCAACTTAAGCTCTAAAGGAGTGTCTGGAAAATTTTGCCTCAGCTCGAGTTCTATTTGATACAAACTAAATTCACTGTTTTCAACTATAGCTAAACTCTTGGGTTTAAGAGCTAAAATTTGACGGCATAACTCAGATCCAATTGATCCTCCCCCACCAGTAACCAATACTCTTTTTCCTGCAAGACCTGCCGATAGCCGGTCCCATTGTAAATTAACCTGATCTCTACCTAATAAATCTTCTATATTGACAGGTCTTAATGCATTTACCTCTACTCTTCCAGAAGCTAAAGCATTAAGACTGGGAAGTGTACTGAATGGAGTTTGGCTTTCTTCACAACAGGTTACGATTCGTCGCATCACTGAAGAACTTGCTGAAGGAATCGCGATAAAAATCAGATCAATCTTATACTTATGAACACACTCGGTAATTTTACTGGTAGTTCCAAAAACTGGTATCCCATGAACCTCTAAACCACGTTTTGTTAAATTATCATCAATAAAACCTACAGGTTTATATCGATTGGAGCGTTTTAAATCACGAGCGAGTCCCTCGCCGGCCATACCTGCACCAATAATAAGCACACGTTTAATTTCAGTTGCTTTATGACTTCTGGCTCGCTTATCCCAATAAATTCTTCTCAACATTCTGCAGCTGCAAAGAATAGTAGTTAAGATCATGCAATATAATGGAAATACAGAACGAGGAAGCCCATGCAGTATTGAAGTTACATATAAAACGGAAATTCCCAACACTGTAGAAGTCAGCGTGGCTTTTAAAATTCGAACTACATCGTTTAATGAAAAAAAGCGCCACAAGCCACAGTATGTCTTGAAATAAAAATAACAGAACACTTGAATCACTGTTAGCAAAGTCAAGGCAACTATAGAATCAGACGAAGTCAATATTTTAGGAAAGGGCTGCATATTATAACGCAACCAATACGCTGCATACCATGCAGCGGGGATAGCAAAAATATCACACAGAAAAACCGGTGTTTTTTTATGTAATTTTTGCAACAGCGCTGACATTTTGTGTCTCATACAAAGCTCATCCTTTACTTATTTTTATTATCTTACTTAGTGAGATAGTACACTATGTTGAAGTGTATCTCATCAAAAAATGACTCTAACCATGGTAAACCCTAATCTAAATTTATCTCTTTTGGTGAAGACATAGGGGAGCTTTCATATATTTCATAGCGATAAATCGAGTCGCGACTAATACTTACATAAGTTTTACTTAATTTGTAATTAGGATATTTGCTCAACTCAGCTTTTAAACAAACATCACTCGGTGTATATATTACTTCGTCTTGTTCAATAAGCGAAGTTAAAATGATAATTGTTGGTTTTTTATGCAAAACACTCTTACAAAATTGCTCATACTTGCGTTGCACAGGATAATGAGCCATTTCTAAATTATTTAAGCAGTACGAGTCAATATAGCTTAAGTTGCTGGCATAAGGAATTAACCCGCTATCTGCTAAAACCACCCAATCTCCAGCCGAAGCATGACTGTTTAACCAATCTACTACCTTACTGCGTAATTGTTCGCCTTTAACTGGATTTTGACTAAAATAATGATAATCTGCCAAACTCATCACTGGAATAAAAAGAAACAAAATTATAAAAAAACTTGAATAAAACAACAATGTAAAAATAAAATCTATTTTTTTCCTAAAAAAGCGCACTATCACGTAAATACTTTGTACAAGCAAAGGAAGGAATAGAGCGAAAACAGGTAAAAAGAGTCGATTTTCAAAAGCCACAACAGGATCTGAATCGATTAACATTATCAGATAGATAAGGCTAGGTAACCATAAAAAATAATGTCGTTTGTCTTTGGACTTAACACAGGCAGGTACAGCTAAAGATGCCAAAGGCAAAATTAATTTGAGATAATGGGCATCCAAAGAAAAAGTATGCTCCTCAGATAGTCCTTTACAATAAACAGAATTAGGGAATAAATATCCAAAATATATAAGACGCCAAAAAAAATAAGGCCCATACAACGACACTAATGTGCAACAAAAAAGGACAACTCCATGCCAGTAGCGTTGTGTATCTTTTATAGGCCTATCCCAACAAATCAGGATAAAAAAGAGAATCATTAATGCAGGAGCTTCTGGTCTTGTCATTCCAGCCAGTGCAAGAAAAATCCCAGCACCTACAAAATAAGCACTCACTGCAACTCTACGTGAATCAGGAAAAAGATTGTACCCCATTCCTCTAAGGCTACAATACACAGCGCCACATACAAGTGACTCGTATACAGCAGTTTCCAAGCCACTGGTTGCCCATATAATCTGTCCCTTATAGAATAATAATGCGACGCACGGAAGAAGTGATTCACGTCTGGAAAACCAAAATCTGCTAATTAAATAAATGAAGTAACAAGTAAAAAACAGTCCTACTAATCCAGCCATTTTTAAGGCAGTGACAGGGTCACCTTTTAATAGAATTGTTAAAGCGCCCAGTGCAACAAAGCTAAAATTGGAATATCCCTCCACTGGAGGTGCATGCACATTCCAGACTATACCCTCTCCATCAGCCCAATGTTTCGCATAACGCAAGGAGATGTACATATCATCGATGGTAAATGGCCAAATCGCTTGTATCTGAAGAACAAATAAATAAATAAATAATAAAATGAGAATGCTGTCATACCAACGCACACCAGCTTTCATTGAGCTAAAGCCATAAAGGTCAAAATCACAAAGCACCAAAGATTAATTCGTGACAATTGATCGCTCAAAAAAACAATAACTGGGTCATCGTTCTCAATGTTTTGCCTTGCCAGCCAGGCAAAACGCCACAATGCAATTGCTGCAAAAGGTACTGTTAGCATAAAATAAAAAGACTCATCTCGAGCATAAACGATGTAAAAAACATATGTAATGAAACTGGCAAGGCCTATGGCTACAATCAGCCAATGAAGTACGAAAGAATTATATTTTTTCAATACCTTACGTGTCGCATGCTTTAAGCCTAATTGCATCTCCATTTGTCTTTTGTTTAAAGCGATAAAAAGGCTAAGTAACGTCACAGCAATAATTAACCAAGTAGAAATGGGTAAACCAATACCCAAAGTACCCGCTAACACACGCAACATAAATCCTGCGGCAATACAAAGTACATCTATGATAGGGATAAGTTTGAAAAGATGGTTATACGCAATATTAATTACTAAATAAACGCAGAGAATTATAGCCAGTTTTTTAGAAATCAACCAACCCAAAGTAAGCCCCGTAAGCAGCAACAAAAACAACATAAAAATCGCTTCAGATAGAGAAACTTTTCCACTTGCTAACGGCCTATGTCGTTTATGAGGATGCAAACTGTCCTCAGCTCTGTCTTCAATATCATTATAGATATAAACAGAGCTTGAAATAAGACAAAAAGCCAAAGAAGCTAGTAAAGCAGGTATAAAATATCCAGGAATAGGTGAGTAACAAAATCCTAGCATCACAAAGACTGCTTTCGCCCAGTGGGGTACACGAAGAAGTAGAAATAAATGTTTCAGCCTTTCGATAAAACTTACTTTTTTCATCTCATTTATCAATTCAATCACCTTCTCTGTTCCCGTAAAAATACAGTCTGGTAGATGTAAGCATGACTCCGAAAATATCGTTCATCTGCTAGTGGCCTGGCTTATGGCTCCGCATCACCCAAGCTACCTTACTTGCACCCCAAAACCTATAATAATAATTATTATTAAGTTAAAAGTATCATAATCCAGAAAAAATGCATCATTTCAATATGTTAATTACTAAATAAAATTAAAGCCTTCAATATATTGAAGCAATTTAGTAAAAAATAATCAAATAACATTGCATTTATACAATTACGAAGTAAGATAAAATATGCAAAAAGGAATTACACATGTATCACACATAAAAAATGCCATTGGAAGGGGGATATCATGCACTTTATTCTTGCGCCAGGATGTATCGCAAAATTTGACAATTTACGTAAAACTTATGAAGCGGAAAAAAAAGTTGATTTGAACGAAAAACCGTCAATAATAGGTACGCCAATTTTTTTTGGAGGAACTGATGTAGTCAGTAGGAACAAGCAAATTTCATTCTTAGAAAAAGTGAAAGTACTACTTAAAATACATTTGCTTAATGAAGAGGACATCAAAACCCCAGCTGAACGTCAAGTATACAACATTGCAACACGATTTATGCTCGCTGCTTGCCTGTATGTACAATCTCAAATTGGAAGTTCAAAGCGAAACTCTGTCTTATATCGGATTATCGACGACAACTTAGGAATAACTGCTGAAAATTATCTCGATGATGAAGATAAAGAAACGTGTTTTTTGACTGCAGAGCGACTCATAAAAACCCCAAATGCTCTTGAACACACTAATGCCGCGTTAGAAAAAAATGGATTCAGACCATTTTCTGAAAAAGAATGGAAAGAGTTCACAGCGTTTTTAAAAGAAATGACTCGTACAAAAGAGGCTAAAGATCAATTCACAAATTTTCCTGTAATTTCAATCACCCAACCCTTCTTCGGCACGACATTGGCTTATGCAGGAGCTACTGTGGGCGTCGTATTAGCGGAAGGAATAAGTAACTCTACCTCCGCAGTATCTCCCAGAGTTCAATTAACAGCGTTGGTTGGAAGTACTTTATTAGTTTTTAGCCCGGCCGGACCAACAGGGGTTGCTCTTTTGGCGCCAGTAATTGCCACGAAACTGTTCACTTCTTTTTGCACAATAAGTTTGGCCCATATTATGAGTACAGCAGGAGGATATCTGGGACAAGGCATCGGGATAGGAGTAGGACTTCCTTTTGATGCAGCATATAATTTACTCTGGTCTATTTGTTCTCTAATAAATCGTTACTACAGTAAATCATCTCAACTTGCTCCAATTGATGGGATACGTATTGTTGATGGGGCTATAATAGTTGCAGGTATTCCTATTCAATTAGTTCCTGAGAATGCGTTACCTCCAGGCTGTACCAAAAAAATTCTTGAAATAACTGATGGAGGTGAAATTCGCATTGAAGGAGAAGAAATAAAAGATTCTGAAAAACCAGTGCATATTCCCTCTGAAATAATTGAGGAATTAAAAAAAGAATTAGAAGCTCGTGCTAAAACACAGGAATCAACTGAAGTGCAACAAGAGCCAGAGAAAAAAAAGGAAACTCAAAAATATGATGATGAAGTGGACTCAGAATCAACATTCTCACTGGTATAAATGGGCCCAGCCCTACCCAGGGTTACATTTTCTGAATCAAAATTGAATGGTTCCATTTATATTGGAAATCGCCACTATAAAAAAAGCCTGGATGGCGCAGCCCAGGCTACAGATTAAGGACGACTATCAACTTCTTTGCGCTGGTTAGGCATAAAGTCCTTTTTATCCAGTCCCATAGCTACAGCTAAAGCTCCAGCAACATAAATAGAAGAATAAGTGCCGATTAAAATACCAATGATCAATGCCAGAGAAAATCCACGTATGGCTTCGCCGCCGTAGATAAAAAGCGCAAGTACTACAAAAAGTGTGAGTACAGAGGTCATGATAGTACGTGATAAAGTTTGGTTAATTGAAATATTCATAATTTCAATAGAACTTGCGCGACGAACCTTAATAAAATTCTCGCGTACCCTATCAAAAACCACGATGGTATCATTTAGAGAATAACCAATTACTGCCAACAAACCTGCCAGTGCCTTCAAATCGAATTCCATACCGAAAAAAGCAAAAATACCCAATATCAACACGGGGTCATGCACCAGCGCAACAGCAGAACTGACTGCAAGCCGGTACTCAAAACGCATAGCAATATAAATCATCGTCGCTAACAAAGAAACAACAACAGCCAAGGCTCCCTTGGTTGCTAATTCTTGTCCTACTTGCGGCCCAACAAAATCTACTCTTTGCTTTACGGCACCTGGCAGAGCGCTCATGACTTGATCAACCAAACGAGCCTGTTCTTTATTTTCTCTAGGAGCGATACTAATTAATACATCTTTGGAAGTACCATAACTCACAACCTGAGCTTCTTTAAATCCTGCCTTACTCAGACTTTCCCTTATTAAGGGTAAATCTGCAGCAGAAGAATAAGAAACTTCAATTTGAGTTCCGCCAGTAAAATCAAGTCCCCACTTCAAGCCATAAATCACTAAAGCGCCTATAGAAAGCACAAAAATTAATATGGAGAGCATCGCCGTCCAACGGCGAGCCCCCATAAAGTCCACATTTGAATTTGGATTAAAAAATTCCATCTGAGCCTCGCCTTAAATACCAATAGACAGTTTCTTAACAACCCTGCCACCATAATACCAATTTACAATCCCCCGAGTGTAAGTAATACCTGTGAGCATAGAGGTTAATAACCCTAAAGAAAGCGTTACTGCAAATCCACGTACTGGTCCTGTACCCACAGCGAATAAAATAATTGCTACGATTAACGTAGTCACATTTGCATCAAGAATCGTAGCAAATGCACGATCATATCCTGCACTAATTGCCGCTTGAGGTGATAATCCATGCCGCAATTCCTCACGAATGCGCTCATAAATCAGTACGTTTGCATCTACAGCCATACCTACCGTCAACACAATTCCTGCGATACCCGGAAGAGTCAGCGTTGCATCAATCAGAGACAATAAAGCACAGAGCAAAACAAGGTTAAGCAACAGGGCAATATTAGCAATGAGTCCGAAAAAGCGATAATAAATCAACATCAAGATTAGAATTAATCCCATACCAACTTGCAAAGAAACAATACCTCTACGGATATTTTCTTTACCTAAAGTTGGACCTACTGTACGCTCCTCTATTGGATAAATCGCAGCAGGCAAAGCTCCAGCTCGAAGCAACAAAGCCAAATTACTTGCTTCTTTACTGTCGGCAAGACCAGTAATCTGGAAATTATTACCCAAAGCATTTTGGATCACTGGAGCACTAATAACGCGCTCCTCTCTATGAGTAACTCTTTTTTCTTCTCCATTTACAGTTTGGATGGTATTTTTTGTCTCAACATAAACAATGGCCATGCGTTTACCAATATTCTCACGAGTAACTTTGGTAAACAAACTTTCACCGCCCCCGCCAAGTTGTATTTGTACCGCTGGAGTTGCTGATTGCTGATCATAACTGGAAACTGCCGAAGTAATTGAATCACCACTCAGTACCACTTGTCTTTTTAACAGAATAGGACGCCCCTCCATCATGAGTAATTTATCATTGACGGGAATAGCGCCTGTTTGTTTCGCGATTTGCGGATCATTGTCCTGATCTACTAGGTAAAATTGTAAGGTCGCAGTCCCGCCAAGAATTTGCTTGGCACGTGCCGCATCTTGAATTCCAGGTAAATCAACAGCAACACGAGTTGCTCCCTGTTGTTGCACGACTGCTTCGCCAACACCTAACTCATTAACCCTGTTACGTAAAATACTCATTGTTTGCTCAATCGTATTTTGGCGCATCTTGTTTAATTCGATAGGTGAAATCGATACCAGAATTTCATTGCCTGTTTTGTTTCTTACAAAAATGAGATCAGGAATTTTTTCCTTTAAGCCCAAATAAGCATTATCCAGGGACTCGCTGTCACGGAAGCGTAAATTAACACCTTTGTCTGCTATATAACGAATACCTGTATATCGAATGCCAAGCTCACGTAACTCTTGACTGATATTTTTCATTATTCCTTCATAACGACGGCTAATAACACTGTCTATATCAACTTCTAACAGAAAATGCACTCCACCCCGTAAGTCCAGACCTTGTTTCATTGGGGCAGCACGAATTGAATCCAACCAACGTGGTGTAGATGGGGCTAAATTCAGTGCTACAGTGTATTGAGATCCCAAAGCATTTTTGATGGTATCGCGAGCTAACAGCTGTGAGTCAGTCGATGAAAAAACAACCTCAACTCTTTCATTTTGAGTGATGAGCGATTTATAAGGCAGATCATATTTTTTTAAAATATCTTCTACCTGATTTTTTAATTCATCATAATCCACAGGTGTTTCAGATGAAATCTGTACTACAGGATTTTCTGTATATAAGTTAGGTATGGCATAAATAAACCCAACAACCGCAATAATAATCAGCATTAGGTTTTTCCATAGAGGATATTTATTTTGCATTTCCGTGTCCCTATGCTTTCTTAAAGCGATTTTATAGTGCCTTTGGGCAATACAGTACTTACCGCACTTTTTTGTAAATTAATCTCTACACCTTCTGCGACACTGATCTTAATGTATTGATCATCTAAACTCACTACTTTAGCTAACATACCGCCTGAGGTAACAATCTCATCACCTTTCTTTAAACGATTTATTAATTCGCGATGTTCTTTTGCTCTTTTGTTTTGAGGTCTAATCAACATAAAGTAGAACAACACAAAAATAGCGGCGATCATAATGAGCGAAAAAGATCCATCTGCTTGAGGCGCTGCTGTCCCCGCTCCTGCCAGAGCATCGCTAATAAAAAAACTCATATCGTCTCCTTTAATCTACTATTGGTAATCGCGTGACATCATATAGTGAATTGCTCTTAAGGTAAATGAATCCAAGCGTAAATTAAAACAGTTTTTGATAATATTAGCCCCTATTTTGGACTATAATTTTCAAGAGCGGTGCAAAATGAAATCTAAAACAGGTATGACTCATCCTATACATTTACATTGATGTACTTCACCCAGAGATCATCCAGATAATGAATCCATTCCATTAGCCAAATGATAAACCGTGCGAAATCCCGCTTCTCTTAATAACATTACAGCTCGCTGACTTCTTTGACCTGACTGACAATAAATAAGGATAGGCTCTAAAGGATCAAGCTCATCAAGACGCATAGGTAACTCAGCCAAAGGAATTAATTTTCCACCTAAATTTTTATAGTGGTGTTCATCCATTGTGCGTACATCCAATAAGAGCAGCTCAGGGTTTTCTTGCAAAAAATGTGACAAATCTTCCCGCATAATGGTAAAAGACTGCATCTCATCAGAAGGAATACAAAAAGCACTAGCCTCTAGGGCTTCACCAAGAACACAAAATTGACATTCTTCGTTTTTAATCAACTGAATCTTTTTTATTTCCATAGTGAGCAAGTCAACACAAAGCAATCGATTCAGTAATGACGCGCTACTTGTAGTAATCCATTTGATAATTTCTGTAGCCTGCAAAAGTCCCAATAATCCAGGAAGAGTACCTAAAACACCTCCATTTTGACAATTTGCGCCGCTCATGTCAGGAATAATCGGAAACAAACAATGTAAACAAGGATTCTCTTGCCCATAAAATAAAGAGCAATGTCCTTTGAATTGATAAGCACTTGCATAAACATACGGTTTTCCTAAACGATAGCATGTATCATGAACAAGATAACGCGTATAAAAATTGTCGGAACAATCGGCCACAAGATCGTACTGAGCGATAATTTCTTCTGCATTACAAGCAGTTAAACGAAAAGCATGAGCGTGAATGGTATTGCTGGAATTTAAAGCATGTATTTTCATTTTTGCAACATCAGCCTTTGTTTTACCCACATCCGTTTCCTGGTAAAGAACTTGTCGATGCAGATTGCTTTCTTCTATGAGATCACCATCAATAATCCCTACTGTTCCTACTCCTGCGCCAGCAAGATAAGGAAGTAGAGCAGCTCCAATGCCACCTGCACCAATGCATAATACCTTTGCTTTTTGCAGTTTTATTTGTCCTTGAATGCCAATTTCTCCTAATTTGATTTGTTGAGAATAACGTTCTAACTCCGATAAAACAGTCATATTAGAGTTCCTTATACGTGACTTGTGTCAATAAAACTCAAAAGTTGTTTGGTTGTACTTTGTGGATCCTTTGCGTGAGTAATTGCAGAAATAAGCGCTACACCTTGAACCCCTGTAGCAACCACATCAGGCATGCGCTCAATATTAATTCCACCTATTGCAACCAAAGGATAATTTAAAGTCCGTTTCCAGCGTTGTAGGGATGCAATACCTTGCGCTGTAAAAGGCATTTTCTTGCTGATTGTCGGAAAAATGGGACCAATTGCAATGTATGAAGGATTAAGAGCATGAGCTCGTGCAACTTCGTAGTAACAATGAGTACTCACCCCCAGTAAAAGCCCCTGCTTTCTAATTAAATCAATATCTGCAGTATCTAGATCTGATTGTCCTAAGTGCACTGCTTCTGCATTCCATTTTAAAGCCATTTCCCAGTAATCATTAATAAATAAAGTGGCGTGATGTTTTTTCGCCAAAGCAATACTTCGCCGTATCTCCTCTTCAAGATTTTTTGTTTTTTCTTTAATTCGCAATTGAATGGTTTTTATCCCAAGATTCAACAACATTTCCACCCAGGAAAAACAATCAACTACAGGGTAAAGACCTATTCGATGACATGGTTTAAATGGCTTAGGGGCTCCATATAATGGCTCAGATGAAAGATAAGGCAAATCTATTTCATTTTCCGGAAAATTACCATAATACACACCGGTTTGGGCTCGACGTACTGCTTGATGTACATACATTTTTGCTATGATGAGTGCATCTTTAAGCACATAACCAAGAGCCAATGATGCTGTAATTGCTGCGGAGAAAGCCGTGCGGAGTTCTGGATACTCTGCTGTGTTAGAACAATGATTTTGGGTCAGCCAAAATGAAGTAACACCGTTTGTCCAATAATCATGTTCCCACGAAGATTTCTGTAGATGCCGCCCTAAGAGAAAGATACTTTGAGGGCCATAAGCTAATAACTCATGGGCAGCCTCTTGAACGGATTGATGCGTTATAATTTTGCGTTTTAAAATAAACTCGGCTTCAAGCGTATTCAGCACCAAAACATCTGCAAAAGAAAATCCTGAGTCGCTTAAATTCTTTTCATCACTATGCTGGGCTGAAGACAAAGTAAAATCGAAAACCACTGGACCAGAATAATGATGGAGAAGCTGAAAGTCCTCAGAAGAAATTTCCCCATTAATTTTAATAGCAGCAGGTTGGACATCTTCATAAAATTGCTGTGCTTGAAGTTCAAGGCCCAACCCTCTAACAGTTTGCCTATCCGCTTCATTTTCAGTATTGGTCCAGACAGTACTCATAATGCGGACTCCTGATGCCAAAATGGTGTATCAATCAGAGGGGTGCAAGATTGTGCTGTTATTCGCTCAGGCATAAGGCCTGCTTCAAAAGCACCTCGTCCTGCTATGACCGCATGTGAAAAAGCCTCAGCCATAGTTATAGGATGAGTTGATGTAGCAACCGCACTATTCAACAGCACCGCATCAAAACCTAACTCTAAAATACGAGTCGCATGAGATGGCTTGCCAATCCCGGCATCAACAATTAATGTGACATCCGGTAATCTCTGGCGTAAAGTTTCCAAAGCAAAGGGATTGAGCACTCCTTTTCCAGAGCCTATAGGAGCTGCCCACGGCATCAAAATCCGACAACCACAATCAATTAAACGCTGGCATAAAACCAAATCATCCGTACAATATGGAAAAACTTCAAATCCTCGTTTTACCAATTCGGTTGCCGCATGCAACAATTCAAAGGGATCAGGCTGCAGGCTGTAATCATCACCAATTACTTCTAATTTAATCCATTTGGTTTGAAAAAGTTCACGTGCCATTTCAGCTGTAGTTATTGCAGTTTGTGCATCACGACAACCCGCAGTATTGGGAAGTAAATAACAATCCAAAGATTGGATAGTTTGCCAAAATAAATTCGTGCCAAAATCACCAGGTATTTGTCGTTTTAACGATACAGTAATCACGTTGGTTTTAGAGGCTTGAACAGCATGAGTCATCACCTCAAGTGATGGATAACCCGCTGTTCCCAAGAGCAACCGACTTGTTAAAAGTTTATCTGCTAAAGACCACATAGCTATCCTCCCTGCATCGGTACAATCAGATCGATACGATCTCCTTCGCACAAGATGGTACTAGAAAACATCGATTTAGGAACAAATTGATTATTAATTGCGATTGCTACATGCGCCGCAGTTCCTTCTCTTTGTGCAAGCATTTCCTGCAGCGTACAGGACGTATCAAGCGTTAATAGTTTATCATTTACATAAATAATCATAAATAAGCCTCCCAAAGCTCAGGATAACAAATATCGTGTTGATTGCTGTTTAATCCACGTAGAATTTCCTCTACTAATGCCGGAGCAATTAAATATCCATGACGATAAAGACCGTTAACAGCAATAAATTGCTTCGCATATTTTATGCGGGGCTGATGATGTACTAAAGTCGGACGACAATGGGTCACCGTCTTAATTATTCGTGCTTCGGCAAAACCTCGATGCACATAATATGCGGCGGTTAATAATTCAAGCGTTGTACGTACCGAAATCGGACTGGAGTCTTCTGATTCCAACTCACTCGCGCCGATAAGATAATGAGAATCGGGACGCGGTACAATGTAAATAGTATACCTGGGGTGTAAGAACCGAATAGGTCTTTGTAACCGAACTTCAGGTGCATGCAGCCAAACAAGCTCCCCGCGAAGTCCACGCAGATGTGAAAAAGAGGTTTTTGCTCCTAAACCTCGGCAATCAAAAACAAAATCAAATAGATGCGATTCTTTTCTTGCTTCTACTCTCCCCGGATAGACGGAAGAAACAAAGGTATGATCTTGGCAAGTAACACCCTGCTTGCAAAGATGATTCTTAAGTACTGGCAACAGAGTCTGATTATCAATCTGTGCTTCTTTAGGGAAATAATAGGCTCGTTTAAATTGACAAAGTTCTGGCTCAAGCTGACTTAGTACATCTTCAGTGAGCAACTGATAGCACGAATCGCTTAATTTACTAACAATTCTAGCACTAAACTGCTGCCATTCGCCTCTATCTTGTGGATGGTGCACCACAAGACTTCCTTTTTGACGAAAATATATGGATTCTGATAATTGATTTAGAATGGATGTCCATAATGTTTCGACCGACTCCATTCCCAAATTGAAAATCACTTGCTCCGCCTTATCAAGCTCAGACATTGGCGCCAAAAGACCTGCTGCTGCATTGCTGCAATTATTAAAAGAAGTTTCCGCTTCAAATAATGTTACTTGCCATCCTTCGTTTTGTAAGCGCAAAGCTAACAAACACCCCATTATTCCCGCACCCACAACAGCAGCATTTTTCATTTTAGAATCTCTCAACAATAGCCTGGGGTGAAAGCGGCTTTTTTTCATACAAGATGGGCATTGTATTTCCCGCTACGTCCCGCGGCTTGTCCGCGGGACGTAGATCTTTAACTTAATGGCAGTGACACCACAAGGCTACAATTATTTTTTATTCACCCACACAACACGCGATAGGTTCCAAATCAGAATAAGGTATCTTAGGTAGTAACTCATTCGTATAACAAGCATTTACTGCAAAAGTCTCATCAATTACTTCTAAATGTTTCCCAAATCGGCCTACTTTATTCCAATCACGCTCCACATTTAAAAGTGTGCGTGAAAAAAAGGGTAAACTGCGGATGAATATTTTATGATACATGGGAGTACGCAATTGAGGTTTCATACGACATAAAAGTTCATAAGCTTCATCTGGATTTTCGGTGGTAAAAGCAGCTCCACGTTGTGTGGCTTTGAGAAATCCTTTAATTGCCTCAGGATTTTTCAACATGCGTTCCGGCACAATAAATTGAATGGAACAAAAGCAACAGCAGCCTAAACCTGCAAGCTGATCCAGACGCAGAAATACAGTTTCACCAAGTAAATGTTCTAGTTCAACTTTCTGAAAATTAATAAAACCAATGCCCGTATCAATGATATCGCGGCAAATCGCATCCGTAACATTCATACCGATGCGCACTGTTTCATAACTTTTGGGATCAATGCCGGCTAATTTTGCCAAATTATCTATAATTATTTTGCCAAACTCACCAATATAACCTACTCGTTTACCGACAATATCCTGAAATGAGCTAATACCACTGGATTTAAGGGCAATAAGACCTGTTGGAGGCTCATCCAGCAAAGTCCCAATTGAAGTAATAGGATAGCCTTTTGCGCGAGCAGCCAAGGTATGAATCATGGCCTTGACTCCAAAATCAACATGTCCCATACCCACAATTTCGGTTACATCGCTGGGATCACCAGGTTCCAAAATCGCAAGTTTTATGCCTTCTTGTTGATAATACCCTAATAAATGGGCAACAAAAATTGGGGTATGATAAGGGTTTGCATACCAGTTAAGTAATAAAGTTGTTCTTGTTGATAATGCGCTCATGCCATGACTCCTTGTATTAATTAATAAAATAAAGGATGGCAAAAGATATCGAATGAAGGCCTAATTGAAGATATGGATCTGTATTCCGAGAACCTATTCATTAATGATTCTTAAAATAGTCAATAGAAAGGACTTTCTAGGAAATCAATCGCTCAAATGAATACAGACTAAGGCGTTCTTACGCTGGTACGAACCAGATCAAGTTCAACGGGTATTTCTCAGACGTTTATCACGACACCCCGCGCCATCAAATTGTTGGTAATGCTATCTTGTATGGGGAAAACTGTCAAATATTATAAAAATCCCCTCCCCCGGGCGGGTCGAGCCATTTAATTAAAGATTTTTTGTCGTTCCCGCGAAGATGGGAATCTATTCTTAAGTCTGTACCTTGTTAGAACTGGGTTCCCGCCTTCGCGGGAATAACAGTTTTTTCCTTAATTTAATGGTAGTGCCCCCGGCTCAACCCCCCCATCAAAAAGAACAAAAGTTTTGTACATAAAATACATTATGCTGAATTAAAAATCGCTGACATAATAGAGGAGTGTGTTGCAATAGATGATGCAGATAAGCTCGCGTAAATTGTTGTGAACAGGTGGGGCAAACACAATCTGCATCAATCATTTCAAATTGCACCCGTGTTTTTGAATCCGTTAAATTCACAATACCTTCCTGGCTGTAAACTTTTCCTTGAGTCGCTGCTTGTGCGGGCTCATCTGTCTCAATAAACTCTATTCCTTTATCATACAAACGATTAATTAGCTCAGGATCAAAACGTCCTATAATATAACGTGTTAAATGAGACCATTGCTCTAATTGCTCCCAATTCAGCTCATCCAAAACATTAAAATAAACCCCATGTGACGTAACTACCTCATATTTTTCTAAATCATTAGCATCAATAAATGGAACAATTGCATCATTCCAATTATCCCAGATTTGTGGAAAATCGCGCAGAATATTTTGAGGTAAAATGACTGCATTAGGTTTTATGTGATGGATAAGTTCGATTAACTTCTCAGCAGTAAGTTTGACTCTAGAGCCATCATAAGGGGATTTGAAAATATAAACTTTTTCCTTATTGGCTATGAGCGACATTGCATTAATAACCTGTGCCCCAGGACAGGCCAAATAAAGAGCTAAATCAGATATTTTTTCAAGTAAATCCTGGCCTGGCTTATACAACAAATGCTCCAAAGAATAGGATGCCGCTGTTATTTTTACTTCTTGCCAATTTGCCGTTGTAAGACATAAACCTGCCTCTGAAGTTAAAACAGGTATAAAACTCTTTATTGCAGCCAACATTCCTGATCTCCTGATTACAACAATAAACTGGTGTCACCATAACTAAAAAATCTGTATCTTTTTTCGATTGCTTCTTGATAAAGCATCATTGCTTGTTTGTGGCCGATAAAAGCTGAAACCAGCATGAGCAAGGTAGACTCAGGCAAATGAAAGTTAGTCATTAACCCATCGCAAATCTTAAACTCATATCCAGGGTAAATAAAGATGTCTGTATCTTTGCTGCATGCGGTTAATACTCCATCTTGCGCCGCACTCTCAAGACTGCGCAAAGTGGTTGTACCTACTGCAATCACTCGATTTCCGGCTGCCTTTGTAGCGTGTACAGCGGCACATAATTCCGGACTAATTGTGAATTGCTCACTATGCATTTTGTGCTCTTTGATATTGTCACAACGAACAGGTCTAAATGTTCCTGCTCCTACATGCAAAGTGAGGTAAGCTACAGCAACTCCTCTTGAGCGTAAGCTGGATAATACAGATTCATCAAAATGCAAGCCAGCCGTAGGCGCTGCAACAGAGCCTTCGTATTTTGCATAGACTGTTTGATAACGATCCTGATCCAAAATTTCATCATTTCGGGTAATGTAGGGAGGTAATGGAATATGCCCTATTCCATTCAATAGTTGCAAAACGTCCATATTCGCTTTACATATAAATAAATCATCTTTCCTATCAAGGACTTCGATTTCTTTATTGTGCTCTAATTTAATAATTGACCCGGCCTTTAAAGCTTTACTGGCTTTAATATGAGCTAGAAAAGTGAATTCATCAGTAATACGTTCCACTAATAACTCAACTTTTCCGCCAGTATTTTTATGACCATAAAGCCGAGCAGGGATCACTTTGGAATCATTCATAACTAGTAAATCACCAGGATTTAAAAAATCAGCTATTTCGCGAAACTGATAATGGCCACATTCGCCTTTTTGACGATTATAAATTAAAAGACGTGAATCACTGCGCTTAGACAAAGGATACTGCGCAATTAATTCTGGAGGTAAATCAAAGTAAAAATCCTGTTTATTCATAGAGCAACCTGAAAATAAATTGCCGTCATTATACACGGAATGCAGACATTCATCATCTCTATTGAATAGGGATATCTAGAAATTACATTACCAGAAGAAGCGCTTCGTTAAACGGGTTACTTAATCGTTTTAGTTGGATCGACTTCTGGCTTGGTCAATGTATCCCTTATTGTTTGTTTGGCGCCGAATAACCATTTAAGCCTTTCTGGTTGCGGCTTAATTTCCCCTGGGATGACCTCATCAATTAATTTATTAAGCTCTCCTTTGCTCTCAGATGATATTGATGAAGTTTTGACAACAGCTCGAACTTTTTCGATATCCTCTTTTTTGGGAGCTTTTAATATCAAAGATTCAAATTTTTCTATCATTTGCGTATAGCTTGTAGGATCAGGTTGTGGAGAAGGTCTTTGCGGCAAACGAGGATTATTGCCTAATAATGTTGTTTTTCGAGTTTGAGCAACACTTAAAGCTTCTCCCATTTTTTCTCTGGCACGATGCATTTCTGATCTTTGAACTTGTAATATTTCTCTTAGGCTTAGGTGTTGTTCTTTGCGTTGAATTTGTTTCTGCAAATTTTCTTGTATCTTTTCCATAAAATTAAAGCGGGGAGTTTGAATGCGCTCTTTTTCTTGATCAAAATTCCGCTTAGCTTGCTCCCATTGATCCGGAGTCAATTTTTTAGGATCCATATCCTTAGGGATAAGAGCATATGTGCCATCATTTTTTTGAATAAGGCATTTTGCCTCCTCATGTTTAACAATAAAACGGGCTTGAGAAAAATCAAAAACTTGTTCCAATTTATCGTTAAGGAGTATTTTCTTATTTCTCATAACCTTTAACGCGGAAACCAATCCTTGTTCACGTAATTGTAAACCTTCTAATTCACTGTCCAACTGTCCTGGAGAAGAGTGCTGTGATTTAAGCTCTTGTCTTCTAGATCGCGTTTGTTCTAGAGCCAAACGAAATAATTCCTCATAGTTTGTGGCAGTTTGGCTTAGATGAGCTTGATGAAAATTGAGTTCATGCTCAATTGTTCTAATGCGTCGGCTAATACGGTTTCGTGTCATTTCCTGAGTCTTAGGATCTTCAGATAGTGTATTTCTATGGAATGCCTCTTGTTCTCTAGATCTTTCAAGATCTTGCATCAAAAGAGTACGTCTACGTTCAACAAAAGCAGCAGGATGTTCTTGAGGATTAGTTAAAATAGGCAGTGCCAAGTAATTATCCAGTATATCGATATGCGTATGAAGCTCCTCATGATAGGCTTCCATCTCCTCCTCTTCCTCTTCAATAGCAATCAATTCTTTTTCAACCTGATTTAATTGCTCTTCCAATTTATTCAGTTCTACATCTAGAGCGTGAATGGTCTTAAGATAGTTGGAGATCATAGCCTCTATAATTTCTATTGGAGTATGACTAGAAATTGTTTCTTTATGCTCAGTATGTTTCTCCTTTGAAAGTTGCTTTTCTATTTCGAGTCTAAAAAGTTGATCTACATTTTTAGCTAAAGCTTCCCTCTCTGCAATTAATCCCATAAGAAGAAAAACTGTATGTTGTCGCTTTCGTAGTGCCTCTTCATTTTGTTCTCTAATTAATTGAATTTGCTCCTCTTTTTTCATCAGTTCTCGGGCTATCATAGTAACTGTTTCTTTCCCTCCGGCAGTTTTAAGAAAATAAAACACCTCTGAGGCATTCTTTAGTCCAAAACGCGAAAGAAATTGAGTGGCTAAATAGGGAGTTGTTCCAGTATTGTTGGGGTTGTTACCTTTTTCTATATCTGCAAACCATTGCTGCAGACGCCCCTCCATAAGTTTTTGTTCTGCTTCATTTAGCTCTTGCCACATTGAAGTAACAGTTTCTGTAGTACGCTTAGGAGTTTCCGATCGATTAGAGGTCATATAATACCCCCCCAAAAAAGCATCTTGATCAAATTATAGGCCATTTTGGAAGGAAAAAGTGGATACAGCCAAGGAGAAATCTCTATTTGCTTATTATTGTAAACAATGCATAGAGGATTAAAGTTCAAAGATTTTAATTGTTTAGAATATTCATTTGGTTTTTGGGTTCTGTAATAAAGAACCCAAAAAAACTATTGAAAAAATCCACCGCAAACAGCGGCAAAAACCGCTACTAATTCGAACTAATTAGTGTAGGGTATAAAGGAAAAGAAACTTGAGAGTCTAACAGATGATGCTCTTTTTCACTGCCTTCTCGAGTTTTATGATACAAATCAGTATGAACAGGCAGTTCATCTTCTCGTTGACTGCTCTTAGATGGCTGTGAGCCTAAACCATACTCGCCCATCCCTTTATAGGATTCTTTCATTTCAATGCTTACTTCTGTAGGCGACTCCGAACGGGTTGAAGCACAAACATTTACAGCAGCTTTAATTGCCATACCCGACAAACCACCCATGAGTAAAAATGGAGACCACAATACAGAGCCCACAGATTTCATAATCCCTTTAAAGCTCAGTCCATCTTCATTCACAACACGTGATTTAATCATATCAAACACGTTCTTGTCAGTGCTGTAGCATTCTTTAGCACTGGAATATAAATAAGCTAATCCCAGAGCCCCATAAAGTACAAGCGCACCGATACCAAAAATCGATGCACTAAAAGCCATCGCGCCTGCAGCACCAGCTCCAGCAGCAGTTAGCGATGCCGTAGTTAGACTCATCGCGCCAAGAGTCGAACTAAGAATCGCAGCAATAACCACAATGGGTAAAAGGATAAAGAATCCAACAAATAAGATACGTCCACCACGACCAGTAGAAGAATAACTGTGATTATGATGATGATGATTATGTCGATAACTATTATATCCGCGAGAAGGAGTACGAACCTCTACATGATTGTGAGTGGGCGTTATCTGAGGATAGAGGGGATGATATGGCGGTTTATGCCCATGCTGATGAGTAGTACCACGAGTAACTCGATCATGATGATGTTGTTTGCTGCCGAATTCCACTTTAGTCTCCTTTATGTTTTTATTAAATTCCAAACTTGGCACAAGAAGTATAAAAAAGAAAACTTAAGGTTTTATTAACAAAATCAACAAATCTTTACAAAATAATTACATTTCTTTACATAAAGACTATATAATGATTAACAAAAAAACAGATAGCAACCAAATTAGTGCACTTGTTACATAAGGGTACTGATATCCCTTGAAGTTTTTTCTTCGTGAAAAAATATCAAGAATAAGAACTGGAAGTACGGAAAGAAAAGTCAGCATGAATACCAGTACAACTGGAACCGCCCCCTTCTGTAAAGGCATGATACTCACTAAAAAATTCTGTACTATATGCAATAGTTCACGTACATAAAAAATTGCCCATAAAACCCAAAAGTTATACGTATAAACTAACCAAGAGGCAGCAAACAACGGTATAAATAATTTAGCTCCTTTGATAGCAAAGATCTTATTAAATGACTTAATAAACTCATCTGAAAAGAAAACTACAATTGAACTCAAAAGAACAACCAAAGCCAGTGTTAATAACATTTATTTGTTCCTTTTTTCAACATTTTCTAATGCTTCCCATCGCGTATAAAGTCGTGTTAGTAAATCCTCATCGTCAGCCAAACCTTGATTAATCTTTGTAATCAGCTGGGCATCTTGTTGGTAAAATTTGGGCTCAGCCATTTGTAAATGTAATTCGGCTATTTTTGCTTCTAGCTGTTCAATTTTTTGTGGTAATTGCGCCAGTTCACGTTGCTCATTAAAGCTTAATTTGTTTATTGCAGGATTTCGTTTCACAACAGGTGTTTTTACTATCTGGTCTCGCTGTTGTTGTTTTTTATGCATTTTATATTCATCATAGCCTCCAACAAATTCATTAAACTGCCCTGCTTCTTCATAAACCAGAACGCTGGTAACGACTTGATTAATAAATGCTCTATCATGACTAATTAATATTAAAGTTCCAGGATAGTCAATTAACATACTTTCAAGGAGCTCCAAAGTTTCAATATCCAAATCATTAGTAGGCTCGTCCATTACTAACAAATTTACTGGTTTGGCAAACAGTTTAGCTAATAATAATCTGTTTCGTTCTCCACCAGAAAGTACTGAAACCGGTTGATTAAAACGCTCAGGTGAAAATAAAAATTCACGCAAGTAACTGGCAACATGTTTTTGCTTGCCATTAATTGTTACATAATCAGCACCATCACCCACATTAAACATAACTGTTTGATCTTCATGCAATTGACGACGCAATTGATCAAAATAAGCGACACTCAAAGATGTACCAAGTTTTATTTGTCCAGAATCTGGTTGTAATTCCCCAAGCAATAGCTGGACGAGAGTCGTTTTACCACATCCATTTGGACCAATTATTCCAAGCTTATCCCCCCGAGTTAGCAGTAAGGAAAAATCGTGTAAAATTGTTTTATCTCCCAAGTTATAGCTCACTTGGTTTGCTTCGATAACAACGGCACCCGAACGCGTTACATCGAGAGAGAATGATTTGACTTTACCCAATTGATTACGGCGCGCCTTATATTCCACACGCAGTGCCTTTAATGCGCGAACCCGTCCTTCATTACGTGTTCGTCGCGCTTTAATTCCTGTACGGATCCATGCCTCTTCCTCAGCCAGTTTTTTATCAAATAAATCGTTTTGCTTTTGCTCGCCAAGACGAATAGATTCCCTTCTGTCCAGATAAGTTTCATAGTTACAATCATGCTGGTACAGTTTTCCTCTATCAATTTCCACTATCCGCTTGGATACCTGGCTTAAAAATTCTCTATCATGAGTAACCAAGAGTACAGCCCCTTTGAAACTCTTTAAGTAAGCCTCCAACCATTCGATTGCTTCAATATCCAAATGGTTTGTAGGTTCATCCAACAGTAATAAATCTGGGGTTGCTATGAGTGCCGCACCCAGAAGCACGCGTCGTTTCATGCCCCCTGACAAGTTATTCATGCGCTCGTTAGTGGCTATGCCTAAACGACTGGCCATAGTCTCAATTTGTGGTAATTTATCCCAAGCATGTAAATTATCCATTTGTTGCTGGCACAAAGCTAATTTATCCACATCACCTAACTGAGATAATTCATTAAAGCGCGATAAAACTTCTCCTACTTCACCAAGACTTTTCACTAGAAAGTGATAGACAGATTCTTCTTCAGTAATTGGAACTTCCTGTGTCAATCCAGCAACTCGCAATCCAGAAAGCTGATTGATTTGACCGCTATCAGGAACTAAATCCCCCAATAAAAGTTTAAGCAAAGTGGACTTTCCTGCTCCATTTCGTCCAACCAAAGCAATGCGGTCCTGAGGTTGGATCTGCCAATCTGCATTATCTAATAACTGATTACCCGCAATATTGAGGAAGACGCTATGAAGGGAAATAATACTCATAAATAAACTCTGATTATAAACATGTAGCCTGAGTGCAGCGAGTTGAAAACCCTGAAGATTGCAAACCTAACAAACCCGGGTTACAACTTTTTTATGCACCCAGGCTACCTTTCAATAAATTACTTTGAAGATAAAACCATTATACCATCCATCTCAACCTGAACACCACGTGGCAATGCAGAGACTTCTATCGCCGCTCTTGCTGGATATGGTGATACAAAATAACGACTCATTGCTTCATTAATTAAAGAAAAATGGCGCAAATCCGTAAGATAAACATTTAATTTCACAATATGTGCCAAACTACCACCTGCAGCTTCACAAACTGCCGACAAGTTTTCCAAAACCTGGGTAATTTGCAATTTAATATCTTCACTACAGAGTTCCATAGTTATGGGATCGAGTGGTATTTGTCCTGAAAGATAAACTGTATCCCCACACTTAATGGCTTGTGAATAAGTTCCAATAGCTTCAGGAGCCAATTTTGTATTTACCGGTTGCATTAATTATCCCCTTGTTTTTTTCTATAAAGACGCATCACCACTTTATTTGTCCGTAACCTACGCATTACACGAGCCAAATGCGTTCTGTCAATAACACTAATTGAAAATGTAACTGCATTATGTCGTCCATCTCGTGGATCCACATTGATATTACCTATATTTGATCCTGATTCAGCAATAGCAGTTGCTAGAGCAGCCAATACACCACGCTCATTTACTACATCAACTGTAATATCAACCCAGTACTCCCCTTCAACCTTCTCATCCCAACGTAAGGCAACAAACTGTTCTGGATTAGTTCGTGAATTTTTTAAAGTAGTGCAGTCACTGCTATGAACAATAATTCCTCGACCTTGTTGGAATTTTCCAACAATATTATCGCCAGGAATAGGTTGACAACACTCACCAAAATGAACCACCATCCCTTCTGTTCCTTTAATTGCCAAGGGACGTGTTTTAACTCCTTTATCCAGTTCATTAGTGTCTTGAGTTATTACTAATCTTTTGGCAATTACCATTGCCATTTGATTGCCTATACCAATCGCATAGAGCAAATCATCCATCGTTTTATAATGTAAATCACTTAATAATGCGTGTAAGGATTCTGGAGGTATTTTTTCATAATCGCTGGACAGTTCGTTTAATGACTGACCAAGAAGGCGCTTTCCTAAACTAATTGACTCCGTATTTTGTTGACTTTTTAGGAAATGACGGATATTAGAGCGCGCTTTTCCGGTAACTACAAAATTTAACCAGGTCGGGTTGGGATGAGCACCTTGTGCTGTAATAATCTCAACCGTTTGCCCATTCGACAAAGGAATACTTAACGGCACTAATTTTCTATTTACTTTCGCCGCCACACAGCTATTACCCACTCCCGAGTGGACCGAATAAGCAAAATCAACCGGCGTAGCCCCTTTGGGTAATTCCATAATATGGCCTTTAGGAGTAAAAACATATACTTCATCTGGAAATAAATCGATTTTAACGTTCTCAATAAACTCTAATGAGCTTCCAGTACTACGCTGCATTTCCAATAGACTTTGTACCCATTCTCTTGCACGCAGCTGAGCTTCATTTACCTCAAGGCCGGATGATTTATAAATCCAATGCGCAGCCACTCCATTATCAGCAACCTTGTCCATATCACGAGTACGAATTTGCACTTCGAGAGGAACTCCGAAAGGCCCAAACAAAGTAGTATGCAGGGATTGATATCCATTCGCCTTAGGTATACCAATATAGTCTTTAAAGCGTTGAGGAACAGGTTTATAGGTACAATGTAAAGCACCTAAAATACGGTAACAGGAATCAATATCTTCAGTAATTACGCGAAAAGCAAAAACATCAGTAATCTCGGTAAATGAAGCTTTTTTCTGGCGCATCTTTTTATAAATACTGTATAAATGCTTTTGTCTGCCGAACACTTGTTCATAAGGAATGTTGAGTTGCGCTAAAGCCAGCTGTAAATCACGTTCAATGGTCTGGGTTAATTCACGTCGATTACCACGAGATTTTTCAACTGCTGATTTAATAGCTCTGAAGCGCATAGGGTATAAGGCCTGAAATCCTAAATCCTCTAGACCCACATAAATCGAATGCATCCCCAAACGATTCGCAATCGGGGCATAAATTTCCAGAGTTTCTATGGCTATACGTCTGCGTTTTGCATAAGGCATTGCACCTAGAGTCTTCATGTTATGCAAACGATCGGCTAGTTTAACAATAATTACACGGATATCTTTAACCATAGCCAAGACCATTTTACGGAAATTTTCCGCCTGGGCCTCTGCCTTTGATTCAAATTTGATTTTAGTAAGCTTAGTAACACCATCAACAAGGGAGGTAATTTCTTCACCGAATTGAAGTGTTAAATCATCTTTGCTCACTGAAGTATCTTCAACCACATCATGAAGCAAAGTGGCCATAATTGTTTGATAATCCAGACGCATTCGAGCAAGAATCAAAGCTGCTGCAACAGGGTGAGTAATATAAGGCTCTCCAGAACGCCGCATCTGCCCTTGATGCGCTTTTTCGGCAACCAGATAAGCTTGGTAACATTTCTCTATTTGCGACTGCTCAAGATAACATTTCAGCTCTTCATCGAGCTCCTTAAAGTAGCTCACGCAGTACTCCCTGGTATCTAACATGACCATACCCCTATACCCATAATTCACCCCATTTAAGGTGTCCCGTATAAATCACAATCCTTTATGATTCGTAGCATGGGTGAAGTGAAACGAATCTGGGAAATTTTAGTCACTCAACTTGAGGTTCATTTCACTTAACCCAAGCCACATGAATATTTTTTCATGGGGCTCTGTTTACAATTCTACTATTCTGGCTCACAGCCTTGTGAATCGAACGAATTATAAATAAGAGGCCCATCCAAAAAACTATTCTTTATCCAAAATTTCTGGTGTAATTAAGCCCTCTGCTATTTCACGCAAAGCTACTACTGTAGGTTTATCGTTTTCCCATTCAACCATAGGCTGATCTCCTCGAACTGCAATTTGACGCGCACGTTTCGTGGCCACCATAACCAGTTCAAATCGATTTGCAACATTCTCTAAACAATCTTCAACAGTAACTCGTGCCATAATTCACTCTCCAGTAGCAAAACCTTATATTTTACTGCGATGATAACAGGAAAGAAAGCAATTTTGACTGTTTATTTATCTGCCGCTCAACACGTAAACGGTTTGCAATCACAATTGCACCTAATTCCATCGCTGCTTTTTCAAAATTATCATTAACG
Source organism: Legionella tucsonensis (assembly GCF_001468035.1). Classification (GTDB taxonomy): domain Bacteria; phylum Pseudomonadota; class Gammaproteobacteria; order Legionellales; family Legionellaceae; genus Legionella; species Legionella tucsonensis. The sequence continues at coordinate 2,127,294 of NZ_LNZA01000001.1, forward strand.
ATTAAATAATCAAACTCAGGATAATGACTCAACTCATCCCGTGCTTTTTTCATCCGGTCACTAATCACTTCATCCTTGTCTTGCCGTCTCTTCAATAATCGTTGTTTTAAGACATCCAATGATGGCGGCACAATAAAGACACTCACCGCATCAGGAAAGGAACGTCTAATCTGTTCTGCTCCTTGCCAGTCTATATCCAGAATTACATCAATGTTATTTTGCAAACGGTTAGTAATCTGCTCCATCGATGTTCCATATAAATGATTAAAGACTCGGGCATGCTCTAAAAAAGCACAATCATTAATCATGTGTATAAATTCTTCTTCATCAATAAAAAAGTAATCCACTCCATGCTGTTCTCCAGGACGCATCATTCGTGTTGTATGCGAAATAGATACCTCAATATCATCAAGAGTTTCAATTAACTTTTTTACTAAACTTGTTTTACCTCCCCCAGAAGGTGCAGCAACAATAAATAAATTACCCGAATAATCACCCACAATAATACTCACTCAATGTTTTGAATTTGCTCACGCATTTGCTCAATTAAAACCTTCATTTCCACTGCACTCTGAGTCAATTCCACAGAGTCAGACTTGGAGCTTAGCGTATTCGCCTCCCTATTTAATTCTTGCATCAAAAAATCAAGACGCCTTCCTGCTATTTTATCGCAATTTAGTGTCCGATTCACTTCACCAAGATGAGTCTGTAATCTATCTAATTCCTCGCTCACATCAATACGAGTCAAAATCAAAGCAATTTCCTGCTCCACACGCGACTCCTGAACGTCAAGTCTCACTGAGTGCAATCGAGTCAATAACTTCTTTTTCACTTGCTCTGTTTGCATTAACACTATAGAACGAGCCTTTTTAATCTCTTGTCCTAATTCACTTAATCGCCCTTCCACATGTGCTTTTAATGCGCTCCCTTCTGTAGTGCGCATTTGCCTTAGTTGCTCGACTGCCTCATGAAACAAGGAAAGTGCATGCTTTCCTAACACCTCCACATCGGGCATACTTGCCTGCATCACGCCAGGCCAGGATAAGACACGACTAACACCTAAATCATTTGGCAAATGGTGTGATTCAGCAAGTTTCTCACTTAAACTCACTAATGCATTTACCATGCCTATATTTATAAGCATAGACTGATTATTAGCACTTGTGTCTTGATATTTCAGCTGACACTCCAATTTTCCGCGATTGATCTTATCACGCAGCAAATGACGTAATTGTTGCTCTATAAATCGAAATGATTCAGGCAAACGAAATGAAACATCTAAATATCGATGGTTAACAGATTTAATTTCCCAACAAAAATGACCTTCTTCGATTTGCTTTTGCACTCGCGAGAAAGCCGTCATACTTTGAAGCATATAGATACCAATGAATAAAACCACCTTGCGCGAATATACTCCAATTTAAAGCAATTGGACAGAGACAATCTGCCTGAAACTGTTATCAGATCATGATCATTAATGACCAATATTACATCATTTTGGCAATTAATTAAATATGTAGGTGCAATGGTTTCATGAGAATTCCAATATAAAGCACCTATTTTATCCCGAGTTAACAACTTAACCCGGGATAAAATAATTACTTATTTTATAATTACTTATTTGGTGAAGAGATTGATTTCTTTTGCTGATTTTGGGACAAAAGGTCATCCATCCGTTCATTCATCCAGCTCATAAGCGTTACTGCAGACATCACTCGTAGACCTCGAGGAAAACCTCCTTTAAAAAATCCATAAACTCCCTGAGTTGTATGGAGCTTTTGAGCTGTTTTGAAAAAACCGGCTGGGTTCACAGTAATTGATGACTGCTGAGCTGTTTTTACTACATCAAATTTTTGAGAAGTCAGCGTTGCGCCCACTCCTGCCAGCATTCCTGCGAGCAGAGAAGCAGCATAATCATTAGGATAATACTCTTTTATCCTTACTTTCAATATGGGAGTCACCACTAGAAAAAATGTAGAAAACAGCCCTTCCCTCAGCATCGTTGCCATCAGTCCTGTATAAAGACGAGGCCATCCGCCTTGTCTCACCAGATTTAATCCTGTTGAGATAAAGCCTGTTTTTTGATGCGTCATTATCATTTCAGTTGGACAGCTTATCAAAGATGAACCAACCCCGGCAGCGAATGCGCTGGTTAGTTTTTGAGCATCAGACAATTCATACTTATTCCCCAGAAACCATTTTTGAAAAATACGATTCAAACCTACTTGCACTGCAGTTATTGGGATCATACTTGCAGCATTCGGCAATATGCCTCGATACAATACTTGCGGACTTAATGTAAAAGGATCTCCTTTTTGCATTCGTGTTTTTATCGACCACAATGGATGATCAACAAACACTTCAAAAGCGCCAGTAACACTTCCTGAGACAATGCTTTGAAATATACTTAGATTGTTTTTCTTTTCTTTTGGGTACGACTCTTCTTTACGTGCCTCAAATTTTGCTTGAGTCATAATGATTCTCCGATAGTTAAGTCAAATGATTCATTACCCGCTTTGGCGTCACCTCTCCCTAGAGAGGCGTGGATAATGACAAATGGCCGTCCTAGGGAAAGGAGGGTAAGAAAATAAGCACTAAAGAAGAAATATTAAAAACTAAATCGCAGACTAATAGAGTGCTTGCAGAAAAACCTGCAGATAATGCAACGCTGATTTCATGGCTACGATTGTTCATAATGAATACTTTTTTAAGTTAGATTTCAAGCTACCAAATGAATTATTATTGGTCAATATGAGTTCAAAGAAATTTTTTGTCCTAAATTAAAACTCTATGTTTGGAGATGCGAATCAAGGGTCAACATATAATTTTTGTCCGCATACACCATAAATCTATCGATAATAAAAACGATGATTATGCGTTTTTATCATGTCACACATACTTTAGGATGCAACATGGGAAGTTAAGCGTTATAATTCTTAATTTTATCGAGGATTATCTATATGCGCCCAAGTAATCGAGAAGCCAATCAATTACGTCCTGTTAAATTAACCAGAAACTATACAAAACATGCTGAGGGCTCCGTTCTTGTTGAATTTGGACAAACTAAAGTATTGTGTAATGCATCGATAACCGACGGAGTTCCCCGTTTTATTAAAGGAAAAAATCAAGGCTGGGTAACTGCTGAATATGGTATGCTTCCGCGTGCGACACATAGTCGTACTGAACGGGAAGCAAGTAAAGGTAAGCAAGGCGGCAGAACCATGGAAATCCAGCGCCTCATTGGCCGCTCGCTAAGGGCCTGTGTTGATTTAAAATTCCTAGGTGAAAATACAATAACTTTAGACTGTGATGTAATTCAGGCTGACGGGGGTACAAGAACAGCAGCTATTACAGGCGCCTGTGTCGCGATGAGAGATGCAATAAATTGGATGGTAGAGCGAGAAAAAATTCGTAAAATGCCTGCATTTCATTACATTGCTGCAGTTTCTGTGGGACTCTATCGAGGTCAATCCGTACTTGACTTGGATTATGCTGAGGACGTACTTGCCGAAACCGATATGAATATAGTCATGAATGAAGAAGGACATTTCATCGAAATTCAAGGCACCGCCGAAGATAAGCATTTTAATCGCGATGAATTAAACAGCATGCTTGAACTTGCTGAAATAGGTATTCCTCAATTAATTGAATTACAAAAAAATGCGTAAGTGCTCGTACTAACATCAACTTAATATTCTGGCACCCAAAACATTGGCTGAGCTGCAAAACCCAGCCAATGATGCTATTACAATAATGAATTTAGATAATCCAGTAACTATAGGTTTTTTAGGAGAAAGAGCTCTTTAAAATAACGATTTATCAATTGCCATATCACGTGCTGTATGGGATGAAATAATATTTTTTTTCACCAGTTCAGTTAAATGCTGATCCAAAGTTTGCATACCTTTGCCCTGACCTGTTTGGATGGAAGAATACATTTGAGCCACTTTATCTTCACGAATTAAATTTCGGATCGCACCGGTACAAATCATAATTTCTAAAGCAGCAACTCGCCCACCACCACTTTTTTTCAATAAAGTTTGTGCAACCACAGCCTGCAGTGATTCAGACAGCATCGAACGCACCATAGCTTTTTCCTCGGCGGGAAACACATCAATAATTCTATTGATGGTTTTTGTTGCAGAATTAGTATGTAAGGTACCAAATACTAAATGCCCGGTTTCCGCGGCAGTCATTGCTAAACGGATCGTTTCCAGATCGCGCAACTCTCCCACCAAAATCACATCAGGATCTTCACGTAAGGCGGAACGTAAAGCAGCATTAAAACTAAGCGTATCTCGATGAACCTCGCGTTGATTTAACAAACATTTTTTACTTTGATGTACAAACTCTATTGGATCCTCCACAGTTAAAATGTGATCATAACGATTTGAGTTGATATAATCGATCATGGCAGCCAAAGTCGTGCTTTTCCCTGATCCTGTTGGACCAGTAATGAGCACCAACCCTTTAGGATAACTGGCCATTTCTTCAAAAATAGCCGGTAATCCTAAGTCACTCATACTTAGAATTTCAGAAGGAATAGTACGGAAAACAGCAGCCGCTCCACGCAATTGATTAAAGACATTCACCCTAAAACGGGCTAGGTTGGTTATTTCAAAAGAAAAATCGGCTTCCAAAAATTCTTCAAATTCTTTCCTTTGCCGGTCATTCATCACATCATAGATGATTTTTATCACCTCTTTATGTTCCATGGCAGGTAAATTGATTTTGCGCAAATCGCCATCCACACGAATCATTGGAGGTAATCCTGCGGAAAGATGTAAATCTGATGATTTATTTTTTACTGAAAACGCTAATAGTTCTGCTATATCCATTGCTTAATTCGTCCTGATTATTAATACAATAATAGGCTGAACCTTAATGCCAGTCCAAACCATAAAATTATGATGCTACTAGATTAGCTCACGAAGTGATACTCGGCAAACATTGTTTCTTTTGCTATTGTTAAGGTTTGCAAACATACCTAAATGATCATGAATCTTCAGCAAAATCTATATCAAATAAAACAATTAATTAATCAATCTGAGCTAAATTTTAATAGAAAGCCAGGGAGTGTTCTATTACTTGCTGTCAGCAAACAACAAAGTATTGAGGTGATTAGCCAATTATTTCATCTTGGAGTTACCCATTTTGGAGAAAGCTATTTTCAAGAAGCACAACAAAAAATAAATGCATTAAAAAACATGCCTCTATGCTGGCATTTCATTGGCCCTATTCAAAGCAATAAAACCAAAGGGATTGCCGCTTCATTTAGTTGGGTTCACAGTGTTAGCCGCTTGAAAATCGCCCAATATCTCAATGAATATCGCCCAACTCATTTAGCCCCGCTCAATATTTGTTTACAAATTAATTTAGTAGATGAAAAAACAAAATCAGGAATTCCTCTTGAAGCTGTTGCTGAATTAGCTTTGGCAACCAGTCAACTTCCTCACCTCAAGTTAAGAGGTTTGATGACTATCCCACCGCCTCAACAAGATACACAAACCCAATATGATTTATTTATTCAGCTTAATCAACTGATGTATTCGCTAAATCAGAAATTTGGACTTAATATGGATACATTATCTATGGGAATGAGTGATGATTTAGTTCCTGCAATTAAAGCAGGTGCTACTATAGTACGTGTGGGTCGGGGATTATTTGGTGAGCGACAAAAATAAAGCGACGCGATATAATCTTAAATAAATCAGTTGTGATAAATGCAGGATAGGGGAAAATATGTCTGGTCTTATCGCCGTAACACTTTTTATTGTTTCTTTATTTTTTTCAGTTGTTATTTTCAGTTTATGGCTTCGCATCGCGCTACGCTATTTACGCGTCAGCGCACTGAATCCAGTAAGCCAACTTATTTATAGGATAACTAACCCTATAGTCAACCCAATTCAACTGATATCAAAACAACCCTATAAACCAGGACAAAAATATGATATCCCAGCTATTATCACCTTGCTTTTGGTTGAATTATTAAAAATCATCTGTACTAGTCTTCTTGTCTTAAATGGACTAATTCCTATTGTATTCATATTCATTTATATAATTGCCGACTTAATTATCCAACCTTGTAATCTCCTGTTTTTTGCCATACTTATCCGTGTCATCATGAGTTTTATTAATCCAGAATGGCAAGGTCCAATTGCTGACTTCTTGCGTTTGTTAACAGAACCCTTGCTAAAACTCGGTAGAAAGATTATTCCAGATATTTCTGGTTTTGATTTTTCACCTTTTATCATTATTGCTTTATTGAAAATCATTACTTTATTTATTAACGCAAACCTACCCTGGAGATTATTATAAAAGCGACTATACTTAATTTTAAGCAGAGGATTATCAGGATTGAATTATGAAATTGACGTTCCTCAGTAGCGCTGGCTTAGGATTAATCCTTTTACCTTTTAGTTTATTTGCTGATACTCAATCTTACTACTGTCCACAAAACCACGGATACGTTAATTTAGGAATGACACCTGATGAAGTAATTGCAGCGTGTGGTCAGCCAGTGAGCCAGCAAGAATCAAATCAACCGGTTATGCAAAAAATTCCCGCGCAACAGCTCATTTATAATAATATGGGAACTCAAACCGCTTTTTTCGGAGTATGGAATGTACCGACAGGGAGTGGCGGCGTCACACTTGAAGTAAATATTGTAAATCAAAAAGTACGCTCTATTAAATTAAATGGATCAGATAGCAATGCAGTATCTGTTTGTCAAGGAACGAACATTCAGGCCGGAGATCCAGTACAAAAAGTTTACTACTCTTGTGGTTCTCCTTCTATTGTAAATAATACTTTTATCAATGAAATTGTACCAACAGCTGAAAAACCTCAAGTTTGGCTCTATCAGCCTGGGGAGTACCAACCTCCCGTTAGCATGACTTTTGTTAATGGTAAATTGCAATCCATTCAATAGCTCTGCAAAAGTGATTGGATGTATCATTGTTCCATTTCATTCTATTCCCTATTTTTTGGCAAATGATAGTTCAACACTATGGTAAGTTAAAGAAATAAGATAAACTCTTCAAATTTTAGCGCAGAACTACATTTCAAATTGATGAGGTTACTGCTTTCTTGAACTATTTGTTGAGGGTACGGTTTGAAATGACTGCAAGTATAGATGAAATAACTATTGCATTTAGTGAAAATGGAACAGAAACAGTTAAAGAGCTGGATAAAAAGGTATTAAGTAAAGGCGCCTGGACTACGATTATGTTTAAATATCAGGATTGGGATAACGCCCATAATGACTATGGACCTGTTAAATTTTCAATTCGACGTTATCAAAAACGTAATAATCAATACTGGCAAAAATCCAAATTTAACATATCCAGCGCAGAACAAGCGCAAAAAATCATTGATATTCTCAGTGATTGGTTGAAATAATTTATATTGATAACCCGTTTTATTATTAAATCTTCTCTGTACATGACAAATTTTTTTGTCATGTACAGAGTTAAATTTTTACAATTTATAGCTTTTTAAATAAATTTACTCTACTCCCAGATTATGATTTTCATTCTGCATCCATACCTACATCTCGATATAAGTATCTATAAATAAAAAATTTTTTTATCAGCCTCCTTAATAAAATAAGCAACTTTCTGGGAGTTTTGGTTCAATTTGAACACCCTCGTGCCCACAAAATAACCCTCAAGATTTTTTTTTGATCTAATTACTCATATTTCTTAAGGTTAAGTTAATTTTTGGTCTTTATAATGCAGATCTAATTCGACAACAATTTAAATTATTATCATGCAGACTAAAAACGAAACCAAAACACCAAAAACCGGGCAGTCACCTGTGACTTCACTATGGAGCATGCATAACCTTTCTAATACTCCATGGTTGATGACACCATTTGACGTGGTAAAGCAAAAACTACAAACTCAAAAAACTGGGTACAAACCACCAGTATGGACTTTTCCAGATTTGACCAAATCTCCATGGTTTCCAAACCTGACTAATATGCCATGGATGACAACACCACTGGATGTAGTCAAGCAACGACTGCAAACCCCAAAAACTGGGCAGAAACCTATGACTTCACCAGTATGGACTTTACCAAGTCTAATCAACGCTTCTTGGGTTCCAAACCTAGCTAATATGCCAGGGATGACAACACCAATGGATGTAGTCAAGCAACGACTAGTTCAAGCTCCTAAAACGGGACACACACCTGGAGCGCCTGTTACTCCAATGACTGTTCCACCAACACCGCCGCAAAAACCCTCATGGATGCCCTCAATGGAAACAGTCCAACGACAGTTGTGGAGTGGCGCTAATTTTGTAACTGTTACATTAGCCACATGTGTTAGTGTCGTTGGTGTTCAAAGTCCAGTAAAAACAATGTTAGTTAATTTATCCAAGAACAATACTGTAATACCTACCTATTCAGGAGGAATATGGAGTTTAGCAAAAGTAATGTATGCTGGAACAGGAGCTTCATTTTCAGGCTCACTGGTTCGAAGTGGCTATGTTACCGGAGCTAAGGGCAACAGCAAACCTCTAGAAGACGGGGTCCATGAGACAGGTAAAGAAAAAAGTAGAAAATACGTCACCGTTAATTACAGCTATGTTGCAGCTATGGCTCTGGGCGATATCTTGGTGACCCAAATACCCGAATCATTATCCACCTTGAAAAAAGTTCCAGGTCTTCTTCCCCCTGATTTTACATGGAAAACTCTTAATAATTCCTGGAAATTGATGATGGGAGGTTTTATACCCAGATACGGCTCAGGAATGGTTAATTTTGCTTGTTTATGTGTTGTTGAAGAGCGAATAGCAAAAGGCTTACCGATACAAGATAAAAACATGGCTCACTTCACCTCTGGAATGCTCAGTGGTATGACTGCTGCCGTAGTCTCGTATCCGCTTACCTCCTTTAAAGATTATACTCTAGTGCAATCTACGGTTAAAGATGGACGTCTGCACAATGCAAACGCAATTAAATTAACCCAAGAGTTATTTTATTGCTTCATCAGCAATCCAGGAGCTTCATTAAAATCTTTTGGATCAATGGCGCTAAAACAAGTTCCCATGCGAATGGGCCTAACAGGAATTATCTTTGCTCTGGTTGCTGGTGTTGGCGAAACCATGGGTTCAGAACCACTGGCAAAAGTTGTTCCAGAAAAGTATCAACCCTCTTCACCAGGGAAATCCAGGAACAGTATGTTTGCGAGCAAACAAACAACTCCTCGTATTGAAGAGGTTCAAGAAGAAACCAATGAAAAGGACAAAAACACGGGCAGCAAATTACCTTAGTGTTTAGAAAAAATTGCATCGCAAACTATTTAATTTCATAAAGTAGTTTGCTATATGCAAAAATGGTGTATTATAGATAACTGCGATGTTTAATTATAATCCATACATTGCAGTTTTTAACACTATTAAAAAGGATGATAAAATGATGTCACGTTTTGGGATGTTTTTCAAACCAGTTCTTGAAACCACAATTTATTCAACCGGAGCAGCCGCCTTAGGTCATACTATTTATCACGCCGGAACTTATATTCAAAATAACACAAAAAAACAAGAGCAAGAAAAAGAACAAAGTGAACGCTTTGTAAATGATATGAATCTTCCTCCTGAAACTGATGATGAATTACCTATGCCCATGATTAAACTTAGCTTTTAAAATATATCTTCTCTGTCATTTACCATCAGGAATGGCTCATAAAAGATCGGTATTGCTATAATTAAATTTATCAACACCGATCCAAATTGTTTTACTCTAAACCTAAAAAAATTATACCCATTCCAAACCAGGATGAGAACGCTCGAAGTACTTCTGAACCATTTCATCTGAAACCAGATCCAAACGTGCCGGATGCCATTGTGGATTTTTATCCTTATCAATCAATAACGCTCTGACTCCCTCATAAAAATCATAATCATGCATAAAATGACTGACTATGTCATAGTCGATTTGCAAGCATTGTGCTAAAGAAAGCCCCTTTGCCTTTTGTAATTGAGCTAGAGTAACTTTAAGGCTCAAAGGAGATTTTTGGGCTAAAGTATTATCAACCGCTTCAGCCCATACTTTGTTGGCACTTTGTAAGGACTCGCGAATCATTTCAATTGTTGGATGCGCAAAACAGACATCAATCAAAGGCTTAATTTGACTGATCTCCTCTGTAGTGGGTACAAAAGAAAAGTGCTGCAAACATTGATTAACACGCTCAAAAGCATCTGTTGATAAATCTTCATTCATTAATGCATCATATAAAGCAGGCATTTGTTCCGAAGACACTATTTTTTTAACCAATCCAGCCTTCACTGCATCGTGTGAACCCAGTCGATTGCCGGTCAAGCCCAAATAAGTACCCAAATATCCTGGACATCGTGTTAATAAATAGCTTGCACCAATATCAGGAAAAAAACCGATACCCGTCTCAGGCATAGCAAATACGAACCGTTCGCTGGCTATAGGATGACTTCCGTGCATGGAAATCCCTACTCCTCCTCCCATAACAATACCATCAATTAGAGAAATGTAAGGTTTACCAAAATGATGAATAAAGTGATTTAATCGGTATTCGTGCCAAAAAAACTGCATTTGCTCCGCATCATTTACTTGTCCGGCAAGATAAAGTGAACGTATATCTCCCCCAGCACAAAATGCATTTCCTGAAATAGCACGCACGACTACTGCATGAATAGTATCATCTTCTTTCCAAAGACTTAACTGTCTTTGTATATTAAGAATCATATTTAAAGTTAGTGCATTCAGTGTGGCGGGTCTATTTAATGTGATAGTTCCCAATGAACCTTCTTGATTAAAAAGTACTTCCTCAATCATAATTATCTTCCTTCGAACACAGCAGCTCGTTTGCCCAAAAATGCAGTCACCCCTTCTTGCTTGTCTTCAGAAGCACATACTTTGGCAAAGTGAATTGCTTCCAGATGCAGGGCTTCGGTTAAAGACAAATCATAACCATGGTCAATAACTTCCATAACACTTGCAACCGCAAGAGGGGCCATGCTCAAAATTCCACGTAGTAATACTTTCCCATGTTCCAACAAAGCTTCCAGCTCGACAACTTCACTCACCAATCCCCAATGCAATGCAGTTTCTGCATTAATAAATCGTCCGGTCAAACATAACTCTAAAGCACGCCCTTTGCCGATTAAACGGGCCAATCGTTGTGTGCCTCCATAACCAGGAATAACCCCCAGTTTTACTTCCGGTTGGCCAAATTGAGCTTTGGCTGAAGCGATTCTTAATGTTGCAGAAATAGCCAATTCACAACCGCCACCGAAGGCAAATCCATTCACTGCTGCTAATGAAGGCTTACCTAACGTTTCCAAAATACGGAAGACCTCTTGTCCACGACAAGCAAATTCATACCCAGTTTGTGCGGTACATTCGGCCAATCGGTTAATATCTGCGCCGGCACAAAAGGCTTTACCATGACCCGTAATTATTAACGCCTTAACTTTTGGATTTATTTTTGCATAATGGAATGATTCTTCTAAAGCATCTAATACTTCGGAGCTTAAAGCATTTAACTTTTCGGGTCTGTTTAAAGTTAAAGTCAAAATTCCCTGGTTATCTAAATCTTGTTCAATTAAATTCATTTCATCTTACTCCTTTTCTATTGAAGAACCTACCTTATTAGCCTAGGTGCAGACAAAGTGGAACTGGGTATGAATAACCACAGCCCCCAGGCTTCGCTTTGCTGCATCCAAGCTACGAACTACAAATACTTCAATCAACACAAAAAGTGCTCCTCATCCAAAGTTGCTTTCGCTACAATTTCTCGCATGATTTCATTAGTGCCTTCAAGAATTTGGTGCACTCTCAAGTCCCTGAATATTCGCTCAATTTGGTAATCACGTAAATAACCATATCCCCCATGGATTTGCATTGCCTTGTCACAAATACGGAAGGCAACATCCGTAGCCAGACGTTTCGCCATGGCACAATAAAGAGGAGCTTGAGAATCATTTTTATCCATAGCATTTGCTGCTCGATAAACCATTAAACGCGCTGCTTCGTAATCTGTTAGCATATCTGCAAAATAAAAACGTAATGCTTGCATCTCGGTGAGTGGTTTGCCAAACTGTTTACGCTCATGCATATAGTTCTGAGTTAATCGCAAGCAAGCAAGGGCTCCACCTAATGAGCATGAGGCAATATTTATCCGCCCCCCATTTAAAGCGTTCAATGCAATTTTAAATCCCATGCCTTCATCACCAACACGATTAGCAATGGGAACACGACAATTTTCAAAATACACCATACAGGTAGGTTGACTATGCCATCCCAATTTTTTTTCTAATTTGCCAAAACCTAATCCTTGTGTATTTTTTTCGATCAATAAACAACTTATTCCATGATGCGACTCATCACCAGTACGAACCATACATAAATAAACATCACTTACTGAACCACCTGAAATAAAGGATTTGGCACCATTAAGAACATAATAGTCTCCATCTTTTATGGCTCTAGTTTTTAAAGAGGCTGCATCAGAACCGGATTCAGGTTCAGTCAAGCAATAACTACCGAACACTTCCATGGAAATTAATTTAGGTCCCCACTTCATTCGTAACTCAGAATCAGCATATCGATCAACTAAAGAAGTAACCATATTATGAATGGAAAGATAAGCGCTAGTACTGACGCAACCTGTTGCTAATTGTTCGAATAATAATGCGGAGTCTAATCGTGTTAATTGTGCTCCTCCAATATCCTCACGCGCCATCATCCCAGCCATTCCTAATTCAGCGGCTTCACGTAAAACCTCCATGGGAAAATAATGATGTTCATCCCAATTATCAGCCATAGGAGCCAATTTCTCGCGTGCAAAATCAGCTGCCATCTCACGAAAGGCCAAATGCTCTGCTGTGAATTCAAAATCCATAAAAACCATCCTTAGAAAATCTATTTAAATGTATTATTATTACGAATTTTTATCATCCATGAAAGAGATATGCTTCGAAAATTACCTAAAACATTTTATGAGCGTGATACAATTGAGGTTGCCAAAGAACTTTTAGGAAAGTACCTTATCCATAACCAATCCGGATTTGAATATATAGGTAGGATTGTCGAGGTAGAAGCATATTTAGGACAACATGATCTGGCTTCCCATTCATCTAAAGGTCTTACCCAAAGAACAAAAGTCATGTTTGGACCAGCTGGATATGCCTATATCTATTTAATTTATGGAATGTATTACTGCACCAATGTCGTTACAGAAACTGAGGGCACAGGTTCTGCAATATTGATACGCGCTGTTGAACCCATTAAAAACATTCACGGACGAACACAAGGCCCCGGATTGCTTTCCAAAGCAATGCATATAGATAAGCAATTGAACCAACATGATTTAACCGGTGATATTTTATACATTGCGGAAGCAGAAAACCAAGATCCGTTTACCCTTGTGGAAAAACCAAGAATTGGTGTTCATTATGCAAAAGATTGGGCAGAAAAATTGCTGCGCTTTTATATAAAAGATAATGCTTTTATTTCTAAGCCCTAATCTTTAAAAAAACAATAGCTCTCGTAGTGAGAATGACTAGCGTCTGCATCTAGAATTTTTTGATTTTTTTGACAAAGGCATAGTCATAACTAGGGTGAGTCAAAAAAATCAAAAAATTCTTTAAAATGCAGTGCAATAGGTCGCTCATAATGAAGGCTACTGCTTTTTTAAGGATAATGATATGATTGCAAGTTTCCTGCTCGTGAAAAGAATTAAGAATAAGAATAATCACATGGAAACTCTTGCAGCACCTGTAATTCGTAATAACTCACTTGCCGTACTCAAAGAATATTTTGGTTTTGACTCGTTTAGAACACCACAGGAAGACATCATTCATGATGTTATTTCCGGATATGACGTTCTTGTTTTAATGCCAACTGGAGGTGGAAAATCTCTATGTTATCAAATACCTGCCATAGTAAGACCAGGAATAGGCATCGTTGTTTCTCCATTGATTGCTTTAATGGAAGACCAGGTGGCTGCACTCAAATTACAAGGAATTCGTGCTGCATATTATAACTCCTCTTTAACCAGTGAAGAGGCAAAAAACGTATTAATGCAATTACATCATGATGAATTGGATTTACTGTATATCGCTCCTGAACGTCTGATTAGCACCTCATTCCTGGATCGCTTAAAAGAATGCCATATAGCACTTTTTGCCATTGATGAAGCCCATTGCATCTCTCAATGGGGGCACGATTTTCGCCCCGAATATTCTGCTTTAGGTATTTTAAAAAACCATTTCCCTGATACCCCCATTATTGCTTTAACTGCAACTGCTGACAAACAAACACGCCAAGACATTGTTGATAAATTAAATTATTCGCCAAAAAAATACATTGCCTCATTCAATAGACCCAACATCCATTATAAAGTAGTCCCTAAAACCAATGCGGTAAAACAATTGAATCAATTTTTGCAAACAGTAGAACAACAATCAGGGATTATTTATTGTGGCACTCGCACTAGTGTAGAAAAGCTTGCCAAAAAACTGCACGAAATCGGTTTCAAAGCTCGAGCCTATCATGCTGGACTTCCCCATAAAGAACGCCGAGAAGTCCAAACATTATTCAGGCATGATCGCATTGATATTGTTGTTGCCACGATTGCTTTTGGGATGGGAATTGATAAACCCAATGTTCGTTTTGTTGTTCATCATGATTTACCTAAAAATATTGAAGGCTACTACCAAGAAACAGGGCGTGCTGGACGTGATGGATTGCCCGCCCAAGCGCTTTTACTCTATGATGCAGCGGATAGCACAAGACTACGTTCCTGGATCATTAATAACCCGCTCGATGAGCAAAGACGGGTTGAAACCAATAAGCTCAACCACATGCTTGCTTTTGCTGAAGCAGCCTATTGTCGTCGCCAAATTTTATTACGCTATTTTGATGAAATTTGTGATACGGAATGTCAATATTGTGATGTGTGCGAAAATCCACCAATAACCGCTGATGCAACAGAAGATGCGCAAAAATTCTTATCCTGTGTTTATCGATTGCGACAAAATTATGGTTTAACGCATACCATAGACGTATTGCGAGGCAGTTATTCAGATAAAATAAAACAATACGGTCATGAACAACTAAGTACCTTTGGTATTGGTAAAGACAAATCTGCCCACTATTGGAAGCACTTAGCCTGGCAACTCATTCATAAAGAGTATTGTGTGCAGAACATAAATCACTTTAATGTTCTTAAATTAACACCCAAAGCCATTCCTTTACTCAAAGGTGAAGAAAAAATCTCGCTTACTTTACCCAGTTATGATCTTAAGCGGAGTAAAAAGAAAACCAAAGAACGACACTCAATTGAAACGACAAACACTCCGTTATTCGAATTACTCCGTGCATTAAGACGTGAGCTGGCAGATGAAGAAAACAAACCACCCTTTATGATTTTCAGCGACGCAACCTTACATGCAATGGCTGAAGTAAAACCTCAAAATTTAGAACAGTTACTTGCAGTACCCGGTGTGGGTCAACATAAATTGGCTCATTATGGACATCAATTCCTTAAGGTAATATCAATTCACCTTGGGCATTAAAACGATAACGATTTTGATCCCAACCTTGACCAAAAAGTCTTAGTACGGAGCTGTAATAACTATCTGCAGTAAGTTCTTCAGCATCAATACGCTGTCTTTGCACCGCAAGCTCTGACGGATTATTTGCTAATAATGGTAATAGTGCAGCGGCAAAACCAATAGAGCCTTTGCCTTGTGTTTTACCAGTCAAAATATTAATTTTTTCTGGCGGAGTCCCCAACTTTTGCGTCAGTCCAATAATAGGTAAAAAATGTTTTATCAATTCTGCCGATTGGGTTGCATCCTGAGCTAACATTCCTACCCAAAGATAAACACGAATAGCATTATAACTACCTAAATTAGGATATTTTAGATCAGGTTGCCAGCCACGATTCTTCTTCCAAATAACCCAATCCGGTGCAAATCCTTTGGGAGAGGTTTCTAGTAACAAACGTCTGCTATTTCGCTCAAGAATATTCCATTGATTGTTGAATTGAGCAAATCGAGCAAATAACTGAGGAGGTAAATAACTGGGATTAAGACGCCAATAGTTTTTAAAATTAAACCCGAATTTTCCTGGAAGTAACATAAGTCCAAATCCCGGAATTTGAACTACTTCTTCCTTCAGAATGCTTTGAAGAAGCTTTTTACCAAGAGAGTCATAGCGCTTATTGTTCCATAAGCGTCCTGCTTCTAGTAAATCATAAGCAATCCATAAGTCAGAATCAGCAGCAGAGTTACTGTCTAAAACAGTCCATTTTTTTTGGGAATTTTGTCCCCATTCCCATGCAGGTAAGTGCGTTCCCAAATCACCTGCGGCAAGATTATTTTCAGTCCAGCGTAATAATTTATCAAACATAGGCTGATCATGAGCAACTAAAGCAAAGAATAATCCATAGCTTTGTCCTTCAGAAGTAGTCTTTCTTTCTGGAAGTTGTGGATCAATGACTCGTCCATCCCTACTGATGTAGTACCGCTTAAATTTCTCCCAAATTGGCCATTGAGTACTTGCCATGACATGACTAATACCCAAAATAAATAGGATTATAATTAATAAGCATTTCTTATTTTTTAATTTAAAAATCACGTCTTATCCTGTTGTGTACCTTTTAAACGTTGTTTAATGAGTAATGACAAGCCCTTCCATACCAAGAATGTAATTAGGACTGCAGCCAAAAGAGCCAAGAGCGCCAGACTAATTGGGTATTCTTTCAACGAGTACCAAAAGCGTTCCCAAAATGGCAAATATCCTAAATAGTACTTATCACCTACCCGAAAACTGTTAATTCCAGAGTCACGGATTACCGCTAGAGAACCAAAAAATTTGTCAACATTTTTATTATTAGTTAATGCCCTATTGAGTAGATCAAAACCTTGCTGACTTTCTGCTAATAAAGCAATAATGCTACGTTTTTTGTAATATGGTGATTGAATACCGAGAATAGCTGCTACAGAACCCATTGTTGTGACAGTAGTTTTACTTTCAGCTGCACTGAACGGAGTCACTCGATGCGTATCTGGCATTGCATTTCTATTTAAAGGCTTTTTAACCCAATCTTGGGTTTTATTAATTAGTAAATTAAGATCATCATTATCACGAAGGTCTTTAGGTAACGTGCCAATAATCAAAAGATCAACATCTTTATTTTTAATTTGAGACCAATTATCTGTCAAAGTCATAGCTAAAACAGGATAACCGGTTGCTGCGCCAATGTTACCCGCAACATTAAGTAACGAAGTCACTGTTTCAGGTTTTGATTGTGGATCAATATAAACCACCGTTTGTGACAGATCAGCAAAAATACTAAAAGGAAAACCCGAGCTCATGAATGCATTTAAATCGGGCATTGCAATATAATGATAATAATTGGAGAGATTTAATGTTGAAGCTTCATCAATGACTCCTAAATTATTAATTACCTGATAAGTAATGCATTGTTCATTTTTTATTCCTCCTGCAACTTGTGCTCCGTATGCAAAATCAAAAGTAAATTGATTATGTGCCCCTAATTTTGTTGGAATATAGAGTTCTTTGCTTGTTACTGCCATATTTCCTGCAAAGGATTTCTCTCTCTTAGGCTCCAGAACATAACTTTTTACAAAAGAATTATTCAGGCTAATATGCAGCTGCGACATACTTGATGCCGGCGGCAATGAGTAACGATACTTTAAACGTAAATCAATACCCCTGCCTTGGTGTACAAACAAATCAGGTGGTAAATTAAATCTAAGTGAGATGGGATAAGGAGTAAACCCTTTTGTTTGTAGTTGCTCGTCAAATTCTTTTAATTTTGTAAAAGCCACTGGCTTATCGGTAGGGGTCCAGTTTGGCGCATCATAAGGCTTGCGAGATTCTAACATTTTTACATTATTAATAATAACGCTTGGTCCTCGAAAAAGGACACTACCTTGTGCTATTCCCTGAACAGCAGTTACTAAATCCTTATTATCACGCCCCAAAATCAACAGTAATTTAATATAAGGATTATTTGGATGACTTATCATTTCGACTGTAGGGGCTGTCACAGCTTTATAATTTTTCATGAAATCAGGCCTTTGTGCATTCGTTGCAAATACTATGGCATTTCTTGTAGGGACCTGGTTAAACAAAACAGGGAAAGTTGATCCACGCCATAGAGCCTTACTTCCAAACCATGACGCCAGAATTGCTGCAGCACGTTGTTGCGCCAAATCAGGTTGTCCAGAAAATATAATGGGTAAATTTAACTGATTGTTATCCAGTGGGTCAAAAAAAGGCATTGGAAAATTTGAGAGATCATTTTTCAAAAGCAAGGTTTGAAAATTCAACTCAAGATAGCTGTTCTTGTCAATATCCATCCATATTGAACTGTGAGCTGGATTTTCACAAATCGCTTCATAATGACCGATAAACTCAAGACGAAGGCGATTAAAATCATTGATAAAACGAGGATCGATAGGTATATCTATGGAACTCAATTTACCTAATTGTTCAGCACTGATTGCGATCACATCGACCAATTCGTCATTTAGATAAATTTTAAGTTGCGAAAGTAAAGGAATAAGTGCTGGTGAAGGAATAAATTGCAAATGTAATACTGCTTGAAATATCAATTCATCTTTACGCATAGTAAACTCGATATTTCTTCCTGTAGTGAAGTTACCTAAAGTAAAATTACCTTGCTGCTGATTTAAATTATTAAAATATAACTTAACTTTTCGTGTTGGAACGTTGGCTGGGACAGATAATATAGATTTTGCAGTCTGGCCGGGATTTGTTGTAGCAGCAGAAACAGCGTGCAAATGGAATCCAAAAGCCAGTAATGTAATCCAAATTATTTTTCTTATCATTATCTCATCCATTAGTTTTTAAATTTTATTTCAACTTCGGTAATCCAGCCTAGAGATTGCTCTTTAGTCTAGGTTGATGTGGAAAAAATGTCCCCATCCAAATAATTGCATTGGTAAGACTTATAAGTAACTTACGAATTTTACGCGGTGTATGTTCTATGATATCGTAATAGCCACGCAAATCCAGAGCAAATACATCACGCATACTTTTCAAGGGTTTATCCTGACTAAATTCTTCTTGCCATAATGACCAAACGTCTGCTCGTGCAAAGGTACACTGAATAAAATCAATATTTTGTCTCAGAGACAATTCGTGTAAGTGAATACCCGCATTGCGATTAAACACATAGGCAATAGTTCCTTGGAAAGCAAATTCGTCTCGCCCGCGTTTGAGGAGAAGAGTTATCTCTTCTCCTATGCGCAGCAAGTCTTGCTCCTCCATTTGTATCCCTACTCCTCTATCAGAATAATCCCTAAGAATACATTGATGTACATGACCGTCAGATCGCATAATTGCTGCCGGCATAATAAAAGCCACACGAGGTGCCCTACGTCTTTGTCTTGCTTCGATACTTACTCCCAACGCACCTCCAAGAATAGTTATATTATATAAAGACCAGGTTGCAGTAATAAGAACCGCTATAATTGTTGCGGCTGGATCCACAGTCAAACGAAATCCTGCTGCGATTAAGCCCGCAATATTAACACATAGTAACACTACATAAGGTCGAGCAGTTATCCAGTCTACGTGCTCTTCTGCAATAAGGTCCCCTTTAGGTGTGACGTTAAATCTTCCCTTGCGTGGGTTAATTAATGCCATAGTTGTAGGCACCGCAATATACCAGGCCATTACTGTTTCATAGATTTCATTCCATAAAAAATGGCGAAATCTTCCTTGAATCTGATTATTAGTCAAAACTGCATGAACAATATGAGGTATAGCATAAAGTAATATCATCACCCCAGAAGCATAGACTACATAGGCATTCAAAACTAAAAATGCTGCAGGAGTAATGAAAAAAATCAAGCGAGGAATTCCAGAAAGAAAATGCAACATAGCATTAAAATAACAAAGACGTTGTCCAAAGGCTAACCCTTTACCGAACAAGGGATTATCCATACGTAAAATCTGTACCATGCCACGTGCCCAACGAATACGTTGGGATACATGACTTGCAAGACTTTCAGTTGCTAAACCGGCTGCTAATGGAATTCGAATGTAAGCAGAATTATAACCAAGACGTTGAAGTCGCAATGATGTATGTGCGTCCTCGGTAACGCTTTCTACTGCCAGACCACCAATTTTTTCCAAGGCAGAGCGGCGCATAATCCCGCTCGATCCACAAAAGTAAGTTGCATTCCATGTATCATTTCCATCCTGTACCACACCATAAAATAAGGCGCTTTCATTGGGTGTTTTTCGAAACGATTTCAAATTGCGTTCAAAAGGATCTGGTGAGAAAAAATGATGTGGCGTTTGTAAAATTGCGAGATTAGAGTCTTTTAAAAACCAGCCTACGGTTAATTGCAAAAAAGGATGGGTAATAACGTAGTCGCAATCAAAAACTGCTACCAGCTCACCATGTGAACGTTCCAAAGCATAATTAATATTACCTGCTTTTGCATATTCATGGGTAGGGCGTGCTATATAGTGTACCCCTACTTCATCAGCAAATGCTTTAAATTCAGGACGGTTGCCATCATCAAGAATATATATATTAAGCTTTTCTTTAGGCCAATCCAAACCCAAAGCTGAATATACCCCAGGTTTTAATATACTTAGAGCTTCATTATAAGTGGTGATCATAATATCTACAGTAGGCCAAGTAGTATGATCCGCCGGCAGCGGCATTGGTTTACGATGTAAGGGCCAGATACTTTGAAAGTATCCTAATATCATAACCAGCCAAATGTAGGTCTCAGCAAAGATAAGAAGGCTTCCAAATACAGCACTTACTGCATCATCCCACACTAAAGTATATGCGTACCTCCACCATAAATATCGACATGAAACAATCACAGAAAGAACAACCAGCATAATAGTACTTACATGCCCGGGAGCTTTACGAATACTCATAGCCATTCCCCATAGCAGGACTACAAAAATAAATTGTGCTATGGGTTGAAATGGCTGGGTAATACAAATCAATAACAATATAGCTGAAAAAATGCTTAATGTGATAATTAGAATACGGCGTACAATGCTATTTATTTGTTTAAAATGTTTTGAAGTTTGTTTTGTTACTTTATTGCCTTCAATCTTTTCCGGGAGTTTTTCTATCCATGAGTAATAATAATTAAGACCTCTTTGCAAAAAACCGTAATTGGTTCTTCTTTTTTGTTCTATATAAAACAAAATAAGCCATAGGCCTTGAATTAAGTATCGAAACATATCTCCCGGACGAGGATTTTTTCTTGAAATATGCGGAAACAAAGCGTGATGATTTTCGCGTACCCATTGCCAACGGTGTGATTCTAATCGTAAAAATGTCCAAGCAATTATTTGGAATAAAATAATACAAGTCGTAGTAAAAATCGATGCTTGATGATGAAGGAAATGTCGATAAATCTTTTCAACTTTTTTATATGCCCTATCCGACAAGAGGCAGTACATGACATTACTCATTTTTTATTTCCAAAATCATTATTCATGCACCAATCGGCTAAGGCATTTATATCTTGAGCTATTAAACTATGCGCGTGATATTCGCCTATAGGTTTTTTATCTGCGAGCGCCTCTGCAAGTGCCTCATCACTATGAAGTACTATGGGTAATAAAAAATTTGCTAACAACTGCTGCCATAACTCATATAAATCTTTTTGCAATGACTTGGCTGCAGAATAATGATTCATTAAAAAATAACACGCTGGAATTTTTTGCTGATGCAAACGAATGTGGCAGTTGATGTCCGGGGTTAACAATAAGAATACGACGTCTGCTCTATCTAATCCCTGTTGAGTCAATAAGGTGGTATCAGATGCCAGATCAAGTAAAATCCAACGATAATTTTTTTTTGTGACTAAGTCATCTATATTTTTTTTCCAGAAATCAGGATTTTTCTGGAATTCATTTTTCAAATTAATACACTCAGCTTGGGTTATTTTCCCGAAAGGTAAGTAACTCAAGCGCTTGTTGTAAGTGTGAATGCTTTCTCTCCAGTCACCCTTGTCATGATAGGAGCGCGCCCAACCCTCTGCTTTTTCAAACGGCATATTAAAATGCAAGCGCAATAAGTTATCCGCTGTAAAATCAATAACCAATACTGATTCATTCAATTGCTGTAAAGCCCAACATAGACCCGCAGCAATAGAGGTTACACCTATCCCTCCACGGATTCCTTGTAACGCAATTACTGGCATTCTCTTGTCCTATTTATCTTTTTGAGCCAATTTTACTCAGCTCTTTCAATATTTTCCAACGCTCAATTATCTCTTTAATAATTTCTTGTTTTGAAATATCTACATACGTTAACTGAGTTAAATATATCCAGCTCAGCATGAGCAAATCATCCTGAAGCCCAAGAGATTTCAGTCCATGTGAATCTGATATCTGATTCTTCATAGTATACTCTTACAAGCTGTGTATGGACTTACCCATTTAAACATAGCGTGCTTTGATAAAAAGATCAATTTTATCCAGTTAGTTATGCTTCAACTCATCCTATTTTAGAACTCGTTTCTAATTGAAAAAAATTCTAGGTATAGAATTTTTGAGTAGTAGGTGCAAGTGTTTCATGTCTTTTATCAATAAGTTCCTGTGCTTTAGCAATAATTGGATTTTCTTGTAAGTTTTCGTCTGGATGAGCTAACTTACAGAATTCTTTATATCGATCCAGCTCCTGTTCGCGCATATAGAGTTCAAATTCCTTGTAAAAATTCTTTCCATTCTCTGGTCCAAGAATCTCAATAAATTGTTCATACAAACCAGTTTTGGGATTACTGTAAAAACAAATATCCATGAATTTTTTCTGGTAAATGGAAGAAAACTGATAGGGCTCACCCACAACTTCAGGTATTTGGTTAAATAAGATACTCACTCCTTTTGCTTGATGTTCATTTTTAGCTTGATATAAAAGCTGAATCACTTCCTGACGTTTTTCCTTTGGAACAATAATTGAGCGGATCGCTGCAAATTTCTTCTTTTCATCATTTAAAAAAGGAGCTCCACCTACCCGAGCACCTCGCTCAGCAAGTGAGAGCTTCATATTTCCATCTGGCAAATCTTTTAACGTGGCAAGAACACCATGACCAGTAAACCCAGTTGCCTGAAAAGCCATCCCCTCTCTATCTAAGTGACTTAAGATATTCTCAACCGTGGAGTCAGATTGAAGTTTATCTAATGCTCTTGTTAAGTGTTCAAACTGTGTGGAATATTCCGGGTGTTTGTCTCGAATAAAAGACTTTAAATAAGAATTAAGAACCTCAATCCCTTCATCGAATAAACCCGAACCGTATTTAACATCTGCATTAGGAAATTGAAGAACCTCGTTCAACTTTTCTCCACCAAAGATGAAGTAAAGCCTTCGTCGACAATAATATTCTTTATAATCAATATGATACGACTCAAAAAAATGTTTAAGTGCTTCCTGAGGAACCCTATTCAATGGCGCGATTGTAATGACCGATTGAGCTTTATCGTTTTTGGCTAAAACATCTGCTCCTGCGGCCAAAAGTATAGGCATTGCCTCACTATGTTGATACGCAACAGCTTCCAGTAAAGGTGTATTTCCCTGTTCATCTCGCGCTTCCATTAATTCAGCTTTTGTCTTTGGATCTGAAGCAACTAAAGCCAGTACTTTCTCTATTTCATCTGTTTGTTTATGCCTAATTACTGTATGTAAGGGAGATTCCCCTTTATTATTTTTTTTCAAGAGTAATGCAGGACTATGAGCATGAATATAGTTCATAGCATTTCCAAAATTTCCCTTGGCGAGCAACAAATGATAAGCAGTGTTTCCCTCATTATCTTGTTCTTCCAATGAACTGCCTTTTTGGTGGAAGAACTCAACAAGCCCACCAGAGTTAACTTCAGCAGCAGCTAATAAAGGGGTTCTTCCTTTATCACTTCTATCTTCTACTGAAAAATAGCCCCTATCAATTACGTGTTTCACAAGTAAAGGTTGTTGTGTTTTTATTGCAACAAACAATAAGTTATCCCCTTCACTATCCTTATCATGAATAAGAGAAGGCTCATCAATACTCAGCAAGTAATCGATTAATTTTATATTACCTAAACTTGCAGCTAATAGTATTGGAGTCATTTGGGACTCATTTGTTGCCGATAAAGAAGCGCCATGTTTGACTAACCATCGTAACCCATCCAAATCCCCTCTTTTTACCGCATCAAATAAAGCCTGATCCTTTTCTGTGGAAGTACTTTTAGTTACAAGCAGATTAGCAATCTCAAGTTGATTTGCTTCAAAAGCAAGTTGAAAAGCTGTTTTTCCCTGATTATTTTTCAGGTCTACCGAAACACTGCGCCCCAACAAATAAGAAACACACACCAAGTGTCCATTTCGAGCAGCCGACATCAATGCATTTTCGTCCTTGTCATTAACAACCATCAGATCAGCTCCCGCATTATCCAAAAACTCGAGTATTTCTAATTGTCCATTTCCAGCCGCAAGAGTAGCTGCATTTTCTCCAATATTATTTTTTCGATGCAGATCACAACCTTTTTCAAGTAAATACTCAATAATTTTTAAATTTCCTCTCCCAGCCGCAACCATTAGCGGAGTATTACCTTGATTGTCTGTTACCTCTGCGGCGAACTCCTCAGGAAAGAATTTAAGTGCTTCCAATTGATTATTGTATGCGGCGAAATGTACACCAGACCATCCATTTTTAGCTTTATGGTGAAGCAAACTTTCTTTATCTCTTGCGATTTTTAAAAGAATTGTCAGCGCTTTGACATCACCTAAGGCACTAGCAAATAATGCAACCTTACCAATCCCTTCTCGGCGGAAGCTCATTGAAGATAAAGCTTCCAATTTGCTATGCTGTCCCAAGAGAACCTGATTACATATAGGACTCAATTTAGACTTAGATTGTAATAACGGCATTGTCTTTGATGACGAATATAAATAACAACATTCTAAAGGAGTATATCCATTGTCATTGGAGACTTGGAAAATAGGATTGCCAAGTTCCTCTCCTTTTTTGATAAGTACGTCTAAAATGTCAGGCTGATCATATATTACAGCTAGATGTGCCAGCGTATTACCTTCTTCATCTGATGCTAAAAAATCTTCCTCATCTAGGCTTGAAAGTAACTTTTCAAATTGAGCCAAATTCCTTTGCTTTATTGCTGTTTTTAATGATTCTATTCTGCTCATTGAAACATCTCATCTATCATTCTGTTAAAAGAAGTATAGTTGATATGTAGAAGACGGAATGATTAAAGTTAACTCCTATTGTGAAAAATTAATTCGTCGATCATCCATTCTGATAAAGACTTAACTCACGTAATATCGCAGTTGCATAAGCCCCTGCAGGCAGGCTAAAAGATAACTCAGCCAGATTATTCTTAATAACACAGTTAAATTGTTCTGCATGCAAGATATTAGCACGCCAATCCTCCTCTAAACCATAATGCTCCAGACCTGCCAACCATGGCTGCCAATCGTGATAAATTTCATTAACCAATTGTAATGCTTCGTCTTTGATTTTGTGCTTGCTTTTTCCAGGTAAGGGACTTGCAGGAGAAATATCTTTATCTCTAATTCTTTGAAGTAATTCATGATCAATGTGATCAATAGAAAAAATACTGTTTGATCCTTTAAGCTGCATCACATCGCCAGATAGAGGTGAATTCCAGCATTGCTCCATAACACGACGAGATAAAATTAGATTGTAAATCCATGAACGTGCCGCAGAACAATAAATACCCCGTAGGAATCTATCTTTTACTCTATGTCCTTGAACGAGCATTTTTTCGGCTTTCAGTAAATTACCTGCATTGCGACCAAATCGTTGCTCTCCAAAATAATTAGGAACACCATATTTTTTAATGCGTTCGATGCGCTCCAGCAAATCTTCTTTATGGGAGATTTCGCGCAAAGATACAATAAATTGATTACCAGTTAAAAATCCTGGCCTTAATTTCTTATAATGACGCGACCATTCCAAAACGCGCCAACCGGGCGCCGTAAGTTGTGCAACCCCCGGAATCTGTTCACCAGGAGTATGAATGCTCAGCCATTGAGTAGCCCGTGCCTGTCTATCCTTTAATCCAGCATAACCAATTGATTTTATAGATTTATTCAGCAATTTTGCTAAAGACTTAACCACTTCTTCTGTAGTAACTCCAGTTTTTTCTATTCTAAGGACAATATGTTCTCCCTCTCCGGAAAATGGACTATCAAAAAATTC
Source organism: Legionella tucsonensis (assembly GCF_001468035.1). Taxonomy (GTDB): domain Bacteria; phylum Pseudomonadota; class Gammaproteobacteria; order Legionellales; family Legionellaceae; genus Legionella; species Legionella tucsonensis. Next base: position 2,153,535 of record NZ_LNZA01000001.1, read on the forward strand.
ATTCACCTGAAAATCTTCTGGGCTGCATTTAAAACGAGCAGTAGACTTTGGCAGCCCATTCACATATGACCAGTTTAAAGAATACATAATAGCCTTACTGAAACTTACCCTAACCTTTTCAAAAATTTGATAAAAACTATATAAATCAAAAATTTTTAAGTGCATACTTAAGAAACTGTACAATACATTAATTGTTACTAAATGGATAGATTAACAGTGAATGAACCATTCCCACCGATACGTAAAGCAGTGTTTCCTGTTGCCGGCCTTGGGACACGGTTTTTACCTGCAACAAAAGCAGCACCCAAAGAAATGTTAACTGTAGTAAATAAACCTTTAATTCAATACGCAGTTGAAGAAGCCTATGCTGCTGGCATACGCCAAATGATTTTTGTGACTTGCCACAATAAACGTGCTATTGAAGATCATTTTGATCATGCCTACCAACTCGAGAGTGAACTTAGCATTCATGATAAAAATGAACTTTTAGCTGTAGTGCAATCGGTAACGCCTGCTGATATGGAGTGTTTTTATGTTCGTCAGGCCAAACCTCTTGGTCTAGGACATGCAGTTTTATGTGTGGAACAAATCATTTGCAATGAACCATTTGCTGTAATACTTGCTGATGACTTAATGACAAGTACAACACCAGTTATCCAACAATTAATCCAAATGTATGAGCAATACGGTCATAGCATTGTAGCAGTAGAAAATATTCCTCAAGAACTCACTGAGTGTTATGGAATTATTCAAGGCGCGCCCTGGGATAAAAACCTTTTGAGCATACATCATTTGGTGGAGAAACCTAAACCTCATAATGCTGCTTCAAATATTGCAATTGTGGGACGTTATATCCTAACCCCAAGTATTTTTGCACAAATCAGGAAATTACCTCATGAAAACCATAAAGAAATTCAATTAACTGATGCAATTAATGGGTTGGTAAAAGAAGAAACTATTTTAGCATTTCCCTATGAGGGGCAGCGCTATGATTGCGGAAGTGTTCTTGGTTTTCTTAAAGCGAATGTGGATTTAGGGAAGGAGCATCCAACTGAAGGGAAAAATTTTACCAAATGGCTTTTAGCTTAGATTATTTATTAATTGAGAATGTATATGGAACATCTAACGAAAATGAACTCGTGGAAAAAGCTCGAAAAATACGCAAAAACATACATTAACCAAAATTCGGAAACAAAAAATTATTGTGTATCCAGCGACAGCATTACTCTGGATTACAGTGAACAACATATTAATCCCCAAATTCTAGATTCACTTCTTGAGCTTGCTCATGAGAGTGGTCTGCTTGAACATATTAATGCCATGATGGTTGGAAAGCCTATTAACAATACAGAAAATCGGCCCGCCTTGCATACAGCACTTCGTGCTCCAGAAGATAAAGTCATATTGGTTAATGAACATAATATTATTCCTGAGATAGTTCGTGTGCGAAATATGATGAAGCTAATTTCCACAAAAATCAGAAATGGAGAGTGGCGTGGTTACTCTGGAAAACCTATTACTGATGTAGTGAATATAGGAATCGGAGGCTCTATGCTTGGTCCTTTTTTTTGTATTAATGCATTAAGTGATTTAGTAACAGACAGATTAGGATTTCATTTTATTTCCGACATTGATCCAAACGCGTTCTCACGTAGTACTGCAAAACTAAACCCAGAAACTACCTTATTTATTATTTCCTCGAAGTCATTTACTACTCCAGAAACTTTATCTCATTATCAAAAAGCTTTATCTTGGCTAAATCAGGAGCAACATTTTAACCAGCATTTTATTGCCGTCACCGCAAATACTGAAAAAGCTCAAGAAATGGGTTTGGAAACCATTCTCCCTATCTGGGAATGGGTTGGAGGGCGTTACTCCTTCTGCTCAGCCATTAATTTAATTTCTTGTATCGCCATTGGTTTCGAGCATTTTTCAGAAATCCTTGTTGGGGCATACAAGATGGATATGCATTTTTGCACAGAGCCTTTCGCAAAAAACTTACCCGTCCTTATGGCATTATTAGGTATATGGAACATTAATTTTTTAAATATTAATAACTTGCTGGTCATGACTTACTCTCAAGACTTACAGTATTTTGTTCCCTATCTTCAGCAACTCGATATGGAAAGTAATGGTAAATCGATAACCAGACAAGGTCGTACAGTTGATTATGCGACAGGCCCCATTATCTGGGGTGGTCTGGGTAATCATGCACAACACAGTTATTATCAGCTTTTGTGTCAAGGAACACATAAAATAGCTGCTGATTTAATCAGTGTTAAAACGTTTGATGGTAAGGTAATTAATAAAATATGTCATGCCCACAAAGAAGTATTAACGAAAGGTGGAAATCACGGAGAAAATCCTCACAGTTACATTGACGGAGAAATGCCTATCAATCTTCTCTCTTTGACTGAATGCTCGCCAAAAACTCTTGGTTCACTGATTTCTTTATACGAACATAAAATTTTTGTCCAAGGTGTAATTTGGAATATAAATTCATTTGATCAACCCGGAGTCGAAAGCTCCAAGGAGATAGTTCGACAGAATAATTGGATTAGTTAATGTTCATAGTCAGATTATTATTGTTTAGCTTAATTACTCTAAAAGTTTATGCCATCGATATCAACCCCAAACAGATTTTATTGGATCAGGTAATTTGGGGTGAGACCTATTATAGAGATGATTTTGTAAAAAGCTCTCTTGAGCGTTTACAATTGATAGCCCCTAATGATCCTGAAGTTCTTGCAGCACGTATCAGACTTGCGATACGTCAAAAGAACCTGATTCTAGCAGAAGAACTACTTGAGGAACTAAAACAAAAAGCCCCTGATTCAATGGAATACAAACAAGCTAAAATGAGTGTACTCCTTACACAGCCTGAAGCAAAACTAAAATTGCAACAAGCAAGAATAATGGCCATGTCAGGGCATCTCGATTTAGCTAAAGCTCAATATGATGCTCTTTTTCATGGAATTTTTCCTACTCCAGAATTAAGTACTGAATATTGGCGCATCGTCTCAAGAATACCCGCTCAGCGTCAAAACGCATTTAACCATTTGCAAGAGCTTTATAATTTTTTAAAAGCACATCACGTTTATTCTAATAATAAGAACCAGGATAATTGGTCTTATGCACTCAAAGATAGGCTTGCAGAATTATGGGTTGCCAGTGGCGAAACAGCATTTCAAGCAGGTAATATTGATTTGGCGCAAAAACGATATCAGCAAGCCCTCCTTTTAGATAATAGGAGTTATGATGCTTGGGTTGGGATAGGAGAAGTAGCATTTGCCCGCAAAAATTTTATCAATGCAGAACAAGCATTTAAACGAGCATTGATCATTAGTCCGGGAAAGGGTACCGCGGTCTTTGGGCTCATTGGCATCTACAAGCGTCAATCGTTACAAAAGGCACTGAATTACCTCAATAGTTTGCCTGAAGATCTAAAAAGCAAATTTAAAGATGCTCAACGTAGTTTGGAAAGCGCTTTATTACAAGAGCAAGCAGAACGTCTTGAAAAAGCAAACCAATGGAAACAAGCAATAGAAAAGTACAGGCAAGCACTAAAAATTGACCCGGATAATGTTTGGTTAACTTATCATTTCGCCTTAGCATTGAATCATGAAGGTGAGTTAAAAAAGGCACATGACTTATTTCAGCGGTTGATTGCAAAACAAAGAACAAATCCGACTCAAGTATATGCTTACGCACTTTATTTATCGAGTATGGATCAGTTACAACAAGCGCTGACCCATCTTCATACTTTACCGCAAAATCAATGGAATGAAGACATACGTCAATTGGCACAACGGTTGACCACGGAATTGATTTTACAGCATGCCCAACAATTACGCGACAGTGGTGATAAACAAGGCGCAGCAGCTTATTTAATGAGTCAAACACAAACCACACCTATCAAACTCACTTTAGCAGATTGGGCTTTGCTCGATGGCGAATTTGCAAAAGCATTGAATTATTATCAAGATGTGAAAACTCATGAACCCCTCAATGCTGATGCAAATCTTGGAGTTATAGAATCACTTATCGCTTTGGGAAATAAGAAAGAAGCACATCAGTTGCTGGAACAGCAGCAAAAGATAAAATTGACTTTTAATCTTAACATGCAAAGAAGGTTGGCGAATGCCTGGAATGCTGTAGGAAGCCCCAAAAAAGCACTGACTATTTTCAACCATCTCAAAAAAGAAAGTATTAATGCAGCACCTAGTCAGGATAGTGCGCTTATATTTCGCGATGCTGCCCGTTTGGAAACACAACTTCGCATGCCTAAATTAGCTCAGGAAGATTACAAAAAGGCAATGGTTAAAAGTAATATTACTTCTGTATGGCCTGCCAGCAACGATTATTATACCTGGTTAACCCGTAATCATATAGAAGATGATTGGCTAAAACGTAGTATTCGCTCTGAATCAGCCCTACTTTATCGGCAACAAGAAACGCGCATTACTGTACATGAAGATTATTGGCGTTTGCCGGGTTCAGCTGGAATTTCCGACTTACGTGCCGAGGATACCATAGCACAAGCAGATTGGGCATACTCGAATGGCCGTGCTTTTTTTAGAGCGGACAGGATCAATTTAGGTGCTGGAAGTTTTTCTCCAATAGATGGAGTTTATTTTGATGATTTTGGTACTTGTGCTATCAACGGATGTTCAACTGGTATCAAACAGACGACAAAGGGTATAGGATGGGATGGCGGCTGGCAAAACCCCCTCTGGGGGTTTGATATTGGACAAACACCTATAGGATTTCCTGTAAAAAATTGGATTGGCGGCATCAATTACAACGGTGAAATACGAAATGTGGGTTGGACAATTACCGCATCTCAACGTCCTATGACGAACTCCCTACTTTCTTTTTCAGGAACTGTCGATCCCAATACGGGAATCGTATGGGGAGGAGTAGTTGCTACAGGTCTCACTTTGTCGCTGAGTTACGATCGCGGCGAAGCTCATGGCGTCTGGGCTAATATTATTGGCAGTAAGCTAACTGGGAAAAACGTGGTATCTAATACACGTATTCTTTTATTAGATGGTTATTATTACAAAATCATTAATGAAGAGAACCGTCGTCTTTCCATTGGAGTCACAAATATGGTCTGGCACTATGAAAAGAATCTATTTGGATATAATCTTGGACAAGGCGGGTACTTTAGCCCTAATTTTTATATATCATTTTCACTTCCGATAAATTATCGCCGACGTACTGCAAACTGGTCTTATGAATTAGGTGGTTCGATAACCTATTCACGCGACACTACCAAAGACATGCTTGCTTATCCCTTACCAAACCTGATTCCAAATTTTGATCCTTCGCAAAACTTCATCCAAACGGGTGGACCTGGCACAGGCTATGGTTATTCTGTACTTGCATTGATAGAACGTCGACTTGGTTCACATTTTGTTATCGGTGGATGGTTAGATATCCAACAGTCAACAGACTATACCCCAAGCCATGCTGCTCTTTTTCTTCGCTACTCATTTGAAGGCTGGCAAGGAGATATGAACATGCCAATCGTTCCATTAGTACCTTATTCTAATTTTAGATAAAGTGTTTTGATCATCATAACCTCGGTGAAGCGTAGTAATTGTCTTGAATTTTTTTCAAGACAATTACTACGCTTAGAAAATTACTGAGGATAAGGAACCCAAGCATTGTCACCTTTTAATAAAATATAAAATTTATCTTGATATTTCATCACAGTAACACCTTCATTGGATGAAACAAAGGGAGTTTTTGGTAAATTTTTGGTTAGCGTATCTAAATTCACATTTTCCTGACTAAATATTTTTCCATCTACTAAACGCGCAATTAATTCTGATATAGCCAAATAGCTGCTTGGCTCATTTATTTGTATTTGATCTGGTTTTGCCTTCAAACCAATAAATTTGATTCCAACAGGTACAAGTGTAATGCTTGGACTAGGAATGTCACGTAACCCTGGCATTTGTAATTTATCACCAACAAGATTAGCTCCGTGTTCTGGGATAAAAATTACAACTGCTTTACGGCCTGAATTTTCCAATGTGGTAAAGAAATTCATTGTTTGATCTAAAAGTTTTCTTGCCCGTGCCTCATAGGGTGCGGGCGCATTTTCACCAATAAATGTATTACCATCATGAAGCGAAATCTCATTAAAATAGGTAACATTACGCTTTTTTCCTGACTCCTTCTGTTGCTTAAGCCATTTATCCAGTAATTGACCATCATCTGAAAGAAGTTTTCCATCAAATGAAACAAGATCAGGACGTATGCCCGCTCGCGACATTAAAGGCACGTCATCTAAACCGCCATACTCTCTTATCTCTTTGAGAAAATTACCAAATTCACCTTCATGGTCAAGCATCATCTCGGGAGAAAAACCAAGTTTGGCTACGTTATCCAAAATATAACAATTTTGAGCTACAGGCTTATAAAGACTAGTATGGGGTGTTTCACCACAGCTTGCACGTAATAAGCGTATTGCAGCAGGTCCACTATATGAAGCAGATGAATTGAACTGATTAAAGAGAATATCAAATTTACTCCATATAGGATGATCTCTTAAATGCACCGCATCTATATCTGCCCACGCAAGAGAGCACACCTGAATAAACATGATATCAAAAGGCAGTGCATCAGCAGAAAGAGAACTTGGAAAAATGGTATGCAACCCTTTTTGCTGTTCATAAAATTGATTCAAGTATGTATTGAGATTTTCATTAGTGGGCGGCAAATTACTGCTAAACTCTGCTAACCCGCTTGTCTCTGTTCCAGATTGTACGTTAGTCATAGCGGTCTTACTTTCTACTGGCAAAAGATTAATAGTTGGTCCTGTTAGAGTAAGAAGATTTAACCAAATTAAAGCAATTACTGTAAGCGTAGTAATGCGAATCCATTGAGAAAGAAACAGGTAAACGACTAAGAGGATGAAAGCCATACCTATCAATTGCCAATTAATGAAACGATTTAATAGCTCAAGAAGATAATTAGAACTGAAAGCAAAAAGATTGGTACCCTGACTCATAATTGTACTTAAACCCGGTAACCACGTATCGTGATAAAAGAGAGCGATACCTATAGGAATAGCTATCCAATTACGGCAGCGATGAAGAAATATTGATGGTAAAGGAAATAATAAAAAAGCCAAAAAAACTAGATTGGCAAAAGAATGGAAATTTAAATATCCACCCCATAAAAGCGCGAACTTCAATAAGAAATAATAGTTCCAACCATTAATATCACGCCATTTTACACGGATTTTTTCTTGTGTCTGCACTGTTCCCATCATTACTATTCTTTGTCCATAAATAATTGATAAATTGATGCCCAACTGACTTTATCAAAATCCTTTCGTACAAAGCAGGCATGACAGATATAGGATTAAATCCTTTTTTAATTTTTTAGTGTAACAGGATATATAAGATATTCAATGTAAAATAGTTATTTTGCATATACTTACCTGGATCCGTTCTTGACATAAGCCCTTGCATCTTGATATTTTGAGGGAAATTTAAAATAAAGGACAATATGTTAAAAAATAAAACCATTTCAATTATCGGTGCAGGTCATTTAGGAAGTGCTGTTGCACGCGGCCTCATTAAAAGTGGACATCCTGCAAGTTCAATAATATTGAACACTCGAGATCCCAGTAAATTACAACGTTTGGTTAAAGAACTAGGGGTGCAGGCAGCCAAAAGCAATACTCATGCGGTCATGAGCGCCGATATCCTTATTCTTGCAGTAAAACCTCAGTTTATGCAGAATGTATGCCAAGAAATTAGCTCAACCGTACAACTAAAACAACCTGTTTTTGTTTCTTTAGTGGGTGTAATTGATATTGATAACATAACTCGTTGGCTCGAAAAGAAAGACTTGGGAGTTATTCGTGTTATGACCAATACCCCAACTGAATTTTGCAAAGGAACATCTGCTTTATTTGCTAATTTTTCTGCAACATCAGAACAAAAATTACTAGTTGAGGCCCTTTTTAATGAATTAGGCTGCACATTTTGGGTTGAGAAGGAATCCATGCTTGATACGCTTACAGCCCCTATCGGTAGTGCACCAGCGTATGTCTTTCTCTTTCTCGAGGCATTGGAAAAAGCAGCAGTCAGTAGAGGCATTCCACAAGAGCTCTCCGAAAAAATTGCCTTAGAATCTGTTTTTGGTGCTGCAGAATTAGCTAAAAAATCAGGGCGCTCTTTTGCCCAATTAAGAGCGGGTGTTAGTACCCCTCATGGAGTGACAGCTCATTCTTTGGAAAAACTTTCTTTTCCTGACTTTTTTGATCTTTTTAAGCAAGTCTATGCAGCCGCAGAAGAACGTATTGAGCAAATAACGCAGTCATTAAATACCGACACTTAACGCTAGTAGAACGTAGCCTGGGTGCAGCGCTACGTTCCTTATGATTGGCTAATCAAGCCTAGAGCAACTTAGCTAAGATTCGATACGGGTCTAACCCAAGGATGTAACTTAGCTAAAGCTGCTGGTAACTGAGTTATATTATGCTGTGCTTCAGTCCTACTTTCAAACTCCCCAACAGTCAGTATGTACCAAACACCTTTTGCATTAGTGAAATGTCTTATTTTGGCATTTTGAGTAAATAATTTATTATTCTGCTGAAAACGTTCTATATCATTTTTATTATGGCTGGCAGCAACCTGTATGGTATAAAGAGGGGTGCTTGTATTTGAACTCGAAGACTGTTCTTTTTTATTTTGTTTAGCCGTTGGAATCTCAACTGTTTTTGATTCTCGCGTCAGATCAGATTCTGGACTTTCCCGTTTAAACTCAGATTCAGGAATTCTAGGCTCTTGCCCCGCTAAATTTTTCATTTGTAATTTAGGAATCACAACGACCTTATCAATAATTGCAACAATATCACCCGACATCTCATCATTGAGATCATCCAAAACTTGTTTTTTGGGCAAAGCAGCATAGACCAATTGTCGTGTTGAAGAATCCTCCCAAGAAGGGATTTGGCTCACTAATACTTCAGGCTGCACTTGCTGCTTCACTACCAAAGTTTCTGTGCTTTTATCTTGTACTGGATGAGTCGTTACTAAATGATGGAAAGATGAAAAATCATGATTTCTGGTAAAATAAAAACCAATAAGTCCTATAATCACTGCCACGCTGGCTGCAATACCTAATTTTTTTATCAGTTTTCGTGGTTCTTTTTTCTTTTGGGAAGCACACTTAAATATAAATGATTCCAAATTACTATTAATTTTTGCCACATCCCCTTTGGTAAGTTGATAAAACTGCTTAAACTGAGCATCAGTTAAAGGTTTACTGATTAAATGCGCAGCCATAGCACGTTGTAACGTATAAGTCCTCGTTTCGTTTTCATTCAATGATCCTAATTCTATGCTATGAACTAAATTATCAAAAAACGAAGCGACTAAATTATTAAGTGTTGCGACAATTGAGTAATCCGATATGAGGCAAAGATGGAAGAAACTAAAACTTTCTTGATTTTTTATTGCTAACATTGCTTCTTTAATTAGAGACTCAGGCAAATGTTGTGCATCATCAATTAATAGCAACACATGTGCCTTACGCTCATTAATTTGTACAACTAAAGAGCTAATATCTGTATTTTCATCATAATTAAGATGCAGTTGACTTGCAATTTCCTGAATAATGTCTTCTCTATTGCAAGGAGGCTTCACTGTCATAGAAACAGATTTGATTTGTTGATCTAAATTACTTTGCAGCAAAGTACCAAAAGAAGTTTTACCTCCATTTTTCTCTGATAAAATCGTAATAAGCACATTGTTAAAAAGAATTAAATGGTTAATGAAATCAATCTTAGCGAGCCAAGATCTGGGTTTAAACAATACTCTTGGTTGAGTTACAGCCGCTACCTCAGACTGAATTACTCCCTCTTTCATTTTTATTCTCCTCTACAGCCGCATTTAGTGCGTTATATAAACAATCCTCTGTTACGCCAGCCTCAAGATAACAGTCACCGAGCTTTTTAATCAGAACAAAACGTAAACAGTTATTTTTAATTTTTTTATCCGCTTGCATTAAATCTTTGAGTCTTTCTAAATTAATAGTTCTTGGAATTTTATGTGGTAAACCCGCATGCTGCAGAATTTGTTCTATTTGTTCCACCAATTGCTTATCAACTAAATGCATTTTATGCGACAAAACTGCGGCACAGTATAAACCAATCGCTACTGCCTCACCATGTAACCATTGTTGATAATGTGTGTACGTTTCCAGTGCATGAGCAAAAGTATGCCCAAGATTCAGTAAGGCCCGCAGTCCAGCTTCTTTTTCATCGGCTTCAACAAACTGCGCTTTAATACGGCAACATTCAGCAATTAATTGGGGCAACTGCAAACTTTTGGGGGTTAATCCCAGTTGAACCGCATCACTTAGTAATTTGAAAAACTTGCCTCCAGCAAGTAATGCATATTTTATCATTTCTGCCAAACCGGCACGAAACTCTCTTTCTGGAAGTGTGTTTAATGTATTCAAATCAACAATCACGGCTTGAGGTTGATAAAAGCTGCCAATCATATTTTTACCTAAAGCATGATTAATTCCCGTTTTTCCACCTATAGAAGCATCAATTTGTGCTAATAAAGTTGTAGGAATTTGAACCAATTTTACCCCACGTTGATAGGTTGATGCTGCAAATCCAGTCAGATCACCAATCACACCGCCACCTAAAGCTATAAGTGTCGTATCTCTATGGTGTTTGTTTTGGATTAATGCATCATAAATAGCAAATAAGCTTTGTTGGTTTTTATAGTACTCCCCATCTTCTAATATCAAAACATCACATTGAGTTTTAGCGAAAGCAGCTTGCACATATTTTAAATAAAGAGGAGCTATTGTCTGGTTGGTAACAATTAGAATCTGTGAAGATGTTATAATATCTTGCAAAAAATCCGGGCTTTGCAAACCATTGCGACAAATAATAATGGGATATTGATGTTCAGTTAAAGAGACATCAACTTGCTCATACACCTCAAAGTTCGCCATAAATATATTTTATTATATTATTTGCAACCGCCTTGACCGTTAATTTATCTGTTTCAAAACTAACATCAGCCAGCTCATTATAGAATGGCTCGCGCTCATCCCTTAATAATTCCAATCTTCCTTCAAGATCATTAGTCTGCAGCAAAGGACGTTTGGTATCTCGCTTCGTTCTCTCGAATTGTTGTTGTAATGAGGTTTTAAGATAGATTACAGTTCCACGCCCCGCTAATGCATTTCTATTTTCGGGAGTGATTACGACTCCACCACCAGTTGCCAAAACAATATTGGTCTTTTGAGTTAATTCTTCAATAACTTTTTGTTCACGGCGTCTGAAACCATCTTCACCCTCAATATCAAAAATCCAAGATATATCGGCACCAGCACGCTCTTCAATCACTTCATCCGAATCAAAAAATTCTAATTTGAGCTCCTTTGCCAAAGCACGACCTATAGTGCTTTTACCTGCACCCATGGGTCCGATGAGAAAAATATTTCGTACTTTAACTATGCTCATTTTTTATTACATACCTCTTTAACTGAAATGTCATTAATTAAAGATCGAGTCCCAAATAACCTCCCATTTTAGCATTAAACTAAAATATGGTAATTTACCAAAGTGGGGATATTTGGGGCTCAATCCTAACTGTATTTTTCGCAGTTAGAAATTCCCGCCCATCATTCTACAACAAATGAGCATATTTTATAACTATTTACTCTTAATCATTTTTATTATATCACTTCATTAAAAAATAAGTCTGTAGGATCATATCCCACGCCCCATAAACTCTATACCTAAACGCAATGTTTCAATTCATCTCAATTTCCGATAAATCTTATTTTTCATCAAAACGAATTGGTTTTCTACCTTCAATTGTCGTAATCGATAATGAGTTTGTGATTATTTTTGGTGTTATAAAAATAAGCAACTCATCATTTCTAAGGGCAATTTGTGTATTTTTAAATAAGTTCCCAACTACCGGTAACTGACCCAAAAAAGGTACTCTGGTAATGGTTTTGCTCTTATCTTGCTGATAAATACCACCAAGTACTATAGTTTGTCCATTACTGACAAGTACATTCGTCTTAATTTCTTTAGTTGCAATTACTGGTACTCCATTAAATGTTAGGTTAGGTAATGCGTTATCCTGATTAATTTTCAGTTCCATAAGTATCTTACTATCAGGAGTAATTTGTGGCGTTACATTTAAACTTAATACTGCTTTTTTGAATGCTACTGCTGTCGCGCCACTTGAAGTAGCTTCCTGATAGGGGATTTCCTGTCCCGATTCAATTACAGCAGCCTGTTGATTTGCTGTAATAAGCTTCGGACTCGATATCAATTCGGCAAGGCCCTCGCTTTCTAAAGCGGACAGTTCAAGATCAAGTAAAATATTATCACCAAGCTGCGCTAATGCGATACCTACAGAAGCAGGGGGCACACCTGTCACCGGAGCAGCAACTAAATCCAAGTTTAATCTGTCTGTAAATGGTACGACATTTGCCGGAGCAACTCCTTGTGCCAACTGATTAGCACCAGCCAATGTACCACTTAAATGAGTTGGCTTAGAAACACCCCAACGAATACCAATATCTTGAGCAAAGTCTTTGGTCACTTCGACAATACGTGCCTCTATAAGTACTTGTTTGACAGGCACATCCAACTGTTTAATCAACTCCCTGACTTCATTTATTCGAGTTCCACTGTCTTGAATCCAGAGAGTATTTGTTCGCGTATCAACACTTACGCGACCTTTCTCCGATAAAAGAGAATTTTGTTTATCTTTAATTAAAATCGCAAGATCTGTCGCTTTGGCATAATTGATTTGAATAAGCTCTGAACGTATGGGCTCAAGCTTTTGAATAGTGCTTTGGGTCTTAAGCTCTTCTGCCTCCACTTTATCAAAAGAAGCTTTATAATCGATCAATATCACATTCCCTGTCTGACGCTTTGCTAAACCTTGTGTTGTCAAAATAATATCCAAAGCCTGATCCCAGGGAATATTATTTAATCTAAGGGTAATATTACCCTGAACTTTATCACTGACTACAATATTAATTCCAGTAAAATCAGCCAGTAACTGTAATACAGCACGTATACTGATATTTTGGAAATTTAAAGAAATTTTTCTTCCAGAAAAAACCTTCTTTTTCAATTTTTCCTGTTGTGCCTCTTCTGGCGTCAAAGGAACTACATCAATCATGAATTGCTTATTAACTTGATAAACGTACTGACCAAAAGCGCCTGTACCCGCTAATCTCATATGTGCATTTTTACCTTTTTGCTGAAAAGTAACGATTTGCACTGGGCTGCGAAAATCCGAAACATCAAAACGTTTCCTTAAGTTCTGAGGAACTTTCGTATTTAAAAATTTAACTATAATATATTTACCATGCTCTTCTACTTCAATCGGAACGCTGGTACTGGAAACATCCACTATTGCCCGACCGCCTTGCCTCTCAATTCCTCGAAAATCAAAATGATTGATTTCATAATTTGTTCTGACTGGACGATGAGTGATTAGAAGTTCTTTAGGGGTGTGGAATAACTCATTACTTTTGCCATTCAAAATAAGAGTATATACATTTCCAGAAATTGAGCCTAAATACGGCACTGGATAGTTTAGATCCAATATAGCCCGAACACGGGACCCCACTGCAACAACAGTATATTTATCAAGAGAACCTACTTTAATTTCTTTTGTTTTCTGTTTGGAAGGTAACTGCAGATTAGCGTCAATAAAATCAAGGACTATACGTGCCGGATTTTGGGTCACAAAGCTTGCAGGGTCTCGCTTTATAGGTTGCGCAAACTCAAAATCTATACGCAACTTCCCCTGTGGCAAAGGAATTACCTTGACTGATACCAAAGGATTATTCTGGGCAGAAGCCATCCCTAAACTCATACTAATTAAAATGAATAAAGCAACAATTCTCCGCACTTTTACTCCTAATTCCCAGTATATAATTCAAGCTTGATTTTATGTTTTTCCCACTTTCCTGATGTTTGTGTTGTTTCTATTAATTGAATTGAATTATTCTTAATTGATACAACACGGCCATAATTCTGGCCCATATAATTACCAGTTCCCACATGAGTAATGTCTCCGTTAGGTAATTTGATTAATGCCCATATTTCATTTCCTTTCCTTAAAGTGCCTACAAATTTTAAGGCATCTAAAGGATAAGCTTCCAAAGGCTCTTTCGGCCTATTTTTATCAGGAACATTAACATCAACCTCTTCTTTTTTTTGAGTTACAGGCTTAAATGGATTGCGTCTCCTGTTGCCATTATCAGGAAATTTAAAAGTAGGTAAAGGCGCAAAGGAAGGGATTGGTTCAATCTCTCGGGTCTTTCTGTGTTTTATCTCCTTGATGTATCGCACCAGATCATCATTATTACCGGAACAAGCAACCAGTAATAAAGACAATGAACAGATACAACCAATTCTTTGTTTTCGGTTTATCATTGTGTACGATATCGATATATTTTAGCTGTGATGCTCATCACCAATTCATCCTCCGAAACCACTTTGTTATCTTTGGAGGACACCTCTTCAATACTAAAGTCATGTAAGGTTACAATGCGATCCATCTCAGCGACCCGACTTATAAACATTGCTAATTGAAAATAAGTTCCTACTACTGAGATTTTTATTGGTCGCTCAATATAAAAATCATGTACTACCTCAGGTTGCGGCGCAAACAACTCAAACTTCAAGCCCGATGCTACCCCTGTTTTGGAAATATCCTCTAATAAACCCGGCATCTGATTTTTTTCTGGAAGCTGTTTGAGCATTAATGTAAAACGCTCCGTCATAACTTGCAGCTGCAGACGATAAGCCGGCAAATTAAATAATTGGCGTTGCTTGTTTTCAAAATCTACTTTTAAAGTAGCCTCCTGCTCTTTTAGTTTATTAAATTGACTAAAATTGTCTTGTATGATTAGCCAATAACCCAGAGCAATAATTAAAATGCTCACTCCCATAAGAACACAGATTTTAACCAGTAATGGCCATTGCCCAACATTTTCCAGAGTTAATTCATTCAGGTTAATGTTATTCATAACATTATCCCGATCTGGAATTGAGGGGCAAGCACAAAAGTTAATTTAAATTCATTCTCAGCAGATTGCTGTTTCTTTTTTTCATTTTCTTCTTTCTTGATTTCACTAAGAAGAGGATTATGGAGCCAGTCATTATTTTCTATGTTTCTCATTAACATGGAAACAAAAGTATTTGATTCAGCATAACCAGAAACGGTAATAACATCGTTTTTCCCTTCTATCTTGGTTAAATAGATCCCGGCAGGGGTTACATTGATCAATTCATCAAATAAATGAACCATTAATGTACGCGTGGATTGTAAATGCTGAACTACAGACATTCTGGAAATGATCATTTCTCTGGCTTTTTGCAAATTTTTTATTTCTTTTATTTGCACGTCCATGGTATTAATTTCTTTCTGAAGCATTTGATTCCGCGTGACTTGATTACTCACCAAGCCTGAGGCGTACGAGTTAATTAAAAATACAATGAATGCAGCGGCCACAATACATACCAGCAGCATAGTTGTAAACAGCTTTTTTTCCTGATCCCGCTTTAATTCTCGCCAAGGAAGAAGGTTAATTTGTGTCATAGAGTCTCACTTAACATCCCTTAATGCCAAACCACAGGCCACCATGAGTGCAGGAGCATCATTATTTATAGAATCCAAATTCACCATTTTTCCTGGAGTCATATACGAAAAAGGATTGGCAATCGTGGTACTCATTCCTAATCGCTCCTGAACCAAAGCTACCAATCCAGGAAGCTTAGCTAATCCTCCAGACAACAAAATATGATCTACCTCTCCGTCCTGGCTTGTAGAATAGAAAAACTGCAAGGTACGTTTGATTTGCAACAAAATATTTTCTTTAAAAGGCTCCAAAACTTTTTTTTCATAATCTGCAGGTAGTTCTCCATTTTCTTTAGCAAGGACAGCTTGCTCCAAAGACATTTCGTAATGCTCAGCAATCGAGTCTATTAATTGCTTCCCTCCAAATTTTTCTTCTCTAGAATAAACCAATTTCATACCTTGTAATACAAATAAATGTGTATAGCAGGCACCAATATCAATAATAGCAATTGTTTTATCTTGTCCAGATGCAGGTAAATCCTTAGCAAGTTGTTGCGCCGCTCTCTCCACGGCATAAGACTCTACGTCAATCACCACAGCCTCTAAACCTGCGTGAATCGCAGTTTCAACACGTTGATTCACATTTTCTGCTCGTGATGCAACAATAAGTACATCTAGCATGCTTGGATTTTTTTCGGAATGCCCCAAAATTTCAAAATCAAGGTTAATTTCGTCTATTGGATAAGGAATGTATTTATCAGCTTCCGTAACAATTAGCTCCTCCATCTCCTCATCATTTAAACCCTCATTGATTTGTATCACTTTGCTGATTATTGAGGAATCAGGAACAGCTAAAGCAGCTTGCTTACATGGTGTATGCAGGCAGTCAATTACTTTCTTAATGCACTGAGAAACCGCTTCAACATCCTTAATTGTGTTCCCATCCATTGCATTCGCTGGTAATACCTCAAATCCATAATTTTCAACAACAAATGCATCTTCCTGACCTGAAATTTCCAAGACTTTAACTGCTGTTGATGTAATATCTATTCCGAGAATTGAACGATGCTTAGGCTGAAACAATTTGAGCATGTTTCCTATTCCTTTGAATCTTCCATGCATTCAAAAAATACTCCTATAGGGCTATATGTTGATGTTAACGTAACCTCTTAAAAAATTACAATGTTTTTTGCCTGATTAAACTTATCATAGTGATTGCCTGTTGTCATTTTCACCTTTTAGTTCCACCACAACTTGCGCTTCTCAAAAACATTGAATATAGTGAAAGACCAACTTGTAAGGGGATTTCGCATTTATGTATTGAAAAAGGAGATTTTCATGACTAGGTTAGAAGAGTTAATTTATGCATTGGCAACCGTTATAGTCCGTTATCATGACAGCCAAGTCGACACTAGAGATAAACTTGTTGCAACAGATGAACCAACAACGTTACTCAAGAAAAAATCTTATGACCGTGCAATAGAAATAATTCAAGATACAAAGACCAATTTTGTTCCGTACTTAGAAGGAAGGATCAATGCGTGCACAAAAGGTTATCATGGTCGTGAGGAATTCCTTTCTTTTCTCTTGCATGAAATCCGTTTTCTAAAAGAACAACTGGAGAGAAAAACTCCATTCGATCCCGCAGAATTACAGACTTTTCAAGAGCAATTAACTCAATTATTAATTGATTTTCGACAATTGTTAAATATTAAAAAAGGATTTAAGTATCCAGTCACTTTAAATCCAGTCCCTTCGAAAGATCCTAAAACTCTGGAATTATCTGGTTTATTGAACGATCGATATGTAGGTAACAAATACTGTAACTCAGGCCAACTACTCATCGAAGAAGTTCTTTTTGTACTTCATATGACTGCCGAAGACACTAATGGTGAACTCAAAAAACTTGCTGCAAACATCTGCTTCGAACAGCAAATTTTTCTAAAGAATCAAAGCTCCGAATTAAAAGAAGAAAATGAAGAGTCAGAAAAAGAAGCCCTGAAATTAGAGAGTGAGACTCAAAAATTAAAATTAGAAGAACAACAATCAATAAATGGAGCTTTGACATTAGAGAACGCGGCTCAAAAATTAAAATTAGAAGAGTTGCAAGCAGAGTTAGAAAAATTAAAATCGTCAGATAAACAAAAGTCTGAGTCAGACCCCTCGCCACTGGAGTTAATTGAAGAAAATAAAAAATTAACTGCGGAATTGGAAAAAACCAAACAGGAATTATGCGAAGCTAAGTCAGAAGCCCGAGGAAGACGTTTCCCTGTTTACACCCCATACTATGGAGGTCTTGCTGCATTAAATATGCTTCAACCAGGAGGAGCTAATCGATTTTTTCAACAGCAATCTACTCAATTTACTTCGTTACAAAGTTTACCAAAGCCGGAAGATTCTGAGTCGAGCACATATAATCTGTCAATAGAGTAACGATACGGTTGATACGGTGTTTCATTGGATTTTCTCTTAAAAATTCAATGAAACACCGAAATTAATATAAAGTTACCCTCTTTTTTGCACAAAACTCGCAATCGCACAGAAAATCACTGTATAATACCCGCCAAATTTCATTTAAAACATTATGACTCTATGAAAATGGCATACTTCTGGCGTAAAGGTCTATGGGCGCTGATGAGCCTGTTTTTTGTTTTAATCGTGGCGGGCTGTCTATTTTACCTCTATCTTGAAAGCCAACTCCCCAACGTAGACTCATTGAAAACAGTACAATTGCAAGTACCCTTACAAATTTTCAGCAAAGAAGGTTTGCTTATTCAGGAATATGGCGAAAAAAAGCGAATTCCTGTTACTTATGATGAAATACCACCCATGCTGATTCATGCTTTGATTGCTACTGAAGATCAACGCTTTTTTGAGCATCCTGGTGTGGATGTTTTAGGCCTGGGACGTGCTGCAGTTCGTATGGTTAAAACGGGAACAAAATCTCAAGGCGGAAGTACAATTACCATGCAGGTTGCGCGTAATTTTTTCTTAAGTCGTAAAAAAACCTTTTTACGCAAATTTAATGAAATTATGCTTGCTATTAAAATAGATAGGGAATTGAGTAAGGAAAAAATTCTCGAACTCTACCTTAATAGAATCTATTTAGGTAATCGTGCTTATGGTGTTGGTGCTGCAGCAATGGTTTACTATGGCAAACCGCTTAAAGAATTAAATCTGGCAGAGCTTGCAATGATTGCGGGCCTTCCTCAAGCACCTTCAACTCAAAACCCCATCGCAAATCCCTTAGCTGCCAAAAAACGGCGCGACCATGTATTAGAGCGCTTGCTGGAAGAGCATTACATCGATGAAGAGCAATATCAAAATGCAATAAACCAACCAATTACAGCGAAGTATCATGGCACTCCTATTGAAGTAAAAGCACCTTATGTTGCTGAAATGATTCGCCAATCTTTATACGATAATTTTGGCCCCGATGCGTATACTAAAGGCTATAAAGTGTACACAACTATTGATGGAAAATTGCAAAATACAGCCAATGATGTAGTCGAAAAAAATTTAATCTCTTATGACCACCGACATGGTTATCGAGGTCCTGTTGCCACAATTGGTGAAAAAGACAGCAAATCCTTGCACTCAATTCAAAAAAATCTGGAAAAATATCCGGAGCTTAACCATCTTCTCCCGGCAGTTGTTACTGAAGTCCGTGACAAAGAGGCAACAGCTACATTACAAAGCGGCCGAACCATTCTTATCCCTTGGGCCGGTTTATCTTGGGCAAGACCAGCGCTTAAAAATGGTTGGGTAGGAAAATCTCCATCCAAAGCCATGCAAATTGTTGCTGTTGGAGATATTATTTATGTTCACTCAATAAAAGATCATTGGGAATTGGCACAAATTCCTGAAGCTGAATCAGCAATGGTAGCACTTAATCCTAAAAATGGTGCCATAGAGGTGCTCGTTGGTGGATTCAACTTTCAAAAAAGCAAATTTAACCGGGCAACTCAATCCAGCAGGCAACCAGGGTCCAGCTTTAAACCTTTTGTCTATGCTGCAGCTTTAAATAACGGTTATACCTTGGCAACATTGATTAATGATGCGCCTATTGTCGTTGATGATCCAAGTCAGCCAAATTTATGGCGCCCTCATAATGTGAATTTGAAATTCAATGGACCGACACGGTTAAAACAAGCCTTGGTTCAATCTAAAAACCTAGTGTCTATACGTATCCTTGATGACATTGGTATCAATTACACCATCGATTTCCTAGCTCGTTTCGGATTTAATAAGAAAACACTTCCTAGAGGCCTATCCCTGGCTTTAGGCAGTTTATCAATTAGCCCTATGGACTTGACTGCTGCTTATGCTGTTTTCGCAAATGGTGGTTATAAGGTCGAACCTTATCTCATTGATCATATTACTGACGCAGATGGCAAAATATTATTGCAAGCCAAACCAACCGTTGTTTGTAATAACTGCGACAACAGTGTGGACCATTCAACACTGGCTCCACGAGTTATTCCCGAGGATCTTAACTTTTTAATATATACTGCTTTAAAAGATGTTATTCAGCATGGTACTGCCCGCGCAGCTCGTGTACTTAATCGCCAAGACATAGCAGGTAAGACCGGTACAACTAATGATCTAGTAGATGCCTGGTTTGCTGGGTTTAATTCTGACCTTGTTGTAACAACATGGGTAGGTTTTGATAACCCCAAATCCTTACATGAATATGCTGCGGGACTCGCTTTGCCTTTATGGATCGACTTTATGAAAGTGGCTTTGAAAGGAAAACCTGAAAATGAAATGAGACAACCTGAGGATGTAATTGCAGTTCGCATTGATCCAAACAGTGGTTTATTGGCGCGTCCTAATCAGGAAAATGGCATCATCGAGTATTTTCGTAATAAAGAAGTTCCAGCGGAAGAAGATCCAACTCCTGTCTTTAATGCGAGTAATGATCAGCAACAAATTCCAATGAGCGAAGATAGTTTGTTTTAAATTAATATAACCTGGAGTAAAGGTGAAGCCTTATCCAGGCCACAAGCTTAAAATACGATTGCAATGTTTCCAACTAATAATCTTTAAGAGTAATTGAATTTGCAGCTTTGTTTATACACTGAGTCAAGCAATTAATAATAAATTTGATTAAATAACCTGGTGCAATTCTCATAAGCTGTTCGAGTAACCAAGAAAGTAAATTACAATTCTCTTTGAGCGCTGCATCAAAATAAAAATCAGGTGAATCAGACATCATTTTCAGAAATTTGGGATCTCTCAGCCAATCCACTCATAAACAGTTCTAAGCATTTGGTGCTGCTTTCCACATTACGAAGTTCGACTTTCTCTGGAGAAAAAATCCAAAGCATGCTTTAGCATGCGGTTCTCCTGAAGCGCTCCAAACTGACGCAACTCTACCTAACTTCGAGTATTGCATTTCTAATCGATCCAAATTCAAATAATTGCGAATAGTAAATAATGTGAGTTTTTATAAATAAATCCTAGGCAACGTCCCTAAAGTTTATTATAGCGTGGGGGACACACAGCGAAACCCCAGGTTACTGGATTTCTCAATCCCGGGTTACGGCTTTGCCTTCACCCAGGCTACAATTGATAGAGTAAATCAGACAAACAATGAAGTTTTATCGACCAGCCAATGCGATTGTTGCCGGTGTATGCTCATAGCCTAAATCACGGGCAACTGCATCAAAGGTAATTTTACCCTGATGAACATTTAAGCCATTAAGTAAATGCTTATCATTCAATAAAGCCAGCTTAACACCTTTAGTTACGATACTTAAAATGAAAGGTAAGGTTGCATTATTCAAAGCAAAGGTTGATGTTCTTGGCACAGCGCCCGGCATATTTGCAACACAATAGTGCACCACATTATCGACAACATATGTAGGCTCTTGATGTGTTGTAGGTCGGCTTGTTTCGAAACATCCACCTTGGTCAATAGCTACATCCACCAGTACCGAACCAGGGCGCATTGATTTAAGCATGGCGCGAGTCATTAATTTGGGAGCTGCTGCGCCAGGAACTAATACCGCACCAATCACTAAATCAGCACTGGCTGTATATTTTTCTATGGCATCCGCAGTAGAATAAACCGTATTGATCTTAGAACCAAATTGGAAGTCCAACTCGTTTAAACGTTGTAAGGAGCGATCAAGTACTGTCACTCGAGCTTCCATACCCATTGCCATACGTACTGCATTAGTACCAACTACTCCTCCTCCAATGACCACGACATTTGCCGCAGCTACCCCAGGAACACCACCGAGTAAAACACCACTACCACCTTGAGCCATCTCTAAGCAATGCGCTCCTGCCTGAATGGACATACGCCCAGCAACTTGTGACATAGGAGCCAATAAAGGCAAACCACCAGTATCTTCCGTTACCGTTTCATAAGCTATAGCAGTAACTCCAGACTCTTTAAGCATTCGTGCTTGGTGAGGATCTGGGGCCAAATGCAAATAGGTAAATAAAGTTTGACCTTCGCGAAGACGTTTGCACTCTATGGGTTGCGGTTCTTTTACTTTAATAATGAGTTCGGCTCTAGAAAATACTTCATCCGCACTATCAACAACCTCTGCTCCGGCATGTCGATAATCATCATCAGAAATCCCAATTCCCAATCCAGCACCCTTCTCTACTATAGCAGCGCTACCTACTCGTATAATTTCCCTAATACTAGAAGGAACAAGACCTACACGATTTTCTTGAGGTTTAATTTCTTTTGGAACACCTACTAACATACTTTCTCCCTCTAACGGTTTTTTAATTGTGCTATTAACTGTGGCACGAGTTCAAATAAATCACCAACCAAACCATAGTCAGCAATTTGAAAAATAGGGGCATCTTCATCCTTATTAATTGCAACAATAATCTTGGAGTCTTTCATCCCTGCCAAATGCTGTACCGCTCCAGAAATTCCCACAGCAATATAAAGCATTGGTGCAACTATCCTTCCGGTTTGCCCCACCTGATAATCATTAGGAACAAACCCGGCATCTACGGCAGCACGGGATGCTCCTACAGCAGCACCAAGTACATCAGCTAATTCTTCGATCAACTTAAACTTCTCGGCACTTTGAAGTCCTCTTCCCCCAGAAACAACAATTTTAGCGCTTCCCAGATCAGGGCGTTCAGACTTACTTAGCTCATGTTTAACAAATTGTCCGCTTTTTGCAATAAATTCTTTATCGATTTGTTCAATGCAACAACTAGCCTGGCTTGCAGTTACTGGATTAAAAGCCGTTACTCTAATCGTCAAAACCTTTATTGGGTCAAGGACTCGTACAGTCTCTATAGCATTACCAGCATATATTGGATGTTCAAAGGTCTCTTGATCGATAATCTTGCTCACATCAGAAACTTGAGACACATCTAATTGTGCTGCAACACGTGGTGCGATATTTTTACCAAAAGTACTTGCAGGTACTAATATGGCTTTAAATGAATGCGCAAATGAGAAAACTAAATCACTTATTTGCTCTGCCAATGGATGTTCATAACATGGTTTATCAATACACCAAACAGCATGCGCTCCTGCAAGAGTTGCGGCTTGTTCCGCTACCGCTTTGCATTGATTTCCTATAACGAGTAAAGTCGGTTCGCCGCCCAGCTCCAATGCCGCAGCTAAAACATTACGAGTAGATGGATGTAATGTTTGGTTATCATGTTCAACGAGTACTAAAGTGCTCATCACGTGTCCCCTTATCAAAGCACTTTGGCTTCATGCTGTAGTTTATTCAATAACTCAGCCACTGATTCAACTTTCACCCCAGCACTGCGAGCATCAGGTTCAGTGACTTTTAATATCTCAACGTGTTTTTTAAGTGACAGTCCAAGACTATTCAGTTCCAAGTTTTCCAAAGGTTTCTTTTTTGCTTTCATGATATTGGGAAGGCTGGCGTATCGTGGTTCATTTAAACGCAAGTCCGTGCTGACTACTGCAGGCAAGTGCACGTTAATTGTTTCAAGCCCCCCATCAATTTCTCGGGTTACCTGAAGACAGTCGCTGCTTGCTTCGATTTTGGAAGCATACGTTGCCTGAGGCCAATTTAATAAAGAGGCCAACATCTGGGGTGTCTGATTATTATCACCATCAATGGCTTGCTTACCCATTAATACTAAATCGGGTTTTTCATCATCGATAATCTTTTTTAAGATTTTTGCTATATTAAGGCTTTCTAATGAATCTTGGGTGCGAATCAAAATTGCTCTATCAGCTCCTAAGGCCAAAGCATGTCGCAAGGTTTCCTGATAACTTTCATCACCAATGCTTACTGCTACCACTTCTGTAGCCCAATTTTTTTCGCGTAAACGTAACGCTTCTTCTACAGCAATTTCATCAAATGGATTCATTGCCATTTTAATATTTTGTGTTTCAACTCCTGAATGATCCGATTTGACCCGAATTTTGACATAAGGGTCGATTACACGCTTCACTGCCACGAGAACTTTCATAATTCCTCACTGGATAATCAAAACTAACGCATCTTGCCAGAGATACCCTGCCAAATTCAAGGGGTATTTCTATTTTACCCTGAATTTGATAATGGTAAAGACCATGAATATAACGTCTAAAATTTAGACATTGAACATGAATACCTGGCTTTAAAAGCTACTTTATGTAGGAAATCCTAATGTGGTAAGCGACATCCCGGAGTCATCTTTAAGTAGACTAATCACACGTTTAGCCCTGTCAACTGCCAAAGCAGTTTTTCCTCCTGGAGTGTAAACGCCAGGATCTTTTTTAACTAATTCTAATGCCTCGGAAGCTTTTGCAACTTTTTCTTCGACTTTCAATTCATCATCTTTATCGATTACACGCATTCTAAGCAAAAATGCATCTAATGAGCGATGTTTTCCGCCTCCCGCTCTCCAGTTTCTAAAAAATTGTTGCTCTAATATTCCCAGACAGGATTCAATTGGCGCTGCAATCATTTTTAATTCAGGTGTTTTAAAATTATCGCTGGTACTTTGACTCTGACTTGCAAGAATCAATTCACGGCATAAATTTTCATCTGCTGCAGAATCCCCAGATGTCATCTCGGAAGGGGAGCAAATTAATGGTGTTAAAAGTGTAGAACCTATTTGCAAGCTCAGTTCATAGCACTGACGAGATGCCCAAAAAGTCATTTCGATTAAGTGAACTAATAATGTAGTTGTGGTTGTGGCAGAAACTATTGTGATTTTTTGCAAGGTATTACCAAGCTTTTGTAACTCTGTTGAATTACTGCCCGCCATAAATTGACCACCTTTTAATAAAGCAAAATAAAGCGCATAAACAGCAAATAATTCTTCAACAAAAACAAAGGTACTGAAACTAATAAAAATCATTGGAAGAAATGAAATTAAAGCACGGATTCCCTTTGGTTTTATTTTTCCTACTTCATCTAAATACCCGGTAGATTGATCAAATAAACCCAGAAGGCTCGCATAAAAATGACGTTCAGTAAATGTTCTGGAAGTATTTTTTAAGTTTTCCAACCATTTTTTAAGATCTTCTCGCGTAGTAATTTCATCAAATTTGATTGGTTTAAAATCCTGAGGTGAAGTTAACTTCCCATAGCATAGCGATAATGTTTTAAAACAAGCCCCATCATTGCGATTTTCAGACAGATTGCTCTCAATCCATTTTGCTTCCGGACTGAATTTTCCTATAAGGTCCGGATGAAAATTTAAAGATAAAATCTTATAATTCTTTTTTATTTTTGTTTTATCCGGACCATCTTTAAGCAACAATTTATTAATTAATTTAATAAAATCAGCGTCCAGTCGTAAAAGAGCTTCATTGTTCAAATCACTTGTATAACAATTTTTTTCTTTATCATAACTGGCATAGATGCTAACCAGAGTTTTTAATTCAGTCTCTATAGTCATAACCTCTCCCTAGGTTGGCTATTTAGGATCGATACTGCTAAAACTCGTTAACTTCTGAAATCCTAGTTATCGCATAGTACAATCCATTTTATTGAACCAATTCTTCCGTTTAGTGTATTCCGTATAAAAGCCAATAACCAACAGACTAATATAAAATGCACTCATCACATCACTCAAATAGTGAAAGCATAACAAAATTCTTGAGGCAGCAACCAAAAGCGCAACAACAAGTAACACATAAAAATATCGAGGAAAAAGTATCCCTAATCCTGCTGCTAAACTAATCACTGTCGTCGTATGTCCTGAAGGCAACGACCAATAATTTGAACTCAACTTAAACCAATAAAATCCAAATTCATTACTGGAAAATAACAATTCAGGTCGAGCACGACTCAACGCAACTTTTAAAATCAAACAAACCAAATTGGCTAAAAATACACAACCTAGTAAATACCAAGATCGAGTTTCATAAACAGTATTAACTTGAATGTATCGAAAATACAATCCAGCAATAAAAAACAAAATGATATAAGCGACCCATTTTCCCAAAGCAGTCAATATTATCAAAAAAGGAATATTGACACTAAGATCCAACTGGTAAAAATAAGTTGCCAAAGGCTTGTCTACAAAATAATAGGCTAAAATAACCAAAAATGCATAGGGAAAAATAACCCAAGGTTTTTTCATAAAATTAAATAACTTTTCAAATTGCGACATCGATCAAATCCTCATTTTTCACGTAAATACCGTGGAATGGTAATAACAACAGTAAAGCGCGTAATCCTGTGGCATGAATATTGTATAATAAGTGCTCATACCATTTAAGTTCCACTAACTCATGTATAATAAAAGCAATTAAATTATCTTTCCTCTCTTTTCTTACTTTATCCACAAAATTGAATACCTCAAAGAAGGAAGTTTCCAAAAATTTTATCTATTTAATGACATTTCCCTATAATCTTTGAAATTTTTAGCCTACTGTAACCATTCAACAAATCTTAATAAAGACATGTTTATCATAAGAAATCCAGTGTAATCAGCCATCTAAGTATCAATTTCAAATCGTTTACAATGTTGACAATAAGGCCAAGAAGAATAACAATTCAACATCATTCTTAGCTACAGGAACAAATGAACATGGATTTAACAAAATTTTCCGTTAAGTCAACGCTAGCACTTGTTTTCGCGGCAATGATAATTAAGGGATCTTATGCCCAAGACGTTTCAGTTGTTGGTAGTCTGAAACAGACATTAAAGCAAGTATCTGCACATTTGTCGCACGATAATCTTGTGAAAGATGAAAAGAGCATTCAATTACTGCGAGTACATCTTTCTGACGAAGCAAAAAACCTTCTGACCAACCGCGCCCAACATGCTTTAGCGCATACTCACCAATTTGCTAATGCTTCATCAAAAGCAGCAGCCTTATCTGTACCCAATAATGTTAAATTAGGTATGGGTAATGTACCCGTCTTGGATCAAGGAATACATGGAACCTGCGTCACTTTTGCAGTAACTGCAGCACTTGATGCCACCATGACTAAAGGTGATTATATTAGTCAATTGTGTAATTTGCAGTTGGGTAGCTATTTGGAAAAACACGGTTATGGCTTAAGCGGCTGGGATGGAAGTTATGCAAGTTATGTAATTGGCCAGATGGAACAGTATGGAATTGTTAATAAAGTAAAGCAACTGAAATTCGGTTGTGGCGGCATGAAATACTACCCAACATATACAGAGCATGATCCTGAATCTTTTATGGATCCTGAAAAATTTAGTGCGCTAAGTGAATTCGTCTTTGGCAAAGACGTTAATTGGTCTGATGTATTTCAAAAAACCGACCCAGGAAAAAACTTAAATGATGTGAAGCAAGCTCTATCTACAGGTGACCGATTAGTTTTTGCTGTGCTTCTTCCTCGTACTGATTTAGGTACTGTAGGAGCAGTAGGAAAATATAAAACATGGATATATAAAGATACCTGGGTCTTAACACCAGAGATAATTGCAGATATTGAGTATGTTGAAGCAGCTCATGAAATGATCATTACTGGGTATGATGATAATGCAGTTGCAGTAGATAATCACGGAGTGAAACATAAAGGACTATTGTTCTTAAGAAACTCTTGGGGCACCTCTGTTGGGGATGACGGTGAATTCTATATGTCCTATGATTATTTTAAATTATTATCCTTTGATATAACTCGATTTTCTCGAGCTTCGATATAACGGCCAAGAGCTCCAGAAAGTAGCCTGAGTGAAGGCGCAGCCGTAACCG
The DNA here is from genome assembly GCF_001468035.1 of Legionella tucsonensis. Lineage (GTDB taxonomy): Bacteria > Pseudomonadota > Gammaproteobacteria > Legionellales > Legionellaceae > Legionella > Legionella tucsonensis. The sequence goes on from NZ_LNZA01000001.1 coordinate 2,181,282, forward strand.
GGAAGTTTTATATCTATGTCTCCGGGTTACGGCTGCGGGCCTTCACTCAGGCTTTTTTAAAACTTAAATTTGTAAACGATAAAAATCAACGGCATTTGTCAATAAAATTTTATTGGCTATACGGTCATCAAAGACATCCCAAATAAGGCTAATATCGTTTTTCTTAAAAGGTTGGGGGGCGCGCGTTGAGGGAAGATCCGTACCAAACATCAATGCATCGGGATTAATCGATGCAATCGTTTTTAGAGTGCTTGTGACATCAAAATTAACTCTGCCAAACCCGGATGCTTTGACCTTGATCCCTTGTTCAACGAGCTTAAATAAAACTGGAAGTCCGCTTTTTGATAGTCCCAGATGGTCAATGCTGACTGCAGGTAAACTGAGTATCAAATCGGTTAATTCCAAAAGATCAGAAGAATCAACATACAATTCTACATGCCATTTGGCAATCTCATAAACTCGATGCGCCATGTCACTTAAATGTTCAATTTTTTCTGAACCACCACGTCTCAGATTAAATCGAATACCACGAATTCCTTGCTGATTTAATTTAATAATTTGCTCGTTACTTGCTGTAGCAGGTAATTGAGTCACCCCAACAAAATTTGGGCCCAAGACATGTAACACATGTACCAAATAGGTTTGATCAAATGCTTGAAAAGATCCCGATACCACTGCTCCACCAAGAATGTGCAGTGGTTTTGTAATTTTTAAATAATCAACAACCGTAAATTCATCAGGTAAATATGATTGATTTGCAACCAAGGGGAAGCGGTAATCAATAATATGTAAATGCGCGTCAAACAGATTAATCATGATGCCCCCTACTTCTATATATTTCCCTGTTCTACCTTGTAGCCAGGGTACAGCGCAACAGAATCCGGGTTACTTATCATCGGTTTCCCCGGGTTCCGCTGCGCTGCACCCTGGCTACACAAAACGGTTAACAAACCTCACTTCCTCAACAGGTGCGTGAGATTGCTGCTTTGTGTTTTCGGTAAAGAATCGACACCTTACAGTATCTTCCTTGACTGATTCAATCAAAGTTGGGGTATCCCTATACCCACCGAGACAATACCTTTGCCATTGACCATCCAATTCCATTTCAATAAAACAATGATCCGGATTAATATCAATAGATACAGGAACTTCAGGGTATAAACGACTCATTTCTTCCTTAAAGGCAATCGCTCTTAAACGGCAACTTGCAACACCTAACTTTCTCGCCTCATCAAGATACTCCTTGCCATTATGGACGGTTACCTCAATGGAGTTGCGTAATCCGCCACGATCTCTGCCAAACTTAAGGTATTTCATTAATAAACAATGTATTTCTTGATGCTCATCTTGTGCCGTTAATGTGCTAAAAACAGGATGTGCTCTATAGTGTTCGGGCATGCGCAACAATAAATTGATAAAGACATCTCGAGGCTCTGTTGTGGGCTTTGTTAAGCGAATATAATGCAAATGATTTTTTTTAGAGTACTTTATTTCAAAATCATCCTTTTTTAATCCATTACTTGCGATGTCCAACATAGTTTCACTAGGGTGCACAGAGGGTAAAGCCTGCCAATTTTCTGTCAAACTTAATCTTTTTTTTCCTTTTAAGAGAATAAGATCTGATTCCTCTTTCCTTTTTTCAATCAGCTCATCTGTTATTCCCTCAGCATGAAACTTATAGTCACACTCAACCAGGTTTTCCGTAGCATTCATGCCCACTAACTCAAAATATTGGAATGGAGAGGATGGGTTTTCATGAATTACCAGGTCAGAATAAACTTCATCACGATAATATTTAGTAGACGGAGTAAAAGTCAGTGGACCAACTGGTTTGAATATGGGTTTTCTATAATGTGGTTGAGCGACAAAAGCTTTTGTATCAATACCACTTTGATACGTTTTTTGTTTTGTTTCTTTTTGGTTAATAATACTCTTTTTTAGATTTTGCAACGCGAATTGTTCTCTTTCATTATGCGTAGCATTTGCTATTTCAACATCAATAATAGCTTGTTTCGTTTGATTCAAATGATACTCATCCAGTTTGGACGAGAATATCGGTGCTACCTCATTAAGTTGTGTTTCAATGGGTTGATGATCATCTACTAACTCTTGGCAGACTTTATAATCAAGGAAATGAATCTGTGTTGTATCTAATCGTTGCTTTTGTGCTTGGGAAAGAACGGTAGTACGCGTTGCTGGTTTTAATTTAGAAGCCAACAAGTCCTCAAAATCTTCCCCATTTAGAGCATTTTTTATGGACTTTTTGCTCATTTGAACCAATTGTCCATTTTCCCAGGTATATAACGCATGCCCTGCGGTAAGCAATTCAATCATATGCGCTAACATCAACTCACGCTTACTTGTTGACCAACTGGAAAATGACCAATCAGAAAAAATATAAATTTGATCAGTAGGCACCGGCTCAAGATCTTCAACTACTTCTTCATGAGACTCGTTTTGAATAACAGGCTTACTTTTTAGCTTCTCTATTGCTTCGCGGATATCTCCATCAAAAATACCCTGTGTACGAGCAAATGCTCTCACATTGGCATAAGCAGTTGATGGAAACCATTCGCCCAAGACCCCTGTTTTTCTTTGCAATGCGAGAAGTAATGTAGCGATAAGCTCTAAAGCGACATCAACCTGAAATTCAATGGGATAGTTTTGATATTTGGGATCGCGAAAAGGCAAAAGGAGTTGTTTCAAATCAGATGCTTTTTTCCTATCTTTTTGGTTGAACCACCATTTAAACTCAATGCGCTGAATCTCTTTATCTACCACTGCTAATAATGTGCTCATCAATTCTTTGCCTGATGAGGGTAAAATTTGTAATTTAAACGGAGGTAGTTTTTGAGCTGCAACCATTGCTTCAAAATCATCGAGTTGCTCCTGATTCGCTGTATCTTCAACTTGACTTATATTTTTTGTCGCCTCACGAAGTCCTGCCTCCAAAGATTTGGGTAGAACATGTCTTCCTCTATTTACAAGATTAGGATTAACTTGATTTAAAACTTGCATCACATTATGTGAACAAAAAGTTTCCTCAGAAGGGGTACGTTTTTCTCTATCTTTTTTATCCTGTTTATTTGACCATTGAAAAAAAGATTTAAGTACAGCCCATAAACTGGTGCGGCTTTTTCTTTGCGCATGCAACCTTCCAGTCACTCGAACTTGTTCCTGGTATGCTTCAAGGAATTGTCGTCTTTGTTTGCTGTCAGTATGTTTAAAAACCAACAAACTTGAATTAACTGCAGGAAGAGTTTCTGCTTGTCCTGAAGCACGCCAAAGCATAACCAATAATTGAATTAATCTCCTTTTATTTTCTTTCGATGCAACAAGGAATTGTTTGATGAGATCTTCTGTCTCCTCATCCCCTGTTATTTTGGAAGCCAAAAGTTTTATCCATTTAACACCACTTTCACATGCTTTCTTTATTTGAACTGATGTCAACTCTTTGCTGCAGTAATTGAGAAGCAGGACTGTTAAATCCTCTACAGTCTTTTCTTGAAGATTTTTAATAAATACATCTATTGACGAAGAAAGCTGTCGCTCATAATTGTGGCAGATAATGCCGTGTTTATTCTTGCCAGTGCAAACAAAGACTGTAACTACTTCCATATGCCCGTGCTTATTACCAGCAGTTGTGAATGATTGAGCGGCCTGCTTTAATCGTACTAAAGGTTTGCGACTACTTGATACAACAAACACTATATCGCCTGGATCAATAGCACAATCCTTTAACAACAACATGGCCACTCTCCAATATTTAACTACCAGTGACCGTGAGGATGACCATGGTGATGGCTATCGGAGCATGTTAACAAGGTTTCACTGGTTACTACTGATGATACAATAATAGAAAGTAAATCATCATCATTTCCTGGTTGTTCTAATCCCTTAGTTATTTCTTCAATTTTACTGGGTTCAAAATCCAATGCTTTGAGTCGAGATGCGAGATCGCCCGGCTTAGAAAAAGCGAGTATACAGACTTCAGCCGCATGCGCTCTCAATAAAGGTAAAAAAGATTCTTTTTTATCTTGTAACGTTGATGAGCCAGGTGATGTCTTTTTAATCACATTATATCTTTTAATAACGTCATCAACATATTGGGTTGCATCTTGATTATCTCTAAGAGACTCACTTTGGCTTTTTACATATAACGCGTCATATCGAGATACTAAATCGTTTATTTTCCCTAAGGCATCTTTAAGCTCGGGCTTTAATTTGTTTAATGTTGGCATTTTGTCTCCTAGACTCGTTAAATTTCGGTCAGAATATATCATGCACAGACCAACCAATCAACTTTCTGATTTCAATTTAATCAACAGATTAACATGTTCATTTAAAATTAAAAATTAAGTAAATTGATAATAGGAGAGAAGACTTTCGTAACCTTTTACTTGTTATTGGAAACAACTATTCGATAGAATCAGACTACCTTTATTATCGGTCAGTTTTTAATGATAGAATTTACCTTGATCCAAAAAATATGTATTTGGGCTATCCCTATTTTATTTGCCATTACCTTACACGAAGCAGCCCATGCTTATGTTGCATATCGTTGTGGCGATACTACGGCAAAAATGTTGGGTCGATTAAGTTTGAATCCTCTTCGTCATGTGGATCCAATGGGTACTGTATTTGTACCTTTGTTGGTTGGTATATTAACACAATTTAATTTTGTTATTGGTTATGCAAAACCTGTCCCAATTAGCCCGAACCGATTTCGTCATCCTCGGCGAGATATAATCATGGTAACTCTTGCAGGGCCATTTGCGAATCTTTTCATGGCATTTTTATGGGCTGCTTGTAACAAAATCGCGCTCATACTTAATCCGCGCACATCGATGGCTGTACTTTTTCTTTATGCCATGTCCCAGGCAGGAGTATTTATCAATTTAATTTTGGCTGCATTAAATTTACTTCCTATTCCACCTTTGGATGGTAGTCGTGTAGTCAGTAGCCTTTTACCTCCCAAACAAGCCATGGCTTATGCTAAAATTGAACCTTATGGATTTTTTATTCTCATTCTTTTATTATTTACCGGAGTTTTAGGCATGATATTAACCCCGATAATTAATCTGGGGCTCATTACACTCAGTGCCATTTTTAGAATATGAACGCCAGCAATTTAATCTCTCAATACAAATACTATGAATATTCTTGCTGATGCCTCTCTGCCAGGATTAGAGCAGGCTTTCCCTATGCCCTTTCACCTAACCGTATATCATCATCCCAATGAAATCTCAGGATTACTTTCTGGGCAAGATGTTCTTCTTTGTCGCGCCAATTTAAAAGTAAATCAATTTTTATTAAAAAATCATTGTTTGCACTACGTTGCTACTGCAAGCAGCGGCACTGATCATCTTGATCGCCTCTGGTTAAATTCCCAAAATATTCAAATAATTGATGCAAAAGGCTCCAATGCACGAGCTGTTGCTGATTATGTTGTTGCCTGTCTTGCCTTTCTGGAACAACAACAACTTGTACGTGGGAATAAAGCAGGCATTATTGGACTGGGAAAAGTAGGAGCTCAAGTTGCTGTACGTTTGCAAGCAGCTGGTTTTGAAATCTTAACTTACGATCCACTCAAAGCAGAACGTGATCCCGCTTTTCAAAGTTGCACTATCGAGGAGTTGTATTCGGTTGATCTGCTGTGTATTCATGCTGAATTACATAATAATCAGCCTTATCCTAGTGCTGATTTGATTAATCAGAGTTTTCTTGATCGATTAAAATCAGGCTGTATCATGATTAATGCCGCTCGTGGTGGAATTGTCAATGAAGAAGCACTTCTCCATTCCTCAAAACCATTAATCTATTGCACCGATGTATATCTTAATGAACCGAATATCGACGCACGTATTATTGATCAATCCACAATATGTACTCCCCATATCGCAGGCCATAGTTTTGAGGCAAAATACGCTGCGGTTGCCATGGTTAGTACCGCCTTGCACCAAATTGCTGATTTAGCTCTCCCTCAATTTGCAAAAGTCTCGTTGCCCCAAACCTTGAGCTTGGAAAAAGACAAACTATGGTATGAACTTATATTAAAAATTTATAACCCTCGTGAAGAAACATTATCTTTAAAGCATGCTTCAGATAAAAAAGTCTCTTTCTTAAGTTTGCGTAAAAATCATCAAATACGCCATGATTTTTCTCAGTATTCAAAAGATTCAATTTTAAGCTATAAAACTAAATTATTATTGGGCATATAAGAAATAAGACAACCCAATAGTCTCGAATTATTTACATAATAAATACTATTAAATCTAAAATTGTCCATTGTAAATTAGTAAATCAAATGATACTCTTTTGCCGATTTTTACAAAAAAACAAAGGAGTATGTAAATGTCTTTAGGAGTAAAATTATCTACTTTTACAGCAGCGTTGATTCTTTCTGGTTCTGCCCTAGCAAATAATGCGTGTCCCGATTTGAGTGATCTTCAAGCAGAAGGAATCTCAGAGGTTCAACAGCTTGGTAATAACTATTTCATTGGTTTCTCCATCAGTCAATTCAATTCAGCTACCTGGGGCTTTGCTATCGGACCAGTAAAAGCAGATGCAGAAGATGATGCGTTAGATGCTTCAAATGAAATTTTAAATAATATGACAACTCCTGGATTTCCTTTGGAACTGGATCATGACACATTGATTTGTTTGTATGACACCGGTAATCCTTACGTTTATTCTATTGCTGTCAGAGATTATGCAATTAGCCCAATGAAATTAAAACAATACTTGCTAAAAGCTCATAAGTAAAAATTGATATTTACCCGGTTTAGATAAAAAAATTTATCCCGGAATCAAGTTGGAATAATTAGATTAAACAAGGAGTTATACTATGTCTTTAAAAACCAAATTAATTTCTTTTGCAGCTGCGATGGCTCTTACAGGATCTGCTTTTGCAGATGAATCAGTCTGCCCTAAACTAAGTGACATTCAAGCTGTAGGAATCACAATGGCTTCTCAACTGGCTTACAATTATTATATTGGCTATGCAGTCAATAATTACAATACCTCTTCCAGCTGGGGGTTTGCTATTGGACCGGTAGAAGCAGAGTCTGAAGAAGATACAATCGATATAACCAATGATATTTTAGCTGACTTAACATCCCCTGGGATTCCTGAGTCAGGTAAAGACGATGATGATTTAGTTTGTATCTACGAGACTGGCGATCCGAATTTATTTGCAGTAGCAATCAAAGGCTATGAAGAAATGTCACCGATGAAGTTCAAACGATACATACATAAATAGAACGTGTAGCCCGGGTGAAGCATCGCGAAACCCGGGGAAATTTGAAACACGAATTCGAGATCCGCTACGCTTTACCTAATAATACAATGCACCCAGTCTTGGTTCATTTTATTTACTTCTGGATTAATCTTTTTACTACATCCTGATCTGAAAAAACATGTTTTATTGTGCCAATCTGTTGATAGGCCTCATGCCCTTTTCCTGCAATTAAAATAACATCATGTTCATCTGCTTCATTTAAAGCATAAGCAATTGCTTCTTCACGATTAACTAATTGAATGACATTGGATGAATTTGCAATACCATGTGTTATCTCATCAACGATCATTTGTGGATCCTCTGTGCGCGGATTATCACTGGTAATGACGATTTGATCAGCAAGTTTACTGGCAACTTTTCCCATCACAGGTCTCTTAGTCTTATCCCTATCTCCGCCACAACCAAATACCACCCATAGTCGTCCTTTTTTTAATTGATTCAAGGTAATTAAAGCATTCTCTAGAGCATCAGGAGTATGGGCATAATCCACGAGTACATGGGGAGCATTGGCAACAATTTCCATTCGCCCAGGAGCTGCTTTTAATTGGGTCATTACTTCGACAACCTGTGCGGGTGCATAATCAGAAGCCAATAAACTACTAAATATGGCCAAGCTATTATAAATATTAAATTGGCCAAGGGATTTTGTCTTGAATTGATGCTGCCCCCAAGGAGAATGCACTTCAATTTCTGTACCTTTTATATCCATAATCCACTTTACAGCTTTTACATCACAATCTTGATGTATTCCATAAGTTAACTTTTTAACATGGGGCTTAACGGCAGTAGCCATTATTTTTTGATACGCATCATCTTGATTAATAATTGCCCATTGCAATGATTCTCTGGCAAATAATAATGCTTTGGCAATCGCATAATTTTCCATGTTGAGATGGTAATCCAGATGATCAAGAGTTAGATTTGTAAATATAGCTTGTTTAAACGCAACTTCATCTACTCGATGTTGTGCCAATGCATGAGATGAAACCTCCATGCATACTTGTTTCAGACATTGATTCTTATAATGATGTAATAGCTTTTGTAAACAAAGTGAGTCAGGGGTTGTATTATCCAATAATTGGAGTTTATCTACATTGCCTTGGCCAATAGTACCTATATATGCTGCTCCCTGCCCTAATAAATGATGAGCCTGAGCTAATTGATAAGCGATCGTTGTTTTACCGTTAGTTCCAGTCACTCCAGTTACAGTTAAAAAACGACCCGGATCATCATAAAACCGCTTTGCAATTGGTGCAAGTTGTGTCGCTAAGTCAGGGACAGGAACACAAGGAACTGATTCCGGTAATACGCAATTCCTGGGAAAAAGGTTAGGATCATAGGCAACAGCAACCGCACCTGCAGAGACTGCTTTATTTATAAATAAGCGACCATCAGCTGCTGCACCAGCATAAGCTATAAACAAATCTCCTGGTTGAATACAACGACTGTCATTTTCTAAATCGGTAATAGTACAATCCGAATGAATGTACTGAATCCATGGTTTTAATAATTGCGAGAGTTTCATTACTGTGGTTCCTAATAGGTTTTATGTAGTCTGGGTTTTATCCAAAACTACAATTTAACTAAACTACAAAACCTTTAAAGCTTAAAGTCAAATTTATCCTACCAATTCATCCGTTGGTATATTAAACAATCGTAAAGCACCTGACATTACTTTAGCAAACAATGGCGCTGCAACTGCTGCAGCATAATAACTTTTACGAGAAGGTTCATGAATGATAACGACTATAACAAATTTCGGTTTTGAAACGGGAGCAATTCCTATAAAGCTTGCAGTATATTTTCTGTCTTTGTAACCATTTTTTCCTGCTATACGTGCTGTTCCTGTTTTTCCTGCTACACGATAGCCAGGAACTCTTGCTGATTTTCCAGTACCATTTTTACCTAAAACAGCCTCCATCATGGATAAAACCTGTTGTGCTGTTTCAGGTTTTATTACCTGCACGCCCGGAGTTGGCGGGTCATTATGCAGTAACGTTACTGGAATCAATTTACCCTGATTCGCAAAAACCATATTCGCTTTAGCCAATTGTAATGCGGTTACCGATAAGCCATAACCAAAACTCACGGTAGCCAATACAAAAGGTTTTGCATCTTTAACATTAACGATGCTCCCTTCACTTTCTCCGGGACAAGTACTTTCAGTTCGTTGTCCAATGCCACAACGTCGCAGCAATCCAATTAATTGCTCTGGGGGGCTGGCTAAAACCATTTTTGTTACCCCGACATTACTTGAGTGTTCTAATACACCCGTTACATCAAGGACACCATAATTATGAATATCTCGAACTATACGACCTTGAATACTCATCCAACTTGGATTCGTATCAATAATCGTCGACGGTGTAAATAGGCCTGTTTCCAAGGCACTGGCGATACTCAATGTCTTAATGACTGAACCAGGTTCAAACGTATCTGTAACAGCTCTATTTCTATAAGTATCTTTATCGTAACGTCCCCGCGAATTGGGATTATAGGAAGGAACATTAGCCATAGCTAAAATCTCACCATTTTCTGTATCAACAACGACAACAGAACCCGATTTTGCAGCAAATTCTTCAACCGTTTTAGCGAGTTCGCTGTAGGCCAAATATTGTAAACGTCGATCAATACTTAAAGTCATATCACGCCCAGGGCGAGGTTGTTTTATGACACCTAATTCCTCAATAATTCTTCCTAAACGATCTTTAATTACTCTTTTCTTACCAACAACACCCTTCAACCAATCTTGATAAGCAAGCTCCATTCCTTCCAATCCTTGATCATCTACATTAGTAAATCCAATCAACTGGGAAATACTATCTGAATCAGGATAATAACGTTTGAATTCTTTTTGAAAGTTAACGCCTGGGATTTTTAATGCCTTTATTTTCTTAGCTAAGGGGGGCGGTAATTGTCTTTGTAAATAGAGAAATTCTAATTCTTTATTTTCTGCATCTACTATTTTTCTGCTTAGCTGTTTGGGAGTTAAATTCAGATACTCTGCCAAGGACATAAATTGTTCTTTATCGGGTGAGAACTCTTTAGGATTTACCCAGACTGATTCCACAGGAGTACTAATTGCCAAAGGTGTGCCATTTCTATCCATGATCATTCCTCTGTGCGCAGGGATATCTACAACACGTAAACTGCGAGCATTACCTTGGCCTTGCAGAAATTGGCGATGAAGTACCGTGAGATCAACCATACGCCAAACTAAAATGAATAATAGCAATGAAAAAAAGGTAGATACTACAATCAGTCTGTTTAAATGAGTCGAGTTTTTCATGGATATTTATCCATCTGTAGCCTAGGTGGAGGCAAATGCCATAACCCGGGTTATATTGCACAAAAACTCCCAGGTTATGGCCTTGCCTCCACCCAGGCTACGCTACTAAAACTAAATGGCAATGGTACTCGTTTAAAACAAAAACTTCTACTGCTGTGCTTGTAACCAATAAGTATTTTTAGATGTTGGCAAAAGCATTTGTAATTTTTCAGTGGCGAGCTCCTCTACGCGTCCCGGTGTGGCCAGACTTGCTTGCTCTAACAGTAACTGTCCCCATTGCGTCTGTAAATAATGAGTTAACTGTTCTTGTTGTTCTACCTTGTTTAAAGTCAACCGATATGAGTTGGTACTGTATACCACAGCCAAAGCACTCACTAATACAGCAACTAATAATATAATCAGTATGTATAATGATTTTGACATATGCATATCTGCCAGTTGACCATTAAATAAGGTACCTTGATTGATTACTCTCGCTGCAGCGTTCATGCTAATTTCTCCCCTATTCTAAGTACAGCACTTCGAGATCTGACGTTCTCTTTTACTTCAACTTCTTGTGGCATAATCGCCTTACCTATTCTTTTAAAATTTGTCTTTAGCGCCTCATAACGAATGGGAACCTCCGGGGGGGGTATGACTCCCTGTTCTTTATCGCGCATAAATTGTTTAACGATGCGATCCTCAAGAGAATGAAAACTAATCACTGCCAATCTGCCTTTGGGAGCTAGAACTTTAAGGCATTGTTCCAAACAACTTTTTAAATCGTTTAATTCTTGGTTTATATGAATGCGTATGGCTTGAAACACACGTGTTGCTGGATGTTTGTGTTTTTCCCATTTTGGATTTGCTTCCTTCACAATTTCCGCCAATTGCAACGTTGTAGAAATAGGTGCAATGCTTCTGGCAGTAACTATTGCTTTCGCAATACGTCCTGCAAAACGCTCTTCTCCATACAACTTGAAAACAGAAGCCATTTCTTCTGCTTCGGCTTCATTAACAAACCGCGCAGCACTCATATGTTGAGATAAATCCATACGCATATCCAAAGGTCCTTGCTGCATAAAACTAAAACCTCTTTCCGGATTATCCAGTTGTGGTGAAGACACGCCTAAATCCAACAAAATACCATTCACTTTTCCCAATACACCTGCTTCAGTAGCAAACTCCTGAATTCGTGCAAATGAACCTTGAAATATATGAAAACGCTTATCTTGACTAAAATGATCTGTGGCATATGCGATCGCTTCCACATCTTTATCTATGGCATATAAACGACCTTGATCATTTAAATGTCGTAAAATTTCTCTACTGTGACCTCCACGTCCAAAAGTACCATCAAAATAGATACCTCCACTTTTAATGGCGAGAGCTTCTATTGATTCATGAAGTAATACTGATTGATGCATTGCCATTTTTGTTTCCAATTACAAAGAAAACGTTTTCATTTCATCAGGTAACCCACCAGTTCCGGAACTTTCCTCAGCCAACCATTGTTCACGTCGGGTTTCCCAAAGATCCTTACTCCATACTTCAAATTTATTTCCTTGACCTATCATCACTACATCTTTTTCCAATTGCGCATAATTTCTTAAAACTGTAGGTAATAACACCCGACCATTTGCATCCACTTCAACATCGGTCGCATGGCCAATCAATAAACGCTGTATTCTTCGTGCAGCAGCATTAAAACTGGGTAATTTTTGCAAATTGTCCTCAATGATTTGCCATTGAGCTGCAGTATAGAGCAACAAACATGTTTCTTCAGTATCAATAGTCACCACCAAAGGAGTTTTTTCTTCCGCACCCAGCGCGGCTCGATAACGCGTAGGGATAGCTAAGCGTCCTTTAGTATCAATGGTGATGGCATTTATTCCGCGAAACATTGTTTTCTTTTATGTGAAAGTTTTTATCTTCCACAATTCTCCACTTTTTTATTATTTTACCCCACTTTTATACACTATAGAAACACATTTCTCCATGCGTCAAGATAAAAACCCACTTTCTAGATAATTTATTTGTAGTTTAGAGAATTAATGCTCAAAAATAGATCTATTCATGAAGATTATGAACGAATTTTAAATTTTAAAAATATTGCCTTACTACATTCTCTGAGGAAATTTATTGAAGAAAAGTATCTAAAGATTCAAACGACCTCCAAATCCAAATGGAATTTTTAATGTAGAAAAACACAATTTCTTAGCGATGAAAGGGATGCGCATGATGCGGGATTAAAAACCGTTTTCAAAAAGTGATAGGTCTAAAGAAATTGCATTATTAAATACCATCTCAATGCATAAAGGATGTAGTGAAATTTCGAACTCAAGCAGAGGTCTTAGTTCATGATAAAATTCAATCAGAAACGTTCGACTCAGGGAGTCAGCTTGGTAAGATTTTGGGAAATTTATTACAAGGAACAGTCAATGATGCAAAAGATGCTAAGGGCGATTTAAAGGATTTTATTAATCAAAATGAGGACTTACAACAACAGGCTATTCCAGACGGACTCAAAAAATATTTCCAAAAGCATGAAGATGACTATACAGTGAGCAATTTTTTTCAACGTAAAGTAAATTTAAGCACCTACAATTACTCTTTTTAATAGTAATTGTAGGTGCTTTTTTAAATCAATTATTCATCAAAGCAGCCAATCTTATCCCTTGCAAAACCAAATCAGGAACAAGATGATCATACAATTTCTGTTTTTCAAATAAGGAAGCAAAGCCACCTGTTGCTAAAACCAAAGTGTTTTCCGCGTCAAAAGCCTCCTGATTCAGGCGTTGAATCAATTCACGGCAAGCACCAATAGCGCCGTAATAAACACCCGACTGAATACTTTCTATTGTTGAGCGTCCGACTGAATTTTCAATTTTTATGATTTCTACAGCAGGTAATTTCGCTGTATTTTTTGATAAAGCATCTACTGAGAGCCTAACCCCAGGCAAAATAGCACCTCCCATATATACTTTCTGCGCACTAATGACACAAAAAGTAGTGGCAGTACCAAAATCAATAATAATCACGTTTTGGTTTGGGTAGATATGTGTTGCTGCAATTGCATTTGCAATTCGGTCAGCACCTACTTCTATGGGGTTACGATATTTGATATTCAGACCCGTTTTAACCCCCACCTGTAACAAAAAAGGCTCTAAAGAAAAATATTTAACACAGGCTGCACGCAATGAATAATCAATTTGAGGGACAACAGAACAAATACCAATTTGTTTAATTGCTTCAGGAGAACAATTATTTTCTCGCAAAACACTTTTCAAAAAGATACCCAGTTCATCGGAGGTACTTATTTTAGATGTATGACGAAAACGAAGTTTAATCTCTTCTCCGGAAAAAACTCCACCATAGATATGAGAATTTCCAACATCAATACAAAGAATCATAATGTCATGCATCCGGTTTAAAAAAAAACATGATAGTAAATTGCGATATTCATATTAGCAAGTTGTTCGCTAGAAAAAATGAAATACTCAAATTAATAGTTTGGTGAAAAAAAGTATTTGTTTGGACTTAGACGTTTAGGCTAAGCGTCTTATAGTATGCACCTGTCTTGCTCTGCTGCAAGCAAGCTCTCAATGTATTTTTTTGCCATCAATAAAGGCCATTGCATCAGCATTGTATTTACTCATGACGTAATTTATTTTCTTGCTTAATTTCGAGATATTTAAATTCGTGAATTCACCATGGTTTGAGTCAAAAAAAGAATAGAAAAAGCAAGCTTATTGCGAATCTCAAGGGCATCAGACAATTTCATCAAACATTTCCAGCTTTGATAAATTGCCTTTGCCTCTATCAAAATAGCCTTAATTATAACCGGTGAAGTGCTAAAGGGTTTTAAATCGATCTTAGACAAACTTAAGAACAAATTAATTTTGTCAATTGTAGGATTGGCATGAAGATTTGGAAAAATCGAGAAAATATCATTTAGTTCTTCAAGTTGTTTTCTAAAAACATAATCGTACCCATTAAATTTAAAACAGAACAACATTAAATACGATTTACCTTAAATTAAACTTAACAATACTTGAATTTTAATGGGGCGTCTTAAAAAGAATATTGACCTGCTTTTCCTTCATTAGGAAGGGCTACTCAACTCATCCCTTTGATGACTGATTCAATAGCATATATAATCCTTGTTATAAACTCAAAACAATGGTTGGGCAAAGACTCAATTATAGCTAGGCTAAGGATACCAATGTTTCAATCCGCTTTAATAATTGCACTAATGACTTTCAGCATCATCACTCAAGCAGCCCTCCCCGCTGATCCAATCCAGCGATGTTTAGATGTTAGAAGGCTCGCAGATTTTACCACAAGACAGAAAATGGCCGCCAAAGAGCCTGGCGTGTTGCGCTTTAAATTTCATAAAATATCAGCATCAGAGCTCCCGTTAGATAACCCGGTGGGCAATATGGATGAAGTGATTAAAGCATTAAATAACCAGATTGAAAACTGCAATAAAAACCATGGCGAATTTCAGACAGTGACTCTTGCTGGTCGTAAATTCAAGCGTCAAGAATGGTGCCTAAATACCAACAAAAAAATGCTTGCTCTTGCAAAAGCTGCCCATGGAAATTTTCAAAAATATTTATCGAGCATCAAAACCGAATTTGATTGGTATAAAAGCGAGGGCTGGCCTGAAAATCATGCAGGATTTAAACAGGGTGAGTTTCAATTTACTGCCTATTACGCCCCCGCTGCTGTTGAGGCTCGCACCCAACGTGGTGGAGCATTTTTATATCCTATCTACAGTAACCCCGGTGTTGTAAGTGTCGCTTCGGAATCCAAAAAATTTAATTTGAAAACTCCTCTTTGTGGAATTGACCCGCTTACTAAAATGGTGCGAGGATTTTGTCTGAAAAATGCCAATGGCACGTACTCTGTAGTGCCAGATCGACACGAAATAGAACATGGAGCGTTACATCCAAAATATATAATTGGCTATGTTAAAGACCCAAATGACCCTGCTTTTTTAATGGTTCAAGGATCGGGTTCATTAATTCTTGATGGTAAATTATTTCGTATCAATTACGAGGCTGCTAATGGCAGACCTCGTACCATGCTTGGTCGCATAGTCCAATGCGCACAAGACCCAACTTGTGGTGGCAACCTTGATGCAATGGAACGTTGTGCTAAAGATCCTAAGTGTCATGATGAAGCAAAGTTACGCTGTAATGTGTCTAAAAAAATTAGACAAAGCGGCGCATCAGAAAAACAAATTCGCCAATATCTAGATAATCCACTTAACCGCGATAAAGCCGACGACTTGCGTAATCGCGATCAAAGCTATGTATTTTTTGCTAAAGAAGATGGTGGCCCTTATGGTTCAGAAAATATTACTCTAACTCCACATGCATCATGTGCAACAGATCACAAGGTAATTCCTATTGGAATGAATTTTATCTATCATTGCAAAAAATCTACTTCCTGGTGTGTGGCCCAAGACAGCGGTGGTGCCATTGTGGGAGCTCACGTTGATGTCTATAAGGGAGAAGGTAACCAAGCTGGAGTAGAAGCAAATGCACTCAATCACGCAGGCTCATTATTTGTGGCTCTGCCGAAACGCGAATAAACAGCCGCACATTATAGTTTAGGCTGCCATTTATAAAAAAGTCATTTATCGGGGGAGTTCAACCTCCTCCAAGCGCCCGCGCCTATTTTTCTTATTTGAGGGCACAAGGTCCTTGCCCGTTAGCAGACCATGCTGCTGACATAGTCTTAAGTTGATTGCAAGATGCGTCTTGACACAATAAATTTGCAGGTTGAACTAAACATGCTCCTAAAGTGTCGTTAAAATTAAACCCAATGGATTTTAAAGTTTTGGGGTTTGGTATTTTTCCTTTGTAATTTTGCTTACCTGGATTAGGGATTGTTACTGCATTGTGCCAGCCAGAACTATCCTCATAATTAATAGCAATATTTGTAAGTGGTAATTTCAGATTTCCAACATCAAATGATAATTCATGTGTCCCTTGTGAACCTCCTCCAGCTTTTGGAAGTTGCTCAGGGTCAAGTTGAAACGAATCCATACCAGGAAATTTTGAGGAATCACAAGTAATTTTCCGTAGGTTGACCCCTTCACCAAGCATAAGAGGTGTTTTTTCATTGTATTCTGTAATTAAATTGTTTAATCCACCATTAGCCGTTGGAGTTTGTAAATTTTTATCTTCATAAAGACCAAATTGATCTTCTCCTTTTCTTTGAATGAGGCGAAAGACCATACCACCACTGATGATATTAGCGCCTTCTTGAAACATCCAATCAACTTGTGAGAATAATCTGGGTGTATCTGGACGTCCAAACTCAGTTAGAATTACAGGAACATTAATGCCGTTAAAACCATTCATCATTTTATCACCATCCCCATCTCCACCATCGGGTATGGAAAGCACTGGTCGATATTTCGCATAGGGGTTGAGTAATCGAGGATAATTGCCTGGATCTGTACCCTGTCCCCATCGATAGACGTTATAACCAATGTAATCAGCTGACGTGTCTTCTTCTTCATTTTGTAAATGGCAAGCATAATAGTAAGCTAATGGAATTGTTACATCGGGAACATCGCGTAAAGCAACGCCTACTGGTTTATTATAATTTTTTTTCTTAATGTAGGCCTTCATATCGCGAATCAACGCCTTCATTGTGGCTGAAGGCCTTAAATAGTTATCATCTATTTTGTGGGGCATCATCCATACTTCATTACCGACAGAAAATCCAAATACATTACTGTACTTACTGAATGCATCAATTTTTTTAGTAAAACAATCATAAAGTGTTTGCGGATAATTGTCTGTACTTCGATCAACCGTACATTGAGTACCATTTTTATAATCCGCGAGTTCGACAAGAACTTGAATATTATTTTCTTGTAATGCTTTCATGACTTGATCATGAGAAGCACAATTACCGCCAGGACATACCTGATAAACACGAATGATATTAGTTCCTATGGTTTTTAAAGCCGGAATAAGATTTTGGGTGATGGTGTCTATTTTATCATCACTCAGTGGATCAACATTTTCTTCGGGTTGATAACAAACTCCTTTAGGCATAAACCGTTCACTGCCTTGATCGCAAGAGTTTAATCCAATCTGATTTCCACATATTTTCACTTGAGAAAAAGTAGGATTACAAAAAAGAATAGCAGCTAAAAAAAAACTATATGATAATTTCATGATAACTCCAATATGAAGACTTAGCATAAAACCAGAAATTATTCACTAGAACATTAATTTAAGTATAGGAAAATTTTTGAACATAAGTGTAGTTTGATAGATTTTCCATGTGATTTTTATAGAAAAAACACATTGGAGAATGATGGATCACTTGATTAACCTCTAAGTTTCACAAGGAGTTAAACAGAATATAAACAGACTTATCCACAGAAAATGTGAATAACTCCAATGAAACAATCAAGGCTTAAAAATGAAATAAATCAGGCACAGCAAGGGCTTATATAAGCTGCTGATTGTTGATTCACGATTGGGCTGAAATTAATATCCACAAAACCTGGATACTTAAAAAGAATTAAGACCTAACCATCTTAAACAAATAAAAAGTAAAAAAACAGTCTTGACTCGAACTATTTTTCTTCATTACCTGATTAGCATATTATGCGGCTAATTAAACCATGGTATATCCAGAGATCTGTGGTTATACCAATTAAATCAAATTTCATTTTACGGTAAAAAAGAGCTTCTTTAGGTACTGTCCATGATTTATATAGGAGCGTATTGCTGATTTTTTTCGAATTCTGCCCGGTTAATTTGTGTCATATAAGATGATAGTTGATAAATCCAATTTAAGACTTTGACGAAAGTTTCAATCCATTTCCTATTAAAAAAATCTTGAGGAACTCCTTTTAATTGCAAGATTACTTGACGTGTTCAGTATGCCTGGAGGCCCTTCCCTGTAGGTAATTCCGATTCGGATAGCATATCTTCTTCTACTGTCTGGTGAGCGGCTTTTATTTTACCGCCTAGGCGGACCCTGCGTTTTTATAAGAGAATTCACTATTGCTTGGTTGCTCCCAAGCTTGGATTTCTTATCTTAATTAAAGGTGAGAAGTGTGGAGTTAACTTTTCCCTAAGATTTAGGTATAAATAATCAGAACCATACTTTTTAAAAAACAACATCTTATTTACAATATGTATTCTATTTAAACATAGAAATTTTCGTCACAAGGATTCATGATGATTAAACGTGAACAAGAAATGCTGGAACAGTTAGCAAAAACCTTAACAGACCAATTATCTAAAGAAGCCCGTATCGATTTAGTGTTTTCTGCTCTTTTTGAACTGGATAAAATTCAAAAAGGTCAAACAATCCAACTTTCTAAAGTTCAGCTTGTAGAAGTAAATAGCGAAGTTACGACGCCAATAGTACTTAATCAAATTGCAGCTGCAGTAGAAACAGATAATGCGGATATAAAAGTGGTTAGAAGCATAATCACTCAAATAATGAGAGCGCCTGAAGCTTTTGGCTTAAGCAGAAAAATGCGTTCTTTTTTTCTTCCCTATGCTGAAACCTTCATTGCTTCTAAAGGTGAAATGATAGATCATGAAACCGATCTCGTACTGTTGTACCAACGAGATTGGATGACAAGAAAAGTACTTTCCATCGAAGATTTAGGTGCAAACGCAGAAGACGCGCAAATATTTGTTGATGCGTTAAGAACAGGAAATTATGCGATTACCTCAAAATTTGCCCGCTGGGTAGCCAAAAAATACAGCGATGTGAAATTAAACCCCGAACATAATTTTATAGGTGCAGAAGATATTTTTCCACTTGTTGCCTATGAGTTGGTGCAAACTGATATTCGTGCAGCAGATATGGCTTCTATTATGTACATGTATGATCATACTACAGAAGATAATCAATATACTGCCTCCCTTATGTTTTCGGGAGTACAGACTTCGCTTAATCGACAATCAGCACTTCAAAGAGCGCATGCAAAAGACAGTCCATCACAAATTTTGACGAGAATGCGCACAGAACATAAAGATTTCTTAAAAAAGGAAAATCCTGTCCGAAGTTTGATTAAAGAAGGGATATCCTATGATCCTGAAATAGATTCGGTTGATCTAAAAGAACATTATAAAGAGAATCAAATCACAGCTTTTGCAAAAAGGAACAGAGATTCTATTACGACTAATTTAATCATATTGAATATCAAAGGTGCTAGCCCCGAAGATATTAACACCTTATTAGCCATCAAAAAATATATCATTCAATACATTAACTACACAGAAGCCAATCCCCCTGAGAAGCCACAACAAACCTACATAAACCGCTTAAAAGCAGCGGAGGAGATGCTCGAGATACTTCAAAAAGGCGGAACAATAAAAGATGACATCATTCCAGGAATAAAAACTCAAGCAAGTATCATTGCAAATAGTAAGCCAGGCTTAAGAGAATTGGGTTTTTTAGGTTGGTTACATAGCTTGACAGATAACCATAAGCCCCAAACGTGCATAGAAACCTACGAAACCCTAAAAGCCATTGATTCAATTGTAGCGTCCAAAGTGAGCGAAATATCCAAAGAAAACCCAATCAAGCAAATGAATCAAAATTCTCCTCCTGGTGATAAGCTTAGTAATACACATGCAATACAATATCCCTAATATCAGTATTATAAAACTCTGTTGAAACTGTATTTTTTCTTCAGTATCCAAATTTCGAGGCGGTAAATTGAGAAAATACAAGTTTCTATGCGTACTTGTACTTCTTATATCGTTCAACTATTATTAGGATGCTGTTTCCTTGGCTGTTTAATTAGCTGTTTTTAAATATATGGAGATTGAAAATGAATAAACGAAGCTTAATTATTGCCGCTACAGCTGCTGCGTTGTTTACTTCAGGCGCTTATTCCTCTTCTGCCCTTGACAGTAATAAGGCGAACACTAACTCCCCTACCAATCTAGCAAAGAACAATTGCAGTGGCAAAAACGGCTGCAAGGGTAAAAACGGCTGCAAAGGCAAAAACGGTTGCAAGGGCAAAAACGGTTGCAAGGGCAAAAATGGCTGCAAAGGTAAAAACTGCTGTAAAGGCAAGAACCATTGCAAAGGTAAAAACGGCTGCAAAGGTTCGAATAAATGCAAAGGAAAAAATAGCTGCAAGTCATAATGTGTAACGAATTGATGTCTTGCTTGAGACATCAATTCACCTCTAACAATAGATTCTCCCGTCTAGGAAAAAGACAGATGGAAAAAAACACACAATACCAGCCTAAAAAATATTTGTCTCTTGGCATGGGATTAGGTTTACGAGCGGAGCATTACAGTCATATTTTAGAACATACTCCGAAAGTAGAGTGGTTTGAAATCCTCACCGAAAATTATTTGGTGGATGGGGGAAATCCTCTTTATTATTTAGATAAAGTGCGTGAAAATTATCCTATTGTGATGCATGGTGTATCATTATCAATTGGGAGCACAGATCTTCTGAATCTTGAATATCTTAAGAGAGTAAAACAATTGGCAGACAGGATTCAACCCAAATGGATTTCTGATCACTTATGCTGGACGGGCGTTCATCAACGCAACATGCACGATTTATTACCACTATCTTATACAGAAAAAACCATTACTCATGTTGTTGAACGAGTTAAATACGTACAGGATTTTTACCAGCAACAAATATTACTCGAAAATGTATCCAGTTATATCACATACAAAGAATCTGAAATGACTGAATGGGAGTTTCTCTCTGAAATAGCCAATCGTGCAGATTGTTTCATTTTATTAGATTTAAATAATATTTATGTAAGCTCATATAATCATGGCTTTGATCCTGAAACCTATTTA
Source organism: Legionella tucsonensis (assembly GCF_001468035.1). Classification (GTDB taxonomy): domain Bacteria; phylum Pseudomonadota; class Gammaproteobacteria; order Legionellales; family Legionellaceae; genus Legionella; species Legionella tucsonensis. Next base: position 2,202,686 of record NZ_LNZA01000001.1, read on the forward strand.
CAAAATATCCCGGTTGATCGCGTTCAACAATTTCATTTAGCAGGACATCAAAATTGTGGTGATTACATTATTGATACACATGATCATCCAGTCATAACAGAAGTCTGGGGCCTGTACGCCCAAGCGATTAAACGCTTTGGTAACATATCAACGATGATTGAGCGTGATGATCGTATTCCACCGTTTGAAGAGTTATGGCAAGAATTAGAATATGCAAAAGCAATAAAGCATAGTTGTTTATTGGATGAAAAAACGGATTTAGCATATGAAACTTACTGAATTACATACTTTACTACAAGACTCTATTCTTACCTCTAAACCACTCATTAATCCTTATCTTGATTTTCCACCTAAAGGATCTATTGCGGACAGAGTGGCTATCTATGCCAATGGCTTTTATGCGCGACTAGAAGAAGCATTAATGAGCGACTATAGTACATTAGCCGAGGTAATGGGTGAAAATAAATTTAGCCAAATGAGTCAAAGTTATACTCATGCGTACCCATCATATAACTACTCACTTAATAATTTTGGGGAAAACCTCAGTCAATTTTTAACTGAAACTTTACCCTATAAGAAAAAAAACCATTTAGCTGAAATTGCTGTATTTGAATGGGCTGAATATCAAGCCCTTGTAGCTCGTGATGCAAATTTATTATCTGTTGCTGATTTGCAATCTTTGCCATTAAGTCAATGGCCAGAAATGAAATTCCATCTGCATCCGTCATGTAAAATACTTACGATGCACTGGAATAGTCTTTCTCTTATTAAAGCATCACGTAGTAATAAATCCATTCCTGCCCCAAAAAAACTTAAAAACCCACAATTCATAATGATCTGGCGTCATCAACTTGAAGTACGATACCGTAAGCTAGAATATTCAGAACTAACCATGCTAAATGCAATAATACAGGAAGCATCATTTATCAATATTTGTGAGATGCTAAGCCATCAGATGCCTGAAGATGAAGTTGCAAGTTATCTTGTAAGAGAATTACATGCATGGATTCAAGAAAATTGTCTTATTAAGCGATAGTTAACAAAACCAGTGGAACTCTTGATTAAAGCCCTACCCAGAGCTGTTCATTTTCATTCCAAATGAACTCTAGGATAAGCCTATGGGATGACATATTTGGTCTATAATGTACTATTAGAATCCTCTTTAAGGGGTTTGATTGTACTAATGGAAAAATAAATTTCGTACGAAACATATTTGATATTTCTGTATTATTTATTCGTATTTCATAAGGAAGGAAATAATGAAAAAATCAAAAATGGTAAATGAATTTGCTATGCCAGCACCTCGATGGATAAGAACCTACCCTTGTGGACCATATCGATTTATCAATCGAGAATTTCTCATAATCACTTACGAAACCTCCGCCGAGTTGCTTGAAGATATATTGCCGCCTGGGCTGGAACTACTTGAACCTCATGTGAAATTTGAATTCATTAGGATGCCAGACTCAACAGGCTTTGGTGATTATACGGAATCTGGGCAAGTAATTCCGGTTCGACATAAAGGAGAAGAAGGAGGATTCACTATCTCGATGTTTCTTGATTGTCATGCACCTATTGCGGGTGGTCGAGAGATTTGGGGATTTCCAAAAAAACTGGCCAAACCAAAATTATTTGTTGAGGAAGATGTATTAATCGGTTTGCTTGATTATGGCAGCTTACGAATTGCCACTGCAACTATGGGATATAAACACCATGAACTGGATGCTGAAACAATATTAAATTCTATGAAAAAGCCTACCTTTCTTTTAAAAAATATACCCGGAGTTGATGGTAATCCTCAGATTAATCAGCTCACTAAAACCTATCTAGAGGATGTAACCGTTAAAGGAGCTTGGACTGGGCCTGGTAGTTTGGAACTACACCCCCATGCATTGGCTCCAATCGCTGAGTTTCCCGTTAAAAAAATTGTATCGGTGGTGCATTTTATTACTGATTTAACCTTACCTTACGGCACTGTGGCCGAGGATTATTTGAGTTAGGTTATGTACGCATCAGTAAACACTTTGCTATGTCGATAGGGAGATTGCAATGTCGAAAAGAAAAAAATAAATCCAGCCCTGCAGGGTGGGACGCTCATGGAGCGTTTACCTGGGGTTTATTAGATAAACTTCTTGAATCAAAGTTATTTACTATCGAAGGTATTTCCGCAACCAGTACCAGAAGTATGAATGCAGCTGAAATTGATGGAGAGTTTTATTGGGATGGAGGATATTTGGGGAGTCTTGCTATTTTCCCTTTAATTTATCAAACAAGTTGTAGAGATATCTTGACGAAAATTTGCGTGACTTCCCGCTTTCAACCGTCTATTCTCCTGATTGGGAGTTTTTAATAACCCTGCGTGATTTGAGGAGACAGGAAGCAAGCTATAGGATTGAAAAGAATTACGACAATATTGGAAAAAAATCCACTATTGATTTTACTGAATGGTTATCAGGAAAAATATTTACTACGAAGTACCTTTCCGAGGGATAAAAAATGGATCCGGTTACACATGCAGTCTTAGGGGCTGCTTGTTCTCAGGCAGTTTTATACAAACAAGATAAGCAGAATGCGTGGCTTGTGGGTGGCTTAGCAGCACTAGCACCGGATTTGGACATCTTCATTCGGGCGTCAGGCAATCCGATGCTCTTTTTTCTTTATCACCGCCACTTCACCCACTCTCTAATTTTTATTCCAATAGGCGCTTTAATCGTTACTTTAGCCTTACTCATTTTTAAACGTTTTCGAATAAATTGGAAATACACGTTCTTCGCAGCTTTGATAGGCTATGCAACCCATGGGCTACTCGATGCCTGTACTACTTATGGAACAGTTTTGTTTTGGCCGTTTTCAGATACCAGGGTAAGTTGGGATATTGTTTCTATTATTGATCCCTTTGTCACTGTACCTTTATGTTTAGGAGTAGTCTCCACTCTTGTCTTTAATAAAAGAAAGCCTGTGATTATTGCTTTAATACTCGTAAGTTCATTTATGCTATTTAATATAGTTCAACATTATCGGGCAATAACAGTCGTTCATGATGAGCTTGCCAAACTCCAGTTAAATGTGAAAAAAGTTGGCGTGTTTCCTAAATTCTTAAGTTCAACACTGTGGAGGGGAATTGCATTAGCGGATAATCGCTTGTATGTTATTGATGCTTCAGCTCCGCTTTTCAAAAAATCAAGTACTCAGTTTATGAGAAGTTTTCCTCATTTTTCCTCCCAAGAATTACCCGATTATGTCAAAGACTCTCCTTCGTTATTGCGAGATTTTATTATCTTTAACTGGTTTACCGATAACTACCTCATTTTCGTTAATAATAAACCACTACTGCTCGCTGATGGACGGTTTTTAATAGATGCCAATGCTACTATAGCACTTTGGGGCATCCAATTTTTACCTAACCAACTGCATGTGAATGAACTGAATTCTATACATATAGAGAACTACAAATTCAGTAAAAACCATGAGCTGCCCGCATCAAATTATTAGCTATTTTTTATCTACATAAATTCGTCCATTGCAATTTACTGCATCCATTAAGATTTATTTTATTAAGAATTGACGTCGAATCAAGGTAAATGACCTCCTTGGATTAATTGCTTATTTTATATTATTTATGATTTATTTTTAATTTATTTAATAATTTCTTAATCAAATAGTTATATAATTTCGAGCAAACCATTAAATATTTAAACATTATCCATGAGTAAAATTATTTTATTTATTCCTTTCACTGTTAGTGAGAATAATTTCTCTCTTTATATGAGAGCATTATCTTGGAGATACAATTCGAGATCGGACAGGGATAAAGTTCCAAGCATAGTAATGTATCGTCATCCTGACGAAAATACAGAAGATTATGATGATTATCCGGAGGCTCAGTTTAATTTTACTCTGGAAAATTTAGACCACGATACAGTAATTTATATTCTTGCTGATGGAACTGGAGATCCTCGTCATGTTGTAAATGTGAATCAAATCTATTATGAACACTTCTCACAAGAGCCTTATCAACTACCAATTGATGCAGTAGCCTGGCGGATGAAACAATGTGGTCTGACACCTCAATTGGCTCAGAATCTGAAGGCAATTAATTTATTTATATGCGATGAGAATAATACAAACGATCAATTGGCTGCTTTTTTCGCGAGAGGTTTAGGTAAAAAATACAAAGAGGTCACGATCAATTATTATTCATCAACAGTTTATATACCTCAGTTAATATCACGCGATGGAATTGATGATATAAAAAAACTAGCATGCTTACATATTCCTTCTCATGATGGGACAATAAAACTAGTTAAGGCGGGTTATGCCCATGACCATAAACATAAGTTAGAAACTAGTGACGCATTCACACAGCAGGAAACCGCAACCCGTTCTGACTTGAAAAAATCTAAAGCACAATCATTACCTACCTTTAAAGAACTCGCCTCTATTGCAAATTCCATAAGTATTGAGGAAGCTTTTGATACAGAAAATACGCAGGTCAGTTCGGAACGAAAATCTCAATCACCAATTATAACATTCCCAGAGGATGAGCTAGATACAGGAAATGAAATTGACATTACAAAACAAGAAGAGCCTAAAAGAGAGTGTCAACACGCAACGCCAAGTACTGCTATTATTGTACGAGAAGATAGAAGTATTTTTTTCTTTTTTAAATGCGTTGATACAGACAAAAAAAATAAGGCAGACTTACATCCGAATGTTCCAACCATTGAACTACGTTTCGATTAATTAGGGGTAAAACCATTTTTTAATTCAAATATATAAACAAATATACTCATGATGCTTTGTTTAAAACCGATAATTAGAGATATAATTAAAGAGCGTTCTTAATTATTTCAAGAATGAGTAAAATTATAACCATTATTATTGTGTGTTTATGTTTCATATTGTTCTTTACCAGCCTGAAATTCCTCCAAATACGGGAAATATCATTCGATTATGTGCCAATACCGGAGCAAAATTGCATCTAATCCACCCTCTTGGTTTTTCATTACAAGAAAAAGCATTAAGGCGCGCTGGTCTGGATTATCACGAAGGGACTTCCATTGCTCAATATCAAAATTGGGAAACATTCATTCAGCAACATCATCAAAAAAGAATTTATACATTCAGTGCTAGAGCCGAAAAGTGTTACTCAACAGTTCAATATGCTGCAGAAGATATTTTTTTGTTTGGGCCAGAGTCCAACGGATTACCTAAAGAAATGTTACAAAAGTACACGTCGCTCTATATCCCAATGCGTGAGAATAATAGAAGCTTAAATCTTTCGAATGCCGTTGCTGTTATTTTATTTGAAGCATGGAGGCAATTGGATTTTGATTGAGTATTAATAAAAATCCATCCTACTTATATTACTTTCATGGTTTAAAAAACAGATTATTTCTCTTCGTTACTATAACTGCATTCACTGCGGAATATAAGAAATCTTTAAGTGCTTTATTATCCGCGTCTTCACTTGCCTGTAGAATTATTTTTTGTTTTTTAAGCATCGAAGCTTGGCTGTTTCGCATTAAGCATTCCACATTTTTATTGACAAGACGCCCAAAGATCATTTAAATTCACTTAATGGATAATTTGTGGATATAAATTCTGATGCCGCATTTTTTAAAACTCTTAATAATGATATCACCTATCTTTATATCTTCATGCAATAAAAAATATGATGAGGGTCTCCTGTATTTCGCCACCGCAGCAGAATATCCACCTTTTGAATACAGCGAGCATGGAAAGATAAAGGGTTTTGATATTGATCTGGCAAAACTAATTGCTAAGGAACTTGGAAAGAAAGCAGTTATTGACAATATGCAATTCAGTACTGTTCTTCCTGCGATAAGCTCCGGACAAGATGACATTGCTATCGCGACAATCTCGGTTACTGATGCGAGAAGAGTCAATTTTGATTTCTCTGAACCCTATTATTTTGAAGGTATGGCCTCTGTGTATCACCCCAATCATCCCGTCACAAAACCCAGCCAACTTGAAGGAAAAAAAGTGGCAGTCCAACTTGGAAGTATTATGGAAATTTGGTTGAAAGAACATTATCCTCAGATCGAAATTACTGCACTGGATAATAACAATCAGGCTGTTGAAGCATTAATTGCAGGCCATGTTGATGTCGTTTTAATGGATGGAGCCCAAGGTAAAATCTTCAGCAAAAAAAACGCAAAGCTCTCTTATTCTGTAATTGCTAAAGCAGATCATGGATATGCATTAGCTGTTAAAAAAGGCTCTCCGTTGACAATAAAGATTAATAAGGCGTTACAAAAACTTAAGGCAAATGGAGAAATTCAAAAACTAGAAAATATCTGGTTAAAGGATTCATTATGAATAAATTAATTCAAAAACTTCTTCCTATTTGCAAAAAAACAGTTCTACCTGAAGCACTAGCCACCCAATCATCAGAAATAATCAATACATCATCTACGAAAAAAATAAAGCACTTCCTTACAGGAACTGAATTAACTACTGAAGAATTGAAGCATATTTTGGAAAAAGCGAAAGTGCTCAAACAAACGCCTTCCTTTTGCAGTCAATCTCTACTTAATAAAAGTCTTGCCATGATTTTTGAAAAGCCATCTTTTCGAACTCGTTTAAGTTTTACTATGGCCATCCAAAGTATGGGTGGAATAGCCATCGAAAGCGTGGGCAATACGCGAAAAAAGGAAACTCCGGCGGATATGGCTCGAGTTTTAAATGGTTATGCTGATTTTATTATGCTAAGAACCCATGCTGATGAGACTTTACTGGAAATGGCTGCTTATGCAAAAGTTCCCTTAATTAATGGTCTTTCAGCGTTGCATCATCCATGCCAAATTCTTGCCGATTTACTCAGTTTATGGGAACAATTCGGCTCACTTAAAGGGCTTACTGTTGCTTATATTGGTGATGGAAATAATATTCTTCATAGTTTGATGCTGCTTGCACCTCAATTAGGAATAACGATTAATTACTGCTGCCCAAAATCCCTTCAGCCTAATAACTCGATTATCAAACAAGCACAAGGCATGAAAAAGGATATGATTTATAATTTTTCTAAACCTGAAGAAGCAGTTAAAAATGCAGATGCAGTCTATACCGACGTTTGGACAAGTATGGGCTTTGAAGATCAGAAAAATGATCAAGTCTTTCAAGGATTTCAGGTGAATGAAACCTTGATGTCTTATGCGAAGCCTGAAGCAGTATTTATGCATTGCATGCCCATGGAACGAGGAAAAGAAGTATCTGAGACTTTACCAGACAGCTCTGCCTCCATTATCTTTACGCAAAGTGAAAATAGAATGCATGTACAAAAAGCATTACTGTTATTTTTAAATTTATAATCTATTTTTTCGTTGACTTTATCCGACTCTACCCAAATAAAAGGGGTAAAGCCCTTTATCCAATATAAATATGGCCGGAGTAAGAACTACACATATTTAAAAATATCCCTCTGATAAAGTAAATCCTATTTTCCAAAGCTTGAAAATAACAGAGAAACACCAATATTATGTAACATCGTCTGAACGTAATAGAACACATAGTTCAGAGGCTACAACTAAAAATTTACATGAAAGCTTCAAGCTTAGATATCAAAATCAAAAGGGAGATTTTAAAAAGCGCTATTCTCAATAGTTTTTTATGAGAATCTTAAAGGAGCAAAGACTGAAGAAGAGGTAGGAATTAAAGAGGAACGCATTCAAGATATCAAATCATCTTCAATGGGAATAAAATTCTAGGGTATGTTGGCAGCTATTTTTGCAATGCTTCAATTCTTTTTTCAAGCGGAGGATGGCTTGAAAAAAGAGCGAGCCAACTCCCATGGCCAGATATTTTCATGGTATTGAATGCAGGTGCGCGATCATCTGCTGGTGTTTTATCCATGAGTTGCTGCAAGCGTTGTAAGGCTTTTATCATTTTTTCTTTACCAACGTATTGCGCTGAACCTCTATCTGCCCGAAATTCGCGATAGCGCGAAAACCACATCACGATCATGGAGGCAAGAATTCCAAACAGTAATTCAAATAGAAGAGCGACACCATAATAAACGAAACCGCCTTGTACCCCTTCATTATCTCTTCTGAAAAACTGCATCACAAAAAACGCAGCAACACGGGCAAAAAAGATTACAAAGGTATTTACCACACCTTGAATTAAGGAGAGTGTTACCATATCGCCATTAGCGACATGAGAAATTTCATGTCCCAAAACACCTTGTATTTCTTCTTCATTCATTGCATTGAGCAATCCTGTTGAAACGGCCACAAGAGCCTTGTTTTTATTCCATCCTGTAGCAAAAGCATTGGGCTCTGGACTATCGTAGATTCCAACATCAGGCATTCCAATATTTCTTTTTTGTGCTAAAGATTTAACTTCATTCATTAACCACAATTCTGATTCAGTTGTTGGTTTCTCAATAAGTTGAACATTAAAAGCATGGATAGCCATCCATTTAGAAATAAAAAGCGAAATAAATGATCCTGTGAAACCAATAATTGCGGCAAAAATTAATAAAGCTTGATAATTTAAACCATATTGCGTCAAGTATGGGGCAACGTTGAATAAACTTAGTATAAAAGAAATGACTAAAATTATGGCTAAGTTAGTCGCAAGAAATAAAACAATTCTTTTAAGCATAGCGTTATCCTCTTTTCTTAAACCTCTATTGTTTTCCTCTTCCTTATCTTAATTATAGATTGTTCTATGATTTTGGTAGTTTTTTTGTACACATTCTTTAGCATCATAATTTAATTTGGAATAATGGAACTAAATGTGCCATATTATAATCTGTTGTATTTCATGAATTAAAAGGAGTTCTTTATGAGTTATGTGGATGGGTTTATTGCTGCAGTACCAAAGGCAAATAAAGCACAATATATTGAACATGCAACAAAAGCTGCTGCGGTATTTAAAGAACATGGTGCCTTACAATTGGTTGAATGTTGGGGGGATGATGTTCCAGAAGGAAAAATTACTTCTTTTCCAATGGCTGTACAGTGCAAAGAAGATGAAATAGTTGTTTTTTCATGGATTCTTTGGCCGTCCAAACAGGTTCGTGATGTGGGAATGAAAAAAGTCATGGAAGATCCTCGATTAAAACCAGATATTAATCCCATGCCTTTTGATGGTAAGCGTTTGATTTATGGAGGATTTAATATAGTTGTTAATGTCTAACAGGATGCAACATCATCCGGAGAATTTAAATGCCTGGTCCTTATAATACACATGTAATAGTGAATGTATTCCGCTCCATTGTTCAATTAGTATCTCAAAATCCAGAATTATTAAATACTCCTGGGGTTTTTCGAGTCGCAGCAGCAAAAGAAGAGACACAGAGATTACTTGATCAATTTATCAATGAACAATTTGATATGGAGCTTCTAAGCCATTATGTGATGGAACAAAATAAAGTAGATAGTGAGCGATTTCATAATATCTTAGGAATGATACCTGCTGTTTTTAAAGACAGCCCCATACTAAATTCTACAGACAGCCAGCTGAGCATCTTCTCCCAAAGATTAAAATCTTTATTTAAGCCTCAAAAAGAAGAAAAACTTATAAAGGCAACTGAGTTATTCGATAAGTTTATTTGTGATTTATTACTTTCGAAAAGAATAGAACATCAACGTGCAGGAGAAATCCTTGATCATTACTGCTACTTAATGCATCAAGCAGGTACATTCCAAGATACCAATCTCATGACGTATACTAATCTCTCTATTATTATGGCTCCCCGTTTGACCGAAGTTTTAGATCTCTTCCATGAAACAGACTTTTTGGGACTAAGTGGATTTATAAGTCAGTTAACGCCAGTATTAGAACATTACATTACGGATGAAAAATGGAACTACGATTTTAAAGAGCGTCATGCTGATAAATTGGAGCATTTAGCAAGCACAAGGCATTCCATATGTGAACAATTGGAGCATATGAAAGAAGCCTTCAGAGACACTGTAACGGTTCCCATGAAAAGCTTGATGCTGCAAGCAGCAACACTCAAAGCCCAGATTGAAGCAATAGAAAAACAGCTACAAAATCATTCCCTTAAAAGAAAAGCAAAGAAAGAATTAACCAAACAGTTGAAACAATTAAAAGCAGAGATGAATGAACTCAACCTCAGGATTTCTGAATTAACTCCTAAAATTTCAACGATAAATGATGGTTGTCAAAAAATACAAGAAGAAATCAATCACCTGTCTTTTTCAGGGGATGGAATAAGGACAGTAAGAGATAATCGTGGAGAAAAATCAAGTGAGTCAAATCTAACTCGATTAAGCATTTTTGAGTCTGGCAAAAGTACAAACACATCTACTTTTTTATTTCCAATTCCAGAAGAAGAGGAAACTGATTATGAGAATCAGCATACTGCTAATTTAGGAGGCCCGAAGTAAAATGCATTTTCTCTCTCAAGCCCAATATAAAGACGAAAGCTTGAGAGAGCTTTGCAGCCAATAAAGAAGGCACTTCCCCTTATTTATGGACCTCCACGTAACAACAATACAAGAATCAAAATAACAAGAATTAAGCCTACGCCACCGCTAGGGTAATATCCCCAACCGCTGCTATAAGGCCAAGTGGGAAGTACTGCGAGTAACAGTAGAATCAAGACAATTAATAGAATTAAGTCCATAGCAAATTCCTTTTTAAATGATGATGTTCTAAATATAGAACATAATTTAATACAGTGGATCTTTTTTAATCAAAAATCAGCTGAATTACTCTTAAAAATCATTGAACTCCTAGAAACAATTTATTCCATGATCAATTTGATTTACTATACATTCCACCTCTCAGGAGGTATGTGAAAAATATTGTATTATTCATATTTTTATTTATTTTTCATGGTTTTCAATATTATTTAAGGGGTCCTATAAATGCGTAAATTATTGATATCATTTTTGTCTATCCTGTTTGCAATATCCTATGCAACTCTAGCCAATAGTTATGGTGTTCACGAAGACCATCCTTATGATTTTGTAGTTACAAAAGATGTTTATAAATTTTCTGAAATTTATCAGATTAAATCCCCCCAAAAAGAGACCTACCCAGGATCAATCAAAAAGAGTGCTTTTCGTATCCGAACAAATTATGATTTATCCAATAAAGATGGATGGCAAGCAACTGGAATTACTCGAATCATTTCCCTAGGCTCTTTATATCCTTGGGCAAAAGAGATTGATATTTATGATACTCGTGGTGTACAAATTGGCTTTATTGATGGAAATTTAGCAACTCTTGAATCTGCAAAATTTACTATTTATGACTATGATGAAGCAGGAAAAACTACTGAAATTGGCTTTGCTTATGCAAATCCAAGTTTTGATCGATTTGTCATTTTATCATCAACTACCAATCCCCATCCAATTGCTGAATTCAATCGAAACTTTGGCGACAAAAGCTGGAGTGTTTCTGTGCATTATCCTGAAAAAATTGATGACCGCATCGTTCGAATTTTTGCCGGTTTTGTGATTGATTATGAAGATAAGTTTTTAGCAGGCTCAGAAGATTCAGACGAAGATGAGATTGATTATTTAAACCGCTAATTTAATGAGGCAAAGTTGGATAATTACCCGTGAAGCCAAGAATATTCATGGTTTAATTTTGCTCAATTTATAAGTAACTCTGTCACCCCGCGCAAGCGGGGCTATTTTTATGTTGACAATGTACTCCTTCATGGAGGGATTCCGAATGACAACATCCGCTAACTCCTTAGCTTGACAGCTATAGGTAAATTACCCAACCTTTTAAACTCTATTAAAAACTTCACATCAATGATATTGAAGCATCTCTAACTGCATTTTTTTCAATAAAATCCAAATGCTCCAAACTCCTATTAAGATCCTTTCCTTTTTGCTTTATAATTTCTTCCATTTCTTTTACAAAGTTATGCACATCAGTCAGAATAAAATGACGCTTTTTATATTTTACATAACTAAGATACTGTAAAGCGATTTCTCTACATTTTTCTGGAGTGTATATTTTATTAGCTTCAAGCCCCTCTTGATACATTTGCTTCAGCGCTTTGGCTACTTTTGGGCCACTCTGTTTCGCTTCGGAAATATAATGAGCAATTTCTTGAGGATATGTTTTTTGTAGAGATTCTTCTGATTTTTTAAACAAAGTATGACTAGAAAATATACTTAAAGAGCTTATTTTAGCTTGTTTCAAGACGAGCTCTTTATCAGATAGATCCTTAGAGGATAGTTCTTTATTTTCTGAGTTCATTGGTTTGTCTGCTAAAAATTTGGGAGTACACTCGATCAACGCAGAAAGAAAATTACCGAGCAGCAGACTCCAAGAAGGATCTGATCCTAATTTAATGATTAACTTACCAACAAGCTGAAAGACAGACTCAATCGCTTTTTCTTTCATTACATAACTTGGGTTAGCATAAATTAAATCCATTTGCTTTATCAAAGCAGATAGTAAATCATGTTCAATCTTATCCTTTTCGATTGAAGCCTTAGAATGCATCATGCGTAATTCATCAAGTATTTCGAAAAGTTTTTGCTCCATGTCTGTTAATTTTTTTGTAAATATTGTATCAGGAATTGTAGAAGTCCAATGAATATCACTTTGATTATTCAAAATCATGTCCGGGCTTCTGGATTGAAAAAATGGACTGCTGCCATTTCTATGAATATGTAATGCGATCTCAATATCGTAAAATGTATCAATAGTTCCCTTTTCATTTCGTACCATACGCTCACCTTGTATTGCACGATGTAACACGAGAAGTGTTTCTTCTGAACCCCATACAAATTCTTTTTGTAAATGCTCTTTGTAGAGGTTCAAATATTTTTCATTATCTGCTAAAAAGAAATTTACTGTTTCATCTCTTAGAATATTATCTATAATCTTTTCTTTATAAGCCTTAATTTCTTTTTCAGTACACAGCTTCTCTTCTTTTTTGAGTTCTTCAACCTTGATAGCCCACAGACGATTAAACTCCTCTATAACATGTGGCACTCTTGCAATTGCATATTCTGTCATCGCTAGATCAGTGCCACTCATCTTATATATTTCAGCTGCGGTATAATCAGGATTAGTAAAGCCATGATCAATGAGTTCATGAAGTTCTGAAACATTCTCCAGTAGTGCTTGTCGGAAACAAAACTCCAAACCGTATTTCGCTGAGGAAAACAAGGGGGTATCATGAGAAGACAATTTAAACTCTCGTAGTGTATATTCAGCTGCCAAATCCCGAGTAGCTTTTCCAAGAATAGGCTCAATAATGGTTTTGATTTCACGAGATGTAAATTGATAATTTGGGTTCTTAGACAATAATGTACGCAACACAACTTTATCATCTTCTTTAAGCTTTAACTTATTAAAAATATTTTCTGTAATATCGGGAGCATTTTTAGCCCGTAAATAATACATTAAAGAAATACTATACGCGTAATACATACAATTGCCTTTACCACTATTATCTACATCAAACATATTGACTCCTTTTTTGTTTTTATATTCCTCGAGTTTTCTTTGTAAGTTACATTGGCAGTATAATCTCACTTATGATTTGAATCGTTTTCTAAACAGAAGGCTTTTTAAACCGAAACAATTTTCTTTATCGCTAATGGATTCTTAATCCTCTGCACCAAGTACTGAGTGATTTTTTGATTGAATAAACTATCCTTTTGTATGGTGGGAACGAAACACATTGACATAACATTAGTCCCTTAGTTTTTATTTCGCTTAACCTGTAATCTATACGATCAAAATGGCATGCGCAATACTTTTATCCCATTATCAGATCAAAAAGTATTAATTATAGTGTTTTTTGATATGCAAGCTCTACACCAGCGTCCTGCAAGGTCTTCCGTATGCTTAACATTAATGATTTGAATTTTTGACTGACGCATTGAGTTTAGAAAATGAACCAACCATTTAAATTTAAATAGATAGGTATGGTCCATTTTACGCTAAAAAGGGCCTACATTTTATAGATAGATTCAGGATAAGCCTCTGAATAGGGAGGAATATTCTCCTTATTTATTGTTTTATCCTTGGAGTAGATGATATTTAAATTTCTGCGATCCATTTTTTTGCCTTCAAGGTTCACTAAATAGGCTTCCATATTGTATATATGCAAAGTGACACTCACTCCTTCTCCTAGAGCTTTTCTTCGCTTGAGTTGATGAACAAAAACATCACTTAAGTCATCGCGATTGCTGTGAAATCGATAACGATCAACGCGATTCGCGAGTCGTGCAGTGTATTCGCCCGTAGGCAGGTAGTACTTCTCAGATATAGGCCCCTCTAGAACAGTAACAGTGCCTTTATATTTGTGGTCATGAATTGTTGTCTTTTGTCTCGGTGCAAATGCAAATACCCATATAGAGAAAGGATTAGATTTATCAGGATGATCATAAAGAAAATATCGACCAACACCATTTGTAGTTGGAGCAGCAGGCTTATAGACACTGTGATCTAGTTTTAATGAACCTTCTAGCAGTTGTTTGGGCAAAGATGTAGATACCGTTTCATAGTTTATTACGTCTAATTGATTTATCGCTTTTGTAATTATCTCTCTATTTTGGCTTATTCGATCAATTTTCTCAAACATGTCACTTCCCTCTGTGTACATTTTATTAAATGACGATAGACTCCCACCGAAATTTTCGGAAATGTATTAGATACATACAGCATTCAATAATATATCTAATAGAACTACAACTTGGATTAAATACAATTAATTATGAAAATCTCTTTCTAGCTATCTAAACAATATTACTTGATTCCGCTGATTAGAAATAATTTCTATCTTACTGTGCTCAAGCTTGGTCGTAACTTTCATAATTTACTTTTCTTAGTTAATTTCCGTCAAAATGATTTCTTATTGAACAAAAACAGTGAGTGTCTATACTCAGTATAGAAGCAACTTTATTATGAGAAGTATTATGACACAAGAAAAAGTTCCAAAAGAAAAAATCAAAGTTGGATTTTTTGGTGGGGAGCAAGGAGGGAAAAGTCAGCTTGTTAGGGCTTTATCAGGCGAAGAGTTTTCTGAAGACTATGTGAATACAATAGGTGTAGCATTTAAAAGTGTTTCAGCAAGTAGCAAAGATTGTGAACTTTTCATTGCAGAGATGGGAGATGCTGAAAGACATGATAGCCTGATTAGTACTTATGCAAAACAATTTGCGGATATAAGTGTTATTTGCATCGATCAAAGTAATCACGATTCATTAGAGAGAGCTCAAACCTATATAAATGGAGTTAAAAAAGGAAATCCCGATACACAAATTATTATTGCTGTTACTAAAATAGACCTTCATCCTCCTGCAATTACACCGGAAGAAATAAGGGACTTTAAACACAAGAATAAAATTGAGTCCGCTCCGGTTATTGAGACGAGTGCCAAAAATAATGTGGGAATTAAGGAGTTGCATGAGGGTATTTACCTGCTTAGCTTAGATAAAGATAAAGATAAAATAATGGCGTTTTCTGAAAAAGTTCAAAAAACAATTGCTAAAATAAGTAGTTTGCAAACCGATAGCTATAACCTCCATAATTCTCCTGCATTTGCAGCTCTGATAACATTAAAAGAAGAAATAGATAAAGCAAATGGTTCAAAAAAATCTGTCCAAAATGCAATTGATCAATTTACTCAAACTGTAAATGAGAATACACTAAAAGTAGAGCCTCCTGATGTACGTTGGCAGATTACAAGATTCTTTCAGGCACTTCTCAATTGGGATAAGTCGTATTTTGAAGACAATCAAGCAGAGATACAAGAAAGAGCACGTTTTACGAAACAAACTTCACTAAAAGATGAACTAACATCTTTTAAAGATGAGGCAAAAGAAGAGCAGAATAAATTTAGTCCAAATTGATTTCATTAATGTAAATTCTCATTGAGAATTTGTATGATAAATAAAAATGGGATAAATTAACCGATTTAATGGTTTGACTTCATATTAAGGATGATGATCTCATTGAAAAACCATGGGCATCCAATCAATATGATTAATAAAGAAAAATGGGATAAATTAGCCGATTTAATGGTTCAACTTCATATTAGGGATGATGATCTCATTGAAAAGTTTATCGTGGGCAGTGGTAAAGGAGGTCAGAAGCTACATAAAACCGCCTCGACAGTTTATTTGAAACATATACCTTCTGGCTTGGAAATAAAATGTCAGGAGTCTAGAAGCCGTGAAGACAATCGTTATTTTGCAAGAATACGCCTTTGTGAAAAACTACATTCAATCGTGAGTGAGGAAAAAACAAAAGAACAGCAAAAAATTGAAAAATTAAAACGCCAAAAGAAAAGACGCTCAAGACGCGCTAAGCAAAAAATTTTGGAGGAAAAATTCCGACAAAGCGAGATCAAGGTACTAAGAAAAAAACCCGTATCCTATGAATAAACCCTGAGCCAAATTAGAGCGAAAGCTTGCTATTTTAATCCCCTTACCCCAAAATTCAAGCATCAATATATCCCCTTCCATCAATAGAGCTCTTAATCATATCAATATTGGTAAACCCCGCCAATAGTTTATTTTTTATAAAAAGTGTGCTATTTTTGATCTAATCGCATTTGGAAATGGAGTTCGAAATGGGATACCGCGACGGATTAAAATTCCAATTTACAAAAATGGACGCTTTGCATGCACTGGGTCAACCTGTTTCCTCCTTACTCGGAGTATCAAATCAAACAGAACAAACCTTAAATAAATTGGGTATTAAAACAATCTACGATTTAGCAACCTGCCCTTTATTCCAGATTGCTCAGGATATTGCTGCAGCAGCAAATGGAGAAGGGAGCTCCATCGTTACTCGTTCGGGAAAAATTTCCTCGAGTTTTATCACTGCAGATTCACCACAAACTCCATATGCTTTAGTTGGAGAAAAAATTAATGTCTTTAGAGATATTGGTGATACGCTTGTTACTGAAATAGAAAATAACTTGCAAGTCGAAACCGTTGGTGATTTAGGTCGATGGCCTCCATTCTGTGCCGCTCAAGTCATATTAAATGTTGGAGTTCCAAACTTAAATCAGGAAGGAGAGGAAAAAGGCAGTGAATTAGTCCCGCGCCTGGGTGAATATCCAACTGAACGGCATTATTATCGTTCAGTGGTTATCGATCAGGTTACACCTCAGGAAACAACTGATTTAAAAACCGCAGGTCCCATTGATATCTCCCCTACTGTTTCCTCTGATTTTGGTTTTAAAGCACCCGCGGTAGGAGCAATGTTGACTTTTGCTCAATCCTGGTTTGCACAAGGAATAACTTTAGGTAATTTATTACATAGCATTGCGCTGGCACCCGGTGAAAGTACTCGTATTGCAGTCATGGACTGGTCACGACAAGTCAAAGCATCGGGACAAGAAACGATTGCTGAATCAGAAAATCTAACCAATACAACCACCCATAATCGCGCAATCAGCGAAGTGCAAAATGCAGTTGCCACAGAAGTTCAAACGGGTTTTTCAAAAACAAGCGGAAGCTCAACTACTTCAGCAGGTGGAGGCGGTTTAGGGTTAAGTTTGGGCCCCTTAACTTTAGGCGGAAGCGGCTCATCTTCAACCTCAAGTTCCAATGCTGAAAGTTTTTCAACTTCATCAGGAACTCGTAATCTTGCTGCAACCATGAATCAACAAGTTGCTGATGCCACACAACAAGCTGCCTCCTCAGTACGCGATCGTCGGGCCTCAATCGTTAAAGAAGTATCGGAGGAAGAACATCAATCCGTATCAACTCGTATTATCGCCAATTACAACCATATGCACGCATTAACAATTCAATATTTTGAAGTCATTGAAATTTATAGAGTAAACGTTCAATTACAGCAGGTAGAGCGTTGTCTTTTTGTACCCATGAAATTAACTCATTTTGATCAAGCAACAATTAAACGCTATCAAGGAGTACTGGCCAATGTAGCGATAAACCAGCGTGCAAAGGAATTATTAAGTAGAGAATTCGGTTCCGTAATTATTCAGCCCACTTTACCCCTTCGTCCGACACGTTCCGTATTTGACCACGTAGCAGTACTTGATCGAATGCCATTAAATAGATCTATGCGAGCATCTACTAACGCAACAAACACCGCAGAAGATAGATCTAATGCTCCCCCCCCAACTACAACAGAACCGACAACTCCACCCACTACACCGCCTCCCACAAGCGGGCCTTACTGGATAAATGATGAACTCATAAGAGCCTCTCGTATAACTCTGGCAGGTATCACGAAGCCAGGAACAAACAGTGTCACATTACCAGGTGAAACAGAGTTTTCAGGAATTTCGTTGGATCTTACCGCACAAAATCGTTCAGCTATTTCCATTACTGCAGTCAACCTAGACTTGCAATCCGGAAATGTAGTTAAATTAAACAGCATCAGCCCTATTACTTGGATTGCTACCGAATCGATCCCAATTCAAGAATTAATTGCAATTAGGATTACCTCGGCAAATACAAGTTATTTAACTGGCAGATTAACCCTGCAACTCAGTTACAACAGCGCAAAATTTCCCATTAGTTTACCTGTTGAAGTGAGTCCTAATGCAGTTGAAGTACAACTGTGCCGCTTTTCAGCCAACCAAAGCGAAGCAGAATTGGAAATGCACCTTGAACAGAACCGATTGCATTACAGTCAAGCGATTTGGCGTGCATTGGATCCTTCACAAATTTCACTCCTATTATCGGCATATACTTTTGAAGGCAAACCAATAGGAGATTTAATTGATCCAAATCCTATCATGGTCGCAAGTAATTATTTAGTATTTCGCATGCCAAGCTTTATTCAAGCGGTAGGTATTGAAAATACTGAATCAGATACAGAAGATGAAGCTCATAAAAAATGGCGCGGTTGGTTAAAAGATCGTGGCTTAATATTAGGTGCAAATACAGCAATCGAACAACTTGTACCTATTCCAACGGGTGGTGTCTTTGCTGAAGCAGTACTGGGCCGCTCCAATTGCGCTGAACGTCTTGATGCCACTCGCTTCTGGAATTGGCAAGATTCACCTATACCGCTACAACCTCCCGAAATTGCCGCGATTCAAATGGAGTCTCGTACTCAACCAGTTGATGTTACCCCTGGTCAGCTGGGGGCTCCTGTTTTAAATATTATGAATCCTACGACACTTCCTGATCCAACAGGTGTGGGGGCTATATTAAATGCTGTTCAAAATGGCAACATGTTCCGTGATATGGCGGGACTCGCATCCACTGCCGCATTAGCACAGGCTTTAGGAAACAACTCAACCAGCGCAGGCATTGAGGCAGGGAGACAAGCAGCAGCTAATTTAGCCGTCGCAGCCCAAAAAGACATTGAAGAAAAGAAAATTGCTGCACAACTAGCCCTGGCTGCAATGGGATTACCTTCAGCGAATGCTGGCTCAACTAAAAATATCTCTGAGGGAGGTGCCTTATTAAATACTGCTACAGAGATGGATAAACGCTCACCAAGATTGGTTCCTTCTTCTGCATCTTCAGATACAGGAGGTAGCGGTTCAATAGGGAGTTCTGGAGATAGCTCAGGAGGAGGAATGAGTGGTCCAATGATGCCTGGGGTACCCAATGACGTGCGAAATCTATTCGGTGGCGGTAGTCGAGCAGATGAAGTGCTTTCTAAAATGAATTGGGGTAGCTTAGGACAATCAGGAGCCTCAATTATTCCGGCCAGTTATGCTGACAAAGGGGGTGGTAGTGGCAGTTCATCCACTACAGGAACAGTGATTAGCTACGAATTGGCCTGTTATGCTAAGTTTCCCAGACCTTGGGCCAATGAAGCAGATGAAGTTCAAGGTCTAGGAAATGACAAATGGCTTCCTTCAGAGGAGGAATTTGACATCATTAGCCCTGCTGCCACCAGTGCTAATAATCAAGCCACAAAACCTTTTGGTCAAGTCATGACTTCGCTTGAAGATCTCATTAATACGGTGACCTATTTTGCACCCAAGGTACCTGGATTTGGAGCATCATATGCATCCAGAGTACTAAGACTTAATCTTTTCTTGTATGCACAAAGTGGAAATGTAGGATTTGAAGGAATCCTAACTACCAATGGAAAATGGCAGTCAACTCTTGGTACTGACATTAAGTCTGCGGGATTAGATTCAGCCCTAATAACAGCTATTAGTAAAAAAGCTGCCACTAAAATATTATTGACCAAACTCAAAAAAGCCTGGGTTCCATCTACTGAAATCTGGCTTTATACCTGTTCTGCTGTGGTTAGCGATGCATTTGGGAAAAAATTGGCGAAACTACTTGGGGCAACAATTCGAACATTTGATGAGCCATTCTGGGTATTACCTACTTTTGATACCACCCAACAAAAAGTTTTATCTCGAGATGAGTTTGGCATAGGTTCTGATTTTGCAGCCGCCTCAGCTACCAGAACAAAAGTTCTGCACAGCTTAGATGTCTTATCAAAAAGGACATTTAAACCATAACGGTCAATGCACATACATCAAGTTTATTTTATATTGAATGAGCATGATGTGAGTGAAAGCGACTCTCTTGTTTTTTGGCTGATCTAGATTAAATATTTTGCTAATATATACAAATAAATCATTTTTAATACAAATTTGCTCTGTTAATTTGGAGAAAATCAATGACTAAAAAAGTGCCAAAAAATTTTGGGAAGTCGTTTGACTGGAATGTAACTACAGACAAAAAACAAATAAATTCACTGAATAAAAATACCCGAACAATTGCCGAGCAATTAGACGAGAATCCATTGCCAGATAAAGACCAATTAAATCCAAAGAAAAAACAATAACATACACGTTTATTTATCAACGAAAAATAAAACTTGCATATTTTTTATAAAAACTTATCATAACTAATACGCTGTTTTATTGAAAAAGGATTTTATAGATGATGTTATTTAGACGATTTGCTGCTTCTTCTCTCCCTAAAACGATTAAGTACCCTCCTGCCTCTAACCGTTTTTTCAGGAATATAAATTGGTCGGTACCCCAAAAAAGTGAGGCCGAATCAGAATTAAATAAATCGGTTAAAACTATTGTGAAAGAGCTTGAAAATTCCTCATCAATGGATGCCCCAGGGCCTGCTTCGAGATTTAAATAATATTCGATGCAAAAACTAAGACAGGATTCCTCCATGGAATCCTTTTCATATTATTTTGTAGATGCTTGCAGTGAATTTTGAGATGAAAAACTCTCCAATACTTCAAAATGCTCAGGAGCATCAGATTTTAATTCTTCAAAATTTGTTTCATCTTGCACATCAAACGCACCATCCTGAATGGTGGCAACGACATTTTTCTCAAGATTATTAATTGCAGTTGAAGTAACCCCTTGTCGAACAAATGCAATTTTAGCCGATCCGAATTTACTCGGATCGATTACTCTTGTCATACTTGCCGCAATCGAAATATCTGCACCTTCAAAAAGCTCGTCTACAGACGTAGCTTTGCTATTGAGTTGGCTTTGATTAATGAAATCTACATATTGCAAGAGATTGATTACATAGATTGTATTAGTCTCACAATCTACTACTACAGCGGGCTTATTATCTTCTGGCTTCGAATCTTTCCCTTTCTCTTTACTGAATTTTTTCACAATCGCCAACTCATTATTTACCACACTAATAACTACCTTTTTAGATTCGTTTTCTTGAATAACTAATGGAAAACGCTCACTCACACTACGATAAGAATTCAATACATATTCAGGAGGAGTAATAAAATCATTATTTGAAATACCCCTTTGAATAACACCATCAACTGCATTCTCAGGTTTTCTAGTAGAAACTGTTATTAAATAAGTGCCATCTTTTTTTAAGCCGATATCAAGCCATTTAGGCCATATGTTGCACATCTCTTTGAATACATTAGGCACTCTTTTATGTTGATCCATACGGCGCGTTAAGAACTCACCGCTCATATTGTAAGTCACTACCGCTTCGTCATGCGTCAATGTACCAATATGTTTTTTATGAGTTCCCTTCACACATTCGTCTTCATAATAGATTGTTCGTTTTCTATCAACGGTCAGAAGAGACAGCTCATCTAATGAATATCCGGTTTGCCGTTGTAATTGCAAAGCAAAACCCTCTGTTGTAATGGATTTACCACTTCCTGGCCCCCCTGCCATCAAAACTGTGAAACGGTCAGGATAACTTTTAGGTGCTTCTTCTTGGACTCCAACAAATGTATGTGCTTCCATTGCTGAAACTAAAGGTAAAGATTCATATTTAGCTTGTTTAATAAGAATTTCGATAACGCGTTCTGAAAGAGTATATATTCGCTCATCTACCTCACTTTTAAGTAATTCATCTGCAACGTGAGTCATAGCTAGTTCGCTTAGCATAGAGTCAGATCCATCAATTATCCCTTTTTCCCTCCGCTTTATAAGCTCTGTTTTAAATTTATTAAAATGCTTAGGAATCTGAGGATGTTGAGCCTGCTTGCTTGTATCATTAAGGACATCATATACCCAATTAAAATATTTCTTTCGTTGAGACAACATACATGCTTGCGGAATCACTGGTAAAATATGTTGTGTGTGAAAATCACGGACAAAAACACCAAAATCATTATTTTGAGCAGGCGTTTTTAACAATAAAGGAATTAAAGCTCCAGTGATTTGTAAGGAGCGGCGATGCGTATCAAATAATATTAAATCAGCAACGGATTGACCATTGTGACCTTTATAACGTCCAAAACCTTTTTGCTTCCACCATAACTCCTCTCTTTTGATCAGTGAATTTTTTAACACAGTAAATTCAACAGAAGAATCTTTAAACACCTCTGGATATGCTTCTTTCCCTGATTCAAGAACGGACTCAATATCACAAGATCCCGCATTGAACTCCTTCCAATTGTATTGAGAATAAAAACGAACAATTGTTGTATTACCACCTAGAGAGAGAGTTCTATTGGCTCTTTGAGTAAATCTAGTTCTTGTGTGTCTAACTGTTCTACTCAACATCTTTTAATTTCCTCATGTAGCTTATTACGTAATTTTTGCTGTATTTTACACAAAACACATTAACCAAATATTAAGCACGGGGTTAATTTATAGGTTTATATGTAGGATAAACGCACTAATTTTAAACAAAAAATGCTGTTTTTTTATACTTACCATTCCCACGACATGTTCGCGGGGTTGTTAATGAGCTTCGATCCGGGGGTCATTTATGGATATTGCGGGAGTCGTGTGCGTAGGCATAATACTATTCATAGATACTTAATCATTTTTTTGAAATAAGTTAAAAATTGCTGGGCTAATAAGGATCTACATGGACTATACATTGCTCATATACCAAATCATTTAAACGAAAACAGTTTTTGCCCCGAAAAATAATTCATATTGATATGGATTGTTTTTATGCTGCCATTGAAATCAGAGATAACCCACATTAAATGATATACCTGTGGCCGTAGGCGGAGCAGCAACCAACGCGGTGTACTTTACACCTATAACTATGTTGCTTGCAGCTATGCTGATGGCTAAAGCACAAAGGCTTATTTGATAATACGTTACATCTTATTTGCAATATCTAAAATCATATAAGCACCCGCCGTAGACAATGATTTATGTAATAACCGACAGTTAAATCCTTTAAAAAAAGCACTAACTCCATGACTCCTATAAATTCCTGATGCAATTTCTCTTATTGTTGGCTTAAATTCATCAGTACAGGCCTGTTGTCGGCTCTTTATCACATCAAGCGGAGTAGTTGCAGAAACAACTGGGACTGAAGCAGCAGTTGCCCACAGAATCGTTGATAAAAAAGTTTGTTTTTCCCGTTTGGTTTTAATTGCATGATACGTCATGAATAAATAGAGCCAACTTGGAAATGCTTTTCCAAGTGTCGCTGTACTACCAACAAAAAAACCCGGAAACCCTCTTTGTTGATAAATAGTTTGCATTGCTTGAACAGGTTTTATAGGCTTATCCTGGCTGGCTATGGCTCTCATTTGCACTGTTTTAATATTCTCAAGCGGGCTGAGTACTAAAGTATCAAAAGTAGCAGCGATTGTTGCTTTGAAAAAACTGCTGAACACCAGAGGAAGCGGGTGTTTATCAATTTCATGCGGCATATAGGTAATCAACAAAGGTCTGTATATTATTTTACTTTGTTGACGAATAATACAAGACATGAGCCCTGTAGATAAATGGTTCAAATTCGTGCCTATGAATTGTTTTGTAATAGAATAAGAGCTCTGGTAAAGATTTGTTTGAATTGCAACCTTAAGTCTTTCTGCAGGATGCCCTATTAAAGTAGTGAGTCCCGTATAACTTACACTAAACGCATAAGCATCCCAAAGTGTCTTTTTCTCTTTTTTTTCTTGCCCCATCACTACGCCTTCTTCAAAATAAAACGTGCGAATATTACCACAATGTTTTTTTTTAACACACTCGGTTTTTATTGAAAACAGCTTGGATTGACTGTTATTTTTTGTTCGCGGAAAGAAAACAGGACAATTTTGATTTGAAAGTAATATAAACCATCCATTGGATTTTATTTATCATATTCATGATTCAAACAATTAAAATGTAGCAAATTTGAATGGTATTAATTAGTATGGTGTAAAAATAAAATGAAGAAAGCTGCGTTGTGTTACATAGAAATGAGTATGATAACGTAAATTGTTTATTTATCAATAAAACCACTCATCCCTATTTTAAATAGCATTTCTTATTATTGAACTTATTACTACTACAAGGGAAGTTAGAGTGAAAATGAATCAATTTCAATTAGCAAGCACTTTATTTTTAATGATGAGCCAGGCTTTTGCAAACAATCCTGTTCTTCATTTTTTGGATAAACCTTTCCCACCAAAAAGTTCCACATTAGGAGGAAGTATCACTTCTACATATACTTTTACCAATAATCTTCCCTTTACTTTTAAAAAACCATTTCAGGTAATCCCGATACTGTGCCCATCTGCAGCTCAAGAATGTACTGCTACTGGAGTAGAATTTAAATACAACGATCATTGTACAGGGAAAAAACTGCAACCTAAAGAAAGCTGTACCTATAGTATTACCTTAACCCCAAGCAGCATTGGCCAAAAAACGATTTTAGTGGCTTACAGCGGGTATGACAATAACATGGTTCAGGTTCAACCCGCGTTAACAACAGTCGCAACAACAGTCCCGGCAGGTATTTTAGGTACAACCAACTTCCCTTCAGCCCAACCTTTGCCCCGTCAAACATTTGCAAATACAAACTATACAGTAGCTTTTACGTTTACAAATTATGATGCTTCAAAGGCCAGTTTCATACAAAAAATTACTCAAAACAATAATCCGCTCCATCCCAATTTCGTAATCACCAGCAACAGTTGTATTCCATCTGGAACAACTGGAACATTAGCGAGCGGCGCTCAATGCAGTATTGTCGGTATATTCAATTCACCTACTAATGGCACAGTTACCCTCACAGCTGAATTGATTGGTAACCTCAGTTCCAATAAACTCGTTACATCCACCACAATACAATCCTTTTCATTCAATCAACTGATTGGTGTTGATTATAATCCCAATCATTATACCAATAACTACCCATTCAATTTTCACGATGTTTTCTATACGGGTACACTGAACAATTCTGCGGCCACTAATGTTTATGCAGAACTTCAACAATTACAGAACGCTGGTTTTACAACAGTTCGCTCCTATCAAACCGAACCCTATAGTTGGATAGATATTATTAAGCAAGCCAACGCCTTGGGAATGAAAGTTATTTATGAGGCAGTGATTCCTCAACAACCCAATGACACTATGTATCCAGGGTGTCCTTTAGGCGCTCAAGATTATATTCCATGTGCCCAAGCTTCATTAACTGCTGTGATTCAGGCAGTTACCCATACTGTATTTAATAATACCGTCATACTTGTTTTTGCGGGGCATGAAAATTACTGCAATGCAGGGAATACGACTCCTCCATGCACGGGCACCTCAAACATTACTTATTTAACCAATGCAGTATCTGCTTTAAAAGCCACACTGACTGCACAAGATTTGACAACTCCTGTAAGCTCTGCTGTTCTTAGTGGAAATTTCGTCACCCCAAGCCCTGCAATTTCTACCGATATGCAAACATTAATTAGTTCTTATTCTTCTAAAGCCCCCCTAGCCTTTGATCCTTATCCCTTTCAATTTGGCGTAACCCCAGCAACAGCAGCTGTATGGGCTCCTCCATTAAGCTCAACAGTACAACAGACCAACTCACTCGCATGGGATTACATACATGTTGTAGGTTCAACAACCCCACCAGCCTTACCCATGGCGAACGAACAACCCTTTTATACACCTGGGCGTGTTCTATTGGCAGCAGAAACAGGTTGGGCAACAGCGGGAACGACTACAGGATATGCATGTAACTCTCCTGGCCCATGCGCACCATCTGTGGCAAATGCTACTGCTTATTTCCAAACTCTTTATCAATTGAATACAAATAATTTTATAAAGACATCAGGATATAAGATAGGTGCTCTTGCCTTTGAGGCCTACGATGAACCCACAAAACCAGGCCCTACGGCAGAACAACATTATGGTCTTTTTAACTCAAGTTGTGTGCAAAAAAGTGCAGGCATTGTTCCCAACAATGCAATGGTATCCGCAACGGGATGCCAAGGGTTTACCAATGGCACTCTATTAACCATATTTGGTACGACTCCTCCGACTCAGCCATCATTTAAGGTGCAAATTACTTATCCATCGAGACAGCATCCAACAATTAATGTAACGATACCTGCTAATTCTGGAGTAACGCCTAATATAAGTACGATAACACCATGGCCACAATTTTTAATTTATCAAGGCGCCAAGATTACTGTTTCTTCAACTACCAGCACTCAATCCTGTACAACTACAGCCACAGCAGTCACTGCATCACCGTCTTCAATTACTTTCGGACCAGTGACCTGCACTAAACCTCCCCCCAGCAACATGGGATGCTTTGGTCTGGGATGCCAACTATCTAATCCTTTTTAAATTGGAGGACTTTAAACAGCGATTGGTGAAGTCTCACGTAATGATAAAATAAAAATGTTGCGTCATTAGAAGCCTGAGATATCGTCACCTTTTTTAAACAATTCATCGATCACTTAATGATCGAATTATTTATATATAAAGTCATTCCCGCGCAAGCGGGAATCTACCCATCATTTTAACTCGTTACTTTAACTTAATTTGCATTATCTTTCTAAGTAGTTTATCGAGCACATCAAATGAATGAATTATGCACATGGTGATTTAAATATTGACACCAAGACCGATAAAAATATATAATTGTGCGCAAATCGATTACAATTAAACCAAATAAGCGAGATACTCTATGGAGTCAAAATTTTTTAATAGCACATCTATTCCAAAAACCAGTAAAGAAGCTTTTCGCACATTAACCAAGACTCAGGACTTGAAAAATATTGAAGATATTTTATTTAACTTTAAACAATTGGTGAGTATTAAAAAAAGCAAGCTCACTTCTCATGCTCGTCAAAATTCAATAATACCCAACAATCAAGAATTTATTGAAAATATGGAAACACTCCTTAAAAAGCTGCAAAACGCTGTTGCGAATGAAAAACCATATCAATCTTTATTTGGTGATGTGTGCAAATTAAAAGAGGATTTGCAAGTAATTTTAGGATACTATCAATCTCAGATTCGGCAAAATCAGCCTATTGTGAAAAGCTATCTAAAACAAGCTCAAGGGAAACACGGTGAGCTTAGAGCTGTAGTATCTGGAATTCAATCTCACGAAAAATCTTTACTTAATAAAGAAGATTCAAGCATTCTAACCAAGTACACCATTAATTTTTGTGCAGACGATAATATGCACAAAGATATTGAAATGATTGGCAACATCGTTCTGAGACCTTGCTTAGCGGATCATAGCAATGAACCTGGATTTTCCTATATCTAATGCGTTTTCGTAAGCAGTAGCATAATATTTTGAAGCTTCTTCTCTATGTGCTAAATAATTGAGGCATATATTTACTTGTTGAATAAAAAAATTACTAAGTTACAATAAGCTTTTTATTTTTCGAGAAATGATTATGGGATTTTATTTCAATACCTTCAGACAACAAGAAGCCGATAAAGCTTATAACGAACAAAGATATGAAGAAGCACTTATGCATTACTCAGAAGCGCTAAAAACTCTGAATTTGCATGCTGCTTCTAATAGTGTCCAACACTCTGATTTTTACGATGCCTTAGTTTATGTACTTTCCGAGATTGTAACAACCAAGCTTCAGCTAATCCGTAAGGAGGCTGAAGACTTGCACTTTGATAATATTACAAAATATTGGCAAGATATTCCCAGTTTACTGCATGAAATCGAACTTATTCACAGCAAGCATCTTGCAAAACTAACACATGCTTTGAGCAATAAAGAGCAAGTGATTCGAAAAACACATGAATTACTTGCTGCCGTTTGTGAAGAAATAAGTGATGAGTTAGTAGATCAACTAGAAGATAATGACGAAAAGAATCTTAATTCGCAAGTAGTGCTTTCACAAGCGATTGAATGGATGAATCGAGCTATTACCTTTCAGGAAAAAACAAAAGATCGCCCCAAGCTTTCAAGCAGCCTAGGCTATTTAAATTTACTCGAGCAACATTATAAAGAGACTGGAAATGAAGCCAACCTTCATGCCATGTCTGATTTCATAAGCAAATACAAACTCTTGGAAGTGGCTATTCAATCTCCCTTGCGGAAGTTGGAGTTACTAAGCTATGTAATAAGATTAGCCATTTTTAATCTAAATGATACCAGTGAACTTGTTCATGAATGTGAAATACTCTATGGCTTACTTTCTGAAGAAGACAAAGAAAATCCTATTCTAGATGATCTTCAAAATTTAGTTAATCTGGTACCTCTTGAAGACAACGAATCGGAAGAGGAAAGTCAGCTAAAAGACATGGAGTCAACAGAAGAAACTCATCCTACTTCAACTTTAGAAGAAAGCACAATTGATTCAACGGAAACTGACTTTGCATCAGAAGAATTTTATTTAAGTGTCAACCATCCCGATATTCCGATGGAGATTCAATATGTTAGCTCTGAAGTCACTCAACCTCTTGTTCCTGAACCTTCCTCAATGAGCCCCTTTAAGACAGCCCACCACGTACTAACACAACAACACCTTATGTTGCTCCAGTCCAGTAGTCAAGGGAATAGTCGAGCTTCACAAGTTTTTTTTAGCAACTCGTTTCAGGCACCACTATCAGAAGAGACGCACCTTTATAGCAAAGCTCTTCATTTAGCCCTGAAAAAAATAACCGCTGATTCACACAATCCAAAATTTTTGGCTAATTTACTCTGTCTTATAGCAGATTTCTTCAGTAAATATAGGGCGGATGGAATTCAAAAACAAAATGCTATAGTTATAGCCTTTGATCTATATCAACAAGTACTTAAAATAGATCCTACGCATCATAGAGCACATATCAAATTAAATAAGTCATCTATCCAAAATAAGTCGCTGATTGGGCCATATAAATTTTTTAATAATGGAACTCAAAGCCTTACATCGGTTGCCACTCAAATATCGACAGCAAAAGATTGTTTTAATCAGGCACTCGAAGAATTAACGATCCAGCTAGAAAGTTTCTTAATGAATAACCCTAGTAAAATCGAAAAAACGATAAACAACTTAATCGACTTTATTGGTGACAAATTAAGTGATATTACGAGTACTCCAAGTTCTGAAATAAGAGCAACGCTTACTCAAACATTTCGGGAGGCACTTCTTAATTCAGCACACTCTAGTAGTACCCCCATCAACTTTTAAGCTCTAGAATTTTAGCAGTTAACTAAGATATGGCTGTAAGTTTTTTATTTTTTGCCGATTTGTTTTGTGGCACAAGTATATGACAACAGCCTTTCTTTTTTATTAGAAGTAATGACATTATTCAACCTCATCTTCAACAATACAATCACTTAGCACACAGAAAAGAAACGTCACTTGCATTGCATACAATTCTTTTCAATTGATTTAAATCCATACATTTATTGAAATTATCCAGATCATCTCTTGTCATTGATTACAATTTTGTTATATAAATTAACGATTTTGAAATAATAATGATATTTATTCTTACATATGTATTACAACAACCGATCATTCACTTAAGGAGTGTTTATGTTTAATCGATTGATGCTTGGTGTACGTCGATTTCAAAATGAATCATATAAACAAATGGAGGAGGATTTTAAGGAATTAAGCGCGGCACAAAAACCTGAAACTCTATTCATTACTTGTTCTGATTCACGTATAGTGCCACATCTTTTAACACAAACAAAACCTGGTGATTTATTCGTCATCCGGAATGTAGGAAATATTATTCCCCCCTCATACGTTCCTTCAAGTGAAGCTGCCGGACTCATGTTCGCCCTAAAAGAACTTCCCACTATCAAAGATATTATTATTTGTGGTCATTCACATTGCGGTGCAATGAACGGCTTATTAAATCCCAATCTCCATGAACATCTGCCTGAAGTCGCCTCATGGCTTATTCACTCGCATTCCGTCTTAAAACAAGTGAACGACTCTAAAGAGCTTCATGCAGACAATTTCATTTTAAAAGTACAACAAGCGGCCAAGCTAAACGTTTTGGCACAGATGGAGCATTTAAAATCTTATCCGCTCATTGCCAATAAACTGGAGCGTAAAGAGCTCACCATCCACGGATGGTTTTATGAGTTTGAAACAGGTGAAGTATTTGTTTATGAACCTCAATATCACGAATTCTTTCCATTCGAAAAAGCATTCACTTTTGCTGTTTCCGCCAGGCGAGATAAAATTATTGAACACGTAGCGATGAAGTATTTGGAGTCGTTCACCAATCCTCAGACAACCAAAGAATATAGAGACTTGATGCAATTATTTTCACTTCTTGAAAACAATTTACTTCCCATCTGGCATGCAATAAAAAAAGAAGTGACACAAAAATTATGGGAAGAATTGGGCGGTTTATATTCCAGCATGGATGATGTTCAATTTAGTAATATGCTGGAACAGGGACATCAGGTAAAGCTGGTAAATTTAAAAGATTTTCAAAAAAATATATCAGAATCAGAAGGTTATAAAGATTTCATTAAAATAATAATGCGACATTCATTCTTTACGTTTCCAGCCCCTAAATCAATACCAGAGGTATTCTGCAATTTAAGTTTTAATTATTAAGCAAAAGAAGAACGGGGGTTGAACTATTTCATCTATCGATCTATTGTTATAATCTGACCAACTAAATCGGGATGATTATATGTATAAAAATAATAAAAAATCTGAGTATCCCACCCAGTATCATAGCTATCCTAGCACTATCGGCCGCAAAGCCATCAACACGGACATAACAACAGTTGCTCATAATATCATTATCATGGTCACGGACAAATGTCTTATACGCAGCCGCTGGGCATGTGCCGATCATGTTAGATCATCAGTATGGTCATAATCATAAGAAACATTCCTAGGATTATAGTCCATCGTAATATTGAGAGGAATTTAGGAATATTTTAGGGATAGGAAAATAGATGAAAGGGAGTTCATGATGAAAACAATTCTTAAAACCTGTTTTTGTGTTGCTACGCTTTGTTCAACTCATTTGCTTTTTGCGGCCTCTGCAGAGGTAGGAGTAGAAAATAAACAGCCTGAAAAATCAATTCTAGATTATTGGACACCTGAAAGGCTGATGAATGCTAAAGAAATGCCTTATCCTCAAGTGAATCCGAGCGAGGTTGAGGAAATCGATAGGGATTTGTTAAATTCCGAAGAG
The DNA here is from genome assembly GCF_001468035.1 of Legionella tucsonensis. Taxonomy (GTDB): domain Bacteria; phylum Pseudomonadota; class Gammaproteobacteria; order Legionellales; family Legionellaceae; genus Legionella; species Legionella tucsonensis. The sequence goes on from NZ_LNZA01000001.1 coordinate 2,234,397, forward strand.
CCACAGGAGCAAGAGGGTGCTCCTCCTGAAGAAGATATTAAGCTTGATGAAATGTCTTTGATTCCAGAGAACTTGCTTAATCAGAAAGTAGGAGGTCAAACTTTTTTTGATCGAGGAACCTCAGGTTATAATTTTACGAGTTCTCGTTTAAATCCGATAACGGCTGATCTTACGTATCCCTATAGGACTGTAGGAAAGCTTTTCTTTACTGTTCCAGGAATGGGTAATTATGTTTGTTCCGCTGCAGTAATTAATCGAAGAATTATTTTAACTGCCGGACATTGCGTTCATTCAGGAAGAAATGGCATTAGCGGTTATTATACTAATTTTCTTTTTGTCCCAGCTTTTCGAGACGGAAGAGCACCTTTACGAGCTTGGTCTTGGAGATATGTTCTCACTACGACAGCCTGGTCAACGGGTGGAGGGATAGTTCCAAACGCTGCAGACTATGCCATGATTGAGGCGAATGACATCGTTATAAATGGTATAGCCACTCGCGTGGGTTCTCTTGCAGGATACATAGGCTGGCGAACTAGTTCCTTAATACCCAACCATGTACATCTATTAGGCTATCCTTGTAATTTGGACTCATGCCAAAAAATGCATCAAGTGACGGCTCAAAGTGCTCGCGCGGTGGCTCCCAATAATGTTGAGTATGGATCAGATATGGCGGGGGGGTCTAGTGGTGGTCCTTGGGTACAAAATTTTGGAGGGGTAGCGGCAGGACAGACAGGGGGTCTTAATCCTGCTCGTAATGCGATTGTAGGAGTTACATCTTATGGCTACACTGACACCCGAATTAAGCTGCAAGGAAGCTCTATATTAGATAGTCGGTTTGTAAGTTTGCTAAATAGTATGTGTGCCCATCGAAGTGGCAACTGTGGGTAATGTGTAGCTTACATAACCTGGGTTCAGGTCCACACGACTGAAACCCAGGATGATTTTCATTCAACCTGCACTCAAAATACGACCATTAGTCAAGATTTTAAGCTCTCCTCTGAGCTATTAATAATTTACTGATCTGGAAAGAGAAATCTGGTCTTCTTTGAAGTTTTCGAATAAATTGTCTAAAAATTCTGATGTGGACGAACCTTTAAAGAAAGATAACTATTTATTTAATTTGCAAAATAAAATTTTTAGTCTACATAATATTAAACAAAGGGATTTTAATGTGAGTATTCATGAAAAAATGGACGGGTTTCATCATAGCTTTAGCAGTGCTTATCCTTATCGCTTACTATGCTGTTGGTTTCTCAATCGAGAATACCCTAACTAAAAATATAAATTCAATTCCTAAAACTTCTTCATTTAGTGTTCATTTAGATAAATACCACCGAGGCTGGTTTTCATCTCAAGCGAACTTAACATTTAAGATGCATATCCCGGCACAAAATATAACAGATAAAAATGATGTTCCCAGAACTGAACCACCAACTGATTTTGATGTAGACATCCCTATTTTTATCAAACATGGACCTTTTATAGCTACAGATCATGGTATACGTTTTGGAATAGGCCTTGTCACAACTCAACCTGAAACTCATTATGAAGCATTTATTAATTATTTGAATAAAACCATTTTTAGATATACGCTCCCCTCCTTTGCCATAGAAGGTAAAATTGGACAAAATGAAGGAGACTTCAAGTTAAATTGGCAGGGCTTATCTTCTTTGCTGTGTGTTTCTTCTAATCTTGATGATATTGATGGTAACTTCAGGCTATTGGGAGTCAAAGGAGCTGCTAATAATTCCTCCAATATGGAAAATAATCTTGCCTTCAATATTGGTGAGATCACTTATGATTATAAATTTAAACGCCACCAAGAATGGTTATGGCTTGGCCAGTCTCATTTTGACATTCCTTTTGTTGCAATCAATCTGGCAGGTAAAAAGGTATTCGAGCTAGGAGGTTTTGACTTATCGGCCGGTTCTAATGTTCATGATGGCGCAATGGACATTGATTTTAAACTGTCATTGCAAAAGCTGTTTACGGATAATCATAATTATGGACCAGGAATTTTACACTTAAATTTTAGAAATCTGGATCCAGTCATTGCAGCAAAAATCAATCAACAAGAATTCAATCTGATGCAAAATAATAGCAACCCCAATCTCATTACGCTTGCATTCGCAACTGAGTTACCCAAACTCCTTGCCAAAGGAGCTGTATTAGAACTTTCGGAAATGATGTTGGATGTACCAGATGGGAAAATTATAGGCAATTTTAAAATTTCACTGCCAAAAAGCGAAGGAGATGAAGTGTCTCAGATGATGCAAAAAATGTATGGTGAAGGTTACTTTAAAGCACCGATAACAACTGTAAAAGTACTCATGAGTACATCAATTAAGAATAATCTTGCCACCAATGCTCAAACCATTCCAGATGCCAAGGTAATATCGCCTGGCTCAACAAGTCCAACACAAATCCTCACTAATCTCGATGGTGAAGCTGCAACTCATGCAGAAAAAATGTTACAAGATTATGTCAATAAAGGACTTTTAAAGATTGAAGGCAATGATTATGTTCTTACTTTCAAGTTAGAAAACCAAAAGTTTTTTGTGAATGGAAAACCTTTTAACCCCGATATGTTGAAATAATTTGGAATAGTTTGCACCATAAACCATCCAATTTTTAGATAGTGTAGAAAAGCCCATATAAAATAGGATATGGGCTTAGAAATCTTTATGAGTGTGTCGGCATAGAAGAAACATCATACTTCGGTTCCGAACGATCAACATAAGCATTAACCAGTCCAGTCAAAAATCCGATCTTATCTGACATAGAAAGATCTGCTGATAAAACCCCTCGGGTAATGCCTTCAAATACTTGTGTCAGTGGAGTTTGTATGCGTTTTTCTGATTTATCCTTCTGAGTAGAAAATTGACTCTCAAGAGCATGACTCATTCCTCGAATTATTGGATAAACAATGGCCGGAACTAACTGCAATACCTCCCCGTCTTCATCTACAACCTCTGCTGTTTGTCTTCTAAGACAAGCTAGATTACTTCTGTTTTGCTGGAAAAAATTAATAGCCTTTGATTTTGTAACTTCATTTGATTTTGTAACTTTCTGTGGCTTTGTAGCTTCCTGTATTTTTGCGGCCTCATGGCTTCTAGTAAAGTTAACTTCCAACCAATTGACTAAGCGAGAAGGATTCTCCGTGTGAAAACAAAATTTACTATGGGTACACTCGTCTTTGATACTGTGACCTTTTTCAATACGAGCAACATGGTTATTAACAATGAAGTACTCTCGTGTTGCTGTAAAAGAAGGCAAAATAGCACCTGGATAAATAATAAAATTATAACCTAACTGCGCTGCTAACAACATAATAGAAGGGCTTTCTTCTTTGATATAGCTTCGAGAACGTTCAGCCCATACTCCACGGTCTCCTTCTTCTTTACAATGGCGCTTCACATAATCATCGGCTGAGGCATCAACAGCTACGCTAAGGCCTTCTACATTGTCATAATGAGGTAATATGTCTTTTAATGTTTTATCAAAATCACGCTGAGTAATCCACGTATGCCAACGAACGATCTCGAAATTCTTTCCTTGTTGTAAAGCGAGTTGATTGATAATAGAAATTTTTTTATCCATTGAAACACCAGGATACAGCTCGTGGAACTCACTAACAGTCGTACCTAAAGGAACTAGGAAAGCAGCTAAATTATTCTCAAAATACGATTCACCTTCTTCCAAAGCCAGCTTATTAAGAGTCGCTTCTTCGCCAGGAGAAAAAGTCTTATCCCTAAGATTGTGCCAATAAATTTCATCAGCAATTAAAAAAGTTGTTTTACCTTTAGGACCAGAATAATCAATAGGAGTTTGATGCGTAGCAACAGCTTGTTGCACGATAGCTCCTAAATAGTCACCGGCACAAAACTCATTTCCTTTAATACTTAAAAGGACTAAATCTTTTGTAGTCTTTAGAGATGGAAAACGACTTTTACTATTATCTTTTTTATTTGCTGGATCAAAGCTTGCAGTAACAATTTTACCGTCTTTGGGACCTTTAACTTTTTTTGGCATTTACTTATTTCCTTCGCATTTATTTTATTTCTTTTGTACGCTAGCAATTCATGCATATATTTTAAATTATTTAAAATTAGTATATTACGTACTTAAATTACTATTTTTTAGATTATTAAAATCAAAAACCACTAAATTTCCAAGCGAAAATATAGCCATAGTATAATCCATTTTGAAGAAAAAATAACCATTTTTTCCATAAATAGTTTATAATATTTTCACACAATACTTATAAGAGACAGATCATTTTGGACGGTTTACTATACTCTTCGACGAGTAAGTCCATTAATATACTGTCTGCACTAGTTACAACAATATTTTTACTTAATAATGCATCAGTTTGCTTATTAAGATTATTTATACGGTGAAAAATGGATTCTGAAAAAATAAAAGAGTTACACGAAATTGTTAATCGAAAAAACGCGGAAATTCATCAATTAACTCTCGCTCTTGAAGAAGAAAAATTAAAGTTTAAAAATGAATTACAAGCTGTTCATAATTATTATGAAAATATAATTGCTTTAATGCCAGGACATGTTTATTGGTTAGATAAGAATAACGTATTTTTAGGGTGTAATGATGCGCAAGCTAAAAGTGCACGCTTGAAATCAAGAAAAGATATCGTTGGAAAAACCAATTACGACATGCCATGGAAAGATCAGGCAGAAGAATTAAATAAACTCAATACATTAGTAATGGAAACTGGCATACCACATACGGCTGAAGAATATGCGATTATGGCTAATGGAATGGGAATTTATTATTCCCAAAAAGTCCCTTTGCGCAATCAAAAAAATGAGATTATTGGCGTTTTAGGCATTTCTCTAGATATCACAGAGCGCAAAAAAATGGAAGTCGCATTGCGTCGTGCCAAGGAAAACGCAGAAGTTGCCAACCAGGCGAAAACTGAGTTTATAGAGAATATGAGCCATGATATTTATACCCCATTAAGCGGTATTGTTGGGATGTCACGACTTTTAGAAGAGAAAGCCGAAGATCCTGAAAGAAAACAATATGCGCGCTGGATTCATGAAAGTAGCGAACAATTACTGGATTTGCTCAACGGTGTAATGGAAATCGTTACGGCAGATAACCTCAGAGAAAGTGATGTACATGAGGAGTTATTTGAATTACGCAAGAACATTAAAGATATTGCACATCTTGTGCAACCAACTCTGGAAATGAAGAAAATACAATTGAATATTGAGATTGATGAAACAACACCAAATAGTTTTATCACTGATGGTACAAAGTTACATCGAGTTCTGTTAAATCTTGTTGGAAATGCGATTAAATTCACTGACACCGGTGTTGTTACAATTAAAGTAGAAACCCTTTCTTATGAAAATAGTTATGCCCAACTCCGATTTAGTGTAATCGATACAGGAATTGGTATACCTCCTGAATTAAAAAACAAGATTTTTGATCGTTTCTTTCGCGCTATTCCTTCTTATAAAAGCCAGCATAGCGGTTATGGTGTTGGTCTTCATGTGGCACAAAAATACCTAAGTCTATTAGGTGGAGAAATAAATCTAGAAAGTGAAGTTGGAAAAGGCTCCTCTTTTTATTTTACCCTTACAATGAAAATTGGATACAATGAGAGTAATTCCTCTCTCTGTAGAGCCAGCGAAACTAAATTACAGCAAGAGGAAACAGAATTTAGTTCACCGCTAATTTTACTCGTAGAAGATAATATTATCTCTCTGCATATGCTTGAAAATGTTGCAGAGCATGCTAAATATCAATTCTTTTCAGCGATTGATGGTGAACATGCTTTAGAGCTTCTGGAAACAAATGATTTTGACTTAATCATTACTGATATAGGCATAACCGGCATTGCAGATAAAAACCTCATTCAGTGTATTCGCGAGCTGGAAAAACAAACGCAGAAAAATCCCATCCCAATTATTGGCCTAACTACCAATACTTCAGGTAAAGTAGAAAATGAACTTTTGCGTTCTGAAATGAATAAAGTATTGACCAAACCCATTCATTTAAAAATGCTACAGGAGGTAGTCAATGGACTCAATTTATCCTCTACAAAAGAAAACAATTTTAACTAAAAATATTCTAGGGTCTGCCCAAAGGACCCTAGAATATTTTTAGTTATGGTGTTTCGAAGTAATTTGGATCTAAAGGATAACAAACCCAACTTAACAATGAACCATTATAATTAACTTCAAGTGTTGAGGTATTTAAAGCAGATAACTCAGGTTGCTTATCTATATAACACACTTGACGTTCCCCATTTACGCTTACATAGTAATAAGAGGTTGTGGTTGCATAATCATTTGGCACAAAGTAAATATCGCCTTGTTTTTCCAAGATAATGGGTTGGCCAGTAATTATTATTTTTTCTGCGTAGGAAACTGCATTAAGCATTGTAAGCGAACAAATAACTACTAATAATTTTTTCATAATAATTTCACTCCATGAAATAATTTTGCTCGACATAATTAATTATAGAACAGTAATAATATTCCTTAATTTCATATATGGATGCAATGACCTGTACTCCTCTCTCAGTCAACTGATTAAAACTCCACTATCCAAATTGTAGACTATTCATGCAAAATTTCAGGATTTCAGAGGAAAGATTATAGGCTTGTGCTTTTTGGTGTTTTGTACTCTAAGAAAGATTATAATCCTTTAATCACTGCTTGCATTTATGACACACTGTCACTTAATTTTAAAAGGAATATTATATGAGTACGATAGATTGGCTAACAAAACTTATAGCCTTCGATACTACCTCACGCAATTCCAACTTATCTCTAATAGAAACTCTGGCGAATACTTTGAATGACTATCAGATTAATCCCATATTAATCTATGATGACAAAAGGGTTAAAGCAAATTTACTCGCATCTATACCCGATCATCATGGTCGATTTGAGGGAGGACTTATTTTGTCGGGTCATACAGATGTAGTACCTGTTGATGGACAAACTTGGAGTAGCAATCCATTTCAAGCAACGATTAAAGACAAGAAAATATATGGGCGAGGTGCATGTGACATGAAAGGTTTCATTGCAGTGGTTATGAACCTTATTCCCCAATTGAAAGCACTTAACCTCAAATTCCCCGTGCATTTTGCTTTTTCATATGATGAAGAAATTGGTTGCCTTGGCGCGCCAAGTCTTATAGAGAAAATGACTCAACTAAATTATAAACCCAAAGCATGTATTGTAGGCGAACCAACCTCTATGCAACCTGTAATAGGGCATAAAGGAATACAATGCTATCGCTGTCAAATTCACGGCGTAGCTGCTCATTCATCACTAACCCCCGAAGGGTGTAATGCAATAGAGCATGCCGCATCATTTATTACTTATCTTCGTAAAATGGCTCACCAGTTTCAATCTCAAGGACATCGAGATGAGTCATATGATGTACCTTACACTACGGTATCCACCAACCTCATTCAGGGTGGAAATGCTTATAATACGATTCCAAGTTTGTGTGAGTTTGTTTTTGAAATTAGAAACTTGGTGGTTGATACCCCAGATCAACTTTATCAACAAATAGTTGATTTCATAGATACAGAACTACTACCTACGCTACGTAAAGAACAAGTAAACACGAATGTGGTTTTGGAAGTCCTCGCTAAAGCACCTGGACTGGATACTCCCCCCTCAGAATCAATTGTTCGCGCGGCCCAGTCAATTTGTCAAAATGAAAAAAAATTAAAAGTTGCTTATGCCACGGAAGCAGGTTTATTTCAACAAGAGAAAATACCCACTATTGTTTGCGGTCCAGGTAGCATTGAGCAGGCTCATCGTGCTAATGAATTCGTAGCACTTGAGCAACTCCATCAGTGCGAACAATTCATTATCAAAATGCTGCAATCCTCATTCCTTAAGAATTCGGAATAAACAACGAATAATAACTGGATATTATGACATGATAATCCTTTATATCCCCTTTCATGAAGAAAATGATCTAATTGCTCATGCACAGCATTGGAAAGAAACGCTTAATGATCAAAACATACTTATCGTCCAACATGGTAAGCCAATTAACTATAAATTAATGGAACATAAATACCTCACCATCTATGTACTTGCACATGGGATTGATAATTTATTGGAATATTTTCATCTGGCGAGCAATTGTGCTATTACAAATCAATCTACTCATCTTGGCATTGATAAAATAGCAGAACGCTTTAACTATGATTTTGTTTTTCTACATCATAGGATTATAAATATAAAGCTTTATTTTTGTAATAATAAAGGAAATCATCAAGCCATAGCAGAAAAATTCAATAGCCATTTAGTCTTATTCGATGCAGTTATTGATTATTATGCCGGGACACTTTTTTCTCCTTCAGCGGATAAAAAAAAGTATTCCTATTACAATGGCAAATGGTATTCCAGCTCAAATGTACGCAAGACGTTACGTAAAAGTAGAATATGGCAGGATCCGGATGAGCAAATAAGTATAAAACAACTGAGTATTCTTAATTTTTTGAAAAACACAAAACAAAACCGTATTGATTTAATGTTTAATAGACAAAAAAAAGCACGCCAAAAACTATTCATGCAAAGAAGAAATGAACATCAAAAATCGGATGCTGAAGAAATGCAAACCACAGAATCAAACAAGAAAATGCCAATTCATTGCCAACACCAAGGGCGTTAATTTCAAATGCTTCTGTTGAACACTCTAGGTTAAATTTATTTGCTTGATATGATTCATGAATTAATTTATAACGGAGTGTAAATTTTTTATAATTATAGGTGTTCATTATGCCAACCATTCGATTCAGAGAAACCCCATTAATCCGTGAAATTTTAACTATTTATAAAGAGTTGCAAATAAAAATCATGGACGTCGCTCACACCAGCATCTTTGAAATCCCTATAGAAAACCAAGGTTGGGCCTATACGTTTGGTTTGACCTATAAAGAAGGAATTATAGAGGGATTGGAATATCCTCAACCTGGTGGATTATCAAATATAGCCAGGAGAATACAAGAACAATATAATTCAAAAGAAATTAAAAACAATTGTGACTACTTTAACTTTGTATACAATACGTGTTTTCAGTACATTGCGGATAATCAAAACCGCTATTTTGGCCGCGCCAATTTGAATGATATTTCACATGGTAAAGTGATAGCCATGATCTTATTGGCTCATCTTTGTCGCCAGGCCTTGGAAAGACCGGTCGAAGAGCAAAATAAATACAAAGAACGAATTCAACTTTTTACTGTTGAATTACTAAAGCACAAAGACATCCAAAGTACTAGCAGCCAAGATGATAAACTTCTTTCCTGTAAATCTGCTCTTGAACGTATATTTTCTGCCCCACAACACGACGACTCAATTAATCAGGAAAATAAAATTGAGGCTTATTATCAACACATTGTGGAGACATCGCGAAAATTAAATGAGTTGCTTGTTGGCATTGATAACCACATGCTGCCGTTATTTAGTGGGCAAAATCAAATTGATGTGATGCATTTGAAGGATCTGTTCAAAAGAGTAGATAAAACTTCTCTAACTACCACAGAACGAGACGTTATTAATAACCCTTTTGTTACAGAACTATTTGGTCGCTTTGAAATTGCGTTACAAGAAGATGACTATCTTGCACTTTATAGAGGACTTGATTATCAATTACCTATGGAGGGTAATTTCTTATGGGGGCAGTTTGAAAGAGAGCAACAAGAAAACCTTATTAAGCTATTAAAGTTACGAGATAAATTACACGTCTTGCAAAGTGAACTTAAAAAACTTCACGACTTTGCCAGTGGAAACAAAATCAGCTACTTTAATGATTTTATTAAATTGTCCGAACCCTACTTGAAAGACATTCATCATGTCAAAAGTGAGCTCAATGTTTATTTAGAAAAGTTTGAGGCAGATTGTGGAAAAGTTTATCGTCAGCGCAGTAAATCTTCAAGTTCAGCCCGAAGTTTATGGGAACCTTTTTACTTAAATAAACACCCATTAGTTGAAGTAAGAAATCATTTCATCACTGCATCCCAACAAATTAGCGCAGCATTTGCGAGCATTCCGTTTGATTGCTTTAATGCACTACAAGAATTCAGTAAAGAAGCTAATGCGGTCGTAAAACGTGGATATGTATTATTTGGCGCCGAATTTGATGTGAGAGATAGCGACTTTCAATCTGATATTTCACGGGCACAAGCAAAAGAATTGAACCGACAAGCAGAGCTTATTTTAATAAAGCAAAAAAGTATCTTAGCCGAGTATGATGAGCTGCTTCAACAAGCACAGCAATCTCAGGATGAAACAATAAAAAAGCTGATTGATATTCTGCATCGTCGGCGCGCTGTCGTTGCACAAATCATCCAGGCTATTGAATTTCAAACTCATGATGTTGCCGAAGAGGAGGGTTTTGTTCTTATTGAGAGCAGTAATTTTGAAACCAAAATGCTTGAAGAAGAACATCAAACTGCCGGTTTTTTTCAAATTATTAGAAACTACTTATCTCGCCCATCAGTGAGTGCCCTTGAATATACTGCTTTAAAAAGTGAACTTCAAGAACTAAGTATCGAATTAGAGGAAACCCAAGAAGCAAACTCACGCTTGCAACAACTCAATCAAAAAAAAGAAGAGGCTCTTTCGCTACAAGATCAAGAGATTCAAACTCTTATTGCTGAAGTACAAAGAAAAAATGAGAAATTGGAACTTGTTGCAGCTATTGCAAGCACCTCAACATTAGATGCACATAATTTTCGATTATTGATGAGGCGCATTACAAACAATCAAACGGCCCAAGTAAAAGAATTATTAAGTATAGTAAATAATGTTGAAGCAATTATTCAACAAGGACGACTTTATAAAAAAGCTTATGAGACAAAAGCTGGCCAATACGATAATTCATTCTTTTTTAGTCATAATGATAACGGTAAAAGACATGCACGCAAGGTTATAAATGCCTGGGAACGTGATTTGCGCTCAATTATGAATGAAGCCATTACTCAAGCACTCGAAAAAGGAGAAAATATGGATGGAGCAATAATCCATGCGTTCACCCAATCTCTTTCTGAGTCGTTAGTAGATTCAATCGAGAATTTAATCATTAATGAAGATTACAGCAGCTATAAACAACATTCTTTTCGCAATTATCTACGTTATTTTCACCAACAGCTCATTACCAATGGACAATTAAATGAAAGTTTAGCTGCTGAAGGCAATCCGATTAAAAATGTTAATGCAATTTTTGCAACAGTCAATGGTTCATTTGATAAAACAAAATTAGAAGAATTTGAGCAGTCTATAAAAGATTATAAACCATTCAGCATAATCTAAGCAGAACGAATTAAATATTAAAATCAGTCAGTCACGTGGCTTGACTGTAAACAATTTTATAATATAAGTTTTTTTAAAGTTGATTGATAGCAATTCGAACCTATGGCCAAGAGTATATGTAAATGCTTAATCAATCATTATGGGTAATAAAGTGCAATATATAGGGCAGAGCCATTTCTTCCCCTATTTTTCATCAATTTGCTTTCAATAAGAAAAACAAATGGTCATTTTGATTGAAATAACAACATAATTTGGATATAATTTTCCGGGACTTATGGGAGATAGAGTGATAATGAAATATAAGGTTCAAAACAATCAAGTACTGGATTTTTGTATGTCGGTAGAATTGAGTGACTGTCAAGACATAATTTTATATTCACCTGTATATAACAAAAAAGCAAAAGAAATTTATTATAACAAAGCTGATTTCACCAATATAAATTCTAGTAATAAAGAACTCTTAGATGCACATAGTTTTTTTAATGATTCTCGTCCAGCCGTTGCTGTTTTTAAACTGGGCGGGGGTGTATTTCATTACTTTATGGTTCAAAAAGAATGCGTAAATAATCGGAGCTTCTACCGTGTTTTACAAGCTTATGATGGGGAGTACTCCCTGCAAGACTGGTTGCAAACGGATAGAAAATGGAGCACCGATGCCAAGGAAAAATTCGGTAAAGGGCAATGGCTATCCCAGGATCAAATGCAAGAATTCATTCTTAATTTAAAAGAAATTTGTCAAGGTAATCAAGAAGCTTATTTCAGCAATTTTGGTGTAAAAACTACTTTTACGGATTCTGTCTTTATTTCTGTAAATCATTTTTTAAAGAAATTCGATTGCCAGGAACACATTACCGTTACATTGAATCCTCACACTCAGGTACACTCTACATTAGTAGAAAACAGCATGTTTGCAAAACCTGAATTTGAAAACAAATCGTATAATACTCCACAGATAAACTATCCCCTGTGAGAAAAAACTGTGAAAAAGGATCGTCCTTTCCACGATTGAATTATTGTACTTCAGGGAAAGTATTGAAATCGAATAAAGAAATATATCTATTTCAACTCTATTAACCGAAAGTAAACTACGTTCTAATCAATGGGCTGACAATGTGATTATGAAGCTCTTGCTCGTGATCTTTTCGTCAGTGATTATTTCGGTAGATGTTCATGGACAAACTTTTCTAATTACAAAGACCGCAAAAGGTACTGAGATCAATATTACTCCCACAAAAAATAATCCCTACCCTTTTTCCATGAAGCTCATTTTTTAAAGGGTTAAGACATGCTGCAATGCCGGCAGCACAAGCTGGCTCAACCATCATTTTAAGTTCTTCTGCAATTAATTTCATTGCCGTAATAAGTTCATAATCACTAACGGTTACTAATTTATCGACATTCAGTTTGCATAAATGGAAACTATATGGTTCCGCTTTAGGGGCACCAAGGCTGTCTGCAATCGTTTGAATTTTATTAATAGCCATTGGCTTATTCGCTATGAAACTCCGATTCATTGTATCTGCACCTTCTGGCTCTGCTCCATAGATTTTACAAGATGGTTGGGCTTGCTTGAAGGCATTTGAAACCCCAGCACATAAACCGCCACCTCCTACAGCTATAACAACAGCATCTAATCCTTTTGTTTGTTCCGCAAACTCCAAACCCAATGTGGCAGTTCCCAATGCAGTATGGTAGCCTTCAAAAGGATGAATAAAGGCCCGAGACTCCTCTTTTGCAATGTCATGAACCAGGTTAAAGCCTTCATTAATGGTGTCACAATAAATGATTTCAGCGCCATAGGATTGACAACGTTGAACTCGAAATGTGTTAGCCGTTTTTGGAATAACAACTTTCGCATTGATACCTAATTGTTTTGCAGCGTATGCTACTGCAATTGCATGATTACCAGCACTTATAGCAGTGACTCCGTTTTTTAATTCATGAGTCTTTAGAGCCATCATATTTAATAAGGCTCCACGAAGTTTAAAACAACCACCATATTGGAATGTTTCAAGCTTGAGAAATAATTCGGTATTCTTTCCAAAAAGATTATCTTTTTCTTGCCCCCTCCATTCCCAAACAGGGGTTAGCAAAATTTTATCACCAATAAGCTTTCTGGCTTCGCGAATTTCCTTTAGATTTGGGATTTTGATTTCTTCAGTCATAAATATTGATGCCTTATATTAGAGTTGTTTATCGCGTCTGAACTAAGTTTAATTCAAATTAAAGACATTTAACCCCTCTTAGATTTTTTTTGCTTCAATTTGATTCCTATGCCTATCTTACTGACATACGTTTTCTCAAAAACCTTCATGTATGAGTTGACATAAACTATTTAAATCTAGATGATCATGTACATTCCACCGTCGTTTGCTGAAAATCATTAATTTTTAATTTAACAATCGGCTACACATCATATTCTCGGTTGCTATTTAAAATATAGTACCGCTTCATTTTCTTGTACATTGATATGAAAGACACCTTGGTAAATGATGAATCATCTGATTAACTTCTAAATCCCACAAGAAGTTTGACTGACTATAAACAGACTTATCCACAGAAAATGTGGATAACTTAAATAAAATCGTGAAGATTTAAAAATGATATAACCCAGACACAGCAAGGGTCTTATATATTACTGATTAATCATTCATTATTCGGTAAAAATAGATATCCACAGGCAAGGGATAAGTAAAAAGAATTTAGACATAGCTATGTTATACAAATAAAAAATAAAAAAACAGTCTTGACTCGAACTATTTTTACTTTTTATTTTTGAGCCAATCTTTGGTTAAACTTTGTGCTTAAAAAATAATTCCTCTCGGAAAGAGAAGAAAGACTAAAAGTCTAGTGTATTCAGAAGTACATACCTTAGAAATAATCTATAGAGGTATTAGCACCAGCGCTTATCTGTAATAAATAAGCTAATCATAACCGAGCCAACAAATATTTTTCCTGATTCAAATACATGGGGCTTCATTTCCCAAACCCAATGATCGTATAAAGCTGCATGATCTAATGTTAAGGGCCGAATCACTAACTCCTGCTAAGTTAGAAAAATAGGGCCTTCCTAATCAAAAGGATTAAATAAGCTTTATATCGACTTTGTTTGGGTCTGTCCAAATATCATTTAATCCCCAATAACATTCTTTATTCGGATGTAATTGTCCCTGTTTTCTACCAAAATTAGAAAAAACAGTTTGTTCTACTAATTTTAATCTAGCTTCTTCTTCAGTATTAGCCCAAGCATCCTGACCATTTTCAAGAATATTTTCGTACCCCCCAATATCTTTAATTATTTTTATTGTTTCCTTATCTATTACTCGCAATCTATAATGATTCATTTTTAGCTCCAGAAAATTAATTTATTCTCCTTTTGTTTTATATTAGCTTATTTTTAAATAGGCTAACAATTAAACGTTCTGCAATAATAATATTTTGATTAAACGATAAATTCGCAATAAGAATTGCCATTGTAAATCCCATTCCTGTCAAGATACTGGCTCACCCTAAATAATCTCCAAGTTAGGTCTTTGGGTTTTCTCACTAACCTTAAAAAATCAGCGACAAAAAGCTAAAACAAAAAACACCTAAAGGCTTACCCAGAATAAATCCTAAAAAATATGGAAATAGTTACTTCATGGGTAAAATCTAAAGAAAATAATGATATTCCTGCGTTCGCTAAATCATATAAGGGTAAGATAAAATAACCTATCCATATTGATTATATTGATAGGCCGTATAGGGATCGAACCTATGACCAAGAGATTAAGAGTCTCCTGCTCTACCAGCTGAGCTAACGGCCCGTTTTTAAAATGAATTGTAAAGAGAACTGTTAACCATCATAACATGTCAACTACACTTAAATGGTAGCTGATATCGATAAATTTTCCAACCCTAGCTTTGCTCCTAAAATTGTCTTGTATATGATTTATTTTTAATTCTATTTGTGCAATAAATGCCGCAACTGCTTTGAATTTTACTTCAAGACAGTTGCGGCATTTATTGCGACCTGAGATTTTCTTAACTTGGCAACTCTGCTGGATAGAGCTTTGATACAACATATTTCTCTCGATATGCAACGAACAGAAAACCAATAACTCCAAGCGCCAGCGTTACTGGGATAACTCCGACTCCATAAATAAAAGCACTCGCTTCACGAATACCGCCATTTGCATTGACTACAAAACCAATTATTGTATGGAAAGCATAGCCAAAAATCATGATTATCATGTTAGCAATTGCAGTCGTCAGACCAGCAAGATGCTCAGGTACGTAAGTAGAAACTGTATAAATTGCCAAAATCTGATAAGCGCAACACATTCCAACCAATATAAAAGATACTGTAATGCTAGAGACTGTTAACATACCCGCAACAAGTGCAATGAAGACCAGGCACATGATTATTCCAGAAGCAATGATTGTTCCCAGGTAATATCCTGTTTTTTCTGCGATTAAACTTAAAATCGGAGATCCAAAACACATTCCTATAAAGATCATTGAAGGTAAGTAGTTTGCTGTTGATGTATTCAAACCATAGACTTGTTTTAAAAATCCAGATCCCCATACATCAGAAAAACCCTCAAGAGGCCCAAGCATCAATCCAGCAAAACAGCAAATGAAGATTACTTTTTTATTTGTAAAAACCGTTTTAATATTGGAAAGAACTGATGTGTGATAAGTAGGTTTTTCATCAGGTACAATAAAATAGGTTATGCAAGCCAATATGAGACCAATAGCAATAAACACTTCAATTACCATTTTATAACCAACTGCCTGACACATATAACTAACAGGCCCTCCACCATAGACAGCACCGATAAGTCCTATCATCACCGAAAAACTGAGCATCCGGGAAAAATGCTGTTCTTTAAAAGCCATACGTATGATTTTAAATGTCCCTAAAATGGCAGCTGAAGACCCAATACCAATTAATGCTCTTCCTACAAGAGGATAGATCCAATTATCAGCAAAAATAAGCGGCAGCAGTCCGATAACTGGGAGCAAAATACATACAGTCATTACTTTTCTTGGCCCAAAACGATCCAACATGATCCCAATCGGCAAATGCATTAAAGAGTAACCAAGATAATAAACACCAGAAAATTGCCCAAAAACCGTCGCATCGATGTGAAATTGCGACGTAATATCATTCATCATAATATTGGGCATCACTCTAAGAACATATTGGTATGCGTAAAATATTGATGCAATAATCCATACAAACCAGGCAACAACTCGTGATGTAGACATAAAAATCCTCAAGAAACAAGCAGCTAATATACGCACAATGACTATAACCTATGCACAACACCTATTTTAATTCATTTTTTTTGAAATTTTATTGCAAATATAGATCTTTATTAACTTGATTTGAATTAAAATTTTATTTTTTAATGATTTTGTAGATTTAAATGCTAAAATATAAAAAACTCATGTTATTTTTTAAACACTATGGATCGTACTGACAAAAAGATACTTGATATACTTCAAGCAAATTGCCAAATCAACAATCAAGAGCTAGCAGACATGGTGGCCTTATCACCTTCTCCTTGTCTTCGTCGTGTTAAAATATTGGAAGATAATGGATACATAAAGAAAAAGGTTGCTCTTCTCGAACCCGAAAAAATAGGTTTAAAATTATCCGTGATTGTTTTAGTTGGATTAAATAGTCACCAACCTGCTGTTATGAATCAGTTTGAGGAGGCTGTGCGCTTTCTTCCTGAGGTAATTCAATGTTATTTAATCACAGGCCAATCAGCAGATTACGTATTAAAAGTAATTGTGCCAGACCTAAATGCATACCAATCTTTTTTATTAGATAAGCTAACGCGTATCAATGGGGTAACGAGTGTACAATCAAGTTTTATATTAAGAACTATTTGTGAAACAACTACTCTTCCATTAGATCATCTCGATTAATTATTTACTTATTGATATGTTAAGAAATCGCAGATAGCAGGTGCTTTTACTGTCACAAACCGCATACTTGTCATTAATAGACCACGATGAGATCCCATTCTGATCTCATTTTAAAAAGGACCATCATGCTCTGGGCGCTGATTTCTCTATTTTTCTTCTGGCTGGTTTTCCGAGAACTCACAGGGCGCCTACCTATCTCCAAAGGCTATCTCGCTACATCGCTGTTCTTAGCTTTGTTATTTGCATGGCCTCCTTTTCATCGGTGGCGTTTTGAACGCTTCTTAACAGAGGTCGCTAGCCAATTAGCCGAAAATCATCCTGCAAAAGTACACTGCAATACCTTATTTGATACAATTTTCGATGAAGAACCAGGAGTTTATGGTCATGCGGACCCTAAAACTGGTTACATCGTCATCCAATATCCCAAATGCTCGCTATTGATGGATTATGTGAGTCATCCTGAACGTGCAACTTTGGATGAAATCATTGCACTAAATATTTTAACCCATGAAAGCATGCACGCACGCGGTGAATATAATGAGGCAAAAACCGAATGTGAGGCAGTACAAAGAAACTACCGCACAGCAATCCTACTTGGAGTTCCTGATAATATCGCAAAACAAAATGCTCTTGATTACTATAAAGATGTTTACCTCAAGCGCCGTGATGGTTATTTCTCAAAAGAATGTGCTCCAGGTAAAGCAATGGACGAGCATTTAAGTGATTCGACGTGGAATGAATAAGAACTCACGTTGATTAAATAATTCATCATGAGTACGTGTTGACTAATCCTAACCATTTCAAGGAATATAATGAATAACCTTTAACACAACCCACTATAAATAAGCATGAGAAATACACTTCTACTTCAGACGATGATCGATTCATGTTAAAGAAAATACTGTTCTTGATATTATTGGTAATAGGATTGTCAAACTGCAATAGAAGTGTTGAACAGCAAATCGTTTTGCCACCTAAATTTCCTTCCAGTACAAAGGATTACAAACCCATAGCTGATTTGCCTTATGTTGCTTGGTGGCAACAATTTCATGATGTAGAATTGAATCAATTGATTAAAGCTGGCTTGAATAACAACATGGACATTCATATTGCCATAGGAAACTTACAACAAGCACAAGGCGAATTGCGACAAGTCAAACTTAGTTGGCTTCCTATCGTACAAATACTTGCCGGTTACTCCACCAATCCCGCTCTTGGAACACCCGGTGCATTTTATGGAATATGGCCCTATTATTTTGTGAACATTATGAAACTTTACGCGCAACAGAAACAAGCTACATACAATGTTCAAATTTACCGCGCTGCGATTGATGGAATGCGCCTGGCATTAATTGGCCAAATCGCATCAGCTTATTTCACTTTAATTGCTCAATTAGAACAATTAAGATTATTGCAACAACTAGATAGTGACTTGAAATCATTAATTAAATTGAGTCGAGGGGAAATTAAAATTGGTTTAGAAAATGAAATTGCTCTGGCCCAATTGCAAACCGATGAGCGTCTGATTGCAGCGCAAATTAAACCTATCTTGCATAATATTGTGGTCAGTGAAAATGCGCTTCGTTATTTGATTAATGCAAATCCAGGAAGGATAAACAATAAAAATAATTTCGCCAAAATAGACTTTTCCCGTTTTAAACCAGGAAGCTTACCCGCTACCGTATTAAATAATCGTCCTGATTTGAAAATGGCATTCTATGCATTAAAAGCCTCTCACGCAGGTATTAAAGTTGCCTACAGTGATTTTTTCCCGGGAATTCAGTTAGATGATTTTCTAGGTGAAGTAGATTTGCCAAACAGTAATTTTGCTGACGCAACTGATGCATACATCAATTGGACGTTTACGCTCAGTACCTTAGGGAAAATTGCAGCAAGTAAAGGTGCTTATAATGCAAAAGCTGCTGAATTCAATAAAACAGTCCGACGGATTTTAAAAGAAGTCGATAGTGACTATTCTGCCAACAGACGCATGAATGAAAAATTCATGGCTTATTTACGTGCCGAAAAGGATTATCGTCATAAATACAAATTACAACAAGGATTGCTAAAAACTGGATTAATTTCTTATAAAGAATTATTACAAAGCAAAATATATTTGGATAACTTGGCGCTCTCAACAAATCTGGCCAAACTGGAGCTCGCTATGTCATTGGTTATTTTATATCAAGACTTGGCGGGTGGATATGCATATACTCAGTAGCTTTTGGGGAAATGAATGTAACCTGGCACTCGGTATGTAATTAACGGTAACTTATATATATGATACATTTACGCAGACATCGTCTACACGTTAAACAGGGATTTGTACGATTAAAGCACTGGTTCACTTTGGCCAATGTCATCATTTTGATTGGTATTTTAACGACCCTTATTTATGTTTTTTCTTATTTATTCCCTTTCACAGATAATGCATTTGTCGTCAATAACGTACGTCCAGTCGCAGCCCTTACGAATGGCTACATTACAAGTCTTTATGTAAAAAATGGAGATTTTGTCAAAAAAGGCCAAAAGCTTTTCACAGTCTTTCAAAAACCTTATATATATGCTGTGGAACAACTTAGTGCAGATTTGTCAGGTGCCGAAGCACAATTGGCTGCATTAAAAAGCACTTATGAGCGAGATCTCAAACTCAGTGAAAACGAGCAAAAAAATTACATCAGACTCAAACAGGATGATCAAAAATATTATAAAGGCTACGCATTAAAATCGGTCTCTCTTATTACCTTACAAAATTCCCAACAACAAACAAAAGCCGCTAAATATAAATGGGATGCTGCTTTAAAACAGTTGGAAATTGTTCAACATCAAATTAAAGCGCAAGAAAATGAAATTAAATCCCTACACGCGCGATTAAAAAATGCCAAAGTGAATTTGGAGCAAACAGAGGTATATGCACAAATCAATGGAATTATCCAAAATTTGTTTTTTAGTATCGGAACACCCGTAAATATTAACCAGCCTCTTTTTTCTTTAGTGGATACAGATAATATTTACATTCAAGCAAACTTTAACGAAACAGACTTGGGTCATGTGCGTCAAGGTGCAAAAGTATTGATATTTCCCAGAATGTATCTGGGAAGAAAAATGTTTCATGGGGTAATTGATTCAGACTATTGGTCAGCTAACCGACAATTAGTGGACAACCGTACTCAGCTACAAAATGTCACCAATGAAAATCAATGGATCTTATTACCGCAAAGACTTCCTGTGATCATTCGAATTACCGATCCTGATCCTCATTACCCGCTACGCCTTGGGACAAGTGCCTATGTCTATATCAAAGTTTAAGCGATGGCTTGATGAAGTTGATCCTTACGCATTGCAACGCATTACTCTTTATAAGTGTCTCTTCGTTGCAACTATAGAAGTATATGTTTATTGGATATTTCGGCCTGTAAGTTTCCTTACTTTTTTTTCACCTTTTCTTTTAGCAGGTATGTATGAAGCCCCAGTGCTAACCACTTTTAAAGAAAAAGAGCGATTACTGATTTTTATCACTGTGGCAATTATTCTCATCAACGTCTCCTTTTATCTTATTTATCCATTTCATGGAGTCTTTTTCTTTTTTTCAGTGTTTGCCTTCGCAATAACCTATTTCTGTGTATTAAAATATTTCTATGCATTAAAAAATTTAACAATGCTGCTTATAGCAACTGGAGCTGTGGTTCTGAGCACTGAACCTCCTGCTAACCTTGAAGTCGCATACGGGTTTATTTCATCAACTACATTGGCGATGATTTTTGTATTCATTAGTTTGAAATGTTTCCCTAATGTCTATTTGATCATATGGAACAGAGCACTGCAAAAATTTATTCAATTTCTTGAGGAAGATATTAATTCTGCGCTAAATCAAAATCATAAAAGTCCTATAGGAGAGGAAATTCTCCATTTGGGAATGGTACGAAATTATCGACGAATGCTTCCTAAAAAATACATAATGCAGGCGTGTCGTATCTCGGTAAATATAAGAAATATCCAACACGCATTAGATAATTTATATTATGAGACAAAGAATGAGGTATTTTGGTACGGTATAAAAAACAACCTTTTTTTGCTTAGGCTCAATATGAAAACTTACACACAATGCGGCACACCCGCAATGCCTATAGAACCCCAAACAAAATTACAGCATTACGTTATGCATTGCTTACACCAAGCATTTATCCATTGGAATAAATTATGCTTTCTGCGGCACAACTGAAAAAGAAACTTGATTATGCACGCTTTACTCAATTGGCAATTATGTTTATCGTCGCCATGTTAATTTATTTATTTACAACGATACCTCATAAATGGTGGGTTTTACTCACGGTTCTGGTGATCAGCGCAGGAATTGAACCAGGGCTTATTATCAGACGAGCTATTCATCGTATCGGTGGAACTTTTTCCGCTTTGTTGATTTTGATTCCTTTAATTTATTTAATGCAGTTAAATTATCGACTAATCCCTGTGGTATTTATCATCGGTATCATTGGATTATCTGTTTCAGCATTAAATACACGCCGCTACGATATTAGTGTTTTTTTCATTACTGTTGTAGTTTTTTTACTATTAGCACAAACTACTGATGTGAATTCACCCGCAGGTCCATTTGAAATGGTGCTAAATCGGGGTATCTGTACCTTGATTGGTATTTTTATTGTCCTGGTAGGTGATTATTTTTTATTTCAAGCCTATCGTTATTCACAAAAGCTCTATTTATTTCACCAGATGATGGTTTATAATTTTTTTAACAAAATCGTTAAAGAAATAATTAAGTGTCGGACAGAAAAAATTAATACCTTTATTTTTGTCGAAAAACTACGAAGTCAAGTGATCAAGAATTGCGCCCCCATTGCAATTAGTTCTGAAAATTTAAAACTGGAAGTTAAAATCAGCTCTGAAACAAAAAAACGAGTTGATATTTTTCAGGAAACAATCTGGGATATACGCAGACTCATATTTGCATTATGCATTTCTGAATTTGTTTTACATTCCACAACAGCAACTGAGAAACACCTGCAACAATTTAAAATACTTATGACAAAAGCAAGGAACAATTTTATTTATACTAAAGATATTTTAGAGTAGGCAAAGTATTCGATAACTTAATGAGTTACCGAATACTTTAAATCTCTTTTTATTTTCCCTCAAAGACAAGATTTAGCATCACAGTGCCAATTGACTTGAGGTAGGCTCAGGCATGAGTCGTTTCTGTTCTTCAATAACCCTATTTAAAATTCTTAATTCAGAAACTGCGGCTGTTTTCTTTTGCTCTAAAGCCGCAATAGTATTAGTCAAGTCGATAATTAGTTGGGATACGTCCGATATTTTTGTCATTATAGATTGAGACTCGGCGGCATACGCAACCATTGGGGAAGTGCCTACTGCTTGTCTTCCAATATATCGATCGATTGGATTGGAATCAGCAAGCACACTCTGAAGACTTGATTGATATTCTGCTTCACGAGCTTCAACATCTTCATAATTTTGTTGATGAGTCTGTTTCAACATTTGCAGCTGGGTCAAGCGCCTATTCGCATTAATTAAATCTAACTGACACTTGTCAATTCGGCTTTCCAACGACTCAAAATGCGGTCCGTAAGAGTGGTTAATTTCGATTAATTTATCCAGGCTTAGTTGACTAAAGTATCGATGCAGCTCAGCAGGATTTTTATGCGGAAATTTTGACATAATTTATTTCTCTATAGATGTAAAAAAATTAAAATCATATCACTTCCTATCCATGTAAGAAACTATTTTGTCATTGTGATTATTTATAAATCTTACTTTATAGCATGTCGTTGCGCTATTTAGAGTGCCTTTATTTTATCAAAAAATTTAATGCACATTGTGTCTACCCATCAAACCTCACTAAAGAATTGCGCTCATCACTAGAAAAAGCATGAAGAAGATTAATTTTTATGAGCTCGGCTAAAGTCTTAGTCTCCATTTTTCGCATCACATTTGCGCGGTGGACCTCTACCGTAGATATAGATATATCAAGTTCATGGGCTATTTGTTTGTTTAATTTTCCTTCAATGACTAAATCCATAACCTGTCGTTCACGGTTGGTCAGCCGATCCAGATGCTCATAGAAATAAGATTGAGAATGGGTGGAATTAGTGTGCATCTTTTTAAGGCATTTTTGAGTAATTTCCAGCAAATGCTGATGATTTACCGGCTTAAGAATGAAATCAGCAGCACCTGCTTTCATAGCGCGCACAGCCATTGCAATATCGCCATACCCGGTGATCATGATCACTGACACTTGATTTCTTAAAGGATTAATATATTCCAGTAACTCAAGCCCGCTCATGATCGGCATACGCACATCGATAATTAAACATCCTTTTTGTGTGACATCATAATTGTCAAGAAAAGTTTTAGCATTTTCATATGTTTTTACTGGGATATTCACTGATTCAAATAACCAACGAAATGACTGGCAAATTTCAGGATCATCATCCACCACAAAAACAGTTGCATTAGCAAAACCCATATCAATTCCCTTGGTTAAATAATACTAAAATAATCAGACAGCATCATCTTGCTATCCCCTATATACGCGGTTAATTTTTCTTAATGAAAAAATCTTTAACAGCTTTTCTATCCATTTTCCTGAGTTTTTAGTTTATTAGGGTTTACCAGCACACTCCAAGGTAAAAACCAACTAGCCATATTCCGATAAAATTTTGAATAATATCAAAACGCTTAATCTAGCATAAAGAAAGTCTATATCCAATTTTATCAGGAGATTTTATTCATGGATAGAAAAATAGCAGTTGTTACTGGAGGTACAGGAGGAATAGGTACCGCAATTTGCCGTCGTCTCGCAGCGAATTATAAAGTTGTTGCATGTTACTTTAAAAATGGTAAACATGATGAAGTATTGCAATGGCAAACCACACAAAAAAAAGCAGGTTATGATATTGAAATTCTTTTTGCTAATCTCATCAGTTTTCCTGATTGTGAAACACTCACTGATTCAATTATTGAACGCTTTGGCTGTATTGACATCCTGATAAATAACGCGGGAGCTACATGCGATGTCAGCTTAAAAAAAATGGAGCCTCACCATTGGCAACAAATAATTGATGCAAATTTAACAAGCACATTCAATATTACACGTAACATTCTACCCTTCATGATTGAGAAAAATTACGGGCGTATAGTTTGTATTTCATCAATAAATGGTCGAAAAGGACAACTAGGGCAGTGCAATTATGCGGCAACAAAATCTGCTTTATTTGGATTCTCAAAAAGCTTGGCTCTGGAGGTTGCAAATAAAGGCATCACTGTAAATACCATTTCCCCTGGTTATATTGAAACATCCATGGTAACTACTTTGAAAAAAGACATCCTTGATAAGATCACAAGCAGTATTCCTGTAGGACGTCTAGGAAAACCCGAAGAAGTTGCCAATGTAGTTTCATTCTTAGTGAGTGAAGAAGCGGGATTTATTACGGGTTCTAATATAGATATCAATGGTGGTCAATATATGAGTGCTTAATTGAGTTCTGCATTCGACCATAGCCAAATTGTATTTATGTAAATAATATTATTTGGCTATGTTGAATAGAAAAACACACTAACTATCACATCAGTCCAAAAAAAATTTAGGTTAAAAAAAGTTTCCAATAATCCACACTTCACTCATTTCTCAAATCTCAAGATAAAAATAGTGCCTTTTTCTTTCTTTGTGTAATAAGATGGAAATAAGTAAGCATTTTTTACTCAAATACATGCAACTGAGAATCAACAAAACATTTATTGATTTTTTTGTGGAGATGAGTCATGCCAAAACTTCATCCTAATATTGAGCTTGTAGAGGTAATAAAAGATACGCTTCCAGAGAAAATTGCATCTTCTTTATCAAAGGGAATCACGGAAAAAAGAATATTATGCGATCAATTTGGCGCTTATTATCTGATTAAAAAACCGGACCCTCTCACAATAGAAGATGTATTTAAAGGATATCTTTCTAATGAGGAGCTGAAAAAACCTTCATTTGATACCATGGTGCATATTTTCTCAATCAAACTTGAAAGTGCTTTTCTTGAGGTTTTAATTCCGCGTATGGTAAAAAAAATGTTTGAGGGTATTATAGTTGTCCCTGAAAACTATCTTCATGTTGATAAAGATAAATCAATCGGCGTCATTTCCAAATTCATAAACAGTTTTTCCGAATTTTTAGCAAAAAAAGAAGCAGTCAAAGCAGAACCTTTATTCGAACGAAAATATTTACCCAAACGTGCTCATTTATCACTCACATCAGAAGAAGCAAGAATTCTCGGCCAATTATATGCCGTCGCTTTAGTTTTTAATTTATGGGACCTATTAAATTCCAAGTTACTCAACTCCGGTTATTGCGTGGGTAGTGATGCAGTAAAACGAGCTGCTATTGTTGATTTTGGTTGTGCAGGTATTCTGAGTTACAAAGGACGGCATGCAGATACTCTAGCATTGGATGACCCTGACTTTTCCCCGGCTAAAAAAATAAATTACTCGTTTTTTGGACAAAACTATCGTGATCATTACCGCCATGGTTTTGCTCTCCCCTTTGATAGATTGGTTGCGCCCCTTCTTCCTCATACAGTAATTTCTGATTTATTTAACATGTCCGACAAAGATCCGATTAGCCGTTCCATGCTCGAAGGATTTTGTGAAGCAATTACTGTAGCTGAAAAAAATATGACTCAAAATCCTCTTTTATTGGAGGAAGAATTAATAGAATCGTATAAAGCAATCACATTAGATTCTTCATTAAAAGCTGATGAATTGAAATCCCATTTAAATACCGATTTTTATGGCAAGTCAGGAAAAAACTCGCACTCCCTGGTGACTCTTCTTCAACAACGTCTTGTCAGTGCCAAAATGCTTATCTACCAATTTAAAGCAGGAATACCAGCAACTGTGGTCCAAGAGAAAATAAGAGACTTCTATTACTATTCTCAGTGTTGGGGGAACACAAAATAAGAAAAAAATATCAGTGTGATCTTTATATGATATAATTTACTTTGATTTAGCCTATTTTCGAGTAAATAATCAATTCCCTAGATTTATAGAGCTAAATTGTTTCAAAATGAGAAATAGCAGGAACAACCCTTTCATTAGATTATGCGATATAAAATTACTGAACAATTTGCAAGAAGTGAGGAAAAAGTCATTGCTGAGTTTAACGAATTAAATGACGCGCGCATCTTTCTGACGAAAAAATCAGCAAATGCAGATTTGGAAAAACAAAAAATTATTTTCAGACTCTATGATGATTTTGATTTATTACATGAAATAAATAGGGAACATATCTCTGTTGCCTATGCGAAATATGCAGAAGGCAATGGAGATCCTAATCTTATCCAACTTTCCTTCCACGTGATGATTAAGATCCAAAAGGCTTTAGAAAAAAGAGGAATTGCAAACTTTAATGATAAGAATGATGCGAATTTATTTATAATTAGCAAATGCAAATCAGATGAATCCATACAGGATAATGATCTCTTTTTCTTATATAAAGGACAAAATTTAATTGATACCTTAACTAGAATTATCAACACCCATAGGGAAAAAGAAGCAGCACGCATTAGCAGGAATGAAAAAGGAGCAAAGTTTCATCCGACACCAATGCCAAGGCGTCCAGTCCCCCCTGGACTTCTAAATGATTGCTGGGTTGAAGAAGATAATGATGATGATCAGTAAAGGTCCCAAGTAAAACAGTGAATACCACCCTAAATTAAGAAACAATCTTCCTCAAATTCGAAAGACCGTCCTTGAGCAAATTGCATCATCGCAGAATTCAGTTACAAAACAATTCAACATTTCTTTAATTTCGGATTGAATTTCTTCTTTGGCCTCGGAGTTTATATTTTTAATAAATTGTTCTGGATGATTTAAAAGAGTATTTAAAGTCGCTATTTCTGCAGGAAAGGAATTATAGAAATGTCCATCAATAACAAGATTAATCGCATTAATTAAATTAGGATCTTTTTGTTTTCTTAGACGATTTAGTATCATTTGAACATGAGCTTTAAATGTATTGACTTCTTTAAAAAATTTATAATGTTCGCGCATAATATTTAGTTAATTAAATTCTTGCCACAAATAACAAAAAATTGCAGTATTGTATAATAATATCTAATTTTATTCTATTTTCATGCAAAGCAAATTCATGTTTTTCCCTTTTTCTCATTATGAGTTTTCATCAATAGATGGCTTTGCTTATGTTTTTCGCAAACTCGTATTATCCTCCTATGCGAAACGCCATAAAAGTGTGGCAGATGCTCGACTTTATTTGGCTCTATCCGGAATAGATTTGGAATCTACAGTCAAAATCCTTTTGGTAATGGAGCAAAATGGATTACTCAATACGTCTATAACTAACTCCATTTTTTCACCGGTTGGATGTGGTGATATTGCAAATACGTTTTGTAAAATGATAACGGGGGACGAAATGATTTCTTCCGAGCAAGAAACTTCCTCCCTTGTACATCTTAGTGAAGAACTAGAAAGAGACCTCCCCAAAATTATTCGTATTGACATACCGGGACATTCCTATGTCATGCTTGCTTGTGAAAAAACATCTCAGGGGGTTTTAGGATACATTTATCAATCGAATGTAGCATATGGCATGGAAGATAACTCTTTTTCTCTTGCAGCATGGTTGATGGATACAAAATCATCTAAAACAAATCTTTCAATACATTTGCAAAAACTGGCTCTATTGATAAATCCTACCGTTTCTAATTTAGAGAAAGCAAATATCTATCTTAAATTATATTCCGCCAAACCCATAGTTGAAGTGAAAATCCCTGCAAATATGCAAGAAATTATTTCATATATTAATGAGAATATTTTTTTCAAATATAAAATCAAAACAATTTGTGCTAAAGACATGCTACTTATTTCAGAACGAATAAAGAACATGACCATTCAAAATCCCGTAGAACTGCTACAACCTCTAGATACATATATTGCTAAGATGAAAGAAGAATTGGGAGAGTTTATTGAATTAGAGTGTCAACTACCAGCCGCAAAACCCACTCAACATTCCTATCTGCTATGAGTTGAGTTCTTTTTTACATTATTGGCTGATTATGTTACAATATATGCAGCAATAAACTGGAATTAACAGTGCTTTCCTTAGCGTCTTCACAGAGTTATCAATGGATAACCAGTCTCATTTCACGAGTCATTATAACCGCAGGGTGATGAATAAGTATGATTGATTTCCTCGTGACATTAGAAAATGAATTAGTGCAAGCATCTTCACTGAATGATTGTGATTATGCCTTGAGTTGTTATTTAAACAAAAAAGGTATTACAACATTTTCATTCACGTATTATGCCTATCATCCAAATTCAGCCAATCGCTTAAAATATGATATGTGTTCTACTCATTTCAAATCCTGGCATCAACATTACCTTGCTGAACAATACCATAACATCGACAGTACACTAAACTTTGTTTATAACAATCATCTGCCGATTTATTGGAATTTAAAACAGCAATTGGCACAAGCAACCAGTGAGTCAGAGCGTAAAATGCGCAAAGACTCAATAGCCTTTGGCGCGGAATCAGGTCTATCAATTCCTATTCACGGTCCGCATAATAATTTTGCAATTTTGTTATTAGTACAAATGCAAAATCAACAATGTAATTTACAAGATAGTTATGCACAATATGAATTTTTTGTTGCAGCACATCACTATTATCACTACATCCAGACCCATCTTTTAGATCAGGTCAGTGAAAAGGAAGCATTTCATCTAACCCAACGTGAAATTCAATGCTTATTGTTGATTGCAGAACAGTACTCAGTCAGAGAAATGTCACAACGACTCGAAATCAGCGAGCGAACCATCAATTTTCATATTCAAAAAATCAATAAAAAATTAGGCGCCAAAAATAAATACCAATCTTTAGCTAAGGCATTAGAGCATCAATTATTAACCTTATGACCCCTGTCATAAATGACAGTGGTTACTCACCAATTACAAGCATTAAAATTTAACCACTTGTCCATTGGAGAATCATAATGACTTTTTTGAAAAAAATTATGCGCTTAACCATGCTTGCTGCGTCTCTTATTTCTGCAGGAGCCAATGCAACGTTAACTCTATATACCACTAATTGGTCTATGTATGGTCAAAATCCTTATGAATATGATGGCGCTTATAAAAATGGTCGACCTTATGGACAATTAGCCTATGCTTCCAATCCAGAAATGGTTGCTCAATTCAATAAGGCTGATGTCGTTGCCTGGAGCTTTTTACAAGTATGGAATAGTAAAGATCCCAATCAGGCACTATACCCAATCCCTTCCAGTTGGGATGGTTTAATGCATTTTGCCGATCTCTGGGGCGAGTTACCTTTAGAGGGCTCCTGGATATCACCTTTACCTCCAGAAACTCAAGATTTCCTGGATTTTTGCGCTGCAAATCAAGGCGCATGTACTTCCGTACAAATGAACGGCAACACAGGTCAAAAGGAATTATTTAATTACACAGATCAAAAAGGAGTAGGACAACTCAATAGTTTTGGTGCTTTTATTCATTCCAAGAAATATACCGCAAAGCGTATCATTGCCATTGGCGGAGCGAATACTGTAGATAATAAAGGAATCAGTACAGCCACATTTGCGGCAATCTTTGCCAATCAAGACAAATTCCTAAATCAATTTAAATCCTGGATGAATCACTTTAAAAATCTAAAGGGAATTGATTACGATTTTGAACCACCTATTGATCTGCAAACGGGCGGCCAATTACCGCCCGATGCAAACACTTTAGCAGACTACAAACATCTTTTTGACCTAGTTAAAGCCAGTCGAAAAACTTTGGGTAAAGATGCGTATATTTCTGTAACCATTACCGTGAATAAAAACTATTTAGAAAAAATCAACCAATCAGTCGATGGCGGCTGGTTTAAACAAATTGCAAATTATGCAGACAGCATCAATTTAATGACCTATGATTTACATGGTCCCTGGTCACAAAACAGTGATCCCTATACTGCAGTTCACGCTTATTTAAAACAACCTGATACCTTCCATAAAGGTGAGTTTGCGATAAACTATGCAACCGACTCCATTACAGAGCAGGTTCTTGCATACGGAATGCCTAAAGAAAAATTACAAGTAGGTTTAGCTGCCTATGGACGAGGTTTTTCTGGAGTAGAGTCTGGTGAAAACTCCACTCTTCCAGGCTTTGAACAACCTTGGTCTGGTGCCAGCCATTTTGCTCCTGAATATTCAATACAGGATGGTCTTTTACCTTATAAGGCCGTAAATAAATTGGTAAATCAATTCCATTATAAGATTTACCATGTAAATGCCTTGGATGAAAATGATAATTCGTTCATTACCGGTTCTTATCTCTACAATTCAACAGCGAAACAATTTGTTGGTTACCAATCTCCCGAAGTAGTTAAAGCAATATGTAGATTTATCAAGGATAAACAACTTAAAGGCGCCATTATGTGGAGTGCGGATACAGATTTACCAGTTTCCAATCCAAATAGTCTCGTTGTTGCTTATAAAAGTCTCTGCAACTAACCTCAATTCGATATAAGAATCAAGCCTTAGCGCAGCCCGATAAATGCTGCGCTGCACCTAGGTTGCCGTCCCAATTTTGTACGTATTTAAGCCAGTTAACGAACTAGTTTGCACTATACTATATATAGGAGCAGGAAAATTGGAGGTATCGGATATGAACTCATCTATAGAAAAAGATCCCTATGAAGCCATAGTTAAAATAGAGGAAATAATCATTTCTAAAACAACCGGAAACAACATTGATGCATTGAAAATACATTTGAGTATTCAATGTGATTTGGAACATTCAGGAGCTGAAGGAGAAATTGTTGAGCTTGCTACAGGTAAAATCATATACCGATGTCATAAACAAACCATAATAGACAAATAAATCTCTGTAACTCTCCACAGCTCCTATCCATGTTTATTGCTTTAATACTTCAACTTACTATAAATACTAGAAATAGAAAGAGACCCTCATTTTAAGTTTCCATTTCCAACCCACAGATTAATGCATTTGCGTAGGTATTTCCTGTGTTTAATGGATCGATTACTTGCTCGGTGAAGGAATAGAAATGTCCCTTCCCTAAATAGAAAAAGCGATAACCACATTCCAAGGGCACATCATGAAAAACGCGATTCATTTTTACATGAATTCCAGCGGTAGCACTAAATTGCGCTGCGGTATCCCTAGAGAAAACATTGTCAGGAAGTGTCTGACCGTCCAGTGGGCTCTCTTTAAAATCACGAGCATTGATAATATTAGGGCCAATACCTGCATCAATAATTAATCCATAGTTCGGGTTCTTTGTATTAAGTGCGGCACGGGCCATTACATAAATAGGGAAATGCTCTACATTATAATGGTATGATAAATTTTTGAATAAGCCCTCTTGAATTACATACCCATTTACTGAAGTTTTAGCCAGATAATAAGCATTTAGCCCATAGGCCATATCAAATAATTTAGTATGGTGACCATCCACGAAATAAGCCAGACCAACTAAAAAATTTTCATCCGTGTGATTCGTTACAGTAAAATCATCACCAATTAATCCGTCAATGTTAATATGCTGCGCTTGACCTTGATGCACCCAAGAACCGCCCGCCTGTATCAGTCCGTAACCATTTCTATGTACAGGGGGATGTGTCTGAACGTGCCCGGCAGAACTTGCTGTTGATGAATATAATCCCAGTAATAATAAAGTGCAGTAAATTTTTTTTTGATTAAAAAACATTCATTCTTCCTATCAATCATTTAGCCAAAAGTATTTTTAGGGCCGCTAACTTATTCCAGCATATATCCTTAATTTTTTTAATCTATCAATCTCCACTAAGAATTACAACATACTCTCTATTAATAGCAGCACACACAGCAGTGTAAAGATATATAATATCAATTATTGCAAGCGAAGCTAATGTATTATTAAATAAACAACTTTACTGGCAAGGAAGTCTTATCTATGTATAAACGAATTATGGTAGCTGTGGATGACACTAAAGCCTCCATTTTAGCATTGAAAGAAGCAATTAAAGTCGCAAAAAACCAAAACTCCAAGATATGCGTGATTCACATAATTGATACGCTGTACGAAGGTGATGTCGATAGAGAGTCATTTGTTGAGCTCACCAGAAAACAAGGACAAGAAGTTTTAAACTCAATGAAAAAAATAATCAGTCGCTCAAAAGTAGAATTTGAAATGAAACTCACTGAACTAACCCCCTCTAAAGCAAAAATTGCTGAAAAGCTTGTTGATGAAGCAACCGGAATATCTGCTGACTTGATTGTTATAGGGGCTCATGGTCGTCGTGGAATTCATCATCTACTTACTACCAGTGTTGCGGAAGAAGTCATACGCATATCCAAAACCCCAGTATTGCTGATTAGAGGTTAGAGATAAGAGAAAATTAATTCATTAAAACTTTGTGTCGCTTCTTCGTACGATTGGCATGATGGTTTGTTCCTAGATATAAATATTCCTGTGTCATTGATTTGACAAATAATTTTTTGCGTTTATAGGGTGTAGTGTCAACACACCCTATAATTCGAATTATTCTTTATTAATAAAAGTTTAATAATCACTTCATTAACTCTTAATAATCTTGTGCTATAAATTACTAGTTCATTAATTATTCATATTGATACAAATATGCCGGGATTATACTCAAAACAAAGAATAAATTTCGACTCATTGACTGATACAGACCTGTCACGATATGAATATCATCGTACTTTTCGTAGCGCTATTGGTCTATCTGCTACCAGCTATTCACAGCAACAAGCTACTGATGGAATTTACCAATGGGATAACATTGCACCAGAAATTGCTCTTGTTATCCTGCAAGATGCTAAAAAACAAAAAATTAATATTCAAGATGAAATAACTCAGAGCATAGGATATGAGAAATTCAATCAGGAACGCTTAAAAAAAGCGATAGAGAAATTACAGTGTAATCCACGTTATGCTTTGTTTGTACAAAAATTAGCATTACATATTACCGCTAAAAAATCTACGGAACTGACGCTGGGACACTTAGCGTCGGCGGGAATTTTCACTCTGGAACAATTTGACGAAGTATTCATTCAATTTTTGTACGTACAGAAAAAATTAACTAAGAGCTTCCCTAATTTCGACAGGATAACAGAAGAAGATGATTATTATCAGTTCATTGCTTTTATGGCAAATGAACCATTATATGAATCTTTTCTCCGGTCATTTACTTATTATCTTGCTGCTGAGTTTAATAAGAGACGAATCAAAAATAGCCAAGTAGAAGTGCCTAAAGAAATTGATAGTCAATCACTATTAAATTTTTTCCATGCAATGGGCTATGATTTAACGTTACAACCACCCAAATCAAGACCGCTACAAACAAATACTTTATATATCACATTATTCCATGACAAATTACACTATACGGTCATTGACCTAAGCGGCAGTGAAATTACCGCAACAATTAATTTCAGCGAATGTAATTTTATTGTAGATGAAAAAACTACTGAAGAAGAGTTAAGAAGCCATTTACCTGATCTTTTAAAAATCACATCTCAAAGAGGTCATACCGGAGATACTGCACTGCATGATACTGTAGCCTTAAGAGATAAAGGAATCACTTTTTTGGAGAGTGATGTTGGCACAAGCTTATTTTTATCTCATTTGCCAGCAGTCGATCTGGTGAAAGATGAAGGATATAAGTTTAATCTTTATCAGTGGCTAAATCAGGGAAATTTGGATCGCTTAAAAGATTTTTTAGCTACCGGAGCATGTCAACGTTATAACCAAGCGCTAGATACTTGGATAACACAAATAAAAGAACCCGCAGAAATAAATGAAAAATGTAAGAAAGAGATCAATGCAGTTGGTGAATTAATGAAGAGTATCACCGCCCTAATCGCTAGCCTTGATGATAATCCAAATGCAAAAGATAAGGCATTAGATGAAAAAATAGCTCAATTAATCATTCATTTAAAAGAAATTAAAAAATTTTATAGCAGCACCCCACTCTTAAAACCTGGGGATGAGTTGCCTTCAATAACAGGTAATTTTGAAAATTTTATCAAAAAAATCCTATTCCTTACATCCAATGATAAAGCAATTCAATATGTCCCAGACGGTCAGGATACAGATAAAATTTGGAAATTGAACTTGGTAAATTTAGTTAATGGCTTAGTAAATGATAGAAATTTTGTTACCGCACGCGATATAAAAGTTAAACAAGGCCAATCTCTTTTAACAGATGAATCAGGCATTGTTTTACCTCCTCTCCTTGTATTTAGAGAACAACTTAAAAGAAAACTAACAACATATCTTAAAAATGATGTTCATCATTATCATACCGTTCGAAGTTATCAAAATGATAGCTTAAAGATGACCCAAGCACCTGTTGTTTTTAGAGGGGGATACCTAAATGACTCCTTCGAAGAAACAGTTTTTTTTGCCAAGAAAATGACTCGAACTGGCGAATACTCTGCTGACAGCCATTTATTAGCTGGACAGGAAAATAATGTTAAAAAGCATGAAATTCGCTCCGGAGCAGCCGCTACCTTCGCAACTACAGGGGTTGGTGGAACACGTTCAGTTACAGATAAATTTGATGTGGCCCTCAAATTTGGTGGTATGAAAGATGTAAAGATTCTCTATATCGTTCGTGGTAAAGAATCATTTCATTCTCAACCTTTTGCAGAAATTGTGGGTAAGTCGAAATTAGGTGAAATTGCTTATACACATGTTAATCCTCATGATTATGTCATGACAATCCTCTATAACCGAAATAATGAAATACTTGATGTTATTCCTGGGAATTTAAATGGAGAAATACAAGGTATCAGTGAATTAACCAAAGAAGTGATTCATGCAGGGATTGAATTTTACAATAAAAAAAATGGCGATAACGGGGCATCCACCACTCTGGTGAAGCTACCAACACCTCCCGGACAAGAACATAGGACAGCAATTCATCTTTCTGGGGAAAAACCGTTGCTGGATGTCCTTCATTCTTATAAAACAGAGTTGACTCCATCAGTTAAAGTAACAAAACCTTATAGAAAAAAATTGGATAGCATCAGGATCACACGAGGCACTCGCGAAGGTCATAAAATGCTTTCATTAGAAACATTGCGTTCTGAAGTAGAAGTCGTTATGCCACGAAGAGGAGAGGAACTGGCTCCACCCGCAGGTTCATTTAAATTAGTTCCCGGAAAAATAAATAAAGTGAGGGAAGCTGCTGTTGAGTATTTCAATATGAGACATGTTATAACACTCAAAGGTTTTAATCGATGGAGTCTTCGGGAAAGAAAATTACAGGAAACATATAATCGTATATTACAGCCTAATTTTATGGAAGGTGATATTCAGGAGCAACTAGAGCATGCTAATGTTGCTCATGAAGAATGGTTAACTGATGTCCTGGTACCCAAATTGCAAACAGCATTGATGCTTCATCTTTCAGCACGATTAATTACAGATTACCAAGTTGATACTGAAGAAGTGAACGCACTCGCACAAAATTTATTTCATGAAATCTTGAAATCAAGCAATCATTATCCTCAACTCACAATTAATTGGTCAAAAATTTCTGCTTCACTGAAAGAAGAAGAACTACATCAGCGTTGTGTCCAAAATGCTCACGAAAGGATGGAAAAAATATATCCCTCCTTGGAAAAGAACAACCACGAATATCAATCAAAATTCGAATCATGTTTAGTCATGGCAAAAAATAAAATCCAAAAACAATTAATAAATAAAATGATGTCCGAATTTTTGGACAACAATTTGGGCTATTTCGCTCAACAATATAATCTGGAAAAGAAAACAGTTTATTCATTTGCCGATAATCGTCATTTAGTCTTTTTAGGTCCAGCAGCTAGTGGTAAAAGCACTATTTCCAATCAATATATTAAGAGAGAACAAAGAAAAGATTATGTCTCATTAGCCACAGATGATTATCGAGGCATATTTATGCCATTTACAGAGGAGTTTGAAAAACAGGAAACCGATCAAGTCTTTATCCGTACACAAGATAGCGCTTATTTGATCAGTGAGCTTGTTGAAGAGCGTATTTTAGGTCAAAAAGACAAAAGACCCAATGTAATTATAGACGGTGTGACTTATAAACCTTCACAAAAAGCTTTAGTAGAAAAAAATAATAACTCTGTTGTAGTTTGTGCGTGTTTGGATGATATGTCTTTGGCCGTTAAACGCTCTTATGATAGAGCAAAACAAGAAGAAAGTGGTTCGGCTGATAAAGGACGTTATGTGAACACAACCAGTTTACTTCATATGCACAAAACGGCAAGCATCAACCTATTAATTTCTTGTGCCCCTAATACAACTGTTGCGTTTTATAATACCAACATACCTCGCGGT
Source organism: Legionella tucsonensis (assembly GCF_001468035.1). GTDB lineage: Bacteria > Pseudomonadota > Gammaproteobacteria > Legionellales > Legionellaceae > Legionella > Legionella tucsonensis. The sequence goes on from NZ_LNZA01000001.1 coordinate 2,271,036, forward strand.
GCAACACCTCCATTGATTGCTACAGTAGATACGCATGGAGAAAAGACGCTAACTATTCATCATGATAAAGGTTCCTTGGCATGTTTGGCCTCTTTTTTCAATAAAGCACGAGTGAATGTTCAAGCTAAAAGTAATCAACATCTTTTTTTAGACAAATTAAAACGGCCTGAATTTCAGATTGATTCATTATTCGCAGTAATGGATTATGGATTTAAAATTGTTTTAAATGGTGAAAATAACATGCCTTGTTTAACTGTTAAAAAAGAAGCGGGGAAAATAATTATGGAGCTTCTCGAGCCAGAACAAGTCAAAGATAAAATCCGAGAAAATACAGCTGAAAAACCCTTATTACAAATGCTTTTGTTGTATGGGCAACACGGTAGTTTGAAAGCAGTTCAGAAAGAATGTTTGATGCATGAAGATATTGACTTAATGGTCGAACAAATCATTGACTCCCAAGCAAGTTTACAGCGGGCACTAGTAGGCGATAACAGATTATCAATTTAAAAGACAACTTGAAACTATAATATATAAAGTGAAAAATTAATGTGATATAAATCATTTTTAAATTAAAAGGAAAATCCAATGGATGCTCGTTTACTAGAAAAAATCACGCGCGAGAAAGCTAAAGTAGCACAGTTTATTGACTCTATGCGCGATATCTTTGAGAAAACTCCTGATGAATGCGAGAAAGCGAAACGTCTTGAGGTATTTGATACTTTATTACTTTTAGCAACCTATGCTCAAGCTGCAGAGCTTGAAAATGAGTTTCAAATAGCGTTACCTGACAATGAACTTAATGATTCAATTACTTATTTGTGTCAACAGCTTCGAGAAATCAATGGTATTTGCCAATGCTCCTTTAGCGATGAGCATAGTGTATATCAGGATTTACTTGCTGAGCTCACTCCAGAAAAAAAACAAGCCGTGCGTGATCTTTTAAGTAAAGAAATTTCCGAACTTATTTTTGAGAAAACAAATACCAGATCAATTCGCTTAGGGATCTAAACCTACACTTTAAAATAAAATAAACAATCAATTTTACCCACTTTACAATAGATTCTTTCAAAATTACTTTCGTTAAGTGTTTACTTTGCTCAGTAAACAATTCTTTGAGTTAAGTTCAAACAATAGCACTATAATAAAAAATGAGATAAGATGGCGCTCTGTTGTTTTCTCAGGAGAAATATTCTGAGTACCTTTTTTAATGCCACATATACAGCAGCTGCTGCAATTTATGCAGAATTTAAGTTCTATCCTTACTATAATTTTGGCTTTCATCTTGATGCCCTTACCAGCTTTTTCTGTCATATATTTCGCGCCCTGTATGACTTTACTGCTTTTTTATTACGAGTAGTCACTACCCCATTTTTTCTTTTAAATCCCTTTTTTTGGCCCAGTTTACCAAGCCATGCTTTAAATCTTGTCGATGATTTGGTAGGTACTGCACTCAGTGTAGTCAGTATTGCCATTCATCCTATTCTTTTCATTATCCGTACGTTAAGCTCTATGATTCGAGGTTATGATGAAGGAACAGATTATGATTGGGGTGCAGATCAAGAAGAAGAAGATCTAAAAATGGCGATGACAATCTGGTAACGACCAGGATTTTATCTTCTACTAGAGCAAATTTTCATCCACTTTTTAGAGTTACGCCCTACTGCTAGGGTACAAAAGCTCCCTTTTTTAAGAAACTCATAATTAACTGCCTCGTTTTTGCATTATTCATAATAAAAGTATGGTTGGAATTAACAATCACTGGCTCATTTTGTCCTTCTAAACGAGCAAACTCGGGTGGTACTTTCGCATCATAGCGTCCTGCTATGATCCCTATTCTAATGCTTGGTACCGATATATGATGCACGTATGAGGTTTGATCAGAACTCAACTCAATCAATGGCTTGATTGGAGAAGTGAGCATGGGAAACATTTCAGTAGAAAGCTTCGCCAATTTTGAACCTTGATTTGGTGGCGCCAACATGATGAGACTGCCAATATTTTTTAATTGTTTTGCTGAAAGGCTGGATAACGCCTCTCGGGTAATAATGCCTCCAAGACTATGAGTAATAAAATTAATTTTAACACCTGGATTTTTTTCTAATAAATTTTTAATAAACTGATGCAGATAAACCCCGTGCTCTTGAATACTGTATTTTGCAGAAGGATAGCTATAGGAATAAACAAGATAACCTTGTTTTTTTAGATAAATTTTTAATGGCCACATACTCAGAGATGTACGCATCAAACCATGTATTAATACAATAATTTCTTGATTTTGTTTTGGATTGGCATGAGCAGAAATAGAAGTTGTATTGGTTTGCTTCTTGTTATCAGGAAAAAATGCATAAGCTTGAACCATATAACTTATCCCAATAAAAACCATCAGAACAAGTCGAGCAAGCAATCGATTTTTATTAAGAATGATTCTGGTCATTATCTCTCTTTAATTTATACTCAGCTCATCATTCTAACTAATTTTTAACGAAGATAGCAGACGGTTCAAAAAGTTTTCCCATCAAAATAGAGTCTGTTTCCAGGGAGTAAAAGCTCTCTATCTCAACCTCGCATATTCTCTCATCCATCAGTGGATTAATTTGAGTTATGAACTATTTTGATGGATGGATCCCTGCCTTCGCAGGGATTACAAAGCGCTCAAACTTGACTGAACGCATTTGCCTCTCTGGACTCTGTCATCCCTGCGAAGGCAGGGATCCATTTGCGATGTACATCCTGGAAACAGACCCTTGTGCTTCATTAATTTGCATCATTTTATGCTCATAAAATGTACTATAAATTATCTTTTTTTCTGACTTGATGGATTTTCTACCTATCTTATGGTACATGATATCAATATTTAGGGCAGGCATTGGCGAAGTAATGAATTCTTCTCTGGGTGTCTGTTATAACGAGAAGCTCATCAGTTAAACCCAATAATAATCCAAAATTAGGAGTTTGTTATGTTGAAAAAAATGATTATGATCTCTCTTTGTACGATTAACTTATCTGCTTTTATTCCTGCTTATGCAAATGAGGATTTAAACTGTAAAGTTGAAGTTGCTGTTGCTACACCACCCGTGCAATTTAATCAAAACGTCGCATTTAATGTGACTAATGAATTTGGTTTAAGTAAGTCCTTAACATTGTTCGGTGGAAAAGCACCTCAATTTATCGATAGATTGCCCTGCTCTCCTACCCCTCTAACAATCAGTGCAACCGTGTATTCAACACCCACTTTGTTTCAAGGACCGGCTATTGGTCAATGTGTTTTAAAAGCAGGGCCGGTTATTTTAAATGGTTCGGATAACAGTGTTTCAGTAGTATTTCCTTATGATTTTAATTGCCCTTTTTAATTGGAATATTTTGCCTGCATCACCGAAGATGTAGGCAAATACCGTTTGGATATACTTTTTTTAAAGCGAGTCATTATCTTTTTTGCTGTACATTCCCCAACTTGCGCCAATACAAGTAAATACAGCTCCCAGGAGAAACAGTACAAAAATTATAAGTGCTCCTGAAGCCAGATTTGTTGGAGTCACATTGACTTCTACTATAGCCTCTTTTTGGCCATTCTTTGTTAAAGAAGAAATTTTGGTAGTACCAACAGGAGTGGAAATTTGATTCACTGAAATTGGAACTGCTACTACTGTTCGGGAAACAGAGTTGGTATAGGTTACTACATATTGACTTAAAAGTCCTATCAGTGCAGCGCCCAAGATTAACGCCAAAACCCAGGTAGTAAAACCATAAATGATCCCTAAATTACGTTCGGGACAATAAAATCGCCCTAAGTAACCAGCGACATAACCAGCGACAATCGTGGAGATCACAATACCAATACTTATTCCCAAAAAACCACCCACAGCCACTAGGACTGATCCATTACTCATCGTTTTAAAGGCACTTAACCCAATAGCAATTCCCAATAGATTTAATAAAAAACCAAGGCCCAGTGCGGTTAGGGCACCAACAAAAACAGCGGTCCAAGAGATACGTTTGTGTGAATGTATATGGCAGTGTTCGTGATCCTGTGTATTTTTATTTACCATTTGAGCCTCCTTATATGATTTGCTCTTGGGCTGTTATTTATATTCGATTGTATAATATGGATTAATAAGTTGTTTTTATTAGAAAATTAACCCAAGTATTTTTATTTTTCAAGATAGCATGTCCCAAGCTATAAATGCGTAGATCCATCTTAAAACTTACCTTAAAATTCAGCTATTTGCTCTACATTCCGAACAATGTTTTTCGCGATGATACCTAAAGGCAAATCGTTATCATCTTTACCAAAAGGCTCCTCTAACTCTTCGGATAACATTTCCAAACCTAACAAAATATATACGATCATGACCATCATTGGAATAATCAAAAATCCGAAGGTATTTACCCAACCAAAAGGGAACATGATGGCATAAAAAAGCATTGCTTGCTTTACAAAAAAAGCAAAAGCAGGAGGCATAGGGGTATTTGCGATTCGTTCACAACTTCCAGTCATGTCAATCAAATTGGCTAAATGGATGTCCAGCGCTAAATATTGCTCCAGTTGCAACTTATTTTCTTGACGCAATTGATTAAGAATGCGATACATTTTTTGGGTTATCAAAAGTACGGGGTTTTTTCCTTCGAACTCATGAAAGCGTAAGGAAAGCAACTCCGTTTGGATCACTTTATTTTCTTTGCGTAAATGAGATTTGAGAACAACAGGTAATTTTTTCAATAATTCATAAAAATCAGGGCATTCATGTAAACCAATAAAAGCATCAAATTTTAGGCCTAAGTTTCTACAATTATTAACGACTGAACCCCATAAAATCCGCCCTTCCCACCAACGCGAATAACTGGTATTTACCCTGAAACTAATAATTATAGTGAGGATAAAGCTAAAAATGAGATGGAATTGACCTAAACTATAGCGTGTCGCATTTTCAAAAAAATAAGCGATTGTTTCAGCGTACAGCACGATAATTATCGTTACTGGTAATAGTTTTTGAAACACTTTTTCTTTATAAAACAAGAAAAGATGATGCACCCAGGTTAAAAGATTATGTGATCTCATCGATGCTTACCTTACATAAAAAAATACAGTGTAACTCGAGTATTATCGTTAAGCAAAACTCCTTTCGTGACATACATCATTGAACGAGTTTAAAATGCGCCCTCAATTCAAATAAAAGGATGTATATTATGTTGACTTATATTACCGAACTCTTTAACAGTGCTCTTGAAGGATTTGATGAAACGTTTAAAGACACTCCTGCTCATCAGATTGTTTTCGCTACAGCAGCTCTTTATTTTCTTTGGCAGCAATACCCTGCAATTGCTCAAGCCTATCGAGCGCGAAATAATACTACATATAAGCAACGCGTGATTGATACAGCCTATAGCTTGGGTAAAAACTTACCCCAGGTAAAGGCGCACCTAGATAAGGAGTTAAATAAAGATCTCCAAAGTACCAAAGAGAAGCTCAAGGAATTACGTGCTCAAATGGCGCTCCAAGATAAGATTCCTGAAGAAAGCACTCCTCCTGGTTTGATTTTAAAAGAATTCGGTATCAATCCCGAAGAGTGTCTTTTTAATTTCTCCGGAATAAAAAGTGATGATAAGGCAAGAAAATTTGCTGTGCAGAAAGGAGATGGACAAGATTCCGGTGCGCTCTATGCCGTTCACCCTCAAGAACTGACTGAATTGCTTAAAGAAGTATATGCTAAAACTGCTTTAACAAATCCTTTACATGATAAATGGCCACGCATTATCGCCATGCAAGCTGAGATTATCCGCTGGTGTCAGGAATTATTTGGTGGCTCTAAAGAAGGTTATGGTCTGATCACACACGGCGGCTCTACGAGCATTATTGAAGCAATGGCTGCTTATGTAATCCATGCACGTGCCAAAGGAATTAAATATCCTGAAATTGTAGTTCCTGAAACAGCACATGCAGCGTTTAAAAAAGCAGCCGACTTGACAGGGGCTCGGCTCATCACCGTTCCAGTCGATCCCAAAACGGGCACAGTTACTGCGAATGAAATGAAGAAATACATTTCGAGCAATACTGCCGTAATTGTTGGCTCCGCACCTTCTTTTATGAATGGCATTCATGATCCGATTAGTGAATTAGGCCTATTAGCACAGGAAAAAGAAGTTCCATTTCACGTCGATGCGTGTTTAGGAGGTTTTTTAACTGCTTTTCTCGATACCTCAAAGAATCCTATGGATTTTCGTGTTAAGGGAGTTACCTCAATTTCCGCTGATTTGCATAAGTATGGTTGTTGTCCTAAAGGAACCTCTGTGTGCCTATTCAGTGATGACTCTCCTGCTTTGTCGGTATATGCTGCTTTAAACTGGTCAGGTGGACTTTACACGACTCCCGGCATTTTAGATGGTTCAACCAGTGGTGCACGAGTTGCAGAAATATACACCACACTCTCATATTATGGACGTAAAAAATATCAGGAAATTTCTGAAAGTATCATCGCAATGCGTCAACGGCTTCAAGACCGAGTCGAACAATTATCGAAACACAATGAATCGGGAAATAAAGACATTTATATTTTTAGCAATCCGCAATGGTCCATACTGGGTTTTCGCAGTGATACGTTAAACGCTCATTTAATCGCTGATGAATTAGAAAAACGTGATTGGAAATTGAATTTATTGCAAAAACCTGATGGATTTCATCTATGTTTGACGCACGTACATACTTTAGTTGAACATTTTGAAGATAAGTTCATTCATGATCTACAGGAAGCTATAGCCGCAGTAAAAAAATATCCTGAAGATAAAAAACCCACCGGTAATGTTAAAGTCTATGGCACTATAGGAGTTTTACCCACAGCAGTACAAGAAATGGTATGCAGACAATATCAAAAAGCTCGTCTTTATTATGAAGCAACCTGCAGCAAATTAGGATTGTTTTCAGCCTGCAGTAAACAGGAAAAAGAAATGGATAAACCAGAAGTTAAGAATGATCTAAATCCCTAATTTTTCTCAGTTCCACATGACGGACTCGAGTTAGATAGACTCAGTCCGTCAAGAGGCCTAAGGAGACCCTGCATAAAGGTTTTTCTGGATTGCCCCCTTCATTTAGGCCGGTTAAGATAGATAGAATTAAAATCTAAAGGAATGGATCCATGAGTGATTTTTTTCAAACACCTCCATGCTTGGGCAATCAATATGATGAAGATCGAGTTTTAAAGACTTATCTGGAATGGAAACTACCCTCTTCCATGTTGACGCAAATTCAACCGGAGTTGCATCACCTTGGTCAGCGAGTTATTGAAGATATCTATAAATTAGGACAAGAAGCTGAAGCATTTCCCCCCAGGCATGTACCTTATGATCCCTGGGGCAAGCGCATTGATCATATTGAAGTGTCCCAAGCATGGAAGGAGCTTGACAAAATCTCTGCAGAAGAAAAATTAATTGCCATAGGTTATGAACGGCAGCATGGTGCTTTATCACGCATACATCAATTTGCCAAATTGTATTTGTTTCATCCTTCATCAGCAATCTATACGTGTCCTCTAGCAATGACCGATGGTGCTGCTCGTGCCTTAGAGCTTTATGCAGATGAGTCCTTAAAAAAACATGCATTTCCCCATCTAACCTCTTCTGATCCGGCCTACTTCTGGACTTCAGGTCAATGGATGACTGAACGAACAGGAGGCTCTGATGTCAGTGGCACCTCAACCATTGCCAGACCAGATGGCTCCCATTTTCGTCTCAGCGGCGTTAAATGGTTTACTTCTGCCACAACCTCACAAATCGCCATGACTCTTGCCCGTATTGAAGGTGCTCCTGAAGGCAGTAAAGGACTCAGTTTGTTTTATCTGGAACTTCGTGATCCAGCAGACAAACTGAATGGTATTCGTATCAATCGTCTAAAAGATAAATTAGGTACTCGCGCCTTGCCTACAGCAGAACTAACTTTGGAGAACGCCCCTGCCCTCTTAGTTGGAAATGCAGGAGATGGAGTTAAAAAAATTTCCTCTTTGTTTAATATTACACGTATATACAATGCATGTTGTGCCGTTGGTTACATGCGTCGTGCTCTTGCACTTGCTCGTGACTATGCAACAAAACGCGTTGCATTTGGCCATACTTTGTCAAAGCACGTACTCCATCTGGAAACATTAGCAAGTATGCAAATAGAATTTACAGCAGCATTCCATCTGGTTTTTCATGCCATTGAACTGTTGGGAAAAGAGGAATTAGGTGAAGCAACAGAAACTGAACGTACTGTACTAAGGCTTTTGACTCCTCTAATCAAACTTTATACGGCTAAACAGGCAATTTCCTTAGTTAGCGAAGCCTTAGAAGCTTTTGGCGGAGCGGGCTATATTGAAGATACAGGACTACCACAATTATTAAGGAACGCACAAGTTTTATCCATATGGGAAGGCACAACCAACATTCTAAGTCTTGACGCATTGCGCGCTATGCATAAAGAGAATGCAGCGGTTTTTTTTCTTGAAGACATCAAAAAACGATTGAGCCAGATTAACAATAAAGAACTCATTCAATCTCAAGTGAAAACTCAGCATACCATTCAAAAACTGCAAAATTATATTCAGTCTATGCCGCAGATGAGTGATGAAGAGCAACAAGCAGGAGCACGACAACTTGCTTTTGCATTAGCACAAACCTATGCAGCAAGTTTATTGTTAGAACATGCTCAATGGTCTTCACAACACAATAAGGATACTCTGCCGACAATCACTGCAATTCGATGGTGTGAAAAAAATCCACCTGAACTGCTTGATTTCTCGAAAAGTCATAGAAAAGGATCCCAAATATTGGCCATGGATTATAATGACTTTCACTAGAGGGATCTCCAATCTCCATTTTCACAAAAATTTTTTCCTTCTTCCTACGCATCACGTAAACATATCCCTACATACCGCTTTATGCGGTATCCAGGAGATCTTATCTTTGAAACAAAACCCAGAAGTACACCAAAACTTTCTTCTGGATACCGCGCATAAAGCGCGGTATGTAGGATGGTTGTACGCGGTAGGAAAGAACGTTTAATGCAGTACGCTAAAAATTGAAAAATTTCATGAAGTTCTCTCAGGCATAAAGGGTATGTGTAGGATAAAAAGTATTGCATTAAATTCTAAATCTCTTTATTGTTAAGAACTTACCAATAAGTAATTTTATGTAAATTAAGGGAATTTATGAAAAAAATAGGACTCTTAATCGGTTTCTTGTTTTTCTTCAATCAGGGTTTTGCCAAAATTCCAATTGTTGCGCCTCAACCCACCTCATGTATTACCGGGAGCTTTAGCGCAACAGGCACAAAGCACTGGCAAACCGTTTCCTTAAAATTAACTAACAATTGCAATCAAACGGTAGATTTTCAAAACTCTACAATAACATTTTCTAATAGCAGTAATCTTAATACATCGTTTTGGGGAAATTTCGCACCATTATCTTATCCCATTAATACATTACAAATTACATCACAACCTCAAAGTGGAGGCACCTATTTATCTTCGCTCTCGTTACAGTTTCCAACGTATCCGGGTGCCAACAGCAAATTGCCTAAAGGAAGCTCCTTTACTATTATTTACGGGGCTCCTACTGCAGATTACATAGGCAATAGTGTCCTTGTCTATTTAAATTCTCCAGTATCCACGGGCAATATTAATTTAATTAATGCCACAACAAAACCTGCCGATGTATCACAAACCTATGCTTTAGTGAATTTAACTTTAAATGGACAAATTGTGAGTGCGGTACAAGTTCCCTGGTCTGGACAACAACTCATAGCTGGCCTGGCTGCGGGAATTTATACCGTTTCACCGACTCAGGTTACAGGCAGCAATGGCGTCGTGTATCAAGGAGTAGCAAGTCCTGCAAGCCTGATGGTTTCTGCAGGCACCACTGTTTCTTCTACTCTTACCTATACTGCAAGCCAAACAACGGGAAACATCAATATCTCTTTAGCTGCATTGCCCTCACAATTATCAGGCTACGCTGGCATTCCTACCGTCACCTTAACCCGTATGGATAATCAAAGCGCAACCAATACTCCAGTTCATTGGAATACGATTAATGTAATCAGCCAGTTAGCCAATGGAGTCAGCTATACTTTTTCTACTCCAGTAATCGCATATAATGGGTATCATTGTACTCCAACGTTTGCCCCAACATCGGCTACCGCAGCAATTTCTGCTCCAACAGTGCAACTTACCTATAATTGCGTTCAAGTAACGCAGGACAATATTCCTGTTACGGTCACGGGAGCTCCCTCCTCTCTTTCTTCTATTAATGCAACTTTTACACCCACGAATGGTTCACCTGTAACTGCAACAATTTCATTAAGCAATGGAGCAGGAACAGGCAATGTCAGCTTAACTGATGGAGCAATCTATACAGTAAGTGCAACCGTAGTGAATGGTTATACAATCAGCTATTCTCCTCAACCCTTAACCGCCTCATCTTCTGCTACTGAGACAATCACATATACCCAAAATACAAGTACAGGCGGCAGAATTATAGGTTATCTCCCCGGCTGGCAAACACCACCACCCGCTACTGCATTGGCAAATGCAGGTTATACGCACATTCTTGTAGCCTTTGGCGTGTTTAGTACAACATCTCCAGGACAAATTACTTCTGCCTTCGATACCGTATCAGCAAGCTACATTCAATCCCTACATAACGCGGGTATTAAGGTATTACTTTCTTTAGGTGGTGCTTTAACCAATATTCCCAATACCACAGTAAATTTCCATCAAGTAGTATCTGCTGCTTCCTCACCTACAGCATTTCAACAGACGTTCATTAGCTCATTAGAAAGTTTATTAACCCAATACAATTTTGATGGATTTGATTTTGATATTGAAAGCGGGTTAAACGCAGGGGGAACGTTTACCAATCCTACCGGTGATATCGCCGTTTTAGCCAATATCATCAATGCTATGCATACCAATCATCCGAATTTACTGCTTACCTTGGCCCCGCAAACTGCCAACATCGCCGCCACATCAGGATTTGATGCAACCTGGGGAAATTACGCCTCTTTAGTAATGCAAACTCACCAATCCTTAGAATGGATTGGCATTCAAATGTATAATGCAGGCTGTACTTTTGGCATCGACTTAATTTGTTATGATCCAAACAATACAAGCAGCCCGAATGCTTCAGTAGCCATGGCAACCGATTTACTAGAAAATTGGCCTGCAGTTACCAGCACAGGGCAACAGACAGGGTTCCAACCTTATATCAGTTATCTAACCCCATCTCAAGTTGTCCTTGGTTATCCTGCACCTAATGCCTCAGGACAAAGCGATGGCTCCCCTGCAGCAGTCATTGGTACCATCAAACGAGCCATCCAATGTTTGCGCACTGGTGTTGCCAGCCCATCAAGTTGCGATACCTATATTCCACCACGAACTTATCCAGAATTTGGAGGCGTGTTTAATTGGGAAGTAATTCATGACCAAAACAACAATTATCATTTTGCAACCAGCTTAGTAAATTGCGTCGTTAATGGTAATTGTAATTAATCAGATTATATGATTTTTTCTAACTTTAAGCCTTGCTCTTGCGACAAAAAAAGCATAGTGTGAAGCAGTGAATGTACTAAGTTCTCTCTAGTAATACTACGCTCCTCCGGGACTTGTTCAATAGTGAAAGCATTGACAGAACCTACAGATAGTGTGTAATTATTACCCTCTCTGTTGCTCATCTTGACGTGACTTGCATTGTACTTATCTGGAAGTATTATTCCAGTATTAACTATAAATTTTTCTACATACCGGGCATGTGGATTAATTAGTTTCATACATTCACAAAGAAACTGCTCTTCATTTTCCTTTGATAATTTCTGGAAATCTTCAGGAAGATATTGTTTTGCTGTAGCGTGTAGCTGCATTATCTTAAGCTCATCACGATGCAACATGGTTATCTTTTTATTCTTAGCTTTTATCTCAAGATATTGTTCAATTTCTGGAACAAGATTGCATATAATTGTCAATGTAGTAGTATTTTCTAAAGCTAAATCCAGAGGAGTTATCCCCTGTTTATTTTTTTCATTTAACGCTTCAAAACGCTTCTCTTGTGGGAGTAGTTCCAATAATTTTTGCAGAGATTCCACATCGTTTACAGCCAGGTGCAATGCGGTTTCACCATTTTTGTTCTTTTCTTTGATCACCTCGAAGCGTTTTTCTTTTGGAATTAGTTCCAATATAACTTTCATTAAGTCTATTTTTTCTGCCGCCAGATTCAGCACACTCTTGCCATCTGTATTCTTCTTTGTTACTGCGCTGAAGCGATTTTCCTCTGGGAATAACTGTAGTAGCATTTGTAATGATTCTGGCTTATCTGTGGCAAAATATAGAATATCATATCCATATTTAGTTGGTTTTGTTATCGCTTCGAGACGGCTCTCATGTGGGAGTTGTTCCAGTATGATCTTAAGCGAAACTGGATTGCTTACAGCCTGATGCAGCATCGTTTCACCAATTATACTTTCTTGTGTTACCGCCCCAAGAAGTTTCTCTTGTGGAATTAGCTCAAGTAATTTTTGCAGTACTTCTGGGTTGCCTGTTGCTTTATATAAAACAGTATAACCATTTTTATTTTCCTCCATTATTGCTTTGAAACACTGTTCTGGAGAGAGTCGCTCAAGTAGCTTTAGTAGTAATTCCGGTTTTTCTGCAGCTCGTTGCAATAGAGTTTTACCACCTTCACCCTGCTTTGTTACCGCCTCGAAATATTTCTCTTGAGGGATTCGCGCAAGTAACTTTTGCAGTGACTCTAGATTGTCTAAGGCATGATGCAAAAGAGTTTCACCATTCGCGCGCTGCTTTGTTACTGCCTCAACATATTTTTCCTGAGGGATTCGTTCGAGTAATTTTTCAAGTGAATCGGGTTTATTTATCGCCCAATGAAGTGCGGTAATACCATATTTATTTCCTTTTGTTATTGCTTCGAAAAATCTCTCTTGAGAAAATCTCTCGATTAATTTTTGTAGAGACTCTGGATACATTGTTGCCAAATGCAATAAGATCTCACCATTTTCATTTTCCTTTGTTACTTCATCAAAATAATCATTACCAGAAAGTGGCTCCAAGAGGATTTGTATTGATGTTGGATTTACTAGAGCCAAATAAAGTACATTCGGTATTCTTACCGCTTCAAGACGCTTGTCCTGTGGAAGCAATTCCAATATCTTTTTTAGTGAATTCGGATTATTTTTGGCTAAATGAAGTACGGAAAGCCCTTCTTGATTTTGCTTTTCTACTGCATCGAAACGATCAGCTTGAGGGAGTAGCTCCAGTATTTTTTGCAATAAGTCTAAGTCGTTTGAAGCCAAATGTAATATGGTAAGACCTTTGTTATTTGGCTTTATTACCGCTTCCAGACGCTTATTTTGTGGGAGTAATTCCAGTATTTTTTGTAGTGATTCAGGTTTGTTTATCGATAGATGTAATGGAGTATATCCCTGGCTAGTTTGCTCTGTTATTGCCTTAAGACGATTATCTTCCGAAAGTCGCTCTAATATAATCTGTAGTGAGTCTGGATTATCTACAGCAAAATGCAAGATGGTTTTGCCGTAGTTATTTCTCTTAGTTATTGCCTTAAAATAGTGCTCTTCTTCCTTGAATAATGGTAGAAGGATTTGAAGAGATTCTGGATTGTCTGCCGCCAAATGCAATACAGTATCTCCATTTTTATTTCCCCTTATTATTTCCTCATAACATTTATCTTCCTCTATAAATAATGACAGCAAGAATTTCAGTGAATCTGGATTGCTTGCAACGAGGTGTATTATGGTTTCATCGCTCTCATTAAGGTGTGTAACCACAGCTAGATGCTCTGTTTCTGGAATAAGCTCCTCTAACAGTATTTTTAGCAGCTGGGAATCATTATAAAAAAGCTGAACTATTTCTCCGAGCTCCCAAAAAGATAACTTCGCATCTTTTAATACGTTAAATACGAGCTTAAATCGTTCCGGAGTGAGTGAAGATAATATGGCATATAGTGTACTTACTCTATCAGTCTCGTCTGATTCAGAGCTCGTATCCATCTCATCTTGACACAATTTTTTCATAAGATGAGGACTTGTTATTGCGAAAAATACTTCTAATTTATCAATTGGTGTCTCATGAATGAATACTACCAACTCTTCAATATCATTAAATACAGAAGCTAATTGTTCATTACCTCCTTCTTGATACATTACTTCTTTGATTTCTTCATGACTTAAGGTCATTAAGGCGCGTAGATCCGCTAAAGACTTAATAGTTACTTGGATATTCAACCGCTCTAATAAAGCCTTAGTAATAGGTAAAACATCTAATCCTTGATATTTATTTTCCTCTAAGGATTTACGTAATATATCCTCTGCCTGCTTGACTTCCTGCTCTTTTTCCTGAATGAGGTTAGCCATTGTTTGTTCACTACATGCAATCGTACTCAACAAAGCAACATACTTTTCTTTGAGCGACTGCAAATTAGTGCGTCGGGTAGCAATACAGGTCGCTAGATTTTCTGTTGCATCCATATTTTGACTTGAATCTGAGGATAATGACAGCAGCAAATCTATTTCGCTTCGTAAATCATCTGGAATTTTTGTTTTTTCGTCATCTAGTGTTTGATAATATTCACTAAAACGAATAATAGCTGGGTAGGCACCAGTACCTGCGTTTTCTTCATTTCCAGTCCCTTCACTTGCATCATTTAAACGTAGTTGTCTAATTAACTCGGTTAAATGTCCCAGTAAATTACTCTTATCGCTTTTTAATCGTTCCAAACTTTTTCTTGCTTCATCCAGCGCCCGTGACTCTGGAGAGTGAGCGGCCATGCGATACATTTCTTCCGAAGATATTTTTCTATAGTCTGTACTATAAGGATTAATAGGATTTTCAGTATTATCTAATAACACCTCTATGGGAATAAGCATTGAGCTATCAGCACTTAACACATATTGGGATAAAATCGTTGCGATGTCGTAAGTTGGGACCAACCATTTTCCCTCCCTTCTACATCCATTGTTTTCTCTGACCCATTGGGCTTTTTCTTGCTCTAATGTATTTAATTCTCGGAGTTTTTTGGTATTAAGTGATTTTATTGCAAATCCATCTGACATTTCTAACTCGTGTAACACTTTTTGTTGTTGACCTAAGGCGTTTCTATATTCATCTATTTCTTTTGCATTACCCTCTTTATCCTTAGCCTCTAATTCCTTTATTTTAGCTCCTAGCCGGCTTATTCTACTTCTTAGCTCGACCATTCTGCTTTGTTCATCCTCCGAAAAAACCTCTTTTAGCTCACTTCGTTCAACCAATAAAGCGTCTAACTTCTTTTGTTTCCCCTCGTCCCAGAAAACAGTTTGCTCTATGGCCTTAAGTGGACGATACCCCCCCATTATCGACTCCATATGCAACTCAGGCATTAGAAACTCAAGAGGCACTAAAGGTGAATGCTTGTCCTTGTCTAATAATTTGTTTTTATGAGAACATACCAGCTCAGCTGCATAGCACAGCACCTTCGTTGTATCAGTGTTCGGAATCGCTGTATAGCATACCGCCGAACCCTTTGTTTTTTCCCAATGTTCCTTAAGGTAATCTTCTAAAAGCTTATAAACTCCCTCATTCGTTGGTTCTTTTTTAAGAATCGTCTCTAAAACTTCTCTCACCTCGCGAACATGAGCATTATAGACTTTCTCCATAAAAGATAAATCACTGTCATCCTCAACAAAAGACAGTAATTGAAGCCTTTCTCTTAATATTTCTAAGCTCATAAAAATCTCTTTACAAAAAATAAAAGTTACTTTTAGTATAGTTCGTGGAATAAGAGTGGAGCAATTTGTAAATCATTAACTTGAGGAAAGTTAACACTTATTCACAGCTAAGATGAATACACAATCGAAGAGAGGGATAATGTTTTTCTTGTTAACTTATTGCTTGATGAAATCAAGCATTGTTAATTTATAGATTAATTAGGGTTATTTTGATACAATTAATTTTTTATAGAAAAGGTGTGCAAAAAATGCTTCCTAAGTTTAATGAAAGTATATTATTAGAAAAATATGATCCAATCAACAAAAGCCTTAACCTTTCAAACCAGGGAATTTCAGATGAGCACATAGAGAAAATCTCCAAATTCATCGAAGAACATAATATAGAAAAAGTAAATTTAGATAACAACTATATTAAATCCCTCCAAGGATTTAAAAATAATAGATCACTAAAGGAATTAAGCCTTTCTTTTAACTACCTACATGCCAGTGGTGTTGAGGAGTTTTGTAAAGAAAATGATACCTTAGAATCACTTAATGTATCAAATAACACCTTAGATGATGAGGGAGCTGAATACGTGGCGTTACATAAAAGCTTAAAATTTTTAAATATCAGCTCAAATAGATTGTCTAACAAGGGAGTAAAGAGCATTGCCGAGACTCAAAATCAAAATCTTCAGTCGCTAAAGATTGGGGGGAACTATTTTGATGCGGATGGCGTGGTTATGCTGGCAGATAATAAGTATTTCAAGGCGTTAGACTTAAGTGAATCTTGTATTGGTTATGTTGCCCCTAATTTACTGCAAATAGCAACTACTCCTTTTAAACTTGCGCCTCTTGATGGTAATCTTCATCATTCCGATATAGATGAAGAAGATGCAGAAAATATAGAACAACCGACACTGATTGAAACAGAGAGTTTAAAAGGAATAAAAGCATTGGCGAAGAGTCAAAATCTTACATTATTAAAAATTAAGTATGGAAGAGTTTCGTCTGAGGGTATTAAATGTTTAATTTCTGCAGTAAACGAAAACAGTATTAGGGTTTTAAAATGCTCGAATTGTCATGACCCTAAAGCTGAAAATTACGAAGAAATGGAGCAGCTATTATTACAGTTAAGCGAATGTTATTCTAAAAAACCAATGAGTAGAGGTAATATTGTGTTTTTTAAATCAAACACAGAAGATGATACTTTATTGACAGAAAAATCTTCATGTCAACCCTAAAAGGAGATAGAGTCGTATCTCCTTGATTGCCAAAAAGCAGGACAAGACGATTATCGTAAATGATTTTGGTTCATTAGAAAAACCTATTAACTGTGTGATTCATAGAGATCCTTTCAATTTTTTCATAATCAAATCAGTATGATAATTAGCTATTTGGATGCGCTCATTGTCTATTTTATAGTTATTACTCACCTCTTCACTGAAGGGGGTTATTTTGCTTAATTCAGCCACGATAGCCGAGGGAGGTTTTCCTTTTAGTGAACCATGAGGACGCTGCCAGTTATAAAAAAATTGCCATTGAGCTAGCTCTTCTCTAAGAGTTTCAAAGTCAGATAAATCTGTAATAGCATAAAACTCTTCAAGATCTGTTTTTTGCGATCGCTCTACCTTGCCGTTTAAATGAGGAGAAGCTGGCTTATTGGGTCTAAATTTAATACCTAATTCCATCATTTTTAGCTGAACTTTTTCGGCAAAAAATTCTAGACCCCTATCCGTTTGAATACGCTGTATAGGAAAAGGAAATTGCTCCAGAACCAAGTCTAAAAAATGTAGTGTGTTAGTGGCTGTGCGGCGTTTGTAAACCTCTAGTACACGCCAACGAGAACAATCATCGATAGCGGTATATTGATAAATCCCGGGTGCTATCTTACAGGTATCCATTTGAATACGATCACCAGGAATAGGGCGACTATAGCGTTTAAATTTCTTTTTACGCTTAAGTTTTTTTATTGGTTGTGTTTGGTTGCTTGTTAACGCTTTATGGATGCTTGCTAAAGAAAGCGGATGGTTGTGCAATCTTATCAATTCAGTTTGGATACGCCTAGCGCCAAGATTACGACTAATACGCAAATCAAGAATTAGTTCAATCAGCTCTGAATTTAACTTCTTACTTGGCGACAAATGAGGCTTTTTGCTTTGATCATTTAATCCATCGATACCAGTCTCTAAGTATCGTCTGGACCACTTTCTCAGGGTAGGACGAGAAATCCACATTTACGACAAACATATCCTGCATCTTTAGTTTCAAGATAAAGATTTACCCAAGTTAATCTAGCTTTAATTTGCTGTTTCATAAGGCGGGTAAATCTATCAATTAATTGAAACGATGTCTATGAATCACACAATTAAATCATTTTTATTACACTAGTGAAGTTCTACGAAATTCTTAACTTGACAAAAACCAATATAGTATGAAAATTTTTTATTCAACATGAACTGTTAGAGTTCTTTGTGGAGACCATTTTTTAATCGCTATTCAATGTCTCTACAAAGACAGTCAACCTTATATTTATCTCCAAAGCTTTAAAAAATACTAAGGTTATTTTATAATCGAACAAACTTGAAAATAAATATGGAGAAGTGATGATCTTCACTGGTGCTATAAAATCACTTCTCCTATCTCAAGTATTTTCTTTTTGCTTACCTTTTAAGGATACAAACCTGAGCTGTTAATTATTATGTGGTCCGAACGGTTTACTTTCTATATCCTCTATTTTCTCCTTTCCGTCATCCTTAACTTTTTCAAATCTATTTTTAAATTCACCATACATCCCTACTTTACTAACTTTAGTTTCTCCTAAAGCATCCTTAATGTTAAGCCATGATTCAAGTACATTATTTATGGCTGCTTTAAGCTTATTCCATACACCAGGAGCCGCCATTAGTGTTGTTTGATGTTCATGGATGGCACTGACACTCGCTTTTGCAAAGGCATGTAATGCCAGATTATAATCACCTGGATGCATTCCCTTGCCATAAAAAGCCTTTGTATCTTGATCAAATGTATTTTTGGCCTGCTCCAGTGAAAATTTTAGTTGTCCCGCAGCTGCAAGAGCATCCTTTGAGTCTGGATCTTTCTTCAGAGCTCTATCGTTCGAGAGTGCGTCAAGCTCACTGATCAACTTTTCCACATCTTTATAAAACTGTGGCTTTTCAAGAACTTCGTTTCCTACCTCACCAACGAATTCTCGTACACCCTTTACAGCTTTCTGAAATTTCTTTCTCATATAAATATCTCCCAAAGTTATTTATTGCATTTACTATTACATATGAATATAATAGCACAAAATGTGTTTTTTATCATCAAAATTTGCAAAACTTACTCTTTTCAGTACTTTCAATTAAATTATACAAAAAAAATGTTAAGAGAATATTAATAAACATAAAGATAAATAAAATTCAAATTGGAAAAAATTAAATCATATATATTCATTAGATTTAAGTATAAAAACCTCCTCTTTGCAGAACAAGAAATCATAAAAGGCTCTCTATTTGTATAGCAAGCGTAGGTTGGGTCATTTTGACCCAACAAATCCAATTCCACTCACTCTCCAAATGGATCGTTCCTAAAATCATGTTCACATGCCCAATTTATCGGTAAAAGTCCTGATTTAATGTGACGATGAATACTTGAATAAGACCAATCCAGAGGCACATGTTACATATCCATGCTTTACAGGGTTAAAGTGAATGTATTGAAGTGATGTTCATAATCTTTTTCGTCACGAATGAGATGCTCCCAAAATCGTCGCTGCCAAATTCCTCGTTCACCGTGTTTCTTTCTTGATGGACTAATCGATTCATTAATCTGAAGTTGATGCGTAAAAGTAATTTTGATCAATCTTATTCTGAGTGAGTAATTTCCATCTCCTGCTGGGAGTCTGAGCATCATATGAAGGTGTTCGGGCAAAATGACAATGCCTTCGATCTTAAAAGGGTATTTTCTTTTTATTTTTTGAAAGGCTATTCGTAATTGGTTAATCTCTTTGATTAATAACTCACTATTTCTATTTTTTAAATTCAATGTAAAGAAATAAACCGCTCCGGGTACGATTACTCTTCGATATTCCATGATTTAGTAATTTTGTTGGGTCAAAATGACCCAACCTACGGCTTATTTTTGGATTAGTGTTTTGTTTTTTCTTGAGAAGCTCCAAATAACCATCGGTGCTTACCTCAAGTTCATCGGCAATTTTTTGCATGGTCATGATATCTAAAGCAACTCCGTGCAATAACGCTTCAATTTTAAATTTAGGCAATTCGAACATTTTGGAGCACGCTTGAACACGTTCTGTCATTAAGGCAGGAACACCCAGTTCATTAAGTTCATAGTGTAAACGTTCGGTTAGTTTTTTGTTTGAGATGGTAGTCTCCTTTTCGCTCTTTTTTATTAGTGTAAAATAAGTAAGTTTAATAAAGCGTGTAACGTAGACATTTTGATTTATATTGCTCTATTAGTGCGTTTACCCTGGTATCCATTGATTTAAAGTGAAAATTATATTCACTAATGTTATGATTTGCGCACTTTGCAATAACTATGGATCGATATCATGCCCAGTACTAAAAAAATGTTATTAAATATCTTAAAAAACACAAAAAAGAATTCACTTTCCCCCTTTCAGATCGAATGCCTTGATATGTTTCAAGAAAAAATTAAAACCATTCCCATCGATGAACAAACAGAAATGGACTTACCAATATGTGCTGTTCTCCTTGATCACTGCTTTTGTGATTTGGACAATCTCTTTAAAAGCGAGCAACGCATTATTAGCCTAATTAATCAAGGGAATCTGAGCGACAATGATTTTTTTAAACACGTGAATCAAATTTTTGCTGATGAAATTAAAACATTAAATCACCATTCATCAGAATTTTTTTATAATCAAACTCTTAAGTATGTAAAAACAATTGTAATTGATATGAAAAACGAACTCGTTCGATTAAAAACGTCACTGGATCAACAATTAATTGATATAGCCAATCTAAGCTCCTCTGAATATCAAACACAATGTGGTATAAGTTGATGAACAATAACTACATAAGGCCTAGGTGCAGGAATTCATTGTAACCTGGGGAGATTGGGGAGCAGGAAACCCTACAGTTTGATCATAACATTTCATTAGTGTAGCCTGGGTGGCCATGACCCGGGAAATTGGGGAACAAAAAAACCGGGTTCCGCTGCCCTGCACCCAGGCTACGACTATGAGACACACTCTTGCATCCGTGATTCATTCTTTTTCTATTCAAAAAGTAAAGCCATAAAAATATGGTTTTCATATTCCCCATCGATTCGCACCGCATTTTTATGTATCCCTTCTTTTACAAACCCATATTTTTCATACAATGCAATTGCCGCCTTATTGTGTTCACGCACGGTAAGCTCTATACGCGTTAGCCCCTTTAATTGAGCCATCTGCAGTGCCGTGCTTAATAAAGCCTCTCCTATGCCCTGTCCTCGGTACGGGGCAATGACGCCAATTCCCAAAGACCCAACATGAGCAAAAACAGGTCGGTCAAGCGGACTGATATCACACCATCCCACCAATTGATCCTGATGCATTGCTACAACTTGAGGCCAATTATTTTTAATATGATCTAAAACAAAATCTCTAGTAAGTTGGATGGGTGGTCCTTCTAAAAAAGCTAAAAATTTACGCTCACGAGCAACACTATCCACCGCCGACCAAAATGCTTCAATATGTTTTTCTTGAATAGGGACAATAGTAAATTGCATAAGATTCTACCCAATGTTGACTTTAAGATGTTAGTAAAAAGAAGTTTTGTCTTGAAGTCAATAAGCTCTTGTTCACAGTGTTGTCCGCGGAATACAGGAGATCTGCTCTTAAAACACTGGCCCCCGCGAACAAGTCGCGGGGTGTAGGCAGAGATGTGCTCAAGAGACAGCCGCTTGCAGCCTGAATCCATTGAGACGCGAAAAAAATCTTGCAAACAAACAGGTTACCTTGCTCATCGATATCCATGCCTAAAATTAAAATAAGGAGAAAATACAAAGAACATGTTATAGTTTCAAATTTATCTCAACAAAACTTAAACAATATGAAAGAAATTACAATCTATCACAATTCTCGATGCTCCAAATCAAGAAAAACGCTGGAACTTCTTCAGAGTAAAGGTGTAGAGCCAGTTATTGTTGAATACCTTAAAACTCCGCTTAGTCTAGATCAATTGAACAACTTAAGGGCTCACTTTGCACTTAAAGATTTTGTGCGAACCGATGAGCCTATTTTTAAAGAGCTGGGCTTGTCACTGGATAATGAAAATCAAGTGTTACAGGCCATGCTCAAAGAACCCATATTAATGCAACGCCCTATTGTTACCTATAAAGACAAAGCCATCATTGGACGTCCGCCTGAGAACGTTCTGAAATTATTTGAGTAACTGCTTATCTTGCTTGGTGCAGTAAACCAAGAGAAATCGATGAGAGGAAAACCTGGGTTCGCTGCGCTGCACCCAGGCTACGATATTGCAACCACTGTGACTCAGATGTTATTGATTTGGGCAACCGTCTTGATGGAATGATACCAATGCATTATAGATACCCTGATAATCTGTAAATGCATTTCTATTCGCTTTAATATCATCAAAAACGTTGTCTGTTCTGCCACACGTTCCAGGTTCTGTGATATTTAAATGATCGCCACTCGCTTTTTTGTAGGCTATAAATGTTTCACCGCAATGCAAATGCGGTCTTTTTGACGCGCTATTCCCTAAAAACTCCTGATTATCGCAATAAGTTTTCTTAAAATTCATTTTAAGATGAGGCATGTTTGCGAATGCATTTGCTGAAATTGAAATAATGAAACATGCTGCTGTAATTGAGAATTTATTCATCATAGGGTTCCAAAAAAATTGTGAAAAGCTAAATTTAACACATCTCAATACAGTAACCAAGATTCAATTTTTATAAGTAATTATGTTGAACCCGCTTCATTTTTGCATCACATAGCTTCCAGGCGCTGAAGGTAATGAGGAATCAAGAGGCGGCGGTGAAACACGTCTTTGCGAACTGTTGTCCACTAACCATTCATGCCAAGCAAACCACCAGGATCCATCACTTTTTTTTGCTTTCCCCACCCATTTCTTGGGCCCTATATAAGGCATGTTTTTTTTGCTTTCAAGAATAGAATAATAGCGTCCAGGATGATTGGGTTCACTGACAATTCCTGCGTTGTGGCCGCCGCTTGCCAATACAAAGGTAATATCCGTATGCATCATCAAGTGGATTTTAAATACAGACTCCCAAGGAGCGATATGATCATGTTCGGTGCTCACTGCAAAAATTGGTACATGGACATTCCTTGGCGCTACTATTTCATCTTCAACACGAAAATGCCCCTCTGCGAAATCATTTTGCAGGAAGAGTTTCTCAAGATATTCTGTGTGCATCTTATAAGGCATCCGCGTAGCATCAGCGTTCCAGGCGAGCAGGTCAATCATGCCGCGCTTTTTACCCGTCATGTAGTCGTCAATCATTTTTGACCAAATCAGATCGTAGGTGCGCAACATCTGAAAAGATCCAGCCATATGTTTGGGATCAAGGTACCCTTTTTCCCACATCATGTTTTTAAGAAATGCGATTTCGCTTTCGGTAATAAACAACATGAGCTCACCTGCCTTTGTAAAATCCCCTTGGGCTGCAAGGAGCGAAAGGCTTTTAAGACGACTGTCTTTATCTCTTGCCATTGCTGCGGCTGTAATCATTGCCAAAGTTCCACCAAGACAATATCCTACCAAATGAATTTTTGTCTTGGGTAAAATATTACTTACTGCATCGATAGCTGCCATTGCACCTTGGCGATAATAATCATCCATCCCTAAATCACGATCTTTTTCATCTGGATTGCGCCATGAGACCATAAAGACCGTATGTCCTTGTTCAACAAGCCATTTAACCAAGGAATTTCCAGGGGATAAATCCAGAATATAATATTTCATGATCCATGCAGGTAAGATGAGTATTGGCTCTTTAAAAACAGTTTCAGTATTGGACTCATATTGAATTAATTCAATCAAATGGTTCGTGAATACTACTTTTCCTGGAGTAATCGCAACATTCTTTCCTGGTTTGAACTTTCCAGCGCCAGGAGGAGGCAAACCAGCCAATCTTCTTAGCATATGCTCCACAGCAATCTCTGTGCCTTGAATCAAATTGATCCCGCTACAACGAATTGTTTCATAAAAAAGATCGGGATTAGTCATTACAAAATTGGAAGGCGATAAAGCATCAAGTAACTGACGAATACAAAAAGAAACCGTACGTTCTGATCGTTTGGACAGTCCGGGAACTTTTCGTGTTGCATAACAAGACCACTCTTCAATCTGGAGAAAAACTTCAGCATACAAACGCCATGGCATCAATTGCCAATTCTCTTTATGAAAGCGAACATCTTGTCCTTGCGCTGGTTGTTTATCACACAATAGATGTGCAAAAAATTCATCAGTATGCAGGATAGGATAAAAAGCCAATGCCAATAAGTGTCCCGGTGATTGAGCTAATTGTAAAAGCCAAGCACAATGAGCAGTTCCAATTACTGCAGGACTCATCCCCATTGTAATCTTACCGAGATTTGCCTGGTACAATTTATTAATATGATAAAAAAAATCATCCAATTTATTTTTATAGAGTGAATATTGGGAATTATTAACCTCAGATGGAGGAGCAGATTGATTCTTTAAGCTTGAAGCATTCGTTTTTTCAGTTCCTTTCATAGTCAAATTCCTTTTGAGTCCATCCAATGTAAACAACCCCTAAATACTGATGTACATTATAGTATTATTTTCAATAGTGTAGGGTATTACAATACAGATAATGAAAATAAAGTCATCTTGAGTTGAGCTAATATTAGAGTATGCTTAAAGGAGATATAAAATCAAATCGAGGGAAAAATGAAAAAACTATTGGCTATTTTATTATGTGTCCTATGTACTTCCGTACTTGCCGATGATTTGGGTAAAAATACCTATGCAATAACATGTCAAAGTTGCCACGCACCTCAATTTGCAATTGGGATGAAAGCTCCCGCTGCTTTTGATAAAAAAGCATGGAATACCCGTTTTAAAAACGCTGAACTGGAGGTCAAAAAAAATCCTACAGAATATAAAACTGCAATGGATTATTTATTATATAGCATGAAGCGTGGAAAAGGTTTGATGCCTCATGGCGGGTTGTGTAAGGAAGCAGATGTACCAAAGAAAAATTGTTCTGATGAGGCGTTCATTCAGGCCATACATTATATGTCCAAAAATTAGGTAACACCCCTAAAGTTTTTAGATTGGTGCAGTGAAATGGAATCGATTGAATCTCTCCTGGATATGTAGTTTTTTTAAGAACTCTTCTCTACTAACCATTTTTTTGCAGTTAATAAATCAAGATATGCTTTTTTCTTATCGGCTGGATTACGTAAAAGATAAGCAGGATGATAGCTTACCATGAAGGGGATATTATGGTAGTGATGCAATGTATTACGTAATTGCTTCAGAGGAAGCGGTTGATTAAGTAAGAATTGTCCTGCAAAACGTCCCAAAGCCAAGATCAAATGAGGTTGAATCAATTCAATTTGGCGGGCTAGATAAGAACTGCATTGAGTAATTTCATCCAATTGAGGATCTCGGTTATTGGGCGGCCTGCATTTCAAAACATTGGCAATGTAAACCTCTTCTTCAACTATCCCAATGCTTTGCAACATTTGATTTAATAAACTTCCTGCTTTACCTACAAAGGGAAGTCCCTGTTTATCCTCATAAAAACCTGGAGCCTCACCAATAATCATCAGTTTCGCTTTTGCACTGCCGCGGAAAAAAACAGTTTGCGTGCGGGTTTTATGTAAAGAACAGCGAGTACACGCAGCTACTTCTTTGGCTAATGCAGATAAATCCTGCTCACATGAAGAATGAGGCTGGCGTATCTCCCAGAGATCGATTCCCATAGCCTGTAGATAATAACGACTTAAAGCATCTGACATAGAAAGCTCATTTCAAAATATAAATTGCTGGAGAAAAACTGAAGGGTTATTTTCGTTTTTAATTTTTGATAAATCAATGCTGCTTTTACGAAAAATAACGCAGACTGAACTCAGTTCAGCAAAAACCAGGACGCCACTGCGTTTTATATCTAACGAATCCCAAAAAAAATTGTACAATTTTGTGGGACTCGTCAGGTTTAATGCCCGGTATGTAGAGGAATTATATGAATGTTACCTCTCCAAAAATTTAGAGGCTTCATCAAGCATCACTTGGCGTACTCTTTCAAATTGGGCACCATTCCAGATATTTTCAACACGTAATGCTCCGTTATCGAGGCATTTCTCATAAGCGGCTAATCCAATCAATATATGGGAAAATTTAATCTTCCTAAATTTGCATAATGCTTCAAGTAAAGTCAATCGTTCAATTTCAGATCCCGAAATATCATCCCCAAACTCACCATCAATTCCATTAAACTGTGTAGCAAACCATTCTTCTAAAGGCTGCCCGCTCATAATAAAGCAGTGAGATATTTGCGAACCACCCAGAACCCGAGTGTCCAGATACTGTTGAATATCAACACAAACAGTATTTTTCTTTATGTAGTGTAATGCTTCAGTAAATAACAAGGTTAATTCAAATGTCTGAACCTGTACGCCAGCACGTAATTCAATAAGTGACTTAAGTCTATGCTGCTTATTTGCTTGACTTTCTTTAGCGTGTTTTTGTTGTAGATTCTTCTTTACATCCTCGATTTGATGGTCAAGTCGCGCAATAATTATTTGCAGGCGCATCGCATTGCTTTCTTTGGTTAAAACTTGCTCTTGCAACCAACCGCGCAGCTCCGAAGACAAAGAGAGTGCTTGCTTACTTGAAAATGCTTTTGTTAATGCAGAATTAAAATTATCCGGAGTTAATTGATCATATAATTTCTCCGCCTTTATATAAAGATTTGCATGTTCTTCCTCCAAATGCTCTTCCAGTATTTTGCGCTGCAAATCATCAATTTTGGCGGCGTTCGTTATTTCAATCATCCCTCCTCCGGGCAAAAGATAAAATCCGTGATGTTGCGCAAAACGAATTCGCCCTTGTGCATCGACATGGATTCTATCTACTGCTTCATTTTCAAGCTTTCCACCCATTTGAATTTGAATGGGGTATAACTGAGAAGCAGGAGGACAATCAATATTAAGCTCATCCAAATTAAAAAGATGTGATTTATTGGTTTTCTTTAAATGGGCTTTTTGTGCCGCACGAAATTTTTCCCAAATCTCTGGTGTATAGTCATGAATTGGATGTTTCAATCTCATTTGACCTGAAGTTTTACCAAACTCAAACCAAGAGCGTAATTGTTCATCCATTTCCATGTCATAGAAATCTAATAAAATATCAAAATACTGCTGGTTCTCCATACGTTGTAAAACATCAGCGTAGTTAATAAACGTCGCTGCATAAGCCAAGACTTTATAGTGATTCTTTGCTTCCCCTTGATGAGTTACTTGTCCGGAAAGTTTCTTGATACCTGCAATTATTTCCTGCATCATGGCACGCCTCACCTGAGAGTTTGCTTTTTTATATTGGATTAACATGCGGCCAACATCTGTAAATAACTGCACCAGGACTCCTCCTTATTAGATAAAAACATTTTTTATAACTTTGAGGCACATATTTAAAACAATTAAATACCATAGTTTATTAGACTTCTTCGGAAACTCGCTGAAGAGAGGAAGTGCAAGGAGACGCGGAGTGCGGAACCGGAGTGTACACGCAAGTACATAAGGATTCGAGCACCACATCAACGAAGCAATTCTCCTCCGCAGTAGAGTTTCCGAAGAAGTCTATTCAAGTTTTTATGTCATTATAGTTAATGATTCTAAATTATTTTGCTAATATATTCTCTGTTGTCATTTAGGAAGAAAAATAATTCATGACATTAGCGAAGAACCCAAATCCTTATTCAGCGGACACAGCGTTTCAAGATGGTAGGTTACGCCAAGCTCAATTAAAAATGCTTTCCATGCTTGAAGTAGTGGACACGATTTGTCTTAAACATGATTTGGACTATTGGCTTGATGCGGGGACTCTTTTAGGGGCTGTGCGGCATCAAGGTTTTATCCCTTGGGATGACGATGTGGATATTGCCATGCCGCGTGCCAGCTACGAACAATTTTTACGTGTAGCGCCAGCAGAAATTCCAGATTGGATGTGGTTGCAAACAATTCATAGCGATCCAGGCTATTTTAATATGGCTACCCCTTTAAAAATCAGAGATCGTGCCAGCCGTTTTATTGAAAAACACGAAAAAGGTAATGAACCCTACATTCAAGGTATCTTTATTGATGTTTTTGTCTATGACACCATGCCTGTAGATCCCAAACAACGTAAGCGATTTAAATTCTACGCTAAAAAGCTCTCGCGTTTGTTAAGTACTAAATACAGTAAAGTAAAAATAGGACACTATCCTGCCTTTTATAAGGCTATAGCCTCTTTTTTTCCCAAGTCTCTGCTTGAGTTGTGTTTGCAAAAAATTATTCATCAAGCAAATACCAGTAAAAGCCCTTATATAGGACGAGGTTATAATTGCGTGGGAAGAAATTTAATCAAAAAAGATGAAATATATCCTTTGCAACGCGTTGTGTTTGAAACCAAAGAATTTAATATTCCGCAAAATGCGGAAATATTTCTTATTCAGCAATATGGAGATTATTTGCAGTTGCCCCCCGAAGAACAAAGAGTAATGAGGCATTGCAAGGAACTTATTCCTCATCTGGAGGAAATAATCTAAGCCTCCTTTCCTTACTGGTTGACCAAGGCAAAATCATATCCTTTTTGAACTCAATTTGAAGTCAGTTCATCATGCAAATTGTGTCATTCCCACGCAGGCGGGAATCCATTCCACAACGTGGTATATCACTTTGTTTGCCAGATGGATCCCCGCCTACGCGGGGATGACACGATTTGGGTTATAAACAAACAAAGTATGCGTTTTCCCTGACTAGTTGACTTGATTGTTGACAGATAATCATGCAGTCGGTTACTATTATACCCAATATCAAACAAGCACATCATTAGAGAGGCTTTAACACATCATGAACATAATCTCTTAAGTACGCCCTATGCACAGGGCAATGACGTCGCAGTCACACTAACTGCCCATTTGCACTACTTAAGCGAGTTACATGATGCACAAGCCAATTCAATTGAACCATCTTTGTCTTTCTTTCCCCCATAAAACATGTTTTGTGGACTTTAGCAGCCAAATTTCCTATGGCAGTCGTATTGCAATTATTGGGCGTAACGGCTCTGGAAAATCCGCCCTACTTAAATTACTTGCAGGAATACTTGAACCAACTGACGGCGACATTTTTTTTCCTAACGAATTAAACATAGGTTATGTGCCGCAGGTTATTGAAGAATTTGATTCATTAAGTGGAGGCCAACGTTTTCATAAATTATTAACTCAAGCACTAGCATGTGATCCTAATCTCTTGATGCTGGATGAACCGAGTAATCACTTGGATCGTAACAATCGTCGCTCTTTGATGAGAATGCTTGCATATTATAGGAACACTTTGATAATGGTGACTCATGATATTGAATTACTACAATCCACTGTAGATACAATTTGGCATATCGATCATGGTGAAATACATGTCTTTACAGGATGCTATGAGGATTATTTACGAGAAATTAACATTCAACGCAATGCAATTGAAGGTGAAATTGCAGATCTGATACGTCAGAAAAAACAGATACACGCAAATCTGATGAGAGAACAGGAACGGGCAAAGAGCAGCAGAACTCAAGGTGAAAAACACATTCAGCAGAGGAAGTGGCCCACCATCGTTTCGCAAAGCAAAGCACGAAACTCCCAAGAGACCTCGGGTCGTAAAAAAAGTGCAATCAATCAAAAAAAACAGGAATTAACTCAACGTTTATCTGCACTTTACTTACCTGAGATCATTCATCCTAAATTTGTTGTGCATGGAGCAGAAACCAATCAGACCTTAGTGACAGTCAGTGAGGGTACTGTCGGTTATGAGGAAAATAATCCTGTTGTGCAGAAATTGAGTTTCTCAATAAAAGCACGCGAACGGATTGCAATTCATGGAAATAATGGCTCCGGTAAATCCACTTTGCTCAAGGCCATTTTGAGCAATACATCGGTAATAAAAAAAGGAACCTGGACCGTTCCTCACGTTCATGAGATCGGTTACCTTGACCAGCACTACAACAATCTGCCATCAGAAAAGACGGTATGGGAAGCTATAGGTTGTTTCTTAAAAGAGAAATCTTATACCGAAATTAGAAGCTATTTAAATGATTTTTTATTTCGAAAAAATGAAGAAATAAATGCGTTGGTTTCAACCTTATCCGGTGGAGAAAAAGCCAGGCTTTCCTTGGCACAAATCGCAGCAATTACACCCAAACTACTTATTTTGGATGAAATAACAAACAACCTGGATAGAGAAACCCGAGCTCATGTAATCCAGGTACTCAAAGCTTATCCAGGTGCAATGATTGTGATTTCTCATGACTCTGATTTTTTGAGTGCTATTGAAGTAACTGACGAATATGAAATAAAGGATGGATTATTAACATATCTTAAACCGAGTAAAAAATATGAATAAAAAAGACATTGCACTAAGCAAATTTTTCCTCAATCTGATAAAGCCCTATAAAGGGTATGTTATTGGATTATTATTTACTGCTTTATATTGGGGAATTAATAACTCACTTTCACCCTATATGTTAAAGCTTATTATTGATAAGGTTGCTGCATATTCAGGCGATAAGACAGCTGTATTTACTGCGATAAGACCTAACATCATCGTATACATTACACTTTGGGTTTTGATTGCTATTGATATGCGTCTTTCCGATTGGCTCCGATTAAAGTTATTCCCCAACATCCGTTTTGATTTGGTGAATCACATGTTTGCCTATTTGAACCAACATTCACATCGCTTTTTCCAAAATAATTTTGCAGGAAGTTTATCAAATAAAATTTCGGATATGACTGCAGGCACCATAGCGATTTTCACAACGGTCGATGATGCAGCAGCGCAAATTGTTGGCCTTATCATTGCAATTATCAGCATGCTGATTATACATCCTGTATTTGCTTTAATTTTAATTATTTGGGCTATTATATTTTTGGGAATTGCAGTGGTTTATTTCAAGCCAGTTCAGGATCTTTCTAATTTGTTCGCTACCAGTAAAACGACATTGGTCGGGAAAATTGTTGATAGCATAAGCAATATTACAAACTTGCGTTTGTTTTCCAGAGCTAACTACGAAAATCAATTAATTCGAAATACAGCTCAAGATACCACAGATAAAGATCAGACAATGCAATGGACTATTTTGAAAATGCGTACTTTTTGGGATGCAAGTATCATTGTACTGATTGCTGCCAATTTATATATGTTGGTTGTTATGTACAGTAAAAACCAAGTATCAATTGGTGATTTTAGTTTCATTATCTCATTATCAATCAGCATTTTTTATAATTTATGGTATCTGGCAAGTCAATTTGTACTTTTTGCAGAAGAACTAGGTAAATGCAGACAAGCCCTAACTTTGATTTCAGAGGCACATGAGATTACTGATAGACCCAATGCACAACCATTAATCGTCACTCAAGGTCGTATTGAATTTAAAAATGTGAGTTTTCATTATGATGAAGGAGCACACCTTTTTAAAAATAAATCCGTGGTGATAGAGCCTGGACAAAAAATCGGTCTTGTAGGTTTATCTGGCTCTGGAAAAAGCACTTTTGTTAACCTGATTCTTCGTTTGTTTGACGTGGAATCGGGACAAATTTTGATTGATGGAAAAAATATTCGCAATGTAACCCAAGAATCATTGCGCGAAAACATTGCGATGATTCCTCAGGATGTGACTTTATTTCATCGCACCTTAATGGAGAATATTCGTTATGGCCGTATTGATGCAACGGATGCTGAAATCATTTCAGCATCAAAAAAAGCACACTGCCATGAATTCATTTCCCTACTTCCTGAAAAATATAATGCCTTAGTTGGTGAACGAGGAATTAAGTTATCGGGAGGACAACGACAACGGATTGCTATTGCCAGAGCCATGTTAAAAAATTCGCCCATTTTAATTCTGGATGAAGCGACTTCTGCCTTAGATTCACTCACTGAAAAATTGATTCAGGATGGTTTGCATGTGTTAATGCAAAATAGAACGACTATTGTTATTGCACATCGACTCTCTACTTTATCTGAAATGGATCGGATTTTAGTTTTTGAAAAAGGTCGTATTATTGAAGATGGTTCACATGAGGAACTCATTAAAATACCAAGCCATTACAGTCGTATGTGGCAAATGCAAGCCGGGGGCTTTTTACCTGATAAGATTTAGTTCGTAACTTAGATTAAGCATCTGTAGCCTGGGTGTAGGCAAAGACATAACCCGGGTTTCGCTTCGCTGCACCCAGGCTATAAAGCTGCAATGTTTTTTTACATTGACGCTTCTTCGGTAACTGTTCTTTTACTTTGTTCATGCTGAATGATCATTTCAGAAAGTGCATCTGGTGTAACATCTTTTTTAGCATCAATTGTACGTTCACTCCATTTAGGAACTCGCACTGCCTTAAAAAAATTCTCTTCGGCTTGTTCAAAGCGTTTATCGAAATTGACCGTATAAATCTTGCCAAATCCAGTGATTTTTCCTTCATCATCTGCATCCAACTCTACAATAGCTTTTTGAATTACAGTTTTAGCATCTGATTTTGTACCCTTGATTTTTTCCTCCAAAATCTTTTTAGCATCTTCTATCGTTTCAGAAAACAAAACCTCATGACCTAATGAATAACCACAGACCTGTTCATATGCTACTGTGTGGAAAGGAGAAACTACATAAGAAGCTAAATCGGTAAACCCATCACCTATCTTAGTATATGGAGGACTAACGATTGCGTATATCTTTTTCATTTTATTCCCTAAAATTTAAAATATATGAAAAGCCCATTCACGGATATGAACTGACCCCAATCTCCATTTAAATGCGCTTAAATAATATCACATTTGTCTTATTTGTATATAAGTGCGCAAAAAAGTATAGCAAAAATCTGACATGTATTCCTGATATAAATCACCCTGAAAAATAGACCTCTTTCCAAACTCGCTGAGGGTAGTGAAGTGCGAGGAGAGGAGAGGAGAAGAGAGCGGAGTGGAGAACCGGAGTGTGACACGTAAGTACATCAAGATTCGAGCATCGCATCGACGAAGCAATTCGCCTCCTCAGTAGAGTTTATAAAGAGGTCTAATGAACATTTAGAGTAATTTTCACTCACTCATCTATACTCAAAATACCCGGTAAAAAATTTTGATTTTTTGTAGGACGCAATACTGGGCTGACAAAAAGGAGTTTTTTATGAAAGTTAATTATTTGGTTACTTCCCTCATTTTAATACCGCTATGTAGTTTCAGCCAGACTCATGATGATGTTACTACTTTAACCCTTTCACAAAATCCGGAGAATAAAAATAGCCATGTCATCACATACTCTAACGAAACAGAAAATTTAAAAAAAAATAAGTCGTTTACTCGCAGCATTGACTATCCTACTCAAATCATTCGTATGGAGGAAAATATAGAAGGTCAGCAGTTTTCTTGCGATGAGGTGAATGATCAAATTGATAAAATCTTAGTACAACATATAGTGAATGAGAAATTTAGTTATGCAATTTATATTAGTTGTTATTATAACCCGGAAACCAAATTGGCAACCCAATTCATTATCAACAGCTATTTTGATCCCTTAAGTGATGAAGCGATTACATACTTAGAATCCTATCTCAATGAATACAATGGTACCGAGCTGTTAGGAACACAATACAAAATTGAATCTGCAAAAGGCCTTGTCATTTCCTTAGAGATTGCTGCAGGAATGAAAAAGAAACCCAATAGACCTCCTTTTACGGAATATAGAAAAGACCATAGCAGTTTCTATTTCAAAAGTAATTATGAAATGAAAGATAAGTTATTTAGCGATATTTATCAAAATTTCTTTACTCCTGATCCAGATAAAATACTTCCTTTCCTGGATAAATGGATTTCTTCACATGCAAGTTCTATTTATAAAGCCGTCTTAAGAGATTCAAATTATGTTGAATTACTTCCTGAAAAAATTTTTCTCATGGATAATGAAGAAATATTTGTATCGAACTTGAAACAATATTTTGGACATTTCTGTGAGGCTTATGAAAATCACCGTTGCTTGAATCGAACAGGAAAAATTGACAGTGAGGAATATGATTCAAAAGTAGCTTCATAAATTATGAATAACGTAGCCTGGGTGCAGCGAAGCGGAATTACCCAGGCTACATAAATTAATTAGACATCCCTAACCCAACTCAGGTTCAAATGCAGATATTTTTCTAGGCTTTAATTCACCTTGTTCTTCAGCAATGGCTTTATCATTCACGATCTTAGTCACACACGCATCAGACCAAACATTTAAAGCAGTTTCCAACATATCAATTAAACCATAGAAAGGTAAAATAACACCCATAAGCACAATAGGGACATTCATACTGGATAACAAACTAATACTCAGAAAAAAACAACCCATGGGTACGCCTGCATTTCCAATAGCAGCTACAGTGGCAACAAATATCCATAAAACCATTGTGCTATAAGTAATGGGCATACCATGATTCTGCATTAAATAAATCACCGTAGCGAAAATAAAGGCTGCACAGCCATTCATATTAATACTGGTGCATAAAGGTAAAACAAAACGACTTACCGATGGTTTTACCTGCAAATTCGTTTCTATAGTATTCATTGTGACAGGTAATGTCCCTACTGAAGACTTGGAAAAAAACGCTACTGATAGCGCTGGAAGCATGGAGCGCATTGCTGCAAAAGGTTGAATCTTATTCTTTTTTAACCATAAAGGTAATACCACAAAACCTTGAACTAAATTAGCTAAAACAACAATCAGTAAATATTCCCCTATGCCTTTAATATCCATACCTGAGCGCAACTGAACAACTGTTGAAGTAATAAAGCCAAATAATCCCAATGGAATAACTGTGATAATCCAACGTGTCATGACTAAAAACATACCATGCGCACCACGGAAAAAACGCGTAATAGTTTCACGAGATTCTTCATCAGGAATTTGTCGCACGGCAATACCGATAATAATACTTAAGAACAATACACCCATAACTTGTTGTTCAAGAAAAGGAGATAATAAATTGGTAGGTATAATATTCGCCAAATATCCTAAATAACCTAAACTACTCGCTGACTTGACTGTTTGTGCATCCAGATCAACCTGAACCGAGCTGGGTTGGATTAAAATATAAAGCAAACAACTAATCACCGCAGCCACGATTGTAGTAGAAAAAGTATACTTAATCGTTCGCTGCCAAATTTTTTTCATGAACCCGTCAGTCTTGTAATTCGCCAAGGTAACAATTATCGATAAAGAAATAATGGGTAAACTAATGCACTTGAAAATCTTAATAAACAAATCAGAAATCAATAAACCTGTCTCTTTCAAAACAACTATATTTGATATCCCGCTGGCAATACCTAAACCTATCATTAAAGCGTAAATCAAAGGAGTGCTGAAAATGAATTTTTTTTGTTGATGTGCTGCACACATATTGGTAATCCTTAAAAATAAAAAAAGTGAAGAATTTGAAGATTACGTTTAGCAACAACAAGAAAGGAGTTTAAAGTGAGCGAGAGTTGAACGATGAGTCGTCTGATTCGAGTGAGTTAGCATTATAAAGCCTTACACCTTTTATGATTAAAATATGTTCAATGAGAAATATTCTAACACATCCAATAGGTTCGTCAAGAAATTTTAAACGATTCATCAACCAATTCAATGCAATTGATTTGTTGCTTTAAACGAATGATCCGGCGATAGGCATCTTCTATACGTTGCCGTTCTATTTTTTGCTCAAAAATCAAACGTTCAATGACCTCAATCAACTCAGGCGCCGTAATTTTTGCCAATTGATTTGCAAAAATTAGCATATCTGCTCCTGCATTGATTGTCAGACATAAAGCATCTTCAAGCGAATAATGATCTGTAATTGCCTGCATTTGTAAGTCATCTGCAATGATTACTCCATCATAGCCTATAGTCTCACGCAACACACCCGTTAAAATTTCACGAGATAAAGTTGCGGGTAACCCCTGATTATCCAACTGCTTATTCACCACATGTGCTGTCATAATCATAGTTGGTTTATAAATATCGCGTACTAATTGGTAATATGGAATCAACTCTTCTTTATGAAACGTTTTTGTAACATCGACAAATCCTTTATGAGTATCACCAACCGCGCTGCCATGGCCTGGGAAATGTTTGTAACAACAAGCAATACCATAATGATAAAAGACATCAACAAATTTTTTGGCTAAATGAATTACATCATTATGATTCGCTGAAAAACTACGCTGCAACCCCCCAATAATTCCTTGGTCGTCTTGTAAATACAAATCAACAACTGGGGCAAAATTAAGATTAAAACCCAACGACTTTAACGTAAATGCCATTTGAGTTAACTCAGCCTGCAAAGCCTCTGGCGATAATTGTGCCATGTTATGTGCACTCATAGTCGGCATACATCCTTCGACCCGAGACAATCGATCTATGGCTCCTCCTTCATAATCTATGGCAATTAATAAAGGTGAGTCATTATTTTTGTAATTTATTTCTGCAGAATAGTAATTGAGTTGATGCGTTAATCGTTTGATTTGCGCCTGATTTTTTAAATTTTTACCATATATACCCGTAGAAGCATCTTGATCAAATAACAAAACGCCACCTAATCCATCTGTAGAAAGCCATTCAGCTACAGGACTCTTGTCATGAAGGTCACAGCCCTCAAATCCTATAACCAACATTTGACCAATTTTATTTCTAAGAGTAATCATCAGTTGCTCCGTCAACAAAATAAGGAAAAATCTTCCTAAATAGACCCTAAATAGCTGGTGTTGTAACGAGAATCATACACAAAGATAAAAATTAATGCCATTTATATCTTTTTTGGAGGTATTGCTGGAATATCACTAAAATCACAACTGCAATTTCCTGACCCCTTAGGAGGAAGAGGAACGAGTGAGAAATCACTAGAAAAACAAACGGTTACGTTCCAAGCTGAATCACCAGGATTTATTGAGTGAGGTAAAGACCAATAATTCTTAGCAATATAAGTTTTTCCTACGTCATTTTGCCAAAAAACTGGGGAAAACTGAGCTTCATAAATTAATTTCTGACCGGGTGTGCAAGGGAAAGTCTGACGGATCCAGGATTTTTTAGCAGGTACAGTAACTGTTGTTAAAACTTTAGCAGTTACAGCGTCCATTACATCTACAGATACATTATAATCGGTCCAACAATTATCTTTAACTAAAGTGTAATAACAGGTCACTTCAGCAGCCCAAAGAGAACTTGATAAAATCAGGCTCAAAATGAAAATAAAAGTTCTTACTAACATGGTTCAATCCTTACTATTAATAGAACATAACAACAATTTGTTTTGTCCCCAATGGCAGACATCATAAAAATGTATCTTAATAGTCTTTAAAGTCTATTTATTAATAGTATATACAATATCAATCATAAATTTAGACCAAGGGTTGATTTTATTATCCGACATGTATAAGCTTGCCCAAATTGGGAGAGATGGCCGAGCGGTCGAAGGCGCACGCCTGGAAAGTGTGTATACGGCAACGTATCGAGGGTTCGAATCCCTCTCTCTCCGCCATTTAATAAAATGGCAGTTAAATCATGACTGAATGTAATAGGCTCAGTCCCCTGGTTACTCGAACGTTTGGATTTACTAAGTACGGCCGTTCATTGATAGGGGCTGAGCACATGCGACT
Source organism: Legionella tucsonensis (assembly GCF_001468035.1). Taxonomy (GTDB): domain Bacteria; phylum Pseudomonadota; class Gammaproteobacteria; order Legionellales; family Legionellaceae; genus Legionella; species Legionella tucsonensis. The sequence goes on from NZ_LNZA01000001.1 coordinate 2,308,661, forward strand.
GAAGTACCTGCCGTTTTTTATGTTTAATATTCCCATAGGTGTTTTTGCAATGATGGAACTGAAAATCCTTATTTGTGAACATGCAAGAGATTATGAACAATTCATTTAGGGATATGGCATATGAAATTAATTATAATAGGAATTTTATTATCATTTAATGCAATCGCTGGTGATTATTTCCCTAAACTGACATCACAAGATCAGCCATGGTCTGTTACTGCAAGCGCTGGCGCAGGCAATTATGAGGTAACAACCAGAGACAAAAGTGTTCCAATAGGACGATTAGCACTAGCCAATGAAATGATGCTTGCAGGAAATATTGCTTTGGGCTTGGAATTAGGACTGCAAACGGGTACTCACATAAAACTGAATATGCCCCGAGAAACTTTTCAGGCTCTTAAAAAATGGATTCCTATGCAAACTACTCTTGCCCCTACCTTGGATTTATTGATAACCAGCAAAAGTGACCCCCTGGGTAGCAGTTCTTTTTTTGCTCAATTAAAAGGAGGGCTTGCCTACAGACATTGGCGGGATAATCGTGTCCCTCTGAATGATATTTCTCAATTAGCAGGTGAAGTACAGGCAGGATTTGGTTATCCCATCACTGCTTTAGCCAATCTAAGCCTACTGTATCAAGGAATATTCAGCGGTAACGGACCAAATTTTCATTTGGATACCTATTCTAAAAGGGAGCAATTATCTAATATTCCTACCTTACATGCGGTACTCTTGGGATTGTCGGTTAATCTATAATTCATCGCTGCTCATTGAGCAGCCTGTTTACATCTTCTACTATATTGGCCAAGCCATCCTGATTTTTTGTGCTATTATGCTTACAAACTGCGTACACACACTGCTTCATATGGAGTATATTAGGCTATAATGTAATCAAAATGGATCTACTTCTCTATTGAGTTTCAGGGAGTATTATCATGAAAGAACAACATTATGCCTATAAAATCACGCATGGCACATCAGACTTGAATTGCCCCCATTCCGTCTTGGAAAAAGATAGAATGGTGGATTTATTAAAGGAAATAGAAAGCCAGCATCATGAAGGGATATTCTGGGTATTTAAACAGTTTAGTGATCAACCTCAAGAACCGCTGTGCATCATCGACTGCTCAAAAAAACGGATTTACTTTCATTATTCCGGCGAAGTTGAAGATTTAAAGAATGCTATCGCCAATCTAAGCCATTAAGTTGTCTCCTCAAAATGCATCGCATGGCATTTTAACCCAAAGTGACCTGTATTGGTTTATTTTGAGCTCATTTATCACATAAAAATCCTGGACAAATGACCTTTTTTTAGTCACCATTTCACTCAATTTTTACTTCCAAACAAAGAGAATATTTATGTCTTTAAAAATTAAAATAATTATTTTAAGTTCGATCGTTTTTAGCTTACTACCCAATGCCTACGCTGGCTCAGCAGCAAAGCATGTTGATAGTGATACTGCCATCCAAAATGCTGTTTTATTCTATATAAACGATTACAGGCAAAAACATGGCTTATCTAAGCTTATAATGGACGATCATATGGTAATTCAAGCCAGGCAACATTCTCTGGATATGGCCAATCATCGCATGCATTTTGGTCATCAAGACTTTGGAAAGCGTATAGCTAAACTGCGTTCACAAATTAAAAATACCGGGGGGGCAGCCGAGAATGTTGCATACAACTACAAAACAGCTCAAATTGTAGTCAGCCAATGGGTTAAAAGTCCGGGGCATAGAAGAAATATTGTAGGGAATTATAATCTGACAGGTATAGGTATTGCCCGCGATAAACAAGGTAAACTTTATTATACTCAAATTTTCCTGCAAACGGGCAAGAGTCCCCGAAGTCACGCTGTAAGAAGACCCTACATCGGAGTCCCCTTCTTCGGTATCAAAAGACAGAGTTAATCAAGGGAGTTAAAAATTCATAGCCAGGGTGAAACGAAGTACGGGTTTTTCTTCTCTGCACCTAGGTTACACAATTAATAGTGTCTAATAACTATTGTTCCATCCGTATACCTCTCATTCTTCTCATCAATTCAATGAGCTGTATATTGTTTTTCCAACTTTAACGAAATCTTTGCAAAAAATCATGAAAATTATGTGGCATTAGCACCCAGACTGGCCTATCATAGAATCATAGACAGTACACATTGTTCAGCCAACATCATTACTTTGGGAGCCAGATTGAGAGTGAGGTGTGCAAGCTTAGCATGTACTAAGAAGCCTAAAACACTCCAGAGGAGTCCACCTTGGTAAACAGGACTGTACTCAATCTTACTGTCTATCCGGATTCCATAAAAAGGCGTATTTAAAATAATACGCCTTTTTTATTTACTGCTTTGAAATTGAGTAATTAATGATGGCTTAGATATAGCCTGTGCATTTGCTGCTACGCAGAGTTATATAATCATCCTTACCTATCCGACTGTTTTTTTTATATATAACCACTATAATCAAATAGTTAAACTTAAATTAGTATTATAATTAACGTGAATTCGACGTAAAAGGCATGGAAATGCCTTTTGTATAACTAAACAAACGTAATCCCGTAAAACGCGCAGCATTTATTCGGGATCCAGTTCGAAACGGGACAGTTCGATATAAAAAATTTTATATTGAACTCAGATTAATTAAATATATGCTTACAAAATGGACGTTCACTCAAATGGATATTTTATTGATTTTTCTTGTCCTGTTCTTTTTTAGCCTATCTTTAGGGCTAATCAGATTCTATGATTATTTATCAAGGAGTGAATCATGATTTTGTATTTAAGCTGTGGAATAATTGCGTTCAGCTTATTAATTTTTTTGTTAGTTGTATTATTCAAACCCGAATTATTCTAAGCAGCGGATTTTTAATTTAAAAATGGGAATGGACTCCTATGACAAAACCCGGTTTCCTACAAATTGCGTTTTATCTGTTCTTTTTATTGCTCCTTGTAAAACCGTTGGGCTGGTACATGGCACGAGTGTATCAAGACCGCCCTTGTTTTTTAAACACTTTATTAAAACCTTTTGAGCACCTCATCTATAGACTTTGCGGTATTCATACTCAAGAGGAAATGGGATGGAAAACCTATTTATCGAGCATGCTTTTCGTTAATTTAGCAGGATTACTGGTCGTTTATCTCCTGCAACGTATCCAATTCTATCTACCACTAAATCCTCAAAAATTTGTTTCTCCTTCTCCTGAACTTGCATTTAATACCGCTGCAAGTTTCGCCACCAATACAAATTGGCAGGCTTATAGCGGCGAAGCAACAATGAGTTATTTCACACAAATGTTTGCCCTGACAGTACAAAACTTTATTTCAGCAGCGACAGGCATGTCTTTATTAATTGCAATAATACGGGGCCTCGTAAAACATGAAAGCAGCAGCCTGGGGAATTTCTGGGTAGATACTGTTCGCGGAATACTCTATATCTTATTGCCTTTGTCATTGATTTTTGCACTTATTTTGTGCTCTCAAGGTGTTATTCAGAATTTCAAACCCTATCAAAAAATTAACTTAACTCACCCATTTACTTACCAGAAACCTATGACTGATGTAACAGGCCAAACTGTATTAGATAATCAAGGCCATTTTAAAACAACATCTGTAAGCGTAACAGAACAAATCATTCCGATGGGACCTGCAGCATCACAAATTGCCATTAAACAACTAGGTACTAATGGGGGTGGTTTTTTTAATACCAATTCTGCACATCCATTTGAAAATCCTACTCCACTAACCAATTTTCTGGAAATGGTGGCGCTCTTACTCATTCCAGCAGCCTTTTGTTTTACGTTTGGTGTCATGGTACGTGATAAAAGACAAGGATGGGCAATATTAATCGCCATGTCCATTTTATTTGTTCCCTGTTTAATACTCGACACAATAGTTGAACAAAAAGGAAATCCTGCATTTCAGCAAATGGGAATCGACACTACAGCTCTATCTGAACTTTATCCTGCAGGAAATATGGAGGGTAAAGAGACACGTTTTGGCATCGTCAATTCAGCAATGTGGGCAACTGCTACAACCGCAGCCTCTGGTGGTGCAGTCAATTCCATGCTTGATTCATTTACGCCTTTTGGTGGTTTAGTTCCTTTATGGATGATGCATTTAAATGAAGTGAGCTTTGGTGGAGTTGGTTCCGGATTATATGGCATGTTGATGTTCGTTATTCTTACTGTATTTGTTGCAGGGCTTATGGTCGGCAGAACTCCAGAATATTTGGGTAAAAAAATCGAGCCTTATGAAATGAAAATGGCATCCATTTCTGTTTTAATTATGCCTTTAATTGTACTCATCACTACGGCCTATGCTTCAGTAACAGATAGAGGAATAAGCTCTATAGCCAATCCCGGGGCACATGGATTTACAGAAATCCTCTACGCGTTTACTTCGATGGGAAATAATAATGGCAGTGCTTTTGCCGGTTTAAATGCCAATACCTCTTTTTATAATATCGTCGGTGGCATGCTGATGTTAATTAGCCGATATTGGCTCGCTATACCTGCCCTGGCAATTGCTGGCTCACTTGTTAAGAAAAAAAGGATTCCCAGCAGTTTAGGAACATTAGCAACTCATACGCCACTTTTTATTACTTTATTAGTCTGTATTGTCATCCTTCTTAGCGCATTGTCTTTTTTACCAGCTCTTGCTCTTGGTCCTGTTGTGGAGCATTTGATGCTTTGGGAGAAATATGGATACTAAATCACACTCTATCTGGGATTTTGGCATTATCAAAGGGGCGTTACTCGATGCATTGTTCAAATTAACACCTCGTGTACAAATAAAAAATCCCGTAATGTTTACCGTGTATGTATGCTCAATTCTCACTACAGTTCTTTTTATAAAAGCACTCTTAGAAGATGGGGACGCCCCTACGCTTTTTATTCTTGCTATTAGTTTATGGCTTTGGTTTACACTGCTGTTTGCTAATTTTGCGGAAGCTATGGCGGAAGGTCGTGGTAAAGCCCAGGCTCAAGAGTTACGGCGAGCACGTCGAGAAATTCGGGCTAAAAAATTAGCGAAAGCATCTAAAAGTGCAAAATTCACTATTATTGCCTCAATACACTTACGTGCCGGGGATCTGGTACTAGTTGAAGCAGGTGATTTTATTCCCAGTGATGGAGAGGTTGTTGAAGGGATTGCTTCGGTTAATGAAAGTGCTATAACTGGGGAAAGTGCGCCGGTAATTCGTGAAAGTGGTGGAGACCGCAGTGCAGTAACAGGAGGCACACAAGTGATCTCTGATTGGCTTATCATTCGTATCACCTCCAATCCGGGTGAAACATTTCTAGATCGAATGATTACCTTAGTGGAAGGGGCAAAAAGACAAAAAACACCTAATGAGCTTGCATTGACCATTTTACTTGCTGGTTTAACCATCGTATTTTTAGTGGTTTGCAGTACCTTACTTTCTTTTTCGATTTACAGTGTATCAGTAACTCGAGCAGGTTCGGTAATTTCAATCACGGTACTTGTCGCCCTCTTTGTTTGTCTGGCTCCAACTACTATTGGCGGGCTACTTTCCGCAATTGGTATTTCTGGCATGGACCGAATGATTCGAGCTAATGTCATTGCTTTATCTGGCCGTGCAGTTGAAGCTGCAGGAGATATCGACATTCTATTGCTTGATAAAACAGGTACAATTACTTTAGGTAACCGACAAGCAACAGAATTTATTCCCGCAGAAGGAGTCGATATAAAAGATTTAGCCGATGCGGCTCAATTAGCTTCTTTAGCTGATGAAACTCCAGAGGGTCGAAGTATCGTTATCCTTGCTAAAAAAAAATATAAATTACGCGGCAGAGCTCTTGCTCAATTGAAAGCCACATTTATTCCTTTTACAGCACAAACACGTATGAGTGGAGCAAATCTCGGCACACGGCAAATTCGTAAAGGTTCATCTCAAGCAATTGAAGAATACATCCATCAGTTAGGAGGTAGCGTTCCCGAAAATGTGAAAGCCAATGTTGAGATTATTTCACGTCAAGGAGGAACAGCGTTGGTTGTTGCTGAAGGCCCAAAAGTGTTGGGTATCATTCGTCTTAAAGATATCATTAAAGGAGGAATTCGGGAGCGTTTTGCGCAGTTACGACAAATGGGTATTAAAACCATCATGGTAACGGGCGATAATCCCCTAACTGCTGCTTCAATTGCTGGTGAAGCAGGCGTAGATGATTTTCTTGCCAATGCAAAACCCGAAGATAAACTCAATTTAATTCGCGATCTACAAGCTCAAGGCCATTTAGTGGCGATGACAGGTGATGGAACCAATGATGCACCTGCGCTTGCACAAGCGGATGTTGCTGTTGCAATGAATTCAGGAACGCAAGCAGCAAAAGAAGCAGGTAACTTGGTGGATCTGGATTCAAATCCAACTAAATTGATTGAAGTCGTGGAAATAGGTAAGCAGCTACTTATGACACGTGGAGCACTGATGACTTTTAGTCTTGCCAATGATATAGCTAAATATTTTGCCATTTTACCTGCCGCATTTGGGACTACATATCCCGTACTGAATATACTCAATATCATGCACCTTTCAACACCACAAACTGCAGTGCTTTCCACAGTAATTTTTAATGCGATTATTATTGTTCTTCTCATTCCTTTAGCTTTACACGGAGTTAAATACCGACGCCTTCCTGCAGCACAACTTCTGCGAAATAATGTACTTATCTATGGGTTAAGTGGATTAATCGTACCTTTTATTGGCATCAAAATGATTGATATGCTTTTAACAACATTGGGTCTAACAGGATAAAAAATGATTAGAGAAGCTCTAAAACAAATAAAAATTGCTTTTATGTTTCTACTTATTTTTTCTCTCCTAACGGGTTTAATCTATCCGGCTGTCGTTACAGCATTAGCTCAACTATTTTTCTCTTATCAGGCAAATGGCAGTTTGTTGCAACGTGACGGAAAACCCATTGGTTCTGCATTAATTGGACAACACTTTGACGCCCCCAATTACTTTTGGGGACGTCCTTCTGCCACCACTCCATTTCCTTATAATGCCGCTAACTCTTCAGGATCAAATATGGGGCCTTCTAATCCTGAATTTTTGGCAACCGTAAAAAAACGAGTGAATCACTTGCATCAGTACGGTTCGGACAATCCAAATAAAATAAGCAAGCAATTAATCCCAGTTGATTTAGTTACTGCATCTGCCAGCGGCTTGGATCCTGAAATAAGTCCCCTGGCAGCTTATTATCAGATACCTCGTATCGCCAAAGCACGTCATGTCTCGGAGCAACAAATTCAAGAATTAGTGAATCAGCTAATAAAAAAACGCACCTTACACCTTTTGGGAGAACCCCGAATAAATGTATTGGAGCTTAATTTAGCTCTGGATCATCTAAGGACTACTCAATGACTGACAAACGCCCCGATCCTAACGCATTATTACAACAGGTCATCGAAGAAGAGCAACAAAAACAGCACGGCAAACTCAAAATTTACCTCGGCGCTGCTCCAGGAGTAGGAAAAACTTACTCCATGCTTCATGAAGCAATGGGTGAGCAGGCCAAAGGATTGGATATAATAGTGGGTATTGTTGAGTCTCATGGGCGTGTTGAAATCGAAGAGATACTTAAAAAGTTCATGGTCTTACCTAAAATAACGATTGATTATCACGGTAAAAAACTCCAAGAATTTGATCTGGATTCTTCCTTAAAAAGAAATCCAGGATTAATTCTCATCGATGAAATGGCGCATACAAATGTAAGTGGCGTACGACATAAAAAACGCTGGCAAGATATTAAAGAACTGCTTGATCGTGGAGTCGATGTATATACCACACTCAATGTTCAACATATAGAAAGCCTCAGTGACGATGTCTCGCAAATCATTCATGCTCCTGTTCAGGAAACTGTTCCCGATTTCATGATAGAGAGAGCGAATACCATCGAGTTAGTGGACTTAGCTCCAGAAGACTTATTAAAGCGTCTTGCTGAGGGCAAAGTCTATGTTCCCAAACAGGCACGGCTTGCTGCCGAGTTTTATTTTCGCAAAGGCAATTTAATGGCGTTACGCGAACTGGCATTACGGACTCTGGCAAAACAGGTTAATACACAAGTGCTTTTATACAGGCAAGGTCAGGGTATTAAACACATCTGGCCCATAATGGAAAAAATACTGGTTTGCGTTGGTCCAGGTCCTGAATCACATAAATTGATTCGAGCAGCCAAAAGAATGGCTACCAGTTTGCAAGCGGATTGGATTGCTGTATATGTGGATTCCACAGGGACCCTGTTATCCACAACACAGCGCAATCAAGCCATAAAAAATTTATTTTTTGCAGAACAATTGGGGGCTGAAACTCATATTTTGATAGGTTATGACCTTGTTAAAGAAATTATCAATTTTTCCCGTGAACAAAATGTCACTCTCATTATGATCTGTAAACAAATTCGTCATCGCTGGAGAAATTTTTTCTTTCGTAGTCTGGCAGATGAGGTTTTGCGCTATAGTGGTGAAATTGATGTTTATACCATGACCGAGGTAACTAAGAAATCAAGAAAAAAATCTCTTGCCAAATCAATGACTTCTTCCTGGCTTTATTATTTTTTATCAACCAGCATTGTAGCCATCACAACACTTATTAATTATTTAATTTATCCTTTAGTAAATGAAAGCAGTTTAATTTTGGTTTACTTAATAGGAATAATTTCCATTGCTATCTTAGGACGCACAGGTCCTGCGGTTTCGGGAATTATTCTGAGTATTTTGGCGTATGATTATCTATTTATCCCGTCTTATTACAGTTTTTTCCTGGACAATTCAGCTTATTTCTTCACTTTAGTTATGATGTTCATTTTAGCACTCGTTATTTGCCAGTTAACCTTAGTTACTCGACGCCAGTCAGAAATTACGCGTCTTGCAGAATATCAAACATCAGCTTTGTACACATTAAGTCGAAAACTATCTAGAACTCGTGGAATAGTCAGATTATTACGGACAGGAATCAATTTTATTTCGGAAATTTTTCACTGTGAAATAATCGCTTTATTACCAAAAAATGGACGTCTTGTTGTGTGTGCACGAGCCAAATCACATGAAGAATTGGATGAAAAGGAATACAGCATTGCCCAATGGGTATTTGAATTAGGACAAAAAGCAGGATTGGGAACTGACACCCTCTCATTTTCTAATGCGCTGTTTATACCATTACTTGGTGCGCGCGGAACCGTGGGGGTTTTAAGAGCACAATCCTCTAAAAATAATGATTTCACAACACCTGAAAAAATACAGCTTTTGGAATCTTGTGCTAATCAAATTGCGTTGGCATTAGAAGTAGATAGTCTGCATGAAGAACCAAATAAGTTAAATAATTCTCATTCATGAACATTGCGCTCTTATAAATTTTTTTTACATGCCTCAAGGAGCCTCATAAAATTTTCCATTTTCCTACTCTGCCGCGACGCTTTATGCGCGGTACGTAGGAAGGTGTATGCAGTATCTGAAAGGAGTATATGCAATACATAAAGGGGGTTATGTATGCGTATACTGGGTGAAAAAAGTTGCAGGATAGATCAGAGGAGCCTTCGCTGCCCCAGCCGCCATTTCTACAATCATCTTATTTAAATGTCATCCTTAGTCTGGAAAATCAATCTAAATTACAATAGGATAATGAATATTTAGGTGAAAAGGATTTACCATGATGATTGCAACATTACTGGCACCAGACAATGAAACCCGAGTAGCCATTACTCCTAACTCTGCAAAGCACTTTATAAAATTAGGTTTTGAAGTCGCCATAGAAAAAGATGCAGGTCTTGCTGCAGGTTTCAAAGATCAAAATTACGAAGAAGTCGGTGTCTCTGTTCATGATAAAAAAAGTATCCTGCAAAAAGCCAAGCTTCTTTTTTTTATTAATGAACCTAATCCCAAAGCTCTAGAAGGCTTGCTTCAGGGTGCCCTGCTCATAGGCCACATCGATAATAATCCAGAAAGTAAACTAATCACCTGGTGCAAGGATAAACAAATCACTCTGTTCTCAATGAACCTTATACCCCGCATCAGCCGTGCCCAAAGCATGGATAGCCTATCCTCACAAGCAAACTTGGCGGGTTACAGGGCTGTTCTAGAGGCCTGTTCTCAATTCCATCGAGCCATTCCGATGATGATGACGGCAGCAGGTATGATTCAGCCAGCTAAGGTACTTGTTCTTGGTGCAGGAGTCGCTGGTTTACAGGCCATAGCAACAGCCAAACGTTTAGGAGCTGTAGTTTATGCATTCGACGTACGACGGGCAGCAAAAGAACAAGTTGAAAGCTTAGGCGCAGAATTTATTGAAGTAAGTCAGGTTCAAGACAGTGAAACTAAAGGTGGCTACGCTTCGGAAATGAGTGAAGAATATAAAGAACTCCAAGCAGAACTTATTGATCAATACGCTAAATTAGCGGACATTGTCATTTCCACAGCATTAATTCCAGGTAGAAAAGCACCTGTTTTACTGTATAAAAAAACGGTAGAACAAATGAAGCCCGGTTCAGTCGTCGTTGATCTTGCGACTTCTCGAGGAGGAAACTGCGAAGTAAGCGTTCTTAATGAAGCCATAAAACATGGGGAAGTGACCGTCATTGGTTTAAGTAACCTGGCTGGTCTGGTTCCTACTACTGCAAGTGAACTGTATGCCAATAATCTAGTGCATCTCATTAATTTGTTGGCTCCCCAACCTCCAGAAATCACACTAAACCCCAGTGATGAAATCATTCAGCAAGCAGTGCTTTGCCATCAAAATCAATATCTACCGTTTCAGGCAATAAAGGAGACACAAAGTGCATGAGATTAACACTCTAGGTAATCCCTACATTACCATACTCACTATTTTCGTTTTGGCCTGCTTTGTAGGATATTATGTCGTCTGGAAGGTCACCCCAGCTCTGCATACTCCATTAATGTCAGTCACCAACGCAATATCCAGTATTATTGTTTTAGGGGCACTTATTGCTGCAGGAAGCCAGTTAACAGGAACAATCACCTGGATCGGTGGTTTAGCAATATTTATTACGTCAATTAATATTTTTGGTGGATTTGTTGTAACTCAACGTATGTTGCGTATGTATAAAAAATAGTTACAAAAATTAAGGATAATTTCTTATGACAGCCCTAGTTCCTTTGTTTTATCTATTATCTGCTGTGTGTTTTATATTGGCACTCAAAGGTTTAGCCAGCCCTGCATCAGCAAGGAGAGGAAATCTTTTGGGTATTGTCGGCATGATCCTTGCAGTAGGTTCGACTTTGATGATGCCAACAACATATCATCAACCTTTACTCATTAGCTTAATGATTGCAGGAGGCATTATTGGAACTTATATTGCCTTCAAAATTAATATGACTGCTATCCCGCAACTCGTCGCAGCATTCCACTCATTAGTGGGGATGGCAGCAGTTTTAGTTGCTTTCTGTGCATTTTTATCCCCAGCTTCGTTTCATATTGGTGTCCCAGGTGCAATTGCTAAAGCGAGCCTCATCGAAATGAGTCTCGGTTTAATTATTGGGGCCATCACTTTTTCAGGCTCAGTCATTGCTTTTTTCAAATTGCAAGGAATTATGTCAGGTAAACCAATTAAGCTCATAGGTCATAACGTAATTAATCTAATTACCACGTTAGCCATTCTCATTATATTGGCTTTGTTTTTTATTAACCAAACACTAACGTTGTTTAGTGTAATGGCTGGCTTATCTTTTTTAATTGGCATATTACTCATTATCCCTATTGGTGGTGCGGACATGCCAGTGGTTATATCAATGCTTAACTCATACTCAGGATGGGCTGCGGCAGGTATTGGATTCACACTCAGTAACCATTTGCTTGTTATTACCGGAGCTTTAGTAGGTGCTAGTGGGGCTATTCTAAGTTACATCATGTGTGTTGGAATGAACCGCTCAATCTTTAATGTAATTTTTGGCGGCATCCAGTCATCTGCGACTAATTCACACTCTAATGCAACAGATGAATCACGGACAGTACGACAAGGTAATGGTGAAGATGCAGCTTTCCTCTTAAGTAATGCTAAAGATGTAATCATTATCCCTGGATATGGTATGGCGGTAGCACATGCCCAACATGCAGTCAAAGAATTAGTTGATGTCTTAGAACATCGCGACATCAAAGTTCGCTTTGCAATTCATCCTGTTGCTGGTCGAATGCCCGGTCATATGAATGTATTACTTGCAGAAGCAAATATTCCATATGATAGAGTTTTTGAACAAAGTGAAATTAACCGTGATTTTTCAAGCTGTGACGTAGCTTATATAATTGGAGCAAACGATATAACCAATCCTGCAGCAAAAACCGATCCTAGTTCACCTATTTATGGTATGCCTGTTTTGGAAGTAGAAAAAGCAAAAAATGTATTGTTTGTTAAACGAAGCATGGCACCCGGTTATGCAGGCGTAGAAAACGATTTGTTTTATCATAACAATACCTACATGCTTTTTGGTGATGCAAAAGTAATGACTGAATCCATTGCCAAGGCTTTGGAAGCATTGTGAATCTGAATAAACGCACAAAAACCTGGGTGTTCTTCCGAGTTTTTCTATATCCCACACAGGTTACGATTCTATCTTTCAACGCATGAATATTAATTTGCCATACATACAAAATAAATGTATCTTAGTTCAGTTATTATCATTATGGAGTTATTTAATGTTACGAAAATTTGGACTTTGCTTGTTGTATTTTGCCACATCTTTAAGCACAAGCGCCTATTCTATGGAAAGTCATTTGCTCCAACGAGGAGTCTCGATTGAATATGAATTACCTAGTAATGATCCTCAAATATTTCTTAATTACCTGTTCTGGCCAGTAGAGGCCAATTGTAAAATCGACTCACAAGATGAAGGTGATGAGTTTTTAATTGTAGCGTTAGCTAAAAAAGGAAAAGTTAATGACATCGGCTTGTCAGCAGGAGAATCTTTGCGAATCACCGTCCATCCAGGCGAGAACTTGAAAATAAATGCGGACTCGGGCGCAAAAGTGGAAATCACTAATTTGGGTCTGCATACAGTAAAAGCTACGTGCACTGCTGCTTAATGTACGCAGAACTTTTTATTTAAAGAAATCTTTAATTGCAGCCTGGGGTGCAATGAAGCGAAACCGGGTTTATAGCAATATCAAAATGCCTGGGTTACGGCTACGCCTTCACCCAGGCTACGATGAGGCCATCATCACCTAATGTTCCCGTGTCGCATGAAATTGAATTTTAGGATATCGTTCTTCAGCCATTGTTAAATTAACACGAGTCGGAGCAAGATACATTAAAGCATCACTTCCATCCAGTGCCAGATAATCATGTGCTTTTGTTCGAAATTCACTCATTGCTTTATCATCGTCAGAATAAACCCAACGAGCACATGCTACATTCACTGTTTCATAAATACAATCTACCTTATATTCATGTTTCAAACGATGAGCAACTACATCAAACTGCAGCACCCCAACTGCTCCCAGGATTAATTGATTGCTATTTAATGGCCTAAATACCTGGGTTGCACCTTCTTCAGATAATTCAATTAAACCTTTTAATAAGGCCTTACTCTTTAACGGATCCTTTAAACGTACTAACCGAAACAGCTCGGGGGCAAAATTGGGGATACCAGTGAATTTTAATTGCTCACCTTGGGTAAATGTATCGCCGATTCGAATTGTTCCATGATTATGTAAACCAATAATATCACCAGGTAAAGCAACTTCTGTGTGTGAGCGGTCACCAGCCATGAAGGTTAAGGCATTAGAAATTTGTACTTCTTTTCCAATGCGTAAGTGATTGATTTTCATCCCTTTTCTGTAAGATCCAGAACAGATACGTAAAAAGGCAATTCTGTCCCTATGTTTCGGGTCCATATTAGCCTGTATTTTGAACACAAATCCACTAAAGGTATCTTCATTAGGTGATACAGCCCGCTCTTGGGTTGCACGAGGCTGTGGCGCTGGAGCATAACGGACGTAATCATCCAGTAACTCTTTAATCCCAAAATTATTTATTGCAGACCCAAAATAAACGGGTGTCATTTTACCCGCTAAATAGTTCTCCAAATTAAATTCATGAGAAGCGCCTTTGACCAGCTCAATTTCTTCACGTAACTCCTGAGCACCATCGCCCAATATTTCATCCAATTGCGGGTTATCTAATCCTTTAATTTGCACCGCATCCTGTTTTTGCGCATTTTTTCCGGGTTGATATAAATAAACTATATCTTCATAACGATGGTAAATGCCTTTAAAACGTTTTCCCATACCTACAGGCCAAGTAATTGGCGCACATTGAATACCTAAAACTGATTCAACCTCATCCAGTAAATCAATAGGATCGCGACCTTCACGATCCAGTTTATTAATAAAGGTCATGATTGGCGTATCACGCAAACGACATACTTCCATCAATTTAACAGTGCGCTCCTCGACCCCTTTGGCTACGTCAATAACCATCAGTGCTGAATCTACAGCAGTCAAGGTGCGGTAGGTATCTTCAGAAAAGTCCTCATGCCCAGGAGTATCCAACAAATTCATGACATGCTGATTATGTACAAACTGCATGACGGAAGTAGTAATAGAAATACCACGCTCTTTTTCCATTTCCATCCAATCAGAAGTTGCATGTCGGTCGGCTTTACGTCCTTTAACCGTTCCAGCTAGTTGAATTGCACCTCCAAATAAAAGTAATTTCTCAGTTACTGTTGTCTTACCCGCATCAGGGTGAGAAATAATTGCGAAGGTTCGTCGTGTATTGAAATCCTGATAAAAATCGGACATAAAATTCTCTAAACATATATAATATTATCGTATGTAGTGAATTTTAAGCGATTCCTGAACAAATACAAGACGAAGAATTATTCTTAGGGAAATAGTGAACTAAGAGAGCTGATTAAAATAGTCTTTACCCTCTATAAAGGCGTTATGATCAAAACTTAATTCATAAATTAAGATGTATTGATACAATTCACCTAACCTACGTCCCGCGACTTATTCGCGGGATCCAGAAAGGAGAATAAGATTAAGTTTGGTATTAATCAGATCATTCATGGATTCCGCGAACAAGTCGCGGAACGTAGGACAATAAGATAAATTTTCAATTCATTTTAATAAAATTCACGCTAAATACAAATATATATAGGAGATAATGAGTCCATCATGAAACGTTGCACTTGGGTTGGAACTGGCAAGCCTTATTATGAACAATACCATGATAGAGAATGGGGTATTCCTGTACATAATGATCAGAAACACTTTGAAATACTTTTGCTTGAAGGAGCGCAAGCAGGACTGAGTTGGGAAACAATACTTAAACGCCGTGAAGCATACCGTAAAGCATTCAAACAATTTGATCCCAATGCCGTAGCAAAAATGACAGATGAGGAATTACATGTCCTACTTACTGATTCGAGCATTATTCGTAATCGCCTTAAAATTTTTTCAGCACGCAAGAATGCGCTTGTGTTCTTAAAAATTGCGGAGGAATTCGGTTCCTTCGACAACTATGTTTGGCGATTTGTAAATGGAAGTCCTAAAATAAACTATCCTAAAAATCTTCAAGAAGTACCGGCCAGCACTCCCGAGTCAAATGCTTTATCCAAAGATTTAAAAAAAAGAGGGATGAGTTTTGTCGGGTCAACAATCATGTATGCTTACATGCAAGCAGTTGGAATGGTCGATGATCATTTAGTCGATTGCTTTTGTAAGAATCGAGAACTTAGTTCATAGAATGAGTATTTTGAAGTTGAAACTCTAACCCAGGTTTCGCTACGCTGCACCCAGGCTACAATTACGGAGTATTGTTTTATGTGACGAGAGAACATTAGGAATAGTAGTTTTATTGTAGTCTGGTGACGGAAGCTCTACCGGGAGTTTTGATAGTTCAGGTTATTATGATTGGTTATGCAGTTTCTTGTTTCTTAAGTTCCGCATAAAAATCCTGTGCCTTTTGTTCAATATATTTTTTGCAACCTTCCGGATCAATAAAAGGATTCTTCCTACCCTTTTGCGATGATAAATATTTGTTTTTGAGATCAAACATTCCAGCATGAGCCCCCAAAAAAATATCACAGCGTAGCGACTCGAGTACCTTTATGGAATGCTTATAATCTTGAGCAATATTAGGGTAGGTTATATTATCAACCAATTTATAACCAGGATTTACGCCAATGCTTCCTATAATTACGGCCTGATATTGCTTGCCGTGATCTTTTAGTTGTATTGTCCATGTAGTACACCCTTTAGTATGTCCAGGAGTCGAATGAGCAGTGAGTACAGTTCCTCCTAATTCCACCTTATCTCCGTCATGAAGTACCTTATCCACAGTACTTTGAGTAAAATAAGTACTGGAGTCATTTGCATAATGAAAATCAGATTTACCACCAGATAAAACCAAAGGTACATCTTCATCCATAACCATATATTTTGCATTTGTTTGCCGCTTAACCAATTCGCTACCTGCAGCATGATCAAAATGTGCATGGCTGATCAGAACAATTTTTGTATCGCTAAATTTAAAACCTAGTTTTTCTATACTGGCTTTAATCATTGGAACGTTTGCCTCAAGGTCACTATTGATCAAAATATTTCCTTTTGACGTGACAATCAGATAACTTGCGAGATCATCAGTACCCACATAATACAAATTTCCGGCAATCTGAAAAGGAGGAAAAGAATTTGGCATTGGATAGGCAAAACTTGAGTGATTCAATACCACCATCAGAACGCTTAAACATAATACTTTTTTCATAACAATAAAAATCCATAAATTAACGCAATTACCAAGATAGTACTTCATTTTCGAGGATATAGGATACAGATTGTTTAATTTTTTTATTAATGATCACCATAGAGTATTGATGCATGAAAATTTAAATGATCTTCGATAAAACTTGCGATGAAATAATAACTATGATCATAACCCTTATGCATACGCAGATTAAGTGCAACTTGAGCTTTCATACAAGCTGCCTGAAATAATTCAGGCCTAAGTTGCTCTTTTAAATAAGGGTCTTGAACACCCTGATCAATTAAAATATGCTGATGTGGCCATCCTCTCTCTGCGATGAGCTCACACGCATCGTACTGCTTCCAGTGTTTCTTATCTGTCCCCAGATAACCTGTGAACGCCTTTTGTCCCCATTGACATTGAGACGGCGCACAAATTGGAGCAAAGGCGGAGACCGAACGATACTGTTTTGGATGTTTCAAAGCTAAAATAAGTGCACCATGTCCCCCCATAGAATGGCCAAAGATACCACAAGCGTGGTGATTGATTGGAACATTTTGCTGAAGCACATTCGGCAACTCTTCATGTACATAAGTTGACATATTGTAATATTTTGACCAAGGAGATTGTGTAGCATCCACATAAAATCCAGCACCAACACCAAAGTCATAACTCTCTTTATCCCCTGGCAAATTAACCTCTCGAGGACTTGTATCAGGTACAACAAGAGCTAAACCTAAATGAGCAGCAATACGTTGTGCTCCCGCTTTAGTAATAAAATTTTGTTCTGTACACGTTAATCCTGAAAGCCAATATAGAACAGGGACACTTTGTTTCTGCGCTTGTGGCGGCAAAAAAATACCGAAACGCATAGTACAATGAGTTACTTCAGATTGATGAGAATATACCCGTTGAATACCGCCAAAACAAAAATGCTCTTCAATGAGTTCAATGGACATTTAATATTCCTTAAAGCTTTAAAAAGTGAGCACCGTACGAATCGACTGTCCCTGATGCATTAAATCAAAGGCCTGATTAATTTGCTCAAAAGGAAGAACGTGAGTAATTAAATCATCAATATTGATTTTCCCATCCATATACCAATCAACAATTTTAGGAACATCGGTACGTCCACGCATTCCACCAAATGCCGATCCTTTCCACACCCTGCCAGTAACCAATTGGAACGGTCTGGTAGCAATCTCCTGCCCCGCTCCTGCAACTCCAATTATGGTACAAACACCCCAACCTTTATGACAACATTCAAGCGCTTGACGCATCAGTTTTACATCACCTACACATTCAAAACTGTAATCAGCGCCCCCCTTCGTCAGTTCAATAAGGTAGGACACTAAATCATTATTAATGTCCATAGGATTAATAAAATCAGTCATTCCCATTTTTTGAGCTAAAGCGCGACGTTCAGATCTAATATCGATACCTACGATCTGATCTGCCCCAACCATACGAGCTGCCTGAACCACATTCAGTCCAATACCGCCTAAACCAAAAACAACAACCCGAGAACCTGGAGTAACTTGTGCGGTATTAATTACAGCCCCTATCCCTGTAGTAACTCCACAGCCGATATAGCATACTTTTTCAAATGAGGCATCCTCACGAATTTTCGCAACAGCAATTTCAGGTAACACAATATAATTTGCAAAAGTTGACGTCCCCATATAATGAAATATTTTTTTTCCATTAAGGCTGAAACGACTTGTTCCATCAGGCATTACCCCCTGACCTTGTGTTGCTCGGATTGCCTGACAAAGGTTAGTTTTTTGGGAAAGACAATATTCACATTGACGGCATTCAGGAGTATACAAGGGAATTACATGATCCCCAGGCTTTAGTGAAGTTACTTCCGGACCAATATCTACAATAACGCCGGCGCCTTCATGCCCTAAAATAACTGGAAAAAGACCTTCAGGATCATCACCAGATAATGTATATGCATCAGTATGACAGACACCTGTAGCCTTAATTTCAACGAGTACTTCTCCTTTTTTTGGTCCTTCCAACTCAACCGTTTCAATTACCAACGGTTTCCCAACCTCGTATGCTACTGCGGCCTTTACTTGCATCCCCCCCCCTACTCATAGAAATACTACCCAAGTAACGAATCACTTAATTTTATTGAAAAAAAGTTACCTTAAATAAGATAATTTAAATGCAGATGAGCACCTTAGCAAGGATAAACGAACTGAAAGCACAACTCTTCAAGCTCATTTATTTCCTTTTAGTTATATTTTATACTTATAGATTAAACCAATACTAAAAAGATCAAATAAATCTCAATGGGATAGAATATGATCATTCATAGTGAATTTAAACCTGCTTGGTGGCTTACCAATACGCACGGGCAAACTCTGTATCGGACATTGACTCATCGAGAGAATGTCTTTGTCGATTCTTATGAGCGGCTTGAACTTCCTGATGGTGATTTTATTGATCTAGCCTGGAAAGTTAATGGATTAGAACATGATGCTCCTTTAATTATTCTGGTGCATGGATTAGGTGGCGATATCAATTCAGCGTATGTTACCACCTTGTTTCATGCATTCAATAAATCGGGTTATCGAACTGTTTTAATGAATCTGCGTGGGGCAAGCGGTGAACCAAATCGCCTGCCACGTTCTTATCATGGAGGAGATACCACTGATTTAGCACATTTTCTCAATGTACTGAAATTTAGAGAACCCAGAACAAAAAAAGCTGTGGTAGGTATTTCATTAGGCGGCAATATACTTCTCAAATGGTTGGGAGAAGTAAGCTCTCAATCTCTAATTGATGCAGCCGTAGCAGTTTCTGTGCCATTTCAATTGAAAAATGTAGTTCAAAAGATAAATAAAGGATTTTCTCGTGTGTATCAGGCACATTTGTTAGAAAAATTACGCTCTGTCTTTTCACAAAAATTAGATGTTATAAATTGCCAATTACCGCTTTCCAAAGAGAAGCTGTTTTCCATAAAAACCCTATACGAATTTGACATACAAATAACTGCCCCATTACATGGATTTGCTAATGCAGATGAGTATTATCAAAAATCCAGTTCGAGGCAGTATCTCTCTCAAATTGCTACACCTACTTTAATTATTCATGCTTTAGATGATCCTTTTATGACGCCCGAAATTCTCCCAACTACCGGTGAATTATCTTCAGATATTCTTTTGGAGTTAAGTACACACGGAGGTCATGTAGGATTTATTGCAAATAAAAAACACTATTGGTTAGAGCAACGCATCCCTAATTTTTTAATGGATTTTCTGGTCTCTTCAAATACATGTAAATTCAAAAAAATTAATTAATGACGCATGGATTAAGCAATTTTCTTGAATAAGAAAAAATTATTGCCTCAAATGAGCGCAGTGACAGCTATAAAAATTCCAATTATTTTCATGAGCATATTTGACTCACAGCGCTCACTACAAACTCACTTTCCCGCACAATCTGGACAAAAGAAACACAATATGTTCTATAATTGAAAATAGAGTTTTTTTAGAGCCTGATGATGATTAAAACAAAAATAATTAAAAAGGATAGTTTACTTAAAATCTATGGAGCTAATTACTCATCCCTGGCGCATAATCGCTCTGACCTGGAATATTTTAAACGCTCCAAGGTCCGTATTTTTTTTAGAGACTCAGAGGAAAACATGCTGGCAGGTTTTTGTATCAACTCAGGTCCTAATTATCGAACCTTTCTCCCATTGAGCTCATCTCAATTGCAGAAACTCTATAGTGACCATAGCTTTGATCGAAAGAAACCTCATGAAATCACATGTCTTTGGATCGAAAAAACCTCGCAACATGCATCCTGGGTAGTATTTCTTTATTTTATATTATTTCTTGATGTGCTTCGTCTGCCCATGAGGCCCATTATTTTTGGCACTCATGGAAAAAATATTAATAATTTTTTTTCTCTCCCTTTTCCCAAAATTATTTTTTATGAAAAGTTATTCGTACTTACAAAAGGAGAAGAATGTGATTTTTGGATTAGGAAAAGTTCTAAGTTGCAATTTCTAAGAGGTTTTATTGTACTTGCAACAATCAGGTTATTTCTGGGGAATAAAACTTTAGCTCGCTTTCGTTTGTGGCTTGATAAAAAAAAGTCAAATTAAAAAACTACAATCCTAAGTGGTAACATGGAGATAGGTAGTATGAGTAGTATGAAAAAAGAATACCCTTCCCTTAAAGGGTTGGCATTATATGGCGGCTCACCAGTTCGCACAAAACCTTGGCCAACCTATGACAAAGGGAATGTTATCATAGATGACGAGGACACCGATCTAATTCTGGATGTGATTAAAAGCAAGAGATTATTTCGTTATGACAACCGGGAAATCAAGGATACAAAAGTAGGTCAATTCGAAGAAGGACTCAAAAATTACTTTAATTCTGAATATGCGCTTGCAGTAAGCTCTGGTACAGCTGCAATTTCACTACCGCTTATGGCGCTTGAGCTACCTGATGACTCATTAGTTGGATGTCCCGCATATTCCTTTACAGCAACACCCAGTGCGATTCTCCAGGCACGATTAAAACCACTCCTCATTGAAGTGGATCGAAATCTTCACGTTGATTTAGCGGATCTTGATAAAAAAATTACTCATATGAAAGCATTGGTAGTAGTTCATATGAGAGGTTTTCCTGCTCCTCTTCCGCAAATTCTGGAGCTTGCCGCTCAACACGGCATACCTGTTATTGAGGATGCTGTTCCCAGTCTTGGATGTAAATTAAACAATAAATATTTAGGTACATACGGTGTAGCAGGGGCATTTAGTACTCAATCGGACAAATCATTAAATACTGGAGAAGGAGGATTTATCTTAACCAACAACAAAGATCTCTATCTTAAATGTGTTATTTTATCTGGAGCATATGAACGTCTTTTCGAAAAACATTTTTCTAATCAACCTTGCGCCATTGATTGTACATCGATACCCATATTTAATTTTCGCTTAGACGAAATCCGTGGTGCACTTGGATTAACTCAATTAAAAAAACTCAATAAGCGACTGAATTTGCTCTCACAAAACTATACTTATGTCATTCAAAACATTGTAAATTTAAAATGCTTAAGACCACGTGATACCTGGAGCGACACCGCATTACCGCTTGGTGATAACCTACTTTTGGAATTAGATGGCTCAATTGAGGACTGTTGCTGGTTTGCTGAAGCACTTACTGCAGAAGGGATAGATTCAAAAGCGCTTGGAGACCTTACTAAAATCAATGTTCGCAGATTTTGGGACTGGGCCTATTTATTTAAGGATGTAGCAAAACATGAAATTCCAAATCTTTATCCTGACAGTTTTAGAAACATCCAATCTTATATTGATATTGCTCTTTCACCTACATTGAAAAAAGAAGATCTGGATGAATTCTTAACTGCCATCAAAAAGGTGCATGATCATTATGAACTCAAAAAATAATTTAAATCATTGTGTTGCCTTAATCACGGGTGGAAATGGTGGACTAGGTCTTGCCATGGCACTCGCCTTACGAAAAACCGGAGCACAAGTACTTGTTTGCGGTCGAGATCAGGAAAAACTAAAACAAGCCCAAAAACATGATCTCATTCCACTGACGATGGATGTAAGTCATGAAGAAAGTATTCATGAAGGTTTTAAAACAATAACCGAGCAATTTGGAAAACTGGATATATTGATTAATAACGCGGGCATCTATGAAGATCAGCATCTTTTAGAACTTTCACTAGAACACTGGGAACATCTCATAAGAACTAATCTTACTTCAGTCTTTCTCTGCTCACAAAACGCAGCTCGTCTTATGAAAACCCAACATCATGGTAAAATTATCAACGTAGGTTCTGTGTATTCTCTGTTTGGCCACCCTAACTCCATCGGATATGCCACCACAAAAACAGGAATATTGGGTTTAACCCGTTCGCTTGCATTAGAACTTGGCCCCTGGAATATACAGGTCAATGCTATTTTGCCTGGTTGGTTTGAAACAGCAATTAATGGTTCCTTACCACAAACAAACAGAGGAGAGGAAATCAGGAAGAAAACACCTCTAGGCAGGTGGGGCCAACCTCAAGATATTGGCCCTTTAGCTGTTTTTCTCTCCTCAAGTGGCTCAGACTTCATAACAGGGACAATGATCCCGATTGATGGAGGGTACTCTGTCTCCGATCGCACTATTTGGTGAGGCATGAATTTAAAAATTTTCAGTTCGTAATCTTGGCAACATCCAATACTTTATAGTGTTCGTCAAGTATAAAAATTTTCCAAAAATGATAGAGATAAAATTTCATTTTAGAAATCTGCTTGCGAATTAGCAGTTGAATTTACTACTGAATTCAAGATAATGTAGAGTAAAAACTTAATATAATCAACATACTCTCCTGAAGATATTTTATGAAAATAAATAGGAATCCAACAGCTAAAGACATTTTTTACGCTGCAATTATTGAATCCAGTAATGATGCGATTATCGGGAAAGATCTGAATGGCACGATTATAAGTTGGAACAAAGCGGCTGAAAATCTATATGGATACACAGCCAAAGAAATTATTGGTTTATCAATAGATTACCTTACACCTACTGATAGAAAATATGAGACTCAACAAATCTTAACAAAAATTAAAGAAGGTAAGAAAATAGAGCACTATGAAACGATTCACTTGAAAAGAAATGGATCAGAAATCAAAGTATCCGTATCTGGCTCACCAATTAAAAATGCTTCTGGTAAAGTAATAGGTGCAGCATCCATTATCAGAGAAATCCCATTTGTAACACCTGAGCAAAAGAAGTTTGAATTAGCGGTGGAAGCTGCCCCAAATGGTATGCTTATAATTGATGTTCTAGGTAATATAAAGCTTGTAAATGAACAAATCGAGAAAATGTTTGGTTATACTCGAGCTGAACTTTTAGGAAAACCCATAGAGGTTCTTGTCCCTGAGCGTTTTAGAGAAAACCATCCACAGTATCGAGAAGATTTTTTTAAAGATCCTAAGGCACGCCTAATGGGAGCTGGACGGGATCTTTACGGATTAAGACGGGATGGAACTGAGTTTCCTGTTGAAATTGGCTTAAATCCTTTACAAACAGATGAAGGAATTTTAGTTTTTGCTTCGGTTGTAGATATTACCGAACGAAAGCGATTGACTCAGCGATTTAAGTTGGCTGTAGAGGCTTCTCCAACTGGAATGATAATGATTAATCGTGCTGGGGAAATCGAACTTTTAAATTCGCAAATCATTAAAATGTTTGGCTATAAGAAACACGAACTAATGGGTAAGAAAATAGAAATTCTTGTGCCTGAACGATTCAGAGCAAAGCATCCTGAACATCGACTTGTTTTTTTTGAAAATCCTAAAGCGCGACGCATGGGTGCGGGGAGAGATCTTTTTGGTCAAAGAAAAGACGGTACTGAATTCCCTGTTGAAATTGGTTTAAATCCATTAATTACTGAAGATGGAAGTTTTGTTTTGGCGTCTGTTGTTGATATTACGGAAAGAAAAAAAGAGCAAGAAAAATTCCGATTGGCGATTGAATCGACCCCAGCAGGAATTTTGATGGTAAATAAAATGGGGGAAATAGAACTTGCCAATAGACAAGTACTTAAAATGTTTAAGTATAAAAAGGAAGATTTAATTGGACAAAAAATTGAGGTACTTGTACCCGACCGATTTCGTGCTAATCACCCAAAGTACCGTATGACTTACTTCATGAAACCACAAACACGAGCAATGGGAACTGGTCGTGATTTATATGGTTTGAGAAGTGATGGTACCGAGTTTCCTGTTGAAATTGGCTTAAATCCATTAAAAACAGAATCAGGAGTTTTTGTTTTAGCCTCTGTTATTGATATAACAGAACGTAAGTTTAATGAACAAATCATAAAAAAGAGTAATGCTGAGCTTGAACGTTTCGCCTATATAGTGTCTCATGACTTAAAAGCACCCCTAAGAGGAATTGCTACTATATCTGAATGGATTATTGAAGAATATAAGCAAAAATTAGATTCTAAAGGCAAAAATTATTTAGAACTGCTTGATAACAGGGTTAAAAAACTGCAAGCGCTAATTGACGGTATATTGGAATATTCAAGAATAGGACATATTCAAGGAGAATTAGAACGAATTAATTTGAATAAATTAATTGAAGAAATTAAAGAGATTTTAATGCCTCCTAAATACATTAAAATAAGAGCCCAGCAAGATCTTCCAGTTATCTATGCAGAAAAAACTCATATTTATCAAATACTCCAAAATTTGATTAGCAATGCCATCATTTACAATGATAAGGAACAAGGACTCATAGAAATTGGAGTGTGCGAATACTCTAAAGAATGGAAATTTTTTATAAAAGATAATGGAATAGGAATTGACGAACAATATAAAGACAAAATTTTTGAACTTTTTCAAACACTACAAAGTAAAGAAAAATACTCATCTACTGGAGTAGGTCTTTCACTTGTCAAAAAAATTTTAGAGCTTTATGGTGGGAAAATTTGGTTTAAATCAATAGTTGGACAAGAAACCACATTTTACTTTACATTAAATAAAGAAAAAGTAAGTGGGGGTTAATAATGTATTCAACTAAGCCTATTCTACTTATCGAAGATGATCAGGTTGATCAAATGGCAATTCAGAGAGCCTTTGAACAACTTAATATAAAAAATGAACTTGTCATTCGTGAAAATGGTGAAGATGCCTTGCTTTATCTTAAAGAATTTGGAAAACCTTGCCTTATAATTTTAGATTTAAATATGCCACGAATGAATGGTTTGGAATTTTTAGATATTATTAAAAGAGACAAGTTATTTAAATTCATTCCTGTAGTTGTATTTACAACGTCTCAACAAATAGAAGATAAAATGAGAGCATACGAAAAATGTATTACGGGTTATATTGCAAAACCAGCAGATTCCAAAAAAATTATAGAAATATTCAAATCAATTAATGATTATTGGAGCATTTCAGAAGGACCTCTATCATAAATCCAGACTGCTAACAAGATAGTGGTATCGTAAACAGGATAAAACTAAAAATTCACTTAATGAACTGTTTTTGTCTTCATCCATTTTTGAATTTCAGAGGTCGTTTCATCAATCACTTGAATCATTTGCTGATATAATTTCTCCAATAAATCACGTTGTCCTGATTTCCAATAACGCTCAAGATATTGGCAAGCGATTTTCAAACGGATGGCACCGACATATACTACACCTCCCTTAATTTTATGAGCAAGTTTCTGGGTTTTTTCCCAGTCACCTTGAGTGTGTGCATTTTTTAGTAAGGTAATATCTTCAACAAGAGAATGATTTAGCAGTAACTTGAACATCTTACAGAGCATATCTTCTGTCCCTGTAGTTTTAATTCCTTCTGCAATATCAAGTAGAGGGAATCCTGAAAGTTCAAAAAATTGCTCTTCTGTTGCGGGTAAATCTAAAACATCAAGTTCAGGAGAGATTCCTTTTTCTTTTTGTATGGAGGAGATAAATGAACTCAAAATATCACAACAATTCTTTTGAGTTAATGGTTTACAGAGTACGGCATTTATTCCTGATTCAATACAGCGTTGCTTGTTTTCTTCACCAACATGAGCTGTTAGTGCAATAATGGGGGTGTGATGGTTTTTAGCGATTTCTTGGACACGAATGTGGTGGGTCACTTGATAACCATCCATATCAGGTAAACCGATATCCATAAAAATTAAATCGTACTTATTTTTCTTCCAGAATTGTAGTGCCGATTGTCCATCAGCTGCTATATCAACGTAACAATTACATTGATTCAACATTTCTTTTGCAATTGTTTGTGCAATGGCATTGTCTTCAACTAATAAGATACGATGTTTGAATAATTTTTCAGCTGAATCTGGGGCTTGTTGAGTGATTGCAGTATTGTGTGCAACACTTGGAATGTTAGACTCAACAAAATCATTATCAATTCCTGTTTCATCTTCTAAAAGTGCTGTTTTTAAGGGAATGATGCAGGTGAATAGTGTTCCTTTGGCAACCGTACTCTCAACATATATTTCCCCATCTAATTCATCAATAAACTGTTTAATTACCGCAAGACCTAGACCTGCTCCTTTATAAATTCCTTTGTAGGAAGGCGTTAGGCGTTTAAATTGCAGGAAAATTTCCTGCTGCTTATCCTTGGGAATTCCCATACCACTGTCTTCTACGATGAATTGAATAATGATTTCTCGGTTTTCTCGTTTTGCCAGTTTAGCGGTTAATTTTACAAAGCCTGTATCTGTGAAATTCAATGAGTTAGCAATTAGCTCGAGTAAAATGCGATGGATGCGCACAGGATCACCAATGAGGTATTTGGGAATATTGGGATCAAAATCCAATGATAAACGCAGGTGTTTTGCAGATGCTTTGGCTTTATTAAGATCAATAATATGTTGAACGATTTGTTGTAAGACAAATTTTTTCCTAACTTTGGGCACTTCGCCAGAACTTACATGAATTGCTTCAAGCACCTCATCCATAAAATCAAGCAAAGCATGGCTGGATGCGACTAGATTATCCGCATATTCTTTAATCTGGACACTTTTTGCTGCAGATTTGATGAGATCTGCAAATCCAACTATACCGGTAAGAGGGGTGCGGATGTCATGACGCATATTTTCAAGAAACTCTGTTTTTGCAAGGCTTGCTGCTTCGGCTTTTTCTTTTGCGATCTTGAGTTCTGCTTCAATTTTTTTGCGGTCAGTGATGTTAATTGATATACCAAGTACTCCGGTAATTTCTCCTTTTTTATTGCGCATCGGGGATTTATGGCTTAAAAAAATGGCATTTTTACCTTCGATTAGGGCTTTTTCTTCAATAATTTCAGTTTCACCTGTTTGCATAATATAAAGATCATTTTGGCGGAATAATTCTGCTTGATTTTCACCCCAAGATAAATCAAAATCGGTTTTTCCTATAAGTTCATAGCCAAATTGAAATCCTACGCTTTGTGCTTGCCGGTTATTGCATCCCAAATACACGCCATTTTTGTCTTTCCAATAAACATGTCCTGGCATATTGGCAAGAATGTTTTCTAAAGTTGATTGTGTTTTTTCCTGGTTTGAGCGCAAATCTGCTTCTTGCTTTTTACGATGGGTAATGTTTAATGAGATACCTAAAATACCCACGACATTTCCTTGTTCATCGCGTAGAGGGGTTTTCCTGGTTAATACAACTGCTTGTTGGCCATTGGCTAATGTTCCGGTTTCTTCCAGTTCTAATGAAGAATTAAGTGCCATCACTTTTAAATCATTGTTGCGAATTGTTTCTGCAGATGCTGCCCATGGCATATCAAAGTCTGTTTTTCCAATTATGGATTTCATCCCAGTCATTTCAAGCATGGTATCATTACAACCTAAATAAACCCCATTTTTGTCTTTCCAATAAATACTGCCTGGCAATTCTTTAATGATGCTTGCAAGAATAGAAGGATCTGCTTCAACAGAAGGTGAGGAGGGAGATTCCTTAGAACTGCTGATTTTAATTTTAGGTTTCTTTTCTGACATAAGTGTTCTCTTTTATTCTTATAAGTTATAGACCTAATATTGGCAGCGTACAAGATAAGGATACATATTTAAAAAATGAATTAAGATAACTTAATCGAATTCTAAAAGCGCACTATTTTTGCTTAATTAGCTGTCAGAGTTTTTAATAAAGAAAGGTTTATTTATTGGGAGCAAGGAATACCAGTAATTAATTTATCCCAAAAGAGCGCGAATTATCTTCAATTTTAATTGATTGTATGGTCTATATTTAATGGGGAGTTCAAACCAAAAAGGTCTTTTTAAAATACTTTTGAAGTGGCTGAACGTTTTAAAACCTGCTTCACCGTGGTAACTTCCCATACCACTTTCTCCTACGCCGCCAAATGGAAGGTGGGAATTACAAATATGCATTATTACATCATTAATACAACCACCGCCAAAGGAAACCTCATGCAAAATTTGTGTGTGTACGGTTGAATCTTTTCCAAACATATAAAGTGATAGTGGGCGTGGACGTTGTTTTATTTCCTGTAGAACAGTTTGCAGATCAGTAAAAGGAATAACAGGTAAAATTGGGCCAAAAATTTCTTCTTTCATGATTTCATCAGTAAAACTGACATCCTTAAGAATTGTCGGCTCAATATAATTTTCTGTTTCGATGACTTGCCCCCCTGTAAATAATTTTTGAGGGTCGATGAGTTTTTTTAAGCGTTGTACATGTTTTTGATTAATAATCCGTACATAACTTTCACTTTCAAGAGGATTAGGGCCAATAATATTGTCGATTTGGTTTTTAAGCTCTTCCAATAAGGGTTGGTAAATCGATTCTTCAACTAAAAGATAATCGGGTGCAATACAGGTTTGGCCTGCGTTTAAAAACTTGCCCCAAACAATGCGCTGGGCTGAAATCTTGAGATCGGCATCAGCAAAAACAAGACAAGGACTTTTTCCACCTAATTCAAGTGTGACAGGAGTTAGGTGTTCTGCTGCAGCTTTGGCTACGATTTTCCCTACAGAAGTACTACCAGTAAAAAAAAGTTTATCAAAACGAAAGTTAAGAAGCTCCTGAGTCACAGCAGCATCACCTTCTGCGACATAAAGATAAGCGGGATCAAAATTTTGATTTATTATTTTTGCGAGGGCTGATGATGTATTTTGTGGTAACTCACTTGGTTTGATAATGCTGGTATTTCCAGCAGCCATAGCTGCTATTAAAGGGCTTAAGGTTAGTTGATAAGGATAATTCCACGCACCAATAATGAGCGTCGTACCGTAAGGTTCGGGTAAGATAAAACTCTTTCCGGGTTGAAGTACTAATTCCGTTTTTTTGCTTTTGGGTTTAGCCCATTTATGTATCGATTTAATCGCTAGATCAAGCTCATGATAAGCCATGGCAAGTTCAGTTAAATAAGTTTCGAATTGGGATTTTTTTATATCTGCATAAAGTGCATCGCAAAGGAGTTGCTCATTTTGTTTGATAATCCTCTTCAATTTTTGCAGTTGCTGTTTACGAAAATCAATATTTTTAGCCTGTCCGGAAGCAGCAAATTTTCTCTGCTCTTCAACAACACTGTGGATATTCATAAATTGACACCAACGTAAAAAGTTTTTATTTATCAGCAGATAAACTGTATTCTAGTCAAATCTCTCAGGTATTTCTAGAGATTGCTCATCTAATTTAGCTTCCGGTTTTCTTTAGTTAATTAACGTGAGTTCGACATAAAAGACATAAAAATGTCTTTTATGTCCGTTCTAAATGAAGGTTATCCCGTAAAATGCGCAGCATTTATACGAGATCGAGTTCTAAACAGGAATTGCTTGATTTATATCGAACTCACATTAATTAATGATTAAGTTAAAAACCAGTTTTCTTATCTAAGTCCCTACCCACGACTTGCGCGCAGAATCCAGTAATGCCGCTCGATTCCTGGAATCTGCGAACTAAGATGTCTCACTATCTCTTGTTTTCTTTACTTATGGTGATGGAAGTTTATTACTTTTCGTGTGTAAAATTTCGTTTTGTAACTCAATAATTTTCTTGATGTATAACACTTCTTTACTCTGTACATCTTTGCATGATGCTTTTTCTTCGGGTGTCATTCTAAGTAACAATTGGATGTATGCATCATTTGCGGTTTGTTTTTGAGGTAAATAGGTAGTTGCTAGTGCCCCAGTTTTTACCAGCTCGATCAGATTTGGGGTAATCGGTTGTTTGATTAAGGGATGCTGGGATAAGGCAGATTTGCTTTTATTTTCAGCATTTTCTTTAAAACCTTTTAAAACAGTACTCATTATTTGCAGAAACTGAGTGAGTCCTGTAATTGGATTTATTGTTCCAAGTGAAACCTCGCGAAGAATAGTCAAACTTTTTTCTCTTAATGCATTTTCTAACAGATCATCGAGATCATTGACAAAAGGAGGTAATTCGACAGTGGAATTCAGGCTATCCATAAAATGTGTATCAGACACTAAACTTTTATGTTTTTCTCCTGTTTTCTTATTTTGATAAATGCTTGAATCCACTAATGAAGGAGTCAGACTGCTATGACAGGCTTCAGAGATACTTCTATTACTACGTGTTGTACGACCTCTGCCATGTTGTAATGTTGTATGTCCATAGATTGGCAAGATCCCCGTTTTGTAATAAGCAATTAGCGTATAAAAAAACAAGTCAACTCGTCGATTTGCATGTTCAATAATATTTTTTTTAGACATAGTAAGCAGTGCGTTTTGATCGTGATGCTTTATGGCTAATTGATGGTTTGAATAGGGCAAGTGGAGTGCGGCACTGTAATTGTCTTTGTATTGAGAGCGAAGCCGTTTTTTAGACGTAAATTGCTTGTGTTCTTCTGCTTTTAATTGTGTAAAAAAAAGTGGATCGAGTGCTTTTGTCCCAAGGGGAGCTGTTAGTGCTTTTTTTTGAGCTACAAACAATGGTTTTATTATTTTTTTTGCTGGAAGCATTGTTTGAGATGGATGTGTTTTAAATACAGAGTTAGGTTGACTTATGGTTTTATCAATTCTAAATATTCGTCTCATTGTATGTCCCTCCGAGATTGCTGCTCTAACACTAGAACTTTTCCGAAATTCTATTGCAGACTTCTCGCTCCTCGCCCTGCAGCGAATTTCGAAAGAGGTCTATGATGCTTACTCTTAAGCTGTCTCAATTATCTTTGCATAAAGTGAGATAATTTGACAAGAGTGTAGCCAATGGAGCAGATTGATTGTTTTCTTGATTTATGAGCTTTTTTTCTTATTTGAATTTTCTGATGATTTTCTTTTTTGCATGCTTTCTTTTAAAAGCGAAATAAAATCAACTACATCTGCAGAACTTTCCTTGGCAACCTCAGAATCTTCCTCTTCTTTAATTACTGGTTGTTTGGCTATTTGTTGATCAAGCCATTTTCTCAATGCTTCACGATATTCATTATGGTATTTTTCGGGTTGCCATTTAGTA
The DNA here is from genome assembly GCF_001468035.1 of Legionella tucsonensis. Taxonomy (GTDB): domain Bacteria; phylum Pseudomonadota; class Gammaproteobacteria; order Legionellales; family Legionellaceae; genus Legionella; species Legionella tucsonensis. The sequence continues at coordinate 2,340,309 of NZ_LNZA01000001.1, forward strand.
GTCATTTCATTGATTAAAGTAACAGCCATTTTTATTTCTGATTGGGAAATTTTATAGTTTTTAAGGTCCTCTTTTGGAACATCCATTTCCCTTTCTTCACGTATCTCATCCTTGAAATGAATTAAGTACAAAAGTAAGGCATGATGATAAGGAATGATTAAACAAATAGATTCTTTTGTCCGAATAATGACTTTGGCAACGCCTGCCTTATTTGTTTTTTTTAATGACTCGCGCAATAATACATAGGCTTTTTTATTTTTACTTTCTGGGATAAGGTAATAAGGCTTCATCAAGTAAAGGCTATCAATTTCCTGAAAATCAACAAACTCTTCAATGTTAATCGCTTTAAATAAATCTGGACTCGCCTTTTCGAATTTTTTTTCATCGACAATAATGTAACGGTCTTTTTCAAATTCAAATCCTTTCACTATTTGGTCCCAAGGAACTTCCTTTCCGGTTTTTTCACTAATTCGTTGATAATGCACTCTGGATTTCGTTTTTTTATCAAGCAAATTAAATTTAAGCTCATCTTGTTCTTCAATGGAATATAACGAAATCGGTATAGAAACAAGACCAAAGGAAATTTCGCCTTTCCAGATTGATTTAGGCATTCTTTTATCCTTAATTACATTTCATATTCAAAGAGTAGACCATTTTTAAAAGTCGCAGAGGAATAAGCCCTGTTTACCTAGACAAGAAATAGAGTTGAGTGGAAATTCTTAGTATTTTTCTTAAAATTAAAGTAATCATGCTGAAAGGAGCGGTGCATGGGTATTGAGCCTTATCGTAAAAAAAGGAATTTTAATAAAACCCTTGAGCCCAGAGGTGGTGTTTCTTCTGAGACGAACTATTTATTTGTGATTCAAAAACATGCTGCCAGCCATCTTCATTATGATTTTCGTCTTGAATTAAATGGAGTTCTATTGAGTTGGGCTGTTCCCAAAGGCCCTTGCTTAGATCCTTCGGTAAAACGTCTTGCAATGCATGTAGAAGATCATCCTATTGAATATGGTTATTTTGAAGGAATAATACCTAAGGGCCAATATGGTGCGGGTAATGTGATGTTATGGGATAAAGGCATCTGGAAACCCCTTGATGAGGATCCTGAAAAAGCTTATAAATCCGGGCACTTACGTTTTGAATTAGAGGCCATCAAGTTAAAAGGACGTTGGGATTTAGTACGTTTTAAGAATGAGAGACATTGGTTTTTAATCAAATTTAAAGACAAATTTACTCGAAAACTGGAGGAATATAACATCATTGAAGAAGAGCCAGATAGTGTGTTGACCAATCTTTCGATTGATCAGATAGGGGAGTATTACAGTAGGACTAATCAATCTAATAGAAGTGACGTAAAAAAAAACTGCATAATCAGCACGAGCCAGAACTTTCTGAGCACTTAAGCATCAGTTCCTTCCCTGGTTTTATTGCACCTCAGCTGGCTACGCCAGTTGACCATGCTCCTGAAAGTTCAGATTGGGTGCATGAAATAAAATTTGATGGATATCGAATTATTGCGCTAATTCATAATGAACACATCCGCTTAAAATCACGTAATAATAAAGATTGGACCAATGATTTATTATCCGTAGTAGATGCACTTAAAAAATTGGCTTTACCTCAAGCCATATTGGATGGAGAAGTTGTTTTACTCGATGAACATGGAAAATCTGACTTTCAATTATTACAAAATACAATTAAATTGAACCCTAATGCTCCCTATGTTTATTATCTTTTCGATATTTTGTATTACGAGCAGTTTGATTTAAGGACTATACCTTTATTGAAACGTAAAGCAATCTTGAAAAATGTGTTGGAAGGGCAGGATAAAGTGCTCCGCTTCAGTGATCATATTATCGGTGAAGGGAGTTTTCTTTTTCATCGTGCTTGCGAACTTGGGCTTGAGGGAATAATTTCCAAACAAATCGATAGCTCCTATATATCAGGGCGCACTAAAAGATGGCTTAAAATCAAGTGCTTGATGCGGCAAGAATTTATTATTTGCGGTTACTCCTTACCGAGCGGCTCGCGTAAGTATTTCCGTGCTCTGTATTTAGGAGTATATAACAAGCAAGGAGAGTTGGAATATACAGGAAATGTAGGGACTGGCTTTACCGAGGCATCGCTTAAGGAAGTATTCGTTTTATTGCAAAAAATTCCGGCACAGAAAAAGCTCTTTGATAAGGAAATCCCTGAATCCCAAGGAGTAGTTTGGGTACAACCCCAATTGGTCGCAGAAATCGAGTTTACTCATTGGACTGAAGGAGGACGTTTACGACATCCTAGTTTCAAAGGACTGCGCCTGGATAAAAAACCTGAAGAGGTTTTTCGTGAACAAAAAGACGCATTGGAAAATAAAGAAAAAAAAATAGAGAAAGGGGCGGCCAAAAATACCAAAGCGCATTCCTTTAGAATTAAAATGACTCACCCTGATAAAGTACTTTATCCTGAAGACGGTATTACCAAAAAAGACTTATTGAATTATTACGAATATGTTTGTGATTACATAATGCCATTTATAAAAAATAGGCCCTTATCTTTACTTCGTTGTCCTGAAAATCGGCATAATTGTTTTTTTCAACGTCATTATATTGATTCAACACCAAAAGTTTTAAAGGCTATATCTATAGAAACTAAAAAAAAGAAAGAGCCTTATGTTTATTTAAATACAATAGAAGGGCTTTTCAGTTTAGTGCAAATGAATGTTTTGGAAATTCACCCCTGGGCTAGCCAAATTAGTCAGATAGAAAAACCGGATTTTATTGTATTTGACTTAGATCCTGGCCCCTCTGTAACTTGGGAAGCAATTGTTAAAGCAGCTTTTGAAATTAAAAAACACCTCAATGAATTCAAACTAACTTCTTTTGCTAAAACAACTGGCGGTAAAGGATTGCATATAGTAGTGCCTATTGCACCTGAATATGATTGGGATGAGGTAAAAAACTTCACTCAGGTTTTTGCGGAGTTTATGGAGCGAGTTAATCCAAATCAATATACGAGTACTATGAGTAAAGCCAAACGAAAAAATAAAATATTTATTGATTTTTTACGAAATCAACGAAGTGCTACGGCAATTAGCTCTTATTCTACAAGAGCACGTATACATGCCCCTGTAGCCGTACCTATTCATTGGGATGAATTAAGTAAGGAGAAGCGAGATATTGAATTTACGATTAAAACATTACCCAAACGCTTAGACACATTAAAGAGCGATCCATGGGCAGATTATTGGAAAATAAAACAATCTTTGCGTTTGAATACAATTCTTTAATTTACCCGAAATTATGATTATTGATCTGTATTGATAATTGTCGACTGTACTAATCGTTCTAATACTTGTGCATCATGGGGCGCAACTACTTTCTCATCGTTATCTAAATAGCAAAAAATTTTTTTAACGTGTTGCTGCCAGCTGGAAAATTTATGAGCATAGTTTAAAAGCGATTTTTCTTCATAATGACCAGAATAAGGTTGGAGATGAGGTCCATGCAATCGTAAGTAGATAAAATCACTGGTTATAATTTCTGGACACTGAAATCCCTTATAATCATAAAAACAAAGTGCAATATTGTTTTTTTTGAGTAAATCATAAACTTCCTGACGCAACCAACTTTTATTTCTAAACTCAAATGTATAATCAAAAGATTCAGGCAACCCTTTGATAAATTGTTCCAAACGTTCCAGATTAAAAGGCCAATAAGGGGGGAGTTGAAATAAAATAGGACCTAATTTTTCTTCTAATCCTTCAAGTACTTGCAATAAATAATTAACACTATCTTGAACATCTTTAAGCATTTTTATATGAGTTAAATAGCGACTGGCTTTACACGAAAAAATAAATTGATTCGGAGTTATCTCTTTCCATTTTGTAATGGATCTTGGGGTGGGTACGCGATAAAAACTGCTATTAAGCTCTACAGTATTAAAGATGTTTGAGTAATAGGCTAGCTCATCTTTTACAGCAAGAGACTTAGGGTAGAAAACTTCTTTCCAACCTTTATAGACCCATCCTGAGGTGCCAATATTAACGAATAGCATGCTAAACTCTGAAAAAAACTATTCCTGGTAGGAAATCCCTAGCATATTTAGACCTTGCTCAATGTCATCAGCCACAGTGGGTCTGGATAACAAATATTCCCCGGTATGCTCAGTCAATTCATCCTGGGCGAAATTAAGCGCATCTTCCCATTCATCTTGAGTGTAATCTCCACGCCCTAAATACATTAATGCGACTAAAGTTGCTTGCTGATCAGGTCGTAAATTATCAATAAATTCTACTGTCTCTTGATAAACCGGATCATCTTGATAATCAGCTAATACGTAGAGTGCATCCATTTCATCAGTGACTTCCGGAAAGCTGACGTCTTCTTTGACTTGAAATTGTCGTGCTTTATCAAGAAGATTACAAATTGTTTCTGTATCAAGACTCAACATACTTATCTCCTTATTTCATATGTTTTCCAATAAGAATAGCTTAAATAACGTGAGTTCGACTCTAAACAGGAATTGTCCGATATAAAATTTTTTATATCGAACTCACAATAAGTAAAATATAGTTTTATTAATGGTGATCCTCAAGCTTATTATTCGTGCTCCGTCGGAAGTGATTTTCAATCTATGAGCAAATTCTTTAGGAGGTTGGTATATTTTATTGAGTAATTTATTAATTAATAGAACTCTTGCGAGTTCTATAATTAATACACTTATCTGATTTGGTGGGAAGAAATGCTTTGATGATCTAATGTTGGCGGTTCTTCCCCTGCTGCTAATTCAGAGTGAAAAGTTAGGCCAGAATAGGCTTTAGGCTCTATTTGAGTAATTGTTGCTAATACTCCATACTCGAATAATTGCATGAGTTGTATTTTATCTGAGGTATTTTCCAGGTTATAAATTTGAATATGAAGTTGACGCAAACCCTCCCAGTCAAAGTGTGGTTTCTCAATATCAAAATAATGTTCATAAAGTTCTGAAGCTTGCTTTTTTAGTGCATTAAGTTGTTCAAGCAAAGGTCTATATTCATTGATTTCATTAGTAAAATTTATAAATATATAAAGTTTAGGATGAAACTCAACTATTTTTTTGCAGACATTTTCATGAAAACGTTCCATAAGCTCAATTTTTTCGTTGTCCATGGGTAACAATTTGATTGAGTTATAAATATTTGTAATTGAGACAAAGTTAAAGGGGGTTTTTTCAGCAAGATATTGAGCTTTGCCCTGACAATAAAAAGTTACAACTACTTCTAACTGCTGTAGGTCACTGAGAAGAGTTAAGTCTACCATTTTATTTATTTACCTATATATTATTATTCTTGGTTATTTAGTGTACGTATCTTTTTATTGAAGTCAATGTGAGGTTTTGATGTTCAATAACGAGTTATTCAGTAAACTGATAACAGAAAGGATATCTTAATTGATAAAAAAATGTTTTTTATATTTTTAAAAATAAATAATAATTAAAAATAGAAGGTTTATTTGCTTAATCTGATTCAATGACTATATTTAAAATATTATTCAACTAAGGAGGGTACTAACATGAAAAATCGAGCATATACTCCTAAAGAGCATCTTGAAGCAGCTGCAAGCCAATTATTAACAGAAGGAAAGAAAAAGGTGAATCAGTTGTACGAAGATGGGGTAAACAAGGCAAATGAAGTAGAAGAAAACCTTAAAGAACAGTCAGATCATTTATTGAAAAAAATACAGAAAAATCCATTGGCTTCTGTTTTGATCGCAGGAGGAATTGGTTTTTTGTTATCTCGACTATTGAAAAAGTAATGGAAGCTTTAAAACAGCTAGAAGCTCTAATTGCTGCAAAAATATCTGTTATTAAAACAGTCTGCTCTTTAATTCGTCTTGAAGCAAGGCTGGCTGGGTTGAGCGTTTTTCCCCTATTACTGAATATATGCCTTTTGTTAGTTGTGTTATTTACAGTATGGTTATCGGTTATGTTCTTAATAGGGTATTTTGCGTACTTGGCTTCAGGGTATTTTGTGCATTTAGTTCCTAACCGTCTTCTGTTATCTATTTTGTTTGTTTTACTTCTTAATGTGGGATTCTTACTGGGATTGCTTAAGTATCTATCCTTTAACATAAAGAGTATGAGTTTTCAGAAAACAAGGGAATTTTTTTCGCAAGAGAGTGTTGAGCATGAAAAACTCGAGGAAGCAGATCATAGCACAAATTGAACTGATGAATGGGGCTTTACAATCCCAAAAAGATGAAGTAATTGAACATCAAGAGTATTTTGCACAAAGCGGAATAGCTCGCTATCATTTAACAACCCCGATACTCCTTGCTTCCGCTTTTTTTATAGGGTGGAAAGCAGCGCGAATACAATGGAGTGGCAAAGTGACGCACCAAGTAGTAGAAATTGGAGCATTAGCTTTGCTTAACTCTTTTAAAAAAACCGTGGTTTCTCTTTTTAAGTAATTTCGTGAATTGCAAACAGGTCTTAGCCAAACACTGAATAAAAATTAATAAGAGCTTATTTTAAGTGAGATATTTTTGAAAACCTGGCACAGCGAAGCATCGGTTTTATCTTTTAATAATTTTTCCTAGACTCCACTTCGCCGCCACTACAAATTTAAATGAATCGCTTAAAAATCGCCAACCACTGATTCGCCTTCCTGAGCAGCTTCCTTAATCATTTGAAATTCATCTCCTGCTACCTTTCCAGGATATTTTTTAAATCGAAGTGCAACAGGTCTTAAATAATTTGGATAATGAGGCTTTATTAAATATTCATATGTGGCTGCCATCGCCTTGTTTCTGCCGCTAGGATAAACTTCAAAATCATATGCTTTTTCTATCCATAGACACATCACCGAACATTCTTCAATTAAATAATCAAGACAAAGTCTGAATGCCCGTTCATAATCAACATTCACAGCAGAAAATCGGCTCAAGTATCGTGTTAAAAAATCATCAATATTTGCATGAATCGCATGACGAAATGAGCCATTGGAGTCATATTCTTTTTGCACACGCACATGACTGTCAATGTAATTCTGACTGTTATACCAATCATCCCAACGCATAATTTCAAAAGGAATGGTTAATTGATTATAAGCCATTTCATTTCGCAGTAACCAATCATCACCTTCTTTTACAGCGAGCTGATATAATTCATCTGGTGTCGCATGATGCATAATACCCATCGTATGACGTTGAACACTATCATCAACAAGGATGGTACACTGTTTAAATGCCCCATTAATGAGTTTAATCACCGCTGCAAATTTTTCGCCCTCATGAATTGGTTGTCCAACACTAATGGGCATAAGACAAGAAGATTGAGGAAACTGTTTTCTTTCTTCTACTGGGTTCTCTCTAAAGGAAGCTTTCACAATCCTGTTATCAATTAAACTCATATTCTCTACCTCCCTTGAGTTGATATTACTTTTGCATAAAAAGAAATCATATTTTATTTTATTTTATAAAAATCACACTGTCCATTAATGATTCATGGTAAAACCAAAATACCTCCATTTAGAAAATCAAAAAAGCTACATTCTGCTTTATGCCACTTGAGTTCCCGTCGAGTCGATAAAAATATTCCTACCCATTGATTAATTGACTTTTAAAGTAAAATCTTTAGCTCTACGGCATAGCATTGTATCTGAAGTCCTGAGTTCTAACTGATTAAGTTTAATTAACGAAGGTTTAATATGAGTAACGAACTAATTTTTTGATATTCTGGCAGAAGGAACAGTAGAGTCCAGATGTAAATAAAATCGATCGGTATTACAAAGATACAGATTTGACCCGCGATTTTTCATACACCACTCCAGTTCTTTGATGGCGTCTGTATCTAAATTATTTTCTTTCTGATACTCAGTAATTAATTCATTAAGTTTCTCTTTTAATAAGATAATATGTTCGCGTTGAGATGTAGTTAATGGATTTTTAAAAAAAGAAAACATATTATCCGCAGTGCCGTGACGTCTGGTATATCCTTTTGAGTGAATTATCTCTTCATAACACTCCTCAAGAAAATCCAGTTTTGCAGTGAGTGATGGGAGAGTAGAAACGGATGTCTCCAGTTGCTTTTTGGAAAATTTACTCTCATGATAAGTACTCTTGAATTCGCTAGATATTTTTTGCAACTCTTCTCGTATGGCTACATCCTGTTTTTCCCCAAAGTTAAATTTAGAAGCAAGTTGCATGTTTACCAATATAGGGATTAGTTGTTTTACAGAAGTTGCATCAATCTGCACTTCTTGGCCAAAATTTTTAAATTTAAGTATCGTTAAATTTTTATCTCCCCCTTTAGTATATTTTCCGAATACTAATTTTTGATCTTTATCCGTGGTTTTTTGATTTTTCTCAAGGATTAATTTATCTCCAAGTGAATCAAGTATATTGCAAATTTTTTTAAACTCGGTGTTATTAGTTATTACATTAAAAAAATGATATTTAAGTCTAAGTATCTCGGGATGCTTATGCTTGCTGCCAACTTCTTTTTTAAAAGCTTTCATTTTTTCAATTAATTCGTCATAAGGATAGTCTATCTGATCAATATCCACTTTATAAAGTTTTTTCCAAACATCAGGATGATTCACCATATCCCAAACTATGACAAAACCATCATCACTTAACTCTGGAGGGCTATATTTCCTGAATAAAAGCGCTGGATCTTTCCCATTACGATGAAGCATTTCCATGAAAAGCACAGCACCTTTGCTAGGAGTCAAGTCCTTTATTGTTTCGTACTGAAAAGAATGAAACTCACGGTCTACCAATTCCCATATTGTTTTTGACCATTTTTGTTTTGTGTGCTTATTAATGATCTGACTCATATGATTTAACATCATATGAAATTCTGGTCGGATCGTATTATGTAATTTTGAATGAAAAACATCGTGTGCAGTTACTGCAGGCGGTGGACTATCATCATACCCATGAATCCCTTTAGTGGTTGCTTCGACACCACTATCAGGCATGCTAATAGCGGTAGGCCTATAATAAAATTCAACACCCTCTCTGACTTCATCAATTCCTACCTTCCCTAGTTTTGCACGACTGGCTGCGGCACCATTAACTCCATGCTTTGCAATTTGCACTGCTTCAATCGCACCGAAAGAAAAATGAAGATCGTATGTTTCTCCCTTATATGTTGTCTTATGCCAGGCATTATTTATGTGCAAAGCATTTCCTAGTTCACGACGAACTGGTGAGACAATGTTTGGATTATCTTTTGAAATAAAAAAGATTTGTTCTGATTTTGGTAGCGTTGCAATAAGAAGCAATAATCGAGATAGCTGCTCCTTAGTAAACTCTTTACCGTACCAACCTCTCCTTAGAGCTGGAATCCATAATTCTTGAGCTTCTTTGGTAAGCTTTCCCTGATCATCAAAAATATGAAATGTTTCTTGCAGAGGATACTCTTTTGGAATTTGGGCTCTGGCGAGAATGGTGGTCATTTGTTGACGGGTGATTTTGTTTTGTTTAAATAGCCATAACGCATAAAACGTATTATCTTCCTTTTTTAAGGCTTCATCTTCATAATCCCCACGATCAATGGCTTTCTCAACTTTCTGCAAACCTTCTGGAGTAAGAGTAATACGTTCAGGAATAGTAACCGTGTTACCATTTAGAAAGTCATCAAAATCATCGGAATGCAGAGTTCTTTCTGCATCTATAGGCAACTCGAGAGTTTCTTGGTCCCTGAATCCAGGATGTTTATATTTAGCGTCTTTCTTTTTTCTAGGAGTAAATTGACGTAACTCTGGATTAAACGCTACATCAACCCCTTTTGGAATTTCAGGTGAGAAAAAACGACCAAAAAATGACTCCCAAGCATCGAGAGCTTCTTGTGCATCACTGATTGGAGCTAGACCATAATTATCAGGCATAATATACTCAAAAGAAAAAAAGTTCACTTCGTATATTTATTATACTAATAATTTATTACGAGATTATTAACAAGGTAAAATGTGAGCCACAGCTACACACTTCAATCATTAAACCGATATGTAGGGGGTACCTTGATTCGCTTTGCTGCTACAAGGTAATCCAGCTAATTTTTTTGGCAATCCACTGCTTTTAAAGGGTGTTTTCAATAAAGCTTCCATTGCTGCAATGTCACAACCCTTATTTCCACATTTTATTGCCCCAAACAATTCCATTTTGTTTTTCCACCAAAGTTGCTATCTATGACATAAAAAATAGTTTAAATTTTTAAAATTCAGGTGCCTTAGCCCTGCTTAATACCTCATAAATATTGATTACATAATAATTACTTAATGTTACCATTGTATAATTTGTATAATATATATATAAATTTAACCCTAGAGCGAGTATAAAATGCCTTATAGAATAGATAATCCTGGTGGCGGTGATTGCGGATTTTATGCATTAGCAATAGGTTTAATAGCGACTATCCAAAAAGAACATAAAGACAGCAAAAAAAGCAAAACTTTTGCTCAATGGCAAAAGAAAGGTCTTAGCAATGTGAGCTTACCAGAAATTCTAGACATTGATTTAAATCAGCTCTACGAATCCCCTTATACTTACAAAAAAGAAACCTTACTTAAATTACAAATGTCTTTAAGAAGTATTTCTGCTACTGCATATAAAAATGATCTTCTTAAGAAAATAGCAGAAGCAAAAAGTAATGGAAGCACCCAGGTTGAAAGTTCAGCTGTATACCATAAGTTTATGGAATTAGTGCACTTTTATTTAAAAGAAGACGATAAAAAAGAAGGTACACTAGATAAGGTAAAACAGTTCAACGAGTTGGCTTTATTACCTGAAGTTCTTGACTTAGCCCAAAAAACAGCTAAGTCATTAGAGCCCAAACTTGTGGGTAAATCTTCCTTTGAGGAAATCCAAAAAATAGAAAATGCGCATGTTAAAGAGGTATTACTGGCAGACGTAATATCTCGTGGTAAAGAAAATCCTCGTTCAGTCATTTTAAAAGGGATAGAGCAGATCAAGGAACAAGGAAGATGGGCAACACATAGTGATTTAAAAGAAGTTGCAGATCAACTTGCGGTAAATCTTTATGTGACCAATCAATTAAATGGAGAACCAATGAAAGGTTGTCCCACTGTTGTTTTAAATAATGAAGGTGAATCGATCCATTGGACAACGACTGTAGAGGAGTTGCCCAAGCTAAAAGCTAAGCCTATTGAAAAAGAACGTATTGAGAACTCAAAACAAATAGAAGAAGTTCATAAAAATAAAGAAACTACACCAGTGATTACACCCACTGTAGCCACTCAAATTCCCGAAGAAAAGTATCGAACACATATTAACGCACTCATTCAAGCTGCATCAACTCAGGGTTTATTTGCTCATGTTAAAAACAAAATTGAAAACCTGGATAAGAAAAGTCTTGATAATGAAAAAGCTCTTGAAAATGAACATGGCGTTCGAATCGAATCTGATGAAGAGTTTGCTATGCGCTTGCAAGAAGCCGAGTACAGAGGGTCTAACCTGAAATAAGTTCTTAAAAAACTGTTTGGAAAATAAAGCACTCTGGAAAATGGGGGCTACTTCTTTTTAAAATCCACTATTCACTCTTATAGATAACTCCAATTTAAGTATATTTGAATTTTGGTTAAGAGTCAGATTTGTCATATAGCTATACTTACTTAGTATAATGTACAAATACAGATTATTAATCTAAGGGACTTTTGATGAGCACCATTCAACGCTTTATCAAAGCACAGCAAGGCCAAGACGCATATATCTCCTTCCAGCAGGCTTATGATGAGCTTAAAGCTGGAAACAAACAAAGCCACTGGATATGGTATATTTTTCCCCAGTTAAAACAGCTTGGGGTCAGTTCTATAGCCCAATACTTTGGCATTGTTGATTTCAAAGAGGCATGCAGCTATTTGCAAAATGAAGAGCTTTTTCAAAATTATGACGCAATAACTCAACTGGTAGAACAACAACTAACAAGAAAAATCCCAGCGCTTATCCTTATGAATGGAAATACTGACACTAAAAAACTGGTATCAAGTCTCACCTTATTCAAAGAAGCGGCTTTATTTCTTGAGCGTCAAGGAGACGAATCTCAGGATTTTACAGCACTTGCACAGTGCTGTGAACGAATTCTAGAAAAAACCGCAAAACAAGGTTATCCTCCCTGTAAGCTTACTCTTGATTTTGTGGCATCAGCTTAAATAGTCGTGTCTCGAGAGAATCTTTTAGGAGCTCACGAGGAGAGGTTGTTTTAGGTAGACGTTTAACTCGTGGATGCAGCTAAGCTCACATTTTCTATATTGTCCCTAAGACTTTATACTAAACTAATCGCTTTTCCTTTATTAAAACTTGTGAATAATAGCCTCTTATTATGCGTGTTTATCTAACGCCAAGGATAATATTGTGGCAACTACAAGCGCTACCGTAATAACAGACAAGGTCTGCTCAAAATTAAAATGCAACTCAAGTAGCTTACCAAGCAGCGGTTGTTGTATAAGAGCACTCATCATTAAAATCATGTTGGCTGTTGATAATGCTGTACCGTGTAATTCTTTGGTGATACTGTCTTTTACTACTCCGAAAACCAGAATATAGGCGGCAGAGAAAAAACCAGTGATGAACAATAAACAATAAACAATACCCAGAAAATAAACTTTCCAATAGATCACTAATGAATAAAACAAAAATGTTAACAAGGCAAATAATGTCATTACCTTTTGTCTGTTTATCCCGCATTGAACAAGCCAGGCACAAAATGGGCCTCCAATGCCTGATCCAATAAATACGACCGACATCATGGTACTCACTGTATACAATGACATTGCTGGATAACGATGAACCAAAAAGGGAACCCCCCACAAATTGGCGATTGCATTAACGATGGAGATCATGGCAAATCCATAGAATCCCGCAAACCAGACTTGTGGATTTCGTAGAACTTGTTGCAGTGCTTTACTTAGCGATATCGTTTCTTTTTCTACAGAAAGAGAGCGATCCTCTGGGTCTTGAATAATAAAAATAACACATAAGGCGACTACAATAGCACAGCAACCAACCAGATACATGGTAATGCGCCACCCCAAATGAGTAATGAGTGAGGCCATACCAATTTCCCCAAGAGCTACTCCTATCATCGCTAAAGTCTCGGAAATGCCAACCAGCATCGTAAAGTGACGATTGGAAAACCAAGATGCAGTGACATAAAGCATTCCAACAAAACCAAAAGCACTTCCGCACCCCATGATTAATCGGGAGAGGTAAGCTTGCCAATACTGTTGACTTAATCCCAAGCCAAATATACCAAGGCATAGCAATATAGATGCCGATATTAAAATTTTACGTGTACCAAATCGATCATAAGCTAATCCAACCGGAATTTGCATGATTACATAAGCTAGAAAAAAAGCAGCAGACAGTGAACCCACCTGTGTTTTAGTTAATTGAAAATCCTGACTCCACTTGGCCGCCATCAATCCCGCAGTGGCTTGGAGAAAAAACTGAAAAAACACAAAAGTGGTAGCCATTCCCCAATTGAGCCATGGCATAAGGTGCTGTCGGTCAAGCATGGTTATTCATCATTAAAGAGGGACTTATTTTATAACCGTATCCATTTATTCTAAGCATTGGACGGTTGTAAGTACAATGTTTGTGTAGGGAACGCACATTCAGCATTATTTTCTGAAATAATATCGAGGATTTTCATAAGAATCTCATGTTGTATTATTTGAAATTGGTCCCATTTTGTCATTTTAGAATAAGCAGAGACCATTATATTGAGTGAGGAATGACCGAATTCAACTAAACTTACAGTCAATGATTGTGATTTATCGATTTCTTCATGCTCGTGAAGCATTTTTCTTATTTGCTTTGTAATTGTATCTATTTTATCCGCATCTTGATAACGAATGCCAATATTGGTTTTAATTCTACGATGTAACATTCGGGATGGATTTTCAACGCTGATTGTTAAAAATATACCATTAGGCACATATAATGGCCGCTTATCAAAAGTTCTAATCCGTGTCATCCGCCATCCGATATGCTCAACAATGCCTTCAATATTCTTATCCGGTGAGCGAATCCAATCCCCTACCTTAAAGGGCCTGTCCATATATATCACCAGACCACCAAAAAAATTTGCAAGGAGGTCTTTGGCAGCCAATGCAACACCAGCTCCACCAATTCCACCAAATGCCAGAAGTCCCGCAACAGGAATATTCATAATTTGCATTATCACCAACATACCTGAGATGAATACAGCAATAGTTAAGAGCTGTCCTACAGCATGGATCAACGTTTTATCTACATCTTTGCCTTGCTCTGTACAGTTATGAATATAGAGCAATTCAATCTTCCGTATGAAGCGCACCAGAATCCAACACAGAATCAAAATGACTCCTGTTTTTCTGATCTCCAGGAGATTGGTTATAAAAAGAAGGCTTTTTTTATGAGTTAAAATAATAGAACAGGCGAAAGATAAACCAAATAGCCAGATAAGAAACCCGATTGGTAAACTTAAGGCGCTCAACAAAGCTTTGCCAAATATAACTCTGGTACTCTCTCCCCTATGTGTCAGGTGACGAAGCATTCGGGCGACAAGAGCATGCAAAAGACCTGTACTAATAACAGTAATAACAACATAAAAAAACCACATGTTTGTTTTAATAAGATCTTGCACTTGAAAAATATTCCCTTGCATCACTTTACCTCATCGATTAAGGGTTAACTATAATACATGAAATTTTTTGAATTTAAAAATACCTATATGAGCATGCAGGGCAAGATCGTATCATTTTGAGCTCAATTTGAAGTCAGTTCATCATGCAAATCGTGTTATTCCAGCGCAGACGGAAATCCATTCCTCAACGTGGTACATCACTATGTTTGCCAGATCGATCCCCGACTGAACCCGGATTACACAATTTGGATTAATAAACAAAGCATGCGTTTGCCCTGATGAGAATGAAGATTTGGTTTTTATTTCTCATCCCTCAGTTTTAGCTGTTTCTAACACAAGACACTATAATATCATTAAGGGGTTTTCTTTTAATTAATTCAGTAATAACTCTCGTAGAGCTATTTAATTTTTTTTAAATTCTAACTGTATTAAATTGAAGGATTTTTGTTAAACATTTAACATACACTTTTTTTATGGATTGGCTTGATTTGATTCCTTACATTCATCCGAGTTCTTATCTCAAATTGCCTGCTAATTTTTACGAGGTGATCGAGCCAACGCCGATCGCAAATCCATATTTAGTTAAATTCAATCACGAACTTGCTTCATATCTTTGTGCCCCGAACGCCTCTTTTGCCAATGAAAAAGAAATTATATCTTTTTATGCCGGAAATCGAGTCCCAGGACATCTTAAAAGTATTGCATTAGCCTATGCAGGACACCAATTCGGATACTATGTCCCTCTTCTGGGAGATGGGCGCGCCGTGTTACTTGGTGAACTATGCAGTCAAGATGGGAAGCGATGGGATATACAACTCAAAGGTTCGGGAAAAACAATGTTTTCGCGAATGGGTGATGGTAGAGCCCCTCTTTCCGCTGTATTAAGAGAATATCTGATCAGCGAAGCAATGCATGGTTTAAATATTCCAACTACCCGCTGCCTGGCTGCCATTGCAAGCCAAGAAAAGATCTATCGCCAGGATGGTCCCGTACCATCAGGCGTATTAACCCGAGTTGCATCCAGTAGCCTGCGTGTGGGTTCTTTTGAATATGCCGCTGCCCAAAAAGATAAGCAATTACTCCACTCTCTTGCTTACTATGCTCTTGAAAGACACTATCCCGAACTTTTACCCAGTGCAAACCCCTATCTTGAGTTGTTTAAAAAAGTTGTGGATCGGCAAGCAAGCCTTATTGCTGAGTGGATAGGCGTAGGCTTTATTCATGGAGTCATGAATACAGATAATATGACAATATCTGGGGAAACCATCGATTATGGCCCCTGTGCGTTTATGGATGAATTTGACTTTGGTACTGTATTTAGCTCTATTGATCTTGCAGGTCGTTACGCATTTGGCAATCAAGCCGCTATAGCAAAGTGGAATTTGGCACAATTTAGTCTAAGCCTACTGCCTTTATTTAAAGATAAGGAAGCACCCCAACAAATACTCGAAGTACTCAACTCATTCACAGAACGCTTCTCTCAATACTGGAATAAAAAAATAAGAAAAAAGTTAGGTCTTTCTGAGGAAAATACTCACTCTAGTGAACTTATTAACAATTTTTTCATATTATTACAGCAACATAAACCGGATTTTACAAATACCTTTAGGCTGATGAGTCAAGCCATTGATTGTGAGCGCTCTCAAACCGATTTAATCAATGCACTGGGAAATCAACCTAACAGTGAACAGTGGGTTTCTGACTGGTTAGTGTGTATTAAACAACAAAATATTGCGATCAACAAAATAAAAACCAAGATGAACCAGGTAAACCCGGCCTATATTCCCAGAAACCACTTAGTTGAAAATGCAATTAGAAAGTTTATTGAAAACAACGACAGCAGCTTAATGAATAATCTTTTAGCTGTACTAAAAAATCCTTATCACCAACAGAAAAACACTGAATACTTACAGTGCTTACCTAAGCCTCACGAACGAGTATATCAAACATTCTGTGGAACTTAAGTTTATTCAACATGAAGCTGAGCGCTATACTGCCCAGGTACAACTCATAAAACAGCGACCAATTAAAGAGTTTTCTGATAAAGAATTTCTTTTAATAGAGCCCCGCCCTCATAAAATTCTTCTAATTTAGTTGAGCTGGTGGCTTCAAAACCTAGGGCATCATAGAATTTCCGTGCCTGAATATTGTCTTCGAATACCCATAGAAGTATTTTTTTATATCCCTGATTTGCAAGTTCAGAAATTGCAGCCAGACATAATTGGGTTCCTAATCCCCTACGCCAGTAATCGGGATGTAAATAAATAGCACTGATCTCCCCCATTGAATTATCTGCACTAAAATCACGAAAAGGACAAATGCTGGCAAAGCCAACAATTTGATTGTTGATTTCCATGATTAATACTTTAACTTCCCGCTCTATCAAATCGCGCCACTGCTGAGTTCGCTCTTTTAAGGATAAGTTTTGTAATATAATTTCTGGAATGAAATCTCGATACATCTTTTGCCAGGAACAGATATGAATTTGTGCAATAGCTTCAGCATCGTGTAATGTAGCTGTTCTGATATTGGACGTTAAATTTTTAATCATAATAAAAGCCTTAAAGACGTAATAAATTTCTAGGGTCTGTTTCCATCTCTACTATCTTGGCCAAACTAGCGAAATGGAAACAGACCTTATTAACCAATAAATTATTCACGTTCTTTTAAATTCAACATTTAAATAACATATATAAGTGATATGCTATGTTAGAATGAAAAAATTGTCACTAAAAAGGATTTAATCATGAATAAAATCAAACAAAAAGAACGAATTATTATGGGTGCTGTGACGTTATTTATCGCGTCAATAGTCACTGCAGGAACCGTAACAAGTGATCTTTCCACCATAGATGGCACTTCAATAGGAAAAGTCGTTTTTGAAGACAGCAAATACGGTTTACTTATTAAACCCCAATTGTCTGGACTTCCTGTGGGAATTCGCGGCTTCCACATCCATCAACATCCCGATTGTGGCGATCATGCTAAAAAAGCGGGTGCCCATTTAGATCCTGCCAATACTAATAAACATCTTGGTCCATATGGCGAGGGGCATTTAGGTGATTTACCTGTGTTGGTTGTTGATAGTAATGGTGAAGCAAATACTCCTACATTAGCACCACGTTTAAAAACTAAAGATATCAAGGGACACGCCATTATGGTTCACGCAGGAGGAGATAATTATAGTGATAATCCAACTTTGGGTGGTGGTGGCGATCGTATTGCTTGTGGAAAAATTCCTTCTTAATTAAAAAAGTATACGTTTTCAATCTGGATGCAGCAGAGTCTATGCGGATTATTCTAGTCTAAACAATAAAAAGAGAGATGTTATGCCCGGTTTTTTTTCAAAATTAGGATCGACTTGGGATCAATATTATAGTTTGCGAAGCAAATACGCTGAGTTGATTCCAATTCCAAATCCCTCCTATTTTAAACCAATTCATGATTTACAAGATTTTACTAACTTAATCGTTCGTCCAATCCATAGCCCTATTTGGTTGGGAGTAAATGCCCTATTGCTTTTTTTAAAAAGCTTTATTTATCTGATGGCTACTTTATTGTTAACCGTTCCAGCTTTGCTATTAGCAATTTTTGCCCCTAATACAGATATCAGTTCCAGTACATGTTCTGCATTTAAAACATGTGCAGCACATACCGTTGTGGATGCAACTATGGGCATTATCGCAGCCTGTGCTGCAGTTGCCTCTATTGTTTTTAATCCCATATACTTACTTACTCGATTCATAAGTACTGTTGTTGAACATTTAAATGAAGTAACTGAGTCGTGTTGTGGTTTAACTATTGCCCGATTTTAAATTTCTTCTGTCTAAGATGAAGCAAAGTAGAACCTAAAGGGTCTAACTAAACCTAGGTTTTGCTTTTAGCTTCACCTAAGCTACAACACTTTATTTTTAAGACGGCTTGCTGTATCTACCAATTAATTCAGTCTGCTCAATAATGTGATTTTGCATTGCAGTCTCTATTTCTTTTTTCGTCGCATGCTCTCCTAGATTTAATAAGGTATCTAAAGCATAGAGTTTAAAGAAATAACGATGAGTACCACTTGGCGGACAAGGTCCACCATAACCCGTTCTGTTCCAACTATTTCGTGCACTGATTGCATTCGAAGGAATAGCTCCTGTTTTAAGCTCGTGACAGTCAGCAGGAAGATTAAATAAAATCCAGTGCACCCACAACCCTATTGGCGCATCCGGATCATCCATGATTAGAACAAAAGATTGAGTGTTTTTAGGTATGTTTTTCCATATTAATGGCGGGGAATGGTCGACACCATTGCAGGTATATTCTTTAGGAATAAGCGCATAATGAGTAAACGCAGGGCTCTCTAGTATCATTGCACACTCCTTGTGATGAGATATTTATTTGCAATTTAGACTATTTTAAAGCAAAAATACAGGCGGTGTCTTAGAATTTCCAGGATATATCTACCTCTCTCCGTTAAGAGAGAGGTAGAAACTGGATTATAAATAACAACCCACTCCATCATAACCAATTACATGGCATGACTTGTAAGCACTTTGATCGAGCTGATAACTTACAGAACCATAATAGGCAATAATAGCTCCATTTTTAGTTTGTTCTACATGAGGTTTTTGAAGGTTTGCCCTAACATCACAAGTGGTATGATTTTGTATCCAAATACTACCCTCTGAAATAACACGAGTTTTGTTAGGAGTGAGTGCATTCTTTCCACAATCTTTCATTGCTAAACGTTCCATTTTTGGAGCAGAAAAGTGAAGATCATAACCCGCTGCTGCAGCCTTAACCGCATTTTCAGCATCTAAAATTCCATGTCCGCAAGGTTTTTTACCAACACATGATTTGTTCGCATCATTACTTACTCCAAAATCATGCGTCGTTGTATAAAGTAATTGTTCCACTTGTTCTGAACTAAGTACTTTTTCACTGGCGGCAATAATCAATCCAGCAACACCAGCAACATGAGGAGTAGCCATACTGGTTCCTTGGTAAAAATCAAAACCCGATCCATGATAACCCCCTCCGGGATTCACTGTAGATAAAATACCTCCCCAAGTGCCATAACGCTTGTCTCCCCCTGGAGCTGCTAAAGTAATACTTGGGCCATAATTCGAAAAATAGGACCTAAATCCCTCGGGACCAGTAGAAGCAACTTTTATGGTTCCATTACAGATTGCCGGTGCATTAAAATGCTCCCAAACATTATCATTTCCTGCTGCGACAACTAATACCGCACCTTTTTTACGTGCAAAAAAGACTGCTTCTTGTAACGCTTGATCACAATAATCAATTTCTTCTTTAGGTCCCTTGTCCACACCAAAGCTCATATTCAATATCTTAGCGGGATGAATGTTGGTAGGTACTCCAGGAACGTCACCGCCTACAGACCAATAAATGGCGTTAATGACAGAGCTTTCATAGAACATGCCATTAGCAGCAGGAATTTTTAAAGGAAGAATTTTTAAATCTTCACCCATGCCGCTCATAACACTGCCATAGCCCGCAATAGTTCCAGCAACATGAGTACCATGGTAGGATCGGGTTTCATCAATTAAGTTATTATTATTTCCCGCAAAATTCCAACCCCATAAATTACCTGCACTATCTTTTACCAGATTATTGATCAAGCTATCATTTAAAGCGATTCCCGTATCTAAAACTGCAACGACTATTGGTGTTTTAGAAAAGCCAGTAGTATAGGCCCAGGCACCATCTCTAACTCCGGGTTTGGATTCCAACATAATCCCTGCAGGGCGGGAAAACTCATCCCACTGACTTTCGTGCGATAATAAATCACCTGTACCCAAAATTTCAGGATCAGGAGCGGGTTTAAAATAACTAATTCTGTCTTTAACTGCGTATAAAACTTGGGGATTTTTACGCAAACGTTCCACAATCAAAGATGTAACATCCTGATTATCCCCTTTAACCAAAGTACTGTTTGTTGTGTCTAAAATTAATAAAAACGCACCATTTGCCATAGGATTCAATTCCTTCACAGGCAACTGGGTTACTTGTTTTATTTGTGACTTTAAAGAGGAAACACTGGTTATTTGTTCTTTATATTTGATTATGACTCGAACTGCATCCTGATGAGGTGAAGCAAAAACACCATGTGCCATCGATAAAAAACCTAAACCCAAAATCCCTGATTTAAACATGCAACAATCTCCTTATAAAATAAGTCGCAATTCAGTATGCAATAAGAAACCGGGCGAAACAAGATCAAACTTATCCCAAAATGTTACTCTCCTATACGTAATGTATTAATCTTAAAAATAGGTTTATTGAAATTCTGTGCACACACTATATACTGCACCTATCCCTTTGTTTATATTAAAAAATTTATGATAAACCTACGATATTTTTTTTATAAAAACGTCACTCGTTGCATACGAAAAATACAATCTTTACTTGGTTTAAAAACTCTTGGTTCTCGTGCCATTATTTTAAATCATCACCATCAGATCCTGTTGGTAAAACATACTTATCAGTCGCATTGGTATCTTCCAGGTGGGGGTGTAAAAAAAGGTGAGTCCGCTAAAGAAGCCATCATACGTGAATTAAAAGAAGAAGTAGGCATAATTCCAACTGAAGAACCGCAACTATTTGGGATTTATTTTCATACTTATATGGGAGTATATGACTATCCGATAATCTTTATTATTAAACGCTTTACCTCAGCAAAAGCCTCTTCTCCTGAAATTGAACAAATAGCTTGGTATGATTACAATAAATTACCGGATATGGTGAGTCCAGGAACAAAACGTAGGCTTGATGAGTATTTTGCTCAAAATACAAAATCAGATAGATGGTAAAATAATACTAGCCTGAGTGAAACAGTAGGCTAGGCCGTGGTCCAACCTATACGTTTATTTGTAAATACGAGGGTTACACCCTCCTTTCCAAGAGAGTGTAGGATAGAATTTACAAATTAATAACGATATTGCTCCGATTTATAAGGACCGCTGACCGCTACACCTAAATAGTCCGCTTGTTCTTTGGTAAGTTGCGTCAGTTTCGCTCCGATGCGTCCCAAATGCAAACGAGCTACTTTTTCATCCAATAATTTGGGGAGGACATACACTTGTCTGTCATATTGAGCCGCATTTTTAAACAACTCAATTTGCGCAAGGATTTGATTGGAAAAAGATGCTGACATGACAAAGCTTGGATGACCTGTAGCACAACCTAAATTAACCAAACGCCCTTCAGCCAAAAGAATTAAGCGCTTCCCATCAGGAAAAATGACATGATCTACTTGTGGCTTAATATTCTCCCATTGGTATTTTTTTAAACTCTGTACATCGATTTCAGAATCAAAATGGCCAATGTTGCATAAAATAGCCTGATGACGCATTCGATTCATATGATCATGAGTTACTACATGGTAGTTTCCTGTAGCAGTAATAACAATATCTACTTGTTCAGCAACATCATCCAGAGTCACAACCCGATATCCTTCCATTGCAGCTTGAAGTGCGCAAATAGGATCAATTTCTGCAATTAAAACAACAGCACCTTGACCTCGTAATGCTTGAGCACAGCCTTTCCCTACATCGCCATAACCTAAAATTAGAGCAACCTTTCCTGCAATCATCACATCAGTAGCCCGCTTTAATCCATCCAATAAGGACTCTCGACAACCGTAGAGGTTATCAAATTTAGATTTAGTCACAGAATCATTCACATTAATCGCAGGAATTTTTAAATCACCTTTTTTGGCCATTTCATACAAGCGGGCAACACCCGTTGTTGTTTCTTCAGAAAGCCCTTTAATCCCAGGTAATAATTCTGGAAACTTTTGATGAACGATTTGTGTCAAATCGCCACCATCATCCAGCAATAAATTAGGAGTCCAATGATTCGGTCCAGCAAGGGTTTGCTCTACGCACCACCAATATTCCTCCTCAGTTTCACCTTTCCAGGCAAATACAGGAATGCCCTTAGCTGCTATAGCTGCAGCGGCATGATCCTGGGTGGAAAATATATTACAAGAAGACCAGCGAATTTCAGCACCCAAAACGATCAATGTTTCAATCAGCACTGCTGTTTGGATTGTCATGTGTAAGCAGCCTGCTATTCGGGCGCCTTTTAACGGTTTTGTTGCAGCAAATTCTTCACGCAAAGCCATTAAACCTGGCATTTCGGTTTCGGCAATTGCAATTTCCTTACGTCCCCAAGAAGCCAGCGACATATCAGCTACTTTATAATCTTCTATCATTTTGCTCCCTGCTCCTACTTTATTGACGAGTTCCATTAGAGTCTCCTTATAAAGCTTTACGTAGTTCCGTTACTTTATCCAAACGTTCCCATGGAAAATTCTCGCGTCCATAATGACCATAAGTGGCTGTTTGTCTGTAGATTGGACGAAGCAAATCATGATATTCAATAATACCTTGTGGTGTTAAGTCAAAATGAGTATTAATTAATTCAATAATTTCGCTATCCTGCAAACGCCCGGTACCAAAAGTTTCAACAAAAATTGACGTGGG
Organism: Legionella tucsonensis; assembly: GCF_001468035.1. Taxonomy (GTDB): domain Bacteria; phylum Pseudomonadota; class Gammaproteobacteria; order Legionellales; family Legionellaceae; genus Legionella; species Legionella tucsonensis. The sequence continues at coordinate 2,363,417 of NZ_LNZA01000001.1, forward strand.
CTCAGCAACACCAATTGCGTAAGAAATTTGTAGCTCACACTTATCAGCCAGTCCCGCAGCAACTATATTTTTTGCAACATGTCGCGCTGCATATGCTGCTGAGCGATCTACTTTGGAAGGGTCCTTACCTGAGAAACATCCTCCTCCATGTCGCGCCATGCCACCATAAGTATCTACGATAATTTTACGACCAGTTAGCCCGCAATCGCCTAAAGGACCGCCAATAACAAACCGACCTGTTGGGTTGATAAAGTAACGTGTTTTATGAGTTAACCATTCACCTGGTAATGTTGTTTTAATAATTTCTTCACGCACTGCCTCGACTAAATCATTGTATCCAATTTCAGCTGCATGTTGCGTTGAGAAAACAACTGTATCTACTTCAACAGGAATACCCTTTTCATATTTTAAGGTTATTTGACATTTGGCATCAGGACGCAACCAGGGTAATGCTCCTGATTTACGTAAATGGGCTTGTTTTTCCATCAAACGATGTGCGTAAGCAATAGGAGCTGGCATATAAACATCTGTCTCACGGCTGGCATAACCGAACATTAAACCTTGATCTCCAGCACCAAGAATTTTCGTTTCGTTATTATCTACACCTTGAGCAATATCAGGAGATTGCTTTCCTATAGCAGAAAGTACTGCGCAAGACTCCCAATCAAAACCCATTTGCGAACTATTATAACCTATTTCTTTAATTATTTGTCGCGTTACCGCTTCCACATCTACCCACGCTTTAGTAGTGATTTCTCCTCCGACTAATACCATACCTGTTTTAACGAACACCTCACAAGCAACACGAGCAACAGGATCCTGCATTAAAATAGCATCTAGAATTGCATCAGAAATTTGATCTGCTATTTTGTCAGGATGTCCTTCAGAAACCGACTCAGACGTAAAAACATGACTTTCATTCATTAATTAATCCTCTTAGATATTTATATACCCAAGATACTTCAAAAATGCTATTTTTGCACTGATGCTTTTTTCGACCAAGAAAGCTAAAAAACTCACTATAGATCTTGCTATTCCCCATCTTTTGGTTTTTTGCTTGATCAAAAAAATCAAAGCACGTGCAAAAGCTGGTATTTTGAAGTATTTTGGGTATGTTTCCTATTTCAGCAATTGTATAAATTCATTAAATATTATTTCTATATCATGGGGTCCGGGACTGGCTTCTGGATGTCCTTGAAAACCCAATGCTGGTTTTTCCTTATGTCTAATACCCTGTAGAGTATTATCAAATAAAGAACGATGAGTTATCGCAAGACAGTCGGGCAAGCTCTCTTCATCAACTGCAAATCCATGGTTTTGACTGGTTATAAAAACGCGTTTTTTCCCTTCAGTTTCAATTACAGGATGATTAGCGCCGTGGTGACCAAATTTCATTTTTTTGGTCACTCCACCACAAGCTAAAGCTAAAATCTGAAAACCCAGACAAATACCAAATAGAGGAATATCATGTGCCAAAAATTCCTGAGTTGCGCGAACAGCATAATCACAAGCCTGTGGATCTCCTGGCCCATTTGATAAAAATACCCCATTGGGATTCATCGCTAAAACTTCCTCAGCAGAAGTTTTTGCGGGAACTAAAGTTAAATGGCACCCTTTATCATGCAAAATACGAAGAATATTGTGCTTCACTCCAAAATCATAAGCAACAACATGAAATTGTTGCGGTTGGGAACCATTCCCCCATTCGCCTTGCCCTTCATGCCAACGCTCTATGGTTTTTCTAGAAACCTCCAGAGCCAAATCAACACCCTGCAATCCAGAGAAAGATCGTGCTTTCGCCAAAACCAGTTCAGGGCTCTCTACATCAGTACTAATGCAAGCACCTAAAGCACCGTGCTCTCGTAAACGTAAGGTTAAATCCCGAGTATCAATTCCAGCAATAGCAACTACCCCATTTTTTTTGAGCCAATCAGGAAGAGAGTGTTCCGCACGATAATTACTATGGATTATTGAAGAGTTACGAAGCACCAAACCCGCTGCCCAAATTTTATTTGACTCCATATCTTCATGCGTACATCCAGTATTTCCTACATGTGCTGTAGTCAATGTAATGATTTGTCGTGCATAGGAAGGATCAGTGAGCATTTCCTGATAACCGGTTAAAGAAGTATTAAAAACCAACTCTCCGACACAGTCGCCTGTTGCTCCTACCGAAATACCCTCATAAACGGTACCATCGGCTAATACTAAAATTGCTGGTTGGTTCATCATGGATCTACTCTGTTAGTTATTCAATGTGTCTTTTCTACGAATCTGTAGTCTGGGTGATTCACCCAGACTACAAATGACTGACAATTACAAATCCCTTAGCCAGCAAGTTCAAAAAATACACATTTAGATAAATGTGAGCAATTGTAACTTACTTATTTCAAAATTTCATGTCTTCGAAGAATTTTTTCACACCTGCAAACCAAGAATTGGATCGTGGGGAATGCTTTCCTTTAGCGTTTTCCAGTGAATCTTGAAATTTAGTTAATAATTCTTTTTGCTCTCGTGATAAATTCACAGGAGTTTCTATAACCACCTTACATAATAAATCCCCTTGGCCATGTCCACGCACGGACTTCATCCCTTTACCTCTTAAGCGAAACACTTTACCGGTTTGCGTTTCCTCAGGGATCTTTAAAGTGACGCGTCCTTCAAGGGTTGGCACTTCTATAGTCCCCCCCATAACAGCGACGATAAAACTTATTGGCACTTCACAATGTAAGTCATTTTCATGACGTTCAAATATAGTATGTTTTTTTACATTGACTTGTACATAAAGATCACCAGCCCCCCCGCCATGAGTGCCTGCTTCTCCCTCTCCACTTAAGCGAACTCGATCGCCATTATCAACACCTGCAGGAATTTTAACTGTCAGTTTTTTACTTTCACGTACCCGGCCTTGACCATGACAGTCTGAACAAGGATCGGAAATAATTTTTCCTTCACCATGACAACTAGGACAGGTTTGCTGAATAGAGAAAAAACCTTGCTGAATTCTAACTTGTCCCATACCGCTGCAGGTTTCACAAGTTTTTGGTTGGGTTCCTTTTTTGGCCCCACTTCCACTACAGGTAGAACAAGTACCATGTCGAGGAACTGTAATTTGCACTTCTTTACCCTGCGCCGCTTCTTCAAGTGTTAATTGCACATTAAATTGTAAATCGGCGCCACGTTGACCACGCGAATGTCGTCCTGCCCCGCGTCCACCCGAAAAGATATTTTCAAAAATATCTTCAAAGACATCACCAAAACCACCAAAACCACCAGCTCCACCTCGCATGGAAGGATCAACACCTGCGTGACCAAATTGATCATAAGCTGCACGTTTTTGTGAATCAGAAAGAATGCTGTAAGCGTATTGAATTTCTTTAAATTTTTCTTCTGCAGCAGAATCACCAGGATTACGATCAGGGTGATATTTCATTGCCAATCTGCGATATGCTTTTTTAATTTCAGCATCACTTGCAGTTCGACTTATTTCTAAAAGTTCATAATAATCCCGCTGTTCCATAACTACTCACAATATTAAAAATTAAAAATGGACAATGGGGTCTAGGTACAGCGAAGCGGAACCCGGAACTCTAAGCATAATAAGCTCTTAATTCCGGGTTCCGCTTCGCTGTATTTAGATCACAAAGCCACCTAAGTTACTAAGTCACGATATAACCGATTACTTCTTATCGTCTTTAACTTCCTCGAACTCAGCATCCACAACACCTTCATCAGCTTTAGCTGACTCTTGGGATTGCGCCTGCTCTTGTCCTGCTTGTCCAGCTTGCCCTTCAGATGCTTTTTTAGCGTAAACACGCTCAGCCATTTTTGCAGAAGCATCGCTTAGCACTTTTAATTTGTCTTCAATTTGTGCTTTATCACTACCCTGAATTGCCTCTTTTAATTCAGCAATAGCATTTTCAATCCCTTTTTTCTCATCTTCGTTAAGTTCATCTGCCAAATCTTTCATAGATTTTTCACAGCTATGAATCAAGCCGTCTGCCTGGTTACGTAGCTCTGCCATTTCCTTAAATTTCTTATCTTCTTCAGCATGAGACTTAGCATCCTTGACCATTGCCTCTACTTCTTCATCACTCAAACCGCTAGATGCTTTAATGACAATTGATTGAGCTTTACCTGTCGCTTTATCTTTAGCAGAAACATTAAGAATACCATTCGCATCAATATCAAAAGTTACCTCAATTTGTGGTACACCACGGGGAGCAGGAGGAATATCACCTAAATCAAATCGACCTAAAGATTTATTTGCAGATGCCTGATCTCGTTCACCTTGTAACACATGCACAGTAACTGCCGTTTGATTATCATCTGCGGTGGAGAACACTTGATTGGCTTTAGTGGGAATTGTGGTATTTTTCTCAATGAGTTTTGTCATCACACCACCCATAGTTTCAATACCTAAAGATAAAGGAGTTACGTCAAGCAACAAAATATCTTTTACTTCACCTGATAATACTGCAGCTTGGATGGCAGCACCGACAGCAACTGCTTCATCAGGGTTAACGTCTTTACGCGGCTCTTTACCAAAAAACTCTTCTACTGTTTTTTGGACTAAAGGCATACGGGTTTGACCACCCACCAAAATGACTTCATTAATTTGTGATACAGTCAATCCAGCATCTTTCAATGCGATTTTGCAAGGCTCTATTGTACGCTCAACCAGTTTCTCAACCAAAGACTCCAGTTTGGCACGAGTCAATTTGATATTTAAGTGTTTTGGTCCAGAAGCGTCAGCTGTAATGTAAGGTAAATTAACATCTGTTTGTTGTGCTGAAGAAAGTTCGATTTTTGCTTTTTCAGCAGCGTCTTTCAGTCGTTGTAATGCCAATGGATCGTTGTGTAAATCAATACCAGTATCTTTTTTGAACTCAGAAGCCAGGTATTCAATCAACGCCAAGTCAAAGTCCTCACCACCCAAGAAGGTATCACCATTTGTTGCGAGTACTTCAAATTGATGTTCCCCATCAACTTCTGCAATTTCAATAATTGAGATATCAAAAGTACCACCACCAAGGTCATACACGGCAATGATTGCATCACCACGTTTTTTGTCCATACCGTAGGCAAGAGCAGCAGCGGTAGGCTCGTTGATGATACGTTTTACTTCAAGACCTGCAATACGGCCAGCATCTTTGGTTGCCTGGCGTTGGGAGTCGTTGAAATAAGCAGGTACAGTAATCACCGCTTCTTTCACCTCTTCACCGAGGTAGTCTTCTGCGGTTTTTTTCATTTTTCGTAAAACTTCAGCAGAAATTTGTGGCGGTGCTTTGTCTTGATCTTTCACACGAACCCAAGCATCACCATTATCCGCTTTAACAATTTTGTAAGGTACCATCTTAATATCTTTTTGCACAATTGCATCATCAAAACGACGACCAATCAATCGCTTAATTGCAAATAAAGTATTATCCGGGTTGGTTACTGCTTGGCGCTTTGAAGATTGTCCAACCAGTACTTCACCGTCATCAGTAAAAGCAACGATGGAAGGCGTAGTACGGTGGCCTTCACTGTTTTCAATAACCTTAGGTTTATCACCCTCCATTACAGCAACACATGAGTTGGTGGTACCTAAGTCGATTCCTATAATTTTAGCCATTCTATTCTTGCTCCAAAGTAGTAATTTCTAATGCGATGATTCTTATATGGGGTATAACATGCCAATTTCAACCCACAAAGCACACATTTTTATTTTTTTGATACGACAACACGCGCCGGTCTAATCACGCGATCGCTCAGTTTGTATCCCTTTTGGAATACTGCTAATACTGTGTTGGCTTCTGCATCGGGTGCAACTTGCATAGACATCGCTTCATGAAGCTGAGGATCAAAGGGCTCACCAGTGGGATCAATTTGCTGAACCTCAAATTTCTTCAATACATCCATAAAAAGCTTCAAAGTTAATTCTAAACCTTCATGCATTGATGCATCCTCTGCTTTAACAGCCAGCTGTAAGGCTTGCTCCAGACTGTCGATTACAGGTAATAAATCAGTAATTAACTTCTCAACACCATATCGATGAGCATTAGCTACCTCACGCTCAGCACGACGCCGTACATTATCCAACTCGGCTTGAGCTCGGACTGCTTTTTCCCAATTTTCATGAGCTTGCTGTTCAGCAAGAGTGAGTTTTTCACTCAATTCTACGTAACTTGGATGATCTAGAGAAGGCTCCATGTGTTCTATCTCTTCAGGCAAATCCATAGCATCTTCAGGATGCTCAACTTCTTTGGACTCTTTAGATTCATGCTCTTCTTTAAATTGGTGCCAATTTTTATCTTGTTTTTTACTCATGCAATTACTCCTAATCCAACAGCTTAGCAATGTGAAAATCAGAGATGGGGGCACCTGAGGAGATTTCAAGCCTTTAAATTTTTTTTATTTATGTACCTGGATGCAACGCAACGAAACCCGTTAAACCATAGGTTTTGTTTAAAAAATATTTGTTGATTATCTTTTTAACAATAAAAGCGTTCATCGCTACACTACATCATATGAAGAGTAAATCATCACAAGAAGGTCCAGTTCGCTTGCAGTATGTATTCATTTATTCCATACTTAGACTCAAAAAAGTTATATGGGTTTTTTTATGCAAAAATGGTCGCCTACGTCTTGGCTCCAGTACTCGTATTTACAAGCTGCAACTTATGCTGATAATGAACAGTTAAATAAAATTGTAGAGCAACTGAGCCTTTTACCTCCACTCGTTACCAGCAGTGAAGTAAACAGTTTAAAAAAGGAAATTGCACGTGCGGGACGTGGAGAAGTCTTTATTCTTCAAGGTGGTGACTGCGCTGAATCATTTAATGATTGTCGTTCAGAAATTATCAGTAATAAATTAAAAATTATTTTACAGATGAGTTTGATTTTATTACATGGCTTACGAAAACCCATTATTCGTGTGGGACGCATCGCTGGACAATATGCAAAACCCCGTTCTTCAGATTATGAAACAATCGAGGGTGTTACTTTACCCAGTTATCGTGGCGATCTGGTCAACTCTCCAGAATTTACCCAGGAAGCACGAGAACCCAATCCTAAATTATTATTGCAAGCATATAACTGCTCGGCGATTACCTTAAATTTTATTCGTAGTTTGCTCGACAGTGGTTTTGCTAGCCTTAATCACCCCCAGCAATGGGACTTAGGTTTTGTTGAACATTCAAAGCAAAAAGAAGAATACCAAACTCTGGTTAAATCAATTGCCGATGCATTGGACTTTTTAGATACTATTGGTGGAATACAATCCAGTAATTTATCTAAAGTCGATTTTTATACTTCTCATGAAGCCCTGCATTTGCATTACGAACAAGCATTGACGCGACAAATGGAAGATGGTTTATGGTATAACCTTTCTACCCACCTTCCCTGGATTGGCATGCGCACCGCACAAATTGACAGTGCGCATTTGGAGTTTTTACGTGGCGTAGAAAATCCTATTGGCATCAAAATCGGACCTGGAGCCTCTCCAGAATGGCTGGAAGAAGTATTGAACAGAGCCAATCCCCAGCGTGAAGAAGGACGGCTTTTGTTGTTTACTCGCCTCGGAGCACGACACATAGATAAACTACTCCCCCCTCTTATTGAAACAGTGAAAAAAACAAAAATTCCAGTCACCTGGTCCTGTGATCCCATGCATGGCAATACAGAAACTACAACGGATGGCATTAAAACACGTCACTTTGATAATATTCTTTTAGAACTAAAACAAGCTTTGGAAATTCATCGTAATATGGGTAGTTATTTAGGTGGTGTTCATTTTGAACTTACTGGTGATAATGTTACTGAATGCATTGGCGGTGCCCGTGGGTTAGCTGCCGATGATCTGAAAAAAGCCTATCATAGTCTGGTTGATCCTCGACTCAACTATGAACAATCAATAGAAATGGCTATTCAATTGAGTAAGCAGTTTAGGAACGGCTAAACTCCCTCAAGTAATACATCAAGGTCAAGTGATGAACGTCGGCCAAGGTCATTAACATGCTCCTTGAGAAAAGCCTCAGCAGCTCGACGCCCTTCATCTCGAAGCATGAGTAAAAAGTCCCATTCTGCATTGAGCTTAGAGGAAGAGCCGAGCTCAAGCATGATGTCGCTGCTTACTCGGTGTATTCTCATGCCTGCCCATTTTGCCCCTTCGGAGTTATCTGGATATGCCAATTGGCGTAATAAAGCAATCATACGAAGTTCCTTGAGTAATACTGCGTTGAATGAAACTTCATTCAATCGGTTGAGGATATCTTTTGCAGATTGAGGAAACCCTGGTCGTGTCACAGGATTAATTTGCACTAAAATCGTATCTTGCGATTTACATTCGCGTACAAGCGGTGTAATTGTGGGATTTCCTGAGTAGCCTCCATCCCAATAGTGCTCTCCATTAATCTCGACAGCCTTGAACATAGTAGGTAAACAAGCCGATGCAAGAAGTACCTCAGGAGTGATTTCGTTATTGCGAAATACTCTTCCTCTGCCGGTGCTAACATTTGTCGCAGTAATAAATAATTTGATTGAACTTCGTGACAATCGTTTGAAATCAATAGTTTTTGCTAAAATATCGCGGAGTGGATTTACCCCTAATGGGTTAAGATCGTATGGAGAAAACACTCGAGACAAGATGTCCATGGCAATAAAAAAAGGAGAATGATCAAGCGACCATTGGCCCAGAAAAATATCAAGAGGACTGCGTTTCAAGATACTAAAACGTGCTGCTTCAGAGACACTCTTCCAGAACAATTCAAGTGAGTCGCGTGCTCCCTGAGGACCGCCTTTAGTGTAACCATCAACAAGTACTACAGCATTCATAGCACCAGCAGACGTACCAGAAATACCATCGAGTTTCAGCTTCTTTTCTTCTAATAAACGATCTAATACGCCCCATGTAAAAGCACCATGAGCTCCGCCACCTTGCAGCGCCAAATCAATAAAAATTTCATCAGCAATTTTTTGAGAAAGTGTCATAATGGACGACATCCATTTCTTTGATTATACATAGAGAAGAATCCATCTTTTCATCTATAACTGCAAAAATTCATTTATGGACAACTTGACTTTGCAGGGCTGCCCCAAATATTTAAAGTCATGGCTTGGAAATCATTATGGCATAAACCATTCCATTTAATATAGAGATAGGGCAAAAAATCTGGAGTAGAATTTGGTTTTTTGCCGCATATCCTGTCTAATCTAGATAGCTTCTTACCTTTTACAGTTATTTTAAACAACCATTGGAATTGGGATCATTTTGATGATAATAAGGGCTAAACTCATGAACGGCCTCAATCATGGCAGCAACATGCTCTGGGGGAACATCAGGAGTTACGCCATGGCCGAGGTTGAAGACATGTCCTGAGCCTGAGCCAAAGGATGCCAATACTTCTTTTACTTGTTCTCGAATACATTGTTTCGAAGTCAACAGCACAGATGGGTCAAGGTTTCCCTGTAACGCGACTTGATTACCCACTCTTCGCCGCGCTTCACCCAAATCACATGTCCAATCAATTCCCAAAGCATCACAACCCGTAATCAACATTTTTTCTAACCATTGACCGCCACCTTTGGTAAACAAAATAACAGGTACATTGGGATAATGTACTTTAATTTGATGCACAATCTTCTGCATATACTCTAAGGAAAATTTTTGATAATTTTCCGGTGTTAAAATTCCGCCCCAGGTATCAAAAAGCATGACTGAATTAACGCCTGCCTTAATTTGCTCAATAAGGTAATTTGCTACTGATATTGCCAATTTATGCAATAACATATGAGTAGCTTCACGTTCAGTATAGAGCAAATGCAAAATACGTTTAAAGTCTCTAGTGCTTTTACCTTCAACCATATAACACGCCAAAGTCCATGGACTGCCTGCAAAACCAATTAGAGGAAGCTCTTTTGGCATTTCCCGACGAATGAGCCGCACTGCATTCATTACATAAGCTAAAGACTCTGTTTCAGGGGGGTGTAAGTTAGTAATTTTCTGCGTATCATGTATGGGACGATGAAAACAAGGCCCCTCCCCTTCAGAAAAATATAAACCTAATCCCATCGCATCAGGAATTGTCAGGATATCGGAAAATAAAATAGCTGCGTCCAGAGCATAACGACGCAAAGGCTGTAAAGTAACCTCGCAAGCAAGTTCAGGATTTTTGCAAAGACTTAAAAAATCCCCCGCTTGCTCTCTAGTCTTTCGATACTCAGGTAAATATCGTCCTGCTTGGCGCATCATCCATACAGGAGTTCGCTCCACAGGTTGTCGTCTTAAAGCACGCAGAAATAGAGATTGATCCAGATCATACATCATGTTATCCCAACATCATCAAATGCCTAATCCTAACATACTTACTGTAATATCCACTCGAAATAATGCAAAAATTGACTCTGAAGGGAATAGAGGAACAGTATCCGCACTCTATAATTCTATATGTAACCTCGACTCATGGAGTTGGGGTTACATAGGAGTAACTATTTCGATAAAATCAATAAATCGTTTTTTGGCAGGAAGGAATAACATTGGATACTTTAATTATAAAAGCCCTTAATGTAAGTACTAAAATTGGCGTTTACGAATGGGAGCAACGTATTAATCAACAATTGTTAATTGATATTAGTATTGATACTGATTTCAGTACATGTCAGGAGGATTTGACTAAAACCATAGATTACGAAGCACTTTGTAACAGTGTAGCTCTTTATGTTGAATCAAAATCATTCCAACTCATTGAAACAGTAGCCAATGAAGTCGCAGATTTAATCAAAAAACAATTTAAAGTTCCCCAAATTACAGTGGGAATTAGTAAACCTCATGCAATCAAAAACGCAGAGAACATTCAGGTAATTGTTCGTCGTTAAACAAATCCGTTGCACCTGTCTCTTAGTCATAAATTAAGATACTTGGGTAAAGTTCATATTTAAGTGCGGTTTGGCTCAAGCTAGCGATATGGAAACAGCTCCTAAAACTTACCCACCACTGGTAACCATACCATTCAGATGTTCATTTTTGGCCAAAATCATTTGAGCCTGTTGGGCAAGTGCTCGATTAGAATAAGGTCCTACCACTACCCTGAACCAATTACCTTTTGTAGCATGATTTACGGGAACGATGTATACACTAAAGCCTTTGAGTATCAATGTACCTTTCATTTGTTCTGCATCTTTGCGTGCTTTAAAAGAAGCTACTTGCACCAAAAACTTTCCTCTATCTGTTGAAGAAGCAAGTTTTGCTGTAAGTGTTTTGTCAATCGCACCAGAGTGTTGTTGGGCAATAGAAGTATTTGTTCTTGCTGAGGATGAGGCTGTCGCTGTAGTTGCTGTGCTAGAAGCATTGACAGATGTTGTAGAAGCTGAAGCAGCGGCAGGTTGAACTGATCCTGCAGCGTTCGCATGGGTTTGTGAACCAGAAGTTTTTTCATTAGTCAGAAGAGTGTAAAACTCAAATTTTGGTTTAGGCGGTATCGCTGCACGTTGTGCCTCTGATTTAGCCGGTTCTTTTTTCATTTCTTGATGAGCCAAAACCTGGGAATTTACCCAGTGACTGACAGTTTCGATATCGCAAAAAGAAGCAGCTAAATAACCCAATAAAAAAGTAAACGTACTCACTAGTAGTTGATGCGGTGCACTGCTTCGCGACCGCGAAGAACGCCTATTTCCATATTCTTTTGTCATCACATACTCTCAGGAGCTGATACGCCCAATAGGTTTAAACCATTTTTTAATACCTGACGAACCGCCTCCAGCAAACAAAGACGTGCACATCGTAATTGCTCTTGTTCACACAAAAGCTGAACAGCATTATAATAACTATGTAAGCCATTGGCTACTTCGCGTAAATAGTACGCCACTTGATGAGGCTCACAATGAGCAGCTGCTAATTCTACAATTTCCGGGTATCGGCTAATTAAAGAAATCAAATGCGTTTCATGTGGTTGATCTAACAAATCAATGTTTTTTAGTCCAATTGCTTTATCCCAAAGCAAACTTCGTTCCTTTAATTGTCTTAACACAGAGCATATTCTGGCATGCGCATACTGAATATAATAGACCGGATTATCACTTGACTCCGATTTTGCTAAGTCCAAATCGAAATCCATATGTTGTTCTGACTTACGTGCCACATAAAAGTAACGCGCAGCATCATTGCCTACCTCATGGCGCAGCTCTCTTAAAGTGACAAAAGAACCACTGCGTGTCGACATTTGGACCCGCTCAGAACCACGATATAAAATAGCAAATTGAACTAATAATACATCAAGTGCGCTTTCATCATGTCCCAAAGCCTTAACTACGGCACGCAACCGAGTAATATAACCATGATGATCTGCACCAAAAATATCAATTACCCGATCATATCCTCTGTCATATTTATTCCAATGATAGGCAACATCCGAAGCAAAATAAGTAGTTTGGCCATTAGCACGCACCAGCACTCGATCTTTTTCATCGCCAAAATCGGTTGCTTTAAACCAAAGCGCTCCTTCTTTTTCAAAAGTATGACCACTTTCTTTAAGCGCCTGAATGCCTTTTTGAATTGAACCGTCTTCAAATAATGATTGTTCAGAGAACCAATTCTCGTATTTCACACCAAACTCAGCAAGATCATCTTTAATATCATCAAGAACAGTATTTAACGCATGTCGATGAAACAGAGCAAAAACATCCATACCTAAAAGTTGTTTTGCGCGAGATACCAAAGCATCAATATAAACTTCTTTATCACCGCCATGAGGTTCATCAAGAGGTAAACCTTCTATTACAGTAGTCCATGGATGTATATATTCCTTACCATGCTCTGCCCAAAATTCCTGGGCTATTTGGGAAACATAATCACCTTTATACGCATTGGCAGGAATAACAACTGGCTCACCTGCAAGCTCCAGATAACGTAACCACACACTGGCGGCAAGAATGTTCATTTGTCTTCCCGCGTCGTTGACATAATATTCTAATGTTACATCATAACCTGCAGCCTTTAAGACATTTCCCAAAGTAGCACCAAAAGCAGCTCCTCTCCCATGGCCCACATGCAAAGGACCTGTTGGGTTAGCAGAAACAAATTCAATTAATACTTTTTGATTTTGGCCAATCGTGCTGTATCCAAATCTTTCCTCCTTATCCAGTATTTCGCCAATAATTTGTGAGCGAGAACTGCTGCGTATAAAGAAATTAATAAACCCCGCCCCAGCAATTTCTACTTTTTCCACAGCCGGATCAACAGGAAGCGCCTGAACTAAAAGTTCTGCTATTTTGCGCGGTGCTTGACGGCAGGGTTTTGCTAAAATTAAGGCCAAATTACTGGCATAATCACCATGAGCAGAATCTTTTGCACGATCTACCTTTATCTCAATATCCAAATCAGCAGGTACATCACCGGACTTTTGTAATGACATTAAAGCGTGTTTCAAAAGCTGCTCTACAGTTTGTTTCATGCTATGCGGTTTCCATCAAAAAATGATGCTATTATGCGCTTTTTTGTGCCATATGAAAAGGTTTTATATCCTCAGACAGCACAATTTGCTGTATGATGAAAACAGCAAATTGTTACCATCCTCACTATGAGTTACACTTAAATACCATCATTCAAAATCATTAATACTGTGTTATCTAACTCTTGTGAATCTCTAAGCGGTATCGGGCCAACACTCGCAGCAAAACTTGCCAAATGTGGAATTCATTCAGTGCGTGATTTACTTTTTCACTTGCCTTACCGTTATCAAGACAGAACCCGAATAACACCCATTCAAGATTTACGTCCAAATGATTGGTGTGTAATTGCCGGGAGAATATGTAAAACAGAAATTAAAACAGGTAAACGTGCCATGTTGCATTGTTACATTGAAGATAAAACAGGCATCATCAAACTGCAGTTTTTTCATTTTAATAAAAATCAAATTAATAATCTAAATAACAGCACAATGATTCATGCATTTGGAGAAGTACGTGAATTCAACAATACCCTGATTATGACTCACCCTGAATATCAATTGCTCGATGATGAAAATGAATGTCAGGTTAATGAAACACTCACTCCAATTTACCCAAGTACACAAGGCTTAAGTCAAACACGTTTAAGACAGTTGGTAAATGTTGCCTTAAAAAGTTGTAAACAGGAACTTCAGCAATTGGAATGGATGAGTGAAGAACAATTGCGAACAAATAACTTTTTCCCCCTGGGAGAGGCAATTCAATTATTGCATAAGCCTCCTCCAGATATCTCGGTGCAATCGCTCGAAGAAGGTCAACATCCTGCCCTAAAACGGTTGGTTTTTGATGAATTGTTAGCACAGCGCCTCTGTATGCAATTTGCTAGAGAATCACGTAATGCGTTATACGCTGTTGCATTGCCAGCAGATCACAACTTGAGTCAACGCTTTTTAGAGTCGCTTCCATTTGCTCTCACAAAAGCACAGCATAGAGTAGCCCAGGAAATCAGCCAAGATTTAATGCAAACAAAACCCATGTTGCGCTTAGTACAAGGCGATGTAGGAGCAGGAAAAACCATCATTGCTGCTCTAGCAGCATTACAAGCGATTGCTAATGGACAACAAGTTGCTTTTATGGCACCCACTGATTTATTGAGCGAGCAACATGCCAATAATCTGATCCAGTGGCTTGAACCTTTGGGAATTAAAATAGTACGACTCAGCGGAAAAATGAAACTTAGCGAGCGGCGGATGGCATTTGCCGCACTTGCTGATCAAAGCTGTCAGTTGATTATTGGCACGCACGCCTTATTTCAAGAGTCAGTGAGCTTTGCTCGCTTAGGCCTAGTCATTATCGATGAGCAACATCGATTTGGAGTAGAGCAAAGATTGCTTTTGCAACAAAAAGGACAGCAAGATCAACTTATTCCTCATCAATTATTAATGACCGCCACACCTATCCCAAGAACACTATCCATGACTCACTTCGCCCATTTGGATATCTCAATTATCGATGAATTGCCTCCTGGGCGTATGCCCATTACTACGGCTGTTTTAAGCCAGAATAAACGGGAAATCGTTATTAATCGATTACAAGTTGCCATTGCCAGTGGTCGTCAAATTTACTGGGTTTGTACGCTAATTGAAGAGTCAGAAAAACTACAATGTATGGCCGCAACTGAAACAGCACATGCATTACAAGAACAACTTCCCGGGGCTCGTGTAGGTTTGGTGCATGGACGGATGAAACCTTTAGAAAAAGAAGTAACTATGGCAGCATTTAAAAACGGCGAAATAAATTTATTGGTTGCCACAACAGTGATTGAAGTTGGGGTGGATGTCCCTAATGCCAGTCTTATGATTATTGAAAATGCAGAACGTCTTGGTTTATCTCAACTTCATCAATTACGCGGCCGAGTAGGAAGAGGCACCACACAATCACATTGTATTTTGCTTTATCAATCCCCACTATCGCAACAAGGTTCTGAACGATTAAAAATAATGCGTGCAACCAATGATGGATTCATTATTGCTGAGAAAGATCTGGAGTTAAGGGGTGCAGGAGAAGTGCTCGGAACTCGACAAACAGGATATCGGCAATTTAAAATCGCAGATATCCAGCGTGATCGTAGCCTAATCCATCTTTTGCCCTCTACAGCAAAAGAACTTTTACAGAGCTCACCGCAAACTGCTCGCGATATTACCCAGCGATGGTTGGGAAATTTTGAACAATTTTTACAGGGATAAAAAATATTTTTTAAAATAACCAAGTCAAGACTGTTTTTTATTTTTTTCTTTGTTAATATAATTACGTAGTTTTTCAATTCTCAAAACCATGCATTGTGGATAACTCTATCTAATTCAGTTCACATTTCCAAGTACACTCTTCACATATATACTAAAAGAATCTTATTCTACAAGGATTTTTTACAGTTCAAATTTGTGATATCAAAAAATCGTTTATCCACAAAATCTGTGGATAATTCTGTGCACAGGATGTAGAACACCTTATAAAATCAGACTCATTTGTGATTGCTTTATAACTTTACAAAGCGCCCTTAAAATTATTTGGGAGTTTGCCCATTTTGTTTTTCATGAGTCGACAGATAGATAAATTTTGCACACAAAAAAATGCATGGATCTACAACAGATTTTTTTAAAAAATACCAAAGTCAAGACTGTTTTTTATTTTTTTCTTTGTTAAGATGGCCAGGAAGGTTTACTTCCCTTCAAAAACATACCTTGTGGATAACTTCTCTTACCATATCGTTTAATAAAAGCCCAAACATACGAATATTTTCAAAAATATCCTTATCTTATAAGAATCACCGCCTATTTAGTTCTTATCACATCTAAATTATTTATCCACAAAATCTGTGGATAATCCTGTGAACATGATGTAAAACACCTTATAAAATCAGCTTAATTTCTTCCCTCTTAGAGCACAGCAGAGAATATTCCAGGGCAATTTCATTTACTGTAAGTTTTTAATATAAAAAAATTCTTAACCATGTTTAAATAGACCAATAAAATTATAGATGAAACTGAACCTAGGATTTGTGAGAAAATCAAGAACTCCTTTTGACTTAGGTTACATTATTTAAAAATACAATATGGCCCAGCACGACAGATATTGGCAAGCAAAAAAAGTAACCCTTTTGGGAGCTATTTCAAATGCGCTACTTGGCATCATTAAACTCATTGGTGGATATTTTTTCCATTCCCATGCACTTGTTGCAGATGGAGTACATTCCTTATCCGATCTCATAACGGATGCGATGGTTTTATTTGCTTCTAAATATGGCAGTCTCGATGCAGATGCAAGTCATCCTTATGGACATCAACGTATCGAAACTGCAGCGACTTTATTGCTCTCTTTTTTACTTATTTTCGCAGGTATTGGTATCGCCTGGGATTCGATATATGACTTGCTTCATTTCAACTATCTCGCACCGAATTGGTTAACCCTTCCTATAATTTGTATTTCCATCATGAGCAATGAAACTTTGTTTCACTATACTCTATATATTGGAAGGCGTATTAACTCCAAATTAATTACAGCAAATGCATGGCATCATCGTTCAGATGCAGCCTCCTCTCTGGTTGTTTTAATAGGTTTAATTGGCAGTCTCGCCGGGTTCAGCTATCTTGATGCCATAGCTGCCATTATAGTCGGCCTCATGATTGTTAAAATGGGTTGGGAATATGCTTGGAACAGTGTCAAAGAACTGGTAGATACCGCAGTCAGTCCGGAACTATTAACACGAATTGAAGAGGTGATCCAAAACGTAGATGGAGTTGAAAAAATTCATCAATTACGCAGTCGTTCTATGGGAGAAGATGTATTAATTGATGTACATATTCTCGTATCACCTAAAATATCGGTATCTGAAGGGCATTATATAGCACAACATGTTCACCATGAGCTCACAGATAAAATAGAAAGTGTCAAAGATGTAATAGTCCATGTTGATCCTGAAGATGACGAGCGCTTTTGTCCCTCATTGCATTTACCCAGCAGAAAAGTATTAGACGAATTATTAAACAAAGTTCATATTGATTTCCCACAAATTTTATTTTGGAATTTACATTATCTGGACGGCAAAATAGGGATAGATATAGTCTGTGATGAAGCATTTTCTCAGTGGCAAGAATTGTACACTCGAGTAATTTTTGCATTAAAATTGCAGTCTGATGTTGTAGAAATTCGTTTATTTAGCTTGCATGAAGCCATGTATCACAACTAAACTACGTGACTTTAATTAAGTCTGATTTGTAGACATTGATTATGTGTAGCCTAGGTACACTAATCAAAACAACAATTTTAGCGATAAAATTCCAGAATAAATAACAGGATAAACAATGGTATCAGCTACCAGTTTAAAGATTTTTTTTGCATTCTCCATTTTTGTAGTCATCTTACTCGCGGGCTGGTATCCCTTTAAAAAACGTATTAAAGATGATCGGCATATTGATTTTCCTGTGGGAGAAACCCTGGCTACTGGAGTATTTTTGGGAGCAGGTTTATTGCATATGCTTCCAGATGCAAATTCTTTATTTAAAAAAATGGGATACAATTATCCTTTCGCCTTTATCATTACTGGAGCAGTATTCCTGATTTTTCTTTGGTTTGAACATTTAGGCAAAGAGCTCTATCATCATAATACGAAACATCCTGCTTTTGCCCTTTTGGCATGGGGAATGCTCTCAGTTCATTCCATAATGCTGGGTGCCGCTTTAGGATTGGCTCAATATAACTCTATGATTATCATGATTTTTCTTGCAATTATCACCCATAAATGGGCGGAGAGCTTTGCAGTAGCAGTTCAATTAAATAAAAGTTCTATGAGCATGAACACCAGCTTGGTCTTTTTTATTTTATTCAGTTTGATGACACCTTTGGGTATCTATTTGGGCTGGTATTTTGGTCATGGAGTAGAAACTAATTCTCTATTTGATCCCATTTTAATCGCCGCGTCATCCGGGACATTCCTCTATCTGGGAACACTGCATGGTTTAGATCGCTGTGTTATGGTAGAACGCTGCTGTAATCTTAAAGATTTCAGCTTCGTGATTATAGGTTTCACACTTATGGCTTTGGTGGCAGTGTATGTCTGATTTTCTCCAACAAAAACCTATTATTCTCGCTTCAGGCTCATCAATAAGATTAAAATTATTACAGTCTCTTGGTATTGAATTTTCTGTGATTCCTTCACAGTGTGATGAAGACTCAATTAAAACATCCTTCAAGTCAAACAACGCATTGGAATTAGGCTATGCGCTTGCAGCAAGTAAAGCCTTGGAGGTTAGCCAGCACCATCCTGAACATTTTATTATCGCAGCAGATCAACTTTGTCTGTTTGGACAAACCCTACTGAATAAGCCTTTGAACCATCAAACAACTATGGAGCATCTGCATTTATTAAATGGTAAAGAACATCAACAAATTGCCTGCCTTTGTATTGCAAAAAATAATGAATTGCTCTGGCAACATCATGAAACAGCCTACTTAACCTTGCACCAATTAAGCGAAAAAACCATTGAAGCTTACTTACAAAGTGAAAAACCTTATCACAGTTGTGGTGGGTATCAATATGAAAGCCTAGGTAAATGGTTATTTAAAGAGGTTAAGGGCAATGAAGATACCATTTTGGGTTTACCTTTACTTCCTTTATCCAGTGCCTTAATGAAACTTGGTGCAGTCTGTTTCTGATTGCTGTAGGCCAAGTGAAAGCAAAGCAACGTAGCCCCAGGATGAAGGATATTTTATTTCCCAGTTTCCACGACGTGCTTTCCCAAAAAATAGGAAAAATCATCAACATAATGAATCATTGTATTTATTAAGATCATTTTGCTATGATTCTTTATCACTTGCTGGGGCATTGAGAAAAATGGAAGGCAAAATTGAAAATCTTGTTAAACCACCTACATTAAGTTTGTTTGAATTTAAAACTAAATTCACAGACCATATGAAAGTATGTGCAATTTTTAAATTAAACTCTGAAAAAAGAATTGCTGAGTTAGAATTAAACAATGATCATAATGCTCTTATTGAGCTATATGAACAAATGATGGTAACAGTTAGAGGGAAGATCGCTGTTTATCAAGAAAAATTAAAAGAAGCTGAGTGCTATGAAGAAAATCGAGAGTCGTTACAGGAACGTATTACTAACGAAATTGCCAGTCAAAACAGATACCTGGAAAAGTTACAATTACAATTACTTCAAATCAAATCTTTAAAATTTTTATTCTCTTTAAGCCTATTTGAATTATTTCAGGAAGCACTAAAAAATAAATCCTCGGCATTACTTATTATCAAAAATCCCACGCTGATCGCCAAAATTTCCAACGATCAAATGATACTTATGACTCATCAAGACGCGGAGATCATTAAGTCTCTAGCCTCTATTGTAGCGACACGTGAATACACATTTACAACACACAATATTTTTGCTGCACTCAAACAACAAGTGCAAACTGAGTCAGACAAAGGCTTTCTTGTAGAAAAAGAAAATGCGGCCATCCGTGATTTGTTACTCAAAATTAATAATTATCTTGATAAAAAAATAGAGAAAGCTGTGAAAGAAAATAATAATCCCTGGGCTTTGGGTTATTTTGGATCACGCCATCAACTAGATAGAGGCAATAAAAAAGTGTCTGTACCGCATGGTATTTACGAATTAAAAGGACATTTGGATCAACTTGATAAAATTCCTGCGAGTGATATATTAATCAAAATGCAAAATACACTTCAGATCAAATATGCAGACAGAAATGATAAATCGTTACTTCAACAGTTTAAACGATTAATAAGTTATCTTTTTGGTTACGCTCAATCCGAAGAGACCATAAAAGAATATGAATATCTTGAGCAAGTCTCAATAGGAAAACAATCTATCTCTTGACAAAGCAAGCACATATCAAAACAATATTTCACTAGACTTCTTCGGAAACTCTACTATAGAGGGAGAATTGCTTCGTTGATACAGTGCTCGGATTCTGATGTGACTTCGTGTACATACCGTTCCGCACTCGTGTCTCCTCACTCTTCTCTCCCGTAGCGAATTTCCGAAGAAATCTAATTTGAAAAAGCATTAGCAACATATTGCTTTTCAGATTTAAAAATTTCAATCGTAATTGGGACTCAACATGCAAATTACAAAAATTCAAGCTCGTGAAATTCTGGACTCTCGTGGTAACCCTACTGTTGAAGCAGACGTTATTTTAAAAACTGGAACTCAAGGAAGAGCTAGTGTTCCTTCTGGGGCATCAACAGGAAGTCGGGAGGCCTGTGAACTCCGCGATGATGATGCAAAACGCTATAATGGTAAGGGTGTACAACAGGCAGTTTCTCATGTGAATCATGAAATAAATCAAGCGTTACACCTTTTTTCCGTTGAGGATCAGGACGCTTTAGATAATAAATTATGTCAATTAGACGGCACAGAAAATAAATCGCGTCTTGGAGCCAATGCCGTGCTTGCCGTTTCTCTTGCAGCCGCAAGAGCTCGTGCAAATGAGCATAAGTTGCCGCTGTATGCAGCATTAAACCAAGGTGAAAAAATGTGCATGCCCGTGCCCATGATGAATATTTTAAACGGAGGTGCACATGCAGATAATAATGTGGATATTCAAGAGTTCATGATTATGCCCGTTGGAGCTGCTGATTTTCCCACGGCATTACAAATGGGCACTGAGATTTTTCATGGACTAAAATCCGTTTTAAAAAAACAAGGCTTAAATACTGCGGTAGGAGATGAAGGAGGTTTTGCGCCCAATATTAAATCGAACCGACAAGCTCTAGACCTACTTTGTGAAGCGATTGAAAAAGCAGGTTTTAAGTTAGGTCATGAAATAGTCCTTGCTTTAGATGTTGCTGCTTCCGAGCTGTATGAACAAGGAATATATCATATAACTTCTGAAAATCAAAAACTTACCTCCACACAACTTATTGATTATTATACTAATCTTGTTGCAAACTATCCTATAGTAAGTATTGAGGATGGTTTGGATGAAAAAGATTGGAGTGGCTGGCAAGATTTGACTGCTCAATTAGGAGAAAAAATTCAATTAGTAGGTGATGATGTATTTGTTACCAATCCCAAAATTCTGCAAGAAGGTATTACTCAAAAAGTAGCTAATGCCATCTTAATTAAAGTTAATCAAATTGGAACTTTGAGTGAAACGCGACAAACAATTCAATTAGCCCATCAAAATGGGTATCGTTGTGTGATGTCACATCGTTCAGGTGAAACAGAAGATACGTTTATTGCAGATCTTGCTGTTGCAACAGGTTGTGGTCAAATTAAAACAGGATCATTATGCCGTACTGATCGTGTTGCAAAGTATAATCAATTGTTGCGTATTAATGAAATTGCGGCATTGCCTTATGCAGGTAAATCCATATTAAAAAGATAAATTTTAATTAGTAGCTTGGCTGCTGCAGCTATCTCTTGCTCACACTCCTGCCTACGCTCCGCGGCTCACCCGCGGGGTCGAGTGTTTTAGCTGCAGATTCCTATCTTTTTTAATCCTCTGAAAAATGAATGTTGGTATTGTATTTAGTACGATTGAGGCAAAAACTGCTTCGAAATACTTTAATATTTGGCTCATTAGCAAATACCCTACGTGCAAATTCATTGTAATGATTCATATCTGCTACATGTATTATTAATAAATAATCGGTTTCTCCCGAAACAAAATAACATTGTTTAACCTCTTCTTCCTCCGCCATTTTGCGCTCAAAATGAGCTAATAAATCTTCTCTTTGCTTTTCCAAAGTAATATTTGCAAAAACAATGAGTCCGCGACCTGCCTTAAAAGGATCGACCAAGGAAACATCTTTCACAATGATGCCTTCATCACGTAACCGTTTTACACGACGAAAACAAGGAGGAGCAGAAATTCCGACTTTTTCAGCAAGAGCCAGATTGGTAATTTGATTGTCTTTCTGTAATAAATTTAAAATTTTTCGGTCAATTTTATCTAAATTTACCGGATCAGTCCTATTTTCCAAGATTCTTTTATCACCATATTTTTTCATACATTACCCAAAACTCAAAATTAATCATTATAAAATGAAATAAAACATCATTAAATTAAAAAATTATTTATTTTTATTTCATGATAAATTCAATACTCCATCAGTCAGATCCAAAAGGAAACAATTATGATAAGAAACGCGCATATTAATGAAATTAAAACTTTAAACCAACTCATTGAATATTCAGCACGTAAATTGAGCCAAGAAGACTATACAAATCAAGAAATTGAGGGTGCAATTCATTTTATTTTTGGTGTGGATAAAGAACTTATTAAGGATCAAACCTACTATGTTATAGAAAAAGAAGGCGATGTCATTGCTTGTGGTGGATGGAGTAAACGAAAAACCCTGTTTGGTGGAGCGCAATGCAGAGCACGTAAGAAAGGTTTTTTAAATCCACAAACAGATTATGCCAAGATCAGAGCTTTTTTTGTCCATCCAAACCATGCACGGCAAGGTCTTGGAAAAATGCTTCTGGAATATTGTGAGCAACAAGCTTTGTTCCATGGATTTACAAAAATAGAAATGATGGCAACCTTACCTGGCGTAAAACTGTATCAGGTTTGTGGCTATCAAATCATTGAATCAGAATACTTTGCTCTCCCCGACGGGAAAAAATTTAAAATGTTAAAAATGATAAAACATTTATAACGCCCGGTAACATGAAGTCGGGGGCAGCAAACGAAACACGGGAAATCTCTCCCTGCCCACAGGTTCCGCTGTGCTACGCTGCCCCAGCCTACAATTCATAAATCAATTATTTTTATTGGAATGATATTCAGGAATTTCTTTAGGATAACGGCCTTTTATAGTTCTAAAGAAATCAAGAATTTTTGGAAAGTCCTTATCAATATCTCCTGATGGTTGGAATTTCTCATGAATTCGAACTTCCTTCGTTGAATAATCAGGACCTACCATAACGATAGGCAGTCCTGCTTGACAAGCAATATGGTAAAAGCCCTCTTTCCATCGAGTCACTGGACTGCGAGTTCCCTCAGGAGTAATAGCAAGCTTAAACTCATCACGAGAACGAAATATTTCTACTACTTGCTCTACTGTCTTATTTTTTTTAGAACGATCAACCGGAGCGCCGCCTAAAGCCTTTAACAACAAGCCTAGAGGAAAAAAGAACAATTGATTTTTCGCTAAAAAGTTAATTTTAACTCCAATTGAAAAGCGAGCAAATAAGCCAACAGCAAAATCCCAATTGCTGGTATGGGGAGCTACAACAACTAAATATTTTTTATCTTGCGGCAATTCACCAACAACTTTCCATCCAAACAGTTTTAAAATAAAGTAACCAAGTTTCTTCATAATCGAAATCAATAATTATTTCTTTTATTATATACAAATTATGATGCCGATACAGCTCTATCTCTTCAAAGGCACAGGACAAAATCATACCTTGCCTACAATATAAACAACACGGCATCATCCCGATCAAAGTGAAGGGCCTCCTCGCTCAAATATCAGATATTATCAGCCGAAGGTACTTTGCTTCGCTCAGAATGAGTGATAATTTGCGCAGAAATTCAGTGCCAAATCAACCCACAATGGTATATTACTTTACTGTTCGAAGGTTAATTTATCTAGATAAGTTCAAATAAAAAAATTAATAAAAACACAGCACAGTAAAATATTTATACTAAAATGATACATATATAGGTGGAGCTATGGAGTGCCAAATGAATAAACAAGATCCTGCACTTAACTTTCCCAATCCACGTTTACTGGCAGCTGTTTATTACGGATTACTCTCTGTTGTCGGAACGATACTTATCAATGGATTTCTCACAACAATTGGTTTTGAAGAGATTGTTCCTCTCTTTTATGCAATTGTTCTAGGGATGGTTGTAGCCTCTATAACTGGTGCGCTATTTGGAAAAAGCATCGTTCGATGCCCTAGACCTTATAAGCTCAAGACTTTTGGGTTGGGCTTTATTATGGTTCTGCTTTCCCTACCATTTTTTGATCTGGGTCTGCTGCTATTTATGGACACATCAGAAAATCAAGCATTGAAAGTAATCAATTTTAATGATTTTGTTTCTGCATACTTCATTGTCCTGGGCTACAGTTATATTCTTTTTGGCTTCTTACTTGCCATTGCATCAGGTTTAGCCTCTATTTATTTACGTGGGAAATTTATTTACCAAATCTTGCGTACAGATAGACGACGAGATCATCGCTTACCCCGGTATGTTGGTGCTGCAGATAGAGAAAAACCTAAACCAGCAAAAAAACCCCGCACTTTGCAGCGCAAAAAAACTTGAGTAAAATCTTCTATCTACAGCACAGCATGATTTTGGTTTTTTCCAGGTATAAAGCATTCCCGGGTTCTGCTGCGCTACACCCAAACTACAATTAAAATTGTGAATTTTTATGGCGATACACACGATTACTGATAAAGAGCAGCTTTTTCATCTATTAACTCAAAAAACCACTGTTCTCACCCCGAATAACCGGCTCAGTGAAGCAATACTTCAAAACTATTTTATAAAATGTAAAAAACAAACCATAGATAAGCCTAAATGTATGCCCTTTGGCGCTGCTCTAATTAAAGCCTACGAACAACTCAATTTTATTAACCCTCATATTACTCATCCTACTTTATTAAACAGGTCTCAATATCAGTATTTATGGCGCAAAATGATTCAAGGTGAAGCGAACATAACTTATAGTGAAGGCCTGCTCCAATCGATAATCAGTGCTTGGGAGCGTTCCCAACTCTGGCAAATTAATATGGAAGATCCTGCTTTTTGCTACACAGCACAAACACGACAATTTCAACAATGGTGGCAATTATTTGATAAACAATTAAAACAACACCATTTAATCACTGAGCATCAAT
This sequence comes from Legionella tucsonensis, assembly GCF_001468035.1. GTDB lineage: Bacteria > Pseudomonadota > Gammaproteobacteria > Legionellales > Legionellaceae > Legionella > Legionella tucsonensis. The sequence goes on from NZ_LNZA01000001.1 coordinate 2,388,732, forward strand.
TAATCCCCTATTTACTCAATACCAATAGTTCTTTATTTTCTCAAGACGTTGTTTGGGTATGTTTTGATGACTTTACTCCTCAGCAAATGCTCTTGCAGGAACACTTGTCGAGAAAGGGTTTCATTCAATATCTATATGATTTAAAGGAAAAATCATCGAAAACCGAAGTATTCGCAGCCCAAGACAACAAAGAAGAATATCAACAACTCATGGCATGGTTGCATTTAAAAATACAGGAAGGGAGTCAGCGTATTGGTGTCGTTGTACCCAATTTAGAGCAAGAATCTAATTCATTACAAAGAATCTTGGCACATCATTTTGAGCCATCCTCATTTAATATATCCCTTGGCCAATCTCTGAGTAATTTCCCTTTGGTTGCCCATGCCTTATGTTGGCTTAATTTAGATGATACCTACTTAAACCCGCATCAAGCAGGATTGCTTCTGCAATCGCCCTATTTAGGCGGTTCTAAAGAAGAATTCATAGCACGCTCAGAGTACTTGCAAGAAGGAATCTTATTAGAAAATCATTCGATTCAGCTAAATCATTTTCAAGAAGAACTACATGCTTATGCCCCAAAACTCACTACTCTATTAAATAATCTTACTACTTACCCTCAAGAAGCTGCTGTAGAAGAATGGATACACTTGTTTCAAAAACGTTTAAATACTTTGGAGTTTCCCGGAGACTATACCCTTAGCTCAGAGAATTATCAGTGTCTTAATCGTTTTATTGCTCTCTTTGATGAACTGAGACAATTTTCTTTACTGAGTTCTCGCTTCACAAAATCAGAGGCTCTTGAGACAGTACGACATCTTGCTGATAACACCATTTTCCAAGCGCAAAAAAACAATGCACCGATTCAAATTTCTGGTCTACTGGAAGCATCAGGATGTGAGTTCGAGAGTTTATGGATCATGGGTTTAACTGATCAATGTTTGCCCCAAAAAGTACAATTATCAGCTTTTATTCCACCTCAATTGCAACGTGAATTATGCATGCCACACAGCTTACCTGCTCGTGAACTGCAGTTTGCCCGCCAGATCTTGCAACGACTACAAAGAAGTGCTGATTCTATAGTATTCAGTTATGCCCAATTACAAGCAGACACACCTAACTTACCTTGCTCCCTAATCACTGGGTTTCCCAACTTTACACCATTACCAACCGATTATGAAGCAACAAAATCATCTGAGCTAATCACTATAGAGGAGTGCTTTCATATTCCTGTATTGCCAGAGGAACATATTTATGGAGGTACAGCAATTCTATCGAATCAAGCCAAGTGCCCTTTTAAAGCATTTGCCGAACACAGACTTCGAGCCAAAACTTCATTACAAACAACAGATGGTTTACATAATAAAGAACGAGGACAAATCATTCATAAGGTAATGGAGCTGCTATGGAAAAAATTAGAAAATCAACATAATCTGCTTCAATTGGCTGATGATATTCTGGAACAACACATTGATGACGCCATTCATACAGCTTTTGCCTCACTAAAAAAACAACAATGTGCCTCTTTTCCTGATTCAATACGGGAAGTGGAATACACACGCTTAAAACGAGTGGTGCATACCTGTCTTGAATGGGAGAAACAACGGCCTCCTTTTACCATAGCAGCGATAGAACAATCCTATGCTATTAATTTAGCGGGTCTTGATTTTCAAGTGCGCGTTGATCGTTTGGATCAGGTTGAAGATAAAAAATGGGTTATTGACTATAAAAGCACTCTTCCAGCTAGCAAACCCTGGAATGAGGAACGACCTAAAGAATCACAACTCTTGCTTTATGCATTGTTAGATGAACAAATTAACACTCTTTTGCTCTTACAATTAAAAACCGGAAAAATCAGCTGTGCAGGACTTAGTGAGGAAAAGTACAGCATCAGTGGGATAAGTTCTTTAAAAAAAGAGGAAACATGGATGGAGTGCAGGAACCTTTGGCAAAAACAACTCACCGATTTGGCTAAAGAGTTCCAAGAGGGACACTGTGCCCCACAACCCACTCATTTAACTATTTGCCAACAATGTGATTTTCATAATTTATGTCGTTTTCAAGGAGAAGAGTAAAGTATAAAACCATTTTTATACTTTTTATGTCGAACTCACGTTAATTATGATATAAGACATTTAGACCACTCATCAATTTGAAGTGGTTTTAATACCATGGTTTCCCTACTACTAATAATAAAAAAGAGATGAATCATGCCTTTGAATCAGAGAAAATTAGAATTACGTTTAAATACCTGTGACGAAGCACTACGAGCTCTATTTGCTGATCAGGAAGTCGGCGAAAAAATAAGACAACAAATAATAGGTGTACAAAATTATTACAACCTTTCATATACCAAAACGAATTCAGCCAAAAAAGCGGAACAAATTGTTGTCAGTTATGAATTGTTTATAGACCAATTAACCAAAGTAAAAAAGAAACAGCTGAATACTAAGGAAGCATCGGAAAAAATTAGCAATTCCTGTGAATCCAGAAAAATTAATGTTTTATTTCATAATCTCGCCAAAGCATGCGAACTGATGTTCTACGCAGCGACAGCATTTTCTTTATATGCTGGTATTTTTGGTATTGCACTGCCCGTACTTATTGTTCAACCTGTTTTAGGTGTTGCCGTAGGAATAACGATTGTCGGAGCAATGATTGCAGCAGCATATAAAGCCTTATCATGTTTCACAGAATTTAAGTCATTCAGTCGTCACGATACAGAATATACTAATGAGTTAAGTTTAGTTTCATTCTTCAAACCCATGCTGCAACCCATAAAAGAAGAACTTCAACGAAGTGAAGAGGAAGATGAGTTACAGTATCGTTATTGTTGCTAATGAATAATATCCACCTTAAAGCCTTGCGGTTATATAGCATGAGAGAAGCTTGGGAAGCAATATCAAAACCTGGGCTTCGCTTCGCTATCTGCGGCTTTTTTTTACAATCAGAGTGCTGGATTCTGCCCCCCAGTGTCTAAGCCAAATTTATGAAGACGTTACAATTGCGAAATTTAACCAGATGTTTAATAATGATAAAATCATGAGACAAGGGAGTGAATATGTCACTCAAATTAGCTAGAGTACGAATCCTATGTTGTGGTTTAATCGCATGTTTACTGAGTTCATGTTTACTGAGTAGTTGTTTTCATCCACCTTATAATAATTTTAAACCAGTACATCCAATGCCAAGACGAGTCGTTACTGGAGCTGTGGTAGGAACTGCAGTGGGTGCTGCAACAACAGGAAGCGTGGCGGGTGCGTTAGCAGGTACCGTTGCAGGAGGTACTGCGGGCGCCATTGTAGGTTTTTACAAAGCAAGTAGGCGCAGCATTATTAAAGAATTGAATAAAGAAAATATTGAGTACGTACAATACGGCGATACCATGACCTTAATTGTACCTGTTGATAAATATTTTATGTTTGGTAGCCCCCGTCTCAATGAAATTTGTTACCCTGGGCTGGAAAATATTATAAGGTTGTTGAAGTTTTATCCAAACAGTCCCGTTTATGTTGCGGGATTCACCGATAATGTAGGTACACGTCGCCATAAAAGATTACTCTCCCAAGCTCAAGCAGAAACGATGCTTACTTTCTTATGGGCTAATAATATTCCTGCACAACTTCTTAAAGCAGAGGGTTATGGTGATAAGAATGATGTAGGTGACAATAAATTGATACATGGCAGTGCATTTAATCGACGCATTGAGATCCAATGGTTCAATAATTATGGTATTAAGACTTGTGCAACATGTCCAGCTCCAGTACCATCACCCGTAGTTTATGCATCAAAATAAGGCAGGCAATGCGTTCGAGATTTATCGGGGGAATTCTCTTAATTGTTGGAACTTCTATAGGCGGGGGAATGCTCGCCTTGCCTGTTGCCAATGCTGCTACAGGTTTCTGGCAATCTTCAATTTTTCTATTTCTTTGCTGGATACTCATGACCTTAGGAGCGTTTTTTATCCTTGAAGCGAATCTTTATTTACCCAGAGGAAAACATATGGTTTCAATGGCGCAAGCCACTTTAGGTAATTATGGTCTACTTGCTGCTTGGATAAGCTATCTTTTTTTACTCTATACTCTGCTGTCTGCTTATATTTCTGGCGGGGCAGACGTATTGAACAGTCTTCTTTATAAAATTGGATTGCATCTGACGGATTGGCAAGCAAGTTTATTATTTACGCTTATTTTTGGCATGGTTGTTTATGGTGGAATTCGATATGTAGATTATGTCAATCGAGGATTGATGTTTGGCAAATTAGCTGTTTATTTTTTATTAGTAGTGCTTATTGCTCCTCACATTGAAATACAACATCTGCATCATGGCGATATGCGTTATATCGGCGGCGCCATTATGATTTTAATTACTTCCTTTGGATTCGCCATTATTGTTCCTAATCTAAGAGATTATTTTGATGATGACATTAAGCAACTGAAAAAAGTGATTTTTATTGGTTCGTTAATTCCTTTATTTTGTTATTTGGCATGGGATGCTGTCATTATGGGTGCTCTCCCATCAGAAGGAAGTCAAAACCTTGAAAGTTTAATGCATAATCCACATACCACTAGTGCTTTAGCAAGCTTACTCTCAAATAAAGTACAAAATACACTAATCAGTGCTTTGTTTCATTTCTTCACTTCCATTTGTATGCTTACTGCATTTCTTGGTGTGTCCTTATGCTTGTACAGCTTCCTTGCAGATGGCTTGAAATTGCGTGAACGAGGAAGCCATGGTATTGGATTATTTTTACTTACATTTGCCCCTCCACTTCTTATCGTCATTTATTATCCTGGTGCCTACATCCATGCATTAGGTTATGCGGGTATCTTTTGTATCATTCTACTACTACTTTTACCCGCGTTAATGTGTTATTTTGGCAGAAGAAGCCATCATTCTGTCTTTATCGTTCCAGGCGGTAAATGGACTCAAGGTGCTGTAGTTGCTGTTTCTATCGGATTACTGGTCCATGAGTTTTGGAATTTGATAAAACAATCTGTGTGAAGCGCGTCATTTTGAGAGATAGACACAAAAAGTAATTTATAGTTTTATATATACCTCCGAGGTAAGAGATCTTGTTTAATAAAGAACTCAGAGGTATCTTAAAGGATCGCTTGGACCATAATCATTATTGACGATGATAAAATTGACTTAGAATGGATAACAAAGTATCATATTGAATTATTTTTATACTATTTTGGATTATATCTCATGATCAATTCAAAGCTAATAGGTGGAATATTACTTATAGTAGGAACATCTATAGGTGGTGGCATGCTTGCTCTTCCCGTCTCCACGGCAGAAGTAGGCTTTAGCAATTCAATATTCTTCCTGTTTTTTTGTTGGCTGGTCATGACTGCAGGTGCTTTATTAATCCTGGAGGTCAACCTACGCCTTCCAGCAGGAAGTAACATGATTTCCATGGCTAAATCCACATTAGGCCTTCCTGGTCAAATTATTGCATGGATCACGTACCTTTTTTTGCTCTATACCCTACTATCAGCTTATATTTCTGGGGGCAGCGATGTATTCAATAGCTTATTACATAAACTGAATATTGATATACCCAACAGTACTACTGCAATTTTGTTTACTTTTTTATTCGGTTTGATCGTTTATAAAGGCATTCGTTCTGTAGATTATGTCAATCGCGGTTTAATGTTTGGTAAATTGGGCATTTATATTTTGTTAGTTGCTATTATTAGCCCGCATACCTCTACGTTAGGTTTAACTGGCGGTTCAGCGCGTGCTTTTACTGGTACTTTAATGATCTTAATTACTTCATTTGGCTATGCATCGATAATCCCGAGTCTCCGAGACTATTTTGGAGATGATGTACGTACTCTAAAACGCGTCATCTTATTAGGTTCTCTTATCCCTCTTGTCTGCTATATTGTTTGGGATGCTGTCATTATGGGGGTTGTCTCTCGTGAGGGAGAGAATGGATTACTCGCTCTCATGAATTCCGAACACGCTACGAGCGGGTTAACTGATGCTTTAAGCCAATCAGTACAAAATCAATGGATCAGTGGATTTTTTGGCTTTTTTACTTCGATTTGCATGCTTACAGCGTTTTTAGGAGTTTCCTTGGGACTGTTTGACTTTCTGGCTGATGGATTAAAACTAGAAAAAAACGGTAACCAGGGAAAATATACCTTAGCTTTAACTTTTCTTCCCCCACTAGCAGTAGTCTTATTAAATCCTGGAATTTATCTGCATGCTTTAAGCTATGCCGGCATTTGCTGTGTTATTTTATTGTTGCTACTACCCTCAATCATGGCATGGAAAGGACGTAAAGCTCATTTGGTCACCACAGAAAGTCACTTGGTTCCTGGAGGTAATTCCAGTCTTGCTTTGATTGGTTTTATAGCCACAGGTTTACTTATTATCGCCATTATGCATTAATACCCTCAAGTTTAAGCCTGCTCCGTCCCCTTCTACTTAACTTTATTGACGCCTATAGTCAGTTTGACCTCTGAAAAATCTGAGACTTTCCAGAATATTTCAAGTTTTCAGCATTCTCCAGTAAGCACACACATAGTCTATAATTAAACGTAACAAAATATTTTTATTTAAGATAAATACAAGGAGGTAATTATGCTAGGATGGGCCTTAATGTTTTTCATTATTGCAATTATTGCAGCCGCATTTGGATTTGGTGGCATTGCATCTGCTGCCGCAGGAATTGCGAAAATTTTATTCTTTATATTTCTTGTTATCTTTGTCGTATTTCTGATAATGGGGTTACTGGGTCGACGTCCGCCACCTCCCCCAGTATAAAATAAGTAATTTAATCATAGTGTAACAAGGAAGCAGAACCAACTTTCGGTTCTGCTTCGCGCCCCAGGCTACGAATTCTACAATTCCAAACTAATTGAACAGTTTAATTTGAACTTCTTGAGATGAACTCTTCCATGCTCTTTTCATAATTTCAGTATTAAAAGAAATGCCAAAATCGCCATTTCTATTAAGGGCAATAACACCCACCTCCCCGTTTAATCTTTGATTACGCTTATGAATTACATAATCGCATGCTTCCTGCAATGACATATTGAATTCCATCATCATGGAGATAGTATGTCCCGTTACCCCTCTAATTAAATACTCACCTTCTCCAGTTCCAGAAACCGCACATGTAGTGTTATTGGCATAACATCCAGCACCAATAACACAACTGTCTCCAATTCTTCCTGGAAGACAATTGCTAATTCCACCTGTTGATGTTGCTGCTGCAAGATTTCCTTGTAAATCTAAAGCCACAGCACCTACAGTTCCTTTCATTTTCTTGTTCTGAATTTCTTCCATGCTCTCTATTTTATTCAGCTTTTGATACATCTCATATTGATGCGGCGTTATAAAGGAAGACTCAGGTTCAATTTGCATACCATATTTTTTTGCCAGTTCTAAGGCACCATACCCTGAAAGAAAAACATGACGTGTTTTTTCCATCACTAACCGGGCAAGACAAATTGGATTTTTTACTGTACGGACCATAGATACGGCACCAGCTTGCAGATCCGCGCCACTCATAATGGAAGCATCCATCTCAACTTCACCGCGGCAATTTAGCGCCGAACCTTTTCCCGCATTAAATAAAGGATTATCTTCAAGAGCCGCTACTGCCTGCTCTACTGCATCCAAAGCGGAAGCACCTTTATCAAGAACTGAATAACCTATTTCAACTGCCTGAGCCATACCGTGTTCAAATTCCTTTTGATGATCGTGCAAAAAAGAATAACTTTCACTAGCACCACCATGTATCGCGATTGCAATTTTATTCATTACCGTAATCCATTACTTAAATTATTTATTTATAGGGATCGCAGGATTCGCCAGAATGCGATCTGCAATTGAAAATTGACATCCCTTCACTAAAAGATGAACGATTAAATTTTCAACAAATACAGGCTCTCCTTCTTCAACATCGGTGATATTTGTTTGATTAATATTTCTGCCGTCAATAATAACAACCATGCCCGACCCATAACACTCCGCATCCGTTCCATTTTGAATAACCAAAGCAGTATCTTCACCTAAACCAATACCTAATTGCTCCGGATTCATGATAATGGCATGTGCTAGGCGACTAAATCGTCCTCTTTTTATAAAATGAGTATCAATAACACAAGATTGTAAAATCCCTAATCCTGAAGAAGTTAATAAATTGAGGTATCTTAAAGCTTCTGATAAACCACCGCCTGTAATCATAACTGTACCCATAACCATCGCTCCAGCACTGGTTCCAGCAATAATAAAATCACTATCTTTCATATATCGTTTTTTAATAATATCGACTATAGGAGTACCACCTAATATTGTGGATAGACGAAACTGATCTCCTCCTGTAAAGAAAATAGCCCCCGCATCCTTTGCTCTTTTTAAATACTCTTCATGACGTGCTTCACTTCTATTTTTTATAGGAATAAATCCTATGTTGGTATAACCCATGTTATGAAAAACATTTTGATAAATTTGTTTTACTTCATCCTGAATTTCCGAGCCGGTTGTAATAATTTCTATTTTCTTATTCGATGGGGGCAATAATTCATTTAGAATTTCATAACGGGTAAATTCTTTATTTTGTTCCGTAATATCCAATGGTTCATTATAGCCCTTATCTTCTGCACCACCGATAATTAATAATTTAGCTTTGGGTATCATTATAAACCTCATTCGCCATCATCAATTGTTTTTCCATTTTCTTGAGAAAACCAGTTGTTGCAAATACATCTTCAACTGCACAAAAGATAAATGTATTCAGTTCTGCCACTCCCATCACATAATCAATGGCTTCAAGTTCATTTGAAATAATATTTATAGACGGTTTAAAATTAGAGCGAAGTATTCCTGCAACAATAAGACGATTTATTTCATGATGAGTTCGCCCTCTTCCGTCTTTATCATGGCGAATGACGATTTCATCAAACATGGAAGCAGCATGGTAGCCCAGCTTTTCTATATCTTCATCACGACGATCACCAACCGCCCCTATAATCCCAACTTTTTTAGTGCAATGAATTGAAGCAAGATAATTTTTTAACTCGCAAAATGCACCTTCGTTATGAGCATAATCGATCATGACTTGGCAGTGAGGAAATTTAAAAAGATTCATTCTGCCTGGAATATTTTCGACATTGGGATAAAAAATTTGCAGTGCTTCTTTAATACTCTCTAAAGAGAAATGACTGATAACTCCCGCTAATGTTGCAGCTAATATATTCAGAATCATACTGCTTGCAGTGCCTTGAAAACTAAGCGGGATTGATTTTATATCAGTCAAAACAGTTCGTTCGGAACCCCGTTGCACGATAATATGCCCTTCATCAAGATAAGCCGCTAGCCCACCTAAACCGCAGTGTTTTCTGATACGAGTACTTTCACACATACTAAATAAAGCAATGTTACACGTTAAATCATTTCTTAAATCATAGGTTAAATTATCATCAGCATTTAAAATGGCATATCCCGTTTCTTTAGTGCTACGCGCAACAACCGCTTTGACCTCAACCAACTCATCAAGAGTATCAATCTCATTTAATCCCAAATGATCCTCAGTAATATTCGTAATTACACTAATGTCACATTCATCAAATCCTAATCCCGAACGCAAAATTCCACCCCGCGCACATTCTAATACTGCATAATCCACTTCAGGATCATATAAAACTACTTGCGCACTGGCTGGACCACTGCAATCTCCGTTATAAATCAATTTATTATTGATATAAATACCATCTGTAGTAGTGTAACCGGTGTGATGATTTGCAAAACGTGCGAGATGAGCAATCAATCGAACAACTGATGTTTTTCCATTAGTACCAGTAACTGCGACTATTGGAATCCTTGACGCTAAATTAGGTGGATAAAGCATATTCAAAATGGGTTCTGCTACATTACGCGGCGTACCTTCATTAGGTGATAAATGCATTCTTAATCCTGGCCCAGCATTTACTTCGATAATGGAACCATGATTTTCATTCAAAGGACAAGCGATATCATTTGAAATCACATCAATTCCACAAATATCCAAATTTACAAGTCGCGCTACACGTTCCGCAAGAAAAATGTTAAATGGGTGAACCGTATCAGTTACATCTTTAGCTGTTCCACCAGAGCTTAAATTTGCAGTTTCTTTTAAGAGTAAAATATAGTCCTTGGGTAAAATACTCTCAAGAGTCAGGTTATTTTGTTTTAAAATAGAGAACGTGGATTCATCAATCTTGATTTTTGTCAGCATATTTTCATGAGAATCGCCTCGATTTGGTTCTTCATTTGCCTGCTGAATTAATTGATTAATTGTAAGCTCCCCATTTCCTCTAATCTGTGCAGGGGTTCTTTCAGCTACAGCCACCACCTTATAATTTACGACTAAGAATCGATAATCTTTTCCAGTGACGAAGCGCTCAACTATTAATTCATTGGAGTTTTTTTTTGCAAGTTCATAACCAAAAATTGCTTTATCTCGATCCATAATATTTGTAGTCACTCCCTTTCCATGATTTCCGTTGCATGGCTTAATTACTAATGGGAATCCCAATTGTTTTATTGCTTTCTCGAGTTCTTCTTCATCTCTAATAACTATTCCCTTGGGAGTTGGAATAAAATTTGTGCTTAGAATCTTCTTGGTAAGCTCTTTATTAGAGGCGATATCCACACCGATAGAGCTTGTTTTCGAAGATATGGATGCCCAAATCTTTTTTTGATTTCGCCCATACCCTAATGCAATTAAAGAAGTGTTTTCACAGCGTTTCCAAGGAATTTTTCTTTTTTTAGCTTCATCGACAAGCGCCTGAGTACTGGGTCCTAATCCCTGTTCTTTAAAAATTTCCCTTAAACGTTTAAGGGCATCATCAAGAGGATATTCTTTGCCTTCTGCAATAGAGTTTATGAAATTGACCGCAACCTCTCCTGCATACAAGCCTGCCTCTTCAATTTGATATGCAAATATGACTTGATAAACACCATAATCCTTAGTTCCATAAGTCCTGCCAAAACCACAATCCATCCCTGCGAGACACTGCAACTCCAAAGCAATGTGTTCGATCACATGCCCTAACCAAGTACCCTCTTCTATCCGTTTTAAAAATCCACCCTCAACTCCCAAGGAACAACGATGGTTGTGTAAACTTGGGAGACACTCTATCAGCCGCTCTTTAAACCCAACTAAAAGATTCGTAGGAAGCTCCTCATATTTTCCTAAATCAAGTTTAATAACAATGAGTTCTTTTCTGTAGTTCGACCAATAATTAGGTCCTTTCAAGACTTGGGTCTTTAAAATGTTCATTCGCATTCCTTGGCATAAAATGAATTACTAAAAACTCTTTTTAGCATAGGAAGAATTTTTAAATTCTTCCAATTTAAAAATAACTGATTTGTGAATCACGGTGAACTAAGGATAATAATTAATTATTTGAAAAAGTGATTTTAGAGGGGGGGTTGACCTACAACCTGCATTTCTAAATAAAGAAATGCAGGTGAATGGATTACTTAACATCACATGTGATTTGTGTACAATCACAGCAGTGTTCCTAATAGAGTTTTCATAACTTACCTCCCTGTATAGAAACCGGTTATTTGAGTTTTAAATTCAGGTGCAGAAAAATTGGGCCAATGCTCTTTATCAAATCCAGGTGCATCTTTCAGATGCTGTTTATCTACATTGAGAATAAAACAATCATCTTTGTTGTCATACAAAAATAAACTCCAGGGTACAGCAAAGTATTTATTTCCAAATCCCATAAAACCACCGAAATCTAATACAAGATAATTTACTTTTCCAGATTGTTTATCGATAACAACCTCAGCGATTTCACCTAGATTTTCATGAGCAGGATTCATTACTTTAGAACCTGTAAGCTCACCCGATTTAACAACTCCTCTGTTTTCCATGTTAAAGCTCCTTTTAAAATGTGAAATCCTTTCTTAAATTTTAATGATGCATTTTCTTTTGAAAATCTTGCACCGCTTTTTTAGCTTGCTCTTCGGTATAACCGTAATGTTTTCTGAGTCTTCCAAAAATTTCTTGTTGATTTCCTTCAATTTGTTTTAGGTCATCGTCTGTGAGCTTGCCCCAAAATTGTTTCATTTGACCTTTTATTTCCATCCATTTTCCTTGAAAAATATTCTGATTCATTTTAATTCTCCCTAATAATTTTTTTTAGCTAATAAAAATTGAATAATGGTTTCTTATTAGCCCCAATAAAGACTAGTCAACAATTTTTAAAAACGCAAAGAATCAAACCCTGCGATTTAGGATGTTTACAAAATCTTAACGAGCAAATCAGCGTTCTTCAAAGGATTTCTAATGGTCTACAATTGGATAATTGGGGTTTACATTATAATTTTCATTACTGTAACAGGATGTCCTGTAAAATGGTCTGTATCTATAATTTTCCATCCTAATGATTGGTAGTAATTCGGAATTGTTTGATCAAATGCAAAAAGATAAAGCACTTCATATCCCATTTTTTTTGCTTGCTCTTTAGTTACATCAATAAGACGTTTACCGAGTCCTTGCCGTTGATATGCAGGCTTTACGGCTAAAGAGCCCAGCCATGGCATTAAATCCGGACGAATACCATCATTTTCACGTAAGCTGCACATTCCTACTGGCTTTTCTTCATCAAATGCTACAAAGGTAATTGGTAACTGATCATGGTTTGCATGATCACGAAAACGCTGTTCTACAACATCTAGCGGCACATCAGGTAACCAAATTTTTCCAAGACCTTCTTGCCAAATGAGGGCAAGCTCAGGGATCGCATCAAGATTATTTTGTAGAAGATCAATTCTTATCATTTTTAACCTAATAATTAATACCTTATAATTTTTTCGTACATTCTTAGGGTCACAGAATACATCTTATATTAATTTTTTACCACTCATCTCATAAATGATCTATTATCCTAATTTTTTGAAGTTGGGAATTTTCCATATCGCTTCAAAGTATAAAGTCCCATATTTTTTGCTTTTTCACCCTCCGTAAAAACACTTTTCCATTGATTTCTTTCTGTAATGCCTCCAGACTCCATTTCATCTCATTATCTGCTACAGCACCTCCATACTCATCTATACTAAAAATAGTTTGAGCCATAATAGAAAGGAATAACAAAATGAACACCATCTCTGGTAATGGTCGCGGCGATTTCCATACTCTTTATCGTGGACAATCTGTAGATGATCTCATAATAGAGTACATGGAAGAAAATAATATTCCGGGAATGTCTCTAGCCATTGTTCAAGCCCCATATATTACACGAGTAGTCGGTTATGGGTTCGCTGATACAGAAAAAAAACTTTTGGTTTCGACACGCACACTCTTTCACATAGGTCAATTAACTCATGCATTTACTGCAGTTGCTATGATGCAATTAATAGAAGAAGGAAAACTGGAGTTAGATGACTTAATTTCTACGTCTCTATCGGCTCTTCCGCAAGAATGGCAAGGTGTTACCATTCGACAATTATTAACCCATAGCTCAGGAATACCGGATTATTCAGAATGTGAAGGTTTTTCTTATCACAAAGATTATAAGCCTGAAGAGATTTTTAATTTAATCAAGGATCCAAATTTACTCTTCCCTTCAGGCACCAAAATGCAACCCAGTGCCTCAAATTATTACCTACTCGGGATTATTATTGAAAATACCAGCGGTGTAAGTTATGAATCATTTGTCACCAAAAATCAAATTGAACGTGTGGGTTTAAAACGTACATTTTTTATCAGAAATATTTCCTCAATCGACAATGAAGTGCACAATGGCACCTTTCCTTTTAAGCACAGCGAATTTTTACATAATCCATCTTATATAGACCCTTTGGAAGTGGCTGTTGGTTATACAGCGGATAACAATGCAGCCTCAGGAAACACTTGGACAACTACTTTTGCACACAGCGGTGTAATTGCATCAGCAGAAGACATCAGCTTATGGGATATCAGTCTAGCTGGAACTATTCTAATCAAAGAAAGTGAGAACAGAGATTTTCTATATCATTGCATTACTTTAGAAAATAAAACAGTCATACCCGGCAATGCGGGGTGGTTATTCCCTGGTCATCCAGGATTAATGGAAATAAAAGGAAATACTCCTGGTTTCTCAGCTTTTTTAAGCCGTTTTACAGCACCAAATGAACTTTTGTGTGTCACCCTTTTGGCAAATAAAGAGAATTTATCTGATTTAGATATCTTAGGCCGTAAAATTGCAGCAGCTTTCGATATGAAGCTAGGGACACCAGAAGGCTCGGGTTCACAGACCCTTCAAAGTCCTTACTCTGTCTCCCAAACAATTCAACGAATAATTGATATAATTACCCAAAAAGGTGGAAAAATCTTTGCTCACATTGATCATAGTAATGAGGCTCAAAAGGTAAATCAATCACTTCCGCCTACCGAAGTCCTTATTATAGGTAACCCAGAAAAAGGAACTTCATTAATGCAAGAAAATGCAGCAATCGCACTTGATTTACCTTTGCGGGTAATGGCTACTGAAGACCAAAACGGCCAAGTGTGGCTAAGTTTCACTGATCCCGCTCAATTAGGTAAAAAATATCATTTACACAATGATGAATTAAAACAAATCGCAGCTGCATTACGCATGCTTTGTGAAAGAGCTGTATCAGCACAAAGTATTATTTAAAATAATTCTCTTATCGAATATATAATATTTATTGACTGAAATTGACATAAAATGAAAAATAGAGTCTGGAACCCCCTCTATTTTATACTGGAACTATTTGCATGAAACTTTCAACACTATTAAGAATGATACGGTTTTGGCCACCTTTTTGGGGTGCCGGAATCAGCGTAAAAAAATTTCATTCTGATGGTACTTATATTGTCGTCCAAATGAAGATGCGTTTTTGGAATAAAAATTATGTGGGAACGCATTTTGGTGGTTCCATGTACTCAATGACTGATCCATTTTATATGTTAATGCTTATGCATTCATTAGGAAAAGGATATATTGTTTGGGATAAATCAGCTTCCATTCGTTATAAAATACCCGCTAAAGGCACGCTTTACGCACAATTTGAGCTATCCTCAGTGCACGTTGAGAAAATTCGACTTGAAGTCAATGAGGCAAAAAAAATTGACTCAGAATTTATTGTCCCTATAACTGATGAAGAGGGAAAAATCGTTGCTGAAGTAAAAAAGGTTCTTTCTATTATCAAAAAATAAAAACAGCACATCGCAGTGCTTTAAAAGGCACACTTACTTAAAGGGATACCATGCCAATACAGCCTTTTTCAGAGGAAGAACAGACTACTATTCTGAATTGCTTCAACAAGACTTTCAGTCAGCATAATCTATTCTCCCGCAATTACGACTCAGGTTGGCCACTTCTGCAAGTAAGCCTTTTCAGTATCACCAATGACACAACTGATCCAATAAAATATGAGCATGTTTTAGGTGGTGGAAATTGTCATTTTTTTCATATTGGTGCATTTAACTTCGCAAGCCTCTTAACAAAAATTCCGGGTAACATGGACATTGCTATTCCATATCCCATAAAGCCAAAAAGAGAACTCGTCAAAGCAGATAATATTCTTTTGTTTTTAAGGGAGTTTAGTATTCACCACAAAAAATTTGGTATTAAAATTTCCAGTAAATCGAATGCATATGGTAAAAACTTACTTGTTGAGCTCCCTATAGAAAATTCAGAAAAATTTCGCGATGCATTGGCTGATAGTTTTTCATTTGCATTAAAAGAACGTTTTTCAATCAAAGCAATTGGAGGAATGAATGATTCTGGGTACACTCAAAAACAAATTGAGGAAGCAATTAATGCTGAGGTTGCTGTTTTTATCAACGGACAAATCTTTATTGATTTAGGAATGCTCTTAGAACAACTTAAAGATAAAGAGATTATTGGGTTATTTAAGCTTCTATTTAAGGTCGATACGTTTTTGGAACTAAAAAAGAACTATCCGGAATTCAAACCTGATTCACTCAAAAATAGTGGAGCAATTCAAAAAGAGTCTGTAAACCCTATAGAACTTAGTGCCGCCCCAAGCCCAAATCCCGCTTCTTTCTTTTATGAGGGAAAAAAAGAAACGACGCTTCTTGATGAGCTAACATCCCAGGTAACCCCGACTAATATGTCTTAAATCCAACGTCAGTCCCCAAAGGTAAAAGTATATACTTTGACTCCAGGCTCACTCGCCATAATCTGCAGGTATCCATTGATAAATTTCAGCTCCGAAATCAGCTCATAAATAGAATATTTATCAACTAAAATGCTACTTTCCTGCAGCTTTTTGCCTGATTGTTCATCAGTTAAAATCACTTTAACCTTAATGGGTTTAGCAGTACTATTTCCCATGACAGCATATACTTTGCGTGCATTAAAGTGTATTTTAACCGCCGCATTTACTTCTTCTGCAACGATATACTCCGCATTGACTTGCCATAATCCCTCCAAGCCCCAGGCATTAGTAGATAATTTATCAGAAAAATAGTAGCGTGCCGTTTTATCTTTTATGAGTTCGGGACTGTTATAGGAATCAGCCTTTGCATATCCCAAATAAGTTTCTGGTGTTTGTGTGATACTCACCGAAGTATCTTTTAAAGATCGTACAGTGCTTAAGTCTTTGACTCCTAATAGAAAGCGAATATTATTCTCCATCACCTCATATTCACCTTCACCAAAACGTCTATAGACCACATCACCTTTTTTATTAATTAAATAATGAGCAGGCCAATAATGATTCTTATAGTTCCTCCAGGTAATAAATTGATTATCAAGTGCTACAGGATATAAAATTCCATATCGCTTCACTGCTGCTTTGACGTTATCTAAATTTTTTTCAAAATCAAACTCAGGCGTATGGATGCCAATAATAACAAGTCCTTTACTATGGTAGCGCTTATACCAATCATTAAGATAAGGTAGGGTACGTAAACAATTGATACATGAATAAGTCCAAAAATCAATTAAGACCACTTTTCCACGTAAATCAATCAAGCGTATAGGAGATGAATTAATCCAAGCATCGACACCTTGTATCGGAGGTGCTTGATAAGTAAACCATAAACCATTAATCAGTGAATTTGACGTTTTAATTCCTGTTTGAGGATGCACTGAAGAAGAAACTACCTTTCCTTCAAAGTAAACCATATAAACCACGCTTGCAATAATAACCACGCCTAAAAATTTACGGAAAAGAGTGGCGTGTGCTTTAAAAAAGGAGAAAGTATTTATTAATTTTTTTCCGTATAGAGAAATAATAAACATGGGAATCGCAGCGCCCAGAGCAAAAGCCACCAAAGTAAAGAAACTGATTATTGTCGTTTCCTGTAACGTTGTTTGTACAATAATTGCAGCCAAAATCGGTCCAGCGCAAGGAGTCCAAATAATTGCAATGATCCCCCCCAAAAACAGTCCATTCCAAAATCCTCCCTCTGGTTTGTTGACTGAAGAAAAAAAGGTACTTATCCGAGTGAGTCCTTGGGTTATTTTGCCAAACTGCTCTGTTAAATAAGTCGAGAGCATGATACTCCCCAAAAGGAGTAAAATGGCATAACCGATCTCTCGAACTAAATTAAAATCTACATTTAGGTAACGCACTAATTGATGAGAAAAAAACACCAATAAAGAAAAAAACAAAGTAAAACCCGCAATAATCCCCATCGGTCGTTTTTTGGATCCAATAAGTGATCCTGCTAGAAAAATAGGTAAAATAGGTAAAATACAAGGAGAAACAATTAGGCCAAACCCTTCGATAAAGCCCAATATAATATTAATAAAATTTGCTTCCATTTTATTTCCAGAAATCGCAACTCAACTTCTATCGATGACTCATGTAATTATTGTGCAATGATAACTACTCATTGCGCGTTACAAAAATAAATTCGCAACGAAAATATTAGAGCCGTATTTTACAAACGCACATGAGCACCGCTTTCTTGCAACCGTTTGGCAACAACTAACTGAATATTGTCTCGTGCTCGCGCAGGAAAATATTGATATACTGCCAAAAAATCACTTGCACTAATAGTCAGAAACTGGCAAGCAGTGATGGTACTAATACGTGCTGTTCTGCGGACATTGCGTAAAATAGCGATTTCCCCGAACACATCACCAGGTCCCAAAATATTAACGCGTTTCCAGCCCATAGACTGTGTTTTTATAGAGACCTGCACTGAACCTCGAATAATAATATAAAGCTTGTCCCCTATTTCACCTTGTTCAATAACGATTTCTTCAGGCTTATAATTTTCAATAACACATTTATCAGCCAGCATTTTCTGTTCAATGTGACCAATGCCTGTAAAAATAGTTGCACGAGAAAGTATAGGTATTAAATCTAATTGAGATTGAGATAAATAATTACTGGGTTCCATATCCTTTCTCCCTATTCAAAACGAATTACCTTATAAATGAAATGCCTTATTAATTAAAGTATAGTTGTTTTTTCTAAAATTTTTTAAGGCTGCGGTAATCGCGTAATGGTTCACAGAATAATTGGCCTAATAATAATAAGACGCTGAGCAAATCAGCTACTCCTCCTGGACTAATCCCCGTTTCAGAAAAAAATTGATGTAATTCCAATGCCTTTTTTCGACGAGTTTGTAAACAGCAAATCGCCAATAATTCTGCTACTCTATTTTTTGCATAATCCAGCGCTGGCTTACCTTTCCTGTAAAGAATATTGGTATCATCCATATGCAGTAAAAGTTCTGCATACGCAAATAAACAGACCGCATCAAGTGATCGGGTCTCGCGAAAAAGTGATATAAACGCAGGAAGTAATTGAAAAACCAGATCATAGCCATGCATTGCCATTTGCTTGGCATCAACAACTTTATATTTTTGACGTACTAAAGCACCATGGCTTTCCGGATGCCCAAGATGGTTTGTCAAATGCCTTGGCCAGTCTTTCAATATTTGACGGCGAACGTCCTCGGGTGTGAATTGCATTTTTTCCTGAGCCAGCCTCATGACAGAAACACAAACGATACCTAAAGCAAAAATAGCACCACGATGGGTATTGACTCCCTGAGTTTTTTCGAGCATGCGCTGTTCTGCCTCAATGGCTGCTTGTTTTAATTCTTCAAAAGAATCATTTACTAATCCTTTTTTTGTGATTTGATAAAAATAATGACGCAATGAAAAAAGACTACGATAAAATGTTGTTCCGTTCATATCATGATGCGCACCCGCATCCTTAAAGCTGACCAAGCCTGGTTTAGGATAAGCTTTGACTTCAAAATAAAGGGATCTAACTGCTATTCTGGCAAGCGTTCTTTCACAGCAAAGGATAGTGTTCATAAAGTTCTGCTCTTGATAATAACGTAACCTTGTCCTTACTTTTACACAACAGTTTCTTTGCGGATAAATGAAGCAATTCCTTGATAGGAATATCACCAAGATAAGGAAAACGAACCTCACCATCAATAATTCGATTAAATTTTTTTGATAAAGCAGCAATTGATTCACGTAAATCGACTAAAGAATAGTCTTGGTACAAGATAAGTAAATCAAGATCCGAGGCCCGATCAACAAAAGAATATCCTGATACATAATGAAATAAAAATGATCCATAAACAGCAATATCAGAAATTGGCAATAGCTTAATAAGAGTATCTACCTTTTTTATCCCATAACAAGAAGAAAAAAAATCCCGCATCTCTAGGAGTTGAGGAAGCGGCTTTTGTTTTTGCACAAATGATGGGGCAACCTGTAAACCAATCCGGTGCTTTTTCTTGGCATGCAAAAGAGTTAATCCCAGAGTAATTGTTTCTTGGGCTAATTGTTTCGCATAAATACAAGGCAAATCCTTTTCAAGCCAGAGGTATACTTGTTCTTCAATCATTTTCTTATCTTCATGAATCGAAGCAACAGCAAAATCTGCATCAGGCTGAAGATAAATTAAATGATGTCTTTGTAACGTCATAAATGATTGGCTACTTTGTTGATAATTGAGTAAGCAAGCTTTCTACCCCCTCGCTTGCTACCTAAAAGTGCTCGATCATCTTTGGTATTTTTCTTGCGGATTGCCCAATCAATTTTTTCAGCAAGTTCAGATGAATTTACAATCTCATGCAATCCGCCAAGTTCGTAAAAATTTTGCACGCCAGGGGCAAAAACTGGGAATGTCTTACTGAGCTCCTGAAGTGTACTCAACTCTATTTTGGTTACCTTGGAAACTCCCTCTAACCACATCACCGCCAATGCTGCGTCAGGTAAAGCTAAAATTGTATCTGCCATCAAACCATAGGCAATAAAAGCCCCACCTAATGCTTGGTTATAAACAAGTGATATTAAGGAAGTCCCCTGTTGACGCAGACACTCCAAACATTCAAGTAAATGACCAAAATATTGTTGCATGCCCAACCATTCATCACGCATTGTTAACTCTTGTCCTGCAACATCGACTAAAAGAAGAACAGGCTCTTTTGTTCGACTCTCAAGAATGTCGATTACGTGCTGAGCCATAATCAGCGCTTGTTCTACTCCCAGGAATGTTGACTCTTTTAACCCAAGGATATGAATCAGTTGATTATTCAGCGTTGCTTGTCCATAAACAACCGATTGATTCTCTGCCAACTCCACTTCCTGAGAAAAGATTTGTTTGAGAAGATCCTTTAATGCAACCATTTTCTTATTCCTTCTGCATAAAATCTATGGTCTATCTGATGATATCTCCACATTTGGGGTCTATATCATATATCCTGAATACTTTGTAGCCAGACTACAATTTTTACGATTTATTTTTTATATGTTTCGCTGCTTTTAAAAATTCCTGCTCGTCCATATCAAAAAGAGTCGCAGCATACTTTGGAGCAATTTGATTAAGATAAGCCCCCTGCTCCTGAAACCCCTGGGTTTCTTGCAAACGCTTTTTTAACAAAGCATGCTTTTGCTTTATGGAATTAAGATCCAAAGAAACACCTTTATCAAGCGCAGCAATCAGTTTGGCGCGTAATGTGTCAACATCAGAGCCTACATAGCTTTGAGCGATATCCTGTAAATAGCGAGTTTTTCCTCCATATACGCGCCACACTAGAGCTCTATCCTGTGAATTAAATGCTTTGACACCAGCGACTGCCTGGATCACCTCAGGACCGGATACTCCTATACGGCCTATTTCATTAATCACAAGATAATCCAAACACGCAGAAATAATTCCCATACCACCAAAAGCACCATTTTTCCCACAAATAACACCTACAGTAGTTACTCCGTGACGCCTTGCTTCAAAAACGGCACGAATCGTTTCTGAAATTGATATTTCTCCTGCATTGGCTTCATGTAACCGCACTCCACCACTATCAATGAGAAGAATTACCGCCTTAGTTTGAGTTTCGATCGCGGCTTTAAATAAACCGGTAAGTTTTGCTCCATGAATTTCACCCACTGCACCTCCCATAAAATCCTTTTGCTGGGCTGCAACAAGTACTTTACTTTTTTGTAACAAGGCTGAACCAATGACAATGCCATCATCTGCTTCACCTGGCAAATTTAAAGCAGCTAAATGGGGGCTATAAAGCTTTTCATCAGCAAGCCACTCAGTGAACGAACCTTTATCAAAAATAACCTGAATTCGTTCACGTGCATCAAGCTCCTCATAATTACTTCCTATTTTGTAATTACCTTGAAACTCATCTAGTGTCTGGCTTAAACGCAATAAAACAACTGCAGGTATTGCTCCATTATCATTAAGGGTAAATTGCAAGCCAACAGGTTGATATTTACATACAAAATCCTCAATAACCATTTTCCAAACTGGCTTATAATGATCAATTGCAGTCTGAATCGTAAAAATTGTTTCAGAAGTGGTGTTTTCTTCAATAATGACTTCCAGATTACCTGAGCCGACAACGCCACAAACAGTTTTTCTTCCTTGCAAACGTTTACCAGGAAGTGTAAATCGAAATTCCATCTTTTCCATATTCTTTGCCCTACCAATTTCTAAATTTTACAGGCGGTTCATATAAGCCCGTTGAACAATTAACAAGGTCACGAATTGACTTAGCTGCCAATAAGTCTCGGGTTGCATCAGAAACTTTGATTCCTAAATCTTCAGGGCGTTTAATGACTCCTCGGTGACGCAATTCCTCAACCTTTTTTCTATTGCGCATTATTCCAACTTCGGTATATCCTGCGATACCTCGAATGGCCTGTTCACGCTCATCAAGATTGCGACACATCAGAAGATTGGCAATACCTTCTTCCGTAACGACATGACTTATATCATCTCCATAAATCATCACTGCAGGCAAATCGGCATTCATCGACTTTTGCAAAGCCCAGGCATCCAGTTTTTCTACAAATGTGGGTTGTGCTGAACTTTGGAACGTTTCTACCATTTGAATCACTAGTTTTCTTCCTCGCGGCATTTTTAACCCCAGTGCCTCACTGCGTTCTTGACCTGCTTTCAACCAGGAATAAGAAGAGTGACGTCGGCCAGGAGCATCGCAGCCCATATTAGGAGCACCACCAAAACCCGCAATACGCCCTTCAACAGCGGTAGAACTATTCCCCTCAAGATCCATCTGCAATGTTGCGCCAATAAAAACATCGCAAGCATAATGCCCTGATAATTGGCCTAACATACGATTCGAACGCAAACGCCCCTCTTTACCTGTAAAAAAGACATCGGGACGAGAAGCTGCATAGCGATTCATTCCTACCTCTCCCCCAAACGGATAAATTGTTTTTACAAATCCTGCTTCAATCGCAGGAATTAAGGTAGGTACAGGATTAACAATCCAGTGTTGGCATATTTTTCCTTTTAGACCTAATGATTCAGCATAGGTAGGCAACAGCAACTCAATGGCGCATGTATTAAAACCCACACCATGATTTAAGATATTCACTTGATAAGGTGCGTATATTCCTTTGATCACCATCATGGCCATTAATATTTTCACTTCATCAATGTGTGCGGGATCACGGGTAAAAAGCGGCTCGATATAAGATGCTTCCGGACCTTGAACAATGACATCAACCCAACCTGCCGGAATATCAATTCGCGGTAAGTACTCCACTACGTCATTGACTTGTACAACGACCACACCGTCTTTAAAATTGGTCGCTTCAATAATAGCAGGAGTGTCTTCTGTGTTTGCCCCGGTAAATAAATTTCCATTCCTGTCTGCCTTATCTGCCATCAACAAACAAACATTGGGGGTCAAATCTGCAACCAATCGTCCAAAAAGTTCATTATAAGTATGAATATTACCTATCTCGATCTTTTTATTTTTCACCATATCAGCAAGACGGGTTGATTGCGGGCCTGAATAAGAAAAATCAATTCGACTTGCAATCCCCTTTTCAAACACATCAAGATGTTCTGGTAAAACAATAGCTGATTGGATCATATGTAAATGATTTATTTGAGCAGGATTTAATTGAGTCATAGCGACAGCCAGAAAATTGGCCTGCTTTTGATTATCTCCTTCAATACATACTCGATCACCTGAGTGAATGAGATGTGAAAGCACTGTGATTATGTCATTCGTCTCAACAAATTTATTATTCTTAAGGTAAGGTTTAATCTTGGACAGACGTTTTAAATATTCTTTTTTATTCTGATCCCACATTATTGCTGCCTGGTAATTTTTCGATTTTACTTTATATCATTTTTTCGCATGAAACAAAGAGAGGGGAGCACTGGATAACCCCAGGCATGACTTTTATCCCGTCTTTAGTGTAGCTTGAGTCTCGGTTTTACTCTACAGCTTAATAAATTCGATAGAGTAAGCAAAAAACTCACCACCAACCATATAAAGAAATTTGATGTTGTTTGTATTACTTTTTGACAGAATCTCGCAGACGGAATATAGGCAAAAACATGTATTTCTTTAATAGTAATGAGAATTAGAGTCAGTTACTGTAAAATAAGGCGACTCTCTTCAAGTGCGGTTACGTACCACGGGTAATTCGGACCAACTTGTAGTGTAGCGTGGTGAGCGCATTTGTAAACGTGCATCCCAAGGCTTACCGTTGCATCCTTCTGCAGCAAGATATAAGGTATTTCGACCAAATTTTTGATTCACTTTATCAAAAATGCACATAAAATCTTCTGTCGACTGCAACTCCTTATGACTGACATGATGAAATAAATCCAGTTGACGTGATTCTTTAGGGGTAAGATCGACAAGACAAACCCCGGTCTTTTTATAATAAGATCCTTGCTTGAAGATTTGAGATAACCCTTTTTTTGCTAAATGAGTAATTATTCTCAAGTCATCAGTGGGGTGAGCAAAACGTATCTCAATGGATTGAACATATTGTGCCAAGTCTTCTCGGAATCGATTGGTGTAGATAAAAAGATGCATGCAGCGTGTTAATGAGTGTTGTGTCCGTAATTTTTCAACTGCCCGTGCACAATGACTACTCAGAGCTTCTGCGACTGCTGAATATTCGGTTTGCATCGTACCAAAGCTTTTTGAAGATAAAATACTTTGCTTGGCTTCCTGTACCTCCAAATCATGACAAGGAATACCCTGCAATTCCAAAGCCGTACGCATCACAACCACATTAAACTGCTTTTTTAGCACATGTATATTCATTGTTGCCAAATCAAACGCTGTATCAATACCATAATCAATCAGCTTCTGGCTCCACTTTCTACCAATACCCCATACTTCGCCAATAGCAATTTTTTTAAGCCATTCCTGTTGGCCATTCATATTAAAAACAGGCGTTTTTAATACTCTTTTACACAAATGATTCGCAAACTTTGCTAGTGTTTTAGTTTGACCAATACCTATAGAAGTAGGAATACCTATATTCTTTAGAATCTTTTTTTGTAAAACCATACAAAATGAATCCTGCAAATGCACAGGCATACTGCTTAAATCAAGAAAAGCCTCATCAATGGAATAAATTTCTACATGCGGCCATTCTTGCTCTATGGTCGACATGACGCGCTGAGATAAATCACCATATAAAGTAAAATTAGAAGAAAATACATGAATCTGATGCCGGGTACATAAAGCCTTAACCTTAAAATAAGGCTCCCCCATACCAATACCTAAGGCTTTGGCCTCATTAGAGCGAGCAATAACGCAACCATCATTACTTGAAAGCACAATTATAGGCTTCCCTCGTAAGTCAGGGCGAAAAAGACGCTCACAAGATGCATAAAAATTATTGCAGTCAATTAATGCATACATGCTTCAGTCATTTTTTGATTTGTGTACATAAATCAAAATATAAGCTGAACGAAATAATTTGTAAATTATTATTTTGAGAAATATCATCAGATTCTATCCTAATTATTTACAGTCAAACTTACACTCGTGCAAAGTGTATAATCTTTGTCTTTTTTATCCATTTATGTCCAACCCAGATCATTATAAAAACGGCACACCAATATAAGAATTACTATAAAGTAATCTTTAATTTCTTCATGTAATGCCTTTTGATTATCTTTAACACTCCAAACATAATCAGCTTGTATCCAATAAGTTTTTTCTACAATTTGACGCTGATTTTGCCCTGATAATATCTAGAGAATCATTGAAAAGTATCAAATTTATTGATAGAATCCACGGCTTTTTTCAAGATGTGCATTACAAATAAGGATATAATATGCGCCTTCAATTATTAAGCCTAAGCTTCTTGAGCTCTTTCTTATGCTCTACAACATTATTAGCAGGTGAATCAGACATTCAAAAAATTTACCAAACTAATTTATATCCTGTAATTTCAATTTTAGGTGGATATGCCAATATGCATGTCCGAAATATAGAAACCTATTACGGTGATGATGACAATATCTATCTATATAGAAACTCTGGTCATGATAATGACACGGGTGTTGGTGGTATTTTTTTGGGGCTCGAGTATGTTTTTACTTCTTCCTTTTTAATGCAATTAGGCGTTGATTATGCCTACTTCGGTAGTACTAGAATTCAAGGAATACATAGCGTAGGTATAGAGCCAAGCACATCAACCCAATACCAATATAAATACAAATTTCAACCGCAGCAGTTATTAGCAGCTACAAAATTATTAACAACGGTACAAGATTCCTTTCACCCTTATTTGTTCGCAGGTCTAGGTGTTTCTTTTAATCGAGCATACAACTATGATGCGTCGACGCATGAAACCTGCGATATAAATCTTACTCCACTTTTTAAAAATAACTCTGATCAACGCTTAAGTTTCACCTTAGGGGCAGGGGTTGATGCTAATCTTAATCAGCATTTTCGATTTGGTCTTGGGTATCGCTTCAGTGATTTTGGAACAATATCACTTGGTGAGGGAAATGTGAATTTTGATGGCTATACTGCTTCTGTACCATTTAGCTTAAGAGCTCATGATACATATGCGCACCAATTCATTGCTCAACTCTCTTACTTAATTTAAGAGTCGTCAAAGGACATTATTATGGATAATAAATTTAATTTACCCTTAGCCAAGGTCATTTGTGCTGCCATATCTTTATTCACTAGCAGTTATACTTTTGCTGCTGGTAATTTCACTATTAGTCCAACTCACGGAACTATGATTCCAACTACTGTGCCTGCAGGATCTATGGTTTCTGCTTATTATACCATTACTAATAATACCAGTTCAGCCCGAGTAGGCTATACATTAAGAGGACTGCCCAATACTGTTCGGCAAAATTTAGGAAGTAACTTTTGCTCTAATCCAATTAATTTAGCTGCGCATGCAAGTTGTGTTTTAAGATTAGATATCTTTGGTCAAGCTCAAAGTGGATTTGCCCTCTGCAAAGGTAGTAGCTGTACGACTGCTTGTGTTCCTTTAAATGTAGTTGTAGTTACACCGCCGCCACCACCTCCACCACCACCACCACCTCCTCCACCACCACCCCCTCCTCCTGTATTGCCTTTGATTGCAGCTGGGTATTATCGCTTTACTGATGTGGAATCTGCTTTTCCGCTTTTAGCCGCGAGTATTGATGGGTTAAATTGGTTTTACCGTATTACAAGCCAATTCCCTACGCCTCCAATAGATTCAATAAATCAATTTACACGATTGACCAGTGCAAGTTGTAACCTCAATACATGTATTGCTGGAGGGTTCTATTTTTCTGATGTCACAAGTTTTCCTTTATTGGCTCTAAGTACTGATAAAGGTGTCACTTGGTCCTATAAGATAACAAGTTCTTCTCCTGCCTTACCCGCAGGGACTCTCTCAGGAAGTTTTGCAGATGTAAGCTGCAACAATAGCGTGTGTATTGCTGGTGGAAGATACTCGAGTACTGCAGAGTATCCTCTTCTAGCAACAAGTCTTGATAATGGGGCAACATGGCAATATACGCTTTCAGAGAATACTCCTAGCCTACCGAGTGACTTTAGTAATGGTCAGTTTAGTAGTGTTAGTTGCAGCGAGGGTACAACCAATAATGTTTGCATAGCAGCTGGAAGTTATACTAACTCTGTATTTATAAGATTTCCTTTAATAGCAACAAGCATAAACCGTGGGCAGACTTGGACTTATACAGTTTCGAGCAGCACCCCAACTTTACCTGAAAACACGGATGAAGCATTCTTTAATAGTGTGAGCTGTTATGGAACAACGTGCATTGCAGCAGGGCAACACTTTAATGGTGTAGAAGGTGTAGGATACCCATTACTTGCTTCAAGTACAAATGGAGGTTTAACCTGGACTTATAGAGTTTTTAATGGTACGCCCACCTTACCAAGTGATTTTACTAGTAACGGTATATTTACAGACACCAGCTGCAGTGCAACTACTTGTGTGGCGTCGGGGCGATATATCAATACGGGAGGCAATTTTATACCTTTATTGGCTTCAAGTACAAACAATGGCGTGACTTGGTCCTTTCGAATTTCCAGTAGTTCGCCAGCTTTACCTGCTGATTTCGCAGCAGGATCACTTTCATCGGTAACCTGCTTGTCTAATAATTGTATTGCAGCAGGTAATTATACCGATATTGGCGCTGCTTTTTTACCTGATCACTTTTATCCTTTATTAGCAGCAAGTAGCGATAATGGGGTTACCTGGACCTACAGAATTACTAGCAGTACACCTGGCTTGCCCGCAGGATATATAGATGCTGCTTCTTTAAATAGCGTAAGTTGTAATGAGCAAAATTGTATTGCTGCTGGTAATTATGGGAGTCTTGACGAACCAATATATCCTTTGGTAGCTGTAAGTAAAAATAGGGGAACTACCTGGACTTATGTCATTAATAGAGACTCCCCTACACTTCCTGGTGATTTTATCTCAGGTGGATTCGAAGCATCTGCAGCAGCAAAAATATCACCAATTATCCGTTCTTTATTAAGAAGTAGGTGAGTTCTCAATTAAAAACTCTGACCACTCTTTTAACTCAAGCAACCCTAAGTTAAAAGAGTGGTTTTTTAATTGATCAGAAACATATAGTCAGTAGTCAGGCAAGAGGGTATCGATGCACTAAAAAAACACTGTTAATAATAACTCCAGACAAGTAAAGCATTTTTTTATACCGAGAAATTGCACCCATAATTGCGAACATTCACAGAGTTGAGTAAGCGTAGAACAGTGGTTCATACTTCATCAAAGTAATAGAACGAAATATGAAAATCATCGGTTACTTAAATTTTTATTTAAATTTAAGTAAATCCTCTCATGCTCAGGAGTTTTGTGCTCTCATACAAAATCTACCAGAAATTCATGTGATAGTGATTTCATCTAATGCAAGAGGATAATACATAATAAATTATTAAAAGATTTAATCTGATTTTTGGTTGAATAGGGCAGCAGTTCTCCATAATATGGTTTATATCATTTACGAAAACAAGGATGTAAAATGAACACTTCCCTTTTTCTTGCCAAAGCAATGGGATTATATTTTATGATTATCAGTATTTCTGTTTTGATTAACAAAAATAGAATGCCTTCTGTTATTTCTGAGTTAATGAAAAACCCAGCGATGCAGTTCTTGATGGGACTTAACCTATTGATTGTTGGCCTTCTTTTAATCTTAACTCATAATATTTGGGCTTTTTCATGGCAGGTAATCATAACGACTGTTTCGTGGGCTGTTTTTATTAAGGGTATATTGAATGTTGCTTTTCCTAACCTGGCAAAGTACTTGACCAAGCCATTCCTACAAAGACAATCGATAACCTACTTCGCCATTTTAATTAATTTCTTGCTGGGACTTTATCTTTGCTATTACGGATTTTTAGCTAATATTAGTTCCTAGTCATATTGTAGATTTTTGCTGGTAGCACCACAGTTTTTATTAACGATTTATCTCGATAAAGTTTGACACAAAATTTGTTTATCTTTATGTCGAGGAAGAATCAATTCTTACGGATTTAAATGGATTGACTTTGTATGTATTTTTTAATTCTGTAGGTTCGATGTTTGTTACTTAATGGCGGTGTCCCCTAATATATCACTATTATTTAATCTATTTATCATTAAGAAACTCACAAAGTAGTCGTTGAAAATGATGGATTCCCTGTTCTTTTGTGGGAGAAAAACGGCCTGCCTCATAAAAACGAGAACGAACTCCCCGCTGAACTGACTCCACAACTTCTTCATCTTCACGTTCCACTTTATCTAAGTCACCTCCTGCTCCTTTGCCTAACTTGGTTTCATCAAGTACATAAGTTAAAAATGAAACTTTTGTTAATGCAGGTCCTAATGGTTTCACTACATTGACAGAACAACCCCACGGATAAAAATTAAGCATTGTGTTTGGAAAAATCCAATAATAATAAGCCGCCACTTGTTTTCCATAATCAGGCGAGTCTTTAGGCAAAACAAAGCTCTCTTCACCATGACTGGCTAAAGCCAATTGCAAATTACAATAACGATAAAGCTCTGTAGTATAGGTGGTGCAATCGATCACTTTTCTTAATGAATGATGGACAAAAGGGATATGCAATGCTTCAAGATAATTTTCGCAATACAATGCCCAATGCGCTTTAACTAAATAGTCGCGTGAGCGATTCATATCGAGACGCATTTTTTCCATTGGCAACCAGAAAAGGCGTTCTTTAATATCAGCAAACACGTCCTTAAAAGGCACTTGCGGCGCTAATGAAGCGAAAAGAAATGACTCAAGACAATCAAATGGAATTTGCGGTAAATTATCTTTTGCAGTTGGGAAATTACAGGTCTTTTCAAATTCGGGCATATGCAGGAATTCGCCGCAAAGATTAAATCGACGTCCATGGTAGGAGCACTTAATTTTCTCAGAAGAACACGGTACCTCAATCAAAATATTACCCCTATGGGTGCATACATTACTGAGACAACGAAAGTGGTTTTGCTCATCACACACAAATAATAAAGGTTCATCCAACAATCCTGGCAATAACGTAAAAGGTACTAATTGCCCATTCAACCGCAAGCATTCTGTACTGCAACAAAACTGCCAAGTCCTGGCAAATATTTTTTCTTTTGCTTGTTCAAAACACTCCGAAGACGTATAAAAATGTGCAGGTAAAGTGGAGGCTTTTGCTATATCGGGATCTACATAGAACTTATTCATGCCCAACTTCCTTTTAAATATTCCTGCCTTACTTATTGGACAGGACAACTTTGGCAATATTAAATCACCAATCCTTCGTGTTATCCATATATCTTTGGATATGCATGAGCAAACACTACTGACAGAAACTGTCAGCATGATCTTTTAAACTCAAATCTCCGTTAAATTAAAAGGAGTTCTTTATGCATCTTGATCCCAATTTAATCATTTTTTATGTCGATGCTCCTCTGATTAGTGCATCGTTTTATGAGCAACTACTCAAGAGTCAACCTATTGAATCATCACCTACTTTTGTCATGTTTTTATTAAAATCAGGTATGCGTCTTGGTCTATGGTCAAAGCACTCTGTTGAACCCCATGCAACAGCACTTGGTGGTGGAGGAGAGCTTTCATTACAAGTGCAAGATGCTCATGTGATTGACGAACTTTATACGCTCTGGCAACAACAGGGGATCCAGATTGCTCAACCCCCGACGATGATGGATTTTGGCTATACCTTTGTAGCACTTGATCCAGATCATCATCGTCTTCGTATTTTTTCATTGAATCCAGAGAAAAGTGTCTCAATCCAACCTTAGAACAATTTGCTTTTTCACTGCCATTAAGTCAAAGGATTTTTTACTTACCTTTCACGTCCTGCGATGTGTCGCGGGATCCAGTGGCGGTGGCAGGCAATCTTCAACAATTTTTTCATCCTACTACCGCTCTTTATGTCTGAGAGACGGTCACAAAATGTGACCGCCATGTTTTGAAAAGAAAGGTCAAGGAAATAGTGTATGAATTGCGAGATTAAGTTATTATCAATAAAAAGGAATGATTTCTAATTAAAACGGAGCATCATAATGCAGCATCTAATAAAATTTTTGACTTTAATATTGGGTTTTACCTGCGCATTTACTAGCCTTGCAAACACACCTGTTACAGAGATTCCAATTTTAGGCAAAACATTAACTCAAGCAAAGCAACAGAAAATTACCCCAAAACAAGCGCTACAACGTTTGAAAGAGGGAAACCAACGTTTTTTAACCCATACTCAAATAACTAGAGATTATTTAAAGCAATCATATCAATCTGCTTATGGGCAATATCCATTTGCAGTAGTCCTCAATTGTATGGATTCACGTAGTGTTCCTGAATTCTTTTTTGATCAAGGTTTAGCTGATTTATTTACCTTACGTGTGGCCGGAAACGTGCTCAATGAAGATATTTTGGGTAGTATGGAGTATGCGACTAAAGTAGTTGGGTCTCGTCTTATTGTAGTCTTGGCGCATACTTCATGCGGTGCTGTAGCAGGTGCGTGTGGAGATGTCCAACTTGGACATTTAACTGAGATTTTAGACAAAATTAAACCCGTAGTACAAATAAGCATGCAAGAACAAGGAACAAAAAATTGTACTGATCCTAAATTAATTGATGCTATCGCTAAAGCCAATGCATTAAGAGTTGTCAGAGAGATGCAAGAAAGAAGTCCTATACTTAAAGATTTAATTAGTAAAAAACAAGTAGGGATTGTGGCAGGCCTACATGATATCAAGACCGGTAAAGTAGAATTTTTTGAAGACAAACGTTCAGTTCCTAATTAAATGCAAAGCCTGGTACAGCATAGCGAAACCAGAGAACTCTGCGCCCCATATATGCCCGGGTTTGCTGTACCCGCCCGGCTTATACATATCGCTTAATCGAGAAATTTGCTTTAATGTATCCATTAAAATATTTTCTACCATAGTGAAAGAAATTTCTGAACGAAATACTTTGTCTGCAACATAAGGGCCAATAGAGCTTCTTGCATGTGTAAAGATGAAATGAAAAAGACAGTGATTTTACTCCCGAACTCATAATGAAGCTTCCGTTTCCACATAGAGCTTTTTAATAGTCAATACCGCGATAAAACAAAGAATTGCACTCAGGGTTATATAAAAGCTCGGAGCAAGATTGTTGTTTAATACTCCAATTAAATAAGTAGCAATAAACGGAGTTAAACCTCCGAAAAAAGCAAATGCGAGATTATAGGAAATTGCAATTCCAGTGTAACGAATAGAAACTGGGAATAGCTCAACCAGTAAGCTGGGATAAACCATGATGGCACTGCTCAAAATAGCAAAAATAAATAAGGCAGCAATAAGTGATAAAGTTGTTTGTCTGGATAATGTAATAAATAAAATATAACTTAATAAAATAAAACCAACTGCTCCAATTAAAAGAACCAACTTACGACCTACACGATCAGCACACCAGCAAAAAAATATAAGTAACAAGGAATAAAAACCCAAGTTAATCGTATTAAATAAGGTCGCTTGTTGTTTCGGATAAGCGAGGATCGTTGAAAGGTACGTAGGCATATATAAGAATAATAAATTAATCATTACCGATCCCAAGCACGTTAAACCAATACCTTGTAAAATCTTTCGCCAATATAAAGTCATTGCTTCAACAAAAGGCATTCGCGTATTTTCTGTTGAATTCTTAAATGCAAGGAATAAGGGGCTTTCAGCCAACTGTTTACGAATGTAGAAACTGAATATCCCAAGTAAACCACCAAGTATAAATGGAATACGCCAACCGAAACTCAATAATTGTTCGTTTGAAAGTTGATTCGTTAGAATTAAACTAATCATTGCACCCAGAAAAATACCTAAATTGAGACAAGAAAAAATAACACCGCAAGCAAGTGCCCTGGAACGAGGATTTACGTGTTCGCAAGTAAAGGTTAATGCTCCTGGAATTTCACCACCAATCGATAACCCTTGCAATAACCGTAAAAAAATCAAAAGGATACTCGAAAAAATCCCTATGTGTTGATACGTTGGTAAAACTCCAATAAGAGCTGTTGGAACCGCCATTAGGATGACCGAAAAAATAAACGTTTTTTTACGACCGTATTTATCTCCAAAATGACTAAAAGCGACACCTCCTAATGGACGAACCAAATAGCCAATGGCAAAAACGGCATATACACTCATTAACGAAGCCAATTTGTCGGTTTCTGGAAAAAAAATCTGACTGATTATCGGTGCGAAAATAACGTAAATTACAAAATCATAAAACTCCAATGCACCGCCCAAAGAAGCAAGAAAAATAATTTTCCGCTCGCTGGGCTTTAATTTCAACTCATTCACCTGCACAATCCTTTTTCGTGGTAAAGCAGTAAAATAGCATAACTTTTAGTTGCCCTCATGATTTTTTTAAAATCATGCATTACCGCTATTTTATTTCCATGCTTTAAGAAATGGCTCTTTATCTTGAGTTTTAGTAACATCAATGAAAACGACTCATTTTTTCATCA
Organism: Legionella tucsonensis; assembly: GCF_001468035.1. GTDB lineage: Bacteria > Pseudomonadota > Gammaproteobacteria > Legionellales > Legionellaceae > Legionella > Legionella tucsonensis. The sequence continues at coordinate 2,422,447 of NZ_LNZA01000001.1, forward strand.
AAAATGGAAAACCATTCTATTTCAGAACAAATTATTCAGCGTGTTGAGGTAGCTGTTACGCGAGCTCAAATTGATGCTTATAAAAAAGATGGCGCTGTTTGTATTCGTCAAATTCTAAATCCTATGGAAATAAAGCTACTTCGAGCCGGCATTGAGCTCAACCTGAAATTCCCCAGTCCCAGAGTTAAAATTGCAAGTAAAAATGATGATCCGGGGCGATTCATTGAAGATTTTTGTACTTGGAAAACGAACCCTCATTATCAACAATTTATTTTTGAATCACCAGTTAGTCTCATTGCCGGAAAACTCATGGAGAGTAAAAAAACAAGACTTTTTCATGATCATCTTCTGGTTAAAGAGCCAGGCACGCGGCAACGAACTCCATGGCACCAAGATCAACCCTATTACAATATTGAAGGAATACAAAATTGCAGTTTATGGATACCAGTTGATCCAGTACCTTATGCATCCACTTTGGAATTTATCGCAGGCTCTCATTTAGGACCATGGCTCATGCCTCGTTCCTTTATGGATAACCAAGCAAAATGGTTTCCAAAAGGAAGCCTCGCTGATCTTCCCGATATTGACTCAAAACGTGAAAATTACCCCATTATTGGTTGGGAAATAACTCCTGGTGACGTAGTTTGCTTTCATATGCTCACGCTTCACTCTGCTAGTGGAGTGAGTTGCAATCAACGGCGAAGAGTATTTTCTGTGCGTTTTCTTGGCGACGATATCACTCATGCACCACGAAAATGGGTAACCTCACCCGATTTCCCAGAATTAAGTGAACAGCTTCCGGCAGGAGCACCAATGGATCATCCTTTATTTCCTGTAATTTGGGAACATTAAACTGAGATTGATTAAGGGCTACCTAGGTCTGTTTCCATTTCGCTAGCTTGAGCCAAAAAGACTTGTTTTTCGAGAATCGAAGCAACATACATGCAGTATGTGAACATAGGATCACAGAAAAATCAGGGCAGTTTGGCCAAGATAGTAAAAATGGAACAGGCCTAGCTTGGTATATGAATTACATAAGTAACCACACCCCAAATCACTAAATCTTGCCCATCCGTGATATCAATCGGTTTATATTTTGGATTTTCTGGAAGAAGCTGTACACGATCTCCTATTTTAGAGAAGCGCTTCACAGTCAACTCTCCATTAAGTGCAGCAATCACAATTTTGCCATGTTGCGCTTCAAGACTCTTGTCAACAATCAATAGATCTCCTGAATGAATACCCGCATCAGTCATCGAATCTCCTGTCGCAGTCAGAATGAATGTCGCTGCAGGATGCTTTATCAACTGCTGATTTAAATCTAAGTAACGTTCAATGTAATCATCTCCTGGTGAGGGAAATCCAGCTTGAACTTTGCTGGAATAAAGAGGTAATTTGTATGCCTTAGACTCTTTTTCCAATAGTGTATGAACTTCTGAAAGACGAGACATAGGAATACGTATTGCCTTAGTCGGTTCTAATCCATATTTTCCTCCGCCCAAAGGCCGACCTGCTCCTTCTCGTTTACCTCCACGTTGACTCATCATGCCTCTCATTTGATTTTTGTTGCAAAAATCAATAATAGAAATAAATGAATGCATTGTAAATAACGTGCCTTAATTACTGGGAAACGGTACTCTATTTTTTGATCTGCTCTATGCGATAGAAAAAGGGTATACTTAAATCGTTGTAAATTTTTACAATAAAAATTCTGTTTTTTTTCTTAAAAATGAGCAATACTTCTTCCTGAATAAATCGTGGTAAAACCAATGGTTAAAATAAGGCCTTTTCTCAAATGGGCAGGTAGTAAATACAACTGTCTGGAAAAGATTATTCCCTTTCTTCCTCAGGGTAAACGTCTCATTGAGCCTTTTGCCGGCTCAGGCGTTATTTTTATGAATACGAATTATTCTTCCTACCTGTTGGCTGAAAGCAATTTTGACTTAATCTATCTTTTTACTACATTACAACAAAATGGAGACGCATTCATTAAGCATTGCGAAGCCTATTTTAGCCCAGAATTCAACCGTAAAGAAAAATATTATCAACTCCGATCTGATTTTAATTTATCTCCTCATTCACAAGAAAAATCTGCACTTTTTCTTTACCTAAATCGACACGGTTATAATGGATTATGTCGATATAACTCCAAAGGACTTTATAACGTTCCTTTTGGACTTTATAGCAAACCTTATTTTCCATACAAAGAAATGCAACTTTTTCATTTGAAAAGCCAACAGACAGAATTTATCCATAATGATTTCAGAAAAACGTTTGAATATGCAGAGCGGGGTGATGTGATTTATTGCGACCCACCTTATGTACTACTTTCAGAGAAATCACACCATTTACCCTACACCAAAAAACTATTTACAACAGAAGATCAAATCGAGTTAACAGAGTTGGCTAAAGAAACAGCTGCTAAGGGCATTCCGGTTATTCTTTCCAACCATGATACTGAGTTTACTCGATACCACTATAGAAAAGCAGAAATTAAAAGTTTTCCGGTATCGCGTTTTATTAATTGCCAGGGATCGCTACGCCATCCGGTAAAAGAGTTAATTGCAATATTTAATTAATTCATAATGTAGCCTGGTCAGCGAAGCAAGCTACATTAGGGGTAGATTTTCCATTAATTAATTGGATGATCTTTATGATCATGATCTTTGATAAAGAAAGCAAGAATAGTAACGAGTAATAATGACAGTGGTAATATCGATAAAGCAACCTGATAATCTACTACTGTATAGATATGCTCCCCCTCTACAATGCCACTGTCACCAAAAGTATCCAGTAACTTGCCAACAAGTGGTTGGAAAATAACACCCCCAAGGGTTACTATCATGTTTGTTGCTGCGAATACCGTACCTGATAATTGAGCGCCACTGCATTCCTTAGCCATAATAAATACTATAATTTCTGTCGCACTAAATACGCCATACAAAAACAACAAGACATTCAAGCTAAAGTAGGATAATCCAGGCCAATATAATACGATGCTAATACAAATCAAGGCTAAAATTGCGCCTAAAACCAAAGGCAACAAACGTCTTCCTGTACGATCTGATAAATATCCGGCAATAGGAGCACCAACTGCCCAACCCAAAAAAACTGCTGAGACAGTTCTGGCAGCCTCAACTTTAGTCAAATTGTGTGCTTGCTCCAAATACGTTTTTCCCCACAACTCACCAAATACAGACAATGAAGTATATAAACAGGCTCCAACAAAACCAATAACCCAAACTTCTGGTGCCATTAGCACTTTAAGAACATTTCTGAAGAACTCGGGTAAAGGATGTTTATTTGACTGATGTCCTTCAGGTCCATCACGAACCACGAGAAATATCAATACACTCAATCCAGAGCCTACAATGGCTATTAAGAATAATACATACTCCCAACCGATGCTCTCAGACCATTCAGTAATCTTCACTTCACCATAAACAAGCCCTAACATTCCTAAAGTAGTCATGAGGCCCGCAACTAAAGAAAAATAGCGTCTGGGTAACCAATGTAGTGCAAGAGACAATACACCGACAAACGCAAAGGAAGAGCCAAAACCCACTAAAAAGCGTCCCGCCCCCACCAAAAACATGGATGAGGTCAGGGTAAACATCCAGGAACCAATGGCACAACACACACAGGCAAACGTTAAAAGCCGTCGAGGACCAAATCGATCCATGAGCATTCCTACAGGCATTTGCATCGGTGAATATGCAAAATAATATAAGGCGGATATTTGGCCAAAAGTAGTCGCTGAAATATGCCCCAACGCGATGCTTAGTTCAGTCTGTAAAACCCCAGGAATAATACGCAAAATAAACTCATAGCAGTAAAAAACAGCCCCAACAAAGCATATAAGCATGCCAAAAAGCAATTGTTTTCTTGAAACAGTGTCATTTAGGTGCATGAGCGTGAGTTTCCCTTAAAAAGAAGGTTAATAAAGCAGCAATAAACATACTTAGTGGTATAAAAGCCAGTGCAACGCGGTAATCAGTGATGTTGTACAATTTATTAACATTTTCCACAACTAACGCAGTTGAAAGTGAGGCACCACTCCGTAAGGAATAACTAAAGTCCAATAAATGCCCTACTAAAGGCTGCAATAACATACCACCTAACATGACAATCATGTTGGTAAACGCCATAGCTGTACCTGCTGCCTCACCAGGACTCAACTCCCTTCCGACTGCAAACACAATTGCTTGTGCACTATAAGATAGCCCCAGGAAAAACATGATTACCTGTACATTAGCTTCACTTAAACCAGGGAAATACAGAATAACCAGCATAAGGACCGTAGCAACAGCAGCACCTAAAAACATAGGGAGCTTTCTGCGCGCTATTCTGTCAGAAAAGTATCCCATCAGGGGAGCGCCTAAAGTAAAACCTAAGAAAAGTAATGAATTCGCTACGCCCGCGCCATGCGCTGATAAGCCATGGGCATGCCTTAAATAGGGAATTCCCCATAATTCAGCAAATACAGTCGTAGGTAGATAAACCATACAACCATAAAGTCCATTAATCCATATTTGTCTATTACTGATTATTATATTTAAGTCAATCAGGCCTACTTTAAAATTGGAAACGGTACCGCTTTGCCTGTAGCGTCCTTTTTTATCGTGAACTCCCAACCACAATAAAAAGGTTAATACAATCCCAAAAAAGGCAGTCATGTTTAAGGTTTTAATCCATCCTATTTGGGTAACAAAAAGCTCTAAAAAATTATCGCCTAACATGGCTCCTACTGTTCCTAAAGCTGAAGTAATACCAGAAACCATAGCGAGCTTATTCTCAGGCAACCAGATTGTAGCAAGCTTTAATACCCCCACAAATGCAAATGCAGAGCCTAATCCGACTAAAAATCGTCCTGAAGCTGCAATCCAAAAAAAGGTTGTACCTGTGAATAAAAAAGTTCCAATTACGCAACTCAAACAGGCAAAAGTTAATAATCTTCGAGGACCATATCGATCCATCATAATCCCTACAGGTAATTGCATAGGGACATAGGCATAATAATAAATAGATGAAATATGCCCAAAGCCTGTGGCTGACAAATTAAAATGCTCACGTAGGGCAGTTTCCATTACACTTGGCGCTATTCGAAGCAAATATTCATAACTGTAAAACAGGGCTCCAAGACCACAAATAAGCCATCCAATTAATGGGTAATTTCTCCGGTTTTCAGAAAGCAAAGTAATCTCCTTAACTATTTGGTTAAGCAAGGGCACGCACTGTTTTCAATTCAACAGTAAAAGCCCTTAGCTAAATAATTCACCTATTATCCTGAGCGCAACCCGATACATCTCATACGGCATACTGCTACACCTTGAGTCCTGCATTCAGGATGCTTCTTATTCTAAATTACTACTTACTTGATTTGCTCCGCTTGCTATTGCAGCCTGAGCTACAGCAACAGGAACTCGTTCTCTTAAACGAGGATCTATAGGCTTGGGAATAATGTAGTTAGGACCAAAATCCCAATACGCAACACCTGGGTAATTATCCTTCACTACCTGGGGGACGGGCTCATGCACCAGTTGACGAATTGCTTCAACTGCAGCAATTTGCATTGATTGATTAATACACTTGGCGCGTACATCCAACGCGCCACGAAAAATATAAGGAAAACATAACACATTATTGACTTGATTAGGATAGTCGCTACGTCCGGTAGCAATGACCAAATCATCACGAACTTGAAAAGCCAATTCAGGTCTAATTTCAGGATCAGGGTTTGACAAAGCAAAAATAACAGGCCTAGGTGCCATTAATTTCAATAAATCGACACCTAATAAGTCCGGCTTGGCAACTCCAATAAAAACATCAGCATCAACGAGTGCATCTGCTAAAGTTCGAGATTCAGTAGTACGTGCAAAAGCAAATTTATAAGCATTTAAATCAGCTCGTCCAGAATGGATAACACCTTTTGTATCCAAAAGTAACATATTTTCTTTATGTGCCCCCAAAGCTACAAGCAATCGCATGGAAGCAATTCCTGCTGCTCCTGCTCCAATACAAACGATTTTTGCTTCAGATAATTTTTTTTGTTGTAGTTCAAGGGCATTAAGCAAAGCTGCTGCAACAACTATTGCAGTACCATGCTGATCATCATGGAATACTGGAATGTTCAATTGCTCAATTAAAGCCTGCTCAATTTCAAAACACTCTGGGGCCTTTAGATCTTCCAGATTAATCCCTCCAAAAGTGGGAGCAATCCGTTTTGCTGTAGAAATAAAAGCTTGCGAATCGTGAGCATCAATTTCTATATCAAATACATCAATGCCAGCAAAACGCTTAAATAATACTGCCTTACCTTCCATTACTGGCTTACTTGCAAGAGGCCCAAGATCTCCCAAACCCAATACTGCAGTGCCATTCGTCATAACAGCGACTAAATTTCCTTTATTAGTGTAACGATAGGCGTCTTCAGGGTTTTCTGCTATTGCAATTACAGGAGCAGCAACACCAGGCGTATAAGCCAGGGACAAATCACTCTGAGAGTCAGTTGATTTGGTAACATGGACACCGAGTTTTCCAGGGGTTGGAAACTCGTGATAATCTAATGCACATTGCTTTAAAACTTCATTATCCAAAGTACTTACTCTCTTTCATGTGAAACAAAACTTAAGTAAGGTTTAAAATCCTACTAACCATCGCCAACTCATCCTTATCCAAAGCACCATAGGCATACAAACATCTGGCTATATACTCACAGTTATTCAGAAAACAGCCATGAAGTGATGAAATTGGGACAAGAATTGGACGTCAAGAACCTACAAGCACTGCAAATTAGCATTGCAGGAACAATCTGTCAATAAGTTATACTTCGAATGAAGTATAATAAAAAGGCGCAAAGATAACGCGCCCCTTATTTCTTTTCTTCTTTAGCAGCTTGATTAGAACGCTGGCTATAACGATCACGGAACTTCTGAACACGACCCCCAGTATCCACCAATTTTTGCTTACCAGTATAAAAAGGATGACATTGTGAGCATACTTCAATGTTCAAATCTTTACACAATGTTGAACGGGTTTCAAATTCCTCGCCACAGCTGCATGTTACCTTAACTACTTTATAATCTGGATGAATTGATGCCTTCATAATACTACTCTCTCAGTTTTAAATGAGTATCGCCACCTGAACCCAATGCCAAGCACCATACTCGATACAAATGACGCAAAACAATAGCAGAAAATTTTCTGTAAAGCAATTTTTATAAAAATAGGGAGGTAATAGTCTCTTCAATTATTTAATGCTTTGATTCAAACTGCTACCACCACTTGAATAATGAAAATCGGAAATTGATGGAGTTCTCTTATAAACTCAATAAAGTTATCCCTTATCTCACCGCCGAATTGGTTAAATTTCTATCTATCCTTTTAATGTATATACTATAATAGATATATATTCGCACATTATGACAATTATTATGGCTGTAAAATATAAGCCTTTTGATGATCTGGATCGTGAAATACAAATTAAGCGCGGTGAAAGATATAGAAAAAATCAAATAGACTTTGATAATTCATCCATTGTTAACAGCGCTTCAAGAGTCTTGAACAGTCAAGGTTATACTAATTTTATTTCAATAATGGTCGGGCAAGACCGGGTTGGCGAACATTTTAACTTAGCAAATCAATTAGAAGAAAAAGGTATTGATTTTTCTAAGGCAGACCCTCGCTATGTATTTTTTTCTTTGCCTACCAAATTGGGAGAACATTCAGTTGCTGTCGTAATTGATCGAGAAAAGAAAAAAGTACACATTATGGATTCTTTAGGTGAGAATTACGTAGAAGCCAAAAAGCAAATTTCTCAATGCATCGAAGAAGGAATTTTGCATGGTTATAAAATTACGTGTGGTTCTGGGGTACAACAAAGGGATGAAATCAGTTGTGGCGTCCATAGTTCCGCAAATATTGTTGAAGTAATCACTGAAAGTATTCAACCTGAAGATGGACATAAATTACCCGAGCGGTCTGAGGAAGAAGTAATTAGGTTAACTGGCTTACTGAGCACTGCAAATGATGATGAAGCAGCAGATAGACAAAAACATGAAAAAGAATCCGCAATTGCTTACCGCCAAAAAAATATTTTAAAATCTATATTATTAAAGCAGAAACCAACAGCAGATCTGAACGTATTATTGAGAGAATTAAATAAAGAAATACCTCCTGATAGTGAATTTACACAAAGATCTTTGTATGATTTTTTAGACGATTTCAAAAAAAATTTCCCCAATAACAAGTTAAATGCAGAATTCAAAAAACCGAAATTTATTAACTTAATAAATAAATATCCCCCCTTAGATGGAAGATTGCAAGATTTACTAGAACGGGAAATGACTCAATTTTTTCACAAAAAAACCAATTTAGAAAAATTAAAAGATCTTTTTAATCGATCCACTTCGAGTAAAGAAACTAATGCAGAAAAAGAAGCCAGGAAACAAATCAAAGCCGAAATCGAAACAGCAAACTCCATCATGCAAAAAGAGAAAGAAGGAGGTGATCAAGTTCGTATCAAAAAATTAAAAGAAATCGCTGAGGATTGTAAAAAAAATGGAATTACTCATTTTCCTTGTTTAGAAGCTATAAAAGAACTGGCAGAAAATAAAAAAATCTATACTGGCATGGGATATGAATTTATAATGAGTAATCTCTCTCAACCTAATTTATTATCCATTAATAACATAGATCTACACATTGATCCCTATGCTCCTCTTAATCATGCTTATTCTCATGTTAGCTTATATAATGGTTTAAATAGTATTATTGATTCATTCATTTCCCAATATGAAAGGGCAAAAAATGCAGATTTACTCTATGAATGGAGTGGCAATTTTTTAGGTTATTGTCTTGATGGACAACTGGAGTCTGCTTTTCATTTTTTACAACTAAGAGATCAACCTAAAATGCCACTTCATAAAGGAATGGAAGTTTTTCTATCTGAATATGCTAAAGACTTTGCGGCGAGTAAATGGATAGGATTTGTTAAAACCTGGAGCGATCTTGGTAATCTTTATGAAGAGTATCAAACAGCCCTTGCTAAAGTAAACGAAGGTCAAACATATCTAATGAAACGTTCCGATATAAAAGATGAAGAATATTCACAGGAAAATATTCGACTCTTAAAACGGGTAATGTCTGGTATAGGGACAGCTTTCAACTCATCTCGTATAGCAGCGTTTATACTTGAGAAACATCCTGATTATGAGTTTAGTGATGGACAGAAATTAACTGAACAATTGATTAAAGACTATTTAAAAAATGTTCTAAACATGGAAGAACCTGCCTGTAATACCGAATCGACTAGCTCATATAAAAGCGTATTGACTCAACTCGATAGCGACCAAGTCCATGAGATAAAAAGTGCCAAAATAAAAACTCCAACAGAGACTATCACTCCAACTGTAAAAAAAGAAACACCTGCCTCTCCTCCTGAATCGGACACAGAAATCCATTCACCGCGCCTTTAAGGATGACTGTAAATTATTCAACTCAATTATTTTTTTGCATAAAAAGATGATATTTTTAACAATTTGTTACAAATTAACAATGTTTGGTCTACGCTTATAAAAACAAATTAATTTAACAGGAGTTAAAATGAAAAAACTGGCACTTTATAGGCTTGAAACACCCAATGACCTTGATATAAAAGATCGTCGTAAAATTGCTGAGGCTATTAACCCACTTTTGGCAGATACATTTGCATTATTCGTTAAAACCAAAAATTTCCATTGGCATATGACGGGACCCCATTATCGTGATTATCATCTCTTATTAGATGAGCAAAGCGAACAAATTCTTGCAATGATAGATGTTTTAGCAGAACGTGTACGCAAACTTGGAGAAAGAACAATCCATTCTATTGGGCAGATCAAAGAATTGCAAACACTTCAAGATGTCAATGAAACCTTGTCAGCAGATGATATGTTGCATAACCTCCTGGAAGATAATAAGAGTTTTTTAAAAAATATGAGAAAAGTTCATGAAGTGTGCAGTAAGCGAGATGATTTTGCCACAACCAGCCTCTTGGAAGTTTATATTGATGAAACAGAACGACGAATTTGGTTTTTATTTGAAACGTTACAAAATAAATAATGAATTTCAAGCAAGCGCTTAGGTAAGGGCTCGTGGGGAATGTTGAATCTTGGTCGAACAGGAATGGTAATGCGTGCGGAGCAGAACGGAAAAACCAAAACCGATATATTTTTTTCTTCCGACTCCGCCCGCTTCATCTCAAGCTATAAACTTACATTAAAATCCAATTCAACCCAAACAGGTGCATGATCAGAAGGTCTTTCTACTTTACGTGGTTCTTTATCAATAACTGATTGCCTGCATAATCCATTAAGTGCTTTACTCAGCAAAATATGATCAATACGCAAGCCCCGATTACGCCTGAAAGCTCCTGCACGATAATCCCACCAACTGAACACCTGCTCATCCTGCATAAAACTTCTAAAACTGTCATGCAATCCAAGTTGTAATAATTGCGTAAAAGCTTCTCGTTCAGCGGGACTAACTAATACCGAACCTACCCATTCAGCAGGATCATGCACATCACGATCTTCAGGAGCGATATTAAAATCGCCTACTACAGCCACATTAGGAAAAACACTCATTTGTAATTGAATAAATGCTGTAACCTTTTGCAACCAATTCAGCTTGTATTGATATTTATCTGAAGTGAGCTCAGAGCCATTGGGAACATATAAATTGATCAGGCGAATACCTGCAACAGTAACAACTAAAATACGTCGTTGAGGATCATCAAAATCAGGGATGTCGGTTAGAACATTAGAAAAAGGATATCGACTTATTACGGCAACACCGTTGTAAGTCTTCTGTCCTGAAAATGCCACATAGTAACCTTTCTCTGTAAACGCGGCCACAGGAAAATTTTCATCAAGCAGCTTCGTTTCCTGCATGGCAAGAACATCCATCTGGGTAGAATCAAACCATTCTAATACTTGCTCCAGTCTTATCTTCAATGAATTCACATTCCAGCTTGCTAATTTAAGCACACCAATCTCCCTTATATTCAATAAGCAAAGGAGCATGATCAGACAAGCGTGCTTCTCGAAAAATACGACTGTCCACTACATCCCCAGTAAAACCAGGAGTTACTATCTGATAGTCAATTCTCCATCCTACATTTTTTTCCCATGCACGTCCTCTAAAAGACCACCATGTATATTGGTCTTCTTCCTGATTATGTACACGAAACGCATCAACAAACCCCATAGCCCCAAACAAATCATCCATCCATGCTCGCTCTTCAGGTAAAAATCCTGAATTCTTCTGATTACCGCGCCAATTTTTCAAATCGATTTTTTTATGAGCAATATTATAATCCCCACACAAAATTAACTCTCGTCCCTCATTTTTTAATCGCATTAAATGTTCGGCAAACTGTTCGAGAAAACTGTACTTCACCATCTGACGTTCATCGCCACTAGTACCTGAAGGTAAATAAAGGGAGATAATACTGAATTTAGGATAATCAAATTGAATATATCGTCCTTCATTATCACAATAATCAAATCCCATACCTTTTACGATACGACTTGGTTTCTGGCGAGCATAAATTGCCACTCCGCTGTATCCTTTTTTTTGAGCTGAATAATACTCACAAAAATAATCACGAGGATAATATAACTCTTCTGGAATTAACTGCTCAGGTTGAGCCTTCGTTTCTTGAATACAAACAAAATCAGCATCTTGCATTGCAAGCCACTCGTAGAATCCGTTACGTGCTGCTGAACGTATACCATTGGCATTAAAACTAATTACTTTCATTTTTTTCACTTAATTTTATTATAGTCAGAATGAATATGTACTTTGGAAATCATCGCAAATATTCTTGGATTTCGCTTTGACCAGACTCAATAAAATCGCTCATCCTTTTCTATACAACTTAAGAGCGGCCCGTGCCAAACGCTCGCCTAAATGCTTGGCTAAATTAATTTCATCCTGACTCAGAGGTCGATCATTTGCCACACCAGAAACATGAGTTACACCATAGGGAGTTCCACCGCTAACCGTATCATTTAAAGACGGTTCAGAATAAGGTACTCCCAATAAAATCATACCCTGATGCAACAAAGGCAACATCATACTTAACAAAGTGGTTTCCTGACCTCCATGCATACTTGCAGAAGAAGAAAAAACACATGCAGGTTTATCTACTAAATCACCTGCCAACCACAAAGATGAAGTACTGTCCAAAAAATATTTCAAAGGAGCAGCCATATTTCCAAAACGAGTAGGGCTCCCCAAAGCGAGACCATGGCAATGTCGTAAATCTTCTAAGGTGACATAAGGTGCGCCCTTATCAGGAATTGCCTTATCGACCGTTTCACACGTAGTTGAAACAGGTGGAACCGTTCTTAAGCGTGCTTCAATACCCTCAACACGTTCTATACCACGTGCAATATATTGTGCTAATTGTGCTACAGAACCGGTCCGCGAATAATATAAAACCAAAACATAGGGATTAGACATCAAACAGCTCCATTATCTTAAGCCTAAAAAAGCAATGGGTTCTACCAAGCAAGCTAAGGTGGCCGCTACGAACTCAACTGCTTCTTTTAAGTTAAAATTTAAAATTATACTTTAATTGGTCTTCCAATTTTTTTTCAATAAATTTAATTCGTTGATATAAAGATCCTCCTTTTTCAGGTTTTAGTGTCTTCAAATCAGAAACAATGTCATCAGCAGAATCATAATAATTCTTAACTGATATATTCGCGATAATTTTACTTACTGCCCTGACATTATGCCTATTCCAATGTCTTGAAATCATCCGCCCAATAAACGAGCCGAATAAACAATTTTCTTTGGTATAATCTATAAGCAGCGCTTTGATTCTTCTTTGATTAGAATTCCCTTTGATTTTATTCCAAATCTTTGCATAAGTATCTGGAAAATCTAAAGTAGATTTTGAACGATTAAAAAAGGAATATAATTTTATCCCAACATGAGAACCAGAAGTTACTGAATCATCTACTCCTTCCTCTATAAGCTCAAGCTCCTCACTTATCATTGTAATAATAGAACTCGAATTATGTGACATTTTTTTCTCCTCCGTGAGAACATCTGTTCTTATAACCTACAGTTTAATCACATACCAAAATTCCAGTTGAATCAAGCCCCATCAAATTGAATGAGAGAGAGTAAATTGTCATTTAAAGAATATAGCGAGCTAAATCTTCATCCGCTACGAGCTGTCCGAGATTTTTTTCAACATATGCTTTATCAACATGGACAGACTCGCCTGATTTGTCTGTTGCTTCAAATGAAACAACTTCTAATAATCGCTCCATAACTGTATAAAGCCTACGTGCACCAATATTTTCTGTACGCTCGTTCACCTGCCATGCTACTTCAGCAATACGTCTAATTCCTGTCTCATCAAAAGTCAACGTTAGACCTTCAGTAGCCATTAAAGCACTATACTGCAACGTCAGTGAAGCAGTAGGCTCAGTAAGAATACGTACAAAATCATCGACAGAAAGAGCGGATAACTCAACACGTATCGGCAATCTACCTTGCAATTCTGCAATCAGATCAGACGGCTTAGCTACATGGAACGCTCCAGATGCAATAAATAAAATATGATCTGAACGAATCATACCGTATTTGGTAGTAACCGTTGTTCCTTCGACTAAAGGCAATAAATCTCTTTGTACGCCTTCACGAGATACATCCCCGCCTCCCCCATTTTCAGCACGTCGTGCTACTTTATCCAACTCATCAATAAAGACAATACCATTTTGTTCCACATTCTCTATGGCACGAACCTTAATATCATCTTCATTAATCAGTTTAGCCGCTTCCTCTTCACGTAAAATTTGCATGGCCTTACCAATAGTCATTTTACGGGTTTTCGTTCGATGACTACCCACTTGTTGAAACATGGACTGTAATTGGCTTGTCATTTCTTCCATGCCTGGAGGAGCCATAATTTCGATGCCTATTGGCGTTGTTGAAACTTCTATTTCAATTTCGTTCTCATTGAGAATTCCCTCACGCAATTGCTTACGAAAGACTTGTCTGGCTGTACTGTCTTTTTCACTTGGTGTTAAGCTGCCCCGTGCAGGAGGAAGTAATACATCAAGAATACGCTCTTCAGCTGCATCTTCAGCCAAATGCCCCACCTTCTTCATCGCAAATTCACGTTCTTGTTTTACTGCAATATCCGCTAAATCACGAAGAATAGAGTCCACATCCCGTCCAACATATCCTACTTCGGTAAACTTTGTTGCTTCCACTTTGATAAATGGAGCACGAGCCAATTTAGCCAAACGCCGAGCAATTTCTGTTTTACCAACACCAGTTGGCCCAATCATGAGAATATTTTTGGGCATGATTTCATTGCGTAAAGCGGGATCTTTAATATTCATACGCCGCCAACGATTACGCAATGCAATTGCTACCGCTCTTTTTGCATCATCCTGGGCAATAATATATTTATCCAATTCCTGGACAATTTCACGAGGCGTCATCACCTCTCGGATAATCTCACTCGCCTTGTTGTTATTTGTTGCCATGATTTAATTCTTCTATAGTTAAATTGTTATTGGTATAAATACAGATGTCTCCAGCAATAGCTAATGCTTTACGCACTATCTCCACAGCAGATAATTTTGTATTTTCCATCAATGCTCGCGCAGCTGCTTGTGCAAAAGGACCACCCGAACCAATAGCAATTAAGCTATGCTCAGGCTCGATTACATCACCATTACCTGTAATAATTAGGGAAGATTTGATGTCTGCTACAGCAAGCACTGCTTCAAGTCGGCGTAACATTCTGTCTGTTCGCCAATCTTTAGCAAGCTCAACCGCAGCACGGACCAAATGGCCTTGATGCATTTCCAGCTTACTCTCAAAACGCTCGAAAAGAGTAAACGCATCCGCAGTACCACCAGCAAAGCCAGCAATCACTTGATCTTTATAGAGGCGTCGCACCTTACGCGCATTACCCTTCATCACAGTATTACCTAAAGTTACCTGGCCATCTCCGCCGATAACTACTTGATTTCCGCGTCTTACTGAAAGTATGGTTGTCCCACGAAATTGTTCCAAAATTAAATCCTCAAATCAAACTGTAACCACATACATGGGGATGATAAACAAAAAAACAAGGGACTCAAAATGAATAATTACCCATTGAAACAATCCCCTGGTCTATACATTATTGGGGATATCCATAGAAATTAGATGAAAAAGGATACCCCGTGGGATAAATTTGCTAATCCAAGATGTTGTGCAATGCTTTGACCAACATCAGCAAAGCTATCGCGACGTCCAATAAAGCGGCTTTTAAGACTTGGACCATATACTAATACGGGAATATGTTCCCTTGTATGATCTGAGCCAGGAAAAGTAGGATCACAACCATGATCTGCAACAATAACAACCAGATCATCTGGCTTTAATAACGCATTAAGCTCTGGAAGACGTGCATCAAACACCTCAAGCGCATGTGCATAACCAGTTACATCACGCCGATGACCGTACGAGGAATCAAAATCTACAAAATTAGTAAAAACCAAACTCCCATCAGGTGCAGTCTTCATCGCGGTTAAAGTAGCATCAAATAAGCTCATATTACTGTCTGCCTTAATGACTTGAGTGATACCTTGATGCGCATAAATATCAGCAATTTTCCCTAAAGCAATAACTTCACGACCTGCTTCTTTCAAGTAATCAAGTAAGGTTTTTTCAGGGGGTAGTGTTGCATAATCCTTACGATTTGCTGTTCGTTTGAACGTTCCTGATTGACCAATAAATGGTCGAGCAATCACACGGCCAATCTGATATTCATCTACTAAAGTACGAGCAATTTCACAAACATCATACAAACGCTGCAAACCAAAACTTTCTTCATGAGCTGCAATTTGAAATACACTGTCTGCAGAAGTATAAACAATAGGCTTACCACTTCGCATATGTTCTTCGCCTAATTCTTCAAGAATGATAGTCCCAGATGCATGTTTCTCACCAAGTACTCCTGGTAAACCAGCACGTTGAATTAATGCATCAATTAATTTTTTTGGAAAACAAAATGGTTGCTCGGGAAAATAACCCCATTCAAAAGTAACTGGGACCCCTGCTAACTCCCAATGCCCACTTGGAGTATCCTTACCTAAACTCTGTTCTACTGCATAACCATAATAACCTATAGGTTCAGGAAAAGTGGACAATTCAACAAAACGCAAGCCGCTACTGGCTAAAGCCGCATGATAAAGCCCTAATTTAGCCAGATTGGGCAAAGTTAATGGGCCTTGACGCAGACCTACCCTGTCACTTTCACCGCGCTCACATGCTTGATGGATATGAACAAAAGTATTAGCACCAGCATCTCCATAACGAGATGCATCCAGACTCGCACCGATACCAAATGAATCCATGAGTAATATACAAACTCTACCTATCATCTTAGCCCTCAGTATGTTCGCAACGTGTTTCTTTTAAACCCAAAAGCATGAGAAAAGCGATTAATAAACCTACAGGTAAAATAATTGCAGCATATTGATATGCACTGAGTAGATATACGGGAGTACCGTTTATCATATGCATCCCACCATGGCTTGTTAGTAAATAACTGAACATATTTTGATACACAATATAACCGCCTTGAGTCAATATTGAAATGACACTTACAGCAGTTGCAGTCATTGCAGGCGAACTACTTTCAGCCACCAAAGCATAACTAATTACTTGTGCGGAAGTAAAGAAACCAAGCAGAAAAAACAAAAAGGCCATCACACTATAAGAAACTGGAAGATACAGTATTGCAAACAAAGTCAATAAAGAAGCAATCACTCCGATTTTCATGGGCATTACCCGTAAACCGATTCTATCAGATATCCAACCCACTAGAGGTGAACCAATAATCGCCCCCAAAAATAACATGCCATTCACCATAGATGCTTGAGCAGCGCTGATGTCTAACCTTTGCACCAGGTATAAGGTACCCATCATGGCACCAAATACAGCGATGGCCATATTCATTAAACTGGCATAGAATGCTGCACGCAAATATTGGGTATTTAAATAAGCTTTTTTAGCAGCTGAGATTACATTTATTGGATTTACGTCGTGTTTCAGTGCAGCCTGCGGTCTTTCTTTTATCCAGAAAAACATAACAATCAACATAGTAAAACCAAGGACCCCCACATCCTGTACTGCCTGACGCCATCCCACCAAAATCACTAATTGAGTCAAAGGATATTGTGCCAGCATACCTCCTGCCATTGCCATAGTTACAATAGCACCGGTTACTAAAGCCATACGCTTTGGTGGGAACCAATGTGATGCCAAACGCACCGGACCTAAGAAGCAGAATGCACTACCAATGCCTGTAACAAAACGACAAAACAATGCCATATAAAATGAATGGGAATAAGCCAAAAGAAAAGTGCTGGCTACACATAAAAACATGGCAATCAACAATGTATTTTTAATTGAGAATCGATCAAGCATCATTCCTGCGATAAAAAGAAACAATACATTAGATAAATAGTAAATGCTTGATAGCCAAGCCATTTTATCTGCTTGTATTTGAAAGTCCTGCATGATATTTGCAGCGATGGATGCAAACATATTCCCCTGAATAAACTCATAAAAAAAGAATAAAGTCGCAGCAAAACATACCATCCAGGGCAACAATGACGATTTAATCTCATTATATCCTTGAAACTCATCCACCACTTGCATTTTTACTCCTCAGCTTTACCGCTTGCAATTTGTTTCGCGGGTTAATAATACCGCGATTAAAGCCAACGCTGTAGTTATAGGGAACATCCACATGGCATATTGGAAATCTGCCACAGAATAAGTTGTCACTGCCGTCTCAGCATGATGTGCGATTAACCAACCATAGAGCACTTGTCCCACGCCGCCGCCGCCCATAATAATTACTGAGGCAATACCAGTTGAAGCACCTGTGTTTTCAGCAGAATTGCTTTCAGCGATTAAAGGGTAGGAAATTACCTGTGTGCTTGTAAAAAAGCCTAAGGCAAAAAATATAATGCTCAAAGTAGTTTGTGATAAAGCCACATTCAAGAATAACGGAATGACTGTGATAAATGTCGCAATAGCTCCTAGTATCATCAAGGGCTTACGTCGGCCTTGAGTGTCAGATAACCATCCTGCTAAAGGACAGCCCACGACACTACCCATAAAAATTAAACTGACGACATTGCTGGCAGCCATTTCAGGCAAGTGATGTACTGCTTGTAGGTAACTAGCCCCCCATAATGCACATAAAACCATTATCGGCAAATTAAGAAAGGAAGTATAAAATCCTGCTAACCAATTTTGTGAATTAGATAATGCCTTGATAAATCCAGAAATTACTTGTTCCCGATTGATACATGCTTTCATTGGTGAGTCTTCAGGTTTATCGCGAACTATCCAGTAAATCCAAAGTAATAATCCAGCACCTACTGCACCATCGATTAATAAAGCCTTGCGCCATCCAAACAATTCATAGAGATAAGCAAAAGGAGTATGAGCCATCATACCGCCAACAAAAGCCATAGTCACTAAAGAACCAATTACTAGAGCCTGCCTTCTTGGTGGAAACCAATGTGATACTAATACCACGCAGGATAAAAAGCAAAATGCATTACCTATCCCTGAAAGAAAATGGCAAAATGAAGCGACAATAAATGAATGGGTTAAAGCAAAACCTACTGTACCTAAAACACAAATAAACATCGCACTTAAAATAACTGTACGCGTAGAAAAACGATCCAGGATAATCCCTGCAGGAAGAAGAAATAGAATATCTGCCCACAAATAAGTACTGGACATCCAGCTTAATTGAGTAGCATCAATATGGAAATCATCCCGCAAGGGTTGATTGATTACATCAAAAATATTGAGCTGAAAAAATTCATAGAAAAAAAATAGTCCGGCTGATAAACACACTATCCACGCCATGAAGTCACCACGAGGCACAAAAGTTCTCGAATCCACTGCAAGAGATTGTGACACAGTTACTCCTTATGGCATAAAAAATTGCGCCCAAGTATATCAAAATTCCAAATGAATTGGTATCTTTATTGAACAGACCGAGAACCTAAGTACAGCAAACAGAAATTCATGCAAAGCAATCATATTCTGTTTATGATTATTCAACTGTCTTACATACTCTTCCTACAAAAGTTCTTTACAAAAGCCGGGATACGCATCAATAAATAAGGCTTGTCACCAGAATACACGCGTTGAATGAAGATCATTTTGGAAAACAAATCAGGCGAAACCTCATGTGTATCTTGCGGCTTAATTGCTAAATAATTTTCTCGGTTATTGTCCAATACCTTACAAAGTTCTTCATTATTGAAAGCAAATTTTCCTCGACCTCTTGAATAAAATTGGGCCGAGAATTCAACTTTGAAATTCCAATAAATAAGATAACTTCCTGAAGCTGGATTTTGTTTCAACCATGCAGTAACTACAGACTTTTCCGTTTTGGAAACCACTTTGGGGACTATATTAAATGCAAGGGTTATCCCAAGGGCAAATACACCAACAATAATAGAAAGTCCTGTGATGAGCTGCTTTGCTTTTGCTATAGTACCAACACGCTCCCAGTATTCTACGAAAAACACTGAAAAAGCAGGAAGACTAGGAAAAATATAAGTGTAAATAATGTTTCTGGAAAAAGTAAAAAAGAACAGCGGAATTACCGTACAAAGAAAGAAAAAACTCAGCCACCCATCTTTGTCGATAAATACTTTACATGGATTATGTCTGTACTTTAGAAACCAAGCAGCGCCTAGCAGACACCAAGGGAAAATGCCAACCACTGCATAAACCCAAATCATCCCCCAAAGCTCCTGATGTGCATAGCCATACTTATCGCCCGTCCATCCTGGTTTTAAAAATCGATTTAAATTCTCACCAACAATAAAGTAATTTAAAAACCCAGGCGTGCGTATTTCTGCCCAAATATACCAGGGAAGCGCAATAATAAGCATCAGTAAGACACCTTTTATCCAAGGTAATCTTTCCCATAAATTACGCCATTGATTCCGTAATAAAACCCAAAAAAATATCGGCATTCCTGATAAAACAACAGCAACAGGACCTTTTGCTAATAACCCTAATCCCAAACCTATAAAAAAAACATAAGACCAGAGTTTGCTCCCATCAACGATTGCCCGCCAAAAAGCAACTAAGACTAATGTAATGCAAAATACTAAAGACGGATCGGTCATCACAGTTCCTGCATCAACGAAAAAATCCAAAGCTCCTGCGAGAACTAAAATTGTGATCATTGCAATCACAGATCCACTACGCTTTTTAGTTAAATCCCAAATAAGCCACAATGTTGCCAAAGATAAGAGTAAACCAGGCAACCGAACTGCAAACTCATTAATGCCAAAAAGCTTCATTGAAAAAGCAGACAACCAGGTAGACAAAGGCGGTTTTGCCCAAAAAGGAACTCCGTAATCATGCAGCGGAGTCACCCAATTCCCGGTTTCCAACATCTTGCGAGCAATCTCTGCATAACGTGCCTCGGATACATCGTTTATAGGGATAAAACACATGGAAATAATACGACAGATAAGAAGAAAGATTAATGCAAATTGTGCGTTATTAAAAAATTGGTATTTCAACTGTTTATCGTTTTCAATTTTCAAAACAGACCTCATTTAAAAAATTTCCCCTCTTGCACGCATGCAAGGTATGCGAACTACATGCGCTTATCCGGGCTTTCTTAATGAAGCCCTTATCAAAAATGAAAGAATATTACCCATTATTTAAATTAATACAATTTTTTTATGTTTTTTGATAAAAAATAAACCAATTGTAGTATTCAATAAAACGGTTAACATAATGAATTTTCTTGCGTTTTATTAAAAGACTAAAATGTATAATGAAAATACATGACGCGCGGTTTACTTTAGTTTACACTGAGGCCTTGTAAGAAGAACTTACATAATCTATCCATTGGAAATTTGGAGGCTAACATGACGTTTGTATTAAAGGACCTAATTGAATTAAGAAGACATTTTGACGATACCGTTCAAATCATATTAAAACGTGAACATAAAGGAAAAATTGAAGACCTTATCAACCCCCAAAGAAAATTTGAACTTCAATTCCTTCGTTCCATACTTGATAAAGTAGAAGAGCAAGCAAAAGAAAAACCCCCCCAAGCCACTACAAATCTTATCAATGTGTTTTATGGTGCCATGCTCACTGTAGTGCAAGATATTGAAAATAATCGTGGGGTGATGGAATCATCAGGACTGCTTAACGACCGTCTAACCGATGCAATAGGAATCGGAGATGATGTCAAAGCAGAAGATAAGCCTGATTTATATCAAATTTCTAAATTCTATACTTCTCTAAATGCATTTTTGAATCAAGTTTTCATAGAGAACGATTCTCGTAAAGGCTTTGCAAAAGACCATATGCTGACCGAGGTTCCAACTGGGAACCTAAGTAAATTGATTCAGACCGCTTATAAACTGGAAAATGAAGCTCAGAAGAAAATAGTTGCTTCGTTTGCTGCTGATGGACAGACCACCGCTAACCTTACTAAATACAAGGCATCTAAGAAATCTCCAGCCTCGGCAACAGATCGCTTTGGTGGTTGGGATAAGCTCAATGCTGATCTTGATGAATTAATCAAAGACGAACTTGCTGATAAAAACGTTTCTAAGATTGAAAAGTTAAAATCAAAAGAGCGTATTGCTCAACTTCATTCTATGAATGCTATAAGAAACACACTGCAAACATCTACGCTCGATGAGGCTGAAAAAGTTGCCATTCTAGCGGGAGCAATGCATTTGGTTCGTCAGCAAATTATTAATGAGTATGCTGGTTCGTACGTTTCAAGTTTGGATAAATCAGTTATCTATAAAGGGTTAAACAAGATTCTTGCTGTCGATGTAGTAAACCAACAAGATGTTGAATCATTGGTTACCTCAGCAACCCAATTTGTACAATTTATGACAGTTGATCCGAAAAACAGCGGCAAAAAAGCAATCCGTAGTAATCATATTTTTTCAGCGATTGCAGACTTTAACTTAAAAGCTACTTTTAATTTATTGATTGACATGATCTATGCTTGTCGTACTGAAGCATTACATGATGTTGTTGAGGAATTTAAGAAAGAAACCAAAGGACCTGAAAAAGTTACTAAAGGATACTTAGGATTAGGTAGACTCTCCTCAGCTTTAGGTTATTTCAAAGCCAAGAAAGAAGATGATTCAGAAGAGGATGAGGAAGTTCTAGAACATAAAAGTGGTACCCCTACTGTAAACCACTGATGCTAATCCGCACACTTTTTAACTTGACCTTCCGATAAGACGGCAAATTATTTTTATTTTGCCGTCTTATCTTCGTTAAAGATTTTAATAAGTACATCGCTTTAGATAAGCCATTTAGGCTTTTTTTTGTTACAATATCATTTTTTCCAATTTGTTTTACCTTGACTAATGAAAATTAAATTAATTAAAGAGATATCGTTCGTCCTAATGCTTTTAATAGTAAGTCAAAGTATCAGTTTCGCGTATGGGCATAGCTTTTCTGGGAACACGGCTAACAACAGCAAGAGTATTACAATCTCAAAAAATCAATCTCAAAAAGAGCACAACGATAGAAAAAGAGAATCCTCTAAAAATTTACCTTTTGTACTCAAAAAAACGGTATCTATAACCATTGATGATCTCCCTTTTGTGGGGGAGTCTCGAAACTTTCATTTGAATATGATGATCGATACCATGACCAAGGAGCAAGTTCCTGCTACTGGATTTATTATTGCCAGTGAAGTGCGCAAAAATAACTGGGAGATATTACACAAATTTCGCGATGCCGGCTTCGGTTTAGGTAATCACACCCTCACCCACGCTAATCTAAATAAAGTAGATACTGAAGGGTACATTCAGGAAATTCAAGAAGCAGACAACATTTTGCTTCCTGTTTTAACTGAGCCTAAATATTTTCGTTATCCTTATTTAGCCATGAGTTCCGGACAAAAAAAAGAAGACATTCTCTGTTTTCTTGCGCAAAAAAATTATCATGTTGCTCCTATTACTATAGACTCCAAAGATTTTGTCTTTAATCAACGGCTGTTATCAGTATCCGAGATAAAAAGACGCGCCTATCTTGAAGAATTGAAACCCTTTTATCTTGATTTTATTTGGCAACAAACACTTCGTGCCGAAGAACACAATCAATTTCATCAAAATCCCGAGCAAGCGCAAATTTTGCTGATCCATGCCAATTTACTTAATGCCTATGTTTTACCAGATATTATCAATTTATATAAACAAAATGGGTATGAATTTGTTCACTTAGAAGAAGCATTGAAAACATTTAAATCTTCAGTTCAATGTTCCCGATCTCATATACTTGCACAAAACAAAGAACGACATCAGCAACAAAAGATTGCCCGTGATGCTGATATTGAGACTTTTATTGAATGGGATTAAATCTTAACCTAAACTAAATATGCAGGCTTAAAAACGGATTTGTTCTAAAAAACAGGGACGAAACTTTGAAATTCATGCTAGCTAGAAAGACGGCGTTCACCTTAGTTGAACTTTTGGTGACCTTATTGGTACTTTGCGTCGCTTTGGTTTTAGCAGTTCCCTTCTTAAACAATATACTTATGAATAATCGCCAAACAGCTTACACAGATATGTTTGTGAATGCGCTCAATTATGCACGCAACAGCGCTCTTAGTGGATCAATGAACATCATGGTTTGTCCCTTTGTGGCCGCACAATCTACCACTTGTGGCGGAAATTGGAGCGCTGGATGGATAGTGGTAACTCAACCGACAGTAGGTACAATTACCTTATTGCAAAGCCAACAACTTTCACCATCAGATCCTGTACTTTCAGGTAACGTTGCAAGTGTAGTTTTCGATCCACACGGTGTGACCACTTCCCCAAGTAATTTCAAATTTTGTGACCGTAGAGGAGGAGCATTTGCGCGTTCTATAGAAGTATTAGCGACTGGGTATGTTCAATCAAGTACAACGCCCGGACAAGCTGTTTGGGATAACAGCACACTTACATGTCCTTAATGGAGATAACTCATGAATTCCCGGAAATACGGTGCCCAACAAAAAGGAATGTCACTAATCGAAGTTCTCATTGCATTTGTGATCTTGGCTATTGGTTTGTTAGGTATAGCAAGTATGTTAATCATATCGAGCAAAGCAAATAATTCGAGTTATGCGAAACAAGCCGCCGTACAGTGTATTTATGACATATTTGAAAAAATTCGGGCTAACTATCAGGCTGCAATTAATGGTAACTACAATATCAGTAATATCAACAGCAGCGGTACACCGACTCTCCCTCCCTCACCTGGAGTTATGTGCAATCAATCCCCTTGTTCGAGTACTCAATTAGCTGCATATGATACATGGTATTGGCTTACGTATGATGTAAATAAATTACCCAGTGGCAGTGGCTCAATCACTTCATCCCCTGCACCTGGAGCGGGTGGAAATACACTTATTACGGTAACCGTGCAATGGGATGACAGCCTGGCACAAAATCTTGTTGGCGCAAGCAGTGCTCCTGCCCCCAACCCGAACTATGTCCAACTTATCGTACAAAGCCAATTATGAACAATGATAAAACACATCAGTATGGTTTTTCCTTAGTCGAATTAATGATTGCCACAGTCATTGGTCTTTTACTCAGTTATGCTGTGATACAAATTTATGTGACACAAACTCAAATCTATAAAGTAACAAACTCACAAGCTCTTATCCAAAGTACAGAAAATGCTATTGCCAATCTAGTCACACCTATTATTCGCTCTGCAGGATTTATGGGTTGTGGTTCTCTTGGTACCTCTGTATCTCATTTAAATGGTGGTGGCTCAGCCCCTATTGGCTCACTGAATTCCAATTCAATCTTACTCACTGGTTACAACCGAAATGGAACAACAATTACAATGAATCAAGGTAATCCTGCCAATGACAGCAATCCAGGTAATTGGACGCCCTCATTGGATTCATCATTGGCAGGAAATGTTCAAAATACGAGTGATGTCTTGGTTGTTCTCGGTGCAACTCCCGGTAGTTTTCCTGTCTCAATCACAGCGATTGATTCAAGTAGCGACTCATTCACAGTGCAAAGCATGAGCAGCATTAATCTTGCTGCAGGACAGTTCGCTGCAATATCTGATTGTGTTAAATCCTCTGTTTTTCTCGTAACCAATATAGCGGGAACAACGATTAGCCATGGAGCAGGTGTAGGACAATATGAAAACTCTTCTTCTACTTTTAGTTTAAACTATCAGGCAGGAGCCCAATTCATTCCTCTACAACAAACCACTTTTTTTGTGGGACAAGGACAAGGTGGACAAAGAGCATTGATGAGGGGAATTTTAACTGGGACAGGATGGACCATCCAACCTCTTGTTCCAGGAGTTGAAGTAATGAAAGTACAGTATGGCATAGGAGGTAGTGGCACAATTTCTCAGTATGTCACTGCCGATGCTGTCCCAAACTGGGCGCAAGTTTATTCGATTCGCCTTGGTTTTTTAATTGCAGGACAAGTTGCTTCCGGAAATCTGAATACTACTCAATATAATGTATTAGATACTTCAGTTACCGTCCCAAATGACAATCGACTTCGTCATGTATATGAAATCAATATTGCTTTAAGGAACGCGAGCTCATGAATTCTATTTCTCAAAATACAAAGTCTGATCGCTTATTCCACAGCAATAAATCTATTTCGAACTTCGTTGCAGAGAGAGAAGTACAAGAAGAAAGGAAGTGCCAAACTGCAGGGATATACATGCCCATGTATAAGAACTCTCAGGAAAAAGTAATTTCAGTACAACAAAAAGGGTATGTCCTGATAATGACCATGATTTTGCTTCTTACTCTCATAGCATTAGCACTTACAACGGTATCACTAAATACAACGCAAACACGAATTGCAGCCAATGCTACTGATACCGAAATCAGTTTGGAAAAAACTGAAGGGGCTTTAAACGAAGCGATTAATATTCTGATCAAGGGAACCTACAATACAACAAATTTTCTGCAGAATAGTAATGGATTATACATGCTGAATCCTACTGACCCACCTTTATGGAGCACCGCTAATTGGTCCAGCTCTTCATCAGTAATTCGCAGCTTCCAAGGATATTCCAATACACAGGCGAGTTATATTATTGAGCAGTTACCTTCGATTGTTCAGCCCGGACAAAATATGAAAACACCTACTCGTATATATCGAATTACTGCACGTTCAATAGGTGCCAATGGAAATACAATAGTGATGCTACAAAGTACAATACAAATACAACAATAGGTAAACTAATGATAAACAACACACGAAAACAAGGATTCACCTTAATTGAATTAATGATAGCCATACTTATTATGGCCATACTGGCTACAATAGCATATCCTAACTATGTCAGTTTCGTTCTTAAGTCGCGTCGCTCTGATGCTATGGCCACGTTAGCACAAGATCAGATCACTTTAGAACGGTGTTATTCACAAAACTTTTCTTATAATGCTCCTTGTGGCTCATTACCTTCATTTCCGCAAACATCTGCTCAAGGTTTCTACAGTATTACCTTATCTAATCTAGGAGCAACAACATATACACTGACAGCAACACCCATTGGGAGCCAGGCTAGAGATACAACCTGTGCCAGCATGACAGTTGATCAATCTAACGCAAAAACCGCTGTAGATTCATCAGGGACTGCACAAACCATTTGTTGGAATCCGACATAATAACAAATTGAATCGGAATCCAGACTTCTATGTCGTGTTACATCGAAGTTACCCAAATAAAAAATTTACTTTACAAAAAATACTCGATTCTCTACTATCCCACTCAACGGAAAGTCCAACTTAAAAATAAAAATGGAAATTTTTTGCTTTTTCACAGGCATACTCTATCTATATACCTTTAATCATTGTTTACCCTTAATTGTCCTGCTCTTCTTTTTCCTCAGTCCAAAGTATTCCTTAATTCTGTTTTTTACTTTAGGGGTTGCGATGGCAGGATTGCATCAAGTTGTTGTTTCACCCAAAGGAATACCTAATGTTACCGTATTACCTAAGGTAACAGTGCAAGGAACAATTGCATCGATTCCTAACCAAGATTTTACTAAAACACAATTTTTATTTGCCCTTGAACAATACAATCATCATCCAGCACAAGGATTTATCCAATTAGCCTGGTATAACAATGCTCCAAAATTACGCGCAGGACAACGCTGGCAATTCACAGTCAAATTAAAAAAACCTCGAAACTACCTTAATCCCGGAAGTTCAGATTATGCAGGCATGCTTTCAGCACGACACATTCAGTGGACTGGTTATGTTCTCTCTCCAAACAGCCAATTGTACCCAGAATCACAGCCACGTTTTAACTGGCTGCTATTACGTGAACATTTGGGAAATAAACTTGGCCAATTAGCACCAAATCAAGACACTGCAGGAGTTGTTGAAGCATTGACCTTAAATTTAACCACTCATATTAGCCAGAAAAATTGGGATTTGTTTAGACGTACGGGCACAACCCATCTTTTTGGGATTTCAGGAGAACATATTGCATTGGTATCGGGGTTAATTTATTGGCTGGTGCGCCGGCTATGGTCTAAAAGCTCACTATGTTGTTTGTTTATCCCAGCACCCTATGTTGCCAGCATTAGCGGTCTGTTGGCTGCTTTACTTTATGCCTTTTTAGCAGGATTTGCTCCCCCAGTACAAAGAGCATTAATCGGATGTTTTTTTTATACGCTCTACCGCCTAGGGAAACAACGTTTTTCCTCTTGGCAAATATGGCGTTACGCCTTGTTTGGTGTTTTATGTATCGAACCACATGCAGTATTTATGCAAGGATTTTATTTTTCATTTCTTGCGGTAGCCTGTTTGCTTTTAACCCAACAGCGTTGGCGATTAAAGGATTATAAAGGAAATTTGGCCTTACAATTAAGCTGCTTAATTGGGCTCATGCCTTTAACCCTCTACTGGTATTCTTATGGCTCAATTAATGGTTTTTTTGCAAATTTATTTTCCATTCCTCTTGTTGGTCTTTTGATCGTACCCTTAGCATTAATCACTATGACACTGTGTTCATGGAGTGTTGCTGCTCTATTAATGAAACTCTTATCCATTTTGATCGACCTGTTATTTAAAGGATTATACTTGATTGAACATTTAGCAATCATGAACATTAATTGGTCAATTTCTCATATTTATTTAGTTGTTGTCTTAATGGGAGCTTTACTGATGTGGGTTATATTGCCAATGAAACCCTTTCAATGGATCGCACTTTTGTGGATACTACTTCCATTTTTTCCACCCCGTGCTGTACCCACTCCAGGAGAAGCAGTGATTGATATTTTGGATGTGGGCCAAGGCTTGGCAGTTGTCATTAGAAGTCAACGCCATACCCTGATTTATGACACTGGAGATCGATTTTTTCAAGGAAGCGATTTAGGGAAGATGGTGATTTTGCCTTATCTTAAAATCTTAGGAATAAAAAAAATTGACTTTGTGGTCATTAGTCATCCAGATAAAGATCACCGTGGTGGACTCAACTCGCTTGAAAAAGAAATGCCAGTGGATCAGTTATTAGTCAACGATCTTCATTACTATGATCATGGTGTAACATGCCATGATTACCCACAGTGGGACTGGGATGGTGTTTCTTTTCGTTTCATGCCGATTAAAACTCACTTTAAGAATAAAAATAATAACTCGTGTATTCTACAAATAAGCACCAAGGCCGGAAAAATATTATTAACAGGGGATATTGAAAAAATAGCCGAAGATTATTTAATAAAAACTTATGGGACAAAGCTTGCCTCTGATGTTTTAATTGTCCCTCATCATGGCAGTAAAACCTCCTCTTCTTATCGATTTTTACTTGAAGTAGCGCCACACTATGCCATAGCTTCTTTAGGCTTTGATAATCGTTTTCACTTTCCCCACACTAAAACTTTGGCAAACATGAAATCATTGAATATTCCCTTTTTCAGAACAGATCAATGCGGCATGATACAACTTGCCTTGCCAGCCCAAGGGGAAATAAAAAAACCTATTTGCTTTAATGGTCTTGATGTAACCTAAGAAAAATACAGCCTGGGTACTGTGGCAAAACCCGAGTTTTCTTGATTGGGACGAACATCTCAATTCCAGATTTCACTTCATCTCACTCAGGATATAAAAATACTTGAACTGCAAAAAACTCCCATTAAAATTCAATGCCTGAATTTCGGTCGCACTTTTTTTAAAAAAAGCTATAGTAACTATTGAAACAACTGATTGAGTGATTCATGTTAACTGATACAGCACAAAAAGAATATTACCAGGCCTTACTTGCTAAAGACTCCAAATATGAAGGTGTATTCTATGTTGGAGTTAAATCGACTGGAATATTTTGTCGACCTACCTGTTCTGCAAAAAAACCAAAATTTGAAAATTGTGAATTCTTTCAAACAGCTCAAGAGGCGCTCCTTGCTTCATATAGACCATGTATGCGCTGCCAGCCATTGTCCTATCCTAATCAAGCTTCCAATTTAATTCAAAAATTGGTTGCGGCTGTAGAAGCCAACCCTGAAAAGAAATGGAAGGACAGAGACTTTGCAGCATTAGGAGTTGATACATCAACTGCACGCAGGCAATTTAAAAAGCGCTTTGGGATGACCTTTGTTGCTTATGCTCGTGCAAGAAGAATGGGCATAGCCATGAAACAAATCCGTGAAGGTACTATAGTGATTGAAACACAACTTAATGTAGGGTACGAATCCAGCAGTGGTTTTCGTGATGCTTTTTCTAAAATAATGGGCGCAGCCCCTTCGCAACTGACAAAATACCCCACGATTTTGAAAGCGTCCTGGTTTGATTCACCTCTTGGTCCAATACTCGCAGTGAGTGATGAAGAGGCTTTATATCTCTTGGAGTTCGTAGACAGAAGAGGTCTGGAGCGTGAAATAGAACGTCTAAGAAATAAAATGAAAGCAGCCATTATCCCAGGAAGCACTTCACCAATTCATTCAATTGAAAAAGAGCTTAAAGCATATTTTGCAGGAACTCTAAAACAATTTAGCACCCCAATACATATGCTAGGCAGTCCCTTTCAAAAAATGGCTTGGAATGCTTTAACACTTATTCCTTATGGAGAAACAAGAAGTTATGCAGAACAAGCTCAGGCATTAGGAAAGCCCACTGCATACAGAGCTGTTGCCAATGCTAATGGTGCAAATTCGCTTGCGATAATTGTTCCCTGTCATCGAATCATTAACTCCAACGGAAATTTAGGCGGTTATGGCGGAGGGATAGCACGTAAGCAATGGCTTATTGAACATGAACAGAAAAATAAGCAAATATGTTACTCTTTCACTCAGCAGCCTCGATGAAGTAGAGTAGAACCCGAGGGATGACATCAACGCACCACTATGTTCTAGCTGTCTCTTGATCTCATCTCTGCCTACTCCCCACACGGGTTTATCCGCGAGGCCCAGTGCCTTCTGGATCCAAACTAGGAGCGTCCGCCAAAAAGTTTGCTCAATGAAAGAGAAAAAGAAAATGGAGATGGATTAAAGTCATTTTTTTCTTCTGATTCATGTCTTGTTTCCTTCTCTTCCACATATTTTTCTTCTTTTTCTTTTTCATCTCTACTACGTAATGATGGTTTTGGTGTTGTAGTAAAAGGAGTCAATCGAGTGGGTTGGTTCTCTAGCTTCAGATTAGGGGCATATGCTTTAGGAAGTAAGTTTCTGCTAACCAGCTCTTTAATAAAAGTATCGCGAACAATTAATTCATTTTTATTAAGTGTTATCGTAAAATCATCCACCGGAACACCTTCTTTTTCCAAAGCAATTTTAAATTGTTCAAACGCCTTTTTCAGTGTCTGAATAAGCTCCCTCATTTCTTTTTCATCTAATAAAAGGCTGGGGTTAGGACGAATCGTTATTACCCCTCGTTTACTATCATGACTAAACAATAAAAACTCAGTCATTTCTTCCAGTTCAAATAAATCAATTGATAAGGAATCGTGTACTGTTAGTAGTCCGTCATCCGCGTACAAATCCAACGGGACACTATCAACAATATCCTGTTTTTGCATACTCATGATGTTTTGCATAGGTGCTACGACTTGAATTTCAAGGCGCTCCTCACTACTTGAGCCACCACCTCCAGAGCCACCCGGCCCTTTGCACTTACACACCGGAAATTTGGCAGCCCTACACCTACTGCAAGGATTCTTTTCGATGAGGGCTTGTAGATCATCTTGTGCAACTTCGCGTACTGGTTGTAAGTCGGGCATATTCCACCAAATCACTTATCATAATGTTCAGGAACTTATGATAGCAGCAGGGAAACATCCCTTTAAACATCGGTAACTATTATTTACATTTTCTTAACCATTTACTTCCTCCATAGACACTACGGTTTCCGCCGCACCATGATTAAGAGCGCAGAAAGTACCTCTTTTTATTTCAAAAATCCGATATAAGTTCAACGGTAATAATAACGAATGCAAAACAAAAATCGGGTAGAGTGTGCTCCCAAGAGCATAAAGAATAAATGCTACATTAGAGCAGATTGCGATAAGACGTAATGTCAAAATCCTTTTGACATAGAAAGTCGCTAAAACAAGACAACAGGCAACATAGCCAATAATTTCGATCGTTGATTCCATTTCAACTCCCAACTTTACAATCCATTCCTATTCAACATACACCTAGTATGCATGACTCGCAAGTAGCATTGATATTGGAACTTGATAAAACGAGGCAAAATATGATTGTAAAATAAACAGTCAGAAGAAGGGAGTAGGATTCTACCGTTCTTTAATTAATAACAGGACTCTTGTAACCAACAATGTCCATATCGATTACATACACGAACAGTTTGGCACTCAGGATAGTAATAATTGTCGTAGTAGTAAGGTGCCCCAACAACAACACCAACACTAGAACCCCGCCAACCGCTACCCCAGCCACCATAGTAACCACCGTGCCAACCGCCGCCATGATAATAGCCGCCATGCCAGCCGCCACCATGATAATAACCACCATGCCAGCCGCCATGTGTAAAACTCGCTCCAGCAACCAATAGACCGAGAGCAAAAACTGCAGTACGTAGGATACTACTTATAGAATTTCTGCTCATAATATTTCCTGTTTTCTAATACTTATAAGCTTAATTATAACGTAAATTCGCTTCAAAAATAGTAGGATTGCCAATTTTTTGTCACCTAAAATCAGCATTTGAAATACATCTAATAAAAAGAAATAATAAGTTTCTATTTCATGTTTAGGGTACTTAATGCAGTTGACTCAATTTACTGATTATTCATTACGCGCTTTAATTTATATTGCGATAAAAAAAAATACATGCACCATTAATGACATTGCTACAGCTTATGCTATTTCACACAATCATCTAATAAAAATAATCCATAATTTATCTAAATTAGGAATTATTAAAACAATTAGAGGAAAAAATGGCGGCATTATCCTGGCTGAAAATCCCGCAGAAATTAACCTCAAAGCACTTGTTTTAAAGCTTGAGCCCCACTTTGATTTAGTACCCTGTTTTAATAAAGAAGCAAATTGTTGCATCGCCCCAACCTGTAAATTACGAAAAATTCTCATTGATGCACAAAGTGCCTTTTTCACGATTTTGGAACAATTTAGCTTGGCAGATATTATTCAAAACAAAGTGGAACTCTACTCATTACTCAATCTTACTCATAAAGGCGAAAAGCTCGATGCACAAAATAAAAATCAAACGAATTTATGAAAAACCTGATTCCTCAGACGGCTATAGAATATTGGTAGACAGGTTATGGCCTCGCGGAGTGAACAGAGAGACAGCGTTAAAGATGTAAAACATAGTAACGCTCAGGCCTTACTTGAGTTAATTCATGCAGGAAAAATAATCAGATTTAGTACTATTTTAAAGTTGTATTTAAAATGAAACTTTATTATCATAATTTCATTTGTATCAGCAGATAGCAGTGATATGACTGAGCTGAATAAAACACATATCGAAAAGCTTGTGACTCATTTTTATCAAAAAGTACAAAAAGATGAGCTCCTTGGCCCAATTTTCAATGATGCAGCACAGGTTGATTGGGATGAACATATCCCCTTGCTTTGCCAGTTTTGGAATAGCATTATGTTGAAAACTAATGAGTATCATGGTAATGCCTACCAAAAACATACCCTATTAAACCAACTCACCCAAATTGAGGAAGCACATTTTGCCCGTTGGCTTAATTTATTCCAAGAAGAAACGGTGAATCATTTGCCTATAGATGCTGCCAAAGAAATTTTTCAAAAGGCCTCATTCATCGCAAAATCTTTAAAGTATGGGATGTTAGGCCTAGAAAAAAGGGGTAAAGAACATGATTAAACCACTGAGGCGTGATATCCTCATAACCTTAATTATTAAGTTTAGCTTATTGATTTTATTATGGATAATTTGCTTTAAGGATGTGGAAAGATCACACCAAAGCAATGAACAATGGCTGTTAGGTACCAGCCAACAAAAAGAATATCTTCTTTCTAAAGAAAAATAAACTAAGGAAATCCCCAGTACACTCTTAAAAACTGGGGGATTTAGCAAGGATTTTATCAATACAGTATATGACATGTGAGGTAAGCAATGATTCCTGGTAGTGACCTGGTTGATCTTTCCCGTTTACAATTTGCTCTAACAGCGCTTTATCATTTCCTTTTTGTCCCGCTCACATTGGGCTTATCGCTCATTTTAGCGATTATGGAAACAATCTATGTTATGACAGGCCACGATATTTGGCGACAGATGGTCAAATATTGGGGAATACTCTTTGGCATTAATTTCGTTTTAGGTGTTGCCACTGGGCTGACTATGGAGTTTCAATTTGGTACCAATTGGGCCTATTACTCCCATTATGTTGGCGATGTTTTTGGTGCTCCACTGGCTATTGAAGGACTTATGGCTTTCTTTTTAGAAGCCACTTTTGTCGGTTTATTTTTTTTCGGCTGGGAAAGATTAAGTCGCTTGCAACATATGTTTTGTACCTGGTTGCTTGCTTTAGGCACAAATCTTTCCGCATTATGGATTTTGATTGCTAATGGTTGGATGCAAAATCCAGTTGGAGCGGAATTTAATTTCCATACGATGCGCATGGAAGTTACCGATTTTGTTGCAGTGATGTTTAATCCGGTTGCTCAAGCCAAATTTGTTCATACTATTAGTGCTGGTTATGTCACAGGTTCAATTTTTGTCTTATCCATTAGTGCTTACTTTTTATTACGCGGCAGAAACATCCACTTTGCCAAGCGCTCAATAACTGTAGCCGCAAGCTTTGGACTTGCATCTGCTCTAGCTGTAGTCGTATTAGGTGATGAAAGTGGCCATCTTGACAATAAAAATCAAAAAATGAAATTCGCAGCAATTGAAGCCATGTGGCATACGGAAAAGGCTCCTGCTGGCCTTACAGTTTTTGGTATTCCTAATGAAAAAACAATGAGAACTGATTATGCAGTAAACATTCCCTATGCGTTGGGATTAATTGCAACACGTTCATTCACGGAGCCCCTACAAGGTATTTCTGAATTGATCGATCAAGGAAAAGAGCGAATCAAAGATGGCATGCTTGCTTATGAAGCCTTAAGCCGATTACAAAAAAATCCTAATGACGAGCAAGCAAAAGCTGATTTTACTGCACACAATAAATATTTAGGTTACGGTCTGCTCTTAAAGAAATATACTGAAAACGTAGTTGATGCAACTGAAGAGCAAATTAACCAGGCAGCTCATGATCTAAAGCCTCGAGTCACTCCTTTATTTTTTTCATTCCGTATCATGGTCGCCTGCGGATTTTTCTTCGTTTTCTTATTTGCAACAGGCTTTTACTTATCGATGAAACGTAAATTACATACTACCCGTTGGTATTTGCATATTGCATTTTATGCATTACCATTGCCTTGGGTTGCTGCAGAGCTGGGCTGGATAGTGGCAGAATATGGACGTCAACCCTGGGTAGTCCAGGATATCTTACCTACGGCGATGGGTACATCCAGCCTAAGCACTGCTCAAGTACTAACCTCAATATCCGGATTCATCCTCTTTTATACAATTCTTGCCGTAGTTGAAGTGTTCTTGATGGTTAAGTACATCCGTCTTGGCCCTGATAATATGGCGCACTAGGAGATTCATTATGCCTTTGGATTATGAAATATTACGAATTATATGGTGGATCCTACTCGGTGTATTATTGATTGGTTTTGCGATCATGGATGGTTTTGACCTGGGTGTTGCTATGTGGCTGCCCTGGCTTGCAAAGAAAGATATAGAAAGACGTATACTAATTAATAGTATTGGCGCAACCTGGGAAGGAAATCAAGTCTGGTTTATTCTCGGTGGCGGCGCCATCTTTGCTGCCTGGCCAGCCTTATATGCGCTCTCTTTCTCAGGTTTTTATTTTGCGATGCTTCTGATTTTGTTGGCCCTAATCTTGCGTCCCGTTGGTTTTAAATACCGTTCAAAATTAGCGAATCCTCGGTGGCGTTCATTTTGGGATTATGCTTTATTTGTTGGTGGCTTTGTCCCCGCACTCATTTTTGGTGTTGCCATTGGCAATGTATTACAAGGAGTTCCTTTTTATTTTGATCAATATTTACGACCATTCTACACTGGCAGCTTTCTTGATTTATTGAATCCTTTTGCCCTGCTGTGTGGTTTGTTGTCTGTGTTGATGCTTGCCATGCATGGCGCTTTTTTTCTTAACTTAAGAACCGAGGATCGCATCCAAAAACGAGCCAGAACTGCAGGAAAAATATCCGCTCTCCTGAGCATATTGATTTTTATAAGCGCTGGAATTTGGCTTCATTATGGTATTGATGGTTACAGTGTAACCGGAGTTTTAGCTCATAATGGCCCATCGAACCCACATTACAAGACGGCTATTCGACTTGCAAATGCTTGGTTTTTTAACTACCGCGAACTGCCCATAACTTTATTTGCTCCAGGAATCGGCATTATTGCGGCATTATTAGCTTTCATAGTTGCAAAACATGTTAAGACAGCTTTTATTTGCAGCGCCCTTTCGGTTGCCGGCATTATCGCCACTGTAGGCGTCAGTATGTTTCCATTTATACTGCCTTCTTCGTCTAATCCTGAACAAAGCTTGCTGGTCTGGGATAGTTCCTCAAGTCAGTTAACTTTGTTTATCATGTTAGTAGCAACTGTTATTTTATTACCGCTAGTTTTGCTTTATACCGCTTGGGTTTATCATGTATTACGAGGAAAAATAACAGAGCAAACAATTGCTAAAAATCAAGATACAGCTTATTAGGAGGTGATTATGTGGTATTTTTCCTGGATATTAGGTACTGGTCTGGCTTGTTGTTTTGCCATCTTAAATGCAATGTGGCTTGAGCTGAACGACTCGAAAAATGAGTCAAAGTAAACCTGGTACTTATATCGTGTCCCGAGAAATAATATGCTCTCGGGCTTCTCTTCACTTCTTCAATAACATACGACAATCCTATAATCCTACCCAACGAATAAACTCATTATGTGCATTTAAATTAACTGATGAGTCTCCCTCAAAATAAACAGTGAAACTATTCGCAAGAGAATTGTCTCTGGCTAAATCACCATTGATTTTAACTGACTTGATTTTACCTAAATTGACAAATTGCATTTGCGTCTCATAATAACCACCTCGGACTACTTTGAGAACAGGTATTACAAAGCGAATGGCATTAATACCATCTTCTTGACCTGTACTCTCTGGATTGGTGTTATGAGACAAATAAAAAAGTTCTCGTCCATTCAGTGCAATGTATTCCGCATTATTAATCTGTCGTCGTAGCATTCGCGTCAATGGTGCTGTGGTATGAAATACTCGTTCATATGTATCTGCTGAAATGACTGTAACAGGTTTAGTTTCTGCCTGTTTGCTGCCTTTATATCCCTTACCTACAAATAAAATAGCATCACGTTGTTCATCAGTTGCAGTATCAGGTATTTGTATGGTCAAAGAATTCATATATTGAGATGTGGAAGTTTTATCACAATTTAAAAATTTTGATTTGGCAAACCATGCGTCACTAGGATAATAAATAACCAATAAAGATTTATCCTTTATGGTGTTAATGATTCCTTGGGAGTTCGCCAAAGGAAGTGCTGGACATCCCCAGCTTCGTCCAGGTCTTCCATATCTTTTAATAAAGCCTTCTTCTACATACCACCCAGAATGCATTACGATAGCTCTTCCCGATGCATTATCATTAAAATTACGATCCAAACCATCCAAACGCAATGAAAGACCATCTCGGCCATAATATGCCTGCTGTGTTTGATAAACTCCAATACTACTGGCTTTACTATTGTGTTTATTAGAAAAGAAATTGGTCAATAAAGCACCTGATTTGATACCATGCGACACGTAAGTATGAAACAATAATTTTTTTGCTTTTAAATCAAAAACCCAAAAACGCTTTTCATTTGATGGTAAAGAATAATCGATAATCGTTAAAATATTATTATGATCCACATTATATTCAGTCGCACACTTTAGAGTAGTGAGTACCTTGTCAATCACTAACGGATTTAAGTGAGGAGCTTCATGAGTTAACAGCATCTTAATAACATTTAATGATTGGTCATTAATTTGTTCTGGCGCCGAAAACGGTGTGATTTCGCTGATGAAACGAATATCACTCTTAATTGCTTGTGTATGGGGAAACGCTAATGGCAATTGCGGAAAAGAGGTTACAGTTACTGCTAAAAATAATAGCAGGAGAGCACTCATGATTTGTCCTTTTTTCTAATTGTTCAAATCCTGTATTTTTAATATAGCTCAAATTTTTTATTACATCTGATAATCTTAAGAGACAAGAGGTGATTTATTTTTAAATTGTTTGACTGCTTGAAGAGGCGACGGGCTTTGCAGCCCAGACGAAATTGATTACATTGCTTTTACTGGAAATCCTTGGGACTTTTCCTGATTTGCATCATATTTGTAACAAATACTCGTTACCGCATTGGTCAGATGCAACAGGGAATTCCCTACATTCTCTGCGAGCGAATTCGAAGAACAACCCAATGTCGCTCCTGCATAAGCAGTGCCCAAACCCGTAAAATTAAGAGCAGCATTTCCTATGCTCATCAATGCATTATCATTTCTACTGAAGGTTACTACATTAAGTGCAAGCATTGCTATCTCAAAACCATTTTCCCAAGCAGATTCCGGATCAGAAAATATCTTAAACGCGTTCAACATGAGAAAAAAACCATTTGTGACTTGCATAGCAGCACGCCATTTATTTTCCTTATTAAAAAAACCTGACATTATTAATCCTCCTGAGATTAGTTAGGCTTGATCGAACTTTAAACATGTCGTCCAGAAAAATCAAGCACTTTATCTCATTGATTACTCAGGAAATTCAATAACACTTGAAACTCAGTTTCTTGACAAACAAAACAAAAATTAGTGACAAAATGCAGCTGAATGAAAGTCAAATTTAATCTGGAAAATATTCTTCTCTTCCACTAAACTTTATCCTGCGTTGCAAGCTCACTCGGCTTCAGTCATGTATATATACACTCCTTCTCCTCATTCACTTGAGCGCCTTGTCTAAAGCTTAGTGGCTAATGACTCTATGAATTTTAGACACAAAATATCAAACAATTAAAGACAGAATAAAATGGATTGCTCTTCATTGAGTTCTTTTTCATCCGTTTGCTCTCTAAGAGGTTGAGTTTTTGCAGCAAACAAATGAGATAAATTATTCATTAACAAACGTACGGTACGTTTGTTGGGATTTATATAATTTGATTTTTCTCGACGTATCTGCTGTTCTTCTGCAATAAATTGGCTTTTTATTTGAATTTTAATCGCATCATCCAAATTTGGAATAAACTCAATTTGGCGTATTCCCCCATCCACAATATTTTGATACTCCTCAATTAATCCATCCACTTTAATTTTCCAAGCAGTGGCATCATCTATCATTTTTGCAGTCTTAGATTTAAAGAAGGAAAAGTACTGAGCAAGGAAATTAGAAATTTTCACGAAAAAACCATCATGTAATTTGATAAATGCGCTCAAGGTCTGGCTTTTTGCCTGAAGACCTTGCAAGAAAAATGAATTTTCTTTTACAGTAGTAAGCAACCTAGAACTCGCTTGCACAGACTCTTTCATTAGCTCATTTGCGTTTTGTAACGCAGCGAGTCGCTCAGAACTTTCCTTTGCGATTAAGAGTTTCAACTCTTCGTCTTGATTAAAAAAACGATTATTTATGGCAGTAATTTGGTTCTCTTTTTTCTTCAGTTTTTCTCGTAAGTCCAACAAACATGTTTTTGTCAGATCTTTAAGTTCCGCTTTACAGGTGCCATCTAGGGTAGTTGGGAGAGTGGATGCAATCCTGGTTTGCAATGCATTGGGTGTAGCAGTTCGATAAACAAGCGTTATTGGTGAAGTCACCCAACTCACCCCCTGAAGCACTCCTGAAGTCAGATCAGGAGAATCAGCAATAGTTTTTAACTGCTTTATGTTTTCAAGCAATTGTTGTTTTGGACCTTCTTCTGCTATTTCTAAAAGAACTTGAAATAACGGCGCATGCTCTTTTATAAAATCTAAAAAATCTTTTCTTCCGGTGATTTTCTTATCATTTTCTTCTGCAAATAAAAGTAGTTTATTTACTGCCTCTATTTTAGTTTCAAAGCCTACCTTTTTACTCCGTTGTTCAATGAGACTGAAAATACCTGATGAAACTTTTTCTATATCTGCTTCAAGTGCAGCAAGGCTGTCATGAATGCTTCGTTTTATAGGTTTCACTTCCAGATGAAACCTAGCTCCTCCTGGAGTAGGTCGTTTGTTATTATGTAAACCTCTTTGAGGTTTTGCGCTCCTCAAAGGGCTAATACCTAGTACTTTAAGATAACGTTCACTCAAGAGATCTTTAAAAGGCTTTAAAGGATCAGCTACAATATCACTCATTTCTTTTGCTGATCGTTCTGACTTTAACTGCTCCATTCTTTTTTCTACTTGTAATAAAAAAAGAGCTATCTTGGGCTTGATTTGTTCAAGATCCAAAAAAAGAGAAATCACAATTTTTGTCTTCCAATCCTTCTCTATTTGGGTAACTGCTATTTGGATAATATGGAATAGCATGTATGAAGAAAGAAGAAACTTTTTATATTGATTTTTATCAATAAAAGGAAGGCTATTTAAAGTGAATAGTTTTTCAATATTTCCAATTAAAGCTAAAATATTGCCTCTAGTATTGTCTTTCCAGTCATCATATAACGAAGATATAACCTCGCTGGAATGAGTCAATAATGCTATTTCTTTATCAGCCGTCTCAGGTAGTTGGGCAATTGCTTCATCAATAAATAGCTTAACAAAAACGGCTGTTCCCCATGAGCGTGAATTATATTGATTAAAATCGTTATATTTTTTCTGGGCATTCGCTTTGATGACTTCAAGATTATCTACTGAGTTAACGTAATTGCTAATAAGCAACGCTGAGTTCAAAGCGTGTTGCTCGGTATGGAATTTGATACCACGCCATAGTTTGAAACGTTCCTCTTTACTCAGCATAGTGAGCTCAATGCATTAGTTAATCGATCCTTAAAATCCATTCTACAAAAATGCAAATTAAAATAAAACCATAATGTTCTAATAAAGCTAAAATTGAGAAAAACGAATAATATCAGCAAAATAAATGCGAGTGTTTTTAAAATCAGCTATTCTAAATTTATATACCTAAGGAGAAGTAGCATGCCATCAAAAAAAGGAATCTATCTTTTTACTTTAATTGGCTTACTCCTTGGATTCGCACTTGATGGATTAATTCGCAATGAAATTACCAAGCTCTTTGATTATAGCTTAATCAGTCTTTTTGCCCTTTTGTATGGGTTGGCTTATAACGAAAAAAATTCTTTTCGCTTAGTTGCCAGCAGTTTCATTATCGCGCTGTTCCTGTCTTTACCCTTGCTTCCTATAGAAGCTCGTTATACATCCTTACATCTCGAGCATTGGATTACATTTCTGAGCGCCTTTCCACTATTTGTCTATGTGGGGCATTCATTTCACTATGCATTCCATCATGATAATACATGGCGTATCAGTTATAACAGCTTATTTGCTGCTGTATGGAATACTATTCTTCTGCTTTTTGTTGCTTCTTTGTTTTCATCTTTAGCCAATGTACTTATCCTGTTAGGCGCTTTTATTTTTAAAACTGTAGGTAATGATTTTTTATGGAATTTATATTCCAATAATATCCATTTTCAATTGATTTCTCATGTTACTTTATTTTTTATAGGATTAGGGGTCGGTCAGCAAAACATCAAAATTATCTATAGCTTGCGCTTTTTACTGCTAAGAATGATGTACTATTTATTTCCTTTCTTGGCCTTGATTAGTATCGTGTATTTTATTCTTTATCTAAGCCATTTTCTCAGTGGTGGTGAAGAATACGTCAATCCCCTGATTATTTTAATTCCATTAACTGCACTAGGAATTATATTTTATAATGCATACTTTCAAGATGGAAGTACGGAATCAG
This sequence comes from Legionella tucsonensis, assembly GCF_001468035.1. Taxonomy (GTDB): domain Bacteria; phylum Pseudomonadota; class Gammaproteobacteria; order Legionellales; family Legionellaceae; genus Legionella; species Legionella tucsonensis. The sequence goes on from NZ_LNZA01000001.1 coordinate 2,464,003, forward strand.
GAGCCGCATCCTGGCTTAAGTTATCATTACGTATTTATCGAGTGATTTTATTCTTTTTGGTTTTAATGATGACTTATAAAATTTTCCAATCCTACTCTGTGGACGTTAATGTCGTCATTTATATCATCACGGGGATTTTATACAGTCTAACTTATGCAATTACGGCCTGGCTCCCTGAAAATCTAGAGAAAAAATGGGTGCGAATAGGTAACATTAGTTCTGCATTATATTTTATAATCGTTCTCTTTTTATTCAATCTGCCTTATATGCCAATAATATTTCAGGTGGGGTCTCAATAACAAATTGTCAAGAAAAGATTCATATCTTTTTTATTCTATATCAGGAGTAGGTCTGATATTACCAAATCGCGTATTTTCCTCAACCACCTGATTGACAAAGGTATTTCCGTAACCAATCCAGCATCCCTTTTTAATGGTCGTTCCTGGACCAATAGTGGTCGACATACCTATAAAAACATTATCTTCAATAATTACAGGAGCAAGGAAGAGTAAACTGCCTACATCAGAGTGACAACTAATTGACGTACCACTCCCAATAGTGACATTTTTTCCGATAGTGATTAATGGGCAATCAACAAAATCTATGTCAAAAGAATTTATAATTTGAAAGGAAACTTTAGCGCCTAATGCACGCCAATAAAAAAACTTAATCACATTGAATGTTTGCAATAAGGGAGTTAGACCTACCACTTTAGCAGAACGAGCAAGAGCAAAATGACAAAACCAGGCAATAGTCATTTGATTCATTTCACGTTTATACCGGCCCGGTTTTAAGCGGGGCAAACACAACCTAATTGCTGCAATAATCATAATAAAAGAAGCAAATAAAACAAAAGGAGCCATCGGAAGAACCAGCCAAGTGCATACATAGCCATGATAAATAAATAAACCCATTAAGCTAAAAGCAAAAACACTAGGCATCAAACTAAATAAGATGGATACCAGGTCAATAATAAGAAGCATAGAGGTAGTTAACTCAGCTTTTACCGGAGTTTTTTTTGACTTGGTTTTATTCTTCTCGGTCATAACATGATGCTCCCTTTTTTATAATAGTTTGGCATAGACGCGAGACATCGAAACTCATTTTTCCGTAATTACTTGCTGAGAAATAAGCTTTGGTTTAGTCTGCGCATGACTATCTGCTAATAATTCATCTCTTGGCAATTGGAATAAAACCATAGGCAGCACTTCTTTAGTACTCACACCATGGGCATAAGGCTCATTAATTTGCATTAAACGCTCATGCATCTGCCCTAATATGGAATCAGATATTTGAGTTGTATCGTCGGTAACAAAAACAATCCTATTTCCCAAGCTATTTCGTGCAAAATACCAGTGCGGCGCTAAATCAAAAGAAATACCACATAACATTTCCTGTAATTCTTGGCCAGAAATAGAACAACTCTCCAATTTAAGCATTTGTGTCTTGTAACAAAATTCAAGCCTTGGTGCTTTATTTAAAAAGTCGATACATTTCACTACATCCTTTAGTTGATAACGGACAAAGCCCATAGCCGTAGTTAAAAACACTTCATAATTTTTGCCTTGCTCTAACTCCCAGGATTGTAAAAGGTTCTCTTTTTTAATGGGCTTACCTTCTTCAATAAACTCAGTAATATGTGCACCAGGATGCAAAAAACCTCCACGTTGATTGTCAATTGGAACAGTAAGCCATCCTTCTGTAGCGGAAAAAGTACCATCAACCATCTCAACCCCAGGTCCTAACAATTTTTTTAATTGTCGTGCAGGATATTCACAAAGACTTGAAATCCAACATCCAACTACAGTCAATGATGGCCAAAAATCTTTGAATGAGCCTGAATCTTGCTGTGACAATTGACGCAAATAACGCTGACGTTTCTTCGTCACTTGAAGTGGCGGCAAAAAGTCAGGAACAACTTTTTCACCTAATAAATAGGGTAAAAAATAATTAAAATTTTTAAGGCAGCGCTCAAAAAGAGCATCAATAACCATGGGCGTGACTGCAAATATAGCGCTAAGATCAGACGCTAAGGCATACAAAGCGGACCATTGAGTATAGACTTCCGTGCTGTCGAGTACTTCATCAGGCATAGCATAAAAACGTTTAATAAAAGAAGGTAAAGTACGATAATTAAAATTGCTAATCCAACCCGAAGGGATGCCGGCAGGTGACGTTCTATGAGAATCTATCGCGGCCAAATACAGTATTTTTTCTTGAAACAAGCCGGGGTAGTTCTGAGCCAGATTATAAATATAAGGAGGCATGGTACGCTGAAACTGTGCTCGAAAAGATTCAGTAATCGGAAAAAATTTTCGAACACCAGCTGTTCCTGAAGTTTCTGACCAAAAAATCAATTTTTCCCCATTAAAGGGTTGAATAAGACCGTGTTGTGCAGCCAAAAGATCTTTTTCATAATCTTCATAAGTTGTAATTGGAAAATTATTCAGACTTAAAGTTTGGCGATTTTGTAATAAAGGAGACCAATAAGCAGATTTTTTTAATAAAGGTACAATTTCTTGATTCCACAGCCTTTCACGAGAACGTTCGGGGTATTGGGTATCTTTAATAAAAGTCAGATATTTTTTTCGGGTAATTGCCGCAATTAATCTTCTTTTCCAATTCATCCCATTGCCAGCCAAAATAGAGTTCTTGCATAACCGGTGAATTTTTCTTTAGTGCAAGGCGTAACCGTTTCGAGGAGCGGAGTTTACATGGAGTAAATGAGCACCGGAGAAACGGTTGCAACGCAGCAATAAAGTAAAAGGTTCCGGTTATGCAAGAACTCTAATGAATACGATACGAAATGATAACTTCAAAAACCAAAGTTGGCGAGGTGATTTTTCTAGACGGGTATTTTAATTGGAACTACAGAGAACATTTTATGTTGCTCATAAAACAGAACTAAATGCTCTGCCATAGATTCTTGCAACTCAGGTTCAATGTTTACGTGCCCATTTAATTTATTAAGAATAAATTGAATTGCCAAATTAAGCCAGTCCAAACCCCGTAATTCTTTATCCATTAACTCCTGATTATGATGCCAAAGATGAACACAACAACTCGCTGCAAAAATCCAGCAATAGTGTTCTGCCAATCGAAAAGCGGTCAGACTGCGCGGGTCAAATTGTTTTTGCTCATGCAAAGCAATTACTTGTCGATCCAAACGCTTTAGTTCACTACGAATCATTCTGATTAATGGTCTGATTTTTTTTGATTTCAGCACAGATAAACCAGCCAGAATATCGTCTTCGGCAAAAGTAAAAAGACCCAGGCGGTTCAGAGAAAACTCAGGACAAATACATTTGAGATTAAAAATATGCTCCATTTTTTGTAACTGACTTGGGGAACAACTCCCTCTCATCCCGGCCTGGGGTACTAAATTACCCGCAATCACCGATAAATTGACCTGGCTGCTTCCGTCAAATAAACCCACCACAGAAATATCACGTCTGATTTTTTGAAACATAGCCCACTCTGTTGTGCGTAAATAAGCACGTGCACCCATCACTACGCTGCATTCTTCAACGATTCCTTCAGTTATTTTGGGAATGAGAAATTTAATAATGGCAGACCAAAAAGATAATTTTTCAGGGATTACTGAGGCGGCACGCACCACTGTAAAAGCGGTACAATCCGCTATGAGTAACTGAGCAAACTGCTCCCCCAAACGCTGTTTTACCACGGGAATTTCATAGGCAGTCTTCCCATACAACTTCCTGTGTAAACTAAAAGAAAGGGTTAATCGCAAAGCAGTATCTGCAGCACCAAGAGAAAAAGAAGCACATAGAGTTCTTGAAACCTGTAGCGTTTTATGAATGATTTCTAAACCACGTTTTTCTTCCCCAATCAATGCATCATGAGGCAAAAAAACCTTATCCAAAGAAAAGCCGCTGATATCCAACCCCCTGACCCCAAGTGTAGGAAGTTTGGGCGTTGGCATAAAGCCTGATTGAATTGTCGATTTATCCAGAAAAAAAACAGAAAAACCTAAAGGGCCTCCTCGATCATGAGTACGGCAAAGAAGAGTTACGCTCTGCCCCTGAGTAGCAAAATTAATGCACCATTTTTTCCCGGATAGCTCCCACCCATTCTTACAAGGTTGTGCTACTACTTCATTCGCCATGATATCAGAACCATGCTCTTCTTCGGTCAAAGCACATGCTGTAATTCCACCCCTGCGTAGAGAATCTGCCAAAGCTTTTTTCTGACGCTCATTTCCTGCTATCCAAAGAGGTAAGGAACCTAAAAATGACAAGCCCAAAGCAATGCCAGTAGTTAAATCACGTCTACAAAGTGATTTTGCTAAAAAAAACGCGACATCAAGTGAAACAAACTTCCCACTAAGATGTTGAGGGATTAAGTACTCCATCACCCCCCACTGCTGAATGAATTTGATTTGCGGCCAGGCAAGTTCCTCTTGCTCATCATAGTGCAAGATTTCTTGAAAATTGACTGGTCCATCCTGTTTTGCAGGATTACCTAAATAAGCTTCGAATGAATGAATTAATTGCAACAAATCATGGTAAGAAGCCATAATAATCCTTTTACTTGAGGAGAACGTATTTCTATACAATAGAATGTCGCGCAATCGCCAGATCATCCATTTTGCGATATAAATACTCCAAATATTGGGCCAATCTTCCTCGTATTTGTTGAGGAGCAATAATTTCATCAATTAAACCAGACCTATATGCATCCACTAAAGAAGGATCAAGATTCTGCGCATCAGTTACCTGATGCTTTATCTCTCCAAATACTTGTCCATCAGTACTTTGAACTTTTTTCGTTGTCTCTTTGCCCATCACTCCAAGAATCGCGGTCTCTAAAGCCAAAACCAAGTCTCCTTGTTGCGATGCAGTTTGCATCATCAGAAATGCTGCGGCTCCATAACATTTACGAACAATCACGCTCATCCTAGGTACACGGGTTTGCATCGCAGCACATAATCGGGCTCCATGCTGTAATAATCCTTTTTGCTCTTCGCGTTTTCCAGGCATAAATCCAGGAACATCAATTAAAGTAAGTACTGGAATACGATATGCATCACAGATTCGAATAAATTTAGCTGCTTTTTGTGCTGCATCTGAATCAATAGCTCCACTAAAACGAATACTCTGATTTGCAACAATACCCACTGCATACCCATGAATATGAGCAAAAGCACAAATCATGGCCTGCCCGTAAACACTTTTGTATTGCCATACTTCAGAGTTATCCACAATCGCTTGCATCAATTCGAGCATATTAAATGGCACTCTGGGGTCAGTCGGTACATTAGGCAAGGGATGTAAAGGCTCCTGAGTGGAGTGTACAGGAGGACATTCTCCGCTATGCGACGGAAAAAAGTTGAGCATGGTTTTAACATGATTGATTTGCGCGCTGATACTGTCATCAACAAAATCAGCAATGCCTGTAGTACTCGCGTGCATCGCTGTACCACCTAATTCACTCATACTGACCTTTTCACCGATTGCTTGTTGTACTACCATAGGGCTGGTTACCATCAGATAACTACGATGCTTGTTAAAAAAAAGCAAATCCATCAACACAGCAGAATAAGCAGGCGCACCAAGAGTTGGGGCAACGAGCACCGCAAATTGTGGAACTATACCTGATAAGTTGATATTCTGGGCGATAATTTTCGTGTATTCATCGCCACTTAATAAGTTTTCTTCTAAAGAAATACCAGGAGACGCTAAAAAAGCGATAATTGGAATCTTTAACTCTTTGGCTCTATCCATGAGACGCAGAATTTTTTTTGCGCCCTGGCTGGTAATGTATCCTCGGTTCACTGAATTATTATGAGCATATATTGCTACTGGTCTTTGATTTACCTTAGCTAAACCCGTAATCACTTCAGCCCCAAATTGCAAATGAGACTGATTATTCATGGCATAATCTGTAAGTAACGGAAGAAAACTGTGCTCATCAATAAGATTTTCTATCCATTTCATCGTGGTTTTATCAACAGACGATGAAGACATATTGCACTCAACTTTTAATTAAAATTTATATAAAATATACACTTCGTCATTACCAGGGTCAATTTTTCCTAAAAAACAGCTATAATTTAGGCTCATTGAATTCATAGTGTAATCGAAATACAAGCAAACAAAAAAACAATTTAAAGGTAATGTATGGAAATTTTGCATCCCCACATCCGTTTTGATATTACAGCTGCAACTCGTGTTCTTCCTGATTCTCCACCGGTTACGAATCTGGAAATTTTACAAAACTTCCCACGAACATCAGGTCACTCTTTATCCTTTTTAGAAAAATTTGCTGAAAAAATCGGTGAAGAATTTGGTTTTTATTCCCGTTATTGGTGCCATAAGCCTTGGGAGTCGTTAGATAATTCCAGGGAATTGACTGCTGAATCATTAGCCACTGAAGCAGTACAAAAATTGCTTGTGGATTATGACTCAAAAAAAATACATGCTCTTTTATTAGGCTCTACTACCAATAAACGATTTACGGGCTCACAAGCCGCAGCAGTACTTGGAAATTTAGGAATAGATGCCCTTGCTTATGATTTAAAAACCGGCTGCTCCACTTCTTTATCAACACTTCATCTTGCCTATGCCTTAATGGCTTTAGGTTATACTAATGTGATAGTCAGTTGTGCCGAAACTTTATCCAAAGTAATCGATCCTGGAAATGAAAAAACATGGATAGGATTAGCCGATGGTGCAGCAGCCTTGCTCATGGAAAAAAAAGAAAAGGGTGCATTCACTGTTGAAAAAACCTTTTTTTCTACTGATGGGAAATACGTTGAAGCTTTTACCACTCAAGGTGTTTTTCCACCTACTAAAGAGCAAATCGACACTATAGGCTATCATTTGATTGGTGATGAATCACTGATGAAAGAATTGGCCTATGCTAAGTACAAGCAAATACTGAATCATTTATTACCAACAGAAGAAGACAGAGAAAACATCACATGGATTATTCCTCATCAAGTGAATCGCAAATTAATTACTCAACTCCTTCAAGAGTACCAAATGAGTCATAAGGCAATTATTTGGGATTCAGATACGATTGGAAATATTGGCGGCGCTTCTGTTCTTTATTCGCTGGCAAGAGCAGTCGAGGAAAAAATTTTTGATAGGCCTGGAAAAATACTCATGATGAGTGTAGGAGGCGGTCTCTCTTATGCGGGACAAGTCCTGCAATTCCATAAGGATGTTTAATGAGTAAGGAGATTTTCAACTGCGTATCGCTAATTGATGCTGTTCATTACAGAGCCTCACATACACCAAAAAAAGTAAGTTGTACTTTTATAAATAGAAATCTAGAAGAAAAAATGACTTATGCTGAATTGGATGAACGGGCGAGAGCCATTGCAGCGCAATTACAAGTACAAGGAGCAAAACCTGGGGATAGGATCTTATTACTATTTTCTCCCGGACTTCACCTAATCCAAGCTTTTTTTGGCTGTCTTTACGCAGGTTGCATTGCTGTACCTATTTATCCTCCAGCCCAAGCCAAATTATTAGATAAAGCGCATCGCATTATCCGGAATGCAAAACCCGTATTGGTGATTATGATTGCTGATCATCTAGCGAAGTTTGCTACCCTGGATCACCAAGGAAAACCGTATTTAGATAAAGTTCCATGCTTAGCCATAGACAATATGAAACTGCAAATAAGTGCTTTTTGGCAACCGCCTTCTATTCGCGAACATCACATTGCTTTCCTACAGTACACATCAGGATCCACAATGCATCCAAAAGGAGTCATTATCACGCATAGCAATTTACTGGATAATATCCAAAAAATATACACTGCGTTTGAATTAAATGAAGAAACCATATCTTTCAGCTGGCTCCCTCCCCATCATGATATGGGATTAATAGGCTATATTTTGACTCCTATTTATGCGGGCATACCAACCTATCTGATGTCTCCTTTTTCTTTTTTACAAAATCCCCTTTCCTGGTTACAAAACATTAGCAAATACCGAGCAACCATAAGTGGCAGCCCCAATTTTGCTTACGATTATTGTGTGAAACGGATTAAGGAAGAAAAAAAACAAGGATTGGATTTAAGCTGCTGGCGAATTGCCTCGAATGGAGCAGAACCCATTAGAAAAGAAACATTAGAACATTTTTATCAGGCGTTTAAAAATTATGGGTTTCGCAAAGAAGCCTTTTACCCATGTTATGGTTTGGCTGAAGCTACATTATTAGTAACAGGAACTACTCCAGACACTCCCTACCGCTCGCTCCCCTTGGCTAAAGAACAATATCAGGATCATCGAGTCCATTTTTCTCAGGAGGAAAACTCACAGAGTCACAGTTTAGTCAGTTGTGGTCAATTTATTCAAACAGTAAAAATTGTGGATCCAGAAACACTTATGCTTTGTAATAACGATCAAATTGGTGAAATTTGGGTGCACAGTAACAGTGTAGCTCAGGGATACTGGCAACAAGATGAAGAAACACTCCAGGCATTTCATGGTAAAATTTCTAATGATCCAAGCAATCAATTGTATTTAAGAACCGGCGATTTGGGGTTTGTGCATGAAGAGGAACTCTATGTGACGGGTCGCATTAAAGATTTGATTATTCTCTATGGAAAAAACCATTATCCACAAGACATAGAGTATTCTATTCTCCATGCCCCAGTTCATGAGTCTCTAGGTAAATGCGCTGCTTTTGTCATTCAAACAGATCATGAATACGAACTCACTGTCATGTGTGAGATAAAAAACCGTTTCATGTCACCTGAAGAGCAAGATACCTTATTCAATACCATTTTTGAACTGGTTTATCAGACACATCAACTCGAAATTCATTATATTATTCTTATCCCGCTTAAAGCCATGCCGCATACAACCAGCGGTAAAATTCGTCGAAATTTCTGTCGAAAACATGTATTGGATAATACACTTCCTATAATAGCTACGTGGCGGTTGAATAAGGTTGAGGATTAAAAAAATGCAATTTCTAGCTCAAGATTCGCCAAATAAAATTGCACTAAGCGTTGAAAATCAGATTTTAAGCTTTGCTGAATTAGAAACAGCAGTCCACAAAATGTCGTTACAATTAAAAAAATTGCCCAAAGGTCTATTGGTTTTATATGCAACAGCACAACCTCTATTTGTGATTCAATTATTAGCTGCTTTACACATCGGAAAACCGATTGCACTCCTTACCCATCACGAATCAGAGCAGGAAAAACGAGTCATTTTAAGTACCAGCATGACCGTTGATGCACAAGGTGAGCTCCTGGAAATTCAAGAAAATAATCAGATAAAGCATCATCCTGAACTCGCTTTAGTACTCTTTACATCAGGGAGCACAGGCCAAATGAAAGCGGTACAGCTTTCTCTAAAAAATATCATTGCAAATTGTCATGCTGTCATTAATGCGCTGGAGTTTTCTCGAGTTGTCGATCAATTATTGTTTTTACCTTTATCGTACTCTTTTGGCCTTCTTGGGCAGTTACTCCCTGGGTTAAGCGCAGGAATAAAAACACAACTAATCACACAATTTACTGACATTAAAACAGTGTTTGAAACTCGCGCTATTCCGCAAATGTGGAGTGGGGTCCCTTCTCATTGGGTCGCGATTAATAAAATGGCAACACTTTTTCCAGAAGCAGCAGCAAAAATAAAAGCGATTGTCTCAGCTGGAGCTCCTTTGAGTATTATATTGCGTGACAGCTTAATGCATTCTTTTCCTAATGCAATAATTTATAATAATTATGGTCTCACAGAAGCCTCCCCACGCGTCCTGACTTACTCCAGCAAAGATCCATTGTTCCTTGAGGATTTTGCCGGTCATCCAGTTGGTGATTGGCAGATACGTTTATCTGCGAACAATGAGTTGCTCATTAAAGGCAGTCAACTCATGTTGGGTTATCTAGGTGAAGAAAAACAAAGCCGAATGCACGATGGTTGGTTTTATACTGGAGATTTGGCAGAGCAATTACCCTCAGGTTTGGTAGCAATTAAAGGACGATCGGATCACATCGTCAATATTGGTGGTGAAAAAGTTAATTTAATTGATATAGAGCATAAAATTTGCCAAATTAAAGAAATTAAAGAAGTGATTGTCATACCTGTTCCTGATGAATTGTACGGTATCCGTTTACTTGCGTGTCTGGAACGAGATGGATTCAGCACTACCACCACAGAACAAATGCTTTGTGAACAGTTAAAACACCATTTTTTACCTAGAAAACTTCCAATTAAAGTGCAATTATTGGATAAATTGCCACGTAATCAACACGGAAAACTTGATAGAAAAGCACTGCTTCTAAGCCCAAAGGAAAAAAAACATGCACACTGAACGAATTCGCAATACATTAGCAAAAATTGGACTTGCCTATCCATATCAAGATACATCCGCCTCACTAGAGCAAGGGGGTCTAGACAGCTTAATGTTAGCCTTACTCATTATCGAGTTAGAGCGAGAATTCAAAATTAAGATCCCTGTCATGCCTTTAGTAAAAGAGCATTATGAATCGATAAACAGTATTGAAAAACACTTAATTGAGCTGGGGGCACAATGAATATTTTGATTACTGGTGGATCATCAGATATAGCTCAAGCCATAGCCAAGCGACGACTGCAATTAGGCGACACGATTATCATTACCAGCTCCAGCAAGGAAAGTCTAAACAAAACCTTGGAACATTATAAACAACAAAAAATGCAGGTTCGTGGTTTGGTATATAATTTTTCCAATCCAGAGGCCAGTAAGGAAGAACTGCAAAATCTGCTGCAGAAACCTTTAGATGGTGTCATTCTCAACGCGTTTACACGGGTGAGCCAATTACGAAAATTACACGCGTTATCCTACCCTGCATTACGCACTTATATTGATGATAATTTGCATGGCAATATCTGGTTAATTCATCACTTATTACCGGCTTTATTAGCCAATAAATTTGGACGATTGATTCTGATTTCCAGCCTTTCTGCAATTACAGGAACCAGTCGGTATGGCGCTTATTGTGCAACCAAAGCAGCGCTCGAAGGATTATTTTTAAATCTTGCAGTTGATTACAGTGCCAACGATATTTTATCCAATATTGTGCGTGTTGGTTTGATTAAAACATCAAGAACTGAACAATTCTGGAAAAAGCCTGCTTATCAAGAAAAAATGGCACAAATTATTCCTCAAGGCATGATGGGAGAAACAACACAAATAGCAGAGGCCATGGATCCCTTATTATCAAGAACCTCATTTATGACAGGCTCTGTCATTACTGTTAGTGGAGGTTTACCGCTAATGCGTTCTGAAGGAATATTATCATCATGAATTTGTTACGTGCCGAAAAAGACATATACCTCAAGGGTCCTTTTACCGCGTTGCCTGAAAGGATTGTGAGTAATCAAGAGGTACTCAATTGGATGAATAGCACACAAAGCCCAACACTGGTCAGCTTTTCAACAGGAATTAGAAACAGACGCTGGGTCAATGAAAATCAGGCATGTAGTGATTTAGCTGTACTTGCGGCAGAAAAACTGTTTGCAGCAAAGCCGACCGAAAAGAATAAAATCAACCAAATTATTTTGGCAACTATATCAGGAGACTACCTTGCACCACCAACCAGTCCATTAGTACAACACCGACTTGGATTACAAAATACAGGGGCTTTTGATATTGGAGCAGCGTGTGCCGGTTTTGTAGTAGGTTTGCATACAAGTGCTGCTATTACTCAAGCAAGTATGGGTTCCATCTTATTAATCGCCAGCGAGATCCGCTCTAAGTTTTTAAATAAAAATAATTTTGCTACCAGTGTCCTCTTTGGCGATGGGGCAGCTGCTTGCGTTGTGTCTACCGATAAAAAAAATGCTGAATTTCGTTTTATTGCCTCCGCTTTATTTGCTGATGGCGAAGTCAGTGATACGGTATCTATTCCTGCAGGAGGTTCACGACTGCCTGCAGCACATTGCCAAAACCCAGAGTTGTTTTACATCACGATTAAAGAAAATACCGCTCTATTCGTCAAAGCAGTACATGGTATGGTTGATGGAGCAGAAGAATTCCTCAAAGCATTAAACCTTACTACTGCGGATATCCAATGGTTGGTCCCGCATCAAGGAAATAAAAATTTAGTTTTATCTGTTGCAAAACAATTAGGTTTTCCTGAGGAACGTATTGTTAAAACCGTGGAAGAAACCGGTAATACTTCTGGTACAAGTGTAGGTATTGCTCTAGATTTTCTTCGCGAACACGCCCCCATCAAAGCAAAAGATAAAGCGTTATTGGTTGCTGCAGGTGGAGGAGGTATCGCCGCTTGCGCACTTTTGGAAGTGATTTAATGCAGCCTGAGGTGCAGCAAAGCAGAACCCAGATTATTCACTCCCTACAGTTTATTCTTATTAAAAACTTAGCTTTGAACTAAACCAAAACTCAGCCAGAGGTGTTCCTTTGTAGTGTGCTAAATAAAAATTGAAAAATTCTTTTGCTGCCTTTTTTTTATTGCTTTGTAATAAACAAAGCAAATAAGTTTGTGCAATGATTTCTGACTGTGCATCACTGCCACCAATTTCAGTATGCCTGGAGATACAAGGGGTCATCAAATCATAGGCTGATTGAAAATCATTATTAACAAAAGCATGAATCCCTTTACTCAAAGGTAAGATAACGGAAAGCCACAGCGATTGACAGTATCCCTTCGCCAAAGTCTGAGCATAAGTTTCAATTGATTCTAAGGTTCTCTGAACTGCGTCCTCTTGACCTAAACGAGTTAGACAATATACATAATGGACCGTGTTAAAACCGGTATAATGCATAAAAGGATTGTCATCAAGATAACGCGCGAGAAGATTAAATTGCTCTAATTGCGGCAATCCTGCCATATCCAGACGCCATAATAATGAGATGGCATCTATTTGTTCGGTAATAATTTCTGGACATGTACCAAAAATAGCAGGATATAAATCCATTACCTTATCGCCTTGTCGTAATGCAAGGTAAAATAAAGCTAAGTGCCAACTGTTATGTCCTCGAAGAAGTGTTGAGATCTGTTCCCAGCTCCCTCGGAACGTTTCTAAAGCCGCTATCCCTTTTGCACTATTTTTTGTGTTAAGATAGATATGAGCCAGAGTATGATGCGCCCAAGGTGTAAGTGGTTCGATGGTCAATGCCTGTTCTGCCAAACGTTGCGCATCTGATATATGACCCGACAATTCCGCTGCAAAAGAATACATGGCTAAAAAGTGAGATTCATCCTGATTATGTGCTGCTATCTGTTCACAAAACTTCAAATAGTGATGACCTTTGTAAGCTTGCCCCGAACAATAAAATAACCATTCAGCAAACTTTGCTGCTAAAGTATCGCGCGGATATAAAGCTGTTAAAGCCGCTAAAATAGTTAAAGCACTTTCATATTCCAAATTCATCCAAGCTTTAACTGCCTGATAAGTTAATTTTTCTCTTAAATTAACCGAATGCAATAATTTTTCAGCATGCAATAAATGTTTTTTTGCTAAAGCAGTGGCTGGATCAGTCTGGCCATAAAGATAAAATGCAGCAGTATAAACTTGGAGGAGCAAATTATCAGGATTAGTTTTGACTGCATTTAAAATAAAATAAGGCTCCTTGCCCGCTCCTAAGACTTGTTGATGGAAGTGATTGATACTTTCTATAACCTGTACTGACTGAGTCGTTACTGATAAACCACGATTTGTTTCCATATTTTTCCCGACGAAGATTCGTCCTTCCTTCTTTTATTATATATCTTTTTAAAAAATAGAGTTAAAAACAACTTGGAAAAATAAGGCCATATGTATAATTTTATTGCATCAATAAGAGTCATCGAATAATCTAGTGACTCAAATAAAAAATGGACAAAAATATGAAGAGTCAAAAAGAATTATTCGAATTTTTATGTGAGTTAATTGATATTCAAATCAAAAAATATGTTTCATTAGCAAAATTTGGTGTTGGCCCAGATGCGCGTCTTAATGCAAAACTTGTGTTCGAAGAAGTGAATGAATTATTGACGTTTGCCGAAAAATTAATAGAAGACTTAGAAAACCCTCAACAGGTTTGCGCTGATCCAGAATATTTTAATGCTCTTTTTTATCAAACGAAATTTTATATTGAACAAGAATATGTAAGAGCTTATGCAGGATGGTTGCTTTCTGAAAATAACATTCACTCAGGAGTTAAAGGACGGGTAGAAGAGCAATTAAATCAACTCAAGCAAATAGGACAATCAGCCCAAATTGACTGTTCTATACCTTCCAAACCACTAACCGACGTACAAAAACAATGTGAGCATGACAGTAGCGCCATTGCTTTTCGTATTTTAGATTTGGCGAAAAACATCAAAGAAAATCCAGAAATGGAACTTCCAAGTAACATACCTCTACACGCACGGATTATATTAAAACAAAATGCTACAACTCGCTATTGTATAGAAGATTTTGCGAAACCCATCGAAGAACTACACAAAAAATATGATGATTTTTTACAGCAATCAACTCTTGAAAAAAGTAATAATGTGTTATTAAAAGAAGACGCTGAATTACATCAAAAAACTCATAAAGAGAAATGGGACAATTTATTTAAACGTTATGAACGCATTGAACCTTCTTCACAATTGTTCTCTCCTAATTACGAATGGCATAAGGTTGCCCTTCCTGAAAAAAAGAAGCCTGAAGCAAGCTATTGGTCACGAGAGCTTACGCTATTTGGTGGCATTGTTTTAACAGGCGCTGTAGCAATTTATATGCTTACGTCTTATTTCATGCAATTAGATGATGAGAATTCTTTAAATTCTACCTTAAAATTCTAATTAGAATTGTAGCCTGGGTGAGGGTGTAGCCGTAAACCCAGGTTTAGGATTTATTTATGAGAAAAGATGTCAAATCCATATGAGCAAAAATAAAAAAGGTTACGCCTGAGTAAACGCAAACAAATCTTTATAGGTATGAAAATTCATTGCATCCTCCTCAGTCACCGTTAAATTATATTCTTCGCTAAGAATAGCCAGTAACTCAACTATTTTTAAGGAATCTAAATACAAGTCTTCTATTAACGCAGTATCATTATGAATGTCTTCTGCTTTCGTACCTGATAATTTGGATATAATATTTTTTAATTCTGTCTCGGTAATTTTCACGAACAATACCTCTTAATGATCTCTTGAGGCCAGATAATACCATGAAGCTAAAGAACCTAACCCTAAAATAAGTAAGATTATAGCTAAAGAGAGTTGGCCATACCATGCACCTAGAGCAATAATCCCGCTCGACAAAGCTGCACTTAAGTCTTGCATGCATGCATATAAAGCTCCTACTGTTCCCGCCATATGAGGAAATGGATGAAAAGCGCCAGCAAAGGCATTGATAAAAGTAAACCCCATTCCCATGCTAAACAAAGACATAGGAATCATGATAGAGAGTACGTTCTGCAATCCTATAAGTGACAAAAACAGCATGGTCCCCCCCCCTATTACCATAAAGACAATTCCGATAAATACCATGTAGGACACACCTTTTTTCATCACCATTTGGCTGTTAATTATTCCGCTCACACAAATGGCGCCGGCAATAAAAATTGTCAATTGACCAAATTCTATAGGACTAAGCCCTAATGTATCCTGAAAAAGAAAAGGAGCAATCGCGAGATAACCAATTATACCTGCGGAAGCAAGACAGGCACACAATGCATAGCCTAAAAACACTTTAGATTGTAATAAGGAAAAGTAATTCTCACGCATTACTCTGAATTGAGTTGCATGAGGATTAAGGTTTTTATTTGTTTCCGGAAGAGTGCATAATGCTAAGATCCATATAACAATACCAAATACGAGTAAAAATAAAAAATTGATACGCCATCCAAAATGCACCTGGATATATCCCCCGAGAACGGGAGATGCCACCATAATAAAAACGCTCACAATCCCTACATAAGAACCTATCTTAGATAAAACTCTGTCAGTAAAAAGATCGCGAACTAGAGAGCGCCCTACTGAACCACAACATCCAATGCCAAATCCCTGAATAAAACGACCAATAATCAAAACTAAAACAGAGGGAGCGAGAAAACAGCATAAGCTGCCTAAGATACTTAGACCGACACCAAACATAAGAGGTGGTTTACGGCCAATTTTATCCGATAAAGGACCATAAAATACGTGGGAAATACCCAAGCCCAGCATAAAAAGAGATAACGTTAATTGAATGGATGCTTCATTACTGCGAAACTCTTTAGTAATGGCGGGTAATGAAGGAATATACAGATCCGTAGTCATCTGCATCAATATCATGAGCATTAAAATAACAAAAATCAGCAAAGGTTGTAACGAAACGTGTTGTACATCATTTTTTTTGTGCATCAAAAAGCCCTTTTTAACCTGGATTCATGACCTAATCCAAACTCCATCCATGAGTGAAATCACGCCATACATAGCCCTAAAATAATCAAACAACAAATAAAACCAATAAACCAAGTAGTTGATCGTAAGGAAGCCCTATCCATTAAATAAAAATAGCTATAAATAACCCTGGAAATGATAAAAATAATAGCCAAAATTTGAATTGTTATTCCGATATGATGAGTGGCTATTGCGGTTAATGTAGCAGTCGCAAAGACAAGCAATGCCTCAAAACTGTTTTGATGGGCTGCGACTGCTCGCGCACCCATTCCTTGTAATCTTGCCTGTTGAGCTCTTGGATAATGATTATCATATTTCCCTTCTTTTTGCATAAAATTAGCCACAACAAGCTTGAGAAGATAAGGGAACAATATCGCAATGAATAAACAAATAATTAAAGTGGTCATAGGTAATTTTTTCCTGCTAGTAATGGCTCACATCATCTATAAAAATCATAGTCTGAGTGGAGCGAAGCGAAACCCGGGGTTACAAAAAACTTAAAAAAGGCGTCACTCCCATTAATGGGAGTGTGACCCTAGGGTAAATCTAAGCATAATAGCGAGAATATTAACTCAGTACAATGACTCTATACTTCCTCTATCCAATAGGGAAAATAGTACTTTCTACCAATTAATTTCTTCTGTTATGATGAATTTATCAAGTTGTTATCATTTAAGGATTGGTCTTATGGTGCAAGATGGGTCAAAAAAAAAATCGAAAGGACATATTGTTTTATCATCACATCCATCTGGGCATACTGCTGCGCCGTTAAAAATAAAATGGGGAGCAGAAAACCCTAAAGAACGCGGTCCTGTAATCGCTTCTCTTACGAATATAAAAAATCGCAATGCCGTCGGCACACACTCTGGCTCATATTCAGTTTATCGAGCACTGGCAGTTGCTGCTGGAGTGTTAGATCCCGAGCATGTACCAGACCTTACTGATACTACACCCCCTGTAGCCATAGGCCCACATCCACAATGGAACGATACACAGAAAATCGTCTCCATGGATCCCTGGGGACATCTGGTTGCTAGTGTATTTTCGGAAGAAATTCAAGCAGGATATGATATTCGCCCTACAATAGCAGTTACCAAAGCACATATTAATATTCCTGAATTGCATACAGCCATCCAAAAAGGCCGCCTCAAACCTGATGGAAAAATATTAAAAGAATCAGGTGATGTCGCAGTCACTAAAGTCGCTGTGGAACCAGTCTGGTATTTACCTGGAATTGCTGCACGCTTTGAAGTTTCAGAGTCACTTTTACGTCGTACCTTATTTGAGCAAACAGCTGGAATGTTCCCTGAATTGGTAACCCGCTCTGACCTCGATGTTTTTTTACCCCCTATAGGTGGCTTAACCGCCTATTTTTTTGGCGACGTAACCACCATCCACAACCCCCAAATTGAGCTTACTTGTCGTATTCATGATGAATGCAATGGTTCGGATGTATTTGGCTCCGATATTTGTACCTGTCGACCCTATTTGGTACATGGAATTGAATTATCTATTGAGTCTGCCCAGAAAGGTGGGGCTGGCTTGATTGTTTATAATCGAAAAGAGGGAAGAGCTTTAGGAGAAGTGACCAAATTTTTGGTCTATAATGCCCGCAAAAGGCAAAAAGGTGGAGATACTGCTGCTAAATACTTTGAAAGAACTGAGTGCGTCGCGGGAGTCCAGGATATGCGTTTCCAAGAACTGATGTCGGATATTTTACATTGGCTTGGCATTACCAAAATTCATCGTTTTGTTTCCATGTCCAATATGAAATATGATGCCTTACTCAAATCAGGAATTCATGTTATAGAACGAGTAACCATTCCTGATGAACTCATTCCTCTTGATGCACAAGTAGAAATGAATGCCAAACGTGCGGCAGGCTATTATTCACCTGATCGAATCGTTGATATTAATGAATTGGCGAAAACCAAAGGACGTGATCTTAATGAGTAATAAACAAGAAATTGCCCGAGTATTAGCGACATTAAGGGATCTGCGCACTATACGCGTTCGCTCCCAAGCTATTTTAGAACGAGTCAAACAAGACCAATCAGCATACTTTTTCTTAGATCTGGAGAAAATGACCAGAACAGCCTCATTTGTTATTGAAGTCATTCAGGATAATTATCCAAATCTTGATATTCCCTATCACAGTCGTTGGCGTCATTTTGAAGCTGGGAATATTAATCGAATAAAAAAAATGCAAGAACAATTGGGTACCTTATCTGCACTTGAATGGGGTAAAATTCTTTACGAACTGGTTATCATTAGTGTATTCCTAGATGCGGGCGCTGGCCAATACTGGCGCTATAAAGAGTCTGAAACAGGAGTTGAATATTCGCGCTCTGAAGGCCTCGCTCTTGCAAGCTTATCTCTTTATCAAAAAGGGATGTTTAGTGCTCATCCATCCCAACCATTGAGAGTGGATGCTGAACGTTTATTGGCTTTTAATGAAACCGAGCTACGTGATATTTTTCAAGTCACTGCTAGAAATCCTTTAGAGGCTCTTTCTGGACGAGTCGCATTACTGAATCGACTCGGTACATTAATACAACAGGACGAGCATCATTTTGAAAAAGAAAGGCGCTTAGGTAACTTTTATACATACATGAGTTCTTTAGCATCAAATACCACACTTACTGCATCTCAGATTTTTCATGAGGTGCTTGATACATTTAATGAAATATGGCCAACAAGACTGCTATATCATGGAGTCCCGCTTGGAGATGTGTGGCAATATAATGCATTAAAATCAAATGAATCTGGATCGGAATACATTCCATTTCATAAATTATCCCAATGGTTAACTTATTCTTTGATTGAACCCCTGGAACAAGCAGGAATTACAGTGACTCATGTGGAAGAACTAACTGGTTTGCCAGAATATCGAAATGGTGGTTTACTCATCGATTGTGGATTGCTGCAAATTAAAAATAAGAAAATTCTGGAAAAAGCACTCCCAATCGATGCAGAGGCGATTGTGGAATGGCGTGCATTAACCATTGCGCTATTGGACGAATTAGCCGTATTAATCAGGAAAAAACTGCAAAAAAATACCATAGAACTTCCTTTGGCTAAAATTTTGCAAGGAGGTACTTGGGAAGCAGGACGACGAATTGCCAAACAAAAACGTTCCCAAGGTATGCCACCGATACAGATTATTAGTGATGGCACAGTTTTTTAATTTAACACAAGCTTGGGTGAAGCGAAGCGGAACCCGGGAAATCTGTGATAGGAAACCCGGGCTCCGTCTCGCTTCACCCAGGCTACATTTTTTCACATAAAATTGCTGTTTGGAGTTAAAATGAATAATCAACACATTGTTGTAGTACAGCATCCATTAATTCAGCATAAGTTAACCATTATGCGTCGAAAAGATACCAGTACGGTTAAGTTTCGCACTTTGATGCATGAGATCAGTATGCTGCTCGCCTATGAAGTTACTCGTGATTTGGAAATGGAATATGAAGAAATCGAAACACCTCTAGCCATAATGCAATCACCCGTTTTAAAAGGTAAAAAAATGGTTTTTGTTTCAATTTTGCGCGCTGGGAATGGTTTAGTCGATGGCATGTTACAACTTGTACCCACAGCAAGAATTGGTCATATTGGCTTGTACCGTGATCCTAAAACTCTGGAAGCTGTTGAATACTATATTAAGCTCCCAGAACATACTCGAGATCGTGATGTGATTGTAGTTGATCCGATGTTGGCAACAGGAAATTCAGCAATTGCTGCAGTCAAGGAAATTAAGGCAATCGAGCCTAAATCAATCAAATTTCTCTGCATGCTTGCTTCTCCAGAGGGAATAGCATCATTTCATGAAGAGCATCCAGATGTTCCAATTTTCACAGCAGCCATAGACCAGCAGCTCAATGAAAAAGGTTATATTATTCCAGGATTAGGTGATGCAGGAGACAGACTTTATGGTACAAAACTGGAGTTTTAGTCACTAAATATTAAGTAAATATACAAGAGCTTCCTCAGTGTAAGAAGCAAATTTTGTTGAAATATTGGATTTGCAGTGTTAATATTGAACATTGTGTCCGGTATTATATAAAGGATATTTTAATGTCATCAAATGAATCTGCAGCAATACTTTCACCTCTAGCAGTAAATAAAAAGTATTCATGGACAAAACATGATACCGTTTGGATGTTAAGTCTTTACGGTACTGCTGTAGGCGCCGGAACCCTTTTTCTGCCAATAGATGCTGGACTTAATGGGATTTGGCCCTTAATTATAATGGCTGTACTTGCCTTTCCTATGACTTATTTTTCACATAGGGCTCTCTGCCGCTTTGTTTTATCAGGCTCTTCTACTCAGAATGACATTACCGATGTAGTTGAAGAACATTTTGGTATCTTTACAGGAAGGATATTGACCGGTTTATATTTTTTTGCAATTTATCCCATCCTATTAATGTATAGCATAGCAATTACTAATACTACTGAAAGTTTTCTTGTGAATCAGTTAGGTATGTCCGCCCCCCCAAGAGTACTTTTATCCATAATACTTATCCTTGCACTCATGGCTATAGTGCGTTTTGGACAGGAAATAATTGTCAAATCAATGTCTTTATTGGTTTATCCTTTTGCAACCATATTATTATTTTTATCTATTTATTTAATTCCCAACTGGAATAATGCCATTTTACAACAAAGCAATTCATTGCATGCTAATGGAGGGCATGGACTGTTAATGACCATGTGGCTAATCATTCCAGTCATGGTATTTTCTTTTAATCATTCGCCAATTATTTCTTCTTTTGCTGTTAATCAAAAACAGCAACATGGAATTGATGCAGAGAATAATAGTGCAGTGATTATGCGCTACAGCCATTTACTCATGGTCTTTTCAGTGATGTTCTTTGTATTCAGTTGCGTTTTTAGTCTTTCACCTCAAGACCTTTTGCAAGCGAAACAACAAAACATTTCTATCCTGTCTTATCTAGCAAATCATTTTAAAACACCTCTGATTGCGTACATCGCTCCTATTATTGCCTTTATTGCGATTTCCAAATCCTTTTTAGGCCATTATTTAGGTGCCAAAGAAGGTTTGAGCAGCATTATTGTAAACATGTTAAAACCAACAGGAAAAACAATAAGCCAATACAAACTGCAACGCGTCATTGAAATTTTTATGGTTATTACGTGCTGGATTGTAGCCACTATAAATCCCAACATCTTAAAAATGATAGAAACTCTGGGTGGACCCATTATAGCTATCCTATTGTTTGTTATGCCTATGTATGCAATTGCCAAAATTCCAGCAATGAAAAAATATAAAACGGATCGTGTAAGTAATGTATTCACAACAATAATGGGCATTATCGCTATCTCAGCAATATTGTATGGTTTGCTGTAAACAGAGCGCTGTCTGAGCGAAGCACAGCAAAACCCAGGAAAACCCAATCATTCCCGGATTTCGCTGTACTTCATCCCTACTAGACACAAGTATAACGCTTTAATTCCTATTTTCATTACTACCAAAATATGAAACAATTTATAACAGTTTTTATTCAGTACTATTTCGATGCACGTTGAATTTCACCACATACCTATAGAAAACATTCAAGCGGGGCAATATCAACCCAGACAAGATTTTAATGACACCACATTAAAAGAACTTGCTCAATCAATTGCATCACAAGGTTTAATCGAACCTCTAATCGTCAGATCAATTGCAAAACAGCGTTATGAAATTATCGCAGGCGAAAGAAGATGGCGCGCTGCCAAAATAGCGGGATTACAAACTGTCCCTTGCCTCGTCGGAAATTATAGTGATAAACAAGCATGCGCCCTCACTCTAATAGAAAATATTCAACGAGAAGATTTAAACTTGATTGAAGAAGCAAGCGCTTATCGACGTTTGATTGATGAATTTAATTATTATCAAGATGAAATAGCTGCTTTAGTAGGGAAATCACGCAGCCATATTGCCAATATTATTCGTTTATTGAGTTTAAGTGAAAAAATAAAAGATTTAATTCGCAATAAAACATTATCATTTGGTCATGCGCGAGTTCTTATAGGGTTAGAACCAACCCAACAGGAGTATTTAGCGAAACAAGCCATAGCGCAACAATGGTCAGTAAGACAGCTAGAACATGCAGTAAAAATACAAAAAAATAAAGACCCTTCTCCGCCGCAAAATGCAAAAAGAGATCGAGACATTGAGCGGCTACAATCAGTATTAGGAGAACAATTAGGTGCTCCAGTTCAAATAATAAACGATAATGGTGATGGCGGATGGTTACAAGTTAAATTTTTTGATAATGATACGCTTGCGGGACTTTTGGAGCGACTAGGCTTGCGATATGATTAGCGATGGTTATTAATTTTCTATTCGGTATATGATAAAACAAAAGGAACAACATCAATGAAAAGGACGTTTACTGGCGCATTTTTATTGGCATTATCCACACTATCATATGGTATCAGTATTCAAGGCGAAGTAGATAAATTAATTAGCCGTATTAATCCAAAAGTTAATCTTGGAGTTGTCGTTCTTGACCTCACTTCTGGACAAACGCTCTATCGCCGCAATGCTGGACGTTTGTATATCCCTGCAAGCAACATGAAGCTTTTTTCTGAAGCAGCTGCATTAATGATACTTGGCCCAGATTATCGTTTCGAAAATCGATTAAGTATGAGTGCAGGAACAATACAACAGGGAATACTCCAAGGAAATGTATATGTGCAACTAAGTGGTGATCCTTCATTTAATCGTAATGATTTAAAAGCACTGCTTTCCTCATTGAAGGAATGGAATATCAATACCATTCAAGGTAATGTATACATCGATAGCAGCCTCGCACAAGTTGATCCCTATCCTCCTGGCTGGCTCGCTACCGATTTATCCTATAGCTATGGCGCACCAAATGCCCCAGTCATGGTTGACTCCAATCGTTTGACTGTTACCGTAAATCCAGGAGCTCAAGCTGGAGACCCTGCGATTGTTGAAGTAGACGATGGTGGTGGTGCTATCGCATTAAATAATCAGGCAACAACAAAACCTAATGCCAAAGGTTGTGGCGTGGGCTTTAATTTAGATCAAGACAATCATTTAACTGTTCGTGGTTGTGTCGGAGTTGGTCAATGGGCAGTACAACAACGTTTGGCTATAAAAAATCCTTTAATGTATGCTCAAAGCATGATCAAAACTCAATTGAAAAAAGACAATATTCAACTCAATGGCCAGGTACAATTAGGAGAAACTCCAGAGGGTTCTTTATTAATTGCAACACAACACTCTAAACCTGTATCACAACTGATGGCAGATACTTTAAAACCATCTGATAATCTCTATGCAGACAGCTTGTATTTGCATGCAGCAAAACAACTCACAGGTGCATCAGTCAATTGGCGAGATGCTGAACCCTTGATTAAGAATTTTTTACAATCACAGACAGGAATCGATTTTACTAATGCGATTTTTACGGACGGGTCAGGCTTATCACGCTATAGTTTAGTTACTCCAGAGCAAACCATCTCACTATTAAAATTTTTATATCAACGTTTTCCTTTATCTTATGAATACATATCCGCATTACCTATATCCGGACGGGATGGAACCTTGCAAAAAAGATTCCGTATCCCTACACAACAGGGTTTTGTTCGTGCTAAAACAGGTACTATGACTGGAATAAATAGTCTTTCAGGATATTTATATACTGCCAATGGCCATACTTTGGCGTTTGCAATGTATGTCAACAGACAGCCAGGTAAAACCTCTGGACCTGGACGTCCTGTATTGGATGCTTTATGCACTTATTTCTTGCAAAAGAATCCAGACAGCAATAGTTTAAGTCGAATTTTTTCACCTCATCAACGTATTAGTTTCCAATCAAATCCTACCCAAGCCGACAAACAAAAAGCACATCAGGCTAAATGGAGGCGTTTGGAATCTGCAATACGAACTGCTTTGAGAGGCCAACCTGTAAATATAATATATCGAGGCAATGAACTTATAGTAACCGATAACCAGGCTGATCCTGAGAAGGTATGGACCGCACTACAATCCGTGGTAAAAAAATATCCTTTTGGAGTGATGTTATCTTCCAAGATTCTATCGATTAATCCTTCAGGTAGTCCTTCCCTACTCTGGGTGCAAGCAGATACTCCCAATCAGGTGCAAAGAACATGGAGTATTCGTGAGGCAGCTTAGGAATGCATCGCGGTGAAACAAAATAAACTCGGAAGTTTAAAGGTAAACCACTATGGGGTTTCAATGAATTCATTTTTTAAAATTGTTCTACTTATTTTTTGCTTTATTCATTCTGCATATACAGCACCTAGCTTTTTAACAATTAGTGATATCCATTACGGCAGCAATAACTTATCACGTGATGGAGAAGATACCGGTACAGAATTTCTGAAAATCACTATGAAAAAATATGAAAAATTAAGCAAAAAAGTGGACTTTATTCTTTGTTTAGGTGACTTACCCACACATTCTTTATTTAACACACCGAAAAAAGGAGAATTCGAAAAAACGGTATTTGATCAATTATATGAAAACGATAAAGAGTTAAAGCCTATTTTTTATATTACTGGGAATAATGATTCCTTACTTGGTAATTATCAACCCTTTGAGTCAAATGGTGTTTCTCCCTTAAAGTTTGCTACGAATTGGGATGGTGCCTGTGCTCATTGTAAAGGGTTAATTATTGATGGCAGGCATATGCATCACGATGGGTATTATTCCAGTTATGTGATACCAGGTAATAAAAAAATTATTTTGATCGCCCTAAATGCCACTCAATGGACAAATACTCCCCTGCTTGCAAAATATCCAAACCAGAAACACGATGCTTTAATCCAGCTTTCTTGGCTGAATCAGCAATTAAAAAAACATCATGCCAAACAACTATTAATCGCCATGCATGAACCACCCGGAACTTCATATCAAGGGAAACCTATTTGGCATAAAGCTTACTTGCAGAAATTTATAAAAATATTAAATAACAACAAAAAATCATATGGAGAAATTACTCTCCTCACATCGCACACACATATGGATGAGATCAGAAAAATCCATCTAGATGATGGGAGCAATGTCTATGCCTTTTCTACGCCAGCGATTAGTCGTATCCATCATAACTACCCGGGTATGAAAATTTTTACCATGGATAATAATCTGAAAATTAAAAATTTTACTACTTATTATACGAGCAATCTCAATAGTTGGAAAAACCAGCAATACCAGGCACTCCACTCACCAAGCGCTATTTTTCCGCATTGTCATCACAAAATATTATCGCAGTGCCTTAATACATTAAATACTGAACAAGTATGTAATCACTTAGATAAAGGTTTGTTTTATGGGGTAAAGAGTTCCAAAGTGCCACGTCATGAATGCAACACAATATATAAAGTATCTACTCATTGACAAATCTGTAAATCAATTCTAACTTTGGTATCAGTTATCATTAAAGGACCCAAATATGAAACCACTTTATACAGCAACAGCACGTACACATGGTGGCCGAAATGGCCATATAGAAACTTCCGATGGATTATTAAGACTGGACCTTGCGAAACCAAAAGAATTAGGCGGCCAAGGTGGTGGTACAAATCCGGAAGAATTATTTGCTGCAGGTTATTCCGCGTGTTTTGAGAGCGCTATGCGCCATATTGCCAGCTTACAGAACATTCCTCTGCAAGATGCCTCAATTCTTTCTCAAGTCTCCTTATATACCACACCCGAAAAAGGATATAAGCTTGGTGTTGAAATGCATGCTCATGTTGTGGGTTTAAGTCAAAAAGATGCAGAAGATTTAGTGGCCCAAGCGCATCAAGTTTGCCCCTATTCTAATGCAATTCGCGGCAATATGGATGTGGAATTTAAAGTTAGTGTCGAATAAAATATTTTGAATGAAGCAAGGTCTTTTGGTTGCTTCATTCAAAATGTTATTTTAATCAGATTGCTAGCTGTTTCTGCGGGAATTTTATGTTGGTTGGTTTGATAGTTCCTGATAATATAAACTTATTTTTAAAAATTCTCTATGAAAAACAATCAATTTGATCTTATTGTACTAGGTGGAGGCAGCGGCGGCATTGCCAGTGCTGTTCGAGCTGCTAAATATGGTGCCAAAGTTGCAGTAGTAGAACCCAGCTTTTTGGGTGGTACCTGTGTTAACTTAGGTTGCGTCCCCAAAAAAGTTATGTTCAATGCATCCATGATTAATGAAATGATGCATCATGCGCCTGAATATAGTTTTTCACACACATCGCCAACCCTTGATTGGAGTACTCTGGTTAATAAGCGTAATGCCTATATACAGCGACTCAGAGAAAACTATGCAAAGCGTTTTACTCAGTTTAATATCACTTTAATTCAAGGTACTGGCGCGTTCTATGATGCACATTCAATCAAAGTAAATGATATTCTTTATCAGGCACAACATATTATCATTGCAACAGGCGGCGAACCTTCTCAACCAACAATTCATGGGGGGCAACATGCGATTGATTCAGATGGCTTCTTTGCCTTGACCAAGCAACCTGAAAAAGTGGCAATTATCGGGAGCGGATATATCGGGGTAGAGTTAGCGGGAGTATTAAACAGTTTAGGCAGTGAAACTCATCTATTAATGAGAGGCACGCGGCCATTATCCCGCTTTGACAATGTCCTGGGAGATACCTTAATGGAAATCATGCAACAACAAGGTATTCATATCCACCAAAATCATAAAGCAAAAGAGATAAATTTACATAGTGATGGCAGAAAATCTATAGTATGCTCCAGCGGTTCAATTCTTCAGGATATCGACGTAATTATTACTGCAGTGGGAAGAAAACCAAGAACGTCTGAATTAAACCTGGAGAAGGTAAGTGTTACTACTAATGAACAGGGATTGATTTTGGTCGATGCTTTTCAAAATACCAGTACTCAAGGTATTTATGCTCTAGGTGATGTGACGAATGCGCCACCCCTTACTCCTGTAGCAATTGCTGCAGGACGACGTTTGGCAGATCGTCTGTTTGGTCAGCAACCAGACGCGTGCCTTAACTATGACAATATCTGCACCGTAGTCTTTAGTCATCCACCTGTAGGAACAGTTGGACTTAGTGAACAAGCAGCCATTGAGCAACATGGTAAGGATCAAATTAAAATTTATCAAACCCGTTTTACACCAATGTTTAATGCATTTGCTGACGTAAAAACACCTACAGTCATGAAACTGGTTACTCTAGGAAAAGAAGAGAAAATTATTGGTTTGCACGTCATCGGATTAGGGGCTGATGAAATGCTGCAAGGTTTTGGTGTGGCAGTAAAAATGGGAGCCTGTAAAAATGATTTTGATAATACAGTTGCCATTCATCCCACAAGCGCAGAAGAATTCGTTACTATGGTTTAAATAAATATGAATGATGCCATTCGCAGTTTTCAAGGTAAATCTCCTTCGATGGGTCAACGAGTCTATGTTGATCCTAAGTCAGTAATCATCGGTGATGTATCTTTGGGTGATGATGTATCTGTTTGGCCGATGGCTGTTCTGCGTGGAGATGTAAACTCAATTAAAATAGGCAATGCCTGCAGCATTCAAGATGGTGCAGTTTTGCACGTTACTCATGATGGACCTTATACTTCAGGCGGACAACCATTAATTTTAGGCCAAGGAATTACAATTGGACATCAAGCTGTATTACATGGTTGCATCGTTGATGACTTCTGTCTTATTGGTATGGGAGCATTAATTTTAGATGCTGTACATGTTCAGCATCATGTAATGGTTGGTGCAGGGACATTAGTCACCCCAGGAAAAATTCTGGAAAGTGGCTATTTATATCTTGGAAACCCTGCTAAAGCAATCAGGAAATTAACAGATCAAGAACTCGAGATGTTAGAATACTCGGCACAACATTATGTGCGGCTCAAAGATAAACATTTGGCATCATTGTAGCTTGGTAGAAAATTGTAGTGATGCCATGAAGAGGCTGTCTGAAATTAAAGCTGAATTTGTTGATAACGCCACTCTAAAACATCGTGACAATCCGATAAATTATACAAACTGGTTTACTTTCCCCTTTATATATTTGCTTGAAAATTTTTGATAATAGGGAAATAGATTACTAACTTAGTTATATGATTTTCATAATTTTTTCAAAGATATTAAGAATCGTATCCTTTTGGACAAAGAAAAACCTACCTTTTATCATAAGAAAACCAAACAACAGTCGCATTTATTCTGATACATCAAATAATCAGTATAAATACCAAACATATTTCATTTTCTATTTCCCTTACCATAGTGCGACTTAATTTAAATTTCAGAGAGTAGGTTTTGTGGATAACTCATAGGATCCAACTTCTTGCTTTGGCGGTTTCATGATGCCATATGTTCTAAGCAACTCACCTTGATTCACTTCAGGATCCACAGAACGCTCAAATTGATTTAGTTGTTGTTCCATAAGTTCTATAAGGCGTTGTAAACGAGCACTTTTTTCAGCCAACTCTAATTGCATTAACTTAACCTCTTGTATCCCACCTTCTAGCTCCACAAGCCTTTTTTCAATCATTATATACTCCTTATACTTTTTAAAAATATTTTTTAATCATCAATCACTCCTTGGCTATAAAAATATTTTTTACATGATATTCTCAAGCCTGAAAATCAGGTGAATACTAACAATTATTGAATCATAACTCGAGTCACTTCAGGAATTTTCATGATTAAATCTTCCGTATATGCGCTAGAAGGTGTTTGAAAACCAATTGGAGCATTTTCTGATAGAATGTGTTGTACAATCATCAGTGTGGATAAAGCGGTCAGGGTATAACCATTAGGCGTAGTCATCAGTGCAGCAATTTTTTTTCCTGCTTCATTGCTTACTTCACCATAGATTTTTACAACTGAATTTTGTCTTTGCTTCTCAGTAGGGCCAGCGGGTAATTGATTAATTTTATGCATTATATATTTTTTAATTGGAGCCCACCCCAGAACTTTTTTAATAGGATTAATAAGACTTCTAAGTTGAATTATCTTTTTAGGCAATGCCATATATATTTCTATATGAGGAATCTGAGTAGACCACCATGCTGACGCCAAATCTCCCCATGAAATGGTGGCACATAAGAGTTTCTTTGAGATGCCAAAATCAAAAAATTGGGTTTTCCAGCAGAAAGGAACTTTTTTTAAAGCTCCATCATCACGAATCAGAGTACCTTCAGGAATATCTTCCATCATTGTTTTAGCAGTTCCGTGTGAAATAGTTAAACCATTACCTTTATTAAATGTTCCAATAGCAAGAACTAAATGGTTCGCATCAGGCAAACATTGCTTTAAATAAGCAGCCAAACAATCGCTAGGTACTACATCAAATCCAGATCCAGGTAATAACATAATGCCGGCTGCTTGAGCTTGTTCATTCATTTTCATCAGTTGCTCTATTACTCTGACTTCACCGGTAATGTCCACGTAATGAGTTTTTACAGCAAGACAAGCTAATACCATGTTTCTATAGGTATATTTGAATGGGCCAGCACAATGAATTACGGCGATAAGATCTTTCAGAGCATTTTTA
This sequence comes from Legionella tucsonensis, assembly GCF_001468035.1. Taxonomy (GTDB): domain Bacteria; phylum Pseudomonadota; class Gammaproteobacteria; order Legionellales; family Legionellaceae; genus Legionella; species Legionella tucsonensis. The sequence goes on from NZ_LNZA01000001.1 coordinate 2,493,885, forward strand.
GTTTGTTCCAGATCATTAACATCAAACACTCTATATTCCAAATTTAGCGTATTGGCTTGAAGCTTTAATTTTTCTTTATCTCTGCCTGCTAATACCGGTTTTAATCCTTGCTGCACACTTAATTGAGTAATTAAATTACCGGTATATCCATATGAGCCATAAATTAAGAAATTTTCTTTCATCAACTCCATCCGAATGATTTTTAATTCAGTGTAGCTCGAGAATTGGTCTTTATCGAGATAAGTTATTCTTTTATTACAATTAGAACAAAAAAACAGAAAACCTAAAAGAAATACAAAAAGAAGACTAAGAATCTGAAAATTGGCAATTAGCAAATAAAATACTGAACAAGCAATTTATGTTAAAAAAAAAGCGGCTTTGAAGCCGCTTTCTAAGAATAAAACCCTGGCGATGACCTACTTTCACATGAGGAGACCTCACAC
>NZ_LNZA01000001.1:2494337-2499337 GCF_001468035.1 Legionella tucsonensis
CATCCATTGCGATAGGTGCATGCAGATTAATGGTCAATTGTACGTTATCACCAGGCATTACCATTTCAACTCCAGATGGAAGATCACATGTTCCTGTTACATCTGTCGTTCTGAAATAAAACTGTGGTCTGTATCCATTGAAAAATGGGGTATGTCGTCCACCTTCTTCTTTTGATAATACGTATACTTCTGCTTCAAACTTTGTATGAGGCTTAATTGTGCCTGGCTTAGCTAATACCTGACCACGCTCAACTTCATCTCGCTTAGTTCCACGTAATAACACGCCAACATTGTCGCCAGCTCGTCCCTCATCCAACAACTTACGGAACATTTCAACGCCGGTGCAGGTGGTTTTTTGAGTGTCACGAATTCCAACAATCTCAATTTCTTCACCCACTTTAACAATACCACTCTCTACACGTCCAGTTACTACCGTTCCTCGTCCAGATATAGAGAATACGTCTTCGATTGGCAACAAAAATGCTTTATCAATGTTACGTACTGGCTCAGGTATGTATGAGTCCATAGTCTCAACCAGTTTCTCGATCGCCTTAACTCCAATCTCACTGTCATCACCTTCCAGCGCTTTCAACGCAGAACCAACAATAATCGGAATATCATCACCAGGAAAATCGTAACTGCTTAACAGGTCACGCACTTCCATCTCAACCAACTCCAGCAACTCAGGATCGTCTACCATATCTGCTTTGTTCATGAACACAACAATATATGGTACACCTACTTGGCGTGATAATAATATGTGTTCACGTGTCTGCGGCATCGGACCATCTGCTGCTGATACTACAAGTATCGCTCCGTCCATTTGTGCCGCACCTGTAATCATGTTCTTAACATAGTCAGCATGTCCTGGGCAATCTACGTGTGCATAGTGTCTGTTTGATGACTCATATTCTACGTGTGCTGTAGAAATCGTAATACCACGCTCGCGCTCTTCCGGTGCAGCATCAATCTGGTCATATGCTTTTGCTGTTCCACCAAATTTCTTTGCCATAATTGTGGTAATAGCCGCCGTTAATGTCGTCTTACCGTGGTCTACGTGACCAATCGTCCCCACATTTACGTGTGGCTTCTTACGTTCAAATTTTTCCTTCGCCATTGGAAAGTCTCCCCATTGCTAAATTGACATTATGGTGCCCACAACTGGACTCGAACCAACGACCTCTTCCTTACCAAGGAAGTGCTCTACCGCCTGAGCTATGTGGGCTTATATCGGCTTGCAGCTTCATTAAGCAAGCAAATATTTCTATTTCTAATTTGGAGCGGGTGATGGGAATCGAACCCACGCTATCAGCTTGGAAGGCTGAAGTTCTACCATTGAACTACACCCGCTTTATCCTTCTTTTTTAACTGGTGGAGGGGGAAGGATTCGAACCTTCGAAGGCAGAGCCGTCAGATTTACAGTCTGATCCCTTTGACCGCTCGGGAACCCCTCCAAAAAGAACGCTATTGTCTTTTAAGATGAATAGAATGTCAACATTTTGTTAACGGCCAACCTAATAAGATGGTGCTGGCACCAGGAATCGAACCCGGGACCTACTGATTACAAGTCAGTTGCTCTACCAACTGAGCTACGCCAGCATGTTCGCTTTTGCCTATTTTAATTAGGACTTACAGTGATATTTTTATTTTAAACTATCACTTAAATAAAACCCTGGCGATGACCTACTTTCACATGAGGAGACCTCACACTATCATTGGCGCGGGCCTGTTTCACTTCTGAGTTCGAGATGGATTCAGGTGGTTCCAAGCCGCTATGGTCGCCAGGAAAACTGTTTTACATGATTAATTGGGCATATTATATGCCTAATCATGCTTCAGGTAAATAAAGAGGTTCACATTGTATTCGTATTCAATCTGAAGTAACTCAGATTATATGGTCAAGACAATCAGCCAATTAGTACAAGTTAGCTTCACACATTACTGCGCTTCCACACCTTGCCTATCAACGTCGTAGTCTTCAACGGGCTTCATGGGAAAACTCATCTTGAGGGAGGCTTCCCGCTTAGATGCTTTCAGCGGTTATCCCGTCCGAACTTAGCTACCCGGCAATGCCACTGGCGTGACAACCGGTACACCAGAGGTTCGTCCACTCCGGTCCTCTCGTACTAGGAGCAGCTCCTCTCAATTTTCCTACGCCCACGGCAGATAGGGACCGAACTGTCTCACGACGTTCTAAACCCAGCTCGCGTACCACTTTAAATGGCGAACAGCCATACCCTTGGGACCTGCTTCAGCCCCAGGATGTGATGAGCCGACATCGAGGTGCCAAACACCGCCGTCGATATGAACTCTTGGGCGGTATCAGCCTGTTATCCCCGGAGTACCTTTTATCCGTTGAGCGATGGCCCTTCCATTCAGAACCACCGGATCACTAAGACCAACTTTCGTTCCTGCTCGAGCCGTCGCTCTCGCAGTCAAGCACCCTTATGCCTTTACACTCTTGGTACGATGTCCGACCGTACCGAGGGTACCTTTGTGCTCCTCCGTTACTCTTTGGGAGGAGACCGCCCCAGTCAAACTACCCATCATACACTGTCCTTATCCCGGATTACGGGACCAAGTTAGAACCTCAATAACAACAGGGTGGTATTTCAAGGTTGGCTCCATGAGAACTAGCGTCCTCACTTCATAGCCTCCCACCTATCCTACACAGTTATCATCAAAGTCCAGTGCAAAACTATAGTAAAGGTTCACGGGGTCTTTCCGTCTAGCCGCGGGTACACTGCATCTTCACAGCGATTTCAATTTCACTGAGTCTCGGGTGGAGACAGTGTGGCCATCGTTACGCCATTCGTGCAGGTCGGAACTTACCCGACAAGGAATTTCGCTACCTTAGGACCGTTATAGTTACGGCCGCCGTTTACCGGGGCTTCGATCAAGAGCTTCTCCGAAGATAACCCCATCAATTAACCTTCCGGCACCGGGCAGGCGTCACACCCTATACGTCTTCTTACGAATTTGCAGAGTGCTGTGTTTTTAATAAACAGTCGCAGCCACCTGGTCTCTGCGGCCCTCTTCAGCTCTGAAAGTAAATCTCATCACCAAAAAGGGCGTACCTTCTCCCGAAGTTACGGTACCATTTTGCCTAGTTCCTTCACCCGAGTTCTCTCAAGCGCCTTAGTATTCTCTACCTGTCCACCTGTGTCGGTTTGCGGTACGGTTCTCTATAAGTTATGGCTAGCAGCTTTTCCTGGAAGCTGGGCATCAATGACTTCGCTGTACACCGAAGTGTCAGCACCATGTCGCACCTCAGAGTTATTAATGGTCCGGATTTGCCTAAACCATCCCCCTACATGCACATACCAGGACAACCAACGCCTGGCTCACCTAGCCTTCTTCGTCCCCACTTCACCACTTATAAAAAGTCCAGGAATATTAACCTGGTTCCCATCGACTACGCTCTTCAGCCTCGCCTTAGGGGCCGACTCACCCTGCTCCGATTAACGTCGTGCAGGAAACCTGGGACTTCCGGCGTGAGGGCTTTTCACCCTCATTATCGTTACTCATGTCAGCATTCGCACTTCTGATACCTCCAGCAGACTTCTCAATCCACCTTCATCAGCCTACAGAACGCTCCCCTACCACGTGTACTTAGTACACATCCGCAGCTTCGGTGACTAGTTTTAGCCCCGTTACATCTTCCGCGCAGGCCGACTCGACCAGTGAGCTATTACGCTTTCTTTAAAGGGTGGCTGCTTCTAAGCCAACCTCCTGGCTGTCTGTGCCTTCCCACATCGTTTCCCACTTAACTAGTACTTGGGGACCTTAGCTGGCGGTCTGGGTTGTTTCCCTCTTCACGACGGACGTTAGCACCCGCCGTGTGTCTCCCGTGATTCAATTAGCCGGTATTCGGAGTTTGCATCGGTTTGGTAAGCCATGACAGCCCCCTAGCCGAAACAGTGCTCTACCCCCAGTAATCATTCACGAGGCGCTACCTAAATAGCTTTCGGGGAGAACCAGCTATCTCCGGGCTTGATTAGCCTTTCACTCCTAGTCACACGTCATCCGATAATTTTTCAACATTACCCGGTTCGGACCTCCAGTTGGTGTTACCCAACCTTCATCCTGCACATGACTAGATCGCCCGGTTTCGGGTCTACTCACAGCGACTCGCGCCCTATTCAGACTCGATTTCTCTACGGCTTCCTTATTCAGTTAACCTCGCCACTGAAAGTAACTCGCTGACCCATTATACAAAAGGTACGCAGTCACACAGCCTAAGCCATGCTCCCACTGCTTGTACGCAAACGGTTTCAGGTTCTATTTCACTCCCCTCTCCGGGGTTCTTTTCGCCTTTCCCTCACGGTACTGGTTCACTATCGGTCAGTAAGGAGTATTTAGCCTTGGATGATGGTCCACCCATATTCAACCAGGATTACACGTGTCCCGGCCTACTTGTTCGTGTGCTTAGTTCTTAATGTAAACTACGTATACGGGGCTTTCACCCTCTATGGCCAACCTTCCCAAGTTGTTCTACTTCTCTACACTATAAATCACACCAGGCTCCTCCCCGTTCGCTCGCCGCTACTTGGAGAATCTCTCTTGATTTCTTTTCCTTCGGGTACTTAGATGTTTCAGTTCCCCAAGTTCGCCTCTACTACCTATGTATTCAGTAGCAGATGACCATGACTGCTCATGGCCGGGTTCCCCCATTCGGACATCTTTGGTTAATCGCTCGTTTCCAGCTCACCAAAGCTTTTCGCAGGATTCCACGTCCTTCTTCGCCTCTTACTGCCAAGGCATCCACCGTTTGCGCTTCTCTTCTTGACCATATAATCTCAATTACCTCAATTATATGACACTGCTTCAATACAAGTACGCTTGTGTTACCTCTTATTTACCCTAATTTTTAATGAACTTCTGGTTATTCCAGATTAAAATACCCTCAAAAAAAATACTTTAATCTGGATAATCCTAATGAATAAACCCCCTAATTTGGTGGAGCCGAGGAGGATCGAACTCCTGACCCCCTGCGTGCA
>NZ_LNZA01000001.1:2501837-2776985 GCF_001468035.1 Legionella tucsonensis
CAGGTTCATTAATACCAATATAATTGTCTAATGACTTAGACATTTTTTTCACACCGTCCAAGCCCTCAATCAATGGGGTCATCATGACTACTTGTGGTTCAAGACCGTAATGCTTTTGTAGTTCACGGCCCATTAACAAATTAAATTTCTGATCTGAACCACCAAGTTCAACATCCGCTTTGAGGGCAACGGAATCATAACCCTGCAGTAAAGGATACAAAAATTCATGAATTGCAATTGGCTGGCCTGTAGTATAACGCTTGTTGAAATCATCACGTTCTAGCATTCGTGCAACCGTATGCGTTGCCGCCAGGCGAATTAAATCCACTGCGCTAAATTGGGCAAGCCATTGAGAATTAAACGCCACCCTTGTTTTAAGAGGATCTAAAATTTTAAAAACTTGTTCCTGGTAAGTTTTTGCATTTTCAATAACTGTTTCTTGGCTAAGAGGTAACCGTGTTACGTTTTTTCCAGTTGGGTCACCGATCATCGCGGTAAAATCACCAATTAAAAAAATGACCTCATGTCCATATTGCTGGAATTGTCTTAGTTTATTAAGTAATACAGTATGTCCCAAATGCAAATCAGGTGCAGTTGGATCAAAACCTGCTTTTATTTTTAAAGAAGTTCCTTTTTGTAATTTTTTTTCCAATTCATGCTGCGGAAGTACCTCCTCACAGCCTCTTACTAGCTCGGAACATACTGAATCTTCGACTATCATGACATCAAAACCTTTATAAATGATTGACCTATCTTCTCACACCGAGTATCTTAGCCCGGTTGGCAATTTCCTGCCATACCTAAAAGGTGATTTAAGATAATTTGTCATCCGAAATTTAATAAATGCAGACAATGGCATAATTCTGGATGGCAATGTATAGGCAAACGATGGATAAGAAACCTTATATATATATCGAAAAACGAAAAACAAATAAAAATAAAAAATCTAAGCCATCTAAGGTATTAATGGGTTTTGCCTTGATTATTGCTTTTTCGCTTCCCTACTTCCTTGTAAAAAAGTTTTCTCATAATCCTCAGCAAAGACCCACAACTCAATCCACTACTCTTTCCGATCTGGATGAGGATGGATCTGAAGAATACCAAGATGAAGCGTATCAAGAAGAGACGTACCCAAATGAAGAAGAACAGATTGCTGAAGAGTCTCCGTCAGAACTTACTAAAGAAACAGCTAAAACAGTTGTAGCGAACGTTGTTAACACAGTAAAACCCGTCAAAAAAATCGTCAAGGATAATGAGTGGCAAACCATTAGACCCAGATCAGGTGACTCTATGGCTACTTTATTCAAACGTCTTGGATTAACGGCACAAAATCTACATTTAGTTATGCAAAAAAACCCTTATGCAAAAGCGCTTACTGCAATAAAGCCAAGTCAGGATCTGAAATTTTTAATTAATAAAAATAAATTAGAAAAATTAGTTATCCCGATGAACAACATACAAACATTAACAGTTTATAGGGATGGAGCAGTTTATAAAACTAGAGTTGATTCCAAAAAAGTAAAAACCCAAGAGCGTTATATTGCTGGCGTGGTTAAGGGTTCTTTATACTCTACGGCCCAAAATTTAGGGATCCCCAGAAAATTAATTCAACAAATGACTACGATTTTACGCAAGGAAATCGATTTTTCCCGCTCCGTTCGAAGTGGTGATCGATTCTCTATCGCTTATGATACGTTGTATGTAGAAGACAAAATGGTGGGTATTGGTGATATTGTGGCTGTAAGCTATACCAATCAAGGAAAGACCGCTCAAGCGATACGACATGTTAGTAAAAATGGTACTCGTGACTACTATACGCCCAAAGGAGAAAGCTTTAAAAAGGCTTTTTCACGCTATCCCATTAAATTTAGCCATATCAGCTCAACCTTTTCAAACTCCAGATATCATCCAATACTACACTATAAAAGAGCCCATAAAGGCATCGATCTTGCAGCACCCATCGGCACTCCGATTCAATCAGTCGGTGATGGAACTATTGCCAGCATTGGTAGGCATAATGGCTACGGTAATATGATTGAAATCAAGCACGATAAAACTTACAGCACTCTTTATGGGCACATGCTTCGATTTGCAAAAGGTCTATCAAAAGGCAGCAGAATAAAACGAGGACAAGTGATTGGCTATGTAGGTCAGACAGGTCTCGCGACAGGCCCTCATTGCCATTATGAACTGCATGTTCATAATCAACCAAGAAATCCAACAACAACCTATTTGCCTACAGCATCCCCTGTTCCTGCGCGAGAAATGGCTCAATTTAAGGCAAAAGTACGTAATGTATTTGCTCGTTTAAAATCACTTGAGAAAACAAGTTTTGCCAGCAAAGATAAGGGTAAGAAGGAAACAAAAGCTGGATAATCTTTTTCATCAGAAGCGAGTGATTTTACTAGCTTGGGAATTAGCGACGTACCGCAGCGGCTCAAATTAATTTCTGTTAGATATTAAGAGAGATACTCAAGAAAATATCATCCAAACAAATAACGACAAACAATTACTGCAGCAATAATTCCGGCGAGGTCCGCGAGTAAACCCGCTGGAATAGCATGTCGTGTACGTCGGATTCCTATAGAACCAAAATATACGGCAATGACATAAAATGTTGTTTCTGTTCCTCCCATCATAGTTGCTGCAATTTTAGCAATGAGTGAATCACCACCATATTGATGAATCAATTCCGCCATCACTCCTGTTGAAGCACTTCCTGAAAAGGGTCGGATTAAGGCCAACGGTAATACCTCTGGAGGCATACCAATCATGGCTAGAAGTGGGGCAAGAAAATTTGCTAATAAACTAAAAAAACCGGAAGCACGCAACATGCCTATGGCAACGATCATTGCAATTAAGTAAGGAACAATATTCAAAATTGTGTCAAAACCTTGTTTTGCACCAATAATAAACGCATCAAACACATTAATTTTTTTTATTGCACCATATAGAGGAATGCCCACGATAAAAATTAAAAGTATCCAGTTGGATAGTTGATTGGCAAATCCGCTCATAAACTGTTTTTCCTTCCAACGCGAAACATAGGTAACTTTTCTAACTGTTTTACAGAAATAATTGCAACCAAAGTAGAAATGATTGTTGCGATCAAGGAACTGACTATAACACTACTTGGATTAGTACTGCCATTTGCTGCCAAATATGCAATAGCGGTAGCAGGAATTAATTGCACGCTCGAAGTATTAATTGCTAGAAAAGTACACATGGAGTTCGTTGCAATTTTTGCATGTTGATTCAGTGCTTGCAGCTCTTTCATCGCTTGCAGCCCAAAGGGAGTTGCTGCATTGGCAAGCCCTAGCATATTAGCGGCAAGATTCATGGTTATAGCTCCCATTGCAGGATGTTCGGTAGGAATATCAGGAAATAACCGTCTTAAAATCGGCCTAAGCATTTTTCCCAGCAAGGAAACCAAACCTGATTCATTCGCTACAGACATTATTCCTAGCCATAAAGTCATGATTCCCGCTAAACCAAGAGCAATTTCAAAGCCAAGCTTGGCTGACTCAGTGACAGAACGTGCAACTGCATCAATACGTCCCTCAATCACCCCAACTATTACAGAAATCAGTATCATCCCCAACCAAATTAAATTGAGCATTCTTGCCTCCATACTTTGGAACAGGTTAAAATGTAGTTATTTTTTGGCTTTAGATAGAAAAAACTGATGAAATACACACTTACTCCCTTAAAGCATCTGATTTTTATAACCTGCCTTCTTATTGCTTTTCAAAGTAATGCTTTTGATTCAAATGGTACTGAAAAACAGGCTAATTCCTCAATAGAGAAACTATATCATAGTCTAAGCAGCATGCCGAATAGTTCCATGCCGGACAGAATAGATTGGATTAGCAGCCAATTTTTAGGGGTGCGTTACCTTCTTGGTTCTCTTGGAGAAGGTTCAACAGCGCGATATGATCAATTTCCCAAATACCGTGTTGATGCGTTCGACTGTGATACCTATGTAAACACCGTTTTGTCTTTAGCCGTGGCAAATTCCCTTGCATCATTTCAACAATGTATAAATAACATGCGCTATAAAAATGGAACTGTTTCTTATCTGCAACGAAATCATTTTACTGGCTTGGATTGGAATCAAAATAATCAACATAGCGGAATACTAAAAGATATTACCCTCACTATTAAAGATCAAAATAATCAGTCAGTGGCCAAAGTTGCGGATGCAATCATTAATAAGCCCAATTGGTATGCCTTTAAAACTGTAGAAACAATTAGACTGCAAAGCGCAGATAAAGTAAAAGAAGAAAAACGATTGGCCGAATTAAAGAGAAAAGGTGCCAAATTAGAAATCACTTCAGAAAAAGTTCCTTATCTTCCTTTTAGCGCGTTATTTTCCGAAAATAAACCCAATACGTATTTATTCGCACAAATTCCTCATGGAGCAATTATTGAAATTGTTAGACCAAACTGGGATCTAAGTCAAAAAATTGGTACCGCGTTAAATATTTCACATTTAGGCTTTGCAATTAGAAATAATGGTCAATTGTATTTTCGCGAAGCTTCGTCAGAATACGATAAAGTAGTTGATGTTCCGTTGATTGATTATCTTGAAAAAGCGCGAAATAGCCCAACGATTAAAGGAATCAATATCCAAATCGTTGTACCTAAAAGTCCATTAACAGACTGTAAAATGCCTGTTTAAAACCAGACTTAATTTAGGTAAACTACGAAAACAAATGTAATCTTCTGGTCCCCAGTCAATCCCGATTGTAGCGGGGATGACGGGGCGCTTCGCTGTGTTCACCCAGTCTACCAGGCATTAGGATCATAAATAATGAATTACGAATTAACACAAAAACCTACTTTATCAACTAGCGAATGTCTTGTTCTTGGAGTGTTTTCTGATGCTGGGTTAGCCGGTTTTGCTTTGGATCTTGATAAGGAGCATCATGGTCTAATCAGCAGGCTTATTGAGAAAACCTCTGAAATTGGCGATATACAATGGCATCATGATGTGCACCACGGTAGCATATTAATCATTCAATGTGGCGAACAAGCAAAATTTACTTCTTCTCAGCTAAAAAAAAGACTGGGTGAGATTACTGGGGTGTTAATTAAACACCGCATCCGGACTGCAACTGTATGCTTACCGCTAATGACTCAATATTCTGCGGATTGGCAATTGGAACAAATGGTTATTCAAATAGATAATCAAAGCTATCAATTACTGGATTTTAAAAAGAAAAAAGCAAAACCTCATCAATTAGAAACCATAATTTTTTATTTGCCCCATGCCAGTGAAGACGGATTAAAATCAGGCCAGGCAATTGCAGCAGGTGTTGAGTTGACGCGTCATCTGGCAAATATGCCTGCCAATATTTGTACCCCTACTTATTTGGGCGAACGAGCAATACAGCTCGCCAAAGAATTCAAACAATGCATGAGTTGCAAGGTGATGGGACCCGATGAAATGCGCAAAATGGGTATGGAAACTTTATTAGCAGTTGCCCAAGGTTCAGCCCAACCACCAAGACTCATAGATATCCATTACAAAGGAGGTGGTGATTTACCTCCAATAATTTTGGTGGGTAAAGGAATTACTTTTGATTCAGGCGGATTATCCATCAAACCGGCAAATGCGATGGATGAAATGAAATATGATATGTCTGGTGCTGCCAGTGTATTAGGCACTTTAAAAGCCTGTGCGTTGTTAAAGCTTCCCATCAATGTTATAGGTTTAATTGCCAGTGCCGAGAATATGGTGAGTGGCACCTCAGTTAAACCGGGAGATATTGTCACCAGTATGTCTGGACAGACTGTCGAAATTATTAATACCGATGCCGAAGGTCGTCTGGTCTTAGCTGATGCGCTAACTTATGCAGAACGATATCAACCCGAATTTGTCATCGATGTCGCAACACTTACTGGTGGAATTATTGTCGCCTTAGGGACTGTAGCGTCCGGTTTTATGACCCTGGATGAAGAGTTAGCCCAACTAATTGAGAAAGCAGCTAAAGAAAGCAACGACAGAGTTTGGCGTATGCCTTTAGATGATGAATACCAAGATGCGCTTGATAGCCCTTTAGCAGATATGATCAATGCAGGTTTTGATCGCACTGCAAGTAGTATCACTGCAGCGTGTTTCCTGTCCCGCTTTACAGAAAAGTATCGTTGGGCACATTTGGACATTGCAGGTACAGCTTGGGCTTTTGGTAAAAATCGGAATGCCACGGGCAGACCTGTTCCCTTACTCACTCAGATAATACGCCATGCCACTAATTCGCGTTGATTTTTATTTATTAGCAAGTGACCAGAATGATACTCGTTGGCTGGTCGCCTGTCGCCTTTTGGAAAAGGCTTATGCTAAAGGCCATAAGGTTTATGTCTTATGCAACAATAAACAGGATGCAGAACTTTTAGATGAGCTGTTATGGACTTTTAAAGAGGACAGCTTTATTCCTCATAACCTGCAGGGTGAAGGACCAGAGCCCCCTCCACCAATACAGATTGGTTATGAACAAGAGCCCAGAGGGTTTAATGATATTTTGTTAAATCTTTCCAACTCTATCCCGTCTTTTTACGCTAGATTTAAACGTATAATGGAATTAGTAATAAATGTAGAAACTGAGAAAGAACAAGGTCGCGCACATTATAGGGACTATAGAGCAAAGAATTGTGAGCTGCATACACATCAGATTGAGGTGAAATAGCAAGAGCGCCCATCATCGTTCAACTCGATGTGTAGCTAGACACCATGCAGCGGAACCCAGAGATTCTGGTCATGAATAAATCCCTTAATCCTGGGCTTCGCTTCACTGCATCCAGACCCCACAAAATATAAAAAAAATCAAAACTTCAGAGCAAGACCTTAATCCCAAAGAACATCTTTATCTTTTTTTATTGCGGCGTGTAGTAGGCTAATTAAAGGAACAGCACGTTTTTCCAGGCTGATTTCCTGTTCGTTGTCTTCATCATCCTCGGCAATTTTTTTTTCTTTTTTAAGACCGGCTTGCAGCCGCTCTAATGCTTCGGGAAGATGTTCGGATTTAATTGCTCCAGGAATGGTACCGCTATGCCCCATTAAAGAAAGCAGCCGCTTGGCTATATCTGCAAAATAAGTAATATCTTCATAGGCATCTGTATGAAACGTTATTAACATCAAAATCTCCTTTTTATACTCGACATTTTTATTACCCATAAACCTTTAGCAAATATTCTGCAACAGTACGTAATCCCATCGCTTCCCCCCCCTCAGGCTTTCCAGGTCTACTACTTAAATTCCATGCCATAATGTCAAAATGCATCCATGGTATGGATTTGGTTACGAAACGTTGAAGAAATAATCCCGCAACAATTGCTCCTGCATAAGGATGATCACTGGAATTAGTTAAATCAGCAACACTTGAACGAAGCAATTCTTCATAGGCAGAAAATAAAGGCAAACGCCATACAGGATCTGCTGCTTTATGAGATATTGCCATCACTTCTGCAGCCAATTGATCATTATTGGTAAACAGAGCAGCCATTTCAGTACCTACTGAAACTCGAGCGGCTCCAGTTAAAGTCGCAAAATCAATGAGTAACTCAGGCTGCTCTTCGCATGCCTTTACCAAAGCATCAGCCAATACCAAACGCCCTTCTGCATCTGTATTATGCACTTCCACTGTTAAGCCATTACGCATTGTTAGAACATCACCAGGTCTAAAGGCATCAGGTCCAATTGCGTTTTCAACCGCAGGAATAAGCATCTGTAAACGCACAGGTAAGTTGCGGGCCATAATCCATTGCGCAAGACCTATTACATGTGCCGCACCGCCCATATCTTTTTTCATTAACCGCATACCCGAGGCCGATTTAATATCCAGGCCTCCGCTATCAAAACACACACCTTTTCCTACCAAGGTAATATGAGGATTTTTCTCATCGCCCCAAGTTAATGACAACAAGCGAGGCGCTGATTTGGCAGCACGACCAACTGCGTGAATTGCTGGAAAATTATCTTTTAGTAATTCATCGCCAACCCATTGCTTAAATTGTGCTTTATGTGTTTTAGCTAATTGCTCCACTGCTTCAGCTAATTCTTTGGGACCTAAATCACTTGTCGGTTTATTTATCAAATCCCTCACCAAAAAATGAGCTTGGGTTAATGCCAAAAGAGGATTTAAATCATCTGGATGAACCATTAAAAGTCTGGGTTGTAGATCTTGTTTTTTATATGCTTCAAAACGATATTGCGCCAAAGCCCAGCCTATTGCCGCTTCCTGAGTACAGCCACCTTGCACCTGATAAATATAGGGAGGAAGTAATAGTGCCGCATTGGCTAAAGCTTGAACCTGATTACCCTCACCTGTACCAACATAAGCTTTATCAATTAATCCATCTGCATTCTGAATAAAACAAGAGTCACCTATTTTTCCTTTAAATTGATACAAGGCAAGACAATTTTGTTCTGCTGGAGTAAGCATGTTTAGTCCTTCTTCCCATTGACTTTGTGAAATCAAATAAAGAGGAATCGCTCTGTTACTCTGAGTTTCATAAAATAATTTTGCTTGCATATTTTTATTCCTTCACTTGGCCACGGAAATGAGTGGGTCTAAGTCCGGCTAATCCCAGGGCTAATAAATAAATGATTACGGCAACTAATACGTGAACAGATAATAAGCCTAAACGCATGCCAGGAGAAAAACTAAGCCAATAACTTACTGTATCATTCATGAAAATTAAATAAATACTAATTGCTGCGTTAGCAAAGAGTAATTGCATACAGTATTTTAACCATCCGGGAGAAGGCTTGAACACCCCACGTTTAATCAGTAAAAATAACAAAGTGCCGCAATTGACATATCCTGCCAATGCTGAGGCTAATGTTAAACCCGCATGTGCAAAATGCCAAACAAATAGAAAACACAATAACGTATTAACCACCATAGAAATGGCTCCCACTTTAACTGGGGTACTGATGTCTTGTCGTGCATAAAAACCAGAAGCCAATACTTTGACCATCATAAAAGCAGGTACGCCTGCTCCAAGAGTAATCAGGCTTTTTTGCGTTTGAATCACATCGTAGACAGTGAACTTACCATAAGCAAAGCAACTAGCAATTAAAGGCATAGCAAACAAACACAATCCCAAACTCGCAGGAATTCCTATAAGCAAAATAGAACGCAAACCCCAATCCAGCGCACTTGAGTATTGGCTTATACTTTGTTCGGCATGTCTTCGAGATAAATGCGGAAGAATCACCGTTGCAATCGCTACGCCAAAAACTCCTAAGGGGAAATCTGTAAGTCGGTCTGTATAATACAACCAAGAAACACTGCCAATTTTTAAAAAAGAAGCAAAAATACTATCAACCATTAAATTAAGTTGGGCAATAGAAACCCCAAATAAAGCCGGGATCATGAGCTTAAGTACTTTATTCACTCCAGCATCATTTCTAACCAATTGAGGTTTTACCAATAAATTCCGTTGATGCAAAAAAGGAATTTGAAAAAGCAACTGCACAATACCAGCAATGAGAACCCCCCAAGCTAAACCCACTACAGGTCTTGGTAAATGAGGGCATAAATAAATCGCTGCAAGAATCATACTGATATTCAGTAGTACCGGTGTAAACGCAGGGATTGCAAAATAGCCATAGGTATTTAATACAGCCCCAGCCATAGCAGTCAACGAAACCAACATTAAAAAGGGAAAGGTAATACGCAGCATTTCTGTAGCTAATGCAGCACGGCTACTGTCATGACTAAAACCAGGAGCGAATAAAAAGATGATCACAGGTGCAGCAAACATTCCAATTATAGTGACAACACTAAGAATAGAACCTAAATATCCTGCGATGCGCGCAATAAAAACACGTACATCGTTTGGAGAGCGTGTTTTTTGATATTCGGCCAGTACAGGTACAAAAGCTTGCGCAAATGCTCCTTCTGCAAAGAGACGACGCATAAAATTAGGAATACGGAATGCTACAAAAAAAGCATCCATACCGGCTTGGGCACCAAAAAAACTGGCAAGGACCATATCACGCAAAAAACCTACAATACGTGAAATAAAGGTCATTACTGAAACCAGTGTCGTTGAACGCAATAAGCTCTGCCGTTTAGGTACCATAATCTCTGGATCGGTTGCTGACATAATTTTTATGCACAAAGTAAAATACTTTATAATATACCTAAATGAATCGGCTGTCATAACCTTAAAAACAGCGCATCAGTTTTTGCATGGACCAAAGTTAGGTAACTATCATATCCCCCTAATGCCGTTGATCACAAATAATACACACTGAAATTGAGATAATCAATTTATACTTTGGAAACAAAGAAGTCTATTGACAAATTCTAACTCATTGTGCATGATCATCATCTTTTTGTACCGTCTGAATGAGTGGAGATTTTTAAGTGGCAAATATTAAATCAGCGATCAAACGTGCTCGCCAAAACGTAAAACTACGTCAACACAACGCCAGTGCACGTTCTATGTTCCGCACTTACATCAAAAATGTAATTAAAGCTGTTGAATCAGGTGATAAAGAAGCCGCTCATGCTGCTTACACCAAAGCACAACCCATTATTGATAAGGCTGCTGGAAAAGGTTTAATTCATAAGAATAAAGCTTCTCGTATTAAAAGCCGCCTGGTAGCTCGTGTTAAGGCAATGACCGCTTAATCTTTCAATTCATAAACCTCGAACTGGCAGTGCCAGTTCGATTTCTTTTTATACCACTGATATACGAAAAGGCTAACTGCTTAGAGAAAAGGGCTCGTTCATTGCTATTAATTTGGCTCTTGCATGTAATATCTCTTCCATTAATGATTCATGTACATTGAATGATTCCAATATAGTAAGAAAATGTCTATTTTTTTTCAGGATCTCGATAATTTGTTCATCCACTCGCTCGTCTTTTGGATAAGGTAATAATCGTTCTAAAACGCCATTAAGGAATCGATTACTTTTTTGGATTTCTCCTTCTATTTCATCAACAGTATCTAGCGTAGTAGCTTCGTGCAGGCGCTCTTTAAAAAGCTCTTTTTGATTTTCAAATAGCTCTGCAATAGATTTAAGCTCTTTTAGTTTTTTAATAAAAATTAATAATTCTGTTTGTTGTTCCATGGTTAGTTTGGATAATGCTTCCTGCAGACTTAATAATTCTTTTTTGTCTATAACATTTTTTGTTGCAATTTCTGTATAACGCAACAAGGTCATTGCATTTTTGAAATTAGGGAGATCAGCCATGCATACTTTTACTTTTGACATCGTCTCTTCATCTGCTCCATTTGTAAGCTCCAATAAAAAACAATGAACTTTTTTTTCTTCGTTGATTATCATTTGAACAACATTATAGAACTCTTCTTTTGTATTTGCCATATAGAGCTGATTTTGCAACTCATTCAGTGTGCTACAAAAAGTATCAACTTTTATTTTAACCTCAGTAAAACTATCAATGATTCGCTTAGTATTACTCTTTTTTTCCTGAAAAAGCCTACCCATTTCTATTTCCTCAATATAATTAGCATCGAGCATTTTAAGTTATTAATGCTGTTGATAGTACATTGGCTTTCTCCCGCTGCAGCGTACTTTCATTTTCTTTTTGCAATTGGCCTAGGAAAGTAGAGCTGCTATGCTTACTCAGCACCACTTCCAATTTAGTTACCTTCGGTTCGGTAGTTGTTTCGGTTAAACCCAAAGCAGGTACCACAGTTTGTTCAGGATTAACCAACTCTTTTTTTGCATGGTCAACAAGAACAGAAAAGTCGCCAAGCATACTCGGTGCTTCCTCCCTGTCAGTTTCACAACTATCAGTCCCTATCACTTCTTCAGCGCTAGCTAATCTTTTTCTTGCATCTTCAAGCATAAATGTTCTTGCTTTCTCTATGGCAGATTGAACGCTGTGCGCCCACTTTGGAACGTCGGGTAGTTCTTTTTTAAGTTTATCATCCCTACCCATACTCGGTGGTTTAGCTAGATATCGTGTTCCTTTAATTTCACTCGAATCGGTTATCTCAGGAGTGAGTCCTCTGCTTCCTCCTGTACTTCTGAACGCCACGAATTCATTATATTCATTATCCACTTTTTCTAATAATGCACTTAGGCTTTCCGTTGTTAGGCCCTCTCTAACAATCCGTTCTATTTCCTTTCTGGCCGCTTGATAATCTACCTTTAGTTCTGTCATGTTAATTCGACAAGGTTCCTGTTGATGGGCAAATAACTCCAACTCAATCACATCTTCTAATTCTAGTTTTTGTGATGGAGAGCTAAAGTATTCTTCTTCAAGTGAAGGATTACTCCCATCTTTTGTAATCCATTTTATGTAAAACTGTTTAAATTGTTCACAAATCTCCTCAATTTCACCTTTTTGAAAAAATTCTTGATAAATTTCAGTTTTGGCAAGAGCGCTCATGTGTTGATTAAAGTCTTTAGGTGTATACGCTTTATTATTCTTTAATCGATAATGATTGTGATTATGTCCGAACTCTAATGGTAGATGATGCATTAACTTACCATGGAGATCATCACTCCCTCTGAGATATAAATCGCATCCATCCTCAACTTCTTTATGAGCCGCAGCAGCAGCATTATATAATTTATCTCTGAATTCTTGAGGGTATTGATCCATTCCATCTGGAACCCAAAAGTACCAAGTTAAACTGAATCCTTTAACCTGGACCGCAACGCGAACTTCGATTGTTTCGCCTTCATCCCTAATTTCATAAACAACTCCTTTGGTCAATCTAAACTTATATCCTTCTTCATTAAGCTCTTGCTCTCTCTTTCTATATTGTGCTTTATTACCTGATGCAACAAGCAATTGCAGCTCTCTAGTTTGTTCTGTATTTTGATATGAAGTAAATTTTTTAGCGACATGTCTTTTCTTTAAAAAAACAAAAAAAGGGTTTGGCATAATGACACCATTAATTACAAAAAAATCACATATTGGTCGGTCATTTTAACTTGTGATTAAAATATAGTCAATTATTATTCATTTAGAAACACCAATAAAGCTATTGGATATTAAAAGAAATTTTTAAATAACGTATAAGAACACGAATTTAAAGGGAGCTACAACTAGTATTGTTTTCGTCTATCTCTTCTTTACTTGCCTCTCTTGCTTCATCTATAAAGCAGGGTTGAAAAAAAAGTTGTTTTTCAACCCGATTATTTCTTGTCAAAAAAAAACCAGAATCAAAGGAAACCGAACTTGCCTTTCCACTTTCAGTTCCAAGGAGCCGAATAATATCCGCTTGAGTCAAGGAGTGTACTTTTGCTACTTCTTTTACAAAAACTAATTTTGGTTCACCAGCTAAAGAAAATGACATTTCTATTGCTGATATAGAGGAAGCCAATGTATGAATGATATTGTGAAGCTTCGTTTTTAAAAATGAATTCTTACTACGATTCAATGCATCTATTAATAGCAGTAAAGGTGAAAGCGTATAATCACCTATAGTACTTTTTGGAGCCTGGTGGGTAAAAGCAGAACCTAATTCTTTGGGATCACTTTTTATAAAATCATTTAAAAATTCGATAATTGGTTCTACTTGAAGTTGATGATCGATGGCAGCAATCAACGCACGTACTATCATCATGATGCCATTCAGATCAGCATGCTCACCGACATGAATTGTTTGCATTAATGCTGAATTAACTTTGCCCTGTGCATCGCTCTTCCATATCTGATGTACGGCATCAATCAAATCACTTAATACTTCTGAATTTTTATTAATGTATGCAGCAGAAACCAGGGAAATAAGAATAATATGCAGTGCATGCTTGCCTTTATAAGGACCTATTTCATGAATTTTACATAAAGAATCAACCAAGTTAGCAGGACAAATCTTATTTACATCCATCAGAACACGGCTAAGAATTTGCACTACTTTAGAATCATCCCCTACTGCATTCTTTACTACACCAACTAATACATAGATACTGCTTTTACCTTTAAAAGAACCATAAATAATTTCTTCAGTTAAAGCAGCACTTATAATTCCAGGTGATTTCTTAACAAAGCATCTTAAAAGTTCAGCAATTAATTCGGCTGTGGGCTGATTATCAGGTATAGCAGTAGCATTTGCCAAAGCACGCGCAAGTACAAGAATCGCATTCTTTCCTTTTTCACTGCCTTTTTCTATATTTTTTGCAATAACTAAAGAAAGTTCATCACCTGTTTTCTCTAACAGTTGGCTGAAGATATAGTTAATTGCCACAACCATTGAATTACCTCTGTAATCAAAAGTAGCAGTAAATAAATTATCCATCCAAGCATAAGCAACAGTTTGTCCCTCAAAAGCACCCTCGAGAGTCTGAGAGAGGATTGAAACTAAAATCTCTGGATTTCTATCATCGTATAATTTATATAGAAGCGCACAAATTTGCTGTACTGCGTTCTCATCATGCAGATTCGTCGCACATTGAAGCGCATACGTTAGCCAGTAACCAAAATTACTTTCTACTATAGTGCCAGATGGAGTATTCGTTATGAAATTATTAAGCTCAGCAATCAACCAATTAAGGTCTACTCTCAAAAGTTTGGGAGTCTTAGAGCCTGGATATTGATCAAATGGGATAGTTAGAAAACCTGTTGGGAAAAGGTCTAGAGGATCACCCATGTGAATTTGTCCTAAAAAAGTACAGCATTGTTTTTTTATTATGATACCAAATGAATTGATACACAAGAAATTTTATTGGCATCAAACTATTGATTTGAACAGTCGCAGTCTGGATGCAGCGAAGTAAGTTCTGACTCACTTCTTGTTCATAGTACCCAGACCACTATTTTTTAGAAACTCTTTCAACTCAAGACACTAGGTCGGTACAGATACCAACGAAGTTACATGTTCTTCATTTTCTATATAATTTCTTCCTATTATCTCACATAGATTTTTCTTATCTCTTTTTGATAAATAAGAAGCTACCGCCTCAAGAGGATTATAATCTCGCTCATCTTCAGGGGAAGAAGTCTCAGAAGGGTAATCCTTATCAATTTTCCATTCATCCACTATTGCCATGTAGATAGAGTTAAAAAGCATTTTCGCCTGATGAATTTTAGCGTGTAATTTTTTCTCTTCCTTACTTCGGGGTGCAGAAAATAAAAAAAGAGCAAAGCCTTGCCAACCTGATATTTTAGTATCTTTTTTAGGTTCAATAATGGCAAACTCTCGATAGCATCTAACGACCAAATCAGCTAAATCATCTTTATATTTAGTTAAATAATTCTTAGCTTCATCTTCTTGGTATTTTTTAGACAAAGATGCATTTCTTATTGCCCACTCCAAACTCTGTAACTTACAGACAATATACTTCACCTCATTGCGATACTCTGCATCTATGTTAAATAAATCTACGGTATCTTCTGATAAGCTATCAAAACACTGTGGCGGTACGCTCCAATATAATTTAACATCTTTATCTTCCCAATTTCGAAAGAAAACCTGTTTTCCTGATGATTTAGTATGTGGGCGTAATGTTCCTTCACTATGTAATAGAACAGGCTCTAAACCAGAAATAAATCGTGGTAAAGAGGAACTTTTGAAAGGTGCAAGTTGTTTTTCAGTGAGAATGCCTTCTAAAAGAGAAACTGTCCTGGTTTTACATGTATTTGAGTTTTCAAGACTGGGTATAGGTAACCAAAATTCAATTCCAAAGAAACCAACCTTCTTAAAACCCACTGATAGATGAAAATCGAAAGGCTTAAGCCTGGATGGACGTCCTTCCATTTTTGCTTTAATTTGCTCGATTTCATAAATTTGTCTGGAATAGGCTTCTTCCTTATAAATTCGCCCTTTCTTTGCAGGATCTGTTTTGAAATTTTGACCATCACCAACCACTTCCTTAATGGCCGCTTCTTGCTCTGCGACAGCTGTTACGCATCGCTTTTGCAGCTCTTCAAACTGCTCTTGGGTAAGCTCAAAAGTATATCCATGTAAACCATGTCCAAGATCCATAAAACGAATTTCTTCGTGGGTTAACATGCCGTGATTGCCTTGAAAATCAACATCTAAACGATTTTTGATTTTGAATTTCTCTAAACAATTATTTTTATCTCCCGTACTGGTAACACCATAAAAGCCCCAAGTCTCAATCACTTCAAGCAACCGTTTGCTTTCATCCAGTTTTGAGAGAAAAAAAGAACCATGCCAAAAAGGATTTCCACCTATAGTATGATCAAATACGCAAAAAGTTACCGTATATTTCATCTCAACACCCCTGTTATTTGAATTTAGACATTCCGTTGTAAAAAAACCAGATAAAACAGTAGGTATTTTGAGTAAAAATTATAAAATATGCAAGAATTTATCCCATGAAAAAAAATAAACCCAGGGTGTGTTGACACCCTAAAAAAACTTTTTAATTTAGATTAAAAAAATTATAAACTTGGGTTCTGTTGTCAACAAACCCTAGCAAAATTAAATAAAGCCCGGAAAAACTATAGAGAGATGTTTTCCCGGGTTACGCATTTTGCTTCTCCCGGGATACAGTATATGATGAATTGTGCAATTAACTATAAATATTCCCCTTTTGTGCCTGATTCAATTGATAAAAAGCACGTTTTGCCGGTATGAAATTAGGAAATTGGGTTACTAAACGTTGTAAAATCATGCGTGATAAAATTTCATCCCCCTGATTCCACTCATTTAATGCTTCCAGATACATAAAATCAGCAGACTGTTCCGCAATGACCGGTATTTTATTCATCAATATAGGTTCAATAAAACTGACACGAGCTTGAGTTTGTGCTTCCATTCTTTGTAAGGCTTTACGAGCTTGTACACTGCCATTGTCACTTGCTTGCTGCAATAATTCCTTGCCTTTAGAAAGAGAGTGCTCACCCGCAGTACCCTCCAAATAATAAGTACCTAGCTGATATTGTGCGTACGCATTTTGACGTGCGGCCAGTTTTTCATAAAGACCTGCCGCCATTTTTGGATTTTTCTCAATACCTAAACCATAATGATACATTCGAGCTAAAGCTAACATTGCTTTCTCATTACCTATATCTGCAGATTGCTGGTAATATTTGAGTGCGTTATTAAAATCAAGTTTGGTGATAACACCCGTTTCAGATAATAATCCTAACTGATAAAGAGCATTCGCATTACCCAACTCTGCCGCCTTTTTATACCAAGATAAAGCTTGTTGTGTATCACGAGGTTGTCCCCATCCATTGAAATAAATAGCACCTAATTGATTCATTGCCTCATGAACTTGATGAGTTGCTGCATCAACAAATAAATCTCTAGCTTTTTGATAATTGACAGGGGTTCCTTTACCGTATAAATACATTAACGCCAAATCATATATCCCTAAAGCATCTCCTTTCGCAGCAGCTTGTTCATAAGCCTTTAATGCCTGAACATAGTTATCATTGACTGTTTCTTCAATAAACCCTAATGCAACAGAGGCTTCGGGCAGGGTAACAGCTGCTTTCTCATACCATTGTTTCGCCAAATTATAATCAGGATCACCATTCTCGCCCAGCTGATAAAACTGGCCCAATTGATACTGTGCAAGAGGATTTCCTTGTTCTGCAGAAGCAGTATACCAACGTTGTGCACCCGCAAGATCAGGTTCAGAACCTAAACCTTTTTCCAGCATATAAGCCAGCTTCAGTTGTGCATACTGATCGCCTTTTTCAGCCAAACCAGTATAAATTTGTTTGGCTTCTTTCATTTTTTCCGGATCAGAGTTTTCTGCCAAATAATAATCTGCTAAAACAATCCCTGCATGGCTGTTTCCCAATTTATATGAACGTATCAAATTAGGCAAAAAGTCTTGTCCAGCTTCTTTTTGTAATACCGCTATATTAAAATCCGCATAAGAGAATTGATCATCTACGGATTGCTGCAACTGCTCCATTCCTTTTGTCTTGTCTTGAGCCACTCCTTTTCCTTCAGAAGCATAAGTTCCCAAAATAAAATCACTTACAGCATTTTGTCCTGACTGTTGATACCAAGCAATTGCCTGTCCTGGGTCAGTTTTTACCCCAATACCCCGATCATAGAGTAGTCCCATCAATAATGCGGCATGCTCATTACCTGTAGCTGCTTCATCTTTGGCGATCAGAAAAGCTTGTGCCTGTCTTTGCTTATCTTGATCCATAGCATTGTAAAAAGCGAGTGGCAGTAACGCTTGAGAAACGCCTCGATCTACTGCCCCTTGATACAATTGGCGAATCATGGCTATTTTTTGTTTTTTTACATTCACACTTAAACCACTGTCATTTTGGCGCGCCAAACTATCTGCTAACTCATATTCTGCAGGCCCATAATTATTGGCCGCAGCCAGATATAACATAGATGTTGCTTGTTCTTGATTAGGCTGAATATATACTGTGCCATCTGGACCAGTTATCCCCTGTGAAAGAATTCTAGCCAGAACATATTGGGATTTCTTATTTCCTTTAAATGCCGCATCAGTTAAATCATTTAACGCAAGCTGATAGTCCTTTTTATCTTTGGCGTGCTGCAAATACAAAATACCCAAATTGTATTCTGCACCCAAATGCTGCTGTTGTGCTGCATTTTGATAAAAAATAATAGCTGAAGAATTACTTTGCGCCACACCAATACCATATTGAAACATCTGCCCTATTTGAAATTGTGATTGGGCATCACCTAATATTGCTCTAAAGTATAAATGATTAAATACGGACATATAGTTAAGCTGCGCTTGCCAACCCTGAGTCCACAAATCCATAATATTGGCTTGTGAATTATCATCATAATCATAAAAGCTGGCATCGACATAAGGAGTAGGTAAATTAATGCGTGCATATATTGGCGTGTTGATTCTTTCTAAAGCGGATAACTGGTGATCTAAAGGGTAAAGAGGATATGTCCATTGATTCGCCTGGAAGCCAGGGGTTTTACTTAAAATAGCATCATAATAACTGGTTATAGGCACATCATTAGGCTGAACTAATTCAAATTGGGGCTGGAAAATAGATTGACGCATGATTTTTTTCAGTTGAGGTGCCTGGTTATAGGCAAAATCTCCTAATACTGTGGGGTTATGCCAAGCACTCAATATTCCTTTCATTTGAAAATCAGTTTGTTCTAATTTATCTGTTACACCATTACTTAACCACAAGGCTGCCTGTGCCAAAGCTGCTTCTTGATTTTTAGCGCTTTCATCTTGCATCGCCTGATTTAGCCATTGCTTTGCCAAATCAGGATTAACATCAACACCTATTCCTTTTTGATACATTTCAGCTAACTCACGTTTGGCTTGTGGCAATCCATTCTGCGCCGCTTTCAAAGTCCACATGTATGCAGTTTTCGGATCGTAAACCGGACTTTTTTGCTGTAAATAAATATGGGCTAGATCCAAATACGCTTCGTTACTCTGTTGATTACTCACTTTATTAAACCACTGCGATGCATGTTCTTTTTGATTTTGCTCTAAGGCCAATGCTCCTAAAGCAACCATTGCAGGTGCAAAACCTTGAGCTGCAGCTTGGTTTAATAACTGCTCACCTTTATTTTCATCTTTATCTAATAGTTTTCCTTCAAGATAAAGCTTTCCCAGTTTGGTTATTGCTTGGGGGTTGTTATTGGCAACTGCTTTATTTAACCAAATAAGACCTAATTTTCGATTTGCTGTATTACGGCTTTCAATAAAATTTTTTGCTAAGGTAAATTGTGCTATGGAGTTACCATTTTTTGCCGCATTAATATAATAACGAGTTGCTGCATCCATATTTTTCTTTACCCCAACTCCATACATGTAAGCTGCTGCCGTAAACATTTGAGCATCTACATCACCTGCATCTGCTGCCTTTTTAAACCATATAAAGGCTTGTTGTGGATCTTTATCATGCAATAGGGTGTATTTGGCCATAAGTTGAATTGCAGGAAGGTATCCTTTTTGTGCGGACTGAGTAAAATAGCGTATCGCTAACAAACTATTTTTGAATTGGCCATATCCATAAAGATAAATTCGCCCTAAGTAGTAATCGGCAACCGCATTTTTACCCGACTGACTCATTAAAGGTTCTATCGCTTTATTATAATTCCCTAATCGATAAGCACTGAAATCATCAGCAAAAACATTTTGCCCGGCTGATGCAACCAATAAACATACCCAAGGTACTAACGATTTCATGAAATTCTCCCTCTTTACATGCCAATTTAACCCGAATTTTTATCGTTTACCTTTAGGCTCATGCTCCGGGTATTATGCCATAACGCACTACTTCATTAACGGCCCCATTTCTTGTAGTGCCATCTACTATCCAATAGTTGCCTTTATTATTTAAACCAAATTTTACATTAACATATTCACATACATTAATCGCATCAGCACAATCAATGATTTTTCCATAGGAGGTTTTACCATCGCCTAAAGTGCAAGTGAACTTGACTAATGGTTCTCCTGTAGCTAATGCAGCCCATTGACGCGCCCTAATTGTATGATTGTATCGAGTGGTATATTGGCTATCTTCATCACGCATTTGATACAAACTTACAGCTTGTGATGATTTATTAAAGAAGAAATATAAAGATTGCAAAGCCCCCTCTTTTCCTGGAAAAAGCGACAATACTTTTAAATTTTCCTCATACCCCACAGGCTTGCATCCTATAGGAAATCGAGCTTCTTCTTTTTCTGTCTTAGCTTGCACCTCTTTAGGATCTTTCTTTTTGGGTTTGGCTGCCTCAAGATGTGTAGACATTAACCCTAAGAAAAATATCAATGAAATTGAAGTGATTTTTTTTATTGTGTTCATCATATTTCTCACTCACTGTCATTTATTGGACGTACAATAACTGTTGTACCCATAAAATTATTTCGTTCGCTGGATAATTCAACAAAACTCAAGTTTAACCACTTAGCATCCTGAATAAATAGCCGAACACATCCATGGCTTGCTCTAATTCCTGGAATATCGTCAGAACCGTGTAATGCAAACCCTTTATGGAAAAACATGCAGTAAGGCATCTTTGCTCCACCTTTACCAATTGGAAATATCTCTGACTTGCATTTTTCATTCTCTTTACTAAATACTCGATAAATTCCTGTTAAAGTACGGCAAGAATGATTGGAATCGGAACATCGATCTCTTCCGGATGAAATTGGCCCCCATCTCACTATATTACCTTCAGCATCATAAGCTGCAAAAGCCAATTTATCCTGATCGATAATAATTTGTTTTTGATGTTCATTTGGAATTTTTAGTGGAAAAGGAGCGACATCAAAAACGGTAAGTTTGGCTAAATTTTTTGGGACTGCGATGATCTTGCCAGACCATAAATGGTTATAGGTTCGATTGACTCTTTGTACAATATCACGTTGATTTGCATCCGGAAATAAGGTCTCCCAACTTTGCCCCGACTCTACTTTAATACAATCGTATTGTGGGTAACCACATAATCCCGTGCCATAAAAATTACCGGCATTCGCCATGGCAGCCATGAGCATCATCAATGCAGCTGAAAGTAATTTATACATATGCCCCCCTCTCACCTTACTTTTTATTTTTACATGCAAGATTTGTGCTTAAATATCAATTTATTTTAATTATTATTCGAGCATATCTAAAATAAGTTTAGTACGAATATTAGAATTTTTGCCAGAGTTATGAATAATATTCTGATTTGCAAATAAGAAGCCTAGTGCAGCGAGACAGATTTGTTTTTTACACAGAAAATAACCTCTTTCCACACTCCAGCTTGTTTCCCTACCCAGCTACGATGTATAGATTATCTTTATGGCAATACGTTTTCACCATGAAAAAATTGAAAAATACGCTTTGCCAAATGTTCACTAATACCTGATACTTTGGCAATTTCTTCCACTGAAGCCTTCGCAAGCTCACGTATCCCACCAAAACGATGCAATAATGCTTGCCTGCGCCTTGCTCCTACTCCTTCAATATCTTCAAGAGTTGAATCCAATCTCTTTTTCTGTCTTTTCTTACGATGGGCAGTAATAGCAAAACGATGTGCTTCATTACGAATATGTTGTATCAGATGTAGGGCGTTAGAGTCATCAGGTAAAGTCAATTCATGTGCTTCATGCACCAAAATCAATTTTTCCCACCCGGCTTTTCGAGAGGGCCCTTTAGCCACACCAAGCAAGATTACGGTTGAGACACCTAGAGACATAAGTACTTTCTGGGCCACAGCTACTTGTCCCTTGCCTCCATCAATAATTAATAGATCCGGCAAAGATTGAGATTCTACTAGGCGTTTAAAGCGGCGAGTGATTGCCTGCTCCATTGCTGCATAATCATCTCCAGGGTTAATCCCTTCAATGTTAAAGCGTCGATACTCATTGGGACAAGGACCCTCATGATCAAACACAACACAGGATGCAACAGCAGCCTCACCTTGAGTATGGCTAATATCAAAACACTCCATTCGTTCAATTGATTTTTCCAGCCCCAAAAACTCCTCTAACTCGTGGAAACGAGACCTCATGGTAGAATGTTTTGTCACATACTCAGCTACCGAAATACGCAAATTATTCAATGCAAAATCTATCCAGCGAGATTTTATTCCGCGAGGATTCACTTGGATTTTACACAATTTGCCACGTTGTTGTGATAATGCTTCTTGTAATGACTGGTGATCCATTAAGTCACGGTTCGTAATAATTAAAGCGGGGATTTTCTCCGGGGCATCCAAATAATAAAATCCAATAAATGCATCAAAAGTTTGTTGCCACAAATCATCCATGCTGAGCTTATCGTCCAAACCTGTTTGCGGCACAGAAGGAAAATAACTACGGCTTGCCAATACTTGACCTTCACGAATTGTTACACACTGAACACAGGCAAAACCTGGACTCACCTCAATTGCAATAGCATCTGCATCTCCACGTAATTGTAAGATGCCTTGTTGCTCTTGCACTAATCGCAAACTCTTAATCTGATCCCGCAAAAGAGCTGCTTCTTCAAAATTCAACTTACTTACAGCTTTATCCATTCGTTTGGCAAGATCATCAAGAATTAATTGAGACTTACCTTGCAAAAATCGCATGGCATCGTGTACCGAACGTTTGTAATCCTCAGGAGTTACATAATTAACGCAAGGAGCGGTACATCGCTTGATTTGGTACTGCAAACACGGTCTTGAACGTGCATTAAAATAACTGTCTCGACAATTACGAACTTTAAAAACTTTTTGAATAGTCACTATAGTTTCTTTTACTGCAGCACTGCTGGGATAAGGGCCAAAAAAATTACCTGAAAGAGGTTTTTTCTTAGAGCGATAGCTCTCAATTCGTGGAAAGTCAGGATGATTGGAAAGATGGATATAAGGATAAGATTTATCATCTCGCAGCAAAACATTGTATTTGGGTTTTAACGTTTTAATTAGATTACTTTCCAATAATAATGCTTCTGTTTCGCTACGCGTAACAGAAATTTCTATGGAAACAATTTGACTCATCAAAGAACGCGTTTTAATACCCGTATTTTGTTTATTAAAATAGCTTGTAACTCGTTTTTTTAAATTGGATGCCTTACCTACATAAAGAAGATTACCTGCTTCATCCAGCATGCGATAAACCCCGGGTTCATTAGGTAACTTAGTGAGAAACAACACTAATTCAGTAGGAATATTCATGTAATAATAATAGCAATAATTCTTAGTCTAAATAATGGTATTCAGATGCTTTGTAGCCGGTGCAGCGCTGCGGAACCCAGGGGATTCTGGCTTGAATAAAACTCCTTATCCCCGGATTCCGCTACGCTGCACTCAGACTAATATAAAAATCTTAATCTTCCGATGCCAGATCGATGGGATTTTCTATAATTCCGTGTTTTAGAGCCAAATAAGTGAGCTCCACATCATTTTTAATGCCTAATTTTTCAAATGTTCGATAACGATAACCATTAATCGTTTTTGTGCTTAGGAAAAGTCTGTCACTAATCTCCTGAACATTCATACCGCTGGTAATCATCAACATCACTTGCATTTCACGCTCAGATAAGACATCAAAAGGCAAACCTTGTACTTCCTCTAAGCTATTAATCGCCATTTTTTGAGCGATTTCAGCACTAAGATACTTTTCTCCTTTCGCAACTTTACGGATTGCAGCAGCCATTTCCTCGGCACCCGATTCTTTCGTCAGATACCCCATGGCTCCTAACTGCAAAACACGAGTAGGCAACACATCAGAGCACATCGCAGTTACAGCAATAACCTTAATATGCGGATTTGATTTTTTTAGGCGACGCGTTACTTCCCATCCATCAATTCCAGGCATTTTCATATCTAAAAGAACTACATCTGGGGAATATTTTTTTACTAATGCTAAAGCTTGCTCACCGCTTTCTGCATCAGCGACTACCTCTACGTCTGACATATCTTCGAGTAATCGTCGAATTCCCATTCGAACCAATGCATGGTCATCAACAATTAGTACTTTAATCAAATAATGCTCCTTGACTTGAAACAGCCAATGAACAAACTAGGTTGCTCGATGTTAACAAGACTAGCTGTTCATTACAATATACATAGATTAACACGCTCTAATATGGATATTAGGATTATTTGGATCCACCTTAAAAAATGGTGGAAACTCCCCAAGTTCCCGTGTTCGAGCTAAAAGTTTACTTATATCAGATAAAACAAAATCGTACAAAACCTGGTAATCGCTGACCACAAAATAAACTGGTTGCAACTTATCGATACGATAAGGCATGCGAAACGCCGCGACTGGTTCAAAAATCACTCTAAGTGGAATATCGCTTTCTACACTATATACCGTTTCAGTAATAGAGGACAGTATCCCTCCACCATAAGCACGCAAACCCTTTACACTTTTAATTAAACCAAACTCAACTGTAAACCAAAACATACGTTGTAATAAAGGCCAATCTGATTCGGGGAAAGTTAACACCTTCTTGGCATAATCATAAACAAATTCTGCATACACCTTATCTGTCAACATGGGACAATGACCAAATACTTCGTGAAAAATATCAGGCTCTTTTACATAATCTAATTCTTCTTCATTACGAATAAATGTAGCTACTGGAAAATGTTTTGTTGCCAACAACTCAAAAAATTCTCGTGCAGAAATTAATGCAGCAACCGCGGTCACTTGCCAACCTGTCTCTGTTTTAAGCTTTTTATTTAGATCTGGAATCTGTGGAATCCCTTCGGATTTAATACCTAATTTTTTTAATCCTAATATAAATTCATCACAAGCTCGTCCAGGTATTAATTTTATTTGTCTTTCAAATAAAATATTCCAAATTCTATTTTCTTCTGCAGTATAATTCACAAAGCCTTGAGCGTCAGGAACATGCGCTACATAACGGCTTGAAAATTCCATAATTTCTCCTTCACACACAAATAACCGTAAAACTATAGATGGCAAGAGTATATCTTAAAAAAAAACACCTTTTTTAGTTATTAGGCAATTTGCGAATAAATGTCAATAACTATTACAGATTTTTCAAATTATGCTATAAAATCAAGTGAATATATTGACGATTGGAAACAGACAATGACGGTAGCCATTTTAGCAACCGGTGATGAAATAGTTCATGGTGATACCCTAAATACTAATGGCCGCGACATAGCCCATGCACTAAGTTCTGAAGGCTTGCCTTTAGGCGTGCATATGTCCTGTAGTGACAAAAAGGTTGATATCATTAATTGTTTACGCTTTCTGACTGAAAAACATGACATCATCATTATCATTGGCGGACTTGGACCAACTACTGATGATCTCACTCGTTTTGCCTTATCTCAATTTACTGGCGAGTCGTTAGTACAAAACCCTATAGCTTTTGAACATATTAAAAGTCGACTGCGCGATGCAAATCTAGCACTCAATCCAGGAAATTTGCAGCAATGCCTCTTCCCCAAGCAAGCTCAACCTTTACCTAATCCTGTAGGCAGTGCTTTGGGATGTTATTATCCATGGAATAATAGGCATTTTTTTCTGTTACCAGGACCACCTCGTGAATGCTTGCCGATGTTTAACCAGTATGTAATGCCCATATTGCAGCAAACCACTCACAGTCAAAAACAAATACTCAAATGGCGAATTTTTGGTTTGGCAGAAAGTGAAATAGCTCAAAAATTGGAAGATGCGCTCCAGGATATTGATTGCCAAACAGGTTATCGCTGGGAATCGCCTTATATTGAATTTAAGGTTCGCTGTATTCCCAGTCTTGCAGATAAAATAAAAACCATTGTTAGGCCGCTCCTAGAGCCCCATATTATTAGTGATGTAGATAAAAAAGCCTCTGAAATACTACGAGAATTAATTACACGTATCAATGAACCAATAACCATTATCGATGAAGCAACTGGAGGATTACTGCAATTACTGCTCAGTAAACCCAACATACATCATTTGGTACATTTTGCAGGTTTACATAAAAACACCCTGCATTTTCATATATGCGGTTTAGAGGAATATTGGCAACAACAACCAACAAAAGGAACAACACAATTAATTATTGACTATAGCAATCACTTCCAGAAAGGCCGTGAAACCCATAGAATACCCTATCGTACTGCCTCAGTAGTTGAGTATGCTGCGGAGTGGCTATGCTTCAGACTCTTTCATCTCATCAATCAATTGCATCAGTGAATAACACAATTGTTGTGTGCCTTCACCACTGATTGCTGAAATTGCAAAGACTTTACCTTTCCAGTTCAAACCATCTACTATAGCTTTTATTCTATCTTCTCGGCTCACTGCATCGGGTAACATATCTATTTTGTTCAATACCAACCATCGAGGCTTTTGCAAAAGTTCAGGATTGTATTCTGCTAACTCATGAATAATTGCCTTGGCTGATTCAACTGGATCACTATTGTCTATAGGGGCAACATCAATTACATGGAGTAACACACACGTACGTGAAAGATGTTTTAGAAATCGATGTCCAAGTCCAGCTCCTGTAGAGGCTCCTTCAATAAGACCTGGGATGTCAGCCATCACAAAACTCTTGTGCGAAGAAACGCTAACAACGCCTAAACTCGGATGTAATGTTGTAAAAGGATAATCAGCTACTTTAGCTTTTGAACTGGAAACCGCGCGAATTAAAGTAGATTTTCCGGCATTAGGCAATCCCAACAGACCTACATCAGCTAAAACGCGCAACTCCAAACGTAAATGTCGTGATTCACCTGGGCTTCCTGGAGAAGTTTGCCTTGGAGAACGGTTCACGCTACTTTTATAGCGCGTATTTCCTAAACCATGAAATCCGCCCTGAGCAATCAATACAGGGACACCTGGTTCCTTGATATCACCAAGCAATTCTCCAGTATCCACATCATAAACCAGAGTCCCAACAGGTACTTTTATTATTAAATCATCACCTTTTTTCCCAGTACAATTCCCTCCCATACCGGATTGACCATTGCCTGCTTTGTAATGACGCATATAACGAAAATCAACAAGGGTATTTAAATCGGTGCTGGCTTCAAAATAAACGCTTCCTCCATCACCCCCATCGCCGCCATCAGGGCCACCTCGTGGTATGAACTTTTCGCGTCTGAAGCTTAGGCAACCATTTCCACCATGGCCTGCGTCTACTTTTATCACTGCCTCATCAACGAATTTCATGACCAACCTCAAAATAAAAAAAAACCCCGTTACCGGGGCTAATAACATTGTATTTAGGTATAAAATGTAGCCTGAATTAAAGTAATTCTGGAATACTTCATAAATAACCAATGCCGCTATGCGGTATTCTGGCTACAGTAAAAATTAGCTTGCAGCTTCTTCTTTTTGTTCTGCAACTATTGTTACATATTTACGATTTTTCTCACCTTTGACAACAAATTGTACCAAACCTTCAACCAATGCAAACAAGGTATGATCGCGACCACAACCTACACCAGGTCCTGGATGAAAACGTGTACCACGTTGTCTTACAATTATTTCACCCGCATTAACGAACTGACCACCAAAACGCTTCACTCCAAGATACTTGGGATTCGAGTCGCGGCCGTTACGAGTACTACCACCTGCTTTCTTATGAGCCATTGCTATCCTCTCTTACTTGCTTATCGCAGTAATTTTAACTTGTGAATAATATTGTCTGTGCCCCATTTGTTTCATGTGGTGCTTACGACGACGAAACTTGATAATTTTAACTTTTTTGTGACGGCCATGATCAAGCACTTCGGCTTTCACTATTGCCTTGGCAACTAATGGAGAACCGCAAACAATTTTATCCCCATCCGCCAACATTAATACTTCTTTAAATTGTATTTCATTGCCAACATCTTCAGGCAGTAATTCAATTTTTAATACATCACCTTCCTTCACGGTGTATTGCTTACCGCCAGTTTTGATTACCGCATACATAATTTTTCTCCAATTCGCCTGATTGGCTATCACAAATTCATAAAGTCGCATATTCTATGAAATTATGGCTATGACTTCAAGTTCATTTTAAAATATTGTATACTTCGACACCCTTTCCGGATTTTTTAACTCATCATCCGGTGTTTAATCTGGTCGCGGATTAAACTTAGGGTCTGTTTCTAATTCGCCAGATTGGCTGCAAAGCCTTGTGACCAAGATGGTGGAATAGTAAACAAGCCCTTAAGGAACTTATAAAAATTTTTGGAGTATATAATGTCAAATGTCCTTTTAGAAGCACAAACAAGAACGGATATGGGGAAAGGTGCGAGCCGCCGCCTACGTCGTCTTGAAAATAAAGTACCTGCTGTAATTTATGGCGGTGATAAAAAGCCAATGTCAATTCATTTTCAACATAATAAAGTAATTAAAGCTTTGGAAACTGAAAGTATCTATTCCAGTGTTTTTGATATTACAATTGATGGCAAAGTTGAACATGTTATTTTGAAGGCATTACAACGTCATCCTTATAAACCCGTTGTAATGCATATGGATTTACAACGAGTTTCTAAAACTGATGTTCTGGTTAAATTAGTGCCAATTCACTTTATCAATGAAGATAAAGCTCCTGGTATTAAAGCTGGCGGTATTATTAACCACACCATGACTCAAGTTGAAATCCGCTGCCAAGCAAAAGATTTACCTGAGTTTATCGCAGTAGATATGTCAGACGTTAAAATGGACGATATTATTCATTTATCTCACTTAAAATTACCTAAAGGGGTAAAACTTACTGTTGATGTAACAGATGGAAGTCATGATGCTCCTGTTGTAAGCATCCACATGGCTAGAGTAGGTGCAACAGAAGAAGCAACAGAAGCTGCGGCAGAAACTCCTGCATCAGCTGTACCAACTGTTGACTCTGAGAAAAATGAAGAGTAATCATTCAAATTTGATGAAAAAATGTAAAACGTAGCCTGGGGAAGCGAAGCATCGGGAATTAAGTGCAAACTTAACCCGAGTTCCTCTTCGCTTCCCAAAGGCTAAAAAAGCTCCAAAATTATATTCCCTATCTCAAAGAGCGATACCATGGCAATAAAACTTATCATTGGTTTGCGCAACCCAGGATCAGCATACGAACACACTCGCCATAATACCGGTGGATGGTTAATCTCTGCTCTAGCTCAGCGACACAGTGTCTTTTTCAAATTAGAAAAAAAAATGCAGGCCGAATTGGCGGAGTTGGAGTTAAATCAGTATGAAGCTAAATTAGTTTTGCCCACATCATTTATGAATCATAGTGGTCAACCTACCCGGCTTATCAGCCAATTTTATCGAATTCAACCTCAAGAAATACTGGTTGTACACGATGAATTGGATTTACCCCCAGGACGCATTAAACTTAAAACAGGTGGCGGTCATGGTGGTCATAATGGATTAAGAGATATAATAGCCCAATTAGGTAGCACAGAATTTCACCGTTTACGAATTGGAATTGGTCATCCTGGGCATAGAGATTTAGTTCATCAATTTGTGCTCGGAAGACCCTCAGTACAGGACAGGCAACTCATTTATGATGCAATTGATAGAGGCATAGCAGCAATGCCTTTAGTCTTCTCAGGCGATTTATCTAGGGCAATGAATCAATTGAACGTTTAGGGACTGCTTACCCCCAATGAAAAAAATTCTCGTTGGATTTGTACGCAGCTTGGCGGGTAACAGTTAGTTTAGTTTTAATAATTTAGAGGTACTAGACATGGGATTTAAATGCGGCATTGTGGGCTTGCCCAATGTTGGTAAATCAACTCTGTTCAATGCACTCACCAAAGCAGGTATTGAAGCAGCAAACTATCCTTTTTGCACCATTGAACCCAATGTAGGGATAGTTACTGTTCCAGATCCTCGTCTCGATGCTTTGAGTGAGATAGTAAAACCACAACAAGTGCTCCCCGCTACCATGCAATTTGTTGATATTGCAGGTATTGTTAAAGGTGCATCCAAAGGCGAAGGCTTAGGTAATCAGTTTTTGGCCAATATTCGTGAAACCGACGCCATTGCTCATGTAGTACGTTGTTTTGAAAATACTGATGTGGTTCATGTGGAAGGTCATGTCAAACCGTTAAGTGACATTGAAGTAATTAATACAGAACTGGCTTTAGCCGATATGGAAACACTTGAAAAAGCAATATTAAAAGCAGGTAAAAACAGCCGCAGCGGTAATAAAGAGGCTATTTTTGAAATGAAGACCTTAGAAAAAATCAAGGCACATCTTGATGCAGGTCATCCTGTTCGCACACTTGAATTAAGTACTGAAGAAGAACCTATTGTACGTCGTCTTTTTTTACTCACCGCCAAGCCCGTGCTTTATATTGCTAATGTCGATGACAATGGTTATGAAAACAATCCATTGCTTGAGCAAGTGCGTAACTTAGCCATCCAAGAAAAAGCCAGTATTGTTGCTCTATGTGCGGCAACTGAAGCGGAGTTAGTTGAACTGGATGAAGCTGATCGCCAAGAGTTCATGGTGGATTTGGGGTTAAGCGAACCTGGATTGCATCGGGTGATCCGTGCGGGTTATGAATTATTGGGATTACAAACTTATTTTACTGCTGGAGTAAAAGAAGTAAGAGCCTGGACCATTCCTAAAGGAGCTACTGCGCCGCAGGCTGCGGGTGTCATTCACACAGATTTTGAAAAAGGATTCATCCGTGCAGAAGTCATAGCATATGATGCATTTATCACTTATAAAGGTGAGCAAGGAGCTAAAGAAGCCGGAAAATTACGTCTGGAAGGTAAAGAATATGTGGTTTGCGATGGAGATGTAATGCATTTCCGATTCAATGTATAAGCCAGGCTCAGTTGACAATTCGCTAGATTAATACAGCATGATGAAATTTTAGTACAGAAACACAGCATACACGAAGTATGAGTGTATCGAAGTACATAAAATCTCATCATTTCGACCAAGATAGTAGAATTGTCAATAGCCCCTAAAGTTAAGCCTACTTTTACTTGACAATTGGCATGCCCAACCTTAGCATTTGTTGATTGAATCGTAGAGGACAAACAATGGCGATTGACAGTATACGCGCGCTAGTTAGTGACGATTTTAATGCAGTTAATACTTTAATTGTTAATAAAATTGAATCGCAAATTGGCTTAATTGATGATATGTCCCACCATATAATAGAAAGTGGCGGCAAAAGACTACGGCCATTGTTGGTTCTTTTAACAAGTAATGCATGCGGTTATCAAGGTAATGAGCATATTACTCTAGCTGCCATGGTGGAATTTTTTCACACAGCTACTTTACTACATGATGACGTCATTGATGAATCTACTTTAAGAAGAGGGCGTCAAACAGCAAATGACATTTGGGGCAGCAAAGCAAGTATTCTGGTTGGTGATTATCTCTTTACTCAATCAATCGAGTTAATTGTTGATTCCGGTAATTCAGACGTGCTTAAGCTTTTTGCCAAAACAGCACTTGAGATAAGCTGTGGGGAAGTCAAACAACTATCGAACCGCCATAACCCTGCATTAACCTTTGATGAATACTTTGATGTAATTCGTGCAAAAACAGCTCTTTTATTTGCAGCTGCTGCGTGTATAGGTCCAATGATTTGTCATTCTTCCAAGGAAATGCAAGACAGTCTCTATTCCTATGGCCTACACTTAGGTAACGCCTTCCAACTCATAGACGATGCCCTGGACTATTGCTCTGATGCCAAAACTATTGGTAAAAATATAGGAGATGACTTAGCTGATGGAAAAGCTACATTACCTTTAATTTATGCATTACAACATGGCACTGAACTACAAAAACAACAAATTATGGAAAGCCTTAAAAAAGGTAGTTTGGATTTTTTACCTGAGATCCGGGTAGCTCTAGAAGAAACTAAAGCAATAGAATATACAAAAAAAATAGCCGCACAAGAAATCGACAATGCGTTGTCTTCTTTGACACTGTTACCCAATTCAAAATATAAAGAAGCACTTATCAATTTGGCTCAATTCGCTTTACAAAGAAGCTATTAATTTTTTAGCTTTAAGTGGCTTTGGCAGAGTACAGCAAAACTTGAAATTTCCCCCTATATGTTTGTGCTAGGCTGTATTAAACTTATTACACAATACGGAGTGTAGCTCAGCCTGGTAGAGCACTGCCTTCGGGAGGCAGGGGTCGCAAGTTCGATTCTTGTCACTCCGACCAATGAAATCAAGGGTTGCTGGGTTTTTTTCAAAACCGAATTGTCATCACAGTGTGCAAATTGAATGAGTCATAATGTGAAAGAAATAAAATAATTACCTGATACGTTGTAAGATTTATGAAGAAATTCACTTATTTTTTTTGATCCTGCTTCCTTTTTTCTTCTTTTGCTTTGGACTGTCACCCAGAAATTAATCCTAATCTTCCATCTGCTGAAGAGAGTGTTCCCGTTTTAATAATGATTATTTCTATTTTCTAGGATCAGATGATGTAGCCACCTATAGGTTCTGCACACATGATGAATGGATGGACTTTTACCATGATGAAAAATTCATCTTGAATGATCCACTTAAACGCCTCGTAGAAGACGTTAAACTCCTAGTATTACCTTGGCAGCAACTAACTTATTTGCATGGAAATGAAAAAAGAACCATGTATGGAAGAGTTTCTTTCGGACTATTTAATGGATTAACAATAACCAGAGAGCATAATAGTAAAAATATACTTTTGCATTAGCAACAAAATATAACGTAAAGAATATGATCTCGCAAGATATCTTATATTGGAAAAAATAAATACACTGGTAGAGTTCATCTGTGATTGCATCAAGTTATTTGATCAATATTTAGCATTGATATTTAAACCTATTGCTCATGTAATGATGTAACCAGATTGACGCATAGTGCTTCATAAAAATACAACCTATAGATAAAAACTGAGTTTCAAAAGAAATTTTACATTATACAGCTTTTCAAGCCAGTACTTATCAACCGATGCCAGATTCTGTCCCCTTGATGTTCACGATAATACTAGGGTTGATAAGCCTGCCGCCACATTCAAGTGGGCAAGGCTCACCAGGTCTTAAAGCGTCTAAAGCTATATATGTTAGTTTGCATGAGTATAGGCGGTAGGCGACCATGACCTTGGGGCTTTTGGAGCTCATCAAATGCTTTATTCGGTGTATTTGATTGTTCTGCCTCAGAAATATTTTTCTTTTGAGTTACTTTATCTCCCTTACCGAAGACAAGCCGATATCGTATCTTATGTTCTAGCAGCGCGTTTGGAATCCAGGAAGAGAGGTTTATGCATCCCGTTATAATCAGTAATTCTTTAGCTGGCGTCATTTAGTAACCCTGCGCTCCTGAAGGTCGGAGAGATTAACTAATTATCAAATAAAAATCAATGGGTTAATTAATTCACATGGCCTTTTGGTGCTTCCTTACTGCAAAGTCACAACACACATTTGTAGCTTTTTTGCAAGGGGAGAGCCCAACATTAGGATTTAACATCACATCTAGAAAATGCTTAGTAACCTACTATATTTATAAATAAGTAGTAATAAAATTTAGGTGTGGCATGAAAAAGAAATTTCAAGATTTTAAGAAAATTTTTAAAAACCGGCCTGAAGTTGATTTACCAATGTCTGATGAAGAAAGAACTGTATCAAAAATACGTGTTCTTCTCAATGAGGAAATAAGTCATTTTGAAAAAGTATATAAAGAAGCAGGTTATAATGAGAGTCATAAAAATTTTAAAGACGTACTTACAGCACTAAAAGATCTTTCAAAAAATAGTAATACCATTATAACCAAAGAAGCTTTTCTAGACGCAATCGAAGAAACAAGAGAAAAATTACCACAAAAAGAATCTAAAATGGGTTCAGCAATGGCATTTGGTATTGGTGATGGTTCGAGAAATATTCTTGACAAGGTGGAAGAGGAGTTAAAAACTCCTGAGTCAAAATTGACCCCATAGTATTCCAATATATTGTTGATAACGAAGTTCACGCTACTCGTTCTCGAAATAGGAATACCAGGAACGATTCTTTGAGTAATAATTCACCTTACACTTCTCTTCTGTGTGTACTCTAATTTTTCTTAACTAACGACATCAATTATCGACATCATCAACAATCTATTAATTGACTTTCATGAAAAATATCAAAATTTTCCTGCTTTTCAAGAGTGATTCATTTGAATTTACTTCGTTTTTTGATTGATGGTGAGGTTTCTGCAAATTTGCAGAAACCTCACGTTATATCTCAAATCGTTTCTATTCACAAAATAAAGTCAATTACAAAACAATGGCAACATTAGTTGAATGTCAACCAATTTTAAACCACAATTAATTCTCTTACTTTGAATTCTTCTTTGAGTGAGGCTCGCATCCATTTTTTGGAAGAACTATAGAACTTATTCACAAATTTGAGTGATGAAATTGAGATTTATCCCGTAGGACTTTACGGAATAACCCTCCCGTAGGTATATTATTGTGTACAGACAAAAAATCATGCTTTAGCTGGTATAGATAATAATTTGTTTGTATCTAAACATTTGTTAGAACTTCCCAAAAAAGAAGAACTTAAGAAATAATTAAAATTCTCACTACTATACAAATGTGAGTTCTATGATTATTCCCATTAAGGTCTGATTAATTTGAACAAAGTTCTTTAATTAGGGGTAAAGGCACTATGTAAATAATATTTTATCAATCACAAACGTGCAATTGTCTGCGCTTAAAAATTTAATAATTTATAAATATATAAAGGCAAAATAATTTTTACCTTCTTTATTTGCGAGATAGTTTAATAAAGGCTCTAAGTCATATAGACCCATTTCCCTAACGCAACCTTTAAACTCCCAAAACATCTTGTTTATCCGACAGCAAATCAAGCGATTGTTTTAAATAAGCAACCCAATACTCCGCCGATACATTCCAGAATTCATCCAGCAAAGGAGGTAAATATCCGTTAATCGAGAACCAGCGGTTACGGGAAAAAATATGCTGCAGATTTTAATTGATAATTTCTAAGGATTTGTTATGGCTACGATTCTCAAAACGACAAACAAAAGGATTACGCTCCATTAAATAAGTAACTAAGCTTTGTTCCTGTGAGCTAAATTGATACTGTATCGGTAACTCAACAACTAAATTCTTTTCCTTCGCACACGAACGAAAGGTATTGAGCACAAAAAGTGTAGCCACATTGTCATAACTCGAGTTTCCCGACTGGTTTTTTTTTGTGCATGGTCTCGATGCCGGTCAATACTTCCCCAAAGTACATCACCACAATACTTTTTACTAACTTCATCTATTTCATTATATGTCTGTAATCTAATGACGGGTACTTTCAATGTAATGGTATGTATCTCGGGGTCTGATGTTAATATCTTAGGATCTATATGAATAATGTCTTATCCAATCCTAAAAAATAAGGGCGCATTTGTTGATGTTCATTTTCTTCACTATCTTCGCGAGGCTGTAAAGGAGTTTGAAAATCGAAAAAACGAAACTGAACCGAGGGAGCATTATTTGGGTAATATCGAAGAACATTTACTTTAAAATATTGCCAATTAAATGCATCAATATGGGGAGATATTTTCAGCGGTCCCCCAAGACCATTCCACTAGCAGAGAAAAATAATCTGCTGTAGTATTTAATGCGGCGCCCTTAACAATCTCTTGTGCATATTGGGAACAGGAACGCATGCCTGAATTGATAAAGCGCTGGTTCCACCTTCTAATGTAGGCTCTTCAGATAAAAGACTACGAATCTTAAGTTTATCATCTTCTGCTATGGGTGATTCACTATACACAAAGGGGATATCCACCTTTGTAATAGACCAATATCCATTGCGAAAGTCCTTTGTTATCGCCCTTTAGAGCTGCGAATATACAAAGCCTGGTTTTTGGGTAACTGGTCACGGATAAATTCAATATGATCCAGCTCGATTACCTCAGGATCTAGTAGATGTCGGTTGTGTGGTGAATAACGTTTACCTGCCCATGCCGTACGACACATATCAACAGGGACAAATGCGTAATTTTTCAGTTCATTGTCATCTAAGTTGGGGAGCAACTTAGATGCTTTGAATTTTTCTTTAAATCCTATCTCATGAGTACATCCTGTTGGAACAGTGTAGTCCTTTGCACTCCATTCCTGAGTGTTCATTATTCTATGGATATACGGGAGTAATGTTTCACTAACTTCTTCAGGGACGAATCCATCACCACTATTTCTAATACAATTCTCGAAAAACTCTACATAAGAACTTCGCCATTCACCAGCGGTGACCGCCTGTTCCAGTTCTTCTAGATTTAACAAATGAGTACATTGTAAATCCAACACTTCAGTCTATTTTTTAGAAAATAATTAAATGCCTTTTTCTCGAACCCGCTATAACCCTTATTTCTTAATCATCATAATTTATAATTACTCACAATAAGTTCTTTATGTGCAATATTTGGACCAATATTAAGATGTTGTGAAAAATTATGGAGTATAAAATTAAGGAATTATTAGCTTTTGAACCTTCTTTAATTCAATATATTAGGCAAATAGAATCCATACATTAAATTTCTACGTTGTTGACACAGGAGTGTATATGTCTTTTTTTGAAATCATCGCTGTTTTAATCACCCTCTCAGCACTGTTTAGTTACATCAATTTTAAATTGTTCAAACTTCCTTCAACAATCGGGCTTATGGCTATCGCCCTAGTACTTTCTTTGAGTTTGAATATATATGGCATTATCTGGCCTGAAATTAATTCAGGTGCCAGAATTTTTTTGGAGCAGATCAATTTTAATGATACTTTACTTCATGGAATGTTGGCTTTTCTTCTTTTCGCTGGCGCACTTCATATTAACATTAGCCAACTTGCTGAACAAAAAATCGTTATCACCGTGCTAGCCATCATCGGTACTCTAGTCTCTACCATTATTGTAGGATTCTTAATATATTGGTTGCTCTACACAATCAACATTAAAATATCTTTTATTTATTGTCTACTCTTTGGGGCGCTTATTTCCCCTACTGATCCGATTGCTGTGCTGAGTATTTTAAAAGCTCTGGGCGCACCTAAGAAACTGGAAATGAAAATTGCTGGAGAATCGCTTTTTAATGATGGAGTAGGTGTTGTCCTCTTTCTAGGCATTCTTGAAGTTGCCTCAAACACACATGAAATCAGCATCTCACATTTATTAATACTTTTTGTGACAGAGGCCATTGGAGGAGTCTTGTTCGGATTAGCAGCCGGCTATATCACCTTCCAAATGTTAAAATCTATTGACAATTATCAGATTGAAATTCTTATCTCACTTGCCCTTGTGATGGGAGGATATGCATTAGGAGAACGGATACATATCTCAGCTCCCATCGCAATGGTAGTGGCTGGATTACTTATTGGCAATCATGGGCGAAAATTTGCAATGTCCTATAAAACACGCAAAAATCTAGATACTTTCTGGGAGTTACTCGATGAAATATTAAACGCGGTGCTTTTCCTTTTAATCGGTTTAGAAGTGCTCGTATTAACCATAAATAAACAATACCTATTGATTGGTATCATTGCGATTCCGGTGGTGATACTGGCACGTTGGATCTCAGTGGCAGTTCCATTAAGCTTAATGAAGCGTCAACTCAATTTCGCTCCACATAGTATCAAGCTTCTCACCTGGGGTGGATTACGTGGAGGAATTTCAGTAGCGCTAGCTCTTTCTCTGCGCGATACAGTAGAAAAAACGAATGAATTTGCCTTCGAAGCGATTTTGATGATGACCTATATAGTGGTGATTTTTTCAATCTTGATTCAGGGACTAACGATTGGTCCTTTGGTGAAGAAATTGTATGCGAAAATTTGATTAAATCACTTCTAGAAACTGAAATAATAAAATGTGCACTTTTAAAAAAATTTCGTAGCAAGATCATTAATTTTTTGAAAGATTCAAAAGTTTTTACACTAAGTAATAAACTAACTTGGGCTTCATGAAAAGTAGAGCACTGTCAGCAAATTTGTACTAATGTATGATGGAAAAAAACTCAATTCAAAGAAAGATAATGTTAATAGAACTTTTTGTTTTTTTAGGTAATAGCTATTCTTGCAGCTATTTATCGATTTACAGGAACAAATCCCACTCTAACCCTTTAGCAAAAATCATTCTCTATCTTTCCTTAGCCGTGTTTTTTATTCTAATAATTGTATATTCTCTTAATTTCGCGCCGATTCCCCTGATGATAAGAAAAATCTTCCTTTATAAGCCAAAGACAAATGATCCACGCACTTTTCAAATAGATGATTTTTTATTTCTTAGTGGAAATTGTAACTCCAATCGCATTATCCAAAATCACAAGTATTGAAAAAATGAACATATAAATTATTTCTACTAAAATAAATTGTTAATCAAGATATTAAAGCGATTTTTTGGCCAATCGATTTAAAATATGCTTAGGAAGCAATAACCAATAATGGCCTTCATTTTTCATATGCTCACCTAGAAACGTTGCAAGTTTTCCTGAACCCCAATAAATATCACCTCGCATAAAACCACGAATCGCGCCGCCGGTATCTTGTGCAATCATAAGACGCTGAAATTGTTTCTCGGCTGCTTGATTTTTGTCAGGCCGTTTTGTATCTAACCAGAGCGGAGCACCAAGTGGAATCCATTTTTTGTCTACAGCTAAAGAATAGCCTGGTGTAAGTGCCATGCCTTGAGCTCCGAGAGCCATAGGCTCTCCTAAATCCTCAAAAAAAACAAAAGACTTATTTCTCTGGATAATCGTTTTTGCTTTTTCAGGATGACTCTCTAAATAGCGTATAATCGCTGCTTTAGATGCATTATGTCGCGTCATGATCCCTTTATTAATCATTACCTTGGCAATTGACGTGTAAGGAGCTCCATTCTCACCTGCATAGCCTAGATATATGTTTTCACCATTAGGAAGTTGAATAACACCCGAACCTTCTATCTCTAAAAAAAGCCGCTCAACAGGACTATGGATCCAAGCAATCACCGGTGCTTTTTTCTTAAGGGCTCCATTGTCGATTTGCTCACGAGTATAGGAAGTTGAATATTTTCCCTTTGGTAATCCATAAATTGGCGTATTGTATTTGGGGCTTTTTGTTAAATTGCCTTTTATTTTTGGCATGTAGTAGCCTGTAAATAATCCATGAACCGGTTTTTTTTGTGCAAACTCAATAGGACGAAACCATTTTTCAAAAAAAGCTTTTGCTGAATCTTCAGAG
Organism: Legionella tucsonensis; assembly: GCF_001468035.1. GTDB lineage: Bacteria > Pseudomonadota > Gammaproteobacteria > Legionellales > Legionellaceae > Legionella > Legionella tucsonensis. The sequence goes on from NZ_LNZA01000001.1 coordinate 2,541,327, forward strand.
ATCGACTCTAGAGCTAAAGCCGCCTTGCACGCGGGATGCCAATCTCGAGCTTTTAATTTGATGTGTTGCGTACTGATCGCATGGGATGGCGACTGTTTCAAAAACGTCTCACACGACTTCTGAAATGCTGATAAAGATTTTTTAACATCTGCAGTATCCCAACCTGGCAATTCCTCAAAAGATACTTTTGTTAAAGCAATATTTTTGCTTTTCATAATAACCTTTCTCGGGGTGTGCTTAGGCCGAGGGCTTTTTCTTGAAGCCACAATTTTATGAGCACTCTTAGGTGCCATATTTGCTATTTTTTCAGCGCTCTTATATGAGGTATTATTTCTTGACGTAACATTTCTTACACTTTCGGTTTTAATAACTTCTTTTGTGTTGTTAATAATTTCTTTTTTAGAATGTAGTGGTTTCTCATGAACCTGTACTTTCTTATTGAGCGACAGTCCAATCATACCGAATGTAAGACAACTAATACCAATTATTGTGCAAATTAATTTCCTACTCATAGTTGCGCAAGGTTTACATAAGATGAAATTGAAATCAACACATTTTATCGTTTTTCATCCAAAATAAAATCAATTTAACTAAAAATAATTCAATAATTATTAAAAAAGAACAAATATTCTCTTCTGCAAAGTGATGTGGGCAGTCGATTGGAAGGCACAAATAATTACATTATGAATTATTTGTGCTCAATCCAGACCCTTAAGAACCACCGCTTTCTGTCACTGCAGCAAACCACAGATTAATACTTTCAACTAATGTAGGATGAGCAAACATAACATCGCGTAATCTCTGATAAGGCATATCCAATTCCATAGCCAACTGGATTACACCAAGGATTTCACCAGCTTCGGCACAAAAAATGGAAACACCCAAAATACGATCTGTTTTTGCATCAATAACAGCTTTCAGAACACCTGTTGTTTCACCTTGTGTTTTTGCTCTAGGAACAACTGCAGCAGGAATTTTTGCTATTTTTAGAGAATAACCTTGAGCAAGAGCTTGCGATTCTGTCATTCCAATACGAGCAAGTTCTGGGTCGAGAAATACTGTATAAGGAATAAGCCGCCTGTATACTGAATGTTTTTTCTGTGGATTTTGTAGATTATGTTTGATTAAACGATAATCATCTAAGGATAAATGCGTAAACTGTGCCCCACCCTTTACATCTCCCAGAGCCCAAATACCCTGAGTTGTGGTTTCCAGATATTCATTTACTTTGATAAAACCCCGCTCATCAAGCTCGACTCCTGTTTTCTCTAAATTTAACCCGGCTGTATTTGCAAGACGCCCCACAGCAATAAGAATATCGCTTCCACGAATAAGCTCAGATTTTCCATTTTGATCTGCGTTGATAATTACTTCGCCTTTTGCTGCTTGAATACTATTGATTTTAGTATTAAGAGCAAAATGAATTCCTTCTTTAGTTAGTGTATCAAGAACCTGATCAGCAATATCTCTATCTTCACGGCCAATAAACTTACTATCAGCTTCTATCACCGTGACGTCCGCACCCAAGCGCCGAAATAACTGAGCAAACTCCAGACCAATATACCCCCCCCCAACTACAAGCAAATGCTTAGGAACTCCATCAACATCCATTAAACTGTCATTAGTATAATATTTTACTTTGTCGAGACCCGGAATGGGGGGTATAAAAGGTAAAGCTCCTGTATTAATAAAAATTTTATCTGCAGTAATTTCTAATACTTTTTGACCATCTCGTGGTGCAGATAAATTCACTTCAATCGTCTTAGGTCCTACAAAATGTCCACGACCCAACATAAGATCCATTCCTGAATCTAAAAATTGTTTTAAATTCGCCTCACGCATCGCATGGACTATCGCATCTTTACGAGCACGAACCGCTTTAAAATCTATGGGAGCAAGCGTAGCTTCTAAACCATACGCTGTTGCTGAACGACAATAGTGAGCTATCTTAGCTGATTGTACGAGCGTTTTTGTTGGTATGCATGCCACATTAATGCAAGTACCGCCAATCTGATTGTCTTCAACCATAACAACTCGCTGACCCCTTTTTGCTAAATCAACGGCTAGAGTTTTACCACCTTTACCGCCACCTAAAACGATCACATCATATTTTAATGTCATGACTTTTCCCTATTATTTCAATTAAACACACATATTAATAAACTATAGAAGCAAAATATCTTATTTTAAAACATTCCTTCGAAATTTAGGGTTTGTATACGAACTCTAATACTTGAATTGAATGGGCAGATTACTTAAAGCGACGCCTATCTGGAATTCAGGAAAAAACCTGAGAATGAAAACTAATAACCGTCATGTAAATCGTGAGAAAATGCATCTATTGAATGCCATGATGAAAAACAATCATGGCATTTTATTTGAATTCATAAAAAAGTTGTTAGTCTGCCTTTGAAAGAGCAAAATTTGCTGTAATGTTTATCGTACTTATACCAAAAGTATCATTGACCGCATTTGTAGATGTATTATTTTTATTAAAACTAAGCGTAGAAACGTAACGAAAATCCAGGCCCAGGGTAGTAAAATCATCAAGATAATAGTAAAACCCTACAATCCCTTGGGCGGCGAATCCAGTATTTGACGTACTGAAACTTTCGTTGATGATCGGTGCACAAGTACCCAAGGAAACACATTGGTCATTGGATAAAAAAGAAGCCTGATGTCGAATCATCGCCCCACCAAAACCGGCTCCTAGATAAGGAACAAAATTCGAACTGTCACCGGAATCATTAGTGAATTGGAAATCATAATACGCATTGACCAGTCCATAAAGCCCTATAACGTTACCATTAAACCCCAGGCCTGTAGCCACATAAGCATCTGGACATACTCCTTCAGGGCCTAATACCTTAGGACTTATGAGCGTACAAGAACCCGTTTTAAGCGAGCCGTAATTATTTATATTAAAAAGTAATTCCCCTTCTACTCGAAAATTTTTTATTTTATATCCAAGAGCAGCTCCCACGCCGCCACCAACAGGGCCTAACTGGATTGTTCCTGAAGAGACGAGGTTGTTAATTGTAAAATTAATATCTGGGGTTGAAGCATGACTTATCTGCCCCAGTAAGTTCAAATAAAGTCCTTCAACAGGATCTGCACTAAAAGCACTACCGCTTGCCATCAAAACCAATATAAATCCAACTTTAATTATCTGTCTCATTCTATATCCTATATTAATTCCAAAGGACAACCTTACCCCTTAAGAAATTCTTGATTTAAAAATCAAATTGATAAAATCTCCAGAATCTCCAATATAAATTGTGATCCCTATTTATTTAACGATAGTGTCATGAACCTCGAAAATTCTTCTTTGAGCAGAAAATTTATCTTTAAAGAGATTAAGTCCCTCCTCACGCATTTTAGGTGCAAATTCGGCGAAATATACGTTTAAAGACTCCCTATTTTCCAAATAATATTGCACTGTTAGTTTCTCCTGATCCTCTGTTCTCTCATTTTCAGGTTTTAAAATACGTGCTTGCATAAATCCTGGAAGCTGGAGCATTTCACTGACATGCTTTTTTAACCATAATTGAAATTGAGGATAAATAGCCTCATCAATGGCTAAATTTACTTCATATATAACCATATTCTTTCCTAAATTAAAATCAACGTTAAAACAACATAAATCATCGCATTAGGTAATTACGAAGATTACAATTAAATTGGGTGTTAATCCAGTAGAGAAAACAAGATAGGAAATAAATTTTTGACACAAAAAAACAAAGAATTTAATGCAATTTTATTTCAATGAATCAAACTTGAGTATTGATGAACTGCTATGGATCTTGAGCATTAGTGCTATATATTGTTAACTCTCTTAGGATATATTAACAATATAGCGCAAATATCACCCTTACTAGATAATAAATTCCCATTAAGAGATAACAAATCAGAAGCCTATGAAAACCAATGGTGTAAATAAAGTTCTACAACATGCATCAGCTCTGGAGAATCGTTAAGCATAATTTTCTTTTAACAGAATAAAAACACATCATAAAAATAAATATTCATTGAGTCAAAAAATTACTTAACCCACTGAAAGACAATCAAAAAATCAATCAGATCAAAATAAATGCACATTTTTCAAAAGGTACTATACTTTTAAAACTTGGACGAACAGGAATTGAGTGATATGGATGCCATTCAATTAGCTCTGGATGTACATTTAAAAAAGACTATTTACAATCCACAACGATTTTTCTTCAAACAACAAGAATTATCCGAAGCAACATGCCCCTTGCTCATATCGTATCTCGCTTGGCTTAGAAAAATTAAGGCAACCCCAAATAAATTCGATGTGATGCATCAAAATGAACAAAAAAATCGTGAGTTCAAATTCTTATGCAAACGCAACTTGTTATTCTTTCTGACCGTTACAGGACAATTTAATGTCATTGAAAAATTATTTAAAACCTCATCTTTAACAACAAAATTACGTCATTTAATCACTTTAATTAAAAAAGAGCGTTATAAGATAAGACAAAAAAAGAGCATACCTTTAAAAATATCATTTCCACCCAAAGCAAAGATTCACAATCTGGAGCAGAAACATAGTGTCCGTTGCTTGCTGAAAATGAGCCTATTCAACTATGATATAAAGAAAACTCAGCAACTATCATTTGCACACACGGTTAGAAGAATAAAATTTTGTTATTTGGTATACATCAGCAAGATTGAGCTTTTAGGAAAAATTTTAAAGGCAGTTAATACCAATCCAAATCTGCAATCTCATATAAAAAAAACCTTGCTGCATCAAATAATAATGGTTTATCGACGTACAGCAAAAAATAAAGCATTATTCACAGCACCCATCAATCAAAATGCGCAAACACCTAGAACTTTTGAACTCATACTGCAAGCCTGGAAACAATTACACGATGATGTTTTGGAAATAAATTCGATTTTTAATCAATGCAGATACTTAAACTCAGAATTAGAAAAAAACCATAAGGATGAGATTACTGCCTCTATGAAATTTGTAGACGAACTGGAAAATTTAATGCAAGGAAACTATGCTTTACGCGATGAAATCGACTTAAAAAAAACACTTAATACATCAGCGGAATCCGGGGTGTACACGCCAATAGATGAGGACTCGAACATCGCATCGACAAAGCAATACACCCCCTCAGCAGGGTTTGAAAAGAGATCTAATATAAAAAAAAGTCCCTTTATGAGTCATGATCTTACTTTCTTTTCACCGCCACAAATAGCTCTTAGAGCACATTTTAATTTCAGTGATCAAAAAACTGAAAATAACTTTAGGGCAGGATGTTAGATGTTAAAAGCAATTATTGACTCTTGTTTTGTTGCAGCAAATCTGCAACAAAGATATTCATTAACGATATAGAATATTTGATTACGATTGTTTTAACTTATTATGCGCGCTGAATGTATTCCATTCCCCCTAAATAGGGTCTTAGGGCCATTGGAATATGAATATTCCCTTCTTTATCCTGATAATTTTCCATCAACGCAACCAAGGTTCTCCCTACAGCAAGGGCAGAGCCATTTAGGGTATGAACCAATTCAATCTCGCGTGTTTGCTCATGTCTGTAGCGTGCTTTCATACGCCGTGCCTGGAACGATTCCATATTAGAACAAGATGAGATTTCTCGATAAGTATTTTGACTTGGTAACCAAACTTCCAAATCATAAGTCTTTGCTGAACTAGGACCCATGTCACCTGTACACAGGGTTACCACTCGATAAGACAATTCTAAACGTTGTAAAATGGTTTCTGCATGGTTAACCAATTGCTCCAAAGCAAGATAAGACTCTTCCGGCTTGGTAATCCAAACAAGCTCCACTTTTTCAAACTGATGCTGCCTGATCATCCCCTTGGTATCTTTACCATAAGAACCTGCTTCACTACGAAAACAAGGTGAATGGCAGACATAACGAATAGGCAAAACATGTTCATTTAAAAGAGTATCACGGACTGTATTTGTGACAGGGATCTCAGCCGTAGGAATCAAATAATATCCATGCTCTCCGGTTAATTTAAACAAATCTTCTTCAAATTTTGGTAGTTGACCCGTACCTAATAAACTGTCTGCATTGACAATATAAGGCACATAAATTTCTTGGTAACCATGCTGCTGGGTGTGAATGTCCAACATAAATTGAATCAGGGCACGATGTAATCTGGCCAATTGATTTTTCATAACCACAAAGCGACTGCCTGTAAGTTTCGCAGCCAAAGCAAAATCCATTTGACCTAAACCATCTCCCAACTCATCATGAGATTTAACCGGAAAATCAAAAGAGGGAACCTTACCCCAGCGCCTTATTTCTTGATTATGCTGCTCATCTTCGCCAACAGGAACTGATTCATGAGGTATATTAGGCAATCTTAAGGCAATTGCTTCGATTTGCTGTAATAATCCATCCAGATCAGCTTTTTTTTCTTCTAACTCTTTAGCAAGACGGTTCATATCCTCACGCATTGGTTCTATGTCTTCACCACGAGCCTTTGCTTCACCAATGGCTTTAGAACGCAAATTACGTTCATTTTGCAATGCCTGAGTTGCAACTTGGAGTGCTTTGCGTTTTTCTTCTAAAGCAGTAAAAGATGAAACATCAAACTTAAAACCCCGCTTTAACAGCTGCGTAGCAACAAATTCCGGATCATCCCGTAATAATTGAATGTCTAGCATAGGATATCACTCTAATTAAAATTTTTTGTAATCATTACCTAACAATTCCGCGCGTGGATTGATTTAATGCATCAATCATTAAGACCACCTCAGGGCATTCATTTTGCATCAACTCTAATTCAGCAACTGCCTGTTGTACTGTTAATCCTTTGCGGAAAATTATTTTATAAGCACGTCGTAAACCGTCGATTGCTTCAGATGAAAATCCTCGTCGGCGTAATCCCACAGTATTAATACCACATGCAGAGGTTGTATCACCAGAAATCATAAGATAAGGAAGTACGTCTTTAGCTACATAAGAAGCTCTAGCAATAAAGGAGTAAGCACCCACATGACAAAACTGATGTACTGCTGCATATCCGCCTATATTTGCATAATCATCAACAGTTACATGCCCTGATAATGCAGCATAGCTAACCAAAATAATTTGATTACCAATCATGCAATCATGACCTACATGAGAATAAGCCATAAAAAAGTTCTTATTACCGATACGGGTAACACCACCCCCTTTAGCAGTTCCTCGACTAATCATACAATATTCACGGATGATATTATCATCGCCAATTTCTAATCGGGTTGATTCGCCTTTGTAAGTAATATCTTGGGGCTCATCGCCTACGGAAGCAAATTGGAAAATTTTATTATTTTTCCCAATAGTTGTAGGCCCTTCAATTACTGCATAAGGACCAATCCACGTATTTTCACCAATTTCTACATCAGCACCAATTACAGCACCAGGACCTACTGATACCCCTTTTGCCAATTTTGCAGTGGGATGAATTATCGCTCGTTCACTTATCACTTTTGAATTTCCTTTGCAGCACTTAATAAATCCGCGGAACAGGCCAGTTTATCACCTACATAAGCTTCACCATGTACACGCCAAAATTCTCTTTTTCTTGCTAATATTTTTACTTCCAAGCGCAATTGATCTCCTGGAGTAACCACATGTTTAAATTTTGCATTATCTATACCCGCAAAAAAATGCAAAATACCATCAATTTCTTCCGGTGATTGTGATAGTCCCGCTAAAAGTGCGCTGGCTTGTGCCAATGCCTCCAGCATTAATACTCCTGGCATAATTGGATTTTCCGGGAAATGTCCACTAAAAAAATTTTCATTAATGGTGACATTTTTTATAGCCGTCAAACAGTCAAATGGCTTGAAATCTAATACCCTGTCTATCAAAATCATGGGGTAACGGTGTGGCAATATACTAAAAATCTGTTTTATATCTACAGGTTCACTCATTGCATTTCTCGCTTAAATAAGTATGCTTAGCATGGTCCAAAAGTGAGGCTCAAAGGAAAAAACATTATCCTGATTTAACTGGTTCAAATCAATTGTTAATGTTAAAAACTCATCCTTTCTTAGCAGGTTTATTTACATTTCGCTAGCTTGAGCCAAAATGGTCTGATTTTCGAGTACCTTAGCGCAGCATACACAAAGTATGTGAGCATCTTATCGTAGAAAATTAGGACAGTTTGGTCAAGATGGTAGAAATAGAGACAGACCCTATTTAATACAGCTTAACTTTTTCTCTAAGGCACCAAGTTTCACTATATAATCATCCAATCGTCGAAATCGCGCTACATTACGACGCCAACGGCGATGTTCATGTACTAAAGTCCCAGATGAATAAATTCCTGATTTGGCAAGAGATTTACTTACTGTGGACATTCCAGTAATCACGACATCATCTGCCAAATGCACATGTGCTGCAATACAGCTAGCACCACCAATAATACAATCCGCACCAATTTGCGCATATGCACCTAAAGCTGCACATCCTGCAATAATTGTATTTCTACCAACCAATACGTCATGTGCAATCTGGACCAAATTATCAATACAAACCCCTTCTCCCAAATAGGTATCGCTAAAAGAACCTCTATCAATCACCGTATTAGAACCTACTTGTACTTGATTTTCGATAATAACAGCACCAACACTATAACCTTGTTGCCAGTGTCCATGCTCTTTTAAATAATTGAAAGGGGAAGCGCCAATAATACAGCCTGAGTTGATCACTACATAAGCGCCCAACTGACACCCAGAATGGATCACCACTTTATGTCCAATCTGACTGTTTTGACCAATTTTTACTGAAGATTCAATAACAGTATTTGCACCTATTGTAACTCCATCAGCAATTTGCGTATTTGCACCAATCACACTGTAAGCACCTATTGATACAGCCTGACCTAATTGAGCAGATTGATGAATTATAGCCGTAGGATCAATGCCCCATCTTGGAGACGCAGGCACTGATAAAAGCTGAGCAGCCTGCATCATTGCTTGTAAAGGATTAGATACAACAATACAGTTTCCCTGATATAAATGGTGATCTTTTGCTTTGAGTATCACTGCACCCGCTGATGTCGTATCCAAGAACTGACGTAATACAGAATTATCATAATAAGCTACATCTAGTGACGTAGCTCGGGCCAAAGAAGCAAAACAAAAAATGGCGTGATTGGCATTTCCATGCCACACGCCACCTAAATGTTCTGCTAGTTCTGCTAAAGTTAGCAACGCTACATCGCCGAATTAATTAATTGCTTTTACAACTTTATCAGTAACATCGAGCGTTGTTGCACTGAAAGGAGCTGCATCTTTTTGTACAATTAGGTCGTACTTGTCATCTTTAGCTACTTTTGCAATTGCTGCACGAACTTTAGCATACAAGGCTTCCATTGCTTCGTTATTTGCGGTGCTTAATTCTTGTTGATATTGCTGTCCATCACGTTCAAATTGTTGTTGTGCGCTAACAATTTTCTTCTCCATCTCTTTCTTTTGAGAAGCACTAAGAATCGCACTATCACGTTTGAACTTTTCCATATCCGCTTTAATGCCAGCTTCAACCGCAACAAGTTTATCACGACGCGGCTTAAATTCTTTCTCCAACTTTTTTTGGATTTCTTTTATTTGACTGGAAGTCTGCATGATCTTTTGTAGATCAACCACACCAATTTTTGCTACATCAGCAAACGCGCCTGCGCCGAACATGCTGAAAACAAAGGCCACTAGGACCAGACCTAACCGCTTCATAACTAATCTCCTAAATTAAAGAGCATGATGCTAGCACAATTCGAAATAGGTTGCGATATGTACAGCATGATTTTCGATAATTTTATAATAAATAAAAAAATTTATCATCCTCCTCCAAATGAAGGAGGAAGAGTTAAAAAATTATAAATTAGAATCCTGAGGATAAAGCAAACTGGAAGAATTGCTTTTGGTCAAATTGTTGAGGATTCAACGGCTTAGCCAAGCTAAATGCCAAAGGTCCAAAAGGAGAACGCCATTCAAGTGAAATACCCGCTGAATATCTTATAGGACCTTCATACTTTCCAGTCAAAGTAGGTAATGTATTGACAGCAAATACGTTACCTGCATCAACAAAGGCTGTTGTTCGCATATTGTCTCGACTTAAAGGATAAGGCAGGATAATTCCGGCGGTTCCACTGAGCAATAAGTTACCTCCCACGGAATTACGGAAATTATCCAATGGTCCTAGAGAGAAACTGTCATATCCACGTACCTGGCCTGGTTGTGCGATACCTCCTGCATAGTAGTTCTCGAAAAATGGCAATCCCTTACTGTTAAAGGAATTTCCGTAACCTGCAAACCCTTGCAAAGAGAAGATCCATCCTCTTGCTATAGGTTGATACATACGTGCTTGATACGACCCTTTATAATAAGACAAAGAGTCCGAGCTAGCAGGTAAAGCAATTACAGCCGAAAGCTGTTGATTAATCCCTCTTGTAGGATATGGAAATTGATCATAACTGTTTCGATTCCATCCTGTAGATAATCTAATTTGCTGGAAATGGTTTCCATACATTTGCACAAAATTCTTAATTACTATTACATTTCCAACGCTTTTGATATCTATATCTTGATAACCATAACCCAATTGCCATCGGCTCGTTTCACCCAGTGGTATACTATAATTCACATCAGCACCAAAGCGGTTGGAGCTGTATGTACTTACATTAAGATTTCTGGGGTTGACACGAGCATAATAAAAATTTAGACCTCGTCCTATACCTGTTTCAGTATAAAAAGGGTTGTAGTAGTTTATAGTATAGTCTTGTCCCCATTGACTCGCAGTAAATGCGGCCCCCATCGAACGTCCAGTACCCATAAAGTTATGCTGGTTTACTGAAGCATTCAATTGATAACCGTTAGTACCATAGCCAATGGAAGCACTCGCTTCCGCTGAAGGTGCTTCTTGTACTTGCACGTCTAAATCAACCTGATTATTTGCTTCTAGTACTGGATTCGTTTTAACATCCACATTTTTCAAATAGCCTAATAAGCGCAATTGTCTTTCAGATTCTTTAATGTTATGCAGAGATAAAAGCCCGCCTTCATCCTGACGAATTACACTTCTCAGTACATAATCACTTGTTTTGGTATTGCCATGGAATTTAATACGACGAACATATACATGCCGGCCTGGCTGTACAATAAAAGTAATCAATACGGTTTTGTTTTCTTCATCAATTTGAGGGTCTGCATTAATAGCTGGGAAACCATAGCCTACATCTCCTAAGGCCAAACCAATAGCAGAAATTGTATCAGTTACCTTTTTACGAGAAAAAACCGCACCTTTTTTGACTTGTACTAATGAATTAATTTTTTCCGGTGATAATATCGGCTTTCCTACTATCTTGTAGCCTGAAAAGTGATATTGAGGTCCTTCTTCAATATGAACATTAATGTAAACGTCTTTTCTGTCTGGGGACAGCAATACCTGCGACGATACGATCTTAAACTTTAAGTAACCTCTGTCCATGTAAAAAGAGCGTAATGCTTCTAAAGATGCATCCATACCCGACTTGGAGTATTGATCTTTTTTGGTAAAGTAGGTAAAAATGCTGGATCTTGATAAAGCAAATTCTGGTAATAATTCATTGGTAGAAAAATCGTGATTACCTATTATTTTGATTTGTTTAATTCGTGAAACACGTCCCTCAGAAATTGTAACGGTAATGCCCACTCTATTGTCGGTTAAAGGAGAAACTCGAGTTTCTATACGTGCATTATATTTGCCTCGGGCATTATAGGCTTGCTTTAATTCTTTTTCCAAACGTTCCAAAGTAGATGTTTGAAAAACACGGCCTTTGACCAAGCCCATTTCTTTAAGGAAATCTTTCATCTTGTCACTAGGAATTTCCTTATTTCCTACCACAGTAATTGAGCCTATTGTTGCTCTTTCAACTACATTGACAATTAAAACATTGCCCTGACGTTCTAATGAGACAGATTGAAAAAAACCAGTATCGTAAAGGGTTCGAATAATCTCAGCAGTTGATTCTGGACCTATCTCTTCTCCCACTTGAACAGGAATATAGTTAAGTACTGTTCCCGTAGAGACACGTTGCAAACCGCTAACTTTAATGCTGCGAACGACAAAAGTATCTGCTGCGATTGTTTGTGAAGACCAGGCTATGAGCGAGGAACAACAAACACCTAATATTAACTTACTGCTGATTTTTTTCATTATTATTTTACGCCCAGTACTACGTGTACTTTTAATAATCAAACTCTGTACACCTAAAATTGAAACACTTTTTATAGGAAGTAGAAACTACTGTCAAGTTTTTGTTCCCTGACTTTGCCAATACTATGCGATTGTGACCCAATTAATATCTCTGACTATCCTGCCAGTCTCGATAAATCATTAGTCAATGCGATAAACATAAGAGCGGCTAGTAGCAATAAACCTAAATAAGCCCCTGCCGATTTTAAATTATCAGATACAGGCTTACGTCGAATTGCTTCCAATAAATAATACAGTAAATGTCCACCATCCAGCATAGGTATAGGCAACAAATTTAATGCCCCTAAGCTAATACTCACCAGAGCAAGAAAAAATAAATAGGTAGTTAACCCACTGCGCGCAGAGTCACCGGCTCCCTGAGCAATACCCACTGGGCCACTAATGCTATTTAATTCCAATTTTCCAGTAACCAACCTACCTATTAAAGTAAATGTGGTAGCGGTCAATTGTACCGTTTGTTTTAATGCAGTACCTACGGCAGGTAAAGGGCCCTGTCTTTCCAAACGTAACCAATGTGCTGGCCAATCGACCTTTTGTGACCGTACTCCTAAAAACCCTTCCACTTTCCCTTTATTTTCCTGGCTGCCAGTTTGAACTACAACTTTTTGTATACTGCCTTTTCTATTAATAGATAAGGTCAATTGTTTCGCTGGACGTTCCTGCACATAACTAACTAAAAACAGCCAGTCATTAAATGGTTTTCCATCAACACTTAATATCTTATCGCCATTTTCTAATCCTGCTTTTGCTGCTGGGGAGTTTGGTACAACTTCACCAACTATAGGAGGAATTGAAGGAATAAAAGGCTCGATCCCTAAACTTTGAAGAGGATCTGGCTTTTTACTATCCAATTTCCAATCAGCCAAAGGCAAAGAAACATGACGTAGATGTCCATCAACCATGGATTTCAGTGTTAATTGGATCGTTTCCTGAGAGCCTATAAGAGGCATGATCGCGTACTGAAAATCGCGCCAGCTGTTGATCTTAGTATCATTTAACGCAACGATTTCTTCTTTAGTTTTTATTCCAGCATGAGCCGCAATACTGTTAGGTTTCACCGCTTCGATCATAGGCGCTAAAGACTGCATACCTATAACCAATACCCACCATAAAGCGATAAAAGCGAAAAGAAAATTAAAAAAAGGACCTGCAAGAACAATCGCAGTTCTTTTCCAAAGAGATTGATTATTAAAAGCTAAATGACGTTCGTTTTCGGCAACATTTCCTTCTGATTCATCAAGCATTTTGACATAGCCGCCAAGAGGAAACAGAGACCAAGCATACTCTGTTCCTTTTTTATCATGCCAATGTGCCAAAATAGGGCCAAAACCAAACGAAAAACGGAGTACTTTAACACCGCACCAACGCGCCACCTGAAAATGACCATACTCATGGACGGTAACCAACAAGACTAAGGCCAAAAGAAAATACAGCAATGTTGAAAGCATAGTGCAATCCCAAATGAAGTATACTCGAGAATTACTCTCCTAAAATTCTCAAAGATTTAAGTAAAAGTTCTTTCCTGCTACTTCACCCTCACAAATAAAGTGAGTCCGAAATAAAATAAAGGTAAAGCTGCAATTAAACTGTCCAAACGGTCTAAAATACCCCCATGACCAGGAATAATAGCGCCTGTATCTTTTAAATGACAACGACGCTTCAATATGCTGATGAATAAATCACCAAAGATCGCAATAATTATAGTACATATGGCTAAAGCGAACCAATGAACTGCGACATCTGGGTTAAAATAACTATAACCAATCCAAGCAATAAGCATGGACAAAATAACCCCACCAGCAACCCCCTCCCAAGACTTTCCAGGGCTAACTTGTGGAATTAATTTATGTTTTCCTAGAAGCTTTCCACTAATATAAGCCCCTGTGTCTGAAACCCAAATTAAAAACAATAAATAAACAAGTAAGGTTTTACCATGAGGTAAATAATATAAGTGAATAAGGCTTTGCACGAATAATGGTAAGAGCACCAGACATACAGCCGCTACAATGACAGGATAACCCCAATACTTCTGAGAGCTGGGAAAATAAAGAATAGCAAGAATATTTATAGCCCAAATAATTAATCCAGCATATAACCAATATGAAAAAAGATAATTACATGCCCACAAACAAAAAAACATCAACATAAAAAATCCTGCTTGAAAAACCCTATTTTTCAAAGGAACTAATTGAAGACACTCCTTGCTTGCAGCAAAAAAAACCAGTAAAACAATTCCTGCCAAAAGCCACTGATTACCATAGAAAATAAGCCATAAAACTAAGGGAACTAAAATCAGTGTTGTAATTAAGCGTTGCAAGAACATAATTTTGCCTTCTTAGTGTTAAAATTAATTAGGAAATCTGCCCAAATCTTCTTTTTCTTTTATTAAATGAAACTAAAGCCAACTCAAGTTCATGTTCACCGAAATCCGGCCAATGAACTTCGCTAAAGTATAGTTCTGTATAGGCAAGCTGCCAGAGGAAAAAATTACTAATTCGCAACTCACCGCTGGTACGAATAAATAAATCAGGATCGGGCAATCCTTCTGTATCTAAATAACGAGCAAAATTGGCTTCGTTTATCTCTTCTACAGAGAATTCACCATTCAATACGGCTCGGGCTATTTTTTTTGTTGCATTCACCAGATCCCACTTACCACCATAATTTACAACCACATTCAAAATTAATTGCTTATTATTTACTGTCAAAAGCTCAGCTTCTCGCATTTGCTGTTGTAACACAGGCGAGAGCTCACTGCGGTCACCAGTAAATCGCATGCGGATTCCATGCTGATTCAATTCAAAAATTTCCTTTCGCAAGGACTCCAGGAATAATTCCATTAAAAAATTAACTTCCTCCGCAGGTCTGCACCAGTTTTCAGAGCTAAAAGCAAATAAACTAAGACAAGGAATTCCTTTAGTCATGCAGCAGCGAATCATTTTTTTTACTGATTCAACGCCCGCTTTATGACCTTCAATACGCGGTAACTCTCTACTTTCAGCCCAACGACCGTTTCCATCCATAATAATGGCAACATGCTGAGGAATTTTTTGTTCCAAAACTACTCTTCCCAATCTAATAAATGGTGCATAGTCTAACCTTTTTAATACAAAAATGTCACTATTCACCCTTGTAAGTTAACCATATGATGCACTATTTAGAAAAAACACTATATCGTGATCTACTAAATTGAGTAGGAAACATATCTTAAGTTTTATAGCTCGATGAACGATGCGGAATACATTTACGAAATACTTGCCAAGTAATGTATAATCTTCCTACCAAATTTGACTGTATTCCACGGAGAGTTGCATGCAAAAAAAAGCGACCTTGTTGCTCATGATCTTAGACGGCTGGGGTTATAACAAAAATAATAAACATAATGCTATTGCCCAAGCCAATACACCTCAATGGGATGAATGGTGGAAAAACTGTCCTCATATTCTTTTACAAGCATCTGGGTTTTCAGTCGGTTTACCTGATGCGCAAATGGGTAATTCAGAAGTAGGACATATGCATATTGGTGCAGGCAGAGTAATACAACAAGATTACACGCGCATTAACGAAAGCATAAAGAATGGCGAATTTGCCAATAACCCGGTTTTCCATGATGTAATCTCCACATTGCAGAAAACTGAAAAATCGTTGCATATCATGGGATTATTTTCCCCAGGAGGAGTTCACAGTCACGAGCATCATTTATTTGCCCTTCTCAACTTATGTGCCCAACAAAAATTTACTTCTGTATATTTGCATCTATTTTTAGATGGGCGAGATACTCCCCCGCAAAGTGTGTTAAATAGCTTAGAGCGCCTCAATGCAGAGTTAAAAACACATCCAGTAGCCCGAGTCTGCTCAATTAGCGGGCGTTATTATGCCATGGACAGAGACAATCGCTGGGAAAGAATAGAGCCAGTCTATACTTTATTAACTCAAGGCAACAGTGAGCATCATTTTGTAGATGCAGAAACAGCTATAAAGTCTTTTTATCAACAAAACCGGTCTGATGAATTCATACCTCCTACTCTTATAGGCGAAAAGAAAGCAATTGAAGATGGAGATGCTGCTTTCTTCTTTAATTTTCGAGCAGACCGAGCCCGGCAATTAACTACTGCTTTTATAGATCCAACATTTAAAAAATTTAACCGTGCTACACAACCTCAATTATCCTATTTTGTCAGTATGACTCAATACGATAAAAACTTGCCCACGACCCAAGTCTTCCCTCCTATTCCTTTAAATAATACTTTAGGCGAAGTTCTTGCAGCCCATAACCTAAGTCAATTACGCATTGCAGAAACAGAGAAATATGCCCATGTAACTTTTTTCTTCAATGGTGGAAATGAAAATGTTTTTCCACATGAAGAAAGAATCTTAATTGCATCCCCCAACGTTGCTACATATGATTTACAGCCTGAAATGAGTGCGCCCCAATTAACAGAGTGCTTGATCGAAGCAATTAACAGCAATGCTTATGACGTGATTATTTGTAATTATGCCAATGCCGACATGGTAGGACACAGTGGAGATTTTAAGGCTACAATTCGCGCAATAGAATGTCTTGATCAATGCATGAGTAAAGTCTGGAATGCACTGGAAAGACAAGGTGGGAAATTACTCATCACTGCTGATCATGGCAACGCGGAAGAAATGTTTGACGAAACAACACTTCAAGCACATACTGCTCATACTAGTGAACCTGTGCCCTTAGTATATGTCGGAGGTCATTGGCATTTTTCCCGAAGTAAAGGAAGCTTAATTGATATCGCGCCAACGATACTTGCTTTACTGGAAATTACTCCTCCAGCGGAAATGACAGGTCATCAATTGTTAGAAAAAAATACTCATGAATAAACGGAATTACGCTGTTTCTTTTACTGGGTTGGTCCTTAGTATGCTGTCCTGCTTTGGTGTGTATGCAGAGTCGACTTCCACTGTACTGCAAACACAAAATAAGTTAAAGCAATTGGATGCTCAAATTAACAGCCTTCAACAAAACTTAAGCTCAGCTCACGATAAACGAGGTGTTTTAAATAAGGAGTTGTCAGAAACCGAAAAGCAAATTGGCGAAGGAGTTCATAAGCTGCATTCCATCCAGGATGACATTAAGAATAAAGAAAATAGAATTACTGAATTACAAAAGCAAGTAAATCAATTAAATCAACAGCTGATTACCCAACAACAATTATTATCCAACCACGTACGCGCTCGTTATCAAATGGGGGAATACCAGCCGCTTAAATTATTACTTAATCAGGATGATCCCAATAAAGTGAGTCGAATTCTAACGTACTACCAATATATTGTTAAATCACGTCAACAACTTATTGATAAAATTGATAAAACACGTGTGCATCTTAGTGAGAGTAAAGAGAAACTCCGTGTGGAGCTTATCGCTAACAAACAACTAAAAGCAGAACTTACCCAGCATCAGCAACAACTACAGCAAAATAAAAATTATCATACTGCTTTAATTCAATCACTGAATCATGAAATTCAAGACAAGCAAAACATCTTGCGTGAGGTGCGAAAAAATAAAGAGAACTTAGCACGCTTACTCAAATCATTAGCGCAACAAAGTAGCACTCCAACAAGCAAACCATTTAACCAAAGGAGTACTCCCTTTAGCCAGATGCGCAAAAAATTGCCGGCTCCGATCCGTAGTCAGGGCCATTCTCTACGTAAAATGAACCAAGGAGTGACATTTTTTGCCGAGGAAGGAACAGCAGTTACTGCCGTTTATCCAGGGAAAGTAGTATTTAGCGATTGGCTTAAAGGATATGGTTTGCTTCTTATTATTGATCACGGACAAGGTTTTATGACTTTATACGCTCATAATCAATCTTTATTTAAAAACAAAGGACAATATGTACATCAAAATGAACAAATCGCAAGTGTAGGACATACCGGCGGGATTAAACAAAACGGTCTATACTTTGAAATAAGACTAAGGGGAAAAGCTATTCCGCCACTTAATTGGCTGTCGTAGGTTAACCCTGGCACCTTAATTGCATTTCAAAAATTATAATAAAGAAGATGGCTTATTTTGTAGCCTTGCATCTGAGGAGATCGCTATGTTGATAAGAAAACTATATCCATGCTCGCTTGCGATAGTATATGCGTTTACTCTTATGTTACCTCTGACAAGTTTTGCAGATGATGAGGCTGATACCGATACTTCTACAAGCTCCAGTGCTACTAAAGCGGTTCCTTTAGAAGATGTACAACGATTTTCTAATGCTATAGGCGAAATTAAAAAATACTACGTCAAACCGATTGCTGATAAAGAACTTTTTGATAATGCCATTCGTGGTATGCTTAGTGGCCTTGATCCTCACTCCAGCTATTTGAATGAAGAAGAATTTAAAGAGCTGCATACATCAACGAGCGGTGAGTTTGGTGGCTTAGGGTTAGAAGTAACTATGGAAGATGGCGTTGTTAAAGTAGTTACTCCTCTGGTTGACACCCCAGCCTTTAAAGCAGGAATAAAATCTGGTGACTACATTATTAAATTAGGAAAAGAATCCGTTCAAGGTCTTTCTCTTAAAGATGCAGTCAACCTCATGCGTGGTAAAGCTGGAAGTACCATTCAATTGACTGTACTACGCAAAGGGGTTAACAAAGCACTTACTTTTGATTTAATAAGAGAAATTATTCAAATTAAAAGTGTACAAAGCAAAATACTTACTCCAGGCTATGGTTATATTCGCTTAACTCAATTCCAGGCATTGACTGGAAAAGATATGTTGCAAGCCATTGATAGATTGAAACAACAATCTGGAGGAAATTTAAAAGGCCTAATCCTGGATTTACGTAACAACCCAGGAGGATTGCTTGATTCAGCAATTCAGGTTTCTGACGCCTTTCTTGGTAAAAACAAATTAGGTAAGCCAGAAACAATTGTCTCAACCAAAGGACGCTTACCTGGATCAGACTTTACTGCCATATCTAAGGGAGTTGATGTCTTACATAATGCCCCAATGGTTGTATTAATTAATAATGGTTCCGCATCTGCGGCTGAAATTGTAGCCGGCGCACTTAAAGACAATAAAAGAGCTGTTGTTCTTGGTACAACAAGCTTTGGGAAAGGTTCAGTACAAACCGTATTACCATTAGATGAGAAAACAGGGATTAAATTAACTACCGCCCTTTATTACACTCCATCAGGAACATCGATTCAAGCTCAAGGAATTATACCTGATATTGTGGTTAACGAGGTGGAAATCCCTAAAACTGCTGCGAAGTCTTCTGAACTCACTGGGTTTAGTGAAGCAAATCTTAATGGGCATTTAGTGAATAAGAATAATTCGGAAACTACTAAAACTAAAGATGCCAAAGTGCAAGTGGATGATTTAATGCATAATGATTATCAACTCTATGCTGCTTTAACAGTCTTGGAAGGTATGGCTTTGGCGAACAGATAATTAGCCACGTGAACAAGAAGAGGAGCCAAAAGGATTGGATTGAACCAACCCACTTAGGCTCCTCTTCTTTTATAGAATAAAAATTGAAGTCTGAGCAGAGAAACGTGCAACCGTTTCGCTGCACTCAGACTACTCTTAAGTTAATGCCATTAGTTGTACAGTTACAATATAGTCAATCTTAGTAATTTAAATAAAATTAGGCTGTAATTATTTGCTTCTTATAAAAAAGACCATTTTTATCTAAATTAAATCTACCCATTACCCCTGTCCCAGATTCAAGCGTCAACAAATGTGTTGCAATTGCCTGGCTGGAAAAATCAGAATGAGTTTTCAGAGCAAGCAAAGCACTACTATGAAGCAGTTGGAATATATCAAAAGCATAACCCGCTTCACTAACAGGATGACTAAGATATTCTTGTTTAAATTGAGCAATAAATTCTGGCTTCATTGATTTAATCAAAACAGCAGCCTGTTTGTGATTGAGGCTTTGTGCTTGAAAATTATTTTTTCCATCAGCAATTATTGTATTATCAGTAAGACAAAAATGAATGATATTATTTTTTTTAGCTAAAGGCGCAACCAAAGCACCGCTTTCAGTCCCTTCAGTCACTAATACATTAATATGATGTGCCTCGATAAATTTTTGCACGGTTTTTGTTGCATGGGCATTATTTGGCATTTCATCCAGAGTATAGAACTCATAGTTAATCACTGAGGATTTTAACTGATCACGCGCAATTTCCATTGCTCCCAGCATATTTCTACCAATAAAAGCAGATTCATTGGAAAAAGGAGCATAAATACCAACATTGATCTTCATTTTGGTTTTATTGGTAGAGTCACTCACGCCAGATGCAGCGTAACAAAAACTCACCGTCATCAGCGATACCCAAAAAGAACCTAAAACGGTATAAAATTTTGATAAAAAATATTTCATATTCATCATCCTAATTGATTAAACTCGATTAATATTACATTTAAATGTTGGTTGGTCCTTTTAAAATTATGTATCTACTTATCACAATTTCAAAATCTTGGTGAAAAACCAAATTAGAGTGCGGGTTTTTCGCTAAGATAAGCCAAATATGGCTTTTCGATGACCTGTGCTGAATAGTTACAAAATTATTTTGCTATGAATAGAATCTAAATACAATGGTTGGGATTTAATAATAATTGTGAGATAATCCCCATAAAAGTGACATATTTTCGAATACAATGAATCTTATTAAATCAATTTCACTCCTGACCGGCCTATTTTTTTTCTCTTTTGCTGAAGCTAGTGTTCAATCCTATTTTGACCAAATAAAAAATGATCCCAATGCCTTATATGTTTTTTTTAAGAGTATGCCTAAAGGCGGAGAGTTACATTATCATCTAGCTGGAGGTGCCTATCCGGAAATCATGTTGGAACTTGCATCTAAAGATAATTATTGCTTGAATACAACCAATTGGGTGGTCAGTAAAAACCCTGCTGTATGTCATGGCGTAGATACAAAGGATCTGCTTAATCATCCTGAGCTCTATGCAAATACCATCAGAAGCTGGTCTTTGAAAGATTTTGTTCCAGGGAAAGAATCTGGGCATGATCATTTTTTCAGCTCATTCTACAAATTCAATGCAATAGTTGCTGATCATCATCCTGAATTGGTCGCAGCAGTGCTGCAAACCGCAGCGCAACAAAATGAGCACTACATGGAATTAATGATTTTACCGGATAACGCTCATTCATCCAGCTTTGGTGATATAATTAAAGATACAACTTCGTTTAGTCAAAAAAGAAAACTCTTATTAGCTAACCAGGATTTTCAAGGTAATGTTAATTATACTGCAGTAGAAGCCAATCGAATAATCCAACAAGCACACCAGGAATTAGGCTGTGATACCCATCCAGAAAGAAAAGCCTGCCAAATCAAAGTTAAATTTTTATATTATTCACTCAGAGAGCAATCTTTAGATAACCTTTTTGCACAAACCCTGAATGCTTTTGAAGCTGTAAGCCAATCCATGGAAAGCAACGGTGCGCTTGTTGGCGTTAATTTGGTACAACCTGAAGATGGTATTATTTCTTTACGCGACTATCGCAAACAGATGCAAATTTATCAGTACCTACATAAGCTATATCCACAGGTCAATATTGCATTGCATGCTGGTGAAATAACTCAGGAAATTGTTACTCCAGAAGAATTGGATTATCACATTCATGATGCACTTTTTACCGGCCAAGCACAAAGAATTGGGCACGGGGTAGATATTGCTCATGAAAATAACGTCAAAAGCACTTTAGATTACATGGCTAAACGTCATAAAGCAGTAGAAATTAATCTAATCAGTAACCTTAAAATATTAAAGATTGCAGGTCGCAGCCATCCGTTGAGTTTTTATCTTAAGCATCATGTTCCTGTTGTTTTATCCACTGATGATGAAGGCATATTACGAACTAATTTAAGCCAGCAATATGTAGAGGCTGTATTGAATCATGATCTGGATTATCCAACCTTAAAACAAATCAACCGAAATGCATTAACTTATGCATTTTTACCTGGAAACAGTATATGGTCTGATGCAGATAAAGCCCAATTGATTCCTGATTGTCAAGATTTAGGGAGTAAACGCTGCGAGCAGTTTATAAAAGCAAACGAAAAAGCCCAATTACAGTGGGATTTAGAACAAAAACTACGTGCATTTGAAAACAAATTTTAACTATCTAATTTTTGTGACTTAAACAAATAGGATATGGAGTCAGTGTAACATTCTTACCTTGAAAGGTCGTTTGGATTTTCCATCTGTTCTTTTTGGGGCAAAGAACGGAAGTAATTTTCGAGGCCAGTTATTTTTAAACTGGCCTATTAATTAGGTTAATTCAATTTCTTCTTTTCCTGAAAAATTACTCATCCTTGTTATATATTTGCTTGATATATGAGATTATTTTGGCTCAAATGTGGTGTTTTCTTTATCACCTTGCATCACTAATGCATTATCCAATTGTTGAATCTTTATTAAAATAGGCCCATCGGTGGCTAACCCATTGAACACCATCGAAGTAGCATTATATGTTCCTTTTCGGATTTCACTTATTCGAGTCAAAATTTCACTGTATTTGGCTGGTGATAAACCGTAGAGTATGCTCGTTTGAGGTTTTTTTTTCATCGATTGGATAAAAATTTCTTTTGCTACCCATAAAGGTTTTCCTTCTTCTAAAACTTTATCTGCCTTTTGCAAACACCAAGCAAGAAAATCGAGTCCATCTCTATCTTCGCTAGGGTTAGCATATTCTTTTTTTTTCATCTCGTTTAAGCATACTTGTATTTTCATCATCGTATTTCCTACTTATCCTAATTCTGATTTTATCTATAGTTTTACTAAACGCTTTGGCTATATCATTTACACAAAAAATAACAGAAAGTTTTTTTGTGAATCAATTAGAGCAATTAGCTGCCGTAAATTTCAAAAAAATAATAATAAGATCAATATGTTATCTTAATATAAAAAAAATGGAAGCCAATATGGCAAAATTAGATTGATTGGCATGGATGAAAATAATATGAAGCATAATTGATTGCTCATCCGCAAAAAAACGCTATTTATTTGGATAAGTTCCTGAAGTTACAAGACTCGAGTAAGTATTTCTTCTTAAATTTCTACTGTATTTGTTTTATAGTATTCTTTTTCATTGAGCGCGCTTTCACTATATCCGACGATACATGCCACCGTCGCATCACCACAGATATTAACGACTGTTCTTGCCATATCCAGCAATCGATCTATGCCTATGATCAATGATATGCCTTCAACGGGAATACCCACTTGAATAAGTACCATTGTTAGAGTAACCAGACCTACCCCTGGAACTCCCGCAGTACCAATGGAAGCTAGGGTTGCCAATAAAATTACGGTGAGATAACCACTAAGTCCTAAATCAATAGCATAAGCATTGGCAATAAAAACGGTAGCAACCCCTTGCATAATAGCCGTGCCATCCATATTGATAGTTGCGCCCAACGGAATAATAAAAGAAGAAACCGATTCATCAACCCCCAGTTTTTCTTTAACTGTTTTTAGTACTACGGGTATCGAGGCATTACTGCTTGATGTAGAAAAAGCAAATATCATGGCAGGCCACATTTGTCGAAAAAAAGTGAGGGGTGATAATCCAGTAAAACTTTTAAGCAGTATAGGATATACTGCCAATAAATGCAGTGAAAGAGTCAACAAAACAGTGAAAAAGTAACCCGATAATTGAATAATCAAATCAAGACCAATACGTGCGAACATTACGGATATAAGACAAAAAATACCATAAGGTGCTGCTAGGAAAACTAAATGAACTAAGCGCATAACCACAGCATCAGCTGCTTTAAATAATTCTTTAATTTTTTTTGCACTTTTTCCAGCGCTCGTAATAGATACACCAAACAATAATGCAAATATTATTATTTGCAACATATTCCCTTCAGCCATTGCTTTAATAGGGTTACTTGGCACCAAATTTAATAAAGTTTCTTTGATTGTCGGTGCAGAAATCGTTTTATGCTGGTGTATTATCGGTATTTTTTTACTGTCGCTAAAGTCAAATAAACTAGCAACTGCTAAAGCCAGACCAATAGCTAAAGCTGTAGTGACTAAGTATAATATAATGGTCTTAAATGCAGTTCTACCAAATTGTCGGCTGGAGTTGATATTGAACGTACCACAAATAAGTGATACAAAAACAACCGGTATGACCAGCATTTTCAGGATGGTAATAAAAACGTTCCCTCCCCAATCCAGAAAGCCTTCAACAATATATTCAAAAACTAGACTTTTTTCTGGAATCAGATGAAGCAAAATACCGATAATTGCTCCTGTAATAATCGCAATGATTATCTGTAAGTTTAATTGATTTACGTGTGATCTGTTCATTACTCTTTTCTCAAAGAGAATCATTTTTATTATCCTAGGCAAACCAACTGCACATTGCAACTAGGTTTCAAGAGACGGTTGTGCCCCCTTGGTTTCCCTGGAAGAAAAGAACAAAATGATATCGCAGGTTACTCAAGAGGATAGCCAGCCATGGATACATATCGATTCAGGGTTATGCTTTCCTGTACCAGACTACATTTTTACATTTTACGTAAACAGATATGTATTAAATTTTGAATGGATCACGCAAAATAATCGTCGA
Organism: Legionella tucsonensis; assembly: GCF_001468035.1. Taxonomy (GTDB): domain Bacteria; phylum Pseudomonadota; class Gammaproteobacteria; order Legionellales; family Legionellaceae; genus Legionella; species Legionella tucsonensis. Next base: position 2,566,164 of record NZ_LNZA01000001.1, read on the forward strand.
ATCACGTTCTGGCCCAGTTGATAATATATCAATAGGCACTTTGAGCAGATTTTCTATTCGTTTTAAATAAGCAAGGGCATTCGCAGGTAAATCATTTATATTCGTAATATCAGCAGTAGATTCTTGCCAACCGGGCATTTCTTCATAAACAGGCTCTAAACCTTGAAAATCTGCGGCTGATTGAGGAGGACGGGAAATTAAATTTCCTCTTTCATCTTTATAAGCAACGGCGATGCGCAACACATTTAATTTATCCAGAACATCCAGCTTAGTGAGGCATAATGCCGTAATACTATTTAACTCAATTGAATGTTTTAAGAGAACTGCATCAAACCATCCACAGCGTCTAGGTCTTCCAGTAACAGCCCCAAATTCCTGCCCTCGTTCAGCAATCTGTTTACCTACCTCATCAAAAAGTTCAGTTGGAAAAGGACCACCACCAACACGCGTAGTATAAGCTTTAGTAATCCCTAAAATATAGTCAATGTATTTTGGACCAAACCCCGCACCATTAACTACTGAGCCCACACAAGTATTTGATGAAGTAACAAAAGGATAAGTGCCATGATCAATATCTAGATAGACTCCTTGCGCCCCTTCAAATAAAATATTATCTTCTTGCTCTCTATGCTCATGCAAACAAGCAGAAACGTCACAAACCATTGGGTGTAGTTCTTTAGCCCATTGTAGAGCAGAATCCAATATAGGTTGGAGATCCACAGCTGGCTGCTTGAAATAGTGCGTTAAAATAAAGTTATAGTAATCTAAAAGGTCAATCAATTTTTTTTCAAAACGTTCTGGATGAAATAAGTCGCTGACTTTTAATGCCCGACGGGCAACTTTGTCTTCATACGCAGGACCTATACCACGTCCAGTTGTACCAATCGCTGAGTCTCCCATATGTGCTTCACGCGCTTTATCCATCGCAACATGATAAGAGAGAATCAGTGGACAAGCCATACTAATACGTAAGCGGGAACGAACATCAACTCCACGTTGCTCTAACTCTTTAATTTCCCCCAACAGGGCGTCGGGCGAAAGAACTACACCATTTGCAATGTAGCATGTAACGTGAGGTCTTAACATGCCAGAAGGAATAAGACGAAGAACCGTTTTCACTCCATTAATTTTTAAGGTATGACCTGCATTATGACCGCCTTGATAACGGACAACAACCTGCGCATCGTGGGTTAATAAATCGACAATTTTGCCCTTGCCTTCATCGCCCCACTGCGTTCCTAAAACAACAACGTTTTTACCCATGATCTACCTTAATTTGCACAATGCTTGTTCGTCACTCTAAGTTGAGATTCTCTGAACTCAAACTTCAATAAAAATAGTCACTACTCAAACCTATGTAGTGTTTTCTTCTTAAATGAAAAATATTCCGAAAATACGTGCTCAATGCCATTGATGCAATGCATTTTCAGAATATTTTTCACTCAACCTGCACTAAAACATGGACGTTTCCCATGATTTTAGTACAGGGATGAATAGTTACCAAAATCTGGCATTATAGTTACTTTTTAGCAAGTACACCATCATTTTTTGGTGTGGCCGCTTTAAAATAATCAAAAAATGCACTACTTTGATCCAATACCAAAATATCTCTTTTACTGTTAAAACTCTCTTCATATGCGAGTAAGCTGCGATATAAAGTAAAAAAACCCCTATTTTTATTGTATGCATCAGCATAAATTGATGCTGCGCGTGCTTGTCCAATTGCTCTTACCTTTTGGGCATTACTGCGAGTTCTAGCTAATAAGACCGTGACATCAGCATCAGCCTTTGCTCTTATTTCTTCAGCGGCTGCCTGACCATCAGCACGATGCCTGTTTGCAATTTTTTGCATATCTGCACGCATGCGTTGATAAATTGCATTACTGGTATTAGCTGGTAACTCTATCCCTTTAATGCGTACATCAACAACAATAATACCTAATCCACCTGCTTGCTTTTGGGCAGCTTGACGCAACAACTCCGTTAAATCGTCACGACCGCCTGATACTACTTCGGGAATCGTACGTTTACCGAATTGAGCACGCAATAATGTATTTAGTTGTTGCTCTAATAATGTTTCCGCTTTAAATTCACTGCCACCAGTTGATTTAAAATACTGGGCCAAATCAGTAATTCGCCATTTAACATAATAATCAACCATTACATCCTTTTTTTCCTTAGTAACAATACGGGTCGATTTAATATCCATTGTCTGAATGCGGGTATCAAAAATACGTGCACTTTCGATAAACGGCATTTTAAAATGCAATCCAGGATTTAAGACTTTAACTTTATTAGTGGACTCATCATTGACCAGACGACCTAAACGCAAAAGAATACCATGCTGTCCTTGTGTTATAGTAAATACACTGGTCAATAAAAGAAGGAGTATTAAAAAGATCAAAATGCCAAGGGTTTTACTCATCGTTTTCATTGTTAATTTCTCCCTTGTCGATAAATAGGTCTAGTAAACTCACGGCCATCGACCAAATTCTCTGTTTCACTGGACTCATCATCTTCCGCTTTACCATTTTTTGCAGCCTCATGAGAGAAACCCGAGTACTTCTCAAACAATTTATCCAAAGGTAGATACAACAAATTACCCGTTTTACTATCAACAATGATCTTAGTACTTTTACTTAATACTTGTTGCATTGTTTCCAAATACATACGTTCTGCAGTAACTATTGGAGTTGCAGTATATTGAGGGAGTAAGGCTAAGAACTCAGAAACTTGCCCCTGGGCATTCAGAACAACCTGTTTGGAATAGGCTTCTGCCTCTTGCTGAATACGACTCGCCCTCCCTTCAGCAATCGGTACTACTTTCGCTGCGTAAGCATAGGCTTGTTCTTTAAAGCGTTTTTCATCCTCCTGTGCTTTAATCGCATCATCAAAAGCATCTTGCACACTTTCAGGTGCACGTGCTGGTTGGGGTGATACATTAACAATCAAAACACCTGTTTTATATAAATCCAATGTTTTTATCAATGTATCTTGTACTTTGTTACCCCAAACTTCACGTCCTTCAGTAATCATTTGATCTAACGTAGTTGTTCCCACTACTTGTCTTAGAGCACTTGAAGTGGCTTGTTGCAAACTTTCTTCGGGATTAGCTACATTAAATAAATAATCCTCGAGATCACCAATACGATACTGCACAGCTAAAGATACTGAAACCAGATTTTCATCACGGGTAAGCATTTGTCCAGAATAGGAATAATCCAACACTCTGTCCACATTCATGATAATTTTAGAAGAAATAATTCTTGGTATCCAATGTGGTCCTGAGCCCACAGTTTCAACATATTTGCCAAACCGAAGAATAACTGCTTGCTCTGCAGGATCAACAATAAAGATACCAGAGAGTACCCAAAGGATAAACGCAATTAAGATAACTACTAGAGTCACCAAACCACCATTTGACTTTTTGGAGGGTTCATTAGTTGTTTTAGCGCCACCACCTCCAAATAACTTCTTCAGTTTGTCATGAACGCGTTTCAGAGCTTCATCCAAATCTGGAGGTTGATTTTTACCCTTCCAAGGATCTTTGCCTTTATCTGGCTCATTCCACCCCATGTACTTCTCTCCTGGCAAATTTTAAGAAAACTAGAATTCTATGGGGTATATGAAGTTTAAGCAAGTTCTCCGGATGTAATTAGCTCAATATGGATTCTTAATTCTTTCACAGAAGATGAATTTCTTTAGATAAGCCGATACGATAAAGAATTAAATCCTGCGCTCATATTTGGCATTTACCTATCCCAAATATCCACTACAATATCATTTTCAGTAATAAAAAATTGGTTAAATAAGTTAATAGTCGGATCACTATGTGGAATAACAAGCTCTAAAATCACCGCTGGTGATTAAGTACCATTTACAGCAGTAGCTTTGCCATGCTCATACCCCAATCCATAATGACTGATTATCAAGGCTCCTAATCTGTACTTAACATCACTCGAATTCCTAGATAAACTAATAAACCACCAAACACACGACTCAATGCAACTTGAAAACGAGCAAATACTTTTCGAACATTATTCGATTGCAAGAATAAAACGAGTAAAGGCCAATAAAGCGCAGACTCAGAAATAAATACTCCGGCAACTAGAGTTTTATCACCAAGTGATGCGTGCGTTGACACAAACTGGGTAAACAAGCTGAGCAGAAAAACCGCAAGTTTTGGGTTTAAAGCATTACATAAGACACCTTCAATATAAGCTTTTGAAACTGTTATATTTTTCACTAAAGAAAAGTCCCGACTTATTTTCATAGACTGCTTGGATTTTAGGCCTTTTAAGCCAAGATAAATTAAATAACATGCACCTACATATTTTATTATGGTATAAAGAACGATACTTTGAGTAATAATCAACGCCAAACCCAAAATACAATAAGTAGCGTGGAAAAGACATCCGGTGACAATACCTAAGGCTGTGGCTAAAGCTTGACGTCTGGGATACAAAAGCGCGTTTTTTGTAACAAGTATAAAATCTGGCCCCGGGCTGATCATACCAATAAAACAAATCATGATTAAAAGTAACAAGCTAATATTCATAATTACCACGTCTCAACTCAATAGACTCGAACCCTTCAATTTTAATTCAATGTTCACATAGTATCCATCAGAGATGGCTTCCTTAAAGATTATTTAAGGTTTTTTCCATCTCTATATCATAGAAGGACATGCAACAGCTATTAATCTTCGCTTATAGCGTAGCTTCGCTACTAAGAGTAGGTTCTCCAGTAGAATTTTCAATTTCCTCATGTACCTTCATTTTAGGCAAGGTTTTAAACATATCATCATAGATAATCTGTGTCCTGGTTCCTGGATGGTTTCGAGCATACTCTTTTACTGTTTCCCAATTACATTTCCCCTCAGCGATCATCCAACGCATAGTACTCCAGGGATTAGTAATTCTTTGATTTTCATAAGCTTCATTATAACGTCGCACAAATTCTGCATAGAGCTTTAATGGAGGTTCATCTCCTTTTAATGGTACCGCAGCAGCTGTTGGCAATACAGAAGTATCAGAACTTCCTTCTGAACGGCGACTGTATTTGCGGGTAACCAACCTTTCTACAGCAAAAGCTGCATCACTGGGTCTACCAAAAAGCTGGCGCAATGTACTCCCCCAAGTATGATCCACATAAATTATTTTATACAATGTACTGTTAGTTAAATGGCATCGGTTCACAAAAGGGTCGACCAACTCAGGTCTGGTATCCATATAGGCATCAATTTCTTTGAGCAACTCACCGCGTTTATCTGCTAATATTTGACATAGTTCCTCATGGTGTGGTGGTTCGGCTCCACGACAAAGCAACATAGCAACACCGCGGAGCAAATCTTTGTCGCTTCGGTTATTAACCAACTTTTTACAAAGTACTTCAATTGCATTTTCACCTTTTTTCTTATCTTCCTCAAAATTTTTATTTCTCGCCTCAAGTTTCAGTTGATCTACCGGAGATTCTTCTAATAAAGCTTCAAGTGCCTTTATCTTACCTTGCTGTGCTGCAAACAATACCGGGGTATCTCTCAGCACACCCACAGGATTAGCTACATCTGCTCCGGACCTGACTAAATTGATTACTCCAGAAGCAAAATCCAATGCTATAGCTTGGTGCAAGGGTTGAAAAGGAATATGCTCTTCGGTAAGACGTGTTACTGCGTTTACGTCAGGTTTACAGGCTAAGATTTTTATCAATAGTTGACGGCTTCTAGTAGGTAAAACCAATGACAATAAGGTCCGCGCACCCTCTTCATCACGCTTATTGACATCAAAAATGTTGTTCTCTAAAAGATGAAGAGCCAGCTGAATTTTATTAGCCGCAATTGCTTGATGCAAGGGCAAGCCAATATTTTTATCGCGAACTTTGCTTAAGATTAAATCAATAAAATCTGTCAAATCGGAAGAGTTCTGCTCATTAACAAAGTTTTTATTTTTTTCCTGGTGTTGTTGAATCAGATAATTCAAAACGGTCACTTGAATACCACCTTCCGTCCAGTACGGGCGCTCAAGGTAGTCCGCTTCTCTTTGCAACTTATGTTCAATAAATTTATTAAATCCTTTTAGTCCTGATTTTATAGCTGCATTTATTTCAGTGATAAATTCCATGTTACGTCCTCTGTAATATCCTCCGGATTTATATTACACATTGGACAATAGAAGATCAAAGAATAGTTAGATTTTCTACAAAATCATCTACACTCCAATGCTCACATACTCCATGAATGCTGCACTTCGGCACTCGAAAATCTGACCCTTTGGCTCAACAAGCTAGCGAAAGTGAACAGGACCCCAATCTCAACAACTTGATTTCTGGCATAGGTATTAAGACTATGCGTCCAGCTTAGTAAAAATCAAATCCCAAACCCCATGTCCTAAACGTTCACCGCGTTGTTCAAACTTAGTAAGTGGTCGTGATAAAGGTCTGGGTGAATACCCTCCTTCTTTTTGCGTATTTTGTAGAACCGGCTCCGTAGATAAAACCTCTAATATGTGCTCAGCATAATCTTGCCAATCGGTTGCGCAATGAATAAACCCACCTGGTTTAATTTTTTTAGTCAATAATTGAATAAATTCTTGCTGAATCAAGCGTCTTTTATGGTGACGTTTTTTATGCCATGGATCTGGGAAAAAAATTTGTACTCCAGCAAGTGAGTCATCCAACAATTGGGTACGAAATGTTTCAACTGCATCATGAGCAACAATACGCACATTGGATAATTGATATTCATGTAAATCAGCAGCCAAGCTCCCTACACCCGCTTGATGCACTTCTATTCCTATGTAATTCAGTGCAGGATTATTTTTAGCCATTGCCAACAGCGATGCACCCATACCAAAACCTATTTCAACCACTGTATCGGCAGTGCGGTCAAACTCTTCTGACAAATTCCATGGACATCCATCCACAGTAAGCTCATAATTTTTAAGCCAAAAATCCAACCCCTGACGCTGTCGATTGCTCACCCGACCAGCACGTAAGACATAACTTTTTATCCTGCGCTGCATAAATCACACTCATATTTTATTAAAGCCGGAATTATATGTCCTTACAAAAATCTTGCAACTAATGCATTTTTTTGATATAAAACCGCTCTTGTATTTCACATCCGGCTATTTGCCCAGAATTTTACAAAGACCAATAGGGTTTGTTTCTATTTCACTAGCTTGAGTCAGTTGACCGAGAAAGTAGAAAGTAAACAGAACCTAAATTAAAACCTATTTTGGAGTAACACAATGTCTAGAGTATGTCAGGTAACTGGCAAGCGACCCATGACTGGTCATAAAGTGTCGCACGCTAACAACAAAACCAAAAGACGCTTTCTGCCGAATATTCAGAATCACTGTTTCTGGGTTGAAGAAGAGAAACGATTTGTCACATTAAAACTCAGTACCAAAGGTATGCGTATTGTAGACAAGTTAGGCATAAAAGCAGTTCTGGATAAACTCAGAGCTAAAGGCGAAAAAGTATAACTAAGGGGATAAACCATGGCAGCCGTCACTATTAAAGTGAAAATGGAATCCACAGCAGGAACTGGATACTATAAAACCACTACTAAAAACCCAAGAAACCATCCTGAAAAGATGGAGCTTATGATGTACGATCCTAAAGTACGTAAGCATGTTCTTTTTAAAGAGAAAAAAGTAAAATAATTATATAAGCCTCACACTGATGGGGCTTACTTTTATTTATTTCTTAAGAGCAATCTCTTTTCCTCCCCTCAAAAAGCTAAAATTTTAGTTTCTCTTGCAAAAGCGACATTAACTCCAATGTAAAATTTGCTCTGGAAAATCGTCATCCAATGAACTCGAGATGAACACTTTGATTTTATTTGCCCCGCCCATTCAGAAAAACCAACTGATGTAATTGCATTTTTGTAGAGGACTCCAAATTAACACCCGTAGATACTGGATAATCCTTACGAATCGTTTAAACTGATAGTAAATGGCAATGAATACAAAGAGGATTTGCATGAAACCATCATTGCAACTAAGCATCGGGCAGCATTTGACGCTGACGCCACAGTTACAGCAAGCAATAAGACTGTTGCAATTATCAACGGTTGATTTACAGCAAGAAATTCAACTTATTGTTGAATCAAATCCGATGCTTGAAGCAACCCCAAATGAAGATAAAGAAGAATTTGGACCCAGTGAAGTAAAGCAGCAAAATAATGATGAGCCTTATGATTTTCAATGGTCTGAACTGTATCAAAGCTCAAGCAAACGTACCTCCTTTGAAGATAATGACTGTAATTTCGATAATTTGCATTGCACAACAACTAATTTAAAAGACCATCTAAGATGGCAACTTGAGCTTTCGCCCATGAGCGATGTTGACAGAGCAATAGCAACCACTATTATTGATGCAGTGAATAGCGATGGTTTCCTAACGATGAGCATCACTGAATTGCATACAACTCTTACAAGTGATGAACATCCACTCGATTTAGATGAAATAAATGCAGTACGTCATCGCTTGCAATTATTTGACCCCGTAGGCTGTGCCTCCACATGCCTTGCTGAGACGCTTCTTGTACAACTAGAACAGGTTTCTTTGGATGCAGAACATTTGGCATTGACTAAAAAGATTATTAGTGAAGGCATTGAATTACTGGCTCAGCATAATTATAAACAATTAATGAAAAATCATAAGATTACTGAAAAAACGATTAATGAAGTATTAAAAACAATTCAAGGACTAAACCCTAAGCCTGGAAACTTAATTCATGAAGACATTACGGAATACATTATTCCTGATTTAACTGTTAAAAAAATTAATAATAAATGGAGGGTTCAACTGAATCAAAGTGCACTCCCTCATTTAAGTATCAATAACCAATATGCCTCACTGATTCAACGAGCAGATAATAGTGCAGACAATCAGTTCTTAAAAAATAACCTACAAGAAGCACGTTGGTTTTTAAAGAGCATTCAAAGTCGCCAAGAAACCCTGCTTAAAGTAGCTGCATGCATCATGGAATACCAGCAAGGGTTTCTAGAGCATGGTGAAGAAGCGATGAAACCATTAATTCTCAATGATGTTGCTTCCGCTCTAGATATGCATGAATCAACCATTTCTCGTGTTACCACACAGAAATTTATTCATACCCCCCGAGGTGTATTTGAGCTAAAATACTTCTTTTCAAGTCATGTCAATACAAATGCTGGAGATGAATGCTCCTCTACAGCCATACGCGCCGTCATAAAAAAATTAATTTCTGCGGAGAATAGAAAAAAACCATTAAGTGACAGTAAAATTACCCGATTATTGGAAGAACAGGGTATTAAAGTAGCAAGACGAACCGTAGCAAAATATCGTGAAGCAATGGGAATTGCTCCATCCAATGAAAGAAAAACAATTTGTAATTAATTTAGGGTCAGTGAAATTCGCCAGATTGAGCCAAAATGGTAAATTTTAGAGCATCGAAAAACAACATACATTAAAGTTGAAAGTATGTGAGTATCGGAGCACGCATCAAATCGCACCATTTTGGCCAAGACAGTAGAATTGTCAAACGAACTCTATGTAACTAGGAGATTTTTATGCAAATTAACATCACTGGACATCATATTGATGTTACTCCTGCCCTCAGAGCATTTACCGAAGAAAAATTCGATAAGCTGGAGCGTCACTTTGATCAAATCAAATCCATTAACGTGGTATTGAATGTAGAAAAATTACGTCAAATTGCTGAGGCAACCGTTCATGTTACCAAAGGTGAACTGCATGCCAGCTCAGAATCTGAAGATTTATATGCTGCAATTGATACGTTGATAGATAAATTGGAGCGTCAACTAACTAAACATAAAGAGAAAAACCATAAACATCATGATTAAGGAGTAATCGCTAGCGGTAGTTTTTGCAGCAAAGTGAATCCCTATTAATCTGGGATCCACTTTGCTGAGCTTAACTACACTTATTACCTATTTCATGATACATTTGTAACGCTATGATTAAAACTAAAATTAAAATAATTAATAAATTGGGCTTGCATGCACGAGCTTCGGCAAAGTTTGTTTCTATCGCCGCAAAATTCCAAAGCCAAATTGATGTAACCAGTAATTCACAAACCGTTAATGGGAAGAGCATTATGGGTGTCATGATGCTTGCAGCCAATAAAGGGAGCGAACTCATTATGGAAATAAATGGTCCTGATGAAGTACAAATGAATGAAGCCTTAACTCATTTGATTAATAATTATTTTGGCGAAGGTGAATAACTGGGATTGAAATAATTTTTATTTAATTCGCAATGCATCTCTTATCAATAATATTATAACAAAAATCTTCCTAGAACATCCAAAAATCATAACTGAGGAGCAAAGAATTGCAACAGAAACTTAATTAAAGCGTATGCAAAGAGCATCTCGTTCATTTGGCATACCCTTTATCCTTGATTAGTGCACGCCGCTCTTGAGAACGCTGTTTAAATTCATTAGCAATATTCTTACATTGTTGCAAATTATCTTCTCTTGTAAATTTTCACTCAATCAGTAAATTTTTTGATAGGCTGTACTAATTGTTTTCATTTCTCGGAATACTTTCTTTGCTTCCTCACTTTGTGCAGAGCAAATAAAGTCATAAACAATCCAGATAATGCATAAGCAGTAAAACCTACAAATAAAACCACTGAAGGATTAGCTGCAATAGCTACAAATAAAATAATCATTACCAAGACATAAAGAAAGGGTACTTTGCCTTTAAAATCCACTTCCTTAAAACTGTAATAGCGAAAGTTAGAAACCATTAACCCCGAAGTAATTAATGACAAGAGCGCGGTTAATAGAGCAACAAACATATTCTGCCATTCATTTTGGTAGCATAACCAGGCAAAAGAGGCCATTACTGCAGCAGATGGTGGACAAGGTAACCCTTGAAAGTATCGTTTATCTGCTGTTTCAATTTGGGTATTAAAACGAGCTAAACGCAAAGCAACCGCAGCCGTATAAACAAAAGCGACCAACCAACCTATTTTCCCTAACTGACTTAAAATTAAATTATATACTAATAATGATGGCGCAACACCAAAGGTGACCATATCAGATAAACTATCATATTCAGCGCCAAACTCAGTCTGTGTATGAGTTAAACGTGCAATTCGCCCATCCAGTCCATCTGCAATCATGCCAATAAATATAGCAATGATAGAGGCTTCAAATTGCCCTTTCATCGACGCAACAAGGGAGTAAAATGCGGCGAATAAGCTGGCTGTTGTAAACAAATTAGGCAATAAATAAATACCAGAATGATTTTCTTTTTCCATTCCTAATAACCTTAAAAAAAATGCCAAATATACTATGTTGACATAATAGGGATAAAAATTACTTTTGAAAACCAAATTAACACAAATTTATTTTTGCAAAATGAATAAATTTCAGTACAGCACTTATTATATGATGGTATAATTAACATACTGTATTTATATTATATAAAATATATGGCTGCACCTGAAAAAAAAACAATCATTATAGAAGGAATAACTTCTCAAGGAAAAACCTTTCGACCCAGTGACTGGGCAGAACGTATGAGCGGCTCATTGGCAAGCTTTAAGAACAGTCGTATTCATTATTCTCCTCTATTACGGCCAAGTGTAAATAGTGAGGGATATCAATGCATTTTACTTGATCCAAAGCTTAAAGAATCAAGCCCGTTACTGTATCAATCCATTATTGATTTTGCTAAGGCAAATAACCTCAGAATCTGTGGAGAAGAAAACTAAGGAAGACGCGACTAGTACCCTTGGCTCGTTTTGATTGCCATCGTCCAATTTGCAACATTACCCATGACGTAATTCAGCATAGCTATAGTGTTATCAAAGTTCATCGCCAATACGCCGGCAATTATAAATACCAAACCTTTAGGTCCATGCTGAGTTCCTGGTTGACTGGCATGTGCAACCAACACACTCCCGCGCACAAACCATAATATCCCCGCAGTTTGAACCACTAACCCCATAGAACTGTATATATTTGTTGAATTATAGGATGAATAGGTTAATACATTCCCTGCTCCAAAAAACGTATTGGCCATAACATCCATTCCAGTAGGCAAATAAAATAGCGCCGCTCCCATAAATAAATACATTATAGGACTATACATCTTTTCTTGTGATGAAGATTGCGCCCTGTGATCGCCAATTTTTCTGAATTTGGAAATTGCAGTCCAAAAAAATAAAATGCCTAAAATATACGCTCCCCCAGTAATTAAATGCTGTACTGGGTATAAAGAATGGCTGAGATTGCCTAAAATTGTAATAAGATCCGGTGTGTTCATAATTTAATTATATGCTGTTAAAACTTATATTGCATAATTTTTTGCTTATATTAAGCTTCGTTCAGAGTTATAATCTCAGATTTTTACAGTAAAGTTGAATATTCGTCATGCAAATAAACACATTTCCCATCACTTTAAAAGAATCATTTATGATCTCCCCTAAAGTAAAGCACTTCATTTTTACTTGTGAAGTAGCCCCATATTTTAATTATTTACCCGGTCAATTTATTACCGTTCATTTTGAACATCAAGGTAAATTATTAAAACGTAGTTATAGTATAGCCAATGCGCCAAAACAAGATAATCTAATTGAGCTCGCAGCGGGCTATTTTGAAAATGGACCGGGCACTGAATTGCTTTATAATTTAAAATCTGGTGATACAATTCAAGTCAGCGGGCCATATGGTCGATTAGTTCTCAAAGATGAAATACCCCTTCGATTTATCTTAGTCGCTACCAGTACAGGAATTACTCCATATCGAGCAATGCTTCAAGAACTAGGCGTACTAATGGAGCAACACCCAACACTCGAGGTAGTCATATTACAAGGCGTACAACGACGAGAAGAAATTCTCTATGCCAATGAGTTCCAAGCATTTTCTCAAAAATACCCAAAGGTCATATTCAGACCCTATTTAAGCAGACAACCCGTGAATGAATTAAATGACAATGAGTACAGCGGCTACGTACAACATGCTTTTCCTACATTAAATCTAGATCCTCAGCATGATGTTATTTATTTATGTGGAAATCCCGGTATGATTGACGAGGCTTTTAACTCCTTAAAAGAACAAGGCTTTGCCATGCAACAAATTATTCGTGAAAAATATATATCTAGATAATGTAAACAATCAGGAGCAAATACACTATGAGTTATGATGAATTATCCAATACGATGGGGCTAATGCTGCAAGAGGGAAAAGGAACTTTAGCTGCAGATGAAAGCAATTCAACTATAGGTAAACGATTTGCCTCAATTGGTATTGAAAATACTGAAGAAAATCGTAGAGATTATAGATTACTGCTCGCCACTACCACTGATTTAGAACAATATATCAACGGGGTTATTTTATTTGAAGAAACCTTTAGCCAGGCTGATGAGCATGGAACTCCTATCCCTCAATTATTTGCTGCTAAGGGCATTGTTCCTGGCATTAAAGTAGATAAAGGATTAATTCATCTCGCCAATACTGAAAATGAACAAGTAACTCAAGGCTTAGATGGATTAGCCGAGCGTTTGCAGCATTTTAAAAAATTAGGTGCACAATTTGCTAAATGGCGTAATGTCTATTCCATTTCTGAATTTACTCCCAGTTTAACCGCGGTTAAAACAGGCGCCGAAAATCTGGCACGTTATGCCGCAGCTTGCCAAGAAGCAGGAATTGTTCCTATCGTTGAGCCTGAAGTACTCATAGACGGAGATCACACTATTGAACATTGTGCCGAAGTATGTGAAGTTGTATTGCATGAACTATTCCATGCCTTATTTATTCACCAAATTGAGTTAGAGCATATTATTTTAAAACCTAGTATGGTCACTTGTGGTAAAGCACATAGTCCTTTTAGTGAGCCTGATGAAATTGCTGACTACACAATTAGTGTATTCCGTAATAATGTACCTGCTGCGGTACCAACAATTAATTTCCTCTCTGGTGGCCAAACACCACAACAAGCTACAGCAAATTTAAATGCAATCAATAGCATCGACCATCAGCCTTGGCTGCTTAGCTTTTCTTTCGGCAGAGCATTGCAGGAAGATTGTTTAGCTGCCTGGGGTGGAGATAAAGCAAATATCGCCAATGCACAAGAAGCTTTATTAAAACGTGCCCGTTTGAATAGCTTAGCCTGCTTGGGCGAATACAACAGTAAAATGGAATAGTCATTCTATTGGGGAAAGGTTTGTACATGAAACAAACCAATCCCCATATAAAAGCTATAACTCAACATCTTTATGCAACCTAAAAAGATTCATACTGTGATTTTTTTTATAATAATCAAACATTAAAGAGGCTTAATTAATTCAAAACGAGCATAAAGCGGCAAATGATCAGAAAGCATTCTCCAGGGTTTACCATGTAAACACGCTACTTCTTGTACTTTCATGCCACGAAAATAGACGCGATCAATGCAAAGTGCCGGTCTTATAGCAGGGAATGAACGTGCATGCTGCCCTTCCACTGAGACAAAAGCCTCTTCTATATTTAAGTTCTCAGCCAGGGGTTTGGAAAGAACGGTGCGCCAATCATTGAAATCACCTGCCATCAATAAAGGCTCATCTTGTGGAACTACATCCTTTATACGTTTCATTAAAGCATTACATTGCACCATCCGCTCTGTTTTAAAAAGGCCTAGGTGTACACATAATAAATGGATGGTGACCTCATCCAGCTTCAATTGTGCATGTAATATTCCCCGCGAAGCTCTGCGTATATTTGCAAGATTAATATTTTCAAATCGTTCAAAAGCATATTTACTTAAAATTGCATTCCCATGATGTCCCGATTCATACACGGCATTTTTTGCATAAACATAGTGGGGCCATATGTTTTCAGCAATATACTCAAATTGAGGAGAGTCAGGCCATGCATTGATACGTTTTTGTCGTTTTCTATGTTCGCCTTGCACTTCTTGTAAAAAAACAAAATCAGGAGTTAAGCTGGTAAGTGCATCTCGCATTTTAGGAAGCAAAAAACGAACAGCGCCACCTACACCAAACCCTTTATGGATATTATACGTTATTAATGAAACGCTCTGTACTTCTTGTTGCATGGTTTACTCTTTTCAAGTTCTTGTATTAAGCATAACACTAAATGTCCTAAAAAAATTATACTGCCTTCTCATTGTAGACCGTTCAAAAATTAATGGGACAATTAATTGTAATTATTGAAATGATAAGGAAAAAAATCATTATTCATTTTATAATGAATTATAGCCCTCCTGTTTACAGTAGGGATATAATGATTAATTATAATAATTTAAAAAATAGTAAATAGTGAAAACATTAAATCTCACCATTCCAGGTTTTTCTATAGCCTGCACGATTTGGGGAAACCCTGACAAACCAACAATCCTAGCACTACATGGTTGGTTAGATAACGCAAACAGCTTTGCTCCTCTTGCCTCATATTTAGAGAATGATTTTCATTTCATAGCAGTTGATTTGCCTGGGCATGGTTATTCATCACATATTCCTGAAGGATGTCATTATCATTTTTTTGATGGAATATTTGTTGTTATTGAAATAATCAATGCGTTAAAACTTGATAAGGTCCATCTATTAGGGCACTCCATGGGAGCTTGTCTTGCAAGTTTGGTTGGGGGTGTAGTCCCCGAACGTTTTAGCTCCCTAAGTCTGATTGAAGGATTAGGACCATTTTCTCATCCGGCAGAAACCGCATGCCAACAATTAAGGGAGTTTGCACATTTTCTTGCTCAAAAGAGTAAAAAGTCTAAAGGTTATGACACTATAAATAGTGCAGCTCTTGCACGTGCCTTTAAAGGATATGTTTCTTTAGACATTGCAAAAATTCTTTGTGAACGAAGTTTGATGGAAAAGCAAGGTCGATTCTATTGGCGACATGATCAACGCTTACTAGTACGCTCACCTTTACGGATGACAGAAATCCAAATACTTTCTTGTTTGCAAGAAATTACAACAAAAACTTATTTACTTTTATCCAGCAGAGGATTTTCTTTTGATCATGAAATGATGAATAACCGGATTAAAGCGGTGAAAAATCTGACACTAAAAAAAATGGATGGAGGACATCACATTCATATGGAACAACCAGAAGTTATAAGTAAACTTCTGGCTGAATTCATTACCACATAGATTAATTAACGTGAGTTCGACAATAAAAGACATGGAAATGTCTTTTGTGTCGCCATCGAACATTATCCCGTAAAATACGTAGCATTTATCCGGGATCCAGTTCAAAAAAGAACGGCTCGATATAAAAAATTAGGTTATTTCTTATATCGAACTCACATTAATTAGCAGCACAGCCATCCATGTTGGTAATAATTTTAACTTCATTTAATGACTTTTTAACATCACATACAGCAGTGGAAGGATACTTCTCATGGTTCGGATCACCCACAATTAGGTCATTAATTGCACTTACCAGACCGTCACCACCATCGTCAAAGTCTGAATAAGGTGTCCAATAATCCATGTTGGCTTTAACCATAACATCGAATGCTAAGCGGGTATTCCAGTTAGGTTGATTGGCCAAAATGTAGAATAAATGGTTGTAAACCCCACTGGAATAATGAACATCAAGGCCACCATAATATTCATCAGCAGTATCAATAGAATCACCATCACGACTTGGTTTATCCATATAACGTAATGCATCCCAGCCGCTGTCTTCTTTCATGATCTCGCCGCCAATTTGCCAGGTGCTTTTATTCACAGAATAATACTCTGCTGCCTGTGCTGCCATGTCAGAAAAAGCCTCATTCATACCACCAGATTGACCATAATATTCAAGATTAGAATGTTGCTCTGTAAAACCGTGGCTGATTTCATGGGCAGCTACTCCAAGAGATACTAATGGATACATCATGGTATCACCATCACCAAAAGTCATCTGCCGACCATCCCAATAGGCATTCTCATAACCGTCGCCATAATGAACTCGCATGACTAACTGCATTGGAGAACCATCAGGATTACTTAGTGCATTACTATCATACCATTCTTTATACATATGATTAATCACGTGGCCAGCATACAATGCATCATTTGTTGGAGAGGCGGCACCATTATCTTTGTCATAACCATCTCCTTTATAACCTGTTAGGTAAACATTGGAGTCATTGGTTGGACAATTAAATTTCATTGCTTTATTTCTTGAACTGTATCGGTGATCCATGTTAATTACTTTGACATCAGGATTTTCCATAAAGCAAACTTCATTATCTATATCACGAGTCAAATCAAGGTAGGGCAAATCAGCCCCGAATCGATAGAAACCAGTTTTATTATTTCCACCAAAACCAGCTCCATTCACCGAATCTCTTTTTGTTTTTATATCATTCCATTGTACAAAGGGTTTATTAGTTTTTGCGTCAATTATTGCGGTTGGGCGCTCTGGAATTTGATCTCTATGAACAACAAGAACACTCACTTTATAAGCCCAATGTGCTTTATGTTGAGCATCGATATAAACCATAGGTGTGACTTTTTCATCACTTACTTCTTTATCAGCATACTTAGCTTTAAATTGTTGCAGCGCCAGATCAGCATTTTTCACAAAAGAAGCTTCAGGTTGACCCAATTCAGTCTGCAGGCCTTGATAAATAACGCCATTCATCGCTACGTTTGACTGTGCTTTAGCCAAAGATTTTGCTGTATGCATGCTATGCATAATCGCATAACCACCATAAACAGGAAATCCTACATATTGTTGCTGCATACGCACGTGGGTAATTTTATTACCGTCTGTATGCTCGCTTACAAAACGCAAACTGTCTTTAGCAACCGTGATGCCTTGTGTTGTCAAAGCAAAACTTTGTTTTACTTGCTCAAGAGACGCCTTCTGTAAAGACATAGGTTCTGCGGCTCTCGCAGAAGATGCTATTCCCAAGGCCAGAGCAACAGCTAAGGGAGATAAATAGTAATTATGATGCATGGACACCCTCTCCTTATTTGCAACTTAATCTAAATTGAAAGCAACTCATCTCCTGCCAAACCATTAATCCTTAAAATCAAGCTGAATAACCTGATTGGTTTTAACAGTGAGTTACACCTCGAACATGACCTATAACTCTAAAAACTTATCCAAGCTAGCATAGTTTTAGTTTTTTTGAAATTATTATTTCACGGTTAGTAATAACCTATATAAAAAATCCTGAGACAAAGAGATAAGGTCATGATTGTAGGTACATTATTCCAACAAGTGCAAAACTGAGCATGATCCCGCCCAATCATCAACAGGACTCCTATAAATAACCTATAGGCTACCCCCTTAGGCATGACTAATTGGCTGTTAATTATTACGCTAAGACTAATAGCGCCAGCAATAAAAATTAACAGTTTCCCATATTCTAAAGGGGCTTTGTCCCAATACATTGTGAAACAAAAAAGGAGCGATAGTATAGTTAAGATAAGCAACTAAACCAGCACATGCAAAACATGCGCATAGAGTGTAACCTATGAAAATTTTAGATTTAATAAAGCACACTAATTTTGCTGTATTAGCCTTATTATTAGTTGCATCTGGATTAAGAATTTTTAATTCCATCATTAATTAATTCAATAGCCTAGTTTACTGCAATAAAGTCAGCAAATTTTCACTCAATAGCCTATTAACAAAAATATAAAAAGCGGAGATCGTGCAGATATCCTCGGAGATATATAGACAATTTTAGGAAGATCAGGCAAAATCTGCAAAAATTGCTCGATACTAACTAAAACATGAAAAAAATTCTGGTTTTACATGGACCAAATTTGAACCTCTTGGGAACTCGAGAACCTTCAATTTATGGAGCCGTAACGTTAGATCATATTAACACTCGTTTAATCAAAGAAGCAACACAAGCCGGATTTGCATTAAGCTGCTATCAAAGTAATTCTGAAGCGGATTTAATCCAAGCAATTCACCAAGCCTGTATCGACAAAGTAGATTATATAATTTTTAATCCCGCAGGATTTACACATACCAGTGTGGCTTTAAGGGATGCCTTATGTGCTGTTGCCATCCCGTTTATCGAAGTACATATTAGTAACATTTATTCCCGCGAGCCTTTTCGCCATCATTCCTATTTTTCTGATATAGCAAAAGGAACGATTAGTGGCCTGGGTGCGCAAGGGTATTCATTAGCATTAACATCAATTATTGAAAGAGAATCAAATAATGGACATTCGTAAAATCAGAAAATTAATCGAATTGCTGGAAGAAACTGGCATTTCTGAAATTGAAATTAAAGAAGGTGAAGAGTCCCTCAGATTGAGCCGTCATAGCAATGTGCCTACAGCAGAACATCAGATTCACTATGTTTCTACTCCTGCACCACGCCAGGAGTCACATCCTGCTGTAAATAATACACCTCATGCAATGGCTTCTTCGCACCAAGAAAGTAGGCCTGCGCCTACTGCTTCAGGTCACAATATTCGCTCCCCCATGGTGGGTACAATGTACACTTCGCCATCACCAGAAAGTCCTCCTTTTGTGACTCTTGGCCAAACAGTCAAAGCCGGTGATGTTTTATGTATAGTTGAAGCAATGAAAATGTTTAATGAAATTGAAGCGGATCGCGCCGGTAAAATCGTAGAAATACTCATTGCTAATGGAGAGCCTGTTGAATACGATCAGGTTCTGTTTGTTATAGAATAGAGGGTGCATCCATGCTCAGTAAAATTGTTATTGCCAACAGAGGTGAAATCGCTCTTCGTATTTTACGTGCGTGTAAAGAACTTGGCATTCAGACTGTAGCCGTACATTCAGATGTAGATAAAGATTTACTGCATGTTCGTCTTGCTGATGAAACTGTATGTATCGGTCCTGCTCCAGCACAAAAAAGTTACCTTAATATCCCAGCGATTATTTCTGCTGCCGAAATTACTGATGCTGTAGCGATTCACCCAGGTTACGGATTTCTTTCTGAAAATGCTGATTTCGCGGAAGTAGTAGAGCAAAGTGGATTTCGTTTTATCGGTCCCCGAGGTGATACCATTCGACTTATGGGGGATAAGGTATCTGCTATCAACGCGATGAAAGCTGCCGGAGTTCCTTGTGTTCCTGGATCAGATGGCCCTTTGTCGGATGATGATGGACTCAGCTTGGAAATTGCCCGAAAAATTGGCTATCCTGTTATTATTAAAGCGGCAGGAGGCGGCGGTGGACGTGGTATGCGTGTTGTTCATGGTGAGGCAAGTTTGCTTAATGCCATAGCGCTTACTCGTAGTGAAGCAAAAGCTGCTTTTAATAATCCTACTGTTTACATGGAAAAATTCCTGGAAAATCCTCGTCATATTGAATTCCAAGTGCTTGGAGATGGGAAAGGTAAAGCAATTCATCTCGGTGAACGCGATTGCTCCATGCAAAGACGTCATCAAAAAGTAGTAGAAGAAGCACCCGCTCCTGGGATTAGTCCTGAACTAAGAAATAAAATTGGCGCTTCTGTAGTTAAAGCGTGCCAAGAATTGCAATATCGTGGAGCAGGGACTTTTGAATTCTTATATCAGGATGGGTGTTTTTATTTTATTGAAATGAACACACGAATCCAAGTTGAGCATCCCGTAACTGAAAGTATCACTGGTGTCGATTTAATTAAAGAACAAATCAAAATTGCCAGTGATATTCCGATGACGCTTACCCAAGAAGATATAAAGTTGCGGGGTCATGCAATTGAATGCCGAATCAATGCAGAAGATGCCAAAACCTTCATGCCTTCACCAGGAATGATAAAGTTATTGCATCAACCCGGGGGACCAGGTATTCGCTTTGACTCTCATATTTACAGCAGTTATACAGTTCCACCTAATTACGACTCCATGATAGGCAAACTGATTAGTTATGGGGAAACACGTGCTGAAGCCATCGCAAGAATGCGAAATGCACTTGATGAAATCATTATAGATGGTATAAAAACCAATATTGAATTACATCAACGTATTTTCCATGATCAATCTTTTATAGCAGGTGGTACTAATATCCATTATCTGGAAAAAATGCTGAAGGGCTAATACTGTGTGGTTTCAATTAAAAATAGAACATTGCCCAAGCCAAGAAATAGAACCACTTAGTGAGGAGTTGGAAGAATTCGGTGCGCTGTCAATTATGCTCACCGATAAAAATGACAATCCTGTTCTTGAGCCTGAACCAGGAACAACACCATTATGGCCTGAAGTTGTTATTCAGGCTTTATTCACAGAAGTTTTTCAGGCGCAATACACACGTGATCACTTGCTACAAGCTTATCCCGAATTAACATGCTCCCTAGAGGTTCTGGAAGATAAGGACTGGGAAAGAGCTTGGATGGATGATTTTAAACCACAACGATTTGGCCAACGCCTATGGATCTGTCCAACTTGGTCAACACCTCCTGAACCCGACGCAGTCAATCTAATACTCGATCCTGGCTTAGCTTTTGGTACCGGGACTCATCCTACGACTGCTTTATGCTTAACCTGGCTGGAGCAAGCTGATTTAAAAAATAAATCAGTTATTGATTATGGTTGTGGCTCAGGAATACTTTCTTTGGCTGCATTAAAATTAGGTGCGTCAGCAGTTCATGCGGTAGATATTGACAAGCAAGCCCTGCAAGCGACACAAAATAACGTATTAGCAAATGAACTTGATGAATGCAAATTGTCAATTAGTATGCCCGAGGTGTTACAAAAACCGGTCGATTTGATTATCGCTAACATTTTGTTAGCACCATTAATTCTTCTGAAAAAACGCTTTCAACAATTGCTAAATCCTAAAGGAATGCTCATTGTCTCTGGCATCCTCGAAGAGCAAGCGCTTGAGCTTATTGAAACGTACTGTTCCATATTTACTACAGTTCATCAGGAAAACCTTAATGGATGGTCATTGTTGGCTTTTACACATAAAACAGATTAAATTGTCATTACTTGTGTAAGTAAAATATATCCTAAGTTAGATTTCCTAGGTTTCGCTTCGCTGCACTCAGTCACACTAATTAAGGAAGTTATAATGGTTCAAGAACATACATTCTCTACTTTTAAACCTCAAAGAGCCCTGCTTAGTGTTTCCGATAAAAAAGGCATAGTAGAGCTAGGAAAAGTACTCCATGAAATGGGCGTTGAACTGATTGCCACAGGAAATACTGCCGCATTACTCAAAGAAAATAAATTACCTGTCATCGATGTGAGTGAGTGTACGGGCTTTCCCGAAATGATGGATGGTAGGGTTAAAACACTACACCCAGCCATTCATGCAGGTTTACTGGCACGTAAAAAAAAGGATGAAAAAACGCTAAAAGAACACTCCATTAAACCCATCGATTTGCTAGTAATTAACTTATACCCATTTGAACAAACCATCAGTAGACCTGATTGTAATTTCAATGAAGCTATAGAAAACATCGATATTGGCGGTCCAGCAATGATTCGCTCAGCGGCAAAAAATCATGCAAATACTTTTGTTGTGGTAAAACCAGACGATTACCCGGAACTTATTCACTATTTAAAAACTCAAAAAACTCCTTCAGACTGGGGATTTAGCTTAGCCAAAAAAGCCTTTGCACATACCGCCGCTTATGATGCTGCCATCACGAATTATCTGACTACATTGGATAAACAGTATACCCCCTGCGGCTTCCCGGAAGTACTAACCTGTCAATTCAATAAAATAACTGACTTACGTTATGGAGAAAATCCACATCAACAAGCCGCTTTTTATGTAGATAAAAATATTTCGTCTGGCTCTCTAGGTGCTGCACAATTGCTCCAAGGCAAGCAATTGTCTTATAACAATATTCTTGATGCTGATGCTGCTTTGGATTGTGTTAAATCATTTTCTTGTGACAAACCCATTTGTGTTATTGTCAAGCATGCTAATCCGTGTGGAATTGCCATAAGTGATTCTCCTCTAAATGCTTATCTTAAAGCATTCCAATGTGATCCGAGTTCTGCCTATGGTGGGATTATTGCATTCAACCAAAAATTAGAGGGCATTACAGCAAAAACTATTCTTGAAAAACAATTTGTAGAAGTTATTGTAGCGCCTGAAGTCAGTAATGAAGCCAAAGAAATTCTTGCCAGCAAAGAAAATATTCGTGTCTTGGTGACTGGAGCTTGGAAGCCAGATGATGCATTTCGCTTGAATATGAAAAAAGTCGATGGAGGGTTATTGGTACAAGAACATGACTCACTTTCTCTAGGTAGTTATGAATTGAAACCCGTGACTCAGAAGAAACCATCCGAACAGCAAATGAATGATTTAATGTTTGCCTGGCTTGCCGTAAAACATGTGAAATCCAATGCAATTGTTTATGCTAAAGATGCGGCAATAATTGGTTTGGGTGGCGGGCAAACCAGCCGGGTTATGAGTGCACGCATTGGTCTTTGGCAAGCAGAACACATGGGATTTGACACTCATGGAGTCGTCATGGCTTCGGATGCATTTATTCCTTTTCCCGATACTGTGGAGATTGCTGCAGAAGCAGGTGTCTCTGCTATTATTCAACCGGGTGGTTCAATCAGAGACACACAAATTATCGCATGTGCTGAAGAGCATGGAATAATTATGGTATTTACCGGAATTCGCCACTTTAAACATTAGGAACGCCAAACTATCAGGACAGTTTGACTTAAACTAGCGAAATGTAAACAGCCTCTGGGCTTCTTTATGGAGAAAATAGACTGGTGAATACTCTTGTAATTACCGGCATCAGCCGAGGAATAGGGTTAGAAACAGCAAAAATCTTCTTAAAAAATAGCTGGTTCGTTATTGGAACTTCAACAAATGGACACACTTCTTTAAAACACCAGAACCTAAACATTCATCCACTTAACTTGGTGGATTCAAAACAAATCAACCATTTTGTTGAACAATTACCTAAAATTGATGTGTTAATTAATAATGCTGCCGTCCTATTGGAAGATTGGCGTGAAGAAAAAATTAACATGCGTCAGTTAAAGGATACATTTTCTGTTAATGTATTTGGAACGATTGAATTAACGGAGCAATGCATCCCCAAGTTAAATCCCAATGCCCAAATCATTAATATCTCGTCAGGATGGGGTACTTTCAGTTCCAACGACTCCGCTTCAGTACCACACTACAAAATGTCAAAATCATGCTTGAACATGTATACCCTGCTTCTTGCAAAAAGATTACCAAGAATTACAGTATCCAGTTTCGACCCAGGTTGGGTAAAAACAGATATGGGAACCAACCATGCGCCAAAACTCCCTTCTAAGACAGCACACGAGCTCTATGAGCTAATCAATAAGCAAAAGGAAAGCGGTTATTTTTGGCACGAAGGAAAGACTAGAAATTGGTAGATTAAATTATTTTTTAGCCTTCACGGATGTTGTGGTCAACCCTACGAGCAAGTCGTGAGAACAACACGTAGATGATTAGACAAAAAGGGTAGCCTTATCTTTTGATTTTATATTATTCTATTGGGTGTGAATAATAGAGCTTGCTAAACATCAATAAAAAAACCAAAATATACTCCTTTATTTGTCTAACAGGAGCTGGGATGACGACCCATGACAAGGAACTTACCGAGCTATTGCAAGCAATAGCAGAAAAAAGTCTGCAAATTATTTCTGATATAAAGGAAACTCCTTTACAAATTCCAGTGATAATCAACCAGTACATTGAGTTGACGGAGCACTTCCAAAATGTAATGAGTATTCTTTTACAGAACCCGGAAAAAATCTGGGAAATGCAAATTGCCTACTGGCAAGATGCGTTTAGTTTAGCACAAACCCAATTACAGCATTGGTTAAATGGGACATCTATGCCCATAAATGATCCACGTTTTCATGAAGAAGACTGGCTAAATAATCCGTTTTTTAATGTGTTAACCCAGCATTACCTCTTAGCCAGTCAGCACATGAATGCTTTATTTGAAAATCTGGAATATCCAGACCCAAATACAGCAAAACGCCTGCAATTTTTTACCAAACAATATTTAGATGCATTATCTCCTGCTAATTTTCTTCATACGAATCCCCAAATCATGGATGAAACACTGAAGAGTCATGGCAAAAATTTATTGCAGGGGCTTCATAATTTACTTTCCGATCTGGAAGTAGGCTCCCAACGCCTCATGATCAAAATGACGGATACAGAAGCATTTAAGCTCGGTAAAAATATCGCCGTTACTCCCGGAAAAGTAGTTTTTCGAAACAGCTTGATGGAGCTCATCCAATACACACCACAAACTGATAAAGTAAAATCGACTCCTCTTCTTATTATTCCGCCCTGGATAAATAAATATTATATTCTTGACTTAAGTCCACATAATTCACTCGTTCGCTGGTTAGTGAAACAAGGAATTACTGTATTTATCATTTCTTGGATTAATCCAGACTCAAATTTTTCTAATAAAAGCTTATATGATTATTTGAATGAAGGGCCATTAGCTGCGATTAATACAATTCAAAAACAACTCCAGGTAAAGCAAGTGAATACCTTGGGATTTTGTATCGGTGGAACACTTCTATCTATGTTGCTTGCTTATAATAAAGCACATCAAGACAACTCCATTCGTAGCGCAACCTTTTTAGCTTCCATGATTGATTTCAGTGATCCTGGCGATATTGCTGTGTTCATTGATGAACAGCAAATTGCAAAACTGGAAGATGAAATGAAATCTAAAGGCTATCTTGCTGGAAAATTTATGGCTTCAAGTTTTAACTCACTCCGGGCAAATGACTTAATTTGGTCTTTCTTTATTAAAAATTATCTACGAGGTAAAAACCCAGTTCCTTTCGATATATTGTACTGGAACTCAGACTCTACCAATATGCCAGCCACAATGCATTCTCAATATTTAAGATGGATGTATTTGCATAATGACCTGGTAAAACCGGGTAAAATTCATCTTAATCATACGCCAATTGATGTCAGTACAATTGACATCCCTACCTTTTTCCTCTCAACAGAAAAAGATCATATAGCACCATGGAAAACCACCTACCTGGGCTTTCAGCTTATGAATGGACCTAAACGTTTTGTGCTTGGTGGTTCGGGACACATCGCAGGAATTATCAACGCACCCGAGGCTAAAAAATACAGCTATAAAATCAATCATCATTTTCCTGCTCATGCAGAACAATGGCTGGAACAAGCAACAGAGCATCCAGGCTCTTGGTGGCCAGAATGGTTAAAATGGTTAAAAACTCACTCAGGGAAACTGATACCTGCCCCTGACTTGAATCAATTACCATTCAAACCTGTAATGGATGCACCTGGTAGTTATGTATTGAAAAAGTAAATGAAAAAACATACGTACCGTAATTCAGGGGTCTGTCATGTTTTGCTGACCTGCATCCAGCTATGGTAGTGTTAAAGTCTCAACTACTTTTGCTAGATTTCAACTATTTCTTTTTCAATGGTTACGTAATCAATTTTTCCTGAAGGCAAAACAGGAATCTTACTTCCCGGAAAAATTCGATGAGGGATGAGTAATTCCGAGTAAGCCAATTCTTGTATTTTCCTAACAAAGCTGCCTTTATCTGCATTGGCAGCCTCACTATACAGTATAATCTGCTCTCCTTTTTGGGGACTTTTCTTGCTCACTGCAGCATGTAATAATTCAGGCCAAATTGAGGCGGCAACGCCCTCCACTGCGGTAAGGGAAACCATTTCTCCGGCAATCTTGGCAAAACGTTTTGCTCGACCAGCTATTGTAATGAATCCTTCTTCATTCATAGTGATTATATCTCCGGTATCGTGCCATCCATCTTCCGGAGCAATGATCGTTCCAAGTCTTTCTGATGAGAGGTATCCCTTCATAATATTAGGACCACGCAATATAAAACGCCCCCCTTCAGCAATACCATCTACCGGATGAATTCGACCTTCAATAAAAGGGAGAGGTATCCCCACGCTGCCAGGAAAAGAAGCTAAAGGACAATTCATGGAAATCACTGGAGAAGCTTCTGTAGCACCATATCCTTCATAAATTTTTACCCCAAAGGTATCTATCCAATGTCGAATTGTCTCCGGCTTCACTTTTTCAGCACCAGCAAAAATGTAACGCACACTGCTGAAATCATGTCGTTCTGCAGCTCGAGCATAACCCGTTAAAAAAGTATCAGTACCAAGCATAATGGTTGCACCAGTTTGATAAATCAAGCCAGGAATTATTTTATAATGCAAGGGAGATGGATAAAAAAAACAATTAATTCCATGAATGAGAGGAAGAATTGAACCCGTAGTCAATCCAAAACAATGAAATATGGGCAAGGCATTGAAGAATTTATCGCGAGAAGAAAAATCTACTCGCGAAGTTAATTGGTAACAATTCGCCACTAAATTAGAATGAGATAAGACAACCCCTTTGGGAACTCCTTCAGAACCTGAAGTAAACAATATAACACCTGCCTTTTCAGGAGAAACCGGCTTACCAATTAATTGATAAGCTCGAAGCGGAAACATTCCCTTAAGTAAGCCAGAAAGTTTATGGCCTAATTTAATAGAAGACTTAAAATCCTCTAAGAAATAAACAATTAGCCCCGCTTTCTGTAATTCCTCGACTAAACCTTCCAGTTTTGCTGTAGTAATAAATTGCCTTGCTGTGTAAATAATTTTTACTTCTGCAACCGTGCATGTAGCCAATAAATTATGAAGTCCCAAACTAAAATTAAGCATGGCTGGAATACGCCGATATGCATGCAAAGCAAAAAAAGTGACCATACCCGCAATCGTTGTAGGTAACATGATGCCTACATGCTCTCCCACTTGCGTTTGTTTTTTAATTTGTCTGCCTAAAATAAAACAACGTGCGAGAAATTGCTTAGGAGTTAATGGAGCACGGTTTGCGTCTTCAATTTTTGCCTTATTTTTTGTTCCTAGCGCAACTCCTTGAATGAGTGCTTCAAACATTGGCATTGGTTGAAAACTATTTGCAAAAGTTAACTCACTAATCAAACGAAACAAACGAGTACTCATAGCATTTCGATTAAGAGGCTTATTTACATCTTGTATGTAGGATTGTGTTGGCAATACATGCAAAATAACTTTAGGAAATAAACGAATAAAATGTTTATCCTTACTTATAGAAAAAATACTGTGTTGAGCTCCATCAATTCGTATTGGGATAACTGAAGCTCCTGCCTTTTGTAACACCATTCCAGGAGCATCAAAAACCTTCAAGCTCTCTTCCTGTAATCCAATTCCCTGAGGAAAAATCACACATCGCTTTCCTTCCCGTATTGCTTTCACTAAGGCTCTTGCCGCAAAAGCATTCGTAGAGTCGATGACAATGACATCGGCGAAAAGCTTTATTATTTTCATCCCAAGTTTACCTGTTGAACGTGGAGGGAACGCTACGGTCAATTGCTCAGGTAAAAAAGCTGCGAGCAAAAGCAAATCAATTGTTGAGGTTCTATTGGCAATAATCACCGAGTTAGGCTCAGGTTGATAATTTCCATGTAACTCTACTTTAAACCAGTAAGCTAATATTGCTCTAATCCATCTACGAGCGCGCTGCTTTTGTCTTTCCTTTCGTATAACTTGTTCCATGTTTTTGTTTCTCTTATAAAAATTCGCTTTGGTTATACCCAATCAATCATTTTTTTTCAAGATTGCAACGGATAAGCAGGTATAATAGACTTCTTAATCTATTGATTGTTAAGGGACAGTAGTGATTATTAGAGTCTGTTTACAGACCCTAATACAGATTCATCCTACAGAAAAAGAAAATCTATGAAATACCGAATCATTCATCCAATTAAATCACTTTTTATTGTTTTAGCCTTGATAGCTTTAATTACTGCTGCCTTCTTTTTTCAAAAATACTCAAGTGAAATTATTAACTGGATTGATCATCTTGGTTGGCTCGCCCCCATTTTCTTTTTGATTATATATTGCCTTGCAACCATTATGTTCTTGCCAACCATGGTGATCACTTTAGCGGGAGGAGCACTATTTGGCCCCTTCTTTGGTACCCTGCTCAATTTGTTAGGAGCAACAAGCGGTGCTGCTTTTTCTTTTTTAATTACAAGGTATTTGATTTATAACTGGTTTTCTCAAAAGAAAGGAGAAAGACTAAGTAAATTAATTTCTGCAGTAGAACAAAAAGGATGGGTAATTGTCGCCCTTTTGCGATTAGTTCCAATTATCCCCTTTAATATAGTCAATTATGGTTTAGGGATGACAGCGATAAAATTTCGATCTTATCTAATCACTACATTCATTTTTCTCATCCCAGCTGAAATTGTTTATACCTATTTTGGTTATGCTGGAATGGAGTTCTTATTAAAACAAGGAGCATTTTATAAAAATACTGAAATCTTAATCGCATCTCTAGCACTCTTATTGTTGTGTATTATTAAATTTTTGCATCTTAATAATTTTCGCTTCAAATACTCAGAGAAGAAGACAATTGATTAATCAATGGGTGATCGACCGTAAAAAAGATGTCATCTAGAGAAAATATGGAACGAATACCCTGCAATGAATTCGTTATAAAAAGACTCTCCGCCTCCTTAAGCATTGTTTTTGTTATAGAAACCTCTGTGCAGCTTACGCCTTGTTGTTTGGAAAGTTGAAGCAATCTTGAACGAGTAATACCGGGAAGCACTCCATCAGTTAAAGGAGGCGTCAGCAAACGCTTATCCTGTATCAAAAATAAATTAGCACAGGTAGTTTCAGTTGCATAATGCTGCAGGTTAAAAAACAAAGCATCATCAGCACCTGAAGCAATGGCTTGGCGACGGGCTAGTACCGCTTCTAAATAATTGACCGACTTAACTTGATATATAGGATTAGTTCCATCTCTTAGCCATGGTACACTAATCAATTTCACTGGATAAGTTTCCACCGAATAATTAAAAGTTTGGAAGATGAGTTGGCTTACTTGCCCTCGCGAGGCTAATCCTCTAGATGCAGAACCACCGCTTAATATCGCTTTGATGCCGCCGTGATATAAATTATCTTGCTTAATTTTATTTAGCAGATGTTCTAACCAATGCTCAAAAGAAAGATCAAAGGGAATACCCAATTTTTGTGCGGAGTCACTTAACCGCTGCCAATGCAAATAAGCACCGCATGGCATCGCTGCCTCCACTCTAAGCGTTTCAAACAAGCCCTCACCTAAAAAGACGCGATCATCTATTGGAAACGGCAAAACCGATTCCCCTTCTGTAAGTACTTGTGTCCGGCTCATAAACTCTAATTAAACCTTAATTGTCAGTTGAATTGACTACGAATGTTTTTAGACTTCGTTTCAAACTACCATTAGAAGGCTCATCTCGAAGAAAAAATGCCTGAAAACGCGCAGTGTATACTAAGATACATGAGCATTTGAAGGCATTTTTTTCTTTGGCCTTGTCTCTTTACTGACAGTTTGGAACGAAGTCTATTGACGAATCTGGTTAATAGTCCCCAAAATCATCCAGTTCATCACGCAAACGTTTTTCATCTAATATATTTTCCAACTTCCTGCGTGCATCCA
Organism: Legionella tucsonensis; assembly: GCF_001468035.1. Taxonomy (GTDB): domain Bacteria; phylum Pseudomonadota; class Gammaproteobacteria; order Legionellales; family Legionellaceae; genus Legionella; species Legionella tucsonensis. Next base: position 2,596,562 of record NZ_LNZA01000001.1, read on the forward strand.
AGCTACGAGGAACCGTTTCCATAACCTCCGCTTCAACATCCAATTCACTATCAACATCGACGAAGTCTTCTCCGACTTCTACAACAGCATCTTCATCATCTTCAAACAAATCACTCATACCATTCTCTCAATGAGTTATACTGTACCCGGAACCTATCCCAAAGGATCATAAAACCAGGACGGCTTATATACCTTATTTTTACATTCTTGACTAGTTTTTTTAAAAAAAACTTCTGTACATGACAAAAAAATTAGCAATCTCATTGGATTTCAGAGTGACAAATTCTTTAAAGCATTGCAATACCTTGAATTTTTGTCATAAAAAATCGATAATTTAATTAAGAGCAATGCACTGATAACCTGTATGACAGATCAAGTTAAGAAAGCTTTAAGAGACACGATGAAGCAAATACGATCCAAGATATCTGTTTCATATCGTGCTACTGCTTCAAGTCAAATTTGTACCCGCATCCGCTTGCTGGAGCAATACCGGCATGCCAAGCATGTAGCATTTTATTTTACGATCAATGGTGAAATTGATTTAGATGAGCTCTGGAAGAACGCAATTTTACAAGGAAAACTCTGTTACTTCCCTGTTCTCAATAAAAATTTAACCCTTTCTTTTTTACCAGCAACATCAGATACCCCTTTTCAAAAAAATCGCTATGGAATTTCTGAACCGGATGTTAACCCCGATTTAGCCATTCCTGTGGAGGAATTGGATTTGGTTTTAGTTCCATTAGTTGCTTTTGATGTACGATGTAATCGCATCGGTATGGGGGCTGGTTATTACGACCGTACCTTTAAAGGTAAAGAAAATTGTCCATTATTTGGCGTAGCATACCAATTCCAGCGTGTAGATGATTATCTTGAGCCAGAACCTTGGGATATTCAGCTCAGCGCCGTCATTACCCAACGTGCTATTTATTGGTATGGTGGATAATTCACGAAGCGTTCACGCCTTATCCACCGAAAGGCTGTATTTGCCGCATCTTTCGCGAAAACAATACTTCAAAAGCCTCACATAGTGATGTATGCTACGTTTCCTCAGCATAATTTTCGCGAAACCTACGCTCAAATCCATCCTTTCTCCAAGATTCAAGTATACCTCTTGAACAAATAATCTAGGTTAACGCATCTGCATTAATTTCCCCAGTACGGACACGAACTACTTGTTGCAATTCATAAACAAAAATTTTACCATCACCAATTTTACCAGTATAGGCTGACTTGCAAATCGCTTCAATTGCAGCTTCAACCATATCATCAGGCAATGCAAGTTCAATTTTAATTTTAGGAAGAAAATCCACTACATATTCAGCGCCACGATACAACTCAGTATGACCTTTTTGTCTTCCAAAACCACGAGTCTCAGAAATGGTTATCCCCGGTATCCCTATTTCCATTAAGGCCTCATGAACATCATCTAATTTAAAAGGCTTAATAATTGCCATAATCATTTTCATAATATATTCCGCTGTGATTATACTTTTGTTAGACTCATTGCAAAAACAAACATGGAGTGATTATGTTCGACCCCAAACAATTTGATGATTTAGCAAAAAAACTTTTTGCCGCCCTCCCCCCCAGTCTACAAAACATTGAAAAAGACATCCAACAAAAATTTAAAGATGTACTACAAGCTGCTTTTGCTCATATGGATCTTATTACCCGTGAAGAATTTGATGTGCAAACTAAAGTTCTGGCTCGAACTCGTGAAAAGGTAGATCATCTGCAAAAGCAACTCGATGTTTTAATAACTGAGCTTTACAAAGAACACAAGTAATTACAGTGTAAGAAGCCTAGGGTCTGTTTTACAATTCGCTATCTTGAGCCAAAATGCTGCGATTTTAGAGTATCGAAGCGATGCATACACGCGAAGTATGTGAGAATCGGAGCGCATAAAATCACAGCATTTTGACCAAGAAAGTAGAGTTGTAAACAGACCTTCAGCGACAACAGAGCTCTTGCGGGACATGCAAAGACACTCTAATAGGAAAATTTTGTCGCTCATTTCGTCCAACATTCAAGGAATAAGCATGAATCTTTCGTTTACTAAAACGCGTAGTACTATTGGGATATTGGCACAACCTGTGTCAGTAGAAGTACATTTATCAAATGGTTTGCCAAGCTTTACCATAGTAGGCCTTGCTGAAACCGCAGTGAAAGAAAGCAAGGATCGAGTCCGCTCTGCTATTATTAATAGTCAATTTGAATTTCCTTGCCGTAAAATTACAGTGAATTTGGGGCCTGCTGATTTACCTAAAACTGGAAGCGGTTTTGATTTACCAATCGCTCTTGGTATTCTAGCAGCTTCCAATCAAATTCCCCAAAACCAATTAACTAACCATGAGTTTATAGCAGAACTTGCTTTAAGTGGTGAACTTCGAGGTATTTCCGCAATTATTCCCGCAGTATTAGCAGCACATAAAGACCAAAGTTCACTTATCATTGCTACTGCGAATGCTCATGAAGCATCCTTAGCCGGTTATCAAAACATCTATAGCGCGAACAATTTGCGTGAAGTATGCAATTATCTTTGCCAAGGAACTTCATTATCCTCCTTACCACCCAAGCCGGAATCTTATTCAGTACAACACACAATAGACTGGTCTGATATCAAAGGACAGTTTCACGCGAAAAAAGCAATGGAAATTGCCGCGTGTGGCGGACACAGCATACTACTAAGCGGTACTCCTGGAAGCGGTAAGACCATGTTAGCGAAACGGTTTAATACACTTTTACCTCAATTATCTGAAAAAGAAGCTCTAGAATGTGTAGTCATCAATTCCATACGCGGTAAATTACCAGATTTTAGTGAATGGCGCTCCCCGCCTTTCCGCTCCCCACATCATACTGCCTCACCTGTATCTTTAGTTGGTGGAGGTAATCCTCCTAAACCAGGAGAAATTTCTCTGGCGCACCATGGAGTTTTGTTTCTTGATGAATTACCTGAGTTTAATCGGCAAGTTCTAGAAACGTTAAGGCAACCGCTTGAAGCAGGAACAATATGCATTTCAAGAGCTGCTGCACAAACAGAGTTCCCAGCTAAATTCCAGCTTATCGCAGCAATGAATCCTTGTCCATGTGGGCAATGGGGTAATCCTCAAGCAAACTGTTTATGCAGCCCAGATCGAATTAAGCGTTATCATGCCAAGATATCGGCCCCCCTGTTAGATCGTATTGACATGCATATCTCTGTGCAAGCGTTAACTCAGGAAGAGTTAATTGCCCCTAACATTAATCCCAATAAACAAAGTGATCTTATCCGGGAAAGAGTAATCAAAGTACGAACACTTCAATTGGAGCGGCAAAAGTGTCTTAATGCCTCTTTAAGCGTCAATAGTTGTGAAAAAGTTTGTGCATTAGGTATACAAGAGCAAAATTTTTTACGCCAGTCTACACTGCAACTCAAACTGTCTGCTCGAGGGTATCATCGCCTATTGAAAGTTGCGCGTACTATTGCGGATATAAGCGAAAGCAATCAGGTTTTTCAAACTCATTTACAACAGGCATTGTCCTTTAGACATACCTTGCGCACTCCTGGAAATCTATAATCCTACAGTGCCACATAAATACTATTGTATTTGAATTTAGGGTTATCCTAAATTCAAATACAAATTAAATAAACGAACAAGGTAATATATTATCGGGACAAACACGCCAAGTATAAAAATAATGATGATTACAGATATCGAATAATGTTTTATTCCATCACACAGGATTTCATTATTTCCATAGATTTTTTTTCTTTTGCCTAAAAAATAAATTAAAAGAATTAAACCATAAAAAAAACTGGAGAAGAAACTGATTCGTACCAATAAATCAGGCATATCTTGACTGTTCAAGTAGTCAATAGGGAGGTTGATAAGGAAAAGACATAAAAGCCAAAAAAACATTGTTTTTGCAGGATTTTTTTGCTCCTCCAAAGCAACAAACCAAGTAAGTATCATGGGAAAAATTAATAAAGAAAAATAATACATCCATCCAAAAGGACTCATAAATAACATCATAGCCAATGTGAGGCAAAAGGGCTGATGATTCATGGGCTTGCTTTCGGTTGGTCCCAGCTTTCTCCAATACCAAAGAAGCAAAATAACAAAGAGAACGCTATAAAATAAATTAATTGGTATTAAATATGACATATTAGGGAGTTTCTCCCCCCCAAAAAAGAGACGAAAAATGAAACCATAAATTGAGGCATTCCAATCATCGCCATACCAAAAAACATTATTCATCATTTTGAAATAGTGTTTATAAATCATTGGACCATGAAACAGAACAGGAAGAAATACAGCCATTAAGAGAGTAACTATCATCATTACAAGAACTCTCTTCCGGCCTTGTTTTAAAGCAAAGAAAAACAGCAATGCGGGAAACAATTTAATCGCGATAATAATGCCCCATAATATCCCTGCAATATAGTCGCGATGATTCAAATAAAAATAATAACCCAACATGATGAAGAACAATAAAATGCAGCCAAATTGCTGTGTTACAAAATTCATTAATGTCGGAAAAAATGCGAAATAAAGAAGGTATAAATTCACACGGTTTTTCTGTAAAAATTGGGTAGAAAAAGCGCAGCGAAATGTAATGGTTATACCAATTATTCCCAAAACAAGAGATAAACAAAACCAAACAATTAATGCATTGGAGAAACTGAGTCGTGCAAAAAAATTAAAGCCCCATAAAACGAAGGGTGGATTTAAATTGGCAGGCAGTATCTTTATGGAAGGCGAGTATGCAGTAAAAAAATTTCTATAAGGATTTTCGTCTTGCAGTAATGCCTGAGTCGAGTAATAGAAAGAAGAAAAATCAATCCGTTGATAATGCTTAAAAATGAAGAAGGTAAGCAAGCAATAGAAACTCAGGAGCATGAGAATGCATATTTGCTGATAGCGATGACTCATGGAGATATCCTTGGGCTTTTCTTGTATTAAATTGCGCACTTCCTTTGTGGATTAGAATACTACTCTTGGTTACATAAAGCATCAAAAATTGCCATACGGACAAACACACCGTTAGTAACTTGCTGTAATATAAAAGATTTTTTTCCATCTGCCACATCGCTGTCTATTTCAATACCGCGATTTATAGGTCCTGGATGCATCACCATTACATCAGAGTTAGTATAAGCCAGGTTTTCTTTTGTTAAAGCAAAATCACGACGATAAGAATCTAAATCTAAATGATCGGATTCCAATAAGCGCTCGCGTTGTACCCGCAAACAAATCACTACATCTGCATCAGTTAATCCATCACGTAAATCATGAGTTACTCGTCCATAATGCACTGTTTTTGGCTGCCAAAGTTCTGGCGCGACTAAAACAAGCTCACCCACTCCTAATTGTGCACAAATGCATTGAAATGAATTGGCTACTCGCGAATGCCGAATGTTTCCTAGAATTGCTATTTTTAATTGATCTAGCTGTGGTTTCTGTTCAAGGATCGTCATCATATCAAGCAAAGCTTGGCTGGGATGTGCATGGGTACCATCACCTGCGTTAATTATATGAGCATTCTCCCCAATTTGATTCGCCAAACTTTGCTGTAAACCCTCCTGCCTATGACGAATCACAAAATGTTGAATTCCCATGGCAGCAAGGTTACGGATTGTATCCTCTATAATTTCTCCTTTGGTTTCCGAAGAGCTTTGTAGATTCAAATTAATTACCGGCATAGATAAACGATTTGCAGCCAACTCAAAACTCACGCGAGTGCGAGTGCTGTTTTCATAAAACAAAGTCGCAACAGTATGTTGTGCATATGAAGGATAATGATTATGGCGTTTGAAATAAACTGCACGTTGCAGTAAAGACTCAATCTGTTGTCGTGCTAATTGACTAATTTCTAAAAAATGATTCATAAAACCCTTATCTTTAACTGAACCTCCAGGAGTTTAGGTGTATGTTTCCCATTTCGCTAGATTGAGCCCAAATGACGTGGTTTTCGAGCATCGAAGCACAGAAAATCAGGTCATTTGAGCCAAGGTAGTAGAATAGCACATACCCTATCCAGGATGTTGTAGCCATTGCTCCAGTATAACACACGCCGCTATACTATCTACCTCAGATTGTTTGATTTTACGATACCCACCTTGCGCAAATAATTGTTCTCTAGCCTCAACAGTTGAGAGTCGCTCATCAACTAGATGTACTGGCAAAGAAAATCGTTTACGTAATTCTTTGGCAAACCGCCGTGCAGCAGAAGTTGTATACAATTCACTGCCATCAATACAAGTGGGAATACCAACTATTAATGCTTGAGGTAACCATTCAGCAATAACTTTAGCTACTGCATTCCAATCAGGGATACCCACTCGAGCACTAAGAGTTGCAAGAGGAGAAGCACTGCATGTGAGTTGCTGACCAACTGCAACACCAATGCGTTTATAACCAAAATCAAAACCTATATAAACAGGACTAGGCATGGCCAATATTTGAACTAAGTTGACTCATTTTGATCCCCATAGTGGATCCCGCATACTCCCAACGATCTTCGAAGGGTACCTCATACAGAATCTCTGAGCGATATGGGCAAATTAACCAAGTATTTTCGAGAATTTCTTTTTCTAATTGTTTCTCTACCCATCCAGCATAGCCTAAAGTAATTAAAACATCTTTAGGACCTTTATCTTCTGCAATGGCGCGAATAATATCATTTGATGTAGTCACCGTCACCTCATCTTGCAGAAACAAACTGGAACGCCAATCTCCAAATTGTTTATGGATAACAAACCCTCTCTCAGGTTGTACCGGGCCACCAAACATTAAAGGTAAACGGCTTTGCTCCATACGAACTGGCTCAATATGAAGTTGCTCAAAAACAATTGACAAAGGAAATTGCATCGGACGATTTATAATTAAACCCACTGAACCTTGCTCATGGTGTTCGCAAATATAAATAACGGTTCTTTCAAAATTAGGATCATTGAGGGAAGGCATTGCAATCAGCAAGTGATTAGCTAATGAGCTTATAATTGCCATGAGCCCTCCTGAAAGGTCAGTTATTTATTAGTATCTACTATATTAATTATATACCATAAACAAATTGTTTAATTTTTAATCTTTTTAAAGATCACGTTCAACTGAAACCTTTACATAAAGTGTTGCTTGCTGAGAGAATGGTCTTCCTGCTGTATAAGATACGGACGTAGAATCAGTATCCTGTGTTCCCTCAGCAGTTCCCAGAGAAACCCACTTATTCAATGGAACCATTAAAGTAGTATCTATATTTTGATTATCAAATTGTTGTCCTCCCGCAGGATCTTGTTGTTCACGTACTCGACGCAGTTTTAATTCGACCTTTGAACCGCGCATGATGGGTTGCACCAATAAACCATTTTTGATCTGATGCTGTTGGTAAGCGATTCCTGTCGTAAAAATTCCTGCACCTACTGAAGTGATGATGGGTACTTCTTCATCGGTAGATACGAAAGCAGATTCGCCGCTCATTACTTTAACGGATTGTGAGCGTTTTACTTCAGCTGGAGATTTGGTACTGTAGCTTACGGAATTTTCATTTTGTGCACTGAGCCAATCCGGGTCACCTTGATAAATAGAAATTTTAAATGTTACTGGAGGTACATCAATTTGGTGTATTACAGTTCTGATTTGGGTAAGTGTTTCCGGCGAAACCTGAACTACTAAAGTTTCTCCAGAACCGCTTATTTTTTCTCCAGTTTGCAATAAAGGTTGTATTAATTGGATAACTTTTTGGACTGGAACATAGCGCAACTCAATTACTTTTGTGATTGTTTGGGAAAATACAGTACTTGATAACAACAATAATCCTATGAGGCAAAATCGCTGCATCCTGAGCTCCTTGTTCCTGTTCTCTAGATCAATTGAAGAAGAATTTATAATGGTAAACCCCGATATTTTTAATTGTAGATCAATATGCAGAATTCATGGAGTAAATTGAAAATATTTTTATTTTTAACCTCGAAAAATCAAAGAATAAAACGAAAAAATCTTTGAACTCTGATTCAATAGTTTTGTTCCTGAAAAAGTTTGGGTATACTTCTCGAAAATTTGCTTAAGAGATGCAAACACCATGGGTAGCATATTTAATATATTTGGTCCTTCACCGATAAGACCGATAGAACAACACATGCGTAAAGTACATCAATGTGCCAAACAACTCTACCCATTTTTTGAGGTGGTCTTAAAAAAAGACTGGTCTACTGCTAATAAAATAGCAGAAAAAATAATTTCTCTAAAAAAAGAAGCCGATTTAATCAAGCGGGATCTACGTCTTCATTTACCTACCGGTCTCTTTCTTCCTGTTTCTCGCACTGACTTGCTTGAAGTTCTCAGTGCCCAAAATCTCATTGCAAAAAGAACGAAAGGCATCGCCAAACTCATCATAAGTAGACAAATGATCATTCCAGAATCACTCGTTCCAGTTTTTATGCCTTTTTTAAGTCGTTGTCTGGATGCTTCAAAGCAAGCGTGTAAAGCAATCAATGAATTGGATGAATTGCTTGAGGCAGGCTTCAGAGGATCCGAAGTTAAAATCGTTGAAGAAATGATCTTAACACTTTATGAGATTGAACATGACAGCGATGAACGCCTAACGGAGATCAGGCATCTTATTTTTGAAATCGAAAAAGATTTATCTGCAATTGATGCAATGTTTCTCTATGAATTGGTCCAATTGATTGATGATTTAGCCGATGGAGCTCAGCATGTGGGTAGTCGTCTTCAAATTCTAATAGCACGGTAGTCAACTTCAATGGATTATTCAATTATATATCTTATTGCGGCAGTTATTTTGTGTTTTCTGATGACTTGGGGGGTTGGCGCTAATGATTTAGCTAATGTCATGAGCACTACTATGGGCTCAAAAGCAGTTACTGCCAAACAAGCAATGCTGATCGCCATAATTTTTGAATTTGCTGGTGCCTTTTTAGGAGGAACTGGCGTTACAGAAACAATGCGCGATGGGATTATTAACTCCAGTGAGCTCTCTGGGCAACCACTTATTCTTATTGAAGGAATGCTGGGTGTTTTATTAGCTTGCACTATTTGGATGAATCTCGCAAGTTACCTTGGAGTTCCTGTTTCTATTACTAATGCTTTAGTAGGTTCAATGGTAGGATTTGGCACCATGGTACTAGGCCCGCAAGCAATTCATTGGAATCAAGTAAGCCGCATTGCTGTAAGCTGGGTTACCTCGCCAATGATTGCAGGGATCACCGCTTACATATTATTTATCAGTATCCAACAAACCATTTTTGTCAAAAGTAATCCACTAACTAAAGCTAAATTATATATCCCGATTTACCTTTTTCTCATTGGCTCTATTTTGTCATTTATCACCGTATTTAAGGGACTCCATCATTTTCACATTCATCTCAATTTCAAACAGAATCTGGCAGTTACTCTGGCAACCAGTATTATTATTACAATTATAGGAATGATAATTATTAAACGAATCCCAGAACACCATAGGATAAGACGCAGAGAACGATTTATCCAGGTTGAAAAATATTTTGCTGTGCTCATGGCGATGACCGCATGTGCAATGGCTTTTGCACATGGTTCGAATGACGTAGCCTTAGCCGTTGGACCACTTTCAATTATTTACAGCTTGATCATGAATTCTCATCAAGTATTTGATGCCAATAATTATCCAGCCTGGATCATATTATTAGGCTGTATTGGCGTAGTAACAGGTTTGCTTATGTATGGTAGAAAAGTGATTGAAACTGTAGGCAGTGCCATCACTGCACTTACTCCTAGCCGCGCCTTCGCTGCCACTCTTTCTGCCGCAACAACTGTCGTTGTAGCAACAAGTACAGGTATTCCAGTTTCAGCGACACAAACATTGGTTGGTGCAGTTCTTGGGGTAGGTTTAGCACGAGGTATTGGAGCATTAAATCTGATTGTAATTCGCAACATCTTTATGTCCTGGATACTGACATTACCTGCTGCTTCTCTCTTAACAATTTTAGCATACAAATTGTTGCATTTTTTTATAGGCTAGGTAGCAATAGATTACATTTTTTGATGCGTGTTTCTGCCTGGGTTCCGCTATGCGTCACCCAGGTACCTAAAATTAAAACTCTTCCCAGATTTCATCTTTCTTGTTTTCATAATCTTTATTATCACGCATCAAGAAAATACGCTTGTGTTTGTTAATTTCTTTTATTTGCGATGCGGATTTATTATGAGTGGCATCAAATTCAAATAAAAATTTATCATAGGGACTTACATAAGCTTTATCTATATCGTCTGAATTCATAATCAATCCAAAATAACTATAATTTAAGCTAGGTATTTTATAGCTTTTTCAGCTAAGTTACCATTATCCTAGAAAAAGTAGTTAAACCTCTCGCTAACTAAAAATTAGGAGCTAAAGATGAGTTTAAAAAAAGCAGAGTTACATGTCCATTTGGAAGGAACCATCACGCCCAAATTAGCTGCAAAACTGGCTGCGCGTAATAAATTAGTTCTACCTAAGGGCCTTGTCGCTCCAGATGAGAAAAGTTATTTATCCAAAGACTTTCTCGATTTTTTAAAAGTTTATGATACGCTTGCATCGGTGATTAGGTATCCTCAAGATTATTATGATATTACCTTAGACTATTTACGAGCTCGCGCCCAAGAAGACACGATTTATGTGGAGATGATGTATTCACCTGATCATGCTGAACTCTCTAGTAAAATTCCCTCTGCAGAACATTTGACCGCAATTCAACAAGCAATTGACGATGCCGAAGAACAATTTAATATAGTAGGACGTATTATAATTACTGCAGTTCGTCATTTTGGCGTTCAAGCAGTAGAACATGTTGCGCAACAAACTCATAAAGATAGGTTTCCATGTGTCACAGGCTTTGGTTTAGGCGGTGATGAAGCAAAGTTTCCTCCGAAACTTTTCAATAAAGCATATCACATTGCAGCCGATGCGGGCTTACAATGTACCGTACATGCAGGTGAATTTGCTCCTGCAAGCGGAATGGTTGAAGCAATGGAGAATCTTCCAATCCAACGTATAGGTCATGGAGTTAATTCAATTTATTCACCAGAAACAATGACCATGGTAAAAGAGAGAGGGATTACTTTAGAAGTTTGTCCTTCAAGCAATATCTTTTTGGGTCTATTCAAAGATATGAATGAACATCCCTTCCCTAAATTTTATGATGCAGGCATCAAGATCAGCATCAGTTCAGATGATCCGCCATTTATGAACACCACACTGGGTCAAGAATATCAACGTGTACAAAAATCTTATAACTACAGTGATGACACAATGAATAAAATCACACATATGGCTATAGAGGCTGCTTTTGTTGATGAAAAAACCAAGGCAGGACTATTGGCAAGAATTTAATTCACTTCATGGTATCAAATTTAAATTTGAACGCAGCCTTAAAATTTCGTTCAATGTATTTGCATAAAGCGCAGTGCGATGCTCTAAAGCTAATCATTTCGGTGCAGTTCACCCAATAATTGCTCTATATAGCGTCTGCACGTCAGAGGCTTATGCAAAAAATTAATAATACGACGCGTACCCCCAGTTCCGGTAATGCATACCATGCCGTAGTTAAAAATACTGCCCAAGATCGATTGACGAATATCTATTGCTTCAATTTTACTTAATGGAATATCTATCGTTTGCCTTACAATAACTCCAGTGCGGATAATAACCTGATTTTTCTTGATCGTGATTGAAGAAAAATAATACGTCATCCAAGTCATTCCAACCCATAGCAAAGCTAAAGCAGCCAAGCCATAACCAATTTTTTGTAAAATATCCATTTCTACAAAAGAAACGATTGCCAAAGCACCACATAAGGCAAGAACTGGCCAAAGAAATATTATCCAATGCATTCGCGTAAAAAAAATAACATTACTGTCGTATGGCTTCTCAAACATGGATTCACCTATAATCCTGAATTATCTACTAAAAAATTATAATATTGCATTTAGCCTGAATTTGCTATTCTATACTTCGTATGAAGTATATACTACCTCTCTTAAATTTTTTTTAGAATCGAAAAATGCGCTCAATCAGTCGTTGCCTTAATAAACAGCTTGCAGACCTATGCAAACGTTCTGTTCAATTGGAAGAGCTTACAAATAAAATCAAGCTTATTCTTCCTGAAGCTTTAGCAAATGAATGTCAGGTAGCGAGTTTTAATAAAGGTTGTTTGTTATTAACAACTGCTGATGCTGCCTGGGCATCGCAAATTCGTTATGCGATTCCTGAACTGCGTGATAAATTACGGAAAGAAGCAGGTATGTATCAACTTTCTTCAATTAAAGTGATTGTGATTGAACCCCAAATTCAATATGAAAAGCCACGACATCCTCAAAAACATAGATTATCAAAAAAAGCTAAAGCGATCATTATTAGTGAAAGTCAAAGTTGCACTTACGAACCATTACAAAAAGCATTATTGCATTTGGCTGATAGTGATGATTAAACAGATAAGTTGAGAAAGTAGAATTCAAGACCATTTTATGCCCTACTTTCAGTTCTCTCCATACATAAAATATAATTTAAAAATAAATGAGCGGTTCATTTCACTTTAGTGCTATTGCAAAACGACGTGCTACCCATTCTGAACCAAGATAAGTAAAACAATCTTGCAAGTAGTCATTCAACTCTTCCTCTTCCATCAAATGTTCTTGACCAATCGGCTCAACATCATGATGAAAATAAGTATCAAAATAACGTGTTGAAAAATCAACATAATCTCGTGTATGAAGAATAAAGGAATGCCATAGAGCATCAAGAATGAGTAATGGACCAAAAAGATATGTTTTTTTTCCTTGTTTTTTCCTTTGTGCATTTAGCCACATCCAGGACAATAAATCCGCAAATAAGATCTGACTTTCTTGCTCAGAAAACTCAGGATGATGACAGCGAAAATGACTTAGTACTGCTTTATTTTTATAATCAAGCAAAGCGGATAAATTGATCATCCGCAACATGCCTTTTTAGTAATCGGTTTTTGTATTACATAACGTACAATACGGCAGATCATTTCTTCTTTAGTCATTATTATCTCCACGACAGTGATAAATAAACGGCGCAGAAAGTCTAACAAATGCTCACAATGGAAGCAATTTAATTTTACTTCGATACAAATCGTTCAAGCTCAATGCTGAATATTCAGGATGAGCGCTTAATTACCAGATCACACAACGATTTTTATTCACCATCGGACTGTCATTCGGAATGTGGAAGGCCTCCTGAAATTGAGGAATATTAGCCAAACTTCCATTCACTCGATATTGGGCTGGAGGATGGGGATCAGTAGTTACCTGATTACGCAGTTGTTGTGGTCGAATGTTCATTGCCCAAACATGCGCTGTTGCTATAAAAAATTGTTGGTCCGGTGTCAAACCATCAATTGTAGGTGCATTTTTATATGCATCAGAATGCTGGAAGGCTCTGTAGGCAAGAGTGATACCTCCCAAATCAGCAGTGGCCTCTCCTACAACCAATTTTCCTTGTACATGCAAGCCATCATCTACAACATATTGCGAAAATTGATTAACAATACATTGTGTTGCAGCCTTGAATTTTTCTAAATCACTTGGTGTCCACCAATTCTTTAAATTACCATGACCATCAAATTGCGCACCCTGATCATCAAATCCATGAGTCATTTCATGTCCCATTACAAAACCAATTGCTCCATAATTTAAAGCAGCAGGGGCATTAGGATCAAAAAATGGCGATTGCAGAATGCCCGCCGGAATATTTAAATTATTCATTGAGGGATCATAATATGCATTAATCGTTTGTGGTGTCATGACCCATTCAGTTCTATCAATAGGTTTACCAATTTTATTCAGATCTCGTTGGGTTAAAAATTCATTGGCCCGAATTACATTTAATACATATGGCCCTCGATTTACTATCAGTTTAGAATAATCCCACCACTTAGAAGGATAACCAACCCGCTCTTCCATCAAGTCAAGTTTTTTCAATGCAGCCTTACGTGTAGCAGGAGTCATCCATGATAAAGTATTGATGTCTTCACGTAAAACTTCGCGAATATTTTTGAGTATATCCAAAGCTTGTTTTTTATCTTCTGGAGAGAAATAACGTTCTACATACATTTTACCAATAGCAAAACCTAAAGCACCATTTTCTGTACCAACAACCCGTTTCCATCGAGGTAATATTTTCTCGGCACCAGTCAAGGCTGCTACCATTTTAAAATTTTGATCGACAAAAGGCTTAGATAAGTACGAAGCAAACGCATCAATTAAATGCCAACGCAAGTAAGTTTTCCAATCCTCTAAAGAAACAGTTTTTAATTGTTTGTTCATGTCCTTAAAAAATTCGGGCATTGCTAAATTCATACTTTTTATTTGAGCTTTCCCCATCGCCGAAAAATATGCAGGCCAAGAAAAATCGGGAGTTATTTGGGCAAGTTGTGCTCTATCCATAATGTGATATATTGCATGGGGATCACGTTGCTCTACCTGAGACATAGAAACCTTTGCCAGTTGTGTTTCTAATTTCATTACAGTATTGGCTTCGGTTGATGCTTTATCTGGAGAGTCACCTAATAACTCAAACATTTTAGCAATATGTTTGATATATTCCTCGCGAATTTGTTTAAATTTAGCATCATCTTTTAGATAATAATCGCGGTCAGGTAAACCTAATCCACCCTGCATGGCTGCAGCGATCATCTCTTCACTATTTTTAAAATCTTGCATGCTTCCAAAATTAAAGAAGACTCCCACTCCTATTTGATGCAAATGTGCTATTTCACTTTGCAGATCCGTTAAATTCTTTAAATCGTTAATGCGATCAAATTCAGGCTGTAATGGTTTAATACCTAGTTGGTTGATGCTGGTTTCATCCATACCACTATAATAAAAGTCACCAACTTTTTGTTCCATGCTACCTGGTTTTGCTTTGGTATTTTTTGATGCATTGATTAGCATTTGGTGAATAATATCTTTGACTTTCTCATTGATAAGATTAAAGCTTCCCCAACTTGAGTAATCAGGAGGAATGGGGTTGTTTTTTTGCCAGTTGCCGACCGCATAAGAATAAAAATTCTTACTCGGTGAAATATTGGTATCCAACCAATTCAAATGAAGTGGTTGCTGTTCTGTTATTTTTGGTTCAGCGTTCGCAGAATATATTGATGAGCTGCATAACAGGACAAAAGCAAAAAGTCTACAATTAAGTTTCATGCCACAACTCTCCTTTGCTAATCATTTATGTTAATTCGCGAAGAATCTAAAATAAACCTAGCAGGTGGAGGCAAAAACCATAACCAGAAACCTGTGCGGCTCGGGTTTTCCTGGGTCATGATTCATCTTCACCTTACACTTGTGCACAATTAGCGAAAAGCCTATGTGACCAAGAGACAGGTCGCTCCCAGGCTACATTTCTACGCTTCGACAGGATAAAACTCAGTTTGCATTGCAGGGAGATATTCTTCTGTATCAAAATAAGTATATTCCCAAGCGTCTTGTCTTACCATTAATTCACGTAATAATCTGTTATTCAGTTCATGCCCTGACTTATAACCTTCGAATGCGCCAATCAAACTAGAACCTAACAGATACAGGTCACCAATTGCATCCAATACCTTATGAGAAACAAATTCTGATTCAAAACGAAGTCCATCATCGTTGAGAACACGGTAGTCATCAACAACAATGGCATTATCCAAACTTCCGCCTTTTGCCAAATCACATTCCCTTAATTTTTCATAATCGGAGAGAAAGCCAAATGTACGTGCTCGGCAAACCTCTTTGACATAAGAAGTTGTAGAAAAGTCAAAACTTACTGTTTGTGGTTTATCATTAAAAGCTGGATGGTCAAAATCAATGGTAAAGGTAATTTTATACCCATTATAAGGATAAAATTGAACAAATTTCCCATTGTCTTCTACACGAATAGGCTTAAGAATACGTATGTACTTTTTGGGTGCATTTTGCTCGCGTATGCCTGCTGATTGAATCAGGAAAACAAAAGGAGCCGCGCTACCATCCATAATTGGCAACTCCGGAGCATTCACATCAATGTAAGCATTATCGATACCCAAACCGGCCAACGCAGAGAGTAAATGTTCCACGGTTGCGATTTTAACAGGCCCATGATGTAATGTGGTACATAACATAGTGTCGCCCACATTCTCATATGAGGCGGGTATTTCTACTACAGGTGAAAGATCTACTCTTCTAAAAACTATACCTGTATTCACGGGGGCAGGTCTCAAGGTTAAAAGCACTTTTTCACCGGAATGCAATCCAACACCAGTTGCCTGGATCACCTTTTTAGGAGTTCTTTGTTGTGTCATTCAGTGCTCACCTTATTCCTCATCATTTTTTAATTTGCACGCAAAACTTCGTGATCGTATCAATATTTTAATATTTAGTCTAATTATTTTTGTATCAAAAACTTAAATTTCCCTTCCTCTGCACCCCCGAAGAGAAAGGAACAGAGCATTTATGTCTCTTCTTGACGACGTAAAAACGCGGGGATATCAAGATAATCCACATCTGGAATACTCTCACCATTTTGCTTTATAGCAGAGGGCATACTTGCTTGAGCTTGTTTGCGGACAAAGGCTGGTCTCTCTAACTGCTGATAATCCAATGATCCATCATTACGAGTTGTCTCAATCAAACGTGCGCGATGAGCGTGTTGTGGTTGTGCTTGCTGATGACGTTGTCTTCCATCACCCAGACCTGTAACAATAACAGTTACACGCATTTCATCAGTCATTTCCGGATCGATTACTGTTCCTACTACTACAGTTGCATCATCAGAAATAAACTCTTTGACTACATCTCCTACTTCCTCAAACTCACCAATTGACATATCAAGGCCGGCGGTAATATTGACTAAGATTCCACGTGCACCTGAAAAATTTACATCCTCCAATAGTGGAGATGCAATTGCGGCTTCGGCAGCTTGACGTGCTCTTTGTTCACCCACAGCGCTACCCGTGCCCATCATAGCCATACCCATTTCTGACATTACGGTCCGTACGTCTGCAAAATCTACGTTGATCAAACCTGGGCGGGTAATTAAATCAGAGATCCCTTTAACTGCACCAAGTAAAACATTATTTGCTGCCTTGAATGCATTAAGAAGACTAATGTTTTTCCCTAAAACACTGAGTAATTTATTGTTAGGAATTGTGATCAATGAATCAACATGTTCTGCTAAACGACGAATTCCCTCCTCAGCTGCTAATGCCCGTTGCTTGCCTTCAAATGAAAATGGCTTAGTGACAACAGCTACGGTTAGAATACCTAATTCTTTAGCAATTTCCGCAAAAACAGGCGCAGCGCCAGTTCCAGTTCCGCCACCCATTCCTGCAGTAATAAACACCATATCCGCTCCGCTTAAGATTTCGCGTATATGGTCTCTGTCTTCTTCAGCTGCTTCACGACCTATTTGCGGATTTGCACCAGCACCTAAGCCTTTAGTTAGCTCATCACCCAGTTGAATGTGTATTTTCGCATTTGAGCCTTTTAATGCCTGCGCATCAGTATTAGCACAGATAAATTCAACTCCATCAATATTTTCTGCAACCATATGCTCGACAGCATTACCACCACCACCGCCAACACCAACTACCTTAATCACTGCATTATTATTATGGTGTTGGCCTTCCATTAATTCAAACATAACCCTGCTCCCCTCATATGTTTAATCTTTTAATAAAAAACCGGCAGTAAACTTTTAGTTGAATCGATTGCCAGTTTTTATTTTTAAACGTTATTTGTAACCTAAAAATTACCTTGGAACCATTCTTTCATACGTGCCCACAAACCCTGGGTATTATCATTCATCTTAGGCACATTATAGTTTGACTCATACTGTTGTTGATAACCTTGCAACAACAATCCTACGCCTGTAGCAAATGAAGGATTCTCAGTTGCTTCGGCCAATCCAGAAACATAATGGGCACAACCTTTTCTTACTGGCATTTCAAAGCAAAGTTCTGCAAGTTCAATACCCCCTCTAACATTGGCAGCACCACCAGTTAGAACAATACCTGCAGCCATTCTATCTTCAAAACCACTACGTCGTAATTCATTACGCACTAAAGTAAATAGCTCTTCATATCGCGCAGCGACAACATCAGATAAAGCTTTAGCTGATATTTTTCTTCCTGGTCTATCATTAACACTAGTCACTTCCAACATCTGATCTGAATTGGCTAATTCGGTCAATGCAAATGCGTGACTTAGTTTAATGGATTCTGCCGCTTTCGTGGGTGTGCGTAAAGCCATAGCGATATCATTAGTTACTTGATCTCCTGCAATAGGAATTACGGCTGTATGCTGAATTGCACCTTCACAAAATATCGCAATATCTGTGGTACCACCGCCAATATCAATCAGGCAAACACCCAGATCTTTCTCATCTTCGGTCAAAACTGCATGACTTGAAGCAAGTTGCTCAAGAATGATGTCATTTACTTCTAAACCACAACGACGCACACATTTAACTATATTTTGTGCAGCGCTTACTGAACCGGTGACAATATGTACACGCGACTCAAGTCGTACTCCCGCCATTCCTATAGGTTCACGGATGCTACCTTGTTGATCGATGATAAATTCTTGAGGTAAAACGTGTAGAATTTTTTGATCTGCAGGAATTGCTACTGCTTTTGCAGCATCAATTACACGTTCTACATCAGCCTGCGATACTTCTTTATCGCGAATGGCAACAATACCATGTGAGTTTAAGCTACGAATATGGCTGCCAGCAATACCTGCATACACAGTTCTCACCTCACAACCAGCCATAAGCTCAGCCTCCTGGACAGCGCGTTGAATGGAATTCACAGTGGCTTCTATATCAACAACAACACCACGTTTTAAACCACGAGAGGGATGACGACCTATACCGATAATATCTATTGCACCATCAGAGGTAACTTCTCCAATTAATGCAATTACTTTTGAAGTTCCTATGTCCAATCCAGTGATAATATCTTTTTCTATTTTTTTTGCCATTATCGTTCCGTTTGTTGTTTCCACTGCACCGCCATACCACGTGGATAACGCAGATCCACGCTAGACAATTGCTCAATTTTTTCTGCAAATACTGCAGGGTATGCTTTACAAAAACGTAGCAATCGTTCTTCTAACTCTTTCTTTCCTAGATATATCTTTATGCCAGCGCCTAAAAGCAATACCCAAGATTGATTTTCTCTTAGATGCAGTCCAGTTGCATTTAAACCATACATTGACAATATCTTACTCAATTTTTCGTAAACTTGTAAGACTTCTGCTTGTTGCGATAATGGTCCTTTTAATCGTGGTAAGTTTAGATCCTCTGGTACAGCACCCTCATTAAATAAACTACCATCCTCAGTCATCAGAGCATTTTCCCAAATCGCAATTGGTTTTTTTTCAACGAGCCTTATTTTCAATGTATTTGGCCAAACACGCTCTACGGTAGCAGTGTCGGTCCAGTTCATCTCGTTTAATTCATTCTCTAATGCTCTTACCGATAAAGTAAAAAAGCTATTACTCAAGTATTTTGATAGTACAGCTTCCAATTCTTTATGTGTAACATGCTCATAATTTGCAGCAACTTTGATTGTGGTAACTGGAAATCGCTCCACATCAGACAAATAATAATAACCTAATCGGCAAATTAAGAATATGGCGCTTATGGTTAGTACCAATAACCAACAGATATATCGCAAATTCCTGGAATCAACATCCCTATTTTTATTCATGGTGTTCACAGATAATTGGTTACTAAATGTCGCCGGCAATTCTGATGTACTGTTGCAATACGGATCAACTCGTCCAGTAACTCAGGATAAGATAAACCACTTGCCTGCCATAGCTTTGGATACATGCTAATCGAAGTAAATCCAGGTAAGGTATTTACTTCATTAAAATAAATCGTTTCGGTTTTGTCATTAACAAAAAAGTCAATACGTGCCATACCCTTACATTTTAATCGGATAAAAATATCTGCGGCTGCCTTTTTTAATTGCTCATACAATGTCTGACTTATAGGAGCTGGTATGATCAGATCTGTTTGTCCACTCTCTAAGTATTTCGCTGAATAAGAATAAAAGCCATCGGGATGATTAACACGTATTTCACCAGCAATGCTGACTCTCGGCTCTCCCGAAGGTACAACACTCTCCAATACTGACAACTCAATTTCTCGTCCAGAAATAAATGATTCAATCAAAATCTCTTCGTCATAACGTAATGCATCATCGACTGCTACTAACAATTCAGCCATATTCTTTGCTTTATGTATACCTACACTGGAACCCATCGCACACGGTTTAACAAATAAAGGCCAACCAAATTCTTCTGCAACTTCTTGACAAAAACGTTGTCTTTCAGTTGATAGAGTATGCCATGACAAAAGCTTATAGCTCGCTGACTTTAACCCATTGACGCACGCAATGCGTCTTGCCATATCTTTATCCATTCCAATGGACGATGAAAGGACATCACAACCAACATAAGCAACACCTGATAATTCAAGCATTCCTTGCAAACATCCATCTTCATATAAAGGGCCGTGAACTACAGGAAAAACCACATCAGCATCCACAGATAAACGTCCATCAAGAAATAAACCCGACATTGGTTTTGAGTGCTCTGTGACTACTGGAAGTTTTTCTTTGTAAGCGAGTAAATCCTGATATTGATGAAGATGAAATAATCCGTCTTTATCCATCGCTACAGGGATAATGTTATATTGTTTCGCATCTAAATGTGCAAGAACAGAAGCAGCTGAAATTAATGAGATTTCATGTTCTCCTGATTTTCCACCATAAAGGAGAACTAGATTGAGTGGCTTAGACATTAACGGTCTCCGATTATATGAACTTCGCGCATCAACTCAATTGTTGTCTGCTCACGAACTTTAGTTTGTACTAAATGTATCAATGCTTCAATATCTGCAGCAGTTGCTGAGCCTTGATGATTGATAATAAAATTTGCATGCTTCTGAGAAACCACTGCACCTCCGATATTGAAACCTTTTAATCCACAAGACTCAATAAGCCGAGCTGCAAAATTTCCTGGAGGATTTCGAAACACTGACCCACAATTGTATTCGTTAGTTGGTTGCGTATTTGCCCGATGAGCCAACAAATCTTTTATAACCTGTAATGAAGTTTCTTTATCACCAGGATTTAGTTTAAATGTGGCTGAAATAAACCATTCGTCAAGAGGTCCCGAAACATGTCGATACGCTACCTCGTATTCCTCGGGTTTACGAATTTTTATTTCACCACCTCGAGTCATGGTCTGCAGTTCAACTACAAACTGCCAGGTTTCACCACCATGACAACCGGCATTCATTCGCAATGCACCTCCCATGGTTCCAGGAATTCCTGCCCAAAACTCGCCGCCAGACAAGTCATTGCGCGCACAAAAACGAGCCATACTCGCACAAGATACCCCAGCTTCGACTTTAACAGTCTGCATGTCTAAGAGCGTCATTTCTTTTAGGCATCCTTGAGTAAGAATCACTGTTCCTGAAAAACCACCATCACGAATCAAAGAATTGGAACCCAATCCCAACCACAATAAAGCCTCTGTTTCAGGAAGCTGACGAAGAAATAAGGCGAGATCAGCAATACTTTTGGGCTTATATAGCCTGGCAGCAGGCCCCCCAACACGCCAGGTTGTATATTCCGCCAAAGACTCATTATGAAATAAATTGCCTTGAAATTCGGCTACAAGGCCACAATCATTCTCAGTTGGACTCATGTTGCCCTCACAATTCTTTCATTAAGTTCACAGCAATTTGACCAATACTCCCAGCACCTTGCATCAAAATCACATCGCCATCTTTAATCAACTGATTCAGCTTTGCTTTAAGTGATTGTTCATTTACAAGAGTTACTTTTCTATCTTTACCTCTAATTTTTTGCGCCAGACTCTCACTAGTTATCCCTGGAATCTCAGGTTCCCCTGCAGAATAAATATCAAACAAGAACAATTCATCGGCAAGACTTAACACATCAACAAATTGATCTTGTAAGGATTGAGTTCTTGTATATCTATGTGGTTGAAAGACGTGAACAAGACGTTTATTTGGCCAAACATGTCGAAACGCATCGATAGTTGAGAGAATTTCTTGAGGATGATGACCATAATCATCGACGATAAGAGCCGAACCATTATCAAATTTCTTCTCGCCCAACATTTGGAAACGACGACCTACTCCCTGGAATTTTGCCAAGGCACGTATAATTGAAGCGTCATCCACACCTAATTGTGTCGCAATCGCTATAGAAGCCAAGGCATTTAACACATTGTGACGGCCTGGGTATTGAAATTGAATGTTTAATGATGAATACGGTACAGGACGTACTACCGTAAATTCACTGATTAGTTCATTTTGCGTCCAATTAATTGCTCGGTAATGAGCCTCTTCAGAAAACCCGTAAGTTAATGTAGGTCTTTCAATAGCTGGAACGATCTTGCGCACCTCTGAGTCATCAATACATACCACTGCCAAACCATAAAAAGGTAAGTGGTGTAAAAACTCAAGAAAAGTTGTTCTTAATTTATCGAAATCATTCTCATAGTTGTCCATATGATCTGCATCAATATTGGTCACTATAGCCATCATAGGTTTTAAGAACAGAAATGACGCATCACTTTCATCAGCCTCAACAACAAAATATGGAGATTGACCAAGTTGAGCATTAATACCTAGACTATTCAATTTTCCACCGATCACAAAACTTGGATCTAATCCACCTTCAGCCAAAAGACTACTTACCAGGCTTGTTGTTGTCGTTTTGCCATGAGTTCCGGCCACAGCAATGCCATGGCGAAAGCGCATGAGTTCAGCAAGCATCACTGCTCGTGGGAGTACTGGAATCATTTGTTCGCGAGCGGCCACAATTTCGGGATTATTCATACCAACCGCTGAAGAACGAACTACAACATCAGCACCTTTTATATGTTCCGCTTTATGCCCCATATAAACAGGAATTCCTAAAGATTTTAACCTTTGTACCGTGCTGCCCTCACCTAAATCAGAACCTGTAATACGATATCCTTGGTAATGTAATACTTCAGCAATACCACACATGCCTACACCACCAATTCCAACAAAATGTATTTGTTCTACACAACCCATCCTTGAAGATATAAATTGTCCTGAATTACCCACAAATGCCCCCTTATGCTGCCAGAGACCCTAATCCCAAGGCCTGCCAACGATTTTCATGATCAATGCGCAATAATAACGCAATTACAACACAATTGATAACCATACTTGCACCGCCATAACTCATTAAGGGTAAAGTTAATCCTTTTGTCGGTAATAATCCCGAATTAACTCCCATGTTTATAGCAGCTTGTAACCCCAACCAAAATGTCAAGCCATAAGCAGTGTATGAGGCAAATAACCTCTCCTGAATATAAGCGTTATACGCAATAATCAAACCTCTAATAACCAATATACTGTATAGAGTCATGACCATTAAAATACCTACCAAACCTAATTCTTCTGCCAATACAGCAAATAAAAAGTCAGTATGGGCTTCTGGTAAATAGAGCAATTTCTGAATACTTTCTCCCAAACCTGACCCAAACCACCCTCCTCGACCAAATGCAATCAAGGATTGAGTCAACTGATATCCACTATTATATTGATCAGCCCAAGGATCTAAAAAAGCAGTCAAGCGAGCAACCCGATAAGGGGATGAAACCGCCAAAAATGCCAGTGCTCCCATGACTACAATCATCAATCCTACATAATAGCGTAATTTTACACCAGCTAAAAACAGCATGGCCATAACAGTACCTGAAATTACCACCGTAGCCCCAAAATCAGGCTCAAGTAATAACAAAAAAGATACAACTCCTAAAATTACCATAGGCTTAATAAAGCCCAAAATACTGTTACTCACTGCTTCTTGTTGACGTACTAAATAACCCGAAAGATAAAAAATCATCGTGAGCTTGGCTAGTTCGGATACTTGGATGCCTATTGGTCCCAAAGCTAACCATCGTCGACTTCCATTGACTGCTCGACCTACTCCTGGGATTAATACAATAAGCAGCATCAAAATACAAATTAACAACATCGGCATGCTGATACGTTGCCATATACTGCTATCCGTCCTGATCACAATAAGAGCAATCATTAAACCCACAAATAAATAACATGCTTGGCGAATTAAAAAATGGAACGGTTGATGAAAGTATTTGGTAGAGATCATGACCGAACTTGAAGCCACCATCATGAGTCCGATAATAAGCAAACCAATGACCACACTAATTAACCATTTATCATAAAGTGAAATAGGTCTACTGACAGGTTTGCCTCTTTGATTCACATGTCTTGGCCGCATCAATTACAATCCATTCACTAATGAAGCAAACGATTCGCCGCGATGATTAAAATCACGGAACATATCCAAACTGGCACATGCTGGAGACAATAAAACAACATCCCCTGGTTTTGCCTGTGACTTCGCTATGACTACTGCATTATCCAATGAGGGCGCACGCGCTATAGGCACTACACTAGCTAATGCAGCTTCTATCTTATCAGCATCTTCACCAATTAAAACAATGGATCTTACATAATCAGTTATAGATTGAGCCAATTCGCTAAAATCAGCCCCCTTTCCTTGCCCACCTGCAATAAGTACAATTTTTCCTTGCATAGAACCCCCTATTCCATTAATTGCAGAAATCGTTGCACCAATATTCGTCCCTTTAGAATCATTAATCCAATCAACACCATCAAGAGTTCGCACCCATTGACAACGATGCGGCAAACCCGTGAATGAAGTCAATATACTTATGATGTGTTGTTGTGAAATACCTGCAGCATCAGCTAAAGCGGAAGCAGCAAGAGCATTAAGCCAATTATGAACTCCTTTGATCAATACAGAATCGACGGGCAAAATACAAGTATTTCCCTTTGCCAAGTATATTTGGTCATTTTGAGTGATCAACCCCCAATTGTTTTTTTCCGGAGCATCAATACCAAAAGAAATACAATTAACCTCTGCAGTTGGAACAGTATAAGAATCATCGCGATTAAATAATGCAATCTGTGCCTTATCATATATTCGTTGTTTGGCTTGTGTATAAGCATCCATAGTATGATGTCTGTCCAAATGGTCGGGAGTCACATTGAGAATGGTCGCAGCAATTGGAGTTAAAGAATAAGTTAAATCCAATTGAAAGCTGGATAACTCCAAAACCCATAAATCATACTGATGCTCATCATGAAGCATATCGAGAACTGGTGTTCCTATATTTCCAGCCACAGCAACTTTATATCCCGCTGCCTTAGCCATTTCTCCTACTAACGTAGTAACTGTTGATTTGCCATTGGTTCCTGTAATTGCGATCACAGGAGCATGAATCTCTCGAGCCAAACATTCTATATCCCCATATACAGCAATACCCATTTGCATTGCCTTTTTTAAAAAAAGGGTATCCAAAGGCAAGCCTGGGCTAGCAATGATATCTGACAATTGGTTTATTATGTCATCAGGAATATGCTGGGTATAAACACGGACATTCGGAAATTCTTTTGTAAATTCGGTTACACTCTGAGCTTGTGCGCGTGTATCAAAAGCAATAAAGGGTTTATTTTTACTATGTAAATATCGCGCTACCGATACCCCAGTTTTACCCAAACCTGCAACTAAATACAAAGGAGGATTCATGAGTGCACCTTTTTATCGAAGTTTTAAAGTAGCTAATCCGCATAACACAAAAACAACAGTAATAATCCAGAATCTGACAATTATTTTAGGTTCTGACCATCCTTTTAATTCGAAATGGTGATGTAAAGGCGCCATTCGGAATAAGCGTTTACCATGAGTGTACTTAAAATAACCCACCTGCAAAATAACTGAAATTGTCTCAATAACGAATAAACCACCCATCATTAATAAAACCAATTCCTCTCTGATAACCACAGCGACAATACCTAAAGCTGCCCCTAAAGCTAAAGATCCCACATCGCCCATAAACAGTTGTGCAGGATAGCTATTGTACCAAAGAAAGCCAAGCCCTGCGCCAACAATGGAAGAACAAAAGATCGTCAGTTCCCCTGTATTAGGGACGTAAGGTATACCCAGATAAGGGGCATAAACTGCGTTGCTGGAAGCATAAGCAAAAATACCTAAGGCACCTGCAACCATGACTATAGGCATAATAGCCAACCCATCTAATCCATCTGTCAAATTCACTGCATTCGAACTTCCGACAATTACAAAATAACCCAAAATAGGAAATAAAATACCTAAACCTATAGTCAGGGATTTAAAAAAAGGTACAGTCAGCTGGGTGTGGACAGGTAGGGTAGCATGCATATATAAATAAATTACAGCAATAAGCGCAATGACTGATTGCCAAAAATATTTCCAGCGGGCAGGTAATCCTTTACTGTTTTTTAATACCAGTTTGCGGTAATCATCAACCCAACCCACTACCCCATTAGCGAGAGTAACCAAAAGAACAAGCCATAAACTGGACTGTTGTAAATCACCCCAGAGCAAACAACTCACAGTGATTGCTAACAAAATTAAGACCCCTCCCATAGTTGGGGTTCCTGCCTTGGATAAATGTGTTTGGGGACCGTCATCTCGTACCATCTGGCCAATCTGCAAACCTCGCAACCAGCGAATCATTACCGGACCACACAGTAACCCTACAAGAAGAGCAGTTAATGAAGCCAAAATGGATCTGAAAGTTAGATATTGGAAAACTCTTAACGCATGATATTGCCCTTGAAATAGCTGCGTTAGCCAGTAGAGCATAATTATTCCTCTTGTTACCCCTCTTATGGGTTTGTTTTAAATAATGCCCAACAGGATAATGGGCCAAAAAAGCGGCCAAGCATACCATAAATCAATATACCATTCAGCATCATACAAAAAAATTTCTTTAGCTCTTAATTCGATTATTGGTTGCCACATAGATCAGACATACTGAGGCTCCATTCAGTCTATATCAGTTGATGCACAATTTTTTCCATTGCACTGGATCGAGAGCCTTTTACCAAAACAACAGTATTCGGTGATAACTTTTCCAGCAGGTTATGCACCAGTTGTTCTTGGTTAGTAAAATGCTCACCGCCAATACCAAATGACTCAGCAGCCAATTTACTATTGGAACCACAGCTGAGTAAATGATCAATCCCCAAGCGACGTGCTGCAAATCCAACTTCCTGATGGTGCTGAGCCGCCCAAATACCCAACTCACCCATGTCCCCAAAAACAAAGATCTTTTTCCCAGGGCGTTCTGCCAACACCTCTAAAGCAGCTAAAACAGAGCGTAAATTTGCATTGTAAGTATCATCGATCACAATAGATTTATTTTTGCCCTCAAGAACGGTTAAACGTCCTTTTACACCGCCAAAGCAATTTAGCCCATGTTGAATTTCTTTTATGGAAATGCCTACAGCATGGCAACACGCTGCTGCAGCCAAAGCATTGCGAACATTATGTAACCCAGGAACTTTTAAATGGATATCCGCTTGTCCGTTAGGTACGATTAAAGAAAATTGACCACAGCCATTAGCATCCAGCACCACATCTTGGGCATAAATATCTGCAATATGATCTAAAGAAAAGCGAAGTACTTTTTTTTCAATCAACAACTCATCCCAAAAATGAGCATAAGCATCATCATCATTGACTACTGCAATGCCAGCAAGAGATAAACCCTGATGTATTTCTCCTTTAGCACGAGCGACACCATCTATAGAACCAAAACCTTCAACATGTGCTGGAGCAATGTTATTAATTAAGGTAACGTCAGGATGGACAACTGCAACAGTATGCGCGATTTCGCCTGGATGATTTGCTCCCAACTCAAAAACTGCATAACGATGCTTGCTATTCAATTGTAAAATGCTTAATGGAGCACCAATATGATTATTTAAATTTCCTTTGGTCGCATGGGAAGGAGCCGGTAAAATAGCAGCGATCATTTCTTTGGTTGTTGTTTTTCCATTGGATCCAGTTAGTGCGATGACAGGGCAATGTATATTGTGTCGATGCGCTGCTGCTATTTTGGCTAAGGCTTGTATCGGATCCGGAACAACAAATTGTGGTATATGTACTCCATCTATAGCATAACTCACTACTGCAGCTACTGCGCCCTGTGTTTCTGCTTCCTTAATAAAATCATGCCCATCAAAGCGTTCACCGCGTATGGCAATAAACAAACTACCTGGTTTTAGTTCACGGCTATCAGTACAAATACTAGTAAGTTCAGCATTGATCTGACAAGGTTGGGCAAGTAATGCAGCAACAGTGTTTAGGTTCATAGTATTAAGACATGTCCAAAAGTCTAGTGTACTAACACTTGAGCATAGAGTTCAAGAGGGTAATTGCAGCAAAAACAATCCCCCTTATCTTCATAGCCTTTTAAACAAGGAGGAAGAAGAGGATTCAATTTTTTCCTTAGGAAAAAACTAAAATAATAGAGCATCTTGCATACCTGTAGATTTTGCTTTAGTGCAAAGCACAGCAATAAAGTAAAAGATGCAGGTTTTGCAAGAGTTCTAATAAATTGTAGCCGGGTGAACCCCATGATATGAATGAGTCCATATACGGTTTTCAGAAAATGAATAAACTTCTTAAATCTTGAGTTTCTTTACCCTGCTACAATTTATGCGAATTTATACCGCAGCAGACTCAAAATGAGACTGATTAATTTGCAAAAGACGATGATAACGAGCAATACGCTCTTCAGTCAGCAGCTGACGCTGATCATCAAGTAAGTGGGCATCCAAACCTTCGCTTAACTGTCTTGCTGTTTCTAACATTACTGCAAATCGCTCAATATCAATACCAGGATTTTTTGAAGAGTGCATAAATAAACAAAGACCACGTACACTAAAAGCACCTATATTTTGCAAATCAAAAACTCCTGTTGCAGTTGCTGCTGCCAAGCTACACAAAACTGGGCCTTGGCCATTATGAAATTGATGGCGATGAAATAATTGACCTTCGCCAAAACGTAGACCAGCCGACAAAACGGTTTGTAATAATTCATATCCAGCAAATTGTCTGCTTTCCTTTGCAAGTAAAAAAATCATCAAAGTATGAGGATTATCTGTTTTTGCTGTGGTATCAACGTCTACTTTAGGTTCTAATTTAGGCTCAGGCTTGATCATTAATTTGATTTCATCTTCTTCATCCTGAGGCATCAAACGTGGTTGTGATGGTTTTGCATTCGGCTTTTTAAATACTTGCAAGTCCTCATCCACTTTTATTTTATTCTCCATAGAAGCATTGATTTTGCGTACAGCAATTATGTCATCATTATAGTTTTGTATGTTATCAGAACCCTTTTCGGTTTTTTCCAAACCAGGTTGATAACGTTCTGGACTTAAGCTCTGTCTTCGAGCTTTCATTAACCGCCCAATTGCTACGATAACACCAATTAACAACAGGACATTAAGAATTAAGCTCCAATTTGCCTGCATCATTTACTCCATAGCCAAAGCTTGTGTTACATCAACCGCAACCAAGCGAGATACTCCAGGTTCACGCATAGTTACCCCAATTAAATGATCCGCCAATTCCATTGTAACCTTATTATGTGTAATAAAAAGAAACTGTACGAATTGTGACATCTCTTTCACTAAAGCGCAAAAACGCCCCACATTTACATCATCTAAAGGTGCATCCACCTCATCTAGCATACAAAAAGGTGAAGGATTTAACTGAAAAATAGCAAAAACCAATGCCACCGCAGTCATTGCCTTCTCTCCCCCGGATAACAAATGAATCGTACTGTTTCGTTTTCCTGGAGGTTGTGCCATTACTACAATACCAGCTTCCAGCAGATTATCACAAGTCAATTCAAGCTGCGCCCTTCCTCCACCGAACAGGCGCGGAAAAAGTGCTTTGAATGAAGAATTGACCTCTTCAAAAGTATTTTCCAGACGCGAGCGGGTTTCTTTGTCCATTTTTTCAATAGCAGTTTCAAGAGTTGCCAACGCTTGATTTAAATCATTATACTGCTCATCCAAATACATTTTACGTTGTTGTTCCGTAGTAAACTCCTCAATCGCGGCGAGGTTAATAGCTCCTAAGCGTTTGATTTTCTCAGAAAGAGCAATTAATTCATCTTCACGCATGACCTGAGTCACATTCACAGGTATTTGTTCAAGTAATGCTTGCGGTAACAAACCTAACTCATCAAGAGATTCATGTACGGAGCTTGCACGCACCACTAAAGCCTGCTCTTCCATTCGAGTTTGACCTATTTGTTCTTGGATCCGTTTTACCTCAAAATCACAGTTTAAAATATTTTTCTCACAATCTTCAAGCTCTATCCTGAGCTGTGATAATTGTTCTCTACTTAAATTCAATTGCAACTCTACTTCACTATGTTTTTGCAATTGTTGCGCCAGTTGTTCTTTGAGCTCCTCTCCAGGACCTTCCGTTTGCAAACAGAGCATTGCCAGGTTTTCTAAACGTTCTTGTAAAATATTTAACCGCTCTTGCTCTCGCAAAATACGCTCATTGAGTTGCTGTATTTTATTTTTTTCTCTATCGTATTCCATCTCTGCATGATGCAGTGCAACTCGAGACTCCTCCACATGTTTATTTTTTAATGCCAAACTTTGCATTCGCTCGTGCTTTTCATGCAGACACTGTTCTTGTCGTTGCTCGGAGTCATTACATTGCTCTTCTAAAGAATGCAATTCCTCTTTTATATTGCATTGTTCTACTACTATTTCTTCTAAAATAAGCTTCAACTCTTCGAATTCAAATGCTAAAGCAGCCGCCTGTTTTTCAGAATGAATAATCGCTTGCTCATTAGTATTCAAAGAGAGGCTGTTTGTTCTTAGTGCCTCATTACTGGCATTGACATTGAGCTTTTGCAATTCAATTTCTTTTAGGCTCTTTTGAAGCTGCTGATGCGTTTCGTCACGTTCTTCCCTTAAGATATCAATCTTCTGTTGTAACTCCTGAACAACCACGGATAACTCTGTAATTTTTTGTTGTCGCGGCAAGAAACCCAACTCGTCCTGTGTCTCTGGAGTAACAAATTTCACCCATCCTTGTCCTAACCAAAAGCCGTCGGGCGTTATAATGGATTCGTATTCTGTCAATTCAGGCAACCCGCTTAATGCTTCATCAAAATTTTCCGCAATATAGATATGCTCCAAAGGATAGGCATTTGCTGGGATATCCCCTCTTATTTTATCTATAAGACGTGGATAAGACCCTGCGTTAAGCGCTCTCTTTTTCAGAGTAACAATATTTTCGCCTCGTTGTTCGCAAATTGCTCGTTGCGGCCATAGCTCATCAAACGTTTCTAAAACATATGCATGTAATGCTTCATTGAGAACTCGTTCACACGCAAATTGCCATTTCGTTTCAACGTGAAGAATATCCATCAATCTAGGTTTTTCTGACCATTCTTCAATAGGATTTTTATTGTTTTGCATACCTTGTCGTGCCGCACGCTGTGCTGCCATCAATGCAGCATGCTCACTGTTCACTTGATGAAAATCATCTTGTAACTCATGCAACTGCTGCTCTATATCTTGCAACCTTGTGC
Organism: Legionella tucsonensis; assembly: GCF_001468035.1. Taxonomy (GTDB): domain Bacteria; phylum Pseudomonadota; class Gammaproteobacteria; order Legionellales; family Legionellaceae; genus Legionella; species Legionella tucsonensis. The sequence goes on from NZ_LNZA01000001.1 coordinate 2,628,085, forward strand.
GTAATCGTTCTGTGTTCTCCTGGCTTTGTTTGAGTTGGAACTCATCAAACTCTTGATCTGCAATTAATTTAGTATGCTGATCTTCTAAGTTTTTTCGAGCCTGTTGTAAATCCGCTATAGAAATCGTTTCTTGCTCTAATTGAATCTTTTCTAATCTTAAAAGAGTTTGTTGATGTTTCTCTTCTAAATGTTGTACTTTCACCTGTGTGACTTGAAACTCTCTTTTCAGATTGCTGGCATGAGCCTGGACTTCTTGCCAACGAAGCTCCCACTCGCTCTGTTGTTCTTGCTCATTTTGCCAATTCGTTTCATGTTTTTTAAATTGAACCCTTAATTGTTCCAATCGATTTTCTAGATTATGGGCATGCTCCTGACAATGAAGTAATTCTTCTTTATCGGTTTTAAGTTGTTCTTGTGCAACCTGCCAATCATTCTGCATTTGCTGTTGATCGTATTCCAAACGTTTCTTTTCACGTATTTGCTGTTGAATGGTTTCTTCCAAACGAGCAATTTCTGTCCCCAACTGATAGAAACTTACTTGAATTTGCTGCGTTTGCTCATCCACATCATAAAGTGTTTCATTTAAAGTGGCTCGTTCTTTATTTGCTTTAGATAATGCGCTTTGCTGCTGTTCGTAACTAACCGCCAATTTTTGTATTTGGCACTGCTTTACTTCTTGCTGGACAATAAAATCTCGCCATCTGAGTGCTAAAATTTCTGCACGACATAATCTCTCTTCATCTTTGAGAACAAGATAACGTTCAGCTGCTTTAGCTTGACGTTCCAAACGTTGCAATTGTTTGTCTAATTCTTCTCGAATGTCTGCAACGCGAGTCAAATTTTCGCGTGTATGCTCAATACGTTGTAATGTCTCACGTCGTCGCTCTTTATATTTGGAAACACCTGCAGCCTCCTCAAGATGAACTCTTAAGTCCTCAGGTCTGGCTTCAATTAACTGGGAAATCGTTCCTTGGCCAATAATTGAATAACCGCGAGCTCCAGCACCGGTACCAAGAAAAATATCGGTAATATCTTTACGTCGACAACGACTGCCATTCAGATAATAAGAAGAATCACCATCGCGAGTCACTACACGCTTTATAGCGATTTCACCATAACTGGAAAAAGGCCCCGTCAAGCGTCCAAGACTGTTATCAAATACCAGTTCAACAAAAGCCTGACCTACAGATTTACGATTAGAAGAACCATTAAAAATAACATCGGTCATGGACTCACCACGCAAATTTCGTGCAGAACTTTCCCCCATAACCCAACGTACAGCATCAATAATATTTGATTTTCCACAACCATTGGGACCTACAACTGCAACCAATTGACTTGGAAAATGAACCACTGTGGGGTCTACAAAAGATTTAAAACCGGCTAATTTTAATTGCTTCAAATGCATAGGAATGGCAATTTTAAACAAAAATAAGTGAGGCATTATAACCGAGGTTGAACAGGCTATCCATATAAGTACAAAACCTCTTTCCAGTTGAGACCAGATATCGTTTTGCTAGGCAGCGATTTTTTTAAATTGGCTGAAATAGTTGGAACTGCAAAATGGTGCCATCGCATCATCATGACCAATTTTTATGGAACTATTTTAATTAACTCATTTCATAATAGCTTATTTTTATTATGAACTCAGCAAGATTGCTACCAGAATCAATGAGGAACCAAGTAATTAATACATTATAAAGTATCGCATTGGAATCATTATAAAATGTGGTTTTACCAATAGTTAAGGGATAGTAAGTAAGATCTGAAAGTGTATCAACTGGAGATTGTCCTATGAGGATAGTTTACTATCAATAGTAGAATTGCATCCCTTAAAAGCAAAATAATTTAGATAATATTAATTTTCAAAATTTAATTCATTAATCAACTGAATTATTTGTACAATATGACCCTAGAGAGCCTCTAAATTATAGACTTAATACTTGTCGCAAACCATCATCAATAGAATTTGAATCATCATCAGAAAGTGTACCTATGAAACTCTTTAATCTGCTTTTATCAACAGTACGAATTTGATCACAAACAGCAATCAACAGTGTAAATAAACGGGGTTTTTCTTACTTTTTACAGTTCCCTTAAAAATTCAGTTTTTTAGTATCAAAATTGGTAAATATATATGATTAATTATTCTTGTTAATTTATGATTAATTTCATTGAGTTATTTAACCACATGGGTACGTTATGTTAATCGGATATGCCAGAATCTCAACTGATGATCAAAATTTGAACTTACAATATGATGCTTTAAATAATGCCGGGTGTGATCGAATTATTGATGATCAAATCACCGGTAGTAAAATTCAAAGACCGGGATTAGAAGCAGCATTAGAATATGTTCGTGAAGGAGACGTTTTTGTGGTTTGGCGTATAGACCGTTTAAGTAGATCGCTTAAAGATTTGATTGAAATGATCACCCTACTCGATTCAAAAAAATTGGTCTTAAAAGTTTGCGGGAATCAATTGATACCTCTTCAAGCTCTGGAAAATTAATATTTAATAAATAGTCTAAAATTCAAAAGTTATGCTTATAGGAGATTTATCATGGTTAATCATAAACACATAGTTATGTTGATTATTATTTTAATCGCAATTGCCTTATTTATATTTAATTAAAGAGAGTATCTTTTTAATACACTGAATCTGGGATGGCTACGCATTGGTAATCTACTATACCTATCCTATATCAATGAGGTGTACTCTAACTATCTTGGTTTAGGTGTGGTATGAAAATATGATAAAGAAAAGCGCACCGGAGTGCGCAAAATTAAGATGAAGCAATAATTTGAAAATTACGAACATGAGCTAGAACACCATTTTCCCATCCTCCTGCAATCAAATGTTCCGCGTTTTTTTGTAGCATCGAGGCAACCTGGCCCGCAAAATGCTCATTCTGAGCAGCTTTATCATGAAAGGCATCAAATATAGCGTACGTATTTTTGTCAGCTTTTAAAGCAATCCAAAAATAAGTTTTTGGTTCTATTGTATTAATAAGTTGAGAGCCATCTTTTAATAAGCGTTCTAACTCATGGGATTTACCTGGATTTGCCTTAAAAACAATATAAGAAGCTTCCTTAGCAGTCAAAATCATATTCACGTTAAAGTTATTAGAGGCAATGACGTCGTAATTAATTATATTAGGTAACACACCTTGCTCCCACCCTCCTACTACTAATTGTGAAGCACTTTCTTTTAAAGCATTGGCAACTTTACCTGCAAAATGCTGCTCCCTTCCTTTTTCATTAAGAAAGATATCAAAAATAGCAAGATGATTATCTTCTTTTAACGCAAACCAAAGTGCAGTATTAGGTTCAGTTTGTCGCACAAGTTGAGCACCCTTCTTAAGAAATTCTTCAAAATTTGACATGGAGCCTTGTTTGCTTTCCATATTGATATAAGCAGCTTTATTAATGTTAGTGGCTTTGATTGTCATGGTTGTTTTACTCGCAAGTTAGAAGTTATTAATCCAAAAGTAAGAGCACAAATAGTTAATATTTCATAAATATCCTTGTCCACATATCTACTGATAGATAGACAAGTTAAATAAAAAAAATTAAAGTTTTCTTTTAATATATTGTTTCACTGTTTCAACATAGGAAATATCCTCATACAATCTTGCCATCAGCAAGCCCCCTTCTAGTTGAACTAGTATATACCTAGAAAATTCCTCGGGCTGACCAGTGTCTAGTCTTTGTTTATCAGAAATCCCTTCGCTGATTGCTTCTTTTATCCAATTTTCCAAAACATTAAAAAAAGTTCGGACTTTAACTTTAACCTTTTCTGTTAATGAAATTACATCTGAGGCAAGCATACCACCCAAACACATTTTCATCTCATCATGCAAAGTCAAAGAAATCACTTTATCTACTAAGTTCAATAACTTTTGCTGTAAAGACAAAGAGGAATTGCATTGCAGTTCATTTAAAAACAATGACAGCCGATTCAATTGCCAGTCTATTACAGCAGCAGCCAGGTCCTCCTTGGCCGGATAATAATAATGAATACTTGACGTTTTAATGCCCACCACCTGAGCAATGTCTTTATAACTAAAAGCGTTATAACCCATCTTTTGGATTAAGCTTTCTGCTGTGGTTAGTATCCTTTCTTGCATCATTGTAATTTTCATAAGCAGCATACTATCTATCAGTAGATAGTATGTCAATCTATTTGTTGTTTTTTTAATAGATTTATCAATCTTTTATTTTTCTGATTATAGCTATACAAGTTTATTAAGTCTTAATAAGTTAAAATTAATGGACTTTGATTTATGTAATGAGTTTTACAACATTGATTTTATGGTAAATTATAAATGCCAAAACATAACTTACCCAGTTCACAAACCCATCAAAATAGGGAGCAAATATTAGGATTGATTTGACAAGCAAATGAACAAAGATATAATTCTGCCATTTAGTAAAAATGGATAGATAATGACACGTTTACTCAATAAATCACTCACCTTAATTATACTTGGTGCTGCGTTTCTTTTTTCCAATCCAATTTTTGCAGTTCCACCAAATCTGACTTTAGTTAAAAATGAACTCAAGAATTATTATGATTCAGGCCTTTATCAAAGAGAGTTAACACAAGTTATTAAAAAAGCACAAAAATATATTGCTCAACAAGCCGAAATAAATCAAAAAGAAAAATCACCTAAAAAATTGGCTCTGATTTTAGATATTGATGAAACCAGCTTATCAAATTATAACTATATGATTAAACGTGATTTTGGTGGAAATCGCAAACAATTTCACAAAGACATAATGGCGGCTAATGCTCCGGTAATTAAGCCTATGCTTGCCTTGTATCATGATGCGCGCAAACATGGTATCAACGTATTTTTTATTACGGGAAGAAATGAAACTGAGCGAGGAGCAACAGAGAAAAATTTACACGAAGCAGGTTATTCTGAGTGGTCAGGCCTGTTTTTGCGCCCCAATAATTACTCCGCTAAATCAATTATTCCATTCAAGTCAAGCACACGAAAAATGATTACAAAAAAAGGCTACACCATCGTAGCATCTATAGGGGATCAGTGCAGTGATCTTAAGGGCGGGTATGCCCAACAGGTATTTAAATTACCCAATCCCTTTTATTATTTACCTTAAATAAGGTAGACACTCTGATTACTGCTTATGGGAGTTGTGCATAATATCCTAAGTTTTTTTAGGACTATCAGGCGCCATTTGATTTGTATCCTGATGGACTAAATCTTTCAAAACAAGTGACATCAACAATTGAATTTGTTGCTCATACATAGTTCGCTCATATCCGCCTTCTAATCCCCAATATATTTTTTCAATATGATTTTTATTTTCTTGATACAGTGTAAATAAGCTTTCATAAAAATAGGTTAAGTCCTTTGAGTTAAAACGAGTTTTTTGTGCCTCAGTAGCCCTCATTAATTTGCCATCAACATACTTTCCACAATACGCTGTTTCTTCTTCATGAGAATCCCAACCTGTGGGTAAAAATAGAGCTACTTTTTGATGATTTTTTTTGGCCTGTTCTAATTGCTCCTCAATTTTCTCTATTGCAAAAACCAAAGCAGGATGTACTGAACCTGATTTACGTAAGGTGAGACTCAAATCTACTGCAAAATATTCTAAATTTTCTCGTTGCCACAATTGAATTTCTTGTCCTACATTTTTTCCACTCTTTTTGAAAGCCTCAGTAATAAACACAGCATCTTGTTGAGGATAAACTCTTGAGTCAAAAACGTCTATATGACATATATCCATATTTGAGGCAGAATTCATTAAAACTTCGCATAAACCATTGTCTCGATTGACATCAGTCCCAACAATTATATTTTTCAATGGCTTACTCGATAAACTTTGCACGTATTTAATTAATATTGCTGATTTATTTAAAATGCAAAAGCCACTTCCTTCGTCACTAAACGCATGGTGTGTAGGCAAACCAAAAGAAAAATGTACTTTTCCAAAGTGAAATAAAGTCATTGCAATATCTTTAATCAATACCTCAAGTACTCCTGGTGTAATAAGAATGTCAGGAGATAATTGTTTCCATCCTTTTTGTTGCGCTTGAATACAATAAATTATGAGTTCCTGTATATATTCTTGTGTATGTACTGCCAGTAACGCGCGCAGAAGTCCATCTTTTTCAGGAAATTGAGCAAAATGCGCCAATGCCACTTCCGCATTGCCCTTCTTCATTGCGGAAAATAATTGATTCCAGTGTGTAGGTAACTCCACAACATCTGTAGTGACAACAGGTAACAAAGAATCTGTAGATTGAGTCTCTACAATCACCTGAGTCATATGCTTTAAGCGCTTAAATTGGTCTTCATCGGCGCCCGCAGGCATGTTATGCATTTGCTCTATATCTTTTGCAGAGGGAATTTGAATACAGCATTCTTGATTTTTTTCTTTATGTACATCAGTAGAGCTCTTATGTCTAAAGAAATATTTATGCTTCATCATCATTTACCCATAGGAAAACAAAGAGAAAAGAAGCTCTGCTCAAAAGCAAAAACTCCTACCATATTTCATAGATTATAGAGTCTGACCTGATGATGCAATGAGGAAAAGATCAAATTAACTTAATGCAGCAAAGTTATAAGATGAAGGTTCATCATAATTCTCAACGCCTTCTTTAATATCCATAAGCTCTTGAGATAAGCCTTTACGCCCTCCTGACTCAATTGCTTTAGGACCTGCAAAAAATGTTAATCCGATCCCAGAGGCAGCAGCTAAAGAAGATGCGATGCCGAAAACAAATTCTGTTTCAAATAAACTTAGACCTAAGGCAAAACCCCAAGCACTGAGCACCGAACTCGAACCAAAAGTCGTTATAAAACCAACAACGCTGGCACTAATGAGTAATGCCCCAAGCACAATAAGAAGACCACCTAAAACTTGTTTCCCAATAGAGTTATTTCCTGATGCATATTCAGCAATCTCTCCCAAACGTTTTGCAGCCTGTTTATCTGTAGGATTAACTAAAACATCATTCAGAATAAAAACAGCGCGCCCATAAAAATGATAATCAATTTCCTCGTTTTTTTGCTTTTTCATTTTTACTTCTGCATCAATTAAATTGACTGCATTGATTATGTGCTTTTGCAGTGCAGCAGGGCGAATAGGCGTATTCTGAGTAATAAAAGCAAATCCATTATTAAGAATTTGTTCTTCTACATTAGGCAAATGTTGCTCTTGGATTGCAAAATATCCGGGCATACTTTGTATATTACTTGCAAACCAAGCACTCGCATTATAATTGGTTTGCATTGGATAAGGTAAATCACCATACTGAGCAACATGGGTACTTTCAATAAGACTTCCTAAGATCTTCTCAAACTCAACATCCTTTTTTTCTTGTTTTACCTTAAGGTACATATCCCATAAAAAACCACACAAACGAAGATAATTCGCTCGATGAATTTGGTTTGTGTGCTCAGGAGCATATCCTTCTGGATAGATAGTCAATTGATTCAAATAGCGAACAGCGAGCAGACCTATACGCACCTGGGGAGAAAGACCGGTCAAATGATTATCTTCATAATGAATCAGTGCTTCCCAAATTTTATTGGTCAACGTCTGCACTGATGCCCAAGGATTTTCTTGTAATGTTTGTAAAAATAACTGAGCAGCAGGAATATGCTTTTTTAACCAGGCTCGACGAGAAGATAACTGCTGCAAGCTCGCTTGAGCTTCGTTAATTTTACGTTCATAAGGTGCCATACTTCTTTTGAGCTCATCACGCTCCTTGAATAAACTATTTAATCTGAATTGCAACCTGTATGTATTTAAAACCTGAATAGAGCTCCCATAATAATCAACCCTTGGATAGATGATATTTGAAGGCATACCTAGATTCAAATCCATCTGCTGCTCTATAAAGGAAATACTTGAATTTAGAGAGCTTAATTGTTTTTGGAGAGGTTTAAGATATTGCTGCTGCTCTTTAATGAATTGTGAGTTTTCAGATATTTGCAGCTCGATTGGAGTTAATTCTGCTTGCCAGGACAAAAGATCCGCGTAATTGTAAACAACAGGATTAACTGAAGGCATAATGATCCTCGCAAAGTGGGTTGCATTATAAAGCGTGGTCGATTATACCCGGTGAGAACTATTGATTCAATTATTGCATTTTATATTCATAAAAAAGACTGCTGTCACTTCATTTGTTCTTCATAGTGCATTCATTAAGATATAGCTTTGCATCCAGGCAAAGAGATACAATAGGAACAGTTCCTAAAATTTTTAAGGCACTGGTTAATGAGTATCCCAAAAACCTTTGGATCCTATTTTTTTCCTTTTATTTTAATTACAGCCATTTTACTTGGGGGCGTAGTTGGTTACTTTTTTGGAACAATTACCCCATACCTAAAACCTTTTGGGGAGATTTTTCTTAACCTAATTTTTACGGCAATTATTCCTTTGATTTTCTTTAGCGTTTCTTCGGCGATAGCTCGGGTCGGCTCTATGGGCAAACTGGGTAAGATCGCTTTTTATATGGCAATTGTTTTTTTATTTACAGGAATCGTAGCAGCAGTTTATTCTCTTTTTATTGTCAGCCTGTTTCCTCCAGCTCAAGGCGTTGCCTTACCGCTTAATGTTCCAGAAAAAACCACTACCTTGAGTTTCTTCGATCAAATTGCTGGTATTTTTACTGTTCCTGAGTTTAGCGAGCTTCTTTCGCATCAGCATATTTTGGCACTCATTATCTTTTCAATATTAGTAGGCTTAGCTGCATCAAATACCAATGAAAAAGGAAAAGCATTTATTGATTTTTTAAAAGCAGGCGAAGAAGTTTTTATGCGTGTTTTTACTTTGATTATGTATTATGCGCCACTTGGTTTTTTTGCCTATTTTGCAGTTTTGGTTCATGACTTAGGTCCTCAATTGATGGCGAATTACCTTCGAATTGCTGTTCTTTATTATACATTTGGAATCATTTATTTTTCTATTGCCTTCACACTATTTGCCTATTTAGCTGGAAGAACTCAAGGTATAAAATTATTTTGGAGCAGCATTTTTCTACCTGTTGTAACATCAATCGCCACGTGCAGTAGTGCTGCCAGTCTCCCTGCTAATTTAATAGCAGCAAAAAAAATGCGAGTCCCTCCTGAAATTTATGAAACCGTAATTCCTCTGGGAACCATCATTCATAAAAATGGCTCTGTAATAGGCGGGGTTTTCAAGATTGCTTTTTTATTCGGAATCTTTCACTTAAATTTTTCAAGTCCGAGTGTACTGCTTACTGCTTTAGGAGTTTCTTTATTAGTTGGTACAGTAATGGGAGCAATTCCTAGTGGAGGAATGCTTGGTGAATTACTTATACTTAATGTATATGGCTTTCCTCCTTCAGTTTTAATAGCAATAGCTGCAATTAGTATTATTATTGATCCTCTTGCGACTATGCTTAATGTAACATGCAACAGCGTAAGCAGTATGATGATTGCACGTCTTGTGGAAGGGAAAAAATGGTTAACATGCTCGTAACTGGATAAGTTACGTGATTTATTAAAAAGGCAAATTATGAATCAACCCTATAAAAAATTATGGCGCTCACGTAAAGATCGAAAAATTGCTGGTGTATGCGGTGGTTTAGGAGTTTATTTTGGTGTCGATCCCGTATGGATGAGAATTATTTTTGTGATTTTCTTCCTCATCGGAGGCACAGCACTTATCGCATACCTCATACTATGGCTCATTATTCCTTTAGAGCCTGAAGACTGGCAAGATGCATAGCTTGGCTGCCTAAATTTAGTGAGAGAAATGGCTCAAAGAAACCCTATAAGCGAAAGAGACTCTCTATTGAAAGACCATTGTATGTAATAATAGATTCTTCCCTGCGACATACGTGCTTGATATGGGACGCTCTTTTTTCCTTTTTCATATAGGCAAGCATTTTTCAGTGCCTCTACATCACTAATTAACTATTTCTGCAAAGGGTTGCTGAAGTTATTCTCTTGTGACAATCAGCCAAACATATGAGTGGTAAAGACTTGAGAAAATTAGGACCTTCTGAAAGTTTAAAATACCAAAAATCTGCTTGAGCAAGGATTAGAGTCATGTCAACATAAAAAATGTCGATCATCTAGTAATAATGACTTTTTATACAAATCCTGACCAGATAGACCTAGACTTATGGCAGCTATTATAGCCAGCCAATTGCAACTCCTAGTAGTACAGCAGGATTCAAAGTTATAACCCTCATAAAAAGAAGCGTCCCCAAGACCATTCCTGCAGCACCCGAAACAAGAGCTCAAGCCCCACCAATAGCAACCCGGCTATCAGTATGAAAAAAGAAACTCTACTATCTTTAAAAAGCGTACTGCCAAAATTGCAGCCTAAAAAGGCCATTGATTCTCTCGATACCAATGCCTCAGCTAATGATGAATGTTTCCTTAATAGTACACGATAAAAATTTGCAAGCTCCCCTTGTGTAATTACTCTAGCAAATAAATTAAAGGAATTATGCCTTAAGTAAGATAGTTTTTATAAAAGAACATTGATTTTATAGCTCTGGGAACATCATCCCAGAGCAAAACTGCTTATAATTCATGTTGAGATAGAACAAAACAGCATGCATTTAAAATCGCCGCGATTCTAAGTACCGATTGAACTGCAACTTTATTCAACTCATGTTCCAACAACTGCTTAACGTGTGAGTGAATGCACATACCACAACCATTGATTGCAGATACTGCCAAAGCAAATAACTCAAAATCAACTTTAGGTACCCCAGGATTTAACATACCATTCATACGCAAATTAGCAGAAAGTGATGCAAGTTCCTTATTTTCTGCCAAATGAATTGCACGATAATATACATTATTCATTGCCATCAGAGCCGCCGCCGTTTTTGCTGCATGCTCCAATTCAGAAGTGATATAGGATGCCCCCTCTGTTTTAATAGCATCAATAATATGCTTATCTTTCAATGTGTATGCGACAGCTAATGCAGTTCCGTAAAATTGAGTTTCTGTTAAACCGGTTTGTCCAATATTGCCAAATAGGTTACTAACATTAAGACGAATGTCTTTAGCAAAATCCGGTATCACTTGTTTCAACTGTTCTATAGACATATAACACTCCTTTTCAGAAGTCCTCATATTTATAAGAACTTCTGAATTTTTGTTTGGATTATAATGTTTCACCACCAACAGGACGGTTACAAGGACATAATTCATCGGTTTGCAAAGCATCCAAAATACGTAATATTTCTTGAGGATTACGACCAACATTTAATGAGTTGACACTTGCATGTTGGATCACATTGTTCGGGTCAATAATAAAAGTTGCTCTTAAAGCACACCCACTTTCTTCGTCTCTAACACCAAACCCGTTAGTCAATTTCCCATGAACATCAGCAAAGCTGTATTGATCTAATTTATTTAAATCCTTGTGCTCTCTTCGCCAAGCTAACTTGACAAACTCATTATCTGTACTTCCACCTAGTACTACTGTATCTCTATCATTGAATTCACTGTTTAATTTCGCAAACTCCACAATTTCTGTTGGACATACGAAAGTAAAATCTTTTGGGTAGAAAAAAAGTACTTTCCATTTACCAGGAAAACTACTTTGAGTAATCACCTCAAAAGCACTCACACCATTTTCTTCATGATTATTAAAGCCGGGTTTTGCTGCAACAATAGAAAACTCTGGAATTTTTTGACCTACAGTTAGCATAAATTTCTCCTCAGTTCGTTTATTTCAATTAAATTATAGTTATGATGTATAATTATTTAAAATGAATAAAATAGATAACTTTAATCGGAAAAATCGATGAGAAAATTAATCAGTCTTAAACAGCTGCATTACTTAATTACACTATATGACCATCAACATTTTGGTCGCGCTGCTGCAGCATGTTTTATTAGTCAATCGACTTTAAGTGCAGCAATCACAAGTCTTGAGGAGACCTTAGAGGCACAACTTCTTGAACGCGATCATAAAACGTTTTTATTCACACCCTTAGGCGAAGAAATTGTTCGTCGTAGTCGACTCATTATTGAGCAAAGCAATGATTTAGTGGATTACGCACAAAACCAAGGGAAAGTAATGCAAGGTAAGTTTTATCTTGGGGTTATTCCTACCATTGCTCCTTTTATTTTAAGTGAACTACAAAATCTGTGTCAGCAACTCTATCCGGAACTCACCTTATTCATCAGAGAAGACACTACAGAAAACGTTTTGAACTATTTAAGTGAAGGCAAACTTGACCTTGTTATTTTAGCGCTTCCGTATCCAACCCAAGATTTTCAAACACACGTATTATGCAAAGATTATTTTAAGCTTGTCTTACCTAAGACATGGTCGCATAAAGGATTTGACAAAGAAATTAATAAACTACCTGAAAACAGTATTTTTCTTCTTGAGAAAGAACACTGTTTGACAGGTCATGCATTACAAGCATGTCAATTAAAAGAAAGCAAAAAAATCAATCATTTTTTTGCCACCAGTTTACATACGTTAATCCAAATGGTAAGCCATCAACCCGGCATTACTTTTTTACCTAATCTTGCGATTAATAGCGGCATTCTTACAGGTACTGATTTAATCTCATTTCCTTTAAAAAGGAATCATGCTTATAGAGAAATTGGCGTAGCCTGGCGCCCTACCTCTCATAAAACACAGAACTACATTCTATTGACGGAGTTGATTAAACAGGTTGTTGTTAACAAATGTGATGATACTTTGTCTACTAGCATTAAAGGCTTGACTTCATGAATCAATTCTCCCCATATCTTTTAGTGTCTGATTTACTTAAAATAGAATCCATGTAGAAAATGAATGATTATAATTCTAAATTAGGAAACTCTTCTTAAATAAAACGCAATGCATTATAGTTCTCCCAAAAAACTCATGGAGAAAAATTATGCGGAAATTCATCACTTCGATCTTTTGTATTTTTCCATTTTTAGCATCAATGAATTCTTATGCAGATGCAAAAAAAACCGTTCGCATTCCTCAATTATCAAATAAGGAGGTCTCTGTTTGGACAACAGTGATCTATCCGAATAAAAAACAAATTTTAAAAATGCATCGACATGAACACAATCGAGTAATTGTTGCTTTAGATAATGGATTACTAAAAGTAGCCAACAATAAAGGAGAAATACATTTTTTAAAGTTGGAAAAAGATAAAGCGTATTATCTCTCTAAAGATGTCCCTGGTGAATTACACACCGATGAAAACATGAGTAAACATCCAATAAAAGTTGTTGTCATCGAATTAAAAAAATAAACGGTTTCGCAAAGACACGAAACCGCCAAATGCACTTTATGATTTTTTTGTATGATTTTTATTTTGGAACCTACAATGATGACCATAGCGAATAGGTAATAAAACACCCAGTTTTTGGTAGGTTTTAAATTGGGTTTGAGCCCATAAAGTATTTATTTTTGCATTAACACTATTTCTCTTTTCTACTAATCTGGAAATATCACCCCATTTTGCATTAGGAGTTGCTAATTTACCTCGTATTTGCATGCTGAGTGCACGTTTTTCTTTAATTAATGGAGCCATTTGTGCATGCAGATTTTTCTTGATTTTTGCTACTTCGAAACGTTGTTCCGGGGTTAGTAACTTACCAACATGCTGTCGATAATGTCCTGTTTGATTTACAGAAACCACTGTCGCACTAGATGCTGATGGTTGTGCTGTGGCAATTGAGGCACTCAGGGCCAGGCTACTAATTAATAAGAACCGTTTAATATTCATTTTACTCTCCTATTAGGTTTCATTAGACCTCTTTCGAAGCTCTACTGCAGAGAGAGAAACGCGAGGAGACACAGAGCGCAAAACCGGGGTGTACATCCAGTACATGAGAATTCGAGTGCCGTATCGACGAAGAAGGTCTCCTCTGCAGTAGAGCTTCGAAAGAGGTCTATTGGTAAGTGTAATGAGACAATGTAATAGGAATATGACAAATGTGGAGTTTATTGTAACAACCTTGTTACAATGCTCAACATAGAGTGGTTTACTGTTATAATGCTGCGTACATTATTTTACCAGGTTATTCATGAGTGCAAGAAAAAGTCACATATTGATTATTGATGATGATCAAGAAATTACGCACTTGATTAATGATTACTTGATTAAAAATGGTTTTCGAACCACCTGGACCTTGAATGGTTTGAGTATCAAACAATTATTAAGAGAAAATAATTTTGATTTAATTATCTTAGATATTATGCTTCCAGGAATTGATGGATTAAATTTATGCCAAATAATTCGTCAAACTCACAGTATGCCTATTATTATGCTCAGTGCAGCAAACAGCATTGCTGACCGAGTTGCCGGCTTAGAATTAGGTGCAGATGATTACATTTCCAAACCTTTCAGTTCTCGCGAATTACTGGCACGAGTAAAGGCACAATTACGACGGACTCAGGGTGAATTGGAACATGATCGTAAAAAACTCACCCCATTACAACAAATACATTTCGATAATTGGATTCTCGATCGCAACACACATTCTTTGATTGATAAGGAATCTGTCGCTATCCCATTAAGCCAACGAGAATACGAACTGTTGGTCATTTTCTTGGAACATCCTATGCGTATTTTGAGCCGCGATCAATTAATGGATTTGTTATATGAGAAAGACTGTGATTCACAAGATAGAACAATTGATGTCCTCATCGGTCGTTTACGTAGAAAAATTGAGCTTGACCCACGTAATCCACGATTATTGTTAACGATTCGTGGAGGTGGCTATCAATTCAAAGCTAAGGTTGATGTGGTATGAGTCAATTAACCAAAACAGCAAAGAAAACACTAGTAGGTCTAATACTAGGTAATCTAATAATAATTTTTTCACTGATGCAGTTGGGGAAATATTATTATGAAAACATTCGCTCCCCACTTCCTCCTAAAGCAGTGCGGTCATTGACTCATCTCGTTGTACTTTTACAAAAAAACCCTCAATCTAGCTGGCCTTTGATCTTAAGAAATCAAAGTATTTCCTGGGCAGAGATAACTTTATCTCCGCAACCATTATATAATAAAAATGCATTGTTAACATTAAAAGCCCCTGTGCTTTTTAATTTAATTAAACAAAATAAAAAATTGGAATTTTCGGTATTTCTAAAGGAAAATAATTGGTTAAATATAAAAGTAATTTCTTTTTTCCCTCGGCAAGCAAACTCAATAGTCAGCTTGTTTGTTATCTTGGTAGGCGCTTTACTTTTCATTAATTATTGGGCGGTTAGATCACTCAATCAACCAATACATACCTTAATCCAAAGTCTACATTACAGTGAACATCAAGACAATTGGTTACCTATCCCCATAACAGGAAATCAAGATCAAAAAACTATTTTTAAAAAAATTAATGATCTGCAGGAAAAAGTGAATAAGCTTTTAGCAAATCGAACTCGGGTGGTCACCGCGATTTCGCATGATCTGCGTACCCCCTTAACTCGTTTAAAATTACGTGCAGAATATTTGGAAGAAGATCCCAATTACAGCAAAATAATGACTGACATTAATGAGATGGAGCTCATGATCCGAGAAACGCTGGATTATTTTAGTGATGTGAGTGTTGAAGAAAAGGCGCAACTTTTTGATTTGGTCGCCCTGCTTTCATCATTAAAAGATGATGCTATTGAACTAAATTACGACGTTAGTTTTACGAGTGAAAGCCCAAAGCTGGTTTGTTATGGTACGGTAAATTTACTCAAACGTGCCTTTAATAATTTGATCAATAATGCAGTTCATTATGGCTATAAGGCAATGATTCATCTAATTTGCCTACAAAATAAAGTGGAAATTACCATTACGGATCAAGGCCCGGGATTAGCAGAAGCGGATCTAGAGCATGTTTTCTTACCTTTTTATCGTGGCGAAAACTCCCGCTCGCGCAGTACAGGGGGCACAGGACTTGGATTAACAATTGCCAGAGAAATTATTCAAATGCACCAAGGCGATATTACATTAACAAATAATCTGCAAAGCGGGTTAAAGGTCATTGTAACATTACCTCTTAGATCCCCTTAACTTCTATTCAACAAAATCTAATTGCAAAGACCAAATAAGGTATGCTGTAAAAGGGTGTATGTTTTAATCTTGATAGAAAGTCAGATTTGAGCTCAGATTGAACAAAAAAATATGATGAGAAAGCGCATAATACATCAGTATGTGAGCATTTATCAGCATTTTTTCGTTCAAGATGAGTAAAGTATGGCATAGAGAGGTGAACGCTTACTTGTAGCTTGGAGTGAAGAAAATAGCACCTCTTCCAAGCTACAGATCGAAACACGATTCACTTAACTTCAGACACATTGTTAAATTACATTTACTGCACCTTCCAAACGTGCCTTAAGTAAGAAAAGAATTGCTTTCTTTTTCTCACGGGTAAGAGCGTTTGATTGTACCAAACTCAAACAATATTCGGTAAACGCAGCGAGTTTTTCCTTATTTGTTTGTGTTGTTTCATCGGGAGCATATAATTTTTTGTAACTTGCCTCCAACTCGTTGGCAAAAGAATTCATCATTCCTGGAGCAGGATTTCTTATATTTTCTAACCCCTCTTGCTTGCTTACTGCTGCAATTTTTTCCAAAAACTCATTTACCTGTTCTGATGTTACTTCACTTGCTTGGGTAGATTTTTTAGTAACTCCTCTTAGATAATTTCGATTATCACTTTCCCAATATTCTCTATCTCCTTGGAATGCAATTACCGTCATTAACACACGAGAATCAATTTCTTTTTGATTAAATAAAGCTCGATTTGTAATTTTAAAAGTCCAATCATTTTTCAGTCTAAAAAATGACCGATACAAAATTGCCATTTCTGTATCGGTTACAGGATCATAAATTGTGAAAGTTGTACCCCAAAAGTTCATACTTGCTTTAGCTAATTTTGTGTAACCATCTTGTCCATAAATATCAAACGTAGGAAAAAAGGAAAATAGTTTTTCATCTGCTGCTCCAATAAAATTTTCATAATTATCGTAAACATCAAAATGAGCAGTCAGAGAAAAAAACTTTGACCGTGCGTATGCCAATTTATTATCGAATGGATCAAAAAATTCGTAGGTCAATAACAGACTTAGAAATTTTCTATATAAAGTGCCTAGTTTTCGTGTTGTTGTTTCAATATCGTAGCTCGTCGTTAAACTGATCCAATGCTCTTTAATGTACATCTCATCAGGAATTTCTGTGTTGCCAAGAGCAAAACTTGTATTGATTGCAATTAATGATGAAAACAAAATGGCAATTACTTTTTTCATATAGACCTCATTCTAAATAAATATTCCGTTGTATTTATTCTTTTCAGAATGGATTTGAAACACATCAAATCCACTCTTAATTAAGAACAGGGCCCGATTATATGGAAATACTCTTAAGGGAGTATTAAGTGAATTTAACGTAAGTTTAATATAAGAAAATATGCTATTTTTTTTATATCAAACTGGGTTTTTCGGAATGGATCCCGTATAAAATGTGTCACATTTTTACGAGATAACATTCGTTTAGCGACATAAATAGTATCAAACTATTTTATACTTTTTATATCGAGCTTAAGTTAATTTAGCAGGTAGACTCTTAACATCAGGATTTTTTGAATATGCATCCAAAATTTCGTTAATTAATTGTTCTACAATACTTTCTTTCATCTCATCTTCAATCAAACCAGCTTTTTCCTTCATATTATTCAAGCGGGTTTCAAGTTCTTTTGCAACTGAACCATTAGGAAATAATGCAGCCAATAGACGTCTTGCTTCTGCGGGACCAAGATGGCGATATAAGTGGTTTCTTACGGTAGCATCTTCAGCCGTGGTACTGAAAGCCCACAATTCAACCGGTCCTAAAGTCAAGGTAAGCAACTGAACATTCACTCCAGTTTTAGTAGCGTATTGTGCTAGAAAAGTACCTCCACCTTGTCTTGGGCCATGTACTCGAGTGCGTAAAGCAGCTTTTGCTGTATCGGAAAGTCCAAATATTGAAGTGGTTTTTTCGATCGCTTGTGAAGGTCCCGCATCCATAATGTAAATTGCAGTAGCAAAATCGATCATTACAGGATCAAAGTCATCGACTGATTGTGATAATAAAGCAATTTGTACTTTCCATTTACGGCCTTCGCGCATATCTATAATAACCTGCTCACGCACCGCAGCAGATTTTGAAGTACGGTGAAACTCATCATAAACAATACGTTTGTGATCTTCTCGGATTTCTTGTACCCTTTCTTGATGATATTCTTTGTATTGTTCCGGTATGTTATTTAAGCTCTCATCAGTTAAATAATAGTGCCTTGCCAATACATAACGTGCCAGCATATACATAACAGCGGTCTGCCTATCTGCAGCGCCCCCGCCACTTTTCGCTACCTCATCAAGGTCAAGCGATACAACACGTGCATCACCAATGTCAAAACTACTCACGCGTGACAAAATAGGATATTCACGAACCGCAGAAGAGATCATTCGTGAAAACGCATTAATTAATGATTCACCTGTTGGTGCCGTTATTCTTTCGTATAAGTCTTCAATAGAAGGAGTACGGCAAATTGATGCTGCATCAGCTAATAAAGGCATCGCATAACGTTGGGCAAGCATCGCTTCATGTACAAAACCTGCAGAATAAAGTGAGTCTGTTACCTCCCACCAGGTTGATTTTGAATCACGAACAAACCCAATTTCCTCTAAAATACTGTCAATAAATTCCTCTACCCCTGGGGAATAAGGCGCTGGATTAAATTCATCAGCTAAACTCTTATATAATTCATCTACTACCATACCCGCCAGATCCGGCATACCATCATAGGGTCTTTCTGCTCCAAGGGGAGTCGTTAACAATGTAATAAAGTTAACTAAAAAGGCACGTTCTAATGCCGTAGGATAACGACACCCTAATTGTGTATCAAAAGGATTGATTGAATACTCAGGAGTCATTCGTAGACGGTGATAAGCAACCAGGTGACGTTTTGATGCTGGAAGCGCTTCTTTCAACAGTGAGATGAGACCGCTACTTGAAGGTCCAATATCAATAATCGCAATACGCGGTAATCGTAACAACCCCCCAGATAAACATAAAGCTAAGTTGATCGCATTGGATAAAACTGATTTACCAGAACCAGGCCGCGCATAAACCAAGTCAATCCAAGTCGTTTGTTCCGTAGATCCTGGCTGGAAGGGCCAAGGTTTTCCATCAGGTGTTCTAAAGAGTAAGGCTCCTTTTATCCAAGGTGATGCAGGACGGGTAATAGGTAATATGGAAACTACAGAACTTAATGGGGCAACTGTAGGCACTGCCGTGCTATTGAGAGTAGCACCTAACATACTGGAAATAAAGCCGCCAAAAGGATCGCCACAAATTTCCGAAACATCGGTTGATCCCCAACCTTCAATTGCTTTTACCAATTCGGAACTTCTTTGACGTAATAACGCCAATCTGTCTTCAGGTGCCCAAGTTGTGGCAACAACTCGTAAGCGAACTAGTGCTTCATCGGTATTAAGCTGTATGTATTTTAATAAATTCACTGAGTCACTGATCAAACGATTTTGTGCTGAGCTGAAGGTTAGAATCGCCGCAAGCAGTCCTTTAAGCTTAATGGTTGCAAGTCCTTCACTTTCAATTAAAAAAGATATTCTCCAAGGAATATGCGCAGGTAATATACGTGTAAATAACTGAATAAAGGGTCTTATATCTTTCGGAAATAAATCAATGTAGGTTGATGAATAAATCTTATCTCCCACTCTAACCGTACGTAAATCCAATACTTCTGCATCACGTGGAAATACTTGTTTTGCTAATGAAGGCCATAATAAATCGGAAGCATCGCCTTCAAAACTATTAATTTCGCGAATTGTGACCTTATCACCAGGTAAACTTGCACGCCAATCATCTGCCGTATAATCAGGGTCGGCTGTCATGCGAATTGCATGTACTGCATCATGAACTTCCAGTAATTTAGTAAAAACATGCAGCGAATCTAAATCATTTACAACGGAACGAACATATGCATCATGGGTATCACGTAACTCTGGAATTGCTGCATAGATAGTCTGGCTGTTTTTAAAAGGAGGAGCCTTCATATCTTTAATCATTTTCATTTTAGTTTTGCTTGCTGCCTTTAATTGATCAGAAGGCAAATTGAATGGTCGTGTAATTAGCACAAAATAGACACGTTCTTCCGCACAATACTGTGCCATATAATTGACACGTTCCTCAAACAAGTCCGTTAAATTAAGTTCCAGCCGTCGTGCACTTGCTGTAGCGGGTTCGTAAGTATCTTGGATCAATTTCCTTATATTTTGTTTATCATGGCTAAAATAAACCTGTAAGGCATGCCCTGGACGTCCCATAGCGCCTTGAAATGAGTTGGTAATACCAGCAACCAAATTGTCGAATTCTATGCTTCCTACAAGGGCTGATACACCTTCAACTTTCAAAATAGATACCAGGGAACCATCATGATTTACCAGTACTGTTGGACTATCTGCTGATTCCAAATCAATATAAGATTCTGTTGTTTGCTTGAGCGAAGTACTTAGCCAGGCAAAGAAGGTATCTATTCCTTCAAAAAATGATTCTGACCAATGCGCCATTCCTTTCCTCACATTTAAACTAACTTGAAATTTCTTCTAATGCACTAGCAGCCCATTTTTCAATTTGTTTACGAAATTTGGCGCGCGAAGGCAATAGAAGTATATCTTTAAACAATTGAACTCTTCTCTCTTCGTCATTTACACCTGCATCGATTATTAGCTGACCAAATATTGCAGGGTCACTCGTTCCCTCTCCAAATTTTTCCTCCACAAGTTGTGAACGAAACTTAAATGCTCGATAAATATTTTGTGCACTAGATTTATATCCGGTATCGTTAGTGATTGCACAAAATAATACGTGACATATGCTATTTAATTCTGGTTGGGTCAACTCGGGAAGATAAATCAATGTTCCTCCACCATAACCACCAACACCAACAGACTCAATAAAAAAGCACTGAGCACAAAAACAACAAGAAGTGGCTAAATTATCTAATTTATTATTGGCATAATTATTATCTAGATTAATCACCTCTTGAAATAAGCGTGCTTGAAATCCACAAAACCTGCAAGTATACCTATCTCTTTGAAATACTTTTTGCTCAAACGCTTTAAATCGTTCGTCAACCTTCCTAGCAGAATATAAACGCCATGAACCCGGCGTAGCCATTAATTTTAATTTGTGTTGTTGTTGATTAACTGCCATCTTCTCGGCTCACATTTATAATAAACTTTCTTGGCAATTATTTATTTAATACCTATTAAAAGATCCTCTACCCTTTAGCAGGGAGAGGATCAGAAATGAATCTTACCATTTTTATTATATAAGCAACTACTATAATATTAGCTGCCACCTGTATAGACTGTTCCTGTAGGTCCAGCAGTTGTACCACCACTTCCTCCGAACATTGTTACCCCCGTTACTCCTAAAATAGAAGGTAGGAACAATAAGGCCGCAGCGATAAAAACTAAAGCAATTGGTGTACCTATTGGAATTTGAGTCGGGTTATCTTTGTGCTGTTTAAATTTCATAATAGCACCAATTGAGAAACCCAATCCAGCCAGGTAAGAACCCGCAGTTATTAATTTGGTCAAGTTTGTAAATGACGAGGTAATCGTTGATGCCATCGTTCCTATGGATATCCCACCTGCAGCAGCATCTTGACTCACCAAAGCCAATAAACTTAAACAAATAAAACTGCTTAACCAATATTTGTAACTAGATTTACTAATGACTTTACTCTTCACCTTTTTCTCCCCAATTTAAATTACAAAAATTAACTAAAAATTAAAATCGTGTCCTGCCTTGTTTCACGATGTCCCATATAAAGTATTATTAATCATCTCAAGTGTACCTACAATGTTGATTGCTAATATCCCTCCAAAAACATGAACTAAACCTTTTCCAGTTCCTCCTGGTGGTTGTCCTTGCGAAGCAGAACGTGCAATCAACACCCATCCTCTTACGAAGGCAACTAAGCCGATGACCTGAATGATAATTGTCAAAGGTCTCCCTACGACACTGCCTGATCCAAATAACGTATCAAGCGTCGGATTACTACTGCTTACTGGAGCATACTGGAGAACATTCTGATAACCAAAAGTACTCACCATTAATGCTGAAAATGCAGTTGGAAAATAAATAAATATTGCACCAACTACCAAATATACAATTGGTTCCTTCATACTCGTATTACTTGACATCATAGTACGAGCTTCGCCATATACTTTTAAACTATAGATTGCTTTGAATAAAAATGCACAGCCGATTAGGTATGCTCCTCCTGTAATCATGCGTTCTACAGGAATCAACGAATTTGCAATATTGGTTAATATATTAGCCTGACCCGATATCCAGCAAGCTACTGTTCCGCCCGTACATGTATCAGCCATACAAACACCTCAACTATCTTCTTGACTAAACCTAATTACTCGCCCTGAACTCGTTAAAACCCGACCCTGTATTGAGTCAATAAGTTTAACAGTCCCATATCCTGCGATTTTTGATCCTTCTCTTACTGTAAGTGTAGAACCATTTGTGCCAATTAGCCAAGCCCGACCAGGAATTACTGCATTTATATAGTAATTTATTTGAGGAGATACTGATTTAATATGAATTACTCGCTTGACAGGTTTAGGTTTAGGTTTTGTCCGCTCTATTAATATATTAATTACTTCTGATTGCTTCTCAACCTGATTATTCAAATCGCTAATCACCTGATTCAGTTTTGTAATTTGTTCATTCAATGAGTTGACATTATTATTGATGTTGCTTACTTGCTGATTCATTGAACTCACCTCAGATTGTACTGTTTGTTGGCTCGACTCAATAGAAGCTACTTTCTGTTGTAACGCTGAACTCTCTTGAACCACTTGTGGAGGTGGTTGTTGAACTACTGGTTGTTGCTGAATTGGTTCAGGTGGAATTATGGTTTGAACTTCCGTAGGTTGTGGCGTTATTTCCGCTATAGGCGCAGGAGCTTCGCTCTCCTTAGGAGTGGGAGTAGATTTAAACATCCCACCGATAAATTGATACATCAACATAGCAAAAATAATTATACCCACCGCAATTAAAGCATTGCGTTTGATATTTTTTGGGGGCTCCCTTCCCTCTGCTCCTATAGAGGGGGAGCTTTTCGAATCAAACTCTGAAGTCTCAAGAGGTTCGTTTTCAAGAGAATCTAATTCAGCGAATTTATACTCATCATTTTGATCATTATCTGCCATTTTTACCTACCATCAAATTAAATAGATTTTACATCCTGAGTAAATAAAATCCCCACAGGGGTTCCTGCATAGACCTCGACAGTTGTAGGTGTATTAAATAATACTTGAGCTTGCTGTCCCCATGTCTTACCAACGGTAGCCAAACCTATCACAGCATTTTCCAGTGTAGAACGACCCACACCATTAGCAACGGTTACGTTGTTACCACCACCTGTACCTCCAATGGTAACCGTGGTATTAGCAGACTGGAATGCATTACCAAAGCCCTCTAAAAACGAGGAAGCAAACAATGAACCGTATCTCAGTAAATAATGGTGATTTGTTTTACTGGAAATTGCAGTTCTCGCCGTATTCGGATCAATTGCATAAGCAGAGATCGGAATTGTTTTTGGCGCGCCTGGAATTGACATCGTATTAAATGTAATAACCATTTTATTAGCATTAGACGGTAAATTAAAGCTACCAATGAGCTTGGTACCCTTAAGTCTTCCTGAAACAATACTCGCAAGAATAGGACCTGGCTCATCACTATTAACTGAAGTATCAATTACAGCGAAGAGCACGTCACCTGTTCTAATCATGTTTCCTTGTGTAGTAGATACAGTAGTCGTTGAAGACTGAGCACCGCCTGGCCCTCCAGGACCTGCTCCCGCAGCAGCTACCGCTTTCTCCTCCTCCTTATTTCCTGCGGTATAACTCTGCGAAGGTACATTTTTCCAGTCTGCAATCAATTGATTCGCGGCCGTAAGCATATCAGAAGTTTTTTGTTGGATTTTTTGTTGGTATTTCTGTTCAGCTTGCTGCTGATTTTGTCTGTTGATAATAGCTTGCAACTGTTCGTTACTTGCAACAGAGCCTGGTAGTGGTGCTGCAGCGCCTCCTGGGACTTGGCCTACTGTAGGCACTCCACCAATGCTAAATGCACCTTGCTGAATACTCGGTGCCCCCAAGCCTGCAACTTGTGAGCCTTCAGGAGCTGTTTGAATGTTTTGCAGTTCTGCTGCACTATATCCAGCATTTCTTAACTCAGCAGCACTATATCCTGCATCAGCCAACTCTTTAGCACTCAAACCCGCCGCCTTCATCTGCGCAGCTGTAAATCCTGCATCTTTGAGCTCTTTGGCACTAAAACCTGCATCTTTTAATTCTTTGGCATTAAAGCCAGCATCTTTTAACTCTTTGGCACTAAAACCAGCGTCTTTTAAGTCTTTAGCACTAAAGCCTGCATCTTTTAACTCTTTGGCACTAAAACCAGCGTCTTTTAAGTCTTTAGCACTAAAGCCTGCTGCTTTTAATTGCGCTGCTGTAAATCCTGCATCTTTCAAATCCTTAGCACTAAAACCCGCATCCTTTAAGTCTTTAGCACTAAAACCCGCATCTTTTAAGTCTTTTGCGCTAAAACCCGCATCTTTTAACTCCTTGGCACTGAAACCCGCATCTTTTAAATCTTTAGCACTAAAACCTGCCGCTTTGAGTTCAGCAGCTGTGAACCCAGCATCTTTGAGCTCTTTAGCTGTGTAACCAGCATCCCTTAACGCTTTTGCAGAACATCCAAGTGTTTTCTTAATCGTCAGTGCGCTAACTCCTGCGGCTCGTGCTTTCTTCAATGATTCAACACTGCAATCTGCAACACGTCCACTTGCAATTATATCTGCAGGACTTAATCCAGCATTTTGCAAATCATTAGGAGTAAATCCAGCAGCAAGCAATTGTGCGGGGGTAAATCCCGCATCAAGTAACGATTTAACATCATAACCTGCATTTTTTAACGCTTCAGCACTACATCCATTTAACTCTTTAATACGTTTTGCAGAAACCCCCGCTGCGAAGAGCTTTTTTAGATTATCAGGGGTACAACCTGCGGCTTTGATTTGTTCATCCGTCAACGGAGTTGCCGCTTTGATTTCCTGGGGTGTGAAGCCAGCATTTGCTAAATCCGCATCAGTAAAGCCAGCAGCTTTTAACGCTTGAGCGCTGCATCCAGCATATCTTTTAATTAAAGCCGCACTAACCCCTGCTGCTCTTTCTTTTTTTAATACATCAACATCACAACCTGCTTTTTTTATATCATCAGGAGTAATGCCCGGCGGCAATTCATTCTCTGCTGCTTTTATTGCTGCAGCAGAATAACCTGCCTTAGCAAGATCATCTGGTGTGAATCCAGCATTTAATAAATCCCTGGCAGTAAACCCTGCCGCTCTTAATTCTTCGGGAGTAAAACCAGCTCTTTTTAAATCTGCTGCACTAAATCCTGCATCACGCAATTCTTTAGCAGTAAAACCAGCCGCTTTTAATTGTTCTGCGCTGCATCCACTTATCCGTCGAATCGCAGAAGCGGAAACTCCGGCCTTGCGTAATTTAACTAATGCATCGACATTACATCCGGCTTTTAATACATCCGCAGCAGTTATTCCATCCGGCAAACCACTGGCTCGAGCTATCTCCTCTGGAGTATATCCAGCTCCTTTCAATTCATCATCAGAAAAACCTGCATCTTTCAGTTCCTGAGCAGTAAAACCTGCATTACGTAATTCGCAAGCATTAAAACCACATTCTCTTAGCCTTGAAGCTGTATATCCTACATCTTTAAGTTGCCTTGCATTATATCCTGCAGCTTTTAATTCTTTACAGGTGCAAACTTGGTTCAGTTCCGTTAAAGTGTAACCATTATCTTTTAATTGCACACAGCTACATGCTGCCTTTAAGTCAGTTAATTGCGCCCCTTGGCTAACAACCTGACTAACAGCAGCCTTGGAACAGCCCGCATTTTGTAGTGTTTGCAGCCAAAGACTTTTTTGTGAACCCTCTTCACTCTCTCGTGCTAATGTCGCAAAACCCACCCCAGTTTGTCCACCTTCGGAACCAATAACGCCAACACCCTCACCCAAGGCTTGAGTTCTGATAATTGTTGGAATAGCACTTCCGCCTGTTTGCACTGCTTTTTGTGCCTGGGCAATATTTTGTTCTTCTTGCAATTTAGCATATTGAGCTGTTGGGCTAAGAACGCCTGGAATGGATTGGATACCGCCTGGAGTATGACCAACAGTTGCAACTGCTCCAGGCCCCGTATTAATCGATCTTAATTTTATATACCCTACCACTATAGCGATCAGTATCAATGCTATTGTGAAAATGATAATAACTCGTGTCCGAGTATTGGAAAAAAGTGACTTTATATTTTCTTTTCTGCCAGCCATTTATAACCCTTCTACCTTGAGCTGCATGACCTTCCCATGCCAGGAAACTAATAACACCGGTGATTTTTGCATTTCATAAGCATGCGTCCCATCTGCGCTGGTCATACTTGCCAACCAGCCCGGTGACAATATTGTAAGATTGGTTCTAACATACATTCTGTCATTAGCTAACCATGCACGTGCATCTCCTCCAGTAATATTTAAACGTTTACTTCCCGGAGGAGGTACACCATCTAAAACATGAAGAAGTAATTCACTCGCCGAGGGGGGAATTCCTGTTTCTAGAGGCATGGTTTTAGCATTTGGTCCAAAACCCTGAACACGTAAATCAACTCGGTAATCTACTGCTTTTTGTCCTGGTATAAGCGTTAGCATCACTGGGGTATTTAAACCTCTTAAACGGACAGCCAAATTACCATAATTGTATAATTTCATTGCTTGAATCATTATTGTATTACTTGTTTTATCCCATTGAATATTAAAAGAGTTTGGATCTCCTAAATCATAAGCGGCAATCGGCCATGGTGCTCCAGATGAATCAAGAAAAACCAATGAAGAAACAAATCCTTGTGCCAAACGAATGACAGGGGGAGTCGAACCAGGAGACAAATTCACAAATTGAGAAGTTGCTGTAGGCTTGGGTGGAGTACCAGCAGGCGAGGTCTTAGCATACTCCATAGTTTCACTTATTTGTTTTAAATGAACAATTTGCTCCGTACTCAATGGATAGATGCTTCTTGTCATATCTTTAAATGCTTTATTTTCAATGACCTCTTCGTCACTTTGGCTTATTACCTGTGGCGCATTAGGATTAGGCGCTGGAGGACGAGTTTGAGCCGGGGCAGGTGGTTTATATATATTACCGGCAAGAGGAATGGGAATATTTGGCCCTTGATTTTGGGGCGGTGGAGGAGTTTGAGCTTGACCGGGGGCTGGACTTTGCCCTGGTGGCTGATTTTGCCCTGCTGGTTGATTTTGTGATAAACGTTGTTGCAATAAGCGTAACTGTTGTAAGGCTTGTTGAGCACTATCAGATTGCTCTTGTGCATAGGAAGGACCAGGAATCCAATAGGCTATTCCGTACATTAAACAAAACTTTAAAAACCAGTTCAGCTTTTTCATTAAGACGCTCCACCTGCGGCAGGTCCTACAACAAATTGCGATATACCTATTCCTCTGGGCGAATTTAAAGTAGAAATACGGGTAATTAACATAGTAACCACATTATTTTGCTGAGTAAATTCACTGGCACTCTGGTATGTTACTAATATAGGCATTTGTATTCGCCATGAAAAATTTCCGTTCAATACACCTTTTTGCAAAATAATGGGAGCTCGTGTTGCTACAGCAGAAACAATCAGTTTTTTAGCCTTCACCGCATCCAGATTATTTGATTGTTGTAAAGCGTTTAGAAATTGATCCCAACCTTCGGGTGTAAAAAAACCAGAGGAAGCCTGCAATTCATCTCTATAGTTAACGAAATTATAAGTAAATGCAGCAATAGCAGCCTGATTTGCCCATTGCAATACTGCAGAATCTGATTGGTTTGGCTCATTTAAAGGAAACAGGGGTGTAATACGACCATTAATACTCGTAGCAAAATATTTAGGGGCTGGGGGATGAGTAATCATGTACACTAACAGTGCGGCTAGGACTATATTGACAATAAGAGCGATTAACAACGCAAGTATTACTTTGCGTTGACTGTCTTTATAAAATTTATTTCTTAGTGCAACAACTGTCAAGGCGTCTTCAGCCATAATATCCTCTATTTATCGCTTATTGTGGTATCAACTTATCTTCCTCATTCTCTGCAGGTGGATCAGGAGGAAGTAACGCGTTCGATGAATAATTCGGAGCCAGAAGAGGTTGCAGCTGAATAGGAGGAGCTATCCCACTTGTTGCATAAAAATCTCTCTCAGGCTCTGTTAAATGAATGTAAGCAATTAATAATCCAAAAATGCAATTCAGTAATAGAGAACCAATTAACGCGATTAGTCCGCGTCTGTATGAGCTAACATAAAAATTCTTACTGCTTTTTATTACTTCCCACGCTTCACGACTCATTCTTTCCCCTATGCCACAGCTCTTCTGAAAGTAATTTCCACTCGTGCATTTATTGAACTATCACCACCTTTAGTGTATCCAATAATAGGTTTATCACTACCTAAACCTTGTGTAAAGATAAAACGGCTATCTACTCCCTGAGACCAAAGGTATTCACTAACGACTCGTGATCTGGCTAAAGTCAATGCATGCTCTCTTCTTGGTGATACATATTTATTACTGTAACTGGCTACGTTAATGGCAATTTTACGAAATTGTATTAGAAACGAGGCAATTTCATTTAATAATGGATAAGCCTTCCATTTTAAACGGGGTGTTTCTGGTTCAAACAAATAGCTAGCAGGAATGCTGATCATATAATCTTGGCCAATAGTAATTACTTTTACCCCTGTTCTATTTAATTTTTTAGCAAGCTTCATGATGGTAGCATCACAGGCACCAAGAACTTTACATGGATATTTCGGCTCGTCTTTCTCCAGTGCCCAATAATCACCTTTGCAGGCGGTCAACATCAATAAGGCAATCATTCCAACAGCCTGAATTAGATTAATACGTACTGATCTCACTCACATTCCTCATATTCAAACGACCACTTAAAATGATTCTGACTGTAGTTCTAT
The DNA here is from genome assembly GCF_001468035.1 of Legionella tucsonensis. Taxonomy (GTDB): domain Bacteria; phylum Pseudomonadota; class Gammaproteobacteria; order Legionellales; family Legionellaceae; genus Legionella; species Legionella tucsonensis. The sequence goes on from NZ_LNZA01000001.1 coordinate 2,657,191, forward strand.
TGTGTGTTCCATCTTTAAGAAAAACATACAAATTATTACGTTACAATGAATTCAATAAAATAGCTATTTTTTTAAAAATTTATTTATTGCTTTACATTTTTTTGAATAAAAACAAAGCGCCAAGGATTATTTTTTCACAAAAAACAAAAAGAAAACAACGCTTTTTAGCTGCATAATTCAAAAAGCTGTCTTCTGTAAAAGTGTTTTTTTTCTTAAAACGTTTGATATATTAGCCATAAACATACATAGCTAAATTTTTTTGAGGTATACAAATGGTGTTGACGATAAAATACACAGTGAATTCGTAGCTAGTATAGCTTATTCTTCACTTTTATTCTTCGCATTTTCACGCTCACTCGCAATTTTTTCTGACAAAGTTTTTACCAAATCAGTTAACTCATCTGGAGCGATAACATCTCTCTCTTCAGGTGGATAGCCGGTTGCCAATTGGAAATCCTTAATAAGCTCATTTGCAACCGTACCCGCGTATTTATCCTTGGCCCCGGCCAAACGTTCAATATTCATCATCTGATTGCGTGTTTCATTAATAGGCAGTAAGGACTCAGAAAATGCAGCTTTATCACTAACCAAAATTGGAGGATCCCCTGAACGCTCTCGCAAAGGACTAAATATCGTTAATGCACCTTCAACTTCTTCTTCAATTAAATCTTCAACAGGCTCTGGTTCATTATGTCCATGGAACGCAATTAAAGCAGAAACACCTCGTTCTATAGGCTCTTCAATGGGTGATTCACGCAATAGCTTGGAAATGAGGGTAATTTCTTCACTTTCTGCAGTTTTATTAATTGATAAATCGCCGCTTTCCAAAATTGTCTGAAATGAAGCTAATTGTTTTTGTAATCTCATTAAATAATCGTCTGGTGGAGCTTCTACTTTTAAAAATTGATTTAACTTTAACTTCTTAACAGGTTTAGGATTCGCATAAAACATACGGGCACGAACGATTTTTGACTTGAAGAATATATGTGCCTCACCTTCTGTTTGTTCTTTTAAATCCAATAGGTCAACACGAGCTCTCTTTTCAAACGAAGAACTTTTACTGTCCATATAAGTATTGGCCATACTGGTGTCTTTAGCTTGAAATGAATCCACCTTAGTTACATATGCTTCACCTGCTGTTTTGGTGAAGAAATCCCAGGTTTCTGTAGGGTCTTCCAATTTCATACATATTTTAATGTTTGTGTTTGCACCAATCGATGCAGCTTCTTCTTTAGAAGCTTTTTGGAATGCAGGTAAATCTTGTCCTGCGAAAATTGCTGAGAATCCAAGAGAACGCGCTTGCGCAGGAACCACTGCAAACCCTTGAACTGCATAATACCCATACTCATCCAAGATACACATATAAGGTGTAGGTGCATTCGTTGGCTTTCTCAAGATTACATCTCGATAATCCCCTTCGACGTCTTCCCCCAAACCTGCTGCCATCATTGCTTTTAATGAAGAAACAATAATCTTACCAAGGTTAGACAACTCATCGGGGGATTTTTCTAAAGCGGGTAATAGCACAACCAAAATCCTTCGATTCAATACCACATCCTTAAAATCTACCTCAGCCAGGTTCGTACGAACAATATGCCCATATGTATCAGCCAAAGATGAAAACGCTCTTACCAGCTGCATGGTAATAAAACCATGTTGCTCCAAAACCTGTGATACTTGCTTTCCTTTTTTCTCTTTATTGTAACCAGGCAAGGTACCTAAATAGTTGCGTAAAGGGTCTGTAACCAATTTTGGAATCTGTTCAATGTTAACACTTTCTTGGTTATCACGCGGGAATATTTTATCAACGACAATGGTTTCTAATCGAGTTAAATCAAAGTAGTTACGGATGGTATCAGCATCCAAAAGTATTGCTCCCTCATCACGCATATAAACCAGAAGGCGCATCAAGGCTTCTACGAAAGCAATAGCGCGGCCCTTCCACATGTCTCCGTCTCCGCCTCCTTTTGAATCACCCATCAAACTCACTACAAGTTGGGTTAACATACTGGAAGAACCTTGAGAAAAGGGGTTAAACGTATTAGACAATCTTCTTTCTTGTGGGCCAATAATATCTCGCGCACCAGTCATAAAGTTAATCAGAAGCAAATCGTCTTCACGACCCATACTCCTGACCATGGAAAACACTTTAGCATAGAGCGAGTTATCTCCTTTACCATCGACATAAATAAAACCACTACCTTGTACTAAAGCATTAAAAGCAAGGGAAACCAAACATTCTGTTTTACCGCTACCGGTTGAACCAAAGATTAACGCATGGGTACGCATATCATCATTAGCAAACCATAATTCATGCCCTGTTTTACGATCATTACCAAAAAAAGCGATTCCCCGAGCCATATTAGGCTTGTTAACGCCTGGCTTCATATCGTTGTAATCTTTCACTCGTGAAATCAAAGGAAGACGGAAAGGTAATTTTTGTTTCCGGGTATAACTGTAAAGAAAACTCCCAGCACCTACAAGCATCAGGAGCGTTGCCGCCTCGGAAAAATAATAGGACATTGCTGATAAAGTAAAAAGTATAATCGATATATTCGTTGGATCAGCGAAGAAATCAGCCAATCTCTGTGTCAAAGTCCGTGTATCCCTAAGTAAGAGGGTAGGATCTAACTCATGACGTGAATCAATACCGCGCATCATGGCTCTAACTCCTGCATTTGTCGGGGTGTTAACTTAACTTCTTTTATGGCGATTTCCAAAGCTTTAATCGCCTCATCTATCATAGGCACCAACGAACGCCGCCCCATTTCTTTCTCTGCTTTCCAATGAGCGAAAGGACCTGCGACCTCTGAAAAAGGTGTTTGTCTACCAACACAATTAAGCATATACCATAAACGCCTATCTACGGGTCTTAACCATAAAAACTCAGAGCTCGGTACGACCCCATCATCTCGAGCTTTTTCAAGTAATGAAGCCATTACACTTAAAGTATAGGCATGTTTTGCAACAACTTCCTGTATAATTTCTGTGTTTTTATATTTTTCTATTATAGGCCTGGCTACACTATAATCAGGCTTTCCCGCAACATAAGATCGGTCTAACGTTGCTAAAATAGTGTTGGCTGCATCCCTATCTCGATTAATACGAGCAATAAACACGGCTGCTAATGCATAAGCTTGCGGTGAGCAATGTTCAAAACCATCCCAATAAGGGCCTAATTGTAAGGTAAAAACTCGTTTTGCATCCCCTCTTCGTACCCCTGCTGTCATCTCTTGTCCAGGTACCTGATCGTCGAGTAACATATCTTCTTTTTTTAATAAATTGTACTTACGTGCAAATTCCATTGGCGTCAGAGCCATTGCCCAAGGACCTTGATTTATATCCTGATCCACTAAATTTTCTTTGACTACAGGCATAATTGCAGGCCAGTTAAATTGCTCCTGTTCACGTAATTTTTTCATATCATAAATTTTACGGAATTTTAAAGTGATATTTGACTGATACAAAAGAACTGCCAGAACAAGTAAGACAAGAACCACTGGATAGCGCATGAAATCGCCAACAGCACGTGTTGTATCTAACAGCTGCTCCCAGTTTACTGCATTGGGATCTACTGTTTGCATGATTTGAATCAAACTCGCCAGTTGCTCATTATGAACAAATAAATTAACAAGTTTTGCTTGCCAGATGTTAATTTGAAAAACAACCATCACAATATACTGATGTTCCAACTTCCAAATAAGATACACAGTAATAAACAACAGTACCATAACCCATATTGGGCCCATGCCACTATCTTGACCTTGTTGTTGCGGTTGTTGTGCCATTAGTGATTACTTCAAACTGGTTTGTTTCTTTTAAGTATATACTGCTCTAGGATATTTTTGCGAGAGATTCGCAAGCAATACTTTACATAACTACAAAGAGACATGTAAAAATAGAATCATTAGACCTCTTTCCAAACTCGCTGTGGTGAGGGAAGTGCAAGGAAACACGAAGCGCAGAACCGGAGTGTACACGCCAGTACATGAGGATTCGAGTACCTTATCGACGAAGCAATTCCCCACCACAGTAGAGTTTGGGAAAGGTCTATTGTTCTTTAATCAAACGACCACGTGAATATTTATATTCACCGCTTAGATGAACAAAGCGGGTAATATTCTCTACATCTAAAGCCCTATCCTTTAACGTAAGTAAAGGACTACCTAATCGGTCACTCAGCGTTTTATCAGCAGAAAGATGAATGATATCCGTTTGATTAATGTAAATAGCGGCATAACCCTCATTTTGTTTTTTTTCTTTTGATTTGATTAAAGCTTGTACTTGTTCTTCATTTGCATAGATTGGACGAGAAATCATTTGTCGCGGCAAATTGGCGATTATTCGCTCCCAAGACTGAAGATTTGACCCATCTGAAGAATATAAAGAAACAAAAACCTCTTGCTGACCACTTCTTAAAGCAAGACGGTTTGCTAAATGGGTATCAGCTCGAATCTGCGCTTGACTGCGCGCACTAATTTTTTTGGCAAAATTATCACGAATTCCAATTAAACGATTACCAATTGACCGCAGAAAATTCGACTTATCCCAAGGTCCATTTTGAATCGCATAATCCAATGCTTTAAGAATTGCTTCATTATGTTCTTCTGCGTAATCTTCTTTCATAACATCAAATGTAATACCTTATAAGAATGAAACACCCTGAAAAAATCAAATGCGATATTTAGGAGTATAACAGTAAATTTCTATTATATGAAAAAGATAAATTCACAAAGAATAAAACTCTTTGTGAATATTAAAAATGGCTAAAGTGTAATCGGGATTTTAATATTATTAAATCTCAAAGCTATTAGATTCACTAGCATCAAGTTCAATGTCTTCCATTTGATTTTGTTGCCTAGTGCCTTGAATACTTTGCTTGATGGAACTATGATCGGGTGCGGCTTTTTGTTCTTTCATCGCTTCAAGCTTCTGCTTTTCTGCTTCAAAAACTTGCTTAGCATCTTTGGGTGGAGCATCAACAACAACGTCTATCACTCCTACATAATTACTGCCATTTTTGACATCATCCAAACCTTTTCCACCCGTATTCTCTAACGCTTTTTCCATACGAGACATAGTGTCTGCTATTGCCTTAATGTGGCGCTCATCTTCCTCTTTTTTAAAAAATGTTGTTGTCATAACACTACCCTTAAACCATAAAATCTTTAATTACCATAAGTCTATCAAAATCAATTATAAATGCATCTAAAATTACCATTACTTACGATTTCTTTACAATATATTTTAATAAAACACATCTAGTCGTACATCAACTCATCCAAGGGGGTATAATCACGACTTGGACCACCTTGAATTAACTCATTTAATACGTCAGTCATACACAACAAACGTAAAACATTAGGCGTTACTTCATCAAAAACGACTCTGAGCCCTAACAGGGCTCCTTCTGCCTCATCAAATGTAGCTCCTAAGCCATACCCAAGACAGAGAGAACACAATTGATCTGCTCGTTTCGCAATTGCTGGTAACAAACCTGTATCAGCAAACACCTCCTCATAACTCACAAATCTATCATTAAGATAAAATTTTGCATTTAAACTTGCGGCTATAACGGACATGCATTTAGTAATATCACGTTCCATACTATCGCCACCACGGTTTTGAAGACCTAATCGACCCAGCCAAAGTGCTCCTTATCCATCTTAAAAAAACCGGGACTGTAAAACCGTAATGTTCAATGATGCCAAAAAAGACTGCAGAGACTAAAACCAATATCCCTGTCCAAATCCTAATATGCATTAGAAACAAAAAGATAGGAAACGCAGCTCGAGCATCAACTATAAAAAAACGAGCACTTCGAGCGGAGTCCCTCCAATGTGCAGTTTCAGCAAATCCTGCCATATTAAAGCCTCAAAAAAAATAATACTCTTTCTAAAAAGTATATACCTAAACGGGAGCTTTAGCATCGTTGTTTTTAGTAAAATTAATAATATTTTTTATAACGACTTGTTCTTTTAATGAATATTATGTTTATAAATTAATATTCGAAAATTAACCCCCTTCGCGAGGAAGAGGGCTTAATGATTACGGATGATTGCTTATTTTTAATACGGATGACCGTTACTAAATTACTTTTTATCCATCGGAGAATATTCTTTTGAAAAGGATGGCCCTAAAATATTGCTTAGGACTTTTTTCATTTCTAATTCCTCAGATGGTTTTGCAGAGGGTACTAATTGAGGCACAGCAAATTCTTGTTCAACCTCCTCAGTTTTCTGCGAGACATCCCTAAGGCGGGAGTGACTCTGTCCAGCAGCCAGTTTTCCTAACATTTTAGAAGTACTGTAATCACTCATCTGAACTCCTCTTATTACACCTATAATACTAAGTTAGCATAAACAACTTAAGAAATTATTAACACAATTATTTTTTTTATAAAAAATACTATTGAGTAGTGAGTCTGTTTTACGTTATGTTAAAACTTCCTATAAAAAATAGGTTCAATTGTCATTTATGGATGAATGCAATTGCTCAACAGACAGAAGAAAGTCAGAGCGATTGAGAAACGATGGAGTCTAGGTCATGAGACTCCAGAAAAAGGAGGAAGTATGGCTAAAGGTGAAGTAAAATGGTTTAATAACGCCAAAGGTTGGGGGTTTATTATTCCAGAAAATGGTGGTGATGATATTTTTGTTCATTTCTCATCGATTCATGGTACAGGCTATAAAACATTAGTTCCCGGACAAATAGTCAATTATGATGAAGAGCAAGGTGACAAAGGTCTACATGCAGCTAATGTAATTGTACTTAATGAAAATGCTGAGGCTGAAACGGCTTAATTAAAATTAACGCAGTATCATCGTGGTGCTGCGTCTATAAGCCATGTCAGACCAAATTTTAAACAAATACTGAATTAAAAACCGTCTTCATGTATGATGGCCTTATTCTATTTAAGGTCAGTAAATTGCTCATGAAGCGTGGTTTATTACTTATAAATCTTGGCACCCCTAACAGTACAGATACTGCATCTGTCAGGAGTTATTTGCGCGAATTTCTTACCGATAAGCGAGTCATCGATCTTCCTGCCTTGCTTCGCTATGTATTGGTTTATATGTTTATTTTACCTTTCCGTTCAAAACGTTCCGCCCGAGCTTATCAATCCATATGGACTGAACAGGGTTCTCCTTTACTATTACATAGTCAGAATTTAGTAAACGAGGTACAAAAAGAAGTTGGATCAGAAAACGTAATTGCTCTTGGCATGCGTTATGGGAACCCTTCTATAGCCACTGCTTTAAATCAGTTAAAGCAATGCGAATCTATTACTATTCTGCCTCTATATCCACAATACTCATCAGCAGCTAATGGATCATCTATTGCTGAAGCCATGCGTATTATCAGCTCCTGGGATCTTGTCCCATCAATCAAAATCATAAGTGATTTTTTTCAACATCCAGCTTATCTTAAAGCGCAGGTTCAAACTATTAAAACTTATCTTCAAGAGCAAATACATGTTCTTTTTAGTTATCACGGAATTCCTGAGCGCCAAATTACAAAAAGCAGTTGCAAATTAATTTGCACTGAATCATGCCCCACTTTAACAGATAACATCCAGAGATGTTATAGGGCTCAATGCCATCAGAGCAGTCGTTTATTAGCAGCCGAACTGGGCTTATCTACGAGTAGTTACAGTACCGCTTTTCAATCAAGATTGGGTAAAACGCCATGGATAAAACCTTATACCGATCACATTCTTGCTGAATTGATTGCTAAAGGGATTAAAAAATTAGTTATCGTTTGTCCTTCTTTTGTTGCTGACTGTTTGGAAACACTGGAAGAAATAGCCATACGTCTTAAAAAACAATGGATAACACTTGGTGGTGAAGAATTAATTATTGTTCCTAGTATGAATAGTGATCCTTTATGGATCAAAGCCATAATCACCATAGCTCAAATGCAATCCAACTCCCAATTTAGGAGTATTTCGTGAATCTGCAATTAATCATCTCCAAACTAAGGAATACTCTATGCTCCAAATATAAGATTATTGGATTATCGAGTATACTTCTTACCGCCTTAGGCAGTTACTATCTATTTTATTATCACGCAAAATCCTCCCCTCTTCCAACCCCTAAAATAGTGGAAACAGTGACTGTAACACCGGCTACAATTGAAAAAACAATAAAACTCATAGGGACCATCCGTCCCAAACATGCAACGGTTCTTGTTGCTAAAGGGTCTGGAATGCTTGATACACTCATAAGCTCAGGGCAAACAGTAAAAAAAGGAGATTTAATCGCTAAAATAATTAATCCAGACCTTGAAAGAAGCTACCAACTTTCTAAAGAAACAGAGCAACTGGAAAACACTCAATACCAACGCCTTAAAAATTTGCAAAAACCAGGATTTGTGAGTGCAAGGGAAGTGGAAGAGAAAAAAAGAATCTGGATCGACTCACAAAAAGAAAAAGCCAGAACCAAAATCGAACTCAAAAATATGCGTTTTTATGCGCCATTTGACGGCGTAATTGGTGCATTTAAAATTAAGGAAGGAGCACAAGTCACCGAGGGTGCTCCTGTAGTGACCATTTATGATCCTAACTCATTAACTGTAGAAATTGATGTTCCTTGCACAAATAATCACTCAATTAAAGAAAACCAACCCATTTATATATTAAACCAGCTTTATCGTTTAAGTCATGTACAAAGAATGATAGACGATGAAACACATATGTGCCCCGCAGATGTGGATATCCAGTGCACTCACTGCTTAGTTGGTGCGAGCATATCCGGTCTGCTCGTAGTGAATAAAAAAACAGGAGCATTAGTTATTCCAACACAGGCCTTATTTCTCAAACAGGGAAAAACACATGTTTATAAGGTAGTTAATAATAAAATAGAACTTGTTGCTGTCAAAACAGGGATACAAGAAAAAGATAAGGTAGAAATTATTTCAGGATTAAAATCCGGGGAGCAAATAATCAGTAAGAGCCCGGAACGATTATATCCAGGACTGGAAGTATCAATTTATAAAGGTTAGCTACCCAGTTATGAAATTTACAAGCTATTTTTTAAAACATCCAGTAATTGCAATTATTCTTAATAGTATGATCCTGCTCTTGGGAATATTATGCTTTCATTCATTATCCCTGAGAGAATATCCTGATATCAGTTTTCCGGTCATTACGGTGAATACTCATTATCCTAATGCCAGCCCTGAATTAGTTGAGTCTGTGGTCACTAATGTGCTCGAGGATCAACTTGCTGGTGTAGAAGGATTGGAGTTAATGACTTCTCGTTCTAAACCAGAAAAATCACACATTACCTTACGTTTTCGCCCAGGAACTTCCATGGACAAAGCGCTAAATGCCACACATGAGGCAACACGCCTGGCACAAGCAGAACTCCCTACAATAGTAAAAGCACCCATAATCGAACGTCAAAGACAAACAGATGGCTTACCTTTTATAGGAATTGCTCTGGAATCTTCTTCTTTAAATTTCGGTGAACTGACCCATTATGCCAATTTGAATCTAAAAAATATTTTCCGAAGCCTTAAAGGAGTTGCCTCTGTTGATGTATGGGGACAGCCCTTTACTTACTCCATTCAATTAGACCAAAAGAAATTATATACATTTGGAATTAATGTCGATGAAGTAGCCAATGCCATTGCCAATAACCGCTTATCTCTGCCTGCTGGTAACTATCAAAACAAAATCCCTACTACACTTGATTTTGAATTAAAAACTCCTGAAGACTATGAAAATCTGATTATCAAAACTCAAAACCATTATCCTGTCTTTCTTAAATCTTTAGCTCGAATTCAATTAACTACAGACAATAATCAATTCCGAGTGAAGGTCAATGGTCATTCCGGTTTGGTGCTTGCTATTAATCGTGCGAATGATGCAAATCCTATTGAAGTATCCCAAAGTGTGCGCAAGGAACTGAATGCTTTAAAAAAAGGTTTGCCCGATGACATTAAAACTAAAATTATTATTGACCAATCCGAGTTCATTAAAGCATCTCTTAAAAACATCCAATCTTCTATTCTTGAATCTATTTTCTTAGTTTTAATCATTATTTTTATTTTTTTGCGGAATATACGTGCCACAATAATTCCATTAATTGCAATTCCGATTTCACTTTTAGGTTCTTTACTATTTTTGAAAATTGCAGGCTTTACTATAAATCAAATGACTCTTCTCGCGATGGTATTGGCCGTTGGTTTGGTTGTAGATGATGCAATTATTGTTCTTGAGAATATATGGCGTCATATTGAAGATGATTTATCCCCCATGGATGCAGCACTTAAAGGATCAAAACAAATAGGTTTTGCCATCGTTGCCATGACCTTAACTTTAACGAGCGTTTATGCACCGATTGCTCTAATTGATGGCATGATCGGCCAATTATTTATCGAATTTGCAGTCGCCCTGGCAGGTAGTGTATTCATTTCAGGAATAGTTGCTTTGACACTTTCTCCATTGATGTGCGCTACATTCCTCCATAAAAACACAAAACATTTATGGCCTGCCATAGATGGATTTCTGAATAAACTAGCCCAGTATTACTATAAGTTGCTGAGTATCATTATTTACCGAAAGAAAACCACGCTTCTCATACTCCTCACATCACTGAGCTTAAGTTTGCTTTTTTACAAAATGATGCCTGGCGAAACAGCTCCTAAAGAAGATCGAAGTTTAGTAGGAATCTATACTCCACCTTTATCTGGAGATAACTTAGATACGCTAGAAGCTAATACAAAACGCGTGCAACAGTCCATTGGCAAAGTCCCCGAAGCAAAAAATACGTTAACCTTTTTAGGAAATTGGGGTAGTAGTATCGTCATGCCTTTAAAAGCTCATAAACAAAGAAATCGTTCTGCAGAGCAAATTGTAAATTCTTTAAAACCCAAAACAGAGCAATTACCTTCAGTCGATGCCTCAGTCTGGAGCTGGGACTCTGGATTACCTGGAGTAGAAGATACCCGCAATAATTCGGAACTGGAACTGGTCATTTCCACTACCGAAAATTTCCGACAATTATTCGATGCAACAGAACATTTTAAAAAAATACTGGATCAAAGCAAGGAGTTTGCTTCTACTCGTTATGACTTACGTCTTGACTCCATGGGATACTCTATAAATATAGATAAAAATGCCTTAGCTCAGTTAGGATTAACCCCCGCACAATTGGCTAAAACAATCGAAGTTTTTTTCAGTGGCGATAAATCCATGTCTTTTCAAAAAGATGGCGTATCTTATAACCTAACCTTAGAAGGCTCTTCTAAACCATGGACTTTAAACGAGCTTTATCTTACAACTCCCTCTGGAAAACGCATTTCTTTAGGTGCTGTGGCTCAAATGAAAAGACGTGCACAACCAACTGCAATGGAGCATGTTAACCAAATGCGCTCTACAACTTTATATGCTCAATTACCTGAAAAGCAATCCTTTAAAAAAGGAATGAATAACCTCTTGAAACTGGCAAAAGAGAACCTTCCAAACCAATATAAATTGAGTTGGGCAGGCGCTGCTAAAGCATATAATGAATCATCTCACACAATGGTATTGTTATTCGCCTTATCAATACTCTTTATTTATGCCATTCTTGCAGCACAATTTGAGAACTTTGTTTACCCATTCATTATTCTGTTCACCGTACCCTTAGCTTGTTTTGGCGCTTTACTTTTTGCTTACTTATTTGGTCAATCCTTAAATATTTTTACCCAAATTGGTCTGGTCACTTTAGTAGGATTAATCAGTAAGCATGGCATTTTGATTGTAGAGTTTGCCAATCAATTACAAAAGGAAGGCTTTACCTTAGTAGAAGCGATAAAAAAATCGTGTTCATTAAGGTTACGTCCTATTCTTATGACCACCGGTGCCATGGTTTTTGGTGCCATCCCCTTGGTGCTGTCACATGATGCTGGAGCCGAAGCCAGACACGCTATAGGTGTCGTGCTTATCGGAGGCTTATGTATAGGTACATTTTTTACTTTATTTATCCTTCCTGCCATTTATTTTATGATCTCGCAAATAATAAAAAGACCTAGGAAAGTCTAATTTTTGTAGCCTGGGTGCAGCGCAACGACACTTGTCGAGTATTCGTACATATCCAGAAAAACCCCGAGTTCCGCTGAGTTGTACCCAAGCATAATACATATTTCTTAATAAATGTGAATTCGAGATAAAAAATTTTATATCGAACGATTCCTGTTCAGAACTGGATCCCGTATAAATACTTCTTTAATTTTCCTATACTCTGCTCAGTTAATTTAAGGTACCATGAAAAAGTTTGTCTTTTTATAGGGAGATTACGTTGAAAAGGATATGTTTTTTAATGATTTTTTTTGTTTCTCAAGCAATAAGTTCTGTATTTAGTCTGGAAGAGATCCAAAAGCTGAGGCAGCATTTTTTTGTAAATATTCAATCAAATGGAGCAATAGTTGCCGCGCCCTCCAAACACAATCCAGATTATTATTATGATTGGATTCGCGACTCTGCAATTGCCATGGATTTGATTGAAACATGGTATGAATCCTCTCAGACATTTGGATACAAAGAACGTTTATTTAACTATGTTTCCTGGACACAAAAACTTCAGCATCAGCATAATCCATCACCTGGCCAAGATATATTGGGAGAACCCAAGTTTTATATTGATGGCTATCCTTTCGAAGGCCCTTGGGGAAGACCGCAAAATGACGGCCCAGCCTTAAGAGCCTCGGTACTCATTCGTTTTGCTCAAAAATTGTTGGATAATAATGAAACAGAATATGTTCAAGCCAATCTGTATAATAACAATCTGGATCCTCATTCAATGGGCGTAATTAAAATGGATTTGGAATACACTGCACATCATTGGTCTGATAAAAATTATGATCTTTGGGAAGAGGTTTTTGGACATCATTTTTTTACTGCTATGACACAACAAAAAGCGCTTTTTGAAGGTGCCGCTCTTGCTCGTCGTCTCAACGATAATGAGGCTGCAGTTTATTATGAACAACAAGCAAGGCTAATCAATACACGTCTGAATCAGCATTTTGACCCAGATCATAAGACAATTCAAGCAACGCTTTTACCCCATCCCGGCCCCCAAAAAACTTTAGAACTTGATTCCTCTGTAATTTTGGGTATTTTATTTAATCCACAAACGAATGGAGATTTATCACCCAGCAGTATCTACGTCCAAAATACAGTAAAAGCCTTATATGATCAGTTCAATTCCATGTTCCCAATCAATAATAAACATTCGGGAGAAATTTTGTTTGGCCGCTATCCTGGAGATACTTATGATGGATATCAAACTAACAGCATCGGTAACCCTTGGTTTATCTTAACTGCCACTATGGCTGAATATTACTATACACTGGCTGATAATTTACCCTTAATAAATCAAGGCGAAATAGCAAAAAACATTCAAACTGGGGATAATTATTTAAAACTTATAAAGAAATACGCTCCGGATATGAAATTAAGCGAACAAGTTAATTTAAATACCGGAGTACAGCAAGGAGCTCCTTCGCTTACTTGGAGTTACGTAGCTGTTTTACGTGCCGTTGAACTAAGAGAAAAACTAACAAGTAAATCGAACCATTCTTCACTAAAAATTGTTAATTAAATTTCCCTCTACGTTCCGATGTCTGCGGGACGTAGAGGAAACTTATATAGTTTCCAGTAAATTCATTACATCTTAGGCAGAAGCTAAATAAGATGATTCTTTTTTAGTAATGCCTTCGGTAGAGGGTATCTCTTCACGTCCTAATAAGCGTAACGGTTTACCAGACATAATGTAATTCTCTATTTGTTCCAGACTAATGCCCTTTGTCTCAGGCATATAAAAATAAGTATACATGAGTCCTAAAAGACAAATCACTCCATATAAAGCAAAAGTATATTCAATACCCATCATTTTCTCCAAAAGTGGAAAACTAAAAATGACTACGGTATTAAAAGTCCAGTTGCTCATCGCAGAAAACCCCATTCCTGCACCACGCACATGCAGAGGAAATATTTCTGCCATTGCAATATGCGGTACTGGCCCCACACTCACTGCAAAAGAAAAAATATAAAGAATTAAACAAGCAACTGATAAAAGAGGAAGCCAAACAACTTGATATAATGAAAACACACATAAAGCCAGCAAACTAAACAACATACCGGAAAAACCATACAGCAAAAGGTTACGACGTCCTACTTTATCAACACTAAGCATTGCAATGACAGTCACCAATAAATTAACCACACCAATGCCAATCGTTGCTAATATTTGTCCTGTAATACTGTTCATCCCTAAATTTTTAAAAATTTCGGGTGCAAAGTAGATAATTACATTAATTCCACTTAATTGCTGTAAACAAAATAACATCGTACCCAGCATCAAAACGGGCAATAAAGGACTCTTAAATAACAAGAGCCAACTTCCCTTTTTAGGTTCATTTGCCAATGTCATTTCGATATCCGCCAACTCATGTTGGATTGAATGACTTTTACGCAGTTTTTTTAAAGCCTTAGATGCTGCGTCACGACGCCCTACACTGCACAACCATCTTGGAGATTCGGGCATGAGTAAAATTCCAATACTTAAAACCAATGCTGGAAAAGCACTTGAAGCAAACATGGTGCGCCAATCATTATTTTCAAGAAACAAGTAATTGACCGAATACGAACAGACGATTCCTGCAGTCATTGCCAATTGATAAATAGCAACTACGGCTCCTCTTGTCTCATAAGTTGCTGTTTCAGCCAAATATAAAGGTGTCATGACTGAAGCCATACCAATTGCCAGTCCAAGGACTAATCGTGAGATAACGAGTACTGCAATAGAATCAGAAAATCCTGCACCTAATGCGCCAAAAAAGAACAACACTCCAGCAAAAGACAGTAAAGTGCGGCGGCCAAAACGTTTGACTCCCTTTGATGCCGTAATCGCACCAATCAGCATGGAACCAAAAAGCGCACCAAAAGGCAAGGCTGATGCCATTACACCGATATGCGTCGCGGTTAAATTGAAATGATTTTTGACCAATTCCAAAGAGCCGGCAATGATCCCCTCATCATAACCAAACAAAAATCCAGCAAGCGAACCAATAATTGCTACAATCCATGTCATATTCTAACTCCTTGATCAATAATTCAAAATTCGGCATAAAACGCACATTCTTATGAGCTGTCAATTGTATTTTTTGCATGCTGTGGTTATGCTTTCACTATTTTCAACGAATCATCTAGTCCCATCCTCTTACACTTTGACGCAACGCAAAAGCTAAATCAGTAATTAATGACCAATTACCTTTTTTAATTGCTTCTTCGGGTACGATCCAAGATCCTCCAACACACGAAACATTAGGTAGCTCCAAGTAATCAGAAAAATTTACTTCATTAATACCACCAGTTGGACAAAATTTTGCTTGAGGGAATGGTCCATGCATTGCACGCAACATATTGACTCCCCCTGCGGCTACTGCGGGAAAAAACTTAAAACGGGTATACCCCAAAATTAATCCTTCCATCAACTCAGAAACACTGGATATACCAGGAATTAAAGGAATGTGAGAAGTAAGCCCGGCAGTCAATAAGGCCTGTGTTTTCCCAGGGCTTAATGCAAATTTTGCACCGAGATCTGCTACCTGTTTTAATTGCTCTGGCGTAGTTACAGTACCCACACCAATTAAAGCTTCAGGAAAGGTTTTTATAAGTAATTTAACAGCATCTAAAGCGATTGGTGTTCTAAGTGCAACTTCGATTACATGAATACCCCCTGCAAACAACGCAGTGGCCAAAGGTATAGCATGTTCTATTTCTTTAATCACAACAACCGGAATTACAGGTGATGTACTAAATACAATTTCCGGTTGCACTATCCAATTTGGAAAAGACATAAAACCTCTCCTTGTCGTCAACTGTAGCCTGGATATAGAGTAACCCGATTAATGATCTAATAGCAGGTATTTTTTATTTTTATCTAGACCACGATTGCTTTAAATAAACTGCAGCTCCTAATATCCCTGGCTGCTCGGCGGTAATTACATAGGTCGGGATTTTTGCATTAAATGCTTTAAAACGACCTTTTTCTTCAAAACGAGCTCTAAAATCACTGCGATCCAGCAGTGAAATGAGTCGAGGCACAATACCACCCGCGATATAAACTCCACCAAAAGCTGCAAAAACCAATGCCAAATCCCCTGCATAAGAGCCGAGAATGGCAAAAAATTGCGCTACTGTCGCTTCAGCGATGATACATTGCTGTGCTAAGGCCAAAGTAATAATGTCTGACGCGGGTGCATACACTTTTTCCTGCTGATGGAAAGCGCCCAGTGCTTGATACAAATTTTCCAAACCATGGCCTGACAATAAGCGTTCATAGGATACATGCTCATACTTTTTTCTCAGATAACAATAAATAAACCACTCCTGCTCTGTTTTTGCACCCCAGCTCATATGCCCGCCTTCCCCAGCTTGGGCAAAATATCTTTCTTGATTTGATGTGAGGAAAGCAACACCCAGCCCTGTTCCCGCTCCTAATACCGCTCTTGCTCCATTTTTATCTGCAGTACCTCTTCCTATCTGGAGTAGTTGTTGGTCCGACAAGACAGGCAAGCTCATGGCAATCGCATTAAAGTCATTCAAAACCTTGAGTTCTTCCAAACCTAATTTATGCTTTAATGCACTGATAGAAAGGCGCCAATGTGCGTTAGTCATACAAATAACATCATCAAGCACTGGGCACGCGATTGCCACAGCGACGTGCTTTATTTCTTCTAATTCGTGTTGTGCCTTATAAGCTAATAAGGCTGATTCAAGACTGTCGTATGAAGTACATGAATAAATTTCAATTTTATCCATTACCAAATTTTCTAAATTCACACGACTGAAACGCGCAAAAGTTCCACCAATATCCGCAACGATCGCAAAAGATTTTAAATCATCAAAAATCATAACAAGACTCTTTTCCCTGAAACAAGCTACATGCTCCCTGCTCAGCCCCCGTAAACTGTGATCTTAGACTGGTAAACAGTTCTCGGCCGATACCTCGATGAGACTCTCCTTCATTTAAAACAGCGCTGCTTCTTAACCCCAGTTCATAATCAGTAACTAATAATTGCAATATGCCTTGCTCAGCATCAATTAAAATCGTATCTCCAGTTTCAATACGGCATAGCACTTCATTATCTATTGCCTCAGGCGTAACATGTATCGCCGCAGGAACTTTACCTGAAGCACCAGACATACGTCCATCAGTTACTAAAGCAACGTGATACCCTTTATCCATGAGCACCCCAAGCTTGGGTGTTAGTTGATGTAATTCAGGCATTCCACAGGCTTTAGGGCCCTGAAAACGAAGCACAACCACACAATCTTGCTCCAAAATACCTTTTTGAAACATCTGCTCAAATTCTTCTTGGCTGGAACAAACCACCGCTGGAGCCTGAATTTTGCTTCTCCCCGCTGCAAGTCCTGAGGTTTTAATAACAGCGCGTCCTATGTTTCCGCTTAATACTTGCAAGCCGCCTTGAGCCTTAAAGGGAGTTGTAGTTGAAGTTAATACACTCTCATCATTTGAAACAGAGGGTCCAGAAATCCATAGTAATTGCTCATTATCCAATAAGGGTTGTTGCGTATATCGTTGCAAACCATAGCCTATCACTGTATGTACATCTTCATGCACTAATTGAGCATCCAGTAACGCGTGAATAAAATATGCCATTCCACCCGCTCGTTGAAAATGATTGATATCCGCATATCCATTAGGATAAATTTTGGCAATTAAAGGAGTTACCGCCGACAATTGAGCAAAATCATCCCAATTGATTGAGTAACCTGCCATAGCTGCTACCGCAATGAGGTGCATTGTATGATTGGTTGAACCACCTGACGCCAACAATGCGACGATCCCATTAACAATATTTTTAACATCCATCAGCTTGCCAATAGGTAAATAATCTTCACCTAAATCGGTTAAATAGAGAATTTTTTGTGCCGCAGCCCATGTTAGTGCATCGCGCAGCGGCGTGCCGGGATTGATAAATGAAGAACCAGGAAGTTGCAACCCCATAGTTTCAATAATTAATTGATTGGAATTCGCGGTACCATAAAAAGTACATGTACCAGGAGAATGGTATGAGGCTGCTTCTGCCTCTAGTAATGCGTCCTTATCTGCTTTTCCTTCAGCATACAATTGACGGATACGTGCTTTTTCCTGATTTGATATGCCCGATGGCATGGGGCCTGCAGGAATAAAAATAAAAGGCAAATGCCCAAAGCTCAAAGCCGCCATCAATAAACCGGGAACAATTTTATCGCAAATCCCCAGCATGAGGCCGCCATCAAACATATTATGCGACAAACCTATTGCCGCTGACATGGCAATTACATCACGGCTTAACAAGCTTAACTCCATCCCTATTTGGCCTTGAGTAATACCATCACACATTGCTGGAACACCTCCTGCAAATTGTGCCACCCCTCCAGCAGCAGAGATAGCTTCTTTGATAAAGGATGGATAATCTCTATAAGGTTGATGTGCCGAAAGCATGTCGTTATAGGCGGAAACAATAGCTATGTTTGCTTTGGTCATACCGCTCAGATTTGCTTTATCCAGCTTCGCACAAGCGGCAAAGCCATGCGCTAAATTGCCGCAGTGAAGCACGCTACGCTGAGGGCCTTTCATACGCAATTTTTCTATATGTTTCAGGTACAAACCTCTGTTATGCGTGCTACGTTCACGGATGCGATCTGTAACTTGAGCTACAACCGGATGCATTCTTTTTCCTTAAGGTGCATACATCACCTGAACATTAGTATTAAAGTTATTTAAAAAAGCACTAACCGGCATAATCATAGGATCGTGTTCTGCCATAGCTTGATGCAATACAGTTAATTTTTTCTGGCCTAGCAAATGAAAAAAAATCTTGCGGCTTTTTAATAGTCTTTTTTTGGACAAACTTATTCGCTGATGGGGGGCGGTCCTCGGCCTGACGAGAACTATTGCTGCAGCATTATCATTCATCCCCATTGCAAGTTCATCAGCGCAAGGAAATAAAGATGCAATGTGTCCATCTTCTCCCATCCCTAAAACAACCGCATCAAAAGTAGGTAAAGAAGCAATTATATGCTCTGTTTGCTCTAGGGTATGGTCTTCTTTATATAAACTTAAGAAATGAGCTTTAGATGCATGGTGCTGGAGCAAAAAATGCCGAACTAACTGCTCATTTCTATCCGGATCATCAGCAGAGACACAACGCTCATCAGTTAAAGTTACAGTAATTTTATCCCAGAGAATATCTGTTTTTGCCAGTGCCTTGAATAAATCAATAGGAGTTTTTCCACCTGAAACTACTAAATAAGCATGACCACGATGTTCTATGGCCTCACAAAGAATCTGCTTTAACTGACCAACCAAGTCATCAGTTAATAAAGGGGCTTCACTAAAACTACGTAACAGCATTTTGCTCACCCCATACATGTGCTTTGCCATTATATAAGCGAATTACTTCCAACGGTCCCCAAGTACCCGACGGATAAGTATAAAGAGGGGTATCTTGTCTTTGCCATGCTT
Source organism: Legionella tucsonensis (assembly GCF_001468035.1). Lineage (GTDB taxonomy): Bacteria > Pseudomonadota > Gammaproteobacteria > Legionellales > Legionellaceae > Legionella > Legionella tucsonensis. Next base: position 2,676,717 of record NZ_LNZA01000001.1, read on the forward strand.
GCTCAATTTCATCGATCCATTTCCACGCTTGCTCTACTTCTTCCCGGCTAACAAAGAGATATTGATGACCTAACATCACTTCCAACAATAAGCGTTCATATGCATCGGCTATTCTTTGTGAATTGAATAGATGATTGAAATTTAAATCCAGCTTACTGTCTCTTAGTTGCATGCTTTCGCTAAGACCAGGAATTTTATTCATCATTCGCAGTTCTACACCTTCATCAGGTTGCAAACGAATAATAAGCTGGTTAGGAGAGAGTTCTTGTTTGAATTGTTTAAAAATATTGTACGGTTGAGGCTTAAAATAAATTACCACTTCACTTTGCTTTTTTGATAATCGTTTACCAGTTAATAAATAAAAAGGAACGCCAGACCAGCGCCAATTATCTATATATGCTTTAATCGCAACAAAAGTTTCAGTAGTTGACCCTTTATACGCGCCCTCTTCATTTAAATATCCAGGTATCTGTTGGCCTTTGATCATGTTTCCCGCATATTGAGCTCGCACTGTGTGTTCGTGAACATGAGTATCAGAGATAGGCCGCAATGACTTTAATACTTTTAACTTTTCACTACGAATACATTCGGCAGATAAGCTCATCGGAGGTTCCATTGCCAACAGAGATAATATTTGTAATAAATGATTTTGCAGCATATCCCTTACTTGACCTGATTTATCATAATAAGCCCACCGTCCTTCAACTCCTACTTCTTCTGCAACGGTAATTTCAACCTTATCAATTGCCTGATTATCCCAATTTGAGGAAAAAATTGCATTAGCAAAGCGCAGTACAAGGAGATTCAATACGGTTTCTTTACCCAGATAATGATCAATTCGATAAATCTGATCTTCAGCAAAAAAATGAGCAACTTCATTATTAATTGCAATAGATGAAGGTAAATCATGGCCAATTGGTTTTTCTAAGACGACACGAGAAGGTTGCTTGGTTAAACCAATGCGTGAAAGACCTTGGCATGTTTGCGCATACAATGAAGGGGGAATCGCTAAATATGAAATAGTAATTCGCTCTGCACGATTTACGTAATCTATTATTTTTGCATAATCTTCGGACTTGGTAAGATCGATCGGGCAATAGGTCATTCTTTGCATAAGACGTGACCAAGCCTGCTCTTCCAGCTCATCACCAAGAAACATTTCTATTTTAGATTTTATTAACCCAGTGCAGTCCGTTACTGTTAACGGATCGCGTGCACAAGCAATAATACGTGTATTCGCATGAAGCAAATGCGCACGTTCTAGCTGATACAAAGCAGGAAATAATTTACGACAGGAAAGATCCCCTAAAGCACCGAATATAATTAAATCACAAGGATACTTTACAGTAACTTCTTCGATCATGTTTATCCTAAACAATCATCTTTTGAGGTTCAATACTAAATTGAAAGACCGTACAGATCAACTCCAATTAAATTATTGAGAAAAGTAGACACAAATTTGCATGAGAAAGCTTAATGTGTCGAATTTTCAGGGCAATCATTGCAAAACCTTTTTTTTATGCTATATGAAATAAATAAGATAACCGTTCGCTTCTGCCTGACATCCAATGGCTTAGCTGAGGAGCGATGACTTAGATGAGTAATTTATATGTACTTACCTTAACTAAATCATTATTAGGAGAAGCAGATGCTTAATAAGAGATTTTCAGAAAGACTTAATAAGGAGCTTGATAATATTGGGGCACCCGAATCAAGTGTAGAGCGCATCGAAGTATTATCAAAGCTGGTTAAGATTCCCAAATTTAAAGCAGAAGCATTACTTAATGGTGCCACAAGCCCAGATGAAAAGCTGCTCGACGCATTAGCACAAGAATTCGAAGTCAGTGCTGATTGGTTAGTTGGTAAAAGCGATTCATCACATTAATAAATGCGGTTAATACTCGCATAATATATTTTGGCTATAATTAGATCAAAATGGTCGCGATTATGAGGTATCTGTATTATGCGCACACTCGATTCTTCAACCGTAACTTCATTACAGCAACAAATCGGAAAATACGACGCTGAAGGGCCATTTCGTATTGGCTTGGAAGCGGAGCACGAGTTGTATAAAGGGATAAATGATTATGACGACAAGCATTTGAAGAAAGTTCGAGACTATACATCAGCTTATAAGGAAGAAAGCCATTTTTTTGATTCCATCGACCCCCAATTTTTTAGAAAAAAATTCATAGAATATATTCAGACGCACCCCTTCCCTGAATACGAAGGAGACCCAGAGACAAGAGCAACCCATCCAGAAGAAGCAACCACAGATATGCTAAAATTTCTTGGCAAACAAGGACTTGAATTATTTCATCTGGCTTTGGAAGAAGAAGTGAATAGTAAAGAATTCAGGGATGCAGTCGTTATCAAATCAACCTCTCATTTGGATGGGCCGAAATGGCAAGAACGTCCTGTAGTAATTGTAGCAGGCCCTTCGGCCTCCGGAAAATCCTATGCGGCTAAAGCTGCAATGAATAAAGCAAATCAATTTTTAGGAGCTGACTTTCATGATATGAGTGGAAATGATGTCATTGCTGCTGATGGGGGGATTGTCCGTGAAGTTTCTCAAATGCGCAAACTTGTCATTCAATTAGCCAATAAGCAAGGATACACCGGTATTAGTGATTTATATAGCAAATCGAATAAACTTATGGATGGTATAAAAAATAGAGTACGTGAAGCAGCATTTTTAACTCCAGGAGTAGGTGTTGTAATTCCAGAAACATTTACATCATGGATCGTGTCTAATAAAGGAAAAGACATGCTGGGAAAAATTGAACATTTAAGTGACACAAAGCATATCTTTACCCGTGTAGAAGGTCATGAGCGCAGCAACTTTAAAAAGGTTGTTGCCTTTATGGGTTCAAGAAGAGCCTGGAAAACAAAGGACTTTATAGAGCAAGAATTAGACCTGAATAGAGAGGGTTTATCAGAATCTAAGGCATATAATTCTAATGCATTCTTCCTAGGTGAATTGGGCTCAAAGCACGCAGAAGCCTGGTTTAAGAAAAATAGCAAAGACAAATTAAATATGATTATAACCAATGATCTTATTCTTTTAAAACCTGACCCTGACCAACCTGGAAACTGGATTGCCGCTGAAGCAAACGATGAAGGAGCTCGCTTATTCTCTGAAAGCGCTTATAAGCTATGGCAGAAATTACCCTCTAAACCTGATTTAATCGACTATTGCAACTCAGTTTCTCGAAGTCTCATTACAACTTCACCACAATTGGTCTTTGGCATAGCCCAAAATAAAATTAGACTAAGAATTGACGCGGGCGATGAAAAAATAGATAAAGTATTGAGTAATATGCCAATTAATGAAGAAAGGCTCAGATATTTAAAATTAAGACAGGAATTATTAAGTGGACTTGCTAACTTTTCTCTTGAGAATTTAGAAAGCTGGAGTGATATCGAGCAAATGAGGAATCAACTCGACGAGCAAATGCTCGTGTTAAAAAGCGATCCTAGTGCGAAGAGGATCTTTACCAAAAAAACAGAGGATGCGATAAATACATTTACAGAAATGCTTGATAAAGCATGCGAGGAACTCCAAAATGGCCCAACTTTCTATGAAGAGCGGTCTGAAACATGCTTCTTTAAAAGTGAATATAAGAAAACTCTTAGCAATGCTGAAGACTGTGGGGAGAAGAACGAGGATACCAGCTCCTGCTCTCCCACTTAAAAAACTTCAGGATCTATTTAAATCCTGATGCCACCCTCACGTTGCGTGACCCAAACATTATGACTTTCCAAAAGTTTCATTACTTTATCCAAGGACCTGATCTTCTTGAGATATTGTATCAACCGTTTTATGCTTCTCGACGTGGGAATGAGGCTGCTGATACCCCCCTTATGATTTAAGTCCTGTCTTTGCTATGCATGGCAATGAATTGCGCTGCTGTCAATATCACCAACCATTTTATAATGATGCACAAAAAAAAATTCCTGAGCTTCCACGTTTTACTCCTCAACAAATTGAAGCCCTGGAGTTATTTGAGCAGGTTTCACTGCGCGAAGACATTGCATTTGAAACGAAAGTAAAGCCTGGCAGCATTATTTTAATTAATAATGAGGAAATTCTCCATGGAAGAACTAGTTTTACTCATCCTAAAATCAAACTGTTCGTTATTTACTAAGGATTTGGTTAAATACCCCTCAAATTAAACATACATACCCTAGTTTTTTAGGTTATCCGGGATAAATTATATACAACAGGGATACTTATGTCCGTTTTTTTAACAATTTTTTTATTTCTTGTTTTAAAATAGATATTACTTTACAATTTTTTCTCACATATTGGCTAAAAATTATCTTTTATAGTTTTTTTAAACATAATCATTAGGATGAAACGTGTCTACAACGAGTAAAGTCAATAATTATCAACATAAATGGTATGCTTTTATTGGAATCGCCCTACTTTCTTTTGGATGTTATCTTGACTATACCGTCGTGAATGTTGCCCTTCCCACGATACAACATGAACTGCAGACAAATCTGGTCTCCATGCAATGGGTAATGAATATTTATTTTTTAGCGTTATGCGTTTTAGCGACAGTTATGGGGGGCATAGGTGATTTATATGGTCGCAGACGTTGCTTATACCTTGGTAGCGGAATTTTTGTTCTCGCGTCAATTATCGCTGGTGTTTCTTCCAATATCCATTGGTTAATTTTGGGTCGGCTACTCCAAGGAGTCGGAGCGTCAATCATTTTCCCTCTAGGTCTTTCATTACTACCACAATTTTTTCCCGAAGAAGAACGGAGCAAAGCCGTAGCATGGTTTGGGAGTATAGGTGGTATTGCCCTGGCATTAGGTCCTCTGTTAGGTGGACTCATTGTCACTTGTTTGGGATGGAGATGGATTTTTTTTATTAATATTCCTATCTGTTTATTGGGCTATATATTTTGCTTCAAATTCGTTACCGAATCACAAACAAGTACCCAAGAACTTTCTTTGGATATAAGAGGTATGTCATTACTTGCATTCACTATGGGCGGTATAGTGCTTGGTTTAATTTATAGCCAAAGCTATGGCTGGACAGCATCTTTGACTTTAATCTGTTTTGCGATAGCCATTATCGCAAGTATCTTATTGATTAAAGCTGAAGATAACCATCCTAATCCGCTTATTGATTTTAAAGATTATTCCAACCTGCTTTTTTCAGCAGGAGCTATTCTCTGTTTTTTAGCTGGAATATTAAGTGCAGTTACTTTATTTTTTGATCCTCAATATTTACAAATTATCAAAGGTCAATCAGCAGAATTATCTGGCTTTATTTTATTCGCTATCCCCGTCTCTGTTTTTTTAATAGCATTCTTTGTAGGAAAACTCATTAGTCGCCTAGGGCTATTATTTACTATCCTATTAGGATTGTTCCTGGCATGTTTCTCAGCGCTATTACAAGTATTTTTTACCAGTAACATCTCAATCTTGTATGTTATTTTCGCCTTTATTTGTCTTGGAAGCATGTGGGCGATGGGTAACACTGTCTCCATTATTGCTGCTCAGACAGCAGTAGGCCCTGAACGTGCAAGCGTAGCAACAGGATCTATGGTTACCTTGTTTAATATTGGTGGCTCTATAGGGTTAACGCTGGCAATTGTTATTTATAATTTTGTAACTGAAAATACACTATCTAAATCAATCGGATTAAATGAAACACAAACCTCCAGTTTAAAAGATTTCATTGCAAGTCCTACTCATTCATTGCAGCTTCCCAAAAATGATTTGCTTCATCAATTGTTTAATAAAATATTCATGAATGGTTTTATTGGAGTGATGGTATTTTTATTTATCTCATCACTTATTGCACTCGTAGTAGTTTGGCGAGGAAAACGAGCTGAAAGCGGAATTAAAATAAATACACTTGCCAATGCCCCATGTTAAGCCGCAGTTCATCGCATCAGTAAACCTGGTTGCCTACTACAACTGTCTCTTTTACACAAGTCTGTGCAAAATATGACAGTTGTAAACAACCGGGCTTAAGTTGACGCTATTGCCTAGACTGCTTACCTCAACCATGGAATCGATCATTGATACTGATCGGTTTTGCGTGCTTCTCGATATATTCAATAATTTTTCCAGCGATATTAATTCCAGTAGCCTTTTCTACCCCTTCAAGACCAGGTGAAGAATTAATTTCCAAAACTAAAGGCCCATGATTCGAGCGAATTAAATCCACACCAGCAACTCTTAAGCCCATTGTTTTAGCAGCACTTACGGCAATTGCACGCTCTTGAGGCGATAATTTTACTTTGACTGCCTTTCCGCCCTGATGGACATTTGCCCGAAACTCTCCTTCTTTTGCTTGACGTTTCACAGCAGCAACTACTTTCTCCCCCACAACAAAGCAACGGATATCGACCCCGCGTGATTCCTCAATAAATTCTTGCACTAAAATATTGGCATGCATTTCTTTAAACGCGTTAATGATACTCACAGCTGATTGATGACTATCTGCAAGAATTACTCCTTTGCCTTGCGTTCCTTCCAGTAACTTAATGACTAACGGTGCGCCTCCAACCATGCGTACTAAATCTTCAGTATCATCAGGTGATTGAGCAAAACTGGTTAAAGGCATAGGAATTCCTTTGCGGGCTAATAGCTGTAAGGAACGGAATTTATCTCGAGAGCGTGCAATCGCTAAAGACTCATTTAAAGGATACATGCCCATCGTTTCCATATGGCGCAAAACAGCGGTTCCATAATAAGTATTCGATGCACCAATTCTTGGAATTACTGCATCAAAATGAGGCAAAGCAGCTCCGCCTCGATAATGAACTTTAGGGCAGGAGGCAGCGACATTCATATAGCAATATAAAGGATTAATAATTCTAATTTCATGACCAGAAGCCTCTCCCTCTGCCTTCAGACGCTTGTGGGAGTACAAATGTGGATTGGTGGCCAATATTGCAATTTTCATGAAAAATGCGTTCCTCAACTTTTTTTATTTTTATTATTAGAAATTCCTGGGCTGCTAAAACTTTATTAACAACTGATTTGTATAAATAAAGCCTAGTCTAAAAAATGGAAAATCACATTGGAAAAAACGAAAATATGTGTATAAAAAATCCTCTATATCAAGAAACCAATAACAGGTAATCCTTGGCTAATAAATCAGCGTGATGCGGAGTAGTAAAAAATGCATTAAGTTCCCCTTGAGGGTTAAATAGCATTAAAGCCCCACTATGCTGGATATCATAATTTGTTGCATCATTTCCTTTCTCAATTACCTTGGCATAAGCAATACCCATTTCCCGAGTCATCAACTTAATGGATTCTTCATCTCCTCGTGCCCCGTAAAAATCAGGATGGAATGATGTCACGTAATTGCCTAGTTTCTCTTGGCTATCACGTTCTGGATCGATTGATACCATCACGATGCGGGGTAAATTCTTTACACCCTTATCTTCAAGGAGATGATACATTTTTGTTAATTCTGCCATAGTAGTTGGACAAACATAGCCACAGCTTGTAAAACCAAAAAACATCACAGTCCATTTTCCTTTTAAGCTCTTATTATCAAATGATTTCGCGTCAATTCCTGTCAAACTGAATCGGTTAACCTGTCGTGGATTTTCAAGATAGGTACCGTGAAAAGTTGACACATCGATTTTTTTCTTAAAATGGACATGTTGGCCTACAAAAATTCCCGAAAATAATCCTGCAAGAGCAAGCAAAACAACTACAGTAAAGGTGACGCTTTTAGCCTTTAAACTCATTTTACCTCCTAAGAGGAATGTATATGAAATAAGTCGCTCAAATCGCTTTCACAAGAATATCGATTCACATTGTTCATGAAACTTATTTCAATACCTTCCTTATAAATAATGATCAAACAATAAAAAAACAAACAATAACATCAAATACACTATTGAAAATCTGAATGTTTGCATTGCAACTACAGGTTTATCTGTCCGATAGAGCTTATGCGACCAAAACAAAAATCGTGAACCAAGCACTAACGCACCAATTAAATAAAACATGCCACTCATACCGATAACAAAGGGCAATACACTGACTACCAGTAATAAAATGGTGTATAAATAAACATTCAATTTAGTAAACGCAATGCCATGAGTTACGGGCAACATTGGGATTTTTGCATGTTGATATTCTTCGTAACGATAAATAGCCAAGGCCCAAAAATGAGGTGGTGTCCAAATAAAAATAATTAATACCAGCAATAAGGCTTGAGGATCTAATTGATTTGTCACTGCAGTCCAACCAAGCAATGGTGGTGCAGCACCGGCTAGTCCACCTATAACTATGTTTTGTGAAGTAGCCCTTTTTAAATAACCCGTATAAATACCAGCATAACCAATCAATGTAACGAAAGTCAGTACTGCAGTTAATTGATTAACAAAAACGACTAAAACAGTCAGTCCCAGGGTTCCTATGATTAAAGCAAACAATAAAGCCTGACGCACTGAAACTTGGCCACTGGCAACAGGTCTTTTTTTGGTTCGAGCCATAACGGCATCGATTCGTTTATCCACCAAATGATTAATTGCAGCAGCACTCCCTGCACATAATCCAATTCCGAGCAATGAAAAAAGCAATAGAGACAAACTAACCCAACCTGGTGTTGCCAAATACATTCCGACAACTACCGTCAATAACATGAGTAAGACTACTCGCGGCTTACATAACTCAAGGTAATCACGCCAAGCAGCCGACAAGGATTGAACTACATGATCAGCGTGCATCATTTTGCCCCTTACGCGTAAAATGCAGTGTACTAAATAGTGTCGCTAATAATAGAGCTGCACCCCCATTATGAGCCACAGCGACACTAATTGGGAGCAAATACATTACATTCAAGATACCTAAAGAAAATTGAAACAGTACAAGTAACAAAATCACTAAAGCCGCAGTTTTAAGATAATTAAAATCACTTCTTAATAAAATCCATAACGTGAGCACAAGCATATAAGCTGCCGTGATTATTGCTCCCAATCTGTGGATGAATTGAATCGTTACTCGAACCTCATGATCAAGTAAACCACCTTGATAATTAGCTCCTACAGGTGAAAATAAATTAAATCCTTGCGCAAAATGCAAATCAGGTATCCATACCCCATTACACATAGGGAAACCAATACATGAAATCCCCGCATAATTTGAACTTACCCAACCTCCTAAAGCAATTTGTAGAAAAACGATAGTCACTCCAAAACGCAGCCAAAAACGCCAATGTGGTAAATCTTGTCCCTTTAGTGAACTGATTTGCAAGCGAAAACGGCTTAAACACGCAACAATAAGCATCCCACCTAAAAGATGCCCCATAACTACCACGGGTAGCAGTTTCAAGGTTACCGTCCACATACCCAAAGCTGCTTGAAACAAAACCAGTATGATTAATGCCGCAGGCAAATGCCAAGGCAAATCATTACCCTGTACACGCTTACGTACTACATAAAAACAGATAAAAAAGATTAACAATGCTAAAGAACCGGCAGCATAACGATGAACCATCTCTGTCCATGCTTTTCTAGATTCAATAGGAATTTGGGGATATTGAGTTTGTGCGGCCTGCAATTTTTCTTTGGCGCTGGGAAGAACCATCTGACCATAACAACCAGGCCAATCAGGACAGCCTAATCCTGCATCAGTCAAGCGTGTATAAGCACCCAGCATGACAACTAATAGAGATAAAAGTACCGCAAATGATACTGCATGTCGTAATAATTTATTCTGCATCAGACTATTCACTCTTGTTTTTCCGTTGTATTGAGCAACAACTTCAAATCTTTATATACATCATCAGGGTTAGCCTGAGATGCATAACTAAGAATCAAATAATTGTCTGGATCAGCGATGAACACTTTTTCCTCAGACAATAAAGAATTTTTAGTAATAAACTCAGCTGCAGATAATTTCGCCACTTTAAAATCTACTTCCTTTAAAAAGGCTTGTTGTTCTTGCGATAAAGAAGGTGCTTTATCGCTGATAAGAAGCCACTGATCTACCTGGTATAATTTACGTCCTAGTGCCAGGCGAATTCGAGCTAGAACATCCAGCTGTTTCATACATACCTGGTCGCAAGCTGCCGGACTCCAAAAGATGATACGCCATTTGGGCTTTTCGTCCAAAACATCCAACTTTACTGGTGGATTTAGCAAATCCCCTTTATTGACCCGTGAGGAACCCAACCAGGAAGGATGCTGGTAAAATAGATATGCAGCTATTCCAGGAGCGACAAATATTATAACCAACAACAATAAAATATAATATTTACTAGCTTGTTTTCTCATTTTTTTTCTTCAAATTTAATCCTACGAATATAATTAGCACCACGAATGCCATTACAAACCACTGCAAAGCATAAGCTAAATGCCGCTGTGGAGGCATGGATACCGTCTCCCACTCACGCACAAATCCATTTGCATCTTGCTTGTCGAGGCGAATAATAAACGGAGAGACTGATTTTTGCAAAATTTGACTTATCAATTGATCATCTACACGTTCCAAAATAACTATTTTATTCCCTCTTTCTTCTAAAGCAGGTCCCAAAACCCATTGATTTTTACTTGGGAAGTATGCTGAGCCCTGCAACTTTATCATTCCTTTGGGAAATTGAATGTTTGGGAGAACGCGACGTGTCAACTCACCTGGAACCCAACCTCTGTCAATTATAATGACAGAGCCATCAGATAATTCCAAAGGGGATAACACATCATAACCAAATTGATGATTATGATGCTGATTATCTAATAGAAAAACCTGAGATAAATACTTTCCTCTGACTACTATACGCTCATATTGCAAAGGCAATTTTTTCTCTGCAGTCCAGGGAACTGGTTTTTGCTTCTCCTGGGTCTTTTGTGCAACAATCATTTTTGTTTTTTCATCAGCACGATGAATTTGCCAAAAACCAAGACGTACAAATAAGGAAAAAGATAAGAGCGCAAGCATCAACATCGGCCAGCTTGGGGTGAAACGAAATTTAAAACAGGTTAAACTAGGCATCATTATTAATTGTTCAAATGTTGGTCATGATAAGACAGCAATTTCGGGAGTATAACAAATGATCACTAAAATTATCATCATCTGTGTCATGATTATCATCGCCGGCTCTCTAGCAAGCGGTCTTTTTTTTCTTATTCGAGATTCAGGCAATTCCAAACGCACTGTTAAAGCCTTAACGATAAGAATAACTATTTCGGTGAGTTTATTTATATTTTTATTAATTGCTTTTAAACTGGGTTTAATTAAGCCGCATGGCATTAATTAACGTAAGTTCAAAATAAATTTTTTTACTTTTTATTTTGCTAAACGAACGTTATCCGTAAAAATGCAAAGCATTTTGTACGGGATCCATTCTGAATAACTCTGACTTTAAGGATATAATATGCGTATCTTGTTAATCAGTCTTCTATTTCTCTGTAATTGGATACATGCTGACACGATAAAAAACTATATGAACATTGCTGATAATATTCCACAGATGGAAATTAAAGCAGATCCCCAGGCTCAAGCATGGGCACGTTCAGCTCGTCATGTTTTAACCATAACTTGCGAAAGCATTGCAGAAACAATGATTCATGCAAATGAAATTACAAAGAATCAAGGTAACCCTATATTTTGTTTACCGGCTGGGGTACAACTTAATGCCTCTACTCTTTGCGAATTGATTCAGCAAACTTATAAGGAGTTATCAAGCCAGCAAAGCGACAAAGACTCTATGACTGTATCACAGGTAGCCTGGTTAGGCGCGAGCAAACATTACTCCTGCCAGCAAAATAAAAATCCACTAGTCCATGTTTCTGCGGCATTAGGACAGCATTAATCGTAGTACTCAGCCACTTTCAGGGAACGGATATATTGGCACATCTTGCGAGAAACATTACCATTAATAGATAAAATTGGAACATTCTGGGGCATGGCCTGGATACAACTTCGCTACCACCTCCAGGCTATGCAATATTATGTCAATTTATTTACTAAATTCTTCAAAAGCTTCTAAAGCTTCAGCAGCGTACATCAAAGATGGGCCGCCCCCCATATATACAGCCATACCTAAGGTTTCTAAAAGTTCTTCGCGTGTTGTTTGTAATTTAATTAATGTTTGAGAATGAAAGCCGATACAACCAGGGCATTGTTTGGCGACAGCTAAAGCCATAGCAATTAATTCTTTCGTTTTTTTGTCTAATGCACCGTCTTTAGTTGCTGCTTGGGCTATAGCTGAAAATCCAGACATTACTTCTGGCATTTCCTTGCGCATTTTCGCTAATTGGGTACTAATATCTTTAGTTATTTGAGAAAATTTATCTGACATTTAAGAAATCTCCTTTTGAAACCACTTATTTAAATTTCATCTTACTTGTTATTATGAGGCAACACGTAAATGGTTTAGTTTAAGTAATTATTTTTAATAATAAATACCGAGAAGCACTCTCGGACCCTATTTACATTGCTACTAAGCTAGCGAAATGAAAAACAGGTCCCTAAATTTACCGCATTACTTTGTTTAGAAAAAGATTATTGTTTAAGAAACAGCACGATTTAATGTTTCTTTTGCTAAAGTCAGGCGACGCTCTACTTCCCCTAATTCTGCTTGTAAATGCAAAATTGCACCTGAATTACGATTATGTTTCAAATGTACCAATGTCTTAGCCATTGCTTGCTGTTGCTCTAAAAGCGTATGAATTTCCATTTCAAGCTCATTTATCCATTGTTGTCTGGTACTCAACATCTTTATACCAAAATAAACTTTTTCTTTAGATTTACTTTTGCCTTGATGCATTTGGCATAAAACAACTAAGACATTAATTTTTTGTCTGATTCGCTCGGCCAAATAAAAAGCACTGTGCATGTTTTGCTGCTTGGATAACGCATGGATGTCCGCTTTAATTTCTGCAATGCATGCAGAACCACTTGCGTCTGCATCAAAATGAAATAACCCTTTAGGTAACTGGTGACTTGAAAAAAATGAACCGAGCTCGCTAATTTTCCATTCCAACTCAGGTAATCGTTCCATTAACTGGCTCAATAATTCATTCGATGCTTCTGTGGGTGTATCCATGCTTTTTTCTCAAATGCCCTTCTTACTGGGGATCAGGAACATATACAAATGTTTAATCAGGAAGAGCAGCGTCCAATACAACTGTTTTTCCTTGTGACCAAGTACTGATAAACGGTGGCAAACACATTAAAATTAAACCTCCAATTAAGGTCAACTCATAACGCGACAGACTACCTACATTGATTCCTTCTGGCGGGATAAAACTCACCACCATGGTAGCGCATACGCCAATAATGCCTATACCTGCAACAAATAACATACCGATTAAACCGCCGGGAATTTGAAATGGTCGATGATGATACGGCTCTGCCAACCGCAATTTAATTGCTGCTGCAAACATAATGAAATACATCAACATGTATAATTGTGCAGCTAAAGCGGTTAACAACCAATAAGAGCCATTCACACTTGGCATAAATAAGAATAAGCCTGACAATACAGTAACAATGCTTGCCTGAGTAAAAAGCATAACAACAGGCGCACCTTTTACATTAGTGCGTTGGAAATATTCAGGTAAATTACCATCTTCTGCAGCAACCAATAATCCTTTTGTCGGAGCAATTATCCAGTTACTCACACCACCAAGTCCCCCTAAAACCAGCATTACAGCAACCACAGGCATCATCCAAACCAGGTGATAACTGGAAAAGAATGCTTCGAATGCTTGCATAATTCCTGCTACCAAATTGATGTCATTTCCAGGTAAAACAATTGCTATAGCCAAGGACCCCAGAATTAAGGTACTTAAAATAATTCCTACTGAATAGATTAAGACTTTAGGAAAAGCATGCTGCGGATTGTTGACATCATTGGCATGAACTGTCGCAATTTCGATACCACAAAAAGACATAATAATTGCGGTTAGGGAAACCCACATGGATTTATCATTTAAATGCGGTACGATACTCGGAATATCAAATTGAATTTGCAAAGGATTACCTTGAGTAACCCAAACAACCCCAAGACCGATAATCAACGACATAGGCAACAACAAACCAGCAAGAGAACATAGATTACTGAATGCGGCTGAAGATTTCATGCCACGCAAATTCAATATCGTAGCCCCCCAAAATGAACTCACGATTACCGCCCAGAGAAAATAAGGATTACTTGTCAATGTCGGATTAATTAAGTAGCCGATCGTTCCTGCGACAAAAGATAAAATCGTTGGATACCAAATTACATTTTCTATCCACTGCAGCCAAATAGCTAAAAAACCCATTTTTTTGCCAAAAGCCTGTTTGACCCAAATGTAAATCCCTCCTTGCTTTGCCCACCCGGAAGCCAGTTCTGCTGAAACCAAGGCAGTTGGGATTAGAAAAAATAAAGCACCTAAAACAAAATAAAAAATTAATTGACTACCAAATAAGGCTGTAGCAGGCAAATTACGTATGCTATCTACAGAACCAACTGTAATCATAGTCAAACTGAAAAGTGTCAGTGAATGTTTTTTATCGATCATCGCATTCCTTCGGTGCAGTTTTTGGGCATGCAGAAGCTTAATTATATAAAAATTAGCTTAAGAAACCCTTAATAATAGGGTAACAATTAAACAAAATGTTCCTTGATTTCGTTTATCAACCCACAAGCTTTTTAGCGTGCACTGTAAAATAACATGATTTAATCAGAAAATCTCTGCCTTTTTTCCTGTCTTTATGCACAAAATCATTTGCCCCCGCTAGGGAAGTGAGCAACATAAAAAAACCTCCCGCTAAGCTAGACAGTTTCATATCATAGCTTCTCTATGCTATAGTTTCTTCTTTTTTCGGGCAACATATCATGTTTGAAACCTTAACCGAACGTTTGACCCACACCTTCAAAAATCTACGAGGGAAGGGTCGATTAACTGAAGATAATGTACAACACGCCCTGCGTGAGGTCAGGCTTTCACTGCTTGAAGCAGATGTTGCCTTACCGGTCATTAAAGAATTCATAGAGCAAGTGAAACAGAAGGCTTTAGGGCAAGAAGTTTTAACCGAATTAAATCCTGATCAAGCCTTTATTAAAATCGTTCATGATGAGTTAGTCCATATCATGGGCGATGAGCGTGCTGAGCTTAATTTTAAAACCCAACCTCCTGCCGTATTTCTGATGGCTGGATTGCAAGGTTCGGGAAAAACAACCAGTACTGCAAAACTCGCCCGTTATTTGAAAGAGTCTGAAAATAAAAAGGTAATGGTGGTCAGCGTCGACGTTTATCGACCCGCTGCGATCCAACAGCTTAAAGTATTAGCAGAACAAATAGACGTCGCTTTCTTCCCGGCAGCAGCAAATGAAGAGCCACTCACTATCGCAAAAAAAGCGCTTGATACCGCGAAAAAGCAATATATGGATGTGCTGCTGATCGATACAGCGGGTCGTTTGCATATCGATACCGATATGATGGACGAAATTAAAGGCTTAAACCAGGAACTGCATCCGATTGAAACCCTATTTGTTGTTGACAGCATGACCGGGCAAGATGCCGCAAATACAGCAAAAGCCTTTCATGAAGCATTACCATTAACGGGAGTCATTCTGACTAAAACAGATGGTGATGCTCGTGGAGGTGCTGCTCTGTCTGTAAGGAAGATTACAGGAAAACCAATAAAATTTATTGGTAGCGGTGAAAAAGTAGAAGCTTTAGAACCATTTCATCCTGAGCGAATTGCCTCAAGAATTCTTGGTATGGGTGATATTCTTACCCTTATTGAAGAAGTCGAACGAAAAGCAGACAAACAAGCGAGTGAAAAACTGGCTAAAAAGTTGAAAAAAGGAAAAAGCTTTGATCTGGAAGATTTCAAACAACAATTACTGCAAATGAATAATATGGGTGGTATTACTGGCATGATGAGCAAGCTACCTGGTGTCAGCCAAATGATGCCACAACAGGCAATGAAACAAGTCAGCGATAAAGCCATGGTACAAACCATTGCGATTATCAATTCCATGACTCCCAAAGAACGCCGTATCCCCAAGCTTATTGTGGGTTCACGCAAAAAACGTATTGCCATGGGTTCAGGAACACAGATACAAGACGTGAATAAATTATTAAAGCAATTTGAGCAAATGCAAAAAATGATGAAAAAATTTACCAAACCTGGCGGGATGCAAAAAATGATGCGTGGAATTGGTGGTATGGCTGGGTTAAAAGGCATATTACCCGATGATTTTAAATAATTCGCAAGAATTACTTCACATGCCGCATTAATTTTCGTACAATACACGGCATTTTTACGTAACCACTCTAAAGTAGAGGAAAACAATGGTCGTTATACGTTTATCAAGAGGTGGCGCCAAAAAGCGTCCGTTTTATCATATGGTCGTTACTGACAGCCGCAAACGTCGCGATGGCAGTTATATTGAGCGCATCGGTTATTTTAACCCTATAGCACGTGGGCAAGAGGTACGTTTGCACATTGATACAGAAAAATTAAGCCACTGGCAAAAAGTAGGCGCACAATTGTCTGATCGCGTCAGTGCTTTAATTAAAGAATTTAATAATAAAGGCGAAGCTGCTTAATAACGTGAACAATCAGGAAAACTGGATAGTAATTGCCCGCTTTGGGCGGCCTCATGGTGTTAAAGGTTTTGTTACGGTTCACTCCTTTACAGAGCCTCGTGATAATGTTCTAAAGTATGCAGATTGGTATGCCTTTATTAACAGTAAATGGCAACCAATCAAATTATTGCGTGCCGAAGTACAAAATAAATCCATCATAGTCCAAATTGAAGGTTATCCTGAACGTGAACTTGTAGCGCACCTCACTAATATAGAAATTGCGGTTCAACAGGGACAACTGGAAAAACTAGAGCCTGGTGAATATTACTGGCATCAACTCATAGGTATGAGTGTCATCAACCAGCAAGGTGATCCTTTTGGAAAAGTCATTGAAATAATCCCTACAGGTGCCAATGATGTGCTGGTTGTAGAAGGTAGCAAAAGACATTTAATACCTTATTTACCTGGCAAATTTATATTAGATATTGATCCCAAACAGCAAGTAATTACTGTTGATTGGGATGTGGATTTTTAAGTGGTACTTCATCTCGGAGTTATCAGCTTAATACCGGAAATACTCAATGCCCTGAATCATGGTATTACGGGACGAGCAATTGAGCAGGGATTAGTAAAAATTGATTACTGGAATCCCAGAGATTGGTCTTCCAGGTCCTACAGACAGGTTGATGACAAGCCTTATGGGGGCGGCCCGGGAATGGTTATGATGTATGAGCCCTTAAAAGGGGCTATTATGCAGGCACGTAGTCAAATGCCGAGTCATTGTAAAACGATTTATCTAAGTCCTCAGGGTAAGGTAATTCGACAAAATGACTTGAATCAAGTGGTAAATGACAAACAACCCCTGCTTTTTATTTCTGGACGATATGAAGGAATTGATGAGCGTATTCTTCAACATTATGTAGATGAAGAATGGTCTCTTGGAGATTTTGTTTTAAGTGGCGGTGAGCTAGCCGCCACGGTATTTATCGATGCAATTATTCGCTTAATACCAGGTAGCTTAGGACATGTTGGTTCAGCAGAACAAGATTCATTTATGAATGGTTTACTGGATTGTCCTCATTATACCCGACCGGCAACCGTTGATGGATTAGAAGTGCCGCCTGTTTTACTAGGTGGTAACCATAGAGATATAGAACTGTGGCGAAGAAAGCAATCTCTGGGTAAAACCTGGATTAAACGTCCAGATTTACTTGAAAAAATACAGTTAAGTGAAACAGACAAGCAATTGCTTGCTGAGTTTAAGTATGAACACGGTGATTCCTGAGTGTGTCGTCATGAGTTTGGACGAAATGAAAATTGAAGCTGATTTGCAACCGTCTAAACTTGTGACGACACGCCCTAAAGGATGAACCAATTTGAGGAGTAGTCCATGACTAATATAATTGACCAACTGAATGCTGAGCAAATGCAAGGCAAGGAAATTCCTGAATTCAATTCTGGTGATACTGTTTTGGTTCAAGTGAAAGTAATTGAAGGTAGCCGAGAGCGTTTGCAAGCTTTTGAAGGGGTTGTCATAGCAAAGCGTAATCGTGGTTTAAACTCTGCATTCACTGTTCGTAAAATTTCACACGGTGTTGGTGTTGAGCGTGTATTCCAAACTTACAGTCCTATTGTTGACAGTATTACTGTAAAAAGACGTGGTGATGTTCGTCGCGCTAAACTTTATTACCTACGTAATTTGGCTGGCCGTGCAGCACGTATCAAAGAAAAATTAACCAGTAAAAAAGCAGATTAATATTTAATTCCTCTCTGCTCTAAATTCAATTTGTCCCCGCACACGCGGGGATTCATTTTTAAACTATTTTAATAGGTTTATATTTCTACTATCTTAATCCAGAGTTTTTCTAAAAATCAAAGTACCCAAAATTACAATAAAAAAGGTAAATAAAATAATAGGCCACACATCGGGCCATAAAATATTAAAATCCGCGCCTTTCAACATAATATTGCGGGTAATTCTAATAAAATGAGTCAATGGAAGTATTTGACCGATATTTTGTGCCCAAATTGGCATTCCACTAAAAGGGAATAAAAAGCCGGAAGTCATCACGGCTACTAATATGCACGCACTAATTGCTGCAACCGCTTGGAATTGTGTTTTTGCAAATGCTGAGATAACAAGTCCTAAGGACAGATTGCTAATCGCATAAAATGCCATGACAAATAGATAAAGAGATATACTCCCATAAAATGGAACTGCGAAAACAAAAAAAGAAATTATGAGTAAAATAAATAAAATAAAATAACCAGCAATAAAATGGGGAATCACTTTTCCAAAAATGATATTTGTTGCACTAAGAGGAGTGATTAATAGCGTTTCAAAGGTTCCAATTTCATACTCTGAGGTAATTGACATTGCCGTAAGAAGTGTAAGTGTCGTAAAAATTAATACAGAAATTAGCCCTGGTACAATATTATATTGTGAAATGCCTTCAGGATTAAATTTAGCATGGATATCAAATACAAAAGGTGCTCCTCTCGAAGCAAGATAATCTAAAGAGCCACGCAAATCACGTTCAAACAATTTAGAAGGTAATTCAGATGCAGCACGGAAAGCATTTGATATCGAGATTGGATCGGACGCATCTGCTTCAATTAATACATGTGGTTTTTTTCCCCGGATTAAATCCCTTGAAAAATTAGGAGGGATGTTAATCACAAAAAGTCCTTTTCCACTAAGCAACAACTTATCTGCAGCTTTTTCTGATTGTGCAATAAAATTAAGTGAGAAGTAGTCTGTGTGCTTAAGACCTTCAAGCAGCGTGCGCGTAAATGAGTTCTCCTCAGGAGAAATCACCGCAGTGGGTAAATATTTAGGATTCGTATTAATCATGAATCCAAATAAAAGTATTTGCATTACAGGAATTAAGAATAAGAATAAAAAAGTTGAAATATTTCGTTTAATTTGAATAAATTCTTTTTTAGCAACCGAAAAAACTCGCCAAAGTTCCATTTTTATCATTTATAATCTCTGTGCACCAAATGTTGCGAGCCAGACAAATGCATCCTCTAAAGTTGAATCAATTTCATTTCCATGAAAAAATTCATTATTAATATAAGGTTGTATCGCCTGAGATAATTCTTCACGATTTTTGCCACTCACGTGCAAAGTATTATGAAATCGTAAAACTTGATCTACTCCCTCTGTTGCTTCTAATTGATGTGCCAACATTGCTAAATTGACACCCTTTATGGCCCAAGTAGTCAAATTCACTGCTCTTAAAATTTCTTCAATAGTTCCTGACATCAGAGTATGTCCATAATACATGTATGCAATCTTGTCACACTTATCCACTTCATCCAAATTATGTGAACTCAATAAAATTGTAATCCCTTCTCTTGATAACTGGTGCATAAGCTCCCAAAATTCGCGTCTGGCTTTAGGATCAATATTCGCTGTAGGTTCATCCAATAATAACAACAAAGGATCGTGCAGCAAAGAAACTGCAAGGGAGAGACGTTGCTTCCATCCTCCAGATAATGTACCTGCAATTTGTTGTTTATGTTTGTATAAATCAAATTTGTGTAAATATTTTTCAATCTGATTTTTTCTATCGATAACTCCATATATTTCTGCAAAAAAAAGCATATTTTCATAAACGGTAAGATCTTTATATAGGCCAAAATTTTGTGACATATAACCAACTAAGGTTTTAATCTGTCGTGATTCAGTTAAAATATCAAAGCCAACACATTGACCGGTCCCTGAATCAGGAGTGATGAGGCCGCATAACATCCTTATTGAAGTAGTTTTTCCTGCTCCATTTGGACCAATAAAGCCAAATATATCACCATATTCCACCTTCAACTCAAGATCATTAACTGCATGATTTTTATTAAATTTTTTGGTAAGGTGTTTTACGTCAATGATATAATTATTTTTATCCATAAAAATCCTATAAAGATTTTAAAAAACGATCCCATTTGTTTTTTCGAAGTTTAGAAACCACTTTTTGAAATAGTGATGATGGTTCAAGAGAGAGCCACCTCTTAACAACATCCGCTTCCATAATTAACACCTCACTATCATATTTCGCATAAGCGCTTTCCTTTCTTTTCATGTTGGTTAAAAACTCACTGTCACCAAACATTTGATTTATTGCAACTACAGTAGAACAACTTTTTTTTAAATTTAAAAGAACGACTTGACCATTAAGAAGATAATAACAGGTATCCGCTATATCTCCTTCTTTATACAAACATGTTCCTGCTGGAATCTTAATATTACGTGCTGTTTTTACCATAGTCTGTATTTTCTCATGCGAAAGATTTTGAAAGGTATGATGAGAACGAATAAACTGGATCAAAAGGAACTCTTCACTCAATTTTTTTAAATGGGGATATCTTATTTGGGGTTGTTTTAAAAATTGCAGAAAATCATAAAGACTTATTTTAAGTAAATGCATCTTAGTAAGCGCTTTTACTGAAGCAGCATGAAGACCTGTACTTGAGGCAAACCCCTCTGACGATAAACCAATGATCTTTCCTTCCGTTAATTCAGCAATACGCATTTCCCTATGTTTTCCTAAAGTATGGACTGATCGGGTTACTTCCGCTATTCCAGAAATAATAAGGTAAATACAATCAATAGGATCTCCATCAACAACAATGGGTCCTGCTTCTATAAACTCCGGTTTCGAGTACTCTAGCAACTGATGAGCACTCTGATAATCGAGCAGGCAAAAGAGAGGATGATGTAAAATAAGGTTTTCATAGTTTTCTGAATTCTTCTTCATAGATACCCGCACCTTTAAAATTCGGTTGTATTAGCATCGTTTTTCATTAGTCTAATGTTCTTCTAAATAGCAGGATTGCTAAAAAAATAATGAATACGGTGAAAAGAATTATTGGCCAAGTATCTGGCCATAGAATGTCTAAATCAGCGCCTTTTAACATACTGTTTCGCGTTATTCTTAAAAAATGAGTCAGCGGCATAACTTGGCTAAAATATTGTGCCCAATGAGGTATTCCATTAAATGGGAATAAAAATCCAGAAATTAAAGTCGCAATAAGGATATAAGCATTTGATAAACTTACTGCAGTAAATTGTGATTTAGTGAGCGCAGAAATAGCAAGCCCAGTCCCTATATTGGATATTGAATAAGGTGCTAATAACAACAAATAGAGAGGAAAACTACCATAAAAAGGAATTGAAAAAATAAAATAGGCAATCGCCAAGAGCACGAAAAAAAGCAAATAGGCCAAAATAAAATGAGGTATCACTTTTCCAAAGATAATATTCCCAGGGGTTAAAGGGGTAATTAATAACGCTTCAAAAGTACCTCGTTCAAATTCGGAGTTAATGGATACCGCCGTTAGAACAGTAAATGTTGCAAAAATTAAATAGGCGATTAATCCCGGAATCGTATTATACTGAGGAATATTTTCAGGATTGAATTTAGCATGAACTTCAAAGTCAAAAGGTAAATCCTTAGGAGCAAGGTATTCAAGTGAACCATGCAAATCATGTTCAAATACTCTTGCAGGAAGTTCGGATGCGGCGCGAAAGGCATTTGCCACAGTGAGTGGATCTGAGGCATCTGCTTCAATTAATACATGTGGATATTGTTCTCGAATGAGATTTCGAGAAAAATTAGGCGGGATATTAATAATAAATAATGACTTGCCACTAAGTAATAGTCGCTCTGCTGTTTTTTCATCTTTGGCTGCTGTATTAATTGAAAAATAATGAGTATTTTTCAATCCCTCCAATAAACTTCGCGTAAAAGGAGTATCTTCTGAAGAAATAATTGTTGTTGGTAAATTTTTCGGATCCGTATTAATGATAAAGCCAAACAAAAGAATTTGGATCGCGGGAGCAAACAAGAGCCATAAAAAAACCACTCTATCCCTGCGAATTTGGATAAACTCCTTTTTTGCAATAGACCAAACTCGAAGAAACTTATTCTCTATCATTCATTTTCCCTAATCTCAAACATAAAAACTTCCAAAAATTTAACTTAACATGAAAAATTATTTTGCTGGATATCAATTCATTTTTTCATTTAACTTCAAGCAAGAAAATTTGAGTTTGCCGCGCAAGAGCAAGAAGAGTTCACTATGAATATCCTATCTTAATAATAACTGTACTGACAATTATTGATTTTGAAGAAAACTATATATTTACCTTTGAGTTCAGATACTTTATCGTTTTGATTATTGTCAATTGTTGTCAATTGATGATAATTTTCTAATCTTACCAATTGGAATTCTTAAATTAACAATGAGATAATATGCAAAAGACCTTCCCATTCCCAAGGTGGTTGATTATTTTAATCTTATGCATACCGCTTATTGCTTGTAACGAGGAAAAAAACTCACTGCAAGGATACGTTGATGCGGATTACACCTACATCTCAAGCAATTTTTCAGGAAATCTCATTAGCTTAGATATCACAAAAGGAACCTTGGTTCACAAGGGGGAGCTTTTATTTACGCTGGATGTACAACCACAAGAATCCCAGTTTAAAAAAGCCAAAGCAAATCTTACTCAAGCGATAGTTCTAACTGAATTAAAACAATTTACTCTTGACTATCAAAATAATCTATTAAAAAGGTATCAAAAATTAATGGCTTCAGGGGGAGTAAGTCGAGAGCAACTTGAAGAAGTCAAGAACAATTATCGGCATGCCAAAACATCGTTAATAGCTCAAGAAGCGGCTGTTGAGTCTTCTATGGCGGAACTTACACAAGCTCAATGGAGTAAGTCAAATAAAAAGATATACTCTCCAATTTCAGGATATATATACGACACCTATTTTACAGTTGGAGAATTGGTTGGTAAGGAACGTCCTGTTTTATCGGTCCTTGCTCCTGAAAATCTCAAAGTTATTTTTTATGTGCCCGAGCCTTTATTAGCAAAACTACAATTAAAAAATCAGGTCATGATCAGTTGTGATGGATGTAAAGAGACTTATCGAGCAGCTGTAAGTTATATTTCCTCTAAAACAGAATATACGCCTCCTTATATATTTAGCGAAACATCCAGAACAAAATTTGTTTATCGCATCGAAGCAAAACCAGCCATTACAGCAATTAAATATTTACATCCTGGCCAACCTGTAAGTATTCATTTGGATCATGATTCGAACACATATTTGAACTGAATCAGATCTACTGCTTCCCTGGCACGGTGTATGAGTGAAATTTATTTTATATAAGAAGACCAAATGCAAAAAATTTCTTTATTTTTATGCACAATACTACTACTCACAGGCTGTAAGGTTGGGCCTAATTTCCATTCTCCTGAAGCGCCCAAGACTAATCGTTATAATAAGGCGCCGCTCATCACAAAAACAGCAAGCGCCTCCAATCCTGCAGGAAAATCGCAGCATTTTAATTACAATCAAGATATCTCCAATTCCTGGTGGACTCTTTTTCATTCTCAAGAATTAAATGCTCTTATCGAGAGAGGATTAAAAAACAATCCTACAGTAGAGATGAGTAAAGCAAATATACGTAAAGCCCAAGCCAATTTACATATTGTTGCTGGTCCCAAATTGTTCCCTACCGCCGATACTCGATTTTTTGGAAGTCGCGAGAGGAATACTTTGCTTGCTACAGGAATCAATATTACTCCTCTTCCTGGGCAAAAACTCCCTTTTTCTATTAAGAATCAATTTGATCTTTATAACGCGTCAGTTAATGTATCTTATAATTTAGACTTATTTGGCGGCAATAAGCGGCAAGTGGAAGCTTTGCGTGCTGCGATTGATTACGAACGTTTTGAATTAGAAGCGGCTTATTTAACTTTAACAGCAAACATAGTAACCACGAGTATCTCTATAGCATCCCTACGCGATCAGTTAAAAACGACACAAGCCCTCATCAATTGTCAAAAAAAATTATTAAATATGACACTAAATAATTATAATTTAGGACATATTTCTCGCCTTGATGTGCTGAGCCACGAAAATCGGCTTAAAAAAACTTTAGCAACATTACCGCCTATTAAAAGAAATTTAGCCCAAAAATACAATGCTCTTGCTGTACTTGTTGGATCATTACCTAGCGAGAATTATCTGGCTCATTTTAATCTGAGAAGTTTTCACTTACCTACAGAATTGCCAGTAAGTCTTCCTTCTAAACTTGTAAAACAACGACCTGATATACGCAGTGCCGAATCGATATTGCATAAAGCCAGCGCAGAGATCGGTGTTGCAACAGCAGACCTATTTCCTAAAATTAATCTATTAGGTAATTATGGATGGTTCTCAACAACATTAAGTACCTTATTTAATCCTATGAATAATGTATGGAATTATGGGGGACAAATCGCACAAACCTTACTTAAAGGAGGGGCTTTACGTGCAAAAAGAAAAATGGCAATTGCTGAATACGAATATGCATTAGCCAGATACAAAAAAATTATGCTTGCAGCATTTCTTGACGTAACGGATGTATTGCATGCGCTTGAATTTGATGCTGAACTTCTTCAAGCGCAAGTAGGCACAGAGCAAAATACACAAGCTCGATTAAATCTCATTACCAATCAATATCAACTTGGTAAAACAAATTATATATCCGTCTTAAGTGCGAAGGAGGCTTATCTGCATGCACATTTAAGTGTAATTCAAGCAGAAACAGCACGTTATAATGATACTGCAGCACTTTTCCAGTCCTTGGGAGGAGGATGGTGGAATAACCCCAAAACAGGTTAATTTGTAATTTGTTTTCTCTCTCACCACTTGCTTGCCTATAAAAAAAACTTACCTAAAAGGAGTGTCCCAAAAACAATTTCTTATTATTAATCTATAATTATTATAGCTTTTCCTTTTTCTTTTAATCGACAGTATCACTCATAAAGGTCTGTAAATGAAACCTATTGCTTGGATTACTGGTGCTGCTTCTGGCATAGGCGAAGCAGTAGCCAAAGAAATGTTTGCTCGCGGTTATCAACTTATTCTGTCTGACTGTAGTCAAACAGCCTTGAAACAGGTAGCTTCTAGTACTCAAGCTGATATTTTTGTGTTTGACGTAAGAAAAAGAAATCAAAATTTAAAGGCAGGAACGAAAATAAAAGAAAAATACGGTTATGTTGATGTCGTTTTTATTAATGCAGATAAGTGTGGAGTGGTTGATGTAAAAAATTTCGATAGCATAATTGTTGAAGAAATTATACAAACCAATCTCTTAAGTATGATTTATGGTGTTGAAGCCGCCCTTCCTCTTTTACGAGCAAGTAAACGTCCACATCTTGTAGGTATGAGCAGCGCCATGTCCAATATCTGCATGCCAAGAGCAGAAGCATATGGAGCAAGTAAAGCTGCGATTCGAAGTTTTTTTCAAGGATTAAGAATTGAATTGGCAAAGGAAAAAATTATTGTCTCAACAATCCTGCCTACCTTTATAAAATCCCCATTAACAGAAGAAATTAAAATTCCCCAATTCTTACTTTACAATACAACTAAAGCTGCAAAAAAAATCCTAAATGGAATTGAACGAAAAAAAGCAGAAATCAAAATCCCCCCCACTACTGGTCAATGTCACCAATTTATTGAAATACCTCACAGATAAGTTCATTTTGTTCTTAATTAATCAGCTTAGTTGACGTGAGCTATTTAGAAAAGACACAGCGTGTTTCTTAGATAAAATCTTTTTTTTTCTTTTACCCCCTCTTTACAAAGATAAATTACGCACTCCCCTTTGATTGTTCAAAAAATAAACTATACTATAAAAATTATGATCCTTTTGCCCATTTTAAAAAAGGATAAATGTGGAAAAACATAGGTAGTAACTGCTGGAATATGCAATTTCTAAAGTTTAGCTCAAGAGTACCTGGGAGAAGGGAGTTTCCTGAAATTTTTTTAGGTACTGTCAAAAGTTGTATAAGGTGTTTGCCATGAAAAAATCTAATTCAGCTCTAATTGAATCGATTATTCTCTCAGCTATTGTATTAGGGTGTACATGGATATTGGCCATATCATATCCCTCATTGAGAAACGGACTTTTAGGAGTAAATTGGTTATACATTTCAATCTTCTTTTTGTTTTCCTTGCATTTAACTGAAATTATCATGACAATTTACTTGCATCGAGGAGAGTCCCATAGGGCAGTAAAATTCCACCCTTTTTTAACCCATTTTTTCAGATTTTGGATGTGGTTAACAACTGGCATCTCAAGAAGGAGATGGGTGGCAATTCATCATCTTCATCATAAATACACTGACACCCCAAAAGATCCACATTCACCGGTTATTTTTGGACTTCGCAATATGTTTTTTTATGGCATAGAAATTACCCATTTATCACAAGATAATGAAATGGTACGAAATTTCAAAGACATTCGTGATAATGATTTTTTAGAGAAACACTTGTACGAAAAACACTCAAATAAAGGACCGTTTGTTTATTTTCTCTTAGAGTTTCTAGCCATAGGAATTTGGGCTGTACCCGTATGGAGTATCCAAATGATCATGGAGACATTTATTGCAACATTTTATGTTAATGGTATTGCACATACTAAAGGTTATACGAATTTTACAATTGATAACACATCCAAAAATGTTACCCGATGGGGTATCTTTGCCTGCGGTGAAGAATTACACAATAATCACCACGCCAATCCTGCAAGTGCTCAATTTTCTTATAGAAATGATGAGTTTGATCTTGGCTGGTTTTATATCAGGAAACTCGAACTCCTTAATCTTGCAACAGTACGGACAGTACAAAAAGAATAGGTATGAACTCTCTCCTGAAACATTGTCTCGATGTGATGATTTTTAAATGCATGACATCGACGCATTGGAGAGAGCGTTCATATTATTAATATGCTCGATTGAGCATATAGAATTATTCTAGATTTTATAAGTTACGATACGAATTGATCTTTATGAATAAATTGTTTGAGCAGACTGGGCTATACTTTATTTAACCTTATCGGACGCTTTCATCAGTTTTTTATTGTGTCGCTTGCTCTTTTTTAATTCCAGTGGAACCTTGTTAATTTCATAAATAACTTTAATTTTTTCTAAGAAGCATAATAAATAATAAGTGACGTCTATTTGCCACCAACGAAATCCTTGGCTGGTAGATCGCGGATAATAGTGATGGTTATTGTGCCATCCCTCACCCATAGTAAGTAAAGCAAGAAGAAAATTATTACGGCTTTTATCTTCCGTCTGAAATGTTTGCGTACCCCATAAGTGCGAAATGGAATTAATAGAAAAGGTGGCATGAAATAGAACAACAGTTGAAATAAAAAAGCCCCAAACCACCAACTGCATTCCACTGGTATGCAAGTCTGGATAATAAGTTTCTAATAAAGTTCCTACGGCAAAAAGTATCAATATCAAACAAATAGGCACAATATTATCGTATCGATTCAACCACAACAATTCTGGATATTTCGCAAAATCCCGTATTGAGGCGTAATCAGTTTTAAAATTATCTGAATAAAAAATCCATCCGACATGACTCCATAATAAGCCGTGTTGGATTGGAGAATGCGGATCTCGTTGTTCCTCTGTATGGCGATGATGAAGACGATGATGCCCTGCCCACCAAAGTGGACCGCGTTGAGCTGCTGAATTACCTAAGACAGCGAAAATAAATTGCCAAAAGCGGTTCATTTTAAAAGTTTTATGTGAAAAATAACGATGATAAAAACCTGTAATAGCAAACATTCTGAGATAAAAAAGAAATATCGCTGTAAAAACCGCAGTAAAACTCCATCCAACCCAAAAAACTGCCAAACAACATACATGGATTAGTATAAAAATAAAAGCTCGAGCCCAATGTATTGTTCCTTGTTTTAAATCCCCTTCTTTTAAACTAGTATCAAACCATCCATGTATAGAGAACATTAACGATTTGAATTTCATTTTCACCTCTTCGAATAAATACTCGTGACAATATAAGGTAGGTAAGAGTCTGTATATCTAATTAGAATGGGTGGATTCACATTACACTCCATTTAACATCTGGAAACGTGGTTTTTTATCCCAAATAACTCCCAGCACTACATAATAAACTTCGTCTCTTATCTTTTCAGATATAGCGATACGTGATTTTAAGTGTAGCAGAAACAAACAGTACGGCAGGAATATATTAACCGAAAAGTTCAAAAAATTACCAAATCTTAACTAAATTTCCATAAAAAATCTTGCTTAGCCGATTTTTTTTAGTTCAGAATTAATCGTATTAATTTCATTAGTTACAATTGCTCCAGAAATAAACTCGCCAATTGATTTTTCACGCAAGACAATACTAAAAAAACCAATCCCTATACCTGTTACCCACCGCCAGGTGTGTTCCAGGGTTGATGGTGGTGAAATTTCATCCAACTGATCCACCTCTTTTTTTCCAGGATGAAATTCACGAAGAGAGCTCGCATAAGTAGCAATTACCTCAGCCACTTCTTGTGTCAATTCAGTTTGTTCATACAGATATCTAAGAAAACGGTTTGCCATACTTAAGCGTGTAGCATAAAGTTCATCATCTTTTAGTTTGATACGTTCTAAGTGCAAAATATAATCTTCAAGGAGGTATCGTGGCCTCGTAATGGCATCAACTTTTTGAAAAACATCAGACACTTCCTTTTCATCCACATTTTCCACCCATAGATAAAACTGGCTTTGCACCTCTTCTAATCGCTCCTTATATGCAAATACATTCAGCTCGCCAAGTTTTTCTTCAATTAACTGATTTACTGCATCCCGCTTTACTTTTTTTTCTGGAGACAAAGTCACATCCACACCAAACTTCTGAAAAACCATACAGATAAACAAAGCAACAGTAATTGCTTTGAGTGAATAATCTAATTTTCCTCGCAAAGGCCTAAACTCTAAATCATATACTGCTTGTAAGACCGCTAATTTTTTAGCATCTTCCTCTAGATAACCATTGTTTAGCCATTCAAAAATCAAAAAATTTACTGTGTCATCTGCGTCTTTAAGTGCATAAGTATGGGTAATAAAATCAGTCCATCCTAAAAATTGAAGATATTTCCCTTCATGAAGAGCTTGAATGTATTCAGAACTGGCTGAGAGCATAACGATCTCCTTTAATGCTTTTTTTGAATCTTATCCTATACTTAAAAAACATAAACATGCAAATGGTGCACACTATGAAAAGGAAATGGTATGTTACTTTTGCTGTATCTCTTTTACCTTTTAATTTAGCTTTTGCAAATTGCGATTTAACCCAATTTCGTTGGGAATGTGATTTACCGGTACAAGTTAAACCTAAACCAGGAGCCACATCACTCGTATATTGTGGTAACTCCTACGGCTACATTACAAAACAGCAGTATGACATACTGGCCCGATATCAACGTGCCAATGTTAATATGGTTTTAGATATTAATGGCGAATATATTGACAGTCCTTGTATCGGGGCGCAGAGATAGTACAATAGCTTGGATTTGACTCCCTTATTAACTTTTGGGGAATTATATTGGCCTGGGCGCAGCGAAGCTTGGGTTTTTCTGAAGCTTAGCTATCGGGGTTCCGCTGCGCTGCACCCAAGCTACAAGTAGATTAATGAGATGATCATTGAATTCGATGGTATTTCCATAGAAATATCAAGAAAAAAAATCAAAAACATGCACTTACGCATTTACCCCCCTGATGGTTTAGTTAAGGTAAGCGCTCCCCTTCGATTCAGTGAACAGCTTATCAGACAAAGTCTTGAATCTAAAAGTGCATGGATTCATCAGCAAAGAGAACGGATCCGCAATCGTTCTGTTGAGGAAGATTGCACCTTTAAAATGGGATCCACTGTAGCATTTCTGGGAAAAAAGTATTTATTGATCATTGAAGAACATCATGGCCCTACACAAATTAAACTCAATAATGAACTGATATACTGTTATACTCAACCAAATAGTTCCCCTACTCAGATACAAACCATTCTTGAGCGTTGGTATAAACAGCAAATGCAAATATTACTCCCTGATCTCATTCAGCACTGGGAAGCAGTTATCGGAGTCAAAGTAGCTCAATGGGGAATAAGAAAAATGAAAACACGTTGGGGTTCATGTAACACCAACGCTGCACGTATCTGGTTAAATCTCAATCTAATCAAAAAAAAATCTATTTGTCTTGAGTATGTTCTTGTTCACGAATTAGTTCACTTATTAGAACCAAGTCATAATAAACGCTTTTATGGGTTAATGAGTAAGTTTATGCCACAATGGCGCGAATATGAATATCAACTTGAAGGACGTGTGCTTTGATTGATTACGACCAACTTGTTCATAAGCTTTGTAACCAAGGATTCTATATTATTGATGGATTTCTCGAACACTCTGAATGCCAATTATTACTTACAATGGCCAAGGAGTTGTATGAGCAAGGATTATTTCAAGGTGCTAAAATAGGCCTTAAACTTGAATTGCATAAAAATGAAGTTATTCGCACAGATGAAATTTTTTGGCTGGATGAAGAGGAAAAAAATCCGGCAATACAAATCTTTTTAGAACGAATACAGAAGTTAGCTCAAATATTGAATCAGTCACTTTTTTTGGGTTTATATGAATTTGAAACACATTTTGCCACATATCAACCAGGTACTTATTATAAAAAACATATTGACCAATTCGCTACACAAAAAACGCGGAAAATTTCATGTGTGTATTATTTAAATAAGTCCTGGGAAGCTGAATTTGGAGGAGAATTAAAACTTTATAATATCCAAGATCAGTTAATTGAAACCGTTTTGCCATTAGAAAATCGTTTCATATGCTTTAATAGTGAACTACCTCATGAAGTGTGTATCACTCATCAGCCTCGATACAGTATTACCGGATGGATGAAAACTCGTTCTCATTTTTTGCTGAATCAAGGTGAGTTTTCCAATCCGCTCTGCTTATAATCGAACTGAACCAAACGCATGCTCGCGAAACAATATGATTATTGTGTATAATGATATTTTTTATTTTCACGTAATCTTCTATGCATGCCTTAGATATTAAACAATTATATAAAACCTATGCTAATGGTGTACAGGCATTAAAAGGCATTGATTTAACCATACATAAGGGTGATTTTTTTGCTTTATTGGGTGCTAACGGTGCAGGAAAGTCGACAACCATTGGTTTAATTTCTACTTTACTCAATAAAACATCAGGTAGTATCAGTATTCATGGTTATGATTTGGAAAAAGAACCAGAGAAAGCCAAATCCTGTTTAGGTCTTGTACCTCAAGAGATCAACCTTAATATTTTTGAAAACTGCGTACAGATCTTGCTAAATCAAGCAGGATATTATGGAATTTCACGAAAAAATGCACAACCGCGAGTTGACTCGCTCCTTCAACAATTAGGTCTTTGGGATAAAAGGCATTCTATAGCACGACACTTGTCCGGTGGAATGAAACGTCGGCTTATGATCGCCAGAGCATTAGTGCATCAACCGAAGGTACTCATTCTTGATGAGCCTACAGCTGGCGTAGATATAGAAATCAGACACAGCATGTGGGAGTTCCTCACTCGAACCAACGCAGAAGGAACAACAATTATTCTCACGACCCACTACCTCGAAGAAGCAGAACAGTTATGTAAAAATATTGCCATCATTGATAAAGGAGAAATTATAAAAAATTCCTCGATGAAGGCTTTGCTGCAAACGTTGCGTCATCAAACTTTTATCTTTAACACAGAAAACCGTATCGATATTTTACCCGATTTATATCCTTTTAAACCCACTCTAATTGATAGCACAACTGTAGAACTTCGTGTCGATAACGATTTGAATTTAAATGATGCATTTGCACTGTTTACCCAACACGGAATAAAAATTCATAGTATGCGAAATAAAACCAATCGTTTGGAAGAACTTTTTTTGGATCTTATAAAAAATGGCCATTAAACAACAAGTTATTGCATTATATACTTTGGTAAGGCGCGAGCTTGTGCGCATGCTTCGCATTGCAAGCCAAGTTTTTTTTCCTCCAGTAATTACAACCACACTGTACTTCCTCATTTTCGGTAGTTTAATCGGACCACGTATCGGTTCCATTCAAGGGGTGAGCTATCCAATGTTTATTGCTCCTGGATTGATTATGATGTCAGTCATTGTTAATTCATACGGTAATGTATCTTCTTCGCTTTATAGTATTCGCTTCCAAAAAAGTATAGAGGAAATGCTTGTCAGTCCAATACATAACAGCCTCTTGCTGCTTGGTTATGTTTTGGGTGGCGTTTTTAGAGGACTTATCGTTGCCGCGTTGGTGTATCTTATTGCCTGTTTTTTCTTAACCATTGAATTAAGTCACTTACCGATGACCCTGTTGGTTGTATTACTCGTATCTGCTGTATTTTCTCTAGCAGGTTTCACAAATGCAATGGTTGCACGAAATTTTGATGATATTATGATTATTCCAACCTTTATACTTACTCCACTCACTTATTTAGGTGGAGTATTTTACAGCATTAATATGCTTCCAGAGTTTTGGCAAAAAGTATCATGGTTAAATCCCATTTTATATATGGTTAATGCACTGAGACAAGCAATGATTGGTCAAAGTGAGGTCAATATCAGTTTAGCCATGGGAATTATTTGTCTTATGTTAGCGTTACTTACCTGCATTAATATGATTTTATTAAAAAAAGGAGTAGGGTTTCGCGAATAATCATAAATTCAAATGATTAAAAGTGAAAAATACAATTTCAGATTTAATCACGGATACTGCTTGCTTTATCTCAGAAATTCCCTGGGTTACGCACTTCGCTTCGCCAAGGAGCCGCAACTTGTTAAATTGTTGGCGGAGTCTGACAAATTAATGAGATATCAGCCATAGAAGCAACCTGAGCGGCATCTGTTGTGGTACTCGTTGATGTACTCGTTATCTCAACAGTAGAAACAAAGGATACACTATCGGCACCACTACCACTTCCAGTATTGGCAGTCCTGCCTGTTTCAGTTTCGATTGCTGAAACAGCTGTAGCCGCTGCAATTTTAACCTCTCCCTCTTTGGGAAATGGAGCATTTTCCATACGATCAGCAGTAACACGAACACTTGTACCTGGTCGAAGATATTCGCCTCTGGCCAAAACAAGCCCATCCATCACTTGAATGTAAGTCTCTTTTCCAACTACGTAAACACGAATATGCGTTCCAAGTATTGCAAGCGATAAAATTGGAGTTTTAAGTGATTCTTTTATGTTTTCTGGAGTCTTTATTTCAAGTTTACCCTTACTCAACTCCGCCTTAATCTGTACAGATTCCTTAGGAGCATAAGCCAAAATTTTGTAGTTCGAATCTGCTCCCATACTAACCAATGCGCCGTTTGCATATTGAAGATTCGCTGCGGCATCATCACCAGTAACTACTTCATCACCAACTTCTACGCTAGATCCACGAGTAATCCCTCGCTCAGCACCATTATGACGCACTACAACTTCTTTTTGGGTGAATAAAACAGTGGCAGCAGATTGAGCAAATAACTGAGTAGCTAGCATCAATAATCCTGTAAATATTACTTTTTTCATATATATTCCTGTACAATTTTTCCCATTACAAAGTAGTTACAATCCTTAACCATTAAGATTCTTTCGATAAAATAATGAAAGATCATTTATGCTGATGCATGTAAATTCCGTCCCAGTTTTCAGGAGGAGGTGTTTCCTTAAATGTTTTAACACGTTCAAGATACATCTGATATAAATAAACATTTGGAAATTTGGTTTTTAGCATAGCAAATTTTTTTCCTGCGGACGACCAATTCTGCGCATAATACTCTTCTAAAGCTTTATGGTACTCTTCTAACTGAGTTAAAACCTCTTCAGAAACCTCACTATCCTTACCTAGAGGCTGATAGATAGTCAATCCGCTTTTTCGTCCCTTAACAGTAATTTTATCTATGGTTCTCCAGACAAACTGATCTTGTCCTGCATGTGTTTTATCACTCACTAAAATAGTAACTTGGTAAAATTTTGTTAAATCTTGTAAACGTGAAGCGAGATTCACTGTATCGCCAATGACTGTATACGCACGGCGAAATTCTGAACCCATATCGCCAACATTCATCAATCCAGTCGCTAAGCCAATACCAAAATTGACTGCAGGTAAGTTTTTTTCCTGCATTTTTTCATTGATTTCTGGCAGTTGCTTTGCCATTGTAAGAGAACACATAATCGCATGAGATGCATGCTCTTCATCTTGCATAGGGGCGCCCCAAAACGCAACGATCATATCTCCTACATATTTATCGATTGTTCCTCTAAAGCTAAAAATTATTTCAGTAATTGGCGTGAAAAAAGCATTTAACAATCTTTTCACATGAGTTGCATCTAAAGACTCGCTAAGATCGGTAAAATTCCGTATGTCACTAAATAAAACTGTCATATTACGTTCTTGTCCTTCCATACTGTATTGATCAGGGGATTCTATAAGCTCTTTAACATAATCTTCTGGCACATATTGGCCAAATAACTGATTTATTTTTCTTTTTTGCCTTCTTTCAATAATAAATAAATAAGCATAATTCGTTACAGTCAAAAGTACGATTAAGGTTAAAATCAATGCTATAGGAAGATATAGACTTTTATAGACAAACAAATAAATAGATAAGGCCCAGATACCGATAATATTTATCATGGCCAGGATCAAGATTCTGGAAACACTCAAAATGGAAAATATAAAAGTAAAAAATACTCCAATTAATATTAAATACAACCGAGCTTTAGGTGTCTTCCAATTATATTCTGATACCAGTTGCTGCCCAACAATACCTTGAACCATATTTCCTACCATCTCTACTCCAGGATATGATTGTGCAACCGGTGATTGGTGCAGATCAGCCAAAAGGATTATCGTTGAGCCAATTACGGCAATTGCCCCTTGTAATTGCTTTGGATTAACTTTGTCTCGGATGATATCTGTCGCAGAATAATAATCCTGCGATCCAATCTGTCCCCAAAATGGAATAAGAATCTGTCCATACGCGTTTGTAGGTATGAATACATTACCCATTTGAATCCCATACAATTGATGATGATGTGTTTTAAGGGTAATGTGTTTTACCATCAAATAGTTCATTGCAGTTGCAAGCGCCAATGTAGCGTATAGTTTGTTATTATAGCTTGCTAACATAAGCCCATGACGTATCGTTCCGTCCAAATCCGGTACGTTTGTGACTGCTCCTGCTTGTGTCGATGCTTTTAAAAATAATGGTAAACAACCGTTATATCCGGAAAATTGATGAAGAGGGAGATTGTCTCTGTATAAATAATTTTCTTCTGGATTAGTTAAAGGTGAAGGTAACTCTCCCTTTCTAATTTCTTTGTCATTATGAAATAAAAAACCCAACACCACATTGTGATCCAATAATGATTCAGCCAGAATACGATCGTTATCCACTTTGGGAGCAATTTGCTTAAGTAAACCAGGTAGCTGCTTTTGTCCTGCGGGTAATTGGGGCATTAATTTCTGTAACTCATCCTTGAGACCTATTGCATAATTTACTTCTGCCTCAGCCATAACGATATCTGTTGCTATGGTCACAACACCATTTTGTTTTAACTTATTAATTAAAGCAGCCATTTTGTTTCTAGGCCAAGGCCATCGTCCCTCTTGTTCCACTGACTTATTATCAATATCAATGATTACAATTCGAGGAATTGTTTGATGTGGACGCAAGTTTAATTGAACGACTTGATCATAAGTTCGATAGTCCAGCTGAGTAATAAATGAACTAAGAAGAGGAATATGAGTTACATCAGCCAAAAAGATAAGAGCCGACCAGAAAAGCCCTAAAAGAACTTGTGTTCCTTTAGACCTTATTGATTTTGGCGAGAAATAACGTTCCTTCTTCACTAAATATCGTCCTTAAATACTTTCCTTAACAAAACCAGAAAGTGGGCAATCCCGTGTCCCGTTTACAACTCACTAGATTAAGTCGCAAGGCTCTGATATTAGCATTGTAAATAGGACCTAACCAAATTGATATTCTAATGCAGCTAGAGTTTGATAACTCTGAAAAATTCCACCCGCATTATAATATTTTTCTTCAACACGAATGGTTGCATTTTTATAAGTTATGGCAATACCCCCGCCTACACGGAACCCGCTTTTATCCATATTCAATTGAGGAAGGGAACCACTTATTATGCTTGCAGGATCAACAAGTGGACGACTATTTGAAAATTGTGCTACTTGAATTAACCCTCCGCTAATGAAAGGCATGACCGAAGGCTTAATAAAATAACCCAATTCAATATTTTCCAAAATTAAAGTAGCTTTATTTGTTAATGGTTCAATCACTTGAAATATGGCAGTAGATGGGAAAAAGTAATTATACCTTCCAGTATTAATTTCACTGTACAACACCCCGAGATTAGCTCTCATCAAAAACTGTTTCCAAGTTTTTCTATAAATTCCATTTACGCTTACAAACCAATTGTTATTATTATTAGTTGCTTGAGCAATTAGTGGGGTTGGATCTACCGCAATTTCGGTTAAAGTAATCAATTTATTGTAACCATAACCTCCCGACACATCAGCATAAATTTGAGGAGTGAAGATTTTAAATATATGGCCAAAAATTGTATTATTATGTATGGTCTGATCTGAAGTGGTTATAAATCCTGGGCTCAGTAAAAACTTGGAGTTAAGTGCAGTATCAATACCAAAATAATAAATACCTGCCATCATGGTCTGGCCTAAGAAAATGTGGTCGGCTCCTGCAGAATAAAGATTTGAATGTCCATTATATCGGTTAAAATTTTCACCTGAAGTCGAATCAAAATTAAAATCGGTATACCCATAGAGAAATTCTGGTGTTATTTTTCTTAAGTATTTCGGAATCTTTGTGTTATTTGTTGTTTCATCTTTTGACAACGTATTTGCATTGACGCAGAATCCACTGCATATCAAAAAAACTGATAAAATTAAGGATTGTATTTTCATCACATCTAAATTCCTTTTCAGAGAAGGCATTCACTTTTGGGGTATAATCATAAACTTAAAATATAAGATTATTCAAGAACGGAGTCATAGAGATACTACAAAACAGTGTTTCTATTTTAGAGTTTTTCATTTACGCTTAAATCCCAAAGCTCGTAAACGTTGCTCAATCGAAGGATGTGTTGTAAAAGCATTACTTAAAGATTTCACAGGATCAATATTGGATGGATTAAAGAGATATGATGCCTGCCTGATTTGCTCATGAGGTGTATTACCGTATTCCTTTGAGTAATGCTCAGCATATTGCTGATGATCGGCGTTAATTTTGAGTAATGCCCGAGCTAAAGGTTCATTGTCACGCATTAACTCTACACAACCAGCATCAGCCATATATTCACGCGTTCGACTTAAGAATAAGGCTAATAAAATAGTAATTAAGGGCAAGACATAACGAAGAACTATAATAACCATTAACAATCGATTGTCTCCACGTCTTCCGTCTCGTTTAAATACTGCTGAATAAAACAGTATATCCACCGCAATCAAAAGAATATTACTTAAAACCGCCACCATTAGAGTTAATTTAATATCATAGTGACGAATATGACTTAATTCATGAGCCATCACAGCTTGCAGTTCTGCTCTATTCAACTTTTCTATTAAACCTCGCGTAATTGCAACCATTGCTGATTTCTCACTATACCCACTTGCAAACGCATTCATGTAATCTGCTTCGATAATAAAAACTTTGGGTACATACTCCAAACCGGCAGCAACCTTCATTTCCTCAACTACATTATATAATTGTTGTTCCTGCAAGTTTTTGGCTGTTTGGGGTGTAATCTCACGATATTCGGTACCTAATAACATAATTCGATCGTAAAATGCATACGTTATTAACAACGATACTATGGCGAAACCAACCATAAGAATAGTCGCATAGGGAATGACTTTCAGATGAATCAAAGCGAGAAAAATTTGCTGCAAAGGAACCTGTGGATAGGTCGTTTGCAAAACAAACAAATCAGCAACAAAACCTACAGTAAAAAAAATAGCAACAAAAAAAGCAATTACCGCATAGGTCTTGCGTTGATTCAACTGTATTTGCGCACGCCAATCCGCTACGCCACCATGATAGTCATTAAGACTCATATTCTAAACTCAAAATTTTACAGTATAGTCTTCTTTCGCTTGAATCTGCTCTTCAGGAAGTCCCCAGTAAACAAATTCTTTGTCTAGAGCGGAAGCAAATAAAGACACCACCATGGATTCAAAGAACGATTTCTTTTTCGCATTATAACGCTCTATACCATCGTTATACGCCTGCTTAGAATATGCCAATTTATTTTCAGTATTGACGATTTCTTCCTGCAATTGCATTACATTTTGGCTTGCTTTTAAATCAGGATAATTTTCAAACACCACATTTAGTCCAGATGCAATCTGTGAAATTTGGTTTTCTGCTGCAATGCGTCCTTGTTCGTCTCCTGCGGCTTTAGCTGCTTGAGCTTGATTACGTAAAGCCACAACATCTTTTAAGGTGGTTTGCTCGTAATCCATATATTTTTTTACGGCTTCAATTAACGACTCAAATACCTTAAAGCGACGATCCAGTTGGATATCTATTTGTTTTTTGTCATTATTAATGGCCTCAATTAAATGAATTAAGGTATTGTAAATGCTAATAGCCCATAAAAATAAAAGTACTACAATAATGATTAGAACAATAAAAAAAGTACTCATTTTTCTTCCTATGCAAAATTTCCTACAATTTAGTTATAGATCGAAAATGATAAAAAAAACAGGAAATTCCTGGGATTTTGTTGAACGAACCATAAGAGCAGGATCTGATGAGTAAAAGTAAAATTGGATGGTGTATCCATTTTTCATCTTATTATTTATGTTGGATAGTCTGCTTCTATTTTGCAGCACAGAATAAAGTATATCTTGGACCAATACTTGGGTTGCTGTTTATTGCTGTACAGATTGCCTGGCAGTCAATTAATCGATTGCCTTACTTAAATGCCCTATATTTTGCACTTCTTATAGGATTTATCGGTTCAATTACTGATATGATTTGGCTACATCAAAATTATATTTATTTTAAAGCAAATCCTTTTGGTTCTTATTTTACAGCACCATGGATGATTTGTATTTGGTTAAGTTTCGGATTGAATCTTATTTTGCTTAATGAAAAATTGACACATTACTATTTTATTTGGTTCCTGCTTATCCTTTTTTTAATGCCATTGGCCTATAAAATCGGCGAAGCATGCAATATCGTAGTGATCGAACAAGCTTATCCATTCTATTTTTTTGTAGGAATTACTTGGGCATTACTTTTACCAGCCAGCTTTTATGCATACAACTACCTCAAGAAACTCAATATTATGGACGCGCGAGTCTAGGTCTGCTTCCAATTCGCTAGATTGAGTCAAATGGAAATGATCGTGTATTTAAAATAGGTTTCAAAAATTGTCCCGTATAAGAACACTCGCATTCGGCAACTTGCTCTGGTGTTCCTGTTGCCACAATGCGCCCGCCTTTACTGCCGCCTTCAGGTCCTAGATCGATAATCCAATCTGCTGTCTTAATCACATCCAAATTATGTTCAATAATTACAATCGTGTTCCCTTGCGAACGTAAACGGAATAATACTGCCAACAACTGCTTGGTATCATGAAAATGCAATCCTGTTGTAGGCTCATCAAGAATATATAATGTACTTCCTGTATCTCGTTTTGACAGCTCGCGGGACAACTTAATTCTCTGAGCTTCTCCTCCTGAAAGAGTAGTTGCACTTTGTCCCAACTTAATATAAGACAAACCAACATCCATCAAAGTCTGGCATTTTCTGGCTAATGCTGGAATCGCTGCAAAAAAATGACTTGCATCTTCAACGGTCATTTCTAAAACCTCGTGAATATTTTTGCCTTTATACTGTATATCAAGAGTTTCTCGATTGTAACGTTTTCCTTTGCAAACATCACATGACACATAAATATCAGGCAAAAAGTGCATTTCAACCTTAATGAGTCCGTCACCCTGACAGGCTTCACAACGTCCGCCACGGACGTTAAAGCTAAAACGCCCTGGCTGATAACCTCGCGCTCTAGATTCAGGAGTTGCTGCAAATAACTCTCGGATATGAGTAAAGATACCTGTATATGTAGCTGGATTGGAACGAGGGGTTCTACCAATCGGGCTCTGATCAATATCAATTACTTTATCGCATAAATTTAAACCAGCAATCTCCTTGGCTGTACCTGGAGTAAATAAACTTGCCCGATTTAACAGATTCGCGGCACTTGGATATAAAGTATCATTGATCAGACTCGATTTCCCTGACCCCGAAACACCCGTGATGCAAGTAAGTAAGCCCAAAGGAATACTGACATCGACATCAAGTAAATTATTACAAACCACCCCTTTTAAATGAATCATTTTGTCGGCATTAACGGATAACCGAGTCTCAGGAATCTCTATGGATTGCTTCCCGGATAAATATTGCCCCGTCAATGAAGTAGACGATTGCATAATTTCTTGTGGTGTACCGTGAGCAACAATTTCACCACCATGTACCCCAGCCCCAGGTCCTATATCCAAGACAAAATCAGCACTTCGAATCGCATCCTCATCATGCTCTACTACGATGACCGTATTTCCCAGATTCCGTAAATGCATCAATGTTTTTAATAACCGATCATTATCTCGCTGATGCAATCCAATAGAGGGTTCATCCAAAATATACATGACACCAACCAAACCTGAACCAATCTGACTGGCTAAACGAATACGTTGTGCTTCTCCACCGGATAAAGTTTCAGCACTACGAGTTAAAGAAAGGTAATCCAAGCCCACATTAACCAAAAATCCTAATCGCTCAACAATTTCTTTATTAATTTTTGCCGCAATTTCACCTTTATATCCTGTCATCCGTAAATTTTTAAAAAATACATAAGCTCTTTCAATCGAATATGCAGTGACTTCAGGTAAATTTTTATCATCAATAAACACATGTCGTGCTTCTTCGCGTAATCGTGCACCATGACAGCTCTGACAAGGACGAGATGATAAATATTTAGCAAGCTCTTCACGTATCATTCCCGAATCAGACTCACGATAACGTCGCTGCATATTCGGAATAATTCCTTCAAATGCATGTCGTTTAATCATATACCCGCCGCCATTGGGTCGATGATAATGAAAGTCGATAATTTCACGTCCACTGCCGTATAGAACAATTTGGCGCACTTCTTCAGGCAAATCACAAAATGCGGTATGGGTATCAAAACCATAATGTTGTGCAAGCGACTCAAGCATCGAGAAATAATAAGTGGTTTTTTTATCCCACCCACGAATAGCTCCTTCGGCCAAACTGGCTGTTTGATCATGTATGACCCGCTCAGGATCAAAAAACTGATCAACCCCCAACCCATCACAAGCAGGACAAGCCCCTACAGGATTGTTAAAAGAAAAAAGCCTGGGTTCTAACTCACTGAGGCTATATCCACATTCAGGACATGCAAATTTTGAAGAAAAAACAAGATCGTCAAATTGACCATCCATAGAAGCTACTATTGCGAGACCTTCTGCTAAATTTAAAGCATTTTCAAATGACTCACTTAAACGCTGAGCAATATCAGGCCTGACTTTAAAACGATCCACAACTACTTCAATGGTATGTTTCGTGCGTAAACCCAGCTTAGGAGGAGCATCCAACTCATGAAGCGCACCGTCAATTCGCGCACGTACATAACCTTGAGCTTGCAGCTGCTGTAACAGCTGGACCTGTTCTCCTTTGCGTTCGCGTACAACTGGAGCCAAAATCATCACTTTACTGTCAGCAGGCAAAGCTAAAACCTGATCCACCATTTGACTAATCGTTTGCGCATGCAAGCTCACGCGGTGTGTAGGGCAACGAGGCTCCCCTACTCGTGCATAAAGTAACCGTAAATAATCATAAATTTCGGTAATAGTGCCTACTGTGGAACGAGGATTGTGGGAGGTTGCTTTCTGTTCAATAGAAATTGCTGGAGATAAACCTTCTATCGAATCAACATCAGGTTTTTCCATCATTGCTAAAAATTGCCGTGCGTAAGCGGATAAAGACTCCACATAACGACGCTGGCCTTCTGCATATAAAGTATCAAAGGCTAAAGAAGACTTACCTGAACCAGATAAACCCGTAATTACAATTAATTTATCACGGGGCAAATCCAAGTCGAGATTTTTTAGATTGTGGGTTCTTGCACCACGTATGGTGATAGTTTGCATAAAATTCGATAATTTGGTTTAAACAACTGAATTTGGTTTTATAGTTCGCAGCTACAAAGCTATATAATTATACGCAAAAAAAATAGAGCGTATAGATCAAATGAATATCTTTTAGGAATGAAAAAATCACCTTCAATCTCATTCATCAGCAAAAAATTGTGAGACTCATATTTTTAATTCAAAAACTATACTACAATAAAAACCCTTAAGTTATTCTTTTTAAAAATTAAATCGGATTTAAAAATATGAAGCCATTTTTACAAAGGATTCTGTTATGGTTTGTTTTTTTCATCTCTCCATTTACTCTTTATGCTCAAAGTGATAATCAAATATGTCAATGGGTGAAAGGAACTCTATTAGATACCTTTTCTCTAGATTACACATATAAACCAAGTGATGGCGAAGAATTGCGTAAAAGCTACACTGAGAATGCCTGGGATGCACTCACTGAATTTTTAGGAAATTATCTTCCTATTATCCGGGAAAAACGACTAACACTACACCCTGTATTTATTAAAGAACCATTTATCGCTGAAAAAGGTATTTTTTCTGGGGTTCATTTTTGGCGCGTTAACGAAGTACTGTCCATTCCTGAATTAAACATTATAATTGCTTTTTCCGTGTTAGTTATTGAAACAAGTCCTTTATCAAATGGACGTTATCTGATTCAGAGTATGGACATGGTAAAAAAGGAAAGCTCATGAATATCCTGACTCGTTTCAAATTTTTTCTCTGGACATTTGGTCATTTTAAAGTGCCCATGCTCGGCTATTTAAGACCACGACTGATCCAGCTTACTGACACTGACATTATCATTTGTGTACCCTTAAAAAGGCGAAGTAGCAATCATTTAAAATCCATGTATTTTGGAGCCTTATGTGCTGGAGCTGACTTAGCTGGGGGGTTACATGGTTTTTATCATGCGTCACAGAAACAACTTAAAGTTTCCCTTGTTTTTAAATCTTTCCAAGCGCAATTTTTACGAAGACCTGAGTCTGATGTTTATTTCGTTTGCCATGAAGGAGCAAAAGTCAAAGCAATGTTAGAAGAGTCTCAAAAAACTGGAGAGCGCGTGACCCAACCTATTCAGATCAAAGCCTATACAGATTATCCTACTATGACTGAATTGGTTGCAGAATTTATTTTAGAATTGTCAGTAAAAATATACTCTTAGTCTAACTCAATTTTTAAAACGGGCTCGAAATATACAAAAATTAGTCATTGATTTATCCACAATAACAGGCGAAAATATTACCAAACTGTGATATTGTTAGTGCCGGCTAATATATATTGACAGTATACAATTTATGACTTCATAGGCTATCTGTAATGATATTTGAAGAATATATAAAATTATTAGAGTCATTTAAGCAGAACCAGATATCTAAATTACTGGAACGAATTGACACTAAAATTTTTGACATTCTATACAGCAAGCACGTCAATCCTCGAATAGTTCCTTATTTTCCTTACTATGAATTTTGCTTCATGTCTGATGAAACAGAATTAAAGCCCGGAGCGATATATATAAGAGAGAAACAGGGAAAAATAGCCTATTCAGTCATCACACCAGACAAAAAAACGATAAAAGATGCCATTTTAGAAGAGCTTAATGCCCCTTCACCATTTACATATAAAATTGCCTTGATGACTGAGGGCGGAAAATTGGAAAAAGGCTTATTCTATGTACGTATGGTCGAAACAGGTCTTGAATACACTGTCCTTAATCCCAAAGGTGACTTAGTAACCGCCGTAATCAAAAAAGAAGAGCTCAAATTTAATTTAAACTCAGGCTTTACTCCTAAAGATTTAGAGCCTTTTATGCCCAAGATTCTTGAGATTACATCACAAAGAAACCATACCCTCCCTTTTATACTGGATGCTTTTAAAGCACGAATTTTGTCCGCCACTTCAAGAAAAGGCCATACCTCGTGGGCTCCTTTTTCT
Source organism: Legionella tucsonensis (assembly GCF_001468035.1). Lineage (GTDB taxonomy): Bacteria > Pseudomonadota > Gammaproteobacteria > Legionellales > Legionellaceae > Legionella > Legionella tucsonensis. The sequence continues at coordinate 2,721,327 of NZ_LNZA01000001.1, forward strand.
AACTATTCTCTTGATCCTGATAATATTTCTCAAATTAAAAAACTAATCAATGCTCTTTACTATGCACGTTTGACCTTTTTAGATTTAGAAAACATAGATGTCAGAAACATAAAACGAAGCTATTCTGATCTTAAGTTACTCTACGGTAAAACAATAGACCTGGCTTATGAAGCAAGTTACCTGCTTACTCATTTAGATGTTGATCTCAGAGAGATGTTTCAGGAGGAATTATCCCTTATTCTTCCTTTATTCAACCAAATACAATCTTTTGCAGAAAAACATGCTAAAGAGAAAAAAGCTATAGTAAAAGCTCTTGATCCCATACCTTTAGCCTATAAAGTAGGGGAAGTTACAGGAATCGCCGTAGATCAGCTACGCCCCCTTAGTGGAGATGTAGATTATAATTTTCTTACTCAATTCAGTGCAGTCTTACCAAGCTACATTGATAAATTAACCCATTATATAGAACAATTTTCTTCGCAAATTAAAGAATCTGAACCCAAACTTAATCAAAAAAAACTGGATGAGTTACAAAAATCCGCACTTAATTTATTGAATGATATAGAAAACTTAAAAGGAAACAGTATTTTCGTTTCACTTAAATTCTTAAATTACATTCATATAATTCGCAATATAATCACTTTATCCATGAGCTCTTTAGAACAAATAGGAGAGCTTAGTGAATCATCTCAAGATTTGGTTCGTGATAAATTATCACAACTTAAGTATGAGGTGTTGCCTACTTTATTTGCTCTAGTTGATAAAATCGAAGATTACGCCATGCTTAAGCCCGGGACTTTGTCTGTTCCTCTTATGGAGAAGATCAAATCCCTGTATGAGAAAATACTTTATCTCCCTAAAAAAGCAATTGATTTTAAGGCAAAAGGAGAAGAGTTACTCGAGATAGAAGACTCTCGATTTATCGAATTAAGATTGGAAATGACCTATAAAAGGATCGATAAAGCCAATAAAAAATTATATAAGATTCAAAAAGCATCTATCGCATGCACGCATTTTTTTGCCCTATTAAAAGACATACGTTATAACAACCTTCGTTTGTATCAACTTCCCCCCGAAATAAAGAAAGAACTAACAAAATACTATAAGCTTCTCAAGCCTTATATGGCCCAACTTGATATCGATTTAAATGAACTTATCATCTCGAGATTGGCAGGTCCTGAAAAAGAAGACTGGTACTCTTTTATGGGAAGACCTGTGCGTTTCGTAAGGAGACAGCTTCCTGCAGACCATATAAGTTTCGTTCTAGCAAAAGAAAGATTATTAGCAGATTTAATCACTAAAGATGAGAACAGTCAGCTTTTTCATATTAATTTAAATAAAGACTTAATTGATTCGGTTCATAAAAAAGCAAATCTGGTTTTATTCCCATATAGTGAAAAAACGAATGTATATACTCTTGATGAGTCAATACCACTGCAAGTCGAGCAAGATAAAGATAAAAAATCCAAACTCACAAAAAAAGAGTTTCAACAGGTTCAAAACGCTTATTTACGTTTTGTGCAGTTAGTAAAGGAACACATAACAGAAAAATCAGTTCTTCATGAAAAGAATTTGGATCTCAACAAGCTTGATGAAAAAGTCAAAAATGAGTGTCAACAGTTATTTCTTGTATTCCAACCTTATTTAAGTTCAATTGTCTCGTCTGAATTTAAAGACTCAACGAAAAGTCTTGAGCATTATTTATCAGATTTATTTGCAAAAAAAGAGATAACAAGTACCCTCTCGATAAAGCTTTTTCAGGGATTGGATAAAAATATCCAAGAGTTCCTTAACCATATCCATTTTGAGTGGATTAGTAAAAATGAGTTCCAAAAAATTCTGGGTGCATATACTCGCTTTGCTCAGATAATAAAAGAACAAATCGAGAAAAAACCACAGTTTTACGGTAATAACTTGTTGTTAACAAGTCTTGATGATAAAGCAAAAGAAGAGTGTCGTGATTTATTTCCTGTTTTTCAACCCTATTTAAAATTTGTAATACCGTCTAAATTCAAAGATTCTGCTCAAAACTTTGAAAAATATTTCGCTGCGTTACTAGAAAATAAACCAATAGAAATATTAGAAGCACCACCTGCATCTTTGTTTTTGCAGCTGGACAAATATGCTCAAGATTTTTTTGCTAAATGGGAAGATAAAAGTCAAACATATTATAATTTTGCAAAAAATATATTCCTTGATGCAAAAGAGTCACAAGCCCTAGCTAGTAAACGCGAAAAAGATGCAGAACTGCATTTTAAAATAATAGAAGGCGATAAATTACTGCAAAATCCTGAGCAATTAACCGCAGATCAAACTCTTGAGATCTATCAATGGTATCGAAATAAGCATAACAAATTTCTGGTGGTGCAAAATGCTTACGTTCAATTTATTACCTTGCTCAGAAAGGAAATAATAGCAAGACCCCAGATTAAGGGTAATATGTTGCTTCTGGATCGCCTCAACCCCAAAGTAAAAGACCAATGTCGTAATTTATATAGTATTTTTCAACCCTATTTCATTTGTGCTGTACCCTCTGAAATGAAAGAGGATGCTTTGAAGTTTGATAAATATTTGGTTGCTCTCTTATCAAACAGAAAAATAAACAGAAAAGATACCCCATCAGTTCGAATGTTCTTGGATTTAGATGGACACTTCCAAGAGTTCTTTTCGCGCATCACAGATGAATGGAATCGAAGAGCGCAACGGTTTTATAATTTAGCTCAAGAAAAATTTACCCTTGAAAATAACTCAGCAGTACTGGAGCCAACCCCCAAGACAGGCAGAGAGCACTATGTCATCCAACACAAAAACTATTCCAAGTGCATTCATGAGTTTAGACAATCCTTATTTGAGATAACCAAACTGTTTAACCAAGCAATGCAGCATGAATTAACACCTTACTCAGCCAGAAAATCAAATTCCCCTGAATTAATCGATCTTTCACCGACAGGAATTTTGCACGATGTGAAAGAAACTATGTTTGCTTCATCCATACCACCATTCCCTGAGATGGAGGATAACAACCAGAGATTGGCTCAGAGCAGACAAGTTTGTGCTTTAAAAGACATATTTAACAGTATGTTCCATTTAGAAGGTATTGTTCTTGAACTAGAAAACTTAAACCATCAAAGTGCAAAAAGTCGTTATGTTTACTATTTATTACAAGCTTATGGACATCTTAATGAAATTATTAAGTCAGCCAAACGCTTAGCTGCAGATCCTCATTTAGGATTCATAGCGCGTGATTTACTTGCTAAGGCCCAAAATCTTTATGCAACCTTCCAAGAACATTCCGATGCATACCAGGTCGGCACTGAACAAGTTCCTTATGGACCAACAAATGTACAATACAATCCACTTTGGTATGTTCTTAATGCTTTTTATATTAGCCCCAAACATATTAGAGCTTTAAAAAACACGAATTACCTAACAACTGAGGAACTGAATGAATTACATCTTCGAGCCAAAAAAGCAACCTTGATTATAGAAACTTTGATTAACAATTCTGATTCTTATTTCAAATTGTTCCTGCAAACACCCAATATGATATACCTGTATCAGGAACTTACAACAAAACTCAATGAATTTACGAGCACTTCTCATGATGGAGTAATGGATAATCTAGAGAAAATGCGTTCTACAGTATTTACTCCAATGCTTCTTGAAGCTGATCGCTGGGAAAACAAATTAGGACTTTCCCCAGGAACATTGTCAGGTCCATTAAGACAAATCACAGATGAATTCTTTAAAGGATTATTACATCCTCTGGACGTAAGTTCCGCAACACGTATACAGTTAGTATGCGATAAGGAGCCTCTAGAGACCAGGACTTCACTCACTAGAAAACAGATCAAAAGCGCAAAAAGATTTCTAAAAAAAATAGATAAAGATTGCCAAGATATTGAAAATCTATACCATTGGTATCTTGAAGTTACAACGCCGTTTGAAATTTTAGCTCTTTCTGCTGCTCCCCAACCAAGAGTTCCGCTGGAGCAAGCTAAAATTGAGTTATGTGCTGCTTATAAAAAAGCATTACCTAAACTGGCAAAACTCAAGCGAGACAAAAAAGTTGAAATCACTCCAAGCCAATATCCTGAAGATCATAAACTTGATAAACTATGTAACTTTGGACTTAAATCCTATGATCCCCATTTTACTGAAATCGAAGCGTTAATCGTTGCAAGTCATCATTACTATCTAGGCATAAAAGCAACCCATCAAATGCGGTTAGATACTGCAGTAGAAAAATTGGGTTACCTTGAGAACTTGGTTCTAATTCAAAAACAAGAGAAAGTGGCTTTTATCGAAAAATATACTACTGAATCGTTTAAAAAACATCAGAAAGCAATGCGCAATCGTCACATAGGCTTACAATACACAGATAAAGAATACAGAGCCGAACTTAAGACTTATTTACTGAAACTCAAAAATGACATTATTGCACAATCCAAAAATGCTGAAGATATTGATCAAAGCATCAAAAACCTGTTGAAAACGGAAATCAGTAAATTTGAGAAAAAATACTATGCGGAGTATTACCATCTTGATGCAGTACAAGTAGCTCTGGCTCAATTTAAAATTTATTTTAGCCACTCCCGAGTCGCGATACACCAGAAAACTGCCTTATTTGAAAGTGATGAAACTTTAGATGTAAAATCAAAGCTTATCAACAAATTGGATGAAATTGCTAACGATAAGACATTGAAAATTCGAGATCGCTTAGACCTGATAGAGAAACAATTTGAAGATCCTCTTTTTACAAGAAATGCAAAAATTATTCTGGCCCATAAACAAGTTGATACCTTAAGTTTTGCTTACTTAAAAATGTGCTTTTTCTCCCTGCTTGAAGCATTAGGTTTATATACCCCAACCCGACAAAAGCTTCTTGATGGAATCAATGATGCTGTAAAAAAACCATCCCCGCTTGGAGAACTCACCAATCGTTTTGGTTTGTTTGCCACCGTCTCAACAGCTAAAGAAGTAGAAACTAAAAGGTATGAAGCACCTTCCTTGCCTATTGCAACTCCATAAGTTTGATCGGCAAGATGAGCGAACTCTGGAATTTTGTATCATTGATTCTGAGCCCCATTGTTCCATCAATCGATAAACTATCCTAAAGATTCTTCATCCTCTAAATGTTCAGCCGCAGCTTTTTTTGTATGATCTTCCGCTAACCACATATACATTGCGGGAACAACAAAAAGAGTAAACAAAGTACCAATTGAAATACCCGTTGCAATCACTAAACCAATATTATAACGACTCTCAGCACCAGCGCCTGTAGCAAAGATTAATGGTATAACCCCCAAAACCATGGCTGCTGTAGTCATTAAAATAGGTCGCAAGCGGATTGCAGCAGCAGCTTTAATTGCATCTAACTTTTTTTGCCCGTTCGCTTGTAAATCATTGGCGAATTGCACGATCAGAATACCATGTTTACTGATAAGACCAATTAATGTAACCAAACCAACCTCACTATAAATATTAAGATTAGCATTACCGATGCCCAAACTAACAAAAATCATTGCACCACAAATCGACATAGGCACACTAATCAAAACAATAAGCGGATCACGAAAACTTTCAAACAAAGCAGCTAATGACAAAAATATGATAATAAGCGCAAAGAAAAACGTGACAATCAGACTTGCTCCCTCTTGAATAAATTGTCTTGATTGCGAAGCATAATCTATATAATAGCCTTGGGGTAAAATCTCTTTGGCAATATTAGCAAAAGTATCTAAGGCTTGCCCCATAGATACACCAGGAAAAGCAACTGCTGAAATTGTTGCAGAATTGAGCTGTTGAAAATGATTTAAAGATTGCGGAACTACTTGTCGCTGCAAAGTAGCAACCGTAGATAGAGGGATTGAATCTCCTGTAGCAGTCCTCATATAATAATTCAATATCTGATCTGTATTTAAACGCGTCTCTCTCTTTACTTGCGGAATAACCTGATAGGAACGTCCCGCGAAATTAAAATAGTTAATATACCCCTCGCTCAATGCTGACCCAAATAAATTGCCAATATCCTGCATGGTTAAACCGAATTGGGATATTTTATCGCGATCTAAATTGATCTTAGTCTGAATTTTATCGATTTTGAGATCAGGATCAATAAAAGCAAAAATACCTGTAGCATAAGCCTTATCTAAAATACGTTGTAAAACCTCATTCAATTTATCAAAAGTTTCTGTCGTATTAATCACAAATTGAATAGGAAGCCCACTGCCACCTCCTGGCAATGAAGGTAACTGAAACGCAGCTACTTTGGCCCCAGCAATCTTATTGAGCTCTTCCTGAACTAACGGCTGTAATTGATTCGATGTTCGTTGACGTTGATCCCAAGGTTTTAAAACCATACCAACTATGGATGTATTTAATCCTTGGGAACCATCAACTTGAAAAATGTGATCCGTTTCAGGATATTTTTTAAAAATTTCATTCACAGCGTTTGCGTAAAGTTGTGTTTGAGCCAATGATGAATTTGCCGGTGCCGTAACTTGGGCAATAATAATTCCCTGATCTTCCTGCGGCGCCAACTCCGAATCAGAAGTAGTAAAAAGAAAATAATTGCTAAAAAGGATAATTGCAGCAAAGACAATAACAACTGGCAAATGATTTAATGTTGCCGACAAAATTCGTTCATAAAATTTCTCGAGTTTTGCAAACGAATTATCAACATAAGTCATAAAACGTCCCTTGCTGCTCCCCTCTCCTATTTTAAGAAATTTGGAGCACATCATCGGCGATAAAGTTAATGCAATTACTGCCGAAACGGTTACTGCACCAGCAAGCGAAAAAGCAAACTCGGTAAATAAAGCCCCGGTCAAACCACCCATAAAACCAACAGGCAAATAAACAGCAATTAAAACGATGGTAATGGCAATAATTGGATTAGCCAATTCACGTGCCCCTAATAACGCAGCTTTAAATCGAGTTTTTCCTTCTTCTATGTGACGCTGCACGTTTTCTACAATAATAATCGCATCATCAACTACCAATCCAATCGCAAGTACCATAGCTAATAAAGTGAGCAAGTTAATTGAATAACCCAAAATGAGCATAATCCAAAAAGCTCCAATAAGAGATAAAGGAATAGCAATAATTGGAATAACAACAGAACGCATTGATCCAAGAAAGATAAAAATAACGACTGTTACAATAAAAAATGCTTCTAATAAAGAAAGGATTACCTCTTGGATGGAAGAATTAACAAATAAACTGGCATCATATACAATTTTTCCTCGCAAACCTTGAGGCAATTGCTCCTGAATTGTTGGAAATATTTTTTTAATGTCATCAATTACCGTCAAAAGGTTAGCTGAAGGTGCCACAACAATACCAATATAAACTGCTGTTCGCCCATCAAAACTGACTGAAGAATTATAATTTTGTGCCCCCAGATCTACAGTAGCCACATCGCCTAAACGAATGATTGCTCCATTTTGAGCTTTAATAATCATCTTCCTGAATTGATTGACGTCAGTTAGATCGGTGCTTGCAGTAAGATTTTGAATAAACATTTGTCCATCGGTACGACCGACTGCTGAAATAAAATTATTATTTGCAAGAGCAGTTCCGATTTCTGCTGCAGAAATACCATATCCTGCCAGCTTCACCGGATCGAGCCAAGCGCGTAAAGCAAAAGTTTGATTTCCAAGTATTTCTGCTTTTTGCACTCCATTAACTGCCTGTAGTTTCGGCTGCACTACCCGAATCAAATAATCGGTAATTTTATTAATGGGGAGTTCATCGCTATAGAATCCGATGTACATCGAATTAATCGTTTGTCCAACTGTAACAGTAATTACTGGTTGCTGTGAATTTGCAGGGAGCTGATTCAATACCGCATTCACTTTAGTGGTTATATCGGACAAAGCTTTCAAGGGGTCATAATTTAGGAGAAGATTTACTGTAATCGTACTTGTGCTAGAAGAACTAATAGACGTCATATAATCAATACCATTAGCCTGAGCTATTGAATTTTCTAAAGGAGTAGTAATAAAACCGGCAATGACATCAGGGTCTGCACCGGTATAAGTTGTAGTTACAGTTACTATGGCATTTTGGGTAAACGGATATTGCATTATGGGTAAAGAATCAATAGAGCGTAAGCCCATTGCTAAAAGCATCAAGCTAATCACTGTAGCAAGTACAGGTCTTTTAATAAAAATATCCGTAAACCGCATTCTTACAATCCTTGGATTATTAATTTTAGCCGAAGCAACTTACTTCATAAGCTCTTCGTATACTCCATTAAGCAGGGGTGTAGCACACTAAATCGTTAAGATATTCTACATATATTTTCAATCTACCAACTTCTGCCCAAGCAGTTCTCAGTACTATTATTTCTCAGTTACCTTTGGTGATACCTCATTACTCGGTTGTATTTTATTGTTAATGATAACGTGGCTTCCATTCTTAAGTTTTAATTGACCGCTGGTCACCACTATATCTCCAGCTTTCAAGCCCTTTAACACAGCAATCTGATCACCTCGAGTCTCGCCAACGGTTACAAAAACCTGTTTGGCTACAAGAATGGGTTGATTATTACTGTCTTTTTGTTTGCTTTCTTGAACCCGATATATAATATCTCCATAAGGATTAAAACTAATCGCTGATTGCGGTAAAGTCAGATAGCTTTTTTTCATTCCTGCGGCAACTTCAACTCGAGTAAACATACCTGACTTCAATTTAAAATCAGGATTAGGGATAGTCGCTTCTACCAGCACATTACGGGTTGCGCTATCTACAATAGGTTCAATGGTAGTGATTTTTCCTTGAAAAAACGTGTCGGAAAACGTATTAGTAGTGATCTTTACTGCTTGTCCCAACTCTAACTCACCTAAATCTTGCTGGGGTAAATAAAAATCCACATAAATCGGATCCAAGGCCTGTAATGTAGTAACAGTATCCCCTACATTAAGATACTGCCCTGGATTAATTCTATTGATGCCTAATTGCCCCGAAAAAGGGGCGCGGATTGTCTTTTTTTCCGTAGTTGCAGCTTGCTCAGCAACCTGAGCTTGTAAATTCTTGAGATTCCATTCATCAGCATCTACGGTTTGTTTACTTACTGCATGAACAGCATATTGCGCCTTATTACGTTTATAAGTAATTTTTGCCAATTCGACTTGAGCTTGTAATGAATGCAATAATCCAAGCTCAGTTCCCGCATTTAATTGCACCAAAACAGCACCCTTTTTAACCGTTGCACCCGGCGTAAAATAAATTGTCTGTACCATACCCGCAAGCTCTGTAGTCACATTCACACCAAGACGTGTACGCATACTACCTACTGCTTTTAAAGAAGGTTGCCATAATGAGGCCTCAACTTTCATCGTGGATACCGTAACTGCAGGTGACTGCGATTTGAGGAAAAATTGATTTCTCATATAATTACTAAAAGCCTTCCAACCAAAAATCAGGCCGAAAAGAATACCCACGGCAACTAACATAATAATCATCTGTTTTTTCAAAAAAATTTCTTTCATCATAGACACTCTTTGACACACCAAGGTTTATGCCACCAGCCCCCACCTAAGGCCTGGAATAATGCAGCCGTATCGCTGTAGCGCACAGCTTGTGCTTGAATACGACTGATTCGCGTCTGTTGGTACTGCTGTTGCGCGTTTAATAAATTAATGTAACTTACTCCACCTAAGCGATATTGTTTTAGCGTAAGATTTAAAGAATCACGTGCTGCATTTTCGGCTTTTATTTGTGCTTGCAATGTACGTGCATCGACTTCCAACCCTCTTAAAACATCCGCCACATCTTGAAAAGCTTGCAATACAGTTTGTTTGTACTGAGCAGCAGTTTGTTGATAAGCCGCAATTACGGAACGTCGTTGTGCCCATAAAGCCCCTCCATGGAATAGAGGCTGGACTACTTGTCCAGTTAATCCCCAAACCTCATGCCTTTTGGTAAAAAGATTTGCAAAGGAAGTATTAAGCCATCCTTCATTGGCAGTAATAGTAAATTGCGGAAATAAATTGGCTGTTGCTACCCCAATTTGGGCACACGCTTGATGAAGTAATGCTTCAGCGGCACGCACGTCAGGACGTTGGCGAACAAGATTTGAAGGCAAACTCACAGGAAGTTCTGTGGGTAATTTTAAACGATTTAATTTAATAATGGGTAAAGGTGTTTCCGGAAAAGTACCCACTAACGTAGCTAAAGCGTGTTTGGCCTGAGATAAATTTTTTTGTAGTGGCGGCAATGTCGCTTTGGTCTGCTCAAGCAAGGTCTGTTGGGTCAATACATTTTCTTGGGAAACACCTCCTAACCGATATTGTTGGTTTAAAATATCAAAAAGCCCTTGTTCCGCCTTGATTAAATCAATAGTAGCATCAATTTGTGCTTGATAAGATGCAATTGCTACTGATGTAGTAACGATATTAGAAGTCAAGGTCAAATAAGCAGCGATTACTTGAAATTGCTGATAATTAACCTGGGCTTTTAATGCTTCAATTTGACGTCGTGCCCCCCCAAAAACATCCAAAGTGTAGGATAAATTAAATGAAGTATAAACAAGATTAAACGTCACACTATCTGCTGGAAAACCTATTTGCAAACCTGAATAACGCTGTCTTTGCACCATCTGACTTGCATCTATTGACGGCCACATTGAATTGCCAATTTGAACCTTGAGATTCTCCTGGGCTTCACGCAATGCTGCAGAAGCCACAGCTAAATTAGGACTATTGGCTAAACCTATTCGAATGAGTTGATTCAATTCCGGTGAATGATAAAGCTCCCACCACAATAAAGGAATATCTTTATTGGTAATAAAAGCTTGAGCTTGGCCACCTGTCCCAGGAGTGCTTACGGTTTTTGCTGGTAGCGGTTTTTCAGTATATTTTTTGACTTTAGGTGGATTGGGTGAGTTAAAATTAGGTCCAACCATGCATGAAGTTTGCAGCACAGTGCTCAGCGATATGAGGATAAAAACTTTTAGATGCTGTCTCAAATCAAACACTAACTACAATCCTTTGCAAATCATCCTATGAATAATTATTAATTTATCATGGAACAGCGTAGCTTGACAGTTTTAATAAAACTGCATTGTCATTTTATTGGATGCATTTTTAATTCAATATAATTGAATAATAAATGAACATAAAGTATGATTGATGGCGATTTGCCTGTCTATGACCATCGAGAATAGTTTCATTGAAGTAATAAAGGAAGTGAATATGCCTGCTGTAAAAGTCACAGGAATGGGATGTTATTTACCCAGAAACAAAGTTCTTTCTACAGAACTCGATTTTCAACTTAATCTACCCAAAGGCAGTGTACAAAAAAAATCTGGATTGATTTCGCGTCACTTTGCATCTCCAGATGAAACAACCTCTTATATGGGTGCACAAGCAGCGTTGGCTGCAGTGCGACAAGCAAATATTAAATTAACAGAAATTGATGCCATCATCAGTGCTTGCGGCGTGGGAGAACAAGCAATTCCCTGCACTTCTGCATTAATTCAAAAACAATTGGGCTTGGAACAATCAGGAACGGCCTGTTTTGATATAAACAGCACGTGTTTAAGTTTTATTAGTGCCTTAGACATTGCATCGTATTTAGTTGAGGGAGCACGATATAAACGTGTTCTTATTGTTTCCAGTGACATTGCTTCAGTGGGATTAAATTGGCAAGATATGGAAACCTGCACCATTTTTGGTGATGGAGCTGCTGCTTGTATACTTGAAAAAAGCAATGAAGGAACAAATCGAATTTTATCGTCGCATCATGAGACTCACAGTATTGGCTCTACATTCTGCCAAATTGAAGCTGGGGGTACACGTTTGCCAGCAAAAAATCCGTTACAGAACATAGAACAAAGCCTATTTTACATGGAAGGTAAAAAAGTATTCAAACTGGCATCCAAATTATTAGATAACCTCATAGAGAATCTTTTAAATAAAGCCAGTCTCTCTATGAATGATATCGATTGGTTTGTCCCGCATCAAGCAAGTCTGCTCGCGATGCATCATGTGCAAAAAAGATTGAATATTCCAACTGAAAAATTTGTTTCAATTTATCCTTATTATGGAAATCAAATTGCAGCTTCCATTCCTACTGCATTATGCACTTTGATTGACAGCAAGCAATTGCAACGAGGACAATTAGTGCTGTTAATGGGTACCGGCGCCGGTTTAGCCGCGGGTGGTTTAGTTTTGGAGTATTAATATGGTTTGTATTGTTACCGGAGCAACAGGTTGTCTTGGACTCAATTTAACTCAACGATTAATCGCAAACGGTCATGAAGTAATCGCTTTAGGACGTAATGTACAGCTTGGTAAAATCCTTAATCAATCTGGGGCACGATTTATAACCCTGGACTTACTCGATAAAGAGAAATTAAAAAAAGTAGCGCAGGATGCCAAAACCATTTTTCACTGCGCGGCTCTTTCCAGCCCCTGGGGACGATATAAAGATTTTTATGAGGCCAATGTACTAGGTACTCAACATGTAATTGAAGCAACGCCCCCCAATACACGATTAGTTCATGTTTCATCACCAAGTATTTATTTTAATTTCACCGAACAACATAACATCAAGGAAGATGCAGCATTACCTTCAAAACCAGCCAACTATTATGTAAAAACCAAATTACTCGCTGAGTCTCTGGTGGATAAGGCCTATCAAGAAAAAAACATGAATGTGATTACCTTACGTCCACGTGCTATTTTCGGCCCTTATGATCGTGCCATTTTGCCTCGCATGCTCCAGAATGAAAAAAAAGGTATCCTGCCTGTTATTGGTAATGGGAACAATATAATTGATATTACCTATGTCGAAAATGTAGTAGACAGTTTACTTTTAGCAGCACAGGCAGAACAGAAATTTTGCGGCAAAAAATACAACATAACTAATGGGGAGCCACAAGCTTTAATGACCATTATTTCGAAACTTTTTAGCGCATTACACAAACCATTGATACCCAAATTTATCCCTTATTCAATTGCAAAAACATATGCTGGCTGCATGGAAAAACTCTATAATCTTCCCTTTATTCATAAAGAACCGCGTTTGACTCGCTACAGTGCAGCTGTTTTATGTATGGGGCAAACCTTAAACATTGAAGCAGCTCAAAAAGATTTAGTTTATCGACCAAAAATCACTATAAATCAAGGAATAGAACGTTTTGCCGAGTGGTATCGAAGATCATGATAGAGTATCAATTATTTGAAGCGGGATATTGCACACATTGTGAGAAAATGACTTTAAAAAGCGGTCATTGGAAACAATATGAATACCCTGCAATCTGTGCTTTAATTAAACACCCTTTCCAAGGTTATATCCTATTTGATACAGGCTATAGCCGCCGATTCAATGACTTAACACAAAAATTTCCCTTTTCCATCTACCGGCGCTTAACGCCTATGGTGTTAAAAAAATCTCTTAAAGAACAATTAGCAGAACATAATATCCAAGCCTCGGAGATCAAAGCAATTGTGATTTCTCATTTTCATGCGGATCACATTGGTGGTTTAAAAGACTTCCCTAATGCCCAATTTTTCTGTCATCCTGATGCCATAAACGACATCCGTCACAAAGCAGGAATAAAAGCATTGATGCAGGGATTTTTACCCGAGCTACTTCCTAAAGACTTTTATGAACGTTTGGTTGTGTTAAAAAATGAAATAGTACTGAAACCAAATTTATCACCCTTTACTGCCGGATTTGATCTTTTTAGTGATGATCAACTTATTGCTATTCCTTTGCCGGGTCATGCTAAGGGACAAATTGGTTTGTATTTTAAAGCAGCTCAAGAAACTTTTTTAGTTGCAGACAGCTGTTGGCACCAAGAAACCTTTAAAAATCTTGTTTATCCAAGTCTCCTCACTTATTTGCTTCATGATAATAAAGAGGCGTATATACAAACAATCAAGAAATTGCATCAACTTTTTAAAAATAATAAAAAAATCGATATTATTCCATCTCATTGCCAACATATACGCGCTCGTCTTTTGGAGAGTCAACAATGATGCTTAGGCTACTTTATTATTACTTTAAGACACATTTTCTTAAAAAACGCTTCAAATCACGGGACCAATTATCTGCTTATCAGGAAAAAAGATTTAAAAAGCTCGTAAAAACGACCTTGTACAAATCCCCTTTTTATCAACCCTATTTGCATAAACCGTTCAATGAATGGCCAATTATCAATAAAAAAATAATGATGCAGCATTTTGATGAGATAAATACGGTACAAATAAAAAAAGACCATGCCTTGAAACTGGCTTTAGCAGCAGAACACACACGTGATTTTTCTGCTTTAATCAATGACATTGCGGTTGGGCTTTCATCTGGAACATCCGGAAGTCGAGGTTTATTTCTTGCCAATGAAAAAGAACGTGATGCCTGGGCTGGCATTTTACTGGCTAAATCCTTACCCAAAGGACTCAAGAGAAAAGAGCGCATTGCCTTTTTTCTCAGAGCAAATAGCAGACTCTATACAACGCTGAGTAAAAGAAAAAAAATTCAATTCTATTTTTTTGATTTACTCGAAAATTTCGAAGATCATATTGATCGTTTAAATGAAATACAGCCTACCATTATCTCAGCGCCAACCTCTGTATTACTGGCTTTATCCAGAGAAAAGCACCGTTTATCAATTACCCCTGAAAAAATATTTGCTGTTGCTGAAGTTTTGGAAAAACGCGATGAACTAATTATCAGCAACCTCTTTCAATGTCAGGTGGCACAAGTCTATCAATGCACCGAAGGGTTTTTAGCCATCAGTGATAAAGAAAGTAATCATTTATTAATGAATGAAGAATATTTAATTATTGAAAAAGAGTGGCTGGATGAAAAGCGATTTGTTCCTATTATTACTGATCTGCTGCGTACAACACAACCAATCATCCGCTATCGTTTAGATGATGTCTTAATTGAAGAAATATCAAACGGAGTTTTTACTCAGCTGGCAGGAATTGAAGGCCGCGAAGGCGATATATGTTATGCAACCAAAAATAATAAAGTGCTTCCGCTTTTTGCCGACCTAATTCGCCAGAAAATGGCATCCTTTCCTTTTGAATTCGAGGATTATGCTATCCAACAACATGCCTTAAATCAATTTACGATCCAAATCATTCCTGATTTATTAGAAAAAGAAGCATTAATAGCTCATTTAAATGAGCTATTTCACTCACAAAATTACGATATCCCTTCCTGGAAATGGCAACCTTTTATAAAAAAAGAATTGGGGGCAAAAAATTGCAGAATTCGCACTCTATTCAAAATTACATCTTAATATTCTACTAATTCAACTCAATACAATTCAAGTCAACTAAAATTCGCAAAATATGCTTTAATTATAATCAATGGGATATTTTTTTTATCATTTATTTGAGTTGAGTTATGAAAATCACTGTAGGGCAAGCTTTATTAATTCTCCTGGCAAAATACCGTAATAATGCAGAGAAATCTAATGAATTGAAGCATTTATATTTGGCGGGAGCAAAAAACGAAACAACTCAATTAGCAATCGATACTTACCTCAAAGATCCTGCTTTATCAGGGTTTCAGATCTCCAGAGCTCCCGAAGATATTACCCATGACAGCACTCGTCGTTATTTTGAGACGCATTTGGCTTATGAAACATTAAGCAGCAAGCTGGATAAACTTACTCTAGCCGAAATCAATCAACATTTAGACGCCGTTAAAGGAACTGCATATTGCTCTTATGCAGATCTATACGAGGAAGTTTTGCAAGGGGAATATTCCCCATCTGATGCCATAGAGCGTGAGTATGCCGATTATCTGACCAAACTTCAGAAGAAAGAAATATTTTCGGAGTTTACTGAGGAACAAAGGCAAAAAATCAGCGCGATAGTCTCTACTGCTTTTGTAGCAATGATCATTGCCTCTCAAGGACCCCATTTACTTCCATTAGATATTTATGGTGAAGGAGTCTACCTGGAAAGAGGAAAAATAACTAAAGCAAATCAGAGTAAAACAACAACCAGTGCACTTGGTTTATTACAAAGCAGCGATCCTGTTTCTTTGGATGATCCAGCTCGTATGGCCAAAACCCAAGAGTTTTTAAAACCTTCTGAACAATCAACATACGATCCTAATGCTCAATGGGTTAAGGATAATTTTTCTCGCCTCGTTCATCCATTCTCAAACTCTATATCAGGAACCATGCTCTGTGAAATACGCGCTTTAGCAAAAATACAAGAGCTTAGGAAATTAGCCGATTATATGGATGCTCAGGCAAAACCAACTGATGACGTTACACCGCCAAGTCAAACAATCGATGAAACCACGAAAAAAAATCAAATCGATCTGGTTCTAAGCATAATGGAATCCGGTAAAGTAACCTCTGAAGTTCTAGCTAAAGCCGCTGAACTCATACATGAAAGCCAAATAACGTATGAAGTAATAAAACACATCAAAAAAACCACTGATGAAGCCCTTTTATCATCCAAAGAAAAATTGGGAGCGTTCCTGGCTTTGTATGTTTCCGCCTTGTTATTTAATGCTGGAGGACACAGTTTACATGAGTTTGTTGCCCCCTTGGGTCTAGCTCAGATTCAAGAAGAGTTTGCTGACATTGACGGTTTTAGTACTTTAGATCTAGAGGAATTATTTTTAAATAGCAATAAAGACGCATTTGATAAAGCCTTAGATAAAGCAATTCGCTACAATGAACATATGATTAAGAAAAGGGCTGTAAAAGAAGAGCTAGGGAGTCTAAAAAAAGATTTTGATAAAAAATCAATACCTCAGTTAATTACTCATTCCAAACTAAGTGTTGATTCCAGAAAAAATCTTTCAGAACTTGCACAAAAAGACCCGTATCACGCTGCAGATTGTTTAAGATTAGCTGAAAAATTGCAACAGATAATGACTCAAAACGATACTCGAGTTAAATCAGAATATTTTTCATTCTTTAGAGAAGGTGCGCAACGACAAGTAATATTAAATAAAAATCTCAACGATGCAATAATAGAACTGAGCAAAGGAAACAAGCAACAAGCAAAAGCAATTATTGAAACCACACTAAATGCACTCAAAGATTTTAAATCCAATGATAAACCTGAGCTAAAGTCTCTTCAAAGTTTTTATGATTTAATGGAGAGTCAAGTCATTACAGAACAACAAATGGCAATTACTAAAAGTTAGAATTGTTTTCTATCAATAACGTCAATAAAATATTAACTATGCCCCATTATATTATGTATTATGCCCTCTCCAAAGAAAATCGATGATCAAGGCAATTATCTGGAATTTTCCGGTGTGACCATTATTGCTCATGCAGGACAAATAAATCAAAAACTATGGCAGAATATTTACCATTATCTTAAAAGCACTTCAGTGCTATATGACTATTTTTCCCCTCTGCCTTATCAAAGCTATCACATGACCACCTGTAATTTATATACTCAAAAAGAAATCCCGGAAAATTGGCTTTCTTTTATATCAAAGAAACTGACGATTTTTCAAAGTATTAATAAAAAACTGATTGAACTACAATTCAATCCCTCAGTTTCAATTGACGCTATAAATTATTTTTCTGAATTAAAGTTAATTTTATCCATACCCCCAGAACAGCAAACAATAATTCAACAAGTTGCAAAAGAATTTGACTTGGAAAATAAAATACCCAATGATTTTCACATTACTTTAGCATATGGATATAGAGAAATTGACGATGAACACGTCTTTAAAGAAATTAAAAATAAAATAGAAGAATTGCTAAAAATTTGTCAACAATATGAACAAAAAATTATTTTATCTCCTCCAACCTTATGTTTTTTTCGTAGCATGGAACAATTTATTCCTTGGGATGGGACTATCAATCCATTTGTTGTAAAATCACCTGCAATCCACTTGCATTTATTTAGCAGTAAAAATGGAGCTCAAAAGAATGAGGTTTCAAAAACTTCTTTTTGTATCACCATGTAATTAAAAACCACCAATAAACTGAATACTCCCCATAGCATCTTCTATAGGGAGCAGAAGAAGAAATTATCGTGATGCCCTTTGAATATCTTTACCCACGGAAGATACATCTTTTCCAAAACCGTGAACCGTTCCACAAGAGCTTAGTAAGCCAAGTGCTGTAATACAAATACTTACAATTGCTATTTTTTTCAGAGTGTTCATAGTTTTTCCCCTCTCTTTTTGTTTTTAAAATTTTTCCTTCTGTAAATTATTCTAGACCATATTTTTATAAAATTAGAAATTAATAATCAGTTTAAATAATATGATCATTAATGTATTTTCCAAAAAAATATTGATACATTACTCAATTTAAACACATTTAAAAATTCTAAAAAATTCAAATCAACGCATTATTTTCAACAGCTTAATGATCCGCAATGAGATCAACTTATTTTTCCATTGGAGCAATTATCCTGACTTTAGGTTTTATGGTTTATTTGCTAAGCCAGTTATTTTTCTGTTATGGTTATAGACTCAAATGAGATACTTGTCGTGATCGTTGCAGACCTATGTGTGTTCAACTAAGTAGTGCAGCAGAGTGATTGTTTTATACTCAATACTTCCCTATAATCGCACCGGATTTAATAATAAAAAAGGGGCTCTGTTATGAAAAAATGGATGGTATTGGCTGCCACCAGCTTGATGATGATGAATGCGCACGCAGACAATAAATCTTGGTGTGGTTATAAAGATTATTTTCGTTTAAGTGATGCATCCCACCCTGGCATTTATGTTGTCAGTGGATTTAGCGATCAGGATGTTTTTCTTCAATTAATTGGTCCTCGCAGTTTTGAAATCAGAGATGGCTTCGAGTGTCGCAGTGGCTATGCTCATGTTACTGTTGCCTACGATGCTGAGAATTGGTGTGTTCTTGATATTAAAGATGGTCCATTGATGAACCATCCAACTGTTAGCGCTTCTTGCAACGGAATTCGCTATATTAATACAGTATACGATGGTATTGGCAGCTACTCATATACTATTAATCTTGATTAATACAACAAACCTTGATTAGGATAAAGGCTCAAGGGACTGGTAGTTATCTATTGAATGCTCCTTGCCTTTATCCATACCCTATTATGATAAATCCCAATCAGATTATCCTCTTTCCTGGAATGCGGTTAATACTTTTTGTCGATACGCAGCAACTGTTTCAAAATACTGAGCTTTAGCCTAAATAATATTACGCTTAAGTAAGGTCAAACTCCTGGCCACGACGGACAAAACCTGCAAAACCATGCGATTGAGCATCAGGTAACTCTCCATCATTGTAATGATATAACCAGATTTTTGCCTTAATCTTGGGATCCAATGTATCTAACTGCTTGAAATGAGAATGTACTCCGCTGGAGGTTTCCATAGTTTCGCAATCGTGAAAAATAAGCGTTGCATCTCGATAATATTTTTCAAAACGCTCTGGAGTAAACCGTGCATCAGTAGTAATGAAGAATGTTTTTCCTTTAAAACCAATGGCCAAACCATAGCTTGGCATCAGCTTCTTATTAGAATAAATATGAATAGTTTGAACTAAATTCAGTTTCAACCCTTCCCAATTAAAAATGTGCTCGTCCTTGACTATATTAACCAAAAAATAATCACTCAAAATTGCCTCTCTATCATCAAGCGTTCTCAATCCTCCACTTAAGCTATGCTCCCATAACCGATGAACCAAATCTTTATGAATGATTAACTGAGGTGGGCCATTAGAAGAAGCAAACTTACGCTGAAAGGCAAACCATTCAATACCACCTATGTGATCGGCATGCAAATGACTAATATAAACTGCATCAATATCTTGAGGAAGATATCCGGCTTTAGTTAATGAAAAACGAATATCCGTACCACAATCTATCAATAGTTTCTTACCACTATCCGTTAGAAGTAGCATATTTGACTGGAAATTTTCAAAATCCGTTCCGATACCACTACCTGCCCCTAAAAATAGCAATTTCATTAATTAATCCCTGAACTAAGTTAAGGATCAAGTCCGAGCTTGTCCTAAAAATTTCCTAATGCACAGATATCTTCTTTATTAAAGAATAGCATTTAAAATTAGTTATTAGAAATAGCTCTAGTATTATAAATGAGCTATTCTCAATGTAAGTAGATAAGCCAAAATGAGTTAAACGTGCTAAGAAAACTCCATCTTAAGAACACGCGCTTCCTATACTATTTTTTCTTCTTTCTAGCAATCACTCTTGTGAGCCTTATCGTTTGTTTGTTTTCATTAAAACACATTGCTGTACAAGAAGTTATCGATGGAAATGAACGTTATCAATTGTTTGCGTTAGCGAACCAACTTCGCCAGAGCTCTGATGATTTAACTGAGATGGCTCGTCTGTATGTAATCACAGGCGAAAAAAAGTACTATGATAACTATAACGAAATCTTAGCGATACGTAATGGTACCTCACCTCGCCCTGAAAATTATGACGAATTGTATTGGGATTTGGTCATTGGTAATAAACGCCCCCAACCTTATGGTCCAGCAAAATCATTAGCAGCAATGATGTTGGAGCATCATTTTACTCTAAAAGAATTCTCTTTGCTGACTGAAGCTGAGAATCAAAGTAAAAAACTTGCAGAAACCGAAATCAAAGCAATGAATCTGGTTGAAGGAAAATATCAGGATAAGTCAGGAAATTATACGATTATTGGAAAACCAAATCGCCAATTAGCCCAACAAATGGTTTTTGGCGATGACTATTTGCAAGAAAAATTAAAAGTAATGAAGCCCTTACAGGAGTTTTTTACCCTCATAAATAGTCGAACATTCTTAATCAACGAAAAAATTGATCTGGAAATGTCAAAAATTATCGCTTTAGCACTTGGGCTCTCACTTCTCTCAACCTTACTTATGCTCTTTTTTATCATTCATGCATTAAAAACATTATCTAAAGTAAATAAGGAAAATGATCTTTTATTATTGAATATCTTGCCAGAGTCGATTGCCTCACGCTTGAAAATGGGAGAGGAGGATATTGCTGATGAATATTCCCAAGCCAGTGTTATGTTTGCAGATATTATTAATTTTACTCAATTAACTGATCAATTGGGTGCTAAAAAAACAGTAAATGTTTTAAATCGATTGTTTGCTGAACTCGACAAACTTACCGAAAAATATCATGTAGAAAAAGTTAAAACCATTGGTGATAACTATATGGCTGTATCTGGTGTACCTGAACAAACAACAAGGCATGCAATCAACATTGCGAATTATGCTTTAGCTATTCTGGAAAAAATGCAGGCTTTCAATCAAGAAAATCAGATGCAACTTCAATTTCGTATTGGCATTACCTATGGTACTGTCATTGCAGGGATAATTGGTCATAAAAAATTTGTTTATGACATCTGGGGAAACGTGGTCAACCTAGCCAGCCGACTGGAAGAAACTTCTCTCCCTAATCAAATCCAAATCTCTGAAAAAATGGCTTTTATGCTCCAAGATGAATTCATTGTTGAACCACGAGGAATTTTGGAAATGAAGGGAATTGGTGATGTAAAGACCTATTTTCTTCTTGGAAAAAAAGAAAAATAAAACTACGGATGTTTTATTCGCCTTTATGGCACCGAGGACATATCCCATAAATATTTAAAGCATGATCTGTCATCTGAAAATGTGCGCGTTCGGCTATTGTTTTTTGTCTTTGTTCAATAATTTCATCAACAAACTCTTCAACACAACCACATTTGATGCAAACCAGGTGATCATGATGAGCTCCCTGACTCAATTCAAATACTGAGTGTCCCCCTTCAAAATTATGACGAGTAACCAACCCTGCTGCCTCAAATTGCGTTAATACACGATAAACTGTTGCAAGACCAACATCTTCTCCTGTTTCTAATAATGCCTTGTAAACACCTTCCGCACTTAAATGATGATTGGGAGATTGTTCCAAGATTTGTAATACTTTTAAACGCGGTAAAGTAATTTTCAATCCAGCATTCTTAAGCTGCTTACTTTCTTCCATTTAATGCTCCAGGTGTCTTTCAGTAAATGACGTGTTATTATGGCGAAATTTTTCACGATAGGCAAAAAAATGAGAATAATAATTTTTCTACTTGGAATCGTATTTACCTTAGCTCTTACCCAATGCTCCTCTTTTGATCTCTCTCGACGAGTAGCTCAGCAGGGGAATTTATTACCACAATCAAAAATTAATCGTCTCAAAATAGGGATGAGTAAAAATGATGTTGCTATATTAATGGGAACCAGTTTGTTAAGCCCTACATTTAATAATGACCGCTGGGACTATGCATACACCTGGCGTAGAGGCCGTGGATATACGACTATGGCAACCGTAAGCTTATATTTTCACAGCGATAGACTCACACATATAGAGCGCAGTAAGCTAAAACCGGGCGTTGCGTCGCTTAATCACCCAGATGTTAATCAAGAATAACCTGAACTTGCGTGTTTTGTGGCTTAAATAAAGACTGAGAACTTATACCCTCAGCCCCGCCTCTATCTCTTACTCACATCGCTGCCTACGCCCAGCGGGACGTCGGCAACGATCTGTATAGACTTAGATGGATTACACACGGCGGCGAGTAGTTGTTGCCTTTTGACGTCGTTTTTCTTTTGGATCTAAAACCAAAGGCCTATATATTTCTACTCTATCACCTTCTTGAAGCACATGCGCCAAAGAAACTTGTTTTGCATAAATTCCAACGACCATGTTTCGCGTTTCCGGATGAATCTCGTATATTCCTGAGACATTAAGGGCATCAAGAACTGTGGCCCCTTGTTCTAGATTTAAAGTCATATGTACCGTACTTTTATCTACAGCTACATATACCAACTCAATTTTCACCATAAACTGCCTTGGCTCTCTCACAAAAAGAATCAACCATTTTATCCGTTACTTGCTCAAACACTGGACCAAGCAACATGGAAAACATACGCCCGGCAAATTCAAATTCTAAGTCAAATGAAACTTTGCATCCATCTTCCGTTTCATCAAAACGCCAAAAGCCCTCTAAATGAGTGAAAGGACCATCAACAAGACGAATTTCGATCATTTTATTAATTTGTAATCGATTACGTGTAGTAAAGGATTTACTCATCCCTGCAGCACCAATAACTAAAGTGGCCTGCACTTCATCTTCATCACGATGATGTACTACACTTTCTGTACAATAAGGCAGAAATTCTGCATAACGCTCAACTTCATTCACCAACGAAAACATTTGCTCACAAGTATAATTGACCGTACGTGATTTTTTCACTATGGGCATTATGCTTCTCCCCGAATTTTATGTCTAAACCAAAGACTCAGATCTTTAATTTCCTCAAAACAAATTGAATGTTCCATAGAGTATTTATAATAAGAAATATGTTCATATCCTTTTTTCAATAACCATTCTTTACTTGATTCAGTCCATTGAGGTAAAACCAGGGGATCAAATTGTCCTGCCCCCATAAAAAAAGGTGTGCTTTTATCCAGATTTGCTCTGGTCTGTGCAGCTAAAGGTAAATAAGCAGACAAGGCAACAACTCCACCCAAGCAAGCTGGTGTATGAAGAGCCGTATGTAATGCCATGGCTCCTCCTTGTGAAAATCCTGCTAGGAAAATCTGATTGTGTGTAAAACCATCATTTAATTGTTCATCAATAACTTTACGAATCAGCAATTCTGATTGTTCAATTCCGTCTTTATCTTCTCTATCAATTAACTTGACACCAATAATATCATACCACGCAGGCATGACCATCCCCCCGTTTAACGTTACTGGGCGTTGGGGGGCATTAATAAATACATGGCGTATCGCTACGTCTTCAATCGTTAACTGATCGACCAAACTCATCATATCGGAAGCATCAGCACCTAATCCATGCATCCAAATAACACATGCTTGTGTTTGAGCCTGTGACTCATTTATAAATACATTCAAAACAAATCCCCTCACAGACAAAAAAGAGAAATTATCGCTAATGCATCAACACAGTGCAAGTTATATACTCTCGATATTTTATAGAGGCTTTATTGATTGAAATAAAATCCAATTGATTTATTTCAAGACGAAAATATCGAACATGATATTCCATTTTTACTCAATATGAGTTATAGTTCGCTAGTGTGAATTAATAAGCAGCAAAAGATGTTTGAAAAAGAAGAACCATTTACCCTTACGATGCTAGGGACCGATACAGTATATACTCCCACTCTAAAAAGCAAGAAAAAAGCTAAACCCTTAAAAAAAGGGGATATAGTACAGGAATATTACCCTAAGGGAGAAAGTCTAAGTATTGTTTCTACATTGATTAAAACAAAAGAGAACCCTGTAATTAATCACAAACAACCTGCCCCCTATCAATCTTCGGAAGCCACTGTTGTTAATGGACCCAAAACAGACGGAACAGATGTCGGCGAAAAAATTGGAATTGGCCTGGGTATCGCTTTAAATGCTCTTGTCCGCGGACAAACTGACCTCAATGATATTGCACACAGCAGGGGTGGGGTTGAATCCGTTCTGATTGCTCATGAACTCGATGCGATAAAAAAAGCAATTAATTCTTGTGAGAATTTCGAACAACTAATCAAAGAGCTAACGCAGCAACAAACAGCCAGAAAAAATGGCAAACCTTTTAATAATACTCCTGACATCATTAAACCTTTATTAACCCAACTACCTAAAGACAAACAAGACCAAGAGCGCTGGTTCAATACGCTAAAAGCTAATATTGCCAATGCATCAATGAATCTTTTTATCATTGATCCGGTTCCTGGAGACTGTTGGCCAGTAACATGGTATGACGAACGATTTTTTACTCTTCCTTCTTTTGTAAAACATGCCGAATTTGTCTATTATGAAAATGAACATTCTGATTGGGGTTTTACTCCAATCTATGTCGATGCTTCAAATCCAGAACAAATAATAATTCGACATACCCTGCCCGGACATCACGGTACAGGCTCTGCTGGAAGTAATGCATCACAACAAAACGTTGTCGTTTCTCCCGATAATACCAAAGCAACACACGTTCAAAAATTAATAATTTTTAAATTACTAAATTTTTTAACATCCCATGGGGTTGAATTTAAAGACGCACGCGAAATTTTTCATGAACATACCAGCTTAGGTAAAAAATATCTCGCATTTCTGGAAGAAATGGACATTAGCGAGGGCATTGATGTAGCAAAACTTGATTTTCCAACTATATTTCGCAAGCTTTATGACAAAATTTATGAAAATAGATCTGCATATGAAGCGTTTAATGCGACTCACTACACATTTATGGGCGTAGCTCCTCAAAGAAAAATGCTGCGTACTGGTCATAAATACGGTCTTTTAACAGAAGTTTTTCCTAAAAATATCGGATATGTGAATGAAGAGCACAGTACATTAATGAAAGAGTATTTCTTCAAAATACTCCAAGTTGCTTCACATGAAGATCATAACTTGGCTGCATTGATTAAATCAGCGAAAAATGTATTATCTAAAAACATTAGAAAAATATCTAATCTTTCATCCTCACATATTGAGCACTCAATTGCAGCAACAGCAATACTTGACAGTGAAAGTGTACGCCAAGATGTTTTAAGTTCTTTTGGCGCATTAATACAAAGAGTAAACCAACAATATCTGAGCGACGATTGGAGCGAAAGCGGTAAACAAAAAGAAAAAGAAGAGCTTTTTGCAGCAATCATTGACATATTTCAAGAATTTAATGAATTATCAAACATTGAAAATGAAACCATAAAAGAATTTGTAGCAAAACTGATTAATTTAAGTTTAAAAGGAATTACTCAGACTGTTGAGCAACAACATGCAAACCTTGACGAAAAATTGAATCGTTTGCAAACACCAACTGATGCCAATTTAAAATACTTTTTTAATTCTTTATTAACTCAAATTAATAAAGATGAAAGTTATTCTGGCCTAGAAATTAATCCCGAAATCAGTAGGATTTTCGAAAGCCATGAATTTGCTCAATTAACAGATTATCCAGTAACTATAAAAATAGCTTACATCTGCCACCAATTGGGAGAAAAATTACCTAAAGAGGGAACGGAAGAAAATTTAATTGAACAACTTACAGAACGATTTAACGACTATTATGGCAGCTCATTTGATGAATTTGAAAAACTGTATCATCAAATCGGAGTCTTTATTAATGATACTGCGGCACTCGGTCGATTATTTGTAACTGAAGAAGCCATTTTCAATAAACATGAGCTATCTCTTCGAAAAAAAGCTGAGGCTTTAATCGATATCGCCGCACAAAAGTTTTATCGAGATCGCCCCCACGCACTACCTGCGCCTGCGGAAAAAAACACGTTCCAGGAGTTGGTTGAACGTCATGCCATCAATAAATACGGTGTCATTGATAGACTCAAACACGAAAAAGCTGTTTTAGAACAGGAAAATCAGCATTTAAATGTTCGCATCGAAAATATGCAGGAACAAATAGTGGAAAAAGAAGAGCAAGCAAAAAAAACGTATGCATCATTAGTGGCTGAAAAGCACAAAAAAAATGAATACCGTGCTGCACTCAATAATGATAAAGAAGCTGAGTATTTATTACTCATAAATAAGAAACTGATTCCATTAACAAATGAATATTTAGCATTACTCAAATCTCAATTATCCAATAGACCTACAGAGTTGGAACACGATGATGAAATAGAAAAAGAGGATAAAAAGATAAATTTTAAGATTCAAAAGGTAAATAGGCTGCTTACTGTTTTACAAAATAAAGAAAACTTTCCCCATCCCCAAATGCGTTTGCGCTCATTTTACAAAAATTTGGATACTATTGAAGCAGAGCTCAAAAAGCATCGTGATGCGGATTGGGAGCGATATTGTCAAAATGCCTTAATTGCCGCAGGAATTCTTTTAAGTGGTATCGTTCCAGGATTAATTGCACTCGCAATTTATACTCATGTAGGCTATTCATCTACAAAATCGTTGTACTTCTGGCAATCTTCTGGACAGAATGTGGTCTCCACAATGAATAAATATAGAAAAGAGCTTGATATCTCAATTGACGATACTGATGAAGCAAACATGTTTATAAATGATTATTAATATAATTGGAATTTGTAGCCCGGGTAATGCCCGATAACCCGTGTTTTTCTCAGGTTTTCCCAGGCTATGCTTTTCATCGCCAGGTCCACTCAGAAATGTAGAGGTCTACTTACAGCCTTAGTATTTTATTACTTGAATTTTTACTTAAATAAATGGATAGTTACCTTCTAACTGTTAATCACTTTGTGTCCAATGAAACGAATTTACTTTTTATTTATGATTTGCATCCCCATATTCTTATTGGGTTGCGGGCAAAAAGGGCCTCTTTATTTGCCAGAATCAACAAAAAATGCCACAAGTAATAGATAACTGATTTAATGGTGCAAATTATGAAAATCAAATTTACCAAAATGCACGGCTTAGGCAATGATTTCATAGTGATTGATGGGATCCATCAGAAAATCAATCTTAGCCCCCAACAAATCGCCAGTATGGCTCAACGCAACACTGGTGTTGGTTTTGATCAATGCTTACTTATTGAATCCAGTCAGCAGGATGGTATCGATTTTAACTATCGAATTTTCAATGCGGATGGTCAGGAAGTTGGTCAATGTGGTAATGGAGCACGTTGTCTTGCTTTATTTGCAAAATACTACGGTTTAATTGATAAAAATCACTTAACTGTGGCGACCTCGACTACAAAGATGAATTTATATATCAATTCAGACTCAAGCGTCAGTGTCGATATGGGTATTCCACAATTAACCCCATCAGCCATTCCGTTTAGAGCAAAACAGCAAGCCGCCGAATATTTTTTGGAGCTTGAGCATAATCAAAAAATAAGTTTACATGCACTCAGTGTGGGTAATCCACATGCGGTATTATTGACTGAGAATACAGAAACAGCACCGGTTCATACTGTTGGAAAACAAATCAGCCTGCATCCAGGCTTTCCTGAGCAGGCAAATGTTGGATTTATGCAAATTGTAAGTCCAAAGCATATCAAATTACGAGTCTATGAACGTGGCTGTGGAGAAACTCAAGCATGTGGAAGTGGCGCTGTTGCAGCTGCTGCTGTCGGACGCCTATATCACCAACTGGACAAACAAATCAAAGTCACGTTGCCTGGCGGTGATTTATTTATTGACTGGGCAACATTTAATGAACCAATAATCCTGACTGGTCCAGCCGTCTTTGTTTATGAAGGCATCCTATTTTAGAGCCCTATTGAATTTATCTTTCAACAATATCACTTTCTATGCCAAAATTAACACAAGTATTGAATTTTATTTACAAAGAGTTATCCTGAAAGAACGCCTAACACTCGCACCGTTCCAAAACTTACATAACCTCAACTCGACGCAAGAGTCGAGATTAGGCTGCAAAGTGCGAGGAGAAGCGAGAGTGCCGAACCGGACTGTACACTCAGTCACATAAGGACTCAAGCACCACATCGACAAAGCAATTTGTCACCTCAGTAGCGTTTTTGGAAGAAGTCTATTTTGGAGCTGGGTGCTTGGCAAAAAGGAGAGTGCCATGACAGGAAGCAAAATACAAAGTTTTGATTTATTCAAGGCGGCTATGGGAAACTCAGAGTATTTAACGGAAATCAATAAGGATAGAGGAAGCCAATCCCAATTTTTAAAAACTCTTGAAGAAGGAAATTTGACACTCCCCAATATTCTTGAATCCATTCAAATAGTCAAAAATCCGCAGGTAAAATCGCTCTTGATCATTTACTTATTAAGTCAAAAAGAATTCTTATCTTCTTTAAAAGGTGATTCAATATTAAACAGATTAACCCTTCCAGATCTCCATATTCCTTCGCGTCTTAATTTCCTGATTCATCAATTAGATTTTAAAACGCTCTCAACTCAATTGATTAGTAAATTGGAACCTGAAGCAGCAGTCAGTGTTCTTTGCTCAATTCCTCATTTTCATCAATTAACCAAGACACAAATAGAAGCTTTAATCGAACGATATCCCCTCTATGAAAGACACAAGATTCTAACTTATTGGCTCACTCATTTTGTCTCCATGCCTAATGCACATTACATCTTAGCTCATTTAATGAACATTGCCGGACATAATATCATTGATGAATTGAGTAAAATGGAATCTAATCAGAAAGAAATAGTCATTCTCAATATTATTGAACATCTAGGATTATTTAATAGCATACCTGTTAAATTCCTAGATCATGCAAACAAAGAATCTCATTTGATTTTGGCGATACGCTTTTATCTTAATGGACATTATAATAAAGCCTATGCGAACTATATTAATCAATTATCTAAAAGATTATTAGATAAAAACCATTCTTTTTCACTCGAAGCAATTGAGTTACTTTTTTTCCTGAACGATAAACTTGCATTTAAAGAGTTAGCAAAAAAAACAGCTCATTTAACGAATCGCTATTTAAGAAATAATGCACTAAAAGGAAATGTTGCATTATTTTATCAAAATAATCGAATTAACATCGAAAGAATGCTGCAACATGTTCATTTAAATCCACTTTTTCCTAGGGGAGGAGCAAAAGAACAAAAACCCTCAGCAGATCCCGATGAAAACCCCTTTATAGAAGGGTTAATTAAGCATGACAAGTTGATTAATTGTTTTGAGTATTTTTTAATACACTATAAAGGTAATGCTGAGTCAATTGAGAAACTGCTTAATGATTACATGGAATTTTATGAGCAATCTGAAAATCTCACAATTCGAGCCAATGCAATACACCATATTGGTTTCATGCTAGGACGTTCTGAATTAGATGGAACGGTAAAAGAAGCTATATTTACTACTTTTTTAAACCATCCTGATTTTTTTGATGAGCAAGTCAGCTATCAATTATTTTTATTTGATGCAAAGAGAATCATTCGTTATTTTGGTCTCCGTGGGGGAGCGGAAAATTATCAAAGAGTTATTGATTTGTGTACTTTGGCACTAAAAAATATGAACTCTGAAAAAAATCAAGAAATTATTCTCTTTGCTCAAAAAGCACTTTCGGAAGCACAACATGAGTTACATTTTACTAAAGAACAAGGATTCTTTTCTGGATTGATTAAATGGCTCAAACGATGTTGGACTTACGGATGGACTGGCCTTTTTAAACCTAACTCACCCGAATACGTCGTTCCAGAATCATTGAACCTTAGAGAAAAAAATAAAAAACCATCCAATAATTGGATAAAAAAATCTGTATCAACTCAGGAGTCAGAAAAAAATCTTCCGGATTTATTAAACGAAATCCGTCTGCCATTAACACAAGAAAAATTTAAAGATATTATTAGGGCTCTAGATAGTTACTCGTTACAAACAACGCCTAAAGAGGAACTGAACACAAGACAAAAACTTCACCGCTTATATCATTATGTAATGAATCGTAAAGAAGAATATGAAGGACTTTATCAATGGTTAAAAGACAATCAAAATCCATTCATTATAAATCAATTTCGTCTATTGGAGTTGATGTTAAAGGAAAGACCCCGCTGTGAGGTGGATTCATTACTTGCACAAGTCAATGAAGATTCAGACCATCTACACTATGTTTCCAACGAATTAGATTGTCTGCTGCCTGAACTGGTAATCAAACCCAGTACTAAGCCTTTAAAAAGCTCAGAAAGCTCTGACTTTGTAGCAAACGCAACTAAAGTGATTTCCGAATATACATGCGAGGCTGCTGTATATGCACAAAGTGCATTGCATTGGGCTGAAGGTTTTTTTGCGAAAATGAAGAGTCCAGAAAAAGAGGAAGAGACCTTTGAAGTAGAGCATATTGATTCTTTTAAAAAAACAATCAGTAGCAAAGGAATTACTACAACTTAAGTTTCCAACGTTTATGCATCCAGTTCCATTGCTCGGGATGAGCTAAAATAATACGTTCTAAAGCTTGATTATAAGCTAATGTATTATAGTATAGCGATTCTTGAGCACTTCCATAATCTTTCCAAGGGATTGGATCATAAAACTCTAAGACATGTTTTCCATTGGGCAATCTATAGCCCGCTGCCGGAATTACTGGGACTCCAGTATAACGAGATAAAGTCGCTAAGCTACGATAAGTTCCTGCCTTTACTCCAAAAAACTCTACAGCAATACCGTCTCGATTAACCAAAGAAGCATGTTGATCAAGAACGAAAATGACCGCATGATTTTGTTCTAACGCAGCACAAACCTTATCTAGAGAATTCTTTTTAGGAATAACGTTTAAACCTACTTGGTAGTATTGCTTAAATAAACTTCGCTCAATAAATTTGATTGACAAAGTACGGCGTATAAAATGAAACTGCCCTTGAAATTCTTTAAAATTTAAAACGCCACCTATTGGCGCAACTTCCCAATTGCCAAAATGTCCAGTAAGAACCAAAACCCCTTTTTGTTGTGCTACAACTGCCAACATGTTTTCATGGCCACGAACCTCGACTTGATTACGTAACTTATCTTCAGACATAAAGCGCAAGTAAATTGCTTCTTTAAAGGATTTAAGTAAATGCGAGTAATAGGATACAGCAAGTCGCTTTTTTTGTGCGTCATTTAATTGATCGCCATAAACGCGATCAATATTTGCCATAATGACTTGCCGCTTATAGGGTAAAAATTTATATACGAATCGACCCAACAAGCTTACAGATAATTCATTAATTTTTCGTTCTAATT
Organism: Legionella tucsonensis; assembly: GCF_001468035.1. Classification (GTDB taxonomy): domain Bacteria; phylum Pseudomonadota; class Gammaproteobacteria; order Legionellales; family Legionellaceae; genus Legionella; species Legionella tucsonensis. The sequence continues at coordinate 2,752,916 of NZ_LNZA01000001.1, forward strand.
CAGTCACAAGCTTTGATCACCAAACAGGCATTCATACTGGCAAAGCCGCGATTAATCGTCAATGCATAAGGGCCTCCTTTTAAAGGCTGATGCTCTGCACTTACAGATAAACCTTTACAACTGGATGCGATATTTTGCAAATTAGCAATACCGGGCACACATTTAGATGAAAGCACATAGGTTGTCATTACCGCGTCAATCAGGCCGGAAGCACATATGGTATGTCCCATAGACCATTTGAATGCGGTTACTGGAATTTCCTGCTGGGCAAAAACATTTTGTATTGCCTGAGATTCACTATAATCCGATTTACTATTACCATTACCGTGGGCAACAATAAAACCTAAATCATCAGCATTTAGTTTAACAAGGTCCAAAGTACGCTGCATCAACTCCGCCAGTTGCTGTCCGCTTGCATCCAGAGAAAATAACCCTTCCGCTTCAGTGGTAGATAATCCACCAATAATCTCTCCATAACATGTTGCAGAGCGTGCTCGCATGCTTGCTTCACTTTCCAATATCAAAGCAGCAGCACCTTCAGCTAAAATTGTGCCATCATGCGCTGCATCAAAAGGTTTTAAATGTTGATTACTTAATACACCTAATTGCTCATAGTAAAACAAGGCTTGGGGTTCAGCTATATCATAGGCAACAACCACGGCCCGCTCTGCCAGCCCACTGCTAATCGCATGATATGCCTCCAATAAAGCTTGCGTTCCACCCACTGCATGATTCGTTACATTATGATTAGGACCTTTAAATTCATAGGTGATCCCCGTGTATGCTAGAACATTATTAGGTAATATTCGCAATAACCACATCGGATGAACTGTTTCGAACAGGTGCTCTGCAAATTGCTGCATATTTCCTTGAGTTTTTGCCAGTAAAGGTAAAAAGTCATACTGTTGAAAATATTTATTTCCCGGGGAGCCCACAAAAACAGCAGTTTGCTCATTAAACGAGCCAGGATCATCAAGGGTATCGCGATAAGCAATCATTTGACTGTGCTCGATTGCTTGTACCGCAGCATTAATTCCCATCACGTCCTGACGTGAAATAACTTTCAGTAACTTACGATCCGGTAACATTTTCGCAGGATTAAAATCTTTTAACTCTCCACACAGTCCATGAGGCCAACTTGATAAATCCCAGTGGCTCATTTTAGCAATTCCGTTTTTACCAGAAAGAATCGCATCCCAAGTAGCATCAGCGGTAGCACCTGATGCAGTTAGGGCGCTTCGCCCAGTAATAAATACTCTATTGCTCTGACTCATCGATCTGCTCCTTCAAACTCAGGATGCTTAAATAACAAACAGCTATTTGAGCCACCAAATCCAAAAGAATTGGATAAAACCACGCCTAAAGAGCGTTCACGTGGCCCATCAACTACATAATCTAAATCACACTCTGGATCTGGAGTCGTTAAATTAGCAGTTCTTGGTATCTGTGCCTGCTCTATGGATTTAACTGATAATACAGCTTCAAGCGCTCCTGCCGCAGCAATCAAATGTCCGGTCTGACTTTTAGTCGAACTTACAGGCAAGTTTGCGATATATTCCCCAAAAACTGCTTTAATTGCATTCGTTTCACTTAAGTCATTCATCTTGGTCGAGGTACCATGTGCATTAACATAATCCACATCAGAAGCCTGAACTCCCGCATCCTGGAGAGCACGTTCGATTGCCTGAATGGCTCCATCACCATTTGGATGTGAGTCAGTAATTCGATAAGAACTTAAGGTATTCCCTTCACCGGCTAACTCGGCATAAATACGAGCACCGCGAGCTTTTGCTTTACTCCATTCTTCCAAAATTAAAAAAGCAGCACCCTCTCCCAAGACAAAGCCATTGCGCGTTGCATCAAAAGGTCGGCTCGCTGTTTCAGGTGTACTATTATAAGAAGATAAAGCACCCAATAAGCAAAAACTGGATAATCCCAAAGGATTAATCATTGAATCAAATCCACCAGCCAACATAAAATCAGCTTCTCCCCTGCGAATGACTTGCATCGCCAACCCTAAAGCTTGCCCTCCTGAAGCACACGCTGTATGCACTGAGGAAGCATAACCTCTGATTCCGAATTGTTGAATCAATAAAGACAGCCCCGAGTTTGGAGTTGTTTTACCAAAATCAGATAATTTGTAAAATTCTCGTGTATTAGCAAGTAATCGCTCCCAATCCGCTTCACCATCTTGAGCACAAATTTGTTGAAATCGAGACAGAAAATCAAATTCAGCAGTCATCATACCGCTACCCGTAACTACGCCCCACTGTGCTGCCGTTTGTTTTGTAGGCAAGATACCTGCATCATCAAACGCTTGTTGTGCTGCCTCAAGAGCATATCGTGTAAAAGGTACAGAAAAGCGACTACGTTTTGTAGTTAATTTGGGAGCGAGTGTAAAATTTTTCACCTCAGCCGCAATATAAGCTGGGAAAGCACTGGCATCAAATTGTTTGATTTCAGCAATTCCTGAACGCCCCTCCAATAAATTGGACCATGTGGACTGCACATCAAGTCCTAGAGGAGAAACTGCTCCCAAACCTGTAATAGCCACTCGTCTTTTTTTCACTTTATTTACCTCTGGGAATCAAGTACTATATCCACGACACAAACACGTTTTCCTGCAACCTCAGTGCGATAAGCCAAGATCAACCCATCATCTGTTTGTTTTTTGACTGTTACAAAGCACTCAAGAATATCACCCGGATAAACGAATTCACTCATTTTTATTTTGCGCAATTCACTCACTTTATAGTGTCCTAAATATCCTGACCGTCGAATAAATTCATATGCCAAATTTAACTTGCATTCCAATAATACTGTCAGGGGTAATACGGGTTTCTTAGGGAAATGATCCGCAAAATAAGGAGCCGCTCGTGATATTCTTTTTTCAGCGACTAAGCTGACTCCTGGCTGACTGGAGCGAACTCTATCAAAAGTCATGGGCACTATGGGCAATTCCAAACTCATAATCAGATCGTCGTTCAATCCTGGTGCACTTTCCTTGCTAATAACTGACCAATCCCCAGGACGATTAATTTCAGAAAATTGCTGCCTTACTTCATCCAAATCAATAAAATCAGCCATAGGTAATAAAGGCCCCAAAGCACCTTCAATACGAAAAACAAGCTCATTACCCACCTTTGCTTCGCTATGGTATTGCATTACTGAATCATCTAAACGATCAATAAATGACTCAAGCAATAAAGTCTCCCCTACATAAGCCGGTCGATGCATGGAAGCACTGGCGACGATACCTGCAACAGGTCTGCGGGTAAACCCCTGAAGCTCCATCACATTCCATGCGGTCAATTGTCCTAATGTTTCACCGATTAAAGAAGGGATAAAGCAGGGGCGTCCCTGTTCATCAACTGTGAGGAATGTATCATTTGAGGTAACATGTTTGACTCCCCGGATCAACCGCCCAGGAGATGACTCTACTATACGATCAACAAATAAGAATCTCATCAGTATTTATTATGTCCTTTTAACTTGATTTTAAAGTAACACCCAATTAAGCCTCAGCTCCAGCGGTTTGTTGCTCCTTGGTCGCAGCAACAACTAATTTACAAAACGTTTCAATGGTAAATAACATGGGTATTTCATTTACTTTCATATTTGGCTTGAATTGCTCTGCAGGAACTTCACATAAATAATTTTGCAAGGCAATCAAACCTTGTTCGGTGATAATACCCCCTTTCTCGAATTCATCTTCTGCCAAATCACCACGTGCATTTTTTTCCAATTGACCACGAGGAATTTTAATTTTGAACTCTTTTTCTAATTGGAAAACCAAATCAAGAAAATCAATAGATTCAGCGCCTAGATCTGCTATCAACCGACTGTTAAGAGATATTTCTTCTACATCAATTACTAACACATCAGCAACAATTTCCCTAACTTTAGGATAAACGTCTGCTACATTCATATTTTGTTCCTCAGAGATCAGCTAATTTAAAAAGCCTGGAATTATACCATAGATTTTTTTAAAGACACAAAATTAACCGTGATTAGATATTAACCGACCTGACTATACCCTGCATCAACAAATAAAGTATGCCCATTAATCATAGATGCCTCTGGCAAGCACAAGAGATAAACAGCATTGGCTACATCTTGTGTTGTCAAGGGTCTGTCAGCCAAAGAGTGGGCTTGATATTCATCAAGTAACTGCTCTCTATTAGGGAAATGCTTTAATGCATCAGTATCAACCACTCCAGCAGAAACTGTATTTACTGTAATCCCATCAACAGCCAACTCCAGACTCAACGAACGAACTAAAGCCTCAAGAGCGGCTTTAGATGCACCAATAAATGCGTAATTGGGAATCGCCCGAGATGCACCAAGGCTAGATAAGGCAATAATTCGACCACCCTTCGGCATTAATAAACGGGCTTCTGTAGCCAAATGATTTAATGCTAAAGCATTGGTTTCCAGACACCAACGCCAATGCTTGGTTGACATCTTAAGTGCCGGTTTTAAAACACCACTCGCAGCATTACTAATTAAAAAATCAAGGTGATTAAAATGTTCACGAAACTGAATTAACATTTCTTTTACAGACTGATGATCTGCTACATTAGCTTGTAAAGCAATTGCTTTACGGCCCATAGCATGGAGTTCTTCAACCAAAGCTTGGGCTTCATCAGAACTGTTGTAATAAACTATAGCAATATCACTTCCTGCTTGAGCTAACTTTAATGCAGTCGCCTTACCGATGCCTCGTGCACCGCCAGTAATTAATCCAACTTTACCCGAAAAAACCAAACTCATGGAATATTCCTCATCAACTTCAATTTATCTAAATGAATAAAAAATGCAACTGTTGATAAAACCAACTTAAGAAATCATAGTCCCTATATTGCCTGGATGAAAACGAAGCAGAACCCCTGAAATTTATTCCCAATAAAACCCGGGTCCGCCTCATTCCACCCAGGCCATGATTTCAAGATACCAAGTGCTTATACATTGATACCATTGGATAAGCAGTTACAATAGCTACATTTTCATTTTTATTCATCGATAAAGCAATGATTAGATCATTAAATTATTAAATATCTTGTTTCTAGAGAGCTAACTTTGTACTATCGGCACACGATTAAGATAAACATATATTAATGAATGAAGCATTCTTGGTTTAAAACTGTGTTTCCTATAGCCGCGATTTTTTCCTTTCGCATGCTCGGTTTGTTTTTACTCATACCTGTATTTAGTATTTATGCAGAAAACTTGCAGAATGCCTCTCCTGCTTTAGTGGGACTTGCTCTAGGAATTTATGGCCTTGCGCAAGGTCTTCTCCAAATGCCTTTTGGCATGCTTTCCGATAAAATAGGAAGAAAACCCATGATTACTGTGGGCTTGATTCTTTTTGCTTTTGGCAGCTTGTTGGGCGCCATAACTGATTCTATTTATGGAATGATTCTTGCAAGAACCTTACAAGGCACCGGTGCAATTGGTAGCGTTTTAATCGCTTTACTTGCTGATTTAACGCCTGACGAACATCGTACCAAAGCAATGGCTGTTATTGGTATGACCATAGGCACAACATTTAGCTTGGCCATGATCATTAGCCCATCCATTACCCATCATTTTGGTCTATCTGGTATTTTTTACCTTACTACTTTATTAGCGATTATAGGAATAGGATTGCTTCATTTAGTCATTCCTAAACCCGTAAATGAACCCTTTCATATTGATAGTGAAACTAATCCCGCTTTATTGAAACAAGTTATCTCTAATCTACAATTACAACGCCTGAATATGGGCATTTTTTGCCAGCATTTTATTCTCACAGCAACATTTTTTGCCATTCCCTACATTTTAAGAAAACAGGTGGAACAAGGGCATTTATCACAACAATGGCATTTTTATCTGCCCCTTATGCTCATTTCATTTATACTCATGATCCCGTTTATTGTGATTGCCGAAAGGAAAAAACACATGAAAAGTGTTTTTATTTTATCTGTATTCACTATGGTAATAGCACAATTATTATTAGCTTATAATTTTCAAAATTGGCTGAGTCTGTGCTTCCTTATGTTAATTTATTTTATTGCTTTTAACATTCTCGAAGCTGCATTACCCTCATTAGTATCCAAACAGGCAAATCCCAACAGTAAAGGAACTGCCATGGGCGTTTACTCAACCAGTCAATTTTTAGGCCTTTTTATTGGTGGAGCAATGTCAGGTGTTTTGTATCAATGGAGTGGCAGCAAGGGAATTTTTATTACTAATACTATCTTCAGTGCTTTATGGTTACTTATTTCTTTTTCAATGAAATCAAACGTTTCTATTGCAACACTTATTTTACCTTGTTCCTGGACTGGAAAAGAAGTAAATATCATCAATGAATTGTTACATGTTAAAGGAGTAATTGAAGTGGCATTCGCAGAAGATGAACGGGTAATTTATTTACGTGTGAACAGAGATCGCTATCTTGTAGGCAGCGCTGAAAAAATAATTCATAAGGGAAATCGATAATTAATAGAGTGTTTAAATGAAAATTTCTTTGGAACATCAAGCCACAGAACACAGTAAAATATTATTGGGAGGAATATGCAATTGTTTTATTTCTTGTCGGACAGCATGGACAAAGAACAACATCAATTAGTTGGTTAGTTTACTCTGTTCGCTCTATCACTCTATCTAAGGTAGGTTGGCGCGCTACACTTAGCGCCAAACCCACCTATTTGCCTCCCTATCCGTAAGTTGGCGCAATTAAGCTACTGACGGGCCAAGCGCACATTTTTACCTGCAAATGAAGTCTTTTCCGTAGAGCGATACGGATTGATATCCAAGCCACCTCGTCGTGTATAACGGCCGTATACAGTCAGTTTTTCGGGCTTACAATAGTTCATAATATCAACAAAAATGCGCTCAATACATTGCTCATGAAACTCATTATGATTTCGATAGGAAATAAGATACTTCAATAAACCTTCTCGATTAATTTTTTTCCCTTCATAGGTAATTTGTACGCTTCCCCAATCAGGTTGGCTTGTAACGAGACAATTTGATTTCAATAGATTGGAAAATAAGGTTTCTTCCACAATTTCATCACTTATAGAGAGGAATGAAGGCTCAACAAGATAAATAGAACACTCTATATCAAGCTCATCAAGCGATTCCCCTATTAAAGGCTTTTGTACAGCAAACTCAATGGTCTCTTCCAAAAGATGAATATGGACCCAAACTTCTGCACCAACGCATTTTTGTAAGTCTTTTTTAATTGTATTTTCTAATTCATTAACGTTTTGAATTCGTGTATTGTTGAATGAGTTAAAATAAAGTTTTAATGATTTTGACTCAATCAAGTTAGGTGAACTGCAGTCATAAAACAATTCAGCAATCGCAACCATAGGCTTGCCTTTAGCATTAAGCCAGGAAACCTCGTAGTGATTCCAGCAATCAAAGCCATAAAAAGGTAATTGCACTGGATCAACCCCAATTTCCTGTCGCTTTCCTGCCCTCGGAATAGGGTATAATCGATCTGGATTATAAGTTTCATCATATGCAGATTTTTTACCTAATTCGGATTGTTCCGCTTCGGATTGATATTTTTGTAATACTCGATCGTTCATTGTATTTAACTCCAATATTTCTATAATTTTTGCCGTGCTTTTCCAATTCACTTGTTGATTCATTTCCATTTGGGTGGAAATATAAGTGAGCAATGATGCTGCTTCATTAATTCGCATCGCTTTCTCGGTTAATTCACGTGCTTGTATGCCAATGGACGTCATCACATCGAAATGTGGATTTTCCATAATTTTCTTAATCATTGATAAAGAAAAACCCAAAAACTTTAAGGTGGTAATTTGTTGTAATCGTATTAAATCCGTTTCAGAATAAAGACGATAACCACTTATTGAGCGTTTTGTTGGTTTTAATAAGCAAATTTCATCATAATATTGTAATGACCTAATGGTTAATGAGGTCATTTGGCTAATTTCTTTAATTTGGTAATATTTCATTCAACTTTCTCCTGAAAGTTGATTCTAAACTATCACGTAACGTGAGAGTCAATAGCTGAAAGCAAAAAATACATTATAGGGATAACAAAAACCATGTCTAAAAATGATCTTAGTTGGTTAAAGTATATTACTGAAATTCAAGCAATCGCTCAAAATGGACTGAATTATTCAAATAATGAGTTTGATAAAGAACGTTATTTAAGACTTCGCGAGATTGCTTCTGCATTTATGGCGAATTATTCTGATACTCCACTCGCTGAGATAAAACAAATCTTTTCACTAGAAAAGGGATATGCTACTCCTAAAGTAGATGTCCGTGCATTTATTCTAAAAGATAATAAAATTTTATTGGTTAAAGAACGTTCCGATGCATTGTGGACCTTGCCTGGCGGTTGGGCAGAAACAAATGAGTCAGCATCAGAATCAGTGATTAGAGAAGCTAAGGAAGAAACTGGATTTGATGTTTCTGTAATCAGATTACTGGCATTATGGGATAAACAAAAACATGAGCATCCGCTACAGTGGCCACATACTTATAAATGCTTTTTTCATTGTGAAATTATGTCGGGAACAGCAAAAGAAAATTTAGAAATCTCTGAAATTGATTTTTTTGATTTAGCCAACTTACCAGCGCTCTCAACCCCTAGAGTGACACAAAAACAAATTATTCGTCTGCATGAACTTGTTTGCAGTTCCGATAAAACACTCTTTGATTGAGCATGTACTTGACTCAAACCTTATAACATAAATTAGCCTTATGACTAAGGAGGAAAAAGATGAAACAAAGTATGCAAAAAAGTTTAGTCGATTGACACAAGTTTGTGTAAGAACACTACATCACTACGACAAAAATTGGTTTGCTTAAAGCCAGTTTTACGTCTAAGCAATCATTATCGTTTGTACCTGATCCGAATCAATATCAAGCATATCAAACCAGAGGTCTTGTTTTTTCTATTTAGTAACACAATTAAAAGTTCATCTTTAACTCATCAGTGCAAGGGATATATAAATTAGGTATACTCTTTTCCTAACTTTCGCATACAGGAGATCTAAAATGGCACGTGGTATAAATAAAGTCATCCTAATTGGCAATGTGGGTGTTGACCCTGATGTCCGTTATTTACCTAATGGAAATGCAGTCACTACACTATCAATTGCCACGAGTGAAGCATGGAAAGATAAAGTAACAGGAGAAAAACAAGAGCGAACTGAATGGCATCGTGTAGTATGTTTTAACCGTTTAGGAGAGATAGCTGGTGAATACGTACGCAAAGGCTCTAAACTCTACATTGAAGGGAGTTTAAGAACCAGAAAATGGCAAGATCAACAAGGTCAAGATAAATATACTACTGAGATTGTAGCTAATGACATTCAAATGCTTGACAGTAAAGGAGCAGCATCATCAAGCTTTGATGAAATACCACAAGCCCAATTTACACAAAGCAACCAAAGTGCTGGAAAACAACAACCTGCGCAAGTACCTCAAGATGCTTTTGATCAATTGGATGATGATGTTCCATTTTAACTCCATCAGGACCTAAGCCATTATATTGTCTATTACCGCCCTTATATATAAGGGCGGATATAACTACTCGTTTATATCTTTTAAAATAACTGTAGCCTATTTGCAGTAAAGCTGACACCAGGAATACTATCTAAAAAAACTGACGCTGTATTTTCAATTAAATCCAGTTATCACTCTTTTTTTATAAATGATATATGACCTGTTCTTTCCAAATATGAATAAAGTACTTTATCAAAAGAGGAAGTATTTATTTGTTGACGCATTTGTTCCTTTATATCACTTTTAGTGATATTTAAACTTTGCAACACGTTCGTTTGAAGAATACCATTTTTTATAAGAAGATAGCGTTTACCCTTAAATAAGCTTTCAAATGTTAAAGATTTTCTAGTACATATAGCTAATATTTTATGCGTTACTATCAAGCCAGCTAAACCAATAATTGTAGAAAAAAAAGTAGTAGATCCATTTATTCCTCTACTAATTAATCCACCTGAAATCACAATAATTAATAAATCAAAAGAGTTGTTTAATTTAAACCTTCGATCACCAAATCGAATCAAAAGTGTACCTATTACTAATAACAATACAGCTCTAATAAATACATAAACTAAATTTTGATTTTCATTTATTAAATAAATATAGGAAGACATCCATTATCTCCATGATCATCCATAAAATTATTAAGATTTCTTTTAAATATTAATTTTACCAAGTTACCATATATGTATCAAAATGTGTTTCTTATAAAAAGAGCTTGAAAAGCTGGAGCAGATGAAGAAGTGCATGTCATCTTATTATAACCAAAATCAACAGAAAAACTGTAAGTATTAAGAGTGTTGAATGTGAATAAGCAACCATGAATTTAATTCGATAAAGCAAAAGAAAATTCGTATTCCATATTACTTTATTAAAATCGTAGTGAACCCACGGCAGACCCCAGGAATTATGTCAAAGTAAACCCGAGTTAGGTTGTACTTTAAACAGGTTACACGTTAACTTCTAAAAAAAAACCCGCAAATGCGGGTTATCAAATTGGAAGTAGCTAATTTATTCTTCAGCATCATCACTGGCAACAGGTCGATCTAATAACTCAACAATTGCCATAGGTGCATTATCACCATCTCTATAACCACACTTGATGATACGTATATATCCACCAGGACGCTCTACAAAACGTGGGCCTAAATCTTTAAATAATTTACCAACAGCTGATTTAGATCTTAATACATCGAACGCTTGACGACGTGTAGCAACGGAATCAACCTTTGAAACAGTAATTAAAGGTTCAATGTAACGTCGAAGATCTTTAGCTTTAGGCAAAGTAGTCTTAATCAACTCATGCTCAATTAAAGAACAACACATATTTGCAAACATAGCCTTTCTGTGGCTACTTGTACGGCTAAAACTTCTGCCTGAATTACGGTGACGCATAACCAAAACTCCTAAACTTTATTCGCCAAGATTTGCTGGCGGCCAATTCTCAAGTTTCATACCGAGCGATAAAGAACGTGAAGCTAAAACATCCTTAATCTCAGTTAAAGATTTTTTACCAAGATTAGGCGTTTTTAAGAGTTCATTTTCAGTTCTTTGTACTAAGTCGCCGATATAATGAATATTTTCTGCTTTTAAACAATTTGCAGATCGAACAGTTAACTCTAAATCATCAACAGAGCGTAATAGAATAGGATCAAAATCATTGCGTTCTTTATTATCAGATCGAGATTCTTCAAATTTCATATCAACAAAAGCATGAAGTTGTCTTTGAAGAATGCTAGCAGAGATCCGTATTGATTCTTCAGCATCAATAGTTCCGTTAGTCTCTAACTCAATAGTTAATTTATCGAGGTCAGTACGGTTTTCTACACGAGCACTATCAACATAGTAAGCCACTTTCTTAACTGGAGAGAAACTATTATCAATTTTAAGTTTCCCAACAGATTTTCTTTCTATTTCATCATCGAAATGTCTAATAAATGAATCAGTAGTGTGGAAACCAATTCCTCGCTCAACTTTCAAAGTCATATTTAATTTGCCTTTTTCATTCAAATTAGCAATGACCAGCCCAGGATTAATTACTTCTAATCCATGAGTCAGCTGAATGTCTCCAGCAGTAACTTGACAAGGACCTTGTTTGCTCAATGTTACTGTGGCTTCTTCGCCAACTGTCATTTTAATTGCAACTAGCTTCAGGTTCAGTAATATGTCAACAACATCTTCCTGTACGCCTTCAATTGTACTGTATTCATGCAGAACACCATCAATCGAAGCTTCTGTAATTACACTTCCAGGCATTGATGATAACAATATACGTCTCAAAGCATTGCCGAGAGTATGACCAAAGCCACGCTCCAAAGGCTCCAAAACTATTCTAGCTTTATAGGGCGATTCTGCCTGGACCTTAAGAACATTAGGTGTCAACATTTCATTGATTTCAGTATACATTCAGCTATTTCTCCGAGCTTACTTAGAGTAAAGTTCTACAACTAAGTTTACGTTGTAGTCTGAAGATAAGTCAGTTAACGTTGGTGCTGTAGAAAATGTCCCTTTGCAAGAAGAAGTATCTACAGTAATCCAATCACATGGAGTTCTTTGTTCTGACAAAGCTAAAGCTGCTTGGATACGACCTTGGCTTCGTGCTCTTTGACGAACAGATATAACATCTCCAGGTTTTACTAGTAAAGATGGAACGTTAACTATTTTATCATTAACAAGTATGGCCTTGTGTGTAACAAGTTGTCGTGCTTCAGCACGTGTACTTGCAAAACCCATACGGTACACGACATTATCCAAACGTCTTTCAAGTAAAGACATCAGATTTTCGCCTGTAGAACCTTTCATACGAGCAGCCATTTTATAGTAGCCACGGAATTGCTTTTCAAGAACACCATACAATCTTCTAATTTTTTGTTTCTCTCTGAGCTGAATTCCATAACCATTCAGGCGTGGTTTTTTATCACCATGTTGTCCAGGTAACTTTTCAGATTTACACTTGGACTTATGATCACGGACACCACTTTTAAGTAATAAATCACAACCTTCACGACGTGATAGCTTACATTTTGGACCAAGATATCTAGCCATTAATTACTCCTGAGTCTTATACACGACGTTTTTTAGGAGGTTTACACCCATTATGAGGTATACCTGTAACATCGGTAATTTCAACAATTTTAAAATCCTGTGATATTAATTCACGAATAGTGGACTCTCTTCCAGGCCCGGGACCATGAACAAATACAGCCACAGATTTCATACCGTATTCTTTCGCAACAGCAGCAGCACGCTCAGTAGCAACCTGTGCAGCATAAGGAGTACTTTTTCTTGACCCTCTAAATCCTGAACCACCAGATGTTGCCCAGCATAGTGCATTACCTTGCCTATCAGTAAAGGTAACTATAGTATTATTAAAAGATGCATGAACGTGCACAATACCATCTGATACGACACGTTTTGCCTTTTTGCGTACTTTTTGTTGTTTTGACTTTGTTATTGCCATCTTACATTCCTACATGAAAAATCAAACGGTAGTGCCTTTTCTGCGACCTTTTCGTGTACGAGCATTAGTTTTCGTACGTTGTCCTCGCAATGGCAATCCTCTTCTGTGTCTTAGACCACGATAACATCCCAGATCCATAAGGCGCTTAATGTTCATTGTCACAACACGACGCAAATCACCTTCCACTGTTATTTTTGTAATTTCTGTTCTCAAAGACTCAAGTTGAGCATCGGTTAGTTCTGATACCTTTGTTGAAGGTTCAATACCAACTGTTGAACATAATTTCAAGGATGTAGGTTTACCAATACCATATATTGCTGTTAAAGCAATCACAATGTGTTTGTGATCAGGTATATTTACTCCTGCAATACGAGCCATTAACTTCTCCGAACGTTATTTTGTTCTGTCGAAAGGGACAGAAGAATACTATTTTTATAAAATTAAATCAAGCGGATATTAACCCTGCTTTTGCTTATGTCTGGCATCTTTACAAATTACCCGTATAGTGCCACTTCGTTTAATAATCTTGCAATTGCGACAAATTCGCTTTACAGATGCTCTTACTTTCATTCCTAACTCCGATAAAGATCATAAAAGACCAGGTAATTTAGTACCTTTAAAATTAGCCTTTTTCATTAAAGAATCATATTGCTGAGTCATTAAGTGAGCTTGTACCTGAGCTACAAAATCCATAATAACAACAACGATAATCAGCAATGACGTTCCTCCGAAATAAAAAGGGACATGCCATGTATACATCAAAATCTGAGGCAAAAGACATACCAAAACCAAATAAATCGCGCCAACTAATGTTAAGCGAGTCATTACACCATCAATATATTTAGTTGTTTGTTCACCTGGTCTAATTCCAGGGATATATGCACCAGATTTTTTTAAATTATCAGCAGTATCTTTGGGGTTAAACACCAAAGCTGCGTAAAAAAACGCAAAAAATATTATAGCAACAGCATACACGATTAAATACAAAGGTTGTCCAGGAGATAGAGCCATTCCAACATCAGCCAACCATCCCAAACCCTTAGTATGTGAGAAAAATTGAGCTAAAGTTGCAGGCAATAATATGATGCTGGATGCAAAAATAGGTGGTATTACTCCAGACATATTGATCTTCAAAGGTAAATGACTCGTTTGCGCAGCATATACCTTTCTACCTTGCGTTCTTTGCGCATAATTAACTCTTATACGTCTTTGTGCACGCTCCATAAATACTACAAATCCTGTTACAACCACTACAACAACAGCAATAATAACTAGGGTTAATGCTTGCATTTGCCCTTCTTTAACCTGTTGAAGAACTGATGCTATAGCAGAGGGCATACTTGATACAATTCCTGAAAAGATTATTAAGGAGATACCGTTACCGACACCCTTTTCAGTAATTTGTTCACCCAACCACATTAAAAACATAGTTCCCGTAACCAAGGTAACCACTGCAGTAAAGTAGAATGAGAAGTCAGCTTGCAGTGCAATCTGTTGTCCGGCTAACCAACGCGCCATTCCTAAAGACTGAAATATCGAAAGTACCAAGGTCAGGTATCGAGTGTATTGATTTATTTTTCTACGTCCAGATTCACCTTCTTTTTTTAGTTGTTCAAGTTTAGGAGAAACAACAGTAAAAAGTTGAAGAATAATAGATGCAGAAATATAAGGCATAATACCAATTGCAAAAACAGTCACCCGTGATAATGCGCCTCCAGAAAACATATTGAATAAGCCAAAAATTGTATTCTGCTGCTCATTAAAAAAGTTAGCTAATCGTGCAGGATCCAAACCAGGAACTGGTATATGAGCTCCCAAGCGATAAACTAAAATTCCAAGAACAACAAAAAGTAATCTTGATTTCAATTCAGCCAATCCTCCACGTGATTGGCTTGCATTATGCTTTTGGTTTTTCATAGTCACTCTTCTATGCTGCCGCCTAAACCCTCAATGGCTAAACGAGCTCCTTTAGTGACCCTTAAACCTTTTAGCTTGATGGCAGTAGTTAATTCACCGGACAAAATAACTTTTACATCACTAATTGAATTGCTAATTAGACCTGCTTCACGTAATGTGTTTAGATCAATTACGTCAGCAGATAACTTTGCAAGCTCACTAAGGCATATTTGATCTACAGTTCTACCAACTCGTGACTTAAAACCCATTTTAGGTAGACGTCTTTGAATAGGCATTTGACCGCCTTCAAAATTAATTTTATGAAAGCCACCAGCACGAGCTTTTTGCCCCTTATGACCTTTACCACTTGTTTTACCTAGCCCGGATCCTATACCACGTCCTAATCGTTTTTTGGGACGTTTTGAACCAGGATCTGGTGATAGTGAATTTAAATTCATTAT
This sequence comes from Legionella tucsonensis, assembly GCF_001468035.1. Taxonomy (GTDB): domain Bacteria; phylum Pseudomonadota; class Gammaproteobacteria; order Legionellales; family Legionellaceae; genus Legionella; species Legionella tucsonensis. Next base: position 2,768,267 of record NZ_LNZA01000001.1, read on the forward strand.
ACACTCTCCTCAACCAGCAATAGATACTCAACTTTATTAATAAGGCCACGAATTGCTGGGGTATCATTATGAGATACGCTCGAATTAGTTTTACCTAAACCTAATTGCTTTACGATAGAAATGTGCTTTGGCTTTCTGCCTATAATGCTTTTAACCAAAGTTATTTTAATTTTCTTTTCCATAATTAGCCCGCCATAACTTCTTCAACAGTTTTACTACGCTTGGCAGCAACATAATCTGGGGTTCCAATATTAGTTAAAGCAGCGATTGTAGCTCTTACAATATTGCTAGGATTGGTAGAACCAATACTTTTAGCTAATATATTTTGCACGCCCAATACTTCCAAGACGGCTCTCATTGCGCCACCAGCAATAATTCCAGTACCTTCACTTGCAGGCTTCATAAAAACCTTTGAAGCACCGTAATTCCAAGTGATTTCGTGAAATATAGTTGATCCAGAAAGTGGAATATAAACCATATTTTTCTTAGCTTGCTCCATTGCTTTTTGAATAGCAATTGGAACTTCTCTCGCTTTACCTCTACCAAAGCCAACTTTGCCCTTGCCGTCACCAACAACAACAAGTACTGCGAAGCCAAAAACACGGCCTCCCTTAACAACTTTAGCTGTACGATTAACTGATACAAGCTTCTCTTGGTAGCCATCTGATTTAGTTGATGATTCATCGAATGCCATAATCGTTCCTTAAAAATCTAATCCAGCTTCGCGCGCACCTTCTGCAAGTGCTTTCACTCGGCCATGATATTTATAACCAGCACGATCAAATGCAACTTGAGTAATGCCACGCTCGCTTGCACGCTTCCCAAGAAGTTTACCAACTAGGTTAGCTTGTTCTACTTTACATTTACCGGTCAGGCTTGTACGCAATTCTTTATCATTAGTTGAACATGACACCAATACTATATCACCAAGCTTATCTGCTTCGATGATTTGTGAGTAAATGTGCAAACCACTTCTATAAACGACTAGTCTTGCTCTGCCTGATTTACGAATCAGTGCTTTTGCTTTTAATCCACGTCGAGCACGTGTGTTGTGTTTATTCATGACTTAAACCTTATTTCTTTTTCGCTTCTTTACGAGCAATATACTCGCCAGCAAGTTTAACACCTTTACCCTTATAGGGCTCTGGTGGTCTAAATGCTCTTATTTCAGAAGCAACTTGACCCAAAATTTGTTTATCAACTCCTTTCAGCAATATAACAGTATTGCTTGGAGTTTCAACTAAAACATCTTTAGGCAAGTGGTATTCTATAGGATGAGAAAAACCTAATGATAATGTAATCGACTTATCTTTAGATTGTGCTCTATAACCTACACCAACCAGTTCCAAGGTAACAACAAAACCTTCCGTCACACCCTTAACCATATTGCTTACTAATGCACGAGCTGTTCCAGCGTGAGCCCAAGCCTTAGGATCATTTTTTGCCGGCGCAAACTCAACATGATTAGATTCTTTGTTTTTAGTTACTTTAACTAACCTATTAATTTTTTGGGTTAGTGTTCCTTTAGGCCCTTTAACAGTAATTTCACCATCACCTATTGTTATTTCAACATTTTCAGGTTGAACTACCGGGGCTTTTGCTACTCTAGACATATTATTCCTCGCAAGTATTAAGCCACTTCACAAATGACTTCGCCACCAACGCCTTTCATCTTTGCAGATATATGAGTCATTATACCTTGTGATGTAGACAAAATAGCTACGCCAAAACCAGGAACAGATGTCAAATCTCTATAAGACTTATAGACTCGCAATCCAGGCCTGCTAATTCTCTTAATCAATTCAATAACGGGTCGGCCATGATAATATTTCAGCTTAATCGTCATTAATTTAAGATTATTATCTAGTGATTCTACAAAGAAGTTTTCAATATATCCTTCTTCCTTTAAGACACGAGCAATTTCTTCTTTCAATTTAGAAGAAGTTAAAGTTATTTGCTGATGCTTTGCTTGTTGACCATTTCTAATTCGGGTCAGCATATCAGCAACTGGATCATGCATACTCACAATCGTTCTCCAATTAAAAAATTACCAGCTGGATTTTCTTCCGCCAGGTATATTACCAACCATTAGTTGTTGTCTTAAGCAAATTCTACAAAGTGCAAACTTACGATAAACCCCATGTGGGCGACCACATTGCTGACATCGTGTTTTAAAACGAACAGGATTTGAATTAACAGGCAATTTAGCTAACTTTAACTGACTATCCATAATTACCTGAAAATCATCAGATGATTTAATCAATTTTTTCAATTCGTTTCTGCGTTTACTGTACTTATTTACTAGTTTGCTACGCTTTAACTCTCTAATAAGCATTGATTTTTTAGCCACAATTTCACCCTTATTTTTTATCTCTATCTTTTAATGGAAGGTTAAAGGCTTCTAATAAAGCTTTAGCTTCTTCATTTGTTTTAGCACTTGTAGTTATGCAAATATCTAAACCACGAATACCATCTGTTTTATCGTAATCAATTTCAGGAAATACGATTTGCTCATGTATTCCCATACTGTAATTACCAGTTCCATCAAAAGACTTAGGATTTAAACCACGAAAATCTCTTACGCGCGGTAACGTTACGGAAATTAATCTGTCTAAAAACTCATACATACGTTGACGTCTTAGTGTTACTTTACAGCCTATTGGCCATCCTTCCCTAATTTTAAAACCAGCAATAGATTTTCTTGCTTTAGTAACAACAGGTTTTTGTCCCGCAATTAAAGTCATGTCTTCAACTGCATGATTCATTACCTTTTTATCACCAACAGCTTCGCCAACACCCATATTTAAGGTGACTTTAAGCAGCTTTGGAACTTCCATAACGCTGGAATATTTGAACCGTTTCATCATCATAGGGATGATTTCTTTTTTATAAAATTCATTAAGTCTTGCCATTTCAATCACCTAATTAAACACGGTCAATTATTTCATTGTCAGATTTAAAGTATCTAACTTTCTTACTTATCCCGTTACTATCAATAAATTTAAACCCTACTTTATCTGCTTTCTTTGTGTTGGGATTATAATGAGCAACGTTAGAAACATGTACTGGCGCTTCAAGGGTAATTATACCACCCTTATTTTCTGGCTTTTGTGGATTAGGCTTAACATGTTTTTTGATTAAGTTTCCGCCTTCAACAACAACACCATTTTCAGTCACACGCAAAACCTTACCTCTATGACCTTTACTTTTGCCGGCAATTATAACTACATCATCGCCTTTCTTAATACGTTTCATATCTAAATCCTTCTCACAAAACTTCTGCAGCCAGAGATATTATTTTCATAAATCTCTCTCGTAGCTCGCGAGTAACAGGGCCAAATATACGAGTACCAATTGGCTCGTTTTGGTTATTTAACAGTACTGCAGCGTTACCGTCGAAACGAATCAAAGAGCCGTCGTCTCTACGAACGCCTTGTGCTGTACGAACAACTACTGCTTTCATCACAGCACCCTTTTTTACTTTACTTCTGGGTATTGCATCTTTAATACTTACTTTGATTACATCACCTACACGTGCATATCTACGATGTGAACCGCCAAGCACTTTAATACACATAACCTTACGTGCTCCGCTATTGTCAGCCACTTCGAGCACCGTCTGCATTTGGATCATTTTTTACTCCAGCTCTGATTTCGACCAGAAAAAGGTTGCTGATTATATCAGTCCTTTTAGGGTTTTAAAAGTAAATCAACATGATTGATTAAGAAATTACTTCGACTAATACCCAGCTTTTTGTTTTAGAGAGTGGTCTTGACTCACGGATTTTTACTATGTTACCAATTTTACATACTTGATTTTCATCATGAGCATGTAACTTTGATCTACGTTTCATAATTTTTCCATACTTTGGATGTTTAACAGAACGCTCAATCATCACAACTATAGTTTTATCCATTTTGTCACTAACTACTTTTCCAACCATTGTTCTGGCATTTGATTCACTATTAGACATGTCACTTACCTGCCTTTTCAGTCAACATTGTTTTTACTCTTGCCACTGACTTACGCACCATGGTGATGAGATGTGTTTTATCTAGTGAGCCACTTGCTTTCTTCATTCGTAAATTCAATTGTTCTTTACGCAATGAAAGCAATTCATTTTGCAGTTCTTCTACTGATAAACCGCGTAATTCATCAATTTTTTTCATTACATTACCTTCCTTTCTTCAAATATAACTTTGAAAGGTAGTTTTGCTTTAGCCAGATCAAAAGCTTCCATAGCAAGCTCTCTGGATACACCTTCCATTTCAAATAAAACCTTGCCTGGTTGTATTTGAGCAACCCAATATTCAACACTACCTTTACCTTTACCTTGTCTTACTTCTAAAGGCTTTTGTGTAATAGGTTTATCTGGGAACACTCTAATCCAAATTTTACCGCCACGTTTAATATGACGTGTCATTGCTCTTCGTGCTGCTTCAATTTGTCTTGCAGTTAAACGTCCACGCTCAAGAGCTTTCAAACCAAATTCACCAAAGCTAATGTTACTGCCGCGTAGAGCTAAACCTCTGTTACGGCCTTTCATCTGTTTTCGGTATTTTGTACGTTTAGGTTGTAACATGATTCTTAATCCTCACTCACTGGGCAACGTCAGATGATCTTTTCTTTTGCGGGAGAACTTCACCCTTGAAGATCCAGACTTTTACACCAATAATACCGTAGGTAGTTTTAGACTCCGCCGTGCCATAATCAATATCTGCTCTAAAAGTATGTAAAGGTACACGACCTTCTCTATACCATTCACTACGAGCAATTTCAGCACCACCTAGTCTACCACTAACACAAATTTTAATTCCTTTAGCTCCTGCTTTAAGAGCTGAGGTTACTGCACGTTTCATAGCACGTCGAAACATAACGCGCTGTTCCAACTGCTGCGCAATCCCTTCAGCAACAAGTGTTGCATCAAGTTCAGGTTTTTTAATTTCTTCAATATTAAGATGAACAGGCACACCTAATTTATTAGAAATTTCATTACGTAGCGTTTCAATACCACCGCCTTTTTTACCGATAATCACACCAGGCCGAGCAGTTTGTATTGTAACAACAGCATTATTAGCAGGACGCTCAATAAGAACCTTGCTTACTGCAGCTGCCATAAGCTTCTTTTTCAGTTCAGTACGTAATTTGATATCTTGAATTAGAAATTCAGCGTATTTTTTACCTGCGAACCATTTAGAGTTCCAATCCTTAATAATACCAAGACGTATACCTATAGGGTTAACTTTTTGTCCCATTACTATTCCTCGTCAGACACTTTTATCGTGATATGGCAGGTACGTTTGCAAATTCTATTTGCACGTCCTTTAGCTCTGGGACTAATACGCTTTAATGTCATTGCTTCGTCAACGCAGACCATACCTACTTTTAAATCATCAATATCTGCGCCATTATTATTTTCAGCATTTGCAATTGCTGATTCTAACAATTTAAGCATTAATTGAGCACCTTTTTTTGGTGTAAACTTGAGGACATCAAGCGCACCAGATACATTCATATTTCGTATCATATCTGCCACCAATCTGCCCTTCTGAGCGGATAAGGGAGCACCTTTTAACTTTGCTGTAACTTCCATCATATCCTCTTATTTGCCTTTAGCCTTTCTGTCACCAGAGTGGCCTTTGAATGTACGAGTCATGGCAAACTCACCTAATTTATGACCAACCATATTATCTGTTATATAGACAGGAACATGGTCTTTGCCGTTATGCACAGCAATTGTTAAGTCAATCATTTCAGGAACGATCGTTGATCTTCTTGACCAAGTTTTGATTGGTTTTTTAGATTTTGATTCAATTGCAGCTTCTACTTTGGCAATCAAATGATGGTCAACAAAAGGACCTTTTCTTATAGAACGAGACACTTGATATCCTCTCAATAATTATTTCTTCTTACGTCTTCTGACAATAAAATTATCAGTACGCTTATTACTTCTGGTTTTATAACCTTTAGTAGGAACACCCCACGGTGACACTGGATGACGTCCACCAGAGGTACGGCCTTCACCACCACCATGTGGGTGATCAACCGGGTTCATAGCTACCCCACGAACAGTTGGTCGAATACCTCTCCAGCGTTTTGCTCCAGCTTTTCCTAATGCACGTAAACTATGTTCACTATTACTGACTTCACCAATCACCGCTCTACAAAGAACATGAATTTTACGCATTTCACCAGAACGAAGTCTTAATGTTGCATAAATACCTTCTTTAGCAACAATTTGTCCGCTTGCTCCAGCACTTCGTAATACCTGGGCACCTTTTCCTGGCTTCATTTCAACACAATGAATTGTAGTACCAACAGGAATATTTTTTAATGGAAGACAGTTACCAATACTGATTGATGAATCAGCACCACTTATAACTGTGTCACCAACATTCAAATTAGCTGGTGCAATAATATATCTTCTTTCACCATCTTTATAAACAATTAATGCAATCAGTGCAGTACGATTTGGATCATACTCGATGCGCTCAACACGTGCTTCAATTCCATCTTTATTACGTTTAAAATCAATGATGCGATATTGATTACGCTGACCGCCACCGATATGTCTTACAGTAATTCTACCTTGGTTATTACGTCCGCCAGTTTTTTTCAGTTTTTCAACTAAAGCCGCATGCGGCTTCCCTTTATGAATATGGTGGTGAACCACGCGTAATTCGCCACGCTTTCCTGGCGATGTAGGTTTAGATTTTAATAGTGCCATCTTAATCTGCCTTATTCGGTAGCTGTAAAGTCAATATCTTGATCAGCATGAAGAGTTACAAATGCTTTTTTCCAATCACTACGTTTTCCGCTTGTTTGTTTAAAACGCTTTGTTTTTCCCTTCACGTTGATAACAGATACATTTTTAACTTTAACGTTAAATATATTCTCTACCGCCATTTTTATTTCATTTTTAGTTGCAGTTTTCAATACCTTGAAAGTGAACTGTTTCAGCTTATCAGCTATGACAGTAGCTTTTTCAGAAGTATGTGGTTCACGTAAAACCATCAACAATCTTTCAGCGTTCATTGTAACTGTTCCTCAATTTTTTTAATTGCAGCTTCTGTAACAACAACTTTTTCAAATCTGAGTAAAGAAACAGGATCTATAGTTGTGACGTCGCAGATATCATAATCAATTAAGTTTCTTGAACCAAAATATTCATTCTCACCAACTTCACTCATCACGATAAGTGCGTTATTAATATTGAGTTGGCTCATTTTATTAACAAAATCTTTGGTTTTTTTGCTTTCACATTGGAAATCACTAACAACAACCAAGTTTCCAGTGCGACAAAGCTCGGAGATTATACTACGTAATGCACGTTTGTACATTTTTTTATTAATTTTTTGTGAATAATCTCTTTTTTTAGATGCAAAGGTTACCCCACCGCTTCTCCATAATGGACTTCTAATGGTACCAGCTCGAGCACGTCCAGTACCTTTTTGATTCCACGGTTTTTTACCACCGCCGCGTACTTCGGAGCGAGTTTTTTGAGCGCTATTACCACTGCGCGCATTGTTCATATATGTTATCACAGCTTGATGGATTAAGCCCTCGTTATAACCATATGCAAATACTTCTTGGTCAAGTATTAATTTTGAATTTGTATCTATAGTAGTAATTTCCATCACTCACCTCGCACTTGCTTTTTAACTGCAGGCTTAATCTCAACTTGTGAGCCAGGAGCACCAGGTATTGCACCCTTGATAAGAAGTAAATTTCTTTCTGCATCTACGCGCACTAGTTCAAGGCTTTGAACGGTACAACGAACATTACCTAAATGACCAGCCATTTTCTTACCTTTGAACACACGTCCTGGAGTTTGGTTTTGACCAATAGAGCCAGGTACACGATGCGATCTGGAATTACCATGAGTAGCATCTTGTGTTCTAAAATTATATCTCTTGACTGTGCCAGCAAAACCTTTACCTTTAGTGATTCCAGCAACATCAACAAACTGTCCCACAGCAAAAACATCCGATACTGTGATTACCTGACCTGCTTTAAATGCATCTTCTGAATCAACTAAAAATTCTACAGACATATCACCTGCTTCAATTTCAGCTTTTGCAAAGTGGCCTGTCAAAGGTTTGTTAACTTTGCTTGCTTTTTTTGTACCGCCTGTTAATTGAACAGCGGTGTAACCATCAGTTTCTTTAGTTTTAACCTGGGAAACTCTATTAGGGTGAACTTCAACAACAGAAACAGGAACTGAAACTCCATCTGCCGTGAAAACCCGCGTCATACCGACTTTACGGCCTAATAAACCGATCATCATTCTAACACCTCTTTAATATCCTTCACCCTAACATTTAGTCATCAAGGCTAATCTGAACATCAACCCCAGCAGCCAGATCCAACTTCATCAATGCATCTACTGTTTTTTCAGTTGGATGAACGATAACGACCAAGCGTTTATGAGTACGTAATTCATATTGATCTCGAGCATCTTTATTAACATGCGGTGAAGTCAATACAGTAAATTTCTCCTTACGGACAGGCAACGGTATTGGTCCACGCACTTGCGCACCAGTTCGTTTTGCTGTCTCTACAATTTCACGAGTTGACAAATCAATCAACCGATGATCAAAGGATTTTAATCTTATTTTAATGTTTTGATTGTTACTCATTCTAATTACTCAATAATTTTAGCGACAACACCGGCGCCAACAGTACGGCCACCTTCCCGAATTGCGAAACGCAAACCTT
>NZ_LNZA01000002.1 GCF_001468035.1 Legionella tucsonensis
TCATTTTGGAAAGGTATTATTCCCAGTACTCTAGAACTTCCTAAAAATATTTCCTCTATGAAGCAACTTTCCGATGAAACTATTCTCAATCAGCTTGAAAATGACGACGTGGAATTATTGTGGACTATCAATTATCTGGGTGAAAAAGATCAAGCCTTTTCCTACAAAACTTTTCAATTAACAGGAAGTAAGGAGCTCTCCACTGCTTTTGCTTCCTTTCAAAAACGACATTCACAAGAAGCCAAAGGACAGGTAACTTATCTCTCACTTACCGGCGTACGCAAATCAGCATTAGATGAATGTATTAAGGACGAAGCACCACATAAATATCAACCTGACACTGGAGAAATGTTTACTTATACTTCCGCTAATTCAGAATTTTTTACCCAACCACTTTTGGTTGCAGTGCCCAAAGAGGAGGGTTTTCATATTATTCAGAATCCCAATTCTCTTGTGCAACACTCTGCAAAATATCAAAACAAGTTAAATGATCTTTATCAAATGATCTATCCACCAGTAGCTCCAATCAATGCTCCTTCTGACGACGTTACTTATTTAATGTTTGATAATGGAGGCGTTCTGGATGGTAAAATTGTTATGGGGTCAGACGAAATTACTGAAGATGATTTAGTCATTGAAGAGTACGACTGGGGCGGAGTTCAAGTATTGGTCAATGGTATTCAAATTGTCAGCGATATTATGGATCTGGTTACCAACTATAATTATAAAGTTGTTTTCCATTCAAAAAATAGTGTAGTCTGATCAATTAGAATTTTTAGAGAAATTAGAAGCTGCATGTGCTAGAAAAGGGCTTCATTTTCCTCAAGTTCATGGTATAGGTGTGTATGATGCTACTCTCGGTCATAACTCCAGTGCAAATCCTATCCGTTCTGTTGTAGGAGGCATTCCTGTAGTGAGTTGGGGAATGGATGATAACGACGGCAAAGCCTCTGTGAGACGTGCCCTGGAAACATTACTACTTATCAAGCCTGAAGCTCGTGGTAAGCACTTTGTATTTGATGACGGTGAGCCTAACGTGAGTAAGTCTCGTGAAGAGGGGTATCAAGCTTATTTAATTGGTGATCAAGGCAATGATTTTATCAGTCTGGCATCAGCAGTAAATCAGGTATTAACCCAGGCTTGTGAAATTTCTCTACAGGGCGGTCAAAATGCTGTTATTGCTAATCCTCCTGCAATACAAGATTTAGACTATAATGATTTACCTTTGGCTTTTAGACAATATTTGTCCTCCACCTCACAAGATATACGTCATAAGAGCGAGCATATTTCCACAGAAGCTTATTGGAATCAGTTGGATAATGCTAAGAAAAATGAAATAAATGAAATCTATAAGTACATTGCTGCTAAGCCCAAGCCAGATGCTGCTCCGATGGGTCAATCTGCGTTTTTCCAAAATGATAAAAAACTCAGCTGGAACCAATTATCATTTAAGGAGAAAGCCATTATCTCAGAACAAACTCAAGCTATTCGCATAAATTTTGGAGGCTTAAGTACTCTCGAATATTGGGAGCAGATAGATATTTCTCAACAAATGGAACTACGAGAACAGGCTGAGCTAAATAATGCTGTTAGCAATTTAGATCTTCACTAACCTCGACTAGATAGATTCATTTGGATTTAGCACAAGGTGGGGTTACGACCTAATGGCACTATCTTAAGCGGATAGTGCCTCATTTTCTATCTTTTTAATTATTTTATTTGCTTTCTCGACCCTATGTCTTTCCAACCTTCAGCTCCTGATATCACCGCGTTGCTGAAGTCTTAATGCCTTACTAATGTTCACATGCTACACTAGCCGCTCATATAATAAATAGAATGGGTCAAATATATGAGAAGTGAAAAGCTACTAAACATTCTCAATAACGTAAAGCATGAGGATGAAATTTTAACGAAACTTAGCGAAGAGAATTTTGCAGTCACCGATATCACTGAAGACGGCGATTCACTTCTGCATGTATTTGCTAAGTCAAATCATGTAAAAAATGGTAATTTTTCTTGTTATATTCAGTCGATAATGGCAGCCGGGGCAGATGTCAATGCTGTCGATAAGCAGGGTAACAGTTTTCTAAGTTACTATCTGGAACACGCAGCGCCATACGATGTAGATAAAACATTCGATCTCTTACTTAAGAACAAAGACTTTGATATCAATCAGACATCTGGAGCAGGACAAACATTTTTTGAATGTATCTACCATTCGCGAGGATACAACTTAAAAAATACATTTAAAATGTTAATAGAGCATAAAAAGTTTAACCCTAATCAGAAAACCTCTAAACATAATTCCATACTCTTGCATATGCTTTCTGAAGATGTCTACCTGTTTAGAGATCTTATTGATGAGGTGATTAAGAACGTTAAGACGAATCCCAACATCAAAAATAATAATGAGCAAACAGCATTGGCCCAGATCTTGTCTGATTCCCAATACAAAGACATGAAATTGGTTACCGCATTAATCAACCATGAACAATGTGACATCAAGGCTGTAGATGGGGAGGGAAATAATTATTTGCAACTGGCGATTATTTCTTGCCAACATCAGGCTACAGACATTGCAGCACTACTTATCCAGAAAGGTATTGATGTGACGCATAAAAATCATGCAGGGAAGTCGGTATTTGATTTAATTGCCGAGAATAAAGCCAATAGATCAGACTATGTAAATAAAGAACTGCTACTTGATATTCTTAAACTTCATCCATCATCACTTCTTGAAAAAAACTCAAAGGGTAAGACGATATTAGGTGAATTACTTAGAAGTGATGACTATACCGTCACCTCTGAGTTCAGCACTCTTCTTGAACTATGCAAAAATCAAAAAAGTAATTCCGAATTACTTAAAAATATAATCGCAGATTGCTTTAATGATTTTCGTCAAAATTTGGTATCCAGAGAGGTAATAGAATCGATAATCCAGGCAATCATTGATGCAAACATTGAAATAGATGTCGAATATTGCTTCGCGCTCACGGCTATTCGTAAGCCTTTTCAACAAGAGAGAATCTACAAAAATTTCAGAAAACTCAAACCTGAGATTAATCAGAATGCTGTTATTAGTCACATAGAAAATTTAACTAAAGAAGGCAGTGAGGAGCGAGCACGCGCGTTAAGCAATGTCTTCGAATTAGATTTTCCTCTGGATTGCTTCAATGATGCCATGCTCGCCTTTGAAGAACACTATCTTCGTACCAAAACAACTCCGGGTATCGGGACAGACTCCAAAATGTTTGGCCATTTATTTTCATTAAGCGGCTCAATACCTGTCAACAATCGCCTTATTACGCTCACAGGAGCTTCTTACTTTGACACCGTTCCCTTTATGGCACACTTAATGAATGCTTACGTTTCACATTGTGATACAAATGGGAAACATATTGGGCATCTGGATGCCATCAGGCAAGTAAGAAACATGACAATAAAAGCAATGCGTTTTTATTTTCTGTCTAATTTCTGGGGGGATTATTATCCATCAATGAAGTCCTCTAAGGACAGTTTTATGTCTACTATGATAGCAGACAGCAAAAACTCTGGTGTCGAAATACTCACCGGCTGGTCTGGACATGCGATAAATCTCATCATCAAAAAGGATGATTTTTATCGTAATAATGGTGGTGGATGTAGTACCGATGCCACTACTGAACATTACAAAATATCCAAAATTGCGAATTTAACAGAACCAGTGATTGCCAAGCTCTGTAGTGATAGCCTTCAAGAATCAAATAAAACATACATTCAACGTGACTTGCATGACATCCTTGGTTTGATATTTGACAGCATGATTACCGGAAAATTTCAAACTGTTGGCAATTGTAGTCTTGAAAGCATGCTAATAGCTTTGAAAATAAAATATCGCTTGTTTTTACCGGAATCAATAGCTGACGAACTTTTTACAGACACGGTAAGATTTTTTGAGCAATTTTATTTAGAAGAATACCTGTCACTTTATTCCAATAATCCCACTCTGCCACACCTGTTAATGCGGTTAATTATCCAAAAATTAGTACCAGAGGAAAACCTGGAGTTAGCCGGTAAACTGTTAAAAGATCATTTTACCTCTGCAGCTAGCCAGGAAATCATGCAAGTTGAATTCATACTGCAACAATGGAAGTTGCGAATTGAGGGTGGTTCTATAGAACAGTTCAATATGCAATTACAGTCTCTTGGTGTGTTTCTCAATCCTCAACTGAATAGTCGTCTGCAGATGTTAGATCATTTTCTTAATGATAAAGTGACTGCTGAAGATTTAGATGAGTTGAGATCATGGCCATTAGATAAGCAAACGTTCCAGGGTTATCATTTATTGCACTTTGCCGTGATGAATAACAATTTAGCCCTCACTTCGTCACTTCTTCAGATGTTTCCAAAAGCAGTCAATCAAACCAACTGGTTCGAGCAAGAGCCATTGTGTCTGGTAAAATCTGTTGAGATGGTCGATATCTTAGCCAAGGCAGGAGCGAGCATGGCAAGAACACACTATGATAATGCCTTGGACTGCGCAATTATAGCGAACAGAGTCAATGTGGTAGACGATTTGCTCAAACATGGTGCTAAACCCAGCGAATACAGTGCTTATTATGCTGCCAATAAGGATCCAAAGATATTACAGTCTATAATTGAATTTCATCCAGAAACCATACAAAAAACCACTCATAACTACAGCACTCCCGTTCATGCGGCAGCAAGAGGTGGTCATAGTGAAAACCTTCGTGCCCTGATCTATTATGGCGGTGCTAATCCAGCTGCTACTGATGTGAATGGAATTACTCCATTACACTTAGCTCTTAGGAATGGGCGCGATGCTACAGCCAGATTATTGATTCAATATCCAGGTACATTATTCAATACACCCTATCGTGGGGACTCTGTAGTCAGTATGACTACAGACGCTGAGATAAAGCAGATGATCGAATTTAAGGAGCAAGAAAGAAAGGCTGATCTTGAATATTTTGAACAGTTCAAAAACAGCAGTCCCGGTATCATCACAGAAGACGTGGATTATCTGATTATAGCTATTCGTAATAACGACATACGTGCCATTCGTGGATGTTTACTCGCCTACCCCAACATCAAAGTAGTTAACTACAGTAATCTCTATTGTACTGCTCCATTGACAGAGGCTATACAAAATCTGGCGCGCAACAAAAAAGAAAAGTATGAAGAAACATTCGAAATTGTCCAAATGCTCCTGAAAACTCCAGGTATTGATATCAATGCACTCATGGCATCATCCGAACCCATCATGTTCATGGCTACATCAATTGGGGATGTCTCAGCTCTCGAACTCTTCCTTGCTGATCCTAAACTGGATCCAAACAGGCAAGATAATGTCGGATATACCGCCCTCCATGATGCTGTGGAACGCGGTCATCTGAACTGTGTTAAGCGTTTACTCGAAGATGAACGTGTCGATAGTTCCATTGTGAATAATAGTGGCGAAACAGCTGCAGATGTTAAAGGTTTCAGATACGGCGTAAGAGAGTGTCAGGAGGCAGTAGCTCAGCATCAGTGGCGCATGCAACAGAATAGATTCAATCTAGCAGTCTAGCCGGATTGCCGATAGGAGGCAGAGGAGTAAAGCATATCTTTTAACTCCTTTTCCTTCTTAATT
>NZ_LNZA01000003.1 GCF_001468035.1 Legionella tucsonensis
CCAACCAGATTGCTTGGCAGGAGCTTAAAAATATGGCCGCTTAAAATTGCTCGTGCGTAACATGAGTTATTTTTTAATTTGAAATCAAAATACTATAGTTATAATCCTATCCTCCTAATATTGATGAGCTGATTTGATTAAAAGCTATTTGCACTGTCCCATAAGCCCCATTTCAAATTTTGAGGTGGGACGCCTTTAGACCAGCAATGACGCGGTTGCCCCAATAGTCCCATTTGTCCCTGTGGTTTTTGATAACATTGCAATGGAATTAGTTATTTTTTAGAAAAATTAGCAATTCATTGAGCTATTTTGTTCAAACGCGTTGAGCGCGCCTGGATATAAGTGCTGAATGTGTTGATTTTACAAGAGAAAATCAAGGAAGCTTTTTTGCGTCACTGCACGGAATGCAGTGACGCAGGAAAACTATATTTATAATGATGAAGGGCTTTGTTTTTTAGCCTATTAATTGTACATTTAAAGGCGCTCTAGCGTCATCAATATTATTATCGCATTTTTTATTTATTAAATTTTAGTGTCTTTTGCCAATTCATTTTACGAAGACTTGGAATAGTCTATGACTCTATCTTTACCCGCCTTTTTAGCGGCATAGAGCGCATTATCTGCGGCTTTTAATATATCGTTAATCGTTACGCCATGTTGAGGAGCTTCTGATACGCCTATTGAAATAGTAATTTTGGGTAATTGGGTATTCTTATAATTAATGGGTGTGTTTTTTAACTTTTCACGAAATTGATCCAGTTTGGTCACCGCATTGTTTAATGTTGTGTTCAACAATACCACAACAAATTCTTCACCACCGAAACGGAAAGCAATATCACTACCACGGAAACCTTCCGTTAATAATTGCCCTATCAATTTTAGTGCTTCATCACCTGCCAGGTGACTGTAGGTGTCGTTAAATTTCTTGAAATTATCGATATCCAACATTGCAACGCATAATTTATTTTTTTCTCGCGCGATGCGAATTAATTCTCGCGATAAGATGTCATTCAAATAACGTCGATTATATAAGCTGGTTAATGGGTCACGTAAAGACAGTTCATTTAATGATGCGCGCAAATTAATATTGGCTAAAGCAAGTTTAACAACATTGCTGAATGAAGCTGCCATATCTTGTTGATGTTGTGTTAGTTTTTTACCCTTTGGCGCTATCAGATGGAAAACACCAATTAACTCATTTTGTACTACCAGCGTTAACGCAGCATATCCTCCTTGTGGCAAGGTAATATAATGATCGCAAGGCACCGCTTTTTCTGGGTCATCAACGATATGAGCGGCAGATTCTCGGATGGCGAAACAATCCATGGGGAAAAATACTTTTGGTAATAACTGATCTTTACCCCACTGGATTACGGTTTCTAATTGGTTTGCGGGTTTATTAAAGACAGACAACCCCCCGCTTAATTCGGGAAATAAATCTTGTGCGATTAAATTTATTCGCGGGTAAGCTTCTTCTGCTAGAACACAAACCTGCAATGAGCGATTTAATTTATTTAATAAACTTTCATCATGTTGTAACAACTGCAATTCATTTAAAGTAGTCATTGTTTTTTCATTAAGCAGTCGCATTTTTTCTTCGTTTTGAATACGATCACTCACATCTTTCATTTGCGTTATAAAATGAAGGGGCTTACCCTCTTCGTCTCGAATCAGTGAGATACTGACCATTACCCAGATAAGACTGCCGTCTTTGCGAAAATAGCGTTTTTCCAGATGACAAACACGCAATTTCCTATGGATTAGCTTATCCATGGCATCTTTAGTCATAGGAATATCATCGGGATGAGTAATTTCCAATATATCTTTGTAACGCAACTCTTCAAGCGTATAACCTAATAGCTCTTGCAGCGTACGATTCGCATGGATACATTTTCCTTCTGGTGAAATAATAGCCATGCCAATCGGTGCATTTTCAATTGTGTTGCGGAAGCTTTCTTCGCTGCGCTTTAAATCTGACAAAACATTTGAGTTATACAATTCCAAGTAAAAGGATTTCACTAAAAGCTGATGAACCTTTGCGCTGGCAAAGAGCACTATGGCAACATACAGCATAATTCCACAAGATAGGATAAACGATAGCGAAGGTGTAATGGACAATGAAAGAAAAATCATCACTACCCCAACGGGTATTATAAAACCGAGGTAAGCTAAATGGAAGGTTAGCACTACAGGAGCTGCGCCTCCAAGCAAGCCCGTTAGATAGAAAAGAATGACCATACGATGAAGGGGGTCGTCAATATAGATAAATAATAACCCCCCTAAAGCCCAGAAAATTCCTGATTGCAGGCTATTTATTATAAAATAATTTTTCCAAAAGGCCGGATGACGCAGACTACCTTGTTTTTTTTGCCGATGATAACTAAGTAAAAATACACCCCTTAATAAAGCATTGAAGATAAGCGTCGCAGCTAGCCATATTGCTAAAGGGAAGTGATTGCTGGTAAAAGTCCAAAGAAAAAAAGAATATAAGAGAATGCCTAAAAACTCACCAAAGGATAGAATAAAATAATGTTTGTATGACCCGGTGATGAGTTTATCATCTATTTCAGCGCGTTCTACGCCTGGGAAGTTCATTAGAAATTTATCCCTGCTGAGTTTTTTTAATTTATCAATAACTGCCATTCTGCACCCTATTATGAAGAGTTTTTAATTTCCTTATTATAATTAGGTATCTTATGATCATTTATTGGTAATTTCTATTTTTTAGTGTTTCGTTAATGTCTTATGGAGCTAGGTTAATGTGTGGCTCTACCCCAATTAATGGGGCATTTTAAGGCTCTACACCAACTAAGGGGGCACTTTAATCAACTTAGTCTAAACTAAGTTCTTGATTTGACGATCAAAAGGAGATTAAAGTGCCGAAGTACAATCTTATCCTAAATTTACCTGGATTTTCCATAGTAAAAGTGAGCGGATATCAACCATTATTATATTAGATGTAAGCTATAACCGCGTAGCGCGTTGTAGCCACTGTCAAAGTAAGAATGTACGAAAGAAATCCTCGTATATACGAAGAGTTCATCATGAATTAATAGGGCATAGACGAAGTCTATTAAGGTTTAAAGCGTATAAGTTGTATTGTTATGCCTGTGGTCGTTATGGTAATCAACAATTCCCGGGTATCAATAAACATCAACGTGCTACTTGGCGAGCGCAGGCTGCGGTGAAGGGGATTTAAAAGACTACCTGCAGCAGTTGTCGCTGTCGCGAAATAGGGGCTTATATTTTTTATAAGCCCCATGCTTATTTTATTTAGTTGTTTTTAGACAATATAGGATTACTCAACAAAACCGATATGATTTAACGCCATTTTCCAAGCAGTGCCTAGTTAATTGAGTAATAAAATTTGCTTGTTGTTTTACTGGTAGTTCAAAAAAAGGACGATATTCGATATCAAACTCATCTATTAATTCATCTAATTTGTCTAGGTGATGGATAATAGGGAGGGCAGCGCCGGTGGTCATTGTAAATTCTGAAAAGGTTAGGTAAGACGTAGCTATTATCAACCCTTTTTTAGCACTAAAAGAGAGACCTTCATCCATCAATAGAAAAATTTTATCATTCAAGCGGTCTTCGACATAAACTCCACCAAAGGGGAGTGTCTCAAGGACAGACAGGACTCCATAGGAAGCTTCTTGCAACGTATGGAGCAACGTTATTTTTTCTTCAGACCCCAGTTCGGGGTTTTTAAGTACCTAAAATTATTGAAAAGACATGCTGACGAAACTAACATACTGAATTTTCTTTGGTTTCTCAGGCAAAAGGATTTTCAATATGATACAGGAACGTCAGCTGGTAACTATTTTT
>NZ_LNZA01000004.1:0-15978 GCF_001468035.1 Legionella tucsonensis
TTGTTCCTGTGGTTGTATTTGTTCCTGTGGTTGTATTTGTTCCTGTGGTTGTATTTGTTCCTGTGGTTGTTCTGGTTGGGAAGGTGATAACTGTTCTTCTTGAGTTTTAATCAATGCTGGATCAGGTACTGGGGCTTGATCGATAATTTTTTCATTAATAGGAGTAGACGTTTGTGTTGGATTAACTACATCTAATTTTTCGGCTGATTCAGTTGGCAATGGTTTTAAAGATTGTGCTTCCTGTGTGGATAAAGGAGTTCCTGGGTTTTTTTCCAGTAGTTTTTTCTCTTCAGAAAAAGGAGCAGGAGGTGCTGGAGGAGCAACCGTTACTACTCCTGCTTGATCTAAAATTTCTTTGGGTGGTTGAGATTGCGCGGAACTTCCTCCTAATACACTGGTAGTCTCAGGTGCAATCGCTGCAATAGGGGTTTTAGGCGCTTGTTGTATTATTTGGGAAGGAACATTTACCACTGCCTGGTTAACCGGTTGCGAATTAACGAATGTTTGCGTTGGCACCGCAGTTATTGCGGGTGCTATATTTACATTTTGATAGAAAATATTGGTGCTTCTATTATCGTAAATATTATTTACATAAGTATTATTAATCTGGGTGTTATTTATATTGACGTTGATGAAATAATTACGTCCCAGTGTGGCTGGAGGAATATAGATTTCTCCCGGGGCGAGAGGGAACCATGCAATTCCAGGCACACCAGTACCCAGTCTCAGGTTAAAATTGTTGCCTCCTACAAATGCTACCAAAGCAGGCGCATAAACAGGCTGGGCATATCTTGGTCCAGGGACCCAACTCCATCTTCTTTCAAGATAAGCCCATCTACCATAATGGAATGGAGCAAATCCCCAAGGCGCATCATCCACCCAGGTCCAACCCCATTGACGAATCCATACCCACTGACCTGTACGATAAGGGGCCCAATTTGTACTCACTTTATTCGGAATCCAAACCTGACCGTATTTAGAGGTTTTTTTCCAAGTTCCATAGAGTTGCAGATCTTTTTCACCAATCATTTCGGTAGATACATATCGGGTAATACCTTTGCCTATACGATCCCGCATACGACTCCAACGCTCAAAATCATCAGGTGTAGGAATACCTGTGGGTTTAAATAGTTTTAGATTTACTCCAAAAGCGTAGGATTTTCCTTGTGTAATAATGTAAGAACTTTTTGGACCATACACCTTCCCTCTTCCTTTTATTACGCTTATGAGCGTTATTTTAGCTTGATTGTTGACAAAAATTCGATAATAACCTGGTTTTGTTACTATAAAAGCAAGGGTGGGCGTACTGATTTCAATTGTTTGCCGAGGATTTAAATGGGTTACTTTGACAATTAAGGTCCCGCTGGAAAGCTGTAATTGGGAAATTTTTTGATTCAGGTTTAGAATTTTAAGGCTCGTTTGATTACCCATGCGTACCGTTGTGGAGCCTAGCTGTAATTCGAGAAATGATTTATTACTTGACCATATACGATCGCCGGTTATTAATGGACGGTTGATAATGCCTTTTACCCATTGAGTTTCCCCTCCGGGTAGCAAACTTGCAGAGCCATTGATGGAACTTAATCGAGCAACTCGAGAAGGTTCACCTTCATCTTTAGCATAGGCAGAACCAAAGATAAAGAATAAAAAAATAAAAACTGAATAGATACAAATCCTTATATTTTTTTTCATCATATTCAACTTTTTCTTTGTAAATGCTTCCTTTCTCTGTTCGAAGATAAGGTCCGCGAAACTAAGTATAATTATAGACCATTATTTGACCATATAGATCATTTAATTTCCTCGTAGTCTGAAAAACTGATGAAGATAAACTTATGAGATGATGATGCTTTCCTCAAAAAAATACTGTGGACACGGATATGCCTCCTTTTTATGAGTCAAAAGCCAGCACCTTTAAGCTGTTTGCCCAGAAAGTTAGTCTTAGGGCAAATCTGCCAATTGAGAAACGATGAAAGAATGCAACATTCATCCAATAGGTAGGAGGCAAGGTTGATTAACGAGTGTGCTTTGGTTTGCAAACAGCCATTAATAATCAGTTGGATTAATTCAAAATGAGTTTCTTTAAAGAAAGTTATTTGTTAACCAGATTGTAAAAAGAATACATATCCGGAAATAATCTAAAATAACGAGTATAATTAATAAATATTCAGTGCAACAAGGATGTTTGTATGTATAAAGATCTGACTGTTCCTTATCAAGCACCCAATGGCATTGCCTCCTTAGATCTAGGAGGCATTCTTGCTGAGGATAAGGTGTTAGAAAATGCCCCCGTTAATCTCGTGCTCAAATCATTTAACCGCCATGGCTTGATTGCTGGAGCCACAGGAAGCGGAAAAACAAAAACCATACAAGTACTTTCCGAGCAATTGTCCTTAGCTGGAGTTCCTTGCCTGGTAATGGATATTAAAGGCGATATCTCTGGTTTGGCAATGCCAGGAGAAGTCAATCCCGGTATTGAGAAACGGTGTAAGTCCTTACAGTTATCGTTTACTCCCCGCGGTTTCCCTGTAGAGTTATATACTCTAAGCAGCGTTCCTGGAGTTCCTTTACGTACAACTGTTTCTGATTTTGGTGCATTACTCTTTTCGAGAATGTTAGAGATCAACGAAACTCAGGCTGGTGTCGTCACTATTCTTTTTGAATACGCTAAAGACAACTCTATGCCGCTCATTGATCTCCAAGATTTTAAAGCTTTGTTACAATACGTACAAAGTAAAGAAGGTAATGCAGAAATAGAATCACAATATGGCAGCGTTGCTGTCGCTTCTATTGGTTCCATTATGCGTAAAATTGTTGAATTAGAATCACAAGGTGGAAAAGATTTTTTTGGTGAGCCCGCATTTAAAATTGCAGATTTATTACACTATAACGAAAACAGCCAGGGAATTATATCCATTATTCGTTTAATGGACATGCAGGATCGACCGCAGTTGTTTTCAACTTTTATGTTAAAGTTACTTACCGATATTTATCGTCAACTACCTGAATTAGGTGATCCCGATAAGCCAAAATTAGTTTTATTCATTGACGAAGCACATTTGATTTTCAAAAATGCCAGTAAAGCCTTATTAAGCACATTAGATACAATTGTTAAATTAATTCGTTCTAAAGGCATAGGCTTAATTTTTTGCACGCAAACGCCTAACGATATTCCCGAGGCGGTTTTAGGACAACTCGGGTTGAAAATTCAGCATGCTCTGCGTGCATTTACAGCAAAAGATCGACAGACAATGAAATTAGTCGCACAAAACTTTCCTCCATCAACCTATTATGATACAGAGAAAATGCTCACTTCTTTAGGCATTGGGGAGGCACTTTTGAGCGCTCTTGATGCAGAAGGAGAGCCCACTCCATTAATTCATTGTTTGATAAGGCCGCCAGAATCAAGAATGGGTGTATTAACTGAAGCCGAAGTCCAGCAAATACTTAACAAATCTCATTTGTATCAACGCTATTCTCGTCGGGAAAATCCGCCCTCAGCCACTGAAATGCTTGCAGCAAAAAAACAAAGCACAACAACGGACTCACCCCCACCTTCCCAAGAAAAAACTACGACATCACAGCCTTCTATATTCGTAACAATGAGTAAAAATACTCTTGTAAGACAAGTTGTTCGAGATTTTTTCCGTTGGTTATTAAAAAATTTGACAAGAAAAAGTAAACGCTAGCTAAGGTCGATTTTGAGCAAATTGTTATTTTTGATATAAACCGAGAAGCAAACTAATCTGGTTATTTCGCAACCAGGATTGCGACTTAATCAGCTGCACTCATTTCTTTTTTTAATTATTCATTTTTTCATAAAAATCACCCAGACTGTTCTTTAATTTGCAAAAAATGTATAATAAATGAAAATTTTTTGGGAAAGTAAGATGTCACTAGCAAAAATATATGCAGAAGAAGCCGAAGATTTTGCACACAGAGTAAAAAAAATAACAAAAAGTGCTAAAAGAATTTTATCAAAATATCCCCATGATTTTGATGATACACTATTGAACTTTGCTGTAGAGTCTATACTACGTCACAACAATATTGATACCTATGAAGAAATTTCAGACGCCCTATGGCCAGTAATATTTAATGAAAAAACGCTCTTCAATGCAATTCTTGCTTACTATTTTTCTATACTTGATGAGCAAATCTTTAGGCAAACGAATTGGCTTCAAAAAAATGATGTACCTACAGACAATGAAGATGTTAATTTACGTGTAAAATTTTTAGGTCAATTATATGCCATTCGTGAGAAAAAATTTGAGGGGCATTCGGTTGAGGAAGCTATTCGATTTAAATTAGAACAAACCAAAGAATTAAGTGATGTAATAACAAAAACAGATATAGAACAGCTTAAAGATCATCATACGCTAAACATCCTAGAAGTTATTTCCAGCTTACTGAAATTTTTTAGCATGGCCGTCTTTTGTCGACTTTATTTCGATCCCATCGTTGCAAATAAATGCGATATGGGAAATGCATTCAGCACTCTTTGGTCAGGTAAATCATTAAACACGATCCACATGGAGCATTTGAAAGCAAAAGCAGAGCAACTGGAACATGCATGTAATATGGTTCGTGAAGCTTTAGCAATTCCGCAAGATGAAGAAAATACTAAACAGCCTAAATAAGCTGTTATACGTCTAATTACTTATTTTTATCTTTTTTATTTCGCTCCAATTGGATTTGCGCGTTTCGATAAATGCTGCAAATCCTTCTTGGGGTATCAAGCATCACCTTTTACTTCCAACAACTCCAAGATTAACTGTTTTGGTGCCGCCAAGTTTAATATACTTACGCGTTAAAGAAAGAAGATGAAGCCTTCCCAACCTTCTTGCTTTATTTCTTACTTCGGATTCAATATAGAAAAATAAGAGCTATTCGCTATGTGATGCTCAGTAGCCCTTTCTAAATGATGCTCACTTGTATACTGAGCAATCTTTATCATTGTTTCATTTTGTATGGCGGCCATTTTTCGATGCGTCGCTTTTTCAAAAGATTGGAGTTTTTCTGGTTCTAGCTTAGGAAAAAAAAGTCCTCGCCGCTGTCCCGATGCTAAAATTTTTGCAGCTTTTCTGATTGCTATAAAATCCTGAGCACCTTCGTCTATCATCTCAGGTAATAAAGGCGAGTAAGGGATACCTCCTAAATTTTCTGCTAAGGCTATAGAATTGATAGGATCGCTGATTATGCTATCAAAATTTAATTGATCCAATTGATTGCTGTTAGCCAAACAACGTGCAGCACTAGTCAGTGTTTTAACATATTTCAATTTGGGTATTAACTTATGAAGATTATATATATCTAAAAGATTCGCTGCCTTCATTATTTCGAATAATTTAAGCAAAGAGTCATCCGTTAATTCAGCTTTACATACTGAAGTAACAACCACATCAGTAGACAGTTTAATTCTCCCTTTATCCACTTCAGGTTTCTTATTCAAATTATGTACCAGCGAATTTTCTTGTAAGTACTCAATAACCTTTGCTACCTTGTCAGCGCTTTGTGGATATTGATCTAATCCATCATAGGCTGCATCAACAGTGCAGTTGAAGTAGCCCAATTGAATCATAGCTTGTGCTAATCCAAGAGCATGCTCAGAATGAGAACAAATAACATCAGTTGTTTGATTATTAAAAAGCTTTGCCTTTTTAAGCGCTACTACTGCCTCAGCGACTCTTTCAGGATATTTAGTGGAAAAAGCTAGATTTAACGCATCCTCTTCGAGGTTCTCTTGATTTAAGAAAGTCACTGCTTTAACTAATGCCATGCTTTCATTGGAGCGTGCAAATATCGTTTCTAAAATCAAGGGAAGTAACTCAGGATTGATTGTCATTTCCTTTAGTCTATCCGTAGCACATTCTATTTTGAGCCCATCTCTATCGACACTTAAAATAGACTCCAAATAAGGCTGTAACTCCCAACCCGCACTTTTAAAATTCTTAATAATTTCTTCGGCGTGAGAACACTTATCGAGTATGCCATCAGCAACAAATAATCTATTCAAGTTATCTTGCGTATTAGGAAGAAGCTCTAACAACTTATAAAAATGATAAGGATTTTGTAATTTCAGGATGTTAATTACATTATTACGATTGAATAATTGCGAGTTAATACTGTACAACATTTCTAATGCTTGTTTCTTGCTAAAAAGCTGTTTTACTTCACTTATTAGCGGAACCACCTCATCTGTATTTATGCCGTAACGATTAAGAACGTCTAGTGTTTCAAAATAAAGGACAGCATCCTCTGCAAATGCAAACTCCCTAAAGTATTTGAACATCTCTACTAATTGTTTTGGTTCTGAAATCATTTCTGCTGCATGCAGCACGATTGTCTTGGTAGAAGAGGGAATTTTTTTGCCAATAGAGGCCAAAAATGGTGCTAATTCTTTGGCGTGCTTAGAATTTTTCTCCAAAAACACAACATATTCTGCTGACAGTTGTTTCTGATTATTTAAACAATCTAATGCTTCATAACCACCAAGATAACCAACAAGTTTTCTAAAGATATGGCTGCTCGTTGAATCTCCATCTCTATCCTTCTTACCAATCAGAATCGTGGCTAATTCTAAAAGTAAAGATGGGGATAAGGTTTCAATACCTGCAAGTTTGTTATTACAAAATTCTCGTAATTCTCTAATATGCGGCTCATCCTTAAGCGTCCTGAAATATCCTTTGTTTTGATCATATAAACTAATTTGCTTCTTTATAGTTTCTGCTTTCATTGACTAATCCTTTTGTTGTTACTCCTGTTTTATCCTCGACATAATACTGCAGCAATAAATAAATAAACAGGCAAAATGGTGAATCAGACTTGAGAAATAAATGGATACATATTTATAAAATGCGGGAAAGCATTGTCTGGGTAGCTTACAACTGAACTGATCTTTAAGTTTTTATGCCAAGCTGATAACCAATACACCGATGAAAATTAAAAGCCCTCCAATAATGACTGAAAAATTCACATGAGTCTGATTGAATAAAAACCAAGTAAAAATAATGGTAAATATGGGATAAGTTAATTCGACAATACCAGCAATCGTAGCATTTTTAAGATTAATGGAAACAGTGATGAAATAACTGGCGATGAGAACAATCGCTATCTCGGCTATTGTTAATAATAGTAAACCAGAATCTGTTGTTAATATTTCAACGTCTCTTTTCATGGTGGTAAAAAAGGAAATGCAAGTAAATAATATTGCTCCAATTATCATTTCCAATGCCAATAATGTAATAGGTGAAATACTGTGCAATATTTTTTCAGCCAACGCGTAATTAAATCCCCATAAGATGGCGGCAAAAATAGCAAAAGTGAACCACATGACTTACTCCCGGGAAACAGACTTTATTTGATTTTTCCATTTTGAAGCAGAGCCTGAACTTCTAAAAACACAGCTGGATCTCAAAATGATCCTGAATATAATAACATCAAATTGATAAAAAATCAATCACTTATTGAGGAATACGCAGAACGAATAACACCGTGTCCTAATGAATTAGCACCGATGCAATACTAACTTCATACCACAAAAAAAATTTTAAAATAGATCGTACCCTACTTTAGTAGATATGTATTGAAGACTCTCGCAAATCCACGAAAACTTTCGGTAGAGTTAATAAAATCCATTTTCATACTCATTGAATATTTTATTCTATTCAAGTAAATTGCTTTAACTCATTGGCTAAGGGGTCTAGCAAGAATTATGCATCAAATTATTCAGCCACTTTTTTTTATTGGATTTTTTATTGTAGCATTCATTATAGCATTACCTTGTAAGCGTCTATTTAATATCAGTGAAGCTAAAGATCATCGATATAAGCATTTAGATGGGTTAAGAGGGTTAGCTGCATTGGGCGTTGTAGCATGTCATGTGAATCAATACCTTCTTACTTATTTTGGTATTGTCAGTACACACGAAACTGGGGATCGTATAGGTATTATTAGTGTACAGGTTTTTTTTGCTTTAACTGCCTATTTATTTACTAGAAAAGCCTTAGAAAATAAGCTCGATCCCGCCTCTTTTTATATAGCGCGAGTCAGGCGAATAGTTCCACTTTATCTTTTTGTTGCCTTCATGACCATCATTGCATGTTGTTATCTAACCTTTAAGATATCGCATAACCTTTCTATTCCTCTTAAATCAGTTATTGATACATTTTCATTTGGCTTTTTAGGTGCTCCAGAACTCTATTTTGGTAAGGCCAATGCCTTTTCCTTTATCGGAATTGCATGGACTTTAAGTTATGAATGGAAATTTTATTTGATCCTCCCTCCTTTATATTTTCTATATCGCCATTCCACATTCATGGCGATTACAATCATTTTATCTGTTCTTGTATTAACTTTTCGTGATTTTTATGTTTTAAAAAATGTGCTGTGGCCTTTTTTCATCATCGGAAGCTTTGGTGCATGGTTAAGTTATTATTATCCGAACATAAGACAATTAAGGATAAAATCTATTTTGGGAGCTCTGGCTTTATTAGTGCTCATCGTATCTATCTTCGTTTCTGGTCAGCTCGATTACAAACATTTCCTTCTAACAGGTGTCTTATTTATAAGCGTCCTCATAGGAGAGCCTAAGATATTGACTTCTAAACCTTTACTATTTCTTGGTCAGATAAGCTACAGTATCTATCTTCTTCAATACCTTATATTATTTCCGGTTAATCAATTTGTCTTAATGCATCATATTGTAGGAGGTCCTCCCATACAAAAATTTATAGCATGCTTTAGCGTTGTGGCTATATTAATTCCAGTTGCTACTCTTACATATAAATTTATTGAATTACCTGGGATGGAAGGAGCTTTTTGGAGTCAATTTGCTTTTATAAAAAATTTAGTGCAGAGAAAACATAGGCTGCTTACCGAATAATTAAAAGAGGGCTAGAATCTGATACTACCTCAACTAGTGTAACAAAATACTCTGTTTTGAAGGATTTTAATGAAAAACCGACAATCCCTCAGGCAAGCTACCCCCAATAAAGACATTTTAAACCTCTTTAAATTTTTGATAAGATAACTTCTTCTTTTTTATGCAACCTAATATTCTTAATGCCTAAGCAACCAATTAAAAAGCCATCATTTTTTGGGATGAAATTTGAAGATGTATTCACTGAAGAAAATATATTTACACGTGATTTAAAAAAAAGTGCATTAACAACAAATCCCACTCCAACTCCTGAAATTGATCTAGTGTACGTGCTCGCCGCAAGAACAACTGTTTTAAGTCAGATTGCCGATGTCGAGTTGATTCAACAAAATAAAAGAAAAGAAGAGGAGTTCGATCGTGTAGATGACATTCATCGCATGAAACTTGGCATTGAGATTGCAACTCAAGTATGTGCACTTCGTGCCGGCAAAAAGCCTGAAGAATTAACTGAAAACGATTATGTTATTCCTATTTTTTATAATGGCAGAAAAATCCATAATGAAGATTTAAAAAAAGCATTAAAAGATCCCGAACTTCAAAAAAAATTAGGTCAGGAACCGCTGCCTTATTATCCTGCACGATTATTTACAATCGCACCTCTTTATAATCCGAGGAAAAGTAGCATCGGTCAAAATACCTTGACACAAGCTCAATCGTTTCGCCATTACCTCGAACATCACGCTCACAAACACATTGCAGTTGTCTCCAGTGCCTTCCATTTACCCCGCGTCGCAAGGACTTTTGGCCTGGACTCGCCCCAAATGGATGACGCTTTTATGGATGAGAAATCAGAATCCAACCCGCTTCATTCTCTGGGCGACATACAATTGTACTTGCATGGTGTGCACAAAAATGAAGCGCGGAACGGTATCACGCTGGATCTTATTGGAGAAAATAATGCCATGCAGAATTATTCTTCTGGCAATAATCCATCAATTTCCAGGTATCTCAGCAGGAATGTATTTTTTACGAATGAGGACATGCTTTCATACAAAAGTTTGGCTAAAGCCATATTCTGGAACAAACATACAAAGGGTGCCTCCCAGCAAATAACAGCTGCTGAAGAAAAAACTGAACCCTGCAAGATGAGCTAATTGATTTTTTCATCTCAGAACTCCACTATTGGAGTTATTCACTTATTTGCGAGGATTTTTTGCTATCAATTACAAAAAATGCTCCATCAGAAGGCTTGAGGTTTTTTATAATAAACTCCTAATTTTTTTGCCATCCAGCCATTATCTGGGAAAGTTGTCCCCGGAACTTCCCAAACCCCTGTTGCAAAAGCACCTGCTCCCCATAAAATTGAAAATATATGAGCATCAACAGCTGCTTTTAATTGGTCGGAACTATTATGAGCCCAATTAAAGTTGTTTAAAGTCAAACACTGAATCGCATTTTTGCCAGCGCACAAACTATAACCATTGGGTAAATGGGCAATATCAACATTAATCCAGGAAGCACTATTGCTTAAATCCGGTTGTAAGTTTGAGTCACCAAAAAAATATACCGGGGCAGAACCTACTTCATGAACTTCTAAAATAGGCTCACTTTGTGTAGGGATATGGGCAGCAGGAATTTGCCATAACATAACAGGTATATAATTTTTTCCTGCTTGTTGTCCTAGCCCTTCACTAATTTGTTTGCTCATCGTTAGAAAATTCTGCCATACAGCATCATTGTAAAACGTTGCCTGATTAATTAGTAAGCTGGGAAATTTACTGCTGTAATCATCGGCGCCATAACGATCAAAATAAATAAAATCAGGTTTGTATTTCCTGGTAAATAATTCAAAGCTCCTTAAATCGGCCAAAACCTTATTAACATAGGGCTGTACAGCAGTTGGGCCCTGATGAATCCACCATCCCCCTTCTGGTACTGCAGAAATATTTTCATGAACGCCAAGAGCAACTTGAGGTCCAAAATATTTGGCCATCCAGTTTTGCGCTTGTAACCAACCATTAAAATTATCTGAGAAATCAGGGATGTTATTATTTGGAGTTGCCGCAGTACAAAGGGGCATCACATAATCATTAACACAAGTGGAAAAAGCTTGACCCGCAGTATAATTATCCGTTTTAGACTTTAACCATACCAATAAATCAGTTGGGGTACCACGAGCTATTACCGGTTTATTATCCCAGCCATAAGTACAATTGGGTGTGTTCAAGTCATTGTAATCTATTTTTTTAGTCATCATGCAATATGCATTCGCAACCGATTGACCGACGGGTATATTTAAAGACTGAACTGTTTCTACGCGATTTGTATTTCCTAGGTAGCCAAGCATATCTGGATTTAATAATATGGTGCCATAGGTTCCTGTATTGCTATATGCATTATCTTCCAACGTTTTAGACAAAAACATGAGATTAAAGAAATGTTTTGTGAGTTCGTCTAAATGAGTCACGCTGTCTGTATTCCAGCCTCCGCTGAGTTGCCATCCGTATTCAACTAAAACAGGATTAACAGGATGACCGGTATTCTTTTTTATATTTTGGGCCATGTTAATCATATTCCAAATTTTATAAGGGGTTTCTATTTTTCCAGGATCTCCATCCCCCCCTGCGCCATTGTAGGTAAATACTGAATCAATTCGAATATTAGTTGGTTCTTGCATAGTTCCGTTTGTTATTGTTCCCATAGCTAAGTAGTTTGGCCAACCCGAAACCGTAGTCTTATTTTGAGTCTGGCCATAAGAAGGACTTGAGGTGATGAAAAGAATCAAAAAATTAAGAACCATTTTTTTCATTGAATATTCCCCATTATTTATTCAGTAGAGAAAAAAGCAGTTACAAAATATAGCTTATTGCTGATTTCTCTGAATGAATTAATAATTAAAAAAATTCATATTATACTATAATTGACCATTTTGATCCAAAAGTGATTTATTTTTTGTTTCTGCCTACACTCCGCGCTTGTCTGCGGGGCGTAGAAATACAGTTAGACTTTTTCTGCGATATGTAGAAGACTCCATGCAAACAATCAGGATTTCCGTTTTATTTCTATTTTTAGTTCAACTAAAATTACAAGGTATTCTCGGATCTCTTGTTTTCATTAATTGTTTTTTTAAGGATTTCTTTTTTATCTGGCCATTGCTGAATTAATGACTGATTCAATTGAGGACAATGTTCTGCAAACCAAGGCCCCACTTGTACCAAGATCAAAGGTATTTTAGGTTTGATACATGTTTCAAATTCTTTCCGAGTTTCCTTTTTACACAGCTCCTTGTTTTCAAGACAGTTTTTTATAATATCATCAGTTAATTGCTGCCAATTTTCTGGTGGAGCCACGCCTAAAAAAGATTCAGTCATGATTTTTGACAAAATATTTTGGCTCATCGATGCGAATTTTTTGGGATCAATTTTTTTTTCGCAAAATTCATGGCGTAAGAGTTCATTAATTTGTTTTCCAACCCGTTCTACTTCATTCATGTTAAAACATGGGGTTAAGTTAGTACCCGACTGCGGGGTAGTATTTGCAATGAGTATATTGCTGCTTAAAATAAGACCTAAACCAATTAATATCCTTATCATGGCCTCATCCTTAATAATTCCCTTGATAAAAATGATAGCCAAGCTCACGATAGTTGTCACCTACATAAAATAACTGAGGCTGATTTTCTGGTAGTTTTTCCACGAAGTATTTCTTATTTTTTGAAATTATTGGGTCGATTACATTGTGATGTTGATATTGAAGAGCAGGATAAAAAATTCAGACTATAATTAAAAATACAATCACATTTATGAAAATAATATGGAGACAAAATCAGACAAATCTCTTTTGACACCAAGGGATATTGGGCGTTCTGATCTCTTTATAGAAGACTTAGGAAAATATCAAATCCTTGTTCAAACTTGGATTAATAAACTAGAAAAGCAGGTTAAAGAAACCCCCCATGATAATTCCCAATTAAAATTTGGGAAAATTTTAGAATATTTGTTACATCATAATTTTCAACAAATAGGATTCAAGAACGCAAAATTTAACCCTCTAAATAGCAAAGATGATTACTGGGAAGACCCTTTTCATGAGTGGAAGCGAACAGAATCAGGACTCCAAGTAATAAAATATGCTTATAGGATTTATTTTACCGGCATTAATTCAGATAGCGAAGACTTAGGTGCAAACACCAATGTAAAAATACTTTATTTAACCACGATAACCAATGAAGGATTAATTGCGTTTTCTTTTGAAGATAAAATAGAACCAATTGATTTTAATTTATTTAAAGAGCTAGCAATTCACCTAGAGGTAAAATCAGATGCTTGGAGTCATCTGATAAATTTTGAAGAGACTTTAAAGAGTACATCTAACGCACACCTGATTTCTCAAATCTTAGGTTTAATTCTATATTTAAATATAAATCCGGATTGTGGAGATGATATTTTTTACAAAATGTTCTCACTACTAGAAAAATCAACGGACGATGCCTTTAACTCAACTATAGTCGCATTACTTAAGGATACTCCCGAATATGAAAATAAGGTGGTGACATTTATTCGTAATAATCTAATAAATTATACAGAAAATGAAATTCACACACGAGGCAAGCTTTTTAAACTTTCAACCAATAATATAAACTCATTGATATCTGAAATGAGAGAAGCTAAGGCACTTCAAGAACAACATAATAAAGTCCATCAAGAAAGGGAGCTTAAAAAGGATTTAATCGAAGCAATTGATGAATATCTTGACTGGCGTAAGAATCACAAAACAACAAAAGGCTATCAACGTGATACTGGAACTTTTTCTTGGTTGCGACATTTTACAAATTTTGGGAAAAATCGCGCTACTGCATTAAAAAGCGCACTGCAAAATGCAGAAGACTTGGACTCTATAGGTACTATTTTGCACGCCCATTTCAACAGTAACTCAAGACTAAATAATCATTCTCTCGATAGCTATTTAGTAAGAAGCCTCTATGAAAAAAATAACAATTTTAAGTCATTATTTAATTTTGAGCATATATCCTATGAAAAAAATAAAGATTCAAAGGCAATCCGTAACATAATAAAAGATAGTTTTTTGGAGCAAATCAAACACGTAGATGATGAACCAAATACACCAACACTATCAAACAAAACAAAAATCGGCCTCAATGTTACCAAAATACCTGAGAGTGAAAGAGAAGAAAATATTTTGGCTATCCTTACGGTATTAAATAATGATGAATTGCTGAAAAATAAAGATGACACAATCCCCGCAATCATAGAAGAGATACGAGAAATTGTTGGAAAACTCGATTCATCTAAGGAAGAAGAAATAGTAGATGCTATTATTGACATTAAAACTAAAATAGCCGATTGCAGCGATAGTATCGATAACGAACATGCACTTAATATCATTGAAGCATTTAACATACCTGATGGTAATTTTAAAAAAATTCGTGCTGCTTTAGCAGTTGACAAGGAAATAAAGCATATTATGGACAGCATTAGCGGAACCGCATTGCAAAATAAAATAGACCTTTAATCTAAAAATAAATTAATCCAAGCATTGTTAAGTACAAAGTGATTGCGTTTTGCAAATCAATAAGCGTTAATAGTAATAATGGGATCCAAACAAATCCTCCTTGGTTTTTCTTATAAGTTTCAGACTAACTTGTAAACTCATCCGCAGAGGGCGGATTAGATGACCACAACATTTTTACTTTAAAATTACCATGACCAGACGCTATGGCTAAACTGCCATCCTCCAAGGTCTTCAGGCTGAACGTAATTTTTAACTCCTTTGGTTTCTTCTTTGCAGGTATTTTATCGACTGAATCAACAAAGGAACGAATGACTTCGGGTAACACAGATAATGAGTCTTTAAAGTTACCGCCGCCTTCTCCTGTGCTTCCTTCTTCTACTTCAATGAGAATAGAAGTATTGCTTCCAGCAAATGATTTATATTTAGGCATTGTCTTCGTCATCCTCAGTAGCGCCAGCTTCAAGATCCGGCAATTCCATATCACTTTGCAACCACACAAGCGTGGTTGGAACCTTAAACATCCAAGCCTCAGGGTCATCTGGTGCGATGACTATATCCTCATTAATGTCACCAATCATACTTTCGTTTCGTAATTCAGCAACGTACTCTTTATAGAGTTTAAATTCCGCATCGGTATTATCTTCTACACCCGGAGCCACAATTGTTCCGGAAGGGTCCGGTGGATCAAATTGCGGTACATCGCCTCCTGGCCACATTTTACCGGTAAGTTGATAAAAAAGGACTGCTTTAGTTGCCTCAATACGAACAGGGACAAGTACTCGGGCAGCACCAGCACGTAAAAAATCTGCAAACAAGGGGTCGTTATCTTTAATTGGATAAATATCAAGCCAATATTTTTTACGCCCCCAGTAGTAAGGATAAAACTCATAGGTCATGTTCTTCCAATCAAATGATTGTTCCAAAAATTGAATTTCCTGAGTCATTTCCAAAGCGTTATCAACATGAATTTCGGGATAATTACTAGGAGCATTAGCATTGATATTATGAGTTATTCCGGGTACAGCATTGTATTTAAAACCGGTCCAGAGAGTAATACACCCTTTTTTTAATTCTTCTCGTTCAATAGTGCGATTAAGAAGTGGATTGTTTCCGCCAATTTCAACACCCTCTTGAACTTGTGCTGCTGCAAGACGCTCTTCATATTCAAGTCTTTTTTTATTGTAGGCAGCCATTATCGTTTGATATGCCTTAAGCCGCCATTCATCTTCATATTCCTGGGTCAATTTGCAAACAATTGCAATACTTATCATCAGAGAGCCAATTCCATGCCCCCGCACACCAATAGGAAACATACCAGAAATCGCCGGTATACTTGCACCATTTGAAGTAGACTCCCCCTCATCACGATTCAGCACATGCACAGACCGATGGATAGAGAAGTGATAAACGTCTTTTGCCCCTCCAAAGGTATAATACCAAGCGCTGCTGCCGTAAACGTATCCGGGAGGAATTTCCAATTCGCTGTCTGTGAATACCCATTGTTCTTCTGCCGTTAATTCACGACCCAGGACTCGTGAAACAATTATTTCTTTTCTCGGCGGGGG
>NZ_LNZA01000004.1:16096-48165 GCF_001468035.1 Legionella tucsonensis
AAGGTTTATTTGACACAGAATCAACGGGCGGCAAGGGTTCTTCAGGTAGTATTTCATTGTCAAGCGTATGATGCCGTGAAAAAATATAAAATGCGGCGGGTTCAGGTACCATAAATTCATAATATAAGCGTTTTCCATAATTCACCACTTTCGCCCGGTAATATTTATCAACCCAACGATAAATACCACTTTTATTATCACCATCTGTATTCTCAAATTGATGATAATTTTTTTCTTCAAATTCATCTAAAGTTCGGATTACTCGTTCTTCCCGGACACGCTCAACCAAGCTTTCTAAGGAGTGCTCTACCACTTCCTTGGCATAGTTAATCGCATTAAGATCAGACTCAGTTTTGGAATTACTGGTGGAAAATTGTGTTGAGACACCGATTTGCACGGGTCCAAACCCAGCCGAAACTTCGGCACCTATCTGAAAACGCGTTTCAGATTGGATGGTTTTTTGAGTTTCCTGCTGCATTTCAAATCGCTCAGTCGTTTGTAGATCACGTTTACTCTCTTCCGTACGTTCAAACTCACTGGTTATGGTTTCTTCCATCTGTCGTAAACGACGGTGATGACGACCACGGCTTTCTGTCGCCATGACATTCTCGATATGAGCAACTTCTCCAGCAGCATAGCGAACGAGAGTTTGTTTAACTACCTTTAAATCGGCAATGCCAATGGGTTTAATCTTTGGTTTGGTCATTTGATGCCTCCTTTCTACGTACCATTACAGGGACACCTCTAACCAAGGTAACTCGTTTTGTATACTCTAATTTAAAAGCTTCACTCTCCAGTTCGGCTTCTTGTCTTTCTAATAAGGCACTGAGTTGAGTTGCGTCATGAATATCTAGAGAGATCCCCAACCGCTCTAAAGTCTTTGCCGCATCACTACCAATTTCCTTAGCCGTTAGAATCCAGGGCGCTTTTCGAGTACTGATTGAACCCCCAGAATCTGGAATAGGTTTCATTTTTTCTGATTCTTCTTTTTCTGTAGCTTCAGCTAATTTGGCATGAAATACTTTGACGATTTGTGTACGCGTTGCTTGTAATTGAGCGATTGCCTTTCTTGTTTCTGCAATTTTATTGCTGACGCTCACTGGGATTAAGCTACTATCTTCATTCTGCTCAGATTCTTTAGTATCTTCTGTTTTTACTGCCCGCACTAATTCATTGGGTACAGCAAAAGACCATTTATTAAAGTCATTGATTAAATCGTTAAAGTCATCTCCAACTACCAATCGCTCTAAAAAATGCCAGAATCTAAGCCAGAATTCGATTACAGGGCGATCTTGAGCACGTCGCGCGATTAAGGCAACATTACTGTAATAGCTATGCCATAATAGTTCTTTTAGCTGCTTAAATTCCGCACTCCCTACAAAATCTTCCAAGGAATTAAAACTCGAATTAATTTGTTTTAATAAGGGATTGAAAAAGGATTTAAATTGGGTTTTATTTTCAGAGATTTTCAAAAAACGCTGAACTTCTGCTTGCCGAACTAAAAAAGGGTGCCAATTGGGGGCACGTAAAAAATAAGTGGATGAATCCATAAAATCATTGGAAACACGACGACGTGCGTCGGCCAAAGAAACATCATTTGTAGTCAGTGCTGTTATGCGATTCACCCATTGATGGCCATCAAAATTAATGGTGGGCCCTGGCGTTGATTCCCCAACCTCAGGATTTCGGATAATAACGAATTTGAATAAAATTTCTGTTTTCATCATTTTAATATGTCTCATCCTGAGTCTTTTTAGTCCATAATGAACAATTATAGTCCTCTAGAGGGATTTTTCAAACAATAGGATAAGAATATGAGTGCTTACGAAAATTTCTCGGCCGAAATAAGTAAGAATAAAATCAAATTGAGTTTTATCTATATTTTAAGTGGAAAAAAACTGGTTATTGAACTCAGTGATTCACCTGGCGCACAGGCTAAAGGACGAATGCCAGCTTACTATCAATATTTGGAACCTATATCTGATCGTCCTTATGCTATTTTTAAACTCATAGTAGGACCTGGTATAAGTATTACACTAAACGGATATCCACCTGAGCCTTATGAACCCACTTTATTTTATCCTCTAATTGAGATTATTAGAATACAAGATCCTGAACTCGTACCCACCATTGGTACTGATTTCAATACCCATCATTTGCTTGGCGAATTCCAGGTCAATCCACCTGAACCGCCACAAGGTAAAGATGTTGGGGATCTTAAGAAATGGTATCTGTATTCGATCTCCCCCAGTAATTTTTTTACGCTTTCACCACTGAATAATGGAATTATTATTCGCCATCAGCAATCAAAGCAGGATTTGATTATTACCGTACCACGTCATAGTGGTGATATAGAATTTTTAGATTTATTAAACCAGGTTGATCAAGTGCATTCAGATGCAAAATTTGCGTTCCAGATTAATGCAAAAGGAAGTATAGGCGCCAAGCGTGGAAATAAATTTAGTAATCTTCCTCTGCTCGAAATAGTGAAAACACCTGCTGTTAAGATCGAATTAGTACGAGAACCCATTCATTATACTCCCGGCAATGTATTACTCGGAGGCAAAAAAACCTCAAGTGAAGTGAATTTTTTTGAAATTTATGAAACAGAAAAAATAGCTAATGTACCCACACAAGGCCTGAAATTTAATGAGATTAAGTCCTATTGGCAACGGATTAATCCGAAAACAATTCCAATTATCCAGCCTATAATTCTTAGTCCTGAACTAACAGCCATCGATTTGGCCGTTCGTTTTGTACCTGCTATTGGTGACGTGGTTGATATTGTTGAATTTACCAAAGGTTGGTATAGCGGTCGTGATTTATATGGCCGAAAATTATCGAGTACAGAAATCGCAATACTTGGTATCGGTGCACTGCTTCCTTTTGCAGCCAGCGGAGCTGCCCGCAGTGTTTCTATATTAAGGCGTTCTTTTGGACGTAGGGCAGAAAAAACAGCGCGAATACTTGAAAAAATAAAAAAGGGTGGAATCAATGCAGAAGATGCTAAACTAATTCGTGAAACTGAAAAAAGAATCAAAAAAGGACTAGCAGCTACAGCACAACAAGTGGAAGAACTGGGCAGAATCTATAAAAAAATTAAAAGTGAACCACCTACTATTGATGATCTGCTCAATGTGGATGGTACGGGATTTATGCATAGTGAGTTACAAGAGGCTTATCGTGCCTATACCAAAGGTAAATCAAATCCAGAAAGCCCTCGCAAATGGGCCATGGGTAAAACGCGAAATCCTGAAGCAATCAAATTACTTAAAGGTTTTTTAGGCAACGACTATATAAAACGCGCCAAGGATAAACTAAGACAAACACAGCGTCTTATTAATAATTTTGAGGTTCCACGTCCCATGAATTTGTCTGATGACGAAGCCATGCAATTATTAGCGAAATTCTTTAAGCAACCCCAAAAACTTACAGAACGACTTGAAGATTTCTTTCCGACTACTTTTGCAGGAATTAACCCCAAAGAGGTACTAAAAAATTATCGAATTCGCACAGCCTCCGTCAGCCAGGGAAGTTTCAATGTTCTTAAAGGGAATTTAGCTGAAATTCTTTCCAAGGAAATCAAACTAAAACATCTTGATGAAATTCGCAAAACCGTACCTGATGCCAAACTGATTAGCGGTCTTAAAATTCAATTAATGAAAAATGGAAAACTCAATCCAGAAAAATTATTTGCTGATGATATAATTGCTGTCATTGAAAAAGGTAATTTAAAAATTCTCAAGTTGTATGAGGTAAAATCAGGCTTTCGAGGGGGGCATGAAGCTACCGAACAGATTTTTGATTGGATAGAAGGACGCCTGGCTCATGCAGAAGGAAGCAGATTGCTTCTGCCCAATGGCCAACATTTTACCTACGATCCCGGCAGCCTGGGAAAAGGTCATGTCATTGGCCTAAATAATGCCCCTCGGTGCATTATAACAGCTAAAGGAGCGTCACATTTAGGAGTTGATTCCAGCATGCAAGTAGCTGCAAGAACGGAGCGTATCGAACTTGAAATCACCTCAGCACAAATGGAGGAAAAGTTAAAAAAACAATTTTTCTCTGAGTATCTTGAGGAAGTTGCTCGCAAGAAACAGTTGGCTGATTTTAGTGAGGAATTTATGGATGAATTAGCAAGTAGAAAAATAAGAACAGAGTTTAGTATTGAATATCAGGAACAATTGGCGCGTAAAAAATCAACTGAAATCTTGGTGGATGTTATACCTACACCACAAGTGGAGTACCTTGAAGAGGTGACCTCATCCCAACTTGATTATCTTGTTGCAGAAATCTTCAGCAAGGTCACCATAAAATAAGGGAGGAGGATACATTTTTGGCCCCAAACTGCAAATTCAGTATCCTGCAAAATTAACGAAATATAATCTGGGTATCACCAGAATTCATCTCGCGCTTCGAATCACATCCATGTGCAAGACCGCATAAATCCTTAACCGTTTCTTTTAAACAGTGTGCCTGGGTAAGCTTTTTTTGTAAAAACCGGCTGGTATTGATGGCCTCTTTCGAATTGTCTTGTGACCAATAAGCCATGGTCGATAGAAAAATGAGGGTCAACCCTGTCTCTTCAATAGCGCGGCGGGAATAAGTTGCTGAGCGTTGAGCCGCCTCTCTCCACCATTGTACTGTTCTGCTCACTCGCAAAAGTGCGGGCAATTGCACATGAATATGCCCCACCTCCAACTGGGACCAAAGCATTTGTCTCACAACATTGCGATTGCTTTGCAGTACTTGAAACCAAGACATTAAGAGTTTATGTAAACGCTCTGGAGTATTTAGCTCCATCATTTCTGGCTGCTCTGCTGTCGTTAGCATTGCCTTGTCTGCCCTATCAAAAAAAGCATCTACTAATTCATTCTTTTCACGGAAACAATAACGAATATCCTCTAGATTAACGTTAAGCTGCTTGGCGATATCAAATAATCTCACATTCTCCCATGAAGTCTGTTCAGCTAGAGAGAGCGCAGCATTTACAATTTCATCCTCAGTCACGTGTATTTTTTTCATAGTTAAAATCCTTTTCTCAAACTCTATACTATAGGTATAGAACAATTCACTATCTTCTCAACTTAAACATGCAGTCATAGTATGTAATTGTTACAAAACTGGTGGTGTACTATAAGAATCTACTAGGGTATTAGTTCTGGTATATCACTCCAGGTTCCCCTTAGCTATCATTGCATGGATAAAGGGTAACCAGGAAGAAAATACGCTATGAACGCTTTAGACTTATGAAAAAGACTTATGAGGGTCAATAACAAATTTTTTAGGAGCTCCTTGGTCAAATTCAACATAAGCATGGGGAGCCTCATCTAAAGTAATAACAGAAACATTGACGGCCTTTGCTATTGGCAGTCGGTCGTTCAAAATAGCCATCATTAAACCATAATTATATTTCATTACCGGCGTCTGGCCTGTGGCAAATGACAGTGATTTTGCCCAACCCGTACCGAGGTGTAAACTCAAAATACCTTTTTTTGCAGCTTTATCTACAGCTCCTGGATCTTCTGTGACATATAAACCGGGGATCCCAATGGCACCAGCTGCCCGAGTTACCTCCATTAATTGATTGAAAACCACAGCAGGCTCCTCAATCGCTTCCCCATCTGCATCGTGACCTCTCGCCTCAAACCCAACGCAATCAATAGCACAGTCCACTTCAGGTACCCCTAAAATTTGTTGGATTTGTTCGCACATAGATGCGTCCAAGGAGGGATTAACCGTTTGACAGCCAAAGCTTTTAGCATGAGCTAACCGGTCTTTATTGACATCACTAATTATGACAACGGCTGCGCCAAGAAAAAATGCAGAAGCAGCTGCAGCAAGACCAACAGGACCTGCTCCTGATATAAAGACAGTTGATCCTGATTTAACACCCGCTTTGATACAACCGTGATAACCCGTAGGTAAAATATCGGAAAGACACGTTAAATCACGAATTTTTGCTAGAGCCTGATCTTTATCAGGAAATTTTAATAAATTAAAATCTGCATACGGAATCATGACATATTCTGCTTGACCACCAATCCATCCTCCGAGATCAACATAGCCATAAGCACCTCCAGCACGCAGATCATTTACATTGAGACATACATCCGTGAATTGTTCCTTGCAATTTTTACAACGTCCGCATGCAACATTAAAGGGAACGGAACAAAGATCGCCTACCTTTATAAACTCGACATCTGATCCTGCTTCAATCACTTCACCTGTAATCTCATGACCTAAAACCATTCCCACCGGCGCTGTCGTTCTTCCTCTCACCATATGCTGATCACTACCACAAATATTAGTAGATATCACTTTGAGCAGCACTGCATGATTAATTTTTTTCCCTTTAGGATTAACGAATTTTGGGAAATCAATTGAATTAACTTGAACCGTTCCTTTACCGATATAAATAACACCTCGATTTGTTTGCATTCCATGCTCCTTAAAGATTAGGTAGAAACATTTTTTAACAAAAATCTGATAAAACTCCATCAGGTATTCATTTAATTTTAGCTCTTCTTGTCTTATTTTCTATCATTTTTATTCGCGGGGGAAAGTATATATGTTTTCTGCATTAAAGAGACAAAAGTGGGAAAAAGATCATTATTACAATCATTAGTGTACTAAGATATATATATATTTCATCCTATATTGCAGGTACGTTATGGAAAACTATTTGATAAAAACCCCACATCTTGGTTTACGCTTAATTAAAAAAGGGGATGAAAAATACTTAAAACCTATAGAAAGAGATCCTGCAGTTAAAGAGTTTTTTCCTGAAGGTCTTTTAAACGATCAAGACATTAAGGATTACATTAATGAATGTCTGGTTGCTTATAAAGAGCAGCATTTGCCCTGTTTTGTTATCTTTAAGCTATCTAATGATGAATTTGTAGGAGAATCCTATTTCAACCAGCTCGAAACAGGGGAAATAAAAGTAGGATATCTCTTACATCAAAAATTTTGGCGGAAAGGATATGCTACAGAAATATTAAAAGCGCTTCTGCGCTGGGCAAAGGAACATATAGAAACGGATTATATTATCGCCTATGCCGATAGGAAGAATACCGCTTCATTCCGAGTCATGAAAAAATGCGGGATGAAGTATTATAAAAAGGGGCATTATAAGGATATGGCTTGTTATTTTTATCGAATTCGTAATCAATAAATCTAGGGTGTGTTTACATTGCCACTACTTTGAGAATCAACACAGAAAAAAGTGATTACATTCTTCATTACTTTTTCACAGAGGTCAAGTTGTTCTATTGTTATAAATTCATTAGGATTATGTGCCTGTTTAATATCACCAGGACCACAAATAAGCGTAGGGATATTCGCGTTTTGAATTATTCCCGCTTCCGTTCCATAAGAAACTTTTAATCGCTTTTTAATTCCAGTCACTGCACGAACTATTCTCATGATGGATGAATCTTCAAAAGCACAAAATCCTGGTGCATCAGAAGTTTCATCAAAATAAATCATAGCTTCAGAATAGATTTTTCTCATCTCAGGCAACAGTTCATCATTAACATAATTTTCAATTTGACTGCGAAAATTTACAATGGGAAATTGATGGATATAACGCACTTCAAGAATAAATTCGCAAACTCCAGGAATTACATTTGTTGCATTACCGCCACTGACAATATTGACGGTTATCGTACTGAATGGACAATCAAAATCATTATCAAATGGCCCGTTTTCTTTTACATAACGACCAATAGAATTAATATAAGAAATTAAACGACTCCCATACTCAATTGCATTACATCCTTCAAAAGCAAGAGAAGAATGAACTGCTTTTCCCTGTATCTGACAATGATAAAGCTTTCTGGATTTTCCACCTATTATTGGTCGCATATTAGAAGGCTCACCAACAATACAACCCTCTGGCCGAATATCATTTTTTTTTAAAAAATCAAGCACATAGTTTATTCCAACACAACCTATTTCTTCATCGCAAGTAAATGAAAAATGAATCGGCTTCAATAGTTTTAACTTTTTAAACTCAGGTACAAGAGCAAGAATAACGGCAAGAAATCCCTTCATATCACATGCACCACGACCATAAATTTTATTATCAGACTCTGTGGCAACAAAAGGATCTGTATTCCATACCTGTCCCCCTACAGGGACCACATCAGTATGAC
This sequence comes from Legionella tucsonensis, assembly GCF_001468035.1. Classification (GTDB taxonomy): domain Bacteria; phylum Pseudomonadota; class Gammaproteobacteria; order Legionellales; family Legionellaceae; genus Legionella; species Legionella tucsonensis. Next base: position 24,256 of record NZ_LNZA01000004.1, read on the forward strand.
CTGACAGAAGAATACCTCCTTTTGTTTGGCCATTACTCGCAGGAATTGTTGCAAATAAATTAACTCTGGACTCTGTCGGTCCGGGTATAATTTGAGAATGAATTTGATTTAATTTAAACCAGTCATCAATTGTTTCAATGAGCTCCAAATTCGCAGTGTTGGAAATAGAATTGAAGCTGATGAGATGAGCTAACCACTGTAAAATATCCATTGCCATCCTTGAATGATCAATTAGTAATCACTTTGGACTACAAATTACACGGTGTCAAGGTGCTTGGACTTAGCAATAATTCAAGTTTACTTAGCAAAGACAATAAACTTCAAAATAAGCATAGTATAGAAGCTGAAAATCAGCATTAATCCAGAGCGAATTTCTATAGATAATATCTCAATAAATCCCAGCAGTATTTTTTACATAGATTATAATTAATCCAAAAGGATTTATTTCTCTAGGAGATTTTATGAGAAATCTTCGCTTCAAAAAATCTTCAGTTGGAACAATTGGAGTTGAATTAGAGCTTCAACTTATTGATCCCAAATCCTTTTCATTAATCTCCAAAGCCAAAGATCTGATTAGAAATATTAAAACCGGGTCACACCAGGTAAGAATAAAACCTGAGATAACGCAAAGTATGATTGAAATTAATACATCAATTCATCTGTCACCACAAACCATGCTACAGGAATTATTTGAATTGAAAACCTATTTGTTAGAGCAAGCATCTAGTCTTGGGATTGCTATTTGTGGTGGAGGGAGTCATCCTTTTCAAAGCTGGGCCATGCAGAAAATATTCCCGACATTAAGATATAAAAATATTTCAAGGAGATATCGATTTTTATCCCAAATGGCTACCGAATTTGGTCAGCACATCCATATAGGCTGCGGAAACCCAGAGAACGCACTTTATCTTACTCACGCGCTCTCGCGATATGTCCCTCAATTCATTGCACTATCAGCCTCTTCACCTTTTTATCAGAGTGTTAATACCAACTTTTGTTCATCCCGCTCTATAATGTTTAATGCCTTTCCACTAAGCGGTGTTATACCTTATTTAATTAATTGGAAAGAATTCTCTGATTATTTTTATAAAATGCGGGACCTGAATGTTATCACATCCATGAAAGATTTTTATTGGGATATCAGGCCCAAGCCCGAATTTGGCACGGTTGAAATTAGGGTTTTTGATGCACCCTTAACTATCAAAAAAGCCATTTTAATTACCGCCTACATTCAGCCCCTAGCCATTTATTTATTGGAAGAGCGGCCTACACAAGTAGGCAATGATTTATATTACCTCTACAACCAAAACCGATTTGAAGCGTCCCGCTATGGGTTCGAAGGTACTTTTATTAATCCATATACAATGAAGCATGGTTTAATTATTGACGATATATTTGATACGGCTGAGAAAATAAAAAAATATACGAGTCAATTAGGTAATACTGACTATGTAGATCAGTTATTGAATGACGCAACAGATAAAATTAATGATTCCTTTGTGTTATTAAACATATTGAAAAAAGTTGGTTCCTTACCTAAAGTTGTTGAAGAGCAATGCAGAATATGGTCCGAAGAGATGAAACAGCAAGAATATCATTACTAAGGATATATCAATGGATAACATGGTTATTGCATCGGATGAAAACGAGTTAAAGCTTCTGACACAAAGTATAGGAGACTTCCTGAGCCCACTTGAGCTGGAGCTTCTGATTAAATACGTTAAAATCTTTTCATTCGCCTCAGGTGAAACAATTCTGCATCAAGGAAAAAAAACAGATGGAATCTATGTCATTCTTGAAGGTACAGTTCGTGTAATCGCACAAATAATGAGCGAAGGCGTCACTAATATGGAAACGCTTCAGCCAGGTCATTTTTTTTCGGTAAATAGTTTTATTGAGAATACACCTGCTTCCACATCGTTTATAGCATCCGGCACGGTTCGCTGTTTATATATATCGAGTAGTTACTTTGAATTACTTGCTGATGATTTTCCGGAAACACGATATAAGTTATTACAAGTTGTTGGACAACAGATTTGTAACCGTTTAAAAACCATACATGACATCATTACTTCTTTTATTTCTAATTCGGATATGACGAGTTTGTCATTTTTTGAAAGAATTATTTATTCATTAAATCAACCCAAGAAAACTATTTTTGAAGAAAGTAATATCGATAAGAGCGAGATAGAAAATCTACTTTTATTTAAATCATTTACTCAAGATGAAATTGATACCTTGCTCCAAAATTTCGTTATTTTGAATGCCCCAAAGAATTGTAAACTGGTCAATGAAGGAGATAACACTGCCTCATGCTATCTGGTTATTTATGGTGCTATTCAATCATGCATCATACAAGACAGCAAACTCGCTAAACTGTCGGTGATTGGTCCTGGAACATTAATTGCCAGCATTGGTTGCATTGAAAATAAGGTACCGTTTAATTTTACATACGTTACCTGCGAACACACCATTTTATGCAAGCTGTCTGAATCCGCCATAAAAAAAATTAAAGAAAACAATCTTCAACTTTGGTATAAACTGTTTTATTTAATTTTTGGCTCGCTGGTAGCACTGAAAAAATCCATTGATAAATTGGATATAAGACTCCATATAGAGAACTATAACAGGTAAAATGATATGTGCAGAATATTAACCTACCTTGGTAAACCGATCGTAGTTGAAGAGCTGCTCTATAAGCCAGATAATTCATTTATCAAACAAAGTTATAATCCAAAATACATGTCTTATTTACTTAATCTGGCAGGATTTGGTATGGCAGCCTGGGACCGTACTTCATATAATTCCCAATTGCCTTATTTGTATAAAACAACGCAATTGCCTTTTTACGATGGCAATCTGTATAACCTCGCCTCGAAAATTTCGCCTTATTGTCTGTTAGCTCATTTACGAGGAGTTTCTTATCATGAACAACAAATTATCTCGAACCAAAATGTACACCCATTTATTTTTTCAGGATCGAATGTGGTGCTTGCTCATAATGGATCGCTAAGCAATTTTGAAATAATGCGTTACGATTTACTCGAATACATTGATCCTAAATATAAAAAATATATTCACGGAACTACGGATAGTGAATGGATTTATTCTATTTTTTTATCCCAATTACCCAATCCAATAGGAAATTATCAAACTGAAGAGATTATTAAGGCAATTATTGAAACTTTAAAAATACTGCATCGTATTCGTCAAAAAAGAAATATAAAAATCAATTCACCGGTTAATCTATTTATAACGAATGGCGAATTTATTGCTGCCACCCGATTTGTCCTGGATTATGGATGGCCAGAACCCGATGATTCATCTCCCTCCGCCCATTCCGGCTATCATTCATTATGGTATACCTATGGAGACAGCTATGGTTTATATGATAATGAATACAAAATGAAAGAAGGCACTAAAAAAAGCATTATTATCGCTTCTGAACCTTTGACTGAGGACACAACTACTTGGCTTGAGGTTCCCGAATATACTCTTGTTGTCGCAAGACAATCTGGAGACGAAATAAATATAACTTCTCAGGATATTAATTTATAATTTCAGACCTTAAGACAATTTTTTTGGATCAAGGAATTATTTGATAGATTCTGGTTGCAAGCAACCGTCTCTTGATCACATCTCTACCTACGCCCCCACGGCTTGTCCCAGTGTTTTAGGGCTAATCTTCTAGATCCCGCGGACAAGCCGCGGGACGTCGAAATAGAGCTGGACTGGATTTTCAACGAGTGTAGAAGATTCAGTTGCAAGCAACCAGGATATACGTTTAGATCAGATTAATTGATGTTCTTCGGATTTGTGTATTTATCTGAAGGAGTCTTATCCTTGGTACTTGTTTGTTTATCCACAGATGCAGGCTGCCAAAACATATCTCGGGGTAGAGAATCAGGCGGAGTTTGGCATTCTTTTAAAGTTTTCTCTTCTGCATTAATCAACAAGTCAATTAATACATCATTTGAGCTTGTCTGTGGACGTCGCAGAGCAGCAAATCTGGAAGATACTCTTATTTTTTCATTCAGAGGTTTAATCTGGCTCAAATAATTATCCAGTTGTTTTTCAAGATTAAATGCGGTGCTTGAAGCGGATAATTTTAAATAGTTACTCAGGCACAGATCGGAATCCAATTCAAGAAACACCTTGACATCAAATTTTGCGCGTAATTTTTCATCCAAAAAAATATCTGATCCAAAAACTATGATATCACCCTGCGCACTCTCGATAGCAGCTAATAATGAATCGATAGAATTATAAGCAGAACCATCAATTAACGTAGTGCGCTTTTTATTTAATAAAGAATAACATTGCTCACTAAACGCCTTATAATCACTACCTATAGGTCCACAAACAGCCAATATTGCCATTGCAATCACCATGATGAGTAAAAAAACGGCAATTATACTGATTTGTTAACCAATTTGAAACTGCTGAATCAAATCATAACCATTGGGTGGATTATTTGGCCTATATAAGAGACTGAATATGTATACGAAGTATGTATAACCTGAAAATTTGAATCTTATTGGCCAACAGTCATATAATAAAAAGAATACTATTCAGCCACTTTTAAAAAATGATTACTCTCATCACTGGTGCCTCGAAAGGAATTGGCAAAGCATTAGCGTTTGAATTTGCACGTCATGGCCATGATTTAATTTTAACCGCGCGAAATCAGAGTTTATTGGAAGAACTCGCTTTGCAAATCAAAGAAAAGTATTCAGTCGAAGTAAATGTCATTGCATTGGATCTCAGCGAATCCTGCTCAGCTGTTAATTTAGTCAATCAAATCGAGGCCCTTAATATAGAAATTGATTGTTTAGTGAATAATGCCGGCATAGGTTATCTGGGTGACTTCGTCTCTATGGATGCAGAATATTTAAATACGTTGATGCAGCTCAACATGGCGACATTGACTACACTCACTTATTATTTTGTCAAAAAATTTGTTCACAAAGGCCAAGGTAAGATACTCCAAGTTGCTTCTACCGCAAGCTTTCAACCAGGTCCTTTTATGGCGGTATATTACGCCTCCAAAAGTTATGTAGCCTCTTTTTCGCAAGCCCTGGCTTATGAATTAAAAGGGACTGGAGTTACTCTCTCAATTCTCTGTCCAGGCCCTACTCAATCAGATTTTTTTAAAGAAGCTGGAATGGAAAATAGCTTGTTAGCTAGAGGTTTTATTGGGATAAAATCTACTGAGCAAATCGCCACAGCCGCCTATCGCGGCTTTAAGAAAAACAAACTATTTATTATTCCCGGCATCATAAATAAAATACTCGCTTACTCCGCTAAATTTACTCCTGATGCATTAAGTATCAAAATTACCGCCCTCCTTCATAGACGAGATCAAGAAAAAACTGATAGCCCAAGTTAATGAGAGTTGTAGTCCAGTAGCTTACATGCCCATTCATCAAGCTTTTAATAGAGCTTTTGCATAACCTGCATCTTTTACTTTATTGCTGCGTTACAAAGGGTTCTCCGGTGCTCATTTACTCCATGTAAACTCCGCTCCTCGAACCCTTTGTGCCTTGTACTAAAGCAAAATCTACAGGTTATGCAAGAGCTCTAATGTTGTTCAAAATAATCAGGGGGAACGCCGTAAATGGAGCAAAGCATAGGCTTATCTAATTTTTTTTCCCATACAGGATTTTTAAGAACCTCCATCGCATTTTCATAACCTGTTTTCATACGATAATTAACTGCTGAGCGAACGAAGTTATAGTCTTTGAACGAATGGGAAAAGGGAGTGCCCCGATAAATAATATGCACCACACTGAAATACTTGTTATGCCCCAATGCAAGTATTTTCTGAACGTCAGGATCTTTCTTTGCTTCCGGACTTAATTTTTCACCTAAAAACTGTATGGCTGCTTGCAAGTTTTGGCGGCTGGTATAAACATTAGTGAGTCGACGTGAATGGCTGGCATAACGTATGTCTTTTTGCCTCTCTTCAAGTTCATCCATGGTTTGCGGCAGCCGTCCTTGCAGACTGAAACAATCTACCACAAAACATAAAGTATCCAATTCGGGTAAAGCATCGAGCACTGTCACAAGGGGCGTATTCGCATAGATCCCGCCATCCCAATAATAATCATCACCAATTTTAATTGCCGGAAATCCTGGAGGAAGCGCGCCGCTTGCCATAACATGCTCTGGTGTAATGGTAATTTTTTGATTATTAAAAAACTCCATTTCTCCGGATGCTACATTAACTGAACCCAAACATAGGGTGACTTTTTTATCATTAATGCGATCAAAATCGATTAAACGTTCCAAAGTTGTTTTGAGAAATGATGTATCATAATAACTAAGTTTATCAGGTGTATCATAAGTTAACGGAGTCGGTGGAAAGGGACGAGGTTTAAAAAAACCATCCAGACCATTGAATACTGTATGCATGGCTCCCACGCGGTTATGTAAATGATGTAACAAATTGGGAACTTCAGCATCATAAAATACATCAGTCCATATTTGGGGTACAATCGTATTCCAAAATAAGGTTAATTTTTCGATTTGCTTGTTTCTTGGATTTCCTGCAATAATCGCGCTGTTAATAGCTCCGATAGATACCCCCGCCAGAAAATTAGGATGGTAGCCTTTTTCATGAATGGCGCAAAATGCACCGACCTGATAAGCCCCTAATGCGCCGCCTCCTTGAAAAACACAGGCAATCCGGTCATACGTTTGTTTGGTATTGCTTAAAGAGGCTTCCGGTTTATTTATGCGGCATAAAGGGCTTTTGTGATGTTTTGATGTTTTTTCTTTAATTTGTCTACCCATGTTTATCACTCCTTACCGTCCTTGTTCTTTAAATTATAATCGATAGCTACAGAATTTTTACAGGAAAAACGAATCAAAAACAAAATCCGGATAACTCAAGAAAAACTCTAATGCAAAAGGAGAACGATGCATGGTTTGCACTTATTATCCATAGAATCTGTTCTGCAAACCAGATAAGATATGCTGTGCGTCATATCAGATTAGTGTAATTGCCAACAATTTTCTAATCAAATAATCATAATGGAATTCAGGTTAATTAAAAAAGGAGTTTGTTATGAAAGTAAACTACTTATTGGGAGCATTGTTTTTATCACCCCTTCTTGTTTTTGCTCATTCTGAAAGCGGTTCAGAAGGTCTCATTTTTTCCCCCTTGCCTAAGAATAAAAATACAGTAAGCAGGCATTATAGTAATGAACACGAACTACCTGACCTGAAGCAAATGGTCCAAAGAACCATTGATTTTCCTACACAAATCGTTCGTGTCCGCGGTAACATTGAGGGATTTAAACTCAGTTGCGAGGAAGTGGAAGATGAAATCGACCGCATATTTTCAAAAAAAATCTCTCCCAATCTGTTTACTTACAATACTTATGTCAACTGTGGCTATGATCAGGATAGCCCAGAACAATACGCGGTAAATTTTTCGATTCAGAGTTATTTTGATCCACTAACGGATAAAGCCGTTGATTATTTAAAGGCCTATCTGCAAGAATACAATGGCTACAATTTATTCAATGCCACAACATTACACATTGAAAATGCCAGAGGGCTTATTATATCGATGAACCTTAATGCAGGTTTAAAAAACAACCCCGATAGACCTCCATTAACACTTTATCGCCAAGATCGAAACAATTTTTATTTTAAAAGTAATTTCGACATGAGAAAGGAATTAATCGCTGATATTTATCAACGATTTTATTCTAACGATCCCGAGATGATTCTACCCTTTTTAGACAAATGGATCTCCTCCTATGCAAGAGCAGTTTATTACTCTATTTTAAAGGCATCCAATTATCTTGAGTTGCAACCTGAAAGAATATTTGTAATGGAAAATGAAGGAGATATCTTCGTATCCGATTTAAGATACTATTTCGCCAATCTTTGTATGAAGAGAAATCCCAATAAACATTGCTTGTAAATCATTAAATCCTGGGTTGCTTGCAACTATCTCTTGATCACATCTCTGCCTGCGCCCTAGCTCCACGACTTTGTTCGCGGGGCAGGACGTCGGGAATAGAGCTGGATTGGTTTTTCAGCGATGTGTAGAAGATTCTGTTACGTGCAACCAGGCTAAGGACTGTTAGGTTTTTCGGCAAGAATTCCTATATGACTATCAGGTACTTTTTCTTTTTGTTTTTTAAAGAAATTATTTAACCCGCCAATAAGGGTATTACCGGCAGAAAATAGCTTATCCAGCATACTAAAATCCATTTCCATTTCAAAACATCTTACCGTGTTAATATTATTAAAATCATTGACAATCATTTGCGAGAAACACAAAAGCATGTAATTGAGCACCGCCTCATCCTGTTCTTTCTGACCCATGTTTTTAAACACAACATCATTCTCTAATTTTTTCCAGGTGTAAAAATTAATACTACGTCCATGATTGGGATCATAAAAATAAGCGGTTTTTATCTTTGAATCATAACGCAAATAGATTGCATGCCCCCACGATGCGTGTTCTGTGTCTTGGGTTCCATCTTTTTTAACTGAATGATGTCCAATGGATATTTTTACAATTCCATAATTTTTTAATTTTGACTTCTGTTGCTGAGTAACAGCTCGGAACAGTATCTGATAAATGGAGTCCGAAGTAAATGCAGGCTCATCAGCAAAATGCGAATCTTTATCGAGTATTTGAATTTTCTTAAGATGAAGCCGTTTTAACACTGCTTGCGATAAACCATTGTTCGCTTCTTCTCCTGAGTGTACTTGATACAAAGCTTGATTGTAGCGATCTTGTGGAGAGATATTCACTTCCGCTTTCCATTGAGAATCGGAAAGTACTTGATTTCTACCTAAACTGCTCATTTCTCGAGTAATTAACCTATAGGTATTTGCTTGGCATGCACCAGCTCCTAAGACCTCATCACTCCCCCCAATAAATCCTTGAATGTTTTCATACTGAATGGGATCACCCCACTGCTTAAAAAATTCGATTTCTTTTTTAACATCATCTAACAGCAGGGCATGCATTTTACTCGCAGACTGCTCACTGAGGGGTGAAATAATCTCTTTTACTTTGTCATACTGATCGGTTAATACGGCCAGATTCTCTTTGTTGTCTTTAATTTTTTGATCGATAAAGCGACTAAGAGAACGCAACAATTTATTTTTTGATCGCTGCAAAGCGCTGTCAATGTGCTGAGGAATATTTTCATTAGAGTTACCCAATTCTTTTTTGCATTTCTCGTATTCTTGCTCCAACAAATGAGTTGCTGTTGTAATGTGTTCTTGTCTTGCTTTAGTTAATACATGAATCAAAGGAGCTAAAGAAGGCACACCACCAGCAGCAAGAATCTTTTCCTTCAAGGCTATAAGTTCAATCTGATCTTGCAACTCTTTCAAGGTAGGGATCTCGTTTTCTTCCTGGCCATTAAGCACCGCGTTTTGTATCACATGCTTGATTTTTTGCTGGACAAGCTCTTTATTCATTTTAATTTTGCTAGAATCTAAGGCAAGCGCGGAAAAAACAGCGGCTTCATGCGGATTCTGGAGGAATTTTTCGGGGTGGGTAATTTGTTGATGCACGAATGCTTTCTTTAACACCAGAGAAAAGTCCTGAATATATTCCTTCGGCAACCGAGTGAGTGCTTTTTTAAGCTTAGGAAACATTTTAATCACCACTTCTTCTTGAGCCGTGACTTCGCCTCGTTCAAGCTTTATACTTAATTTGGACATTTCCTCGTCGTATTCTTGCTTTGTCATTTTCCCTTGAGCATATGCGATAATTCGAAGTTTATCAGACTCCGTCATCATTCGTGCACTATCGCGAATATCAGTTCCGATCACATCCCAATTGCCAATCATTTTTTCGGCTATTTCTTTATTTGTACTACGCTCCAAACGATCATAAAGTTCGATAAGTGCTGCGCGATTACAGGCTGAGCGAACACTAACCACAAACTGATCCAGTGCCTGAAGATTTTTAGTGTGATCCACTGATGCAGGCTTATCAGGCATATGCTCAATAACATGCTGAATATCACGAACGATTACAGGAGCTAACTCGGCTACCTCGTCAATTCGTTCATCTTGCAGCACCTGGCTTACTATTTGTATAGGGTTTGTATTAACCAATGAAAGTGACGCGATAACATGGTCTTCGTCTGTGATTTTTTTCAACTGCTCCGCAAGTATTTGCATAAATTCTTCATTATTTGCTTGTTTAGAGCCTAATAGGGATTGGGCTCGTTCCATAGCAACATCAAATCCTGCTGGCGAACCGCTCCACTCTTCCCTTTTTTCCTCGATCATTCTATTTCGTTGTCGCCCCGCAAGAGCTATTTTTTCCATAAACTCATTTATCTCAGATATTGAGCGTAATGGCGGAGTATTGTCATCAAGACGTCTGGAGGTAGGCCAGTGCATTTTATACACTTCCTCAAAAGGTATATTAAAGTCGTATTCGGCACATTTTTTTTTCAATTCATCAAGGATAGAACAATTTATTAGAACGATTATCTCATTGATTAATCTTTGATGTATTTGTTGCCAATATTCAAAATTGTTTGAACAAACAATAAATGGGATATTATCTGGAATTAATTCTTTTTCATTGATCATCTTTGCAATAGCAGAACTATTAAAGACATCGAGTTTATTGGGGCTACTATTGGGGTTAGAAATATTCCAAAAGTTGACCAAGTATGTCTTAAGGTTTTCTTGCATTAAAAGGTTTGCTTTCATTAAATAGAGTACATCTAAAGCGAATAATTCTTGCTTTAATTGCTCCAGATTAATAATCAGTTGCATTTTATATTCATTTAAACTTGGAAGGGTTTCTTGATTCTGATCATAAAAATGTCGCGCAGTTTTCTGGAAAAGCCAATTTCTTAGAACTGTAATGTTAAATGCCCTTAATTGCTCCTCAGTTACATCTTGAGGCCAATCACCATTTTTTTTCCAATATTCACTGGTATTAAAATACTCACATAATTGTCTGAGAGAAATCACATCTTCTAATTCTTCTAATGCAGCGGGAACTGCACTCATCATCCATGTCATTTTATCGTCACATTGAATTTTTAGCTTTTTCATATACTCTGAGAAACGATTGCATTCAACGACATAATTGTCTTCTTCCGAGGCAACTGTAGGATATGTCTCTTGAGGTGCAAGTGGACTCAAACTTAAATCAGCGTGAGTTGGAAAGTCATAATAAAAAACATATTGTCCACCAAAAATAGAGCGCATAACAATCTCAACAAAATATAAACACTTTGCGCATTATATACCAAATACCAACCTTTTTATTACGCCCATGAGAAATGTTCATGCTGCAGCTCTGTACCTTGAGAAAAAAACAACAAATAATCGGCTCATTTCCTAAAGCAAATTAGGCTTGTTAACAAAAACAATTTTCGTTCCATTCACGCTTAGGAGTTTGTTATGAGTTCTTTATATTGATCTTCATTAAAACCCATTGCGATCGTTTTGCTATTCTTTACCAAAATAGGTCTCTTGATAAGCGAGGTATTTGCGATAATAAAATCTATTTTTTCTGATAGACTCAATGCTTCATAATGATCTTTATATTTTCGATACGTCATTCCCTTTTTGTTGATAGGAAGCTCACCTAAATAATCACTCCATGCTTTTATTTGTTCTTTTGTTGGCGGGGATTTTTTAAAATCGATAAATTCATACTCAATTTTATTTTTCTCTAAGAAGGCACGCGCTTTTTTCACAGTATCACAATTGGGGATTGCAAACATTGAAATCATTTTTATTCCAAAGGATTCGGTTACTACACACATCATTATATCTTATAATGTTGCGCTAATTTCTTCTAGAAAATATTAAGTTACGCTGTAATGATTGTTGGCACGAATCAACGGTCCCTTGATTCACTCCTTTTTCTAGATTTGTAGCCTAAAAGATTACTACCCCTTAATGAGGGTCAAAAGGATTAGGAACAACAGGTTTCTCTTCAGGATTCGATGTATCACTTGCTACCCTTTTACTTAGATACTCTTCAGACTTAAAAAAAACAAAATTATCAGCACTTGTTTTTGCTGGTGGATTTTGCTCATATTGATACAATAAATCTCTTATTTCAGTATGACCCAGCACGGTTGCCAGCTCGTACAGTGTTACAGAAACTGTCGAGGAATTATTGAGTTGACCCGAACCCATTTTTTTCTGAACCAATTCATCCATGACGCGTTCATCTATCTGCGCATCACGAGCAAATTTATACAAAGAATTGACTTGAGCATTCAATGACATGGTTATTTTGGTTGGGCATGCAAGCAATTCTTTTAGTACATCGATATGATTCCAGCAAACAGCAGTTAAAATCGGGGTATTTCCTTCTTCATCCTCTACCAGATCAGGATTAACGCCTTCTTTTATAAGATTTTTAACCATGGTAGGATCATCATCTAACGCAGCAAGGAGCAGTAGAAGTGAACCTGCCCTTTTAGCTTTTTTTGCATCAACTCTATGGATTTCTTGAAATTCAGGTTGCTTTTCCCATGCGGTCATGCGTTTTTTAAAGTCTTCTTCATTCGCTTTATTACAATAAACATTGGTTGCAAAGACGCACTGACTTCCTGTCGAAAATGCGCTAAAAACTCTCTGGGATATTTCTTGTACATTGTTTCCAGGGATACGTTCGGGTTCCCGGCCACTATTAATGAATTGCCATTGATTCTCTGCCGAATCATATCCAACTGTAATGGCATGATCACCACTGCCAAGAATAAAAGCAATAGGTTTTTTGATCCCCTGCAATTCGTTTTTAAGCGTAAAGAAATATTTAAATAACTCATCAGAATCATAGGCTCCGATGAAGGTATTTATTCTGCTGATTCCTCCACTTTGTTCCAGTTTTTTGGAAAGAACAACGGGTGCGCTGAGTAGCGTATCTTGTTTTAATCGAGTTGCTTTTTCAAATAAAGAACGGTGCAAACCAGGTCGTTGATAGAGTTCTACCCCTTCAAAAAATGCCATATAATCATTTTCTGGATTGGTAAGCTCCGCTTTAAGTTTTTCTAATTCATTTCTACAATTCGTTAATTGTTGTTCTATATAAGTAGCATATAAAAAATCATTTTCTTTTTTGTTGAGCTCTTTTTTTAAGTGAACGAAATCAATCTTTACTACATCTAACAAATGAGCCGACCATTTTTTTCTCATCTCACGAAGTTTATCTTCAAGATTTAGGCTAGTTATCAAAGTTTTTTTTATATCCTCTTGTAATTGCTGGGTAGGATTTACCGCTTCTTTTTCCAGTATATCAATAGCCTGGTGTATACCCATATATTCACCGTAAATCTCGATAAGCTTGAGAAAGCGGGCTTCAAATAGATTGAATTCTTCAGAGAGAATGGCTTGCATACTCATATTGGCAACGCCAAAACACATTCCTCCAGAATCAGGGTGATATCCTGTTTCTGTCATTAACTCAATTAGCCAATCTTTATTCTCTTCGTCTCTCTCTTGTGGCATCTCTACCTCCGTTATTTACTCGAGGCACATCTGCCTACCTTTTTATTATAGCTGAATAAAAAAGCCTATTGTTTATCTTTTTTGAGTATCGCCATTAAAATAGACTCCCCATCTGGCGTGTCTATGATGCCCATTTCATGAAATCCCGCTTTTTCATAGCAGCGTTTTGCACGTAAATTATTGGGATCAGCTTCAATAATGATTTTCTTGATGAGAGGGTTTTGAAATAAAAATTGAATAAATTCTTTCATCATTAAAGTGCCGAAGCCTTTATTGATATAATTTTCCTCCCCAATAAATTGATCTAAACCTACTGTATTTGCATCCTCATTAGGCCACCAACCCTCACCTACTTTACTCGCCCAATAATATTGAATAAATGCGATCGGCTTGTTATTCATATAAGCAATATAAGGACAAATTACATCATCATCGATACGCATTCGATATTTCTTTTTAATTTGTTCTGGCGCAAGGTGATCATTCCACCATTCTAAGACATGTGGTTTTTCAAACCATCTGCATAATAGATCAAGATCGGAGATGGCGAGTGATTTAAATATAATTTGTCCAATCATTTTTTCTCTTACCAATCGTAGCTGGTGACTCGCAACACCACGATACTTTTTATCATAACTATTAATGTTCCTTATTATTTTTCAAGCTTTTTCTAATCTATTTTCAGGGGTACCTGGGGTTGTTACCTTTTTTTACTTCCATCGCAACATTATCATAAGTAGGCATAAAATGCCGAGCTGAGTAAATATCTATAATTTTATTCGCCTGGCTAGGATTTAGGTTTTGATTTTTTGATTGAAAAAAATGTGCCGCGTAACCACCTCTACGCAAGATCCTCAGCTTTTCCGCGTTTTTACTTTTCTGAGCACTATACAATAATTCACCCAAGGGTGTCGGCATAAATTAATCCACTATGAGTATTTTTTGACTTCACGGCCTATAATAAAACATATAGCCATTATGTTTATATTTGATACCAATGATAGCACTTACCCATGCTTTTGCTTCACTTTAGGGGAGTTATATGCCTGATGAAAATTATCATACAGTAATCATTGGTTCCGGCCCAAACGGATTGATTTCAGCACTGGTTGCAGCAAAATACTCCGGACCTGATGAAAAAATTGCCATTGTTGGCGATCGATTTGAAGAGCGCGGGGTACGTCAGCAAGTTTTATGGCTTAATGAGGATATTGGTCAATTTGTTAAAGAATTAGTAACAGAGAAGCACTTTGAAAACTTCGTCTCCCAAGGAAAAATTCGTGACGGCCATCCGGGTTTCTATGTGAAAACAGGCGACTTGGAAAATCTTCTTCATCAAGCAGCAATAGATGAGGAGGTTAGTAGTAAAAAAATTGAATGGGTAGAAGCAAAAAAAACGCCCAGAAATGAGAGCTCCATGACATTAGGTCCTGAATCAATTACCATTACCACGCCTAATAAAGAAGAGAGAACACTAGGCTTTCAAAATATTATCGATACGACCGGTGTTAAACGTGATTTGATCAAAGAAATAAACAAAATGCCCCCCAATAACCCCATTAAATTTGAAAAACTGGATACTCCCCTTCCTCATACAAAACATCTGGTCGTTACTTTTAACATTCCCAAGAACAGTAATGCTGAGGAATTTTCAAAATTATTAAATCAAAATGAAGGCCATCCTGAATCATTAGAGAAGTTAAAAAGTGAGTATGGGTGGCCTTACCCGACACGCCCCTTTTCCAAAGTACGCGTGGTTGATAATGTAGCCTATATTGGCGTGGAAATACCGGAAACACTTAATGACAAAGAAGCTCAGTGGAAGTACGCTAAAACGTTATTAAAGGATCATTTGCCAGACGAAGCCATTAAAGATATAACACCGATTACAAGTAATGGTACATCCTATGGAGATAAACAAGAGCAATTGTCGATTTCATCCTTTGATATAGAGTTAGGAAAAATATCAAAAACATACGTTCAACTACCGACCGGACGAACTGCTTTTTTTCAGGGTGACTCGTCAATTAATCCACTTTATACAACAGACTCAGGGTTACAAACAGGTATCTTGCAAGCCTTAGCACTTGCGAAGCATTTTCAAACTATTTCTCAAATACCGAAAGATGCATCCGTTGATGAAAAATCGAAAATTAAAAACTCGTCTTTGGCAATTTTTGAACGTACCAATAGTAAAATACTCGATAATATTGTTCGCTTGCAGAAAGACTGGATAGCAACGCGAAAAGATAATTTAAATTCTGCTGAAAAAAACCATAAGCTTCTTGAAGAAATTAAAAACATCATTGCTAAAATTGATAAATTTGCCATGACGGCTAACTCCCAGAAGGCCCAACAGATATCGGAACGATTAAAATCTGCTCTTCCTAAGGACATTAAAGATTATTCCAATCTCGATCTAACAAAAATAATTCAAGTTGTTAAAAATGAAGTTGCTCGCCTTGATCCTCACAACTCCCATGGAAAACACCGTGAAAAAGCGTTTCCCAAAGAGAATCCTCGCGATTTCATTGGCAAGCACCGCGAAAAAGTGCCTCCCAAAGAGCATCCTCGCGATTTCATTGGTAAGCACCGCGAAAAAGTGCCTCCCAAAGAGCATCCTCGCGATTTCCTTGGTAAGCACCGTGAAAAAGCGTTTCTCCAAGAGCATCTTACAAACTTATTACATACTGCTGGTGTAAGCAGAGATTCTACAGTTACCCGTATTGAAAACCAAAAGAATCTTAAGGAAAGATTGCAAACCGCGATTAAATCCTTAAGTACCGAGGCAAAAAAGCTGCGAGAAAACCTCGCTACACCCTCTTCACCCAAACTATAGGAACAAATTATGGATAAGCGCAAACCTTTTTATGCATTAGATGAAAATAGAATCAACCAGTTAAAAAAACGCGTGGAAAATTCTGGTTTCAGCAAGGAATTTTGGTCTAAAGTTTTGCTCGAGGACTATAATATAAACACAAATACTCGAAGCATAAATAATGATTACGCACAGATTTATGAAAACCTTTATGCGCTTGAAAAAATTAAAGAGTCCCCTTTACTTTCAGTTCCCACCCAATTGTTTATTCAAAATAATAAAGATTATGAACTATTTCTTAGCCTGATCGATAATAACGTGGATGAATTTCGCGCGCTTTTAGAAAAAAATCACTATAATAATGATGAACTGAAGGCGTTTCAGGAGCTGGCAGCATTCTTCGGATCTTTGGAAATTTTAGCCTGTATACCCAATTTACCTTTTGATAATAACACGTTGAATATGGCCATTTTGTCTGGCAAATACACCAGCATGCGATTACGGTATTTTACCAAATATTGCATGCCTGCTTATGATTCCATTAATTTTGCTATTCACTCACTCAATCTTGGATTATTACAAGAGTTAATTGAAGTCTATAATTTAAAACCATCATCCGATAATCTAGTGGTTGCTGCAGCCACAGGAGATCGGGATATATTTCAATTTTTACTTTCTAAGGGCATAAAACCAAAGGGAAAATTAGTATTAGAAACTGCATTAAAACATAATCAAGAAATTGCCGAGCTGATTATTCATCATTTTAACACTGACAATCAGAATACCATCTAAAACGAAATCCATCTTGTAATATTCATATTTTTAAATTGTAACTGCCCAGCTAGCTAAGAACCAGTGATGGAATATCCCGATTGAAAATTTCCTGAATAAACTGAAGGATATTCCATTTCTGCTTTCTAGCCGTATTGATAGCGCCACGCAGCATGGCGAGCTGTTTTGCGCCCGCGAAAACTGCCGGATATTTTCTGTTTGCATTAGACCTCTTCGGAACCTAGCATTTACATAGAAATACTTGTAAAAAGCTCCGCAAAAGGAGTTCATATGAAATATGAAGGAATAAAAGAGCCTTGAAGACGAAAAATTTCGTCGCCTAACTGGTGTTAAAATCGCTACATTTGCAAGGAGTCCGAAAACCCAAATTGAGCCTGGAATAATGACGCTTGAGTATATACGCGAATATCGCACTTATTTTCATGTCAGCCAAAGCTATGGGGTAAGCGAGAGTAAAACATCCTGATTTTGCGGCTACCTGGTTGAAAATCCTTATTAAAAAGTGATGTTAAGTATGAGTTAGTTATTATTGATGCAACAGAATGTCTATTGAGCGCCCCAAAAAAGACAAAGACGATTCTATTCAGGGAAAAAGAAACAGCATACGCTGAAAGCACAATTGATTGTTGACAAGAAAAGCAGAGAAATAGTTTGTACCAATTCCACTAATGTAAGTTAGCGCTGTGTTCGCGATATAAAGATCAGGTTCGTTTTTCGTAAGGGCGATAAAAAGAAGTAGTAAAGTAAGTCGGAGCATGAATGCTGCTTAGATAATTATAGGAAATGATATACATAAGCTTATCCTTAAATTGATAATATACTTCCCTGTACCTTCATTATGATGTCATATTTGGTTGGCACTTCTTTTAGTAAATTGCTCCAATTCCTCTTCTAAATCTGCTACTGTTTTCTTTGCTCCCTTAAGCAATTGATTTATTGACGAGAGAAACATATAACGATCAAGCCCTCGATCATCATTATTAGCAAAGTCATTTTTGAGAGTCTCGAGGTGTTCCCTTGCTCTAGTTAATTCGGCTTCTATTTCTATTTTTAATCTCATCTTTTCTCCATAAAATTAAAGGGAAATAACCTACAGCGCTATATATTGTCCATTGCTATAACGCATTGCTCATCTTTTATACTATGCGTTCACTTTAAGTCAATTTTTCAAGAACTATTACCCCAACCATGGTTATGGATCTTATTGATTCTGAAGTCAATTAAAATTTGCTATGGTATGTATATTTTTTAAATTAAAAAGGATAAATCATTGACTGGAATATTCATTGCGGCTGGATTCGCACTCATTTTGTTTTTCCTGGAAAGAATGTTTCCTCTTAGGAAGCGCAAAAGAGACACGTTTTCTCGCCTGACTGTCAATATTGCAGTTTCCATTACTACCTTTACTGTCGCTTTTCTGCTGATACGCCCGACAACTCGCTTTTTTCTCGGATGGACTGCCAGCACACCGTTCGGAATAATACGGTGGTTTAGACTCACGGGGCTTTGGGAAGCTTTAGCCGGTTTTTTACTGTTGGACCTTAGCTTCTATTATTGGCATATTGCCAACCACAAAATTCCGTTCCTTTGGCGTTTTCATAATGTACACCATATCGATCCCGACCTTGATGTTTCCACGGGTTTCCGCTTTCATCCTGGCGAAGTGGCGCTTTCCACTTTCTTTCGCGCTATTCAAGTGGCGCTCATAGGCGTATCGGCGAGTACTTTTTTGATGTACGAAGCCATATTTCAGATTGGTACTTTTTTCCATCACTCAAACCTGCGCCTTCCGTTGCGTTTGGAGCGGATACTGAATCTTATTTTCGTAACCCCGAGGATGCACGGTATTCATCACTCTAATTTCAGAAGGGAGACGGACTCAAACTACTCTGTTGTTTTTTCGGTTTGGGACAGATTGCACCGAACTATCGGCTTAGGCATCTCCCAGGAAGAAATCGATATTGGTGTTCCTGGATATGCGAGGAAAAAGGATAACTACTTAAAGCAAATACTGCTATTACCGTTTGTCCAGCAGCAGGAATACTGGAAAGATGAATCGGGGCATAACCGAGTGTCCCGGCGTAAAAAGAGCCAGCGTCGAGTAAGGTGGTTGATAGAATAGCTCTATTTCCCACGGTGCCCGCCATAGCCTGATTGCTCGCAGAGCCAAGCTACAGCGAGGCTTCTTTCATCGGAAATCAGAGCGATTTGGTTCTGCGTAAGGAGATTGCTATAAAAATGTAAGTCCAACCGCTAATGATCATATCAATCGCAATAAACAATCCGATGACCCATAACCCACTCATTGGCCATTGCAATAGAATCAGAATACCAAGTATTAAGGAGCATATCCCTGCAAACAAGATCCACCCCCAACCCTTTGTGTTTCGTAAAGATACGGACATGCTAATTCGAACTACACCAATAACAATAAGCGTCCAAGCCAATAAAGCAGTAATGATGGTTGACGCTAATAAAGGATCATATAAGACAATACCTCCGCCAATAAGGTAGAGTATTGCAACGATAATTTGCCAAATCGTACCTTTCCATTCTGTGTGTTTAAAAGCATCGGCAAAGTGCGATAATCCTGAAATCATGAGTAACGCGGCGAAAAAATACATGCTGACTATGGTTAATAAGATTTCCATTCCTAAACCAATAACGCCAAAGATCAAGAGCAAAATTCCTAAACCTAAAAACCATCCCCAGTGGCGTTGCATGATTTTTGTATCAGGATGAAGTGTAATATTATTTGTATTTTCCATATCAGATCCTTTTGATATATGTAATTTAACTATAGCTTATTATTCACAATTCTTTCTTTAGGCTGAAAAGTTTTCACTAGACTTCATAAATAAAATTTAGCGGGCACACAGGCGGATTATGCAACCAGCATTTTGCTTCTTTTATTTTTGAACACTTAATACGGCGTCCTTTAATTTTTTTGCCTTCTTAACTACTGATCAACTAAGCCTAATGCCTTTTCTATAGTTGGACGAATAGACAATAAACTATAGCGTCCCTTCTCCTCATCCTGTGCGACGGGAGCCAATTTTCCATTCATCACAAAGGCCCATATTTTCTTAGATTCTGGATACTTAGGCCCATGATTTACCCAATTCCTCCCATAACCACGACCGTGGTCCGTAGTTATTATGACCAGCGTTTGTTTATCTATGCCCTTGGCTTGTAAATAGCTCAAAATTTCATCTAACACGTCATCGTAATAGGACAATACTTTATGATAAGCCTTTAAATCATCTGCATGTGCCGCTTCATCGGCGTCATTTAATGATATCCATAAGAATAGAGGTTCATAGGTAACAAAATAATGCCATGCTTGTGCAAAAGTGTATGGATCATAACGGTTCTTGCTATCGGGATGATCATCATGTTGCTTTTGATTCAACGCGTCCATCACGTCATCAGGCTTTAAACTATCAGGATCGTATACAAATTCATTTCCGTTATTACTGAACGTTGTTCCTGCAATGTGCTCTGCAGCATAGCTAATCTCGGGCCAAGAGGAAAAAATTGCCACTTTCTTTTTAGGTAAATGCAATTGACGAATAATTTTCTCTGGCAATGTTTCAACTTTAATCCGGCCGCAATCGTTATCAGCACATGATTGTACCGATCCTGCCATTTGGCTTTGATATGAAGGAAGGCTAATTGGCACTGAAGCAGTATAGATAGGAGTATTGCCAGAAGGCTCTCCGTAAAAAATAAATTTGCTGGCGTGTTTTTGCCAAAATTTTGGAAAATGTTTGTGAGTTTGATAAACATCTTGCCAACGGACACCATCTAAAGTGACATAAATTACCTGGTTTATTTTCCCTGAAATAGGAGGTACTTCTGCAACAGCAAATACTATGGTGCAATATAAGCCTAAAATTGCTATAATCAATAGTCGAATGAACATAAAAACTCCAAAAAATTTCAAGAGCAGATCATTTTGTCGGTAAAGAAAAGCAAACCAAATGTTGATTTATTTTAAATAACCCAAAAGATAAGATGAGCTAATTTTTGCATGACAGCAAGGGGGAATGGCTTGAATTTTGGATTGCATTATTTAATGCGTGAGTCATGCTGTTGTTCTATTCATTTTATTATCTTCGTTAAAAACGTTATGCCGGATTATAGAAGTCGTCGCCAATGTCGTTATCACCTTCCTCTTCTATTGGGTTTTGTGGATCAGCCTTATTAACAACGACATCTTCAATTTTATCAAGTAGTTGACTGGACTTTGTTTGATGTACAAAGAGAAATGAACGATTGCATCCCCAGTTTATCAAACCTTTAATCACTATCCCAACTCCTGCAGTTGAGACACCAAGAGCGAGGTTTACTAGAAACTCTGACCAACCTCGATGCTCATCAAGCGCATGATGGGCGTCACGTATCAAATTTAGAGATTGATCTTTAAATGTTTTGTAGGTGTCATGATTTGGATTTGCAAAATATACATCTGCTTGGCCACTAAGCGTTTGATGAAGCTTTGTAGCAACATCCCAAGCGTTGTTAAGCTTACGATAATCTTCATCGTTTTTATCGCCCTTTGCGTCATCCAAGGCCTTACGTTTGCGCTCCTCCAGATCAGTGATTTTATTCTGGAGTAGAGCAAGGTTTTTGTAGAATTTTCTTTCTCCCTTAATTCCATAAGCAGTGGGTAACTGGCTTGGATTTATGAGGAGTGGTGGCTGGGCGAGTTCTCTGGCTAGCGCTTCTTTTTCGGCTGTTAAAACGGGCTTGTAGAATTCCTCTTCAGCGCTGAGCCATTGCACGATTTGGTCATCAAACTCATGCACTTCAAACTCGTAGTTTCCAATAAATTCCCTAGCATATTTATTGTGAGTTAAAGCAGGTCTTAATAACTTTATTGCTAAATCCTTAGGCACTTCTTGAATATTTTTTAGATATTTTTCAATGAGAGTGACCGCATTATATAAATTGCAAAGCTCAGTATCAACATGAGCCTCCCGTCTAAGCCTGCCTGCGGTTAATTGGACATGCTGTTTTAAAAATGTAAATCCAGCAATATTTACTTGAGGGTCATGGCCTAATAATGTTAAGTAGTGATGTAATTGTGTGCTTTTATGCTTTTTATACTCAATTCGTTCTAATGCATCAGTTGTCCTTTCCCAATGCCCACCATGTGACGCACCTCTATGGTCTCCCGTATGGCAAATCGTGATAAGTTGTGGATTTGGCAGGGGGATATCTGGATCAATTGTCTCTTCAATTCCATGCTCTTCTTGTGGAATATAGTTTAGGCTAAATCCCAATGGCTTGCAGACAAGCGTTGCTAAATCATATTGATCTAAGCTTGCATAGCGAGCAGTTTCCGGATTTATTTGTGTATATTCCGCAATAACCTCTTCTTTAGCTTTATGTGCTCCGGGAACAAACTCTCTGTATATTGCCGGTTTATCTAGTTGGACTGCCATAAAAAGACGAAGCACCGGCCCCATCATGATTTGAATATCAAAAGGGTTATACTGCTTTAGAATACCCGCAAATTGTTTCCAGGACAAATCGTTCGAATCAAAGCCATAAAATTCAGCAAAATTATTTTTTAATTCAGCATAAGTATCATTATGTTGATTATTATACTGCTCATCCTTTGCAAAACGATATATTTCCTGTACTAACTCAGGAGTTATCGCATGCAGTGGGCAGTTATTAAGCGCTGCTGATATTTTGGGATATGGCATAAAATAATTCCGTTTAAGGTCTAAGTTAAATTATAGTTCTATTTGATTAAGAAAATATTAATTTTGTGTTTGCTTCTGTAAAAGTTGAAAAGAACTCATATAACCGTTACCATGATCAACAATTTGCATACAAATAATTTGAACAGAAATAAAAATCAGGGTGTTATTTGTAGTATCTGAGCATTCACTAGCTAGAGAAATCTTCTCAAAAACAGTATTGGAAGTAACTTTTCAATACATCAATTACTAGCACTCTCCAAGAATATAAACCTAGGGAGGATTATCAAATGGATAATCAAATGAACAATCTCTTAAAATTAACTAAGAATGACTCGCAATCGGCTTACATATCTGAGCAGGAAGAAATTTTTTTTAAAAGTAATGGCATTTTAACGTTGGGAGTAGAAATTGAACTGCAACTCATCGATTCTGAAAATTATAATTTATGCTCAAGAGCTACTGAAGTACTTAGTGCTACGGCCCACCTCGAAAAAATTAAACCAGAGTTTTATTTAAGTACCATAGAGGTGAATACGGATAAATGTATTACTGCCCAGGAAGTTGAAGATGATCTTTATAAAACACTTGCTTCATTACAAAATGCAACAAAAGATTTAGGAGTTTTATTTTCAACAACGGGTTCTCACCCATTTTCTAAATACTCTGATTGGGAGGTTTCTCCTACGACTCGTTATCAGGAGCTAATTGACCGCAATCAATGGCTTACACGTCGTATGAGCGTATATGGGTTGCATGTTCATCTGGGTATGTCCAGTGGTGAAGAATGCATACGATTTAATAACTTTTTC
This sequence comes from Legionella tucsonensis, assembly GCF_001468035.1. GTDB lineage: Bacteria > Pseudomonadota > Gammaproteobacteria > Legionellales > Legionellaceae > Legionella > Legionella tucsonensis. The sequence goes on from NZ_LNZA01000004.1 coordinate 47,868, forward strand.
ATGTATTTTTTGCCTCACTTATTGGCGCTGTCCTCCAGTTCTCCTTTTTGGCAAGGAATTGACACCGGGCTTGCTTCATGTCGCCCCACTACTTATGAGGCTCTTCCGACAGCGGGTCAGCCCTATCATGTCCGCTCATGGCAAGACTTCGAAAACTTATATAAAACATTGAAGTTATGTGGCTCGATTAAATCACTTAAAGATTTATGGTGGGATCTAAGACCAAGTCCTGGTTTTGGAACTCTGGAAATTCGCGTTTGTGATGGCGCTGCAACGCTTGCAGAAACATTGGCGCTTG
>NZ_LNZA01000005.1 GCF_001468035.1 Legionella tucsonensis
GTGGTCTACGTGACCAATCGTCCCCACATTTACGTGTGGCTTCTTACGTTCAAATTTTTCCTTCGCCATTTCAATAACCTCGTTTTAACTTTTTATTGTTTCTTAATAATTGCTTCAGCAATGTTATTTGGAGCTTCAGCATACTTAGAAAATTCCATAGTATATGTTGCTCTTCCTTGGGTAGCAGAACGTAAATCGGTCGAATAACCAAACATCTCTGCAAGTGGTACTTCAGCTCTAACAATTTTTCCTGCTGGAGAATCTTCCATACCCTGTACAAGACCACGGCGTCTATTAAGGTCGCCCATAACATCGCCCATGTAGTCTTCAGGAGTAACTACTTCAACACTCATAATTGGTTCAAGTAAAACCGGTTTGGCTTTTAATGCACCTTGTTTGAAACCCATTGAGCCAGCAATTTTGAACGCCATTTCACTAGAGTCTACTTCATGGAATGAACCATCAAATAAAGTTACTTTAACGTCTACTACTGGATATCCAGCAATAACGCCATTTTGCATTTGCTCTTGAATCCCCTTATCAACAGCTGGAATGTATTCTTTAGGGATAACACCACCAACAATTTCATTGATAAACTCATAGCCTTTTCCAGGCTCTTGAGGTTCAATTTTTAACCACACATGCCCAAATTGACCGCGTCCACCAGATTGTCTAACAAATTTACCTTCTTGTTCCACTTTTTGTTTCAGTGTTTCACGATAAGCAACTTGAGGCTTACCTACATTGGCTTCCACATTAAACTCGCGTTTCATGCGGTCAACAATAATTTCTAGATGAAGTTCACCCATACCTTCAATAATCGTTTGTCCTGATTCTTCATCTGTATGAACTCTGAATGATGGGTCTTCTTGAGCTAATTTACCAAGAGCAATCCCCATCTTTTCTTGGTCTGCTTTAGTTTTTGGTTCAACAGCAACTGCAATTACAGGATCTGGGAAGTCCATTCTTTCAAGGATGACAACACTATCTGTATCACATAAGGTATCACCTGTTGTTACCGTTTTTAGTCCAACAGCAGCAGCAATATCTCCTGCCCTTACTTCTTTAATTTCTTCACGTGAATTGGCGTGCATCTGTAACAAACGACCTATACGCTCTCTTTTTGCCTTCACTGAGTTGTAAACTGTATCACCACTCTTCAAAATACCTGAGTATGCTCTAAAGTAAGTTAAAGTTCCAACAAATGGGTCAGTAGCAATTTTAAATGCCAAAGCTGAAAATGGTGCATCATAACTTGTTTCACGAGAAGCGGGTTCACCATCCTCATCCACACCTTGAACATCAGGAATATCAGATGGAGAAGGCAGATATTCAATTACGCCATCTAAAACTGCTTGTACACCTTTATTTTTAAAGGCTGAGCCACAAAAAACAGGAACAATCTTGTTACATATTGTTAATTGACGAAGTGCTTTTTTGATTTCTTCTTCGGTAAGCTCTTCACCTTCAAGATATTTTTCCATCAGTTCTTCGGTTGCTTCTGCAGCGGCCTCAACAAGTAGTGCACGATATTCTTCGCATTGACTCTTGAGATCCTCAGGTACTTCTTTATATTGGAATGTCATGCCCTTATTTTCTTCATCCCAATGAATTGCTTTCATTTTAATGAGGTCAATAACACCTTTAAACTCTTCTTCTGCGCCAATAGGTAGTTGAACAACGACAGGATTTGAACCCAATCTTTGCTTAATTTGGGTCACTACACGAAGAAAGTTTGCACCCATCCTATCCATCTTATTAACAAATACTATACGCGGTACGCCGTATTTATTTGCTTGACGCCAAACAGTCTCTGATTGTGGTTCTACACCAGATACTGAATCAAACACAACTACAGCACCGTCGAGTACACGCAATGAACGCTCAACCTCAATCATGAAGTCAACGTGTCCTGGGGTATCAATAATATTGATACGGTGGGGTTCAAATTGCTTGTCCATGCCAGGCCAGTAGCAAGTTGTTGCTGCTGAGGTAATGGTAATGCCGCGCTCTTGCTCCTGAACCATCCAGTCCATTGTTGCAGCGCCGTCATGAACTTCACCAATTTTATGAGACATACCAGTATAATACAGTACACGCTCTGTTGTTGTAGTTTTTCCAGCATCAACGTGGGCTGCAATTCCTATGTTTCTATATAGTTTTAATGGAGTAGACACGGATTACCCTCTCTCTTAATTCCATCTAAAATGTGCAAACGCCTGGTTAGCTTTTGCCATTTTATGCGTATCTTCACGCTTTTTCACTGCAGAACCTTTACTTTCGTAGGCGTCCATCAGCTCTCCAGCCAAGCGTAACATCATACCTTTTTCACCACGAGTACGTGCAGCTTGAACAATCCAGCGCATTCCCAATGCAATGCTGCGATCTGTTCTTACTTCAACTGGAACTTGATATGTAGCACCGCCAACTCGACGCGAACGAACTTCTACGCTTGGGCGAACATTATCTAAAGCATTTTCGAAGTAACGAAGAACAGTTGCTGAACCACTTGTAGAACCTGATTCACCTTCTTCTTCATCTGTCTTTTTAAGCTTCTTTACGCGCTCTTCTAAAACAGATAAAGCACCGTATATTATTTTTTCAGCAGTAGACTTTTTACCACTGACCATTAAAACGTTAATAAACTTTGCTAGCAGTTCACTATGATGTTTAGGATCTGGCAAAATTTCTCTTTTAGGGACTTCTCTTCTTCTAGGCATTTCAATTTCCTACAATCAGTTATTTTTTATCTTTTGGCTTTTTAGTACCGTATTTTGAACGACCTTGTTTACGATCATTAACACCTGATGTGTCTAAGCTACCTCGTACCGTGTGATAACGCACACCAGGTAAATCTTTAACACGGCCACCTCTAATTAGAACAACTGAGTGTTCCTGCAGGTTGTGGCCTTCTCCACCAATATATGATGAAACCTCAAATCCATTGGTTAAACGTACACGAGCAACCTTACGCATAGCTGAGTTAGGTTTTTTAGGTGTAGTAGTGTAAACGCGTGTACAAACACCGCGTCTTTGTGGACATGATTCCAGTGCTGGTACGTTACTTTTCTTCTTTACGTCCACACGAGGCTTTCTTACTAACTGATTAATAGTAGCCATTTATACTTAACTCCGATCTGTCTCTTTTGATTATTTCGAATGCATAAGGAGGCCGGATTCTATATAGCTACGGCAGATTTGTCAAGTTTAATCTGCCGTTTTTCGAATCCGAACTAGTGTTCTTGATTGTCTGCGTTTAATGCTTCACTTAACGCATGTTCAACATCACTTGCAGTAACAGTATGCACTGGGTGCTCACCGGCTGCAGCCTTAGCTCTTTTTGCCTTACGGCCTTGATGATAAGCATAACCTGTTCCTGCAGGAATCAGGCGTCCAACCATCACGTTTTCTTTTAACCCACGTAAATCATCAACTTTACCACTTACAGCAGCTTCAGTTAGTACTCTTGTTGTTTCTTGGAACGAAGCAGCGGAGATAAATGATTCAGTTGCCAAAGAAGCCTTTGTAATACCCAACAATATAGGTGTCCCTCGCGCAATTTGTTTATCTTCAGCAATAAGTTTGTCATTTTCTTGCAATAAAATGCTTTCCTCTACTTGCTCACCTACCAAGAACTTTGAATCCCCCGCAAAAGTAATAATACGTTTACGTAGCATTTGTCGTACGATTACTTCAATATGTTTGTCATTAATTTTTACACCTTGTAAACGATATACATCCTGTACCTCATTTACGATGTAATTCGCTAATGCACCTACACCCAATAGACGTAATATATCATGCGGATTGAGTGCACCTTCAGCGATAATCTCACCGCGCTCAACATGTTCGCCTTCGAAGACAGAAATGTGCCTCCATTTCGGTATCAATTCTTCATGACATTGATCTTCAGAAATATTAATAAGCAATCTTCTCTTACCCTTTGTTTCCTTACCAAAACTAACCATTCCCGAAACTTCAGCCATAACTGCTGAGTCTTTAGGTTTACGTGCTTCAAATAAATCAGCTACTCTTGGCAAACCCCCTGTAATATCGCGAGTTTTGGAACGCTCTTGAGGGATACGGGCAATAACATCCCCAATTCCCACATGACTACCGTCTTCAAAATTAACAATCGCGTCTACAGGCAGATAATATTGGGCAGGAACATTAGTACCAGCAAGATAAATATCTTCGCCATTTTCAGTAACTAGTTTTACCATTGGACGCAAATCGCGACCCGCGGCACTGCGTTGTTTTGCATCGATAATTACAATATTGCTCAAACCGGTTAATTCATCGGTCTGTCGATTCATGGTAATACCATCGATTAAGTCTACAAATTTCAGATAACCACTTACCTCAGAAATAACTGGGTGAGTATGAGGATCCCAAGTAGCAATAACTTGTCCAGCATCCACTGGTGAATTATCTTGCACGGAAATTACAGCACCATAAGGTAGCTTATAACGTTCACGTTCACGACCAAACTCATCAACAATCGTTACCTCACCGGAGCGCGATACAGCAACCAGATTTTTATTTTCATGTGTTACTGTTTTAATATTATGTAAACGAATAACCCCTTTAGTTTTAATCTGGATATTATTTGCCGCTGTTGCTCTTGATGCTGCTCCCCCGATATGGAAGGTACGCATTGTTAACTGCGTTCCAGGCTCACCAATTGATTGAGCAGCAATGATACCTACCGCTTCGCCAGTATTAACAAGGTGACCTCTTGCCAAATCACGACCATAGCACTTAGCACATAATCCAAATCGTGTTTGGCAAGTAATCGGTGAACGAACCATGATTTGATCCACGCCTTGTTTTTCCAGTTTTTCTACCCACTCTTCATCCAATAATGTCCCTGCAGTAACCACAGGCTCACTTTGGTTAGGTATGTAAACATCTGAAGCAACTACTCGTCCTAATACGCGCTCATGTAAAGGCTCAACGATATCTCCACCTTCAATCAGAGGTTGCATTAGAATACCAGTGTCAACACCACAATCATCTTCGGTAATTACGACGTCTTGCGCTACATCGACTAAACGCCGTGTTAAGTAACCTGAGTTAGCTGTTTTTAACGCGGTATCTGCCAGACCTTTTCTCGCACCGTGAGTTGAAATAAAGTACTGGAATACATTCAAACCTTCACGGAAATTAGCGGTAATTGGTGTTTCGATAATCGAGCCATCTGGTGCAGCCATCAATCCACGCATACCTGCAAGCTGTCTGATTTGCGCTGCAGAACCCCTAGCACCTGAGTCAGCCATCATGAAAATTGGGTTAAATGATTCTTGTCTGACAAGATTACCTTTTGCATCACGAGCTTCTTCAGTTGCTATTTTGCTCATCATAGATTTAGCAACTAATTCATTTGTTCTGGACCAAATATCAATTACTTTGTTGTAACGTTCGCCATTGGTTACCAAGCCTGAACGGAATTGTGATTCAATTTCACGAACTTCATTATCAGCATGTTCAATAATATTGGATTTATCATCAGGTATTTCCATATCTTCAATACCAATTGATACGCCAGAACGTGTCGCATACTTAAAGCCGGTGTACATGAGCTTATCAGCAAAAATTACAGTTTCCTTCAAACCAAAATTTCTATAGCAACTATCAATAACTTTCGAAATTACTTTCTTGGTCATGGTACGGTTTATTGTTGCAAAAGTCATACCTTTAGGAAGAACCTCAGCAAGAATAGCTCGACCAACTGTAGTTTCTACCAGATGATGTCCCTCTCCATCTTCCTTAGGCATACGGATTTTAATTTTTGCATGAATATCAAGATGTCCTGATTCGTAAAAATTCTGTGCTTCCTGGGCGCTGACAAAAATCTTCCCTTCACCTAATGCATTAACCTTTTCTCGAGTTAAATAATATAATCCTAGTACAACGTCTTGACTGGGAACAATAATTGGCTCACCACTCGCAGGCGATAAGATATTATTGGTAGACATCATTAGCGAGCGAGCTTCTAATTGTGCTTCTAAAGTCAACGGAACGTGAACAGCCATTTGGTCCCCATCGAAATCTGCGTTATATGCAGTACAAACTAAAGGATGCAGTTGTATCGCTTTACCTTCAATCAACACAGGTTCAAATGCCTGAATACCTAGTCTATGTAATGTAGGTGCACGGTTTAAAAGGATAGGATGTTCACGAATAACATCATCTAAAATATCCCAAACGACCGACTCTTCACGCTCTACCATTTTTTTGGCAGCTTTAATTGTTGTAGCTAACCCTCTAAATTCAAGCTTGCTGAATATAAATGGTTTAAATAACTCAAGAGCCATTTTTTTTGGAAGACCGCATTGATGTAACTTCAAAGTCGGACCAACCACAATTACTGAACGTCCTGAATAATCTACACGCTTACCTAGCAAGTTTTGGCGGAATCTACCTTGCTTTCCTTTAATCATATCCGCTAAGGATTTGAGAGGCCTCTTATTTGTACCTGTAATCGCACGGCCACGACGTCCATTATCCAGCAGGGCATCAACTGATTCCTGTAGCATTCTCTTTTCATTACGCACAATAATATCAGGTGCGTTCAGATCGAGAAGACGTTTCAAACGATTATTTCGGTTAATAACACGTCGATACAAATCATTCAAGTCAGATGTAGCAAAACGTCCTCCATCTAAAGGAACTAAAGGTCTTAAATCAGGCGGTAGAACAGGTAATACATCCATGACCATCCACTCTGGCTTATTACCAGAGTCATAAAACGCTTCAAGCAGTTTTAATCTCTTCGTGATTTTCTTTATTTTTGTTTCAGAGTTTGTTGTTGGTAATTCTTCACGTAAATTCTTGATTTCTTCTTCCAAATCTACTTGACGAAGCAAATCACGAATTGCCTCAGCACCCATTCGTGCGTCAAACTCATCACCATACTGTTCCATTGCATCAAGATATACTTCATCATTCAGCAACTGGCCTCGCTCAAGCTCCGTCATCCCTGGATCGACGACAACAAACGCTTCAAAATAAAGAACACGTTCAATGTCTCGTAACGTCATGTCAAGTAATAAACCAATCCGAGAAGGTAATGACTTCAAGAACCAGATGTGTGCAACTGGACTTGCAAGTTCAATATGTCCCATTCGCTCACGACGTACTTTAGCCAGTGCAAGCTCTACACCACATTTTTCGCAGATAACTCCGCGATGTTTGAGTCGCTTGTACTTACCACATAAGCACTCATAATCTTTTACTGGACCAAATGTTTTGGCACAAAATAAACCGTCTCGCTCAGGTTTAAATGTTCGGTAATTAATTGTTTCCGGTTTTTTTACTTCACCATATGACCATGAACGAATTAGTTCTGGAGAGGCTAACGCAATCTTAATTGCGTCAAACTCTTCACTTTGTCCCTGTTGCTTAAGGATGCCGAGTAAATCACTCATTACAGGTGCTTTTCTCATTGGTTCATTCATTGGATCGTCGTTTAGAGTACTCAAGTCTATGCCTCCAAAAATTTGTTAATCAGTATGTATCGCTGAAAAAGTTAATCGTGTTCGAGTTCAATATCTATTCCAAGTGCACGAATTTCTTTCAACAACACATTGAAAGATTCAGGCATTCCTGGATCCATACGATGATCGCCATCGACAATATTTTTGTAGATTTTTGTTCTACCTCCAACGTCATCTGATTTCACAGTCAACATTTCCTGTAATGTATAAGCTGCACCATAAGCTTCGAGAGCCCATACTTCCATCTCTCCAAAGCGTTGGCCACCAAACTGTGCCTTACCACCCAGTGGTTGTTGCGTTACAAGGCTGTATGAACCAGTTGAGCGAGCATGCATCTTATCATCAACTAAATGGTTTAGTTTCAACATATACATGTAACCTACAGTTACTGGGTTATCAAATTTGCTTCCAGTTCTACCATCAATCAAGAAGGTTTTACCATCAGAAGACAAATTTGCTAGCTGCAGCATGCTTTTTATTTCTTCTTCAGAAGCACCATCAAAAACAGGTGTTGCCATCGGTACACCGGCTCTTAGATTATCTGCCAATCTGAGTAACTCTTCATCATTCAGACAATCTAGATGTACTCTTTGTACATCATCATGGTTGTATATCTTATTTAAAAACGATCTGATTTCAGCTGTATTCTGTTTTGAATCAAGCATCTGAGCAATTATATTTCCCAAGCCTTTTGCAGCTAAACCAAGATGAGTTTCCAACACTTGTCCAATATTCATCCGTGAAGGTACACCCAATGGATTAAGAACAATATCCACAGCTGTTCCATCTTCCATATGTGGCATGTCTTCAACCGGAACCACAATAGAAATAACCCCTTTGTTTCCGTGTCGACCAGCCATTTTATCACCTGGCTGAATACGTCTCTTCACTGCAAGATATACCTTAACAATTTTTAACACACCAGGAGCTAAATCATCACCTTGAATTATTTTCTTACGACTATCATTGAACCGCTTTTCCATTTCTTTAGACAACAGTTCAAGTTGTTTTGAAAGTTGTTCTAATTGCTGGCTAATTACATCGTTTTCGAGACGAATATCAAACCATTTCTCTCTACCTATTTTATCAAGATACTCTTGGTTTATTTTAGTTCCTGGTTTCAGATTTCCTGGACCACCTGTTGCTACCTTATCGTTTACAATGTTAGCCACGCGATGGTATATATCTTCCTCACGAATACGTCGCTCATCAACTAAGTCCTTACGAACTCGAGCTAGATGTTCTTCTTCAATACTTTTAGCACGCGCATCTTTTTCTAAGCCATCACGCGTAAATACTTGAACATCAATAACTGTACCGTTCATTCCTGAGGGAACACGTAATGAAGAGTCTTTAACATCAGAAGCCTTTTCACCAAAAATTGCACGCAGCAACTTCTCTTCGGGTGTCAGTTGCGTTTCACCTTTAGGAGTAACTTTTCCAACCAGAATATCGCCTGCTTTAACTTCCGCACCGATATAAACCACCCCAGCTTCATCCAGGTTAGAAAGTGCTGATTCACCAACATTTGGAATATCAGCAGTAATTTCTTCAGTACCTAATTTAGTATCACGTGCAATACAAGTTAACTCTTCAATGTGAATCGTTGTAAATCGATCATCTTGTACGATACGTTCTGATATAAGGATAGAGTCCTCAAAGTTATATCCATTCCAAGGCATAAAGGCGACCAATAGATTTTGGCCTAGCGCTAACTCACCCATATCAGTACAAGGACCATCAGCCAAGATGTCTCCTTTTTGAATCATATCGCCAGTATTAACAATTGGACGTTGATTAATACATGTATCTTGGTTTGAGCGGAAATACTTAGTCAGGTTGTAAATATCAACGCCAGTTTCACCCGCTGTTGTCTCGTCATCATTCACTCGAACAACAATTCGCGATGCATCAACAAGATCAATTACTCCACCGCGTTTAGCAACTACAGAAACTCCTGAATCAGAAGCAACAATACGTTCCATTCCTGTACCTACCAGCGGTTTTTCAGAACGTAAAGTTGGCACTGCTTGACGTTGCATATTTGAACCCATCAAAGCACGGTTCGCATCATCATGCTCCAAAAATGGAATTAGAGAAGCAGCTACAGAAACGATCTGCTTAGGTGAAATATCCATGTAGTTAATATTATCAGGTGTAGTTAATGAAAATTCATTTTGATGTCTACAAGGAACGAGATCTGCAAGAATGTTTCCGTTCTTATCAAGAGTTACACTTGATTGTGCAATATACTGATCAACTTCTTCAATAGCTGACAAATATTCAATCTCATCAGTCACACGACCATTAATTACTTTGCGGCATGGAGTTTCAATAAATCCATAATCATTTGTTCTTGCATAAACAGATAATGAATTAATCAAACCAATGTTTGGACCTTCTGGTGTTTCAATAGGGCAAACGCGTCCATAGTGCGTGGTATGAACGTCACGAACTTCAAAGCCAGCCCGTTCACGTGTTAAACCACCTGGACCCAACGCTGAAACCCGACGTTTGTGTGTGACACCAGATAATGGATTAACTTGGTCCATAAATTGGGATAATTGACTTGAACCAAAAAATTCTTTAATTGCAGCAGAAACTGGTTTTGCATTAATTAAATCCTGTGGCATCAGATTTTCAGACTCAACCAAGCTTAGACGTTCTTTTACAGCCCTTTCAACACGTACAAGACCAACTCTAAATTGGTTTTCTGTCATTTCACCAACACTGCGAACCCTTCTGTTACCTAGGTGGTCAATATCATCCACCATACCAATACCATTTCTTATATCGATTAGTGTTTTGATAACATCCAATATATCTTCTTTAGTCAAAGTACTTGGGCCATCATCATTTTTTCTACCGACACGACGATTAAATTTCATTCTACCAACTGCTGATAAATCATACCGCTCATCAACAAAGAATAAATTTTTAAATAAAGCCTCAGCTGCTTCTTTAGTTGGTGGTTCTCCGGGTCGCATCATACGATAAATTTCAACTAGCGCCTCTAACTGGCTTGATGTAGGATCAATTTTTAAGGTATCTGATATATAAGAACCATGATCCAAGTCATTGGTGTAAATCATGTCAAACTCATGAATTCCATTGGACGCCATTAGATCAAGGGACTCATCAGTTACTTCGTCATTTGCTTGCGCGATAAACTCCCCAGTAGAAGTGTCTATGATAGTTTTTGCTAATGTTTTGCCTATTAAGTAGTCGCGTGGAACAATCAGATCTTTCATCTGAGCTTTTTCCATTTGTTTAATATGACGAGCAGTAATTCTTCTGCCTTGTTCTACAATAAGCTCACCTGTTTCAGGAACAAGAATATCAAACGAAGCAATTTCACCTCGAAGTCGTTGAGGAATTAAATCAATGTGATATTCACCATTTTTAAGATGACAACTTGTCATTTCAAAGAATTCACTCAAGACGTCTTCTGTTTCGTATCCTAAGGCTCTTAATAAAATACTTACGGGTAACTTACGTCTTCTATCAATTCGGACATAAACACAATCTTTTGGATCAAATTCAAAATCTAACCACGAGCCGCGGTAGGGTATAATACGTGCAGAATACAATAGCTTGCCCGATGAATGAGTTTTACCCTTATCATGCTCAAATATCACACCAGGGGATCGATGCAATTGAGAAACAACTACTCTCTCAGTACCATTTACCACAAATGTACCAACATCTGTCATTAAAGGGATTTCACCCATAAAAACATCTTGTTCTCTGATGTCTTTGATTGGTTTAGGATCTTCGCTTGCGTCCTTATCAAGTACAACAAGTCTGATTTTGACCCTTAATGGCGCAGAATAGGTTAAGCCTCTTAATTTGCATTCACGAACATCAAACGCTGGTTCGCCTAATTTATAACTAACATATTCTAGTCGTGCATTGCCAGAAAAGCTTTCAATCGGAAATACAGAAGAAAATGCAGCATGCAATCCTGTATTAAATTGTTCGTTTGACTTACTATCAGCCTGAAGAAAATCCCTATAGGATTTAAGTTGAATTTCAAGCAGATTTGGTATTGCCATTTTATCGGCCTGATTACCAAAGCTTTTGCGAAATCGTTTTTTCTCAGCATGCGAATATTGAGGTTTAGCTTCTGCAACGGCCATGGTGTTTCCTCTGTAAATTATTGATGACTTCAAACACGTAAACCCAGCCATGAAACCATGGCTGGGTCCTATCTCACTGATATAACTTTATTATTTAACTTCTACTGAAGCACCAGCTTCTTCAAGTTCTTTCTTGATGTTAGCAGCTTCATCTTTAGATACACCTTCTTTAATTGTTGAAGGAGCACCTTCTACTAAGTCCTTAGCTTCTTTCAAGCCGAGGCCAGTAATACCACGAACTGCTTTAATTACGTTAACTTTATTTGCACCGAAACTGCTCATAACAACAGTAAACTCTGTTTGTTCTTCAGCAGCGGCAGCAGCACCAGCAGCTGGAGCAGCAACTGCAACAGCAGCAGCGGCAGCAGAAACATTAAATTTCTCTTCCATTGCTTCGATTAATTCAACAACTTCCATAACAGACATGTTTGCTATGGTTTCTAAAATATCATTTTTTGACACAGCCATTACTAGCTCCTGATTTAAAATTAATTTAATGATTAAATGAGATTTAACCTATCTTCTTATCTTTTACTGCTGCTAAGGTTCTTACTAATTTAGCATGTGGCTCAGCAAGAGTTCTGACAAATTTCTCAATTGGCGCTTTCATCACATACATCAACTTGGCAATTGCTTCATCACGAGTCGGTAAGCTAGCAACAGCATCAATCTGATTTGCTTTATATACTTTTCCGCCTACGGATAGTGCTTTAATCTCAAGTTTTTCAAATGTCTTAGTGAATTCTTTTAGTAGTCTTGCAGCATCACTAGGTGCTTCCAGCGATAATGCAATGAACAACGGGCCTACAAGCAAGTCATTCAAGCATTCAAATTCAGTATTTTTAAAAGCTCTTCGTGTTAATGTGTTTCTAACAACACGAAGATAAACACCGGATTTGCGTGCTTCGCTACGCAATTGCGTCATTTGATTAACGGTTAAACCACGATAATCAGCAACCACTGCCGAAATAGCTTTTGAGGCGACCTCAGTCACTTCTTCAACAACAGCTTTTTTTTCAGCTAAATTTAATGTCACGTTACTGACCTCCTAATTATACAAATCACAAGGATTTGCCAGTTATGGTGGCCGTCTCTTTTAAAATTGGAGCCGGTTCACCGTCTGCGCAGGAAATTAAGCGTTAGCACCTGCGGTCTTCGACGGCATGGAACCAAATCTATGCCGTGAATTCTTAAAAATGGGTCATTATATTACACAGGTATTGACGAAATATCAATAGCTATGCCAGGGCCCATAGTTGTAGATAAAGAGATTTTCTTTAAGTATTGACCTTTAGCCGAAGTAGGTTTTGCTTTCTTAAGATCATTAATTAAAGCAACTATGTTTTCAATGACGTCTTCAGCAGTAAAATCTACTTTACCGACAGAGCAATGAATAATACCATTCTTATCAGTTCTGTAGCGTACCTGTCCTGATTTTGCATCTTTTACTGCTGCTTCAACATTGGTAGTAACTGTTCCAACCTTTGGATTTGGCATTAGGCCTCTTGGACCTAAAATCTGACCTAGCTGTCCAACAATGCGCATTGCATCGGGTGTAGCAATAACAACATCGAAGTCCATTACGCCACTTTTGATTTTCTCAGCCAAATCTTCAAATCCTACAATATCCGCACCTGCATCTTTAGCTTTGGTGGCATTATCACCTTGTGCAAATACAGCCACACGTACTACTTTTCCGGTACCTTTAGGTAGGTTAGTTGATGAACGCACAACTTGATCAGATTTACGAGGATCAACACCCAAATTAACACTTATATCTAAACTTTCACGAAATTTAGTTGAAGCAAATTGTTTTAACAGGCTAATTGCTTCAGTCGCGCTATATAAATGATTTGACTTAATTGTCTCTATAATCTTCTTTTGCTTCTTAGATACTCTTGCCATGGCATACCCCTTACTCTAAACCTTCAACGTCAATACCCATACTGCGCGCAGTACCTGCAATACTTCTAACTGCTGCCGATAAACTTGCTGCTGTTAAATCAGGTTCTTTGATCTTCGCAATTTCCTCGAGTTGTCTCACGTTAAGCTTGGCCACTTTTTTAGTGTTGGGTGTACCACTTCCACTTTGAATACCTGCAGCTTTTTTCAGAAGAACAGAAGCGGGTGGAGTTTTAGTAACAAAGGTAAAACTACGATCACTATACACAGTAATTACAACTGGAGTAGGTAACCCTTGCTCCATCTGTTGTGTTGCTGCGTTAAACGCTTTACAGAATTCCATAATGTTAACACCGCGTTGACCCAAAGCTGGACCTACAGGTGGACTTGGGTTTGCTTTACCTGCTGGAATTTGTAACTTAATATAAGCTTCTACTTTTTTTGCCATATTTTACTCCTCATGGGTCAAGCACCGGATTTTAGAGAAAGTATGAATAACTTTCCTTTTATTTCTGGCTCCCCTTTTCTACAAAAAAATAAGCCCAAACTCTTTAGTTAAATTCGATATTTAAAAGAGTTATTAGGGCACCTTAGCGAACTAAGTTTTCTCTACTTGACTAAATTCAAGTTCTACTGGAGTAGATCGTCCAAAAATTAAAACAGCTACTCTTAATCTATTTTTCTCATAATTGACTTCTTCTACTACACCATTAAAGTCAACAAAAGGACCTTCTTTAACTCGAACCACTTCGCCTGGTTCAAATAGGATCTTAGGTCTTGGTTTAGTGACACCATCTTCAACGCGTTGCATAATTGCACGAGCTTCTTTATCAGTAATAGGTGTAGGAGTTTGGCTTGTTCCACCAATAAAGCCTAAAACTCTTGGTATCGCTCTAATCATATGCCATGTTTGATCATCCATAACCATGTTCACCAATACATAGCCAGGAAAAAATTTACGTGTACTTTTGCGCTTTTGGCCCGAGCGCATTTCAATCACTTCTTCTGAAGGTACAACAACTTCACCAATTTTATCTTCTAAATTGTGATGTTGAGCTCGGGACTTGATTTCGCGCATAACGAAATTCTCATAACCTGAATAGGCATGTACAACGTACCACTGTTTCGATTTGTGTTCTTCCACCGAATTCACCCTAAATGCGTTATTTTAGCAATTGCCCACATCATTACTGAATCGACCCCCCAGAGTATAAATCCGGTTACTGCAACCATAACAATAACAATGGTTGTTGTCTGTATCGTCTCTTGGCGAGTTGGCCAAACGACTTTTAACAATTCAACTTTTGACTCTTGAGCAAATTTAAAAACTTGTTTACCTGCAGATGTCAGATAGCCAAAAAATAAAGTCAATAATAACCACATAAGCCATATTATTGAGAGGATTGGGCCCGAAAATGTATAGTAGTATGTGCAAGTAAATGCCACTGCAGTTATAAGAACTACAGCCATCCATGAAAATAGATCTTTGCCATTACTTTGATTTTCGTTCGAACTTTTCATATTCACTTGTATGTTGGCAGGCCAGGAGGGAATCGAACCCCCAACCTGCGGTTTTGGAGACCGCCACTCTGCCAATTGAGCTACTGGCCTAAATTATTAATTGGCATGAGCTGATAAACTCATGCCAACACAACTTAACTCTACTATTCAATAATTTTAGCGACAACACCGGCGCCAACAGTACGGCCACCTTCCCGAATTGCGAAACGCAAACCTT
>NZ_LNZA01000006.1 GCF_001468035.1 Legionella tucsonensis
ATGAAGGTGTTCGGGCAAAATGACAATGCCTTCGATCTTAAAAGGGTATTTTCTTTTTATTTTTTGAAAGTCTATTCGTCATTGCTTAATTTCTTTGATTAATAACTCACTATTTCTACTTTTTAAATTCAATGTAAAGAAATAAACCCCTCCGGGTACGATTATTCTTCGATATTCCATGATTTAGACTGCTTCATATTTCCTTTAATTTATATTTTATATAGCTTTTGGATTGTCCCTTGCAATCACTTTTAATTTTGTTGGGTCAAAATGACCCAACCTACGATTACTACCTAAATGCCAAACGAAAACAGCATTAGGGTTTTAAAATGCTCGAATTGTCATAACCCCAAAGCTGATTACGAAGAAATGGAGCAGCTATTATTACAGTTAAGCGAATGTTATTCTAAGAAACCAATGAATAGAAGTAATATAGATTTTGGGGTTTTTTAAATCAAACACAGAAGATGAAGGTGCTTTATTGACGGAAAAATCTTCATGTCAACCCTAAAGGGATAGAGTGTATCTCCTTGATTGCCATATAGCTGGGTGTGGCGCAGCAGAACCCGGTAACTAAATCATCTTTCTAACTGAAAGGAGATAAGTGGAAATAATAGAATTTATAGTAATTAAACATTAAAACATGGATAGAGACTTATTTAGATAGAGTATCCTCTATCTTCCTCGTTCTCTCTTGCATTTTCTTCTAACCCTGCTTCAAGCTCTTAATTTCTTCCTTAAATTTTTGAACTTCATTAGAACTACCAAATGCAGTTTTTTCAATCTCAAAAAGATCTCTATAGCCTGTCAGTTTTTCAACAAAATTATCTATATGAGATGCAATTCTATTCCGAAAACCAGGAGCAGCTTCTAACCTTGGTTGATATTTGTGAATTATACTGATAGTGTCTTCTACTAATTTATTTTTTGGGATGGAATATCCCCTATCTCTATCATTTTCGTGCTCTCTTCTTCTTTTTTCAAGTACTTAATTTCACCCTTAAAGTATTGAAATCTCTGATCTCCACCAAACTCTGTTTTATCGATCCCTAAAAGATCTTTACGCCCAGCCAGTTTTTCAACAAAATTATTTATATGGGCTTTAATTCGGTTCCAAAATCCAGGGGAAGCTTCTAATTTTGGTTGATATTTATGAATTACCTTAATAGCTTCTTCTGCTAATTTAAGTTGATCTTTTTTACTATTCTTTTCAGAATAGTCCTCTAAAAGTTTTTGTAAATCAGAAAGCATACCTTCAGCAGCTTCTTCTACATCCTTAGGAAGCGTCTTTGCTTCCTTTTCCTTGTTAAAGACAGCCTCTATGTGATCACGTAAATTTTTTACTGAGCCGTGAATTCGGCCTTGCTTTGGTCCACCCATATTAGTTTCTCAAAAAAAATCACTATTAATATATATAGCACATAATGTATTTTTTTATCATCTAATATCTGTCAGGCTATTCCTCTTTTCATAAATCCACATTTAAATTATACAAAAGAAAACTCAAGGGAATATTAATAAGCAAACTAAATAAAAGAAACTCAAACTAACAATAAATAAATCAATTATGCATTCTCTTATCTCAGGAAATCAAAACAAATCAATGAGATATATGCTGAGCTCTTTTTTCCTAATTTTATAAGAGCTCAAATTTCTTAAAATATGAATTCAAGACCTGACTTTTTTTGACTCTTGATTTGAACAAAAAGATATTAATTTTACAAATGTCTTCTTTTTTTAATCAATCCTTAAGCTTTTTTTGTTTTAAAATATATGCATAAGAAAAATCGACTAGATAATAATCGTAGGTTGGGTCATTTTGACCCAACAAATCCAATTCCACTCACTCTCCAAATGGATCGTTCCTAAAATC
>NZ_LNZA01000007.1 GCF_001468035.1 Legionella tucsonensis
GCACTTCTATCAAAACCGGAAACTCTCACTTTTTCAAGTAGTTGTGGCAGATTAAGTCTAAACTAATTCAGTTAAAAAATAATAACTTCTGGTCTCTTTGTCCAACCTACCAAATATTCACTTAACTTTTTTGCTATTTTATGATTAGGTACTGTTATGCCTAGAAGATCCTGTTCTTCAAAATACATATACTCATCAGGAGTAGTAAAAGGGATTCTATATTCGTTTTCTCTTCTAAAATCATAACCATCTTCATATCGATCATATTGATACAAACTAATTTGGCCATCTGATACAGATATAACTGTTGACGCTTCCGATCTAAAGTCTTCATATTGTAAAGCGGGTTTTCTGGTCAAACATATTTCCTTAGCTAATTCTTTCAACCTATTCGCATCTTCTGGTTTAGTATTCCTACTCAATGCCCAATATTCTTTCAATAACGGATCTTTAGCTATATCATTATTTGTATAATATGCAACCTTTTTCAATCCATTTTGTTGTAAAAACTCCTCTTTGAAGATTAAACCCATCTTTCCATATCTTATGGAATGATGATGCATTTCTTTAGAATTTAATTTACATTTTATAAAACAAATCATCCTAACAGGGTGGGGTAGGAAGGCATAGTCACCGAATTTTTTGCTATAAGTCTTTGGCATAACTTGCGAAATATGTCCATTCCAATTAAGGGTGAAGTGATTAGGATTTAATAAAATTCCATTTGGTTTTGTAGGTACCGGAATGAACTCTTCGTTCTTGGAAATTTTTAATCGTCGGTACTGGAGAATAAAATTAAGTAACTTACTGTACTGTAGATTCGGATTTAATTTATCACTACCAAATGCAAAATGAATCAACTTATCCATGTTATAACCAAAAGTAATTTATGAAAGTATTTTATCATTGCTTTTATGGTTATATGTCTGATTACTGCGAAAACTAGATATATCCGACTATATAATTCAATAAGCATAGGAAGAATAGCTCGATATTAAATTAGAATATCAAAGGGTTTACTGCGGGTTTATTTGCTGACAATTAAGGACAACTAAAGACAACAAAATAGCAATTGCCGATCTACATTTAGCCTTGATTTGATATGGTGTTTCATCGTCTTTCATTGTTTTACATGATCTGCCAAAATTTTCTGGTAGCGGGCTCGATTCCCGCCGCCCCACTTAACTACTTGATTTATAAAAATTAAATATATATTCCATTATATCACGGCACCATAGCGCTTTTTTGCTTCTTTAATCAGATACGACATACTGGAGAAATCAACCATTCCTGCTTCATCAATAATCAGGACATGCTTGTCAGTTAACTGTAATGTGTTATTCGCTAACCGATAGGATAACGATTTAATCGTAGAAGAAGTGATACCTGTGTCAGTTTGCAAAGCCTTGGCAACTTTACCCGATAAAGCTGCTCCAATGACCTCCATTCCTGCTTGAGTGTAATATTCTTTTACCGGCTTTAACAAATAACTTTTACCCGTTCCAGGGCGTCCAATCATCACCGAGATATCAGGGCTTTGAGTAATATAGCGAAAGGCATCGTGTTGTTCATCACTTAATCGATATTGTTGAGCCAGTTTATCAATGGGTTGATGAACAATATGTTTATTGGAGGCCATCATCGCTTCAATGTCATTATTTTAAATCAATAAAACAACAGGTAATTTTAATAATCTGCTCATAAAAAAAGACGGTTTTTTTAATAAGATAATAATAAAATAATTATAACTATCTATCGCGACACCAAATCGACACCATTTAACACTTTTTCTTCTACTGTTTTGGTAATGTAATCTGAAATACACGCATTACTCACTGAGTGTAATTCAAGAAAGACACAGACTCTAATTAAAATGAGGATCACTCAAGTTTTTAATCTTAAGGTCTGTCTCGAAAGATTTCTTTTTATCGAAAAATTTAAAGCTTAAAGCTGGTTCAAAGAGAAAGTTAAACCGTTCGCCGGAAAAGTTAATACTTCTAACATTGTACGCTCCTCTAAACATGTTAAGATCTTTTAAATCCTCCTCGGTTTTCATTTTAGGAAGTAACGAATTATATTTTTTTAATAGAGCTAATATAATTTCTTCTTCCGTGGCGCTTTTCATTTCTAATTTACTACACTCGAATCTCCCATCTCCATTATAAATACACTCGACATATTGCCATTCTTGTATAGGACAATTTATATGTCCATATATTATTACTTTTTTACCTTTTTGGAGTTCTTCTTCACAAGAATCCAACCCCATTGTACTCATATCGATATTTTCAATAGTTAATTCAATAGGAAATGCACAAAAATCATCGTTATAAATTTCTAAAAAATGAAACTCAGCTTCCTTTTCTGTCATTAATGGAGAGCCAAAACCCCGATATTTTTCATTTCCCATAAACATTGTGTGAAGGCCATTACCATCTTTCGAATAATCATATAAGCTTGCATGACTGTATTCTTGAAAATTAGAAAGATACAACCAATCGCCAGGGATATAATCTTCTTTTTTAAAGAGGTGAGAGAGAGAAAAGATTTCTAACATCTCCTGTTTATGACCCTCAATTAAAGAACCATCCGCGATTATAAGCGGATGGCTTTTAAAAAGTAGATTAAAATTTTTTGCGCCGATACTATCTAATAATGCTTTATACTGTATACACATCATCATGCTATGGCATTCAAGAACTATTTTTGTTGTATCATCAAAAATGGAATTTATTGCTTCAGATGGTAATACTCCTGTTTTTACTTTAAAAAGTCCTAATTTGTTATTCTCTTGAATCCAATAATTTTTATTTAGTTGTAGATAATTAGCTTCAGCTGTTGGATATTGATAATTACCATCTAGCGAATGAAATTTCTCATTATTCATTAGTTTGACTGCATTTAACCTAAATGCAACTTCATAATTAAAGCTTTCTAGTGATTTAAATCGTCGATCACTATTAACTAATTTGATAATTATTTCACGTTGGAGAGGATCTTGGCTTATGTATGATAATGCAATTTTTCTTATTTCCAGTTGCGTTAAAATGTCTTTAATTGTAGTCCAAGCTTTTGCAAGATTAAGACAAAATTGTTTGTTAAGGTAGGTGGTATTTTTTAAATTAACCTCATAAGACTTAAAAATTGAAAAATATTCTGCATCTTTTTTTAAATTGTTAATATCGCTGAATCCAACTGCCTTTTTTGATTTTACCAACATATTAAATCGTTCTGGATTTGCAGATCTTATTTTAACTAATTCTTCAATTAATTCCTTATCAAGGGTGGTATCCGACTCAAAATTTTCTCTTATCTTTATATTTTTTAAATTTTTATAACTAATTAAAAACATAACATTTATTCCAAATCTATAAATTTACATAACTTAATCATATTGATTATTATATCACCAAGTCATTTAGATAAGGAATTAAATTCAATTTCCAGCTTAGCAAGCGTAGGTTGGATCGCGACTCCAACCTACGCTTGCTGAATTATCCCCCTTGATCAATGGGAAACTTCATTAATTAGTTTGCAATTTATATCAAAACAGATATAAAAATAATAAATGAAACCGATTCGATTTTTAGGCACTTGCTAACCTGTTTGCGAGAATTCGATACTGATGCAAAACAAGATGCGGCTTATCATTGCAGAATTACACAGCCTCGCTTGAATGATATGTTACGTGGGTGGATCTCTCGATTTTCATTAGTTAGATGCCCTAGTAAATATTGCAGCAGCTATTGGGCAACGGGTTCATATCGAATTTGAAGGAAGCTCTAAAATTTCTGATAAGCGGGTTCGATTTCCGCCGATCACACAAGTTAAGTGATTGATTTATAAATGATAAAACAATAAACGCTTCTAGTGCGGCACCATATAGGCACCATTGTCCAACATTTCTTTACATGCTTGAATTGCAGGGTCGTACTCAAAGAATACCTCTAGTGAGTCTAAATCCTGCGGTTGATGCAAGCTGAAAGCATCCCAATTTTGCCGAATCATTAAATAAGGGTCGGCTAAGAAATGCGCCCATATAACCTAAGGATAAATTATTTTTGCCAAGGACTCATATAATACTTCCAAGTCAGCAGCTACAGAATCAACCGCAATACATTCAAGATGAGCTATCCGCTTATTTCTGATTTTATTAAATTTTTTAGTGTTCTTTTGTAATGCACTAATACCATGTCGTAATTTACTCTGTTCTATAAGGGCGTTAGTTAAGTCATCCGTCAAAACAAGCTAAGTTCACTGATGCATAGGCAACTTAGAAAATGTTCCTCATGAAAAGCGCTCCGCCTAGATCTGGATCTTAGCTTTTGATATAATAAATTTAATACAACTTGTTTATTATATTTGCGAAAAATATTATGAAAGCTAAAATCGGTCCGAATAATGAAATTACTAGTCATACCTATTTGGAAAAGAAGGGTCGAGTATATGGAAATTATATATGGGTTAATGACGTACGTATGAGATTTCTTGAGGGAGTTCCGGAGGAAAAAGTAACACAATTATCTTTATCAAATAATTATGATAGGGACTTGTATGATAAGTTTTTAGAGGGGAGTGAAAAAGTAACTAAAGAGGTGTATTTTTGTGTGGTCCAAAAAAGTCCCGAAGACGTTCCTGTGTTTATATTGCCTGCGACTCAAGATTTGACTGTTAATATGAACAATGAGCAACGAGCTTCATTCATGAAAGAAGTATTTGAGAAGTGCCATCAAAAATATTGCGAAGATTGCGGAAAAAAAAATATAACTCCTGTTGATAAAAAATACTGTGCTGCAACCGTAGTCGCAGGTACAAAAACAATGTGGGGAGGTAATCATTTTACGGCGATGATTAAACCACCAGGAAATAATCAGTGGTTGCATGTGGATCCAACAGATTTTGGTGGTCCTCAAAAATTTAATCGTAAACAATGTGGCGGTTATTCATCAATGATCGAAGCCGAAGCATTAATACATTACTCTTCAAAGACCATAGCCGAGGCTATGGAAGATGAGCAACAAAATATAGTAATTCGTTCTTTTTGGCAATTCATTGATACATTGGCATTCAAATTTAACACTTGGTTTGCTGGTGCAAGAAATGAGGTGATTCGAAACGATGAAAATCAAGAGGTACCACGGGGCAAATTTGAAACGACTTATGCTGAAATGGCCGACTTTAGCGCTGGCCGATTAGCCCAAAAATTTAATAATCAGGAATTTATTGATGCAAGAATTCATGGCAATTTGATAACAAGTGAACCAAAAGCAGAACATGAAAAAAAGACTAGTGAAGACAATAATGGTTCTAAAGAAGACTTGGGGTCTGATTGGACGTATACATAATATCTTAATCCTAAAGATTTGGTGTTTATGAGTTAGTGTATGGTGCGTTTTAGCTTTATTGGAATAGTTGGGTTGTAATAACAGATTATGGATGGTTGTTTGTACGTTTAGATTTAAATCATTTGAAGTAACAGAAACAAAGAAACTGATGAAAAGTTTGTTAGAGCATTGCATCGAATAATTTTTGCGGCACCAAAACGGCACCATCTGCAAACCATCTCAGATCATGGAAGACAGCTTGGTGAATTTTAGAAAAAGAACGATAAGCTAGAATAAATATGGATTTTCATAATTTTTGATTGTCTTTCTTGAAAAGTTCAAAATTCATGGGATCGGGTTCGATTTCCGCCTCCCCAACTGATTAGCTCCTTGATTTATAAGGTTTTTGACGCATCTGATTTATTCGCGGGTTTTAAAGGGATTTGTTACTTACACTTTTAGAAAATCTACTACTCCTCAATGTCTGACATTTTAACGATCGGGCTATGCCACCGACTTTTCGAATAGGCTCTGATACAAAAGCAAGATAATCAGAATAAAAAGCCTGCCAAATACTTGTTTCATTTGACAGAACCCCCTTTAGATACGATCATATAATTTTTAAATGACTATACTTAAGTTACCAAAGACGATACAAGGGTGTCATTATGCCTAAAAAAAACGAGAATCAGAGTAATGCGGAAAAATTTAACTCATTCAAATCCGATTGGGTGGAGTTGCGTGCTCTTTTATTACAAGGTAATTTTAACATTGTTCGCACACCGGTGCAGCTTGAGTTTCTTAGAAAACACGTTGATGACCCCATCGATACATTAATGGAGCTTATAGAGCATAAAGATTCAGAATTTATTCAAGCACTTCAAGGAGTTGCCAAAAATTCAGATGACGATAAAATAAAAAAAGTAGCGAAACATTTATTAGAAGAAATAAAGGCACAACCCAATCCAGAAGAGGACGCACCCGACAATGAAAGTACGCTCAGACCAAGGTAATAGCAACTGTGTTGGATTAAATTTTTAATCCAGACTAAGGTCTTTAAATTGAATCGGTTTATGGTTCATGATTTACTCTTAAGCCTGTCTTTAGGACAATAAAAATCAAAAATGATTTTATCTTTTCGCCCTATAGATGGGAGTACTTAAAGAGGCCTTTTCCTGACGCGCCCAGAAATATTCAGCATGTGTTGCTCAAAAGGTGGCAAAAATTTCCGACAAAAATCATCGACAATACAGAACAATTCTATTAACTTATCCACTTCGGGCCTCTTGTCCTCTGTTTTGCAAAAACACAAATAAGTTCACAAAAGGTCTAATTTTTCAATACATTATCTTCTTTAGAGCAATCCTTGTACAGTTATATCGAATTCACGTTGACTATGTAAAATGAGAGAATATGGTTTTTCTTATCAACCAGAGTATATTTTTACAGGGCAGCAAATTGAAGGGATATCAAAAGCAGCTGATTTGCTTATTTTAGAGAGCTAGCATTCTAACTATCTGAAATATGCGATGCATCTGCGCAACAATATCTAATTTATTTATCTTACGCAGCTTCGTCTTTTTTTTGTCCACATCTGCTAAAAAATACTGCGCTGCGTAACATGAGTCAATAAGCGACTATAATAAACCTTGTAACAGGGAATAAATAATTTACGAACAAGGAGATCACCATGTCACCGCAGCATACAACCCATCAGGAAATCAATGGAATAAATACGCAAGCTTTGAAAAAAACCATAGGCGAGATCCAGAAAAACCCTGAATTGGCAAAATGTGAGTTTCGAGTTCACAATGAATGGATCAATGGAGATGAAAACACATCCGAGGCTTATAAGTTTTATGCGGCCTGCAACGAACAAATGCATAAAAAAACCTTTAAATTCCATGCTGGCGAACCAGAATTATTGGCAGGGCATGATAAGGGCGCAAACCCTGTAGAATTTTTATTAAGTGGATTGTCGGCCTGTATGACCACTACCATTGCCTATTATGCCGCCTTAAATGGATACAAAATTAAAAATATGGACTCGGATTTCAAGGGCGAACTGGATCTGCAGGGAATCTTCAATCTGGATCCGGACGTTCGACCCGGTTATCAAAAAATTTATGCCAAATTCAAGATCGAAACGGATGCTCCGGTTGAAAAACTCAAAGAATTCTACCCTTTTTCACCGGTATATGATGTGGTATCCAAATCGGTACCGATTGAAGTAATCATTGAAACTTGTTAACTCTGAGCCAAAGGGCCAAAATCAGGCCCTTTTTTGAAGCTAAAACCACGCGATTAAAATCCCACACAGTGTAATCATATTTATATGTGAGTTCGATATAAAAAATTTTATATCGTACGATTCCTGTTTAGAACTGGATCCCGTATAAATGCTGCGCGCATTTTACAGGATAATCTTCGTTTAGCGACACAAAAGACATTTCCAAGTCTTTTATGTCGAACTCACCTTCTATTATTGCCTACTGCAAGCTGGAACTGTTGAAGGTAAAAGCTCAATTAAATCACTTTGCCATCAAGTACAAATTTATCCTTAGAGCAAACCAAATCTCTTAGCAAGAGCTTAAAAATATGTCTGCTTAAATTGAACTATACTCAAGACATCACCAATTACATCAGACATGCTATGAGCGACTTTACTATTGAAGACTATACATATCATACCAGTGGGGAAGTTAATGCAATTGGAGAAAAAGCTCCCCAATTTACACTTACGGCCAGCGACTTAAGCCTGGTAAGGCTGTCTGATTATACAGATAAGGCTTTACTACTTAATGTATTTCCGAGCATAGACACACCGGTTTGCTTTGGTTCTTGTCAAGTCTTTAATCAACCTCATAACCAAGAGGGTGAAGTTCTTTGTATTTCTAAAGATTTACCTTTTGCTTTAGCTCGTTATGAAAAAGAAAAAAAATTTGCAAATGTGCGTTTGTTATCTGATTTTAGAAATCATAATTTTGGCCACGCATATGGTTTAACCATAATCGATGGCCCATTAGCCGGATTATTAGCCAGAGAAGTGATTGTTATTGATAAATACGGTTATATCGTCTATCAGGATTTTAGTAAAGATATTACTCACTCAGTTAATACCAAACTCGCCTTAGAAGCATTTAATGATGTATGTTAAAAGGAAATTAACATGTCGTTTTCCAAAAAATCATTTCAACAGAAAGAAAAGATAGTAGGAAAAGGTAAAAAAGCTTTTGATAAAGCAGAACAAGTAAAAGGAGTGATGCCTACAATTCAACAATTAGCATTTGAAGAAAAAATGTTAAAAGAACGGTATGGAAATTTATCTGATGAAGATAAGCTACTATACGTTGGCCAAATAGCATCACAAGGAAGTGAGTTTGTCTTAAAATCAGCAATGGCACTGATAGCGGTTGTCGATGTAAAAAACGCTATTATAAAACATGAAAGTGCAAACAAATTTCTTAGCGATGTAATTGGACATGAGGCTATGATTGCCGCATCATTAGCGCTTGTATCTGAAACCGGGCTGTATTTAAAAGATCTCAAAAAGCAGAGAATGCAGCAGCGTAAATTCCATGAAATCGATGATGTTATTTTCGCATTACAAGATGAGTTAACAATTGTCAAAGATGCTGTTTATACAAATTTAAATAACATAGTGCTGAGTTTAAAGGATCAAAATTCTTGGCATGATGACTGTTTATCTCTTTGTGGTATAAACAGGCATCCAGAATCTATACAATCTCTTCACTATATTAAAAGAGGAGATAAACTTTTAAAAAAAGGACAAATATCACAAGTTGAACGAGTACTTAAAAAGAAAAGTTTGCAACAACTTATAACCGAGCAAGCCATTGCTCGAATAAACACAAAAGAGCGGACCTTATCATTAGCTGATGTGTATCAAGCTGAAATTGAATCACGAATTGCTAGAATTTCTAATGATAAAATACAAATTCAAATGAAACAAATTGTCATTGCTGAACAGCAAATTGAAAACCTCAAAGTAATGAAGCCTGTTATTCACAAATTAGCTGCCGGCAATAGCCTAAAAGGCATATTTCTATCATTGGTATTTATTACGGCTGTGACAATATTGGCGGCAGGTTTCTTAGTGGTGCCATTTCTACCAATTGCTGTTGGCTTAGTCGCTACCTTTGCTACCGTTGCCGCGACCGTTTTGGCCATGACAAGAAGAAAGATGGAAAGGCTCTCTCTCAAACTAGATCATAACATTAGTGCAAGTGAAGAGGTTGTCGAGCAAGTTTTTCTAGGTTTATTAAATGATGACTTAAACAATAACTCCAGTTTATTAATCACTGAGATTGAAGATGCATTTGATCTAGACTCACTTTTTGTCCTTGAAGACAGCCCCATAAATACTTTAAAAGAAATTCTTGATAAAGAGTTTGTTACTCCTATTGATAATGTAGCTATGGACTCAGATCAAACATTTGGCTATTTAGAAGCGCAGCAAAAAACAAACTCGGTTTCTCAAGATAAAAAACAACATCATTCAGCAAAAGTTTGTAATTATGCTAAAAGTATGCATCAGCTGTTAAGCTCAAATAAATTTCAAAATTTAACTTCTGTTGAAAAGCTAGCTAAAATGCAGCAATTAAACCTTGAGTTATTAAAACAAGGGAAAAAATGGGATCAATTTTCTCTAAGGCAACACTGGCTATTTCAAGCCATTGATAAATTGAACACTACTGAGCCTAAAAAATGGGGAAAGATTATTAGCCTAGTTGAGACTGATCGTAAAAAACTAAATACTCAACACTATTGGGCAAGAGATAAGCCACCCG
Organism: Legionella tucsonensis; assembly: GCF_001468035.1. Taxonomy (GTDB): domain Bacteria; phylum Pseudomonadota; class Gammaproteobacteria; order Legionellales; family Legionellaceae; genus Legionella; species Legionella tucsonensis. The sequence continues at coordinate 10,136 of NZ_LNZA01000007.1, forward strand.
TTCTAAATTTTGTATCCTCTTTCGTAAATAACATTGATGATGTTTTCTCTCATCAAGCCTATTTAAAAACCTATCAAAAATACAGCCCAACTGAAAAAGCTGCAGCATTTGCAGAAGTAAGTACAATTTTCACCGGAATCCTGGCTAATAGTGCAGCGATTATATCTACAGGGGCTAATGTTATTGGTTTTGTAGGTACTACTTTAGAAGCAGGAAAGAACATCAGTGACATAGGTGGGGCGATCGGAGGCATAGTTAGTCAAACTTGTCCCTTCATTGCTTTTGCTGGTGTTTGCATGGCAACTGTTGCAGGCTTCAAAGAACTACGAAAATTCGTAGCCAAACATGTAGAGCTAAATAAGCTAGATCAAATAAAAAACAAACTAGAAAATCAATTTAACGACTTTTTAAATAATGTAGATATCACCGATCCTGTTTATGAAAGGTTAATAGCCATATTAAAAGATGATTTTAGTAAGAGGATTGAAATACCTGATGAGTTTGATGCAAAAGATCACTACGCTTTTTTATTTAAGAATACTGTTAAAGCGACAAGTAAAATGATTGAAGAAGATGGGGCTCAAGTCGCATCAGACTCATTACGTCAAAAAACCTTTTCTGAACTGATTTATGAACAAACTTATGCTCGCTTTCATGAAAAAGAAAAGCTATTGCCAACAGCGCGAGTGTATCAAATGGCAATAGAGAAAAAAATCGAGATGACTTTATCGGATTTATCGCTCGATGAAAAAGAAAATTACCGAGTTGCAATTTCTCAAGCTATTGCTTTTAAGCAGCACATGATTGCTTATGATATTTATCAGCCCATGCTAAAGGAAACTAATAATGCTCGACTAATACAAGTGTTTGGCTCATTTACAATTGCTGCTGCATCCGCTGCAGTATTTGCAATTACAATTGCTTGCTCTTTTCCACTAGCTATAGCGGCTGCGCCAATTTTACCTACGATTGCCATTGGTATTGTCATTGCAAGTGTGGTAGCAGGTATTCTTCTTAAAATTCATAAAAAGAATATAGAGAAACAAGCAACCAAAATTGAAGCAGCACAAAACCCATTTAAAGACAGCATAGTTGAATTTTTTAATAATACCAATGAGGACAAATACAGCCTGCAGGATTTATTTAATATTGAGTTGAAAGCTCCATTTGGTTCTGACAGCAAAATAAAATTATTAACTACTAAGTTGACTAAAGTTGTAGAAAATTATTTAGATAGTAGATCTCAAGAAAATAGAAAATCAGAAGATTTATCTTCTTACTTAGAACCTATTTTAACTCAGTTGCATGATCCGACAATTGAGCCCCAGCAAAAATTGTATCTTATTCAACTAGCTCATGCTGATTACCGGAAAAACTTATCTAAAATAAAAAAAGTAGGTGGTGGCAGTTCTCTTAGTGTCTTTCTTAAATCATTAGATACGCATGACTTAGACGCTACATTACTAAAAGTTGATGAATATCTAAAGACAACGACCCTTGGTAAGGGCAGAGAAGTCTTTCAGCAAAATAATGTCAACAAGTTGGTAGACAATATTATCAATACTCCGCCTACCACCTTCCCTATGATCGGTGTCTTGCAAGAAATGATAGATAACCCTGGATTTAGAAAACTGTGTGCAGAAGATCAATTAGAAGCATTATTCTCTAGCTATGCAAAACTTGAAGGCATCCAAACTGGCGATCCACTTATTAAAAGAGTACAGCTGCGGCAGTTTACAGAGCGTTTTAGTAAAAATAGCCAGTTGAGTAATGATGAGCCAGACCCAATCATTGAAGTATATGATGATTCTATTGAGTATAATAACTACCAAGCCTTAAGTGCTGCTAGAGCATTTGGTCTTTAGCCTGCAGAGCTTAATAATCCTGCCCCATTTGACTGATCTTATCAGTTGGTTTTGATATTATAGTCTTTTGATTTCAAATTGACTTATAACTTATGTTAGGATACTGCCTTTTTAAAATGAGTCATACAACAGAAGTAAGAGAAAGAGTTTTAGCGTATATAGAAGAAGGTGGATTAATAAAAACAGCATGTAAGCTATTTAGAGTAAGTCGCTCATCAATCCAGCGATGGAGGCTAAGAAAAACAGTGACGGGAGTATTATCACCAGTAGAACGAACTAATGCTCCTTATAAAGTGGATGATGAGGCACTTAAAAGGTATATTGAATTTCATCCTGATGCCCATTTAAATGAACTGGCTAGTCATTTTGGTCTTACCCCTTCAGGGATATGGAGAGCATTAAAACGTTTGAAAATAACACGAAAAAAAGACCATGCTCTATGCTGATCGGAATGAGCAATATATTTATCATTTTTCAAAACTCGTCTATAAAAAATTGGTAGAGTATAAAAACTCCATTGTTTTTTATAGATATTTAATGAGTTCTGCCAAGAGGTGATCACAAGAAGGTTTCAAAAAGACCTCTACCTTCGTTCCAATTTGGTCTACACTTTTATCATAAGCATTGATTACCTATTAGTACAAAATACATCAGCGTATAGATTAAAATTATACAAGGAGGTAAAATAATGGATCTTTTGACTCATGATAACCTGATGAAGCTTATAAATTATAATGAGCCTCCTTGCCTATCTCTTTACCAAGCAACCCATCGTAGCCATCCAGATAATCAGCAGGATAATATCCGTTTCAAAAACCTGATAAAAGTAATGGAAGACTCATTGATGCAACATTATACCAAATCAAAAGCCCAGGATATTTTGCAACCATTTCATGAGTTGGCCAACGATTTCACGTTCTGGAAAAATAATGATGAAGGATTAGCTGTATTGGGTGCAGGTGATTTTTTTCAAATTTATAAATTACCAAGACCTGTACCTGAACTGGCGATTGTAGCAGATAATTTTCACATTAAGCCTTTGATAAGAATTATACAATCTTCCGACAGATATCATATTCTGGGGCTTAACCGTCATGAAGTGAAACTCTTTGAGGGAAATCGCGATAGCTTACGTGAAATTGAATTAGACGCAGACATTCCTCGTACTATAGTAGAAGCATTAGGTGATGAACTGACTGATCCCTACCAGACGGCAGGATCATACGGTCATGGACCAAGTGGACCTGCCATGCACCATGGACATGGCGGCAAAAAAGAGGAAATAGATCTCGATGCGTCACGGTTTTTTAAAATTATCGACTCCAAAATTTTGAATACTTATTCACGACCATCAGGCTTACCTTTATTACTTGCAGCCCTACCCGAGCACCACCATCTTTTCCACTCCATTAGTAATAATCCATTTTTAATAGAAAAGAGTCTGGATATCCACCCTGATGCACTTTCTATAAGTGTCCTTCGTGAAAAGGCGTGGGAGCTGATGAGGCCAAATTATATAAATAAGCTCAATACACTCATCGAGAAATATCATCAAGCAAAAGATAATCAATTAGGATCTGATAATTTAAGTGAAATAGGAAAGGCTGCTTTTGATGGTCGTATATCTGCACTGCTTATTGCCGCAGAGACCCATGTGGGTGGACGCCTTGATCGTGCAACCGGGGTCATACAACCTGATGAATTACAAAATCCTAGTGTTAATGATTTGCTAGATGATTTAGCTGTATTAACAATAAAAACAGGAGGTGATGTGGTAGTCGTTCCCAGTGCCAGCATGCCTACCGAAACGGGGGCTGCAGGTATTTTCAGATTTTAAAAAAACGAATAAAAATAAATCATATTTAACGTATAGGAGCAGCAATGCAAATTCAATTTAACACAGACAGTCATATTAATGGACATCAGCAGCTGGAGAAAGATGTAGAAAACCAATTACTGAAGGCGTTAGGAAGATTTGACGAGCATATCACTCGCCTAGAAATTCACCTGGGTGATGAAAACAGCCATAAATCAGGGCAGAAAGACAAACGCTGTTTACTCGAAGCTCGCCTCAAAAATTACCAACCTATCGCTGTTAGCGATCATGCGCCAAGCATACAGCAAGCAGTCACAGGCGCTATCGATAAATTAAAGCGTATGCTTGATGGTACACTTCAACGTTTGGGGGAAATCAAAAAATAGTGATTACTCCTTTTAAACATCCTGAACCTGGAAATTTCAAACTTGATATTGAAGCACCTAAACATGTGACCATTAACAGGCAAGAAGTCTTTTTAAGAATACAAGAACAATTAAAGAAAAATAAAGTTAAGGAATGATTATTTTACGTTAATATAACGTTGGCGTAACTCTTCCATCTTTTTGGCTGTTTCAATCCCGTTGACTGGTAACCCTCTTGCATCCAATAAACCTACCTGGACAAGCACACTCGCTTGATCCCAATAAATGTGCTCATGCGTCACTTTCCCTTTGGAAAAACCCACAATCACGACTAAAGGAATTTCTACTCTTTTTCCTGTTGGGGCAATATTAGGCAACATCCATCCAATTTCTGAATTGTGTGTGAATTTAAAAATAATTTCGTCGACTAGTTGGTGCTCATCTATAGTTCTAGAAATAGGTACCATTTCAGTATCTTTAGGAAAAAATTTTCCTGCCAAAATTAAATCACTATAAAACTGACGAACATCTTCCAGTCCCATGCCTCCTATAGTAGTAGGAATATTATTTAAATGTGGATCAGGGGTCATTGTGGCTAAGGTCGCATCTAAGTCGCTCCTTAATTCCGCATCAACATGTCGCTGAAACGCATCAATCAATACTTGTTTTTCATGAGATATAGTCGTCATAGATAAAATATCATAATTTGAGGGGAGGTCTAATCATTTTGTACCAAAGAACCCTAACTGGCAAATTGTTCATAACAATGATTAGCGGCTTTGTGACACTTAAGATTTGAATGAATGTTCTCAAGCCCGGCAGCTGAATAAGCAAAATATTAATCTATTTTGTTTTTTAAATGAGTCTGATTAAAAATCAGATTCGAAGCCATTTTTTGCATAACCGATTTACAAAGGGCTTATATCTGCTAATACGAGCTATTCATAGATTAATGATAGGAGTATTACTCTATGCACAGCACACACAAGATCCCTGGAACTATAATATCCTCTTTCTTGAGCACCGATTCTTGCTCTGTTCAATGGACCCAGAGAAAAATCACTGAGTGGAGTGGTATCTTTCGCCAGCAAGTGCAAATAGGTCTTATGAGTTAACACATTTGCTCCAGGAGTTTCTCTTATTCGAAAGCATATTCATTACCATGAGCCCTGTGGCTCTATAGAATATGTACTATAATTAAATAGTAGATTGATTCTAGGGAAAGCCTTCTCTTTTAATTGGAGAGCGTACCGAGAAAAGAGATGTTAGGAGTTTAATGGAGCTTCGTTGACCTCTTCGAATATCTCTCCTTGTTCATTGGCAAAGGACCTATTAAATTTATGACTAAAATTAGTATTACCCTCTTACACGTACCATATTGTGGTGTAGTCTAAGTTAAGCAGTAGGAAAAGAATCCAGGTTAAATCCGACGCTAATACACTGCAGTAACAACAGAAGTAAGGGAAAGGAAAAGGAGCTTTCCTATGATTTTTGGTATTTTAAACCTGACAGTTTGGGAATATATTTTAGCTACCTTGGTTCTGACTCAAATCACTATTGCTTCGGTTACTCTTTATTTGCATCGCTGTCAAACTCATCGCGCTTTAACACTGCATCCGGTAGTGAGTCATTTTTTTCGTTTCTGGATTTGGTTAACCACGGGCATGATAACACGGGAGTGGGTTGCCATTCATCGCAAACACCATGCAACGACAGATAGAAACGGTGATCCACATAGTCCTCAAGTTTTTAGTTTAAAAAAAGTCTTTTGGCAGGTTCCTGAGTTATACCGCGAAGCAGCAAAAGATAAAAGGATGATAGCAAAATATTCATTTGGTACTCCCAATGATTGGATTGAGCGCAGTTTGTATTCTCGCCATTCCCATAAGGGAATATTCATTATGTTTTTAATTGATTTGTTGCTCTTTGGTCTTCTTGGAATTAGCATTTGGGCAATACAAATGATTTGGATTCCAGTATCTGCTGGAGTGGTTAATGGAATAGGCCATTATTGGGGATATCGCAATTTTGAATGTCCTGATAGGTCAACTAATGTATTTCCTTTAGGTTTTCTAATAGGCGGGGAAGAACTTCATAATAACCATCATACCTATGCATCTTCTGCTAAATTTTCCGTGAAATGGTGGGAGTTCGATTTGGGTTGGCTTTATATTCGTTTTTTATCTTTCTTAGGACTTGCTAAAGTGAAAAAGCTGCCCCCTAAATTGGCAAGAGACAGCAAGAAACTATGTATTGATTTAAATACTGTAAAAGCAGTCATTAATAACCGTTTTCAAATTATGTCTGATTACCACAAAAGGATCATACTTCCCATTTTGAAGTATGAAAAAAGAAACCATAAAAAAGATAAGTATTTATTGAAAAACGCGAAACGCTTATTACGCCACGGAGCTACCTCTCTCAAGGCAAACCTCCGTTTGCAAACATTACTTAACCGTTTTGAACAATTAAGGCTTGTGTATAATTATCGGCAGGCATTGCAACAGATATGGTTAACAAAAGTATCCTCACAAAAAGAATTAATTGAATTATTAAGCCATTGGTGCAAAAAAGCGGAAGAATCAGATATCGAGGTATTGATTCAATTTTCACGCGAGCTAAAAAGCTATGTGTTACTTGGTGTAAGGTGACTCATTAGAACCGGCTCCTCCATTAAAATGAATTAGCTGTCTTACGCGATAGTATTGAGCAAATTGGTTTTCTAATGAGTTATTTTTTGCCAGGAATTAGAGTATATAGAGTTGCCATTTAAGTTGTACTCGTCTAGTTGCTTGATTACGGCCTGGCATTTTTCAATTCTGAGTTTAAGAATAAAAATAAATAATCTTCTTAATTACAACAAACATCCTACAGGAAGAGCAAAGAATTTATTATTAAATTTTCAAATGCTCCAATTAAATTCAAGTTTCTTCGATAGGGAGCTTTTCTTTTAGAGTTAAGACTCTAAAAAGGCACGCGCCCTATCAAAAGTAATATTAAATAAATTACTAAAATAAGCCCAATTATACCAGAAGGTCCATAGCCCCATTCTCTACTATGCCCCCATCTAGGCAAGGCTCCAATTAAAACAAGTATCAAAACAACGAGCAATATTGTACCTAGCATGATTGTTCTCCTTGAACTACATGTATATATAACTATAGTATAAAAACTCTGTTTGTACCTTAGAACGAATTAAAGGATAAAGACCCAAACTGAACGACTTTGATAAACACAATTTTATCTCCTAGTCATTTAGCCTATATAATAATATTGTTCAATTTTAAACTTTCAAAGGGAATGAGTTATGAAAAAATGGATAGGTTTAGTAGCAATACTACTATTTAGCTTCACAGCATTTGCTCAGCAATCAGGAGACAACAGCGATGTGAAAAATACTTGCGAAGTATCTGGGGGTACTTGGACTGAGTCGGGCAGTGGTAATTGGGCATGTTGCTGGGCAGATTGGGGTTGCTATGGTTGTGTAGATGGTGTGTGCAAAATCAAGTGTCACAATCAACGCTGCCGTGATGCTAATAAGATTCGTGCAACACAGACGCCAAGAAAAAATTATCAGCGCATAGAAGGTTTAGCACCCGCTGGCTCTATGGGACCTATCGTTCCTAAACAAAAAAAATCAATTAAAGCGCCTGCTGCTGCAAATACCGCTCAATAACATTATGCAATGTGCCCCCTAGAGAGGGGGCATGCTTATAGAAAATTCTAATGCAATGTCAAATAATATTTAAGATGACGAAATCAAGTTTTCTAATCGCATGATATTTTTTGTACCGCTGTGATTTTGAGGTAAAGAAGTAACAATTACTATGTATTCCGCTATACTTTTCGGCTCAAAATTTCTAATTAAAGTATTAATACAACCTGATTGAACTCCGTTAAATTGGATTTAAATGTAACTTTATGTGTTATATCTGTTAAGTATGTATTGTTATGAGGTAGCAATTGAACGTACAGCTGACAAAGATAAAGTAAAAAGATTTTTAGAGCTTTTCTGTTATAAACAATTACTCGATTCTAAAAAAATATAAGCGATTGGAATAATCTCTATGTACTTGCAAATCAATGCAAACAAATCAACTATTGCCTTCCTGATGCACTGAAAATAGCAGACAGTGTACTGGATAGTTATTGCAAATTAAAAACTTTAACCACTAAACTAGCACCTAAACAAGATGGAGAAGCTGCTCATCAAGTTCAGACTGTTCGTTGTATTGTCTTGCATTAAAATGGTTTATTAAGGTGTTTCAAGCTTGGGAATTTTAAAAATTTTGCGTCATGTAGGTAAATTATTGTTCACATTGAATATCATAAACAGATTTTAGCTTTAATATCAATTACGTTGCTTCAATCAGTTGTGCCTAACTGTATCACAGTGTCGATAAATTTAAATGTGTTCATTATTTGTGCTATTCTTAATATATGGTACTTTATAAAAAAGATATTTGTTATGGGCCAGATAGTCGGGATAGTAGCAGCGCAGTTAGCTGCGGATGAAGCTAAAAAGATGTTGCAAAATCAGAAGCAAAACCAGGAGCAAAACCAGGAGCAAAACCAATCCCCTACTGATGATGACCAAAGCCCTCTCTTGAGTGCACCTTCAGGGGCTATATTTAATTCAGATTCTGCTCTGGAGTTTGCCTCTATGTTACCTAAAAATTTAGATTCGGTTTTGCAGGTAAATGGAAGCAAGGGAGGACAGAATCAAATTGGATCAGTATTAGATGAAGGAGAGGAGATACTTGACCAAGGAATAAGTAAGGGAATGTCATTTTTAGGGAAATAGTGTGCAGAATATGTATCACAGCTCCAATTCCAGTTTTTAAATATTTATGTATTTGATATTCCCCAAATAATGAATTCTTGTTTTGGAGAACAAATTAACAATAACTGTTTTATAACTATTTATCCCTATTCACTCGATTATTAATTATTCAAGGTCATCAATTTACGGGGTTTTAAAGGGTTAGGGTAAGTTACTTTGTTTTTGCATAATTTGCTGATTTTCTTGAATGTAACCTACGGTACTTAAGAGAACATGGGCAACACAATAAAATTTTTGAATTTCAGGATCTCGGGAACGGAAAAAAGGTAATGCACCATCAGGACTGAGGCTTTCGATCTTATGTGCAAACTTTTTATATGTGCTTTCGTCACTACTCTCTAATCGATTTAATTTATTGATACCATCATTGTTTTTTCGACCAAAAAATCCTTGTCCTTTCTTATAATATTTTTCTTTATGTTCCTGAACCTCATATTTTAATGCCTCCATCACATCCCGAGTTGTGAAAATTTCTTTAAATTTTTCTTGGCTTAGAGATTTTTTAGCTGCGAAAAAAAGAGAAAGATTTTTGCCAATCTCCTCCTTATATTCATGACATAATCGGTCCACTATATTTTCTCCAGGGTGAAGATTAATTGTTTTGGGATTATTATGAACAAGAGGGGATATAAGCTTTATAAATTCAATATTATCAAGGACCTGATTTAGGCCAATATCATTGTTAATTGCCATGCTGATAACCGGCGCAATTAAATGTTTTGTTTGAGAGTCGAACTGCAAATAGGTCAATAACGGATGCCTCACTGATTCGTTTAAATTAATCTTTGCGCTCAGAATTTGTTCAACAAGTTTTAATTGAGCATCCTTATCTAGTAAATGCATGACCGGCGTAAGCTTCGCCAAGCAGTTTATTGCCATCACATTATTTAAAAATGATTCAATATTAAATTTTGTATTATTAATGTATCCGGATTGGTAGACAATATTCAAAGCAGAAATTGCCTCTTGGTTGTTCTTATAGAGTTCAAAAAGATCTTTGCATTGATGCTGAGTTAAAATTAATAAAAATGCTATTTGCTCAAGCCTGCTGTCTTCAGGTAAGTTACCCTCGGATGTATTAAACCATTTTCCAAGGTCATATTGTTCAATACATTCATCATCTAATATAGAAACATTATCTAATGTGAATGCTTCTTTTCTTTGTTTCGGCTCTCCCATTCTGTTTTTAAACATATTGGGCATATAAATTGTTCTAAGTAGGGCAAAATTATCTACTTCTTTGCGTGTATAGTTTCTACATGATGGTGATAAATAGTCAAAGGAACCTGAATCATTTCCATGTATTTCCTCTAATCTGGTATTTGCACAACCAAAATCGACCAAATATAATTGATTTTGAGCATTAACGACGAGCTGATCGGGTTTTAAATCACCATGAACGTATGGGACACCCGATCTCGACAAATAACCTTGATGTAATAAATGACATTGCCAAGCTGCTTGGATCGCCATATCCAGTCTTTGCTCTGGGGTTAAATCTGAGTTGTTGATTTTTTGCTTGACACTATCCCCTCTAAATCGCATCAAAATATAAGATTGCCCTGGAATATATTCAGAATAATCTGATTCATTGTATTCCTTACTATCTCCTCCTTTTTGACTTGAAACAACGATTAGCCCAACATCCTTCCCAATTGATATTTCTTCTTCCATTGAATCTTGCAGGTCAATTTCTGCTCCAAATTTTTTAAGTTGGGCACGCCTCTGAAGAACAGCTTTTTTCTCGACTTTTATTAAAAAAACATGTCCATATTCGTCCATTGCTAGACGCCCCTTTCCATAATTACCCTCACCTATAGTTCCTTCCACTCCAGGTAAAGTGCAGACTAATTTACCATTAAAATTAAAAAAGCTATGTTGTGTGTCAGGATGTTTTGCTTGCGGACCATGTTTCACAGCGTATCTTTCTTTGAATTTTGTTTTATTTGTTCTTCCTAATTTAAAAACATCTGGATTGTTTCTAAAATATTCAGAAGCGGTACGAAATTCTTCTCTTAACTTAGAAGGTAGACGGATTGGCTGTTCTTGTGCTTCAACTCCCATTGCAAGCAAAAACGCAGAGGCTGAATTTTTTGGCATAATCAAATATCGAATTACAGTATATAGCTGAATTATAGATCAATAATATATTAAGTAGATCAAATTAATGTCATTATGCTTTAAATCAATTTATTCTTAACGCAAAACAGAGGCATTAGAAAAGGCCAGATCCTAATATTTTGCTTTTTAAATTAATTTAATTCGTGCTGCGGATTGGAGATTCCTCGCTGTGCTCGGGATGAAGTGAGGAGTGCGATTTAATTTTATATCTATAGAGTTGTAGCAAGGCACACAGCAAAACCTCCAACTAATTAAGGGTTACTCTGTAGTTTGAAACTAAATTTTGTAACCCTAACAAATCCTAATATACTGAAACAAAGTACTGGGATAGCCAAGCTCAATGCTCTTGGCGTCCATTGGGCTATCGCAATACCAATTATGCCTGCGAGACCAAATTGACAAGCGCCTAATAAAGCAGTAGCGACACCAGCTTGTCGTTCAAAATCTTTTATAGCGAGTGCTGTTGCAGTGCCCATACTAATACCAATACCCATAGTCAAGCAAAGCATGGGAAGCATAAAACTTAAAATACTGCATTGATGTAAATTAAGTGCAATCATGAAAAAGCATGACAGTATCATCAAAATTAATCCCCAAAGCACTATTTTTTCCAGAGGGTAAGAATAAGTAAGACGCGCAGCTATCATATTGGCTATAAACACGGTCATCGCATTCAATCCAAACCAAAAACCATATTCTGTTCCATTAAGGTGAAGTTGTGTCATCAGAATACCTGGAGATAAGGCACAAAATAAATACAGTCCAAGTAAACTGGTGGATGCAATAAGAGTAAATAGGCGAAAATCAGGATTATCCATTATCTGCTTCATCACGCTAGGCAGTCTAAGCTGAGATGGAGCTGGCTTTGAGTAATTGTAGTTGGGGATGTAACGAAAAGCCACCAGAGTCATCAAAAATCCAAGCAAGGTTAAGAAATAAAACCCGCTATGCCAATCCTGGGTGAAATCGAGTAACAAACCTCCTATTATAGGAGCAGCGCTTGCAACCATTGAATTAGTTCCTGAAAGGATACTAAATAGACGAGCGCATGCATTAGTGGAAAAATTATCTCTTACTATAATGAAACACAGCAAATAAGTTCCACATGCTCCAGACGCTTGAATTATTCGAGCTACGATGAAAACAGGTACGGATGGTGCTCGTGCAGCAAGCAATGACCCTACAAAAAAAAGAAAAGCAGTACTTAAAGCCATCAGTCTGCGCCCGAAACGATCTGCCATGGGGCCAACTAACAACTGTCCTAAAGCAACTGTGAGCATAAATATATAAAGGCTTGCCTGCATCGTGGTGCTTTCGGTTTTAAAAAAATGACTCATTTCAGGGATTGCTGGAACAAAAACATCCATAGCAAAAGAAATACTGATAATGAGTGGAAATAAACGAAAGAGGCTTTGCTTTTCCGTCCAACATATTGGATTCAATTGTAATGATCCTGTTTTAAATATTATTCCGATTAAAAAAATACAAACAGTTCTTAATAAGAACTGATTTAGATAATTAATTAAAAAGATTATACTATAAAACGTTCTGGAGTTATCAAAATGGATCAGGTCTTCCTTTATCCATCTGAACTAAAGTTAAATCAAACTTATTGAGACTTACTGTAAAAGCAATCATTTCGTTATAAATGGAATGAAGTAAGTCCGAGAACATTATGGCAAAGACCTTTACGGGTGGAATACCCTGTACTATTCTTTCTCGCAATGGTTTTACAGCACTATGATGACTGTAATCTTTTAAAGATCCTGCCCTGCTTCATTAATTCGAATATTAATAAACTGCCAAGGGTCACTTTGATCTGCATATTTATTATTTAAATTGTCTTTATCTCGTAGGGGCGTCCAATCTGTATAATAACCGCCGACGTTACCAAGATAAGGTAAAGCTAAACTCAAAATATACTCATGGTCCATATCTTCAGGCTCGATAATTCCACGTTCTGGATTTTTAATAGCCCAAATCATACCTGATAAAACTCCCGCTGCAACTTGTAAGCTTGTGGCATTATTATGGTTAGCTAATTTCCTAGCTTCATGTATGGATAAATGAGAGCCATACCAATAAGCTCCTTTTTTATTTCCCATTAATAAAACTCCAAGTTCATCGGTGCCATCAACAATTTCGTTTAAAAGAATTCGTTTTTCTTTTTGAGGTATGTATTTTCTTTGCACGAGTTCTTTTAAAGATAAAATAGCATCAGGGCAGGGATGATAAGCATAATGAACTGTTGGTCTGTAATATACTTTACTGTCTTTTTTTAAAGTTAAATATTCTGCAATAGATAAAGACTCAGCGTGAGTAATTAAAAAACCATTAATAGGACCAGAGGCTGGGGTCCAAGTACGGACTTGAGTCTCTGCTCCTGGCTGACTAAGGTATATTCCACAATTTGAGCCAAAGTTGTGATGCTTTGCATCATGAGGCCAGTGACGTTCATGGCTTCCCCAGCCTAGTTCAGCAGGTCGAAGTGCTTCAGAAATTAAAGCATCGACTGACCATGTATTTATAAATTCATCTGTTTTTTTAATTTGAGAGGAAATTTGCGTATCATGTTCAGAAATATGTATCGTTTTTATATCAAGCTCATGAGCCAATTGTGCCCATTCCACAGATTTTTTTGGCAGCTCACCTTCCCACTTATTATCTTTTGCCAAATTCCATAAGGCTTGTTTAAGAAAGTGAGATACTAACCCAGGATTGGCTCCATGTGTTAAAACTGCGGTAGAACCCTGCTTTTTATGCTGTAATGTAGCATCACGTAAAGCATAATTGGAAAGTAGTTGACTATTATCACTATACCTCTCTTCCCAAGATTCAGCGGCTGCATCCAAATATAATATTTTATTTAACTGGCAATATTTTATTAAATCAATAGTAGATACTCCTACTGATAAATTTAACAAAAAATCACCTGGTTTAAGAATGGAGGATAAAAGTTCTTGGTAGTTATTTTCTTTAACAGCAATTTCTTTGAATGAGACGCCATACTTGTTTGCCACATCTGCACCAAAATTATGTTTTGATAGGATGTGAATTTGAGATGGATCTAATTTAAGAGATTGAAATAAAAGAGGTAATATTGCTTGGCCAATACTGCCGAATCCAAGAATTAGAATTTTATTTTTAAATACTATTTGAGCCCTAGATTGATCCATAAATTGCCCCTCAAATAGAAACATCTATTTGTAATTATTTGAAATAGAGGTATAAATTTAGTTACCTCATTATATTTTTTAGTATAGCTCACAAAAATAATCTGATTTTAAAATTTTAACTTAATACGAACGATTATTGAAATAATTCAAGAGCGGGAAGTTGGAGTTATAATAAAATTATTACACTCAATAAAAAGGGACTTAATAAATGAAAAGTTACGAAATGTATATTGATGGAAAATTTACTTCAGCAAAAAGCGGGGCCACTCGCGATATTATTGATCCCGGTAATGGCCAATTGATTGCCAAAGTTCCAGAAAGCTCCAAAGAAGATGTTGTGATTGCGATCAAGGCTGCGCGAAAGGCCTTCGATGAAGGGGATTGGAGAAAAACATCAGCACTTGATCGAAGTAAACTATTATTTAAAGTTGCCGATTTGATTCGTGCCAATGCAAAAAAGTTAACAGAGTTGGAAACGCGAAACTGTGGAAAACCTTTGGCAGAAGCAGAATATGATGTGATTGATGCAGCCAATTGTTTTGAATTTTACGCAGGCCTCGCTACTAAAATTCATGGCGAAACGATGTCGGTTCCAGCGAACTCTTTTAGTTATGTGGTACGTGAGCCTATAGGTGTGTGCGGACAAATTATCCCCTGGAATTTCCCACTACTTATGGCCGCATGGAAACTTGCTCCAGCACTTGCAGCAGGAAATACCGTAATATTAAAACCGTCAGAACTGACACCAATAACCGCGCTTGAGTTATTCAAGCTGATTGATCAATGTGGATTTCCAGCGGGTGTAGTGAATCTCATTACTGGTCCGGGTATGGGAGTAGGAGAAGAATTATCAACTAATTCGATGGTGGATAAAGTTGCATTCACTGGTGGAACCGTTACCGGCAAAAAAATAATGCAAGCCGCTACGGGAAATTTGAAGCGAATATCATTAGAGCTTGGTGGAAAAAATCCAAATATTGTATTTGCAGACTGCGATTTGGAGATGGCAATTGACGGCGCTCTTTTCGGCGCTTTTGCCAATCAAGGTGAGGTATGTTCTTCTGGCTCCCGCTTGATCGTAGAGCGCCCTATTCACAAAAAAATTGTGGAAGGAATGTTGAAAAAAATTCCAAATATCAAGCTAGGTCATGGTTTAGACGATGGTGTAAAAATGGGCCCACTGGTTTCACGTACTCACCGTGAAAAAATAGAACATTACATCAAGATAGGGATTGATGAAGGTGCGAAATTGATCTGTGGCGGGAAACGCCCTACAGGTGCTGCTTTTGAAAAAGGAAATTTTTTTGAGCCAACTATTTTTGATGAGGTAAAGCCCACAATGCGTATCGCTCGAGAAGAAATTTTTGGCCCGGTACTTGCAGTCATCCCGTTTGATACTGAAGAAGAAGCAATTCAAATTGCAAATGATACCGAGTATGGTTTAGCAGCCGCGGTGTGGACTAAGGACCTTACTCGCGCTCATCGAGTGACTTCTCAAATTCGTGCCGGAATTCTTTGGGTAAACAACTACCATCCAACTCATAATGAAATGCCTTGGGGTGGATACAAACAAAGTGGAGCAGGTCGTGAGCTAGGTTTATATGGAATCGAAAGCTATCTTGAAATCAAGCAAGTGAATATTAATCTAGATGACGCACCAATTGGGTGGTACTAATGAACCAAATTAATATTAAAACGCAAATACCGGGGCCAAAATCAAAAAAATTGATGGAACAGCGTTATAAGCATGTTGCGCGAGGTCCATTTCATGCTACTCCCATCTTCGTGGAACGAGCAAAAGGTTCGTTTGTAGAGGATGTAGATGGAAATGTATTTTTGGATTTCTCATCTGGAATTGGTGTGGTGAATGCAGGACATTGTCCTGATGCAGTAGTAAATGCGATCAAGACTCAGGTCGAAAAATTCATGCACACGAGTTTTAATATTCTTCCTTATGAAGGCTATATCAAGGTGTGTGAAAAATTAAATTATCATACTCCTGGATGTTTTGAAAAAAAATCAATCCTGTTGAATTCAGGAGCTGAAGCTGTAGAAAACGCGATTAAAATTGCTCGTGCCTATACTGGGAAGCAAGCAGTGATTTGTTTTGATCATGCTTACCATGGTCGCACTTATATGGCTATGACACTTACAGCAAAGAATAAACCCTACAAGCATGGATTTGGTCCATTTCCTTCAGAAATTCATCGTGCTTCCATTCCTTATGAGTATCGTTGGCAGGGGAAAAATTGTGTAGAAGAGTGCTTCAATGATTTTTCTGAACTTGTTAATTTTCGTGTAGGCATTGAAAACACCGCTGCAGTGATTTTAGAACCCGTGTTAGGGGAGGGAGGATTCATACAATTTCCAGTTCCATTTTTACAAAAACTCCGTAAGTTTTGTACGGCAAACAAAATTGTTTTAATTGCAGATGAAATTCAATCTGGTTTTGGACGTACTGGAAATCTATTTGCGATGAAGACAATGGGAGTGGATCCTGATCTTACTGCATCAGCAAAGGGACTCGGTGGTGGAACAGTGATCGCTGCTGTAACAGGTAAAGCTGAAATGATGGATGCTGCAATGGTGGGTGGGTTGGGTGGAACCTTTGGAGGAAATCCACTGAGTTGTGCCGCGGCTCTTGAAGTATTCAAAATTTTTGAAGAGGGAGGGCTTTTGCAAAATATCACTCATCTTTCAAAAGTACTTCATTCCAGGCTTTCTATATTTAAAGAAAAATATGAAAAAGTAGGTGATGTTCGTGGTTTGGGTGTTATGCAGGCGGTTGAGCTTGTGAAAGATAAAAATACGAAGGAACCAGATAAAGAAACAGCGGACAGATTAACACGATTTTGTTTAGAGCATGGACTGGTAATTCTTAGTTGTGGAGGATACGGAAATGTAATCCGTCTTCTCATGCCGCTTTCCACTGATGTAAAAAATTTGGAAATTGGACTTTCTATCATTGAGGAAGGACTCAAGACATTATAAAGGAATACTACAGCGACGCAATTAACGCAAAGAATTGCTTTATACGGCACACTCCCGCGAGAAGTTTACTTTAACGGGCGTGGAAAATCCTACGATGTCGTAGAGGGTGTGCGCGTTAATTTGTAATCACGGATACATCTATAGGGAGTTTTTTCAGTTAGAATGCACAATTCCCAGCTCGTTATAAAACTTTTTTCTCTCACTGGAAAGATTAGAAATCAAAATAACAACGTGCTGACATTGTTTTTGAAAAAAATAAGTACGATTAAGATAGAAGTTATTCATAAAGCTTAAAGTGGAGAGACAAATACTACGATTAATCAAAATTATTTATAAGTCTGTTGAAACTTCATAGACCTTTATCATTGTCTATTTTGGATTGAATGTAGAACTGCCATGGTCATTTAATTTCGCTTTACTTTGCTCTTGTCCAATTGCTTTTAGATAAAAATCTGGCTTCGGATAGTGTTCATATTCTATTGTTGTCAACATTCCGGCATTTAAATGATAAAGGTTGTGGCAATGATTAACCCATACCCCAGGGTTTAACGCATCGAACTCGACTTTCACCGTAGAAAAAGGCTGTACCAATATTGTATCTCTCATTGCTCCTTTAAATGGCTGGCCATTGATTTCAGTTACTTGAAATATATGCCCATGAAAATGCATAGGATGAGACATCGGTGTTTTATTTTCAAAAATCATTTCCACTCGGTCACCAAAATTAATTACGCCAGGAGTAATATCAGGCCAGCTTTGACTGTTTATAGTCCAGACATATCCTTGCATTTTACCGCCAAGTACATAATGTAGATGTTTATCAATTTTTTTATTCGGTAGTGAATTCACGCCTATTAATTTTTTTTCTAAAGCATAGTAATCCACTCGTCCCATCTTTTTACCGGAATTTGTGGAGAGTTGGGGTACTTTAACATTACCAGACTTGAGGACTAAACCCGTTTGCTTATCAGTTCCTTCAGCTAGAGCTTTGATAGGGAAAACCCCAGCTGACTCTGGGATATCCAGGACTAAATCGATACGATTAGCAATACCTATAGGAAAAGAATTGCCACGCACAGGTTGCGCTACATTCTCACCGTCTACAGCGATTAATGCAGCTTTCAGATTACCCGTATCAATTATAAAATTAGTCGCAGAAGAGGCATTTATAATTCGAATTCTGACTTTTTTTGCTGACTGAACTGGAATAACATCCGCGGCATTTAATGTTTTTTTATTTGTTAAGAACGCATCATAGTCAATATCATTTAAATCACTTCCACTTGACTTATTGCTCATAGCCATTTTGGCATTTCTCAAATTGTCAAATAATGTCTGAGGATCACTATAAGTAAAATCTTCGAGAAACATAATCACTTCTTGCAATCCATGGTATTTATCCGTGTCATCGTAAATAATTAATGGTGCTGACAATTGATTTTGTTCTTGAAATTTTTGATGAGAATGCATCCAGTAAGTACCTGATTGCATTAATTTATAATTAAAACGTTTATTTTGGCCTGGTTGTATCAGAACTTGCGTAACATCTGGCACGCCATCCTGATTATTGGGAACAATTAATCCATGCCAGTGAATTGTAATTGGCACAGAGGTTTTGTTTTCAACCATAACATGAAACATATCTCCTTTATTACCAAAATATCCTTTACTGTCTTTGCTGCCATCAGGGTGAGTAAATATTAATTGAAATTCTTTTGTTTTTTTCCCCTTCCCATCTACCTGAAACTCTTTCTCTATAACCGTGATAATGGTTTTCTTTTCCTTAAACTCTTTCTCTATAACCGTGATAATGGTTTTCTTTTCCTTGGTACCTACAGCATAAGTCCAATTAAAAGCCAAGGCCATTGAAGCAATACAAAAAACTGCATTACAAAGAAGAAACCTAAAGCGTGCTATATTTCTCTTAGTCATTGCAATCCTTGTCAAATTAACTATCTTGGGAAGTAATAGTATGGTGGATCCATTCTTTAACAAGACTTCATAATGAGCAAGGATTATAATTAAAAAATTTAATCAAAATAAAGGATCCATGATGGGAAATATTAGTTTATCAGTGTTAGTTTAGCAAAAAATTTGGCTCTTTCGCATCATGGGGTTAGCATGTATTTAAGCATCAGGTTATCCTTGTTTATAACTTATGCTGTTGCAGCCAATATTCAAGCAAGCCAACTTGCCATAGCTTAGAGATACCTGAAGGAGTAAAATTCTTTGCTGAGTTTGTAAATAGATCTTGAACTGCTTGTAAATTAAAAATACCCCTTTGCTTTATTTTCTCAGGAGAAAGTACATCGCGCATTAATTCCAAGGTACTTCCTTCTAAATATTTTAATGCCGGCACAGGAAAATATCCTTTAGGGCGATCTACGATTTGTTTAGGGAGCATTTTTCTTCCAAGCTGTTTCAAAATGTATTTACCTTTTTGCGGTAATTTATATTGAAGGGGCATGGAAAGAGCAAGCTTAAGCATTTCTTCATCCAAAAAGGGTACTCTTGCCTCAAGACTTGCAGCCATGGTCATATTATCAACTCGACTTAAAGGTCCATTTGCCAATGCAAAGGTACTTTCATATTTAAGGAGATTATCAATTGGGTTTTTAGAATTATTTTCTTCACAAAGTTTAATTAAAAAATCAGAAGCATGAAATGTGGTTTGAAAGTCTGGCATTACAAGTTGCTGGTATTCTTTAAAGGAACGATCAGCTACTTTGTTAAAAATTATTTGTGCTGATTGTGATGGTAACATCAGATTTTCAGGTATATCTTGAAACCAATGATATCCTGCAAAAATCTCGTCTGCACCTTGACCTGAAAGTACTACTTTAACGTGTTTGGCAACTTCATGAGAGAGAAGATAAAAGCCAATATTGTCATGACTTAGCATAGGCTCTGACATTGCAGAAATACAACTCCCTAATGAATAAGCTAATTGCTTGTTTGAAATAAACATTTGCTGATGTTGCGTATTAAATTGTTTAGCAACCAGATTTGAATATGCAAATTCATCGCCTTTATTATCTTTTAAACTATCAAAACCAATAGAAAATGTTTGAATTTCTGTATATCCAAGTTTGGAAGCCATCGCCACAAGCAATGAAGAATCCAAACCTCCAGAAAGTAGAATACCAACAGGGACGTCTGCTGCTAATTGGCGATGCGTTGATGATTTTAATGCTTGATAAGTTTCCTTTATCCAATAATTTTCATCACGATAATGATCGGCTTTGGTATTATCAAATTTTAAGTCCCAGTAAGTCTCTTCTTCAATTTTACCATCAGGATGAATGGTCATTATGGAACCTGGAGTAAGTTTTTTTACACCAGATAAAATAGTAAGCGGTTCAGGGACAGCATGAAATGTAAGGTAATAATGCAGCGCAATTTTATCAATTGATGTATCGATATCACCAAATTCAATTAATGCGGGTAAGGTGGATGCAAATTTAAACCCATAATTTGCATTAGCGCTATAATAAAGGGGTTTAATGCCTAAACGATCCCTGGAAAGGACCAATTTACCTGTATCTTGCTCCCAGATTGCGAAAGCAAACATACCTGATAAGCGATGCACACAATCTTTCCCCCAAGCATGATAGGCCTTGAGAAGTACCTCTGTATCACTGTTTGAAATAAAAGAGTATCCTTTAGATTTTAAAACTTCACGCAGCGCTACAAAATTATAGATTGCTCCATTAAAAACCAATGCCAGACCTAAATCTGTATCAACCATAGGCTGCATTCCACGATCAGATAGGTCGAATATTTTAAGTCTTCGGTGTCCAAGTGCCATGCCTTTCGTAAGGTATATTTGACCATCATCAGGTCCTCGCTTGAACTGCTTAAGTAAAGCCTTTTCTAGATTAAAAAGAGGAATATTTTTTTTATTGAATTGGAATTCGCCAGCAATACCGCACATAGTTTCTCCTTTTTTATAATTTTGCGGTTACTAAGGAACGCTTACCTGGTTTTTTTGATGTGTAGGTTATTTGTTTCATAGATGTCTTCCTCGACTTAATTTTTATTTAAAGAGTGATTCGCTTATTGGTGACTATGTAAGAATAGATTCACATTGATATAGAGGAGTTTGTAATAAAAATTCGTTTATGTTGTGTTTGACTGTCTCTTTAAAACAATTGTTATGAGCAAATACTTTTCGTTGACGTTCGGAACTTGTGCCAGAGTTCATAATCACTTGAAGAGTAGAAAAATAACTTTCATAGCCTAATTGTTTGATATATGGATTTAATTTTTCTATCCATTCATTGATATCTTCACGCATTAACTTAGTTTTTCCATCTGTATTCATTACTAATTCAGCATCCAAGCCATAACGAATAGCCCTCCATTTATTTTCCCGAGAAAGCC
>NZ_LNZA01000008.1:0-286393 GCF_001468035.1 Legionella tucsonensis
CCTCCCTAAAATTAAGGGAAGAACTCTAATGCTTTTTAGTCAATCTGCAAGTCCATGTGCGTAACATGAGAAATAAGTATCCTAACACAACCTATAAGTCAATTTGAAATCAAAATACTATAATTGCATATATTTGCAAAGCTATATTTATCTAATTACAATTGCAGATAACACACCCGCCAAGCCTATGGAGACCTCTGTCTTTAAGCTCAAATCGTGCGGGTTTTTAATAACCAAAACTTTTTATCCCACGATCCATCACTGTAGAATCACCGATTAATAAGATTTTGCGCATCGAGATAAGCCTTAAGTATACATAAATACTATATGATTATAGGATTGCCGTAAACTTAATTAAATAATCGCTTTAAGTAGACATTTATACTATAATTTTATGGAATAAACGTCCACTTAGATTCGCTTATGAATAAAGAACACGCTATTAATGTACTAAGAGAACAAGATAGACAAGGCAAATACATCTTTACTAATCGCGATCTATCCAAGTTATTTCCAGAGGACTCCTTTAAAACGTTCAATGAAGGACTGAAACGACTGGTAAAATCAGGAATACTTAAGCGAGCTTGCCGAGACGTATATGTTAATGAAGATGCCAAGCAATTTGACAGTTATGTCATCGAACATATTGTAAAAACACTTAGACGAGGTGAGTACAATTATGTCAGTTTGGAATCCATGCTATCCGAATATGGCGTCATCTCACAAATTCCTATCGATAGAATAACGATCATGACAACAGGCAGAAAAGGCATCTACAAGACAGCCTATGGTGTTATTGAATTTACACATACTAAGCGGACAGTTAAAGATATTCTCAATAACACTACCAAAATCAATGAGCGACCGCTTAGAATGGCCACTAAACAAGCCGCGTTAAGAGACCTAAAACGAGTTGGTCGCAATATGAATTTAGTTAATTTGGATGAATTAGTATGATTAAACCTACCGCCATAAACAGGGAAGATTTTAATTTATTAGTAGAACTTGCCATGCGGGAAGAAGGCTATTCTCATATGAGGCCTGTCATTGAAAAAGAATTATTACACTATGATTTGCTTTTTGCTCTGGATAAACAAGGGTTATTGGATAAATTAACCTTTCAAGGCGGTACATCACTTCGTCTATGTTATGGTTCTTCACGTTTTAGTGAAGATCTCGATTTTGCTGGAGGCTATGATTTTACCACTTCAAAACTACTGGATATGAAAGAGTGTATTGAAGGCTATATCGCTTCTCGATACGGTTTGGATGTATCGGTGAAAGAACCGGCAGAAATGTCTATTGAGCCTGAGTATCAAGATATTAAAGTTGATAAATGGCAAATTGCCATTACTACATCACCAACTCGAAAGGACTTACCAAAACAAAAAATTAAAATCGAGGTATGCAATATTCCCGCATATACAAGAACGCCACAGGCTCTAAATGCTAATTATGATTTTTTACCTGATGGTTATGGCGATGTGCTGATCCTGACAGAAAGCCCAGATGAAATTATGGCAGATAAATTAATCTCCTTGGTTAATACAACCAAATATGTACGTCATAGAGATATTTGGGATTTACGCTGGTTACAGCAACGCGGAAGTTCTATCAACAAACAGTTCGTTTTATCCAAAATCAATGATTATAAAATTAGTGATTACCCGGAAAAACTCGAGCACATGATTGCCAATATTGAAAAAATTATCTATAGCGAAGCGTTCCACAATGAACTATCACGCTTTATTCCCTTAGATGTTCAGGAAAGAACTCTAAAAAAAGATAAATTCAAAGATTTCTTGATTACCGAAACTCAATTATTGTTATTCGAATTAATGGCATTATTCGATGGTAAACCAGAACAAGAGGAGTTTTATATTTAAAGAGTGTTTTGTCGTTCCGAGATGGCTTCCTCTATGTCTGCAAATAGCAGTATTCAATTATTGAACTTAATTCCGTTTGAATAGGTCTCCAATGAAAATCTATTCTCCTTCATAATTAAAAGTGCATGTCCATCAACCACATCTGGAAGATTAATATTCCACAATTTTTTATACCAGCACTCATCCCTATCGATAGGCCTTTTTATTATCTCATAAGCCAATATGGCCTCTTCTGTAAGGCGACCTTGCCGATATTGTTCTTCTATTAAATTAATATCGCTCTCTAGCCAATCTAAGGATTCATTCATCTCCCGGATAGTAAATTGATTCCAAGTACAGGTAAACGGTGCACCCATATGACCACTGATCCAGAAGTTAGGCATAAAATGCATAATTAGACGAGATAAAAGCGGCTCCTTCCCTGGACTGACATGTGAAACAAATATTGAAGGTTTGCTTTTATTTTTAATTTGCTGATATAAAACGCCAAATTGGTGCAATACTGTCCATACCTTGCCTCCATTACCTGCAATAGGTTTATCGAATAGCTTTTTACTGACCAAAAAATTTCCTCCCACGCCATAAAGAGAAAATTCAAGTTCATTGTCACTGTTGTGGAATTGATAAAAGTGATGTTCGTCAAGCAAATGCAGATTCTCAACATTGAGATGGGTGTTTAATTGCCTTAAAACTTGCACATCCTCATGATTTCCCCAAACAGCATATACAGGAACTGAGAACTTCTTTTCACCTGAGATATAATCTGGAAAATCACCTAGTAATCGATTTTTTTTGACGATTTCTATTAACCTTTCACGATTAGTTTGTTTATCAACTTCATATTGTCGCCACACTGGTGAGTGGGATACTAACAAGCGTAATTCCCTTGGGCTTAGTCGATAAATGCTCTGTTCATCATAAAATCCAAAGTCACCAGCATGAATGACCATATCGGCTTGTGTCTGGTTCACTTTTTCGTTGATGATATCCAAATTACCATGAGTATCGCTGATTAATAGAGTTTTACGCATCAGAAGCTCATTATCTTAATTTTATTCAAGTTATTAATAGTCATGAGTTTCATCATACAGTGAAATCATGTGACTGATAATGTCAACTAATCCCATTAATTCATGAGACTCATCATCCTTGACTATATCCAACAGCTGATCAAGGACATTAGCCAACTGATTATAATCCTCCGTACTTTGAGGCGCACGTATTATTGGTGAGATATATTTCCAGTGTTCTATTAGTTCATTGATATTCATAATTCAGCCGTCTCCATCATATGCTCAAGTATAAAATTCGCTACTTGTTGCATAGGTTTTCGTAACTGCTCCACATCTTTCATAATATACCCGGCTGTAACATCATTATTCATTTTATTGAGTAATCGCTTCAAAGCATAAGCAGGTAAATCAAGGCTATCAGCAATAGTGGCGAATGTTCTTCTCAGATCATGCAAAGTAAATGGTACGCCAGATAACTCCACTACCCTATTCACCGCTTTTTTAGGTTCATAGATATAACCAGTTTTACTTTCCGCTGGAAATACAAATTCACTGGTTTTATTCCGGCTTCTACGCTCCATTAACTCATAAGCAAAATCAGACATAGGTAGTGTGTGGATAGCTATGCTAATATCTATCTTGAAATCATCTCTTTTAAATCCGATTTCAGTATAAAATCTTTAAATAATTGATTTATATAAAGAACACTTTTATCTTTGTGATAAACCATATAATAATCATTATCCACATTAAACCAATCAGGTAATACCTTAATCAACATTTTATTATTCAAAGCATCTGAACACAAATAGTAAGGTAGAAAAGCAATACCAAAATCAAGGCATGCCATTTTATGCAAATAGATTAAAGAATTACTTTCGACTACAGGATTTTTAACATGAATTTTATATTCGTCTTCTCTATTTTTTAAAGGCCAGTTAGGCAAAGAGCTATGTTTTAACAGTTGATGATCTAATAAATCTTCTGGACTTTTGATTGGTGAATTTTTGGATAGGTATTCAGGCGAAGCAACTAAACATCGTGGTACTACTCCAATATAGCGTGATACCAATCCTGAATCAGACAACTTTCCTGTTCTAAAAGCGAAATCAATACCCTGTTGAGTTAAATCCAAAAAAAGATCAGTAATTATTAAGTGTGTTCTGATTTGGGGGTAGAGTAATTTAAATTCATGTAATAAACGGGGAAATATCTGCAAACCTGAAATCTCAGGACAAGTAATAACTAGTTTACCTGAGGGTGCCTCAGCATATTCTCGCAAATGATTTTCTGCATGAGCTACTTCTTTCAACATAGTTTCACAATGTTCAAATAAAATTTCACCACCAAGAGTAAGACTTAGGGAACGTGTTGTTCTATTTAGTAATTTGATACCAAGAATAGTTTCCATCTGAGAAATTTTTTGACTAACCCAAGCTTTGGAAATTCCCGCCTCTAATGCTGCCTGAGTAAAACTTCGATTTTTTACCACTAAGGCAAAAATGGCTAAATCATTGAGATTAAGTTTATTGTTTATCATAGCGAACAATATGTTTATATTATTTGGTCTAATCAATTAGTTGTCTAACCTATACCATTAACGCTTGATATACAACAACCAGGAGCTATCATGCGTTTTATAATAATTTTCATTTTTTCATTGTTTATTAATCCCGTTCTTGCTCAAGTAATTAATTATCAAACTGATACCTTTGCAGATATTGCGGCACAGTATAAATTGCTAGGCGCAGAGCCAAAGACTACTTTAATGGTATTTGATTTAGATGACACATTAATAACTATGACACAACCCCTAGGCAGCGTTGGTTGGTGGGACTGGCAACATGAATTACAAATACAGGGGGGTAATTCAGATAAATTATTTACTAAAGACTACCAGCAATTAGTGCGTATCCAGAATATTTTATTTCAATTAGTTAAAATGGAAGTAACTGATGAATATGTCATGCCCTTTCTAAAGGACGCTGCAAAGCAAGGCTCAACAGTCATGGGATTAACCGCACGTGGAAAAGAACATTTAAGTGCTACTCTGATGCAACTTAAAGATAATCAATTCATAATTGACAAGAAGTTCTTGTTCAGTGAACACGGACTAAAATTAAACAATAATCAAACATCGATAGCTGGCAATTTTGATTGTCCACAATTTAGTCGAGAAGTAATTTATCAACAAGGGATAATGTTTCTTGATGGGGAAGACAAAGGTGAAGCCTTGCTTTGTATTTTAGCTAATACAAAGCAAGATATTAGAACTATTATTTTTGTCGACGATGCAAAAAAAAATATAGACTCTATGAATAAATCCTTTGCAACCCGGAATGATTTACTGGTTTTAAATGTGTTTTACACCAAAGAAAATGCGAAGGAGCTAGAAATTCAGATAAATCCAAGTATGCAGGAAAAACTATTTGAACAATGGAATTTCATTAAAAAGAATATAAATAATGTGATCGTTCAATCAAATTTCTAAGAAAAAAATCGCATAGCAAGCGTAGCTTATGAAAAATTACAATTTACAAATATGAGTGGTTTTGAACGAGAAGAGCTTAGAAATGCTTTATTGAGATACTGTGAATTAGATACCTTGGCCATGGTTTTGATCGTTGAAGCATGGCTCCATATGCTAAACACCTAAATGCGGCTCTTTCCCATTTAAGGGGGCAGCTATAATCACCCGCAGAGCACCTTAACACGCACTCTATAATTTTCAAAATTTCTAAAACCATAAGCTAAATGTACTTTCGTATTTTAAAAAACGGTTGCCGAGTTGAACAATTACAGCTTACTGAAAAGCATCATTTTGATCCCTGCTTAACTTTATACATGGTTATTTCCTGGAAAATTCTCTATATTGGGTCGCGCATTCCCGGATGTAAGTTGTGAGTTAATCTTCTCGACCGAAGAGTTGAAAATGGCTCATCTCATCGTTAAAAAAGAAGCGCCTCCTGCTAAACCACCGCCATTAAAAGTAATGATCAAAATCCTTGCTTCTATGAGAGGATACATGAATAGAAAAAATGACCCAGAGCCAGGACCTACTACACTTTGGATTGGTTTGCAGCGTCTCAAGGATTTTCTTTTAGCACAACAAACTCTTAGAGATATAACTTATGGGTAATGATGTGCAATTACGGGGGGCACTCACCAATTAACAACAATTTCTTTAAGCATAAAACTTAATAGTCATGTTAATTAATTTTGAGGATTTTAGTTTAGGATATTCTTTTAACTGTAAAGTCTGGTTGTATATTGGATCTCTGTCAAAAATCTGTTTAGCAATATCAGCATCCTTATCGCTAAAAGTAATTAATCCCTTTTCACGCACATCATTAAGATCAATTTCAGGCCTATTATCAAATTTGCAATCTAAAATAAGGTGTATCTTGTGCTTAACTTTTGTTTTTTTATAAATATCATTCATGAGTTTAATTGCAGCAATAGCTTCCAAGTCTCCTGAATGACATATATAACTAGGGTTGGTGTTAAAATTTTTGTGCCAATTATCGTAAAGGAATTCTGATACCCGATTAAACTCATATTTATCGCTGTAACCAGACATATTAATACCGAATATGCATAAAAGGCCGAGTAAAGTGTAGGTAAACAAGACGTAAATTACATTCCGTTTTATTTTTAGACCCTGCGATAAATCAATCCTGGAAAAGTAAACCAGCACTGTTCCAATTCCAAAATAAAACGCGCTTAACCAATTTGCTTTAGTATGAATACCTAATATTGGTAGTAGCATGATAATCATGATTGGGACAATGCAACAGAATAATAGAAATCTTGCTTCAAAATTCATGCAGACTGTAACAAAAGGTTTTTTCCAATTCACCACAAAAGATAGCCAATACAAAATAGCAATTGACGTTGTCCCCAACATTCCCAGATATAGTTGAGCCGGTATATTGCGAGCTTGTAGCGCGTTATTGGAAAAATAATTTAATGCAGGTTGGTAGTGAAAGAAAAGCCAAATGACATGAGATCCAAAAACAATTAAAAAAGTTAATAAACCAATATATATTCCTAGTTTTTTATATGAGCATCTTCCTTCTTGAGTAAATACAGAGCCAAGGAAACAACAAAACAATAGAACGAGGGTACTGTATTTTCCCAACATGCCAAGGGCTGCAAAAACACCAAAAAACATCCAATAGTAACATTTTTGAGTTTTGATGGCCTTATAAAAAAAAAGCACTATTAATGGATATATTGGAAATAATATTGTGTTTGCGTTTATTTTTAATTGAGAAAAATTTATGGCTAGAACACCCGAATATATAAGTGTTGCAATAATCGCCTTTTGCTTGGTTAAAATCTCTTTACTTAAGAAGTAAGAATTAATAATACCGAATGTTAATAGCGCTGCTGTAAAAATATAAAGGGAATAATAGGAATAATTAAATAAATTCCAAAACATATAAGGTATTACTGCATGTAATGGAGGATGTTTGGCATAACCAAGTTGCATTTCAAGACCCAAATATAAGGACTCAGCTGTGTGTGCAGGTATATATTGGCCTCGAGATATCATGATTAAAAATATAACTAGAAAATAGTATCCAAAAAAAAAGAGTAAAAAACCTGTATTAAACTCTATATTATTATTTATTGTTTTCATTATCAGCTTTTCTTAATTATTGAGGCGCACAGTTTATTTAACTCAACGCATACTATTTAGAATTCGATTTAAAAAGGGTTAGAAATGTTCGAAGAATTCAATTCAGTCGATCTCATGTCAAATTGTACACGTAAACGCTCTATCATATAAGCTTCGTAGATGTAGCAGGTTTTACTATCAGCCGGAAATACAAATTCACTGGTTTTATTAGGGCTTCTGCGTTCCATTAGCTCATAGACAAAATCAGATATAGGCAGTGTATGAATTTCGTGGTTTTTGGTGTCTTGCAGAGTGATGGTTTTGGATTTGAGATCATATCCTCCCAATGCAAAGAGGCGGCTTCCATTTTTCGCATGCCGGTAAACAAGAGTAATAAAAATAATCATGCCACAGTAAGGCGTTGCGATAGTTATCGGTTTCCACCAATATAACAACCGCTTTACCAATCAGATAATTGATGCGGTTTGATGACGGTTTGTTTTCGATCCACTCGATACCATACCAGGGTGTGCGATAGCGATTTGACCGGGTAATAGTAATGATGGGATGGCCATTGCCATCTTGATATTCATACATGGCGCAATTAAAAATGGCTCTTAATACCCGCATGGCATTGTTAGCGCGCACTTTAAAGTGATTATTTGAAATAAAGCCATCATGGACCAAAAGAAGATTGATCTCAAAGTAAGATAACTTATCAGCCGTGAACTTGACCATTCCCGTATCGGAATCGCCAAAATTTATTTATAATTTAGGTAGTTGATATAAAAAGCCGTGGGTTTTATATTAAAAATCCTATGGGAATTAAACCAAATTACACAGGGACTGTGTATGAGCAATAAAATTATTCACCGTAAACTTCGCCGTGATCTTAGCTTGTCGGGTGCAACATTGATGGGTTTAGGTTCTATCCTCGGCACAGGTGTGTTTGTCAGCATTGGTGTTGCAGCCGGAGTGACCGGACCATCAGTTATTTTTGCTATTATGCTTGCCGCATTGGTTGCAACCTGTAATGCTTTATCGAGCGCACAACTTGCAGCCAGTCATCCGGTGAGCGGTGGAACTTATGAATACGGTTATCGCTATCTTCACCCGTCTCTAGGATTTACCGCTGGCTGGATGTTTTTATGCGCCAAAACCGCTTCGGCCGCAACGGCTGCATTAGGTTTTGCCGGGTATTTCTTACATTTGTTTGGATTTCGAGCAATATCCATTGTCCCTGTTGCTGTCACGGTTGTGATTGTTTTAATTCTGATTGTATTAAGCGGTATCAGGCGTTCCAACAAAACCAACATGATTATCGTATCGATAACACTGCTATCCTTGTTAGTCTTTGTTATTTTAGGTTTACCCAGCCTGCTGCAACATGGCGGACAAAATCTAACACCCTTTTTTCCCAAAACAACTGACGGGGGATTTGGTCATTTTTTATATGCTACTGCATTGATGTTTGTCGCCTATACCGGCTATGGCCGGATTGCCACCATGGGTGAAGAGGTTAAAGAACCTAAAAGTACCATCCCCAAAGCCATTATCATCACCCTGATTGTAAGTGCTGTCATTTATATTTTAGTCGCTGTGGTGGCCATTGGCTCTGTCGGCTCAACCCAACTGGCAACCGCCACAGAAAGTAGGGCCACCCCGCTTGAAATAGCAGCCAGTGCCATGAACCAGCCTGGATTGGTTATCCTTATTTCTGTCGGTGCATGCACCGCTATGCTAGGTGTATTGTTGAATCTCATTTTAGGACTTTCCCGAATAGCATTGGCTATGGGACGTCAACAGGATTTACCAGATATGTTTGCATTTGTTTCCAGCAAACATCGCACACCTGTTGCAGCGGTCGTTGGTATTGGTCTTGCCATTGCCGGTCTTGCTTTGTTTGGCAGCGTTGAAACCACCTGGTCCTTTAGCGCTTTCACGGTTTTAATCTATTATTCAATTACCAATCTCTCAGCCCTGTACTTACCCAAAGAACAACGACTCTACCCAAATTTTATCGCGCTGACTGGCCTTATTTCCTGTTTATTTCTGGCTTTCTGGGTACCCTTCGTCATTTGGCTTTCGGGTTTGTTATTAATCGTGTTGGGTCTACTGTGGCACCGTTTTCATCGCTACTATTTAAAAGGTCAATAAATGGGAGATTATCGAATGACTAAAAATCTATTCCAATGCGTGTTATACAGCGCTGCCTCCCCTTGGGTGATATTTATTCGTCTCTCCGTAGGCCTGGTTTTCTTACCAGAAGGTATCCAAAAATTGATATACCCCGATATACTCGGTGCCAGTCGCTTTATGGGAATCGGCATCCCCTTTCCTTATCTCATGGGGCCGTTCGTTGGTTGGGTTGAACTCACTTGTGGTTTATTGATATTGTTAGGTTTATTCACACGGCTTGCCAGTATTCCGCTAATAATTATCATGGTGGTTGCTTTTATTTCCACCAAAATTCCCATCTGGATAGGGACCGATTGGTGGATTTTTCATGTTCGCAATCTCAATCGTTATGGCTTCTGGAGCTTTATGCATGAATCCAGAACCGACTGGGCAATGTTAATGGGGGCTTGTTATTTGTTGGTTGTAGGAGCGGGACGCTGGTCATTGGACAAT
Organism: Legionella tucsonensis; assembly: GCF_001468035.1. Taxonomy (GTDB): domain Bacteria; phylum Pseudomonadota; class Gammaproteobacteria; order Legionellales; family Legionellaceae; genus Legionella; species Legionella tucsonensis. Next base: position 10,155 of record NZ_LNZA01000008.1, read on the forward strand.
CTGCTAATGAACCAGTTAGGCTTATTAAACTCATCAAAACCTCCGGCATCATCATGAACATTCATCAACAAACCATCACAACCTTAAAGGCATACAAACAAATCGAGATCAATAGCGAGAAGAACCTTCAATTTTTTCTTGATAAACACAGCACCAAAGAAGGTACCTGGGGCCACTTGACGGTCCATGAAGGTACTATTGACTTTGTTTTTCTAGATGGGCATGCGAATGAATTGTCCCATCATATATTAACTCCGAAGTCGCCAACGCTTATGATACCACCTGCATCATGGCATAAAATTGCCTCGACAAGCGCCAATTTCATGGCTTCCTTGCATTTTTTCTGCCACCCGCATCGCTATTTTGAGAAAAAATATCGTCTTGCACCTATCCATCACGACTTATGGACCATTCATCAAACATATCTGTATGAACAGGAGAAAATGGCAATTTTAGATGTTGGTTGCGGTTCAGGTCGAAATCCATTATATTTTGCCTTGTCTGGACACGACATTATCGGTGTAGATAAGAATGAAGAGGCTATTGAGAATATTCGACATATCGCAGCACAAGAGCAATTATCGAACATTGAAACCCATATTCATGATTTGAATCAACCGTTTCCAATCCAAGATAAATCGTTTGATTTCATCTACTCCACTGTGACCCTTCAGTTCTTAAATCCGTCAAGTATTAAACCATTGCTGACGCAGTTGCAATCACTAACTTCAACAGGTGGAGTTAATTTTCTGGTTTTTCCCATCAAGGCTGAACCCTATAGCTATCCTGAAAGTTTTACCTATCTGGGAGAAACAAATGAGCTGTATCATTTTTATCAAGACAGTGGCTGGTCGATTCTGGAATACAAAGAAAAACCAGGCCAACTGCATAAACTGGATGAACATGGCAAGCCGAAACAAGGTGTCTTTGGCCATCTGCTTGCTCAGAAGCACTTGTAAAGCTGCAATAGGTAGCTAATATAAATAACAACGAGGATTATTAATATGAATATTTTAGAATTAATCAAGCAAAGACGTGCTGTTCGCGCTTATACTAATAAAGAATTAAAAGAGAAGGATATTGAATCCATCCTTCAAGCCGGTCAATACGCACCAAGCCCTTTAAATTCACAACCCTGGCATTTCACGCTGATTCGCAATAAAGACAAACTCAAGATATTGGCTGACAAGGCCCAACATGCTTCATTTCTCTCACAAGCTCAGCTTTTAATTATTGTAACTGTTGATACCAGCGTTGATATTGATAAGTGGTTAAAACAGCATAACCAGCACTTATACAGCGGTGCAGCTGCCATGCAAAATATGTGGCTGGCGGCTGTTGCCCTTGATATTGGTTGTTGTTGGGTTAGTCTGGATGAAGCATTTACTAAAGAGCAAATCTCAATCCCTAAAGAGCATGCCATCATCGGAGGACTGGCTCTGGGGCATCATAAAGAACCTCTGAAAACCCATGCCGAAGAAGATAGAAAAATCTTGCCCATATTAACTTCTTTTGAGCAATTTAATCTTCAGGAAAACTGTGAAACAGAAAGCTGTTATACCTGCCTTAAACAGGTTCCAAAATCAGCGGCCAATTCGTTTGAGGGGGATGATTATGTCCGATATTTTTGTGGTAATGAATGTTACGCTGAATGGAAAAAGCAAACCCAGAAATGGCTTGATGAAGACAACTGACAGTGACATTCCCACCCATGCATAAAGATACCTGAATGTTAGCAAGACATAAAATTTATTGTGGATAGATAAATCCTGTAGAAGTGTTAATAACGACTTATAATTTGACAATATAAGATTCAGTAATGCTTTATTTAAAAAAACTTGGCAAGAAAATAGAAATCAATTTATTTCTGCTATAGACAGGGTAAAGACTTTCATTACCCTTATCTTACAGTTCTCTGTACTTCAAAAAATTTTCAGGTTCTATTGAAGAAAAGCCAGATAGCTAACAACGAATCTTATCTTCTCATCACTGCCTATGAAAAAATCGTGGGAGTTTTTAATGCCAGCGAAATTGTAAGAAGGACGTGCTTATCCAGGGTTTTATGCAACGGTTGATTACGCTGGTAAAGGACTCATGCAACACGCGGTGATAATCGGTTAAGGTACGTGGTTTAAGATCCTTGCGCGTTTTTTAGGAAAACCAGTCACTAAGCAAACTCAGATTTTCCTGAAAACTCTGATTCACGATACTCTGGACGGGCTTTCACGTGCCAGAGTGGCAGCATCATAAAAAATGGAATCAAGCAGCAAATAAACAATGTAAGGAAGAAATTATCCCAACCGTAATTTTTGATAATTGCACCCAAAGGAGCTCCTGCCAAAACAGCTCCTAAACAATAAGCAAAAAATCCGGCAAAGCCTGTTGCAGTCGCCGCTGCTTTTTTATGTGATAACTCCGCACACGCCATACCAATCATCATTTGTGGTCCAAAGATAAAAAAACCAAAGAAAAAAAGAAATAAAGAATCGAGGAATGGTGTATATCCCCTAGTCAACGTAAATAGCAACAAAGTGGCAAATACACCTGCAGTAAAGAGAACATTGATTGGATTGCGTTTTCCTTGAAATATTTTATCAGAAAGCCAGCCGGCCACCAGACTTCCAAAAAAACCACCAACCTCAAACCATATGACACAACTTCCTGCTGTGATTAAGGAATAATCCTTCGCTTCCGTTAAGTACATCATGCTCCAATCATTAATTGCTGTTCGGACAATGTAAATGAACAAATAAGAAATGGACAGTATCCAAATATATGGGTTGCTTAACACATAACTCCAAAGAATTTCTTTGACTGAGAGTTCTGTTTTTTCTTGGTGGTGATTTGATAAACCAGAAGAATCTTCTCGATATTGCTCTATCGCAGGTAAACCAAGCGACTGCGGAGTATCTCTTAAACGATTGATTAAAAAAACACCTCCTAAAATGCAGATGATCCCAGGCACAAACATGGCTGAACGCCAGCCAAAATACTGCGCGCACATAGCAACAATCAATGGAATTAATGCACCACCAACGTTATGCGATGTATTCCAAATGCTCCACCAACGACCACGTTCGGATTGAGAATACCAATGTGTTAATAATTTAGTACATCCTGGCCATCCCCACCCTTGAAACCAACCATTTAATCCCCAAAAAATAGCAAATAACCACCAAGTGGAAGACAAACCAAACAAAATATTAAAAATACCTGTCAAAATTAGCCCAATCGCCATTAAATAACGAGGATTTGACTTATCGCCAAGAATTCCACTCAAAAATTTGCTGATGCCATAACTTAAGCTCAAAATGCTAGCAATCATTCCCAATTCAGTTTTCGTCATCCCCAAAGTGCTTTGTAATGCAGGCATCGCGAAGGTAAAGCTTTTTCGCGTAAAATAAAACAAAACATACCCTATATACATCGCATAAAAGGTGCGAATACGCCAATAACGATATTGCCGTGTAACAATAGTTTTATCCTGAATTTGATGAAGATAAGGAGCTGGTTTTAGAAAATTCAAAAATGCCATGATGGTCCATATCATGATAAAAAATAAGATTAGAATGGAACTCGCAAAGTATGTCAAATGAAAAAGATAGCGTTATCCTACTTATTGATAATTTTTTAAAAATTTAAATGGAATTCTTGTGAAATTATAAATAAGCTACCCTGGTTTTGCATTAAAAGGGATTTGTCGACAATGAAAGAAATAGTTAGTTTATTAGAACAAGATCACATCGATTTTTCTATTCATAAACGTCCTGAAGTCTTAATGGTTTTAAGGAGAAAATTTCGTACTCAAAAAGATTGGATTATTGCTTCTTTTAACCAATATCAATTTACTGAAAAAGAATCGCAAAAAGTCCAACAAGCCATTCTAAATGGGGATCTTCGAATAACAGATCTTCTAGAACGTCCGTTTTCCCACCATTTTTGGAGTTTTCTTACCTTTAAGTGGGGAGAGATCCTTTCGGGTGGCAAAAGATTATCTAAGGAACACGTCTTACAAATTGCTACCTACTCTAGCACTGGCCAAGAATTTGCAAGAACCCCCATTCAAAATAGAAATAGGCTGCTAAAAGGAGTGCCATTAGTCATTGGCAAAGTCGTTACCTCCATGGCGCTATGTATGGTATTTTGCCTGGGATTATTAAGTACTTTAGGAGCTCCCTTTGGCGTTAGCCTCGCCTTAGCGGTAGTACTTTCCTTCTGTAATGGAATAGTTTGTTTATTAAGTCGTGGGCAAGCCATGCTTGATAGTGCTGGCTTTCAGCCTCAAAAACAAAAAACGTTTAAGACCCTTGAAGAAAATATAAAAGAAAAAACGATATCCGATAGAGGTCAGAAATTATTTTTTGGTATCGTGACCTTGTTGGCATGTATTTCTGCGGGCATTTCTGGATATGCTGGTCTCGTAGGACTTCTCACTTTTTTGGGGGCAGGTTTGCTCGCCTCTAACCCTCTAGTTTTGGCAGTTACGATTGGGTTATCTGTGATTGCAGCGATTTCTTTTTATTCGTTTCAAGCTGTAGGCATACGTGAAAATTATGCAAAATTTAAAAATCTTTTTATTGAAGATTATAAAAAACCCTATGGTCTTTTGCGATGTGTCTTATTAGGAGTAGTAAGTACGGTCTTTTTAGCTGTTTATGCGACGCTAACTTGGTTTACTACTGTATCAGGGGTTAATAAGCTTTTTAATGCTCTAGGTGCAACTCCTGGTACCCTTTTAGCACATGTTATTGCTATGATATGTACTTCAACAACCATGGTTGTTAATACTTTCTCACAAGTATATAAGGTCTTTAACCCCAAAACATATGTCGATCTAAAAGAAAAATTTGAATCAATATATCAACCACCGGAAGAAAACCAAACAAAAGCACAAAAGATAAAGCATGGAGCCATCAATATGCTCAAATTATTTGCTTTGATAGGTGATTCTCTTGCTTATTCTGTTGCCGGTGGAATCCGAAGCGGAATTCATGTTGGTGAAACGCTGGGAGAAGCAATAGGGGCAAAACTTGCATTAACCATTACCATGGCAATATTGTCTCCAGTCATTTTAGTATTCGTATCGATAGCTTTTACTTGGCCTACCGTTTTTCATAGAAAAAAATCGACTCAATATCCTTCACAGATGGAGAAGCCATTGATAGAAAAAATGAGTCAAAACCATACTCCAGATGCACTTCAAAATAATACTCTATTACCCACATCAGAAAAAAATCCCAAACCTAATAATTCTAAAATTAGGCAAACTGGACTAAGATTTTTTGATGCGAGGCTGAGTGGGGAGTGTATTCTTAACCCCAATTGTAGCCCTACTTTAGAGAGAAGAACAGATTTGACATCCTCCTCGCCATAAATGTACAGGCTAAGAACATTTAATTCGTAAAATAAATCATAACCAATCAGATTCCATTTATTAAATAAAGGTAGCAAAGATAAGTCTTGGCTACCCTTACAATATAAAAATGATTAAACAAAACGATAATTAACTTTATTAAACTGAAAAAGCGATCTTTGCTTTTGATAATGTATTGATTTTACCAGAAGAATTTCGCGTTCGTCGTTGTTTTTTTGTTGCTGTGGCTCTATATAAATCACATGGGTGAAATGTTTACTGATGGATCGCCCGCCTGCAATGTAATCCAAAGATTCGAGATTAATTTCTTTATTAACCTGACTGAGTATTAATACCCTTAGTGTACGCTGTTTTGTTATTAATTTCAGTTCTTGCAAAAAAACATGATATGGCTCTCTTTTTTCTTGATGAGATGTGATTGCTTGTAAATAGTCGATAATTAATAAAGATCCAGGCCTCTCTTCTTTAATTTTTTCTATTAAAGTTTTTTGGTCAAAACATTTTTCCTCGATCTCGATACATTTCCCTTGTTGCCAATCACTTGAATTTGAACCTGAAATTTTATTTAAACGCTCAAAAATGAAAGAGGCATTAACATGCATAGAGTAATATTTAACCGGTAATTTAATCTGTGCTGCATATAAAGCCAGGTTAAGAGCAAAAGAGAGTTTTCCTGCACCTTCTGCAGCAGATAACAATAACATTTCTCCAGGAAGAAATGACTGCCAAATGGATTCAACATTATTCATGCGCACTGATTTAAAATATTTATGCATTAATGCCCAATGGGTAAACCCATAATCATTGGCAATAAGATTAAGGGCTTGGCTTAGTGAAATATTCTTTGCTGAAGCTATTTGTTTTGCTGATAATTTAAGAGACTTTATTGAAGGAATGGACAATGACATCATTTCGATCCTTATATTAGCGAAAAATAAACACTCCCTTCCTAATATTTATTTTTCTAAATATAAAAATCGAATTTCCTACTCTCTGAGAGTTTTGCACTGGAAGGGAGCTCGCTTAGGAAAAGCGTTACCCTTTAAGCTATAAAAAATCGTTTTACTTGTCAAATGAAAAAGAAAAATTGCGCTAAACTCATGAGAACAACTCGAGGGCAGAATTCAACTTGACACAAAGATCACTTGATCAAATCAAATAATTCCACTATTCTAGAAGTATGGACATAAAAGAATCTCTAAAAATATTTGACACCCTATCGCAAGAAACCCGCTTGCAAGTATTTCGATTACTTGTTCAGGCTGGGTCTGAAGGGTTATCAGCAAGTGCGATTGGTGATGAATTAGGTATCTTACACAATACTTTATCATTTCATTTAAGCCATTTGTCGAATGCTGGGATTGTCACCTCGTGCCGTAAAGGGCGTTATGTTTTTTATTCAGCCAATTTTGAGTTAATGCGCGATTTTATCGCCTTCATGGTTCAGGATTGTTGCAGCAAACAACAAGTCAAAATTCAACAACCTGATACAAAAAATTGTCTGGTTATTGAATTAAATAGTTGTTGTCCTTCTACTAAGGAGTAAATCATGAAACGTTTTCATATTCATATTGGCGTGAATAACCTCGCTGATAGCATCCGTTTCTATAATGCTTTGTTTGGAAGCAAGCCTGTCAAAGAAAAAAGGGATTATGCCAAATGGATGTTGGACGATCCACGCATCAATTTTGCAATTTCAACACGTGCTGGCAAGCATGGGGTTGAACACTTAGGCATTCAAGTAGATGATGCCGCTGAATTAGAGACATTAAGAAAACAATTTTCAGAAGCCAATATTTCAACTCATAGCGATGGTGAAACAACCTGTTGCTATGCTAAATCAGAAAAATCATGGGTCAATGATCCAAGTGGAATTGCATGGGAAGCCTATCATACTATGGAAGATGCCCAATTTTTTTCTGGTGGAGCAGCAACAGAAAGCTCTTGTTGCATGCCAGAAAAAAGCACATCAACCTCCTGCTGTGATACAAAAACAACTGGATGTTGTGGCTGATGAATACCCAACCGATAAGATTATTATTTCTTTGTACTGGTAATTCCTGTCGGTCTATTATGGCTGAAGCTATAACCAATCATTACTCCAATGGACGCTATCTGGCTTTCAGTGCAGGTAGCGATCCGACTGGAAGCGTACATCCCAAAGCAGCAGAAACACTTGCCAATCATGGTATAAAACCAAATGCGCCTCGTAGTAAATCCTGGAATGAATTTAAGTCAGAGTCAATTGATTTAGTGATTACAGTATGTGACCAAGCAGCTCGCGAAAATTGTCCCATTTTCCCTGGACATCCCAAAAAACTCCATTGGAGTATTCCTGATCCAGCTAAAGTAAAAGGCTCTGAAATGCAAATTAATACCGCATTTGAAGAGGTATTTAGGCAACTGAAACAACGGATAGAAAAGGAGTTGCTGTCATGAGCACGTGCAGCACCAGACGTCTTTCTTTTTTAGACAGGTATTTAACCTTCTGGATTTTCCTAACCATGGCCACAGGTGTTGGGATCGGCTCACTCTTTACTGGAGCACCACAATTTATCAATTCCTTATCTATTGGCTCCACCAATATTCCCATTGCACTTGGACTAATTTTAATGATGTACCCTCCCTTGGCTCGGGTGAAATATGAAGAATTACCGCTGGTATTTAAAGATTGGCGCATCCTGTTATTGTCTTTAATTCAAAATTGGCTTATTGGGCCATTTCTCATGTTTGGGCTTGCTGCGTTATTCTTGCATGGTTATCCCGAATACATGACGGGACTTATTCTCATTGGTTTGGCACGGTGCATTGCCATGGTGATTGTCTGGAATCAGCTTGCTGAGGGAGATAATCAGTACGTTGCAGCCTTGGTGGCCTTTAACAGCATTTTTCAACTGTTGTTTTTTAGTATCTATGCCTGGTTCTTTCTCACAGTCCTACCACCACTAGTAGGCTTAGCTGGACAAATAGTTCATATCAATTTCATGACTATTGCAGAAAGTGTCTTTATTTATCTTGGGATTCCCTTTTTTGCTGGTTTTCTAACCCGCTTTGTATTGATAAAACAAAAAGGACTGTATTGGTATGAAACCAATTTTTTACCAAAAATTTCTCCTATCACCCTGGTTGCCCTGCTGTTTACAATTCTGGCGATGTTTTCTTTGAAAGGATCTATGGTTTTACAACTTCCATTTGATGTAATTCGCATTGCTATTCCACTGACGATTTATTTTGTAATTATGTTTTTTATCAGTTTTGTAATGGGAAAAATTATAGGTGCGAACTACGAAAAAACAACAGCTGCTTCATTCACCGCAGCAAGCAATAATTTTGAATTGGCTATTGCTGTAGCAATTGGCACGTTCGGACTCAACTCTGCCATTGCTTTTACAACAGTCATTGGTCCACTGGTTGAAGTACCTGTTCTTATTCTACTTGTAAATGTTGCATTTTGGTTAAGACAACGTTGGTTCGTGGGAATATCAATTTAGCAAGAAAGAGCATAATTTTTTAAAGGTTCTATCTCTTATGATTTATCCTCACATATTTTAGATAACTTGTGTTTTTTTATGTTATTTTATACAATACATGCCTATTTATTAGGCAAATAAAATTATTTTGAAATATATGTTAGTTACGCCACCTTAGCCACGATCTCTAAACTCACATTTAATAGAAATCTTTTAGTTACTAAAGTATTCCCAACCAAATTTAGTAATTTCAATTCTTACTATCATCAAAGAACAGGACAAAATTTTATGTTATTTTATTCGACACGTCAGGACTGGCTAGGCAATGTCCGTGCAGACCTATTAGCAGGTATTGTAGTTGCGTTAGCTTTGATTCCTGAAGCAATAGCCTTTTCAATTATTGCAGGTGTAGATCCTAAAGTAGGACTCTATGCTTCTTTTTCCATCGCAACAGTAAGCGCATTTGTAGGGGGGCGTCCAGGAATGATTTCTGCTGCTACAGGTGCTATGGCATTGCTTATGGTTACCTTGGTCAAAGCACATGGTTTGCAATATCTTCTGGCAGCGACACTTCTTACCGGCATGTTTCAGATAATTGCCGGTTATTTTAGACTAGGTAGTTTAATGCGTTTTGTGTCACGCTCAGTGGTCACTGGTTTTGTGAACGCCCTGGCTATACTTATTTTTTTAGCACAATTACCTGAATTAACGAATGTCTCTTGGCATGTCTATGTTATGACAGCTGGTGGGCTAATAATTATTTATCTATTTCCTTATCTTAATAAAACAATCCCATCACCTTTAGTTTGTATTGTTGTTTTAACGGCTCTCTTTATACTCTTTGAAATACCTGCTCGCACAGTTGGTGACATGGGGAAGCTGCCTGATACATTGCCTGTATTCTTATGGCCGCAAGTCCCATTCAATTTTGAAACATTATCCATAATTTTCCCATACTCTTTGGCCCTTGCAGTAGTTGGGCTTCTGGAATCAATGATGACGGCAACAATTATTGACGATTTAACGGATACACCCAGCAATAAAAACAGGGAGTGTAAGGGACAGGGAGTAGCCAATATCGTTACTGGATTTCTAGGTGGAATGGCTGGTTGCGCCATGATTGGACAATCCATTATTAATATCAAATCCGGTGGCCGAGGACGCTTATCCACTTTAACAGCTGGTCTTGTTCTCCTACTCATGGTAGTCTTTTTAAGTGAATGGGTCTCACGCATCCCAATGGCTGCCTTAGTAGCAGTGATGATTATGGTATCAATCGGTACATTTTCCTGGGACTCTTTAAAAAATCTTAGGAAACATCCCTTATCGTCAAATATCGTAATGATAGCAACCGTGCTGGTAGTGGTTGCAACTCATAATCTGGCATATGGTGTCTTTATTGGAGTATTACTCGCATCGTTGTTTTTTGCCAATAAAGTGGGGCGATTTATTGTTGTTCACTCCGCTTTTGATGCTGAGAATACTCGCACCTACAAAGTTCTGGGACAAATTTTCTTTGCTTCATCAGAACAATTTATGCAATCATTTGACTTCAAAGAAGCAATAGATAACATTATTATCGATGTAACTAACGCCCATTTTTGGGATATTACCGCTGTTTCTTCGCTTGATAAAGTAGTTATTAAGTTTCGTCGAGAAGGCACAGGTGTTACGATAATTGGCATGAATGAAGCCACGGCTACACTAATTGACCGCTTTGGTGTACATGATAAACCCGAAGAACTTGAAAAATTAATGAACGGTCACTGAGATAAGGAGTCTCTCATGTCAAATCGAATTATTGCCTGTATTGACGGATCACTATCATCAACAGCAGTCTGTGATTGGGCCTCTTGGTCAAGTACTAAATTAGACAAGCCATTGACCCTTTTACATGCATTGGAGAATCCATCAAAAGTAGCTGAGCCGAATCTTACAGGAAATATTGGTCTGGGTAGCCGTGAAAAATTATTGGAAGAATTAGCTACGCTTGATGAACAACGTAATAAAATAGCACTACAACAAGGAAAACATCTTTTAGAAGAGGCACTCCTCCGAGTGGTTGCTGATAACGCCAAAGATGCTATTTGTTTACAACGACACGGAAGCCTTATTGAAATACTCCAGGAACTTGAAAAAGAAACAGCATTGCTTGTAATTGGTCGAAAAGGAGAGCAATCGGAAAAAAGAACATCTCAAATAGGAAGTCAATTAGATACGATTATCCATACGCTACATTGTCCTATGTTGGTAACAATTCCTGAATTTAAACAGCCTAAGGAAGTAATGATTACTTTTGACGCCAGTAAGACTGCGCACAAAGTGCTGAACAGCATCATTAAAAACTGCCAATTATTGCAAGACCTAAGATGCCATTTAGTGATGGTGAATAAATCAAGTTATCAACAAGATTTCCGCTCAGCTCAAGTACAATTAAAGGACGTGGGAATCAATGTAGTTGCTTCATTATTAGAAGGACAGGTTGAGTCTACTCTGAGTTCCTATATTGAAGAGCAATCTATTGATTTGTTAATTATGGGAGCCTATGGGCATTCACGAATACATCAGTTTTTTGTTGGTAGTACTACAAATCATATGCTGCATACAACTAAAATACCCTTGCTTTTAATACGTTAATGTTGTTTTTAATTAAGCTTATTAAGATCACATTTCTATACAGAAATGACTTTGGGGAATTTGTATACTTGAGCTCCGACACTGTTATACATCGTAGGACATTTGTAGTGGACTCCTGCAATATAAATTATAATAAAATCAATTTATTATTTTTAAATTGGATGACCCATAATCCGTTGATCCTAGGTTCAAGTCCTAGTGGCCTACCAATAAAGTCCTTTAATCCAGCGACCTACTGCATTGGATTATGCAACCAAGACCTGAGTGTTTTTAAAACAAACATTTTGAAGACTCTTGTGTATCAAGCCTTAATATTGAGGTTAAACCTATATTATTCTTTTTTTAATATATAATAGGTGTTCATAATATCGTGCTTTAAATAACACTTTTCAATGCTTTTAAAACCGGCTTTTTTGAACATTTCTTCTGCCAGCTCTTCGCCCCATGCTGCTCCAAGGCCGGCGCCATTTTGGGCAAGTGATACTGTCATACAATGCATACAAGAAATTGTATATATTAATGGTCCTAAAATATGATCAATATTATTTTCAACAAAGGTGGAAGTTTTAATATCCTGGACTAAAAAAACACCGTTTGCTTTTAAAGCATTATAAACATTCTTTAATACAACCTCAGGATGGGCCTGATCATGAATAACATCAAAAGCCGTGATGAGATCAAATTTTTCTTTATCTTGCCATTGAGCAAGATCCTGACGTTGAAAAAAGATATTACTTAGCTCTTTTGATTCAGCCGCCATTTGAGCTTTTTCGATGGTTTCTGGACAGATATCGTAGCCATAAAAAGTACTATTTACAAACTTTTCTGCCATCATATTTATTGCTTTACCGTAACCACATCCGATATCCAATACAGTTATACCGGATTCTAACCGCTCCATCAAACCATCAACTAAAGGCAGTATACTGTCTAAAAGAGATGAAACGATAGTCTGACCGCTTTCTTCAGACATCACTTCGTGAAAGCGATTATACGCCTCATATGGAACCCCGCCGCCTTCTTTAAAGGCCTGAACAATTTCATCTTCAACATATGCTAATACCGGGATAAATTGAGCTATCACTGCCATATTATTTGGTGAAGACTGACGTGTTAAAAAAGCAGCATGTTCTAAAGGTAATTTGTAAGTTGCAGTATCTTTATCATAAATAATAATATGACTTGTCACCAATGCATTTAACCATTCTCTAACATATCGCTCATTAAGTGATGCAGCTTTGGCTATTTCACCTGAAGTACTAGGCGGCATGTCTTGCATAATGTCAAAAATACCGGTTCGATGCCCCAACGAAATCATTAGGGTTGATGCAGCACTATTAAAAGTATTCAGTAAATTATCGGCAAAAGCGTCAGCCTTTTCTTGATCATAAGGTTGGTTTTCCATAACAAGACTCCTTGGTTTGTCCTATAAAACTCTATTAAATTATAGAATAATATCATGGTAGACAAAAAGGCAGGTAAAACATCAACGTCCCAAAATTAACAGAAGTTCCAATGACATCTTTAACTAGTTTTTCAGCAAAATAAATAAATCACTAATACAAGACCTGCTATAAAAAGCCTTATGGCCAGAAAAATACTCAATTATTTTCTCGTTAAAAAGAGTGATTATAAATTTCACTGGCGATCCTGCTAACGTCTTTTTGGATAAGGAAAGTATCATCGATGGTTTTCAAGGGAGTGTTGGATACCGCAATGATAAACGCAAGCAAATGGCCATTTTTCGCGTCAATATATCCTGATAATGCTTCTGAAAAGGAATAATAACGCTGGTTAGCAAAATCATAGGACAGCGATGTCCCTGTTTTACCATGAACTTTGCCTACTGCTGGAATATTTTGGGCCGCTTTAGCAAGGCTGCCATCAACACCAAGTATTGGTAGTGCATCATAGAAAAGTTTAAATTGGTTTTCAGGAAGCTTGTGGATATAGGTTAATAACTGTATAGCTGCTTTCGGAAGAAGCCTGTTTGTATCTCCACCAGCACCGTCACCGAATACAAATTCATTTCTAGTTAATCCAACTGTATCAATCAAAAATGTCGCAATATGAGGCATGCCTTGGGCAAATGAGGTTTCATTATAGTGCTGGGCTAATAAAAGCGGTATTAAATCAGCACCAATATTATGACTTAGTTTTAAGATGACTTTAACATATTCAGAAAAGGGTGGCGAAACATATTGTGCAATGGGAGTCAGTTGATGATAGTCATCAGCATTAGGTAGCTGACTGTTTTTATTATCAAGATTGACAGCAATATCTTGTTGCTTTAATGCAGCGATAAAGGCTTTCCTGGCAAAAGGCGCGGGTTTAAGGATAGGGTAAACTCTTAATATTTCCCCTGCATTGGCAGCAATTTGCCCTTTTACGGTGAGCATGGTGTTATCATCATTAGCTGAGGTTTCAACATTGGTTTTTCCATCATTTCCGACAGTCATGACTTGATTGTCAATCACATAACCAGGAGCTTGTGGACGCCATTGTATTGCAGCTTTTTGACCCTCAATGGTAGGCTTAATTTGAACATCAAACAGGTTTTCATTAATCATGATGGGAGAGATGATGTAATTACGTAGCTGTTCAGTATCAAATAAACGATCGTCCACTAACACATCACCATTAATTTCTCTAATGCCTTTGGCTTTGATTTGTTGAGCAAGATTTATAATCCCATTGAGCGGGTTTTCGGGAGTAATGGATGCCCCCGGTAAATCATTGGCATAAATATGATCGATATACCCATAAGTGAGTTTGTCATTATGAACACGGCCGCCAAATTCCAAATCCCCTTTACCCACAAGAATTAATTTACCGTTTAACTTGCCATTTTCCTGTTGGCCAATAAAATAAACGGGTGTTTTAAAACGGTAGTCGTCACCTAAGGCATTCAGAGCAGTTGCAGTGGAAAATAATTTAGTTACAGAGGCAGGCATTAACAAATGGTCAGTATTTAATTGATAAATGGTTTCCTGAGTATTCAAATCTTTGATTTCAAGCCACCATTGTGCATTTTGGTAACGTGATTGGTGCATGACATCGAGTATGTTCTGAGGCAACGATTTGGCTGCATTGGATGAAACAGAAAGTAGAAACATCAAAATAGCGGTAAGTTTACTGAACCATGTGTTAGGGCGTATCCTCATTCTTTTCTGTTTAATTTGCACAATCAATTCCTTATTCATCAATCCTTCCTTTACTTTTGAATTCCATTAATGCCAGAGACTGAGATTCTACTTTTACTCGATGTCAGCAGAGTACATTAATTCTCATTAATACACTCCATATCCCCCTAAATAACTGAGTTTAATAAGCTGTAACAGGTGAAATAAAGCCATTAGGTTTTAACGCCAGTAAGGAACAACTTAATTGTTGCACAACACTCTCAGCCGTATTGCCTATAATAAAGCCAGGTATCCCAGTTCGTGCCACAGTACCCATAACTAATACATCAATTTTTTCATCTTTAATAATCTGTTGCATCACCTTCTCTGGATGACCTTTAATATGCTGAATTTGATAGCGGCCACCGATATTAGCTTCTTTTATTAGCGTTTCTAATGCTAATAAGTGTTCTGTTTGGGTCTGTGAGACTATTTTATTTAACTCTTTTTTAGATACTTTAATATAGATTCCATCACGCAGATACTCTTCATACTGATAAACCCAGCAGGAAATGATGGTTAATTCACCGTTGCAATTGTCTGCAAGTGACCTGGAAATTTGCAAGAGTCTTAATGCAAGATCGTGTCCTACTTGCTCTTCATTTTCAGGATCAATTGCTACCGCGACTTTGATGTCGCCACGTGAGTGCCTAATGGAGCGACATAACCATACAGGGCAGGGGCATTGGCGTAGCAGAGCCAAATCCAGTGGCTCAAACCCTTTGCCTCCTTTCTTGGGCTCTGCTTCTTTGATTACCAAGTCATGGGCGCTGCGTAATACATAGCGAATAATTCGTACCACAGGGACGGTTCCGCAATCAATTTCAATAGAAATTTTGAGTTCTATTTCATTCATTTTTAATGCCGTTTTGGTCGCCCGAATAGATTGTTCCATTCGCTCTTTCAGAAATTCTTCATACGACTTTTTATACTCTTCATGACTATTTGGAATCTCTGGGCATACAATTAAAATTTTAAGTGCGGCTTGATTATTTCTTGCAAGACTAAGAGCCTGCTTTAATCCATCGATCTCATCGCGTATTCCATAGCTTACAAATAAGATATTTTTAAATTGATGCATAAGTTATTCATCCTTAATCAAGTAATCAACTTGTTCGTTATTACATGTACTACCCACCATAAATATCAAAATTGGTGTGCCAGTAATAAAACCGGTTGCAGAGGATGCCAAAAAGGCATCGGCAAATTAAAGTAGCAGTTTATAAAAAAATAGAGTGGCAATAAAAAATGTGTTCATGCGGTTTTTGAACCATCTGAACATGGGTTATGATATTTTACGATCGTAATAACCTTTTAACTCATCGGTAATTGTAATTTTTGCTAACTTAATTCCACGAAAATAAGCGGCTCTTGCTAATAGGTGTGATGCAATTGGTGCCGTAATAAAAATAAATAGAATAGTAAGAAACGCTTCGATTGTAACGCTCCATTTTTGAAAATGAAAAACTACCCCAATCAATATTAGCCCTGTGCCTAACGTGCCCGCTTTAGTTGCCGCATGCATCCGCATTAAAAGATCAGGCATACGTAACATTCCAATCGCAGCAATTAATATGAACAATGAGCCAATTAGAATACAAACAATACTTAATATATTCATTATACAGTCTCCTTATTTATTATCTTTTTTTTCATGATATGATCGCCATGTAATTAACTTTGCAAATGCAACTGTTGTAAGAAAAACAATAAGTGCCAGTGCAATAACAACGTCAATGTAAACAGATTGATTTGTGATGACACTGTATATGGCGATAAATGAAATTAACAAATTTGCTGTTAGATCCAATGCAACCACGCGATCAGGTAAAATTGGGCCAATGACTATGCGAACAAAGCAAAAGACTACAGACAACATGACGAGCGATAAAGAAAGATACCATGCTATATGCCATAACTGAATGTTCATGTTAATATTCTCATTAAAGGTTTCTCAAAATAATTTTTTATATCAGCAATTAGCCTGTCTTTATCTGTAATAAACATCGCATGAATATATAATTTTTTCTTGTCAGAAGATACATCTAATGCCAGTGTGCCAGGTGTAAGGGATATAATGACAGCCAATAAAGCAATTTCGATGTCCGTGTTACAATCCAGCGGAATTGCAATAACACCTGGTTTTGCTCGATAACGCGGCGTGATGACGTCATGTGCTACGCGAAGATTTGCGATTAAAATTCCCCAAATAAAAATCAGCATAAATTTTATAATTAAGATCAATTTTATGAATAGAGTTTTCATCCTTATTCGACTCCTAGCACAGCATGAATATACCATTCTGGATGGGATATCTGTTCAGCCGCTTGCAACATTACTTTAAATACCGGTTGTGGAAAGAGGCCAATGGTGAGTGTCATCATTGCAAGAATAATAACAGGGAATAGCATAACAAATAATTTTATATTGCCAAATGACTCCTGTGACGGCGATGACTGTTCTTTCCAAAATACTTGCGTCCATATCTTAGTCATTGAGTATAGGGTTAGAAGGCTAACCAGAAGTGCGATGGCTGTAATAATATAATGAGAGGAATTTAAAGCGGCTTTTAATAAGATTAACTTTGCCCAGAATCCAGATAAGGGCGGTACTCCGGCTAAGGAAAAAGCAGAAATAAAAAAGAGTATTGCCAAATATGGATACTGTTTATAAAAGCCCCCTAGCTTACGAATATCTGATGTTTTTTCTATCTTTAAGCAAATACCACTAATTAAAAATAAGTTGGTTTTAGCAATAATATTGTGAATGATATAAAATATTGCGCCTGCTAATGCAAATGGAGTGTAAATGGCCAGCCCCATTACCATATAGCCAATTTGGCTGATGATATGAAATGACAAAAGCCGTCGGAAATGGAATTCTGACGCGGCACCTAATACACCCGTTAACATGGTAAGACCTGCGATAAATAATAATAGTGATAAAATATAGTGGCTGTCTGGGAGGATGAGGGTTGTTAACCGTATCAGCGCGTAAACCCCCACTTTCGTCAGCATGCCTGCAAAAATAGCAGCGGTCGTGACATTTGTTGTATGATAGGACGCCGGGAGCCAAAAAAACAACGGAAATAAAGCAGATTTAATGGCAAATGCTATTGCCAATAAAAGAACAACAGTAGTTACTGTGCCCGTTAAAGGGTATGCTTTAAGTTTCAATCCCAAATCAGCCATATTAAGCGTACCTACCATTGCATAAAGCATCGCAATTGCTAACAACATTAAAATAGTTGCAACAAGATTCAAACTAACGTATTTCATACCGCCGTCCAATTGCATTCTATGATTACCTAATACCAATAGAACAAATGAGGCAATCAACATGACTTCAAACCAGACATAAAGATTAAATAAATCACCGGTTGAAAAAGCCCCGCATATTCCCATTAACAATATCCAATAAGCAAGATAGAATCCTGATTTTTGATGCCCAGTTTTAATATCATAAGTAGCATAAATCGAGACGCAAAACCCAATGATTCCAGTAATGAGTAACATAATGGCGCTTAGCCTATCAATTACAAAAGTGATACCAAACGGTGCTTTATATCCACCTAATTGAACAACTAATATCTCTTGAAATGAAACAACGTAAAAAAGTAAACCAGTGACACATAATAATAAAATTGCGCCTATTAGATGTGCGGATTTTTGTAAAAATGAATAGGACCAAAACAAACAATTTAATATCACAACAAAAAAACAGGTCAATAATGGCAAAAGGGGTAACCAATTCATGCCTCATCCTCCACTACCTTGGAGTGCTTGGTTTCTGAATAGCTTAGCAAGTCTGAATTAGTGGTATCAAACGTGCGCCAAACTTTGCGTACAAGTACCAATGCAAAGGCTAACAAACCAAAACCAATGACAATTGCTGTGAGAATAAGTGCCTGTGGTAAGGGATTAGCTAACAAGGCACCAGAGGCTTGCCCTTCTTGCGGAATAAAGGCAGGATTTTGAGAATACAAACGTCCGGCAACAAAAATAACTAAATTAATTGTTGAGCTTAAAATGACTATACCAAACAACCAACGCATAACTTGTGGGCTTAAGATTAGATAAATACTGATACTAATTAAGCCTCCAACTAGCCAGCAAATCATGTCCGTCATGTTGACTCCTCTAAAGCTAACATGATAATCAGTACACTACTTAACACAACCAGGTAAACGCCTATATCGAATATAATGGGTGAACCAATTTTCACATGAATAAATTTTATATTAATCCATATCCCTGTTAAAAAAATCTTATTTTGCAGTAAAGCAATTAATCCGCTACCCAGCCCAAATAAGAAGCCCAACGCTAATAACAAAGACAATTTTATTTTAATTACTTCACGTAATGCATTGACTCCGTGTGCCAATAAATATAATGCAAATCCACTTGCTGCAATTAATCCACCAATAAAACCACCACCAGGCGAATTGTGTCCTCTAAATAATACCCAGATAGAGAATAGTAACGTGATAAGGAGCAACCATTTTGATGCAGTCTGAAGAATAAGTGACTTCACAGTTTTTTCCCTTTTTTACCTGTTTTTAACAGGGCATAAATACCGATGGCTGCTGTTGCAACCACGATAATTTCGCCTAAAGTATCTAATGCACGAAAATCAACTAGAATAACATTCACTACGTTATGTCCATGTGCAAGAATAACGCTATTTTTTAAAAAATAATTTCCTATTTTAGGGTCGAAGTATTGATGAGTAATAGTAAGCAATAGTAATGTGATGGACATTCCTATTGTGATTGCAATGATCATATTTATCAGACGTATGCTCTTTTTTTCAGCTACTATATTTGGCAATACGGGTTGACGGTAAAAATTAAGCACCACAATAATAACAATCAGCGTCTCAACCAATACTTGTGTCATTGCAACATCAGGAGCTGCGTTTACTAGAAACAACAATGCAACTCCTAAACCCAACATTCCTAAGAATATTAAGCCTTTTAAATAAGTATCAACCCAAACAGTAAAAAGTGCAGATACAAAAATCCATGAAAATAAAAACATGGGCAGCCAAGAAATAGAAGGGAACAATTGTTCAATTTTAATCGCATGTTGAGTAATACTGGTTACAACAAGACACAATGCAACAGTAGAAAATATAATAGTCAGATAAATACGCTGTTTACCCGATTGTAAAATATTCGTTTGCCAGTCTGCGATAATTAATGTACCCCGGATGAGCTGTTGCCAACCATATGTAGGACTGTATTTAGAAAATACATCAAATAGATTAAGTAACTGTTTAACCTGCGCTCTTTTCAAATACAATATAATTGCACCTAAAAGTGTAATAAGGCTGAGCGCGAGTGATGGTGTAAACCCATGCCACATGGTCAATTCCATCTGCACCGGATGACCGAGGATGGCGCTCGCCGCTGGCGACAATATTGCTTTATTAATAATAAATGGCACAATGCTGATAATGAGTGTAAACACCGCAAGCATTAACGCATTGAGTGACATCTTTTTGTTGGCTTCTAGAACATCATTTGGTTTTTGTTTCCCAAAAAAAGGTTTAATAATCAAGATAAATGCTAGCGATGCAACCATCATATTGGCAAAAACAACCATAGCTGTCAGTATATAGGAGGCAATGGGTGCGGCTAAATTTGCTTCATAGACCAATTCCTTAACATAAAACCCAAGTAAAGGTGGTAATCCAGCCATAGAGGCACCAGCAACTAAAGCAGCCATAAAGGTCACTGGCATTGCCTTATATAATCCACTAACTCGGGTTACTTGTCGCGTCCCTGCTTGATGTTGAATATCTCCCACTACCATAAATAATGTTGCTTTATAAAGCGCATGCGAGATAAGAAATGCAACAGCGGCTTTTATAACAGCCTCTTGATCTGAACCTAATAAGAAAACGAGTGATCCCATCGCTGTTACTGTGGTATAGGCCAATATTAACTTCATGTCTTTTTGTTTGAAGGCAAGCAATACACCAGCTACCATTGTGATAGCGCCGATAGTGGTAAGGGTAATAAACCACAACGCACTACTTGCCATTACAGGGTGAAATCGCGCCAAAAGATAAACCCCAGCTTGTACCATTGTTGCGGAATGAAGGTAGGCACTAATAGGGGTAGGAGCCTCCATCGCGTTAGGTAACCAAAAATGAAATGGAAATTGCGCGGACTTAGTAAATGCCCCAATAAATACCAATAATAAAATAACGGGATACCATTTGCTTTCAACAAACCCATGTCCTTGAGATAGTAACTCTGCAATAGAGTAAGTATGCGCAGCAATCCCTATTAATAAAAAACCTACTAATAAAAATAATGCACCTGAACTTGTAATTAATAAGGCGTTTAATGCAGCTTTTCTTGCAGAGGCTCTTTCATGATTAAATCCGATGAGTAAATATGAACTGACGCTTGTTATTTCCCAACAGACAAAGAGTGTGATCAAATTATCAGCCAGTACTACACCCAGCATTGCTGCCATAAACAAAAATAAGTAGCAAAAATACCGTGACAAATAACTATTATTCTCAAGATAAGAGATACTGTAAATGACAATCAATGTCCCTATACCGGTAATTAACAACGCAAATAATAAACTAAGTCCATCAATAGAGAGCGAAATGGATACGTCTATTAATGGAAACCAATTTATCGTATAGAAAATAATTGTCCCGTCCATCACTCGGGGAATAAAATGAGCGAAATAGAAAAATAAAAAAAGTGGAATAATTGAGAGCAGCCACACAAAGTGGGAGCGAAAAAAATTTAAATTTAATAGCATTAAGAATGCTATTATGAACAATACTAAAATAATCCCAATTAACACCATTAAAATCCATTTAAGAAAGAAATTAACGTCCTTGCGGCAAAATTAAGTCACTATTTTGGGTATTTTCTATGCCGCGTACCAGGTACCCAATGCACCCCCATGAACAGATAGTTCAATCACTTTTGCAGCCGCAGTAACCTGGAAAAATACCAACAATAATAAAGTGAATGCCCCAAAAACTTCGGAAGATAAAGTATCTCGCGACATCATATACAATCACACATATAGAGTATCCTGTTATGTACTCTAAGACGTATTCAAAAAAACTGTGAGGCATTACGCCAATTCATTTATTATTAACATAAATACTCATTTTAGGATAGTTTATTAGTCATAAATTAATATTCATCTGCGGCGAAATCTAAGAGAAGCAAAAGGGTTAAGTCGCTTTTTCATCATCTCAAAGTTAATAATAGAATTATTGCCTTAAAAACCCCACACTAAATTTTCTAACTCTTTCAGGCTACTTACTTTATCCTTCCAATTTGGAATTCTTATCTGGATATTCAAATTGCTGTATTGGTGGAGTAGCATTAATGCAGTCAATCGATGACTCAACCTGTTCGTTAATTCATGGGGTAAATAACCATAAGCCATTAAAAATGTGCGTAGCAATTGTTTATCACCTTGTATAAGGAAAGCTCCTGGGCCAAGCAAATCATACTCTGGCAAGCCTAACATCGCATCACCAAAATCAATCAATCCACTAATATGCCAAACATCATCTATCTGCTTTACTAAAAAATTCATTGGAGTATATTCACCAGTTAAGATCACTGGTTTTCTAATCTTTAGTAATGCTTCTTTGATTGAATCAAGATAAGTCGGCAGTTGTTGCAGTAAATCTGTAGGCAGCCCTTTAGTTTGGTGTTGTTCTACACAGTACTCTATTTGTTTTTCAAGAAATTGCGGCCAATGACAATCAATTACCTCCAACCCAGAAGTAGGCA
The DNA here is from genome assembly GCF_001468035.1 of Legionella tucsonensis. Lineage (GTDB taxonomy): Bacteria > Pseudomonadota > Gammaproteobacteria > Legionellales > Legionellaceae > Legionella > Legionella tucsonensis. The sequence goes on from NZ_LNZA01000008.1 coordinate 32,604, forward strand.
ACGCATGAACCTCTCGAATAAGTTCTCCTAATTCATGAAGAATGACCACTTTATTGTTTTGGGGCATTGCTTCCCAAAGACTCTCTAGAAGTGTTCCTTCAAGTCTGCTGATGACCAAATAAGGCCAACCAAATATTTCTCCCTCGTACTCAAGCGTCGGCGTTTTTACCGAGAGCTTCCTTTTCACATGTTTTAAGATTAGTCGTTCACTTTCAAATTGGTTTTGATGGAATGGTGGAAAAATTTTAATGACTTTACTCTCTCCGTATGAAAAGACAATATTTGTTCCCTCAGAAAATAGCATTAATGGTGCTTCTGGTAATTGGTGTTTATGAATAATCGCTCTTGCCATATCTTCTGCAATACGTGCCTTTAGTTTTTCATAATCTTCAAAGTTATGAATAGTAGAAAGTGTTTGATTTAAAGTTGCGTTATTCATAATTCAGTCGTGATCTCTAATTCATTTTGTATTTTTGACCAATAATAACATTTATTCACAAAATCTAATTTCTCAAAAAAAAGCAGCGCTTTCTGCAATATAATCTTCTACTGTTGTAGCCCAATGCTCATGCCCACGCCACTCTCCGTTTATCTTTAGATAACGAGGAGAAAAACCTTCGTAACGAAAGCCATTGTTTTTTACTAATTGGATTGAACGTGTATTTTCTGGCTGTATATTAGCTTCTAATCGATGCAACCCAAGCTCTTCAAATACTTTTTTCTGTACTAATTTAAGCCCCGCACTCATGTAGCCTTTGCTTGTATAGTCACTAATCCCATAGAAGCCTAAAAAAGCATTTTGAAAGGCACCCCGCACAATTTCACTGACATTAAAAACACCAACAATATTTTCTAACTCACCGCAAACTAAATAACTTTTCTGATTCGGTTGTTGGAACCGTTGCCAATATTCATCAAATACTTGCGAAGTGGTAGGAGGTTCCACCCATGGATGATGCAAAGACTGACTACTTAACATATTTTTTAGAAATTCTTCTTTATCTGCAAACACTAGCTCGCGGATAGTAATATTTTTCATCATAACTTTTCTATTATTCATTAATGTTCCCCGCTAATTTTATAGCTGAGCTTGAGTTGAAAAAGACCCATCCGTTTAACTATTAATAGATTTATCTAACAATGTGAGCTCTTCTCTTTTGAGACAAAATTTATCAACTAAAACATTTTTAAAATTTGTTTTTTTCATTAACTCCATACTACCTTTTTTTGTCACACGCTTCGAAGCATTATTTTGACCGCAGTGTATCTTTGCTAAAGCAAGCAGATTTAAAACAAGTCAAAAAGAGCTATTTTGTTCACCAATGATAACTCTGCCATACGCTCTTATAAATCACTGGGTTTTCAAGAACGATTTTATATATTAAAGTCAAACTAAGTGGAAGTTGCTTGAGAAAACAGTGAACCAAGAGCAAATAGAAATTGAACTTGCTTTAAAATGGGCTCTTCAGTATTTGGTATCTAACAATCACAGTAGCATTATCAACCATGATAAAATTACACAAACTTCCTATTCCGTAGTACATAAAATTACCACATCAAAAAACACATTCTACCTTAAACAAACACCACCCAAATTGTCCACTGAGCCTCAAACATTAATATACCTGCATGAACAAGGGTGCAATAATATCCCAACGATCATTGCAGAAAATAAACAGTTATGTTGTTTTTTGATGATATCTTGTGGTGATATGACTTTACGACATCTCTTTAAAGAAAAAGTTGATTCAGCCCTACTTAACAAAGGGGTTCTAAATTACACAAAAATTCAAAGAACTGTAGAGAACACAATACCCCAATTAATAGACTTAAATATGCCTGATTGGCGGATTGGAAAAATACCTTTGCTATATCGTGAGTTAATAGATCAAGAAGAATTGTTAATAAGTGATGGTCTGTCCAAAGAAGAAATTACAGAGCTGAAAAATGCTTACGAATTTGGCGCTACTCTCTGTGAATCACTATCCAAATATCAGATTTCTGAAACAATGAATCATTGTGATTTTCAGGAAAATAATATGGTGCTCAATCAAAAAACTGGAAATATCAGTATTATTGACTGGGGAGAAACCGTCATTACCCATCCGTTTTTCTCGCTAAGCGGTTGCTTATGGAATATGACTTATTTCCATGGAATAAAACCAAGTAACAAAATTTATGAGGACTTTCAACGACAATGGATTTCGCCATGGTTAGATCTGCATCAAGAACAAGATTTATTAGATGCTCTAAAAATTACCACGCAACTAACTGGGATTTTTGCAGCATTAGGCTATAAGCGAATGTATGATGCAACACTGGCTCAAACTCGTACTGTACAACAGGAGCATCCTGGTTCTATAGCAGGCTGCCTCAGATCATTTTTAACAGAATCACGTTTAACTTGATCAGCGATTAGGATTTTTAAAAAATCATAATGATTTCAATGAAGCTCTTTTCATATCAATCGTAAAAACCGCTTGATCCATACTGGCTTGCTAATCTGAAAGCAACACAACTAATAGTATGAATTTCTGAGTTAACATGAAAAGAGAGATTACGATCATAGTGAACAAACAAAAAGGCAGGTAAAACATCAATCCGGCTGCTGTAACTTTTATAAGGGGTACCTGTGCTTAGTGAATGGGATACAATAAGGGAATTAGCAAAACAAGGTATTTTCCAGTATAAGTATATTACAATCATGTACTAAGACATTCTTCAATTGGTTTAATTACACCAGAAACGTTTGAGAATCAGCTGAGGAAATTCGTATAGAGATGTCTACTGAATCGGGGTTAGAGCACAAGCTAATGGACTTGCCAGACACCTTCTTAGAAATTGGAGCTTTCGATGAAACAAAATGTCTCCCATCTGCCAAGAGAACTCAGTCGTATGGTTTCCTGGTCTCTTACTCGTTTAGGAAAAGCCATTGCAGAAGTCTATGGAAAAGAAACATATGAGCGAATTGAGCAAATTCGACTGTCCATGCAAGAAACTATTGGGAGTGAACCATTTGCACTTAGAAATGCGCTTCATAGTCTTCAAGTAGAGCTTTCCAAGTTTGATAGAAATGAGCTTTGTCAAATTGCTCATGGGTTTTCTCTCATCATGGAGCTCATTAATGCCTGTGAAAGTGCCTACCGTATTTTTCGTATCAACCAAAGAGAAGAAAAAGTCTATTCTGACAGGCCTCAGGGCATTCATTATGTCTTAACAGCACATCCAACAGAAGCCCGCACAAATGAATTTTTAACATTGTTTAAAGCAATTCGTGACTGTCTTGTCGAAACTCTTAAATCTCCCTATCTAATGAATGAATCTCATCTTGATCAAATGCTTAAAATCGCACTTCAGATTAATATTTCCTATCAAAAAAAACCAAGCGTAGAGGATGAAGCTCGCTATATCTATCAATACGCCCTCAATCCACTCAATATCAAACTTTATCATTCCCTTGTAACTAAAGACATTCCCATTCAATTACGCACTTGGGTGGGAGGTGATAAAGATGGGCACTCCGGTGTTAATGAACAAATCATGGTTAAAAGTCTCGAGCTTTCTCGTTCTTTTTTTATTACTTGCATTCAGGAGTACCTAAAAGAAGTACTGGAAATTGTTAAGCTCTCAACCGCATTAAATGAAAACAAAGCCTTGGCAAATCAGATTAATCAGCTTATTAAAAAAACGCGCGATCTTAGAAAAATACAGCCAAAGGATCATGAAAAAGTATCTGCATTCAAAAAAGAATTAACTGCTCTACAAACAAACGCCCTAAAGTTTTTAAAGTTCGACCCCGAACAATTTTCCATCATCTCCAGCATTTTTCAGCTCTATCCTGCTCTGGTCATACCTATAGAGCTCAGAGAGGATTCTGCTGTTGTAAAAGAGAGTTTAACAAGCACAAAAAAAACAACGATTACACGAATGCTTGAACACGTCTATTCTATAACTCATGGGACTGATCCCAAAAACTATATACGAGGTTTTATCCTTAGCATGGTTGAATCTGCTGAGGATATAAAAAATGGAATTAACCTGGTTAAACGAGTTTTTAGAAGCTACGTACTACCTGTTGTGCCTTTGTTTGAAAATCAACTTGCTCTCACCAGCGCTGATACTATTTTAAATGATTCGATTACTGAAGATATTAGGCAGAAGCATCTTAAGCAGTGGGATGGAAACTATGAAGTCATGCTGGGGTATTCCGACTCGTCTAAAGAAAATGGCGTATTGCCCTCTCGACTTATGATTGCACAAAGCTTAAGAAGTATTCAATCTATTCTAGAAAATAAGAACCTTCGGCCCATTTTTTTTCATGGTTCAGGTGGCAGTATTGAGCGAGGTGGCGGAGATATCAAAGAGCAAACCGCTGCCTGGTCCAAGGAAATGATGGCTAATTATAAAGCAACTATTCAGGGGGAGATGGTTGCACGACTCTTTGGTTCGAGCTCCATACTCAAAAGTCAAATTGACAAATTCCTTGATATCTATTCACAAAAAGATAAAAACACGGATGATGATTATCCTGAGGAACTACAATTATTTTCTGCAAACGTCAGTCAGAAATATAAGGAACTGATACAAAGCGAATGGTTTTGGTCCATAATTGAACAAGCCTCGCCCTATCATTTTTTGAAGGATCTGAAAATTGGTTCTCGTCCGACCAAACGAAAATCAGGACTTTATCCCGATCAAAGAAAGCTTCGAGCCATCCCATGGATCCTATGCTGGACTCAAACACGACTTCTTTTCCCAACTTGGTGGGGGGTTGGCTCCACTTGGTTAGAGCGAGATGACCTTGAAAAAAATAGGCTTAAAGTTCTCTATAAAGAAAATGCTCTTTTTGCTTCCTTCGTAAAACAATTAGGCGTAACCCTTTCTAAAGTTTACCTCCCTATCTGGGAACAATACTTGTACCAATTGACTGGCTCCAATGAATCTCTCAAGCCTTTTCAATCAGAACTCGAATCAACCATCCTATTCTTCTATCAGATAACGGGTGAAAAAGACTTTTGTTTTCATCAGCCCTGGCTTGGGGAAAGTATTCAATTAAGATCCACCCTAATTCATCCTCTGAATCTCATACAAATTGAGGCCATGAAAAGGAAGGATTTACCTCTTCTAAGAAAAACAGTCACAGGAATTTCTTGTGGTATGTTGACAACAGGGTGATAGGTAAGTGGTGTTTAAAATGACCCAACCTCGGTTCGCAAAAATCTAAAACTTCAGTTTTCTTTTCTGAGCATTTAATTGACAACATCAATTTTAAAGGTACTATAACAGATTTTGGATGGCTAGCTCTTAATATTTCTAGTTTTTACAAGGAGTAATTAATATGTATTCTCATATAGACCCACTTAATAATCATGATGACTCTGTATCGAGTGCTTATACCTTATTGTTCCTACTTACTGGTCTTGCTGTAGCGACGTATGCAATTGCACGATTTGCTGAGTCGAACAATCAACTTAACTATGAAAATCGTTTTGCCCGTATAATAGCTGGTCTTTTGTTGCTTATGACACGTATGATGCATACAAAAGGTGGAGATTTAGAAATTACTAATGCAGCAACAGAAAATAAACTAATCGCAATAGGCCCACATCGAACTGGCTGGGAAGCAGTTGTTGTTGCCTCAAAAATGAAGGGCACGCCACCTCAGTTTTTCGCCACAACTGCTTTTAATGCTGTACCCGGTGTTTCTTCTTTTCTGAAGATGTTTAAAGCGATACCGGTAGAAGCAACCGCAACTAAAAGTGGTAGTGGCCGATCTGCTAATGCTGATGCGTTAGACCATGCGAGTAAAGCGCTTAGTGAACATGGCTGTGTCGCACTATTCCCTCAAGGTAATTTTGCAAGATTAGGCCAAGAGCCCCCTAGAGTCTATGCCGGGGCAGCAAGGCTTGCATTGATGAATAAAACACCTATTCATGTTCTTAGACTTGATGGTTTCTGGAGTTTACAAAATCCGCTCATTCCTGTATTGGTTCGCAATAATGCTTATTATCGTGCATTTTTGTCTTGGTTTCATATGAACAATGTACGCGCCACATTGTGTTGCGTGATTGATTTTCACCTAAAGCCTGAGAGTGAGGGCTTAAGTGAAGAAGCAAAAATTGAAGAGATATGTGCACAACTTTATGCTTACTATCGTCATACACAGGAACTTACTACAGAACAAATAGATACTATTAAGAAAGAAATATCTGATAAAACTCATCTTTTAATTTGGAGCAATAAAGTCGAACAAGATGATTTAGGAAGGAAGCTCTCAAACTTAAAGAAAGAAGGTACTAAATTGGAAGAATCAACTTTAGCAGCAATGAAGTTAGGTTCAATATAATAAGCATTGGCTGAGTGGTTAAGCCCAGAGAAGAAGGTCGTTCAAGCCAATGTATTATTCTGTAATCTCGAGCTGTTTACAAAAATGCAGAATAATTGTATTGTCCGCTTGGATTTTTACGATATGCAAATTAAATCGAATTGTCCTATTGCCCTTTAGGGATGTTGACCGTAGAGGGCCTATCTTCATTTACCCCCAAGAGGTTTTTTAATATGAAATTGTTTCGAATGATGTTGCTTGGCTTGTTATTTTCCACCGCCCTAATCACTCAAGCGTCGGCTGCTCCGATAGAGGATTATGATTTCCAACAAGAGCGAATGAAGCTCACTTCTGATTCAGTGATGGTTATTTCAACTTTTGATAGTGAGGACCACGTCACTGCCTACACCTATGCTGGAGTGCGTTTATGGAATGCCCCCTTCCATGCCAAAATATTATCATGGCAAATTGCAGGTGATTTTGTTTTTATTTTTTCTAAAGACCGTAAAGGCACAAAAACTTACATTACCTGTCTTAACAGACATACTGGAACTCCCATTTGGCAAAAGCCTTAAGTGCTTTCATCTAGCAGCCCGTTTGCAAGCAAGTGGGCTACGCTCCTGATTTCACCATTTAATTACTTAACTCCCTTAAAATCCACCTCGTGATTTTTTTAGCACCTGCATGCAAAATCTAAAATGGTGAAACGATATCGTAAATTATTTTTTTATAGGTTTGATAAGTCCAAATCAAATTATTGGTGGACAAATCAGAAATGGGCGGACGATAATTACAGCAACTGGGAATACGCCACAACAAGGCATAACTTATAGTAAATAAAAATACCCCTATATAAAAAAGGTAGCCTGTTCTATAGGAGTTAATCCTATGATTTGGTTTGAGCTCCTCACTTTTCCTGGGCATTAATGCCCCACCCACTAATGATAAAATAAATAAGGAAACAAGATTAAAACGAATAAAACGACCCCAATCAATAGCAATACAACATAATACAAGGGTGCCTATTAATGCTATCAAACATAGAAAGAGAGATATTTTATTTTTAAAAACAAATTTTAATTGCTGCATAACAGGTAGAAATGCAATAGACGCAAACAAAAGAATAACACCATAAATTTTAAAATAAGAATTAGAGTGGATTTGAATAAGCACTCGCTCAATAGCAATTTTCATCGGTGCTCCTAGCCAACCTATAGAACCATTCATTGTTACTGGGTATCGAGTGAGCAGAGATTTATAAATCGCTGTGGCTTGTATATCATTTCCTTTAAATACAATACACAAAACAAAACTCATGATAGATAAGCTGATCAGGCTTAAATTTAGGACTACGCGCTTTCTGTTAAGTTTCACTTTTGTCAAATACACCACAACAATATAGGGCAAAAAAATAGCAAAAACTTCATGGGTTAAAATGATCAGGGGATAACATAACAAAGTGAAATAATAAATTTTTTCAAACGTCTTTTCTTGATGCGCCACAGCAGACCAACCAATAAAAGCCAGTGCACAACAATAAATACAGTCTTTAAAATAGCCGCCTTGGCTTTCAAAATGATCAAAACTATTAACTGGAAAAGCAAATATAAATGGAGAAAAAATAAGCAAGATATAGGGAGATAAAAAAGCTTGCTTCTTTAATAAAAGAAATGAAAACAGCAAAAAGAGGGCGTTAAAAATAATGAGGCATAAGAATGCATAAAAACCGAGACTAACAGACGAATATTCCGGCAGTTGATAAAGAAGTTCTCCTAAAAGTCCCCTTCGAACAAATCCTCCTTGATAATTGATAAGCCAATCCCCCATATGCCATTTACTATGGGTTAAAAAAGCTTGCCAGCTTCCTAATGCTGTTAATATAAAAATAAGAACAAGATATGGTCTTAATATATATTGAATCCATCTATCAATTTGCATTCCCCGATCCATTTTTTATTATTGTAATGCAACATTATGTCGTGATGCAGATTTTTTTCTCCATTTGAGAATTAATCTCTGATGAAGTGGTTCAAACAAGTAGATTGTCATTTTGACTCAACAATTTTATATCTCAGATTCTTTAATGAAATTCTTTAGCTATACTTTTTAAAAGAAGGAAAAAATAGATAAAAAATTAAAATACTTTCCTGCTGATCAAAATGTCTCTGAATATTAAATCAAAAGGAAATTACAAAACTCATATCTCTTTTAGGGAACAAAATGGAATTAGATAAAATAAAAAATAATAAGCTCTATTTATTAATTAGTGCCTTAATATGTATTTTTTTATTTTTTCTACTCTTGAAATCACTTTTCCTTCAAAGTCCCTATCTATCCATTAACATTGATTTATATTTATTAATCAAAAAGTTACAAAATGACTATGTATATTGGATGAGCATTTTTTTCTCGTTATTCGGTGATAGATATATCGTTATACCAACTTTTCTAATTACAAGTGTTATCCTTTTTGGAAAAAAGGATAAGTGGCTTGCCTTACATTTAATTGGTGTCATTTTAATTGCAGCTCTCTTAGCACACGTCCTAAAAAATGCTATAGCATATCCCAGACCCGAAATCTCAACGAGTACGCTGCCAGGTTATGCTTTCCCCAGTAGGCATGTAACTTTATGCTCAGCCTACGTTACCTTTCTGTCTGCACTCATTATTCCCCAAATATCTTACCGTTGGTTTGGGATAATCAGTGCATGTCTTCTAATTATACTCGAAGCAATTGCTCGTTTAATCCTGCAAGTTCATTGGCTAACAGATGTAATAGGTGGTGCCCTACTCGGTGCTTCTTGCGGTTTTCTCGGGGCATATTCCTTTTTCCTAAAACCTAAAATTTGCATTAATATTAAATCGACCTTAGTGACTTTATTAACCGTATTTTTGGTTATTAGCGTACTTTATTCTCTGGTCATATATTTAGTACAACTAAAACTATTTTGAATTGAGCTTGAGAAAAGTCTGAGCTATTCAGGTTTGAGGGTTTCGGATTCCTCAAAAAAGGAAATGATTACTTATTAAAGTAAGTTTCGAGAGACAATTCAATATTCACAGTTCCGTCACTTTTTCCATCCCATTGAGCCGGAGAAATCTTTGATTTTTCCGGTTCTGAACGAGAAGTTCTAATCCAATGGGTTTTAATTGATCGATAAAACGTTCATTGCAACATCTACTATGCTTACTTAATTATACCTTAATATAGGAAAGATACTTGCTCATTTGAGACGCAAAAACTTGAATTTTTAGCATCCTAGAATAAAAGCAAATTTTTGCGTCTATGACTTTTAGGGTCGCATGTTGTTATTGATATAATTAAAATTGCATGGATAGAAAAACCCACTGCTTACAACCAAACTACCTTGCTTTATTTAATCATTACTCGGGATAGCAATATATATCACTTCCACCAGTGATACCTGCATGATATACAACTGCATTCACGCCAACAATATTTGTTTTCTCTGTCAGGCATCGATAACCAGAATAAGTATAATAAAATTCACTCCCAGGTATAGGTACGTCCCCCTGATTAACAGTATAAATGTGTCTTTCAGTATTTACTGTAATGGGTATGCTTTTCCATGTTTGGGTTTTTGTTATGATGACACTATCAGCCAGGGCAACTGTACTCAATACAGTGAGTAAGGAAGATATCATTAATTTTTTCATTTGTTTCCCTCCAATATTTGCTCCTTTTTTCTTCTACTTTATAGATTAGCTCGATTAATGATATTAGCAAGTAATTGCGGAGAAATAGCCACTTAATCTCTCATTCCTATTCATTTCATTATCCTATAATGAACAGGTAATAAACCTTTTTTCCAACACAACTCTGGATTTAGTCTAATATTATTATTGTTTCCAAACTTTAAGGAGAAAGAAAATGAGCAAAAAGGGATCTATTTTATGTACAACTCTTCTTTTAAGCAGCGCTATGGCGTTTGCTGATACGGACATGCAATCTAATGGCACAAATATTAACGCTAATGAGCAAAACGCCACAACGTCCACCCCTTCTACTGATACAAGCACCCCTTCCTCTACTGACACGAACACTCCTTCTTCTACTGATACAAATGCTTCTGGAACAACACCTTCAAGCAATGGGCAAGGAACTTCCAATACAAATATTAACCAAACCACCAACGTGGATGTTACAAATGTAAATGCCAATGTAACAGAAGTGAATAACAAAGTGAGTATTACTGGAGTAACAACTGCACCTACTTTTACTAATGTAGAAATTCGTAATAATGTGTACTACTTACCAGAAACCGTAACACCTACAAGCGGTTTTTATTTCTTAAATATTAACTCCACAGAACGCGTTTGTAGTCTCGAAAAAATTACAGCAGTAAAAGTTCTCTCAACACCAACCACTATCACTGTCATGACAAGAGAGAAGGAACATACTTTGTACTGTTATGAGAGACAAGATTTTAATTTCTAACATGCTTTAATATATGGAACAGTGAATCCTATAAATTTTCATTAAAATTATAGGGGTTCACTGTTATTTCCTGGTTTTTTATTCAGAAAACAACGTGCTTTAAAATTGTTTGGTCAAAATGTTCTGACTTACCTGCTGACATATTCGCTCAATTCCAGGAGCTCGTAAATCTTTATCCATAGGAAACTTATAATTTTTAATTAAGCTAATCATAGATATTTCAAATACTACTCCGTCAGATAGTTTTGAATTTAAGACTTCTCCACCAAATAAGGTCATACGCCTTCCATCAAAACGGTTATTAAAATATTTCCTCCAAAACCCTACTGATCCAGGTTGTATCATCATATGAATGCCTTTATTCTTTTTAAGAACATACTCGATTGCTCTTGATGCAAGTTCACTTCCTAATCCAGAACCCCTAATATTTTGATTAACAAAGATCTGGGCTATTTCTATTAATTTTTTATTTTCTAAGGTAATGGAAGAGCTTATTTGAACATAACCATACCTTATCCCTGTCGTTCTTTCTTTGGCTGATATCAGAATATCTTCATTTTTTTCTGTAAGTTCAAATTTATATTTAGTCATATAAAGTTCAATGAGTTAAATTAAGGTATAATTAATCAAATATAAACCTACTTTTTAGATTTGTAATTGCTCAATAATAAACTGTAGTGCAGCAGTGAATAGACTTGAGTTTATTTCACTACACACTTTAGGATAAATGACCCAAAAGGAGCAGATGAGTGTTGCCTCAATTTCTTCAAAATTCGGGAGTCCAAAGCATTTTATATATTTCACCAATATGCATTTCTTCTTCTTGAATCATCTTTCTGGCAAATTCTTCAACTAATACAGATTTTTTTTCTGAATGTTTTAATAATTGATGATACAACTCCAAGCCTTGTTTTTCATGTTCAAGAGATTCTTCTAAAATATGACGAATATTATGTTCATGAGTCTCTAAGAGCTTGCCAATTTTAAGCGTAGGATGATGGGAAAAATGGGTGATAAGTTCACCTATTAAATGAGCATGGTTTAAACTCTCTTGAGCCTGATCCCGCATCCATTTACAGATAGGGATGCGATTAAAACCAAAAATCATAAAAGAGTAATGAGTGTAACGTACAACACCCGCCATCTCAATCTCTAATAATGTATTTAGAATTTTGATAATCACATCATCAATTGGTTTGGACTCAGATCTTCCATGTGTCATATTTTCAGTACCCTTTCATTTTACGTATGTACAGTATAGAATAATTCCCACAAAAATCTCAAAATATTATCAGTTACTGGAAACAAATTGTATTTTTAGTTGATTTTTAAGCCAAAAGTCTGCCTTGTGCTCAAAACCACGTGCTTAGGAAGTTCCGCTTAAATTATTCGAACTATTTTGCTCGTTTTCTTCTGCTGCTTGATCTTCTTGATCCATCATAAACATCAGCATGTTCAAAGCTAATGGTACTGCTTCTTCTTCATTATTTTCCGGAACTGGCATCAAATGGAATAACAGGATGGCAGGAATTATCGGATTAGGATCATTTTCTACATCGGGAATATGGTGTGCATGTAAAAAAATCGGTTGAACAAAGAAAGAGTGAGGATTTAGCCCAGATTGTCCAAATGTGTTTTGCATCACATGCTCTGCCCATTCATCTGTTAATTCTTGTTTAATGGAACTATTAAACTGTTTCGGAGGAATTTCATTCGGATCAAAATCAAAAAATTTTTTAATTTGTTCCTTTGTGAGTGGTTTGGTTGTTAACTTATCATCCTCAAAAAGGCTCTTATCACTTGAAAGGCTAATTAAAGTTTCAATGGGAATAGGCCAATATTCTATTGCTTGAGTAGTGGGGTCACCAGGCAGTCTCTCTAATCCTGAAGATACACCTTTAATACAGAATTTATTATCCCCAATTTTAACTATGTAAACATTGGTACCTTCGTCTAGTAGTGTGTCTTCCAGCATGATTGGATCAAAATAGGTTGGCATAATCTTAGTCCTTTAGTAATTATTTAACCTAAAATGTAATCTACTAGATCACAGTGACTTACTCAATACCTTTTAATCAAAAAAAAATCAAAAAGTATCAATTGCAATTAACATAGATCTAATTCGTTTCAATGTATAAGATTAAACTGTTATGCATCGCGAGAACCAAAGACTTCAGAGAAGAACCAACATTGCAGTAACTAGCGTTTCGCTCGTCGAGATTTTTTTACTAAAAAAGTTGTGTCAAACCCAAAGCTTAACGCCCAAAAAGCTTTCTCTGCTGAGCCATAATGTAAGAACGAATGGGAATATCCAGTGGTGTTTTGTTTGTTGGATGAGCATAAAAAGGCATACAACGACATATCTAGGTATAGGAGAGAGCAAAGAAAAATAATATTAATATCAATCAATTGACACTCAAACACTCTGTGTCATAATCGAGCATATTATTGGCTCATTTTCTATGTCTTCCACCTAGACTTTCAAAAATAATAAGGAGGTTTACTATGCCTAGAAAAGACACTCCTGAAGTAAAAATGCAAAAGACCTTACAGGTATTGGGAGTTGTAAATTTGATGCTATCCCCCCTGCTCTTAATTGACTCTCGTCTTGCTTTGGCAGCAGGTTTGGTAATAAATGGATTACTAATTTCCCAACTCCATGATATAGGAAAAAAAAGAAGGCCAGGTTCCAATCTGATCAATCAGGGAAGAACTTATTTCTCAGGAATGTTCTTTACCCAAAACTCACCCAATGAGAATATTGGCGAAGTTGATAATACCATAAGGAACATCATCAATGGCGGAGGCGCGATGCACGATGAAATAACCAGTATGTTCTCTAATAAGTGACCAAACTAATTAGGTCAAGCAATGTGTTGGGTCATTATGACTCAACCTCTTTGTTAAAAAATCCAGGTGACCTTAGCAATAATCTTGGGAAAAAGTGAAAATGGTTCTCAAAAGCGCAGCATAGATGACTATGTAGCATGATTGAGAACCATATTCACTCAAGATCTGCCAAATATGGCTTTTCGTCAAATATAGGTTGCTCGACTCATTCTAAAAAAGATACTGTAAGCCTAGGGCAACACTATAGTTTTTATTAGATAAACCGGCTGAGTCGCTCTCATAGAAATGCTCACCAGTATCATTATCGATTATTTCGGTATCAGCACGCCCATTAGAATAATGATTGTAGGAGGCCTCAACAAAAATTTTCGCGTTATGTGTAACATGATAGCCAGAATTAATTATCGCAGCATAATATCTGGAGTTATTTCCATATTCTTTAAATGTTAGGTTGCGAGCATAATGTTCATCATGATCTCGTGCAGAAACCCAAGCACTATATTTTAAAAGGGCATTGAATTCAAAATTATTGATGAAGTATTTCCCTGCTAAGCCAACATAAGGAGTTCTAAATTTTTGTTGGTATCCAATTCCTGGCTGATCGCCAGAAAAACAACCTACATCAGTACCATTATTGTATTGATAACAACCGCCGGTTGCTCGCCAGCTAAAGGAGCTCCATTGATAACCAGTCGCCAAACCCAGCTTATAATCTTGGTTCTGCATCAACCAAGCTCTTAAACTCAGATCTACTTCATTAGCATAATTAAGATGTGTGTTGTCATGATGCGACCAGTCAGTCCAGGTTTCTTGATAGGGATTGAGCCAATCATAGTCATCCATGGCAGCCTTATTTTTTGCCAAGGTTAGCCAACCCCTACCATTAATACTGAGCGAGGGTAGGAAATCATAATTGAATTCCCCGTTTATTATTGCAGCATTTTTTATGCGCCAATTGAGTTGGCTTAGTTTAGTATCCGTTTCTTGATTATAAACATATTCATGGGCCTTACCGGATAAAATTCCCAAGGAAGTACTTAATGACAAACCATTTAAACTGTAATCAGTAGCATAAGCATCTAGAGAACAAGTAAGCGTTAAGGAAGTGAGCACCAACATAACTATTTTATTTTTCATTATTTATTCCTAGTTAGAGCCGGGCAATCCTTGCGGCGAAGAGGTTTCAAAAAATCAGTCGAATTATTGTGATTCATGATGCCCTTGTCAAGAACAAGGTCGCAAAACATTGACCACTAGGGATGCTAATTATACAATTGTATAGAGCGAGTTGGGAAATCTGTATTTCGTAACGCAAATGCCAAAATTAGAATAATAATTAATTAATATTAATGTTGTATACTATGTATATATTGAACCCTAAGTGAAAATAAAATGCCTTTTAGAATAAATAATCCTGGTGGCGGTGATTGCGGATTTTATGCGTTTTCAATAGGTTTAATAAATGCCATTCAAGAAGAATACAAAGAATATGGCGAAAGCAAAACTTTTGACCTATGGAAAAGTAAAGGTCTTAATAACGTCAGCTTACAAGAAGTTCTGGACATTGATTTACATAAGTTATATGACTCCCCATACACTTATAAAAAAGAAACCCTGCTTAAATTACAACTGTCTTTAAGAAGCATTGCCACCAATGCATATAAAGATGATCTTTTTAAGAAAGTAGAACAAGCAAGAAAGAATGGAAGCACCCAGGTTGAAAGCTCACCTGTATATCATAAGTTTATGGAATTAGTGCACTATTACTTAAAAAACGAAGGAACAATCAATAAAATAAGCCAGTTTAATGAGTTAGCTTTATCACCTAAGGTTTTAGCCTTAGCAAAGAAAACGGCTGAGTCATTAAAGCCAATGCTTAAAAATAAAGAATTCGCGCAAATACAAAAAATAGAAAATGAATATGTCAAAGAGATGTTCCTCAAGGATATTCTCTCTGCTGATAAAAAAAATCCTCATTCTGTCATTTTAAAAGGGATAGAAAAGATTAAGGAGCAAGGAAGATGGGCAACACATAGTGATTTAAAAGAAGTTGCAGATCAACTTGAGGTAAATCTCCATGTGACCCGCGAGCTAAATGGGGCACCTATGAAGGGTTGGTCCACTATTGTCTTAAATAATGAAAGTAATGCGCATTGGACAACTAATGTAAAGAATATACCAGGTCTAACGGAATTTGACGAACTACTTCTAGATGATGACGAAGAGGATTATGGAGAGGATTATGAAGAAGAAGTTCCGTTTTCAGAAATTGAACAACGTGAGTTTCTAATTCGATTGGGTCAAATATTGTCAGATCCTAATCAGATAGATAAAGCTGTTCTTGAAAGAAAAATAGCGAAAGTAAAAAATACATTTGGAACATCTAAATTTGCATCGTTACGTGAACTGGATGCTTATGGAGTATTTAATTCAGACGGCTCTATAAATAAAGATATTGCTGCAAAATATGAGATAATATTCGATGAAGGTCAAATTAAAACACGACTGGAATCTTATGGGTTCAAACACCTCTCTTTAAGAGAAATGATCGTTTTTGAATCTGCTATCAGTTCTTTAACCAATGAGCTCACTCAAGAAACCAAGAAAAAAACAACAGGACTGGCGAGACAGTGTTTCGCGGATTTTGAGCCGCCTTCCCTGTTTCGGCTTACAAATCCCTTAAGTATGGAAATAGCAGGTCCGGCCCGGCAAATGATAGGTATGGGTTATTTTAAATTTAAAAATACCAATATTTCAATTTCACCAGGACCTAATTCCGCCCGATCACTTACCTCTGTGCCAAATTCCGATCCTTGTAAAGCAGAGCATGACATTGCAAGATATTTAAATAACTTACTAACAAATAATGTAGCGCATATATTTGCTATGGGTAGAGTGTTTCCTTATTATCCTGAAGTGCCTGAGGCAACTCCCGATAAAAGAGAAATAAGAACAGATGCAGCTTTAAATGACTTCATGAATTACTTCATACCAGATGCCAATGGACGTGTGAAGCTACCTGATATTCCTGAGCTTGAAAATATTCATATTACTTCGCGTCCAATTAGAAAAGTAGGGCGATTTATAACTTATGAAATCAGCATCAATGGAAGTACTCCTATCCAAGTGCATCATTTTCCTCTTCGGGATGAGCAACTCTTGAAATTAACCCCAGAGGAATTAGCCTATATCCAAGAAGTAAGCCAGACAACTCCCCCAGAACAAAATATCCATGCACATTGTCGAAAAGGAACAGGAAGTAGTGCCCAAATTGCCTACCTTTTAGCATCTTTAAATTCCAAATATGGTCAACTTAGTCGTAAAGAGCAACTCGCTCAGATGAGAGCAGAAAAAACTCCCCAAGGAAAACCAGAATATTTTATAGAAACAGACCTACAAAAAGATTATGTTGTGGAAGTTTCCGCAGACTTACAGGAAGATATGGCCGAGGAAGCCGCTCTTGAAGATGAAGATATGGAGCTTTATATTGTTTATGGAACTTTATTAAAACAAGAAATCGATCAACTCCTTCAGCTAGTTGATACACCAAAGCCAAAATTGACTGAAGCGGAGCATGCAGCACTTCTTGATTTGATGGAAAAATATCAAGAATTAAATTCGATCCCTCCTCACCAATTACCTAAGTGGATTGAAGCTGTTTGTAAAAATTCAATGCTTTCTGAGTCTACAATAACATTATTCGAGTCGATGAAAAACGCTACCCATTTCTTATTGCATGGCTTTGCAGAACAGAAAAATCTCGATGAACTGGAGATGTTTTTTGATTTACAAACAAGTAATGGAGGCTATCAAGATATTCTTGAAAAGTTAGCTACACTTCAAATTAGACGTTCAAAGGAGATATCAAGCAGAGTAGAGCGTGGAGAAATTACTCCTGAAGCAGCTCAAATAGAACAAGATAAGCTAGATAAATATGCCTCATCTTTTGTTTCTCATGTACAAGATACCTATTTAAACAATTGGGAAAAGATATCCGAAGAAGATAAAGTAGGCTGCCTCGTTGAAGGACGTGCAAATATTTCAGAAGGGATTACTCCAATATTCGATGCGCTAATACATCACGATCCTAAGACATTCACAAAAGCAGAATTTAAACGTTTACAAAAAAAATACTATCAGTATAAACAACGTATTGACCTACTCGAAAAAGTAGAACTATTAGAAAAAACCATAGGTATAGACGTCTATGGTGAACTTGCTCCAGAGCTAAAACAACAGATTACACTCATAGAGCAATTGTTTGTTTTAGGTTATGACCATTTTGAAGTAGACCCAGATCATATAACTAAAAAAATGCATTTGATCTATGAACAATTAAGTGGATTAATTACCGATAATAAACTTGGTCCGAAACAGTGGGATTCATTAAAAAAACAGTTTACTGCGTATCAAATCATATTTGATTTTACAAAACCGGATGAAATAGCAACTCCTGACCTATTTTTAACCTTAAATAACCTATTCCAAGAAAAACGAGAACATGCTACTCCACTCTCTTCTTTATTTAAATGGAGGGTTTTAGAAGCCAAACCAAGAAAAGAAAATCTAGAGGATTTTGTGGCTGGCTTAGGTTATTCTGTAATCGATACTCTGCTCGAAGATCTTCCACAAGAGTATTATGGTGCGAGTGAGGATGGTATTTATTCTAAAGAAATCAACCTATTAATAGATGATATCTTAGCGTTAGCTGCGACAGAAAAACGTGCCCCCCTCCCCACTCCAGAAGAGTACGAAGAAGCAAAGCAAGGAGTTATTGAATTAATCGAGAAACGTCTTCCATTTCTTATCACCTCAACACATTTTAAAGTAAGACTTGAAAATTTAATGAAAGATTTTGTACGTCTTCAACATAATCATCAATTGAATACTCTTGAGTTTGAGGAATTAAAAAAACGCTTTGCTCAATTGAAATCAGAATATCAAACTCACGATAAAAAGAATGTGTTTATTGAGGAGATGTTAAAAAAACAGGAAACAGGAATAAAAGAAGTTGAGCTCGATAAAGAGAAAGAAAATCCTACCCCTATAAAGCAATATCGCGAATCCATGGAAAATGTTTTAAGGATCAAAGCCATTAGATCTGCTGCTGCTCGAGAAGCTCAAGATGAAATTCCTTTTTTTGAATCGCGTATTGAACAGAAAATACCCAAAGAAACGGGGTATCCTAAACGTCCAAAACTCATTGTGTTCAATATAGATGAGATACTCATTGAGTTAAATCATGGTAAAATGACACGAGCGCAGGAACTGATCAATGTACTGGACTATGCCAAGAAATGCGGCATGGAAGTAGCACTTGCTTGCAATCACACGCCCTCTCTCGATGATGAGGAACAATCAGCGCTCGCACAATTAAGAGGAATAGTAGAGAAAAATGCAGGAATTGATATTTCACATAGGGTATTTTTCTTAGATACTCTCTCTTTACATCATGAAAAAGCGACTACAGCCAGCTATTTTCAAAAAAAACGCGCTCAATTATTAGAACAAATTAACATCTTAAAAAACCAGTTACCTACGGAAGAAGAACTACTCGAATTAGCAAGACGGTTCCCCGAAGAGAAGGATAGGGACGAATTAGAAAAAGCGACTAAGAAATTACAAACAAAAAAAGAAAAATTAGAAGAAACAATTAGCAAGTTACAATCAGAGCTTGAATCTATTCCTGAAAAATTAGCTAAATTAACTTCAGATGAATTCTTACATTTGGATGCTATAAGACATCATCATGCACTTAGAAAACCGAGCAATGATGTTGATTATTATCAAGCAGTTGAAGGTGGTATTTTAAAGGATTTTAAAAACCCCGAATTATTTGGTGCAAGACCGGAATTTTGGAATGACTTATTTCAGTTAGCAGAAGTCATTATGGAAGCGGAGTACCCCCAACTGCCAACACTCAAACCTTCAACTGCCAGACCTTCATTGCAAACCATATTAAAGGAACTTATTTTTAATGCGGATAAGCCTAAGCTATTGCAGAAGAAATATGGCGATCTTCATCAATGGGAAGAAGCAAGACAACAGATTCAGGAAAATAAAGAGCATTTTCTCCAACAAATTCCGCAGATCGAAGCATTTTATCAAAACCGACTTGCGTACCAAAAAAGAATATACGAAAAAGGAATACACGAAAAAGCCATCTTGAATGAAGAAGATGTGGTGTTTTTTGATAGTCATCAGGATATTCTTAATCAAATTCATCAACGCAGTAATTATCGAGCAATTAAGATTGATAATGGTGATAAAAAACCATTTCGACACATTGTGGATCTTAATTATGAGATGGGGGCATATAACGGAGTTATTGCTTATTTAAAAGGTGACGGAGAAAATGCCCCTAAAAATTATGGTCCAGGCTGTATTAATAAAACGTTAGCATCTTATTTAACTGGTATTCCTAATTTTAAACCATGTGAATTTCAACATTCTCCTATTGTATTACATTTAGAAATGTCAGCAATACTTGCGAAACTACCTGAGTTAAACTCAGAAGAAGCCGCCCAACAACGTTATAAGGAGCAATTTTTTAAGTCTGCTATTGAACGTTTTAAACATCTACCTGAAGCATCGCAAATTGATTTCGTGAAAACTTATTATAAGGATAAGCACCAAACTTTAAACGATATAAAACAAGAAATTAAAAAGTTAATCTCATCCCCTTCTTCTCAACTTAGTGACAAATTAACCAAGCTACAGAGCCAAGTCGATAGCATTCTCGAAATGGATAAGAAATTTTCACGATACATTTCACCAACGTTCCTAAGTGCTGAAGCGAAGCTGTTGCGGGCAATGATTGCTGAGGGTTTGGACTCAGGAAACCTCGACCATTTAAACGCAGGCGTTGATGAGGTGAAGTTTAAAACAGCTCATGATGAATCACGCACACAGTTTTATATCGAATCCATGTTGGAAGACCCCGATACTTATCTGCGAGCACCTCACTCAGCCCTAGAAGAAATTGATGTCTTTGATAAAGCATTTATCACCGAGCAATATACACATTATATTGCACAAGGTTTGAAAGGAGTTATAAAGGGGAATTATTCTTCTTTAGACGAGGTTTTGGATGCTGTTCACAATTATACAACCCAGATGATGAATCCAGGCAAAAAAAATGCATTAGTTACAGTCCATGGTAAATTGCTTGCCGTGATAAAACTATGCGAAGATTTGCTTCCACTTATTCCATGGCAAGATAGGGTAGATGATTTAAAAAAACAACCTAAGGTAGATTATGTTGAAAAAATCTTTGAATTATCAGCAGAAATAACAAAGAATATAGGCCAAATTGAATCATCCGATGAATATCAAGCTAAACTCTTCTTGGATAAAGCAGAGAAATATTTACGTGCTAGAAATTGGGACGTGGGGTTTCAATGGAATGAGCATACAATACTCGTAGGGGATAAAAAGAAGAAAATACCCGCAACTGTAGATAAACAATTGAAGGTTATAGGAAAGGCTCGGACGGATGCTAATAATTATAGTTATTTAGAAGCTAAACAAGAATTTTTAGCTATAGGAAAACAAAAAGAGATTTCTTGGCGCTCTTCAAAAGTAGCACGAAACTATTATTCTTTATTCAAGAAATCTGATGACACAACCTTAGAAAAAGACTTGGACAATAAGTTTTCGCCAACCTCAAAAACTTAATGATTTTTCTCATATATCATGGGTAACTCATGAGAAAAAGAAAGAGTGGAGGACAAAATACAGAGGTGCGACAGTTAACCCATACCATATCACGCGTCTATGCTCCACCTTTAAAATCATAATGATTTCATTATACTTGACTTCTTCATTGTTACATTTCCTAATAAATCGCCAATCTCTTTTCTTCTGATTTTTGGGCCTTTATAGACTGCATATTGCCTCAATTTTGCTCACTTTAACACATCAAAATGATCTATAATTGATCTATAATTGATCTTATAGGCAGCATATAAATCCAGGTGATCTTATGCAAATCAAAATGGAAAGCCTTCCTGATGGACAAAAATGGTTCATCAATAGCATGAAAAGGCTGGGCTATCGAGGAAATCGAAATGGAGTATGTCATGGGTTAGCCACCTTGTTTATGGTCTATTGTCAAAATAACAAGGCCGATTCATTCTTTAATATATTAGTATTTATAAATGAAAACCGTCACCTCATCAAAAGAGAAGAGGTTGATGCGTTAAGGGCAAGGATTGCAAAAAATCCTCAGGTAGAACTCACCGAAACAGAAAAACAGTTACTTGAGGTAGCTAGCTTCTGTGAAACGGTCGAGATCCTGCAACACCCAATGTATTACCCACAATTGTTTCCTAATGAGCTCGCGATTCAAACTCAGGACGTAGAAGAATCACTTTCATTATTGGGTTTGGATACATGGAATAATGAGTACAATATTGAAGAACTGTCAGAGCAAGTACTGGAAAAAGGCAAATTCTACACTAAGTTTACTCCAGAAGGACTTGACTATGTTTTCCTAAATCCAACAGGTGATGAGATTAGAGGAACTCTTCTTGCAGAAGACCTAAATAGTGTATTCAAACCCAGCGAACAACATGAAACACCATTCAAAACATTAAATACATCATTTAAAAAAGTTATCGATTTAATTGAGAAAAAAAATGGCCATCAAGTTAATCCAGAATATTTTCGGAAAAAAAATATTTTTTCGGCAGGAGATGTATGTGGTGTTTATAATCAGGAATCACTTGAAAAGCTAATTCAGTCTTTTGCAAACATCGCACCTCAATATCAACCTATTTCATTTAGTATCTCTGCATGCAGGCATGCAGTCGAACTTACTTATGTGAATAACCAATGGGTCGTATTTGATCCAAATCGTAAATTCAAATTATTTAATAATGACCCTTCATCTGCCAAAGAAATGGCAGCATTAATAGCTGGAACCTATATATCTCTTGCTAAGAAAGATAATAAAGGGGAATACATTGGCTTATCTTTTGCTGTGTCTGTAAATAATAAAGATAATGCACTTAAAGTAAAAGAAGCGATTGATTCAATACAAGCTAATTCTGATATTCATCCAACTAATTTTAGTGATCTGCGTCGAATTGATGCTGATGGTAAAACATGGGCTGAAATCGCAACAAAAACAGATAATCTAATTGCCATAAAAAAAATTGTGGCTGGTCAAGTAGAGGATGACGACGTCATTAAAGTAATACTGGAGAATTTCGCTCCCTCTATAAGAAGGAAAAAAAGAGACGTATATGATTATTTTGTCGATAAGCTTAAAGGATATGGACTTGAATTAACAAATTTAAGTGAGCAGGATCTAGATACCATTATAGTTGAGCTTACTTCTCAACCTTTAAATGATTTTAAACAATTCTATCAGCTATTATCACCTAAATTGAGCTTAGAACAGTTAGCACTTACCTTAGAACGTTGTTTAATCAATTCCGTTTCAAACAACAATAAATTGGTTTTGGATTATTTATTGGACGATGTATGTCAATTGAAATCACCAGCTCGTGAATTAAAACTCCTGGAATGTGCTATTTTATGTGAAAAACCGGACTTAGCCCTAGCTCAAATACAAAAACTTGATGCTTTAAAAGAAGAAGAAGCATTAAGTGAACTCAACATACTAGCATATGATCACCTCCTAAATGCTACTTTTGCAAAACGTCTTCAAAATCAAAAACAAAAACCCTACTCCATGATCTTAATAGAAATAAATAAGGGAGTAACTCTGAAGGCAGAACAATTGAGTAGCATATCGACAGAACACGGAAATAATCCAATTTTGATAAAGCAAGGCAATAAGATAACGATCTATGGCTTATCAAAAGAAAATAAATGGCAACTCAATCCATTAAAAAATCCATCGAGCGAGGTAATGCAAGAAATAGATAACTTGCAATTTGGAACAGTAGGTACTATTAACTCAGGTGCATTACACAAAGAAATTAGAAGAAATAATCTACATGTCACTTCTACTACAACATTACTTCTTTCTGCTGTTAAAGCAAGAAACGTTGAGCTTATAAATAAACTTATAGAAAAAGGAGTTAACCTTAATACACCTAATAAGCAAGGATTAACGCCACTCATGCTTGCATGCAGGCATGGATTTGATGAGATCGTCCAAATTTTATTAGAAAACGGCGCAAACACAGATTTAACAGATAAGAAAGGAAATAGTGCATTACATCATGCATGCATCGAAGGTTACACTAACATAGCTCAGCAAATCATAAGCAGTAATCCGGAGCTAGTTAATCTATCGAATACTGAAAAGATTTCGCCTTTAATGTATGCAATTACATTGCATGAAGATGTTGAATTGGCAAAATTATTATTAGCTAACAAGAGTGAAGTGAATTTTGCTGGCTTATACCTTGCTTGTACCAAAGGCCGTTTAAATGTTGTTGAAGTCTTGCTTGAACTTGCACCAGGTATTTTAGAAAATAATGTGAATCTAATTGCAACAGCCATCAAGAGTGGTAACAAAAATTTAGTAAAATTACTTCTTGAACCTAGACTTCCTGAACATAAAATAGACTATGATCCTCTCCCATTATTTAGACTTGCTTGCAAAGACGTCAACATTGCTCGCATCTTTGCCGAAAAACACCCTGATATTTTAAAATTACCTGACGCTGGGATGGCATTCTTAATTGCATGCAGTACGGGTAATTTAGGTATCGTTAAATTATTTGTAGAAAAACTAGGTGCTGAATATATAGAAACGATTACAAATAAAGATAACAGTGGCCTGACTTATGCTCTTCTACAAGGACATACGCATGTTGCTGAATATTTGCTGGATTGTTGTCCTAATTTCAATCAATCTATAAAGACTGATCCTAAATGGCTTGCATATATTACGAAAGAAGGGCATTTACCTCTTTTAGAGTTATTTGTAAATAAATACCACGTTGATATAAAAATGCAAGATTCTGAAGGCTTCAGTGCGATCCATGATGCTTGCTTAAAAGGCCACATCGAGCTGGTCAAATGGCTTGTCGAAAAAGACCATAGCGTCTTGGAAACTCCTCTTCCCGATGATAGAACACCTCTATTTTTAGCTATAGGTTTACAAGATCCCGCTGTTGCATCTTATTTACTTGAGAAAGGCGCGGATATTTATGCTGTAGATAAGGGTTTGAATACGGCAATACATGAGGCCTGTACTTTTGAAATGAACCATACTTTATATCATATACTTTCCACACGCGCAGAGAGTCATTCTGGAAGAGAAGAAGAAGCGGTAGCTGAAATAAAAAAAATGGCTGAACTAAAAAATGCAAAAGGACAAACTCCCCTCATGTTTGCCATCGTATTTAATAATACTATGCTCGCAAACTTGTTCTTACAATGTAAGGCAGATATTAATCTGGTAGACACGATGGGAAATAATGCATTGCATCTTCTTTGTAAAAATGCAAAAGATAAAGGAACAGTAAAAGAAATGCTAAAAATTGTTCTTTATAAAAACGAAGAATTACTCAATGCAATAAATGGCGCTGGGATGACGCCCTTAATGCTTGCAGCCCAAAATGGTCGAGTGGATATTTTTAAAATTCTATTAAAATACAAGCCCCTTTATGTTAGGAGTGATGATAAAACCATTTTTGATTGCTCGCCAGATGAAAAGACTACAAGCAAATTGTTAAGGGCAATCATCAACGGTTCAGAAAAAAATCAAGATCAGCTGAAACAGCTCATCGAGGTGGAATTAAAAAAACAGCATATCAATCTCGTATTACCGATGCTCAAAGCAGTTTCTGACTCGCAATTTACTCTCAATATTTTAAACAAAATCCTTTTAATGGAGAGTGATACTCCACTATTTAAATCGACAACCATTCAAGAAAAAGCAAAAGCAGAAATAGTGCCTTTACTTTCAATCTTGAGTGATTGTATTGGAAAATATGAGGTTCATATTTCTTCTAATGAAATTGATAATTTTATCGACGTAATTAGCAGTCTCATGCAAACTGAAGAAGAGAACGATTATCCCATCGCTAAGGAATGTATTGAGGGAGTTGCCTTGAAGGTCAAAGAAGCAGTAAAAATACAGCAGCCGCCTCCCAGTGATAATAATCCCTATCGATTGTTCCAACCATCAGCGAATGCGCCAGTAATCCAACCTCAAAAAACGTCTGAATCGGGATTATCCTTTTCACCTGGGGGAAATAATGATAGCAATACTTAAACTCTAAAAAACTTTTCTTTTAATAATTTCTTAATTTTATTTCAATATAATACTGAGCAATTATTGCTCTATTTGAATCATTTGGATCAACTATGACCTTGAAAAGAAAACGTGAATTAAGCCAACGTGAACAGCACTATTATAAAGAAATTGGCAAAAAAATTGTGCCCATAGAAGACAAAGATGAGCAAAGAAAAATCGATGAGTTCATGAAGAAACATCACTCGGAAACGCCCCCACATACATCACGTGAATCAGGTTACTCAGCTTATATGTTTCATGGGAGAAAAGTTGACGTAAATACTTCTATGGTAAAGAAATGCAAGATAGATAAAGAACATTACCTCATTTCAAGAGCACCTAATGCTCCCACCTTACCGGTTTCGTGCTTGGCTTCAACAGAGCATGTCGTCGCGATGCAGGAAGACGTTAAAGATTTTCAATCTGAAACTGAACCCCAAACAAAACAGAACGTAATGTATTTCATTTCATTATCGTGCAATACTAAAAAAGTAAATGTCCGTAATGAAAAAAGTGTAATTTTAAAGCTCTTACAAAAATATGATGATACTTTAAATAGAAATAATGTCAGTATTACCTACAATAAGGAAAAATCTGTTTTTGAAATTAAGGTGAGTACGCAAATTGCAGACATTCAAGTACTTATTCAAGCACTGACCAGCAAAACAAAATATAAAATCATTGATTGTGATTTTGAAGATATAGGTTTAAATCAAGGCGTTTGTCTGGTTAAGAAGGATGCATCCAATCCAATTCATGCCATGGTTAATATTATAGATTCTGATTCTGAAAAGGGGTTTCTTGAGCGAGATGCAGGTACAACATCAGGACGTAATACCGCTTCTTATCAAGATCACAATTGGACATTTAATTTCTTTACAAGTTTGGAGGATATGCGAAAGAAAACTGAATATCCTCAAGGTACTCATGCATTAAAAATTTTTAATGCAAACGAAGAATGTGTTTGTAAAAATATAACGAAAAAGGATAAGATGTAGTCTGTTTAAGTTTTCAGCACAGGGATAATGACTTCCATACTTAAATCCGAAAATATTACTGTTACCGATAATGGAGTAAGCCAAGACATCAGGGTATTATTCTCATTTTCGATTATTTTTTTTTCCGTAGCAATTCGCCTTTTATGCATTGGCTCACATAACTTGCTTGTTGAAGAAACCTACTACTGGAATTATTCACAACATCTCGATTTTGGTTATCTGGACCATCCCCCCATGGTCGCTTTGCTTATCAAAATTTCCACCTTGATTTTTGGTACTAATGAGTTTGCTGTTCGTATTCCCGCGCTGCTTTGTTGGGGAGGAGCTGCCTTTTTCAGTTTCAAACTAACTGAATTAATTCATCGAGGAGCTGGTCTGTATGCAGTATTATTACTATCACTAATGCCATTTTATTTTATACAGTCTACTCTAATAACACCTGATCAACCGGTTCTGCTTTGTTGGTCAGCCACACTCTATTATTTTTATCGCATATTTATTTTCGATGAATCTAATTCCTGGTACAAAGCAGGTATATGGCTTGGTTTAGGAATGTTGTCCAAATATACAATTGTATTACTCGGTCCAGCTGTACTTCTTTATTTAATCACAGTACCTTCAGCACGATATTGGTTTATTAAGAAAGAACCTTATCTTTGTGCATTGATAGCCCTTCTCTTTTTTACTCCAGTAATTTATTGGAATTTCATGCATGAATGGGCTTCATTTGTATTTCAAAGCGTGCGTCGATTTAAGCCAGCTCATCGCTTTTCCTTTCATCATTTTATTGGATTGGTTTTTCTGTTTTTATTGCCTTCTGGCGTAATGGGTCTTTATCTTTTATGGAATAAAAAATCGATCAACATTGAAGTAAAAACACAACGCTTCTTGCAAATATTTACGCTGTTTCCTTTGGGTTTTTTTGGAGTATATAGTCTTAATCATGCCATTAGATTAGACTGGATAGGTCCAGGACTAATATCCATTATTCCCTGGCTTGCACTACTGATTTCTAAAAACAAATTCCACAAGGAATGGCATTTAAGCTCATTTTTTTTATTGCCTTGCTATGTTCTCTTAATCGTCATGATAGCTTTCGGAGTTTCTGAAAAAGCATCAAAAATATTTTTTCAAAAAATGATTTCCTGGGAAAACTTAGCCGCGCAATTCCATGATTTAGCAAAAAATGTGAGCGACACAAGAAATATCGAACCCATCCTTGTTCCTTTGGATGCATATAATGTAGGAAGTGAGCTTGCATTTTATCAAGCAAAACTATTGGAACATGGAAAAATCCAAAACATTTATCCCGTTATTGGGAGACATATTTTTGGTATGAATAGTTTGATGTATCAATACTGGTCAAATGCAACAATGTTTTCTGGCAGGATTTTAATTTTAATTTCTACAGATCCCAAAGATTTTAATTTACCTTACATCAACAGTAAGATAGTAGTGCTGGACTCGCCGAAGAAGCTATGGTCGCATAGCCAAGGAAGCGGAAAACCCATATCCCCTTACTATTATGAACTTGTACAAATGAGATAAATCATTTGCATATCAGCCCAATGGTTATTAAAAAAGGGGGCAGCCCAACTACATAGGCTGATACACCAACAGCGAATTTCTTTTGACTTGAAAGACCAGTCGTGATTAGCCCGTAGAACTTACTTACATGGATGGTATCTTTTGCAAAAGCAGAGAATCACCCAATTGAGATGTATCTTCTCTTCTATCTATTATTACTTGGCCTTCCTTTCCCCTTTTGATTTCTTCGATTACAACTTTTGTCATTCGGTCATAAGCCTGCTGAGTACCTGTTTTAAACCCAAGCGCCTCAACTAAACCGCTAAAAATACTTTGACTTCTACGAACGTTAAATAATGAATTATTGGCTGCTCTGTGATCCGTAATTTTCTTTAAAAGTTGATTCAATGATAATTGAGGTTCGCCTGCTATTTCTTGATATAGGCGTTTTAATTCGTTAAATTTTTTTCTTGTAGCATCTAAATTGGGGTGATTTTTGGGCAGATCCTCAATTTTTTTATACAATTCGTTGAGTACTTCCATTTGAGTAGGATTTACCTTAAAACAATTGGGTGGAGGTGGAAGAATATAAAACCCATTTTGAGGTAGTTGTCCTTTTATCAGTTTTATTTTGTAATCAAGCCCAGTAACAAATAAAGAGGGAACATTAGGAGAATATTGTAAGGTGTAATTAAGAATATCGCATGCTGTAGTACGGCATGTGTTCGATGTACTAATTTCTCTTGCTCCATCAACGATACCTTGACGAATTCGTTCATTATTAAAAGTGCTTGCCTTATCAAAAGTATCAATTTTTTGATATCTCAATGTTATTTGTTCTGATGGTTCTTCCTCAGGAATATAACACTTGATGCCTTCTCTAAGGTTAAATACACCTCTTTCTGGATAGGTTAATTTTTTAACTGGAACATTTGGAACTTTTCTTTTTTTATAGTACTCAAGCTGATCCTGATGAATATCTCTAGTGATTGCTAAAAATTCTAAATAGTGTTCATAAGTTATAGAGTATGCTTGATAGCTAATGTCTGAGTCACTTGTATCGCGTCCTTCATCCATTAATGAAGCATCAGAATGGCTTCCCACAATTTTTCCAAATAGGGTGAATTTGTCACTACAACTTGTTCCAAAGTCTTTGTCGATTACATTCCCCTTACCTACCTTCGCTAAAATCTCAGGTTTTCCATCTACCATAATCCCCAGCATGACGAAACTATGAATACCTTTTTTAGCAATGGTTATAAAAAATTCGCTTTTTTTAGTAGCAAGAATAACAGACTTCGGCATATTTTTTTCTCTCAAATGCTCTAAGCTTGAGATTATAGATTATATGTTAGCCATTATGAATATAAAGTGCATGGTTAAAAAATAGTTTTTACGGGTTGGAATTAAGATATAAATGATGTGTGAATATCGAAAAAAATCAGGTCATGTTGGTCAAGACCTGATAATATAGAAAAAGTCAGACTTATACTGACTTTTCATTTGCATACTTCAGTCTACTTTGGTAACTCATCGAATCGTTGTAAATTGATAAGCTTGTCTTCCCAAGATGCTCTACTCGCATAAAAAATATGAGCAGTTGGCTCTAGGTATGTATCATTATCAAGTGTCCCCGCTGGTAAAACCACGTTGCCCTTTCCATTTTGTCTCGGGAGCGGGCTTCCACAGGTCTTGCAAAAAATACGTTCCTTTCTGGTATCTTGCAGTTTGAAATAGCCGATATTTTTTTCACCTCTTTCCCAAGATAATTGAGAGCCATCAAAAAAAACATTAGCTCCGTGAATCGAGCCAGTTTCTTTTCTACATCGACTGCAATGACATAAATACATTGCTGCAGGCTTTTTCCCAGTAATCACATAGCGACATGCACCACATAAACATTCCCCTGTATATCGATTCATTTAAAACCTCTCCTTATTTTTTAAGTAATCAGCTTTGGTAAAAAACCAAGGGAACAAATTTTGATTTGTCTGGTAAACTCCAAGCTACGCTTTCTTAGCTGATTATTTTTTCAAACTGTTCTCTGATGTCTCTGAGAATAAATTACTCAGGTGTGCTTGAGTGTAATCAAATAATTTTTGACCAACAGCCATTCCAACTGCAACTCGTGCTGTACCCCATCCAATTCTGAATTGTTGCTGAAAAAAACTCAATCGGCTTAAGAAGGATTGCTGTGGTGTTTTTGATTCATTCCACACTTTAGTGAATACCTCACATGCAGATGGCGGTTTGAGATTTGGAGGTGTTGCATATTGCATGTTGCGAACATAATTGAATGGACTTGATGCAATGGTGGCGACTGCAGCTGCACTTGCATTATAGAGAAACTCAACATACGATTGATTCGATCCAAGAGCTGTATTTCCTGATTTTTTACTCGTTGTTTTCATCAAACTCCGTAACATTTCATATGTACTTCCAAAGACCATATCGCGTGTCATCGTTGCCGTAGTTCCCTTTAGAAAGGGTTTAATACCTCCAAGAGTCCACATGTCACGAACGCTCAAGCGAAAAGATGCACTCTCTTGTCCCCATGTATGATATTTGATAGCAGAAATACTATTGGTTAATGCCCCTCCAAT
The DNA here is from genome assembly GCF_001468035.1 of Legionella tucsonensis. Classification (GTDB taxonomy): domain Bacteria; phylum Pseudomonadota; class Gammaproteobacteria; order Legionellales; family Legionellaceae; genus Legionella; species Legionella tucsonensis. Next base: position 63,589 of record NZ_LNZA01000008.1, read on the forward strand.
GCTTCCTGCTGCCATACCTACATAAAATTGAGCGACTGTTTGGCTAAAACCTAAATTATGCTGCAGATAAGGAAAAAGGTACGATTTGAGCTCTCCTTGAGCAATATAGTAAATACTTCCAAGAAACGCACGTTGCACTATTGCTTGCGAAAAACCCTGATATGGAGATTTAAAATTTTGCACTGACAGAAAAGGTCGGTTATATTTCACAGATAAATACAAAGCGCGATCCCATGGATTAAAAAACCCCGAGTTGGATACACCTGCAATTAACCCACTGGCAACATCAATATTAAACTTTTGTTTATAATTTAATTTTGGATCCTGCTCATTTGATTGTACTTTTGTACAACTTGCGCTTCTCATCCCCAGCTCTCCAGCATTACTTTCAAAACAGCATTATAAAGGATCCAACTCGGCAGGTTCTATTTTAAGATCAAATTTTACTTTAAATTTGAAGCATTTTTCATATGGAACGATTAATAAATTTAATAGATTCTGACACTTAAGTATTCGTTTAATGTCGCAAATCTATATTATATTTCGGACAAATAGGACGTATGACATCAATATGAGTAATATTGACCACAAAGAAACAAAATTTATTAAAACTGAAAAAAACATTTGCATTTAAGACAATATTTATATTAATCTGAAGGGGACTCACAAGGAAAAGGAGATCACCATGTATAAAAAAGAAAATGCTCGTTTAAAAAATGGAAATAATAAATCAAAACAACCTGATTCTAATCCGAGATCACAACGTTTTTTTAATCAAAAACAAATTACTCCCTCATCAGAAATGCAAGGAGCGCAAAAAACACAACAACCTCAAGAAATCAGTTTGCAAACTACTACTGACCTTTTATTAGCTGCTATTTTGCAAGAATTAAAAACTCAAAATATGATTGAGTTCATGAAATTAAAAACCCAGCAAGAACAAGAGCAAGAGGAGTTACATGCAGCTGAAAAAATGCAAGAACAGGATCAGGCTCGATTCGAAGAAATCCGACACACGATGTATGCTTGATTTAATTTACATTCCAACCAATTAGCAGATTTTCTGTTAATTGGTTTTTACCTATTGGTAGCAAAAATAGCTTATCCAAGTCACACTACCTCCTATCTATGAAGACAGCTTCATCATCAAAAGCCCAGAAACAATCAATACTGCCGCAACAATTCGCATGGTGTTTACAGGTTCACCCAAAATGATGAGACCAACTAGGAAAGCACCAACGGCACCAATACCAGTCCAAATCGTGTAAGCTGTTCCCAATGAAAGTGTTTTCATTGATATTGACAAGAGAACAAAACTCGCAATCATCGTTACAATTGTGATAATACTAGGCAAAATCCTGGTAAAACCAAGAGACTGCTTCATGAAAAATGCCCAGACTACTTCAAATACACCAGCAAAAACCAATAAAACCCATGCCATACAGCCCTCCTTTGAAAAGTCGGGCCGTCCCGCATGCAACCATAATGGGTGAGGTCGTCCTCACATTAAAATGATACATGATCTGCACCGTATAAACGACTCACATTGACACCGAATTTGTTGGTTTCAAGGATTTATCACTGGATGTAATATGCAATATTGAATCATCACTGTCTTTTTCAACAAATTGAAGTTCATAGCTTGCAACAAATTTAGCAATAGCTACTTTAAATAAAACTTCGGTCACTGCAAATGCTGGGCAATTACGCATGCCTACAGAAAAAGGAACAAATGGGAATTGGCCTATTGTATGATGGTTATTTTTAATGCCAATCGACTTCTCTTCATCAACATGTTGTTGCTCAGCTTGCAAAAAACGTGTCGGGTCAAATTCATTTGGATTAGTCCAGTATTGCTCCCCTTTAGCTAAAGCATGTAAATCAAATATAATCATCGTATTAGGGGGTATGGTCATTGAATCAGATGAATATCCATTTTGGGTATATCTGGGTACCGCCACGGGAGCATCAAACCGAACTGACTCTTTATAAAAAGCATCCAATACAGGCAATGACTTAAGAGTTCTGATATCTAACTCTTCACTCAACGCAAAATGAGCTCTTTCAATTTCATCTCGAAGAATTTCAAATTTTTTGGGGTCTGCTGCAATTTGCTCAAGACATAGTACAATTGCATCCGTGAGGTTATCTGCAGCTTTTAGGATCATTGGCAATGATTGAACCATAGGATTTTCAAAATATCTTCTAATCTCCTCCGTTGATAAAGATTTTAAGGCAGATGACAGCTCTTCCCCTGTAAGCGTTGGATTTTCTTCTTTAAATAAACTAACGATTGAAGCAGCAAGTAAATTAGCGTTTCCTGGATGATCATTTTGATGAAGTACTTCAACAACTTTTTCGAATTCTTGCTCTAAAATACTTCTTGAAAAAGCACGGTAAGCATCTCGTTTTTTTCTTAAACTCGGCATAAAATTAAGTAATTCAGGAAAAGGGAATGCGCCCCACCGCTTTACGTCATTTCGATAAGACTCCATTACATCATAAGTATTGTCCGGTAATTGTTTGATCCCCAACATATTTTCTACCATAACAGCACGTACAATAGCGCAGACTATATGCCTGGTTGGAATGTCTGTATCAACAACTACGGTCTTTTCAATTTCTGTGATCGTGGGGTAAGCAAGACGTGATGGTGTAAGAAAACGAGAGAGATTTTTTCTCGATAACATCGCATCATGTCCAATATCTGAAATAATAAAAAAATCGTTTCCAGAAAAAAATTTAAATGAAGCATGTCCCTTGCGACTCGATTGTTCTTTGTCAAATTGATTTATTAATTCAATGAGCTGAGATTGAGATCGTGGTGTGATTACCGCATAGTTTCCGCCCAAATATCCCAAGCTGATCACACTATATCCCTCTTCACTGCTTCGAGCTTTAGAGATTAATTTTTGGAGCATCGCTTTAGGATCTTGGACAAATTCTCTAGTGTAACCAAATCCAAATCGTTCAACTTGAAGGAAAATACCTGCCGCAGTTTCATAAGCTTGGTTTGAGTAATACCGCATACTTAACCCTATTGAACTTTCTAATAGTTTGCCAAACATAAATAATCTCAACATAAATCAAATTGAGCAACTTTAAATCATTGGGCGTGCAGTGTAAACATTTATACCCGTTTTTTATCATTGCTGATATTTGATTTCATTTAAAATACGATGAACTGGAGTAGTGTAGTACGGTAGCGAGTGCTTGCACCAGGTTACGCTTATTTTGTTTGTACCTTTCTTCAAAGCCTAATCTGCACTGCTTTGTTTTTTTTAGGATACAACATTGAATCCTGGTGCTTTGATTCATCCCAAATTTCATCTTCAGATAAGCTTGTTTCAATGAACTCAATTATAGCTCCATGCTCCTCTACCATAGCCACTCTAAAATTTTTTAATGGAAAATAAGGTTCCAAAAGAACATGTTTTCCATTTATCGCTTCATCAATACTCCCAACCTTGTAGGCTATATGCGGTTGAGTTTGAATCAATCGATGCAGGGGACAATTAGGGCCAAACCGATGATATTGAATTCGACCAGGTAACTCTCCTCCTGAGGTGTACATGTCCATAACAGAACTATAACGCTCACCAGAACGAGGTTCAGTGACCGGTATTCCCACATGATGATATTGATATTTCATAATAAACCTCTAATTGCTTTGATTTATTTATATTCTATACATTAATTGTTCCAATATTAATCAACATTATTTCCGCAATTGTGAACCATTAGTTTATAATAATACATATATTTAATAACTAATTATTTGTTATGTTTAATCTTTCTCAATTAAGATGTTTCATAAAAGTTGCAGAGTATCTCAATTACAATCGCGCCGCAGAGGAGTTGAATATCACGGCAACGGCTGTGAGCAAGCAAATCAAAAAACTGGAATATCAATTGGGTGAAAAACTCTTTATTCGAGACACACGCAAGGTTCAGCTGACTTTATTTGGTATCCTGCTTCTGGAAAAATGTCAGAGATTACTTCAAGAAACCCAACTCATCGAACAATTTATTGAATCACGGCGCACGGTTCCCCAGGGTCAAATTACAGTTTTGGTTTCGACCATTCTTGCAAGCGCGTTAATTTTAGACAGGCTTTCTGATTTTATTGAAAAATATCCCTTAATTGAGTGTGAGCTTTTATTCTCTGAACAAGACAATGACTTAGCACGAAAAGACATCGATGTGATGGTTGGCTTCCCTGAGATTCCACCATTTACCGATCAATTAAAATATAGAAAGATGAGGCCTGTTACCAACATCCTCTGTGCAGCCCCAAGCTTAATTGAAAAATACGGAATGCCTGTTCAGGCCTCTGATCTCATGTCATTTCCTTTTATTTCGCATAGTTTAAGAAAACCAGCTACAGAACTCCCACTAGAAAATGGAACATACCTACCCTGTCCAAAACCAATACTTTTTATGGATGATTTTAATGCACTAAACCAAGCATGTAAAAACGGAATAGGCCTCTTTTTAACAGGTGATAGATTGGTTGAAAATGCACTTAAGGAAAAAACACTAATACAACTTCTTCCAGAAATCGAATTTAAACGATATGAAGTTTTTACTTTTTATCAGCCTCATGGATCTGAACTACCCAAGATTAGGGTCTTTCTTGATTTTTATGCTCCGAACTGTTGAATTACATTTCTTATACGATTTTTCTAGACAGAAAGAAAGGAACTATGGCTTTTACAGGGATTTTCTTTTTAATCGTATTACTTTTATCAATTGCCATACACTTCAATGTACTTGAATAGTAGTGCTCAAGATAAGCTACGTCTTAAAAAAATCTAAAACAGAATCATGTACTGCCATTGTATCATCAAAACCTAATTTTATTAATTCACGAGTGAATGCTTTTTCAAATAAAAGAAAGCTCAGTAAGTCACCAGAGTGACGCTTAGCACCAAGAAAATTAAGCAGAATGCGCAAGAGCATAGGTATATTATTGTATTGAGATTGAGCCAGATTGGCTACATCCACACTGGGTCGTAGATGTAAGGTTTGGATAGGTCGCCAATGAGAATGATCTCTTGCAGGAACCATGCGTGCCATATGATTCATATGACTTACCATCTCTAGATCACGCTCAAGATTATCTAAAAACAATCCATTAACCATCCCCCCTAAAACACGCGAAAAATCAATATCGCCGTTCCGTAATTTTTCTGAAGCGTCCATACTTGGTAATGTACGTGTACCAATAATTAAAATTTTATCTACCTGACTACGGATAGCGCCACGTAGAGGAGCGGCTAATCCCACATGACCATCTCCATAATGAAGTCCATCGATTTTTGCAGGCGGAAAAAATAAAGGTAATGAGGTCGATGCCAGAAAATACTTCATTTGCAGGGTAACGCGTTGACTGCTATGAAGTGGATCATCCCAATCCTCAAAATCTTCTGCATGATGTTGATAAAAAGAGATGGTTTTCTGCATTTCATAGCAATTGCTGATAATTTCCATCATTTCTAAGTGCTTATTCTTGATAACACTGTCTAGTACCTCAAAATTAATGATGTTATTAATAAACTGGTGCAAAGGCGAAGTATCAAGAATATGGCCCAAAAGACGTTGCTTGGTCAGCATACTGCTCATATTACGCATAGCCGATATACTCAGCGCATAATTACTGGACTTAAAAATATGCTGACACGTAATATTATTCCATAATTCATTTAATTTGTTTGCGCCGGCAGGAAAATCCAGTGCATTTTCAGCGATTACCGCCGCATTAATACTGCCAACGCTCACTCCACTAATTATATTGAAAGGAATTTTTTTTGTATCAAGAATTGTGCTGATCGCTTTAAGCACCCCTGCCTGATAGGCTCCACGGGCTCCACCACCAGCTAAGTAAAGCGCGATTTTGGTCATTTTTTACTGTTTTAGGAAGAGAAGTAAAAAATATAGCCCTATTGCAAGTTGCTGGCAAGTCATAAAAAAAGCAGCAAAATTAGATGTGGCCTTAATCGAAAGAGAGTTAGCAGTTCTGTTGTGCAAATTATTTCAATATTCTTAGGGTATTGACAGAACCCTCTACTAAATTGTATATTAATAGCACAAATAAATTTTTTTGATTTTCCCATGTCTCATTCTACCGTACACCAAAAGTTAAATAGAAAAGCAGCTTTTAAACAAGCCGTTGCTTGCTTTTTTTATTTTAGCTTTTTTAGCCCGGCGCTGGGTGGTTAGGTAGAATAAACTTACACTCCAACCCCCAGCTTAGTCTGGGGGTTTGGTACCCGAATTCCTAGACTATAAAAAGATGGGAGTTGGATAGAACCAAAGAGGAGTGTACATCATGCATCATCAATCGCGGCGTAGTTCTCATGATCTATCCAAAGCCCCTACTGGGTGTAGGAGGGGATTATGAGCTACTCGGTTTTAAAAAAACTACCTCCAGTAGAAGAAGTTATTCAAGAAATCCCCTTATCTCATGCTGCCTCTCAGCAAATTGCTCGCGATAGAGAAGAAATCAAAGCAATTTTAGAAGGCCGTGATCATCGTCTTTTAATGATTGTGGGTCCTTGTTCTGCCTGGCCTAAAAAGGCTGTTCTGGAATATGCCAAACAATTAGCGAAATTAAATGAGAAAGTAAAACATGAATTAAAATTAATCATGAGGGTATATATTCAAAAGCCCCGAACAACTAAAGGATGGACAGGGCCTGTAAACCAACCCGATTTATTTTCTCCCCCGGATATCGCAGCTGGAATAAAATACACGCGAGACATGATGATTAAAGTCATCGAAATGGGACTTCCAATTGCTGATGAAGCTTTATTTACCCATAATGCCAAAGGATTTCTTGAGCTTCTCTCATGGGTAGCAATTGGTGCCCGCAGTTCAGAGGATCAAGAGCATCGAATTTTTGCTTCCGCTCTAGATTGCGCTGTAGGATTAAAAAATCCCACACACGGTTCGTTAGCTGTGGGGGTAAATAGTATTGTTGCCTCACAACACGCTCATGTCGCTGTATTTGATGGTTATGAAGTGCAAACCCATGGCAATCATCATGCTCATCTGGTTTTACGCGGCTCAAACCATGCACCTAATTATTCCATTGCTCATCTTAAAGAAGTGAAGTGCTCTATGGATCTACATCATATAGCCAACCCTTCTGTCATTGTTGACGTGAGTCATGATAATTGTCTGGTAGATGGCAAAAAAAATCATCAATTACAACCATCGATTGCTTTTAGGGTTTTAAAAAACCTTAAAAAACATCCTGATTTAAAATCATTGGTCAAAGGATTTATGGTTGAAAGTTTTATCAAAGAAGGCAGTCAAAAAGTAGATCCAATGAACTCAGAAGCTCTTGATTTAAGCGGTCTATCTATCACCGACCCCTGTTTAAGCTGGGAGCAAACAGAAACTTTTCTATTGGAATTAGCTAAGTTACGCTCTTTAGAAAAAAAAGAATTACCCATGGAGGAACTCGTATGACTACTTTATTTGGTATTTCCGGTGATGCGGGTTCGTTTTCTGAAGAAGCGGCCCTAATTTATGCCAAGCAAAAAGGAATTGACCCGACTCTTATTCATTTACTGGATATGGAAGGTGTTCTCAATGCCATTGAAAATGAAACCATTGATCTGGGTATCGTGCCTGTTGTTAATCTTTTAGGAGGATTAGTAAAATCAACGTTCCAAGCAATGGGAAGACATTTATTTACTCCTGTTGGCGAATTATGGCATGAAATTAATCAATGCTTGCTTGTAAATCCTGGAATTCAGGACAATCAAATTACTCACATCGCATCCCATCCTCAAGGATTAGCTCAATGCAACAAATTTCTACAAAAACAATTTAAAGACACCGAACAAATAGAGTGGATTGATACAGCAAAAGCAGCTAAAGATTTAGCAGAAGGAACACTGCCATTTCATGCCGCAGTCATTGCACCAGCACGATGTGCCGAACTCTATGGTTTGGAAATAAAAGCAGCAAATATTCAAGACAGCTATCCGAATCGAACTGCTTTTATCCTGGTAAAAAAGTATCGCGATAACGTAAGTCTTCTCAAGTAAGGAGAACATAATGTATACGCTCGAAGAATTGAGAAAACAAATTGAACAAACAGATGCGTGCATCATTGAAATCTTAGCAAAGCGTCAAGAGTTATCGAAACAAATTGGCGTTTTAAAATCCAAAGAAAGGAAAAAAATAGTAGACCGCTCGCGAGAAAAACAATTGTTTGAGTTTTATGAGCATTTATCCAAGCAATATCATTTACCAGAGGAATTTATCAATCGTTTATTCAAAATAATCATATCAAACTCAAGAAAGGTACAAAAATAATGAAAATTTTACCTGAAGATTCAGCAACAGTTGTGATCAACTCATTAGCTCAGCAAAAAATCAATGCGGGCATTAAAATTTATAATCTAAGTGCTGGCGAGCCCAAACTTCCACCTCATCCATCAATTGTCACTGCGGCGACACACGCTTTAGAGCAAGGACATACTCTTTATCCTCCAGTATCAGGAATTCCAGAACTACGTCTTTTGGCAAGTGAATGGATGAATGAAGTGTATGGGTGCTCATTCCAAAAAGAAAACTGCCTTGTCGTTAATGGTGGAAAATTTGGAATTTACTTATTGATGCAATTATTAGTGCAAGAACACGATGAAATCATTATCCCCTCTCCCTATTGGGTTTCCTACCCCGCCATGAGCAAATTGTTTGGTGGTGTGCCGGTTATTGTTGAAACTCAAGAAACAACAAGCTGGAAGCTGACACCACAAGCACTCAAAAACGCATGTACTACTAAAAGTAAACTCCTTATTCTGAATAATGCCACGAATCCAACCGGTGCATTATATACTGAATCCGAGCTTGCCGAATTATTGCAAATCGCTCATGAGCAGGGACTTTTAGTTATTGCTGATGAGGTATATAGCGCTCTGACCTACAATGAGCACAATTATATCTCTTGTGGTTCCTTTCCCCAATTTCAGGATCATATCATTATCATTCAAAGTTGTTCAAAAAATTTTGCCATGACCGGTTGGCGAATCGGCTTTGTGTTTGCTCCTCAGCACCTTATCCAGCCACTCACTGCATTAGTAAGCCAAAGTACCAGTGGCGTGACTACTTTAAGTCAATGGGCAGCTGTTGGGGCATTAAATGAACTAGAGAATGTGCGTTCCTGGGTGAAGCAATGCATGCAAAAAAGAAGAGATACTCTCATTAATGCCTTGTCTCAGTATTTTGATCTCACCATACAACCACCTGCTTCCTCTCTTTATGTATTTATTTCCTTAAGTAGTCTGGGTTTTAAAAAACAGAACTCCGCAGAGTTTTGTAAGCAAGCATTAGAAGAAGCCCATGTTGCTCTTGTGCCTGGTATCGCATTTGGCACAGAAGGTTATGTACGTTTATCGTTTGGGGGAAGTGAAGAGGATTTAACAGCAGGAATCCATGCGTTGGCTCAATGGTGTAATAAATAAATAGCCACCTCAAACATCCCGGTGAAAATCTTGAAATAGGTCCAATACTTCTGCTAAAAATAGCAGTGTGGCTCAGATGTGTTACAATTCAGCTTCAGATATCAAATATGATATTTCATCTATTCTATTAGTAAGAAAAGAGCGTTTTGAAAACAGGAGTAAGTGGATGTCCCACGACCATAGTCATGCAACTCCAACGAATCAGAATAAAAAATATCTTTGGATGGCATTTATTCTCACATCAACCTATTTAATTGTTGAAGTAGTAGGGGGACTTATCACGGGAAGCTTAGCCCTTCTTTCAGATGCAGCACACATGTTAACTGATTCCAGCGCACTAGCCATCTCTCTGACAGCAGTCCATCTTTCCGAACGCCCCGCTAATTTACGAAAAACATTTGGTTATCATCGTTTTGAAATTCTTGCAGCTGCTTTTAATGCAATTTTACTTTTTTTTGTTGCCCTTTACATTTTATATGAAGCGTATCAACGCCTCTATGCACCCGCGAGCATACAGACGGTAGGCATGTTTGTTATTGCAGCAATTGGATTGTTGATTAACTTAGTCAGTATGCAACTACTTTCAAGCGGAAAAGACAAAAACCTGAATGTGAAAAGTGCTTATCTTGAAGTATGGAGCGATATGCTTGGCTCTGTTGGTGTATTGGTTGGAGCGCTAATTATTCATTGGACTGGTTATGAATGGGTAGACTCTCTCATTGCCATTGCAATTGGTTTATGGGTTTTGCCTCGTGCTTGGATCTTGTTAAAGGAAACTATTAATATCCTTCTTGAAGGAGTGCCGGAAGGTATGGATGTTGAGGAAATAAAATCTGAAATGTACCGAATTTCCGGTATTTTGAGTGTACATGATTTCCACCTTTGGGCACTTACTAGCGGGAAACCCAGCCTTACTGCTCATGTAGTTTATGATAGTGCATATAATCATTCAGAAGAGTTATTACCCCTGCTTCAAGAAATGCTTGCCACCAAGTTTTCGGTTTACCACACAACACTACAATTTGAAAATAAACCTTGTGTTCATACAAGAAATGGCTGCAATTATACAAAACATTCATCCTGAGATAGGTGTACGAAAAGAAGCAAAAAATCATAAATTATCTTTTGGAACCATTTAAAGTTTTTTCATCACAGTAAAAAACAATTCTGAATCTAAAAAAAATTGTAACCATGCATGTAAATATTTATAGTCACCTTGTGCAAACCAATTTGGATCAACCATGTAAAATTGCCTTATGAAGGGAAACAGAGCAATATCGGCCATATTGATATGGTTTGCTAAAAGGAAGTGATTTTGCATTAATAACGAATTTAATTCATAGAGATATTCTTGGGCTTCCTCTCTATAGTAAAGCGGATCTTTTTTCTCTGATTTTTGTGGGTATTTATAATTGTCCAAAATGGGTTTAAATTTTATATCATTCAAATGAATTAATTCATAACACTTATCTTGTTGCTCGATAGATAGCCAACCATCAGGGTCAGATTGTGTTAAGGCCCAAATCATAATGTCAACGCTTTCATCAATCACACGACCATTTTCTAAAATTAATACCGGAACAGTCCCTTTTGGAGAGATGTGAAGCATTTCCTGAGGTTTATTTTTAAGCTCAACCTCACGTTGTTCTACTTTAATCTTAGAATATGCAAGCGTCATTCTTGCTCTAATCGCATAAGGGCAACGTCTAAAAGTATAAAGTATCGGATAACCCACTGAATTTAGACCATTATTTAGTTTATAAGACATATATAATTCATTTAAAGTGTGCTTCAAATCATAATCAATGGAGTTGTAATTGACAACTCAGGATAAAAGCTTCCGCTTGCATAAGATAAAAAAATTGCACTGGCCTCACCACCTATTAGTTTAGCAACCAAAAAGAATTTAATTAGACATAATGATTTTTTTTGCGATTTAAGCACTCAACATGTATAACATTAGACCAGTACAATATTATACCTATGCGTAAGAAAGGCAATATCATGACCAAGATAACTGTAACCGAAGATAACAATGAACGGGTTTTGTTGGATACAGAAAACATCAGGTTAAGTGAAATGTCAACATATTATCAAAACCTATCATACTACAAAAAACTTGATGAAGCTTTAAAATTACTATCGAGTCTTAATGGAGAAGAGTATTGGCGGGCAGCGATACTTCTTAAACATCTAATAGAAAAAAAAGCAGATGATGAAGCACAAGAAATCAATTCACTCTTAGAACAGTGCGATGATTTTTCATTGTTATTTATACCCAACTCGGAGCAGCTTCTGAGCATGGAGAGTCTAAGTTGTTATCGAGTAGGCGCTGATGCAGGTGCAGGATTTAAAGAAGGCGATTTAGATGTTTTGGGAACTGAGGGGCTATTACACTGTACCGGCGTTTTGGTTGCTACAACGGATAAGGAAGAAGTACCTTGTTATTATGTAGGCCATATATTCGGCGAACGTGTAACTTATGCAAAAGTAAAAGAAGAGCTTGATCGAATTCTTGCTGACCTGCGAAAGCTTACAGGCAGAAAGCTTACTTGGTCAGGCTTAGCGGAACAAGTGACTGTAGTAGGTCCTGGAAGCAACACCGATGAACCCAGTTTATGTTATAAGCAAACATTTAAAATATTAACTCAAGAAGGAGCTAAACCCAATCCATTATTTGGCAGCAGTGTGGCTTTTAACTTAACAGGGGAAGGTGATTTAATTGTATTAGATCCTATAGGGCAATTAAATGAGGGTATTGAATCCAAACTGCCAAGAGCAGGGCATGGAGCCTATTCTCCCGTTAATAATTTAGGTGATTTAGAATTAAGTACAACGATTGAAAAACAAATTTCAGATACAATTCTAGAAAATGATTACTCTCATACAAGCCATTTTATTATGAGTAAATTGTAAATTCAAATGTCATCATGAGTTCAATCCGTGGAAAAGCCCTACCGCCTCATTTTCGTAGCAGTAACGTTATAGCTCAAGCTTTATCTGCATTTTTGGCCAATCTCATCTACAAACAATTCCCAGAAAGTCCTGAATTAGGTCACCAAATGATCGATGCAATTGTTAAGCTTGTAAAAATGCAAATTAAATAATTACCCTCAACCTGCAAAATAAAAAACAAGCCTGGGTGCAAGTCACCAAAGTGACTTAAACCCGGGGGTCCCATATTCCAGCAGACGATACTCATATCGAGAAACCATTCCAAAATTCCTTAAATCAGGTTCGTTGCTATAATTAAAAAACAGAGGGGATATTTCCGAGAGGAGCTAATATCATGGACGCTGAAAAAAATTATACAATGCTTCGGGTATCCTTGGTTATTTTTGGATTGATATTTCTCTTTGCGGTGTATCCTTTAACTATTTTATGGCCCTCTGGCTGGGCTTGGCACCATGCTGGGCAAAACGTCTATTTACAAATGATAATGGGAATCTATGCAACATTAGGCGTGTTTTTGCTCTTGGCAGCAAAAAATCCGATACAGCATTTAAGTTTAATTTGGTTTACTGTTTGGTCCAGTATTGTGCATGGCGGCATTATGGCTGTGCAAGCACTTTACTATCCACAGCATTTTGCTCATTTATATGGAGATGTTCCAGCTTTGTTTCTCATCGCAATTATCTTGGCTTTTTTAACACCACGGCGAAAAACATAGGAAACTAAAATTATAACCATTTCTTCTTTTTAAAAAGAAAATATAGGAATATGGCGCAGGTGACTATTAATCCAAGGGCACCAAAATATCCGTATTTCCAGCGTAACTCAGGAATCCATTCAAAATTCATTCCGTAAATTCCAGTAATTAAATTTAACGGCAAAAAAATAGCCGCAAATGCTGTAAGCACAGCCATGGTTTCACTCATTTTTTGCATCAGCTCATTATCGATTTGTCCCAATAAGCTATTTAATAACTCGCGAATCGAATCCACTTCATTGATTATAAGATGACTATGATTTGATAAATTATATAAAGAAGAGCGGCATTTTCCTGAAATAACTAATATATTTCGGTTGGTGATTCGCATTAAAATTTCTCTTATTGCGATCATATCACGTTTAATTTGCAACGTTTGGTGTTTTACCTCCGCAACATCTTTATAAATATTCTCCTGCGTTTTTTGTACTACAGATTCAAACTGCTCTGCAATTTCTTCATAATGAAAAAGAACTTTAGCATAATCATTAATAATACCCTCAAGAAATAAAAATAAAATAAAGCAAGACGTTTTAGCATAATGAACTGATTTAGAACAATTATTGAAAAACTCAAATAAAACAGGCAAAGGCTTATCTGCAGCAGTAAAACAATACTGTGGCGTCAGGTGAATCACAAGATTATCTAAATTTATTTCATTATTCTCATTTAACTCATGTGAAGCCAAACACTTAATTTGCAATGTTAATGCATTATCATTATCAATAAGATTAGATAAATTTTTTTCTTCAGAACATAACTGAACAACTTCTGCAGGTAATCTCAGTTTTCTTACTAATTGCTTAAAAGTATCTGCTTGATTTAAATTACTGTGGATCCAATAAATTTTGTTTTTCTCTTGAGTATCGACCTGCAACTCTTCAAGAGCAACGTGTTTGACGGTGTGATGAGTTAAATCAAATTCAATTGCTATGGTATCAAAAGTATTCATTTTAACATCCATATTGTTCCTTTAATTATTATGGCTTGTTTTTCTTGATAATCAATCATACCTACAGTCAGTACATTGAATAATGTGATCTGATTCAAATACTTAGATTAACTACTTCCAAATAAATTACCCAGTATTCTTCGGCGAATCTATAACTCCCTCCTCGTCAGCCTTTTTTAATGTTGTCAGCGCTTCTTTAAGAGATTGTTGCTGTGTTGATCTTAAGGATTCACCTTCTGTGACCCAATGGTATGCTGTCAATGTCACAGCACATTTTAGTATATAGAGCACTTTTTTTAAAAATTGAGTCACATTATCATCCGGATTTGTATCCAAGGCACTTCTTATAGATTCATCATTTAAGTGTTCTTGAAATCTTCTAAGTTTATCTTGAGGCGTAGGATTTCCCTTACCAGCATCATCTAAGGTAGCAGTAAGTGCTTTCAGTGCATCGTAACTCGCAGCTGCCATTTTAATTTCAGTAGAATATGCCTCAGACGAATTCTCTTTAATATTTTTCACTAAAGCACCAATATCAATTTCTTGATCGTCACCATATAAATCACGATTTTTTTGAACTTCTTCGATTATCTGTTGAGTTAAACTATTAATTGTTTTCTCGAGATTTTCATATATTTCTGAAACAAAACTTAACGCAAGATTTTTCCGCCGCGCTGCTTCAGAAAGGTTTTCACTAACTTGGTAAGGAGCTTCTGAGATCCATTTTTTGGTTGAACGGAACATAGATTCGTCAAACTCCTTATCTTTTAATGCCTCCAATCCCTCTTCCCATCGCTTCCCTCCTAATAAATGCGAAAAAATATTTACCCCCTTGTTTGCAGCATCCATTTTAGATATACGATTTGCCTTCACTTGAGGTAAGCACTGATCTTCGATTACAGTTTCATATACCTCTTGTCGCCCATTTATAAAATATTCAATAAAATCGAGTGGAGGCATTTTTTTCTTAAAGAACTCTTTTTCCATTAACGTACCTATTTGCTTACGCAGATCATCCAAGAGTAGATCAGGATATTGGTCTTGAAGAAATGCGCCAAAATTAATAAACGCTTTGGTGACTTTTTCATTGTCTCGCAATTCAAGAGCACTACTTATCTCATCCATGTGCCGCCTTATTTCAGCTTTTACTAGCTCAATGTCCATTTGGACTTCTGCTCGACGTTTCATAGTACAACTCCAAAATAAATGTGCGCATGCTTTAATTATAGGACATAATGATTAAAACATAACCTATCAGCCAACTCACGAAAACGCAGTTTGCAATTTTTTTCCCTAATCCTCTTGAACCTTTTATAGAGATAAGTTAATTATCAAGATGGGTCCTAAATATCCAATGGAATTTATTGGTGCGCAAAAAGGATATACGACATGAAGACGAAGATACCCACATCCAAAAAAGTGAAAAATACAAATCCTAAAGACAGCAGAGCCTTACCATTTCAATTAGTACAATATGCCGAACCGGATCGAACGTACTATCTAAGAAGTACAGCAAAAGAAATAAGCAATTTTTTTTCCCTGCGCGTCAAAGAACTGTATAACACCCTGGCCTGGACTTTCTTTTTGGACTCTATGGATTGGAGCACATTTAAAAAATACATTTGGCCTGTAATCTCTTCTGGAGCCGCATTGCTTGTTGGGAGTTCTCTTAGTCCATATCTAAGTGAATCCTTAACAGGAAGCGCTGAATATGATTTTGTTGTCCAATTTATTTTTGGGGCGGCAGTATTAGGATATTGCGCGTTAAACCGAATTACCGATAAAAAACTTGCTTCCGGAGCAGCACTTTCTGTTGCAGTAGCCAGTGAAGTGACTGCAATAATTTACATGTACCGTTCTGTTTTTAAAGGGACTACTTTTTTACTTAATGAGCAAATTCCTGAGGAATATTCATTAATTGCCGGATTGGGTGCCAGTGCCTTAGTTGTTCCGAGTGGAATTGCTTACTTCACGCAAAAGGTTCAAGAGTTACTGGTCCGCTTTCAATATAGTCGAGGAGCTCAGCGCTCAGATACGGCAGTGATTTCCAGTGGGCTAACCCCATTGTCCAATCTGTATTTTCAAATCAATCACTATATTGCCAGTGAACTGATGGTCAGTTCGCGTGCCTTTCAATTAGGATTGATTGCACACAATATTCGTTATGCCGACAGAATAGTACAGAAATTTCGTAACCTCCCTGCATTATTAGCTGATTTAGCTCCATCAACAATAGAAAAAATGCGTGTACAACAAGAAAAACTGGATCATGATTATGAATACAATCATAAGTTACATCAGGTTTTAAGATTTACCACAACGAGGTCACTGTTTGTGCATGTTCCTCGATATCAGCTCCGTACTGGAGATTTGGTGCTTTGTAATGAAAACGTCAATTTAGATTGTGTGCCAATCTCCGGAGAGTTAATTGCACTACAGCGCAATGAAGAAAGTGATTTTACGCAAATTCCGGAACGAAAAAAATTTAGCGTCAATCTTAAAGCACAAAATGGCGAAGACGTATGGATAGAACATCACACCAAACCTGATTTTACTTCCAATTACAAAAAAGTGGATTTATATGCGGTAAGGGATGGCAAACAGGCAGGAGTGCTAGTAGGTGATAAATTAAACATATATGGTCATGACAATATTTTTATTCAGATTAAACCTGAGAAGGAACTTTTATTAAATAGTAATTATGAGAAAAAAGCCGTCATTAATGAAGTGATTGCCAAACGCAAACAAAAAAATGTTTTATATTCTATTTTAGGTTCCATTATTATGGCAGCTTTTTTACAAAGAGATATTACCTTAATGCCTGCAGAAACACTCAAGCTTATGTTTACGCTTTTTCAAACAATGATTCCTTTTTCTGAAGCTTTTTTACGCGAAACAGTGAACAGTCGTTTGATGAAAAAACTGAACAGCAATTTGGGAGACCAGCCTTTTGACACAATCGATGCGCTCCGTGTCGTGGATTTGTGTAATGCATTAGGAGGATATTATCGTGACAAATTTCCCAATGGGGTTGCAATTATTTCCGATAAAACCGGAACCCTTACTACGACGCGGATGGATGTCCTTGGTCTATGGACTACTGATATGCCTTCCAAGGTACAGCGCATACTCAAAGAAAAAAAAGAAAGTTTGCTTTTACCCGAAGAATCACAATGGCTTAAATCTTTTGAAATATTTTGTTATGCCTTTACCAATAATAAAAAAGAATTAGAACCAGAAGAGCATGCTATTTTGGAATTTTTCAAATCCTTATTGATTAATCAGCAGTGTTTAGAAGTTACCACCCTAGGGAACAATCACTTTAAAAAGGTAATTGCCATCAAAGAAGCAAAACAAGAGATCGAGACGTTTCATCTGGGTTTGTATCGTACATTTGGCGGTCGCTTTACCTTGGTACAGAATGATGAAGAATCTTCTCTTGTCTTTTGCGGAGTACCTAAAGCGAATGCATTTCAGGAAACTCCTTTATTGCAAGCCTATACTTTGATGCAAAGTCGTACAGCAGTCTTATCACGCGATTGGTGTATTGCACACACTAGGATTAATAAGGTTGAGTGTGCAGTTTTAAGGGAATTATTTGATAAGGATGATAAAAAAGAGATTGAGAACTTTTTTATAAAAAACAAAAAATTACTTAAAAGATTAGGATATTACGGGACTTTTATTATTGATAATCCGGTAAAAAAAGGGGCGGAACAATTTATTGCTCAATGTCGAGAAATATCAGTTCCGGTATTTGTAGCGACTGGTGATACCACGAAAGCGGCAGTAAATATTGCCAAAGTATTATGCCCAACAAATACAAAAAACATCTTGACCATTCGTGCGGATCAAGCTGAAGACAAGGATGTATTAAATGAAGATAATTGCTCCTCTGATTCCACTGTTATATTTTCAGGCATCAATGAAGCGATATTAACGTGCTTTCAAAAATTGATGGATAGAAACAAAGCAAAACGCCCTGTAATTATTTTTGCAGAAATGAGTACTGAAGGAAAAGGTATCTTAGCTTGTTATCTCAAAGACCATCATTATTTTATCGTCGCCAATGGAGATGGTACGAATGATGTCATGATGATGAAAAATTCAAATGTGGTCATTGCTCATCATTCAGATGACGGTGCTTTTGCTCCCGGAGTAGATGCTTTATCGAATATCAGTGAAGAGCAACTGCAACGATTATTTGGTTCCGAGAAAACCTTTTATGAGCTTTTTGATATTAATCTTCCCAAGAGTTTGTTTATACAACAATTTGCTCCTCTGGCGAATTCACAAGAAAAACCCAGCATGGCCTTAGCACTTAAAAGTGGGAAAATGACTTTTGAGCTGGCTAAAGCGGTAGGAGCAGACGTAAAAGAAATGAATCAGCAACATTGGTATAGCGTTGCTTTTGACTTATTGTGGTTATGGATTGCGTTTTATGAAATTAATCAAAGTGCTGATTTACCCATGGATAATCGAAATATCAATGCCTCAAGACTGATTTCAAATACCATAGGAATTTCTTTGATCATTGCGGTCTTGCAATCCTTAGCTAATTATGCGTTGTTTGACGAGTCAACCAATTTAACCAGCATGCTTATTATGTTGATCTTGTTGCCTCTGGTTCTCAAAAGTGTTTTTTCAGGCTTTGGAATAGTTCGAGATAGATTGTATCCTCAACCAGAACCCGAAATAGCAGAAGTTGAAGAGAGTCCTGAAACAGGTTCTAATCGCTCCCTTTCGAGTTATTTGGGCGCTTTTTTTTCGCGTAAACCCGCAAAACATTTAAACAATGTATCGGCTGGACCTAAATTACAGTAACCTCGATCTGAAGATTTGTTCTCATATTAAATCCGGGGTAAAGTATCTTGTAACAGAGTAGCTATCGAGTCTAAAAAAGCCGATTCCTCGGGTAAAAAAATATCTTTTGATACTGGTGGTTGAGTATGATAATAGACGCTTATTTTTACTAGAGAACCATTCTCAATTCTAAATTCTTTTTCCAATTGATAAGACAATTTTTTTGTTTTTGGGTCTGAATAAAACTCACCCCAAATGCTTTCTATTTTTGCCGCCATACACTCTGGAAACTGAAATACATCTGGCAGTAGATTGACTGTTTTTGTAAGCAGCTCTTCAATACTTAAGTCACTAAGTGCGATTAAATTCGAAATCTGATAAAGACATTGAAGTTCTTTAACGCGCTCACCTAAATCGTAGGTCAATTTTTTCCGTTCTTTTTCAACCCTCTTCCTCGAAGTAATATTTCTTATTGTTTGTATCCAAGAATTGGGGAATGAAACAGAATCCATGGGGGACAAACTACATTCTACCCACCCTCTCTTTCCAGCCTTAATTTCCTTAATAAATTTATCTTTTGAGATGGGAAAATTAGAACATACTGGACACTCTTGCTTCTTTATAGACTTATCATGAAAAAGTGTATGAGAAGATAATCCGACTAATTCTTCCGGTTTTAAATGGGTGAATGCTCCTGCAGCTTTGTTTGCTTGGTGAATTATACCCTCTCCATTAACAATAAAAGTGGGATCTGGAATATTATCATAAGTAGTCGCAGCACGTGTCAGCATCGCAAAAGGTCGACGCAAAGTTTGTTCTATTAAAGCAACATAGATAAACCAAATTGAGAATATTTTTAATATTTGGCCAGCTACATTTTCTAAGCCGAATAAATTTTTATAGTCGGACAATGCCAAATCAGAAAATATCATTGTAATCATGCTTAGGCACATATAAAGCAATAACTCTTTCGGCATCATTGCCCTCTCATACCAAAACAATATTAACGCCATGATTAAAATTAGGATAATGCCCCATTCACAATAAAGTTTGAACCAAGTTACTCCATAATGATCAATATATGTCGTAGGAAAATTACCTGAAAAAATAGCCGCAAAAATAATTAGGGTTATTAAAAAAAAGCCAAAATTAACTATCCAAATTTTCAACGTATGCCTGAAAAAATAAATGGAAAAAAGAAAAACCGCAGCCTGAAAAAACCGCGCTGAAATCCAAAGTTGAGTACTTAAATTACCTCCACCATGAGGCAATAAGCTTTTTTTATAAGCCAGAATATGAGCGATATCGATAAATGACCACCAACCAGCAGCTAAGGAAATAAAAATCACAAATTGATTTTTTGTGAAATGAGTGGTTGTAGTTGCTACTGTCATTGCAGTTAAGCCGATAAAAACCGAAAAAAACTCAGTAAGAGTATGAAAAACAAGAAGGTTGGTTTTATACTCAGCTAGAATACAAATTAGAGAGAAAAACAGAGGAATACCATAAACTCGCCACAGCGGTAAGTGAACCAAAGTATCCGCAGTATAGGCTCCCCTATCGACACGCATAGATGTCCTCCCTATTATGCCTCGGCTCATCTCCATACAAAATAGAATATAATTTGACCAGAACCATAAAAAATTTTACTTCCTAATTATAGTGAATTAAGCAATCAGGGTGGGTATTTACAGTATATCCTGATTCAGCATAAGAAAACCCGGATATAAGTGTAGGGTAAGGATCTCTAGGTTTCGCTTTGCGACATTATATATGTAAAAAGATGTGAAATCCTATCAATTAATGTTTTTTTTATTTCACATTGATTAAAAAAAGATCTCGTTTCATTTCGATTTCATATTTCCTTAATTATTTATTGTTAA
The DNA here is from genome assembly GCF_001468035.1 of Legionella tucsonensis. Taxonomy (GTDB): domain Bacteria; phylum Pseudomonadota; class Gammaproteobacteria; order Legionellales; family Legionellaceae; genus Legionella; species Legionella tucsonensis. The sequence continues at coordinate 84,418 of NZ_LNZA01000008.1, forward strand.
AATTGTTGCAATTTTAGCTAATAGTAATGAGGTTTTTCATGCAAACAAAATACGAATCCACATCAATGGAAGCAAAAAATAAAGAGAAAAAGAATGTTTCGTGGAATGATGGAAAGACTGAAGGCCAAATGGAAAAAAATTCTCTTACAGCAGGAACTGCGGCTAGCCTTCGAAAAGAAAAACTTGATGCTAAAGTCGAAAAATTAGTTAGTAAAGGCTATACAGAAATTGAGGCCGCAGCTCTGGCAGGCAGACCTATGGCACGAGGAATACCAGAACCCATATGTATTATAACTGATCCTATTTATTATGCTTCTAAAGAAGAAATAGAACAACAAAAGCTTTTAAGAGAGCAATCTTCTTCGAAAAGTGGTAAAAATGAAGCAAATCGGTATAGTTTTTTCTCTCCAACGAATATTGTATTGGGAGTAGCTATGACTGCTGCAGCTGTAGGAATTATTGCATTGAATAAGTAGAAAATTTATATTGAATACTCTTTTTTTAATACCTTTGGTACGCCTGGGGGACTTACCCAGGCCATTCCATTACTACGTGTTAAAATAACCCTTTTTTAAGTCCGTTTCAAAATCGTCTGGCCAATTAGTTCGGTATAAACCATATCGCTTTTTTATGGAATTCTTTTCAATTGTTATCCACACTTGCGTACTTACTATTTGGTGGGGATCATAACTTGAGCCATTCTTTATCGTTATTTTAAATTCATGGGCAGAAAACCCATTTCTCAGTAAAATATTTTGAAAATCTTTTTTTATTACATCCTCTCCGTTATACATTTTGTTTATTCCTTAAACTGATACCTAAAATAATTATAGTATGAGAATTTCTCCTGTTTTATTCAGATAAATAAATTTCTTAATTTCAAAATATCTCACCTCTATTGCTCATTAAACGAAGTTATCCAAAATTTTTGTGACGAGTTTATATTTTTTGGAACAGGTGTTACTACAATCGTTTGCACTAAAGGAGGATAAAACGGTCCAGAAACAGTTGCCCATTGATAAGTTATTTTAAATTTCCAGGAATTCTTGCTTTGTGCAGTTTTCTTAATTTCATAAGCAGTAATCCATGGGCTGGAAACTCCAGAAACCCAATGAGGCCAACTGTCTTTGAATTTGTTTTTAAGTTGGTCTGAAAATAACATAAATTGGACTGCCCCATTACGCTCTTTATTGGCTTTTGCAAACAAGATTACAACTTCGTCCAGCTTTTGCGGGGCCAGTACCTTCTCCAACATGAAAATTCGTGCGGCATTTGATTCAGATTGCGAAACAATTTCGGTCATACTATTTGCCGTAACGGAAAACAAAATCATCAAACCGCTGAGTATGAAGTACACTTTTGACGTTTTCATATTTTTCTCTTTGTTAATAGGTATCTTTATATCTATTATTTTATATGCCAATTTGACAAATGCTCAGTTTTACTTGTTGTAAGTATATTTTTTAAAGAGATCAATTAAAAGTCTTGCTGATGCCCCCACTTTTTGAGATTGGTGATGCACTAAATAGACCGGATAGGTTCTCCTATTCAAGCCGCAAATGCCGAGGAACTTGCAAAAAAACTTACTTCTAAAGACTCCCGCTCAAGACAATGGCTGATTTTTAAAAATAACCAGGAGATAGAGGCCCTTCATCAAGCATCATCAGCCTGCAAAAATACTTTTTTCTCTCGTGACCTCGACACGCTGGCTCTTCGTAACCTACGTGTAGATGAGCACAACAAAGATCATTATGTAGATAGTCCAATAAGTCAGTTTTTAAAAAATGCCACTTTAATCCTAGTGAATCCTTTACCTGGTTTATTAACTGGTATGATCCCAAACCGCGCCATGTCAGTTTAAATAGTGTGATTGACAATGAAGACCGGAATCTTGGGGGTCTACCTGTTCCACCCAATGTACATATAGTCGTAGGGATGGATGAGCGCTCTGCATTTAAAATGGGGGATGATTTTTACTCACGCTTTGATGCCATTAGTCAAGCACCTGAAATCCCACCCGCAACGATACCAGAAATTAAACTGAATCAACCGATTGGTGATGATGATGTTCTTTTTCCTTCTCCTTTAAATTGGGAATCCATTTTTTTGGGTCGGCATACTTTTGATGAAGGAACTTTAGATATTCTTCCTGGCGCCCTCTTAAAAGCGTCTCAAAATAAAGTATCAAAGTTAATTTTGCATAATGCTCCGTTTGAAGATCCTAAATTTCGTTTCTTTATCACTGAATTAATGGCAAAGAAACGCTTTTTCTTTAATGGTGAATGGCATGACTTACCCAAAGATTTTCGTCTGCAATTTGCCCAGCCTGATTTAAGTACTTATCCAGATGTGATAAGGCCTGGGATAACTCCTGGGAAAAAACGAATTGTCAATCAAACGACATTACCTTTATTTTCCAATCAATACAAAATTACCGAAAACGGTACGCTTAAACCGCTCCTCGGATTTTTTGCTGCAGATCCTGAAATCGAATTGCTTGTGACGGATAATTTAACTGAAATTCAATGGTACAGCCTTTTAAAGGAAGCGAAAAAAGCTCAATGCACACTATCAATTAAAACGACTCCTAACGTATTTGTACCCGAACCATTGAAACAATTGGTCATTCCCATCGAAGCATTGGGAGAAGGAAATCGACTTATTATTTCCAATGATTTAGATGATGCCGAAGAGTATTATAAACCTGCAGATGCCATCACCATCAATAGTGATCCGAAAACCAATTTTAATAGTTTATTCTTCCACGTATCTTTAAAAAATAAAGTGTTTCAAGGTGAAGAAACCGAATTATTAAAGGCCATCAAAAAAGGTAAACCCATCCTTCTTAAAGGACGATTTTCAACAACTTTTGCCCAACAATTACAAACGCTCTTTATTGAGCCGCCCACTCTTTGGGTCAATGGGGAGCCAGTTTCAGCCAAAAATATCACTGTAATCAGTGACAATGCAGCTCCTTTTAAAGCGCTCCATAAAACGGCCCATGTATATAGACCTGAGGAAGACTTTGCTCGATTAAGTTCTGATTTGGCAGAGCAATTAAAAAAAGTTTATCAAAAACTCAAGCTGACACCATACCATAGCCATTTCCTTGATTTGCCCAATGACTCAACCCTCCATGCCAAATGGCTGGATAATTTAACTCAGCGCTTGGAATGGCGCGCAGGAATTCTTCCCAACATTGCTAAACCAACAACTCCTGAAATGGTGATGCACTACCTGGATGAGCATTCATTTGTATTTCTTACCAGCAAAACAGGTGCCGGCAAGAGCTATTTTGTTCAGAAAATCCTGTCTCAATATGGAAAGGAACATCATAAACCCATCACCATATATCATGAACTGACCGGAGTGAACAGTTGGCTGACCCATAAAGGTGAGAGTCAGCCTATATTATTTCTTGATGAAGCCAATATAAGTCAGGAACATTATGCTTTATTCGAAGCACTAGCACGAGGAGACAAGAAATTTTGGTATGAAGGAACATGTTATCCACTAAAAAACCATAAAATTATCTTTGCTGGAAACCCTACTCATTATGAGGGGCGTTTTGAGCCCGATTTATTTAAACGGTTCCCAAATTATTTTCCTTTTGAAGGACAGCGCCTAGACAAAATATTAAGCCCAATTCTTGAACACTGTGACAATGCACCGATCTTATTGAAACTTATTGAAACCTACTATAGCAAAGCACAAGATGCCGGGCTCAATATTACTCCCCCGTAACGCCCAAATGATGTGTTTGCTCTTCTTCATCTTAAAAGAAAGTTCGCAAACCAAGTTGATGGCTGATGATTTCCTGATGCGCTATGCCATTTTAAGTGAAATCAAAACAATAAGTTTGGATAAAAAGCTGAGCCAGCACATTCGCTGCGACATTAAGCAGAGAAAAACTTGGAAAGAAGAGAAAAAACAACTCATAGAGATCTTAGAACAATTCCATCCAAAAACAAACGATAAAAAATTTATCTGGACTGAGTCACGCAAAAAAGTTGCCATAAGCATCGAAATGTTATTGCGTATCCGTGAAAAGAAAATAAAAGGTGAGTGGGATCAAGAACTAGGAATCAATGGGATCATTCTTGAAGCAGAACCAGGTCTAGGCAAAAGTCAATTAGTTCAAGCACTACTTAAAGCCAAGGGAATTGAATTCATTACCATTTCCCCAACCAATCCTAAAGAAGTACAAGCAAAGCTCTTAGATGCCTTCCATAAGGGACAAGTTGTTTGCATTGAAGAGTTTAATACTCAGGTTCATGAACAACTGCTTAATGCCTTGCTTTCAGGCTATGATCTTGAGGGAAATCCTCCTCAAAAACCAGGTTTTTGTCTTATTGGCACTCAGAACCCAACTACATTTCACGGGAGACAGCCTTTATCTAAAGCTCTAGAAAATCGGCTTATGTTTGTCAAATTAAGTCATTATAACTTCGATGAATTGATTAAAATCCTCACAGAAAAATTTCAATTCCTTGTAGAGAGTGCAAAAACAGTGACTGAGGAGTATGTTGCAGCGCGTACTTATGCTCAAAGCCAAAGCTTATTCCCTCCTCCAAACCCACGAAATGTGATGAGAATAGCAGAAGAAGAGCAAAACAGGCAGGAAGTGTTGGTATACTAAGACTAACACTTCCTAAATTCGTATAGCAGCCTGGGATGCATTTTATAGATTCTATTAGTATTCATCGTAATAGAATGTTTTAATAGACTGGTAATTAGACAATGTGTCAAATTCTCCAAGCTTTCACGCATTTAACCTCAGTAGAAACGACAACCTCAAGTCTTGACTAAGATAGTAGAAATGGAACCAAAGCCCTAGTCAATTCATAGATTATTAGGTTAAAGTATTATGTCTGGTTATTTTTCACATAAGGGAATAGTAATGAAAATTTTAGCAAAATCACTTTTTTGTATTGTCTTTTTGGCCAATATTGCTTTTGCTGATGATGTATCACAATTTAATACGCAAATCCAAAGTCAGTTAAAACAATTACAAGCACAACAACAACAGCAAACACAACAAATGAACGCCCAACTCCAGGCACAAATTCAAAAAGTACAATCTGAGCTACAACAACAAATACAATCAGTAAATACTCAACTGCAAAATCAGATAAAAACAGCACAAAGCCAATTACAGACCCAAATACAAACTGTAAATTCACAGGTTCAGCAATTAGCAAGTAAACAAGGTATGCAGCCAGTGCCTGCTCCGACCGCTCCAGGAAAACCAAAATAAAGTAGGCCAAGTATTATTCCCGCGAAAGCGGGAATCGCCTAGTTTGATTCTTCTTTTATACCGCTTCTTAGGTTCTTCATACAATTCGTAAACGGCTCTAACTTGACGAAGTTTCAGGTTGAACATGAGGCAATTTCTTTATCACCTCTGTTTAAGCAAAAAATGCATTAAAGGTATATAATTTAAATTAACCTGAACTTAAAACAACAGAGATTCATTTACAAAGTATAGAGGGAACGGGTGAGGGAACATGGCGAGACGTCAAATAGATTACCAAAAAGTGGCACATGCTGCCGAACATGTTAAAAAGCAAGGCCGTGAACCATCGCTTACGAATGTATGTGAGGAATTAGGAATAGTTACTCCCACTCCTAACTTATCTAATCTTCTTGAAAAATGGTATCACACCCAACCCGAATTTCAGCGTTCTATTAAAGCACCCCTTTCAGAAAATATTAATGTAAAAACTCATGATATTCTTGAAAAAAATATAGAATTGGAAAAATCCCTATCCCTTTTACGTGCCACGCTTGAGTCAACCGCAGATGGTATCATGATGGTAAACGGAAAAGGACAAGTAGTTGATTGGAATCAAAAGTTTGTAGAAATGTGGCGTATTCCTTCTCATATGCTGGAATCAGGCACGGAGAGTATCGGTTTTGAATATATTCTACAACAGCTAAGCAATCCTGAAGCTGTAATTGCTGATGTGAAATATCTTTATGAAAATCCAGAATGGCAAGGAGAGTTGCCCGTTTTGCATTTTAAAGATGGACGAATTTTTGAGCGCTTCACCCAACCACAGCGAATAGGCTCCGAAATTGTTGGAAGGGTATACAGTTTTAGGGATATAACCCAGAAACTGATGGAAGAAGACGAGCTTCGTATCAGAGAGCGCGCCATTGAAGCTAGTACTCATGGTGTTGCGATTCTTGATATTTCTAAACCGGATTTGCCTATTATTTATGTTAATAAAGCGTTTGAACGCATTACCGGATATAGTGAAAGACAAATACTAGGACAAAACCTTGCATTATTGCACGGTAGTAAGATAGAACATGTGAACCAGAAACGGATAAATCTGGCAATTAAAGAGTTACGTGAAGAAACGGTAGAATTGGAAAGTTACCGACGCACTGGCGAAGTTTTTTGGAGTGAATTAAGTGTTGCACCTGTTAGAGATTCATTCGATAACGTGAGACATTATGTCTGTATTCTTAATGATGTCACTCAGCGACGAGAAATGGAACAACAATTAATTCAACAAGCAACTCATGATTCGCTCACAGAATTACCCAATCGCGTTTTATTAATCGACCGAGTGGATCAAGCAATCTTACAAGCCAAGAAGAAAGGGGCCATGTTAGGCTTTTTATTCCTTGATCTGGATCACTTCAAAATGACAAACGATACTTTGGGGCATAGCATCGGGGACAGGCTGTTGCAAGCTGTTTCCAACCGTTTGCTTCTTGCTACTGATGATTTTGATACTGTTTGTCGCTTGGGAGGCGATGAATTTGTTGTTTTGTTGCAGGATATTGCCACCGAGATGCAAGCACAACAAAAAGCAGAAGAAATACTGACTTCTATAGCTCAACCCTTCCAGATTGATCAACATAATTTAAAAATAACAGGCAGTATAGGGATCAGCTACTATCCCAAAGATGGCGATGATTATGAATCTTTAATGAAAAGTGCTGATTTGTCGATGTATCATGCGAAAGATAATGGCCGTAATACATATCGCACTTATGATAAAGAAATGAATATGCGCGTCATTAATCGCATGCAACTTGACAATGCATTGCGTGATTCACTAAAGAGGAATGAATTTCATCTGGTGTATCAACCATTTATTAATTTAACTACAAATAAAATTATTGGCTTCGAAGCATTATTGCGTTGGCACAGCCATATTTTAGGAGATGTTCCACCCAATGATTTTATAGGCATGGCTGAGGAGAATGGGTTAATTCTTGATATTGGCATGTGGGTTTTGCAAGAAGCATGCAGCCAGCTTGTACGCTGGCATCAGCAAGGTTATGACCAACTAACAGTCGCTGTAAATATCTCTGGTCGACAGTTTCGTCAAGCTCATTTATCTGAAGTAATTGAAAAAATTCTTCTTGAGACGGGTTTACCTGCTAAATTCCTGGAGTTGGAACTTACAGAAAGCTTACTTGTTGATAATGTAAAGCATGCTGTTGAAACGATGTTTGAGTTGAAAGACATGGGAGCAAAATTAGTGATTGATGATTTTGGTACTGGTTATTCCAGTTTATCTTATCTCAAGCAATTTCCTGTTGATAAATTAAAAATTGATCGATCTTTTATCAGTGAATTGGTCAATCGGGAAAATGATGCCGCGATCACAAAAGCAATTATCAATTTAGGCCATAGCTTAAATTTGGAAGTATTAGCTGAAGGAGTAGAAACAGAATTACAACGAGAGTTTATTTTGCAGCATGGCTGTGACTATGCGCAAGGCTATTATTTTGCAATGCCTCAAAAAGCAGAAGAATTAAAAGATTTTATTATTCATCATATTTAAACCTAGAAAAAAATTTTCCTAACCACAACTCGAATTCTTTTTCAAGTCGGTATGATTTTTGCTGTTATAAAGTTACGATGCGATGTATTAGAGTATTTTTATGTTGAATTGAATTTATTAAATAGAAACTTTGCATAATGCAGTCGTAGTAATTGTCGCCTGGAATGAGGTCAATATAGTTTGTCTCGAGAATTTTGTAACTCGTATTAAAACGATACCTTCATCTAGGCTGCAATCGCTCTATGGGAGACTGGAATGAAAGAAGTAACCATTGTTGGTTCGGGTTTGGCAGGGAGCTTACTCGCCCTCTATTTGGCAAAAAGAGGATATAAACTTGAATTATTTGATGCACGGCCTGATCTAAGAGCCATGCGTGCAGAGGATGGGCGGTCAATTAACCTGGCTTTGTCATGTCGCGGCATTACCGGCATGGCAGGTGTAAACATCATGCCGCAGGTGAAAAAACTCATGGTTCCCATGCGTGCTCGTGCGATTCATGAAATGCAGGGTCAGATTAAATTTCAATCATTTGGTCGACATCAAAATGAATACATTAATGCAATTCAGCGCAATGATCTCAATAAGCTATTACTTAATGAAGCGGAAAAATATCCTAAAGTTAAACTCCATTTCAATACGAAACTCACCGATTTGGATGTCGATAAAAAAATCGTACTTTTTAAATTACCTGATGACACCATTTTAAAACAAAACTATGAGCTTCTAATTGGAGCTGACGGGGCGGGTTCAGCAGTTCGTGAACAACTGTATGCAGAGCACTTAGTGCATGCATCACGTACTTACCTGCCTTATGGATATAAAGAACTCTCTATTGGTGAGCCTGCTCAAAATCACCTTATCCATGAACATTTACACCTCTGGCCAAGGGATGCCTTTTTGTTGTTAGGCAATCCTAATCTTAATCAATCAATTACGGGTTCCTTATTCTTGTCCTGTGAGGGAAAAAATAGCTTTGCGGAATTGGATAATGATTTGAAAATCAAAGCTTTTTTTAAAAAATCATTTCCAGATGCATATGCTCAAATGCCCAATTTAATTGAAGAGTTTACACAACACCCTACAGGTAATATGAGTACTATAAAGTGTGATCCATGGTATTACCAGGATCAATGCCTGTTAATCGGAGATGCGGCGCATGGAGTGGTACCCTTTTTTGGCCAAGGAATGAATAGTGCATTTGAAGATTGTCGTATTTTAAATGAGCTTTTAGATAAATATCATGATGATTGGAAGAAAGTAATGCCCGCCTTCTATCAATCAAGAAAAGTAAATACTGATGCAGTGGCGCAAATGTCTATGGATAACTTCCATGAAATTCAGGTCGACATCAGAGACAAAAAATTCAACTTAAAAAAACAACTGGAACTCGAATTAATGCACCGATATCCAGAAGACTATGTTTCAAAGCATGTTTTGGTAATGTTTACTAACACTCCTTATGCTGAAGCACAAGCGCACGGGGAGTTACAAGCAAAATTTTTAAATAAAATATCTGACCAAGTGGAGCGAATTGAAGAGATAGATTGGACTAAAGTAGAGAAAGAACTTAAACAATATGACAAAAAATTGGCAAAATTGATTTGAATTTTAAAATCAATAAAAAATTCAAGGGATTACTTTGTCAAAAATTTGACATAAAGACCATTGTTTATTCTTTTTTATTGACGGCTTACGCTTCATTATTATGAAAAACAGCAAAAAACATCCTTTTTTCATCGTTTTTATGAGAAAAAAAAGAAAAAAGTTGGTATGCGACATGCATTATTCAAAGTGTCCAACAAAATTCTCATGGAGATGGCTATGAAAATCATACAAGATTATATTGATTCCAAACAACAAGAATTCATGAATCATCCTTTTTTTGAAATACTTGAACAATTGAAAAGTTTAAAAGAATTGAGCTACTTTGTTCCTGAACTCACTTTTTGGGCTATGACCTTCCAAGATATTTTAAGAATAAACGAAGAACGAGTGACTGACCCATACTTAAGAAAAGTTGCCCGTCATCACAGACTCGAAGATGCAGGCCATGAAAAATGGTTTCTACATGATAAAAAATATATGGGGGCAGTAAATATCGATTCAGTAAATGATACCAATGATGTAAGTTGGCTCTACAGCAAAGAAACCCAATTAACTCGTGATGCTGCTTATGCTATTTTAGCTGAAGTTTATAAAGCAAATGATGAAATTCTGAATATTGTTCTCCTCTTAACTATTGAATCATCCGGACACGTTTTCTTTGAAAAAGTTTCAAAGCAAGTGAAAAAAACTGGGGAAGATAAAAACCTCCAATATTTTTCCACATCACATTTGGAAGTAGAAATGGCTCATGCCTTGTTTGAAGAAGAAATGGAACGCTCTTTGTTTTCAAGACAAATACCAGTCCACACTCGACGTGAAGCATTAAAATTGGTTGACCGTTGCTATGATGCGTTTAACAAAATGTTCGATGGCTTGATTATTGCTTGTAATCGAAGACTTGAATTGGCAAAACAAAGGAATCAACAAGATGCCGCAAACAAAGAACCAGTGGAACTTATTTCACATAAAGCAGTGTAAGAAAAAGTTTGGACAAGCGATGCTCAGTGATGAGCATTCGCTTGTTTTTTTTCGCGAAGATTTTGGCAAATTAATTCATTCTGCACCAGTAGCCGTTTTTGAACCTGAGACCACTGAGGATGCACAATCATTCATACACTATGCTCATGAAAACCAGTTACCTATAACACTTCGCGGCAATGGAATGAGTCAAAGCGGCCAATCACTTGCAGTTCCAGGTGGGGTAATCCTAAATATGAAACACTTTGATCATACATCGGAAGCTGATTCAGGATCCATTTGGGTAGAAGCAAATACCTCCTGGGCTTCTTTATTGGATAATTCGTTAAAACAGTTCCTCATTCCCTATGTAGTACCCCATAATTGTAATTTATCAGTGGGAGGAGTGCTTTCTGCGGGAGGGATGGGTGCCTCATCATTCAAATACGGCAGTGTGGTTGCCCATGTCAAAGCCTTGGAAGTATTAAAGGCTGATGGAGAATTGGTTAAGGCAGAAGAACACTCCTCTTTAATGCATGCGTGTTTGGGTGGACAGGGGCGTTTTGGCCTGATTACCAAAGCCTGCATTGCCTTAAGACCTTGTTTAAAAAATGTCAGAACATTCTTCTTGATCTATTTGGATAAAAACGAATGGCTTAATGATTTGCTTTTATGTCAAACAAAGGCAGACTATGTGGAATCATTTTGCACACCAGCACTACAAGGCGCGAAATTATCGGAAAAAGGCCGATTACCTTTTGCTCAGTGGTTTTATTCCCTTCATGTAGCTCTAGAATATGATAATCTGCCGCCTGATTTTCACGATTTTGGATTAAAGCCCTGGCGTTTACTTCATACCCAGGATGAATCAATCCATTCTTATTTGCATCGCCATGATTCGCGTTTTAATGCAATGAAAATGACTGGACAATGGGAATTGCAACATCCATGGTATGAGTGCTTTATACCCGGTTCACAATTAAATAATCTGGAAAAGTTATTGGCTGCTTTGCCTTTACATTATGCTACTGTAGTACATCTTGCCCGGATCGCGTCAAATACTTCAGTTGGTTTTTTACAACTTCCTAAGGATAAAGATATTTTTGCGTTAATGATCCTGAATCCAGGTTTACCAAAAGTATTAATTCCGAGTTGTTTAGAAACAATAAAACAGTTAGATGCACTTTTTTTATCTCAAGGAAGCAAACGTTACCTTTCCGGATATTTAGGAGAATCCACAGATAAAAAATTTTGGCAAAATCATTTTGAAGAACACTATACGGATTGGCATAAACTAAAAGAATTCTATGATCCAAAAAATATTTTTTGCTCTGTGTTACATCATGATTAATCGAGCCTAAGCGTTGCGCAACGACGCTCATCACATCTATCCGAGTTCCGCTACGTTGCATCCGGGCTCTGATGAATCGGCGCAAAAAAGAAAAAAGAATTCTTTATTATCAATAAATTATTGAAGTGCATAAGACAATATGATCCAATTTGTTTGTCGAGAACAAATAACCCAGAGGACTTATGCACGTACAAGAATTATTACATGGAATACTATCTAAAGTACTTCCTCATATTCATATTAAACGTATAAAAGCGTTAGTTAACGCAGTTAACTCTCTACTTCATGGAAAAAAACTGTCATTAACCCAGTTAGGTCGAACAATGCGTGGTTCCGCAAAAGAACGTCATTGCATTCGAAAAATGGATAGGCTTTTAGGTAATGAAAAGCTTCATACAGAAATGGACGACTATTACAAAACGCTGAGTGATTATTATTTATCAACTCTTCGTCGACCTATTCTTAATGTGGATTGGGCTTGTGTTAACAAAAAGAAAGGGCTGTATATTTTAAGAGCCAGTCTGGCTTTAAAAGGTCGAGGCTTAGTTATTTACCAAAAGACGTACCCCCTAACATTAGAAAATTCCCCAAAAGCTCATCTGGATTTTTTGATTTGAAAGGGCTAAAAAACATTCTACCAAAAGATTGTCAGCCTATTTTAGTGACTGATGCGGGTTTTAGATGTCCGTGGTTTAAATCTGTAATCCAAATGAGGTTTGATTATGTAGGAAGGCTTCGGAATAAAACGGGATACCAACGTGTTGACAGCGAACAGTGGGAATCAGACTGCCTTGAGCTTTATAAAGTGGCGACCCAACACCCTCACTTTATTGGCCGTATTTTACTGGCTAAGTCAGTTAAACTAGCGTGCTCTCTTGTTCTTTATAAGAAAGTAGCAAAGAATCGAAAACATCTTAATCGGCTGGGGAATCCTTCGAATAATACCCAATCAAATCGCGCTTCGCGAAATAAAAAAGATCCTTGGCTCCTCGTTATCTCGTTAGATATAAATGAGTATGATGCAAAAAAATAGTGACTATTTATCGAAAACGGATGCAGATTGAAGAAGAATTTCAAGATCTCAAAAGCCATCAATATGGTTTTGGTTTGCGATACTGTCAATCAAATAGAATGGAGCGTATTAATGTTCTTCTACTCATTGCCACCCTTGCTTGTTTTCTTTGTTGGATTATTGCTATCGCTGCAAAAAACGAAAAAAAACATCACGGCTTTCAAGCTAACTCGATTAAAGATCGTGATGTCCTATCTAATATTTATTTAGCATGTCAAATTGTTAGGCGTGGGATCAATTTTTCAAAAAGGGCCTTAAACCTCTCTTTGAATAAACTTCAAACCTTGTGTGAGCAACTGAATCATGCTTAATTTGCGCCGATCACTCAGAGCCGGGCTACATTTAGCGCGAATAATCATCAAATTAAATTCAATGCTATAGGAATAGCGTATTCGCAAAAAATCTCATCTTCTAAATAGGATACCTACCTCTCATAAATGGAGTTTCGCTGCCTTTACCCAACTTACTTCTTAGGTTTAAATTCCATTAAAGTAAATAAGCTATTCGTTGGGTAGCTGTTTTTAAAAGTAAATCCCGCAGGTTCAATTGATTTTTGCCATTCGGATAAGGTGCGTTGTCTGCCACCTAATAAGACCATCATCACAATATCCATCGTTTTATTTGGATGTGGTTTGTCATCATCTGGCATCACTTGCTCAACAATAAATAAGGTGGCATTTTTGGACATTTGATGTGCACAGTTGTTTAATATTTTATGCATCATTTCATCATTAAAATCGTGCAAAACTCCTTTAAAAATATAGGCATCTGCTGATGGGATCGTCGCAAAAAAATCTCCTTCTTGAAGAGTGACTTTATTGGAGAACTTATTAGGATCCAGTTGACATATAACTGCCGGGGTATCAAAAAGAATGGCCTTTAATGCGGGGTATTGGTTGGTGATTGCATTCACCAGTCCTCCGCGTCCCCCACCCATATCTACTAAGCTGGAGAATACAGAGAAGTTGAATGCATTGGTAATCGCCGCCTCATCATAAGAAGACAGTTTGGCCATTCCTCTATCAAAATTCTGCTGTTTCTCTACATTTTTACTAAGAAAACTAAAAAAATCATCTCCATGTTGTATTTCAAATGCCGGCTTTCCAGTACTAAGACTCACATCCAACTGAGAAAAAGCTTGCCACCAGGTATCATCAACCATGCACAATACATCGCGCATGGAATGAAGGTCATCGTCACACAACGGTTTGGATAATTCAGTCAACGAATAAAAACCATTATCATAATTAAATAAATCATAACTACTTAGAAACTTTAATACTCTATCAAGCAACTCTGGCTTAGTTTCTGTAGCCTTGGCCAATTCATCAATCCTTTTAGGTCCAGAAGACAGATGATTTGCCACACCTAATTTAGCTACAGCATGTAATGCGCGTGAAGCGACATACCAGCGTGACATAATGGCTAATTGAATATGAGGTTTATCCATTTGAGATTGCATTTACAATTTCCTTTTAATTCGATTTCTTTATTATTTGTTAATTGGATCAAAAAGTTAAGTTTTATTGTTATTTAAATTTCATACCCCAAAAATGTACGTATTGAAACAGAACTATTCGGCTAATGCTACCGAGTCCACTACACGGGTTAAATCCATTATCATTTGTCTTAACGAATCATTCTTTTTAATTATTTCTGCATGTTCCTTACATTCTTTAAAATTTAATGACAAAAATGAATACCGCTCAGGCGTAAATTGATACGTTGTATCGTAGCTGAAAATGTAGTTTACACACTCACCAAACTCTTCTTTACTTAGTGTTAAATCAGTATAGTTGTGGCAGAGTTCATTCATCACACCATAAAAATTTTGCACAGCAGCTTCCAAAATTGCAGCTTCCTTATCCGCTTCTTTTTCTTTAGCTGAGATGAGATATGCTTCAGTGTGCTCCATCAATAATTGCATTTGCGCTCGCACACCTCCAGATTTGGAGAGCTCAGACTCTCTTTCTTTTTTAGCGGCATCTGCTAAAGGTTCATACCATTCCCGATCTTTATTATCGCGATAATATATTGTGAACTTTTTATCTGCGCTCAACAGTTGCTGTGCGTAGGCTTCTTGAGTTAAAGAACACTGATAGTCAAAAATAGCGCCAATATTCTCCGCAGTGTAACGTGCAGCACCTTTTCCTCCATGACCATCATAAATTCCCATCAAAAAAGGACAGGACAGAGAAAGTGTTTGTACGGCAATTGAAATATTGTCTCGTGAGCCCCATTCAAGCGCTTTATTGGCAAGCATTTTTGCTAAGAGCTGTTCCTCCAGCGTTCTTGCTGATGGTATTTCCTTCAAACAATTTAACAGCCATTGTTCATGCTCTTTTTTAATCTGGGACGCTAAAGGCTCGGTAAAACCATCACATGTCGTAATCAATTGCACTTTTCCCACATTTTCTTTGGCGATAACTATATGTTGATAGATTGCTTCGAGGTAATTGATGTCAATACTTGCATCAGCACAAACTACCTCGGCATTATAATCAAAATCCCCTATGGCTCGGGATACAGCCAACTGACCATTGATGCGATCGAAAAAGACTGCTCCTCCTGCTCTTTGAATACGTTCTAGCTCAACATTGGGATGATGGATAATATTATTTAAACGCATTACTCCCACTACCTCCCCCTGCTTGTCGAAAATCACTGCAAAAGAGATGGAGTCTGCTAAAGTTGCGGTGATTAAAGCTCCATGGCCGTCATATACAGTCGTTGATGCGGTAGTACCCCCATACATCACATTACGCCCTAAAATATTAACCAGATGATAACTCGTCCACAACCGACGACCAATCTCTTGGGGGGTGAGGTATTTAAAATGATCACGGGCGTACCAACATGCATAGGCCGCATCCTCTTGGCTTGGACGCGCGCCCATGGTTTCATACAAACCAAAGTGACGTTCTTTTACAAGTTCACACACATCAACCCCTTTATCATTAGGCAATGATGTAATGTATTGAATACGTGACATATTTTTTCCTAATCAACACTCTCCTGTAAAAATATAGCACATGAACTTATTCATCATTTTTACTCAACCTCTGCTTAAGCCTGCAGTGAACTTTTTAACTCGTTGCCTCTTCCGTGGCATGGGTTAAATAGCCACATTGAATCAAATAATTAAGGTATTTATTGAATACTGTTTCATCTATTTTTTCACAATAAATTTCATGATTTCCTAACTGAGTTTTTGTATAGGTACAATCAATTTGCGCCTTATTGTTATGAAGATATAAATCAAATAATGAACTGTCTTTATGTAATACTTTCTCTGTAAAGAAAGGCCGTAATGGAGAAAATGGGTGATTCAGATCAAATTGACTTTTCTCCTTAATCATTTTTTCCCAATCAGGATAGGTTACATCATCTACTTTAAAACCTTTAGCTTTAACATATCCAAACAATTGCTCGATATCGACTTCCTGCGGATTTATTAAATGATATGTATCAGACTGATAAGGTCTTTCCAAAGCAAATCGAGCAATTGCTTTAGCAACGTAATCCACTGGAACAAAATTAAAACCCACATCCAATAAAGGTCGAGCCCCTAGTTCAACACATCCTTTGAGGATACGACATACCACGTCTTCCTGGTTCCAGTATCCAGTTTGACTTTCCCCTGTAATCAAGCTCGGTCTGTAAATCACTGTTGGAATATTATAGTTACGGGCATGAAATACTAATCGTTCAGCCAACCACTTTGTTTGATTATAGCCACCGTAAATCCCATCTTCTGGTGCAAGTTCAGTTTTCTCACTGATTACTGCATCATCTGCCAAATCAGCAGACATAAAATAGCCTACTGTTGAAATATAATGCAGCGCTTTCAGCCGCCTGTATCCAGCTAACTCGATGAGTTGTTTCGTACCAAACACATTGCTTGCTGCCAGTTTTTGATAAGGATAAATAAAATTAAGTACTGCAGCGCCATGAAAAATAAGATCGACAGTATCTGCCAAATAGTACCAATCTTGCTTAGCAAGGCCCAAGTTGCTTTTTTCCAAGTTACCTAAAACAATTTTAATTCGATCATGATAAGCAGGACTCCAAACACCATAATTTTCCATGTTTTTAATCACTCTGCTTATTCCTGCAACAGATGAACGGGCCTGAACAAGACAGGTAATATGCCAGCTCGTATTGGTTAAAAGCTCCCGCAGCAAATAAGCTCCTAAAAAACCTGTAGCCCCTGTTAATAATACATGTTCTGGCATAGCCTTGGGCTGAGAGGTAATATAAGGTGTCATGTTTTTATATTGATTAAACTCAGCAACCAGATCAATCGGGGTATGATCAAGCAGTTTTTGTTGCCCTGTTTTTCCGGTGATTAAATCCATAATTTCGCTTAAGCTAGGATCCCTGAGCAGGAATTCAATGGATATGTCTTTAGCAGAGCGGGTTGAGAGGACATAGTGTAACTCCCCCAGTTTCACTGAATTTAACCCCAATTCGCTTAGCTTTTTTTCTTTATCTAAAACTGTAATCTCTTCATTAAAAATTGGTTTGAGCATCTGAGCAATGTCTGCAGGTCGCGAGTTCATTGTCTTTACGGGGTTCTCTGCTTCATTCTTTGCGAGCTTATCAATATAGATAATATCTAAACTCCCTTCCAGATATTTTTTCTTACATAATAAACGCTGCGTTTTCCCGCTGGTTGTTTTGGGAACTGATTTATGAACAACAAGAACCACAACATCTGCATCAATCCCATGCATTTGCAGCAGATTACTCCGTATGGCTCTGATGATTTCTTCTGAGTTTAGCGCCTGAACTTTCTTTTTAATTTCTTGCACAATAACTAATAATTCCGAGTCATTTTCTTCTACTGAAAAAATGGCACAACCCTGCTCACGCAGATAGGGATGACAGGTATGGATGGTATCTTCCAAATCGTGTGGGTAATAATTACATCCACGAATAATAATCAAATCTTTGAGACGCCCTGTTACATAAAGTGCTCCTTGATCCAGATAACCCATATCCCCTGTGCGTAAAAAAGAATATTCTTTATTAGCGATACGTTCATCGAAATAATGTTTTGTTTCCTCAGGCAATTGCCAATACCCCTGGGCAACGCTTTTACCTGCTACCCATATTTCTCCAACAACTCGTTCTGGACACTCCTGCAAAGTCTCAGGATTCACGATGGCAAGATAACAACTATCAATGGGCTGTCCACAATTAATCAAACTGCGGGCATCAGGGTGAGTTTCATCACAAGAAAGTACTTTGTTCTGATTGAGTGTTTTCTTCTCTACCCATTGGCTGTTTATTCCTTGTTTGCGACGTCCTCCTGTAACCATCAATGTCGATTCAGCAAGCCCATAACAAGGATAAAATGCCTCAGGCGAAAAACCGCAACTTGCAAAACGTTGAAGAAAACGTTCGATGGTCGCCTTGCGAATAGGTTCTGATCCACTCATTGCGCATTGCAAGCTGCTTAAATTCAATCGACTTTTTTCTTCCTCAGTAACTTTACTTACACATAAATCATAAGCAAAATTAGGAGCAACCGTTACTGTAGCTCGATAGTGGGACATCGTTTCCAACCAAATTGCTGGGCGTTGCAAAAAAGTTAATGACGACATTAGCTTTACAGGAATCGAACTGAAAACAGGTTGTAATATCCCCCCAATAAGTCCCATATCATGATAATGAGGTAGCCAAGAAACACTAATATCTTCTTCAGTAAGGCTGTTTGCTTTATCTATTACAAATAAATTATGCAGCAAATTACCATGACTGATCATCACTCCTTTGGGTTTTCCAGTTGAACCGGAGGTGTATTGTAAAAAAGCGATATGATCTTCCTTAAGAGAAGGGTGGCTCCATGTCTCAACTGCATTGACCCAATCTTCCGTGATGACACATCTTAATTTCTCATAATCTTTATATTTTTTGATTTGTTGCTGAAGCTCTTTTGTGGTCAAAACAACACGTGCATCTGAATTTTGAATAATATGTCGGAATTTTTTGGCCCAATCTGTAGTAGTAGGAGAATATGAAGGTACGGCAATAACCCCTGCATACAAGCAACCAAAAAAAGCTGCAATAAAATCAAGACCAGGAGGATAAATAATTAATACCCGATCACCAGGGTGTGTTACCTCGCAAAGAACACTTGCTATTTTCTTTGCCTGGTTTGCCAACTCACGATAAGTTAGGCTTTTACTCTCCTGTATTTTTTTGTTTATGAACGTATAGAGTGGGAAATCCGGATTTTTCTCTGCTTTTTTTTCCAGTAAGTCGACTAAACTTGTGTAAAAACGTTCCTCCATACCCCACTCCTAAGTCTAAGATAATTACGCTGAATCTCATAGAGAACTGATATCAGTACTTTCTTGTGCGATTTATTATGGAATATCTATTTGAAAAGTACAGCAATCTCAGACAAACTAGAGTCTATTTAATGTGAGTTCGATATAAAAAATTTTATATCGCATGATTCCTGTTTAGTACTGGATCCCGTATAAATGCTGCGCATTTTACGGGATAACCTTCGTTTAGCGACATAAAAGACATTTCCTGTCTTTTATGTCGACTCACGTTATTTAGTAGGACTACTCGAATGCCAAAACTTATAGTTAAAGCAGTTCTGAAATTAAAAGAAGCCACACGCTATTCTTTTTATGGATTAAAAGCCGCTTTTCAAGACGAATTCGCCTTTCGTCTTGAATTATTGGCTGGCATCATTGCACTGCCTCTTGCTTTTTTTATAGGGACAACTCATGTTGAGCGCGCTTTATTAATTAGCACATTATTCATAGTCTTAATTGCTGAATTATTGAATTCAGCAATCGAAACCACTTTGAATCGAATGAGTCGCGACTGGAATCCTTTAACTAAAAAAGCAAAAGATCTCGGCTCAGCTGCAGTTTTTATTACGATTATTAATGCACTTGTAGTTTGGATCATGATAATTATCTCGCACATCCAAACATAGCTCCCTCAAAAAGCGATTTGAGAAAAAAATGAAAATCTTATATTCCATATTACTTTCATCACTGTTATTTTCATCACTTATTTTTGCTAAAACAGGGAAAAGTCCAATGTTCCACAGCAACATTCATCCCATCCCCCCAAAAATTCAGAACCAAATGCATCGATTCACCTGGCGCAAAGGCTGTCCAGTGAGCATAAAGGATTTAGCATACATTCGCCTTTCATATTGGGGCTTTGATGAAAAAACTCATATTGGAACTTTAATTGTAAACAAAGAACTTGCCGAAGAAGTAGTGGCTATTTTTAAGGTTCTTTTTCAATATAAATTTCCAATCGAAAGTATGGAGCTTATGGACACGTATCAAGGGGATGATAATGCCTCAATGAGAGCAAATAACACCTCATCATTTAATTGTCGGCCCGTCACCAATCGCCCTGGAGAATATTCACAACACAGTTATGGACGTGCAATTGATATTAACCCTCTGATTAATCCCTACGTCAATGGTAAAACGATACTTCCCTCGAAAGGTATTCTTTATGTGGATCGCAATACACCTGCGCCTGGAAAAATTATTAAAGATGATCTTGTCTATCAAGAATTTGAAAAACATGGATGGGATTGGGCTGGAAATTGGTATGATATTCAAGACTACCAACATTTTGAAAAAAGGGCGAACGGCGAAAAGCGAAACCCTTATGGATATAAATAATTCAGTCTAGTGCTGCGAAACCTGGGTCTCGCTATGCTATACCTAACCTCAACTCGCCTTAAGAATTGAGGCCAAGAAAGAGAAATGATGTCAATGCGTAAACGTCGTTGTGTTCTGAATAAATTGGGTGATCTCGTCCAATTGAGTTTTTGCCAAATATTCCGTTTGCTCTTTTTGAGGATCAATCCGAGCGAGTTTCTGATAAAGTTTCTCCATATTCTCATGTCGACCTTTACCAAAAAACTTGGAATGACTGAAAAAGTAAAAAAATCCTGCTGTTGTCTTTGATTGGCCAATTTGCTGTAATTTTTCTAACTGTTCTAAAGGAGATAATCTAGAACTTAAAATACCGGCAATTTTTCTCATCCCCGTGCTGTTCGTAGTAATAAATTTTCTTGTCAACTGTTTGCCATCCATAATCACATTGATGCATTCGTTAAAACTGTGCATTGAGTTTTTAAATTTCACATTTTCCTGCTCTAACATTTGAATTATTTTTTCCAAATTAGGATAAGGGTTATCTTCATTTTCAAAATCTGCTCTACGATTTTCTGCGATCAATTTTTTTGATAATTCGTAATGAGATAAAGGTAAAGCACATGTTGAAATTTCTTTATAAATTTCCTCTCTTTTATGAAGCATCCTTCCATTAAATACATGGCTTACTGGATTAGGAACATGTAATAGTTTGTTTCTAAATGGTAATAAATCATGTTTTGACTTTAATAATTTCATTTGTTGGTGATAGGCTTCAAATTCTGCAAAATTCTTGGTCATAACTGCCCATTGCTCATTAAAATTCTTATATGCATCCATCCTGGAGGGGAAAGTTATAAGAAACTTACTGATTTGATCAATCGTTGGACGTTTTTCAGGGTTTCTACTTTGTAAACTATTAAGCAGAGTCTTTATATCTTCTAAAAGATAAGGATCGATTTCAGATACGTCATAACCTGTAAATAAACCATCAAAACAATAAGGAGCCTGAGCTAACTCAGCTAGATTTACTGCTAATTCCTTATATTTTAGAAGATCCCTTGCACCAAAGATTTCTCCCAATATCGCCGCTAATGCATACATATCTGATTGATAAGTGCTACCTTGCCCCAAAATTACTTCTGGAGCCATATAAGCCAGTGTTCCTGAAGATTTTAGATTATTTTTTGAATCAACATCTTCAGCCAAACCAAAATCAATAAAAATTATAAGAAATTGTCCATTACTCAACTTTTTATAACAAATATTTGCAGGCTTAAGATCACGATGCACAACCCCTTTTTGTTGTAACAAAAGCATCTCGCTCGCTATACGCGCTGCGACTTCCAAGCGGAACTGAAACGAATAATTGGAGCTGGGTGTAAAAGGTAATAGCTTATCAAGACTGGTACCACAATCTTCAAGGATGGTAATTACTCTATCTCCTGTTCCAACTACGCCAACAACATTTACTCCATGTTTTTTTTTGTCTTAATCCCTCCTTTGCTGTTCGCTTCAATAATTCAGGATATGGCGTATCCCCAGAAGGTTTTTGTATTTTGACTACATCGTTCACAGGGATTAGTTGGGCTTGATAATGCTTATTTTTTGCATCATGAGTGACGACTATTTTATATTTTGATTCGTTAACCGAACCAAAACCACCCTTTCCTTTGTGCGCATTATCAATAATATGCCACTGATTTTTACCTGATAGGACTAATTGATGACTAAAGGTAAATTGGGGAGAATTGTTAAAGATACTTAGTTTTGATGATTTCCCTGAAGCCAAACCACCACACAATGGGGATAAGAAATTAACACCCTCTTTTTGCTTAAATAAAAATTTAGCAATTTTTTTATCCAGGAAAATCAATCCCTTCTGATTTTTCCACAATACTGCAAGATCAATATACTTCATGCTTTATCCATAGAGCTGAAAGCAAAAATAGGATACATAATATCCGTTTAATTCTCTAAAAAGAAAAAAAATTAAATCTACTTACGGGAATTCTCGATTCAAGTTAATATATAAGCATTTATTTACATGCCATATACAAAACTATTAAACCTAGATATGTCCCAAAAACCAGTAAATCATACAAAACGCGTTTCCTACATTGTCCCGGTTTACAATGAAGAAGCAGGAATTGCCGAATTTATTACCGCATTGATTGATGCAATAAAAAAACTTGGCTATGCCTATGAAATACTGATTGTAGATGATGGCAGCCAGGATAATACTCCGGTAATTATTCAGCAATTAAGAACTCAATTTGCCCTTCGCTGTATTTGTTTTAGTCGAAACTTTGGCAAGGAAAATGCTATAAGCGCTGGGCTTGACTATGCCCAAGGTGATGCAGTGATTCTGTTGGATGCCGACTTCCAACATCCACTAGAACTCTTGAACCAGTTTATTGTCAAATGGGAAGAAGGATATGATATGGTTTATGCAGTTCGACAAAACCGTTCGGATGAATCCTGGTTAAAAAGAACTTGTGCCAAAGCATTTTATCAACTTACTTCACGAATAAATCGCATTAATATTCCCGCAAATGCTGGCGATTTTAGACTTTTAGATCGCAAGATTGTGAAAGCACTCCAAAAATTGCCCGAAAGAAATCGTTTTATGAAGGGTTTATATAGCTGGGTTGGCTTTAAACAAATTGCTGTTCCTTTTGAAGTCCAACCTCGCAAAACAGGCGCTTCACAATGGAATTTTTACTCACTTTTGGATTTGGCAATCACCGGGATTACATCATTTACTGCATTTCCCCTACGTATGATTGCTATTGGTGGAATTGGTGTTGCAACCCTGGCAATTCTTTACGGTATTTGGATTATAATAAGCACCTTGATTTTCGGCATAGAAACACCCGGTTGGGCAACCATAGTCACCACGATTACCTTTTTTGGCGGTTTGCAACTCTTTGCCTTGGGCGTAGTCGGTGAATATATAGGCCGGGTCTTTGATGAGGTGAAACACAGGCCTCATTATGTTATTGATGAGGAAGCCAGTTTTGATGACAGCACAACTTAAATTAAGGCATAGACTGATTTATTTTACGGGTATTGGTGGCACTGCTGCATTCATTCATCTTTTTACTGTGTTCAATTTAGTGAAATTTATACATGTCCAAGCACTCGTAGCTAATGTTTTTGCCTTTTTGATCGCCTTTAATGTCAGCTTTTTAGGGCACAAAAATTTAACCTTTTCTCAACTGCATGATAAAAAAAATTTGAGCTTACCCCATTTTTTTCTGGTAGCAGTTTCTGCAGGAATCATTAATGAAATGCTTTATTTCTTGCTTTTACGTTACACAACCCTAAATTACTTATTTGCTTTATTTATTGTTTTGGGATTTGTTTCGATTTATAGCTTCGTAATAGCAAAATTTTGGGCGTGTCGTTAAAACAATAACCAACTCTCCTTGCATGAGGGAATGGTGATTTGAGTGTAGGTTGAATGAAAAGCTCTCTGGAAAAAACGGAGCATAAGTGGGCTATGTGAGTATTTTTCAGAGAGTTTTTCGTTCCAGATGCACCAAATAAGGCCGCTCAACCAAGATTCAGGATTTTCGCTTTTATTTATCAATACATTTAGATGTCCACATTATTTTGTTCCAGTATGATTTCCTCCTCTCCTCTAATACATTGAATTTTCTTCTTTTTTACATCAAAGACATACTGTAACCTACAATACTCCCTGGAATTAGAAAGTAAAGCAGGATTAAAAACTACGAGATTGATTCCCTCTGGATCACGGGCAGATGGAACAATCAATAATGGATGTCCTTCGTGAGCTACTCTTCTACCTGTTTCTTGGCATTGAGTGTAATTATCCGGATCAACAAGCCAGGGGAACTCTTCTTTTTTCCCTGTCAAATCAAGACCTAATCCCTGACAATAAACTTTCGCAACTCGTCTGTCGATAATGACTGTATCTTGGGTTTGAAAAATCTCCCAAGAATCTTTGATTT
This sequence comes from Legionella tucsonensis, assembly GCF_001468035.1. GTDB lineage: Bacteria > Pseudomonadota > Gammaproteobacteria > Legionellales > Legionellaceae > Legionella > Legionella tucsonensis. Next base: position 108,843 of record NZ_LNZA01000008.1, read on the forward strand.
CCTGAATAAAATGATATCTTGTTTCATAAACCGTCGTTTTCAACGTTTCTGATCCATACCAGCAAGCAATTACGCCATCACTGTAACGCGAGCTCGTTATCTTTTCAAATGGATAATCAATAAAATCATTTTTACTGTAATCAAATGCCCGTTGAATTAACGATTGATTGGTTAGCACAGGATGAGTATAACTTTCTATAGTATTGGCCGCATCCCAATCTACAGGATCATCACTGAGATCATCGAATAAATCCTGGGATACTTTTATACCTCTTATATTTCTAAAAATATCTTGTGAATATTCTCTGACAGCATCAAATAACGACACGTTTACTGTCCTCGCATAAAATCAGTGAGTCGTCTTATTTGAGCAATTCCAATATAACCTTGCTCCAACATAATATCCAATGGACGTAGATTATGGAGTTTTTGATTTCTTCCTTTTATCCATTGATAGACTATTTCCCGATTATATGGGTAGAGAATTCTCAGATTTTTATGAATCCCTAAGAGATTACCTACCCGTTCTATCGTGTCTCTGCCAGATATGTGTGCTGTTCCTCTTTTAAATTTGGCAAGTTGCGCAGGGCTTATCCCACCTAAAAGTTCACACTCTTCTTCATTTTTTAATTGCCAATGCTTAAAAAGTACAATCACATTCTGGGTGCTACGTTTTAGAACGTCTTCACTTAAATCTTGAAATGTTAAAGATGCCAAATGCAAATGATTCATGGTAAAAATCTCTCTATTTATATATTATTATAGTATATAAATAGATTTTTACAATAAATCGTGACATAAAATAAATCATGCATGTAGAAAAATTTTGCAAATTTGCGCTTCAAAGTTTCAGTTAAACTCGGGTTGAGTTTCAAGGTGCGGGGCATCTTATTTTTGCATTGATATTTCTAATGTTTGGCCATGCTAGAAAATAGATGTTAATAAGAGTTAGGATAAATCCCACTAACCACTTCTACAGACTCGCGAATAATGAGGCGCTTTCCAACCATTTCCTTCACTTTAGGTAATATAAAATCTATCTTTTCTACTGTATCAATGAATTGCACAACTAAAGGAAGTTTACTTCCTATATCTACCAATGAAGCAGATACAACAGGACTTTTAAATGTAAATCCAGCCACCGCACGCAAGACAGTACCTCCTGCAATTTCATTTTTATCAAGCATACTTAACAACTCAATGTGCAAGGGACGATGCTGCCATTTATCCGATTCATTAATATAGATAGAAACTTTTACATGATTCATATCAAATTGCCCGAGCGAGTACTATGCCCGCAATAGCTGCTAATAGTGAAAAAAGATTATTACAAATAAAATTTAGTGCAGCAAGTCCATAATCACTTTGCTCCAGAAGCTTATAGGTTTCGTAACTGTAAGTTGAAAACGTTGTGTAAGCCCCACAAAACCCAACCGCAACAAACGAGCGCCATCGCGGATCAACTTCAACTCGCTCTAAAGTCCAGGCAAGAAAAAAACCCAGAATAAAGCTTCCAGTAATATTAACAATGAATGTTCCAAAAGGAATATCTGCCGATAAATACTTAGCGGAGAACCGGCTCACAAGATAACGCAAATTTGCTCCAATGATTGCACCACAAGAGACCCAAAAAAAGTCATTCAAGGCTTTTCTTCCTTTTTATTCAAACAGATTACAATTACATCCAAGCTCTGATGATAATACATAAAAAAAATAAATGAGTAAATTTAACCTAAACATGTCTTATAATAAATTATTATACTGCTCTAAGTGAACATGAAACTCATCGCAATCCTTTAAAAATGCGTCACTTAAAAAATAATGAAGCTCCTTAAGGCGCGCATGTGCGATAGGATCTGTACTATTGGGGCTTTCCCCTGGATGACACATAATCAGAGTATTCTCCCTGGATAAACTCATCCATTTTCGGAATAACTCTCTATAATTTGTTGCCGGGGCAAAATCATAAATACCTGAAAAGAAACAATTGTGGGGAATTCCCAATTTAATGAGTTGCTTCCATAAAGCCTTACCTCCTGTAAAACTCAATATTTTCGCTTTAAACTGAGATTGTGGCAAAACAATAGAAGGCCAAGTGGAACGAATAGAAGTTCCATTACTTTTCAATCTTTGTGCATAGAGATCCAAAATAACGTTCCGTATTACAGGAAATTGATGAACATGCTGGTGACCATCAATAAAGTCAGGAAGTTGCTGCATGATTTCTGTAAATCGGTCCAGTTGCGCTAAAAATTCTTTTGCAATGAAGGATAGTTTTATCGAGCGCATATGCGTTTTAATCAGCAATTCCTGTAAAGTAAAACACGATTTTTCTGGAATTGATGCTAAATAACCTTCTGTTAGATTGAAATGTAAACCAATTTTAATTGGTTTACTTTTTTTTAAATGGAATAGTTCTTTAGCATAAAGAATAAAGCCGGGCATATTCACCATACAACTTACGGCGGACAAACGTCCCATGTGTGCCAATTTTAAAATCCCCTCCGAAACTCCAGGATCTAGACCAAAATCATCTGCACACAACACTATGGTTTTCGAATTAATCACAATTGAAGACCCAATCTTTATAGCAAAGACATATAATATCTCATTTTCACTGTAAACATGTAGCCTGGAACATAACGCTATGCCCCAGGCTATATTTGATTTTATGTATTTATTTATGCGTTATTTTAGACAGCTTCTGATTGCGTCGCTTTCACTGCAAAGAAACGAGCACCCAATACATTGATACACAGACCACCTATCACTAATAATCCGGAAGCAAGCTTCCATAGATGAAAAGGTTCCCTCAGAACTAAAACAGAGCTCAGAATAGCAACAATAGGCACCAATAAAGTAAATGGTGCTATTACTCCTACTGGATAGCGGGCAATGAGCCAGTTCCAAACCCCATAACCTATCCAAGTTGAAGCAAAAACAATATAAAACAACGATAATGTTCCACGCCAACTTATATGCTCATAGGTATATACAAAACTCGAAGGTCCTTCAAACATCAAAGAAAGAAGGAACATAGGAATACATGCAACAAAACTTCCCCATGCAATAATTGCCATCATATTGGTATTACTTCCTTTAATTCTCTTGGTGATCAAATTCCCCAGGCCCCAAGTTGCTGCAGCAGCAAGAATGAAGAAAAAACCAACCAAAGAAATATCACTATCAAAATGCATAGCAACCAAACCAATGCCGGAAAAAGCGACAAGTGCTCCAAGAATCTGTCCCGTATTAGGCTGTTCACCCAAGAAAATCACTGCAAAAAACATACTGAAAAATACTTGTGTTTGCATAAGCAACGATGCCATTCCAGCGGGCATACCAATATTCATGCCAATAAAAAGAAAAGCAAATTGTAATGCAAACATTACAAAACCATAGAGGACAATTGTTCTGAATGAAGATTGAGGAATTTTAATAAAAAAAATGGCCGGAATACTTGCCAGTAAAAAGCGTAAAGCACAGAGTAATAAAGGCGAAATTTCTTCCAGTCCGAAGGAAACAAAAAGAAAATTTACCCCCCAAATCACAACGACTAAAAGAGCCAATAGAAGATGTGTAATTGGCATAGTCATACTCCGGCCAAAAACAATATTTTAGCCCAAGTACTGTAATAATGCCATTTATTTAGTTTATTTTTTGAACATTTAAGCGATCAAAAAAAGCAAACTTTGTGCTCTATTAATACTTTTAACCCTCCATGGCACAATAAAATTTAATTTCTATTTTTAATCCATCACGTTAAACTGGATTCTTTTTGTGATCTAAATTATGAAAGAAATTATTCTTGCTACCAGTAACTCCGGTAAAATCAAAGAATTACGTGATTTATTAGCTCCAATCGAGTGCATTCCACAAACCCATTTAGGAATTTCAGATGCTATAGAAAATGGTTTAAGTTTTATTGAAAATGCACTCATCAAAGCACGCCACGCCAGTTTACAGGCGGGAAAACCCGCTTTAGCCGATGATTCAGGTTTAGTAGTTCCTGCTTTAAATGGCGAGCCGGGTATTTATTCTGCTCGTTATGCGGGTAGCAATGCAACCGATGCAGAAAACATTCATTTATTATTGGAAAAAATGGCTCATCTACCCCCAATACGCCGAGAGGTTTGGTTTTATTGCGCGATTGCATTGGTACAACATGCAGAAGATCCTATGCCAGTCATTGCAACAGGCAGATGCAAAGGAATAATTCATACCATGCCTGTTGGCGAAGGTGGATTTGGTTATGATCCCATATTTTATATCCCTGACTTTCAATGCACAGTAGCACAATTACCTGCTAAAATTAAAAATAATATCAGTCACCGCGCACAAGCATTAAAGCAACTGCGCGATCTAATTAAGAATTGATGATGGATACGAATGCACTCTTTGCGCAAGCATATAAATTCCAGTATGAGGGTCAGTTGCCACAAGCCATTAGCCTCTATGAACAAATCTTGTCTCAGGAACCCAAGCATCTGAACACTTTGCATTTTCTAGGACTCACTTATGCTCAATTAGGTGACATGGATAATGCAATCCTCTATTTATTACAAGCACTCTCCTTAAGCCCTGATAATGCGGGTCTGCTGAATAACCTTGCGAATGCTTACAAAAAATCACATCAACTGAACAAGGCAATTGAATATTATCAGCAAGCTATTAAATTGCAGCCGAATTATGCCCAGGCTCATAACAACCTGGCAACGGTCTATGCATTGCAAAATAATTATGCTCAGGCACTATTACATTATACGCGAGCAGTCCATGCTGAACCTGATTTTAGTGCAGCACATTTTAATTTAGGATTATTATTGTTGCAAAATAATCAATTGGAAGCAGCTAAAATCCAATTTAATAACGTAGTATCCTTAAATCCATTTCATACCGAAGCCCTTTTCTACCTTGGTGTGTTGCATCTGGAAAAAAACGCGCTTGCTGAAGCAGAAAAAGCATTTCAAAATGTTTTGGAGCAAGACAGTAAACAAATAGAAGCACTTTCCAATTTGGGCGTTATTGCTTTGAAAAGACAACAAAACCAATTGGCAATCGATTATTTCAGCAAGGCATTAGCCTTAGATAATGAAAATATTGAAGCACGTAATAACTTGGCAGCTACATTCATGCATCATGACCGTTTTGAGAATGCACTCATGCATTATGATGTATTACTTCAAAAAGAACCTGATAATATTGAGTATCTATACAATTCCGGCGTAGCACAAATGGCTTTAGGCCATTTGAATGAAGCCATGATTCTTTTTGAGCACATCCTTGAGCTTGAGAGCACTCATACTTCATCATTAAATAATTTAGCTGCAATTTATCTTAAGTTAGAGCAAAGAGACAAAGCAAAAGAATACTTAGAACGGGCTTTGGCAATTAATCCCAAAGATACAATCAGCGCGCATATGCTCTATGCCCTCACGGGGGATGAACAGGCAACAACCACTCCTGAATACGCTCATAATTTATTTAATAATTATGCACTTTATTATGATCAACATATGAAGAGCACACTGCAGTACTCTATTCCACAGCATATCGCGCGTGTAATCCACCAATTGGAATTACCGACAAATGCTCATACTTTGGATTTAGGGTGTGGAACCGGTCTCACGGGTATTGTTCTTCGTGAACTAAGTAAACATTTAACTGGGGTAGATATTTCAGGAAAAATGCTGGCCCAAGCCAAAGAAAAGAGAATTTATGATAACTTAGTAGAGGCTGAAATCAGTCAATTTCTTGTGCAAAATAAAGCAACATATGACCTCATCATTGCAGCCGATGTTTTCCCTTATTTTGGCGAGCTTGATACGTTATTTCATAACATTCATCTACATCTAAAGCGAGGAGGTTATTTTATTTTTACCACCGAAATCAGTGTAACAACCTTCTGGTCGCTTGAAACAAGTGCTCGTTTCAGCCATCATCCTGACTACATCCAAAAATTAGCAGAACAAAATCAATTTAAGATAGTAAAACAAGAAAAAATTCCCGCACGCATACAAAATCAGCGCTCTTTGGAAGTTATGCTTTATATTTTGGTAATTTGAATTATTTTGAACAATAAGACAAAATAGTAATTATACTATATTATAAGGATTGGGAATGACTCTATCATTTTTATGATTGAGCAAGGAGTCTTTTATGTCAAAGCCCATGTATGGACGTAAATTTATTGAGGCGCCACAACTCACCTCCAGCGAACAACTTGAAATTAATCAAAAAATTGAGTTTGAAACTGCCAAATCATTTCATAGCATGGTTAAGCTTGGTGCTTTGGCCAATATTTTCGGTGGTTGTCTTTATGTTCTTGCAATCTATAATTCGACACGCCCTATATTAATTATTTCTTGGTATACCCTTCTGGTGCTTGCAAATTTGCTCAATGTCTTATGGGCTTTCCGTTTTGAATACAATCATATAACCCGCAAAGAAATCATTAAATGTCGACAAGGGTTTCTCTACATCGTCATTTTAATCTGCCTGATATGGAGCAGCATTGGCATTTTGTTTATGAATGATAGTATAGATCAAAAAATGACTACGCTTTTCTTCTTGTCAGCTGTTTTGATTTGTTTTTCCTTCTCAACTGCACTTGATTTAACGATGGGAATCGCCAGTATTGTGTGTTTACTTACCCCCACCCTTTTATATCATCTTTATTTAATCATAGATTTATCTCATTCCAAGGTCAGTAATGCCAGTATTTCTATTGCAGGTTCATTTTTAGTACTTGGGATATTTATGCTCATTGCTTGCTTTGTGGGGAACAGGATCATTTTAAAATTATTTCGTTTGGGTTATGAAAACGCATTACTTAGCCGTAAACTGAAAAACATGAATGCTTCCTTAGAGCAACGGGTTAAAGAACGCACGGAAGCATTAGAGAAGTCACTGAAATTAGTAACCTACCAGGCAACACATGATTTATTAACCGATTTACCTAATGAACGTTTTCTTTATGATCACATTCTTGGTGTCACTGAAAAAGCAATTCGAGATCATCATAAATTTGCCATTGCTTGTTTTTCAATAAACAATATGATGAAAATTAACGACAGTATTGGCCATCAAGCATCTGCAACCATTATTCACCGAATTGCCCAACGTTTTGCTCATCTTGCAGAAAAAAATGCACAATATTTTATTTCGTTGTTACGCAAAGATGTGTTTGTTATTTTAATTAATCCAGTCATAGATGCATTAGAACTCGAAGAATGTACCCAAGATTTATTTGCTGTATTAGAAAATGCTGTTTATGTTTCCCAACAAGAATTGAACTTAACTGCAAGTATTGGTATCAGTGTATTTCCGACTGATGGTAGGGATATAGATACGTTAATTACTCATGCAGAGGCGGCACGCACATTAGCGACCGAACGCGGAGGAAACAGCGTCCGCATTTACAATACAGTGATTACTGCTGATGCCTCCAGACAATTAAATATTGAAAACCAACTCTATCGTGCAATCGAAAATAATGAATTAATTTTAAATTATCAGCCATTTATTGATTTAAGAACTGGAACAATTTGCGGTGCAGAAGCTTTATTACGTTGGAAGAACCCGATTTTAGGATTGCTTTCTCCAATGGAGTTTATTCCTTTAGCAGAAGCAAACGGTATGATTCTTCCTATTGGTGAATGGGTCTTAAGTACTGCTTGCAAACAGCTAAAGAAATGGCACAACAGGGGATTTGAATTAGTTATGTCAGTTAACTTATCAGCAAAACAATTAATACAACACGATCTTGTTGAGCGTATTGAAAAAATTTTAAATGAGCTAAAACTTTCTCCCAAGTATCTCGAATTGGAACTGACAGAATCCAATGCATTTCACAACGAAGCAATTCCAATTATTAATAAATTTACTGAGATGGGTATCTCACTTGCTATTGATGACTTTGGTACTGGTTATTCAGAATTCGGGAATCTTAAGCTATTTAAAGTGAATAAAATAAAAATTGATAAAACCTTTATTCAAGATGTTGAAGTCAATATCGATAGTAGAAATATTGTAATTAACACCATTGCATTGGCACATCGGATGAATATTGATTGTCTGGCAGAAGGTGTAGAAACGCTAGAGCAAATTAAATTTTTAAAAGAAAACGGATGTTACATAATGCAAGGTTTTTACTTTAGTAAACCTTTAGATACCAAAGATTTTACTGAATTTTTAAAGACCCACTCCAAAAATACCTACGAAACTTTAACTAATCGGTAAAAACAAACTTACAAATTTAGGGTCTATTTACATTTTCGCTAGATTGAGTCTAAGCACAGGCCCCTAGCTTTCGATATCAGATGACATTATCCTGGAGTATTGATAGCATGATGCAAATTAAATGATTGATTCAGCAAACGGAAGTTGCTCATGCAGAATATTGTTCATGTAGTACAGAATAGGGCGCAAAAACATCCCCATCAAAAAGCCATTTTCTATTTAGAAGATGGTGAACACAAAACCGCAGAACTTACTTTAGCTGAATTGGATCAGCAAGCAAAAATTATTGCGGCACATTTACAAACCCATCAAATAGCGGGTAATCGCGTCATTCTTCTTTATCCAACAGGAGTCGAGTTTATAACGAGTTTGATGGGATGTTGGTATGCAGGTGTGATTGCAGTACCAATACCTTGTCCTAAAATTGATGAATTTACGAAACATGAGGCATTCCTGAACACCATCGCTGAAGATGCCGATATTGCCGCAGTCTTAAGTCTTTCTCCGTACCATTCACGTATTGAATCAATCCTAAAAAGAAAAGTACTGATACTCTCTACCGATGTGCTCAAGATCCAATCGACCAAAAATTTTCAATCAATTTCTATTAATGAGGACACCATAGCCTATTTACAATATACGTCGGGCTCAACTTCCATACCTAAAGCAGCAATTATCACGCATGGAAACTTGCAGCATAGTTTGCAAGAAACCATTAAGGTTTGGCATTACACTAAGAAGAGTGTCACCTTGACCTGGGCTCCTCATACACATGTATATGGCTTAGTATGCGGAATATTGGTGCCACTCTATCACGGAACACCAGCTTTTATTGTACCTCCAGCTGCATTTATCAACAGGCCTATTATCTGGTTATCCGCTATTTCAACATACCGTGTAACGCACAGTGGTTGTCCTAATTTTGGTTATGACCTTTGTGTGCGTGACATTAAAGAAGCAGAGCTTGCCCGGCTGAATTTAAAACACTGGAAAGTGGCAATCAATGGTGGAGATATTGTTCAATATCAAACGATTATGAATTTTGTTTCCAAATTCCACTCCTGTGGTTTTCAATTAAAGCAATTTTGTTCTGCATACGGTATGTCCGAATTATCCGGTGCAATCGCGGTGACCTCTTTTGGTTGTGAACCACATTCCTTATCACTTCAAGATGATGTGAACCCCCTACAACGACGATTGGTAAGCAGTGGTAAATTATTAAGAGGACTGCAGGCAATTGTTGTCGATCCAGAAACAAAACAGCCCGTTGCTGCTGGGGAAACTGGTGAAATTTGGTTATCCGGAAAATCACTGGCCCTGGGTTATTGGCGACGTCCCGATGAAACACAAACAGTATTCAATGCAACTGTACCTGGCAGCGATCACCGTTATTTTAAAACCGGAGATCTTGGATTTATCCGCGATAACGAAATTTATTTAACTGGAAGATTAAAAGAAGTCATTGTTATTTATGGAAAAAAATACTATCCACTTGATTTGGAAATCACAGTCGCCAATGCACTTTCCAAATTCCAGATCAAACTCCCTCAAGTAGCATTTTCTACTGAAAATGGGGGTAAAGAAAAGATAATTATTGTGCAGGAACTGTCCGAAAAAACCCCTTCATCACTATGGCCTGAAATCAAGACTGTGATTCATCATGCCATCACCAAACATCATGGAGTAGAAGTTCATGCAGTAGTTTTAAGCCCTAAAGGAGCAATTCCTAAAACCGGTAGTGGTAAACTGCAACGGAAAAAAGCCCAATCATTATTCAATGAACAAAATATTGCCGTATTAACCCAGGATTTATCAGAAAAGCCCATAGGAAGTCGGAATATAAATCGTGACAAGGAAAATCAATTCACAACTCTGGTGGCCAGTGTACTGAAAATAGATGAAAAAGAAATCGACTTGGATGCCCCCTTGAGCCGATATTCCTTTGATTCAATCAATATCATCCAGCTCACAGCCCTACTTAATGAAACCTACCAGCTCAATTTGTCCCCTGCAGCTTTGTATGAGTATGCTACTTTAGCAGAGTTTTATATGGATTTATTAGATAAAAAAACTGAACGGTCTGTATCGGAAGAGGCAAAACAACCCATTAAGGAAACAAACGACATCGCAATTATTGGAATGAGCGGCGTTTTCCCGCAAGCACCCGATGTGGATACCTTTTGGGATAATTTATGTCAGGAAAAAGATTGCATCAGTGAAGTACCTTTATCACGCTGGAACTGGCGAGATTTAACCGTACAATGGGGTGGTTTTATTGATCATGTCGATCAATTTGATGCAACGTTCTTTAATATCTCACCTCGCGAAGCAGAATTAATTGATCCACAACAACGCTTATTTTTACAAACCGTTTGGAAAACGATTGAAGATGCAGGATACACGCCGTCCACTCTTGCTGCGTTGAAAACAGGCTTGTTTGTAGGTGTATTTAATCATGATTATGCCGAGTTGTTGCAAAAAAATGAGGTAATGGATGCCTATCTTACTACGGGTACCATGAATAGTATGATTGCCAATCGGATATCCTACATTTTAAACTTGCAGGGACCTAGTGAAACAATTGATACAGCCTGCTCCAGTTCCCTGGTTGCTGTTCACCAGGCAGTCCATGCGATTTTGCAAGGTGATTGTGATCTTGCTCTTGCAGGCGGGGTAAATACTCTAATTACCCCCACATCCTTTATTGCAGCAAATCAAGCGGGCATGTTAAGTGAAGATGGACGTTGTAAAACGTTTGATAAAAACGCTAATGGTTACGTACGCGGAGAAGGTGCAGGCGCCATTTTATTAAAAAAATTAGCCCAAGCGTTGCGCGATGACGATCATATCTACGGGGTAATCAAAGGAACAGCAGTAAATCATGGTGGACATGTTAATACGCTTACTGCACCCAATCCAAATGCCCAAGCAGAAGTGATCATTTCTGCATGCCAACGCGCTCAAGTAACCATCGACAGCATTCAATACATCGAAACCCACGGAACCGGAACATCGCTAGGTGATCCCATCGAAATTAATGGCTTAAAAAAGGCATTTCAACACTTGGCATTAGAACAGAACCTTGAAACTTTACCAAAACAGTATTGTGGATTAGGAGCCGTAAAAACAAACATTGGCCATTTGGAGTCTGCTGCAGGAATTGCAGGGATCATTAAAACCTTGCTCGCTATGCACCATGAGATTTTACCCGCGAATTTACATTTCAATGAATTAAATCCTTATATTGAACTCGAGGACAGTCCATTTTATCTCCTTGATAAAACAACTAAATGGCCGAGAGCAGCGAGTACCCCCAGAAGAGCGGGAGTAAGTTCATTTGGCTTTGGTGGCGCAAACGCTCACATTATCATTGAAGAAAGTCCAAAACACACGCACGTCCCTCCCCCTAATCGCTCCTCTTATCTGATTTGCCTGTCGGCGATGACAATGACCGCATTGCAGCAACGAATTACTGATTTACTCAGCTGGCTGGATCGCCAACAGCACTTACCTACTCTGGCTTCGCTCAGTTACACTCTAAATGCAGGCAGACAGCATTTTGCCAAACGCTTTTGTGTCATCGTGAATACAGTCGCCGAATTAAAGGAGCAATTAAGTTCCAGTTTAGCCTGCAATGATCTAGAGCAGTATTTACTTACGATAGAATCAGCCAATATAAATCATGATAGCCCTACGGATTTAAATCATATACGCACTGATTATCTACAGGGAAAATCGATTGATTGGGGCACACTCTATGGTAATTATCATGAAAAAATATCGCTTCCTACTTACCCTTTTGCCAAAGAGTCTCATTGGGTAGCGATCAAAAATAGACCTCTTTTTAAACTCACTGAGAGGCGTGAAGTGCGAGAAGACGCAGAACGAGGAATCGGAGTGTACATACCAGTACACGAGGATTCGGACACCGCATCGACAAAGCAATTTCCCCCCTCGCTAGAGTATGCATTGATTGATGAACATATCTCTACGTTTCCCTCCCTTATTTTTAGTAAGCAATTTTCAGGGAATGAATTTTATTTGCGTGAGCATCGAGTAAATGATGAGCCCATATTACCGGGTGCCGTGTGTTTGGAAATGGCGCGTGTTGCCGCCAGTCTGGCTTCACCTAATCAGCAAGTTACCTCCCTAAGCAAAATCACCTGGAAAAAACCAATAAAAACCTCGGACTGGGCAAATCCACTTCGTGTCCGCTTATTTCCTGAAACAGATAGGATCTCATTTGCGATCACTGACGAAGAGGAAATGATTTCTTATGTCAGCGGGAATATTCATTATCAGGATAATTCTCCTGATGCGCTCCATACCAGGCTCAATATTAAGGAATTAAAATTAGCATTACCGCATACTCAAGATCCCGATGCCATTTATACTTATTTTAAAAATGCAGGAATAACCTATGGTCCGAGTTTTCGAGTTATTCAGACTCTCCATTTTAATGATACGAATCTCTTGGCAGAACTTACCCTGCCTTCCTTTTTGCTTGCCAAGAACCATGAATTTATAGTACATCCTTGTTTGTTCGATGGAATTTTACAAACAACTCAAGCATTGCTTAAAAATCGTGAAGTGCTTTATCTGCCTTTTTCCATTACCCAGGTGGATATTTATAAACCTCTGCCAAATACCTGTTATGTATATGCCTGCCTGATTTCCTCTATAGATAATCAGCATATGCCCGTATTTAATATTCAAGTCATTGATGCTGAAGGGACCCTCTTATTAGTCATTACGGGATTTACCTTAGGCGAAGTACATGACCTCATTAAACCTGAGGCAACAGTCGCCTGTTATTCTCCTGTATGGGTTGCTCAACCAGTGCATTCAGCAACAAGAAAACGCCCAGACTCCATACTGATTCTAGGAAATAATGAACAGTCAATACAATTGATAAAAGAACAATTTTCTGATCACGCCACATCATGTCAACGAATACAGAATTCCCATTTTGCACAGCTTAATATCGACTCACTGAGCGACTACATTATTATTGCTCTGGAAGAATTCGATGAAGCACTGTTTTCGGCTAAAGAGCTCCAAAACAACTTGGAGCAAACCTATTATCTGGTTCATGCGTTGGTAAGCCAAATCAGTAAGTTAAAACCAAAAAAACCAGTCCATTTAGTATGTATCAGTAAAGGGCCTTCTCTTTTTTCGCGAGCTTTAGTTGGATTTGCAAAAAGCCTGCATCAAGAACACCCCAACATTTCATGTCGTTTAATTGAATTGCATGATCTTAGCCTGCTTGCAAAAGAACTAACACAAAATGAAGTTGAAGTTCGATACGATAAACAAAATCACCGTTATATTCGACGTTACGAGCCCCTCCCTTTATCTATAACAGCAGCACCAATGCTCAAAAAGTCAGGGGTTTATTTAATTACTGGCGGAATGGGGGGGCTGGGGTATTTGTTTGCAACATATTTGGCAGAACATTATCAAGCCAAAATCGTATTAACAGGCCGTTCTCCTTTGTCTGAGCACTATCAAAAACGAATTGCAGAACTGGAAAAGAAAAATACCTCGGTAGTTTATATACCCGCTGATGTATCATCCTACGAGGAAGTCCAAGTCCTTATTCAAAGTACTAAAGAGTATTTTGGCGCAATTAACGGAATTATTCATGCTGCTGGCCTGACTCATGATGGATTGATTGTAAATAAAACAGTGCCCGAAATCGAAAAGGTTTTAGCACCTAAAATTTACGGTGCTTGCAATTTACATACCGCAACGCGTAAAGAACCTTTGGATTTCTTTGTGCTGTTTTCATCAGTTGCAGCGGTGTTTGGCAATGCAGGACAAAGTGATTATGCTTATGCCAATTGTTTTCTAGATGAATTTGCCAGCGAACGCGAACGGCAAAGAGCACATGGCTATTGTTCTGGACTTACTGTCGCGATGAATTGGCCGCTTTGGGAAGAAGGAGGGTTACACATTGCGCCTGAGTACCAACAAGTACTCGAGCAAACTTTAGGGATCATCAGTTTATCCACACAACAAGGATTTAGCGCATTCTTACAGGCCTTACAGTATAACGTTGCAAATTGCATTGTGCTTCCTGGATATCAACAAAAACTCCTGAACGCAATGAAGAATAATGCAGTGCTCAAGCAATCTATGACGGCTCAACTTTTGGCAATCAATTCGAATTTACGTATACAAACCGAGGATTTTTTAAGAAAAATACTGGCAGATACTTTGAAATGTTCGCCTGAGCATATCGATAGGAGTTTGTCTTTCGAAAATTATGGCATTGATTCCTTGATGATCATTCAACTGAATCAACGTTTAGCCAATAAATTTAAGGAGCTGCCCAAAACATTATTTTTTGAATATCAAAACTTAGCCGATTTAGCTGAATACTTCATGGAACATTATGCCAATGAATTAATTCAACACGTGCCTGACGCAGAAATGTCATCCCCGCACAGACTGAGATCGAACACAAATCAGATACCAATGCCAATTCAGGAATGGATTCCCGCCTACGCGAGAATGACAAAACCCCTAAACTCACCGACAGCACCCAGAAACTTAATGACAGCGCCCAAACATCTTGGTTTTACAAAAAATATGACAGAATCACTAGATATCGCCATTATTGGGATGAGTGGTCGTTATCCTGAAGCTAAGGATTTGAGCGAATTTTGGCATAATCTGTATACAGGGAAAGACTGTATTCGCGAAGTTCCCAAGGAACGATGGGCTTTGGCGGATTATTTTGATATAAATCAAAATAATCCGGGTAAGATGTACAGTAAATGGGGTGGCTTTTTAACGGATGTGGATCAATTTGATCCCTTGTTTTTTAATATTTCACCCCGAGAAGCCGCATTAATGGATCCCCAAGAGCGATTGTTTTTAGAGACCGCATGGAAAACCATTGAAGATGCCGGATATGCACGTGAAGCATTGGCGGGGAAAAAAGTTGGTGTCTATGTTGGTGTGATGTATGGGCAGTATCAGTTGTTTGATAGGGAGTCCTCTTCTTCCAGTCAATTTATCCCAACAAATTCGGTGTTTGCTTCAATTGCCAATCGAGTTTCTTATTTTTTTGATTTTCATGGTCCGAGTATCGCTCTAGATACGATGTGTTCTTCCTCGCTTACAGCAATTCATTTAGCATGCCAAAGCATTCATGAAGGCGAATGCGACATGGCCCTTGCGGGGGGAGTGAACCTTTCCCTGCATCCCAATAAATACCTCTTGCTAAGCCATGGAAGATTTTTAGCACGTGATGGGCATTGCCGTAGTTTTGGTGAAGGTGGCGATGGTTATGTACCGGGTGAAGCGGTTGGCGCAATCCTGCTAAAACCCCTAGATAAAGCGCTTGCAGATGGCGATCTTATTTATGCAATAATTAAAGGAAGCCGCCTCAATCACGGCGGAAAAACAAATGGTTACACAGTACCTAATCCTAATGCACAAGCCGACTTGCTTGTTGAAACCTACCAAAAAGCAAATATTGACCCAACACAAGTCAGCTATATAGAAGCGCACGGCACTGGAACTTCACTGGGCGACCCCATTGAAATTGCTGGATTAAATAAGGTGTTTAGTCAAAGAAAAATGCAGCAATACTGTCCTATTGGTTCAGTAAAATCCAATATTGGTCATTGTGAGTCTGCTGCAGGGATTGCTGCAGTCACCAAAGTGGTCCTGCAATTACAACATCATACCCTGGTACCCTCTCTTTTTTCTGAACCATTAAATAGCAACATCAATTGGTCCACAACACCATTTCGTGTGCAGCAAACTGTAAGTGAATGGCAACCGCCATTACCCAATGCATTACGAATTGCCGGAATCAGCTCTTTTGGCGCAGGAGGCGCTAATGCCCATCTGATTTTATCTGAAGCACCGGAAACATTACCTGCACCAACAAGTAATAAATCACATTATTTGCTGACGGCATCTGCCAAGACCGAACTTGCATTAAATCAACGTCTGGATGATTTAATGATTTGGTTGGAAAACAATCCATCAGCAGAACTGGAACAAGTCAGTTACACATTAAATGCAGGCAGAACTCATTTTGATTGTCGTTGCGCTATGGTGGTCAGTTCGCTTGAGGAGGCAATCCGCTTCATCCAACAACTTAAAGCACAACAACAGCCTGCTCAATTGTTTCTCCAAATAAGTGAAACAAACTCGTCTGAAACCAGGCTATTTAACACTACTCTATTGCCGATCCTGATGCACCAATTGTCTCATCCTTCTCAATATAAAGAAACGTTAATGGCACTGGCAAAACTCTATGTAGAAGGCCTGGATCTGGATTGGAAGCAAATCCATGCAGGGGAATCCAAGAAAAAAATATCCTTACCTACTTATCCTTTTGCCAAAGAACGTTACTGGTACTCTGATGTGGAGCAATGTAACTCAACTCAGGAAAGGCAGCAAACCCATTTTGCATTAAAAGCGCTCATCGACAAGGTAAGCTCTTTTCTTACTCGAGAAGTAGCTCAAATATTAAAAATAACGCAACACCGAATTGCATTAGAGAAAAATCTTGGTGAATATGGAATGGATTCGGTGCATTTTATTGAATTGGCTAGAAAGATCACGGAACACTATCAAATCGAGTTTACTCCTGCCGTCTTTTTTACACACAGTAGTGTAAACTCAATCAGTCAATATCTAATAAACCAATTTCCAAAAGCTATTGCCAAAGCACATCATGAAACAGAGCAACTGCAAATTCATGCCCCTACAGTAAAACCAAGACGGATAGTAACCGATAAAGCTGAGTCAATTGCCATTATTGGTATGCAGGGGATTTTCCCACAATCCGATGATCTTGCAGCATTTTGGCAGCATTTGCTCAAAGGTGATGACCTAGTAACCGAGATCCCTATAGAACGCTGGGACTGGCGTGATTATTATGGGAATCAAGCAAATCAAAGCAATTCCAAATGGGGCGCTTTTATCAACAATTTCGATCAATTTGATGCAGGATTTTTTAATATCTCCGCCCGCGAAGCAAATCTCATGGATCCGCAACAACGACTCTTTTTGGAAACTGCATGGAAAACCATTGAAGATGCAGGCTATGATCCTTTTGCATTTTCCTCACAGAGCGTTGGAGTTTTTGCCGGCGTTGAGTTTAGCGAATATCAGACTTTAATTGCCAAACAACAAAAAGAACACCATGGATTTATTGCTACGGGTAATTCACATAGCATGATTGCCAATCGCGTGTCCTACTTTTTCAATTTTCAAGGCCCAAGTGAAGCCATTGATACCGCATGTTCAAGCTCATTGGTTGCAATTCACCGCGCAGTACAGGCAATTCGTCATGGCGAATGTGATTTAGCTGTTGCAGGTGGTGTGAGTCTTATATTGAGTCCCGATACCCTAGTGGTCACCAGTCAACTGGGCGCCTTATCTGCAGAGGGTCGTTGCAAAACTTTTGCTAAAACCGCCGACGGTTATGTTAAAGGAGAAGGTGTAGCCAGTCTTTTGTTAAAACCTTTAAAGCAAGCACAAGAAGACGGTGATCACATCTACGGAGTCATTAAAGCCTCTGCAGTAAATCATGGCGGTAAGGCTCAATCTTTAACTGCACCCAATGCAGCGGCACAAAGCGAGCTATTGATTCGTGCCTATACCCAAGCCCATTTCGATCCGGATACGGTAACATATATTGAAACTCATGGTACAGGCACTGCCTTAGGGGATCCTGTAGAAATTGAAGGTTTAAAACGCGCATTTGCGACCTTACTTTCTGAAGCCAAGCAAAACTCGATTGCCTTAGGCTCTGTAAAAACAAATATCGGTCATTTAGAACCTGCTTCAGGAGTTGCGGGAGTGATCAAGCTGATTTTGGCTATGACCCATGAGACTCTCCCGGGTATTTTGCATTTGCATGAATTAAATCCCTATATCAATTTAACCGATACACCGTTTTACATTGCCCAAGAGACCCAAACCTGGCAGCGCATCAAAAATGAAACTGGAGATGATATTCCATTGCGTGCTGGAGTCAGCTCATTTGGATTTGGTGGAACCAATGCTCATATTATTCTTGAAGAAGGCCGCCCCTATCAGGGAAGAGCCGAAAACTGGCAAGACAAACCCTATTATTTAATCACACTTTCTGCGAAACGTCAGGAAAGCATGCAACAAAAGATAGTGGATCTGCACCAATGGCTTAAGCAAAATAAGGAAACAGTTTCCCTACCTTCACTTAGTTTTACGCTTAATGCCGGGCGAGCCCATTTTATTTACCGTTGTGCTCTAGTGGTAGATTCTCTTGATACACTATCAAATGCGTTGACCTTATTAGTCAACCATGAAATTCCCGAATATTGCATGATGAATGAGGGGCAAACCTGGACGATTCAGGGGCCAGTATTTGATGAAGTATATCAGTCAGCAATTAAAGCCTTAGTTTATCCAGAAAACTCGGACCAATATCGTCACAAATTATTTATTTTGGCGGATTTGTATACAAAACATTATGTCATTGACTGGCAACACGTGTATCTTGGAGAAAAAATTCAACGTTTGGGGTCCTTACCTGCTTATCCATTCATCAAACAACGTTACTGGTATGATTTGGAATCCGATTTCATGCCTACGCCACAAACATCTATGGTCTCGACGTACCGTGGCTTGCCCACGACATCCATGGATCCGGCGCACAAGGCGCAGGACGTGGATTCTACGATAAATTATCAACAAACCCTGATGTATTTACAACAAATATTCGCAAAACAATTACAAACTTCTCCCGAACTCATTCAAGCAGACGAAACGTATGAGGTTTTTGGAGTAGACTCCTTAATTGGCTTGGAAATTACCAATCGCTTGGAAAAAGACTTGGGCCCCTTGCCTAAAACATTACTCTATGAACGCAATCGATTAAATGATTTAGCAAACTATTTGCTTAAAAATTATAAAGAAAAACTATCCACACTGGTGTTCGAAGGCAAGCCCATACCATTAGCAACTCCTCTTGAAAAGGAAGCAGATAAACCCCTAACCTCTATACCCAAGATAAATCATTCATCTCGTGATATTGCCATTATCGGTTTAAGCGGTACCTTTCCTATGGCCAACTCCATGGATGAGTTTTGGCAGAACTTAAGATCCGGACGCGACTGTGTCAGTGAAGTTCCTGCTGATCGCTGGAACTATAAAGAGTACCCTGTAGTGATTGGAGGTGAAGAACACTACTTCCCTCACGGGGGTTTTATTCCTGATATCGATAAATTTGATCCGTTGTTTTTTAATATTTCACCACGCGATGCAGGACTTATGGATCCGCAAGAACGCTTGTTCATGCAGTCCGTATGGTCAACATTGGAAGATGCAGGCTATACCCGTGACAAATTAAAACGTAAAACCAAAAATTCAGTCGGTGTCTTTGCTGGAGTAACTTATAATTTTTACCCCTTATTTATCGCCGAAGAGTGGCAAAAAGGAAATCGGGTCCCGCTAGATGTTCAAACGTTCTCCGTGGCAAACCGTATTTCTTACTTCCTTGATGTAAATGGCCCAAGCTTTGTTGTCGATACGGCGTGCTCCTCCTCTTTGGCTGCAATTCATTTAGCGTGTGAGAGCCTCTTGCGTGGTGATTGTGCGATGGCGATTGCCGGTGGGGTTAATTTGTCATTACACCCCAGCAAGTATCACTTCCTGGGCAGTTTTAACTTTATGTCCGAACAAGGGCGTTGCGCGAGTTTTGCTGAAGGTGGGACAGGCTATGTGCCGGCAGAGGGAGTTGGCTCGGTATTATTAAAACCTTTGGCTGATGCAATTGCTGATAATGATAGGATTTACGGGGTAATTAAAGGAAGCAGTATGAATCATGGAGGCAAAACCAGCGGTTATACTGTTCCTAATCCTAATGCCCAGGCAGCTGTAATTCTCCAAGCTTTAAAAAATGCTGATATTGACGCACGAACGATATCTTATATCGAAGCGCATGGCACAGGAACCGCATTGGGTGACCCCATAGAAATTCGCGGCTTACAAGATGCTTTTGAAAACTATACCGAAGACAAACAATTTTGTGCGATTGGTTCTGTTAAGTCCAATATTGGACATCTGGAGTCCGCTGCAGGCATATCGCAATTGGCCAAGGTACTTTTACAAATGCGTCACCAAAAATTAGTGCCCACATTACATAGTACGCAATTAAACCCTTTTATTGATTTTCAAAACTCACCTTTTTATGTTCAGCAAGAACTGAGCGATTGGCAACCTGATAATAATTCACCGCGTCGCGCTGGAGTCAGCTCCTTTGGTGCAGGCGGCGCCAACGTGCATATGATTATCGAAGAATATGTCCCCTCAATAAAACCCCAAAATACAGTAAATAGCCCATACGTTTTCTTATTATCTGCATTAAATGAAGAGCGTTTGGCAATATACATACAACAAATGCATCGTTATGTGCAGCAAAACAGTCATACACAAAATAAAGAATGGCTCAGAGATGCATGCTTTACTTTACAAACAGGGCGAGAGCACATGATGGCCCGATTTGCGGTTATTGCAACAAACACTGACGAATTGCTTGCTGCCCTAACTAACTATCCTCATAATAATGACTCAAATACTTGGGTAAATCATAAGACTCAGAGTAACCACCAAGTAGTTACCCATATAGAAGAATTAATCAACACAAAACGCTATGAAGACATAGTCCAGCATTGGATTAATGGGACAAAGGTGGATTGGGAACGATTATACAAACCATTACCCAATCTTATTTCATTACCTACTTATCCATTTACGAAACGACGCTGCTGGATACCTACAAAAGAAGCAGAAACACTTCTTACAGCTCAGCCAACGCCGCAACCAGCGACTCACCAACCTCCTGTTGATACAAAGCAGGTCGATGTCCAAGATTGGCTCTACATCACTCAGTGGGAGAAAAATCCACAGACGGCTCAGCCTGCATTAATTCATCGTAAAGGAAAATGGCTTATATTCTGTGAACCAGAGTCAGTGCCTGTATTAAAGCAGGAGCTTGGTGAACAGGCGGGTATTTATTGTTTTGCCCGCAATCAATTTGCATCAACTCATGAGCATGAGTACACCATCAATGCCTCACAAAAAACAGATTATGAACAGCTCTTTACAACAATTCATGCCCAAGATGGAGCACATTTAAGGGGAATTATCTATTTATGTTCTGCATATGATGCAAGTAAAGAAAGCCAATTGGATCCTGCCCATGCATTATTATATCTTTTCCAAGCCATGACCCAGCATTCTTGGTCGCATCAATTAACCTTTTGTCTTGCATCGCAATCGGCACAGCACGTTACCACTTCAGATATTCTTAATATCTGGCAACATCATCTCTGGTCCATGACCCGTATTTTTGCTGCCGAACAAGCAAAATACCAGGCTTTATTGCTTGATTTAGATGCGAATGAAAACATAGAGCAAAATGTTAAGATCCTGATTAAGGAAATAGGACTTTATCAAAGCAAACAAAATCACATTGCCTACCGTGCCTCCGAAAGATACACCATTCGCTTTCTTCCTCATGAGCTGCCACAAAATCAGGAAGTGAATCCTTCCTGGAAAGCGCCTGTTGCTGCATTAATTACCGGAGGTTTAGGCGCTTTAGGCTATGAAGTAGCGAAATTTATTGTAACTCAAGGGACGCGTTTTATTTTACTTACCGGCACGAAAGAACTATCGCCCCATACTCCAGAGAAAAATACCTGGCTTAAACAGTTAGAAGCTCAAGGTGCACACGTTCGCTATGCGGCAGTTGATGTGGCTGATAAAGAACAAATGCGCCAAGCGATCAGAGATGTTGAACAAGCATGGCAACAATCTATTGATGGTGTTTTTCACTTAGCTGGAATTACTACGGATAATGTCACGATCGCTGATATGGACGAAACATTATGGCGTGATGTATTACGTGTAAAAATACAAGGCTCGTTGGTATTGCATGAACTTTTTTTGCAAGCCCAATTGTCTTCTTTTGTATTGTTTTCTTCTATCGCGGCAGTTCCCCATTTTGGGATGGCTGGACTCAGTGCTTATGCAGTGGCGAATGAATTTATGAACGGCCTTGCCTTATATCGCCGTGGTGTGCAGTTGCCCGCATCAAGTATTAACTGGGTCGCTTGGTCAGAAAAAGGAATGAGTCATAGGCACAATCATGATGCGTTTTTAGATGCTGTAGGGATGGCCTCTCTCAGCATTAAAGAAGGAATGGCTTTATTTAATACTTTGCTGAAACTCAATCCAGCTGAAATTACAGTATGCAACATTCAATGGAAGAAATTTTTACAAGTCAATGCCACCGCGAAACAACTTGATTTCTTTACCCATTTTGTTGCCGAATATACTGCAAGCACACAAACCGCAATTGTTTCCTCATTAAATCAGGAAGAAATTACTGCCTTAGTCTTGAATTGCTTTGCCTCAGTATTAGGATTAGAAGCCACTGAAATTGACCAAGAGACTCCCTTCCAACAATATGGAATGGATTCCATTACGGGTATCGATTATACCGAACAACTGGGCAAGCATTTCCCTGATGTCGTCGCGCCGATGGATTTATATCGCTATCCTACTTTAAATCAATTAACAGGTTACATCCTGCAATGCGTACAAATCAACTGTGAACCAGACTCTGCACTTTTTAGCGCAAAAGAAACCCTTGATCTGGATCAATTAAATGACGCCCAACTCAATGAACTGCTTGAATTGGAATTAAAAGAATTAGAGCTGACTTATGAATGATACAACTACTTTAAAAAAGTCCTTATTAATGATTCAAAAGCTCAAGAAACGTTTACAAGAGCAGAATGAAAAATTATTTGATCCTATTGCGATTATTGGAATGAGCTGCCGCTTACCTGAAGCCAATAATCCGCAAGAATTTTGGGAGTTGTTATGTCAAGGAAAAAATGTCATTTCGCCACTTCCTGGGGAACGCTGGGAGCTGTTGAAAGGCACTCGCGAAATAGCTCAACGTGACGCCAATTTGGCTTATTGGGGCGGTTATTTACCCCATATTGACGCGTTTGATGCATATTTTTTTGGCATCAGTCCACGTGAAGCAATGCGCATGGATCCGCAACAACGCATCTTATTGGAGGTATCCTATGAATCGTTTGAAGACGCAGGTTTAACCGTTGATGCCTTATCAGGCTCCAATATGGGTGTTTTTTCCAGTTTGTATGCCAGCCAGTTTGCCCACCTGCAAAAACTGGATTCAGATATGGATGCTTTATTTATTCCTACAGGAAGCGCTATCAGCATGGCAGCAAATCGCTTGTCGTATTTATTCGATTTGCGTGGTCCCAGCCTGGTATTAGATACTGCATGTTCTTCTTCGCTCATTGCCATTCAATTAGCGTGCTTAAACCTGCAAGCAAAATTATGTGATACCGCCTTAGTCAGCGCAGTAAATATCAATCTATTGCCTTCCATTCATTCGGTATTAGCCAAAGCAACCATGCTTTCCCCTACCGGACAATGCCATACTTTTGATGCCAAAGCAGATGGTTACGTGCAAGGAGAAGGGGCTGGCGCCATTATTTTGAAACCACTTGCCAAAGCAGTACAGGACAAGGACAAAGTCTATGCAGTAATCACTGGAGGCGCAGTAAATCAAGATGGCAAAACAAACGGCCTAACGGCACCTAATGGCTTGCAGCAAGAACAATTATTGAAGGCAGCTTATCGAATGGCCAAAACAGATCCTGCCTATGTTTCCTATATCGAATGCCATGGAACAGGTACGTTCCTTGGCGATCCGATTGAAACTCAAGCTTTAGGAGAAGTAATCGGCAAAAATCGTGGCACTGACAAACCGTGTTGGATTAGCTCAGTCAAAACCAACATTGGTCATTTGGAGCCTGCAGCAGGCATTCTCAGTGTAATTAAAACAGCTTTAGTCTTAAAAAATGGTTTGATTCCTCCTCACCTTAACTTTAACCAGGCCAATCCCCACATTCCGTTTGAGCGCTATTCTTTGCAGATTCCCAATAAGCCGGAACAATTACCCAGATACAGCGATGTAGGTATTGCGGGGGTGAGTGGCTTTGGTTTTGGTGGTGCGAATGCGCATCTTGTGTTATGCGAGCTATCTTCAAATGAGCAGCCCATTTTTATCGATAGGCCTCTCAGAGATGATGAGCTATTTACCCTCTCTGCAAAAGAAAAAACTGCATTATCTGCATTAATTGCTCGTTGGTGTGATTATTTAAAAAACAATCCGGAAACAAATTTGGCACAGATTTGCTATAACCTCCATGTCAGACGTTCTCATTATGCACAACGTTTAGCAATCATTACTGATTCAGTTGCTGATCTGTACCAAAAACTTGTTGTATTGCATACAAATCCAGATGTCTCGAATGAGTTTGTATTTATCACTCATGAGCAAAAAAAATCTACTATGCCAATCCCAATAACTGAGTTTTCCGCATTGGAATTACCTGCTTTAGCAAGAAACTATGTGACCCACGCGCAGATTGATTGGAAAAAATATGAAGAAGAACGTTTTTATGCGCCTCTGGATATGCCATTTTATCCATGGCAACACAAAACATATTGGCCAACCCTAGATCAAGGTCTTAATAAAAGAATCAATACAAGCTATCCAATGCGAGGTAAAGCTCTTGCTTCACCTTTACCAGCACGGCAGTTTGAATTTGTCTTCGATACAAAAGTAATGCCTGAGGTTCAAGATACCTTTTATGTTTTGCATGCAGGTTATTATCTGGAAATGTTGGCATATGCAACACAGCAATTATCGCAAAAAGCTTCTTTTAGGGTGCAAAACCTCAATTATTTATCACCCATATTAGTTTTGGATGAGAAAACCATTTCGGTACAACTTATCATCCAAACAGATGAAGAAGAAAGTGTATTACCATTTCGCTTCTACAGCAATGATGGCAAAGAACCCTGGATAGAGCATGCAAGCGGTACTTTAACTCTGAATAGTTTGTCTGCCTACAACCCACTTGAAACCAAGAGCAAACTCCTGAAGCGGCTCCCTGCTTTAGGAACTGCCGAAACGTTTTATGATCGCATAACAAACATGGGTATGCCCGCAGGCGATACGATACGTTGGGCACATCAATATTGGGCAAATAAAGATGAGCTGTTTTGTGAGTTACGCGAACCCAAGCCCTCAGAGCGTGGCAAACAATTTGTAACCCAGATGCATCCAGGCATTATCGATGCCTGTATCCAGACACTCTTTTTATTGTTGCCCAAGCAATTCAACAAACCCTATATTGCATCACATATGGGTACTCTTGAGTTTTATGGTTCAGTAGAAGATCAGAAATATATATACACAGTATTAAAAGAACTACATCCAGAAGGGAAATACATCATTGCTGACTGGTACTTGCTGGATAAAAACTATGCTTTGATCGCTGCATGTCATGAGCTGCACATGACCGTACTCAATGATACACTGCAAATTAATCAAATTATGGAGATTCAATCGCAGTTCCAACTCGATTTATCATTGCCTTATGACGTGTGTAAAAACAAATTGACTCAGTACTTAATGGAGCAATTTTCGATGATTTTTTCGATGCCGCAAAACGATATCAAACCATTCCAATCTTTGCACGAACTAGGAATGGACTCACTCATGGCTCTGGCAGTGATCCGCATCATAGAAACCAACTTAGGCATCACTTATTCTCTACCTTTAATGATGCAAGGTCCATCCATTAATGAGATTGCTGAGTATGTATTAGCAAAGCAATGGTTAGGTTCCCAACAAGAATCCCCTGAACCACAACCTCACTTTGATAACATTTGGATCGCTAATCGAACGATACAAGATAAAGCGCAAGTACGTTTATTTTGTTTTCCTTATGGTGGTGGCGGTGCTTCAATTTATCGCGAATGGCAGCAGGAATTTCCTGACTTCATCGAAGTGTGTCCCATCCAATTGCCAGGCAGGGAAAATCGGATGGAGGAGCAACCTTTTGCTGACCTCGATACCTTGATTTCAACTTTAGCCAATCAGCTTAAACCCGAATTCAACTTACCTTTTGCTTTTTTTGGCCATAGTTTTGGTTCACTTATTGGATTTGAGCTGAGTCGATATTTACGTCGCCATAATTTGCCGCAACCTGCACATCTTTTTGCGTCAGCATATCCTGATCCGCGTATCCCCTCCAAAAGTTTGGATAATTTACTGAAAAAACTGCTCCAAATGAACATCAACTTATTTGATTTAAACCCAGAACGAATCAGTGAGTTAGACGATGAACTATTAACGGCCTTATCCATAGTATTTAAAGAAAACGGCATTGTTGATTACAGCGATGAACGAATGAACAAAAGCATTATCAAAGTCTTATTACCGATTTTTATCGGTGATATGAACATTGTAAAAAGCTACACTTATCGCGATGAATCGCCTTTAAAATCAAGTATTACCGTATTTTTAGGTAAACAGGATACTTGGGTTTCTCCAGAAGATCATTTAGGATGGGCTACTCATTCATTAAAGTATTGCGAATTTAAACACTTTGATAGTGGACATCTTTTTATAAGAGAAAAAGAAATAAGAGCAAAGGTAATCCAAAAAATTTCAGAGAAACTTCTGCGTTTTAGTACAGCAAAATCTGAGATCTAACTCCCTCGGACCATATATAAAGCCTGAGTGAAGTCGCCAAAACCATCAAATTTACAAAACTTGGGCGTTGAAAATTACTTTTTTAGTTGAAATCATTAAAATTGGTGAGTAATGGCTTTATTATGACTTTAGTCCCTAGAAAATTATTTTTTTCGCTGGATAATTCAACAAACTCATGGTTGAGCCATTTGGCATCTTTTGTAAACATACGCACACAACCATGACTCGCACGGTACCCTGGAATGTCATTAGAACCATGAAGAGCAAATCCTTTATGAAAATACATACAATAAGGCATCCTGGCATTATCGTAGGTATTGGATTGACACTTTTCGTTTTCTTTACTAAAGATGCGAAATATTCCAGAGAGAGTTCTGCATGATTTTGGGCTATCAACACATTTATCACGACCTGAAGAGATAGGACCCCATTTTACTAAATGCCCCTGGTGGCTATACGCAGCCCAAGCCAGCTTTTCCTGATCAACAACAATTAATTTCTCTCCATTAGTATCAACTTTTAATGAAAATGGAGCAATATCGAAAAGACTTAAATTTGTTAAATTAACGGGAACTGCTATTTCTTTTCCGGGCCACAGAACATTGTAACTGCGATTCAACCGCTGGACAATATCACGTTGTTGCGGATCTGGAAAAAGATTTTCCCAACTATCACCACGAACTATTTTTAAACAATCATATTGCGAATAAGCACAGAGTGTTGGTCCAAAATAAGCAGAACTATATGCCCATGATACCTGTAATGTCGCAAAAACAGTCAAGAGTATTTTTTTCATATTTCATCCTTGCTTTTGATTGTTACTCAAAAAATCATATGCATTCAAAATTCAAGCAATGAATAATATTTACCCTCCTTGATTTAATAATAGGATATTAATTTTGCATTGTCAGATTGAATATGAATCAAATCTCTTCAGATCGTTATGAAATAGTTGCTTTTTTTATAATTGGTTTGGTTATTCAACAACACCTAAATGATAGGATGGTTTGGCTGGTCCTAAAGAAAGTACGGTATTTTCTCTCACTGACTTTCCAAACGTTTCCTTGATCGCAAAAGCTGAAATAAAAATCGAAATTATAGAAAACATTATCACGAGAAAGAGAGCCTCTTGATAATTTTTTATTTGTGCAGGATAAGGCAACATACCCCCAATTATTGGAGCACTAACTGATGTAATTATCGCTATCATCGCATTATTAAAAGCTAATCCTATTGCCAGATAGCCTTCTTTACACTGTTCTGCAATAGCTGCAAATCCGATGCTTTGTCCACTGGCACTTAAACCAAGAGCTAAAAAGCAGGTCCCTGTTAGTATTTCTCCAAATGAAAAATATATAATCCCTGATAACGAGATTAAAGCAGTAAAAGCACTTGTGAGCATTAGAGGTTTTCGGCGTTGTAATTTATCAGATATAAAACCAAGAAGGGGGCAACCCAATGCATAACCAAGCCACGCCAATGTTATCATGTAGGAGGAAAATACGGGAGAAAATCCTTTTTTTATTAGAAACTCTACCCCTATATTTTCTGAAAAATATTCAATAGCAAAGTAAATACAACCCGAAAAGAGCGCAATGTTCCAGACCTGCTTTTGACTGATTATTTTTAATAAATTTATTGATACTTTAACAGGTTTAGTAAGCACAATAAATTTTTCTCGGTTATTACGATTGTTTTCTACGAACAACAATGTGAGTACAGCAATAATTATACCGATGATTGCCATACTGAAAAATATACCACGCCATCCTGACATGGAGTTTTGAGACAATGTGTTTAATGGGCCTGCAGCCAGCATTGGGCCTAAAGTACCAATAAATTGAGAAATACCTATAAACAAAGCGATATTTTTTCTTGGCATCCAATCATAGACAGCAATTAACAAACAAATAAATCCAAAAGAAGAACCAAAGCCCATAAAGATGCGGCACAACATCGCTACACCGAAATGATGTGATAAAGCAAAGCCCATTGTAGAGCCTGTACAAAAAATTAAAGCAGTAAATAATGCTTTTTTTAATCCAAAACGTGCAGCAATAATTCCAACAGGAATTTGCATCACCCCATAAATGACTAAATAT
This sequence comes from Legionella tucsonensis, assembly GCF_001468035.1. Classification (GTDB taxonomy): domain Bacteria; phylum Pseudomonadota; class Gammaproteobacteria; order Legionellales; family Legionellaceae; genus Legionella; species Legionella tucsonensis. The sequence goes on from NZ_LNZA01000008.1 coordinate 137,811, forward strand.
CCTGTTGTGCTTAACAAAGAAAAAGTCATCGGTGTTAGGTTTAAGTCAATCATTAGCTGTGCTTGAAAAGTGCCCACAACTGTACGCAATAAAAATTCATACATAAAAAAGAGCGCACAGATAAGCCAGACTAATAAACCTTTTAAATTGAGTTTATTTTCTACACTCATTCCTGAGCCTCTTTGCCCCAAGCTTCTAAAGCGATTTCGGCTCGATTATTATCAATAAAAGTAGCTACTTTAAAAATAGTTTGTCCTTCATAAATTAATGGATGACGGTTTATACCTACCACTATTCCTTCATTCTCTGCCTTTAGAACTTCAGCTGTATCAGCACTGAAAGGATCACTAATGATTCCGATACGCTGTCCTTTTTGAATTCTTTGTCCAAGCTCTACGGTACTCAAAAACACACCACTACGATGAGCACGGATCCAGTCTTGATCTTGAGAAAAAACAGGCTTGAATACATTATTATCATTCTGATCAGACACATCCAGCATACTCAAAGCCTCCATCACGTTATGAATCCCAGATAACCCTAAACTAATTGCCGATTTGTCAAATCGCATTGCTTCTCCTGCTTGATAGACAAGCATGGGAATACCTAATTGCTCCGTAGTTTTTCTCAATGAATTATTTTGCATGCTGACATTGGTAATAACGGGCGCTCTAAAACTTTGAGCTAAACACTTACTTTCAACATTATTTAAGTCACAATAAATTTGAGGCAAAATTTCGTGATTGATCGAGCCAGTTTGTAATTCAATACAAAAATTACTTTTACTTAATATTTCTTGTGTAAAAATGTGAGCTATACGCTCACCATACGAACCATTTTCTACACCGGGAAAACAACGCTCAAGATTTGTATCATTATGTGCTCTTGATGGACCGATTAACCCAAGAATATTTAAAACAGGCACAGCAATTAGAGTTCCTCGCATACGAGACAATCTATCAGATTCGAGTAAGCGATTTATAATTTCTAGTCCATTTAGCTCATCTCCTTTAACAGCCGAAAAAATTAACAAGCAGGGTCCGTGTTCTTTGCCGTGAATTACTTTTATAGGCATATAAAATGAAGTACATGAATAGAAATCAGGTAAAGGTAGAGCCAGATTAACCTGTTCGCCAGGATGAATGGTCGCGTTACAAATATTGAGTTTTGAATTTTTCATAAGCGGTGTATTAGTCGATATTTCCTTCAAGTAAAATTTACATGCTAACAATTTATTGCCGATGATGCAAAATTTGACACAGTGTATTCTGTATGCTTAGCAACGTAGATACAGAGAAATTTATGATAAAAAAGTATAAAGAGAGCCAGAATAATCTACTCAGCTTAATGACCAATCTAAATTTAGTTGAAGAATTACCATTAGAGTCAGCGAACCACTATGATCATACTTCTTTTTTTAACGTTCTACGCAAAAGCTGCGTATAGATAGGAGCATTTTTTGCAAACTGAACAACTGTAGTCGATGTTAAACAGGTAATCATTAACGGCAATATCAATAAATAATTTTGCGTCATTTCAACAACAAGAATGATCCCCGTAATCGGCGCTCTTACAGAAGCAGCGAACAAAGCCCCCATGCCAGCCACCGCAAGCATACCCGGATGAATGGTTATGTCACTTGAAATTGCCTGAAGAATATGTGAAGCAGCTAATCCTAAAATGGTTCCTAAAGCTAACATAGGCGCAAAAATGCCACCAGGGACACCTGTTCCGTAACACAATAAAGTCATAATAAATCGAATTATAAGTAACATTATCAAGACTGAAAAATCAGGGTAAGCGATTAAAGCTTGTTCAATAATATGATATCCACCTCCAACAACGCTAGGCTGTTTATAAGCCAAATACCCTACTGTGAGACCAATAATTAATACGTAAATATCTTTCATCCAGGGTTTCAGTTTGTCCAGGTTGTACAGCAATTTCATCAAGAATTTATTAAAACAAAGACCTACAATACCTACTACTATACCAAAGATAAAGAAAACCCAAAGCGATTGAAGACTTGGCGGGGTAAAGACAACCATTTTAATATCAGGTTGAGGCCCAATAATGATATGCAACATAATTGTTGCAAACACACAACATATGGCAACCATTTTAAAATTTGTAAAAGAGAAATTAAACTCATTACGCATTTCTTCAAGTACAAATAAAACACCAGCAAGAGGTGCATTAAAAGCTGTTGCAAGTCCTGCTGCAGCTCCGGCAGCTATAAGTGAATCACGTCTTTTCCTATTTAAAAAGAAGATCTCACCTAACATTTCACCTAAATTACCACCAATTTGAATGGTAGGTCCTTCACGACCGAGCACCATCTTAGAACCAATTGACAGGACGCCACCAATAAATTTTACAGGCAATAATCTTCGCCACAAAATTGGACGTTCATGAAGCAAAGTCCCTTCAATTTCCTGAACACCACTTCCTGATGCTTCGGTTGCAACCCATTTTACTAATGCCCATGCGATGAAAACCATGACCATCGTTGTGAGTGCAGAAATGATACCGATATTATAACCTTTTGACCCTGCGAAATTAAACCAGTTGATTAAAACATTATTTAACCAATGGATTGCCAACTGCAACAATGAACCCACAGTTCCTGTTAATATGCCTAATAAGGTCGAAAGTACATAAAGTATTAAGATTTTATCTCGCATCGGGCCTTTATCATCCTGAAATGGTAGTTTGCTGCATGCTAATACTAAGCAAAGCTCCAGTTAATTTGTCCGCCAATCGCTGTGGTTTGTGTATTGGTATGCCCTTTAAGTGATGTCAAAGGGGTAATTAAATTCACTGGCATTTGGTTAAAGAACGAATGACCTACTCCCACATCGTAGCTTAAATTTGCATTTTGTTGATAATGAGCCCCTACTGCCACAATGGTTGCACTGCCAACAGGGTCAGCAATGCCGCGATCCCGATCGTTGGAAGGGGTACTCATGAATTGAATACCACCACGGAATAATATTTTCTCGGTTGCTTTAAAAGTAGCACCAACTGCATAGTCAAAACAATTGTGGTAATTAAAAGGGATCGTCACTGAACGTGCTTCCCCTGTGGGAGTTTTTGTATTTTTCATTGTGATTTGATCAAATGTTCTCCAGTTGGTATAAAAGACGGTACCAACCCCAGTCCATCTTTTGGTGAAATCATGTTGCAAACTCAATTGAGCTCGGGCTGGCAAAGCCGCTTTTGTCTCTTGTTGATTGGTTCTAAAGATCATTACCGCAGGTCCTATCGCAGGGGTATGTACTGTGCTATGGCCTCTAGTCGTAATTGAGATTTTAGAATAATAACTCACCCCAACCCGTGTTTCTGGTGAAAAATCAAATAAAATGCCGCCATACCCTCCATATCCCCAGCCGCTTAGATGATTTTCGAGCCTTGAGTCTGAAGGAAAAGAAACAGGCGGACCATACATATTATTCAGTGTAAAGGCCAAATGCAGTGCATCAAATCCCGCACCTAGAGAAAAACGGTCCGTTATTTTCACCCCCAAGCTTGGACCTATATCAATTCCAACAACTTGAGCACGTGTTGCAGCATAACGTGCGATGGATGACCGCGTGGAGCCATAATTCGTACCTAATCCAAACGGTGTTGTCAAATTAAAACCAAAAGCAATGCGTTGGGTAAGAGGAGCTGAATAATAAAATGAAGGCAAAAAGGCCTTGATTTGGCTACGTGCTTCTCCAGACTGTGCAACAGTGAATGGGAAGGGGAAGGTTGGGGTAACTGCAGATCCTGTAAATCGTGCAGTACCTATGATGCCTAATGCATTACCTACTATTTGTTGATGAGACAGCTTAATAAGACCTGCTGGATTTGTATAAGCCGTACTTGCATCACTAGCAGCCGTTGCCCAATCAGCATAAGCAACACCCAATCCCGCTGTATTAACAAAAGGCAGGTTAAAATCGGATGCCGAAACTGGAGAAGCTGCACAGAATGAAAAAAACGCTAGGTATAAATGAGATGCTTGACGCACGTTTTGCTCCTTTGATAAAGATTAAGCACCATTGTCATTAAATTAAAGAATTTAATTCTAATCCTACGTCCTGAGGCTTTTCTGCAGGACGTAGGCCAAAAAATAATGCCTTAACTTAATTTACAGTAAAACTGAGCACTTACCCTTTTATATTTTATTATCCCTTAATAAATTAATAATCATCTCAATTTCTTCTGACATCGGTCTACAATTTTCTATTTTTGGAGAATATTGACGCACTATATGATAAATAGATTGAGCTTTTTTACTTGCTTTTTCAATACCACGTAACTCAAGTGCTTGTGTTGCTGCAATCAACAAAATTGCTGTGAGACGCTCCAAATTAGCTACTGACTCTTGGAAATCAAAAGCAGCATGTGTTCCCAAGCTATTTACATCCTGATTATCACCCTCTGTAGGTAAGGTAAATGCCTGATGTGACTGGGCCAGTTTGCGATTTTGTACTGCAAGTGCTGCGGCTAACAGTTGCATTGATCGAAAACCATTATGTTTACTTGGATTAGGCACTAGATTCACCGGTAAATTATGATTCTTACGAGGATGAACTAAATTTGCGAGCAATGCATGCACCCAGGTTGAAGCTTGGGCAATATCCATTTTCAAAATGTCACATGCATCGGTGATATAAAAACCCATAAAATTTGCGCTATGATGAATGCTGTTCGCAGCGACATCAATTACAGGATTATCATTAACAGAATTCATTTCATTTTCTATCCAACAGATTGCGCGTTCCAAATTCTCATGGAATGGACCGAATCCTTGGGGAACAGAGCGAATTGAATAATAATCTTGTACTGGTTTATAAGTATAATCTGTAGACCTTAACTCATCTAAATCAATCAATAATTGACTTCCTTCCCAAAAATCAATAAAAAACTGGTTGATTGTCATTTCTCCCTTTTGCTTTTTCAATTGGTGTACCATGGGATGATAAGCACTACTAATCACGAGTAGAGACTCTAATGCCATGGCAATAGCAGCCAACATTTGCTTGAATAAATGATGCAAATCATAGACCGCTAAACTGGCTATTGCCGTCATAAATGATGTGCCATTGATCAAAGCAAGCCCATCACGCATGACGGGTTTATATGCCTTAAGACCAGCCAATTGAATCGCTTCGGGAGCCAACATTACTTGATTCTGATAAGTTACTGCAACAGGTTCTCCAATAAGCGCGGCTGCAATCATAGAAAGGGGAATAAGATCACCACTGGCACCAATAGAACCATAACAACGAACTACAGGAGTAATACCGGCATTAAGAAAATCTAAAAGTGAATTAATTAATTCAGGATGAACGCCTGAATATCCTTGCGCCAGACAATGTGCACGCAACATCATCGCCACTCGTACAGTATGAGGTGAAACAATTGTGCCTAAGCCGCAAGAAAGAGAGCGGAGAATGTTTTCTTGTCGCTCATTAATCGAGTCATAATATTCAGATGCATCAGTGTCTTTGAGCGCTGCATCAATATAACGAACCTGATCACCAAAATTTGTATTGACACCATAGATAGGAACTCTCGAATCAACGTGAACTTTCAAAAACTGGTATGATGCTTCTATAGCTTCCATAGCCTGGGGTGGTAAGGCTACTGGCGATGAGTGATGTGCCAACGCGTGCGCAGAAGCAATAGTCAACTGACAGCCATAGCCAACTGTTATGGGTATATCTACTCTGCTCATACTTACAGGTTTAGACATTTTGGGAGTATTGAGAGATTTTAGATGTTCCAACTGTAAACTCCATTTATCAAAGTAAAAATTCGCCGCAAACAGAGCCTAGAATGGCAATTCTAATGTGTCATCCAACAAATGCATCTGTTTCTTAAATAACTGCTGAATCTGTTCTAAATTATCTTTATCTTCTGCTTCAAAACGAGCAACGAGACAAGGTGTGGTATTTGAAGCACGTAATAAACCCCATCCTTTATCAAATTCGACACGTAACCCATCAATTGTAATAACACGTGCCTGAGGAAACTCTGCCATTTCATTAAATCGTTTCATAAACTGAAATTTTTCATCATCAGCTATAGCAATTTTCAACTCAGGAGTATTGACACTATTGGGTATTTCTTCAAATTGCTCACTTACAGTCATGTCCGATGCGCTGATGATTTCGAGTAAACGACAGGCACTATACAGCGCATCATCAAACCCATACCAACGGTCTTTGAAGAACAAATGGCCGCTCATTTCACCGGCCAAAGCTGCCCCTTCTTTTTTCATCACGTGTTTCACAATGGAATGTCCTGTAGGACACATTTTGGGTATGCCACCCGCCTCCCGGATCACAGCTTCTAAATGACTGGAGCATTTAACATCAAAAACTACAGTAGCTCCGGGGAGACGAGTTAATAATTCACGAACATAGAGCATCATCAAACGATCAGGCCAAATCATTTCACCTTTATTCGTGATTAAACCTAAGCGATCGGCATCACCATCAAAAGCTAAACCCAAATCTGCTTTATGGGCTGCTACTGCAGTTTTCAAATCAGCTAAATTAGCCTCAACGGTTGGATCGGGATGATGATTAGGAAAGTGACCATCCACATCACAATAAAGCGCAATAACATCACAACCTAGTTCGTGAAGTACTTGTGGTATAGTCGGGCCAGCAATTCCATTTCCACAATCAACCACCACTTTTAATGGACGCTTGATTTTTATGTCACTTCTGATGCGTTGCTCATATTTAGGCAATACATCAAACACCATGTCTTTACCTTGGCCTACAAGGCGCTTACCGTCAAGAACCAGTTGATACAAAATATCAATATCTTCTTGCATTAAAGTCTTACCCAACAATACCATTTTAATACCGTTGTAATTTGCCGGGTTGTGACTTCCTGTTACCATCAATCCACAATCAATGCCTTGAGTATGAATTGCAAAATACATAACCGGTGTAGGAACCGCGCCTAAGTCGAATACATCAATTCCGCTGTCCAGCAACCCTTGTTTTAAAGCGGAAGCCATAGCAAAACTAGTGAGACGACCATCACGTGCCAAAAAAATTTGCTGGCGCTGCAAATCATGCAAATAACAGGCTAGAGCGAGTCCAATGCTATAAAAAGCATTCTCATCCAATTCCTGTCCAATTATGCCTCTAATGTCATAAGCTCGGAACACTGAGCGAGCAACTTGCTTTTGCTGATATTTCATTTAATTTCTCCCTGAACTTCCAAATCCACCTGCACCTCTGGAAGTTTCAGTAAATGCCTCAACTATTTCAAAAGCAGCTTGCACAACTGGAACAAAAACTAATTGCGCAATACGCTCTCCGGGATTCACGGTGAAATGCTCAATCCCTCTATTCCAACAAGAAATTTTGAGTTCTCCTTGATAATCAGAATCAATGAGTCCAACTAAGTTCCCTAAAACAATACCATTTTTATGTCCTAAGCCTGAGCGGGGTAAAATTACAGCCGCTAATTTAGGGTCAGCAATATAAATGGACAATCCTGTCGGCAATAATACCGTTTCTTGTGGTGCAATTTGAATCGGCTCATGAATACAAACACGCAAGTCCAATCCGGCTGAACCATGGGTTGCATAGGTAGGCAGCGGAATAGTATCACCTATTCGAGAATCAAGAATTTTTAATTGGATTGCTTGGGTCATTATTTTTCCTATAAATATTAATGCGCATCATTTTGCAGAGTTGCAGCAATGATTGCAATAATTTGTCCTGCTAACCGTGTTTTATGGGTTAAGGGTAATTCGATTTGCTTGTTTTTTGTAATTACAGTAACTTGATTTACTTCACTGTCAAATCCAAGTCCTTTTCCTACTGAGTTCGCCACAATCATATCCAGTTTTTTATGCTGTAATTTTTCGGTGGCATAATGCACAACATCCGTGGTTTCAGCAGCAAATCCAACCACGCAAGAAGCCCTAGCTGAATCAGCAACACGACTGAGAATATCGGGATTTTTTATCAATTTAAGCGTTATTTCATCCTGATTTTTTTTCTTCATTTTCTCGGAAGCAGGCGACTCAACCCGATAATCTGCAACAGCAGCTGTTCCTATAAATATACCACCTGCAGGCATTTCCTGCATTACTGCATCCAGCATTTCTTGTGACGATTCAACGAGAATCCGCTTAATTCCTGCTGAAGCCTGTAAAGAGCTCGGTCCACTAATCAAAGTTACCTCTGCTCCTGCCATTGCAGCAGCCTCTGCCATGGCATAGCCCATTTTTCCGGAACTGTAATTACTGATATATCGCACTGGATCCATAGGTTCTCGAGTAGGCCCTGCCGTCACAAGTACTTTTTTACCCGCTAATAATTGGTGTACATTATATAAGCGTAAAGCACTCATGATTTGTTCCACTTCACTCACGCGCCCCAAACCTTGCTCACCACATGCTTGAGAGCCTTCTTCAGGACCAACAAAAATAACCCCTCTTTCTTGCAAAAGCTTACAATTGGCTTGAGTTGCAGGATGAGCCCACATGCTGCGATTCATCGCAGGACAAACAACTACAGGAACTTCTGCAACAAGGTATAAGGTGGAGAGCAAATCATCAGCAATACCTTGTGCTAATTTGGCAAGACAATTGGCTGAAGCAGGGGCAATAACCAGGTAATCACTCCACCGTGCTAATTCAATATGCCCCATGGCACGCTCTGCCTGAGCATCAAATAAATCAGTACGCACATCGTTTCCTGATAAAGCTTGCATCAACAAAGAACCGACAAATTCCTTTGCAGATTGCGTCATTACCACTTTGACCTCAGCTCCGACTCGAGTTAATTCTCGAATCAGGTATGCTGATTTATAGGCGGCAACCCCGCCACAAACCCCAAGCAATACTTTTTTCCCAATAAAATCTTGCATGACTCAACGTTTTTGATAAGAATAGCTCCGATCAAAGCATAAACTTCGCAATAAAGGAATAGAAAATGACGGTTGTCCAATCAACACGGCAGTTCGATCTGCGTGAAAAACTTATCACGTATGGCGCACAAAGTCTTTCAGATGCTGAATTACTTGCAATTTTTATTAGTTCTGGCAGCAGTAAAAAATCCTGTGTGCAATTAGCTTTTGACCTCCTCAAACATTTGGGTGATTTACGTGGTGTCCTTAATGCTGATAAAGAGCGTTTCAAACAAGTACGGGGTTTGGGCGAAGTTCGTTATGCGCAATTGCAAGCAGTCAAGGAAATGTGTCGACGAAGTGATTTTATTTACTTGCAAAAAGAAACCCAAATTACGAACAGCAAACAAACCTATGCTTATTTAAAAAAACGTTTGCGCGATTATAAAAATGAAACCTTTGCTGCTTTATTTCTTGATAGTCAACATCGCATTATTGCTTATGAGGAACTTTTTTCCGGCACAATCAATACAGCAACGATTCATCCAAGACCTATCATAGAACGCGTTTTACAACTCAATGCAGCAGCACTCATTCTTGCCCATAATCACCCCTCAGGCCTATCGGATGCCAGTCATCAGGATATCATCGTAACCGAACGCATCCGTGATGCATTGGAATTGGTTGATGCCCGTTTACTTGATCATATCGTGATTGGCGACAACGAAGTCTATTCCATTATTGCTGAAAGCAAATCGAGATGCTGCATCTGAGCACGATTTTGTTAGTACTGAGAATTTTACGATACCTCACTTTGATGATCATTTAATACTCAGTTAAGACGAATGTTTTATACTTCGATTAAACACATGAAGCAATGGAATAAAAGATGTCAACAGAGAAACTTGATCGGCAAACTTATCAAAAGTTTATAGAGGAGCGTATTAATGTCTTTAATGACTTAGAATACCCTAAACCTAAAAATAATCAACAATTAACCTATGATTTGTATGAATTAACAAAAAAATATCTTGAGCAGGCCCATGAAGGAGCTAAAAATTTTAAAATCATTCAATTATTTCGGCATTGAGAATGTACGAATTCAGATAAAGGACTGGGATTTAAGCCTGATGCAAATATTAATTCAGATGCCGATGAAAATATGAAGAATTTTGATTATTCAGCGCTTTTGCATAATAAACAAGCTCCAGTTCAGGTATTATTTTCTACTATGACACGGGCTACTGTAACAGCAGCAAACCTCATTCAGGGACTCGCTAAATCTCAAGGCAAGGAGCAGGTACGAGCTAAATCCTCACCCAAGATAACAGAAATTGCCGAAGGACCTTCTGGATTTGGTATTGAAAAATCATCAGAATATTGGAAGCTAATTAATCCAAACTCTGGCGTGAAACTTTCACATCGAATTATGCTTTTTTTTTCATGGATTTTTTTTGGTCTTGGGAGCGCTTTAGAAGACAATGCGAGAGCAAAATCTAAGGCATTGACTACCATAAATAGTAACTCCGTCCTTGAAGAATCTGACAAATTACATTCATCTGAGGTAACTCTTACCTCAGATGCTCAAAGAGAAAATGGGTTGGCAACAGCAATTGTAGATGAAATATATAACGGTGGTTTACACGATATGATTGTAGTAGGCCATGGTAATTCGATTCGAGATACTTTAACTACTTTTTTTCCAAACTATAAAGCTAAACATCGAGAAGACGATGCATTAGATTTTGCTGAAAGCCAAAATCTAATGGCATTTGAGGCGAATGGAAAAAAACAACTGTTCATGTTGCCATTTAGAATTCAAGTAGATCAACATACTCCGGGTAAAATGAATGTACGAGCCGTACCTTATGCGGAGCTTACTCCTGATTATCAGGATGTCGCAGACGAAGTAAACCTCAAAGATTTAGAACTCCCAACACATGAAGCAGAAGATATATTAGAATCATATGAAATGATGTTCGGAACCGGTGGTCTAACTCTTAGTAAAACTCCCCCGAAGAAGAAAGAGGGAGCTCCTGAGTTAGTAATAAATACAGAGGATGATCCTGTTGAAAAGCAAGATACAGAAAATGAACACACAAAAGTAAAAAAACAAGGATTAATTTTTAGTTATTAAATAATCGAATATACTGAAGATATACTCCACTAATTGCTTTCTCATAATGAAAATTGTTTTATCTTTGATTCTTTCTGTTGCAGTCTCTACTGCATTTTCTGTAACAGACTATTGCCAAAAATCATTAGAAAATTTAATATGCCAAAAAAGTGATTTCATTTCGGTAATCAAAATCAATACCATGAAAGATTCGCTTTATTCATTCACTGAGAAATGAATAAAGACGGCAAAAACTATCTTCCTCTTTTTCATTTAATTCAGGGACAAAATCTCCCTCTATTGCCATTTTATGATCAAAATTTATATAATGCGGGCAATTAATATTGCTGAGACTATTTATCATGACGTTTTCCAGTAAATTAAAAGCAGATTATGTTGAAATGATTAATGGAGAGTTAGACAGTATTCCTGTAGCGCACATCGAAGAATTTATTTTAATCGCTCAAGAATTACAAAAGTTAATTACTTCGTCCTTTATTTTAGTGCTTAATGGCATATTTCACAGCCCTATGAAGTCTACGCTTACTGAAGCAGCTCAGGAACAAATTGCTTATGTGCGTTATTGTTATAATACTCCTAAAGATTTTGTGAAAAATGCTAAGGATTATACTGAATATCAACAAATTCTCGCAGAGCGAATCACTGCAAAAATAACCGAGTTTCAAACATTCACTACAAAAGAAAAAAATGCTTATATCGAGTTTCAACGAGAACAAGGTATTATCAAATGCCGAACCTTCCAAAGTTGATTTTCCTTAATGCCATTCAATGCAGCGCATTCGTGCTGCGTTAGTGATAGTTTCTACGCCCTGGAGAAATCAAAAGAAACGACCTTAGCAATTTCAGGTTGTTTTAAAGCTAGAGCCAGTAACCTGTCAATACCTAAAGCGACACCACTACATGAAGGCAAACCATGCTCTAAAGCTTGCAAAAGATAATGATCTGCCTCCATGAAAGGAAAGCCTTTTTCGCTTCTGATTTTTTGGTCCTGAGCAAAACGTTTTGCTTGAGAAGCAGCATCGGTTAACTCATGAAAACCATTAGCTAACTCGACTCCTTGATAATAAACCTCAAAACGTTCTGCAACACCATTACTAACTTTTGCCAAAGCAGCTTGCGATGCCGGAAAATTATATACAGCAACAGGGGCACTTTCCTTGCCCAAAAAAGGCTCTACAACATGGCTCATCAATAAAAAAAGATACTGATCTCTATCTTCTTCTTGAGGAGGCAGGACATTATCCAAATCGTAATGTGCCAATATATGACGAAATTGTGCTGCGGTTGCAGATAATGGGTCAATACCACACGCCTCAAGAAAAGCCTGTTGATACGTTTTTTTGATCAGGGGCTTAGACTGCATTACCCTTTGCAGAAAAAGATCCATTTCTTCCATTAGGGCATGATGATCAATACCCAGCTGGTACCATTCTAATAAGGTAAACTCTGGATTATGCCAACGTCCTAATTCATCGTCGCGAAATACACGTGCTATTTGAAAAATAGAACCACTTCCTGCCGCAAGCAAACGCTTCATATGGTATTCCGGGGAAGTCTGTAAGCAATAAGTTTCACCACGAAAAATAGCTTTGATATTACTTAGATAAACATCTGTTGTCCCATATCGCGCCATAATTGGCGTTTCTACTTCCAAATAACCACGTTCCGTAAAGAACAAACGTATTTTTGCTAATAATTCCGCACGCTGACGTAAAAATTCGATCGGTGCTGAAGGGTACCACATCAATAAAAAATTCCCAATTCAAGTCGTGCTGCTTCGGTCATTCTTTCTTGAGACCAAGGCGGCTCCCAAACTAACTCCACAGAGCAATCACGAACACCTTCTACTTTATTGACTGCTTGTTCTACCGTTCCTGGAAAAGTTTGCGCCACAGGACACCCAGGGGTCGTTAAAGTCATTTGAATTGCAACATGGGCATCATCATCGATCGAGACATCGTAAATTAAACCCAAATCATAAATATTAACAGGAATCTCAGGGTCATAAATACCCTTAAGCGCATTAATAATGGCTTCTTTCAGTAATTCCTCATCCTGTTTTTTCTTAAAACCAAACATAAAGTACCTGTTCTTTTTGGTGGCCGTAATCTAGGTGCCAACACAGCGGCGCTGTTATAACCTAATGGTATATAAATAAACCTCGCCCACATCTCGCGGCTTGTCCGCGGGACGTAGGATTTAACTCAAATTCCTACATTTAATAGCAATGCTCAATGGAACCCAGAAATATGTCCTCCTACTCTGTTTTCACCACATTGCTGTCTTGATTCAATGCAGCTTCCAAAGTATGCCAAGCCAAGGTAGCACATTTTACCCGTGCCGGATAAGCCTTCACTCCCGCAAGCACCATCAACTTATCCATATAACGTAATTGACCCTCTTCATTTTGAGTCAACATATGATGAAAGCGATGAAACATTTCATGGGCTTCTTTTGTAGTTTTCCCTTTGATCGAATCAGTCATCAAAGAAGCAGATGCCTGGGATATAGCACAACCACATCCCAGAAAACTTAACTCAGTAATCACATCCTCTTCTATTTTAGCATATACTGTTAATTTATCCCCGCACAAAGGATTAAAACCATTCGCTTGCGCTGTCGCATCTTTCATTTCATAATGATGGCGCGGATTGCGATTGTGATCGATAATGATTTCTTGATAAAGTTCTCGCAATTCTGCACTCATGCAAATACCTCTTTAACCCGATGCAATGCGTGTATGCATGCATCAATTTCCTCTCTGGTGTTATAAAATGCCAAGGAAAGACGCGAAGTGGCCGCAACATTATAAAAATCCATCAACGGCATGGCACAATGATGGCCACTCCGTATTGCAATTCCTTCACTATCTAAAATAGTGCCAATATCATGAGCATGAATTGTTCCATGTACAAAAGCGACAACCGGTACTTTTTGTTTTGCGGTTCCAATAATATTAAATCCGCTCGACCGAACTCCGGCAGTTGCATATTCTAATAACTCTTGCTCATAGGCGATGATTGCTTCCATATCTAAAGATTCTAAATAATCTATTGCAGCCCCTAAGCCAATTGCACCGGCAATATGAGGAGTTCCTGCTTCAAATTTACTTGGCACTGCAGCATATTCTGTTGCTTCAAAAGTAACGGAATTAATCATCTCGCCTCCCCCTTGATAAGGAGACATGGCATTTAGAAGCTCTTCTTTACCCCATAGAACACCAATACCTGTAGGGCCATATAATTTATGTCCGGAAAAAGCATAAAAATCACATCCTAAATCTTGTACATCTACAGAAAAATGAGGGACTGCTTGTGCGCCATCGACTAATACTTCGGCCCCATACTCGTGCGCCATCTTAATCATTTCTTTAATGGGATTTATAGTGCCTAAAGCATTAGAAGCATGCGTAATCGCGACAAATTTAGTGTTTTCATTTAACTTCTTGGCAAACTCATCCAATAAAATCTCACCATCAAGCGAAATAGGAGCAACCTGCAGCTTGGCCCCGGTTTTTTTACAAACCATCTGCCAAGGAACAATATTGGAATGATGCTCCATGTGCGTAATTAATATTTCTTCGTCAGGTAAAATACGCGGTGCAACTAAACTTTGTGCCACCAAATTAATCGCTTCGGTTGTTCCGCGCACAAAAATGCATTCACGTGGTGAACTGGCATTGATAAAGCGCTTCACTTTGGAACGAGCCGCTTCGTAACTCTCTGTTGCTCTGACACTTAAAGTATGAACACCACGATGTACATTCGAATTATCCTGTTCATAATAATGAGTAATAGCCTCAATCACTGCTTTAGGCTTTTGTGCTGTTGCCGCATTATCAAAATAAATTAAATCAAAATCATTCACTTTTTGATTGAGTGCAGGGAAATCTCTACGAATTGCATGAATATTCAAGGCGTCCATTTAGCTTACCCCAACTGTTGTGTTAATAAATGTCCCATGTAGTCCGCTAATTGGCGATGGGGAATAAGCCGCAGATTATCACTGGCAAAAGCATGAATTAAATAATGCGATGCTTCAAGCCGACCAATCCCACGAGTTGCCAAATAAAATAATGCTTCCTCATCCAATTGTCCAACCGTCGCCCCATGAGAGCACAATACATCATCGGCAAAAATTTCCAACTGCGGTTTGGTATCCACTTCCGCATTTGCTGAAAGTAATAGGTTTTTATTTTGTTGTTTGGCATCAGTATGCTGTGCATTTTTAGCAACAAATACCTTACCATTAAATACTGCACGCGAATGCCCAGTGAGAATGCCTTTATAATCCTGTTCACTGCTGCAAGAAGGCACCAGGTGCTGCACTGTGGTATGATGATCCACATGCTGTCCTTCAGCAGGAGCGTAAATCCCATTCATCAAAGAATGTGCTTTTTCTTCTTGCATATACAAACTGATATCTGAACGTACCCATTGTCCGCCAAGGCTTAAAGAATGATTGGCGAACTCACTGCCCTCTAATTGCTTCACCGACAGATGACCTATATGAAAAGCAGATTTACTCTCTCTTTGCAGCTTATAATGCGTTAATTTTGCACCAGGACCAACAACAATCTCGGTTACCGTATTCGTCAAATAACAACAATCAGCCAAACCTTGATAATCTTCAATTATTGCAGCCTGACTGTTCTCCTCGGCAACAATCAAATGTCGCAAATAAACTGCCTGATTCGTTTGAGTCTGCATATGAGTTAGAGCAATGGGTTCTTCAAGAACAACACCTGATGGAATATAAATCAACACACCACAGTGAATCATAGCCGTATTTAAATAATGAAAACCATGCTCTTGTTTTAAAACAGATCCCAGATAAGGTTTGAGTACTTCTGGATATTGGGTCAATGCAATAGATAACGGTAGAACTAACACTCCTTTTGGTACAGTCTTGGCAAGCTGCTCTACGCCCTCAATGACTCCATTTCGAATCAATATACGTTGAGTTATTGGCAAATCAGAGTTTACTTTGTCCTTATAGGCCGTAGCCGCGGACTCCTTGAGGTTATCTACAGCATGAGAAAGCATAAAAGGCTGATTTAATAATGCCTCAACACGGGTATATTTCCAGTCTTCATCATGTCGCGTTGGAAATCCATGTCGATTCAAATCCATTAATGCTTTAGTTTGCAATCGGGCAAGCCAAGGCAAACTAGATAAACCAGCTTTTGCTTGTTGTTGGTAAAAATCCAAAATCTCGCTCATCACTACACCGTTTCCTCAAGCCAGCTGTACCCTTTTTTCTCTAATTCAAGTGCTAATGATTTATCACCAGACATAATGATACGACCATTTACCAGCACATGGATAAAGTCGGGTTCAATATAATCAAGCAAGCGCTGATAATGCGTTACTAAAATAATAGAACGCTCTGGAGAACGCATTGCATTAACACCATGCGAAATAATACGTAATGCATCAATATCCAAGCCTGAATCAGTCTCATCGAGAATAGCAAGTCTTGGTTCCAGAGCTGCCATCTGTAAAATTTCATTCCGTTTTTTTTCGCCGCCAGAAAACCCTTCATTAATGCTGCGATAGAGAAAGCTTTCATCCATTTCCAGTAACTGACATTTTTCCCGAATGAATGACAGGAACTCAATGGCATCAAGTGTATTTTTCCCCTGACCCTTACGTACTGCATTAACAGAGGCTTTAAGAAAATTAACGTTAGTCACGCCAGGTATTTCCACTGGATATTGAAACGACAAAAAAATACCGGCACGTGCTCTTTCTTCGGGAGACAAAGGAGTCAAATCCTTTCCTAAATAGTTTATTTCCCCACTAATCACTTGATAAGAAGAATGACCGGCTAATACTTTGGACAGGGTACTTTTACCTGAGCCATTAGGTCCCATAATGGCATGAACTTCACCTGCATTTACCTGAAGATTAATGCCTTTTAAAATGGATTGGTCATTTATTTCAACATTTAAGTCTTTAATTTTTAACATATTAACCTACTGCCCCTTCTAAACTTAGACCTAGCAATTTAGTCGCTTCCACCGCAAACTCCATAGGTAATTCTTTTAATACCTGCTTACAAAAACCATTTACAATCATCGAAACAGCATCCTCTGTATCGATTCCTCGTTGTTGACAATAAAACAATTGCTCTTCACTGATCTTGGAAGTAGTTGCTTCATGTTCTACTTGTGCTGTGGGGTTTTTTACTTCTATATAAGGAAAAGTATGTGCAGAACATTCAGAGCCCATAAGCATGGAGTCACACTGAGTATAATTACGTGCATTTGTTGCTGTTGGAGCGATACGAACCAAACCGCGATAAGCATTATGTGCACGTCCCGCACTGATCCCTTTGGAAATAATAGTTGAACGTGTGTTTTTTCCAATATGAATCATTTTAGTGCCTGTATCGGCTTGTTGATAGTTGTTGGTTAGGGCAACTGAATAAAACTCACCAACAGAATCATCTCCTTGTAATATCACACTGGGATATTTCCAGGTAATTGCTGAGCCCGTTTCAATTTGCGTCCAGGAAATTTTGGAGCGTTTGCCGCGGCAAGCACCACGTTTCGTCACAAAATTATAAATACCGCCTTTTCCTTCCTTATCACCTGGATACCAGTTTTGAACCGTGGAATATTTAATTTGTGCTCCATCCAAAGCAACCAACTCGACTACTGCTGCATGGAGTTGATTTTCATCACGCATCGGTGCAGTGCAGCCTTCAAGATAGGAAACGTAACTGTCTGCATCAGCGATAATCAAGGTACGTTCAAATTGTCCTGTAGAAGCAGCATTAATTCGAAAATAAGTCGATAGCTCCATCGGACAACGCACCCCTTTGGGAACATACACAAAAGAACCATCACTAAATACAGCCGAATTCAACGCAGCATAAAAATTATCACGATAAGGTACTACCGATCCTAAATATTGCATCAGTAGCTCTGGATATTTATGTACCGCTTCAGAGATAGGACAAAAAATAACGCCTTTTTCAGCGAGTTTCGCTTTAAACGTAGTTGCCACAGAAACACTATCAAAAACAGCATCTACAGCTACACCAGCCAGCATTTCTTGTTCTCTTAAAGGAATGCCCAGTTTCTCATAGGTTCTTAGTAACTCAGGGTCAACCTCATCCAGACTCTTGGGCGCATCTTTTTTCATTTTAGGCGCTGAATAATAAGAAAGAGCCTGGTAATCTACAGGCGGATAATGCACGCTGGACCATTGAGGAGGAGACATGGTTAACCAATGTCTATAGGCTTTTAAACGCCATTCAAGCAAAAACTCTGGCTCGCCTTTAATTGCTGATAAACGACGAATCACGTCCTCGTCCAGTCCAGGCTCAAAAGTATCTACTTCAATGTCGGTTGTAAACCCATGTTGATATTCTCTATCGAGCAGAGAATTAATTTGCTCACTGCTTTTAGCCACGATTAACTCCACTTGCCAATTGTCGAACTCGCTCCACATCATGTGCTTGCAAAGTTGGTTTAGCCAAAGTGGCTAAACTTACACTATCCAAAGCGGTTTCAATTGCTTGACTAATTAATCGCCAATTACCTTGAATAGTGCAAACACCTTGTAATGAACAATCATTAGGTTGCAAACTGCATTCTGTGAAACCACGATGCTCTTCCAATGCAAAAATTATTTGCGACACAGAAATCTCAGTTGCAGGTCGTCGCAATCGATATCCTCCAGCCACTCCGCGTACTGAAGTTAACAACCCTGCACTGGTTAAACGTTTTAAAATTTTACTTACCGTAGGTACAGTCAGATGAGTATGTAATGCAATATCACGAGCATTACACAATTCTTGCACGTGTCTGGCGAGATAAACCATCACAACTGTTCCATAATCGGCCAACTTGCTGATGCGCAGCATAACACCCCAAAATCGAATAATCTAGTACTGAATAAGTCTTAATTTGAAACAAAACATCCGCTTGATCAAATTTCTATCCATATTATAAATATAGTACCAAAATAGTTCTATATTTGGCAAACCAGAATAATATCTTATTGTTCATGAAGGATGCAAACAAATTCAACAATAACAGCAACTCTTAGGATTTCAGTTCTAATTTTACTTTTGTACAAGGAAGGCGTGTCATTTCTGTACATACGAGAGGTCATACTTAAGGCCTGTCTCTTAAGTGCCTTGGGAGAAGCCAGCCTTAAGGCAACCCTCCAATTCGTACTGGCCCATTCCAATTATTCATTTCTTCTTAACTAAGTATTATAACCCCTCCGAATTAAAATAAAATCATTAAGGTAATTTTTGAGCAATTAATTGGCGAGCATCGATCATGCAAGCACATATAAATGAACAAACAAAAGGAAAAGATAGAATAAACTATGATTTTAAAAAATTTTTCTGATCACGCACTAAAAAATTTATTTTTACCTAGATCATCAAATCAAGTAAAAAGCAGGCTTGCATTGATTAGAGTATCTCTAAATCCTAATGGCAACAAGACTCATACTACAGCAATGCGAATAGGTTTATTAGAAACCTGTACCATGTATTATAAAGGGAGCGAATCTAATTTTTTTGGAAATCGAAATCGCTCTTTATCTCCTTTAATTCACGGGATAAAGACTGCGTTCCAAGACAACGGAGATCTAAAATTAGCTTGTAATAAGTTAGTAGAAACCCCAAATATACCTGTGGAAATCAGGGATATTGCCAAAGCGATTCAAGCAGTACAGATTGCACTAACGAGCACCCATTCTCTAGCTAAAACACTGGCAATCTAGATCATAACTTTTGCTCGCGGTATATTAGCAGTTTAAAAACTTAACTCACTTGAACTAAAAGCGATATATAACGTATCATCTTCTTTTAAACTTAGAGTGTTTGCAATAGAATTCCATGCTTGAATCAGGATCTATTAGGAGCAAGACCATGTCAGTTGCGCATTATCCAGCCCCACTGGTCAGCAGCCAACTTGTTGATTCGGGAACGATGCTTGTCCCGCAAGGTTACTATCGCTCTAAATTATTTATTGCTCCTTTTGCTACTAACGATTTAGTTGCGGCTGCAGGCCCTCTTTTATCGCTATTGGAACGACTCTGTCTTAGCCCCTCATTACCTGCTATTGAGAATATCAGAGACAATATTGAACATGAGTTACTTGCTTTTCAGAGTAAGATAGATGCATCGAAATACCCGACAGACTTTGCTGCCATTGCTCATTATTTAATGGCAGCAACCATAGATGAAATCCTGGGTAAAAATTACATGCGAGTGTATCAAATTACCGCTGAATTTAAGGCCTTCACGCCGCTCGCCAATGATAATGCCCAACCACAACATCGTTTTTTTGAAATCCTCAATTATATAAAAGAACGACCAAACCAATACCTTGATCTTATTGAATTGGTTTATTTTTTTCTGATCATTGGCTTTGAGGGCCATTATCATCTCAAACCTGATGGACGACAGGTTTTGGATAACTTCATTGAAGATCTTTATCAAATAATTCAGCAAAATCGTTTTAATCAACCACGCCGTTTATTTAATGAAAATCCTATACCCAAAATTGTTAAAAAAAATTATAAAGCTGTCATAATCACTTTGATTTCTGCGATTACCGTTGTAACACTTGCTTTTTTGACCAGCCAATACTTATTGGAAAATAAAGCAAAAAACGTTTTATTTGGACATACCCAACTTGCTCTTCTGGATAGCTGATGGACAATTCTTTACGCGCATTATGTGATGCTATAAAAAAAATACTTTTACAATTAAAGCCACAAAGCAATCAGCTGTCTTTTATAGTGATTACCGGCAAAAATGCCCAAGGAAAATCGGCCATATTAAAGCAAAGCAATATGGAAGAAATACCTGTTTTTAGTGAACAACATGCCAAAATATATTTTAATCGGAAAGGGATCATTATTGAGCTTGGTGAAAATTGGCTTACCAACAGTAAAACCTTATTGCTCACTACCCTGAAACAATTAAATCGATGCAACGCGTATCTAAAAATTACGGGTCTTGTTTTATGTATTGATGTAAACGACTTGCTTATTGCGGATCCCAGTCAGTTTGCAGAACAGAAAAAAGCGCATTTGCAATTGTTGGAACGATTTGGAACTAACCTGGGTTATTCCATTAATCTTGCGCTGATGTTTACCAAAATGGATACCCTTGCCGGCTTCACCGAATTTTACCAATCAGAACATACAACCGATTTATCGAAACCCTTGGGATTTTCACTTGATTGCAGAAATGAATTAAAGAAAAAAATAGAAGCATACTCATTACAATTCAATCAGCTCACCGAACAACTTGGTCAACAAGTAATTAGCAAAATGCACCCCGCGCGTTCTACAATGAGGCGCAGTTTAATTCGGGAATTTCCATTACAGGTAGCCAGTTTACGTGCTCCTATTCAAGCATTAATTCAGGGAATTTCACTCAAACTTTTTAATTTACATTCTATTTATTTTAGTAGCGCGGAGCAAGGTGGCGTGAGTATTGACCGTCTGAATAAGAAAATTCAGCATGAATATGCATTGATGGTCCAAGATACATTTCCTCAAGCGACAAATTTCAGAGCTTATTTTGTTGAGGGTGCATTAAAGACCCTTCAGGAACATTGCAGTCAAATTCCACAAGCCAGAAAGTTTTCGCAAAAACCCATTATTGCAGTTACTGCAAGTATTGCTGGAATCAGCTTGCTGATCTTAAGCTATAATCATTATAAAACAGCTCATTTATTGGATGAAGCAAGTAAAGAATTACTTGCTTATGATGTACTCAATAGCCAGAAAAATAAAGAAAAACAGGCTCTTTATCATTTATCCAAGGCTGCAAAAACGATGAGCCATATTCCAAGTAATTCTTTGTCACTACCCACAGTACATCAATTAAAAAACAATTTGCACCACAATGCTGAAAGCCGACTCCATGGTGAATTTTTACCTTCGTTAACCAACGAGCTGGAAGACGTAATCAATAATTCAGGAAATACCCCTATCGTTCGTTATAACGCCTTGAAAATTTATCTGATGTTGAGTCAACCAGAACATTTTTCAGCAATGCAAGTACATGATTGGTTTGCTGCTCAATGGAAAAACCAGCCTGAAAGCTCTTTAAACAAACAGTTGGCGCTGTTAAAACTCTTATTAAGTAAACCACCCCAAAATATAACCGTGAAACCACAGGTAATTAGTGATGCCAGAAATTACTTAAATGCATTGCCTACCAGTTACCTCTATTACTCTATTGCAAAAGAGTTTTTACCTAATGCCAAACAAAAAATTGAAATTAATGGTTTTGTATTAGCTACTAACGAATTGCCGAGTTACTTTACCCGCTCAGGTTTTAATGAAGTCATGCAAAGAATTCCTGATATTAGCCATAGTTTGCAAAAAGAAAACTGGGTTCTTGCTCGCAATGATTTAAACCAATTACAAGAAATGATCATTCAGGCATATTGTTTTGATTATGTCACCTGGTGGCAAACGTTCATGCGCAAATCACAACCTTTGCATTATCAAGATTATCAAGCAGGCCGGCAAGTAGTTAAAAATCTGGAACAATCTCATGCACTAAGCAAAATGATCGGATTAATCCAACAGGAAACCAAGGCTGACTTGACCAATACCACATCACTATTCAATCAATCTATTGCCAATCAATTTACTGATTTAAATTTAATGAGTCTTTCCAGTACTAAAGAGCTAAGTCTGAAAATCGTTGATTTAGAGCGCTTTATTTCTACTTTATCCATGATAAATGATGGAGGTAAAACCGCATTTAATATTACTAAAACGCGTTTTGCGAATGATAGCGCCTCAGATCCAGTAAGTTTACTTTATAATCAAGCACGACAATTACCAGAACCTCTAAGTGCCTGGACAAAACAATTAGCAAGCGACACGTGGGGTATTTTGATCAAAGACAGTCGCCAGTATATAAACCAACAATGGCAACAAACCGTTTATAGAGAATTTCAGACCACTATTGCCAGGCGCTATCCTTTTGATGCCTCGCAACAAGAAATTGCACTAAACGATTTTAATCATTTCTTTTCTACTCACGGTGCATTAAATTCATTTACTGACAACTATGTTAAACCATTTTTGGATGTTTCCAATGCAGAATGGAAACCTAAAGCAGTAAATGATTCAGTATTACCTATCGCCTCAGAAACATTAGATGCGCTGATACGTGCGAATATTATTACCAATATGTTTTTCCCTGATCATGGAGAGGAAAGTAAAATTGATTTTAGTCTGCAAAAAATTAGCCTTGATCCTGTGGTTGCAAACCTGGAACTTCAGATTGGCAGCACAAAATTGACCGATAATCAAAGCACCGAGTCAGTTATTCGTTTTACCTGGCCGCAATCCCACGCAAAACTTGCTCTTAATTCAATTGAAGGCAATCACTATGAACTCACTGAACAAGGAATCTGGGCTTTATTTAAACTGCTCGAAAAAGTGAATGTTCTCGTTGATGAACAAGACAGTTCCAGCTTACAAATTCTCTTTGAAATCAATAGTAACTCAGGACGTTACCTGTTAAAAACAAATAATCAGGTTAATCCATTTACTCCAGGAATTCTAAATGGATTTACATTGAATAATTCTATCGTTTAACTCTTTAAAAAGACCAATGCTTTAGCCTCTTATTAATCTTATCGATATCAATGTTGCGGCCACTTTGAAAACTATTTTTTATAAACCAATATTTTCCGAGCATTCCTAAAGCGTTACTCATTTAGGATATATTTCTATTGCTCTTCTCCCAGAAACAATCCTAGCTTGTCATTTCATTTTAAAACAATAAAAGATACCAACTTAAGGTGATAATAAATCATATATATTATAATTTATAACAATCGTATAGAATTTTATCTATCAGGGATCTGTTTAAAAGAATTCGAGTATGAAATTATGGATAACTCAAAGTATGTACAAGATCCCATTGGAAAATACAATGGCAAACCTGTAGTTCATGAAAGAGATAAGAGTCCACTCTTTCCTATGAAATTAGATGCAAGTCAAATTAGTCAAGGTGGTCGAACTGGGGACTGTTTTCTCTTATCTACTATTAATTCAATTCTTGCACTTCCCGGTGGGGAGGATTTTATTCGCAAACCAGACATTAGCTAAAATTTTAATCACAAAGAGACAGATTCATCGAAATTCATATATACTTACTTACTCTATTTAAAAGAAAGGTTTCATACTATGCGTGCGTTTATTTCCTATTTATTTATTGCATTACTAAGCTTTGGACTGTTAGTGAACGAAGCCTCTGCCAAACGCTTTGGTGCTGGCAGAAGTTTTGGTATACAGCGCTCCCAAAGTGCTTTGTTTTCACCAAATAAGGTACAGAAATCCAGTGCTCTTGGACAAAGCACGAAAAATTCCAGTCGATGGGGAGGATTACTCAGTGGTTTATTAATTGGCGGCTTGCTTACTAGTTTATTCATGGGGCATGGGTTTGCCAGCGGAATTATGTCATGGCTCGTTGTAGGCGCAATTCTCTTTTTTGTTATTGGTTTTTTCCGTAAAAGAATGCAACCGGGCTTTCAATCAGGACAAGGACAAGCACGTTCTTTTAATCAAAATCCTTTTAATAACTTTACTCAGTCATTTAATAGCAGCACCGGAGGCAGTTCCGCTAATAACTTTTCTGAATATCCTTCAGGTTTTATGCCTGAATCCTTTTTGCGTGAAGCCAAAGTAACATTTAACCGC
Organism: Legionella tucsonensis; assembly: GCF_001468035.1. GTDB lineage: Bacteria > Pseudomonadota > Gammaproteobacteria > Legionellales > Legionellaceae > Legionella > Legionella tucsonensis. The sequence goes on from NZ_LNZA01000008.1 coordinate 162,534, forward strand.
TTGCAAGCTGCTTATGACCAAAAAAACCTGCAAGACTTGAGTGAATTCACAGCACCTGAAGTATTTGCAGAAATCAAGATGCAATTAGATGAGCGAAGAAATACGTCAAATAAAACAGAAGTCATCACTTTAGACGCTAAGTTACTTGATATTTCTAGACAATCTAATTCACTCATTGCAAGCGTTCACTTTACCGGCTCCATTAAAGAAGATGATGAACCTATTAGTCCACTTGATGAAATTTGGCATTTTCGTCAATTTCCTAATAGTACCCAATGGGTTGTCGGCGGTATTCAGCAGGAAGTATTTCAACCTTAATCAGAGTGTTAACCTGGGTTTTCCTCTAACAATAAGAGGAATATCCAGGAAAGTTGAGAAAATTAATGTTGAGTATAATACACGATATTCGCTAAACCATAACACCGAAATTTTAATACTTTTACCACAGAGTGGTTCGGAAAGGGAACGCCAATCTTCAATTTTATTTCTAAGGACGCGCCGGAATATTATCAAGATTATTACCAGGAGAATTTACTTCATCTTCTATAGCTTTAATATGAGACTCACTTAATCTTGCCTCTTCTCCATACTTTTTGTAAAAGTCTCTTTGTATTTCTCTAAATTCTCCGACTTCTGGAGCATCTTCCTTTTTCCTTGCTATAGGACAACACTATAAAATTTCTTAGTCAATAAAGCATATTCGACTTTTAATTCCTTTGATAATAAATGCTGGTCTACATAAAATGGATTATATTCAATCTTAAGGGTGGTGAGTCCACTCTTTAATATCCTCATTAAAATAGCTGAGATGTGCACGGCAGGAAGCGTCATTTCTGTTGCTTTCAGAGTTTTGATGTCATTGGATAAATTATTTGTATTTGGATAATATATTTCATCTTTAGGAATATTATTTAGGTCAATTGCTAGTTGTATTTGATTTGATTGAATTAAAAAACTGGCAAATTTGAACCCTTTATCTAAACGTTCAGTATTAGCTAGCTCGTTGACATCAACAGTCCTACGTTTCATCTGCTCGTCTGTTTCTTTTCTCTCTATGGTTTCATCTTCATGGCACGTTAGGATCGGTCTTTTTCCTATTAAACCGAATAACTTCTTATGTGTAGATTCATCTATTTTTTTTTCACACATACCTAGCCATCTAATATTTTTATTCCCTAAGGGCAAGTGAGAAAGGACACTCTCATAATTACTCACTCTGTCACCTCTAAAAGAAGTTTGCGGAAAGAAATAACTACTAATGGTCCACTTGTTTTGTAAATTAACGTGATAGTTTCGAGATGATCCTAATTCTTTCCGTAGAAAAAAGTTACTTTCGAATGTAATTTTTTTCCACGAAAAAAGTCCTTGAGCTAGTGCTGTATTAATCGCGAATCGTTGATACTTACTTTTCATGATACACTCTATTTAGTAAAATTTAATTATTCTAATCATTTGACTTCTAAGAAGTATTTGCATTGCAAAACTTAATTGAGTATACCTCGATCACAATTTACCTGAAAGGATGACTTTGATTATACTCCAAGCAAATAAGTCGAGCTTGTTGTGTAAAAACATGTCTTAACTCTTCATGAGCAGGACACATTGAATGGCATTATAAAAATCATTATGGGTAGGTTAATAAATCCAATTTCTTTGCCATATTCAAACCTATTGGCGAAAAATTGTTATTCCTGGGATAGTTCTAAATAGAGGCAGAGCTTAAGTGCAAGTCACGAATAAATCAAACAAATTTATAAAGATGATTCGTTGAAATACGTGTTAACTCAACTAATGGTAGGATAACTTAACTTTTTTTCTTTTATTCAACAAGCTCGACGAAGAGGCGGATGCAATAAAAACGTAAAGTTTGACAGTATTCGATGCGCTATGACGACGTTTTGATTTACTCGTCTTCGTATCAATGTAACAAACTCCTGTGTGGATTACATACCTCGGATTTCAACTTCTTGGCACGCAGTGAATGAGCTAACAAGTACCTAAAGCATAGTTCTTTGAGTGTTTTCTTTTTGCGGCTCCTCTTTTAATTCTTTAATTTTAGAAATGATGGCTTTGAAAGCTGTTTCTTCATCCCAGGGTTTTCCTTCTTCTTTACTAATTACAGCCCTTATCTGACTTGGATCGATATTGCGTTTACCAATTTTTCCCAATAAATAATTTTTTTGATCGTAGGCACCGTGTGTGCCATCAATCAGTAAAAACACAGGTTCTTTATTAAATTTAAAAGCATTGACGACATGTTGTCGAATCCCATCATGAAGTTTCTGTTGTAATTTAATCTCCTCATCGTTTGAAATCCCTATTAAACCCTGATGAGAGTAAAAATCAGATAAACTGATAGCATCTTTGCGAACAGGTTCTTGCTGATGCTTTGCAGCTTCCTCCCTGTTGCGAACCACGGATAAAGCATAGCCATTTTCTACTAAAAACATCATTTCATCATGATTTAAAGTCATTTTCTTTTGGTCTGACTTCGATTTAGCGTATAAACCCACTCCAATTCCCACTCCTGCGGCTATAGCCCCTGCACCTTTGGCGCCGGTATGAGTTTTTTGTTTTGTCTTTTCTTTGGATCGAGATTGATCGTGTTCTTTTTCCACAAGAGCATTCTTATCTTCTATTGTCTTTTTTATCGCTTCTATATGAGATTCACTTAAACCTGCTGCTTTCGCATATTTTTCGTAAAACTCTCGTTGCTTTTCTTTAAATTCTTTGACTTCTGGCGCATTTCTATCTTCCCTTGCAAAGGGAATAACCTTATAAAAATCGTTCAGCATTAAAGCATATTCATTTTTTAATTCCTCAGATAACAAATGTTGATCTACATAAAGTGGATTATACTCAACATTAATCCGCATCCCATCCCTGGATACCCCTCCTATAATTGCTGAAATGTGAATGGCTGAAATTGTTAATTCCCTTTCAACTACTGTATTTCCAACCCAAACCGCGTCAGTCAAAGTTTGTTCTTCTGCAAGAATAGGATTAGTATTAGGATTATGTCTTTCCGTCGAGGGAACATTTTCTTGATCAATTGCAATCATTCCCTGGCGTTGAGGAATTAAAAAAGAAGAAAATTTGAATCCCTGAAATAAACTTTCAGAAGTTGAAATACCTCTGACTTTGCCTATTCTATGTTCTTTAACCAGCCTACCTGTTTCTTCTCTATCTATTGTTCCATTTTCATGGTATGCCGTAAGTGGTAGTCTCCCAACTATACCGTATAATGTTTTGTTTAAATCTGCATTCATTTCTGATTTATGCATACCTCTTACAGCAACGTCTTGGGTACTTAACACAAAGAATGAGAAAGTATCTTTATCACTAATAAATCTCTTTCCTCGGAAAGAAAACGTATCAAAATAATTAGACTTTATAATTACTTGACTAGTATGGTGCTCGTATGCATATTTTTGTGCGCCCCATAAATGACGTCCCAACGTTAATGAGGATTTTTTTGCAAATATCGAGGTACCGAGGCGTGCCACTGTACCTGTTTTACCTTTCATAATGATTCTCGGAAAAAAGAACCTACTTAAATTGTAGTAATACAGAACAATTAATTCAAATTTATCTCATTTTGTCGTAATCACATAAATCAGTTGCATGGATAACTCATGAAAAAGCACATCGTTTACCATAAGAGCGTGTTGCATCGATGCAAATTATTTACCTAATAAGTTTGATTTTTTACACGTGACTGTTTTGTAGTAAATAACAAACAAGCTACCACTACAAACCACAAAATGAGTTATTCTATGCTCAATAAAAATCAAGTAAGGGGTATTTTTATTTGGATTAATTAAGTTATGGAGATTGGTGGTACGACCAAAAATCCCAGCAAGGGATAAAACAAATCAAAAACGTTATTTATAGTGAGCAATGCATCGAATACTGCCAAACTCTTACTGCTGCTGCAATAGCAGCAGCATCGATTAATCGCCAGTAAATTCCTTCCGAAATCAGGTGAGGTACTCTGAACAATCCGTGTAGATGAATAGCTATTTAGATGTATTGCACCTCAACAATTTCATACTCCACCATACCCCCTGGTGTGTTTACGGTGACTGAATCATCCAGTTCCTTACCTATTAAAGCACGGCCAATAGGAGAACTGTAGGAGATTTTATTCTGTTTAATGTCCGCCTCATCTTCACCAACAATTTTGTAAGTCACCTTCGCATCTGTTGCGATATGACATACTGTGACGGTACAACCAAAGACTACTTTGCCGTTATTCTGCAATTTGCTGATATCAATAATTTGTGCATGAGATAATTTTGCTTCCAGCTCTTGAATACGGCCTTCATTAAAGCTTTGCTGTTCTCGGGCTGCATGATATTCGGCGTTTTCTTTCAAATCACCATGTGCCCTTGCTGTAGCAATCGCTTCAACAATACGAGGCCTATCCACAAATTTTAATCGCTGTAATTCTGAATTAAGTGCTTCTGCACCTTGAACTGTCATGGGGTGTTTGCTCATATCTACCTCAAAAATAATTCCCTGGTAATTTATTTTTTAATCTCATTCCCTTCATAGAAGAAAATGAGATCTTTAAATTTAGTGATACGTGTAGCTTAGAATGCAGTACTGTTTGTTAATGTAAATCCTGCAATCGAGTTACAGTTTCTCTATCTTCATATTTCATAGCCAAACAAGCAGCCTCAGCTCCTGACAAGGTTGTAGTATAGCTAACCTTGTGTTGTAATGCATTGCGTCTAATTGCAAAAGAATCGGCAATTGCTTGCTTGCCCTCAGTTGTATTTACAATAAAATCGATTTCGTTATTTTTTATAAAATCCAAAACGTGTGGTCTGCCTTCATTCACCTTAAATACTCGGCGACAATCCACTCCGGCTGCTTGTAAAGCCAAGGCTGTGCCACGTGTTGCAATAATTTCAAAACCTAATTCAATCAATCTCTTGGCAATTTCACCTACTCGAGTTTTATCAGCGTCCCTAACGGAAACAAAAGCACGACGACGTTTGGGTATGTTAGAGCCTGCTCCTAATTGTGCTTTAGCATAAGCCTGTCCAAAACGTCTGGCAATACCCATGACTTCCCCTGTAGATTTCATTTCAGGGCCAAGAATAGAGTCTACCCCAGAAAATTTGATAAAAGGAAAAACAGGAAGTTTAATTGAATAAAAGGATGGCATATGGTGATTTTGACTTAAACCTTGTTCTTTTAAGCTAATCCCCAGTTTGCAAAGAGCTGCAATTTTGGCCAAAGGTAACCCTGTCGCTTTGGAAACAAAAGGAACTGTCCTTGAAGCTCTTGGATTTACCTCCAGAACATAAATATCGTCCGCTTGAATAGCAAATTGCGCATTAATCAAACCTACTACTCCTAAATTCAATGCCATTTGACGCATTTGCTCCATTAAATCCTGTTGTACCACAACACTAAGGCTAAATGGAGGTAAAGTACAGGCAGAATCTCCTGAATGAATACCAGCTTGTTCTATATGTTCCATTACTGCACCAATCAATACCTCTTTTCCATCACAAACGGCGTCAATATCTACTTCAATTGCATCATTTAAGAATTTATCCAACAATACAGGAGAATCATTGGATACAGCAACCGCATGCGATAAATAATGGCGCAAATCATCTTCTTGATAGACAACTTCCATAGCACGCCCCCCAAGAACATAGGAAGGTCTTACCACTAACGGATAACCGATCTTATTTGCTAAAGTGATGGCTTCTGCCTCACTACGTACAGTTCCATTATCAGGTTGATGCAATTTTAACTCAGTTACTAATTTTTGAAACCGATCCCTGTCTTCCGCCCTATCAATTGCATCAGGAGAGGTCCCAATGATTTTAACACCATTTGCCTCTAAGGCACGTGCTAATTTTAAAGGGGTTTGCCCACCGTAATGGACAATAACTCCTTCTGGTTTTTCTACATCTACAATACCTAAAACATCTTCTAACGTCACAGGTTCAAAATACAAACGATCGGAAGTATCAAAGTCGGTAGATACTGTTTCAGGGTTACAATTAACCATAATAGTCTGGCATCCTGCGTTTCTAAGAGCCATGGCTGCGTGCACACAACAATAATCAAACTCAATTCCCTGTCCGATTCGATTAGGTCCTCCACCGAGAATCATAATCTTTTTCTTGCCGGTATCAGGACGAGCCTCACAGCGGGTTTCATAGCACGAATACATATAAGCCGTATCACTGGGAAATTCACCAGCACAAGAATCAATGCGTTTATAGACAGGGACAATTCCTAGTTCTTTTCGTTTTTTGCGTACTTCCTCTTCAGCGCAAGACCAGATTTTAGCCAAATAGGCATCGGCAAAACCACGTCGCTTCAGCAGACGTAAAGTCAGTGCATCGATATCTGCCAATTTCTTCCCAACCACAGAGCGTTCCAGAGCGACCAGCTCCTCGATTTGAGCCAGAAACCAGGGATCAACACGACTTTCCTGATGAATTTCTTCAAGAGTGATATTATTCCTAAAAGCATCAGCGATATACCAAAGCCTATCTGGAGTTGGCTCCCGCAAATGACCTCTTAAACGTGCTAAATCGCTTTTTTTGAATAAAGGATGCAAACCACAACGTCCTATCTCTAAACCCCGTATTGCTTTTTGTAAGGACTCCTGGAAATTAGAACCAATTGCCATCACTTCACCAACTGACTTCATTTGCGTAGTCAGGATATCAGAGGTTTGTGGGAATTTATCGAAATTAAATCGTGGTACTTTAGTGACTACATAATCAATGCTTGGTTCAAATGAAGCCGGTGTCTTACCCCCAGTAATTTCATTTTTTAACTCATCAAGCGTGTAGCCAACAGCCAGTTTTGCAGCAACTTTCGCAATAGGAAAGCCAGTTGCCTTGGAAGCCAAAGCAGAGCTTCGAGAAACCCTTGGGTTCATTTCAACTACAAGCATTCTCCCATCCTCTGGATTAACAGCAAATTGTACGTTTGAACCTCCTGTATCAACACCTACAGCTCTTAATACTTTAATGGCGGCATCTCGCATACGTTGATATTCTTTATCAGTAAGTGTTTGTGCAGGAGCAACAGTAATTGAATCGCCCGTATGAACTCCCATGGGATCAAAGTTTTCAATAGTACAGACAATAATGCAATTATCATTTTTGTCACGTACTACTTCCATTTCGAACTCTTTCCAGCCAAGTACTGATTCATCGATCAATAACTCATGAGTTGGCGATAACTCTAATCCACGCATACAAATTTCTTCAAATTCTTCACGGTTATAAGCAATACCACCACCACTGCCCCCCATAGTAAAGGAGGGACGAATAATTGCCGGATAACCCAATTGCGCCTGTACCTGAATTGCCTCTTCCATGCTATGAGCAATCGCCGAACGCGGCATATCCAAGCCAATTTGAATCATCAATTGACGAAATTTTTCTCTATCTTCAGCACGATCAATCGCTTCTCGTGTTGCGCCTATCATTTCAACGTTATACTTTGCTAAAATTCCCTCGCGTACTAAATCCAGAGCACAGTTAAGCGCTGTCTGCCCACCCATAGTGGGCAAAAGGGCATCTGGACGTTCAATTTCAATAATACGTGCTACTTCTTTCCAGGATACCGGCTCAACATAAGTTGCATCTGCGAGTTCTGGATCTGTCATAATGGTAGCTGGATTGGAATTTACCAAGATCACTCGATAACCCTCTTCCTTTAAGGCACGTACTGCTTGGGTTCCAGAGTAATCAAATTCACAAGCTTGTCCTATTACAATAGGACCTGCTCCAAGGATGAGGATGGATTTAATATCGGTTCGTTTTGGCATATTGACAACAAAAAAGAATAAAATGATATATTTTACCTACTTTTGCTTAAAGTTTATACCCTTAATGCTCAATTATCTGTATTGATTCGCTAAAATTATTTGCAACCCTGCTTCAGTTAATGATAAATATTTATAATTAGGATCAGCGGTCGTTCGCTCCAGCCACTCATTAGCAATGCATGTATCCGTTAATTGTTGTAGATCTGCAACTGATACAGATTGTCCTAACTTTTGAGAAAGCATTGCTGCTGCATCCTCTTCCATACTTAAAAAAACTTGATCTCGAGTTGCACTACGATTTCTCATCTCATCATAAAATAATTGCAAAATATCAAGTTCACTCATGATGATTGTCCTTAAAATGGAGCACTTGAATACTTACAGTATAAACTTAAATTAACGTCATAAGTGTAAATGAAAGAAGAACAAGAGCAATAATCCTCAATTAGTTCTTGAATAAGATTACTTTGGCTTTTATCTCCAAGTCTGCCTCGTTAATGCGGTATCCAATTGTATTGTAGGTGATTCAGAAGTATTGACATCCGAACCAAAAAACGATTGGCGAGCGGTACCTGGCCCTAAGTTCATTTTTTGCGTAGGTAATCGAGAAGATAAAGCTTGAGCCAAATCTTTCATTTGGGCAGCCGCCTCAGCTAACTCTTGGGAAGAGCAATCTTCTTTGGTAAGTTCATACCAAATATATCTTGTTTCCATTTTGTTATAAGCTTCTGGTTTTTTCAGAAGATCTTTATTGAGAGGGTGTTTCGGATTTTGCTTTAACCAATGCAGTAAACTTTCTTTATCGGTAACATAGCTGTTCGCAGGAACATTATGCCATTGCTCCTTTTTTTTATATTGTTTTACCAATAATATAGGTGTTTCCACTTCATTATAAGCTACCATTTCATCTTCAATTCGGGTTTTATCATTATTCACTAAAGCAGTCCGTACATCCTCCAGCTTTTTTGATAAATCGTTATATTGAGTGTATAAAGTTTTTAAAGCATCCAACTGTCGTTTTTCTTCTGGAGATAAAAAATCTGGGGGATTGGTCAATTCCTTTATAAGCATATTGATTTTTTCTAATTCAATGTTATCTAATAACTTATGAGATACTCTTGCATCCTTACTTTCTAAATCTGGAACTTCCAAATCTTCCTTGACTACAACAACATCTTGTAATTCTCCTCTTATTCGTTGAAAGCCATCAAAATCAACATCATCGATTACTTCATCTGCATGCACACCGGCCTGAAAGGCTCTCACATATAAACCGATGTCCTGCGTTAAAGTATGTTGCGAAGCGAACGCATTCCGAAAGCCCTCCATCTCATGAAGTAATCCACTCCTAAAACCAAGCCAGAACGATGCAAACATGTTGATTACAGTATTGTAAACTAAAAAGGCTGTTGTAACTGCAAAAGTAATTGCCACTACTGCCACTACAAGTGGAAAAATAATCAACGTAGTCAGTAGAAAATTCTTCGCAGTTGAAACACCGAGATTCTTAAAAACAGATGCAAAGTAAATAGGTAAGCTGATTACACCCGCAACTCCCAAAAGAAATGCAATCGCTTCATAAAGGGCATTGTATACCAAGATGCGTAATGGCAATACTATAACACCCAAGATGATCGCCAAAAGACGTTTTAGAACATACATATAATGTATTTATAATGAGTTCGCCGCATAAAAAAACACCTTCATGTCCAAGAACAATTCTTTGAATCACGCGCAACGCATGTTACCCTTGCACAGGTTTAGATTTAACACAAGTCAATCCGATATGGAAGCAGTTGATGTCATTATTATAGGCGCAGGTGCTGCAGGTTTAATGTGCGCCATTGAAGCGGGCAAACGCCACCGTAAAGTCCTGGTATTGGATCATGCGAATAAAGCAGGTAAAAAGATTTTAATGTCGGGAGGAGGTCGTTGTAATTTTACTAATTATTATATTGAACCTGAAAAATATAACTCCCATAACCCTCATTTTTTTAAATCCGCTTTAAGCCGCTATACCCAATGGGATTTTATTGAGCTTGTTAAAAAACATAAAATTCCCTTCCATGAAAAAACCTTAGGGCAATTATTTTGTGATAATAAATCGAAAGACATTGTGGATATGTTGCTTAAAGAGTGTGGTGCCGTAGGTGCCACAATACACCTAAATACCTATATAGAAAAAATTCACAAATCACACAGTTTTAAACTACAAACCACTAAGGGGATATTTCAGTGCCAATCTCTTGTTATTGCCAGCGGGGGTTTATCCATACCTACCATGGGGGCTAGCCCATTTGCCTACAAAGTTGCAGAGCAATTTGGTATTAAAGTATGGCCAACTCGTGCTGGATTAGTTCCTCTTACTCTTGATGTATTGGAAAAAGAAAGAATCACTCTGCTTTCCGGAATTGGTATTGATAGTTTAGTTAAAAATGAACGTATTGAATTTCGTGAAAATACCTTATTTACTCATCGCGGTTTGAGCGGCCCTGCAATTTTACAATTATCGTCCTATTGGCATGCAGGAGAGAGTATTTGTATCAATTTATTACCCGAAATCAATCTCTTGAATTACTTAAAAAATGCTCGATCTGAAAAACCACAGAGACAATTAAACTCTATCTTGTCCACACATTTACCTAAACGCATTATCGAACTCTTTATTTCACCAGAACTTGCTGAAACGAAACTTGCTGAACTCTCAAATCATAATTTGGAATCTGTAGCAAAACAACTTAACTCTTGGCTGGTAAAACCGAATGGAACTGAAGGATATCGAACAGCTGAAGTAACTATTGGTGGTGTAGATTGTCATGCAATTTCCTCCAAAACTATGGAAGCTCAAAATACCCCAGGACTTTATTTCATTGGCGAAGCCTTGGATGTTACCGGTTGGTTAGGAGGATATAACTTTCAATGGGCTTGGTCATCAGGATGGGCAGCAGGACAAGTAGTATAACACGCGCAATACGCCACAGATGAACAGTCACTTTACTTAAAAAAGAAATAAGCAAGTGCTGTTAAGATTATGGATAAAATAAGATAAATTAGTTTGCCAAGATGCATCTCGCTTAAAAGGTTTTTTGCCTTTTCCCAATAATCAATCAGATCGATGATTAATGGGATACCAAACCATAAATAGATGGGACGCTGCCAAAATGGTTTATCCAAAAAACCGCCTAAAACAAATAATTTCCTATTACATAAACTACAATAATAAACAGCTTGATCAGTAGTGACTAATCTTTCTTCCCAGCAAACAGTAGGCTCCATACGCTGTCGGCAAAACTTACACTGAATTTTCATTTTTTGATATATTTACACTATGTGATCAATATTCTATCATGAAAACGTATAAATAAAATCGGAGGTAAATCACCAAGTGCCATGTTATGGAACTCTTCTCATCAAATACAAGCCCAATAGCGCGAAAATAAAAGTAGGCCCTAAAGCAGCTAATTCAGGAGGCAATTGAAATACCGTGCTGAGTGGACCAAAAAAACGACTTAAAATATGAAAGCTGAATCCTACGGCAGCACCCACCAATAATTTTGATCCCATAGTCGTTGAACGCAATGGACCAAAAATAAATGGAATGGCGAGGATCATCATCACCATGGTAGTAAATGGTTGAATAATCCGTTGTAAAAAAGCAAACTGATAATTATGCACATTCTGATGGTTGTGTTTCTGCTCTCGTATATAACGATTTAATTCTCTCAAGGTCATTTCATCAGGCTCAATACTGCTAATCATTAAGATTTTTGGTTTTACGGATACTTCCCAGGGAAGAGTAGCAAAAGTCTGAGTTTTCGTCTTATCTGCCTCAAAATCTGTTTGCTCTATGTCATATGCAACCCAACCTGTTGGCATATACTTTGCTTCACGAATAAAACGCGACATTTTTAAATGATGCTGATCATCAAAACGAAATTGATAAATGTTGTTTAAGACATTATGGGGCAATATCAATCCCACAGAAATAAATTCATTGCCATATCGCATCCAAGACCCTTGTGAGGTTCTTAATGTTTGTCCTCCACTGACTGCAGCAGTCTTATAGTCATTGGAGTAGTGGGATAAGTATGGGACTAAAGTTTCTCCTAGCGCAGTTACCAATACGATGAGTAACAGCGATGCTTTTAAAACGGCCCAAGTTACTTGTCCTATAGACATCCCGGAAGCACGCATTATGACCAATTCGCTATGATTAGCCAAAATCCCAAGGCCAATTAAACAGCCAAGGAGGCTTGCCATGGGAAAAAACAAATAGACTTGATATGGCATTTGTAACAAAATAAAAAAAATTGCCTGCATAATACCGTAATCAACCCGACCTAAATCACCTATTTCACCAACAAATAAAATAAAAATTTGCAACCCGACTAACATGAGCGTGACTAAACCAATAGAACTTAGAACTGTTTTTGCAATGTAGCGATCTAATATATTCATACTCATGCCAATTTCGCCTGATTACGCCAGTTTAGTAATAATCCAAAACCAATAACAATCAGATGTACCCACCATAAACCCATCCATTGCGGGGTTTTTCCGGAAATCATTACATCACGCGCAATAAACAATAAGTTTGCGTATAAAATATAAATAATGATTGCAGGTAATAACTTGGCGTATTTTCCAGAACGAGGATTAATACGACTCAAAGGAACAGCAATCAACGTCAAAGTAAATACCATGATTGGTACTGATAAACGCCATTGTAATTCAGCAGCCTTGGCAACATTTCCATTATTAAAAGGTAATAAACTGGCTGTGCTCATTGTGCGGAGATCACCAGAAACTTTGATCACAGGATGTGGCAAGCGTGCTTTATATTGTCCAAATTCTGCAACTTGATAATCTGCATGACCTGGAACCCCTTGATATTCTTTGCCATTTTGCAAGATGATGTAGTCCTCTCCTGTTTTTGCGTCAGTTTCCGCAAAAGCTTGATCGGCCCATAATATATCCCAACGTATTTGTGCATTTACAGAACTTCTTTTTGCCAGGAATACTTGCTCTGCCTTAGTATGATCGCGACTCATAGACTGGACGTAAAATACTTCCCGACCGTCATTAATGGCATGAAAACGTCCAGGCATGATCGTTTGTACCAAAGTTTGTATTCCCGTAGTACGCAACAACTTTGCACGTTCAATATAAATTAAGGGACTTCCCCAAATCATTATCACAGCTACAATAATAGCGACTACTGTTGCCATAATAAAACTGTGTTTTAATAATTGATTCGATCCATAACCACAAGCACGTAATACAGTCATCTCGCTTTCAGCATACAAGCGACCGTAAGCGAGTAACATCGCAATATAAAAACCTAAAGGAATGAGTAAACTTAGTAAAGTAGGTAATTCCAGTATCATTAACTTCATAATAATAACACCTGGAATACTGCCGGAAGCTGCTCGATTGAGATAGTGAATTAATTGATTACTCAGAAAAATTAACACCAATATGGAGGTTAGTGAAATCAAAGTGATAAACACTTCTTTAGTTAAATAACGAAAAATGATCACCCAATGCCCCCATTTTAATAACCTCATTCATAGAATCATTCTCATCTTGGGCATTGTATCCTCTTGCGGAAAACTAAAAAAGCCTTTTTCTGCCAGCATTTAAAAACACCCATTCGCTAGATTATTTTGTTGAAATTTAGTTTAATTAGTCAATAAATTTATATATTGTCTTTTTATTGCCCATAATATCAATTAAGTTATAAAGGAATAATTTAATCTACATCAAAAAATAAGGATTAAATAATGTCTAAAAGCAAGCACTTAAAAGAATATCAGCAAAAAAGAGATTTTAGGAAAACCAAAGAGCCTCAAAGAACGACCTCAAAAAAAAGGAACATATTTTTTGTAATTCAGAAACATGATGCCAGCCATTTGCATTATGATTTTAGTCTACAAAACGATGATGCATTAATTTCCTGGGCTATTCCTAAAGGAATATCAACAGCCGCTAATAAAAAACGATTAGCCATCCGTACTGAAGATCATCCCCTAGATTATGCTAAATTTGAGGGTATCATTCCTGAGGGATAATATGGAGCTGGAACAGTTATGGTGTGGGATCTTGGTCATTACGAGCTCATTGAAGAAAAAAAATCCATGAAAAAAGCTTTAAAAGAGGGGACTTTAAAATTTTTCCTGCATGAAGAGAAAATAAAAGGAGGCTATGCCATGACCCGTACTAAACAAGAAAAGGATACGGAGCAATGGGTCATTTTTAAACTTGATGATAATCAAGCAGATGCTTGGAAAAATCCTGTGAGCACTAAACCAAATTCAGTATTAACGGGCCGTTCTCTAGATGAAATTGCTAAAGAAGAGAAAGAAAATGAATAAATTATTCAGACAGTTATTAAGTTCTATGAAAAACACGCTGGATATAAAAGAACAGAATAAAGAAATTTCTCCTATGCTCGCAACGTTAACCCAAGATTAAAACCAAGTAGGTATTATAAACCTCTGGGAGGAGCCCTATGAAAATTGCCGGTGTTGATATCTCTCATCCAGATAAATTACTTTATCCAGAAGACTCGATTTCAAAAAGAGAAGTCGCAGAATATTTTTATAAAATCGCAGAATACCTTCTTCCTTTTGTACAAAATAGGCCGCTTAGTCTGAAACGATATCCTGATGGTATTAATCAAGAGGGTTTTTATAACAAACATCGTCCTGATTATTTCCCTGATTTTATTAAACAATTTACTGTACCGACAGTACAAAATAATTCAAAAATAAACATGATAGGCATCCATTCTAAAAAGGCGTTGGTTTACTTGGCAGGACAAAATACTTTAGAACTTCACTCTTCTCTGTCAACTATTTCCTCAATAGAAAAACCCGATCAAATTATTTTTGATTTGGACCCACAGGATGATGATTTTGAAAAAGTACGTGATGCAGCTCTTGCTTTAAAAAAGCTACTTGATGAATTTGAGCTTACAACCTTTGTCAAAACTTCTGGCTCTCGTGGTCTACATATCCATTTACCCATTAAGACTCACTACAAATTTGATAAAATCAAAAAAATTTCGAGAAAAATAGCAGAAAAACTGCATCAGCGACAACCCCAAATAACGACTTTGGAACAACGGAAAAATAAACGTGGAAATAAAGTATTTATTGATTTTTTACGGAATGACTATGCCATGACAGCAATAGTGCCTTATTCGCTACGTGCTCAAAAAGGAGCTCCTGTAGCAACACCCCTGGAATGGGAAGAACTGAATGATAGTTCATTACACCCCAAATCCTATCATTTGAAGAATATATTTCAGCGTTTAGGAAAAAAAGAAAATCCCTGGAAAAATTTTAATAAATACAATCGAAGTATAGAGCTATATGATCTATTTTCTTAATGTTTCTGTTTATTCAAGATTAAGCTTGGATCTGTTGTTTAGCAAAAAACTACTCTAATAATTGCCTTGGTCTTGATTTTAAAAACCCATTAGAGCTCTTGCATAACCTGCAGATTTTGCAAGAGCTCTATTTTGTTTCATCTGGTTAGTACCCTACCAGATAAAACGACATAAGCTTCCAAATTTAATGGACAGAGATTTTTTTCAATGCTTCTCCAGATAGTTTGGTATCACAATGTAATGCAATATCACCTAAAGACAACACACCGGACAGTTTTTTATCTTTATTAAGCACAATAAGCCGGCGTATTTTTTTCTCCTTCATGCTTTCATGTGCTTTTTTAACATCATCACTTTCAAAACAGTACCATACGTCTTTATGCATCACATTTTTTACTGGCGTATCTAATGGATTCTTATTGGCAAGAGCAGAGATAACGAGATCACGATCAGTAAGTATACCAACAATTTTATCTTTTTCTTTATCGCCAATGGGTAAAAATCCTGTATCTAATTCTCGCATTTTTTTAGCTGCTTCAGTAATAGTAGCGGTGGTAAGTAAAAATTCTGGTTTAGATGTCATGATTTCTTTGACTTGCATGATAACCTCCTTGAAAATAATTTTTTCCTTAATAAGTAGTAAAAAAATTATATGACTTAAATTTAAACAAGTCTTTCTTAAGAGTATATCAATTTTTCAGAAAATCAATTCCTGGTCTTTGAAATTGATGTGATCATTGAATGATTCTATGGGTGAAATCAGCGGTAAAAAAGGCAGTTCATACTTACGTACTTGAACTGCCCTTCTAAAAAGATATTTCAATTAATGTTTTAATGTTTTACTTCAGATGCTTTTTTAGCTTCATGAACGAAACCTAACATTGCTTTCTCAAGGATTTGAAAAGATTTTTGCATGTAATCTAAAGCCTTATGACTATTTTCAACAGCTAGATTAATTTGCTTCTCCAACAGTTCTTCAGGTTTTTTAATACCAGCAATCTCTTCGGGCTTGAGATAAGTCATACCTTGCAAAGTTTTCACATTCAATTCAGCTATAGCTTGAAAAGGCTCTTGAAATTTTTTAGCCATTTCAGTCCATCTTTCAAAATTTTGTTGGGCCATGATACTCTCCTCTATGTTGCATTGCACAATTTAATATTAGTATATATAGAACAAATTTGTCAATAGGTTAGGAATTTTTTTTTGCAATGCAGCATAAAAAAACTAATCTTAAAGTCTGCTTATTATCTATTGCTTTAAAACTCACACAATACCAGCTAGCCTTTAAATAAATTCTGCCATTGTTGCATCATTTTTTGCATTTGCTGATTCCAAGTTTCAGTTGCCTGACGATAAGGATTATTTTGTAAAGGTTTCTCCATAGCTTGAAACATCTGTTCCATCATCTGTTTTAAAGAAGCATGCATAGGATGATTGGCTAGAGCGATGATCTGCCGCAAAATATCTGAAGATAAAAATTGAGTTGAACCCGCCTCCATTTCCACAATAATTTGCAGCAAGATAGCATTCGTTAAATCTTTCCCAGTGAGAGAGTCTTCTACTTTAAATTGCACACCATCCACTACATAACGCTGCAATTCTTCAAGGGTAATATACTGACTTGTCTCAGTATCATAAAGCCGTCGATTTTTGTATTTTTTTATTAATCGAGTCATAGTGTTCTCTTCATATTTAGGTGATTTTGTTAAAAACTTCACCCTTTTCCCTCTTCCTAAAACAGAAGAAGATAATCTTGAATTAAAAGAAGAATCTTATTAGTACATATGGAGACCGCCATTCACACTAAGATTAGCCCCTGTAATATATCGACTTTTCTCACTAATTAAAAATTCTACGGCCCAAGCAATTTCTTGAGTCTGAGCTAAACGCTTTGCAGGAATTTGGGCAATAATCCCTTCCAGAATATCTGGTCTAATACCTTTCATTAATCGAGTATCCACATAGCCGGGAGAAAGACTGTTCACAGTGATGTTTTTACTCATGAGTTCTTGCGCCAAACTTTTGGTGAAACCATAAACACCTGCTTTTGAGGCAGCATAATTTGCTTGCGAAAATTGACCTTTTTGCGCATTCACCGAAGAAATATTAACGATTCGTCCTGATTCGTGCTCTCTCATATTTTCAACTACATGACGAGTTACATTAAACATGCCATCAAGATTAACTGTTAATACTTCATCCCATTGCTGTTTAGTCATCTTTGTAAATACAGCATCTCGAGTGATGCCCGCATTATTAATTAGCACATCAATATTACCATATTCTTCAATAATGGAAGAAACAACCTTCCCACATTGCTCATAATCAGTTACATCCATATGACGAAAATAGATATTCTTATATCCTTCATCGAATAGATCTTTTTTCCATGCTTTTCCTTCTTCTTCAGAAATTAAATCAAGAGAAAAAACATGTTTGTAAGAAGAGTTCAATTCCTTTGCAATTGCTTTACCTATATCTCCAGTACCCCCAGTGATCAATACAATATTATTATGTTGCATATAGTTCTCTATGAGTTAGATTTGCGAAAATTAATGATAAAGAGACTGTTGTAATGCCCAGGATTATCAATCAAACCCAGGGCTTAATTTTACATGTACTGTCCACCATTAATATCCAAGTTTGCACCGGTAATAAATCCGCTATCGGGGGATGCTAAAAAAGCAACCGCATCCGCTATTTCTTTTGGATCCCCCAACCGACCAACAGGAATACTTGCGATGATTGATTTGAGCACCTCTTCTTTTAAAGAAGTAAGCATAGAAGTTTCTACATAACCAGGAGAAACCGTATTAACCGTTATACCTTTATTTGCTACTTCTAAAGCCAAGCTTTTGGTGAATCCATACAACGCGGATTTAGTTGAAGCATAATTACATTGACCAAATTGACCTTTTCGCCCATTAATAGAAGAAATACTTATAATGCGGCCAAAACCCTTATCAATCATAATCGGGATTGCATTGCGAGTCATATTAAATACGCTGGTCAAATTAGCATCGATAACATATTGCCATTGATCTGGAGTCATTTTTCGTAAACTGCAATCTTGAGTAATGCCTGCATTATTAATCAGTACATCAACACTACCATAACGCTCCATGACTAAGGCTACTATTTTTTCACAGTCAGCAAATTGTGCGATATCACCATAAACAATATCAATATCGTGACCCAGCTTTTTTTGCTCTTCTTGCCATTGCTTCGCCTCTTCATGTTTTCCATGTTTGAAATAACACGCGACAACCTGAAAATCGGAGGCTAAGCGTTGACAAATGGCTGTGCCTATACCACCAGTTCCACCAGTAACTATTGCTACACCTTTCATCATAACCAACTCCCTGTTATTGCGATAAATAAAATACTACTATAGACAATTGAAACTAGAAAACAAATAAAACAATAACATCTCACCTGTTCTTTCCTCTATGAGATAAACAGGTGAGATGTTACCGAAGAATTATCTATATACAGGAACATATCCTTTAAGCTGTTGGGCAAATTGCCTCAAAACATCAAGACCAGACTCTTCAGCTTGCCTGCACCATTGCTGTAATGCTTCGATTAATTCTTTCTGGGTAGAGGCTGTTTTTAACCAAATATTTTGTAGCGATTGCTTGTATGCGTAGACAATGCGTAATTGTTCACGAGCTTCCAACAGATGGGATAAACGCATTCTAGCCCTCGTATTTAACAAACAATTCTCACGTCTCAATAATCTTCCAGCACGTGCAAAAAGCTTCTTCTCATCCTTATTCTCAATATAGCTATGCTTTTCTTGCTTGAGTATGGGTCTAATCACACTTTTATAATAGTTCGACATGACCTGAAAACGATTCGCAATAACAGCTTTCACCGTATCTAAATCTACTTGCAGCTTTCCTTTTTCCATCGCCAGTTTTGGTGGTAATTTTTTTACTTTGGCAAGGCCTAAAAAGGAAAGAATTCGAATGTACATCCAACCTATATCAAATTCCCACCATTTAACTGAAAACTTAGCTGAGGAAGCAAAAGTATGATGGTTGTTATGTAATTCCTCACCACCTATCCAAAAACCCCAGGGGAAAATATTTCTTGCAGCATCCGTACATTCAAAGTTTCGATACCCCCAATGGTGGCCAATTCCATTAACCACACCGGCAGCATGAAATGGTATCCACATCATTTGAATTGCCCAAATCGTGATTCCAGGAACACCAAATAAGAATAAATTAATGAACAACATGAGCAATATTCCCTTGGAAGAATGGGGCGAATAAACTTTTCGCTCCAGCCAATCCTGAGGAGTGCCATGAGAGTATTTAGCGACCATTTCTCTATCTTTACGAGCTACTTTGTAGAGTTCTGCCCCTTCCCAAAATACTTTTTTAATTCCGAAAACTACTGGGCTGTGCGGATCACCTTCAACATCGGCTGATGCGTGATGTTTTCGATGAATAGCCACCCAGTCTGCAGTAACCATCCCAGTAGTTAACCACAGCCAAAAACGGAAAAAATGACTAATAATTGGATGCAGGGTCAGTGCTCGATGTGTTTGATTCCGATGAAGATATAGTGTTACTGCTGCGATAGTAATTTGCGTCAAAATCAATGTTGCAATCACATATCCCCAAAAAGACAGGTTTAAATAACCAAAAACCATAATAACTCCACTTTAAAAATGCTAAAATGCAAATTAAGAAAAAACTCATCCTTTAGTTGGGTACTCAATATGTAAGAATTCAAAAAATCCTTATATCATATTAAGGATAACACAATTTTACTCTTAACGTTGCAACATTTCATTATGTAGCCGATAATTAATAATTAATAAGATAGGAAATTATGTTATGAACGAAAAATCTCCTCTAGGGAAAATTTTTGAAAATTTGGTACCTTTCTTGGTGGCAGGTGTTGCTATAGCACTATTTTTTGGTCTGTTATTTATGTTCTCGTATGTTTTGGTTTGGGGTCTCCTCATAGGAGGAATCCTTTGGTTGATCGCGACAATAAAACAATATTTGTTCCCAAGCACATCGACTAAAACAGAAGTAATTAATAAAAATCAGGGTAGAATCATTGAACATGACGATAAAAAATAATGCCCGAATTACCTGAAGTTGAAACTACAAAAGAAGGAATTAAATCCCATCTGGAAGGACAGACAATTAAAGAAATCATTGTACGCAACTCTAAACTCCGCATCCCGGTTCCCGACAACTTGGATCAATTGTGTGCCGGAAAAAAAATAATTGCTGTTTCTCGTAGGGCAAAATACATCCTAATCCAGCTCTCAAAAGGATATCTTTTAGTTCATCTGGGAATGTCAGGCCACCTACGTATCATACCAGATAAGAGTGAGCCTGAAAAACATGATCATATCCTCTTAACGCTGGCAAACGAACTCGCGCTGCGATTCTGCGATCCCAGGCGTTTTGGTTTATTTCTGTACATAAATGAAAGCCCATATCAACACCAGCTACTTCGTCATTTAGGCCCTGAACCTCTTTGTGAGGAATTTAATGGTCATTACCTATTTCAAAAAGTTCAAAATAAGAACAAACCGATTAAATCATTAATTATGGATCATGAAATTGTGGTGGGCGTAGGAAATATTTATGCCGCAGAAAGCCTCTTTTTAGCGAATATTCATCCTAACACTCCGGCAAAAATGCTTTCAGAAGAAGCATGTTATACACTCACGAAACAGATCAAAGAGGTACTCAAACAGGCAATATTATGTGGTGGCACTACCCTGCGTGATTTTTATGCTTTTGATGGTAAACCAGGCTATTTTAGTATATCGCTTAAAGTATATGGCCGAAAAAATCAACCGTGCTTGCTCTGTCAACATCCTATTGAATCAGTTATAATTTCTGGGCGTAATTCTTTTTTTTGTCCCCAATGTCAAAATTAAATATTCAAATAAATTCTGTTCATTCTATAACTTAATTGCCCAATACTTGATTTTAAATTACCATATAATCGCCTAATTTTACTGGAATTTTTTATGTTGCGTTTAAGATTAGCAAGACATGTCGCTGAACAATATCAAGAAAAAGGAACAGTCCATCTCCCAGACTTTCTTATTTATGATTTTGATGAAAATGAATATCGAAGGTTTTGGCGAGAAATTGCTTCATGTCCCAGGAAAAGACTCTACACTGATGGAATCAATGTTTTTCAGGTCAGTTGGTTCCGTACTCTTTTTGAATCATTTAAAGGTTGGTTAGGCTTTGAGAATCATTGTCATCCTAATCGTATTGAAATGACTTTAGGTAAAATTGCCTATGCGGGCTACCTCAAAGGTTTTAAATCTTCGCAATTGAATAAAAGCAGAGATGGATTTCCAATCTCCACGAATTTTATATACTTAAGCCATTTACCTAGGAAAAATCAAACTTCTAATGAACTGCAGCAATTATTAGTCAGTTATTTCATTACTCATTCACATGCCTTTCCTGAATTCGATGAATCCATTCGGAGGAACTACTCTTTTGGCCAATCCTTTATACAAGAATATCTGGCTTATTTGCTACCTTCCATTGATCCCCAAGACAGTGAAACGATTAATACTGCAATTCGCCAAATTAATTACTACCACCAACCTGTCAGCAAAATAAATTGTATTAAATTTAGTCCTTTTGCCGAAGCCTACGCACAATCTCTGGTTTCACAACAACAATTTTATGAAGCATTGGAATGGTCTGCGGAAGTCAAAAATAAGTTTAAGGAACCATTTATTGATTTTTACTTAACCCAAGAAGAAAATGATCCTCAAGCATTAAAAAATGCTGTGCAACTCATCGGTGCATTATTCTTATCAACGAATAAAGATGATCAACAAAAAGCAGTTAATTATATAAAGAGCAATTTTAGCTATGAAGAGCAAACAGGTTACTTAGTATCATATCCTGAATTACGTACTCAAGTAGCACAGAGTTATTTAGAGGATGCTAAAAAAGAAAAAAGCAAATGGAGAATAACCCGACTATTCACTGGCAATAAAACCCTCGAGTATTTAGCTCAGGCAGTCGTACTTGAACCAAAAATTTTGGATCAAGACAATTCCATGCAAGACATTATGATGAGAGACGAATGGACTTTATATCAATTTGACCTCGCTATGGAGAGTCATCGTTTTCAGGACGCTGATATCTTATATACAAGCAGCCAAAGCCTCAAATTTAATAAGCATAGGCTTGAACGCTTGCGCGAATATTATTTTACCCAATTTGATGCAAATACATCACAAATAAAAGAAGCATTGCTCTACAAAAAAACAAAAGAAGCAATACAATTGGCTGAAGAACAAATAGATCTGGCTAGAAAAATAGTGAGCATTCAGCCACACGACTCCCTAGCCAGGGAGGCTATTTTGAATTACGCGACTACACTTTTGGCGATTGATGAATTAGAACATCCAGTGAAAGAATCCGATCGAACCCAATTAAGCAAAGCGCAACTTCGACTCAGTGAATACCTATTTCTCAATAACAACACAGCACTTATGGAAATCTATAATAAGCTATTGTTACGAAAAATTGATTGTTTGATTGCGCAACTCGGTGTGCCCATTGATTATAACGATAGTTTAAACACCCGGGTTAATTTCATTAAAGTGCATGAAAATGAAATTGAAGAGTTGAAAAAAGAACTTAAAACTTTTATTACTGTTAATGAGCCAAAATCAAAAGAAATGCGCCAAATCCTCGCGAAAATTTATTATTTACTCGCTGATACCCTTGTTTATTTTGAGGAAAAAAAACAAGAATCCATTCCCTACTTTAAAAAAGCGAAGGAACTTATGCCTGAAAATCTTTATTATAATTTACGGTATTTTGAAATCATTGAAGATGCAAAAAGGCACGGGATAAGAGAAAAAATAGGTGCTATTGGTCATTTGCATGAAACTCAATATCGCTATTATATGGATGAACGTTGGGGAGAGGATAAAATTATGTCTCATGGTTTTGATATTCATGCAATTCTCCCAGATGACTCATTCATCAACACTCTAAGCAGAGCAGTAGGATTTCTTTAAATTGATTGTGTTTAGATAGGGCAGAGCATCTTGTCAATCCCAGCTGTATACCTATTTATACAAAAGTTACATATTACTTGAAATTTAGACTCGTTAAAAACTATCTGGGCAAGCGAATCAACTTGCGCTATATTACCGCTAATTTACTTACCCCTAATGCGAATGAGAATAAATCAATTACGAACTTCATGGATTCTTTGTAAGATCATGTTTTATACGGCAGTCACCAGCTCACACTGCCTCTTTAAATATTTTTTTAGCACCATAAACCGTCAGTGGACAGATAAGGCGTTACATCATTGGATTGATCAATTGCTGAATGCTGTACAAGTAGAATATAAAGTGATAAACCCTTTTAATGTCCAGCCACAACCAGGAAAAGCTACGATTATTATGTGCAATCACTCAAGCGCTTATGATATTCCTCTTGCATTTAAAGCGTTCCCAAATCACTCCATACGAATGCTGTCAAAAAAAGAACTCGCCAAAATTCCCTTAATGGGTAAAGCAATGAAAGCCGCAGAATTTCCTTTTATTGACCGAAAAAATAAATATCAAGCCATTAAAGACTTGGCATATGCTCAACAATTAATGGAAAGCGGAATCGTTATGTGGATTGCTCCTGAAGGAACTCGCTCCAAAGATGGAAAACTTGGCTCATTTAAAAAGGGAGGATTTATTACTGCAATCCAATCCAAGGCAACTATTATTCCTATAGGAATCCGCGGTGCCAATAATATTTTACCCGCACGAACTTTTAATTTTCATCTAAAACAAAAAGCCGAAATACATATAGGTAACCCTATTGATGCAGGACAATTTACAATTGAAAATAAAGACAGACTCATTCAGCAAACTTTCAAAGTAATTAAAGAACTGGTTGGAGAAAATCAGTCTTAAACACTAAGGGAAATTTAGTGGTTGTTTGCATTTCGCTAGCTTGAGCTAAAATGGTCTGATTTTCGAGTACCGAAGCGTAGCATACATCAGTATGTGAACAGAACGTAGAAAATCAGAGCAGTTTGGCCAAGATAGTAGAAATGGAAACAGCCCCTAGAACTTTACTCCATATCCGCTTGGAGTATTTACTATAGATGCTGCCAATCCTATAAATCTCGGATCAGAAGCAGCAGTTAATATATTTGTTTGTTTATCCCAGGTAATTGCTTGCATATCGCCATAGTACTGCCTTAATTGCATCAGGTGATACCCCATGGCTTTTAACTCTTCTTGAATTGGCATAGATAAAGTATCAGGTTCAAACTGTAACACATCCGGTAAATACTGATGATGAAAGCGCATCGCCGAAACCATACTAATTGCACCGTAGGCATCATGAAATACTAATGATGCAATTAATACCATAGTAGGGATACGACTCCCCCCCGGAGTTCCCAGAATGGCGACACGGCCTGGTAATTCAAGAAAAGTAGGCGTCATGCTGGATAATGGTCTTTTCCCCGGCGCAATCTCATTTTTATCTGCCCCAACAATGCCAAAAACATTTTCGTCACCCACTTTACTGGAAAAATCATCCATTTCATCATTCAACAAAACACCCGTTCCTTCAGCAACAACACTGGAACCAAAAATGTAATTTATAGTCATAGTCGCAGAAACACGATTACCCTCGTTATCAATAATAGAGATATGAGTCGTATTCACAGTCTCTTGATGATTCTTCACCTGTCCCTGCAAAACAGTGCTATCAATCGCTTTTTGCGGAGGAATTAATGTAGCGAGCTGTTTTCCGTTTTCTGCAGAAATTAACTTCTCAATGGGGACGCGAACAAAATCGGGATCACCCAAAAACTGTTCGCGTTGCCAATATGCAAGACGCATGGACTCTACGAGGTAATGTATCCATTGCACTTTTGAGAATGAAGATAAAGAATAGTGAGACAATATATTCAACATGGTCAATAGGGCAACTCCCCCTGCTGAAGGCGGCGGCGCGGTGATAATTAACATATTATGGTATGCGCCAATCAAAGGCTCTCTGATCTTGATACGATATTTAGCTAAATCCTCAAGTGTCCATATGCCACCCGCAGCATTAACTCCCTTAACCAAACGCTCCGCCACTTCTCCAGCATAAAACCCTTGCTCTCCTTTCTCGGCAATTTGCTTCAAAGTATACGCTAAATCAGTTTGAATTAGACGCTCTCCGATAAGATAAGGAGAACCATTATTTAGGAAGATTTTGGCCGTAGAAGGGAATTTCTTGATTTGCTCTAATCGGTCAGCCCTATTTAAAAAAGAGTATAATTGCTTATCAACCAAAAAACCTTCTTGCGCTAACTTGATTGCAGGAGCCAGTGTTTTTGCCAATGGTAATCGCCCATAGTTTTTGGCAATGTATACCAACGCTGCGGGCTCTCCAGGAATCGCTGCGGCTAACCCCCCATTTAAGGATAGGCCTGGTATCACACTGCCGTCAGGTGCCAAATACATGTTTTTTTTTGCCGCCAAAGGAGCCGTTTCCCTTCCATCAATAAAAATGTTTTTATGCTGATTTTCTTGATGCAACAACCAAAACCCACCTCCACCCAGTCCTGAATGATAGGGTTCAACTACAGCTAATACTGCAGATACAGCAACTGCTGCATCAAAAGCATTTCCGCCAGCAGCTAAAATTTCAAGTCCGGCATTAGTTGCCAAAGGATTTGCACTGGCTACGGCATAACCGGGGGGACGAATGTTATTTTGGTTAGCAAAAGTATTTGTAGAGAGATAAAACAAAAAATGAATGCTCAGTGCAATCAGGCAAAAGGCCTTAGACAATTTTTGACGTTTCATGTTCACCTAGTTTTTTTGGAGCTCCCTTACGACGCAAGAAGGCACAAACTGAGAAATATCTCCATTTAAAAGCGCAATTTCACGCACTAGAGTAGAGGAGATGTACATAAAATTTTCTGATGGAGTTAAGAATATTGTCTCTATTTGCGTAGACAATTTCCTATTCATTCCAGCCAGTTGAAATTCATATTCAAAATCAGAAACCGCCCGCAAACCACGTAAAATAATTCCTGCATTCTGCTCCAATACAAAATCAATTAAAAGATTATCAAATCCAAGTACGTGAACTCCTGGTAAATCTGCAACAGCCTCTTCCACAAGTTTAATTCTCGTCTCCAACGGTAAAAAAGGACGCTTTGCTCTATTGTTTGCCACCGCAACGAGAATATCCGGAAAAATCTTAGCTGCTCGGCTGATAATATCAACATGTCCATTAGTAACAGGGTCAAAAGTACCAGGGTAAATTGCTTTTAATTTCATATTGATTAAGACTGATTGCATATGCGAACAGTCTAGCGTATTGTTATTTGAAAAACCACATAAATGGACTTGAGGTGATAAATGATTAATATGAAACAATTGATAATAATTTCTTTTTGCTTCTTAACCGCCTGCGCCCCTCCGCGGCCTACAGGGGAAGTACCTATAAACAAAAACATCCCTATAGAACAAAACCAAGAACCAAACAAAGTTATGTCCGTAGAACAACGCAAAGCAAAAACAGCAATGGTTTCATCTTGGGAAATTCGTGGTTCCATGGCTGCAAAAAATAAAAATAAAGGATGGTCAGCGGCCATGAACTGGAAGCAACACGGTCCCGGCGCCTATCAAATTCGTTTAATGGGTCCTTTAGGAGCTGGTACAGTTCTCATTGACAAAAAAGGCGACACCATTACCTTCCAAGATGGGCCTAAAAAAATAACGTCTCATAACGCCGATAAACTATTAGTAGAGCAAACTGGAATCAGGCTGCCTGTAAATAATCTTTACTATTGGGTGAGAGGACTTCCCGCTCCAGGACCTGTTCAAGCTGAGCAACGCGATGAATACAATCACCTAGTGAAATTAAGACAAAGCGGCTATACAATTAATTTTGCTAAATATACTTCGGTCAGAGGAATTGATCTGCCAAGTATGATTCGTCTCGAAGGAAATGGGGTGATGGTTAAAGTAGCTATTCAAAATTGGACCGTTTAAGGTCAAATTGTTAACTTGGATTTTTGGTAAAACGAAATTCGGAAATTTTTCTGAATTTCGTTTTTACTAACCTGTTTCAATATGACATTATAACGATAGTGTCAACTACTCTTCTTACTTAAAAAATAAAAAAATTATTGCTTTCAAAGTTGACATGTTCCTAAAACCCCTGCAAAATACGCAGCACATTTGCAGGGATGAGCGCAATTTTATAATGGATGATTGTAAGAATCTGCAAATTTAGGGGTGTCGCCAAGCGGTAAGGCACAGGGTTTTGATCCCTGCATACCTAGGTTCGAATCCTAGCACCCCTGCCACATTCTTGTTGATTCAAGTAAACAGACAGCAGAAGATAACCTGGAAGGATGCGTTCTTGTAATGCTCAAATAATAATAATATCTTTTTGGCTGTCTTCTGCTATGTGTTTAAGTTTAAATGATTAACCTAGATCTAAAGGCTTTTTACACATGTCCACTATGATGATTTTTGCCGGAAACGCGAATCCGGAATTAGCTCAACAAATTTCTTCTCATTTGAAAATACCTATTGGCCAGGCAACCGTTGGTACTTTTAGCGATGGGGAGACAATGATTGAGATTCTAGAGAATGTCCGGGGTAGAGACGTTTTTATAATCCAATCAACTTGTGCTCCATCAAATAATAACTTAATGGAACTCCTGACAATGGCTGATGCGCTAAGAAGATCTTCTGCTTCTCGTATCACAGCCGTAGTTCCTTATTTTGGTTATGCCCGCCAGGATCGTCGAGTCCGCTCAGCGCGTGTTCCTATTACAGCAAAAGTTGTTGCTGACATGATGGCATCTGTAGGTATTTGTAGAGTTCTTACTGTAGACCTGCATGCTGATCAGATTCAGGGTTTTTTCTATATGCCAGTGGATAACGTTTATGCGACCCCTATACTTCTCGAAGATATAACAAGGAAAAATCTAAAAGACATAATGGTAGTTTCTCCTGATGTCGGTGGTGTTGTTAGAGCTCGAGCAGTTGCGAAACTTCTTGACCACGCAGAGTTATGCATTATAGATAAACGCCGAAGTGGTCCTAATAAATCTGAGGTAATGCATATTATTGGTGAACCCAAAAATAAAAATTGTATTATTGTTGATGATATTGTTGATACTGCAGGAACTCTTTGTTCCGCTGCCCATGAGCTTAAGAAAAGCGGAGCTCATAGTGTTAGAGCTTATATAACTCACCCTGTTTTATCTGGCCCTGCAATCAATAATATTAAAAATTCAGGTCTTGATGAAATTGTAGTAACAGACACGATTCCTCTATCTGCTGAAGCACGAAAATGTGAAAAAATTCGTGTTGTAAGTTTATCTGATATGCTGGCACAAGCCATCAAACGAGTTAATATAGAAGAATCTGTAAGCTCGATGTTTGCTGAATAAACTAAAGTGTGTAGTCTAGTCTCTGGAACTCTTTGATAAAAATCTGCAAGGTTCGCGCTTTCACAAGCTCAGAAACAGCAGTTTACCCGGTAGACTGAAATAATAGTACAATAAAGTTTAAATAAAAAAGGAGCTTGTTAGCTCCTTTTTTATTTAAACTTTAGTTAGTGTTAATCCCGAGTACCAACATATTTATCGTCGAAATATCGACGTAATTTAGTCCTCAAAGTTCCACGACTAATCCCCAGCATAATTGCTGCTCGTGACTGATTGTACTTGCAATGTTCCATCACTGCACGAAACAATGGTGTTTCAATTTCTTCAAGTACAAACTGGTATAAGTCAACAGGATCAGTTCCCTTAAGCTCTGAAAAGTATTTTTGCACTGAAAGAGTTACGCTTTCGGCCAGAGAAGCGGTGTTATCCACTACTTCATTACTGATTGTTGTCATTATTATTAGCTCCTCCTTTTAAAAACAGTATATTACCGAAACAAACCCATTGAAACAATGGGTAGAGCAGAAAAAACTGCATTAATAATCAATATATAATGTTCAATATCATCTCAAAAAGTTCTTATAAGGAGTAGGTTGATTTTTACCATCTACTCCTTACAAAATTACTCCAGTTTCATCTTAAAATTTCATCATTGAAGGATCATAAGGTTTACCATTAATTATAAATTTACCTTGATCCAAACTTACCTCAATTACAAAATCAGTACCCTGAGTTGTAATTAAACCATTTTGTTGTAATGCATTTATTTGTTTATTTGTTTGCATTTCTGCTAATTGCTCAAGATTTGAAGCTGGAGCGGCTGGCTGACTTACTTGGCCTGCAGCTTGGTTTGCTTGCAATTGCTGCGTTAGGGTCTGTTGTAAATCAGGTTTTTTAGCAATTTGTTGAAGTACTGATTGTTTCATAACTGCTTTTACTGCCTCTGCGGGTACTTGCAGCTTCGCTTTACCTTGGATTTTTTGCATCATTTCAAATGGATTGGCATTTTCACCTTTAGGTAATGTTACAAACATATTTCCTTCAATTTGTCCTTGTGGAATCTTGAAGCTAAGTTTGGAGATTTCAAACTCTGCCCCCTTGTTAAATAACTTGGGTACCTCAGGAAGAAGGGCCAGCATTGCTTGTTGGCGTTGCATCTCATTGCCATTTTGCATTGCTGTTGTTTGTTGATTGATTTTGGCTAATACATCTGCATCAATATTTCTTAAAGAAACCTCCAATGCTCCCGGGCCATAATTCTGACCATCTGCTAATACTGATTTTAAAGTCAGATTAAAATTGGTATTGAAAAGATGTTGCTCAATATCACTATCTGACCTGATTGTAAGATCATTAATTGAAAACATCTTTTGATCTTTAACATAGATATCAAAAGAAGGTAGAGAAAAATTTGCATCGCCCAGGTACAACCCAGCAGGTGTTTCATGCAAATCATAATCACTAGATACTTTGCTTAAAGTTATTTTGGTATCATCTTTAGTAGCATTTAAACCATCCAAGACTACTTTACCTGCAACTTTACCCATTCCAGATGACATCGTTGTGCTTGAGTCCATACCTAACCATTCAAGGTTACCAGAACCATCTTTGGCAATTAATTTAAAATTGGGAACTTTGAAATCCACGGTGCTTTCATTAAGATAATTAACGAAAATCCTTAAATCCAACTGTGGTTTAACTGATTCTTTAGTAAATTGAGTATCAAATTGCTGATTGTATTGTTCTGGAAATGGAAAAACTGCCTCAGCATAACCCAGTCCAAAACGTAATTTATTCTTGGCATAAATAATAGGACCATGATGGATTGTTAGCGGCATCACCATATTATAGTCTTGGGCAGGAAGAGTTTGAGGTTGTCCATTCTCATCTTTTACTATACGCTCTGGAATGTGCAACTGCCATTTAATTTGGGCTTCGGAGTCAAATAATCCTCTATTGTATTGCTCGATTTCCGCATAGAGTCCATTAGATTGGTCAATTACTTCTATATTCTTTCTAATCGTTCTTTCAGTAAGAAAGCCCATGCCATAATACCCGCCTAGAATTAGAACGGCCAGGATAATTATTAATCCTGTAAATTTTTTCATTCTCTTCTCCATGTTATTAATTCGCATGCAAAACTGCAGCTGAAAGTATAGCAGTAAATAACATCGGAGTGCGATACGCGCTTGTAAAAAAACAGTTTTTACTATTTTTTCATATCAATAATAAAAAAACACAAAGTGCTTAGGAATGCTTCACTGGCTTGCAATAGGTTTCTTTAATGGTAAGAGCTAATACCAGTGCGACTATGGAACAAAGAGGTAATAACTTTAACCCCGCTTGAAAATCAGAGAGCAATAAAGATTCAACATTATAAGCACGCGTACCCGATACCATATCAACCAACCGTCCAACTAAAGGTTGTAATAAAGCCCCCACGAAAATCGATATCATATTGGTAAACGCAATTGAAGTTCCCACTACATTTCTATCATGTATCTCTGTTGAAACAGCATAAGCAATAGCAACACCTGTATTTGTTAGACCGAAGAGAAAAAACAGCAAATAAGCCGAGTTTTGACTTAAAGTCGGGCTATACACAAACAGCGATGTAAAAAGCACACCAAAAGCTGCTGAAAGAATCATTAAGGGTTTACGTCGTCCTATTCTATCCGAAATCCACCCTGAGAAGGGACCACTAATACCCCAGCCGATAAAAATTAATCCAGTGGCAAAAGCAGCGGCATGAGCACCTAATCCTCTTCCAAATTGCAGGTATGCAGGTCCAATTGCCTCACCAATAACAGCTGTTGGTCCAAATAAAAATCCAGCATACAACGCATTAAGCCAAGTTTGTCTACACGATAGGATAATTTTTAAACTCTGAAGAATACTGATCTGATTCAGAGATCGTACCTCACTGCGGTGTTCTCCTGGCTTGTCTTGCACAAATTGATACAATAAAGCTGCAAGTGCGATAAAGAGAAAAGCAATAATCAACATGCTGTGGCGCCATCCCACATTGGTGACTAAAAATGAAACGGGAGCCTCTCCTGCAGCTGCGCCTAGCATTCCTAATGCTTGGGTTAAACCGGCCAGTAATCCTAACATTGTCGGTGGGAACCAGGATGTAGCTAATCTAAGAGAGCAGACAAACGCAAAGGCGGCGCTAAAACCTATGAGCATTCTTCCGATTGAGGCCATAAATAAACTATCTGCAAGGCCAAAAACACAACAACCAAAAGCTGTTACGAGCGACATAACAGTGAGTAGCCAACGTATACTTAAGCGGTCTACAGTCAATCCTACAGGAATTTGCATCAGAATATATGGAACATAGAATGAGGCAGTTAAAATACCGAAACCTGCTTCATTAATTCCGAAATCAATTTGTAAGTATCGATGCATTACTCCGGGTGCAACACGAGCCATATAATCAGAAAAATAGAACGCAGCAGCCAACCCCCATACTAACCAAGCAAATCCTAAATAATTTTTACGATTATATACTTCTACTCTAGACTCATGTACCTTATTCATAGACTCTCTGCGTTAATAAAACCCTAATTGGCCCTGTTCAATTTGAATGGTTACTGGCCATTACACATCAAAAAACAACCCAGGATAGAAATTGTTAACATTTCACATGGTAACAATATGAAATAGAAACAAACTCTAAAATGTTTATCTAAAAGTGAGCAATAAATCTGCAAAACCAATGCAATTATACTAGGGTTGTCATTTAATTCAACACATAGTTTGATTTCATTTTCATAGGTACAGAAAATGGTTATAATTTACAGAGTTGTATCGCTTTTTCTATCTTCACGTTAAACTTGTATTCTCTTAGCAATAAACGTTATTAAAATAATTGCAAATTGATTAAATTAAACCAAGGCGTAAAATGAATGCTCTTAACCTTGCAATAAAAGAAGCTCTTGATGCGAACGGAAATACCAAAGAAGCCAATAAAGCTTATCTTGAGTTTATTAAAGCCAACTTTATCATTCCTGTAGAAGAAAATTCTGAAGATGACCAACCTAAGGTATTATTTTTACAAGAACAAGAGCATATATTCCTTCCTGCATTTACAGAGATGAACTACCTTCATGCATGGGCTGGCGATATAGCCAGCAAAATTAAACTTCTTAAATTATCTGGGGTCGATTTACTCAAGGGGCTTGGTGAAAATGTGACTGTATGTCTTAACATAGGCAGCGAAATTTATAAGGAATTTAATCCATCAGAAACAGCGCGAATGCGCTCCATGGTATTAAAGCTTTTTAAGAATTAGTACGTATTGCTCCCCCTCCCAAATTGGAGGAGGAAAAAAGGAAGGTTAAGAAGTACAGTAACCACGTAGTGAGGTAAAAACTTCTTGAAGAGTTTTTTATATACGAAATTTATGCTACCAATTCAAATAATTGATATCCCACTAATGCTGAAGCTGCTATTGCGCCACTAATTTCTATTACCAGAGATAAAAAGCCATGCTTATGGCAATACTCTTGATCATTTGCGGCACTTTCTTCGCTAGATAGCTCTGTTTCTTCTAGAGCATTCAATTCAAATAAAGGTTCTTCACCCCCAATTGCGTCCCACCAACCCTCTAACCAGTGCTCTGCTTGCTTGGTTCCCTTATAAAATGGATTATCCGCTTCAGCTACGTCTGAAAGTGCGCATTCATAACCAAATGCATAACTGTCTTCGTAACTTGGATGTTCAATGTTAAAACGTAATTTAATATGTGGTAGTAAGGCTGTTATGTCGTTCATGATTATACCCTCTATTTATTTATTACAGCATTTTTTCAATACTGTTAATCATTTCTACACTTAAAGTAATTTTACGACTTTCTGTTAACACTTATTTACCAAATAAAAACATTTACTAATTCTTGACAAATTTTTCTATACTCTGAAAAAAATAACTTCAAAACACTTCATTTAATATCTGTATGTTATATTAAAGCAATTTTCAGGCCAAGATTTTTTGTCTCTTAAAAAAACAGAAGAAATAGAGTAAGAACAAAAAGAGGGATAAAATATATAATTGTGGCAGAATCTAACTTTTTGCCGGCAAATTTTGCCGGTCGTATATAGTGTTACCCTCTATGCGTTAAACCAGGCGCAAGTGAATGAGGGCGAAAGAGTATATATAGTCGAGTGAGCTTGCAACGCAGTATAAAGTTTAGGGGAGGTCTATATCACTATTGCTAAGGAGCCAAACGATGATACTTCCATTGACCATCTTTTAGATAATAGTGAATTCTATCGTGCAAGCGGTTATCACGTCCTTGCCAAAACTCGATTTCCTCAGGAATAACCATAAAGCCCCCCCAATAGTTAGGGCGTAATACAGGCTCTTGTCCGTGTTTTTGAATTAAATCATTTAAAGCGTGCTCTAATGATTCTCTTTCCCCAATTTCCTGACTTTGTGGAGAGACAATTGCGCTAAATTGGCTTTTGATCGGTCTTGTTGAAAAATAAAGATCGGATTGCTCCTTATTAATCTGCTCGATTTGACCGCGGATACGTACCTGTCTTGCCATTTGTGGCCAATAAAAATTAAGCGCTGCATAAGGGTTATTTTGAATTTGCTTTGCTTTGGTACTTTGATAATTGGTATAGAAAATAAATTGCCCCTTATCCAAACCTTTTAACAAAACCACTCTAGAATCCGGGTGGCCTTTCTCATCTACAGTCGACAGAACCATGGCGGTAGGATCATTTTTTTCATTTTTTAAAACATCCTCAAACCAAAGCTTAAATTGGGCAATTGGATCTTCAGGAAGTGATTGTTCACTTAAATTCAGATCCCCATATTCTCGTCTTATATCAGCAATGCTTCGAAAATTTGTCATGAAATGCCATAAAAAGAAATTGGGCATTAGTACAGCATAGCCCAGAGTTATATAGATCGTGATTCGATATACCGGGTTATGACTTTGACTTAACCGGGCTACATCTCAATTGCAGCTCACCTTCTGCAGCATCGTTCTTTTTGCATCTTTGAGAGAACACGCCTCTAAATGCTCATTTACTTTTTGTAAACCAAGCTTCTCCGTACAGTTCTCTCAAATCTGCTAAAAATACTATGCTGCGTAAGATGAGCTACCAGCCAGTTACTTCAGCCACTGCATCGCCCAAATCAGCTGGCGAGCGTACTGTTTTGACTCCAGCTGCTTCTAAAGCTGCATATTTGTCAGCTGCAGTTCCTTTACCACCGGAAATAATCGCACCCGCATGCCCCATACGCTTTCCAGCAGGTGCAGTAACACCCGCAATATAGGAAACTATAGGTTTGCTTACATGTGATTGAATGTATTCAGCAGCCTCTTCCTCTGCAGATCCTCCAATTTCACCTACCATGATAATAGCTTGTGTTTGAGCATCCTGTTCAAATAAAGCCAAAGCATCAATAAAACTGGTTCCAGGAATTGGGTCTCCTCCAATACCAATACAGGTACTTTGACCAAAGCCTTTATCTGTGGTTTGCTTCACCGCCTCATAAGTTAGAGTACCAGAACGTGAAACAATACCTACTTTACCAGGTAAATGAATTGATCCTGGCATAATCCCAATTTTGCATTCGCCTGGGGTAATTATTCCAGGACAATTAGGTCCAATTAAACGGGCTTGGGTATTGTTTTCCAAATAAACTTTTACTTGCAACATATCTAATACAGGAACACCTTCCGTAATACAAACAATTAATTGAATGCCTGCATCTGCAGCCTCTAAAATAGAATCCTTACAAAATGGCGCTGGAACATAAATCACGCTGGCTTCCGCTTTGGTTACTTCAACAGCTTCACGCATCGTATTAAATACTGGCAAGTCTAAATGCTTTTGTCCGCCCTTACCTGGAGTCACACCACCCACCATACGTGTGCCATAAGCAATCGCTTGTTCTGAATGATAAGTTCCTTGCTTTCCAGTAAAACCCTGACACAGTACTTTAGTATGTTTATTAACTAATACACTCATTGTTAACCTCGAAAATTTAGTAATTAGGCAACAGCTGCCACAATCTTCTTCGCAGCATCAGTTAAACTGGTTGCAGCAATCACATTCAAATCACTTTTATTTAAAATATCAGCACCTAGTTGTGCATTATTACCTTCAAGACGTACTACTACAGGAATTTTCACATCGACTTCTTTCACTGCAGCAAGAATACCATCGGCAATGAGATCACAGCGAACAATACCACCAAAAATATTTACCAAAATGCCTTTGACTTTTTCATCAGAGACAATAATTTTCAGCGCCTCACTCACTCGTTCTTTAGTAGCACCACCACCCACATCAAGGAAGTTAGCCGGTTCACCACCATGAAGCTTAATCACATCCATTGTCGCCATAGCCAAACCAGCACCATTCACCATGCAACCAATTGTTCCATCGAGTGGGATATAATTTAACTCCCAGTCGCTAGCACGATTTTCGCGCTCATCTTCTTGAGTAGTATCACGCATATTTTTTAATTTAGCCTGACGGTACAATGCATTACCGTCAATGTTAATTTTTCCATCCAAACAAATTAATTGACCTTGCTTTGTTACAACCAGTGGGTTGATTTCCAATAAGCTTAAATCACACTCAACAAACATCTTGCCCAAGCCCATCATCAAATGGGTAAAGTATTTAATTTGTTCTTCCTTTAATCCCAATTTAAATCCTACGTCACGGCATTGAAACGGCATAACACCAACAAGTGGATCTACAATGACCTTGAAAATTTTTTCAGGCGTCTCTTCAGCCACTTTTTCTATTTCAACACCACCCTCAGTAGAGGCCATGAATACAACACGGCGAGTTGCACGATCAACAACCGCTCCAAGATATAATTCTCGACCAATATCACATGTTTCTTCAATTAACACGCAATTAACTGGTTGTCCATGAGCGTCTGTTTGGTATGTTACCAAACGAGTTCCTAATAATGATTTAACAGCTGCAGCCAACTCATCTTTATTCGAGACTAACTTCACGCCACCGGCTTTTCCTCGACCGCCAGCGTGAACTTGGGCTTTAACAACCCAACGAGTAGTAGACAACTGTGAAGCCACTTGGATCGCGTCTTCAACATTATAAGCTACTTCGCCATTTGGAACGGGCAAATTGTAGCTAGCAAATAATTGTTTGGCCTGGTATTCATGTAAATTCATTGCAATTACCTTTCTAAAAGAAGCAAAATCCGTCAATACTCATAAGTGTCATGTGTGAGCATAGCATCCTGAGCGAGAGCAAAGCTAAACTCAGGATTTACTATGATTACATTTATGTGTCAAAGGCGGGGCTCACTGTTACATTTTATTAAACATTAAGTAAAAGGCGAGCAGGATCTTCCAATAATTCTTTAACGCTCACCAAAAACTGTACTGAATCTTTACCATCAATCAATCGATGATCATAAGATAAAGCTATGTACATCATAGGACGAATCACAATTTGTCCTTTTTCCACCACAGGTCTGTCTTCAATTTTATGCATTCCTAGAATACCTGTTTGCGGAGGGTTAATAATTGGGGTAGCCAATAACGAACCAAATACTCCACCATTAGTAATGGTAAAGGTACCTCCTTGCATGTCTTCCATGGCTAATTTTCCTTGCCTGGCCTTTGTAGCTGCATCATTAATTGCCAGTTCAATGTCTGCCATACTCATCTGATCAGCATCCCGAATCACGGGTACTACCAGTCCTCTCTCTGTAGACACAGCAATCCCAATATCATAAAAGCCATGATAAACCACATCTTGGCCGTCTATGGAGGCATTCACCGCTGGAAAACGCTTTAGTGATTCAACTACTGCCTTAGTAAAGAAGGACATAAACCCAAGCTTGACTCCATGCTTTTTCTCGAAACTGTCTTTGTATTGAGCACGCATGTCCATCACTGCTTTCAAATTAACTTCGTTAAATGTAGTCAACATCGCCGCATTATGCTGAGCAGCCAATAAACGCTCTGCAATTTTAGCTCTTAAACGAGTCATCGGCACGCGTCGTTCTTCACGTAAACCCATGGGCGCTTTATGTGACTCTTCTTTTTTATTTTCTGCAGATTTAGAAGTCTTTTCTCTGTTGGATTCTATGTAATTGAGAACGTCATCTTTAGTAATACGTCCGTCCTTGCCACTGCCCTGAATTTGTCCTGGTTGAAGATCATGCTCTGCCAGCATACGACGTACTACAGGACTGGTTGATTTATCTTCCTTAGCACTTACTTTATCACTTTCAGCTTCTTCACCTGCCTTCGCTGCTTCAGTTTTCTTTTCTTCTTTTTTTTCTTCTTTAGCTTCGGAGCTAGAGCCTTCTTTTATCTTTGCGAGTAACTGGCCGGACTGTACTGTATCGCCTTCTTGAAACTTAATTTCAGCCAATATTCCATCAGCAGGAGCAGGTACTTCTAATACAACTTTGTCAGTTTCTAGATCCAGTAAATTTTCATCACGGGTAACTTTATCACCTACTTTTTTATGCCATGCAGCTACAGTTGCATCAGCAACTGATTCAGGCAAAACAGGTACTTTGACTTCAATAGACATGATTATACCTTCTTATTTATTAAATTTGTTAACAACACATTGTAGTCTGGGAAAAATGAAACTGCACCAGACTACGATAAACTCAAACTCAGTCCAATAAAGCGTGCTCGACCAAGGCTTGCTGTTGCTGTGCATGCAGTGCTGGACTTCCTACAGCAGGCGCGGCAGCAAACTCTCTTCCGGCATAATGCAAGGACTGCTCAGGGCGCAAACAATCTTTTATGTTATGTTGAGAAGAGAACCATACTCCCTGATTTTGTGGCTCTTCCTGACACCAAATAATTTGCTTAGCCTGAGTATATTTATTTAGCTCTGTTGTAAGTGCTTTTTTAGGAAACGGGTATAATTGCTCGATTCGCACTAAAGCAATATGGTTTAATTCTTTATCGCGACGCATTTGCAGTAAATCATAATAAACCTTTCCACAGCACAATACTACTTTTGTAATTTTTTTCGCATCAAGCGTATCAATTTCCGGAATAACGTTATGGAATTCACCTTTAAATAAATCCTCTAAAGGAGAAACCGCTAATTTATGACGTAAAAGACTCTTAGGTGTCATGACAATTAAGGGTTTCCGGAAATTACGAATAACTTGTCTTCTTAATAAATGGAATATTTGTGCCGGAGTAGTTGGCGTGCACACTTGTATATTATGCTGAGCACAAAGTTGCATGTAACGTTCCAAACGCGCTGATGAATGTTCTGGTCCCTGTCCCTCATATCCATGAGGTAACAACATGACTAAACCACATAAACGACCCCATTTTTGTTCACCAGAACTGATGAACTGATCAATAACCACTTGGGCACCATTAGCAAAGTCACCAAACTGGGCCTCCCATAATACTAAGAAGTTTGGAGCAGAGGCAGCAAATCCATATTCAAAAGCCAATACTGCTTCCTCAGAAAGCACCGAATCGATTACAGAAAAAGGTCGATTCAGCTCATTCTTTATTTGCTCGAGTGGAATAAATGTTTCGCCAGTTTCGATATCATGTAATACAGCATGCCTATGAGCAAAAGTTCCTCTTCCAGAATCCTGACCTGATAAACGCACCCCGTAACCTTCCTGGACCAAACTGGCGTATGCCATAGTTTCAGCATATCCCCAATTCATCTGTAGCTCACCTGCAGTCATTTTATCTCGTTCATTTAATAACCGTTGAACTACGGGATGTAATGTAAAATCCTTAGGTAATGCATTCAATTGCTTGGCTAATTTTTGTAAGTTCTCCTTGGTGATCGTAGTATCTACTTTCTCTGTCCATTTTGCATTTACATAAGGAGTCCAATCAATCGCATATTTACCTTCATAATCACCGTGAACCAAATCAACTACTGCCTTACCCTTATCCAAAGTATCACGATAGGCATCTACTAATTGTTCATAATCTTTATCAGTCAACAAACCTTCTTGAATCAGACGCTCGGCATAAATTTCACGTAAAGGGCGCATGGATTTAATTTTTCGATACATGGAAGGTTGAGTTACTGCTGGCTCATCGGCTTCATTATGTCCATGTCGGCGGTAACACACGAGATCAACCACTACATCTCGTTTAAATTTCATTCTGAAATCAAATGCGAGCTTAGTCGCAAATACGACTGCCTCAGCGTCATCACCATTCACATGAATAACAGGTGCCTGAACCATTTTGGCAACATCAGTACAATATAAAGTAGAACGTGCATCTAAAGGATTACTGGTGGTAAAACCTATTTGGTTGTTAATAACAATGTGAACCGTACCCCCTGTACAATAACCACGGGCTTGAGAAAAATTAAAAGTTTCCATCACGACACCTTGGCCGGCAAATGCAGCATCTCCATGAATGACGACAGGGACAACTTTCTCCTTTTTCTTCAGATCGTCACGGCGGCCTAGTCGAGAACGGACAGACCCTTCTACTACTGGTCCAATAATTTCCAAGTGTGACGGATTAAAAGCTAAAGCCAGATGCACTACTGAACCTGAATTTGCTTTTATATTTG
Organism: Legionella tucsonensis; assembly: GCF_001468035.1. GTDB lineage: Bacteria > Pseudomonadota > Gammaproteobacteria > Legionellales > Legionellaceae > Legionella > Legionella tucsonensis. Next base: position 202,747 of record NZ_LNZA01000008.1, read on the forward strand.
AAGAAAAACCTAAATGATACTTCACATCCCCTGTACGTTCGTATTTTACTTTCCCTTCAAATTCCTGAAAAAGCTGGTTCGGCTCTTTGCCTAAAACATTTACCAACACATTAAGACGGCCTCGATGCGCCATACCAATAACTACTTCTTTAACGTTATCTCTTCCAGCACACTCAATAATTTCTTTCATCATAGGAATGAGTGAGTCGCCCCCTTCAAGGGAAAATCGTTTTTGTCCCACGTAGCGGGTACCTAAATAACGCTCTAAACCATCTGCGGCAATTAAATCTTTTAAAATTTGCAGCTTTTTTTCTTTATCCAAGTTAAGACGACCGTGTACAGACTCCATTCGTTCTTGCAACCATTCTATTTCTTCGGTATTAGAAATATGCATGTACTCAATACCAATACTGCCGCAATATGTTTCACGCAGTGCTTGGTATATCTCATTCAGAGTCATTTCTGGGCCATTAAACGTGGTTCCTGCAAAAAATTTTCGGTTTCTATCTACATCAGATAAATGGTGATGCTCCAATTCCAATGCAGGTACTGGGGTGCGTTCTGTCATTTCCAGAGGATCGAGTTTAGCAGCATGGTGCCCCAATGCACGATATGCATTAATTAAATCTGCAATCCGAAATTGTTGGCTATCTGAAGCTTGAACTACAGGCACTGCTTTTTTATCTGCATTCTGCAAAAAATAATCACGAATCTCTCGATGTGAGAATTCTTTTTCGGCACTATTAACCTTAGGCAAAGCACTGAAGACTGCTCGCCAATCGGATGAAACCGAACCAGGGTCAGCAAGATAATCTTCATAAAGACTATCAACATACGCCATACTTCCGCCAGATAAATAGGAAGAAGCCCATTCTTTTTGCAGATCGGAACTGCTCATTTTCTCTCTCCAAAGGGGTATTGATATCTACCACCATTAAAATTGGCTATTCCACTCATCCACGTGGATAAAACAGCTATCCCCGCAAGAGCGGGGATTATCCTTATACTGGTTTAAAGCTCACCAAAGTGCAGAATAATTCTCATTTTTATTGGGAATTACATCTCCTATTTAATGGCCTACCAGAATACCTTTTCATAAAAAAAAAGTATTGTTAGGTTTCTTGTGTCAACATTTGTAAGCGAATATCTGCAATCGCTTTCATTGGATTGAGTCCTTTCGGGCAGACGCTGGTGCAATTCATAATGCTCCGACAACGAAACACACTGAAAGGATCTTGTAATTTATCCAAACGATGAGTGGTTGCCGTATCACGACTGTCTGCTAAAAATCTTCTTGCCTGTAATAATCCAGCAGGACCAACATATTTTTCTGGATTCCACCAATATGAGGGGCATGAACTGGTACAACATGCACATAAAATACATTCATATAATCCATCAAGTAGTGCACGCTCTTCTGGAGATTGCAACCGCTCTTGAGCAGGGGCGACCTCATCATTTTGTAAATAAGGCTCTATACGCTCATATTGTTGATAAAATTGAGTCATATCAACAGCTAAATCACGGATTACTGGAAATCCAGGTAAAGGACGGATCACTATTTTATCTGTCTTCAACTGAGATACATGAGTAATGCAGGCTAAACCATTAGTCCCGTTAATATTCATACCATCCGACCCACACACACCTTCGCGGCAGGAGCGTCTATAAGTTATGGAAGGATCCTGCTCTGCTTTCAAACGCTCAAGTAATGTGAGCAACATGGGATCACTTTTAGCAGGGATCTCCAATTCATAATCTTTCATATAAGGCTTAGCATCCACCTCAGGATTATAGCGATATATTGATACGGTCAATTTTCTACTATCTGCCATGTAATCTATCCTCTTTAGTAAACGCGTTCTTTCGGCGCCAAAGGCTCGACATGTTTAGGTGATGCATTAACCGGTCGAAAATCAATCTTCTCACCTTCCTCAAAATACAGCGTATGTTTAATCCAGTTCTCATCATCACGTTTTGGATAATCTTCACGGCTATGAGCACCACGACTTTCCGTGCGAACAATCGCAGACTGCGCTGTAGCATATGCAGTGACCATTAAATTATCCAACTCTAAGGCACTTACCCGCTCTGTATTAAATATCTTACTTTTGTCTTCTAATTTGGCATGAGCTAACCGTTCGCGCAAAGCCTGAAGACGCTTTAAGCCAGAAGCCATTACTTCTCCGGTACGAAATACACCGAAGTCTTCTTGCATTACGCGTTGCATTTCATCATGAATTGCAGCAGGACTCTCGCCCTCTGTTGAATCGTTCCATCGGTTATATCGCTGCAAAGATGGAGCGATATCTTCATCACTGATGTAAGCCATATCAGGTAATTGATTTGATTGCCATAACTCTTCAACATGCAAGCCTGCAGCGCGACCAAAAACAACTAAGTCCAGTAACGAATTTCCGCCTAAACGGTTTGCACCATGTACAGAAACACAAGCACACTCTCCTACTGCATACAATCCATCTACGATATGTTCATTACCATTAGTTTTGGTGAGTACTTGTCCATACATGTTCGTTGGTATTCCTCCCATACTGTAGTGGCAAGTAGGAACCACAGGAATCGGTTCAACAATTGGGTCAACCCCTGCGAATTTCATAGATAATTCACGAATTCCTGGCAAACGCGACATAATAAGGTCGGCTCCCAGATGATCCAGTTTTAATTTAACGTGATCTATCCCTTTAGGATCAAAACCCTTCCCTGCGCGTATTTCGAGAGCCATAGAACGGGCAACCACATCTCGAGAAGCTAAATCTTTAACCCGCGGCGCATAACGTTCCATAAAACGCTCACCGTCTTTATTAATCAAATAACCACCTTCACCGCGACATCCTTCAGTGACTAATACACCAGCCCCTGCAATGCCAGTAGGATGAAATTGCCACATTTCCATATCTTGCAAAGGAATGCCTGCTCTTAGTGCCATACCGAAACCATCACCTGTATTAATAAATGCGTTGGTTGTAGATTGGTAAATACGACCGGCACCACCAGTAGCCAAAATACAAACTCTTGACTGAAAAAATACTACCTCGCCAGTCTCAATACACATTGCGGTAACACCGGATATATGACCATGGGCATTTTTAACAAGATCAAGAGCATACCATTCACTAAATACATGTGTTTTGGCTTTTAAATTTTGCTGATACAGCGTATGCAGTAAAGCATGCCCTGTTCTATCTGCCGCCGCACAAGTGCGTGCTGCTTGTTCTCCACCAAAGTTTTTAGATTGGCCGCCAAACTGACGTTGATAGATTTTACCATTATCCATACGTGAAAAAGGCAAACCCATGTGTTCAAGCTCATATACAGCCTCTGGGCCTGTTTTGCAGAGGTACTCGATTGAATCCTGATCGCCAATATAATCAGCACCCTTCACTGTATCATACATATGCCAACGCCAATCATCTTCATGTGCATTTCCCAATGCACATGTAATACCGCCTTGAGCAGATACTGTATGAGAGCGAGTTGGAAATACTTTAGATAAGAGTGCGACTTTTAAACCGGAATTTGCCATTTGCAGTGCAGCACGCATTCCGGCTCCACCTGCTCCAATAATTACTGCATCAAATGTGTTACGTGCAATTGCCATGCTACTGCCCCCAAAGGATCATTAAGCTCCAGATAAATTGACTAAGGAGCCATAAAACGACTAACATTTGTACTGATAAACGCAAAGCAGTACATTTCATATAATCTGTAGTCACAGTCCAAATACCTATCCATGCATGCAATGAAAGCGCAAACAAAGCAATGAGTGATGCAATCCGAACTAAGGTATTGGAAAAAAGAGCGTGCCATTGTGCGAAGCCCAATTCAGGATGCAATAATAAAAAACCAATTATAAAAAAAGAATAAACAGCGAAATAAACTGCTGTAACTCGTTGAATCAACCAATCCTTTAAGCCATTACCTGTTAAGCTGGTGACATTATTTACCATATCCAGAATCCTAGAAAAATTGACAAAATAATGGCAAGAATAATGACTACAACAGCAGAACGCCGAGCAGCATCAAGATGCTCACCAAATCCCATATCCATCACAAGATGCCTAATCCCTGCAAGCAAATGATATACCATTGCAGCGCCAAATGCCCATACCACCACTTTATAAACGGGATGAGATAATAAGTCTTTTACCCGTATAAAGGCTTCTTCCGATTGCATTGATTGACCAAAAATATACAGCATTATGGGTAACAGTAAAAATAAAACCACCCCTGAAATCCTATGCAAGATGGACGCTATAGCCATAGGGGGATATTTTAAACTACCCAAATCCAGATTGACGGGTCTCTTTTTGTTCACTGTGAGTTTCTTCCTTAATTAGAAAAAGTTAATTAAATAAAGCACAAATGCGAAGTATAGCACTCTGTTTTTATCGTGCAAGATTAAGACGCTATGGAATTCAAGCAAAAAGTAACTTTGATCCACTGTAATGCAAATATTTTTAGAATTAAGTGAATTACTTTTCTGATCGCGATTTATTCAACTATGAAAAATAACTTGCAGCATATGAAAATATGACTTACTGACTGAGGACAATGATTAATTAACAGTAACTAATTTTTTTTATTCAACTTGCTGTATAATTAACACGCTTTAATTTTTATAGGTTAATATTCCATGCCAGAAATTGAATTTAATTCGCAAGAAGTAAGACTGATCGACTTAGCCTCCAGAGGCCTTTTTCAAACTGTAAACAGCCAATACATAAAATCAGCTTTAACCATGGCTAAAATTCGACCCAAGGTGATTGATGAAGCAATAAAAAAAGCAATAATTTCAGCATCTCAAGTTTCAACAGAAGAAGCCGAGAGACGATGGAATATAGTTGTAATGTTATGCAGTTTGAAATCGAAGACTCATCAACCAAGTCAAAAAGTTGTAGACCGAACGTTAGAGCAAGCAGCAGTAGCCGCAGCTAAAACCAATAATTGGAAATTTTTTATCGCGATCATAAACTTAACCGACCCAGCCTGTAAACCAAGTCAAGCAGCAATAGACAAGACATTAGTGAATGCAGCACTAACAGCGACTAAAACAAATAATTGGGATTTTGTGATCGCGCTTTTAAGCTTAACCACCCTCCGTCGACCAAGTCAAATAGCTGTGGACAAAGCATTCGAGTTAGCAACAGTAACAACACTTCAAACCAATAATTGGAAGTCTGTTATTGCTCTTGCAAGCTTAGCAGCTCCCGTACTCCAACCCACTAAAAAAGCAATCAATACAAGTTTGGAACTGGCGCTATTACGGATGACACGATATGAACGTCATGGTGATATAAACTCCTCTTCTAAGGTATGTGAGGCAATTAAAGCCATTATAAGTTTGCAACCTCCTGCAAATGCACCTGATAAAGAGTTTGTGGATATGGCACTCAACCTTCTACAAAGACGAATCGATAAACACTTCATTAAATCAGCCCAATATGGAGAGTGGGAACAGGTTTTGAATTATTTCATTCAAGACCAATGGGGTAAACCCTCTCAGAAGGCAATGAATTGTGTATTAACTTATGCATTAACAGCAACAGCAGGGGAAAGTACTCAAGTGGAAGTTTTTAAGGCTCTTTGCAGTTTTATGCAACCCGACAAAAGAACCTCTGGTAATTTGTTGCACATTGCGGCCAGAACAGGACACATTGATGTTGTCCAGCTGCTTTGTAATTTAGATGAACAGAATAAACCTTCCCTTTATTTCATTAAAAATGCGTTACAAATTGCACAGTACGCTGGGAATCATAAAATTGCCCGTTATCTCTCCTATGAAATAATGCATCAGCATCACTTAGAACATGATCCTTTAGCTCTGACAAAAACCATACTTACAGACTACTGTGATCATCATACTACTATGAGTAATCTATTTAATACCCAACTAAAGCAGGTTAAAAAAATTCTTGCAGCAGTAAAACGAACAGACAAAGAAACAGAAGAAGATGTTAGAAATAAAGCAGCCATGGAGGCTGTGAACCAATTAAAGGCTATGAGTGAAGTTAATAAGGAATTAAAAATTTGCATTGATTACATTGAGGTACATTGCCGTAAAAATGAAGATACTCCTTCAATTAAAGCAGTGCTTTGATTCAATACCATTTGAAAATTAGAAAACCTCAGCTCAGAGAATTTAAGATATAAAACACTTATCTTTTAGGACCTGAGCTAGGGTTTTTATGTGGCTGTCTGTATGTATCACGTGGGGATTCAGAAGGATACCCATACTTATCCGCATTTTGTTTGACAATTTGTAAGTAACGCTCACCCCACGCACCAGGATCAAAGTTAGTTACCACAACGTTATAAGGTAAATTGATAATTGATTCAAAAGCTTTTCTTTGAGGGAGCAAATGTCCGCCGAACGCTACTTGTACTTCCGTTTCTTTATCAATGCCGCCTTCTTTTAAACGCTCAACCAATATATAAATCATTTTTTCTATGGTCATATAAAGTTTATACATTGACATGCCAGCAGAGAGCATCTCTTCACTTTTAGAAGTAGACAATTTTGAACCTGCATCAAGAATAGGATATACAAATTCATACTCGTCCGTTCCTGGGATACGTTCTGGTTTGAGAACTATTGGAGGGGAAATAATATCTAAAGTCGGAGAAACAATGTAAAGTTCGAAATCAGCCCAATGCCACCAGATTTGATAAACCCGCTCTACTAAAGTTATAGGATCGTTTAAATCCTCTTCCATTTGCAACTTGCGAAAATCGATGCTGTTCTCGTTATTATCAAGAAGTTCAAAGTTTTCTTCAGTAGGAATATCTGATTCATCAGCCATTTGTATACCGCATTATTCAAGACTATATGATTATTATATTAGCCCAAATTTGATGAATGAGCACGAAAGTTAAAATAACTTAAGTAAAAAACCCGTAAAAAAATGTAACTCGAACATGCAGCAAATTATAAAAGATATTGATAATATTCAGGGGAGTTAGAACGACACTTAAAGCATGTGCTTTGACAATTCGCCTTTTCCTGACACTTCCGTATTACGCCCTTACCTATCCATAAGTCAAGCATAGGTTGTAATGCTGGAAGATCCAAGCGAAATTCTCGAGTCAATTGTTGCGTGCTCACGACACCTTCACGGCAAATGTAATTACGTATTTGCAACAACATGATTCCTCCTTATGCTGCGTTTGGTGTATTGGCGCAACCCTATAGCAAAAAATAAAACGAATAAGAATACGATAATTCCAAGAATATTTTGTTCCGAACTCTGAATCCATTTAGCCGCTTGATAAAATGAAACTGCTACAATATAGGCAATCACAAAAGACCAAACTACAGAAATCCACATATATTTTCTGTTTGCTTCTTGTCGAATTACCGCCATAGTAGAAACACAAGGAATATAAAGAAGAACAAACAACAGATATGCATATGCCCCTATTTTTCCATCAAACCGCTGTGCCATTATTCCATATACTGACTGAGCTACTGGATTATCTGCCGCACTAGCTAATACAGGATTTAGCAAAGCAGAACCTAGTTGAGCTAAATTCTGCGGAATAGACCAAAAGGCCGCCTTAATACCTGCTAAAAAATCAAAGTGTGCCGTGACAACTTCACCCGCATGACCTATCTGTGCATAGAGTGAATTTAATGTACCAACCACAACCTCTTTGGCTAACATACCGGTTAACAACCCTACTGTTGCAGGCCAATTATCTTGATGAATCCCCATAGGTGCAAATAAAGGAGTAATCCATTGCCCCATTAAAGACAATAATGACTGAGTACTGGCCTCACCCGAATTAACTCCACCATTTAAAGTAATGGCATTTAAGCCGCCTAAAATAACACAAATTGGCACAATTAATTTACCTGCCCGTACTATAAAAAAACGAAGTCGCATAAAAGTTTCTTTAAATAATCGCTTGAGTGCAGGTTTATGATAAGCAGGAAGCTCCAAAATTAATGGAGAGGCATTTCCTTTTAACATGGATTTGCGAAAAATAAATCCCGTTAATACAGCCATCAAAATCCCTATAAGATACAAAGAAAACACGACGTTTTGTCCACCGGAAGGGAAAAATGCAGCGACAAATACAGCATAAATAGCAAGACGAGCGCTACATGACATAAAAGGACTCATCATTATCGTTAATAACCGATCACGCTCTGAATCTAAGGTACGCGCTGCCATAATCGCAGGAACGTTGCAACCAAAACCAACAATCATCGGCACAAAAGACTTGCCAGGCAAGCCCATTATCCGCATTGCTTTATCAACAACAAAAGCTGCTCTTGCCATATATCCAGATGTTTCCAGCAAAGATAAGAAAAAAAACATCGCAGCAATAACGGGGATAAACGTTAAGGTGGTATTAATTCCTTTACCCATACCATTTGCCAATAAAGCAATCAACCAATTGGGAGCGTGAATCTGTTGTAATAACCAGGCAGTACCTTGTACGAATAGTGTATCGGTACTGATATCAAAAAAATCTTGAAACGCACCACCTACATTAATTGCAAATAAAAACATCAAATACATCATGGCAAAAAATATAGGGAGGGCAAAAAAACGGTGCAACATAATCTTATCGAGTTTTGCTGTAAAATGCTCACTGGCATCGCTGAATTTTTTCTGTACAGCAATAACCAAAGTATGTATTTTATGATATCGAGCATCAGCCATTACTATATCAAGGCTGGGTTCCACTTCGTTCAATAAAGTCAAATCGTTAGCAATCTCCTTGCCGAATAACAATCCATCTCCTTCAGCAAGTCTGCGCGCATAATAATAAGCAAGCGATTGGCTATAACCTTCACGAATTAATGTATTTTCCAGGGTCATTAATGTCTGTTGTATGGATTTAGATACAGGTAATGCCCAAGGAATAATCGTCTGAGGCATTCGAGTCAGCTCTTGCATCAGCTGAGGAGTACCTACCTTTTTATGTGCCTGAATCGGAATAACAAGGCAACCTAATTGTTGTGACAAAGCATTTGGATCTATGGATATACCTCGTTGCTGGGCAATGTCCATCATATTCAGTGCGAGTAATACCGGTTTACCTAATTCCAGGATTTGGGTGGTCAAATACAAATGCCGTTCGAGATGACAGGCATCGATCACATTAATGATGCAATCTGCTTCCATAGTAGCAATAGACTGAGCAGTAATTTGCTCATCCTGACTGATACCATCCGCATTAGCTACCAAAGAATAAACTCCTGGCAAATCAGTCACTTCAAATCGTTGTTGGTCTACGAAGAATTCTCCCGTTTTCTTTTCAACCGTAACACCCGGCCAGTTTCCTATACGTTGATTGTCCCCAGTCAATGCATTAAATAATGTAGTTTTACCGCAATTAGGGTTGCCTACTAACAGCACATGAGTCATATACGCTCCAAAATCAATTGACTCGCCTCTTCCTTGCGCAACGTTAAAGCAGTTCCTCTGACTTCAATTTGTATAGGGCATCCTAAAGGGGCAATTCGGACAACTAAGAGTTCTGTACCACAAGTTACACCTAAAGATAAAAGTCTACGCCTGTACTGCATATCGGTCGTGCCAAAACCGGTTAACCGTACTCTATCACCTTGTATCAACTCTGTAATTTTTATCATGTCATAACAGCAACTCGTGAAATAACCTAATTTTAGCACAAATGAAATCGAGAATCATTCTCAAATAAGAAAAAAAATATACACCATTTTAATCAGATTCATTCATAGTTTGGGTGAGAAATAAAGCAAGCTCCAGAAAATAGCCGCTAACACTGAACTAAGAATTATCTGCAATGAATTCCTTAAGTTCTCTTTTGGGATGACGTGCCAAATAATCCACTGATTGCATTTCCAATAAACGACTTAAGGTACGTTTAAAGGTTTCTTTCATTTCACCCTCGGTATACAACTCGTCAACCGCAACTTCTGCGGAAATAATAATATTAATTCCACGATCGTACATCACGTCAATGAAATGAATGAACATAATGGCTTGTAACGTATGATTTACTGTTAATGCAGGTATTCTACTTAGAAAAATAGTATCAAACTTATCTGCAAGCTCTAAGTAATCCAGTTGGCTACGAGGTAAGTTACACAGAATATCAAAGGAAAACCAAATTGCCTTTTCAGCACGCTTGAGATAAGGGATCTCTCGATTTTGAATCGTAATAACTCCATTTTCCTTAAATTCACTCGCTAAAAGTGTGAATTGTTTTTTCATGGTTTGGGCAGTATGCTCATTTAAAGGAAACAAATAAGCATCTACTAAAGGAGTTCGCCCAATACGATAATCTCTTTGTTCATTTAAATACAGCACGTCGCAATGAGCTTTAATTGCTGCAATAGCAGGTAAAAATCGTTTTCGATGAACTCCATCTCGATACAAATCATCAGGGGGTATATTCGAAGAAATTACCAAAATAACGCCATTTGCAGTCAAAGCCTGCAATAATTCAGCTAAAATCATGGCATAGGCAACATCATGCACCATAAACTCATCAAAACAAAGTACGCGTATCGTTTTTGCCAATTCTTTAGCAATTTTACGAAGTGGATTTTTTTGTCCTTGCAATCGCCTTAACCTGGCGTCAACTTGTTGCATGAAATGATGAAAATGAAAACGTGCCTTCTTTTCTTCTTCAAGACAATCATAAAATAAATCAACTAAATAGGTTTTTCCCACGCCAACAGGACCATAAAGATATACACCTGTGACCCGAGATTTAATTAATGGATAGAGCCAAGATGAGTTCGATTTTTTGACGTTATCGACAAGGTGTTGCAAACGTATCAATATTTCACGTTGTAAAGGATCATCATCAATTTCACCGCGATGAATTGCAGCTTCATATTGAGTAATCAACTTCATCATAAAACAACCTGAGAATGAACATATTCCATGAGCTTTGTTTTCAGCTCTATTAATTTTCCATGAAAGAAGTGGCCTGTATTGGCAAAACGAATTACCGGTATTTCAGGTTTGCTTTGGGAAGCAAAATCAAAAACCAAAGTAGAAGAAACCACCTCATCTTCATCACCTTGTATCATGAGCCAGGGATATGGCGCGGGGTTAAATTCATGATAATCATAATGATGCACTGGTGGAGCTATCGTAATTAAGAATTGTGAATCCGATTGAGCTGCTGCACGATAAGCCACGTAAGAACCAAAAGAAAAACCAGCAAAAATGAGTTTCTTATCGGGTTGCTTCTTTTGCCATTCACGAACCAAAATCAACATATCTTCGCTTTCACCAATCCCTGAGTCGTAAGCTCCTTCTGATTGGCCTACACCACGAAAATTAAAGCGTAATGAAGGAATACCTAATTCTCTAAAGGCACGTGCTAATGTAGTAACTACTTTATTGTTCATGGCGCCCCCTTGTAAGGAGTGCGGATGGCCCAAAAAGGCTATAAAGGCAGCGTGATTTTGTTCTGGAACAGTTAAAACTGCTTCCAGTTTCCCAATTGCTCCTTGTAAAAACAAAGCATGTTCCCCAGGGATAGCTAATTTTTCAGTGATTTGCATAAAAAACCCGTTATCATAAAGTACATTTTCACGCGACTACTCTGAGCTTTCCACAGCAGTGGACTACGCAAAGCATGAATGATAACTCAGAATTATAGATGAACAAAATGCATAGCAAAAAGAATCAATACCAATAATAAAACAAGCCTTCTTCTAAGCGCTTTATTTTTTAGGTGGTTGTTTATATCAAATATTATTTACTCTACTGCTGTGTTTAAGCACTAGAGGTGTTTGGACGCCTCTAGTGTGACCTCACGTGTAAGTTATAGATTATCCAATCTATTACATCTTAGTTTTGCAGTGCAAGAGTACTGGTAGTGCCTTTCTCATTATTCAATGAATAATTCATTTTCTTCCTTAATAGCTCGCGAGCGGGTTGCTCAATGTAATAATGAAGTAGCGTAGCAGCTCCAATACCAGCCCCTAAATTAAGTATAAGAGGTAAATGATGGGGATATATAATATGATCAATAATTATTTGAACCATGAGTGCAGATAAATAAAGAGCGTAAGAAATTTTGCCCATGAAAAATGCTAACTTATTTCCAAAAAACAATTTGGACAGTCCCGAGTTATTGGAAAGGCCCATGACAATCAATGCAGCAGGAATTACTGTTTGCCATAATGTAGCACAGTAACAATTCAGAATAAGAGATACGCCAATTAGAGTTAAAACATCATAAATTATAACATTACGCGTCCATATTTTGATCTTTTCTACTAGAAAATACACGCCACACCCCCATAGGAAGGCCCAAAAAAATAGCACTAGGGAAATTCCATGAGCAAATTGACGACCTGGATTTAGAAATTGATGTGCTATTCCCCAAGTTATAATAGCATCATAAAAAGGATACCTTAACTGAGAATAAATTATTGCCAGGATGACTAACAATAACCATAGAGAAGCCTTAGCAAGTCTGCGGATGAATAAAGGAAAAAGCAGATAGCTAAAAAACTCGGTACTTATTGACCAAGAAGGTTGATTCCACGAAAGAAGCTCTGTGAATCCCCACGCGTGAAGTACAGTAAGGTTTAATATGAATGTTTTCCATGTATTATTCGGATCACCATCAATTCTAATCAACACCAAACCAGCATAAAGCATAAGCGTCACGAAATGTAGTGGATATACTCGAGCAAATCGAGCAAACATAAAACTACGGTATCCGATTGTTTTTTGTGCAAACTTAGAAGAATACACATATGAAAGGATAAAACCTGAAAGCACAAAAAATATTGTAACGCCCGAGCCACCCAAACGAGAAAGTTTCATTGCAAAAGCATCACCTTGCCATCCCCACGTTGCATGTAAGAAAAAAACCCAAAGTGCAGCATATCCACGAAGACCAGTTAAACCTTTTATTTCTGTCGGATCAGAATTAGCAAAGAATTTCCTATTTAATATTTCCATTATAAATTTCTCATTTCAGCTATGAAGATTATGTTAATTAACGCTAATTCAGTCTCTTAAACATTATCAAATTGTCATCGATATTAAATCTAATTGCACATTGGCTTTATCTGAAATTAAACGGGCATATAAAATAAGTGCATTAGATTTTGAGAGAAGCTGGTTTAAGACTTGGGCTTCCATGTGAGTACCTGAAAGTATTTTCAAAAACACAAAAATGGCTCTCAACAGATGCCCTCCCCTAATTGTACCTTTGCCGGCGGTAGAGCATACTACAAACTAGAATAATATGGTAGAGCAGATCTTTATCCGGTATGTAACTTATCAGTATGAATTGAAGAAGATTCTTCTCTTACTAAAAAACACGTGTAATTTATCAATCGGCCTCATTTTATTTTGCAATCGATTGACAGATTTTTATGAGTCAGCTGTTTATCATCGAATTGTTTATTTAATCCTCCTCCCAAAAAATCAACTGCTTCTCAACTACCTGAATTTGCAATATGATAGCCATTGTGCCGCTTTTGAATAGCTGTACATAATGCGCTGACCCAAGTTGGCAGTGACGTTCATTTTTAATTTTTTTTGGAGGACTTGATCCATGCGACAGGTACCTGTAGTGTGTCTCGCTTTTCATCTTAATGCTTACTTCATTTCATTAAGGAGTAACGCATGAAAATCCATGATTTTAAAAGTAAAAAAGAAGAACAGAAAAAAATTTCCATGATTACCTGCTACGATTATCCTTCCGCCCGTATTGTAGCTGAATCAAATATTGATTGTGTTTTGGTCGGAGATTCAGTAGCCATGGTAGTACATGGATATGAAACAACCATTATGGCTACTATGGAGATGATGATTCTTCATACCCAAGCTGTAGCACGTGGTTTAAAACAGCAATTTTTAATCACTGATCTTCCCTTTTTAAGCCATAAAAACTCACTTACGCAAACTGTAGAAAATGTAAAATGCTTACTCCAAGCAGGAGCACATGCCGTGAAAATTGAAGGAGCTGATGCAGATACCTGCCAGACTATTTCTTATCTTGTCAATGCAGGTGTACCCGTTATAGGTCATATCGGCTTAACACCTCAATCCATTCATCAATTAGGCGGCTATAGAGTACAGGGAAAAAACCAGGAACAAGCAGAAAAACTTATCCAGCAAGCTCATCAGTTAGAAGCAGCAGGCTGTTTTGCTCTCGTGCTCGAATGCATTCCTCAACAGCTGGCATTAACAATAACTAAGTCATTAAGTATACCCACTATTGGCATTGGAGCGGGTTCTTGTACCGATGGACAAGTGATTGTTTGGCATGACATGTTGGGTTTACAAACTGATTTTAATCCCAAGTTTGTTAAAAGATACCTTCAAGGCAAAGAAATTCTGTTGAATGCATTAAATACCTATGTTCAACAGGTTCAACACGTTAGTTTTCCAGCAACTGAACATTCATTCTAATTGGGGAGCAGAATAATCTCTTACATTGCTTGATGTATTTATTTAAGAACAAGGCAATGAGAATTAATAATTGTTCAGGGGGTACGCTTTGAATCTTGGTCGAAAGTCAGATTTGAGCTCAGGCTGAATGAAAAATACGATGAGAAAGCGCAGCATACATCAGTATATGAGCTTTTATCAGGGTATTTTTCGTTCAGGATAAGTAAAATATGGCTTTCCGGTCATAGGACGAGAGTGCTTATGAGAATTATTCAGCTCACAAATTCCTTAGGAGTAACTCATGCAAATTTTTCACAATCTCGACGAATGGTTATGCTTTCGTAAATCTTTATCTACTGAATTAACTCTGGGCTTTGCACCAACAATGGGTAATTTGCATGCTGGACATGCGTCTTTATTTTTAACCAGCCAAAAAGAAAATGACCATACTGTTTCTAGTTTATTTGTAAATCCCACGCAATTTAATCAGGCTGAAGACTTTAAACATTACCCTAGAACATTAGAAGCAGATCTCAAAATTATGCAAGATTCCGGTGTTGATTATTGTATTCTGCCCGATGAAAAATCAATCTATGCTGATGAATATAATTATCAAGTGCATGAACGCAAGCTTTGTCAACTCATGGAAGGAACTCATAGACCTGGACACTTTAATGGTGTATTAACCGTTGTCATGAAATTATTGAATTTAGTTAGGCCGCATCGGGCTTATTTCGGTGAAAAAGATTATCAACAATTCTTATTAATCCAGGGAATGGTTAAAGCATTTTTTATGGATATCGAAATCAAAGCATGTCCCACCATTCGTGAATCAAGTGGTTTGGCATACAGTTCCCGCAATAACCGACTCAATAAAAAGCAAAAAGCTTTAGCCGAAGAATTTGCAGTACTATTCCAACAAAAAGCACTAACATGTGCTCAAGTTATAAAAAAATTAACAGCAAAAGGGATTATGGTGGAATACATTGAAGAACACCAGGGCCGTCGTTTCGCTGCGATACGTATTGATGACATCCGCTTAATTGATAATTATCTATTAGGCTAAAATTGCAGATACTGTCTTTAAAAGCAAGACGCCTTTTGGGGAAAATTTGGTTTGCTTTTAAAGACAGTATCTACAAATCTACAATAATTCTGGAATTGCTTCGTCTGGAAGCTCTTCTGTAGAGGGTTGTAAAACAGCTTGCCGATATGACATGCCAAGAGCTGTAGATTGCGCAGGAATACCAGCCCAATGAGTATTTTCAGGTAAACATTCCCCTTTCATGAGCAAAGAAAGACTGCCTAAGGAAGAATTTTTCTCCATTAATGTGTTGTAAAGAACAATTGAACCTACGCCAATATTACAACCAGAACCAATAGTGACGTGAGATACTTTAAATATTCTATCTTCATAGAGATGAGTTTGGATTATTGTTTCAGCATTAATACAAACATCATCACCGAGGGTAATTAAGTCAAACTCAGAAAACTCCGCGCTATCTGTGAAAATCCTCTTACCTGCTTTAGTTCCCAGGCAACGATGCACCCAAAGCGCAAAAGGGGTTCCTAAAACTTTATTGGTCCAATGCGGATTCGTATAGTAGTTATATGAGTATTCAATCACATCATTTTTCCAAATAAAGGAGTCCCACATAGGTTTAGTTAAAGGTTTTAATTTTCCTAAAATTCCCCATTTTAGAACTACCAATATACCAACAAGACAGACGGTAATGAACATCTCTGTTGGTGGCAGAACCAGTGCTGTAACAAACCACGAATATTCGCTCAACATATAATCCAATACATAAAGCATATTGAACAATCCAATCAATGAAAATGTTGATGGTAAAATAATTCGCATAAACTCAATAAATAAACGCATGCAGTAGCGTTTTTTCGATGGGTAAAATGTATCTTTATCAGAAAAACCAACAAATAACTCTCTCTTTGGTAGGAATACAGCCGGAGAACCTAACCAAGCAGAATAAGGTTCCATTGCTTTGTCGCCTGGTGGAGTCATTGATAAACATCCTAATAAGCCACCTTCACCCATGGATTTACCCGCAGACAATAAACTTACATTCCCTACAAAAGCTCTACGTCCAATCGCCACCGGAGCAAAAGAAATGAACCCATTGTATACATGAGGCCAAGCTAATGCGACTGAACTGGCAGTAAAACCACCTTCTTCAATAGTCACCAAGTCAGGAATAATATGGGGTGTTTCTCCCATTTCTACCCCTTTACCCAGTTTTGCCCCCAATAATCGTAAAAAGACTGGCATATATAAAGTATCAGCCATAACTGAGACTTCATCCCCATCCAGCAATTTCACCATGATCCAATGACGGAAATAGTAAACGCTCTTTAAGGGATAATTACCAGGTTTGACCTTATCTATAATAATCTTTTTACAAAGCACAATGCAGAAATAGTATAAGCTTAAAAAAATGATTGCCCCCAAAGGTATGGCAAAAAACATCGTTGTAAAATAATGGCCTTGGTCATAGTAATAACTAATCAAAGAGATGGAGGGGAATAAACATAAATAATATATCCCCATTACAAAAACGATGCCTAAGTAATGCAAAATACCAAAAAGAGAATTTTCCAGTATGCTCGATTCTTCAACGGTAACTTTTTTTCGAGTAATATGGTCAACAGGAATAGAGCCGGAAACTGCGGGAGAACCTGAAAAATAGGTTCCTTGAGGAATTAAATGATGATCAGGTAGCATGGACATTTCATCCAGGACTGCATTGTCTTCCATCTGAGTATTTAGGCCAACTACTGCCCGCGAACCTACATAACAATTATTGCCGATACTGATGGTTCCTATTTTTAACCACCCATCTTCAACGATATAACCATTAAGTCTGCAATCAGCACCAATAGAAGTATTATCTCCTATAGTTAATGAATCATGGGCAGAAATCTGCATGGAACCCAAATAACAATTTTTACCTATTTTGGCTCCTAATAAGCGATAATAAATCCCGGCCAATGGCGAACCAACTAAAAATTTAGCTAAAAATAAATTCTTTTGCAGTCTTTGTACTAACCACCAGCGATAATAGAACCATCCCCAAAGTGGATATTTTCCAGGCTTCACTCGCCCCAGTAAGAGCCATTTCAAACAGATCGTAAACAATAACGAAATGATTGGCATAGATAAAAATAATGCTAAAAACGTAAGCTGTGATTCTCTGGAAATAATTGAATACTCAGAACTAACCCAGCTGTAACACAAAATAACAGCAAGCAGTTGTAAAGTGCCTACCGCATATTGCAATAAGCAGCCAAAAAACTGACCAATACCACATAAATAGTATTTCCATTGTGGCACACTGTACTTTTTGGAAGTCGAATTATTTTCATCAACGTGTACATTGAGATTAGGATCACTAAATTTCTGTTCCAACTGAGCAATCGTTGGATTTTTATATAAATCCAAAATTGATATGTTTTTTAAAGCAGATATTTTGCGCAAATTAGAAATCACTTTTGCTGCATGCAATGAGTGTCCACCTAGATCATAGAAAAAGTCTGCATTTACAGAAATATCCTTACAATCAAATACTTTTTCCCAAACGAGTACAATTTCCTTAGCCAACTCAGACGTAGGTGCCTTATAAAGGTTATCTACTTTTTGTTGCACGGGTTTAGGAAGTTCCTTGCGGTTCACCTTACCACTAGCTAAAACTGGAAAAGTTTCCAAAACTTCAATTACAGTGGGGAGCATATAATCGGGTAAGCGTGATCTTAAAAAGACTTTAAATTCATTTGCATCGAATGCTTTATGCGTGTCAAGAATCAAATAAGCAACTAAAATAGGCTGCTCCAGTATTTGCAAAGAGACCACTGCCTGTTTAATTCCAGTATATTGCGTAATAACGGTTTCAATTTCATTTAATTCAATGCGAAATCCACGCAATTTGACTTGATCATCCACGCGTCCAGCAAAATGCAGATTACCGTCAGGATCTCTTGAAACTAAATCACCTGTTCGATATAACCGTTGATTTTTATTTACAGGATTTAAAACGAATTTTTCTGCTGTAGTCTCTGGTCGATTAACATAACCACGAGCCAATGCAACTCCAGCAATACAAAGTTCACCTTCCTCACCCTCTGCTACTTCCTGCAATTGCTCATCCACAACGAGTACTTCGTAACCCGGTAAGGGTTTACCAATAGTAATTTCTTGATCAGGATGACATTCTGCATAAGTCGCAATAATCGTTGCTTCGGTAGGGCCATAAGTATTGATAATGCGTAGACCCTCTCTACTCCAGCACTTAACCAAACTGGGTGGGCAAGTCTCTCCCCCCAAGATTAAAAGACGCAGATCAGGTAATTGTCCTTCTAAAGAAGACAACAAAGTAGGAACGGTTGAAAAAACACTAACCCGGTGTTGTTGTAGAAAGGAAATCAGACCTAAACCGGATCGTACCTCTTTTGCAGTACACGCAACAAGGGCAGCGCCATTGGCAAAGGCCATCCAAAACTCTTCTAAAGAAGCATCGAATGCCAATGAAAAACCCTGATATACCTTATCATTACTCTTTATATCATAAAGTTTGCTCGCAACCTCAACGTAATGGCAAATGCTGCGTTGCGTAATTTCCACTCCTTTGGGCTTTCCTGTTGATCCCGAAGTATAAATGATATAACACAAATCATTGGTGCTTAAATCACCTTGGCAAGTTAGTCTATGCGTGGGGTAGTTGGAAATTTCTTTGGCAAGCTTATCAACTGCATAAAAAGTTGGCCATGTCAGATTTTTTTGGGCCAATTGCATAGAAGAAGTTAAAACTGCATCAAAGGACAGATCAGAAAAAATATAATTAATACGATTGTCTGGATAATCTACTTCAATAGGTACATAAACTGCACCTGTTTTTAAAATAGCAAGTAGAGCAACATAGCACTCTATAGAGCGCTCTAGTAGAATACCTACAATGCTACCCTCGGCAATTTTATTCTCATAGAGATAATGAGCTAATTGATTCGCACGATTTTCTAATTCCTGATAGGAAATAAATGCATTATCACAAATCAAAGCAATATTGCTTGAATAATTATCAACTGATTGTTCAAAAAAATGATGCAATTTCATAGTGTTATATTTCGGGTGAAGAACTCAAATTTGAATTGACTCCTACTAATTGCGCCATTTTTCACAATTTAGATTGATTTTTTATTTTTTATTAGAAAGAGGCAAGTAAGAACTTTGTTACGCCAATGATATTATATTTAGCAGCAATAGTAAAAGGCTTATGAAAAAATGACAGCAGGAATATTTTTCAGAATTATAGGGTCTGTTTACTTTCGCTAGTTTGGCCAAGATACTAGAAATGGAAACAGACTCTCATCATTACTTAATTAAAATTTCTTGCAAAAAACTAATCATGGTTTCCCATGAACGTTGAGCAGCTACTGCGTTATAAATGGTCCCCAATTGTGTATCATGTGCCAGCGGATTAGTAAACGCATGCTGTATATGTCCATACATATGCATTTGCCAATCCACGTTTGCTTCAGTCATCTCTTTGCAAAATGCATGCACCTTATCAGGTTGAACCATGGGGTCATCATAGCCATGCAAAGCTAAAATTTTGGCTTTTATTGGTTCAGATTTTAAATTGCCAGGCTGGTGCAGCAAACCATGAAAACTCACTACTCCTTTAAGATCTGCTCCAGAACGAGCCAACTCAAGAGCACATAAACCACCAAAACAAAATCCAATAATTGCAACCCGCTTATTGTCAACTTCAGGCATGGCACATACAGCGGCCAACCCTGCTTGCATGCGACGGCGTAATAAAACTTGATTAGAAATCAAGGGGTTCATTAACGCTTGCTTTTCCTCAATAGTAGAACCAAGCTGACCATCGCCGTACAAATCTACTGCAAAACCTACATAACCCATTTCGGCAAGTAATTTTGCTTTGTTACACGCAAATTCATTGCGACCGGACCAATCATGAACTACCAATACTGCAGGGCGCGGCGCGGCACGAGCTTTGTCATATGCAACAAAGCCATGAAGTTCTTGCTCATTATCATGATAAATATAATTTGAAGTATGCATCTCAAGCTCCCTGAAATAAAACTAAAATTAACTTTTTAGGGACCTAGTTTATAAAATTGGGTTAAAGAGATAAAGCTATGAATTACATTAGTATCTATTGACAGACATTAAGCAATTATTTGATAAAACAAAAAACGATAGAATGTTTCTTTTATAGTCTACAATTAGAGTAAAATCTAAAGGGGATATAATCATGATAACTTCATCATTAATCCATGTAAGAGATTTTTTACATGCACAATTGTGTTATCAAGCTTTTATTACTCCTATCTTTTTTCCTTTGGAAAAAGAATACAGACATTTTGCCAAACTGGCTTGTGAGTTTATTGAGGGAAAACGTACTGAGGTAATTCATCGGGAATTTCCACGACATCATGTATTACACCGCTTTGCTCCACAGAAAAATGCGCAAGGAAGAAAGATACTGATCACCCATGGATGGATATCACGTGCAGCATATATGGCTCGCATAATACAGGCACTTTATCAACAAGGATATGAAGTATATGCCCTTGACTTCCCTGCACATGGTGAAGCAAAAGGCTTGCAATTACCTTGGACTGATGCAGTCGCTATTTTGAAAGATACAATCAATCAACATGGTCCTTTCTATGCAGTCATTGGGCATTCGTTTGGTGGCTCCATGCTACTCAATACCATGAATGTTGCAGGTCAACTCCCTGAATGGCAATTAAATCATAAACCAGAGCGTGCAATTTTAATTGCATCGCCTACACAGATGCGCAATCCGATTAATCGGATTGCAAAAAAATTTAAGCTGAGTGGCCATGGTTATCTTCAGCTGCATCAGGTCATGAAGCAGCAAGCGCACTTTGACATTAAGCTGGTCCGTTTACACCATTTCATTTCTCAATCACCCAACATTTCTTTTTTATGCATACACGGGGAGTCAGATAAAACGATTAGTACTAAAGAATCGATTGAATTCTGTAAAAAATACCCGAACTCTAGACTTTGTCTACTTCCCGATGCAAATCACGTGAGCGTCTTAATGGACGAACGAGTAGAACATTTAATTTGTGATTTTTTGGCATAAAAACGTAGCCTGTGTAAAGCAAAGCGTAACTTGGGAGTCCTATGCTAAGCCCCCCAGATTACGCTTCAGAGAATTACATATAATTGATGGAATTACTCATTTTCTATATATTGCCGCAGCTTTTTCATGGCATTTTTTTCAAGCTGCCTAACGCGTTCCGCAGATACCCCGTATTTCTTAGCCAAATCATGCAGCGTTAACTTTTCTTCAGCTAACCAACGTTGTTGTAAAATATCCTGACTTCGCTCATCCAACTGCTCTAAAGCAAACATCAGCTTCTCACGGCCATGCTCTCCAGTGCTTTCCTTTTCCAGTAAAGCAGAAGGATCATCATTAGCATTAAATAAATAACGCTCCGGTGCTGTATAAAATTCATCGTGCTCATCCGCATCAGGAGCATCATACGGTGTATCCATAGCGTTCAAGCGTTGCTCCATGACTAACACATCTTCACGACTTACACCCAAATCATTTGCTATAGCGGTTACCTCTTCATGACTCATCCAACCCAAACGATTTTTCATTTGGCGAAGATTAAAAAATAACTTACGCTGGGCTTTGGTTGTTGCAATTTTAACAATACGCCAGTTGCGTAAAACAAATTCATGAATTTCTGCTTTTATCCAATGCACTGCAAAGGAAACAAGACGTACACCCATCTTAGGGTCGAAACGTTTTACCGCCTTCATCAAACCAATATTACCTTCCTGAATCAAATCATTCAGAGGCAAGCCGTATCCCAAATAACCACGAGCTACACGAACAACATAACGCAAATGAGCAAGCACCAAACGCCGTGCAGCCTCAAGGTCTCCTTCAGCATGAAAACGCTCGGCACAGGCAATTTCTTCCTCTAAAGACAACATAGGAATTTGATTAACCCTGTGGATATAAGCATCAAGACTTCCCACGGGTAAATTCATTTCGGCAAGTTGCAAATATTGACTCATGCTTCTTTCCTCTAAAAAACCTCTCTGTAAAATAAGGTAAAAATAAGGGGGGCTTATAATTGGGGCTCAATGGAAGCCAATTGACGTTTTACCGATAAGCGCGCCCCCATCCATCCTAGTATAACTGCAAATAGAACAAGCAGCAAGATCTGTCGCATTGACAAACTTTTTAACGGATAGTGCATTTGATATGCAGTCGCCAACTGATTCACAGCAGATTCCAGGCTGAAAATAAAAATATTCACCATAAACACAGCAAAAACAGCTCCTAAAGCACCATACCAAATCCCCGAATATAAAAAAGGTCTGAGGATAAAAGGATCTTTTGCTCCGATTAACTTTAACACCTGGATTTCTTCTTGTCGACTATGAAGCGCCAGGCGTAATGTAGTGCCGACAATCATAATCACAGCCATGGCTAATAAGGCGAGTAATGCATCGGCAAACTTGGCAACAAAACCTAAAAGCGCATGCAAGCGGCTTATCCATTCCATGTCGACCTTTGCATTTTCCACTTGTGCTACGGTCTGTAATTTCCGTGCCAATAAATCTAATTTTGCAGGTGAGTCAATGATCAGGGCAGGCACAACATCAACTACTGCAGGCAAAGGGTTTTCAGGAAGATAACGCATGATATCCTGCATCCCTTCTTGCTGGATTAATTCCGATAAACCTTCACTGGAGGATTTTAAGGAAACTTGAGCTACACCGTCCGTTTCACGCACTTTTTGTAACACAAGCTGGTGCTCCTCTTCAGATAAGCCGGGTTTTAAATAAAGAGAAATATGCCCGCCCCTCTGCCAGCTTGCAGTTAATTTAGAGATGTTATCGGAAAATACCCAGAAAAGAGCGGGCAAAGCCAAGGCAATGGCGATCACTATGGAAGTCATCATGGTTGCTAATGGTCTGCGACATAACAAATTTAAACTTTGTATTGACGCTTGTACATGATAAGCAAGGATTGCTTGTGCTCGTTTTAACACATTCGTCCTCCTTTAAGCATGACAATACGATGTTTCATTCCTGCGATCAATGCCAAATCATGTGTGGCAATTAATATACTTACCCCCACTTGATTAAACTGCTCAAAAATAGCCATGATTTCAGCAGAAAGTTTGGGATCAAGATTTCCTGTAGGTTCATCAGCCAATAATAATGCAGGCTTATGCACTACAGCACGCGCAATTCCTACTCGTTGTTGTTCGCCGCCTGATAAATGGATCGGGAGCATTTTTTCCTTGCTTAATAAACCTACCATATCCAAGGCTGCATGCACTCTTTTTCCAATCATGGGATAAGCCATACCTTGAATTTGCAAGGGTAGAGCTACATTATCAAATACTGTTCGGTCATTAAGTAAATAAGGTGATTGAAAAGTAATTCCCAGTTGGCTACGGTGGGCAGCCACATCACGTTTTTTTAACTGGTTCAGACGCAAACCATTTACACTCAACTGACCTGAAGTAGGCCATTCTAAAAGAGCGATCAATTTAAGTAAGGTACTTTTTCCTGCGCCTGAATGCCCAGTAAGAAAAACCATTTCCCCTTTTTGCAAGGAAAAATTTACTTGGCTTAACGCTTCAAAACCACCTGGATAACGTTTAGTCACTTGGTCAAATGTGATCATTGAATAGTGCACCAACAAATTGCGCAGCATCAAAGGGTCGTAAATCCTCTATCCCTTCACCAATCCCTATATAACGAAAAGGTATTCCTAATTCATTAGCAATAGCGAACAAAATTCCACCTTTAGCTGTACCATCCAATTTAGTCATGGTAATTCCAGTTAGACCAATTGCTTCATGAAATTGTTGTGCTTGAACCAACGCATTTTGCCCTATGCTTGCATCCAATATCAACATTGTCTCATGAGGAGCATCGGGACAAAGTTTCTGCAACACACGCTTTACTTTTTTCAATTCGTCCATCAAATTGCCCTGTGTATGCAACCGACCTGCAGTATCAGCGATTAAAACATCCATCTTACGCGCTTTTGCTGCTTGCAGCGCATCAAAAATCACCGAAGCACTATCTGCTCCTGTATGTTGAGCAATTACCGGGATATCATTTCGCTCCCCCCAAACATGCAATTGTTCCACTGCTGCTGCTCTAAAAGTATCTCCCGCCGCCAACATGACTTTCTTGCCTTGTTGCTGAAATTGTTTCGCCAGTTTTCCTATAGTCGTTGTTTTACCTGCACCATTCACTCCGACCATTAAGATCACAAAAGGAGAATGATCTGCCGTTTCTAAAGTTAAAGATTGATTATTCTGACTTAAAATCGTTTGTAAATGAGATTTCAGCGACTCATAAACAGCGTTGCCATCGGATAACTGTTTACGAGCTAAGTTTTCAGTCAATTGATTCAGTACAGTTTGTGTTGTCTCCATCCCTAAATCAGCACTAACTAAAAGCATTTCTAACTCATCCAATAAATCCTGGCTGATTTCTTTTTTACCTAATAATAATCGGCCAATTCCATCACCAAGCTGGTGACGGGTTTTACTTAGTCCTTTCCTGAAACGTGCAAAAAATCCTTCTTTTGCGGGCTCTTGTTCCTGTTTAATTTCTTCTACAGGCGCTTGAGACAACGAGTCAGTAGTACTTTGTGAATGATTGTCCTCTACAGAGGTGGAATCATGACTTCGTTTAAACCATTTAATCATATAGTGTACAAATCCTGAAAAATATGAAATTCTATCATCTTTTTTACTTTGAGGTTAAGTTGTGCGCAAAATACTCTTTACTTTACTCATGGTACTATCTTGCCAGACCTTTAGCCAAGTGCAAGAGTTTACGTTGAATAATGGATTAAAAATATTGGTTAAAGAAGATCACCGGGCGCCTATTGCTATATCCATGATTTGGTATAACGTGGGATCCGCTGATGAACCAGGTGGAATTACCGGTGTATCCCATGCGATGGAACATATGATGTTTAAAGGTACTGAAAAATTCCCTTTAGGTGTCTTTTCCAAAACTATAGCTGCAATTGGCGGCCAAGCTAATGCATTTACTCATAATGATTACACCGCTTTTTTTGAAAAAACAGCTGCTTCAAAACTTGCTACCAGTTTTGAACTGGAAGCGGATCGCATGAATCATTTGCTTCTTGATGCTAATGAATTTGCCAAAGAAATTAAAGTAATCCAGGAAGAACGACGTCTTCGAACCGAAGATAATCCACAAGCACTTGCCTTTGAACGTTTTCTGGCAACGGCGCATCTAAGCGCTCCTTATCATCATCCTGTTATTGGCTGGATGAGTGATCTGAAACACATGTCCGTTGAAGACTTAAGAGAATGGTATAAAAAATATTATGCACCTAACAATGCGACCCTGGTTATCGTGGGAGATGTTAACCCAGAGAATGTCCGCACTTTGGCAGAAAATTATTTCGGCGCATTGCCAAAACACCCCATTCCTGCAAGACGATTACAAAAAGAGCCACCTGCATTAGGTCAAAAGATTGTTCATATTCAAGCCTCAGCAAAACTGCCTTTATTGATGATGGGTTATACCGTCCCTAGTGTAAATACTGCTAAAAAAGATTATGAGCCTTATGCTTTGGAAATCATCGCCGGAATTTTGGACGCAGGTGAAAGTGCTCGTTTTTCCAAAAATCTGATTCGTGGCAAACATATTGCTACAGGTGCAGATACCTATTATAACCCTTACACAAGATATCAAACCCAATTTATCATTTATGGATCTCCAAGCCAAAACCATACAATAAGTGATTTACAAAATGAGCTTTTTAACGAGATCAATGATTTGAAAAAAAATCAGGTTACTGATCAGGAATTGCAACGAGTTAAACATCAAATCATTGCTCAGAAAACCTTTGAGAAGGATTCAATTTTCGGACAAGCCTCAGAATTAGGTTTGTTAGAAACAATTGGGGTTGGTTGGCAAAAAGCAGATGAGTATACTAAAGCAATCAATGTAATTACACCACAACAAGTTCAGCAAACTGCCCAACGTTATTTTCAGGAAAATAATATGACGACAGCACTATTAGAACCTCAACCACAAAGGGCTACACCATGAGAATTTTTAGCGCATGTATTCTAACATTACTTATTGGACTGTCATATACAACGTCAGCAAGTACATTCAAAATAGAAAAATGGCTCACCAAAAATGGTGTTCAGGTCATTTTTTATCCCACTATGGAAGTGCCTATGCTCGATGTCAGCTTAGCTTTCGCGGCAGGATCAGCATATGATGGAGATCAATATGGTCTAAGTGCCTTGACCAGTCGTTTGATGAATCAGGGAAATGCAGGACGAGACGCAACAGCAATAGCCGAATCGCTCGCGGATGTTGGTGCTCAATATAAAGCTGAGGTCAACCGAGATATGGTTATATTTAACCTCAGAACTCTAGTCGCCAAAGACGCATTGACTAAAGCAAGTTCTACCTTTGCACAAATCATTAACCATCCAGACTTTCTTGATTATGAGTTTTCAAGAGAGAAAAAACAGCAGATGATGGCCATAGAGCAGCGACAGGAATCGTCTGAAGAAGTTGCCAATCTCCATTTTTTTCAAGCCTTATATAAACAACATCCTTATGCACATCCTGTTAATGGAACAAGCGAGACCGTTAAAGCAATTAATATGAGTCAGGTAATTGAATTCAATAAACGCTATTATGTTGCCAAAAATGCGATCTTAGTTATGGTAGGTGCAATTGATAGTAAGACAGCACATCAGCTTGCCGATCAACTCATCCAAGAACTTCCAGAGGGACAGCCAGCACCCCCAATTCCCAAAGCCACACAATTAACTCAAGCAGAGTCAATAAATCTTCCATTTTCATCCTCACAAACTGTGATACGACTCGGTCAGATCGGTATTGATCATCATGACCCAAATTACTTTCCGCTAATCGTAGGGAATTATATTTTAGGAGGAGGAGCTTTAGTTTCTCGACTCGCTATAGAAGTCAGAGAAAAACAAGGTTTGACTTATGGTATAGACAGCCAGTTTGTTCCTATGTCGGGGAAAGGACCTTTTCTCATCAGCCTATCAACAAAAAATGAACAAACAAAAGATGCATTAGATATTATTCAAAATGTTTTACGAACTTACATTGATAAAGGTCCAACTGATGAAGAGATGATTGCGGCGAAACAATACCTTACAGGGAGTTTCCCACTTTCTTTATCAGGTAATCGCAGTATTGCCAGTATCTTATTGCGAATGACTTTTTATCAACTGCCTGAAGATTTTCTTGACACCTATCTTGCTCGCATCAATGCGGTATCTGGTGAACAAGTAGCACAAGCATTCAAACAACAAGTTAATCTCGATAAATTATTACTGATCACTGTAGGTAAATCGTGAAACAAATTGTTCGCATTATAGGAGGATTATATCGAGGAAAAAAATTACATTTCCCAGATGTAGAGGGTTTACGCCCCACTCCAGATCGCGTGCGTGAGACTTTATTTAACTGGCTCATGCATGACATTAGAGAAGCACGCTGCCTGGATGCTTTTGCAGGCAGTGGCGCTTTGGGTCTAGAAGCATTTTCCAGAGGAGCTACGCGAGTTGTTTTTCTTGAGCAATCACCTAAAGCTTATGCTCATTTACAAAAAATAATCGCTTCGTTTAACAGCTCAAAGCTTAAACTCCTACACACAGATGCAGTACAGTATCTACAGCGCAAACAAGAAGAATTTGATATAATTTTTCTGGACCCTCCTTTTGCACAAAATTATCTCCTTCAATGCATTTCGAATATAACACAAAGCAATATTCTCAAACCTGGAGGTCTTGTTTATTTAGAATCACCAACTGCGATTCAGTTGGATGAAAAACATTGGCAACAAATAAAACAGAAACAAGCAGGGCAAGTTGTCTATTCATTATTTGAAAAATTAAATTAATTTTTTCTATGCACCCAGTCTACACTGTAATTAAAACATGAATCTTCTAAAACCATTTCTGTTTAAATTCATGCAATTCCTCTTCTATAGGCTTGACAAGCAGCTTGGCTCCTGTTTCAATCAAACGAATATTCTCAGACATTAAAGAACATTGAATGAACAATAAGCTTCTCATGCTATTTATTGCCTCAGTCCTGCTTGTGGGTTGTAAACATGGTGGAGTACTCTTTAAAAAACCACCAGTCAACAATCCTAGTGATGATGCTACGATTAAATTAGCAGAAGCAGCAGTATCTGTAAGCGATTCCATGCATGAAATGGCACGAATTGAAAAAGTAATTCTACCACCGCCTGTAGATAATGCACTCACGATACCAAATGCGTACAACTTACAAGCTAGAGCAAGTGTAGATTGGTCTGGACCTATTGAGGAGTTAACCGCCCGCATTGCCAAATCAGCTCACTTCAGGCTTCGTGTTTTAGGGAAAGCGCCTCCACTTCCAGTTTTAATTAGTCTTAACATTAAAGATGAAAGTTTAGCTGAAATCCTGCGTGATATTGATTACCAAGCTGGTAAAAAAGCCTATATTCACGTTTATCCTAACAGTCAGGTTGTAGAATTACGCTATGCCAAAATTTATTCGTAGCTTTATAGTTGTAGTATTGTCTGCTTTACTGCTTGCATGTCACTCATCAAAATATATGGGAGACACCAGCTCATTAGCAGGGCTGCAGGCTATGGCTAATGTGAATGTAAAGGACCGAAACAAAAGGCAAAAAGGTAAGATTCGTCAAATGGCTTTGAAAGAAACCGCTTTAAGCCTTGGCGCTCAGGCAGGGCTAGCGAATCGAGCCAAAATTATTGATGAGCATCTTATAAGACAATCGCGCAGACTCGATGCGATTTATGATTTTAATTCTTTGCTTCTAGAACATAACATTTTGCCCCCCGTACTCTTAGAAGGCAGGAACACCCTCAATCTTGCTGATACGCAAACCATTCGCATTTCTGATCGTACATATAAAGTTGCAAAACAAGCCCATTTTGTCACAACTCCCCCAACTTGGCGACAATACTTATGGCTGGATTATGTAAAACCGGAATATCCTCACTATACTCTCTTGCCTAAAACCAAGCTAGAGAAAAAAATATGGTGCATTTATGTAGCAAGAGGCTGGAAAAATGGTATTGATCAAGCAAATACTATTCTTGAGGAAAACATAGCCAGAATTAAAGAAGATTTTGGCGGAATGATTCTTTATAGAAAATTATTAGCCATGAATATGATTTCCCCTCCTTATGTCTCTCATACAGACTTGGGTATAACAGGTGATGCCTCAGAAATTCATATTGATGATAGAGTATTAAGAATTACTGCGTTACCCGCTCTGAATGTGAATAGTGAACAATGGCGGGCAGCGGTTTCCAAAGATGAAAATGCCTTGGAACGATTCAAAAACATGGAAAAATTGGCAAATCGTTCTAAAATTATAATAACAGATAAATCCTGGCAGCCTACGATTGCTCCAGTTAACGATAACAACAGAATTCGCCAATAAAGTATGAACAATAATACTCATTTAAATTTAATGCCCGATGAGCCAACACGTTTTACTCCGCTCTTCATGGATAAAATGTTGGAGCATACTGAACGTTTAAATGCTTCTGATATTACCATCCAAACAGGCGAACCTATTTATGCAGAGGTCTATGGAAAACTATTGCGGATTACCAACCGTCGCCTGTCTAATACGGAACTCGGCGATTTAATTAATGCAATATACGGGCCCAATGCTACAACCCAGCTTCTTTCAGGTAAAGACATCGATACTCACTATGAATTTCGACCTAATCGTGGTGTTAGATATCGCTATAGGGTGAATGGGACAGCATGTCTTGTAGAAGGTCATGATGCAATTCAGATTACGCTAAGAACTATTCCTACGACTCCTCCCAGACTCGAAACCATGAATCTACCTGATAATGTGCTTGAAGCAGTTGCACCTCAAGAAGGAATTGTCTTTATTACGGGTGCAACAGGTTCAGGTAAATCCACTTTGTTGGCCTCGATTATTCGCGACTTAATCGAATCAGAGGATTCAAATCGCAAAGTATTGACCTATGAATCTCCTATCGAATTTGTTTATGATGAAATTGAAACAATATCCTCGGTAGTTAGTCAATCAGAAATTCCTCGCCACTTACCAAGCTTTGCTGATGGGGTGAGAAATGCTTTACGTCGTAAACCTCGTTTAATCATGGTGGGTGAATGTAGAGATGCAGAAACAATTAGTGCCGCATTGGAAGCAGCACTTACTGGACACCCAGTATATACAACCTTGCACACTTCAGGCGTTGCTGAAACCATGCGCCGTCTTGTAACCTCATTTTCTGGTGAAGAGCGCTTAGGAAGAACTATTGATATTTTAGAGACAATCAGGCTGTGTATTTGGCAAAAACTTGTACCTACTGTAGATGAAAAAAGGGTAGCGTTGAGAGAGTATTTAGTTTTTGATGAAGAGGTTCGAGATATTTTACTTGAAAGTGATCCTAATGATGTAACCTCTGCTACACGTAAATTGGTACGACAAAAGGGCCAACTTATGACTTGGGATGCAAAAGCAAAATTTGAACAGGGTATTATCAGCGAGCGCGTATACAAATTAATTATTGCTGGAGCCAAAGAATACCAGCAATAAGCTCAAATTTTTTATCTTCCTTCCTTTTGAGAAATTACATACAACTTTATATATATCTACTGCTCTTTATCGATTAAGCGCAATTTAAACTATAATTTTAAAAGAAGGTATGATTTTTTTTTATAGCATTACCCACTAACCTTTAGACAAGGTACAAGTGAATAAGGTGAAGGAGTGTACTCAAGTGCATAACTGAAGCCGAACGAGCTTGCAACGCAGTATAAAATTCAGTGGGGGAAGCTTATAGCACTTGGGAATCATATGAACGATTCTATAATACTTTTAGATGCCTCATTGAGAGACGGAGGCCACCGAACTAATTTTAATTTCGAAGACGCTCAATTAGAAAAAATTCTTGTATCTCTAGATAACTCAGGCATTGAATACATTGAAATTGGCTATCGAAATGGAACTTTAACACCCACCCAGGTCGGGAGAGCTGGATGGTGTGCAAAAGATTATCTGCTTCTTTGTCGTTCTTTAATTCAAAAAGCAAAAATGGTAGTCATGGTTTTTCCAAATAATCTCACTCAGAGCGATCTCATTGAATTAAAAGAATGTGGTGTCGATTTATTAAGACTCTGCATTGCTAAAAACGAACTTGTATCTGCCTTGCCTAAAATAAAAATGATAAAAAATGCAAATATAGATGTTTCAATTAATTTTATGAATATCTCTTACTACAAAAAAATTGAACTTGATGATTCAATCAAAATGATAAGCGAGTATGAGCCGGATATTATTTATTTTGCTGATTCAAATGGCAGTTTACTCCCTACGCGTATCACAGAAATTTATGAGAAATACGTTAATAATTACCCATTCCCATTTGGATTTCATGCTCATGACAACCTTGGTTTAGCACAAGCTAATGCCTTGGCAGCGATGAGCTCAGGAGTTCGCTTTATTGATGCATCTCTTGCTGGTATGGGCAAAGGTACTGGTAATTTAAAAACAGAGTTTTTTGTTGCTTATCTACATTCAATACAACTAAAAAAATACAATTTGGATAGTATTCTCGAAGCAGCAAATTTCGTTCGCAGCTCATTAAAGATAGGTCAAGAGCCAATTGAAATGTCAGAATTTATCCGTGGAATTTCTGATCTCTCAACTACAAGCTACGAATCTAAATGAACCATTGAAAATATCAGCTGTTATATTTCACTTGAGTTCGACATAAAAATGGAAATGCCTTTTATGTCGAACTTAGGATAAAAAAATTTACTTTGACTTACACGAAAGGACAAGATTGGCTCCACTATTTAGGGCGAACGCATATTAATCGATTCTTCAGATTTTTCAACAACTGCAGATTTACTTTTGGGTTTATCCATATA
Organism: Legionella tucsonensis; assembly: GCF_001468035.1. GTDB lineage: Bacteria > Pseudomonadota > Gammaproteobacteria > Legionellales > Legionellaceae > Legionella > Legionella tucsonensis. Next base: position 235,174 of record NZ_LNZA01000008.1, read on the forward strand.
CGCTTTTTTCAGAGCTTTTAGGTCTGGATCTTCTGGGGTTTTCTCTAATGCTTTATCCAGTTGTTGGACTTTTTTACTTCTCATATCATCAGTAAACTCTTTGTAGCGTTGCTTTACTTTGTCTTTTGTTTCTTGATCCACATTCTCAAAGCCTCCTTTGCGATTTGCTTCTTGACATAGGAGGACCCCATGAACATTCGCGCGCGTATTTGCCACCGTACAATTATCATATTTTTGCGGTTTTTGCTCAAGGGTATATACTGGCTGTTCTCCTTTAGTAACCTGATGAATTTGCTCCATAACTTGCTCGTGTGAATGCCCTTTATCATGACCACTCATTACATTGTTTATAAAATCTGACGTAATATCCTTCTTGTCTACTTCATAGATTTGAGTTCCATGTTTCCCTGGGCTAGCTCCTTCTCCTCGATTGGTGAATACTAAGTAAACTTTATCCGAATTTCCTTCGACTGGCACAAAAGATAATCCCATAGCGTGTCCAGTGCAATTAATAGGGACACTGGTTACGTCTCCTGCTTGTATTCGTTTACTCAGTGCATTTCCAGCCTCAGGACTTCCTTCAGGAGTACTGTATTGATAATTAGCGGCTTTATTTGCAAAAGTAAAAGCATCTGAAATTTTCTTGAAATCGCCTTTTTCTGGTTCCTTACTGAGACCCTGGCTGTAATCCTTTACGGTATCAGTCATCAATTGATAGGTAGGTCCTACATGCGCACGTTGAGAAGGAGTGCCATCTACACTAGTTATCTCTATGCCCAGTATGAGGCCAAACTCTTTAACTGTATGCAATTTAACAGGGGGGGATGGAGTATACCGCTCAGGAGGGGAAATAATTTGTTGTCCTCGCCCCCGCTCACTACGTATTGCGATATCATATTCCTCTCTTGCCAGAGCATCATACTCTGCTCCAGAATCGAGTAACGCCTTTACCATAGAGAAATCTTGATTTTGCAGCGCTTGAACTAATGGTGTCTGCCCACGTATGTTTTTTGCATTGTTTAACGCAGTAGGAAGATCTTGATAACCAAAATCTTTAGCAAGAGCTGTTAATGGAGTTTTTAGGTCTAATGAGGTTTGCTCTAATTGCGACCTTAAAATTGAATCGCGCATATTTTGCAAAAAAAGAAACAAATTTTGTATAAATCGTTCCTCATCCATTTTTGCTTTTTGCAAATCTTTAAGTTTATCTTCAGCTACTGCTGTTTCAGTGCTTTTAGGAGCAAATAAATCAGGCATGATGCAAACCGATTAAGTGTTTATTTAGTGTACAATTATACCACAATATATAATACTTTTCATGTAAAAATGGAGCATCAAAGTATCTCTTTGATGTTCCATCTCCCTTTTTACTTCATTATCTCGGGAGGAGGCTTGGAAGAGCCACCTAGGCCATCGCTACTCTTTTTCTTGGAGGACTGATTGCTGCTACCAGTATCCTTATCACTGCTTGGCGTAGCATTACCTTGAGCACTAACATCACCACCGCCGCCACCTTTACCTAAAGCACCCTTAATCATGCCCACACCTTTCGCACCATATCCACCAAGAGTCTTATCAATTTGTCCTTGCGCGGTCTGGGTTTCCTTACCTGCTTCTTGAGTCTTACCTTTTACTTCCTCACCCCATTGTGCTGTTTCTTGGCCTATGCTTTCTGGTGTACCCCCTATCCATCGTAATACCTTGTCTGGCAAGTAAGAAATCAATGTAAATGCTTTTTGTATGATAACTAAATACAAAGTAGTATACGTTAATATGGAGAAGAAGAATGCATATATTCCGGCCCAATCCGTATATCCACCTGTACCAGAGCCGGTTGATTCCGAACCTCCATATGCCCAGACCCCGCCCGCAAGTTTAGCGCTATCGGTATTTTCCTGCTGGATAAATGCTATAGCCTGATCATATCCAGCATTTAAAACCCATACCCCCACATAGGACAATGCTATGGCAGTAATATAGCCAATAATCATCATGGAAGGTCTAAGAAATACGTTCACCAGAATCATGATCGCTGCTTCACCTTTACCAAAAGCCTCATGCCCTTCTGGATGAGTTACCCCTAATGCCACAATAGGTGCAGCGACCATTGCTTCGATTACCGAGATTAACCAACCCAATGCGCCAAAGGTGAAAATCATATAGGGTAAGATTGGAATGTAATAAGCCGTAGTAAAACCGACACTCACCATGACACCTACCCACGCAATCACAAGCGGCATTGCCAAAGACATCATCGCAAAAATAAAGATACCAAATACAGGGATTAATGCGCTGGATACCGCCATATTCAATAAGAGCATCCATAAGTTACCGGCAAAATTGATGTACTCATTGCCCATATTTGCCAAAGCAACTACAGGGTTTACCCCAGGCTGCGAGATAATTTGCAGACCCTGTTGAAAGATTGTCGCCATTCCTTGCAATGGAATCATCAGGAATGCCATAACCACACTATTAATAATCTGGCCAAAGATATCAAGAAACAGATTATATATGGTCACTAAGATAATATTATAAAATATGTTTCCGAGTATTTGTCCCAGACAAATAGAATAGAAAGGTTTTACTGAGCCGCAAGAGAAGTTTTGTCTTTCTAATCGATATAACGAAGTGCTGACACTAAAATTAATTGAATTAGCAAAAGTCAGTGGCTTAACTCCTGGTTGCTCAGGGTTTGACATCATAAATGAATTGTTAAGAAAACCATATACCGTAGATGATGATTGACCACTATCTACAGTCATCTTATTACCCAGGCTTGGTGGGTTTTTAGCATTAGGATCTGATGTAATTAATGCGTGTACTTCTAATACTTGGGTATTATCTTGGCCAAACCATTTACATAATTGCGAAAAGTCTTTATTGTTGTTGGTCATATCTCCTGGACCACAGGTAATCGTTTTACCATCCTCGCTAGGGACAAACGGGCTTGTTACTGCCGAAGCACTAAATGTACTTTTCTCCAATCCAGTTTCTGAATCTGTTTGGCCTGCATTTGCAATGGTCCCCGATGTTCCCTGAATCGCTACCAAGTTAAAGAAATAAGCGCCAGCCATAATCCATCCTTGAGTCTTGGCTTTATTAATAAAGTCAGTCGCCTTCTCCCCAGTTGCAGATTGGTTGATTAGACGCGACAGATTCACTGTTGGCATCATAATACCATTATAATCATTAACTGCATTAACTAATTCGTTACCATTAAGCAATGTCCCCCCAATTACAGATCCCGGCACAGGCCCCCAAGTAATACATAAATTTTCTGGTTTATCTGAAGTAGTTTTATCAAAGGTACTACAAATCGTTCCATCCTGTTTATAGGGCACGCCAAATTGTTGCGTCGCAACTGGAGAAAAAGGAGTAGTATTGGGATTACTCGTTGTTGACATTTGCGGATCATTACCCACTATAGTTCGAGCTACTGTAGACAAATCCGTATACATTTGCTGGACGGCAATCGCCCGAGACATTTGCGTTGCAGCTGCCTCAGCAGGAGTTAAAGTATTGTTACCAAGCTTGACATTTTTTCCTGCAGTAAAATAGGTAGGCTTGCCGTCCGCATCGTTAGGACCCTGTGTGCCAGTAAGTAAAGCACCGAAACTGGAATTAAGAGTACTAATGTTATTCCAGGTAATGGAACCGCATATCCCGTTCAAAAAATAATAAGGTGAAGATGAATCAGTAAAATTAGGCATTTCAACAGTCCAATTAGGATTCGTCGGAGCCTTATTCTGAACAGAAATTGCGTTTACAGTACCAAGAAAATCAGGGACTGTATTTTGGCAAAACTTAGCTATTGGAGAGCTATTATCGCCTGCTTTAGCGGCATTATAACAATCTCCTGCTTGTTGTTGCTGAGCATCAAGAAGACGTTGGCGTAGATTTGTCAATTGTGTCTGTAAGCCCAACATGCATACTTGACCGGCAAGTATGTTTGACGCACCCTTTGCAATACCACCGATCCCTGTACTATCAGAGGTCAAAAGTGCTTCGGATGGATTGATTTGTTGTGTTTGAATAATAACCCCGCCACGATTCAAATAACTTAACGCGGCATCCCATACCTTATCTGCAGCCCCAACACCTTGAACAACAACCCACATAACAAAAATTTGCATCAAGCAATAGCCAGAAGCCTTGGGAATCAATAAAGCCAAACCTACAGTAGAACGAATTGGAATCCAAATAGAAGACCACTTTTGTCCAAGCATTTGCCCTTCATGGGCAGTATTCATAGTAGATACCAAGAGAGTATACATAATAATAATACCCCCCAGCGCCAAAACTGCAGCATTAAATACTGCAAACATACTGCCCATGATTTGGCTGCCTGTACCACTTAAAACACCATCAACAACTCCGAATAAATTGCCAAGAAATACTACCGAATAATCACTAGCAGGAGGAGCAAAACTCAAAGAACTGGCGTTATCCGCTAAAACCAAACCAGGACATACAAGGAGAAGTAGAGTTACTAACAACTTATTCATTTCTTTTCCCCCAACAGCCCCCGCCTAAACCATTCATTAAAGGTACACCCTAATTTACGATTTTTAATTTGATAGTACCAAAAGTGGTAACGGAAGGCTAAAACCAACGCAATTAAAGTGACGATGAGGCTCACAATAAACGCTTTTATTGAACCAAAGAAAAGCTGATATCCGGCATATCCCAAAATCAAAAGAGCAGCTAACACCATAATAATACTCAATCGAAATAAAGATTTTTGTTTTATAAGTATACTTTCGTCGCTAAGATTTAATAAACGGACCGCATCGTTGAATGATTCACCTTCAACTTTTTTCTGTGGTACAAACAAACGTATAAAGCCATTTCCTAAATACAAGGTAAATGCTTTCATCCGTTCCCAATCAAACCACCTACGAACATTAATAATTCTTGTAACTAATCTAACTATCCGCGACTGCTTTTTCATATTTTTTACTTCTTTCTTTTATCTTTCATAATATACTATAGTAGTAAGTAATGATTTCGTCCATCCGCTTAAATACAGTAAAGAAAGAGTAAAATATGCCTGATCTAAGTCACGAAGCGTCTGCCCAATACTGGTTTGAATACATTGATCCTATGATCTATAGAGTGATTACTTTTATGGAAAGTGTAGAAGATTGGACTCTGGATGGGAATCCTGAGTTTGAGGCAGCCATGGAACAGTTGGGTAAAGAGCTTGATGACATAGAAAAAATAGACATGAGCCTGTTAGCAGAAGAAGAAAAATTTATTCGCATTGTTGGAAATATTAAATCGGGTCGAGGCCTTCGATTGCTGCAAGCAATCGATACAGTCCATCCGGGCAGTGCGTCACGCGTTTTAATCCACGCCGAGGAAACAAGCACGGGAAGCCATGATCCTGCTGGAGTTTTTCTCAAGCGAAACATTGTATTTGAGCGTTTAAGATTGTTGTCGCGAGTTTTTTGTCAGTATCGTCTAAAACTTGTTTTACGTGCACTTGAAGGGGAAGAATAAATGAAATTAGCGTCTAAACTGATGTTGTTGAATGTGCTTTATTTTACTGCGTTTTCTGCTACAGCACAGGATTTAACAACTTCAACTGATCCATCTCAATATTATCAAAACCAACAAACAGAAAACACAAAAAAGCTGCTAAAGTATTTTGAAAATTTTGGTCAATACTTGGGTTTTCAAGTAAATAAAGCTCCTACAGAAGACAATAAAGATTATTCAGTAACCTATAAACTCATTGATTTAACAACCTCTCAACTATCACAAGCTTATCAGTTTTATACCTTATTAGGCTCGATTCCCGTGAATACTTTTGCCAGTGGTCAGAGCCAACAAACTGGAACGACCACTGGTAATCCTTTGGCACAATTCCTGCCTACTGATAGTGCAAATACATCCCCCTATAATCCCAGCGCAATGATCATTAATCCTCTGGCTAATCTTGCTTTTCCAAATTACGCGTCAACCTCAACCACTGGAGTGAGTGTGACTCCGTTGATAGATCAACAAACTTATCAAGAGGATCCAGTAAGCCAATCTGTATTAAATATTTTAGCGACCCCTGATTACTCATACTGCCTGGATCCTACTAGTAGTACACTAACCTTTACTCCTGGTTGCCAGTTGCTTTATAATACCTTGGTACCCCTGAAAGTTGTAGGGGAAATTCCCAGCGCAACTATGTTTTTTGACCCAACTTACCTTCAACAATTTTTAAATCATCTTAATAGCAACGCATTAACCGGCCCCTTGATGTATTCAACGCAAGACCTTGGGACTAATCAGGAAAAAAACAAAGCAGCCAAAAATGGCCTAAACGCACAAAATCAAGAGCAACTTGCAGCGAATTTTATTCGCTATGTTAGTGGTGGTGTAATTCCTATAGCATTACCTAAATGGAAAGATTATGACACGTTATATACTCAAACCCTTGGTGATAGATCTTCCAGCACCCCAACAACAAAACAAATGCAAGCGCAGCAAACTCTTGCTAAATATCTTGCAAGCTTACGTGCCTATGCGGCACAAAACTCTGTAGGAATAAGTAACCTATATTTTATCATGTCAAAAAGAATGCCTCAGACTGCTCCATCAGGCGGACAAACTGGAAGTACCTCTAGTGGTCCAACAAGCCAGGCTTTAACCGAATTTAATATGGCAACCTGGAGATTGTACAATACTACAAGTACTGGCGGTACAAGTGCTGCTACTGCCGCTGCCGCTAGCGGCACGGGCGGTACCGGCGAACCTGGAAACACCCCATGGATTAATAGCCTTAATAATGCACCGCCTGCTACAGTAGAAAAAGAAATTGCTATATTACTTGCTGAGATTAATTATCAACTTTATTTAGATCGTCAAGTCCATGAACGCCTTCTCATGACGAACAGCATCTTGTTATTACAAAGTGTTCGTACAGGTGCTCCATCTACTGATTTCACAGCAGGACAACAACCTTAATTAAAATATGGGGTGAAAAAAGCTTTTCACCCCACTGCAAATACCAAGCCCTTAAAATACCTCACGCCATATTATGGATGCACTTAAACCACACTACAATTGATAAAAAGTCCTAACAAATTCTTTATCATGTGTTTAGAAAATGAAGTTTTAAAATATTTTCCAAACAGTGATGACATTTGAGTCAAAGTAATTTAAATTGACGCATTTAATGCACTAATTCCTCCATGTCAAAAACTATTATCTTTCAAAAATCGCTCTTGGTCTCCGGCATTATGTGCTTTAATGGTTGTGGTAATACTCTACAAGGCCTTCTGCATACGTGTATCAATGATTGTATTGAAAAAAAGATTCTTCCTGCAGATGCACGACTTATCATAGATGCTGAACCCAGCGGGTTAGGTATTCATCGATTAACCATTTCTATTGAAAGTGAAAAAAATGATTTTATTCCTATAAAAAATTTTGATTCCATTATCTTTGCCAAGATTAAAGAAGATATTATTTTTGAGATCATTGACGATCAAAATGAGAAAGAGAACAAACCAAATGACAACAAAAATTGGATTAACATACTTGTTAACTTAATTAGTATGGGAGCTGTACTTGCTTTAACATTTGCATTTCCTCCCTCAATAGTTTTAACCATTGGCTTAACAGCCCTTACTTTTTTTTCAACCGCATTTACATCTCGAGAGTACTTATTTGCTTTTTTTCGTAACTTTCGCACTAAAAATTTCGCAAATATGGCAACGACCATTAGCTTAGGCTGGTTTTTATCTATGGCTCATACTCTTTTTCATGCGATGAGCATGCCTTTGGCAAGTAGTTTTTCTATGATTTTTATGAACTTTATGATGCCAACAATGTTGATTACTTGTATCAATAGTATGGATGAGATTAAACGGGTTATTATTGAAAAATCTAAAAAAATTCAATTGAAAGGGATTAAAACATTATTTCCTCAAATGTCAGAAACGTACCGTTGTCATCAACTAACTCAACTCGAACTAGAGCTTTTATCAGAAAAAATTAACCACCTACTTTCATCTAAGAAACAAATCCTCTCAGAAACTGATTTACAACTCAAAAAAGAAGAAGATGTTGCACATCTATTATTTATTCAGGAATTATTAAATACCAAAGAAATAAGCGAAGAAAAAAGAAATCTTCTAAGAGAAGGAATGCTCATTGAAGTTAACGCTGGCGAGTGCTTTCCAGTGGATTGTATTTTAATTAAAGGCAACACAGTAATTGATGCGTCTCTTCTGACCGGTGAACCGCACCAAACAAAACAATTATGGCAGCATATTCCCTCGGGCGCTATTAATCTTGGAAAAAAAGTTACTGTTTATGCTGAGAAAAACTCATATAATAGTACCGTTAATACCCTACTCTTTCGCTCAAACCGAGCTAAAGAATCACCAACTATCAAAGAAGAAGTTCCCAAATTTGCTTATCTTTATACGACACTTGTTATCATTGGTCTTTTGGCGGCTATTTTTACTCCAATCGGACTAGGGATAGCAACTATTCCTTTAGTAATACAAAACATCATTGGCATTTTGTTTTCCGTATGTCCTTGCACTATTGCTATTGCTCATCAATTACCACAACTCATCAGCATCCATCATCGTAATCATAAAGGCATCCAATTACGTGATGACAGTTTAATTACACCACAATCTGATGAAATCCATACCGTAGTTTTTGATAAAACAGGAACTTTAACCACAGGAAATTCCATTGTCGAATCTTCTGACATTCCTATCAATTCGTCATTATGGCAAAGAATCTATTTATTGGAAAAAACTTATGGTAAAGAACACCCTCTTGCTAAAGCAATTCAAAAATACTATGAAGTTACTATTAATAATCCCCCTCTTTTTGATGAAATAAACGAATGCACGGTAGACCCTGAAAATCGGGGACTCTCAGCGCAAGTGCAAGGGCGAATAATCCAAATTGGAAGCGTTGACTATTTAAGAGGCAGCGGTATTTCTCTTCCTGAACCTGAAAAATCAAAAATCGAACAAGGCTTTTCAGCAGTTTGTGTCGCAGAAGATGGTATCTATAAAGGAGTTATCTATGTGAAACATGAAGTAAGAAAAGGGATCATTGAGGCACTCACCCGGTTAAGAAGAGAAGGCAAAAAAATTATCATGTTAACCGGAGATAACCTTTTATCTGCCAAAGGATTTAATAAACACATGGGCTCTATTTTTAATGAAGAAGATATTCATGCAGGGCAAACACCACAAAATAAAGAGTCATTCTTAAGAAAAATAATGGGGACAGAAGAACACAGCCCTAAAGGAGTGTGGTTTGTAGGAGATGGCTTAAATGATGCACCTTGTTGTCGGCTGGTCTCTGAAAAAGGAGGGCTTAGCTGCGCAATGGACTCTAATGATAAATCAGCATTTTTTACAGACATTACCTTAAATGGTTCATTAGATTATCTATTTGAACACAATAAATTAAATCACTCCTTACAGCAAAATATAACCCAAAACAAAGGCATACTCATTTATAGCACCATCGCCTTTCTTGCTTTTATCATTAGTTTTTCTATAGCTGGAGTTGCCGTTTCTCCATTAATCCCAATGACTATTATGCTGTCAACAACACTTTTTGTTTTATTTAATTCTTATCGAACTCAACTCAATATTGACTCCGCTTTAGATAAAGAGATTTCTTGGCCTAAAAAACTATTAAGCTCCAATCTCTCAATTGGATTATTATTGACAGCAAGCACCCTACTCATCAGTAGTGTTTTAGTAGCAACCATTGCAACAGGGGGATTAGCCTTACCGATTTTAGCATTTACAGCTGGAACGGCTATAGGGTTTAGTAGCGCATGCACTTTATCGGCGATTAGCCTGCTCGGTGTGTTCACTGGTATCCTATCAACTTCATTACTGTCTGAACAAAGTACCCAACCTGCAAGTGAAGACCATTCAAGCAGCATTTCAATGGATGATTTTGGTTTGCCGGAGCCAGTTGATACAAAGGCCGCCTGGGAGAAAACGAATGATTTTTTCCTCAGTAGAACATATAAAAGTCAGGAAACACCACAACTGGGAAGTGAACCTATTTTGGATCAGGAGAGTTTTTCAAATTCTTGTTTATAGTAACAGGTCACGGGAGGCTGTTCATTATTTGGATGTATTGTAGTCTGGGTGCAGTAGTTTAAAATCACTGTTCCCGAGCCGATTTTAAAAACCTTACGTTTTCCCAAACTTTATATTGCGCATCATATTGAGGTCACAAATTGTGATCTCAAGGCGACAAATGCAATTATCCGATGTTTCTCGCATTATAGCACCCCTTCTAAATCGTTTTATTTACATCCAATGAAAATTTAAAACTATTTGATCACAAATAGAGCAAATGATAAAATATAGGTTTTAAATATGAGATAACCTGAAAGGGTACTTAATGAAAGAAGCAGATATAGTCATCGTTGGTGGTGGACCCATTGGTTATGCTCAGGCAATGGCATTTAAAAAATTAAATAAGGATTTAAAAGTAGTTGTTTTAGAAAAATATCCTGAATTTGAGCGCAAGCATACTCTGGTCATGCAGCCCAAGCAATTAGAAAAACTCATGATTGCTACAGGCGCCCAGAATGACCCTGATTTAAAAAAACTTCTTAAAACCCTACGTAAAAAACCCCATATACGCACGAATCATATTCAAGAGCAATTTAAAAAAATAGCCGAAGCTGCCGGTGTAGAAACAGTTATCACCACAGTAGAAGAGAAAACTAAAGAAGGGATACCTGTACCTGAAAAAACTATTGATCAGTTAGTATTAGGCTATAAGCCAAAACTTATTGTAGGTGCTGATGGAACGCATAGTGTAGTCAATGAAAAATTATTTCCCAAAGGAAATCACGAACACACTGAAGTCGATTTTGCAATGCAAATTCGTTATGAAATTGAAGGGAATGCAGATACAGAAAAATCATGGGAAAAGAGTGTTTCCTTTTATCAAAATCTGGCACGCCAAGGCTTAGTTGCGACACAACAAATAGGTAAGAAAGATCCTGAAACAGGAAAAACGCCAATCACAGTACAATTAATTATTCCTAAAGAAGATTATCTTCCTCTAAAACAGTTTACCGCTAAAAAAGCGATTAAACCCTTTGCAAACGATACAGAAAAAGATGAACGAGAAAGATTCGCCAAGGTACCTCCACATCTTCGTAATTTTATTAGCAATCACATTGAATCCGTTCTTATGGGATCCGAGAATGGCAAACTTGATAAGGACTCCATTCGCATTAGTGTGAATGAACTACCTGCTTCTAAAGCCAAGAAAGTAGTTACTGAATACAAAGGTGCAGACGACTCCCTGGAAGAACCGGTTCAAATCTCGTTAAATGGTGATGCCGCTTTAGGATTATCTTATTTTAAAGGATTTAATGCTGGCTTAGAGGCTTTAGCTAAATATGTTGAACTACTAAAACCAGCTCTTGTCGGTGACCTGGACAAAAAATTACTCAAAGAAAAGCTAGAGGACTATCAAAATTGGTTTTCACTTTTTGCAGATAAAAAAATCGATGAAGTGAAAGAATATAGTGCTCTAAAAATAAAACCTGCATTCAAGATAGTTAAATTCGTACGAAAAATGAAAGGTTTTTCACATTTCGAACCTCCTGCTCAAAAAGAGCAAGCAATCCAATCTTATTTTCGTTTACTCACTAAAACACACCCCGGAGATAAAATTCGCTATGAACCCTATCCGCATCGAGCATACAATCCGGACATTAAGTTAGGACAATTCGCTTATGTGCCCATTCGATATTCCCTGAAAAAAATGGGTAAACTCTTTATTGATTTTTTTAAACCATACAAAGGGACATATCAACTGGCTAATGATTTTAAGCAGCCACTTGTGGGCACAGTAAATATTACCAGCGGACTGGTAAAAATTGTTACGGGTATAGTAAAGCCTTCCCGTTTTGCGGATGGGCTATTCACTCTAGCAAGGGGCTTATTAGAATTAGCCCTCTGGCCTTTAGCATGGACTTTGAAACCCCTTCTAAGAGGGCTCATCACTCTAATAGATAATAAGCCCCATTTAATAGAAAAAAACCATGGGATGGAAAAGCTGGCCGCTCGAGGAGAAGAGCTTTTACAAGAAGAAATAGAAGAGACATTTTCTTTTGTCAAAGCAAAATTATTGTTAGGCATTTGTCATGACCTACATCGTAAATTTGATAAAGCAAATCAACGTCATCAAAAAACGGGACTTCATTCCGAAAAAGAAGAGGAAATTTATGCGACGCTTATTCCCAAAACCCAAGAAGAAGGGACCATCTCTTTTAAAGCAGCGCAACAATATATCGGACTCTTTGTTGGTAAGAAGCTTTCTGAAGAAAACCTATCCTCATCAAATGAAGAGGCTTCTGGTATTGATAATGTTTTTTAGACAGATGTAGGCTGGGTCTGGAGAGATAGGCGCAAATTCAGACATTATTCCGCTCCTGGCATGAGATTTTCAATTTACCAAAAGAACTAAGTAAGATTCTTCTGGTAAAATAAATCTGGTTTTAAGGTATACATCATATTAAATTCTCAGTGGAGTTATTTAAAATAATAGATAACTTTTCCATCACTTCATCAACAGAAATTAATTGCATAGGCTCGTCACCATGAACATGCTCTCCCCAAACATCTTCAATACACTTGCTACCGAGAATTTTTTCTGCAGCTTCAGGATAATGGTTTACAACCAAATGTTGAAAAAGATAAGGACCAGAAATAAGAGGGTTGGTCACCGCGTGTAAGGCAACAACTGGGGTGTTTACCGCAGTAGACATATGTGAAGGACCAGTATCCGGACAAAGAACTACGGTTGCTTTGCTGATAAGTGCCAATAATTGCTTGGGTTTGGTTTTGCCTACAAGATTAATTGCAGTAGGAATCACTTGTGTAATTTGTTCTGCCAAGTGTTTATCAAAATCAATTGGCCCTCCGGTAATTATCACGTGTACATTCCATTTTTCTCGTGCTTTTTGCAAGACTTCAATATAACGGGCAACGGGCCAACTACGCTCAGGTTTACTTGCCGCTGGATTAACTATCAAAATTGGACCTTGCTTTGGTAACTGTTGTTCTGCCCATTCATAATCTGCAGGAGAAATAGGTAAATCCCAGCGAATAACACGTTCCTTTATTCCTAAGGCCTGAGCAAATTTCAAAAAACCATCCAAGGTATGCTCTAAACCCGGAGTAATTCGTTCATTAACAAATAAGCCATGGGCATCATTTGCTCGATGTTCATCGTAACCTATTTTTCTTTTTGCTTTGATCAGGGGGTAAAGTAAATTTGTTCTGAGGCTCGCTTGCGGCGCTAATAACACATCAAAGGTACGTCCTCTCATTTGTTTTTTAAAGCGCCAGTAGTCCACAATACTGTTCGGCTTATCAATTAAAATGAATTCTACTCCATCCATCCCTTCTACCAAATCAAAAGCAGGCCTGGAAATAATCCAAGTCAACTTGGCTTGCGGTAAATTGGCTTGTAAGGTTCTAATGAGTGGAACAGCCATTAGAACATCACCTAATGCAGATAAACGTACAATACAGATGGATTTAATCATTCTGTAAAACAAATCGCGAACCACAATAAGGACACACTTCTACTCCGGTCTTTTCAATAGGTAAGTAAACCTTTGGGTGAGCATTCCATAACACCATATCCTTTGTCGGACAGCTCAGAGGTAATTCATTACGGTGTACTACATAATTTTTTTTTGTACTCGCGGGTTCTTTCTTTTTGGCTTTTAACATGATGTTCCTTTAAATCTTATTTAATAGGATTATCTAATATTTCCTCAATTTTCGCTATAATCTCATCGCGAAAAGACCCATTTTGTGGATCATAATAAAAGGCATCTCCCCAATGCCTGAGCCAGGTTAATTGACGTTTCGCCAATTGACGGGTAGCAGCAATCCCTTTGTCACGCATTATAGGATAATCATAACCGCCTTGCAGATATTCGAGAGCTTGCCTATATCCTACACAGCGCATGGAGGGTAAGTTTATGGTTAAATGCCATTTTTGTTGTAGCTGTTTTACTTCTTCAATAAAACCTTCGGCTAACATATGATCAAAACGCTGTGCGATGCGTTCATGCAACCACGCTCTTTGCTCTGGAAAGAGAATAAAATTCACAAAATGATAATCTGGCTTTTCCTTATGCTGCTTAAGAAACGCAGACAGGGTTTTACCCGTCACATAATAAACTTCTAATGCACGTTGAATTCGTTGTGCGTCATGAGCATGAATTCGTGCGGCAGATTCGGGATCAATTTGTATCAATTTTTGATGAAGAACAGGCCAACTCAATAAAGCTGCTTCATCTTCCAATTGCTGACGTATCACCGGATTCGCCTCAGGCAAAGCAGATAAGCCTTTTTGTAACGCATTAAAATACATCATCGTTCCCCCAACAAGCAAAGGGATTTTGCCTTTTTTGATGATTGCGTTACACAAAGATAAAGTGTCAGTACAAAATTGAGCAGCAGAATAGGACTCAACAGGATCCTTGATATCAATTAAGTGATGCGGCGCTATGTGCAGCTCCTGAGGAGTTGGCTTGGCAGTTCCTATATTCATATCACGATAAATCATTGCGGAATCAACGCTAATAATTTCAAAAGGATATCGTGCTATTAATTCACAAGCTAAAGCCGTTTTTCCTGAAGCAGTTGGTCCCATCAAACAAAAAATTAATTTAACCATTCATTATCTCAATTAAAAAACATCATGAATCTAGCTTCAATAAATTTTTACAATCTTCGCTTGTTAACACTTTAAATAGTCCCGGTCTTTTATTTTCTTCATTATATAGCCTAAGGAATAACTCATTTAATTCCATTTTTTCCTCGAGACTTAAAAGTCTTGGATCAAATGTTTGCGAGCGATTCATTAATTCAAGTAATGTATTCTGATTCACTACTTCACAAGCAGCAACAGAGTCTAAGAATAACCGCAAATCTAAATAGGGCATACACAGCGGCATACTGCGAATGACTACTTCATTATCTCCTAACCATTCAAGATTCATTCCTAATTGTTTGAGGCACTCTTCTAGCTCAGGAGCACTACTTCGTCGTTTTAGAGGGAAGGAATAACGAACCGCCACCAATAAAGGTCTACTTGCCAAAGGCAAAACCAACTGAAATATTTGCTGCTGCAACCTGTATTGATGCAAGGTCACAACATCAACAACATACGGTTGTTGATTGATAAATGCCAAAATGTGTCGGTTATTTAAAATGACCCAGGATAATTCAGCTTCTGAATTATAAACACTTTTGCTTGATGCATCCAATTTAGGATAGGGTTCATAAATCGCTTGCTCTTGCTCACGACTCGGTTGCTCTAATAATGCATATGATGCCTCTTCATCGAACTCATTTTTTGACTTCAACGCGGCAGTCAATTGCGAAGTAAAAAAGTCAAAAACCAAGCGAGGCTGCTGAAAGCGCACCTCATGCTTGGTAGGATGTACATTCACATCTACCTCTGCAGGGTTAATCGTCAAATACAACACACAGGCAGGAAAACGACCAGGATATAACAAACCCTCATATGCCTGCTTTAGCGCCTGTTGAATTAGCCTATCTTTTACCATGCGCTGATTAATATAAACCCACAATCGATCATTCTGACTGCGCTGAAAATTGGAATTACTTATCCATCCATAGAGTTTCATTGCACCATGCTCTACATCAAGATAAATTGATTCTTTAACAAAAACATTCCCCAGTATACGGGTCATACGTGTTAAGCGAGTTTGTTCATTAGTTGCAGCAGGAAGAGATAAAACCTGTTTCCCATTGTGTTTTAGTGTTAATGCAATCCCAGGGGCACTTAAAGCAAAACGCTTTACTACGGTTTCGATTGCTTGAAATTCTAGTCTTTCGCTTTTTAAAAATCGTTTTCGTACCGGCGTATTAAAAAATAAATCAACAACATCCACTGTTGTTCCTACAGTGCGAGCACAAGGAGATATTGCTCTTTCTGTACCCTGTACACGCACCATCATTGCCGTTTCTTGTTGTTCAGGTTTGGAGCTAATGGTGACTTTTGCTACAGAAGCAATACTGGCTAACGCTTCACCACGAAAACCCATACTATCAATTGCATATAAATCGTTAAGCGTACTGATCTTGCTTGTCGCATGTGCAGCAATTGCCAAGGGCAAGTCTTCTGCTACGATACCCATTCCATTATCACTGATCTTGATTTGATTTAGGCCGCCATAACCTATTTCTATAATAATCGCGTCCGCACCTGCGTCAAAAGAATTTTCCAGTAATTCTTTCACTACCGACGCCGGTCGTTCTATTACTTCTCCCGCAGCAATTTGATTTGCTATAAGTGAAGGTAATTGCTGAATTCTTATGCCCATGCCTGAGGAATCACCAATTTTTGCCCTGGCTTAAGTCGCGTAATGCCGCGCAAATGATTTATGGATCGCAGAGCCGCAACTGAAACATGATAACGTGCAGCGATAGCAGGTAACGTTTCCCCAGCACGAACCAAATGAACATTATTCGTCGTCATTGCTTCAATGCGTGATCCGTGAGGAGGATTTTCCCAGAAGTATCCTTTAATGCCTTGAAAAATTGCTTGGCTCAAACGAGCTTGATAAGCAGGGTTAGTTAGATTTCTTTCCTCTATAGGATTTGAAATAAATCCTGTTTCTACCAAAATCGAAGGGATATCAGCAGACTTCAAAACTACAAACCCAGCTTGCTCCACTTTGTTATTATGCAAATTAGTAAAATTACCAAGCTGATTTAAAACACGGCCCCCCATTTGCAAACCTGAATTAATCGTAGCTGTTTGTGATAGATCAATGAGCACAGACCGTACAACCCCATTTTGATCATCCAAATCACCTAAATTCACCCCGCCTAATTCGGAATAGTTTTCCTTTTCTGCAAGCCAACGTGCTGCCTCACTTGTTGCTCCTCTTTGTGATAAAGCAAATACCGAAGCACCATTTGAATGTGGGTTATTAAATGCGTCCGCATGAATGGCAACAAAAACATCACCATTATATTTTCTGGCAATATCCAGGCGTTGTCGAAGACCCACGTAATAATCTCCCGAACGAGTCAATACTGCACGCATACCAGGCTGTCTGTCGATTAATTGTTTTAGTTTTAAAGTAATTGCCAAGACAACATCCTTTTCTCGGGAATTACGTGGGCCTCGAGCTCCAGGGTCCTTGCCTCCATGACCTGCATCCAAAACAACAATAACATCTCGTAGTTTAGAAGGTCTACTACTTACTTTAATGGGTTTCTGATTTGTTAAAATAGGGGGGACAGGTTGCTTGGATTCAATTTTTGCAGTTAATTTAGCCTGTTGTATTTTTGGTGCAGTAGATGCTTTCGGTAATGTAGGTGCAGCTTTAGAAACACTTGCTGCAATTGGTGCAACATGGCGGCCACTATGTATCAAATCAACACGTATACCTCCAAAAGCACCATTAGGCTTCCAAGGAGATGATCTCAGTTGTACTTTTTGACTTACTTCAAAAACTAATCTTAGAGTTCTTGGTTCAGAATACCCGCTACGAACTTGTTTTACTAGTCCATTAATTAAACCCAATTGATTTAAATCCACCGCAAGTAGAGTTTCCTTTAAATCCAATACAACTCGCTCAGGATGATTCAAAAAAAATAATTTATGGGTGAATGGTCCATTAATGGTTAGAAAAAGCGAGGTTTGGTTCCCCTTTTGTTTTAAAACAATGGACTGTAGTTGAGCACTAAATGACGCAATAGAGTAAAGACACATCACAACAAAACACCATGAGCGAAATATCATCTTTCACCTGCCAGGCGAGCTAAAATTCTTTTACCCGCTGTACTTAATGCAGTAATTTGCATTTCACGTCCAGCCCCTTTAATACCTAACTTAAAACGAATATCTACTTGAGGCAATGCTCCTCCAGCATGTTCTGACCATTCAATACAACAGATACTCTCTTGGGTAAAATAATCCCTGAATCCCATGTATTCCAACTCTTCCTCATGGTGTATTCGGTAGAGATCAAAATGGTGTATGGTTAAATGATTGCATGTATAACTTTCTACTAATGAAAAGGTGGGACTTTTGATTGCAGACTGAATGCCTAGATGTTTCAACATGGCGCGAATAATAGTTGTTTTCCCTGCTCCCAAATCACCACTAAAGGTCATGATCAAGGAAGGATAAAGACAAGAAGCCAGATGAGCGGCAAATTTCTCGCTTGCCGTTTCATCGGGTAACTCCAGTGTTTTAACCGTATTCGATTCGCTATTTATCATGATTCAGGATAATTCAAGACATGAGGTAAAACATCAAATAAATCACTGGCTAATAAACCAGTCCCTCCCATTTTTTTTGCTAACAAGTCTCCAGCAACCGCATGAACCCATACACCACATTGTGCTGCTTCGGATAAAGAAAATCCTTGAGCACAAAGCCCCCCGATAATACCGCTTAACACATCGCCCATACCAGCACTAGCCATAGCAGGGTTACCACGAGGACAAACAAATGCGTCTTTCTCTGCTGTTTGAATTACAGTTCCAGCTCCCTTCAGTACAACGACTCCACCGTATTGCTTCTGGATGTTTTCTGTCGCCTGATATCTATCTTTCTGAATCAAATCAGTAGAACAAGAAAGCAAACAAGCAGCCTCACCAGGATGTGGGGTTAATATCCAATTATCATCCATCTGTGCGTTTTCGGCTAACAATCGTAATGCTGATGCATCAATAACCATAGGTAATTGTGATGTAATTGCCATTGAAAACAGGTTAGTAGCCCATTCACTTTCTCCTAGACCAGGGCCAATAATACACACTGAAGCTCGATCTAAAAGCGGTATTAAATCTTTAGCGGTTTCCACAGCACTTACCATGGCCTCAGGGATTAACGATAAGGCGCTCTTTGCGTGTTCAGGCCAAGTTGCAACAGTTACGGAACCGGCCCCGGTTCGCATTGCAGCTTTGGCAGCGAGGCTAATAGCCCCAGGCATTCCTGGCCCTCCACCAATAACTAAAACATGACCATAATTTCCCTTATGTGAATTTTTTTTGCGTCCGACAAGCGGCAAAGCTAAAGAATCTGAGCTCAAAAGATATGCCGCAGGAGTCAATTGAGTTACGCAGGAATCAAGTTGTAAAGAACAACAGTATATATCCCCACAATAGTCAGGACCATCTGCGGTATACATGCCCGATTTCTGGGCGATAAACGTTAAAGTGGTATTGGCTTTAACACAAAAATTCTCTACCTTGCCTGTATCTGCGTTAAGACCTGATGGAATATCTAAAGCTACGACAGGTAGCCCACTCGTATTGATCTGATTAATTGCCGATACGATAGCTCCACGAACAGGTCCTTTCAGGCCAATCCCTAACAAGGCATCAATAACTAACTCTGTTTCACTGTCTAATGGCTCATCTGCAGCTTGACACTCAACTCCTGCATTTATAGACATTAAAGCTGCATGTTGTGCAGCGATAGGGAGATCAGCCACCGCTTTACATTGGTAAATAGTCACTAATAATCCATGTTCATGCGCTAAACGTGCCACCACATATCCATCGCCAGCATTATTTCCTGCACCACAATACACAGCGATATGTCGAACATGTGGATATAATTTTGTTATAAGAAAAAATGCCTCTGCTCCCGCACGAGACATAAGTGCATTTTCATCTAATTGAAATAAAGAAGCAGCCTGTTGCTCACAAGCTCTAATTTGCTCACAACGATATAGCGCATTTGTTGGCATGATCACCTTGTGCTCCAAATTTACTATAGCGCCACCCACTAAGTTCTATACATCGTTGTAAGCTCGTTCGGCTCAATCATGTACTTTTGTGTACACTCCTTCGCCTCACTTTCACTTGCGCCTTGCCTAGAACTCAGTGGATAACGCTATATTTCGAACACGTTTCTTATATGTAGCCTAGGATAGAGTGAATAAACCCGATTCAGAATTCTCGGGGTTTGTCTTCGTCTTTACACCAGGCTACTTCCATTTACTTGACTAATTTTAACGAAGGCTTACTTTTAGAAGCAGTTGAACCATCAGATTCAGTACCTGAGGAGCCAGAAGATGCTGGAGGCGGCTCTTCCTCATCTTCGATAGCAAAAGCAATACCTCTGCCATTTTCTTTAGCATAAATTTCTAATACTGATCCTGGTGGAACAAAAATCTGCTCTGTTTTCCCTGAAAAACGCGCAGTAAAGATAATTCGATCATTTTCCAACAAAAGACCGCGAGTTGCTGCCGGAGAAATATTTAACACAATGCGATCATGGTTTACATGCTCTCTCGGCACCTGCACACTCGGATATGCAGCATTCACCAGAATATAGGGAGTTAATTCGTTATCTACTATCCAATCATAAGCTGCGCGAATTAAATAAGGTTTGTTTGATGTCATTGTCATTATTTATGCCGCTCTTAGTTGGCGCTCAGCATCAGTCAAACTTGCTTGAAACGAATCACGTTTGAACAAGCGCTGCATGTAAGCAATTATTCCTTTAAACTCCGGTGTAATTTCAATTCCCAAGCGAGGCAAACGCCACAACAAAGGTGCTAACGCACAATCCAACAAAGAAAACTCATCACTTAAAAAATAAGATTTATCTGCAAATACAGGATCAAGCGCAATTAAACTTTCGAATAAATTTTTCTTGGCCTGTTCTGCATTATCATCTCTTAAAACGCGATTCATTAAATAATACCAATCATGTTCTATCCTGTGCATCATCTTTCGTGTTTCAGCACGAGCAACAGGGTAGACAGGCAATAATGGAGGATGAGGAAATCGCTCATCTAAATACTCCATAATAATACGTGGTTCATAAAGCACAAGCTCTCTATCAATTAAAGTAGGAACTGTCCCATATGGATTAACTGATAAAAGATCAGCGCCAGGCTCTGCCTGTTTGGCAGCAAGAATTTCTACATTTACCCCTTTTTCAGCCAAAACAATCCGAACCTGATGACTGTAAACATCATCTGTATCAGAAAATAAAGACATTATAGTGCGCTTCGCAACAATTGCCATGAGCAACTCCTATTTAATTCAATCTATAACAAAAGTAAGTACAAAACACAAAACTTACACTTTACCACATTTTTACCTTTTTGGGTTACTTTATACCGTTTTTTCGCCAATAAACTCTTTTTAAACCAAGAGCAACAAGAAATAAAACAAATAAAAAGCTAACAACATAGAATCCTATCCGATATCGCATTGATTGTACTGGCTCGCCAACGTACGCAAGAAAAGCAACCAAATTTTGTAAATCATAGCTAAACTGATCGCCGGATAGCTCATCCTTCAATGTTTCTAAAATATTAGGCATAGCAACATCGGGAACGAGACTATTATTCGTACCAAAAGGCCTTGAGTCATCTCGATAAAAGCTATTTAAATATCTATAGAGCCATTCTGTTCCTTTTGCTCGAGCAACTAAAGATAAATCCGGGGGTACTATTCCAAACCATTGTTTTGCATCTTCAGGAGGTAAAGCAATACGAATGGGATCATAAGCTGTTGCTTGCGTAAAAATCAGATTATTTTTTAATAAATCTTCATTTACTCGACCATCAAACCCTATTATACCCAATCCTTTGGCCATGTGATTATAGCGCAAATAGTTCAAAGAGTGGCAGCCAGCACAATAATTCATAAATAGTTTAGCGCCTCTTTGCAAGCTGGCCTTATCTTGTACATCAACTTCTACTGAATGTGCCCGTACAACTGAATGTAGAAATAAGCTAAAAAAACATACAGACAAGTAAAAAGCTACTCCTTGCATACGCATTATTGCCCTCCTAAACGAGAGGGTAATGGGCGCGACTTTTCAAAACGAGTATAAAAAGGCATCAGTAAAAAATAGGCAAAGTACAATATAGTGCAGATACGAGTCAAAAACAAACGCACAGGGGTTATGGGAATTGTTCCCAAATAACCTAATAGCACAAAAGCAGCAATCCCTAGAAATAACATAATTCGTGAATAATTTCCTTTGTAGCGAATTGAGCGGACAGGACTGCAATCAAGCCAAGGTAAAAAGAAAAGAACAAATAAAGCAAATCCCATGCACACTACCCCCAATAATTTATCAGGTATCGCCCGCAATATGGCGTAAAATGGAGCCATATACCACATTGGAGCAATATGATCTGGGGTAATTAAAGGATTAGCGGGGGTAAAATTATTATGCTCTAAAAAGTATCCTCCCATTTCAGGAGCGAAAAACACAACTGCAAAAAACAGGGTGAGGAAAGCAATCACCATGACGAAGTCTTTCACTATGTAGTATGGATGAAATGGAATCCCATCCAAAGGCTTTCCTTTTTCATCCAGCTTATTTTTGATTTCAATTCCATCCGGATTATTAGAACCTACTTTATGTAAGGCAACGACATGCAAGAAAACCAGAAAAAAGAGTAAAAATGGAAGGGCAATAACGTGCAAAGCAAAAAAACGTTGTAAGGTAGCATTACCCACGGTGTAATCGCCTCTTAACCAAACAACAAGATGTTCGCCAACATAAGGAATAGCACTCAACAATGAAGTGATTACTTGAGCTCCCCAGTAGGACATTTGTCCCCAAGGCAATAAATAACCAAAAAAAGCCCCAGCTAATAGCAAGATGTAGAGAAACATTCCTAAAAGCCAAATGAGCTCTCGTGGCTTTTGGTACGAGCCATAAAGTAGACCACGAAACATATGTAAATAAATAACAATAAAAAATGCGGAGGCACCTGTTGAATGCATATACCGAAATAACCAACCAAAATTAACATCGCGCATTATATACTCTATGGACGAAAAAGCCTGTTCAGCGCTTGGGGTATAAAACATGGTCAGCCATAAACCCGTGATGAATTGATTCACTAAAACCACGAGAGCTAATGAACCAAAAAAGTAAAAAAAATTTAAATTTTTTGGAAGATAATAGGCACCAAAATAATTTTTCCAGGTGCTCATCAAAGGGAAACGCTCATCGAGCCATTTGAAGAGTTTATTCATTTAATCGAACCTTGTTCTTTACCAATCATAAATTGCATCCAGGCTATATTTTATGCGACATGGAACTTATGCTTTATCCTCGCCAATCACAATAGTTTGCTTATCGACAAAATAATATGGAGGAACTTCCATATTAATCGGTGCAGGGACATCTTTAAAAACCCTGCCAGAAAGATCAAAAGTAGAACCATGACAAGGGCAGAAAAACCCACCAGGCCAATCAGGCCCTAAATCGCCAAGATTTGGTTTGTATTTTGGCGAACAGCCCAAGTGAGTACAAATCCCTACAAGAACCAAATATTCAGGGTTAATAGAACGGTGCTGATTTTTTGCATAAGAAGGCTGCTGCCGAGTCAGCGAATTCGGATCGCGTAACCTTGAGGAATACATAGTTAAACGTTGCAACATTTCTTCAGTTCGTCTAATTATCCATACGGGTTTGCCCCGCCATTCAACAACCGCCAGCTTACCTGGCTCCAGTTTGCTTAAATCAACTTGCACTGGCGCACCTTCGGCTTGAGCTTTGGCACTTGGTAACCAAGAAGCAGCAAAAGGGGTTAAGGCACATAGAGCACCTATCCCTCCTAATACACAAGTTGTAGTTAACAAAAACCGGCGACGCTCTTCATCCACCAGATCGTTTTTATCCGGATCAGGATCAGTAATGTGATTCACCATATTATCTGCTTATGTAGTATGTAGCCTGAGTGCAGCGAAGCGGAACGCAGGAAATGTTCTAGCTTTTCGTAAATTATGATTCCCGGGCTCCGCCTCGCTGCACCCAGGCTACACAAACAAAAAACCCCGCATTGGCGGGGTTTTGTAACCAATAAACGGTTAACGTTTTGAGTATTGAGTTGCACGACGTGCTTTGTGCAAGCCCACTTTCTTTCTTTCAACACGACGTGAATCACGGGTTAACAAACCTCGTGCACGAAGTCTTCTACGAACAGAATTTGGATTTGGCTCAGCATCTTCTGCCAATCCTGTTTCATCATAAGCAACTAATGCTCTTGCGATACCCAAACGTACAGCACCTGCCTGGCCAGAAATTCCACCGCCAGAAACCGTAACATAAACATCAAATTTATTAACAAGGTCAACGGTTTCTAATGGCTGCATAACAACCATACACGAAGTTTCACGGCAAAAATATTCCTGTAAAGTACGGCCATTTACCTTGATCTCGCCTTTACCTGGACGTAAAAACACACGAGCTGTTGAACTTTTTCTACGACCAGTGCCGTAGTATTGCTTCACTTCAGCCATAATACTTATTCCTCAATATCAAGTTGCTTGGGTTGCTGTGCAGTATGTGGATGTTCGTTTCCAGCATATACTTTTAGCTTACGATACATCTCTCTACCTAAAGGATTCTTTGGTAACATGCCTTTAACAGCAAGTTCAATAATTCTAACAGGATTTCTGGCCTGTAGTTTTTCAAAACTATCTGATTTTATTCCACCAGGGTATCCGGTGTGACGATAGTACATCTTGTTGGTAAACTTACGACCGGTCACAATAATTTTTTCTGCATTTGTAACAATGATGTAGTCGCCTGTATCAACATGGGGGGTATACTCAGCTTTATGCTTGCCACGTAAACGACGAGCAATTTCAGTTGCTAAGCGACCCAAAACCTTATCGCTGGCATCAACTATTAACCAGTCACGTTTGACTTCGTGGCTTTTGGCACTAAATGTCTTCATTAAATGAACTCCGAACCGCCTAAATTGGTAATCTTCTATCATGGACGGGCGATTTTAACCAAAACAGAAACATCCTACAAGTAAAAAGGATAAAAATTTATAAACAATTAATTAAATCCGCGTAAATATAACAAATTTCAAACAAAAATCATAATAATTTTTGTTCAATTTTGACCTGGACACCGCGAAATAGAACTCGGATTAAGACCTCATTGATCATTCTTGATCAATCAGTAGCTTCTCGGCAACACTGCCAGAAATTAAATGTTTTTCTATGATTTCATCAATATCAGCAAATGATGAATAGGAGTACCACACACCTTCAGGATAAATCACAACACATGGACCGGAACTGCAACGTCCAAGACAACCTGATTTACTCACACGAATTTTACCTGGACCATGCATTTCCAGTTCTAAGAGTCGCGACTTCATATAATCAAAATACATTTCACCGCCAGAATTGGCGCAGCATTGCTTGCCTGCAGCCTTTTGATTGGTGCATATCAGAACATGTTTAGTGTAATAGGCCAATGCTTACTATCCTATAGATTCAATAGCTTCAATTTTTGTTTTTAGCTTCAAACCAGGTTTAAACGTTACAACTCTCCTGGCTACTACAGGAATTTCCTCTCCTGTCTTTGGATTCCTACCCGGCCTTTGTGGCTTGTCCCTTAATGTAAAATTACCAAAACCAGATAATTTTACATGATGTCCATGCTCAAGAGCATGCCGCAACTCTTCAAAAAAATTCTCGACCATTTCTTTTGATGCGGGTTTAGACAACTTTAATTCATCACACAAGGTTTCTGCCATTATTGCTTTGCTCAGTGCATTCACGATTATTCCCTCAATATGATTGAAAATTTATTTTCTAACGTATTGATTATAGCACTAATTAGAGAATTAATCTCTGCATCCACCAATGTCCGACTTTCATCTTGCAAAGTCAAGGCAACTGCAAGGCTTTTCTTACCTTGTGGAACCCCTTCCCCGATATACACATCAAAGACATCAAAAGATTTTAACCAATTTTCTTTTATAGTTGATCGAATAATGGATTCAATGTGCATCACGCTGATATCCGCATCAACTAAGAAGGATAAATCTCGGCGTATTTGCGGGTACTTTGAAATTGTTTTATAGCGCGGCGCATCGTGTCCGATTAATGCCGCTAAATTTATTTCAAATAACAAAACATCCTCTTGCAAATCCAATGCATCGGTCAAGCGTGGATGAAGCATACCTATCCATCCAGAAGCTACTCCATTAATCTTTATCTGGGCTGATTGTCCAGGATGTAACGCATCATGTGCAGCTGTTGTGAACTCAACCTGATTTAATTTGAGTGCAGTAAATAAAGATTGAAGATCACCTTTCAGATCAAAAAAATCAAAAGATCGTGTAGGCTCACTCCAGTTAGCACTTCCTTGCTCTCCCATCAACAAACCTGCAACACAAGGATGTTCAATGAGCTGTCCCTTGTTCACATCAAATACCACACCAATTTCAAAGAATTTAACTGCATTTTGCTGACGATGAACATTATAAATCATTGAAGCGATCAATCCTGGCCACATCCCAGCACGCATTTGTGATAATTCTGAAGAAATGGGATTTAACAATTGCATAAACTCTTTATTAGGATAAAGTTCATGTTGTAATTCTGGGTCAACAAAACTGTAGCTGATTGTTTCGTGATACCCTCTGTTGCTAAACCAACGTGAAAGCTTTGCCGCTATTTCCTCATTCCCACACGCTTTTCCCGCCTGCACCAATGTATATGTAGGTTGAGCATGTAAATTATCATAACCGTAGAGACGGATGATTTCTTCCACTAAATCCACATCCTGCTGGATATCAAAACGATGAGAGGGGATGGTAACATCAAGGAAATTATTTCGTTGTTTTCCGATAACAATTTCAAGTCCTTCCAGTAAGCTCTTCATTTCTTGCAAGGAAATACTAAGTCCGGTTAATTTTTTAACTTTATCTGTGTCAAAAGAAAAACTTACCGTTTCTGGTAAATTTTTTTTGTCTTGAGCCTCAATAACTGGCCCAGGTTTTCCACCTGCAATTTCTAAAATTAACGCGGTAGCTCGTTCCAGAGCTTTTATTTGCAAACATGGATCTACTCCTCGCTCAAAACGTTGTGACGAGTCACTGAATAAACCAAACTTTCTTGCAACACCCGCAATGACAATCGGATTAAAATAAGCACTTTCTAAAAATACATCTTGTGTATGCACTTGTACCGAACTCGCTTCTCCCCCCATAATACCCGCCAGCGCCAAGGGTTTTTCTTTGTCGGCAATAACCAATACTTTTTCATTTAAAGTTAATTCTTGCCCATCAAGCAATGCTAACTGTTCTTGGCTATTACTAAAACGCACTTTAATTTCGCCTTTGATTGTTGCTAAATCAAAAGCATGCATGGGTTGTCCCAATTCGAGCATTACATAATTCATCACATCCACCACGGGATGCACTATTCGAATACCACTTCGACGCAAGCGCTCACTCATCCACAAAGGTGTATTTGCCTTAGGATTTATATTACGAATCACTCGACCACAATAACGTGGGCAAGCCTCAGTATTTTTCAATTCGATGGTCACTATATCATCAACGCCAGGAGTCACCTCGGAAATACTTCTTTTCTCTAAGGATAATTTGTTCAAAACAGCTACTTCACGTGCAATACCTAAAATACTAAAGCAGTCGGCACGATTGGGGGTTAAATCAATATCAAAAATATGATCATCAAGACTCAAATATTCGCGTAAATCCATTCCCACAGGTGCATCAGCTTCTAACTCCATGATGCCTTCAGATTGCTCCGCCATTCCCAATTCACTAACAGAACAAAGCATCCCCTGGGACAATTCACCACGTAATTTAGATTCTTTAATATTAAAACCACCTGGCAAACACGCGCCAATCATTGCTAAGGCTACCTTTAATCCTGGCCTTACATTAGAAGCACCACAAACAATTTGCAGCAACTTATCGGTGTTTGCATTCACTTCGCATATGGTTAATTTATCCGCATTAGGATGAGGTTTGGTATTAAGAACTTCAGCAACGATTACATGAGTAAACTCCCCTGCTACTGGACTCACCGCATCCACTTCAAGGCCAGCCATAGTCAGTTGATTTGCTAATTCTTGTTCAGTTAATGAAAAATTAACCCATTCACGTAACCATAATTTACTTAATTTCATTTATAGTCCTTACCACCTTATTAAACTGTTTATTACGTTCTGTAGATAGCGTACATCTACGGAGCTTCAATACTGAAAGCAATACAGTATCTCAACCTGTGATATTTTTTAAAATTGACTTAAAAAAGTAAGATCATTTTCAAACATCATACGTAAGTCATCTATTCCGTAATACAACATTGCCAGTCTATCTATACCCATACCAAATGCCCACCCTTGATACTCATCTGAAGAAATATTCACCGCTTTAAGTACATTAGGATGCACCATGCCGCAACCCAAAACCTCAAGCCATCCAGTAAACTTACAGGAACGACATCCTTTACCGCTGCATTGGGTGCACTCAATATCTACCTCTGCGGAAGGTTCAGTAAAAGGAAAATAGGAGGGTCTAAACCGCAATGCTAATTTACGACCGAAAAAATCGGCAAAAAGATCTTCAAGTAATCCTTTTAAGCTTGCTAAAGTAGCCTGCTTATCAATCAACAAACCTTCGACTTGATGGAACATGGGGGTGTGAGTCACATCTGAATCACAACGATAGACACGTCCAGGTGCAATTAAGCGGAAAGGAGGTTTGCGTTGCTCCATAGTACGGATTTGCACTGGTGATGTATGGGTTCGCAATAATCGACCGTCACCAAAATAAAATGTATCATGCATTGCTCGTGCAGGATGATGTCCAGGAATATTTAATGCCTCGAAATTATAAAATTCAGTTTCTATTTCAGGGCCATCGACAATATCAAATCCCATGCGACTAAAAAACTCATTAATTTGGTGCTTCACTTGGGTCACAGGGTGCAATGAACCGCTTTCTTTCTTACGCCCAGGAAGGGTGACATCGATACGTTCTGCAGAGAGCTTTTCTAATAATTGTTTTTCTTTAAGTTCAAGCATTCTCGTTTCAATCAATGTACTAATTTCACGTTTTGCCTGATTTACTAATTGACCTACTTTAGGTTTTTCTTCGGCAGATAGATGCGCAAGGCTTTTTAAAATTTCTGTTAGCTTACCTTTCTTGCCTAAAAAATCAATACGGATTGATTCCAATCCAGATACATCTTGTGCATTCTTAATTGCTTCAGAAGCCTGCTCTTGTATGGTGATGATATCCTGCATAATTATACCCACAAGTAAAAAGGAGGCCGCAGCCTCCTTAAAATAATTTTCATCTTTATCTAGCGTAATTAGCCAACTTGTCGCCTGAAGCGTAGCGGACCCGATCCCGAGTTCTGCTTCGCTTCACCCAAGCTACTTTATAATAAAGATTATTTTGCTAATGCAGCTTTAGCTTGTTCAGCAATTGCAGCAAAAGCTACTTTGTCATGAACAGCCAGATCGGCCAATACTTTTCTATCCAGTTCAATTGATGCTTTTTTCAATCCATCAATTAAACGACTGTATGATAATCCGCACTCACGAGCTTGTGCATTAATACGCGTAATCCACAATGCACGAAACTGACGTTTTTTCTGGCGTCGATCACGATAAGCATATTGACCTGCTTTAATTACTGCTTGTTTTGCCATGCGGTAGGTTCGGCTACGGGCTCCGTAATAACCTTTTGCTTGGTCTAAAACTTTCTTGTGACGTGCTTTCGCTGTCACACCACGTTTAACTCTTGGCATTTTTCATTCCCCCCTTAACTACCGTGCAACATACGTTCTGCCAAGCGCGCATCGCATGGCTTCAAGGTACCTGCTTCTACACGCAAATGTCGTTTTGCTTTAGTAGACTTCTTGGTGAGGATATGATTTCTATAAGCACCGCGACGTTTAATCGCGCCACTCGCTGTCTTACGGAAGCGTTTAGATGCTCCGCGATGTGACTTTAACTTCGGCATAACAATATACTCCGCATTTATTTCAGCTACTTAGTTTTTTTGGGTGATAACACCATCAGCAATTGTCTTCCCTCACGTTTCGCTTGCTGCTCTATAACAGCAAATTCAGCGGTATCCTGCTGTAAACGCTCAAGAATCTTCATACCAAGTTCTTGATGAGCCATTTCACGGCCACGAAAACGCAGCGTAACTTTGACTTTATCACCATGATTTAGGAAACGGATCAGGTTGCGTAGCTTGACCTGATAATCTCCATCTTCCGTCGTAGGACGGAATTTTAATTCTTTGACCTGAATTTGCTTCTGCTTTTTCTTCGCTTCAGCTTGTTTCTTACTCAGCTCAAAGAGAAACTTACCATAATCCATAATACGGCATACGGGAGGTTTGGCTGTTGGGGATATTTCCACCAAATCCAATCCACCTTCTTCCGCTGCACGCAGGGCTTCGCGTGTGGGGACAATTCCTGCCTGGTTACCATCGACATCAATTAAGCGTACCTCAGGTACATTGATCTGTTCATTAATTCGTGCGCGATCATTTTCACGCTTAGTTGGTGCACTAATGGTTTAATCCCCCCTGCTTGTTAATTAATAATGACCCTTTTGAGCAATTTCTTGCGTTAAGGTATCACAAATTGTATCTATTGTCATCACACCCAAGTCTGCACCTTCACGTGAACGCACAGCGACCTGGTTTGATTCAACCTCTTTATCACCTATCACTAAAAGATAAGGTACTTTTTGTAAAGTATGTTCGCGAATTTTAAAGCCAATTTTCTCATTTCTCAAGTCATAGTTAGCGCGAATACCTCTTTTTTGTAAAATTTGAGTTACTTTACTTGCATACTCGTTCTGCTTTTCACTAATTGTCAGAACGATTGCTTGCACTGGGGATAACCATAAAGGTAATTTTCCTGCATAGTGTTCTATTAAAATCCCCATAAAACGCTCAAAAGAACCTAAAATTGCACGGTGCAACATTACAGGAGTCTGTTTACTACCGTCTTCTGAGACAAACGAAGCATCCAAACGACCAGGCATCGAAAAATCAACTTGTATGGTTCCACATTGCCAAATTCTACCTAAACAATCGGCTAAAGAACATTCAATTTTAGGTCCATAAAAAGCTCCTTCACCTGGAGCATCAATCCATTCTATATTTCTACCTTTCATTGCTTGTTTTAAGGCAGCCTCGGCTTTATCCCAAACATCATCACTTCCAACACGCTTTTCAGGACGTAATGCCAAACGATATTTAATCTCATTAAAACCGAAATCGGTATATACAGACTGGACTAGCTCGAGCATCATCGCTACTTCTGATTGAATTTGATCTTCGGTACAGAAGATATGAGCATCATCTTGAACCATGTTGCGAACACGCATCAAGCCATGTAATGCGCCCGAAGGTTCGCAACGATGGCAATTACCAAACTCGGAAAATCTTAATGGTAAATCTCTATAGCTTTTTAAACCTTGATTGAATACTTGTACATGACACGGACAGTTCATTGGCTTGACTGCATAGTGACGATTTTCTGTCTCAGTGACAAACATCTCATCTCTAAAATTAGCCCAATGACCGGATTTTTCCCAAAGTACTCTATCAACTAATTGCGGAGTTCTAATTTCTTGATAACCAAAATCAGCCAGTCGGTTACGCATATAACGTTCAAGTTCTTGATAAATTGTCCAACCCTTGGGGTGCCAAAACACCATTCCAGGAGCAATATCCTGAAAGTGAAACAACTCTAAACTTTTTCCCAATTTGCGATGATCACGTTTTTCGGCTTCTTCAAGACGAAATAAATAATCAGCCAAAGATTTTTTATCAGCCCAGGAAGTACCATAGATACGTTGCAACATCTCGTTATTGGAGTCGCCACGCCAGTAAGCACCAGCTAATTTAGTCAGCTTAAATGCCTTCAAAAATCCAGTGGAAGGAACATGAGGGCCACGACAAAGATCTTCAAAATCTCCTTGTTTATATAAAGACAATACTTCATCTTCAGGAATATCAGCAATAATCCTCGCTTTGTATTCTTCGCCGATACTTTTAAAATACTTGATTGCCTCATCGCGTGGCAATTCTCTGCGCGTTACAGGATAATTTGCCTTGGCCAATTCCGTCATTTTTGCTTCGATTAATTCGAGATCTTCAGGTGTAAATGGTCTTTGGAATGCGAAATCATAATAAAATCCATCTTCAATTACAGGACCTATGGTCACTTGAGCTGTTGGAAAAAGACTCTTAACTGCTTGCGCGAGTAAGTGCGCTGTAGAATGACGAATAACCTCGAGACTTTCTTCTTGTTTTTCAGTAAGGATAACTAATGCACAATCATTTTCGATAAGAAAAGAAATATCAACCAAGCAATCATTGACACGACCTGCCAAAGCAGCTTTAGCCAAACCTGGACTTATACTCTGAGCGACATCATAAACAGTTAAAGGCGCTTCAAAATGTTTTATACTTCCATCAGGCAATTTAATGTGTGGCATAATTTTATCCGTAAGCACTTCTTTTCAAAAAAAAACCCTGCGTGGCAGGGCTTAAACCTTAATTAAGAGGAGTCAATCGCAAGCATCGTAAGCGTTCACGCTTGTATCACTAGAAATCGGTTCATCTTGAACGGTTACCAAGCTTCATCCCAAATGAAAGCGGGAGCTCCTAGAATATGATTTATTTGCATGGTAGGCACGAGTGGGATCGAACCACCGACCACCACCATGTCAAGGTGGTGCTCTACCACTGAGCTACGTGCCTATAAAACGACCTGCATATACATTGTGATGAAGTATATAATAAGGTGGCATTACAAAGCAATCATTTAACCTAGAAAAAGAGTGAGTACGTAACGAGCACGTTAATGGCACGCTGAAGATGTCAGATTTTAAAATTTTTTGATGAACGCAGTATGCATCTCTACAGTAAACAAAAATTTAAAATCCAGTGGTTTAGCAGGTTGCGCAGTAGGCTCAACTGCCTTAATTGCTTTAATTATTTTGTCTTTAAGAAATTGCCAGTTCACGTCTATAGAGTGGTACTTGCAGTAAAAACTCGCTTACATTGTGTTTCACCACCTCTTTAAAACAATTGTTATAGGCAAATACTTTTCGTTGTCGTTCAGAGCTTGTTCCTGAATCCATAATAGCCTGAAGCGTTGCAAAATAAGTTTCATAATTAAGTTGCTCAATGTATGGTTTTAATTTCTCAAACCACTCCTTCAAGTCGTCGCGCATTAACTTAGTTTTTCCGTCTGTATTCATTACTAATTCAGCATCCAAGCCATAACGAATAGCCCTCCATTTATTTTCCCGAGAAAGCCAATAAGGAGGATAGGCTACTGATTCAAGCCAACTTCCATTATCAGCAAACCAGTGAGCAAGGGCATGAATCAATGCAACAAGCGCCAATGTTTCTGCAAGCGTTGCAGCGCCATCACAAACGCGAATTTCCAGAGTTCCAAAACCAGGGCTCGGTCTTAGATCCCACCATAAATCTTTAAGTGATTTTATAGAACCACATGATCGAAGCGTTTTATACAAGTATTCAAAATCCTGCCATGAGCGTACATGATAAGGCTGACCCGCTGTCGGAAGAGCCTCATAAGTAGTGGGGCGACATGAAGCAAGCCCGGTGTCAATTCCTTGCCAAAAAGGAGAACTGGAGGACAACGCCAATAAGTGAGGCAAAAAATACATGAAAAAATTATTAAACCGTATGCACTCCTCACCACTGGACATACCTAAATGCACATGAAGGCCATATACGCTCATACGACGTGTAAGCCATTGATTGCGATCAATTAAATCTTGATAGCGAGCTGTCGGCGAGATGACCCAATCGGCATATTTTGAGAAGGGGTGAGAACCCGTTGTTGCCAGTAAAATACCCTGTTTTTTCGTAACATGCTGTAGCTCAAAAAGTGTTGCATAAAGATCTTCTTCAACTTCTTGCACCAAACTGCATTTGGTCGTATTTACTTCGATGGTACTTAAATAGAATTCCGGTTTGATCTTCTCAAGATGAGACACAGTATTTAAAACATCTTCCGCTCGAGAGCATAAATTGTAGGTTTCAGCATCGATGAGTTGTAGCTCTATTTCAACACCCAAAGTCAATATTCCATTACTGTTAAAAAGAATGTCATCTTCTGAGGCTAATAATGGCTGAGCAGTATCCGGGGCTTGTGTTAAGGATTCGTTAAGTTGACTTTGCATAGTTAATCCTTCTTTTTATTATTGGAAATAGCATGAGAAAGTCTCCTCTTCGATATTTTTGAGGAGCTCTATACAGTTAGATTTAATAGTGATGTACAATAAATATACCCTTAAACATTCATATCTGATGAAACAATTCGTACACAAATCATTTCAGATACTAATGGTTAAAGCATTCCATTTCAACCTTGAATTTTTATAAGACCATCCATGAACACTATTGAAAAAAATGAAGCGGATCAAAAAATTGTTCTGCAAACACAAACTGAACTTCATTCTAAAAGCATTATTCTTGCCTTGCGCAAAATCATGCAGCAAATGGATTTTCATTCCAGACGTTTAAATAAATGTTATGGTTTAACTGTACCGCAAATCGCATGTTTGTATGAAATTTATGAAAATGGAATTATGACCCTCTCCAGCTTATCTAAAACAGTATATTTATCCATGAGCACCTTAGTGGGTGTAATCGATCGCTTAGAAGAAAAAGAATTTGTTCTTCGCACACGAGACCGTAAGGATCGTCGTATTATCTATATTGATATCACAGAAAAAGGAAAAGATTTTGTTCGTGCCACCCCCTACCTTCTGCATAATCGACTGAATGAAAGTCTTCGTTCTTTGGATGAAAAGGAACAAATAATTCTAGCTAACTCAATTAATTTATTGGTTAATCTACTAGGCAACGTCCCTGAAGTTTTTTTAGACAAGATTTAATCTTGAATTGAGCACAGATTTTTCAATTTCACTGCGATCTAGCCCTCCCGCGCCAGGAACTTTGATAGTATGATGATGCCCTTTCGCGGGAGAGGGTTGGGGAGAGGGAATGTCAAGGATGGCCATTGATGACGAGATATGGTCTCGTTTAGAAATTACTTCCAAAGCCTAAAGGTCGTCATGGTGAGCGTTCAAGATGAGCCGCTTACGGAGAATGAAACCGGTTCTTCTTCTACGACCAAAACGTTCACCCGCAAGCCCAGATAAGCTTATCTTTGCACGCGGGATTCTTTACAGGTTATATCCTCTATTTAATTTGCCACCAACCTGTTTTTCTTCGCACAAGGTTAGGCGCAATAATAGCTTTTTGTGTTCTATCAGATTGGGTGATTAAAATCACCAGATTGTTATTTTTATCAGGTCCTAAAATCGTTGGTGAATTCGCATAACTATTTGATAGGCCAATACCTACAGGATATACCCCATTGTATTGATCAGAGGTATTAAAAGCACCGTCACCATTTAGATCAAAGCGAGCATATTGGAAAGCGCCCCCATTTAAGAAATTCAATTGTAAAAGCATGGATGAAAATCCAAATCCGCATGAATTGAGAGGAGGGGTATTGAGTGTCGCAATAAATGCTCCGTTAATCAGTTCAGGACTGCTGATTATTCTTTGGCCTGCTACTGGCAAATCGGCAAACCATCCTACTTTGTTAGTCCAGTTTATGGTGTTAGCTGTTGCTGTAATAATGTCTGTGGATAAACCAGAAGTGGATGCATTAACCCGCGTTAAAGTTTGCTGCTGAAGATTAGTCCGAATAAAGGTTGCTGAGGAAAGCGGTTTATCCCATATCCCATAAATTGTTTGAGTTTGAGCATTGGCCAAGTCAGACGTTGTCAGAAGTTGCCCTGTGCCAAATAGGACAAATGGGCCTTGATAACGTGGATAATTCGGATTTAATGTCACTATAGGAGCTGTTGTTATAGGCTGAGCTACACCGGTGGAATCTCTTGCTTGAAACAGGACTCGAGGACTCCAATTGGTAGGATCATTCGATGAAACATCGACTGCCCATAGGTTACCTTGCAAGTCACCCGCATAAACTACGGTAACAGGTTCTCCTAGCAATCCATCTTTTTGAGCTAATGCAACTGTCGATAGTCCTTGGGGTAAGTTAACATCACAGGCTGAAGGCACAGCGGTGCAAAGATCTATTTTCCGAATTAATGCTCCTGTTTGAGGATTGATTGCATAAAGTACCGACTTATTATTTGTGCTGTTATATCCATTACCAAAAAAAACAGCAAAATTTAAGGAGGAAGGGCTTGTTTTTCCTATTTGACCCACTTTGGGGGTACCGAAAGTAAGTCCTAAATCAATATCAGTATATTCCCACAAGACCGCGTTTGCCAGTGCAGTTTCGGTAGCCAGACTGGTAGGGTTAGTTACATCAAGCGCATAGATACTTTGGCCACCTGCGCTTTCTCCTCCCACGAGAATAGTGTGCCAGGAACCATCGGTGAGTTGTACATCGGCGCTTTCTGGTGAGCCATTTACATAGAATAAATGGTTTTGATTATAAAGAGTAGAAGTAAGCTGAGAGAGCTTACTAAATACATCATTGGGAATAAAAGTGAAAAGCTCTTGACCTGTACCCGCATTAAACGCATGGAGCATTCCATCGTTTGCCCCCACATACAGTGTGGGTTGCCGATTAACATTTGTTTTTGCAAAATCTATATAACTGGTTGTTAAATAAGGAGCTTGGGGTGAGCCAACGTATATGACTTGACTGTCAACTATATCCCCCAAGACATGCGAACGATTGCGGAATGCTCCCCCATTTCTTTTTTCCAATGTAGTATTGCCCCGTATATACTCTAATCGCTGTTCCCCTAATTGATCGAAAGGTTGTAATTGCGCTTGTTGGGTTGTATTAATATTTGCCCATCTAAAAGGAACTCCAACACCAGTCAGAGGATCCCATGTAGCTATTTTCCGGTTTGTTGACCACCCTGTTCCGTCTACTAAAGTGTCAAGTTGGGATTGTGCTGACCATAGGACAGTACTTGTTGGTGTGCCAGTATCTGGGTCAAGTTTTATTGCTAACAAATTTCCAGTCCAGTCTTCGTAAGGTGTATCACGAGTGGTAAAATTAGCTTGATGTTCCACAGTGTTCGTATCGATACGAGTCGAACTGACCGTCGCTGCTGAAGTTGAAAAAGATCCATTTTGAATATTCGCCAGAATAGCATTAAAACTATTGACCAGCTCTTCAGGATTTTTGGCAGGATAATAATTTTCTGTGCCGCCTGTTACTGCAATGGCTTTTAGAGTTGCGGCAGCTTGTGGATTAACTGTAGGATCAACACCTGCTCCTAGACCGATAACAAAAGTTGTAACATTATTATTTTTTAGATCAACTACTTCATTAATCGCATCACTTAAAGCCCGATTATTGGTACTATTTAGCGTTCCATCCGCATTGAATGTTGCAGTGACTCCATATCCTACTGCCGCAGCACTCCCTAATGGCGGCCAATATCTTCCTTGGAGATCCTGAGTCGGTAAACCATCTGAAATCAGAATAATGTATTTTTTTTGTGGGCAATTACCACTCGTTGTTCCAACAGTTTTCATAAAACTCCCTGCCCTGGTTAGCATCCCTCCAAGGGGAGATTGGGGGGCAGATGCTTTTATTTCAGAGGTAGATGTTGAGTTGGTTTCCGGTTGTAAAAAGGGTAGAAAAGCATTCAGAGCATTAGAAACACTTGTAGGAGTTGGATTTATTCCAGCAGTCTTCATGTTGACCAGTACATTACCCGTATTAAAAGCATTGTTACTGTAATATGCGAAACCGCGCTGCACATACATAACCTGCGATGAAAAAGGTACAAATCCAGCATTCGTAGGCGATGTAGTAAGACTGCCAATAGAAGGACTGGTATTGTTGTAGGTCATTCTAATATTCCCCTGATTATAATTGGACAGGGTATAATTAGGAGGATAAGGGTGAGACGGCGTAGGACCATTATAACTCACGAATACACCAGGGATGCCACCTGAACCATAAAGTACATCATTAATTACTGGATCGTCACTAGAGTTTCCAATTTGCATGTACTGGCTTGAAGACACCACATTGCTACCATAGAGCGTAGCAATCGATGTGCAATTACTCGCAACGGCAGACGATGCTGAGCTATAGTTATAGCAAGGATTAGTGACATATCGATTCCCAGCGATTGGAGTATTCGTAAAAACAAAATTACTGCCTTGGGGCGACATGTAATAAACCCACGTATTATAAACACTGATACTGCTCGTACTGTAGGTCGCCAAGGCAAAATCCGTTGAAGGGATATAATGTTCAATGATGGCTTTGACAGCTTGTTTGGCTATATTTAATCGACTGGGACTATTATCAACTTTAATCCCACCCTGAATAACGGTATAAGGAGCTACCCCATTGGCATCCGGGCCTTGTATTGGTGGAGTAAAACCCGATGGGACTTGATAATTAACTGGCGAACTTGAACTGTAAAGGGAAGTTAGACTGCTTGCTAGTGAACCCGAACCAGTCATAACCGCACCGCTAAAGTTACCATCCATCGATTGAGAATTTCCTATCAGGATCAATACCTGAGGATGAGTTGGGCTTGCTATAACCAGTGGAATTTGAGGGATAGCTAATGACGCAGCATAGAGTGATATAGAGAAACACAACAAAATAGCGGTGAGGGAACCTGATAGAGATCGCATAAACCAGTATTTTCGATATCTCATTAAATTCCTAAATATTAAAATGTCCATCATAATCAAATCCCTAATCCCTTATTCAATTTGAATGCCAATCCAAAGCGA
This sequence comes from Legionella tucsonensis, assembly GCF_001468035.1. GTDB lineage: Bacteria > Pseudomonadota > Gammaproteobacteria > Legionellales > Legionellaceae > Legionella > Legionella tucsonensis. The sequence continues at coordinate 273,809 of NZ_LNZA01000008.1, forward strand.
AAATGAATCAACCCGCGCTCACCCTCAATAGAAATAGAAACAAAATATTCATTTTATGGAGTATAAATACGGAAATGTTGTAATTAAGCCGACTTCAGTAACTCCAGCATTTTTCCTGCATTCATAACTAAAAAACTAATTATAGGAATAATAAAGAAAATCCACATAATTTAAAATACAAATGTGATTCAGAAGCAAGCAGCCCTCAATAACTTTTCGTGAATCTTCAAGATTAACCGTGAATTACTTTTTGAAATCCAGAACTCGCTTGAAATGACCTCTATTTGCATTTTCAGGTCAATTTCTTTAAATCAGCAAATTGTTAATAATCTCTTTTGAATGTGATAGAAAGGCTCGAATAGAGGGGAACCATTCAAGCCATGATATTGCGAGGTAACCGCTATGAGTTATGCCACTTTTTTCTTATATTGGACTGTACTATGTGATATGTGTTCCATCATATATCACGAGTTGCCCTTATTTAGGCAAATGAAATCCTTTTCCTTTAGGATTCCGTGAAATTATACATTTTTAGCTTTCAATGTCAACAATAAATTTCCAATAGAAACTTTAAGTTTCTAAAAATTGATTTTTTGTATAAACCATATCGATTTGTTATACTTTATCTCCCTAAACTTGACTTATATCATTATGGAAAAAGTTAACCTAGCAAAACAGTTCGCTGACCGTTTGCGTGATGCAATGATCGCGGCTGGATTTAATTCTCAACGCTCTACTTCGGGTGTCTGCATCCATAAGTTGGCAGAAATTACAGGTTATTCAGTACAAATTTGTCGTAAGTATCTACGTGGCGAAGCCATTCCTGATCCCGTCAAATTAAGAGAAATCGCAGTAAAAATTCATGTTTCACCAGGATGGTTATTATTTGGAGACTCCCATAATGACCAGGGAATTACCCCAAAAAAAATATCAATTAATAAAAACTTGCTTCACTATATTTTCACCAGAGCATCATGTCTTTATAACGGCACGTTCTTGGAACAGGAAATACCTAATTTTTTAATGGAATTAATCAATGATGTCAGCATAATTAATGCGGATGAAGAACAGTCTAAAAAAATCATTGATTTGGCTTTATCTACAGTGAAACATTTTAGTTATCCACATGGAGTATAGTAGAGGATCATAAAGCGTAAGCTCTTTCCTCACAAAATTAGCGCCTAACAATATATTTCACCATTGACCCAATAGTGATATTATTGCATTTTAAAAAAACACTGAGTTTACATGTTACTCCATTCTCTTTTCCTCATAGGTATTTGTGTTGAAGCCATCACAGGTGCATTGGCTGCTGGTCGTAAAAAAATGGATTTTTTTGGTGTCATGCTGATTGCCTGCATTGCTGCATTAGGTGGAGGTACTGTACGAGATGCTCTATTTAACACGTACCCGCTGACCTGGGTTATTCATCCTGAATATTTGCTTTACACATCATTATTTGCATTTCTCACCATATTTATTGCACACTCATTGATTCGAATCATGAAAATATTTTTAATCCTTGATGCATTGGGATTATCTACTTTTGTGATCATTGGCACTCAAAAAGCTCTAAACCATGGTTTATCACCAAGCATTGCAGTCATTAGCGGAATGATTACGGGTATTTGTGGTGGAATGTTACGAGATATTCTTTGCAATGATATTCCATTGGTATTAAGAAAAGAGCTCTATGCAGTCATTGCCTTGGCTGGCGCAGTACTGTTTATCACGCTTGACTATTTTCATATTTCGGAAAACATTAATGTGATAATCACACTAATCAGTATTTTTACTGCGCGTCTCTTAGCCATTTTTTTCCACATTGAAATACCGATATTTGATTATTCGGAAAGTATCAAAAAACGCAAAAGGAAAAAATTGTAAGAGTGCTTCCTGGGTTTCGCTTTGCTTCACCCAGGCTACCAATCATGCTTAAATTTCTTTAACCTCAAGAATACTCACTTCTTCAACAGGTACATCAGCATGCCCCATGCTTTGTCCCGTTTTTACTTTGGCAATAGCATCTACAACATCCATACCCTCAACTACTTCACCAAATACACAATACCCATATCCTTGCATGTGCTCACCGCTGTAATTTAAAAATGCATTATCAGCAACATTAATAAAAAATTGTGCCGTTGCAGAATGCGGATCCATAGTTCGTGCCATTGCAATAGTACCTCGCTTATTTGGCTTCGCATTCTTTGCTTCATTCTTAATGGATTCGCGAGTTGATTTTTGTTTCATATCTGAATCAAATCCCCCTCCTTGAATCATAAAACCGGCAATAACACGATGGAAAATTGTATTATTATAGAAACCACTGCGCACATAATTAAGAAAATTTTCTGCTGTAGTTGGAGTATTTTCTGTATCTAACTGTAGATGAATATCACCTTTAGATGTGCTAATTACAACCATTATATCTCCTGTCATTTTTTAAATTAATTGATGGATCCTAAATATAAAAAGACTTTGCTTTTTTAAAGGATAATATTCGTTATGAGTCATAAATCGCATGCGTTGCTTTTTTAGTTCGCACATTCACTCATTATCAACTCTCGCATTTTATCACAAACATCGTGCATTACATGAACATTATGAATACTTGCTAATGCAGTAAATAAATTTGTTTTTTGTTTTGCTAACTGATGCAAATAAGAACGTGAATAATTAAGACAAGTATAACAAGAACATTGTGCCATAATTGGCGACAGATCATCAGCAAAACATGATTTCTTTATCTGAATTCGTTCATTTTCATACTCACTGGTAAAACGTAACCAATCGCCTTCCCGAATTAACTCACCACAATATAAAGACCCATGCCGTGCATTACGTGTGGGGGCAACACAATCGAACATGTCAATTCCTTCGGCAACGACATCTAAAAGATCTTGGGGTGACATTCCGACTCCCATAGTATACCGTGGCTTATTTTCTGGTAGATAATCACGTACCCACCGGATGACTTCAACAGTGGTTTTCATATCAAAACCAATGGTTTCACCACCAATCGCGATACCTTCAGTATTCATGGAAGATACAAAATCCGCACTTTCGCAGCGCAAATCTTTAAAAGTCCCCCCTTGGATAATACCGAAAAGCGCTTGCTCATAACCATATCGTGAGTTGGGATATTGTTGATGGTATTGTATGGATTGTTTTAACCAACGATGTGTACGTGTCATGATATGATTTACTTCATCTTTAGTACAACTGTCTGGTGTACACTGATCAAAAGCCATAATAATATCCGCACCAATAATCTTTTGGGTTTCCAAAGACATTTCTGGTGTCATATGAATTAATCGCTCGTTGCCTGGCAATCTAAAATGTGCCCCATCCTCATCAATAGTACAGATTTTTTTATTCTTGGATAAACTAAAAACCTGGAAGCCGCCACTATCCGTTAGCATAGGCCCATGCCATCCCATAAAAGGATGCATACCTCCTGCTTTTTCGATGACTTCCATACCTGGAGCACATAACATATGGTAAGTATTACCCCCTAAAATGATTTGGCTGTGTGCATCATGTAATTCTACAGGAGTCATATTGTTTACACCGGCACGCGTACCAACAGGCATAAAAACTGGGGTAATAAATTCACCATGAGCAGTAGCGACACGGGTCACCCGTGCCTGAGTAGCTGAGTGCTTATACAACACGTCACAAGAAAAGGTTTTCATTCGCAAAAATAATTCAAAAATGCCGATGATAGCTAAGTCAAACTCAGATTACCAGCATTAGCCATGTTAATCACGAATCAATAGATTCTGTCGCAACTCGCTACAGCAGAGTTTCGAAAAAAGTCTAATTTATGATATCATGCGCTAAACCGAGGAAGCATGGTCTTATTCATCCAAATTCTAAAAAGGATACGCATATATGCCCAGTTCAAATTCTCATTTATTCATGATTGATATAGAAAGCACTGAACTTTCAGACATTGAACGGGAAATCATAAAACATCCTAATATCGGCTCCGTGATTCTTTTCACACGTAACTTTGCAAATCCACAGCAGTTGGAACAACTCATTCATGAAATCCGCGAAATCAATCCCTATATTTTTATAGCGACTGATCATGAAGGCGGTTTTGTGCAACGTTTTTTGCGCCAGGGATTTCGCGCCCTGCCTGCTTCTCGCGTCTACGGCGATGTGTACGATCTGAGCCCGGAAGTGGGCATCCGCCTTGCAAGGCAATATGGTGAAATTATGGCCAAGGACCTGTTAGCATTTGGTATTGATTTAAGTCTTGCTCCAGTCCTTGACCTCCATGACAGAAGTCGTGTTATCGCACGTTTGGATCGTGCTTTTCACCATAATCCTGATGTCATTATTGCTTTGGCAAGTGCTTTTATTGAAGGCATGAATGCAGCAGGGATGCCTGCAGTTGCCAAACATTTTCCAGGCCATGGTTCCGTTTCTGCTGATTCACATACTGCTATGCCAGTTTCTCTTGCCTCGATGGATGAATTGAAAATTAAAGATTTAAAACCTTTTATCGAGCTTATCCAGAAAGGTTTACTCAGCGCTGTGATGCCCGCTCATGTAACTTACAAAGCAATTGATGTAAATAAGCCTGCTGGTTTTTCAACAATTTGGCTGCAAGGGATTTTACGCCATGAATTGAAATTTAAGGGTTTAGTTTTAAGCGATTGCTTGAGTATGACAGGTGCCGATATAGGCAATTTAATGACCCGCGCAGAAGAAGCGTTTAAAGCCGGTTGTGATATGTTAATCGTCTGCCATCAACCGCGTCATGTATTACTTGAACTATTGCAGAAAATCACGTTACCTCAATCACCGGAATCAGCTGCTCGCATCGCTCATTTTAAAAATCAGATGCTTCGTTTCACTCATCCGGGAAAAAATCAGTCCATGTCTCCTTTATCCCAAGCAGTACAAGATCACGAAAGTACTGCAGGGCAAAATCTGCAATTCAATACCTCAACAACAATTTAAATTTCTGTGGCCTGGACAAAGCATCGCAATAGTTTAGGATTCCATGTTAACGTGCTTATTCGAATGGCCGAATTATCTCGCAAAGATGCGGCCAAATACCGCCGCCCTCTGATAGGAGGATGGGCGTTTACAAAGCACAATCATGGAACCCAGGCTACAAAGCACCTAGACTATAAATTATCGTCATGAAGTGCGCTTGATCGAGTACTCCAAAACAAAAAACATCCTATAAGCACCATGTATAAAAAGTACAAAGCACACCATCCCGGCATCGAAATTCCTAACATATGCCAACTAACTTCAGCACAATCCTCAGTTCCCCAAAACAAAGTCTTTAATACCGTTTGCCACGGAAAATAACGAATTAAAATATCCAGACCTGGCATACAAGCAGGTGCTTCACCTGGCGGCAAAGACTGTAACCATAATTGACGTAAAGCAAAATATAGCCCTGCGCAGGCAATGATGATTTGCAGGAAACTGATAATACGTGCCTTCTTTAAAGTTCGAAAGCTTAATCCCAGAACTGCCAACAACAAAAAAACACAAAGGCGTTGCATGATGCATAAAGGACATGGAGTAAGGCCAACCACATATTGAAAATAAAAAGAAGCAAATAAAACAAACACCGTCAGCGCTGCATTAAAAGTTTGAATTTTTCTATAAGTTAGTTTTCTCATGATTTTGGCAACATATAGGATATAGCAGCTTTAAGATCATTATCACTACATTTAATACACGTTCCTTTTGAAGGCATAGCATTCAAACCTTTAATTGAAGAAGCAAGTAAATCATTTAATTCTCTCCCGGATAAACGCGATTTCCAATCCTGTTCGTTTCTGAATTTCGGTGCCCCCGCGAGACCATCTCGATGACACACAATACAATATTGCTGATATGTTTCTTGTCCGGGCTCTGTTTTTGTCTCGGCATTAATCATTGTTTTATTATCTAGTTGAGCCTGGCCTTGTACAGTAACCTTTCCTACAGGTTGAATTCTTAATTGAATCTCTCGTTGCTGCAATTCATCACTTGCATACAGCGCAAATGAAAAACAAAACAATGATAGCAAAAACTGCAATTTCATGCCCAAACACCTCATGATAATACAGGGTAACCGTACCTAAATTCAAAGGCCTGCTTTCCGCATTTTATGCTCAGAATCCAGCTTCAGTCTTTATGCACTATCAACTGGATGCGTGCATAAAGCACGGTAAGCAGGCAAAAAAATACTTTGTGTTCAAAAATTAGATGAGTTTATCCTGCATGATAATAATTTGACATAATACATAGAAGTGAATTTTTTTTCCAGCAAGATTACCGGGTGTTTGCATTCTCGCTAGTTTGAATCAAAATAGTCAGCTCTTCGAGTACTGAAGCGGCAGCATACACGCAATATGTGAGCATAGTAGCGCAGAAAATAAGAGAAATATCATTTTGTTTCCATGAGACCATCTTCAAACTATAATGGCTCTTCTAGCCAAAATTTATGGAGATAAAAATATGGTCCAAGCAATTCCTGAAGGCTTTCATACTGTAACTCCAACATTGACTTTTAAAGATTGTGCGAAAGCGATTGAGTTTTATAAAAAAGCATTTGATGCCAAAGCACTGCATGTTTTCCCATCTTTGGATGGAAAAGGTATTATGCATGCCCGCCTCCAGATCGGTAACTCCATCATAATGATGGGTGATGAAATGGAAGGAGATAATTGTACCAAAAGTGCTGAGACCCTTGGCAAATCGCCAATCGGATTCTATATATATGTTGCTGACGTAGACTCCGTCTTCCAACAAGCGGTAACTGCTGGTGGTCAAATAACAATGCCTGTATCTGACATGTTCTGGGGAGATCGTGCAGGACATATTAAAGATCCTTTTGGCTATTCCTGGATGATTTCTGCGCATACTCAAGATCTAACCGATAAGGAAATCAGAAAAAACGCAGCAGATTTCTTTGCATCAATGGCTAAAAAATAAATTATGTTATAAGGACTTGAAATGTCAGATTACACCGAGTTGGATCCGATTTTGCTCATTGCAGATCCTAAAATAGTCGCTATCCCTGTGATTGATAATCACGACCCTATGATTGATTTAGTGGATCTTCGAGAAATTAGCTACGGTCCATCTCCGGAAATACCTAACAACATTGATTACACAAAAATGCGAAAAACGGTTTATGAAAAATTAAAACAAGCCCAATTCTTGTTACCTCAAGGATTGCGTTTTTGTTTGTATGAAAGTTATCGGAGTCTGACATTACAAAAATCTCTTTTTGATGCACGTTATGAGAAAGTTAAGAGCAAACATCCTGAATGGTCATCTGAACAGATTTTCACAGAAACAATCCGCATGGTTTCCCCAGTAATTAACCAAGACGGTTCCCCGAATATCCCACCTCACTCAACGGGCGCAGCAATTGATGTATATTTAATCAATGAGCAAGAAGAGATCATTGAAATGGGAATTCATCCTAAAGATTGGATGGAAGATTTAGATGGCTCTCTTTCCTTAACTGCCTCAGAAATTATTCCCGCGAAAGCAAAGCAAAATCGCAAAATCATGAGTCATGTCTTAGAAGCTGTTGGTTTCGTTAATTATCGCAATGAATACTGGCATTGGTCTTATGGAGACCGTTACTGGGCTTATTATAAACAAAAACCTTATGCTTTTTATGATAGCTGTAAATAATCCATATCTTTACAAAATTCCAGAGGAAGAGGTTGGCTTGTATTCAGAATGCCCTTGTTCTTGGAGTACTGATCATCATGCAAGGACCAATTAGCAGCTTATGAGTTATAGGAATGTTCATTACTATTGATATGATTGTTAATGGCTGGATTTATATTTTTATCATTCTTTCTGTGCGTGCATCCTTATAATGAACATAGTATGATACTGCCTTCTTTCCCAAATGCGGCATTCTATGCACTCAAGAACACTACGTATAGCAACGCGCAAAAGCCCACTTGCTTTATGGCAAGCTAATCATGTCCGAGATTTATTATTAAATAAACGGCCGCATTTGCAGATTGAATTAGTCCCCATGAGTACCTCTGGAGATAAATTCCTCAAGGATAAACTTCAGACTATTGGCGGCAAAGGTTTATTTGTAAAAGAATTAGAAGAGGCATTGTTAGATAAGAGAGCGGATTTTGCTGTTCATTCTTCAAAAGATATGCCAGCAGAATTTCCTGAAGGTCTCGATTTAGTTGCAATCTGTAAACGGGATAACCCTTTCGATGTTTTTGTCAGCTACCAACACAACGATTTGCACACATTGCCAGCTCAATCTATTGTTGGAACCTCAAGCCTTAGACGACAATCACAATTATTAGCGTACAGACCGGATTTAAGCATTAAATCCTTACGAGGTAACATCAATACTCGACTTGAGAAACTCAAATCAGGGGAGTATCACGCAATTATCCTTGCTGCTGCAGGTCTTGAGCGTATGGGATTCGCCCATGTCATCACCGAGCAATTATCAGCGCAAATCATGCTTCCTGCGTGCGGTCAGGGTGCCTTAGCAATCGAATGTAGAAGCGATGATCACGAAATCCAAGCACTCATTACCGAACTCGATGATCCTATATCATCTATTTGCGTCCGCGCAGAGCGAAAGGTTAACGCCCTTCTTGGCGGAAATTGTCATGTACCTTTAGCCGTTTTTTGCACGCCAATAGAAAACAAGCAACTTTCATTACACGCGAAAATTTTAACCCTTGATGGGGCAAAAATCATTACAAGTACACAAACTGGCCCAATAGAGCAGGCAATCAGCTTAGCTGAGCGTTGCGCTCAATCTTTGTTGGCACAAGGTGCAGCAAACCTTCTTGCATCAGTTCCACGATGAACAGTTCACTTCACGGTTTATGCATTTTAAATACTCGCCCACGAGAACAAGCTCATCAGTTGAGCCAAAGTATTCGTGAGGCAGGAGGAATATCAATTGAACTTCCAACTTTGGAAATTGAAGCTACAAACAGCAATTGGATCAATTCATTACCTAATTTAGAAAAAGTAAATCACGCCATTTTTATTAGTGCGAATGCTGTTCATTATTGTTTTAATCAATTAAATCAGCGGCATATTAAGTGGCCGTCTTCGATTCAAGTCATTGCAATTGGTCAAGGAAGTGCTGCTGCGCTGCAAAAATTCGGCATCAACGTGAGTGCAATTCCTGATGTGCCTGACAGTGAACATTTATTGGCATTAAAAACATTACAACAACCAGAAAAACAAAACGTGCTACTATTTAAAGGAGAGGGTGGAAGGCCTCTCATTGAGGAACAATTGAAACAAAGAGGAGCTTACCTTATTATTCTTAAAGTATATCAAAGAGTTATTCCTCAAATAAGCCGTCAATATATCCAATCGATATGGCGCGATGATTTAGTGGACATTATACTGTTAACAAGCGAACAGTCTTTGCATAACCTTTTTATACTGTTTAACAAAGAGGCTCATGTTTGGCTTCGCAATAAAAAATGGCTCATAATTAGTGAGCGCCTGGCTCAAATTGCCTCTTCAATGAAGATAAAAAATATTAGGGTATGTAATCCTAATCAGGTAATGAATACATTGTTTGACTATATAAACAAGGATTAACTTATGGCAAGCGGCAAAGAAGAACAAATACAAAAAACAAAAAAAGCAATCAACAAAACTCCTAATGAAAAGACGAAAGCAAAAAATAATTCCCCTGCTTGTAAAAATAAATATCTAATATTTGTATTAAGTTGTATTGTTGCTTTCGTGGCGCTTGGCGTTGCTGCATATACCCTTTTTCTGAACAAACAATTGCAAGCTCAATTAAGTAACGCGCAAAATAATTTTTCCACACACCTACAACAACTGGAACAAAAACAAGATCAAGCTCAAGAACTGATCAATGCAAAAACAAATAATGCTGAAGAAATACAAAAACAATTACAGACTAAATTTGAAAGTTTAAGCAAACAATTACAAAATGCAATGAACCAAAAATTCTATCAAAATCAGGACTGGCTTCTTCTCAAAGCACGTTACTACCTTGAGTTAGCGCAAATCAATGCACATTGGAGTAATGAAATGGACTCCACTATAACATTGTTAGAACAAGCTGATAAGCTCTTAAAACAATTAAACAGTCCTAAAATTTTGGGTATACGGCAAGCAATCGCTAAGGATATAGCTCAAACCCAAGCTCTACCCTCTGTGGATGTTGCTGGATTGCTGAGTCAATTGGATGCAGCACAGAGCAGCATTAATGATTTGAGTATTCCGTTACCGATAAGCAAAAATGTAACCTCAGCAGAAAACACAACACCGCCAGCAAATAACTTGCCTACTTGGCGCGCTCGCTTACAAAACAGTATGAATGTACTGGAAAAACTTGTTGTGATCCGACGCCATAATCAGGAGATTAAACCACTTATATCTCCCGCATTCGAAGCCCTCCTTAAAGAAAAACTTCGACTTAATCTCCAAGAAGCGCAATGGGCAATCCTAAATAATGAGCCCTTTGTTTTTCAACTGGTTCTAAAACAGGCAATTGATAGCCTTAAAATGAATTTTAATGCAAATGCACCAAACACAGCAGCTTTAATCAAAAAACTTACTGAATTGCAACAAACAAATATAACTCAAAAAAGACCCCGTATGGGTTCTGCACTCTCTATGCTCAATGAATTGATTGACGCAAAAAAAACTTCAGCAAATCAATCCATACATAGTGAACAAGGAGGAAATCAATAATGATGCGTCTTCTCTTTGCTTTTTTGATTTTATTGGGTTCTGTAGCTTTAGGAATTCAACTCAATAAAGATCCGGGCTATATATTAATTGCAATTAACCATTGGACCGTTGAAACCACGGTCTGGGTAGCGGTCTTTAGTATTATTATTTTATTCATGGCCTTGTATCTTATTCTTCGTTTATGCCAGAAAATTTCGCATGCTCCGAGCTCATTAACTCGATGGCATTCAAAACGACTTGCCCAAAAAGCACAAGCAATTACTCGGAAAGGATTAATTGAATACAGTGAAGGATATTGGTTAAAAGCAAAAAATCATTTAATTCAGGCATTACCTAATACCGATACACCGTTACTAAATTACTTAACAGCAGCTCGCGCGGCTCAAAAAATGGGAGACAACCAATTACGTGATGATTATTTACGTGAAGCACAGCACTCAATGCCAGAAGCTAAAATTGCTGTTGAATTGACCCAAGCGGAATTGCAACTAGCAAATCATCAATGGGAACAAGCCTTGGCCACCTTAAAACATTTACGTGATATAGCACCACATCATCCTTACGTTTTAAAACTAATTATGCGACTTTATCAAGAAGTAAAAGACTGGTCGCAACTTATTACTATTTTGCCTGATTTAAAAAAGCATCGGGTTGTTAATCAACAGGAATTTGAACTATTACAATACAACGCTTATTTACAAAGACTTATTGACTTGGTAAAGCAAAATCAACCAGAAGTTGTGGATACATTTTTTCATTCGCTCCCTAAACCTTTAGCTAATGAGCCCAATATTATTGCAGAATATGTACGTTTCTTATTAAAAAAAGCGGACTATATTACTGCAAATAATCTACTACAACGTTCACTACGTAAAAATCTTAGTCCCCAATTGATTGGGCTTTATAGCGTATTACCATCTAATGAAAAACAATTGGCTTTTGCTGAGGGATTACTTAAAAAAAATGCGCATTCAGCAGCGCTTTATTTATGTTTAGGGCAAATCTGCGTAAAACAACAACTGTGGGGCAAAGCCAAATACTACCTTGAAAAATCAAATGAGATCGAACCTACAGCCTTAGCCTACGAAATTCAAGGACAGTTGCATGAAAAGCTTGGCGAAGAGTCACTTGCATGTAAAAGCTATAAACAAGGATTAGAGTTAATAATAAAAGAAACCTAAAACCATATTTACGTTAGTGCTTAGCTCCTATCAGGAAAAACAGTTGAGTTTGATCGGGCTGTGAGAACATTTTTCTAAGCATAAGCAAGCTCATTAAATTAACCAATTTCATTTTAATGAGTAAATATAACAAATTTCTCTTTGAAAACAATATGTTAAATTTTAAATTAATTTGAAATTGTCTTAAATTTTTTGGATTAAATAATGAGTACATGTAAGTCATACCTTGTGATGTTCTGTTTTTTCTTGGGTTTTATATTGCAATTCGGGCAACTTAATAATGCTTTTGCAAATCCTCATTTGGGCCACGCCTTCAACACGAATGTGAAATCACCCATGTCGAGTACATTTATACCCCCGTCAATAACCACACAACCCGTTAGCCAAACAGTAACCGAGGGACAATCTGTAACATTCTCAGTAACCGCAACAGGCACTGCCCCTCTTTCTTACCAATGGAAAAAAGATGGGGTAGCAATTGCTGGGGCCACTACGGCAAGCTATAACATCCCCAGCGTTGTATTAGCCGACGCAGGAGATTATACAGTTGATGTATCCAATCTAGAGGGTACTGTAACAAGTAGTACCGCAGTATTAACTGTAAATTCCGCAATTCCCCCGTCAATAACCACACAACCCGTTAGCCAAACAGTAACCGAGGGACAATCTGTAACATTCTCAGTAA
>NZ_LNZA01000008.1:286469-286602 GCF_001468035.1 Legionella tucsonensis
ATTAGCCAAACAGTAACCGTCGGGCAATCCGTAACATTCTCGGTAACCGCAACAGGTACTGTTCCTCTTTCCTACCAATGGAAAAAAAATGGGGTAGCAATTGCTGGAGCCACTACAGCAAGTTATAACATCC
>NZ_LNZA01000008.1:286612-295577 GCF_001468035.1 Legionella tucsonensis
ACTGCCGTATTAACTGTAAATTCCGTAATTCCCCCGTCAATAACCACACAACCCGTTAGCCAAACAGTAACCGAGGGACAATCTGTAACATTCTCGGTAACCGCAACAGGTACTGCCCCTCTTTCCTACCAATGGAAAAAAAATGGGGTAGCAATTGCTGGAGCCACTACAGCAAGTTATAACATCCCCAGTGTTGCATTAGCAGATGCAGGAAACTATACCGTTGATGTATCCAATTCGGCTGGAACTGTAATAAGTAGTGCCGCGATATTAAGCGTAAATCAATTGAACCAGACCATCATTTTTACTAGCATAGCCCCAACCAATCCTATTGTAGATGGCAGTACTTATATCCCGACAGCGACTGCAACATCGGGCTTACCCGTGACGATTACTGTAGATACGAGCAGTAGTAACGTTTGTTCCATAAGCGAAGGTGTTGTCTCATTTATTGGCGTTGGGAATTGTATTCTCAATGCAAATCAGCCGGGTAATGTAAATTATGCTCCTGCTCCTCAAGTACAACAAAGCATATCTGTCGTTGGTTCATCTCCTCCTGCAATTACCTCAGCAGCTTCAACCACATTTCCCTTTGGGGTTTCAAGCTCATTTATCGTTACTGTAACTGGATCACCAGCACCTACACTGACAGTAACAGGAACATTGCCAACAGGAATTACTTTCAATTCTTCAACTGGAGTTCTTTCAGGCATTTCTACCCAAACAGGTAATTATCCAATTACTTTTACAGCAACAAATGGTATAGGAAATCCTGCCACTCAGTCATTCATCCTTACCATCTCCGCTTTTACTCCACCCAATCCTACTTCAGATACTGCAATGACTGGGTTAATTAATGCACAAGTAGTTGCTACCCAACACTTTGCCGAAACGCACATAATACAAATAACGGATCATTTACAACAATTACACCGTTTTGATCTTAAAAAAAATAAGGTGACATTAGGATTTCATACTCCGCCAACTCAGCAATATCAAGAGTTTTCTTCCGCTTCTCGAGGAATGATCAACCAATATAATAAACAACAGTTAGCATTCTCTTCTGGTACTGCCCCTCTTATCACCTCAAATGAGATTGATAACCAAAACTCAAGTAATTATCCACTTTCAAATTTAGATTCGTATGAACTGAATAACTTAACTCTAAATAATTTCTTGGTTAATAATCTCTCAATGTCTTTATGGGGTAATGGTAATACCAGCTACGGTAAGATAAGTAATCCAGGAGATAGTCGTAATAATTTCACTCTGGAAGGCCTGACTGTGGGAGTTGATTTTCAAGCTAAAGAATCACTGATTGCAGGTTTTGCTGTAGGGTATGCAACTGACAAAAGTACAATTAATCACTTTACTTCTGTAAGCAACGCCCATCAATTATCCCTTACAGGCTATGCTACCTACCAGCCCATAAATAATTGGTTTGTGGACGCTTTAATAGGTTATGGAGAGCCTAAATTTTCAAACAGACGCCAATCAGAGTTTAGTGGTGAAACCCTTCTTAGTAATAGAAATGGTAAAATGACTTATGGCTCTTTGGGTATATCTAATTTATTCACAATAAAAACTGTAATTACTCAATTATTTTGCCGCGCCGATATAGTATCTGCCGAACTAAACCAATTTGTGGAACAAGGTGGCCCTATGGCACTAACGTTTAACTCTTTGGATGCCTCAAATACATCATGGTCTACAGGGGTTTTTCTATCGAAAATCATTACATTTGAAACTTGGATACTCACTCCATCAGCGAGAACTCAATACAGTTACAACTCTGGAAGTAATAAATCCCAAGAACTCTTTTATACGAATTTAGGTCCAGAATTCAATTACAATTTTATTGCGGGTAACCTTCCTCAAAATATGGGATCGCTGGGTATTTGGTTTGATTTAACAAAGAAATCGGGAGGTAGCATTGCTCTTGGATGGATAGGTTCTACCGGTTCTTCAAATTACTCAATAAATTCAATTCAATTAAAAGCAGCATATCCCATAGGATAATTGCAATAAAATCAATGCTGATCGACTTTAGAAATTCTCATCCATATTTTTGAGGATTTTAAAGTTTAACTCATTACGTCACAATTTATTTCTTCAAGAAAAATGTATTATATTAATGTGAACACTGAACTATTACATATCAGCCACTTAGAAAGTGTAAATAAGGCTTTGCCCCACCAGATTCCCGAACGATGCTTTTATCTCATTTTTATCTATAAGAACTTTGGTTGATGACATGCATCATTACAATCTATCGTGGTTTTTTCTACTTGAATTGTTACATGTTGAATATTAAATTCATGACGTAATTGTTCAACCCATTCTGCCCTTAATGCATCAGAAAGCTCTTCATCAGGCATGTGTAAATGGACTGACATCGCATTTTCCTGAGTACTGAGAGCCCAAATATGTAAATCATGAAATCCTTTTACACCCGGTTTGTTTAATAGAAAATCGCTCACAGCCGTCCAAGAAATATTATCTGGCACTCCATCTATAATTAATCTGAAACTCCCTGCAAATAAAGTCCAGGTGCCCTTGAGCATAATTAATGCAATTAACAAACCGACTACAGGATCTATCCATAGCCAGCCAGTCCAATACAATAATGCTGCTGACAAAACTACACCAACTGAAACTAAGGCATCATAAAATAAATGTAAATAAGCGCCTCTAATATTTAAGTCCTCAGAACCATGAGCAAACAATAATGCAGTGGCTGAATTAATTACAATACCTACACCTGCGACGATCATTACCGATAAAGCCTGGACTTCTGATGGTGAAAATAATTTATAAACAGCATCAGTGGCAATAATTCCACAAGTAAAGACTAACAAAATCCCATTTGTCAATGCTGAGAGAATAGATATTTTTTTTAAACCATAAGTCGCTTTCATCGTAGGTGCGCGTTTCATAAGTACTGTAGCAATCCAGGCCAAAACCAAACCTAAAACATCACCTAAATTGTGAAACGCATCGGCCAATAAACTGGTCGAATTAGCCAAATAAGCAAAAACAATTTGTATGACCACAAAAAGACCGTTGGCGATTATGGAAATGATAAACGCTTTATTATAGGTCGCCGTGTGATGGTGATGATGATGTGAACCACCACCATGTGAGTGCGTACTCATAACGCGCCTTCATCTTTTTGAGTTTCAGAATAATAATTAATACCGATTTTTATTCGATTACGCTCTTTTTGTTTACGCCAAGCATTTGTATCGCGTAAAGAATACACACATCCACAGTATTCTTGTTTATAAAACTCTTCGCGCTTGGCAATTTCATACATACGTTCTGAACCACCATTTTTACGCCAATTATAGGTCCAGTACTCCAGATCAGGATATTTGCTTGCAGCTCGAATGCCGCAATCATTAATTTGATTCATATCTTTCCAGCGCGAAATTCCCAAAGAGCTGCTGATCACAGGAAAACCATGTTCGTGAGCATATAAGGCCGTGCGTTCAAAACGCATATCAAAACACATAGTGCATCGTTTACCACGCTCAGGCTCCCATTCCAAACCCTTAGCCCGAGCAAACCAATTATCTTTGTCATAATCCGCATCAATAAACGGGATATTGTGTTTTTGTGCAAAATTAATGTTTTCATTTTTTCTGATTTCATATTCTTGAACAGGATGAATATTCGGATTATAAAAAAAGATAGTGTAATTAATTTCTGAACTGATAAGCGCTTCCATAACCTCACCAGAACAGGGTGCACAACATGAATGCAATAACAATTTATCTGCACTGTTAGGTAGTTCTAATCGCTCTCTTTGTGTCATTTTGTTACATCCGGCAAATTGATGAAATGGTGACGATAATATACCAATTCTGCAATGGAGTCTTTAATGTCGTCTAATGCAAGGTGTTTTGATTCTTTAACTACCCCATTTAATAGTTCAGGCCTCCAACGTATAGCCAGCTCTTTTAATGTGCTCACATCCAAATTTCGGTAATGAAAAAACGCAGCGAGATCCGGCATGTATTTATACAAAAATCGCCTGTCCTGACACACACTGTTACCACACATTGGTGATTTGCCTTTATCCAAATACTGCTTTAGAAATTCAATGGTTAATTTCTCTGCTTGTGCCTCACTGATTTGACTTTGCAAAACTCGATTGACTAAACCAGATTGTCCATGTTGTCTGGTATTCCAGGAATCCATTCCATCCAGCAACACTTTAGGTTGAGAAATAGCAAAAATCGGTCCTTCAGCAATTATATTTAAATGGGGATCAGTCACCACCGTAGCAAGCTCAATGATCCTATCTTTTTCAGGCTCAAGTCCTGTCATTTCCAAATCTATCCAAATTAAATTTTGATTATTTTTCATTTGTCTTCCAGGAGTTTAGTATTAGTTCTACACAGGCTACTCGTCTTTGATGCAAGGCATGTTTAATTGCCTCATCCTTATAACCTTCAGCAATAATCGTTTGGCTATTCACTTTAGCACACTCAGTGAGCAAGTAACTCCATAATTTACTCTGTCGGTAATCAATATCTCGACCACAACCTTTTGCGTCAGATTCACAAGCAATTAACATATTATAGAAGAGTTGTGGACGACGAAATGCATCGCATTGTTCCAAAATTTTTACAATAGTACTGGCTTGCAACTCAAATAAGCGATGAATATTCAAATGAAATCGTGAAACCATGGTTGCGAGAGTACGATAATCATTAGGAATCCGTAAACGAGAACACAAATCCTCGATAATAGCAACACCTAGTTCTTCATGGCCATGATGACTTGGCCAATTGTGTGCTGGTGATAAAGCTTTACCTAAATCATGAACTAATGCAGAAAAACGTATCACAGGATCTGAAGTTAAAGTCACCGCAGCATGTAAAACCAGCAAAGTATGAACCCCAGAATCGACTTCATGATGATAACGATAAGGATTAGGAATACCAAACAGTGCATCAAGCTCAGGCAAAATTACACGCAATGCATCACAGGAACGTAAGGTAACAATAAATTGTTCAGGATTTTTTTCTTCCAGACTTTTTTGCCACTCCTGCCAGACACGTTCAGCCACCAAATGAGCCAACTCACCTCGTTGTACCATGCTATACATCAATGAACGTGTTTCATCAGCTAATTTAAAACCTAAATGATGAAAGCGAGCAGAGAAACGAGCAACACGCAGCACACGTACAGGATCTTCTACAAAAGCCGGGGATACATGACGAAGCAACTTAGACTCTAAATCCTTTAGGCCATTGTAGGGATCAATGAGGTGTCCTTGTTCATCTCGAGCCATTGCATTAATTGTTAAATCACGACGTACTAAATCCTCTTCCAAAGTTACAGTTTTATTGAAATCACAGGAAAAACCATAATATCCAGGAGCCAATTTTCTTTCTGTTCGTGCTAAAGCATATTCCTCACCAGTCTTAGGATGCAAAAAAACGGGGAAATCACGGCCAACTTTTCTGAATCCTTTTTTTAATAATTCATCTGGACTAGAACCAACAACAACCCAGTCGCGCTCTTTTACTGGAAGATTTAATAATTGATCACGAACAGCACCACCAACCAAGTAGACTTTCATTAAATTTAATTTACCTTCATACTGTATGATTATTTAGCCCTGGTTTTCTCTCTGAGCTAAGGATATTTTTAAATAATTATAATATAGATCGGAGCCATGAGTAAAAGACGTATTAGTAAACAACAATCTGCCCGTATTGAACAAATTCAACAAAATTATCATGAAAATAAAAAAAGTCATGATGATCTGGCTGATGGTTTAGTCATTACTCGTTTTAGCAAGCACGTTGTAGTCGAAGACAATCAAAGTAAACAGATACATTGTTCCATCAGACCCAATCTAGAAACATTGGTCGCCGGGGATAGGGTAATTTGGCAAGCAGAGGGAGTTAATCAAGGTGTAGTAGTCAGCCTATATCCACGAAGCAGTGTCTTGGCAAAACCAAGTGCAGGGTTGATAAAACCTGTTGCTGCAAATATTACACAACTCATTATTGTCATCGCACCAAAACCCGAAATATCTTGGCCATTGCTTGATAGCTATTTGGTTATGGCTGAAACACTGCACTTGCATGCAATAATTTTATTAAATAAAACCGACTTGCCCTGTGAATCTCTTAAAGAACAACTAATTCTGGACTATGGAACTCTTAATTATCCTATTCTACTAATTAATAAAAATTCTTCTGAGGGCTTCGAGCAACTCAAACATAGATTAAATCATCAAATCAGTGTTTTTGTAGGTCAATCCGGAGTAGGCAAATCATCGCTTATTTCAAGCATTCTGCCTCATGAACAAAATATCTCGATCAATGAACTTTCTGAAATATCAGAATTAGGTCGGCATACCACGAGCAATTCGCGCTACTATCATTTACCTAGCGGCGGGGCTTTAATTGATTCCCCTGGAGTAAGGGAATTTAGCTTAGGACATATAGAGGCTGCTGAAATCGTAAGAGGTTACCCTGAGTTTAGACCTTACTTGTCACAATGCAAATTTCGTAATTGCACCCATAAAGACACTCCGCATTGCGCCATTATTAAGGCAAAAAATGAAGGCTTGATTTCAGAAAAACGATATGAAAATTTCATCAAGCTTTGTGCCCAGTATACGAAATAAAACTTTTGCGGCCAAATACCAACCATTTACGTTCTGGATGAAAGCAAACACTATAACTCATAAATTAACAGCCTAATCACTATTTTTAATTCTATTTAGGATCGTATAATTACTAATTATATAGACCTATATAATCTAGGATAGGTCTGCTGCTATTCTTAGCCTTTTCCTTCTGTGTTACGGTTAAAATAGGTTGGCCCATTTTTAATAAGTATGCACTTATTCTCTCTTCTTGTCTGGGTTCAACAGAGAGCTTAGGTAATTGAGTTTTATACTCAACAATCATTGACTCAACATCTTTTACTTTCTCAGTTAAATTAAATATTTTTACCCTATCTAACTTACGGGGACGAGAAAAAAAGCATGAGGAGCTTTCAGTACTTTCACCTGATTGAGCTATTTGTTCATTAATATGCTTGGTGCAATTATTAAGAAATTTAGATTTTGCGGTATCTAAATTACATAATTTAATTAATCTCAATAAATGGGTGCGGTGGTGTTCACTTAATCCATTTAGGAATTCAGTAAATAAGATATTAACACGAAGTTGCTTCATGAGTTCATTTTGGTTTTGAGCATACGTTTGAATTATATCATCTAATAAATGATTAATTCGCATTCTAACTAATGGATTATTTGTATCAAAAAGCTGTAATACATTAAATAACAATTCCGGCTCAAACCAATGAACGCCAAGTTCATTTAACTTACAATTTTGAACAAGCTCCAACCATTTACTTGTTGATGGATAACGAGTAAACCATGTATACCAACTATTATCTCTACGTGCAGGAATAATGATATCTCGGATAATTTCTTCATAAGCCGTTTCCAAAGCTTTAGGCTTATTCGCGGCAATTAATGGCAACAGAATAGTAAAAATACCATATGCTTCTGGAAAAACGTTGTTTTTTTTATCCCATAAACTATGAACTTGCCGGGTATAGAAAATAGAAAGTTCAAATTGAGTTGTAAACAGAGAAACAAGCATTTTGCAACAATTTACAAATGCATCTGTTTTAATGAATGGTGAGTCCACACCAATTTCTTCTGGTTTCTGATAAACGGGCTGTAACTCCTTACTTGTAGCTTTTAAATCTGGACTAAATTCAAATAACCATTTACTTAGTATTTGAATTTCATAATTTATCTCATCATAACTATTGGCAGTACAAAGCGCGATAAATACATCTAACATATATTGTTCATTTTCCTTATACTCAATTCTTGTACCATATAAGAAATTTACATCAGCTAAATTATAATCATACAGGCGACGGAAAAGATTGTTAATTTCTTTTTTAAATTGTTCAAATTTAAGCCCGTTATCTTTCAAATAATAGTATCGTTCAACTAACTCCATTAAATGAGGTAAAAAGGCTATGGGCATACGACCACGATCTTTTAAATTTACAAAAACCTTTTTACGCATCAAATCCCAAAAATTTTTAAATCTTTCAGAGTTTACGCTTACTTCTCGTGAAGTTTGTTTACATAATTTTAGACGAGCTAATTCATCTACCGTAACAACACTTAGCTTTTTATCTCCTCTGTAAGTCGATAATTCAAATTTCCAATTTTCTAAGTGCTTACAAAAACTCAACTTTCTATATAAAGTATTCGCACCATGACCAAGATAAAAATTAAAGAGATTTACTGTTTCATCAAGCGATGAAAAATCATTTAAATCTTTTTCATTTACCAAAGTTGGTATTAGAATTTTTAAATAATTAATCTTCACTAATGGAGCAAGTTCTTTAGCCAAATCGATCCAGAGTTGATTAATAGCCGAAGGATTACGTGTGTAATCATCATCATCATCCACAATTGCTTCCCAACGGCTTTTATAGCAAGTAAGAAGGAAAAAAAAATCATCGCGGGTTAAATCGTCACTTGCTACTCGTTTAGAAAAACGATCAAAAAGACATTCACGTAACTTTGCATCACATGAAATGAGTTTGTTTTCCTTTTCTAAAGTTTGAATAAAATCCAAAATTCGTTGGACTAACATAAACTACAACCTATCCTTAAATAAAATTAACTTAAACTAAAGTCAAATATAAATCAATTATTAAACTTTACAAGGAATAACAGTAACAATTGGAAACTAAATTAAAAAGCAAGCAGGAATTTATCTCAACTTATAATGCTCATAGGAAAACGGCCTGAAAACTGCGTATTATTTATAGTTTTTATAACAATGTAGCACTGAAAAAAAAACGGCTTTGAAGCCGCTTTCTAAGAATAAAACCCTGGCGATGACCTACTTTCACATGAGGAGACCTCACACTATCATTGGCGCGGGCCTGTTTC
>NZ_LNZA01000009.1 GCF_001468035.1 Legionella tucsonensis
AAATACAACTGTATTGCCAGTAACTGCAACTGACTTCGCTGCTGCTGGTCCTTACTTCGGCCTGAAGTATATAGGAAACATTTAATTCGTTATCATTTTAAAAATTTAATCAATACTGTTGACTTTATAAGGGTCAGGTAAGATAATTGAGCAAGGTACGCTCTCGGTATAGAGCGAATATGCGTACCGTTGCTAACAATTTAAAATTGGTAACGAACGGAAATAATAATAAAAAAGTGGAGATAAGCATGTTAAATTTGAAAAAAACAGCGTTAGCTGTTCTTGCTTTAGGTAGCAGTGCAGTATTCGCTGGTACCATGGGTCCAGTTTGCACCCCAGGTAACGTTACTGTTCCTTGCCCAAGTACTGGATGGAATGTCGGCGGACAGGCATTGATTTTACAAACA
>NZ_LNZA01000010.1 GCF_001468035.1 Legionella tucsonensis
AAAGTAGCAGCTGAGGGTATCATTCTGACAGAGGCTCAAATTATTGCTTTAGAGAAGAAGAAGTTTGATGCGGTGAAATAGAAACAGCTCACCCGGGTTACTTAGGGTCCCAAGATACCTTTTATGTTGGCACATTAAAAGGTGTTGGTCGTGTCTGTCAGCAAACCTTTGTAGACACCTATAGTAAAGTGGCTTTTGCCAAGCTTTATACAACTAAAACACCCATT
>NZ_LNZA01000011.1 GCF_001468035.1 Legionella tucsonensis
TTTTTAATGAACTTCTGGTTATTCCAGATTAAAATACCCTCAAAAAAAATACTTTAATCTGGATAATCCTCTGAAGAATTCCGTAGAATTGGTGGGTCTGGGTGGACTTGAACCACCGACCTCACCCTTATCAGGGGTGCGATCTAACCAACTGATCTACAGACCCATTTTTACATCGGTTTTTTAATTTAGCTCTTCAATGATAAACTCACTCTTCTGGGCACATACTACCACTACGTTCCCTTTCTTGCTTATCCTTCATCTCGACTAAAACAACCTTGCAAAAATGCTTCGATGCACTTTGCTTTTTTGACTCGCGACTTAACATCGCATATTGAGAGGCACTACAACATCTCACTTACATCAACAACAATATCGTGATCGAATATCTTCTCCGCTTCTTCTCAGTCGCGGTTGGATTCTTCATCATTTCGAAAACAAACTGTGTGGGCACTTTATGTCGCATTGGTGCTCTTAATTTAAGGAGGT
>NZ_LNZA01000012.1 GCF_001468035.1 Legionella tucsonensis
AAATACAACCACAGGAACAAATACAACCACAGGAACAAATACAACCACAGGAGCAAATACAACCACAGGAGCAAATACAACCACAGGAACAAATACAACCACAGGAGCAAATACAACCACAGGAACAAATACAACCACAGGAACAAATACAACCACAGGAACAAATACAACCACAGGAGCAAATACAACCACAGGAGCAAATACAACCACAGGAGCAAATACAACCACAGGTACCTATACAATCTCAGGAACCGATGTCACTTCAGGCTCCTGAACAACCTCAAGAACCAATGCAATCTCATTCTCCATGACAACCATCATTAAAAAAGCAAATGCATCCAGACTCCCGACCATGTGATTAACTGTTGAACAAAATATTTTCCAGAAGTGATGATGAGAGAAGAAAAAATAATAGTCGAGGGCATCGATTTTTCGTATGAAGCTCTAAGATATTGGGGTTTACCCTTGAAATTTATTCCATAATCCTTATTTATTACACTTAAATAAAATGGGAGATATTTTATAAATATTATTTAAGCGTAATTATTTTCCAGTTTATAAGGAGCTATGCTCACTTATCGAGAATATTTTTTGGTAGACAATTTGATGCTTCTTTTGTTGATACTAGTTAGGATAAAAGAGTAACAATAACAAATACTTAAAGTGGAAAATTTAACCCTGCTTTAATTGGAGTTGGCTTTATCTATCTAAAAAACCACACCTATTTAATCAATAAATGATATGTTCGGTGATATGATCCTTATAATACAACTCCTGATAGATACGTATAATTATATTTCAGTGTGTTATAAATAATTAATTTTTTTTGAGTACGAAAATGAAAGATAATAGAAAAATAGTTAATCAATACGAATCCCCTGACTTTCTCGCTTCTGCCCTTGCCATTCATGGCTCTGTAACGCCTAAAGTATTAAAGCCAGTTTTAGTTGCGACCCTTTACGCATGCTTTATATCGTTGTTAAGTTTATTTATCCCTTGGCTTGCTATCCCAATAAGTCCTTTTGAGTATGCAGGGCTTGTTATGGGTTTAATTTTAGTTTTTCGTATTAATGCTGGTTATGATCGATGGTGGGAGGCACGAAAGCTTTGGGGCAGTGTAGTCAATAGCAGTCGAAACTTAGCCATAATAATTGCTAATTATGTGCCATCAACGGAAAAAAAAGCTATGGAGGATCTTATGGGGTATATCGCAGCTATCCCTTATTTAATGAAAAACAACTTACGGATGGATGAGTCAGTTAAAGAGGTAGAGCATTTAATGGATCCTACAACTTTTCAAGAGCTACAAAAAATTATTCATAAACCTAATTTCATGTCCAGTAAAGTTGCAAGCTTGCTTTCCTTATTAGTGAAGGAAAATAAAATGAATGAATTTTCATTTCTTAAAGCAGAAGACTGCCGTGAAGTTATAATAGATTGTCAGGGAGCTTGTGAACGTATATTAAAAACCCCAATGCCTTTTGTCATGGCAATTAAGTCACGGCGCTTTATTCTATTATTTTTATTAATTCTTCCAATTGCTCTTGTTGATTATTCGATTTATATAAACCCTTTAGTTACGGCTCTTGTTGCTTATGCATTGTTTTCTTTGGATCAAATTGGGGTAGAGCTGCAAAATCCATTTTCCCCTGAAAGGCTTAGTCATTTGCCGTTAGGAGACATTTGCCGAGGCATAGAAACCAATGTGATGGAAATTTATAAAAGTACTGAAAATAACTATATACCTGCTATTACACAAAAGGTAAATAATCATCAAAACATCTTAACAAAGGAATACAATTAAGATAATTCTCCAGCAAATTTACAGCAATGCTCTATACTGCCATGTAAGGGCTAATTTTAAGAAAAGGAGATTATCATGGGAAGCACAGGAAGCGTGAGTTCTTGGGATGGAGCCCTGTTAACTGCCTTGATTCAATATCCCGCACCGGTCATTCATGGACCGCAAGACATTCAAACACAAGTAAAGCTCATTTGCAGAACCGTTGACAATACAAAGGCAGGCTATCCTGGGTTGGATTTAATTTTGTTTCCTGAGTACTCTACTCAAGGATTAAATACAAAGATTTGGACCTATGATGAGATGCTTCTGACTCTGGATAGCCCTGAAATAGATCAATTTCGGGATGCATGTCGTCGGAATTCAGTGTGGGGTGTATTTTCTTTGATGGAGCAAAACGAGGATAAAAAACGCGCTCCCTATAATTCAGCCATCATCATCAATAATCATGGCGAAATAGCATTACACTATCGAAAGTTGCAACCATGGGTACCCATTGAGCCTTGGTCGCCAGGAAATTTAGGTATGCCTGTATGTGATGGTCCCAAAGGATCAAAACTGGCAGTTTGTATTTGTCATGATGGCATGTTTCCTGAACTGGCTCGAGAAGCTGCCTACAAAGGATGTAATGTCTATATCAGGATTTCAGGTTATTCAAGTCAGGTCAATGATCAATGGATCCTGACAAATCGCTCGAATGCCTGGCATAATCTGATGTATACAATATCAGTCAATCTTGCTGGTTATGATGAAGTATTTTATTACTTTGGAGAAGGAACAGTCTGTAATTATGATGGAACTGTTCTTCAGCAAGGTCAGCGTAATCCATGGGAAATTGTGACTGCAGAACTTTTCCCTCATCTGGTAGATAAAGCTCGAGAAAATTGGGCACTGGAAAACAACATTTTCAATTTGGGTTGCCGTGCTTATGTCGGAAAGCCAGGTGGTGAGCATGCCAATTATTTAACATGGGTTCGAGATCTGGCCGAAGGAAAATATAAGCTTCCATGGGACAATAAAATAAAAATTCGCGATGGTTGGGAGTATTATCCTGAGGGTGTCAAGTTAGGCCCCATGCCCCGAAAAAAATAGGTTTGTTAATTTTATAACTGCGAAATTTTCTGTCCCACAACCATTCATGTGTGCTCTGTGGATTTAAAACGGATTGTGTTAATCCTTAGCCAGAATAATACATAATTAACCTATTTTTAAATGGTTAAATTAAATCCTAGTTGACCTTAATAAAGTCTTAATGTTTTTTTGTTAGTCTTTAATTTTGTTTGAAATAGATACAAAATTAGAGGGCAAAAGGGGTATGAGTAATTTATTTTTGTTAAATACAGCGGGTTTGGAGGATAAGGATGTTTTAAATATTTTGGTATTATCTGGAATTACGCAAGAGATGGATTTTGATTCAGAGATTGCAAAAGCACCTGCAGGAGTAAAACAATTTCTTAAGCTTGCGAAAATCTATTATGAGCGTCATGAAACAAGTACTTCTATTACAAGGTTTACGGTGAAACCAGGTTTTGAGAAATGTGTTGTTGGAGATGTCCCTGCTGTAAAAAATGAAATACGACTCGTGTGTGATGAAGGAGATGGTAACAAATGGTATCTTGTTGCGGAAAAAAAAGACAGAAGTCGTTTTGAAAAAGAAATTTCAAAAATTTCGGAGGATGAAGCACGAGAGAGTTCTCTTTGTGGGGTAAAATTAACGGAGTTAAAAAGCAATTTAAATCATCAAACAGTAGATACGCTCAATTATCTATTGTGGCGAAAACTGAAATCTGAATGTTTTTCACATCCAAATCCACTGCGCGAGATAGGTGATCTGCTTAGAGCAAACCTTGATAGTCCTAAAAGTGATCTGGAAAATCAAAAAATAAAAAACATTCGCAGGTATTTAAATAAAAAAGCAAAAGAGCAAGATACGTCACTGATTATTTATTCGAATAAAGCGGAGGAAGATTCATGTGGACGCAAAGAGAGTCAATATGTTAAAGAAAAAGTGGAAAGAGAATTAAGCCAAGAGCAACAGTTACACATACTTTATATTGGTGGAGGACATGGGTGGCCTAAGTATAAATGGAATGGCATGTTATCAGCTCTGAAAACACACCATGTTACAGAACTTCATAATTCCCTCGCCAAAAGGGGAGTTATGATCAACAGCATCATCTTTGGAAGTTGCTTTAGTGCGTCTTATGCAAATGATTTTTCTAGCCTGCTTCATCCTCGATGTGGTGTTATGTTATCTTCCACAATATCCCAAGGAGGGGCTAATTTTTTTGAAAATGTAGTGTCGTTTGTGTTGAGCGAAGAAAATTCCTGTGACTTTTTTAAAACAATTCCGCGAGATCTTCAAATTTCCAAAGCTCCAAGTCCAACAGGAATTTGTATTTCTAACAAGGAAAAGCACTTTGGATTAGAATTGAGCGAAGAGGAGACAGGGTTACCTATTCATTCCGCAGGAGATGAATATGAATTAAGCTTGAGTATAGTCATAAGGTTGAGAAAAGCAAAACCTGAGAGTATTTTTGGTATTTCATTGGATGAATGTCATGATGAACAGCAAAAAGGCAAATTCAATAAATTGCTCAGTAAAACGATCGACTTCCAAGAAAGTGATGATATTGAAGATCTTCCCTGTGTGAAGGGAGGAAGACTTACTTCTGAAAAGGTAAAAACCTGGAGTCCTTTAGCCAAATTTTCTTTATTTGCCGGAGGAATACTTTTGATTGGTGGTGGTTGTTACTTTTATAGCCAATGTAATAAGGGAGGATCATTTGTAAAATAAGCTTTTCCAGGGAAAGCTCAAATGACAATTATAATCATTGTTATTTGATCTCCGGTATCTTAACTGGTGTGTTGACAAACAACCATGTTGGGTTTCGGGGGCGATTTTATGGTTCCATTATTATAGTGGTTACTTCCATATGTGTATTGATACATACGCTAAAGCATGAATTTTTTTTAAAGAAATTGAAACTGTTACACAAAATCCAATAAAGCATTGTCTATTATTGGAAGCATTTTGGGTGCAAAAATTGGCATGTATTTCACCAGCAAAGTACCTGACAGGTTATACGGTAACATTATTCAGGGTTATTAATTATTGCTATTGTCTTTATGGTCATCAGATAGCTGCAAACTGAGTGCTAAAGATTATTATTCACAAACATGATAAATAAAATTACATAATGGAAAACATTAGACATACTTAAACTGATTTTGATAGAGTTATCTAATCCTTTTAAAGTTATAAGAAATCTAATGTATGAAAGAACACTTTATTTTAAAATATCTACGTATGAAAATGATCTTTTAGCTTTGTCGCAGCGTTTACCTTATAGTTCGGCAAATTATTCGCGTATACGATCCGTTCTAAACATTGTGCATCAAATAGCTATTGCACTAGACTCTACGACATTAGAGCAGAGGACAATCCATCAAAAATTACTGAAGGACCTCTATAAACAACTTCGTGCATCACTGACTGAAAATAATTATTCTACTTGGTTTACCAGAATTATTGATCGCTATTGCTATAGTGACCATGTGTTAAAACAGCGATTGAATCATTTTATTCAGGGAGCAATAGGTCCATTAATCAAATTATCCGCGTTTACTCGTGATAAAAATAAATCATTGGCAATTGAATTTCCTGATCAGGGAATACGCGATATATTTTTGAGTCAATCAGGTTTAAATAAAGAAACCGGTTCAATAGACATTCATGAGAACCGTGTGTATCTTCCGGCTTTTTTGTCAAAAAATCAGCAATTAGCTGTTACTTTTCCAACAATTAAATCCAGGGATGACTTTATTTGTCTACTTAATTTAGATAAAGCAAATCTTGTTGCTTCTAATTCCGACGATCGCACGCTCTATGTCAATGATAGACGTATACATGACACTGCTTCAAAGTTTCATATGGCAGTACTATGTCCCTATTTCTCCGAACGTTATAAAATACAATATATTGCTCATATGCTTGCTCAAGCATATCGAGATGGGAATAGTTTTTTTAGCCAGACTAACATTCCAACTGAGTTAGCAGTAAAAATTGCCTCGGATGTGTCTTCATCTGAAGCAATTTCTATGGATGAGAAAATGCAAATCGCATATTACAATTTTCGTCGACCTTAAGTTAGCGTTTAGTATAATAAGTATACGTTATCTCATCATCTGTTTTGGCTGATGGCTTTTCAACATCAGAACTTGTTCGCTTTCGTGCAGGTAAATCTGAGTCGTCTTTTGCAAATAGGGTATGTCTGCTTACATTTTTAAAGCCCAAACAATTAGGCTTTGGACGTTCAGTTGTTGTTCCAGCATCACAAGTTTTTGTTTGCACAGTGACCACTTTTTTGCCAAACTCACCTAATCCGTGGTAGTAAAGCTCTACAGAGCCGCTATTATCCAAGTTGATGGCATCAGTACAACCGAGTGTTGCAAATAAACCTGCAAATTCTTCTGCAGTAACACCACAATTACGATCGGGATTATGAATGACCATGACAACAATATTATTGCCATTATTTTTATAGCCGACACCAGTACGTGGTAATCGATTTGCATGGTTATTATTTAAATCGGGTGTTTTTAATTTCGTTTCATCCCTTAGAATAATAAATCCTGATACGGCATTTTTATCATCATAAAAATTGGGATTTGTTTCCAATGTAGATTCAATATCTGTATGTGCAATGATAGAAGCTTTTTTATGTGCCGTATCAAAAACGATTGTATCTAACCCAACATTATTCTGGTCAAGCACTTTATATGTGGATACCAGCTCACCATTACTTACCGATAAGCCCGCAAGAAATGTGCGTGATTGTATTCTAGGGTTGATTTTTTCTCCCACATTGGGTACACCAGTTGTCCATACATTAAACCAGTTCGCATTGACTAATAAATCAGGCTTATCACTACGAGGATGACCTTTTGTCCAGTTGTCACGCCATTCTTTTAATGTGAATAATGGTGTATCAAACTGACCGCCGGCATAATTATAGCCATAACGATCGGGAAATTTAGGACCATTGGGTACAAATGTTTCATACTGAGATAATGGAAGCTCAACATAATAACCTTGAACTTTTTCACGGAGCGGATTTTTACTTAAGATTTCATCAAAATTTGGCAAAGATCTGATGTCTTGTACTTCTGTGGCACGTGTAATACCAGCAATTTTTTCATTTACTTTATCAGTTTTTGTATTTAACCGCTTACTAAACACCGAATTTTCCTCATTGTAATTCATATTTAGAGAATTATTTTTTTGCTTATGATAGCTCTAATACATTAAGGAATTATTAAAAAATGACATATCGTCTATTTTTTATTCTGTATGGAGTGTTTTTGTTGAAAATTAAAGTAAGAATTGAAATTTCTCCTTGATTGTGAGTGGATGTGGTTCCCTTTGCGTGTTTAACCCATATTTTCGATACAATAATTAGCTATTGTTGTTATAGAGTTTAAGGAGGAACTAATTATGGAAAAGCAAAACTGATAGGAATTAACCATGTGCACTTGAAGTGGGAGATGTGGAAAAAACATTGGAATTTTATGAGAAAATGTTTGATTTTACTTTGCGAGGTAAAGATAAGAATCATGCTTTTATTGATTTAGGAGATCAATTTATTGCTCTAATGAAAAGAACTGTCCCATAAAGATAAAATACGTCATTTTGGTCTTGTGATTGATGATCGCTCTCAAGTTAAAGAATTGGTGAAAAATTTTTAGATTTCCTTGACCCCTGGAGTGATGTAAGTATAGATAAAAATATGGTGTAATAAAACTGCCTTATTATTTGAGTCATATTATTATGCTAATTCGTTTTATTGTATTATTTTTTACTACACTATTAAGTTGTCAGGTCTCAATTTCAAGCCCATCTAAAGTGTTCCCCATTCATTTAGAGGGGCAGACTATTCATTCAATTCATAATGCACTTGCGCAACATCAAATATCTTGTTTACAGCTAATCAATGCGTATCTGGAACGTATTAAAAAATACAACTTAAGTGTCAAGAGCAAGGCACCAATTAATGCTTTTAGTGAACTCAATCCTTCGGTGTTAACCTACGCACAGCAGTTAGATGATTATCATAAAAAAACAGGTCAGACATTAGGGCCGCTCCATTGTATTCCCGTTATTTTGAAAGATAATATTGATTCTTTTGATATGACTACCACTTCAGGATCTTATGCTTTATTGGGGAGCCAACCGATACACGATGCTTTTTTAGTGAAAAAACTACGAGATGCTGGTGCCATTATTTTGGGCAAAGGGGCAATGGATGAGTTTGCCTGGGGAATGTTCGGTATTAGCAGCCGTAGCGGTAGAGTTGGTAATGCTTATGATCCCAACCAAAATCCTGGGGGATCTAGTGGTGGATCCGCTGCCGCAGTCAGTGCTCATTTTGCTTTACTGGGTATTGGTACTGATAATAGTGGCTCGGTTAGAATACCTTCTGCATTTAATGGCTTAGTTGGACTACGTCCAAGCACAGGCTTAATCAGCCAGAGCGGCATTTTTCCAATGGGTAATCTTGATGGAACAGCGGGGCCAATTGCACGTACTACACAAGACTTGGTTATTTTACTCGATGTGATCGCTCAGACTGATACTCAGGATCATAAAACACTTAATATCCCCCGCGTGAAAACGTATTCTACTTTTCTGAAAAGCAATGGCTTAAATCACAAGAGAATTGGTATTGTACATAATATAAATGGCATTAATCCATTCAATAAGATGCCCTTACACATTGAAAAAATAATAAAAAATGCCACGAATGATATGCAAAACATGGGTGCCACTCTTATTGATATCACGCTTCCAGACTTCAATAATGATCGACAATTCAATCAAGCTGGAGAAATCCAAGATGTGAATCAATATCTGGCTTCATTTCCATCGACCAGGAAAAATTTTCGTGATATTTGTGAGTCGAACCGTACAAGAAATTTTGGTTCGATTAAAGATTGTCTGCATTTTATGAAAAACACTGCAAGCAAATTCAGTGCACCTTATCAAAAAGCCTTAGAAAATTTTAAGAAAAATAAGACATATATTGAACGGATTATGGATGAAAATCAGCTGGATGTTTTACTCATGCCGATTACTTCAAATGGAACAGCGACTTATAATGCGATGCAAGTGAATACATGGCGGGCTCCAATCTCATCCAATTCTGGATTACCTGCTCTTAGTATTAATGTTGGTTACAGTCAAGATACACATATGCCTATTGGCATTGAGTTAATCAGCAAACAATATCAAGAGAGCACTTTGATTGAGATTGCTTATGCTTATGAGACACATGCAAAGCAACGCATTCTGCCGATTATGCCGGAAGAAAATTTGACGTTATTAAATTTTACTATTTCAGAATTAAATAATTTATTTACTCTCCTAGGTAAAAATGCATATGAGAAATTTTTAATTCACGGCAAGAACTCCAGCAATCGTTCCGATGACCTAACATCAGAACGATTTAGAGAGATCACAGCCAATACAATTCAGAAATATACGGAATTGATCGGGAAATAAGTTATTTTTTAACCAATATGTTTATGTATATGCCTAAAGCCAAAAAATTACGTAATTAATTGGTATGATGTATTTCTTGTTCGCTATATAAAGAGCAGAATTAAGTATTCCAATAATTTAAGCTTTATATAAAATAAAGGTTATTAATTTTTAAGGATAAACATGTGGTTAAAAATCAAATTGTAGCAATAATCTTTTCAATAACTCTAAGCAACCTAATTTTTGCAGCAGAAGTTAAAAAAAACTGTGATAAAGCAGATTGGAGTTGCCATGGTTCTTTTTACATAACAGGCGGATATGTATTTGCAAATACCTTGTTTAATAATAATCAACTATCACTATCTCCTCCCGGACTGCCAACAATAAATTTTACACCTCACGATGCTTTTCCCAACAATGTTAACGGAATGCGCTGGGGGTTTGGATCAGGGTTTGGTGACAACTTACCCTTCATTTATGAACTGGATTACAATCAAATTTTTACTCATTCAGAAACAAAAGATGGATTAAAAATTTCCAGAGCAAGTAAGTCATTGGTAGTTATCTTCGGATATACCCTTAATCCTAAAAATAGATTAAGAGCCAGTTTAGTTGGTGGTGGCTCGGTTATTTCCACTTACCTAACAGCGACTACAGTAGCTCCTCGTCAATTTTTTTCTCAGAATACAAACTCTGTAGACGTTGATCCTTTCCTTGGCGGTTCATTATCTTATCAAATTAATTCTAAATTTGCGCTGAGGGCAGTTGAGTTTTATGATTTTGCAACCTACAACAGAAGCGCTAAAGGCGTTATAGTTACTCTATTAATGCTTAACTATTATCCAAAATAATTCGCTATTCCTTTTATTTTGGGAGTTTTGCATATGCTTTTTTTCTACAACATTTTTTAATGTGGGGTTATTATCCTCTGAGCATGGAACAATTAATAGTTGGTATATACATTATAATATATATGGAATTTCTGGATAGAATAAATTATTTCGTGAATATATGCTTATTCGAGGTGCTTACTTTAGTTTAATCAACTATAATTTTTTTAATCATAAATTTTTTCTTTTTTGGGTATGCAAATGATAAAGGAATGGATTTTATTTTCATTCAGCAGAAGTATTATTCTTATACTTCTTACTTTTGCTCAACTATCATTTGCACAAGACGCCCAGCCCACAGTCAATCAGTCACCTATTAAGATTGGAAGCAGCACTGTTTTAGATGGACCAGCACAAACGCTGGGACAAGACATGACCCTTGGAATAAAAACTTATTTTGACAGAATAAATGCTGCTGGTGGTATCAACGGTCAAAAAGTAACATTGATTGTCTATAATGATTCATATGAGCCTTCACTCACTGCACCTAATATGCGCAAATTAATTACGCAGGATAAGGTGCTTGCCGTCATCGGCAATGTGGGCTCACCAACTGCTGTGGTTTCAGTACCTATTGCTGAAGAATTGAAAACACTGCTCTATGGTTGCTATGCTGGAACAGAGGTACTCCGTAAAAAGCCGCCTGATCGGTATGTTTTTAATTTTCGTGCAAGCTACGCAGAAGAAACTGCGGCCATGGTAAAAGGTTTATTGAGGGCAGGAATTAAACCCGACGAAATTGCATTCTTTACGCAAAATGATTCATTTGGAGATTCTGGTTATTTTGGTGCTATAAAAGCATTAAAAGAAGAAGGTTATCAAGATTCAGAAAAGTTAATGCATGGCCGGTTCACCAGAAACACATTAAATGTGGAAGAGGGTTTATCCGAGATCCTGGACGCAGAAAAAATGCCAAAGGCGATCATTATGGTTGCCCCTTATCTTCCTGCTGCTCGATTCATTAAGTTGGCGGATGAAGATTTGCCTAATACCCTGTTTCTCAATGTTTCCTTTGTGGGAAGTGAAACTTTGGTAAAGGATCTTGGAGGATTGGGCGACAACCGCGTGATAGTGACTCAGGTTGTCCCTAGTTATGACTCGGATCTTCCTGCCGTCAAAGAGTACCGAGAAAGTCTTGAAAAATATGCAAACAATGCCCAACCTGGATATATATCATTAGAGGGCTATCTTGCGACAAAGTTGTTTGTCCTGGCATTACAACGCGCTGTGGACGCTAATAAGTTGACGCGAGAAGGGCTCATTGATGTGATGCAAAATATGCGTGATGTGGATATAGGCATCGGTATTCTCATTAGTTATGATAAAAACAATCATCAGGCATTGCATACGGTTTGGCCTACTATATTAAGAAATGGAAAATTTACCTCTTTTGAATGGACCGAATTGCATTCGTTTGTTAAAGAATAAGTGGAAGGATTACTAATGTACAGGAAACTAAGATTATCATTGGTAAACGTGTTTCTGTTATTTTATATTCTTACCGTTATTTTTACGATGATTCTTAGCTTTGCTGCACTATATCTTAATCACCAACTGATTCAAAATCAAAACCTTTTATTAACGGTTAGTTCAATTGAAAACGCACGATTTAGAATGAGCAATGCACGAGCTCAATTTTTGGTGAGACAACAAAATATTTTGACAGCACATGAAGAAAATGATTTATCCAAATTGGAGCCTCGTTTACGGATAGAGACAATTTTTATTGAAGGCGAGAAAAAATTAGCTTCTGTTACCAATAAAGTTTCCTCTGTCGTGCAGGCACTGCAAAATCTTAAAGGGATCTATCAGGAATTTTTAAAAATTGACGATCGATTATTAAGATTGACTCAATCTCTTTTGAAAGCGAAAAATGAGTTGGCGAATCAAAAAACAATTATTGATCAGCAAATTAAAAATATTCACAATCAGTCAGAAAATATCAGCGGTATCTTAACCTATCAATATAAAAAAAACATCCGCCAACTACGCGGCTATTTAAAGGAGGGAAAACTTCCACAAAGCGAACAGCTTAAAGAAGTATTGGAACATCTGATTTTAAGTAATGCTGCCGATGCCTATCGTATTGACGTAAAAATTAATACAGAGCTTGCACAACTCATGGCATTAATCGAAGAAATTGCAGATGAAGAAAATTCAGATGAATTGAATAATTTAAAAGATAATCAACTTCTACAGCTAATCCCTTTAACTCGTAATAAATTGCAACAATTAAGTAATTTATTACAGGAAAATCCACAACTCCATCAAGCTGCATTAGATTTGGGAAATCAATTTAATTTGGTTGTTGAGCAATTAACCGAAGGGTCAGGAAGTATCCTTGCTCTGCGAAAAGAGCTCAATGATCTCCAATTGCAATTACAGAAAAATCATATTGAAGTGCAAGAAAACCTGAGTGACCTCTCAAAACAATTTGATAACTTGGATAAGATAGCAATTGAATTAAGGGATAAAGCATTACGAGATTTTCATAAACTGATTGCAACCAATCGTATTATTATGATTACTTTACCCTTAGGCATCTTTCTATTAATCAGCATCGTAGGATACTTTTTATATCATGCTATATCTAGGTCATTGAGGAACTTAAGTGAAGCAATGCATAAGATCACTAAAGACAAATCCGGGTTAGAGCATCGTTTAAGTTTGACGCCTTATGACGATCTTAACCGAGTCGTTGGAACCTTCAACAATATGGCTGAAAGCCTGCAGTATACTCAGGATCATTTGCAAGAATTAGTGGAGTCAAGAACCAAAGAGCTGAAAAATGTAAATCAGAATCTGGAACAGTTGGTGGTGCAATTGAATGAAGCCAAAAAAGACTCAGAAGTGGCTAATAAAGCTAAATCTGAATTTATTGCTAATACCAGCCATGAATTACGCACGCCGCTTAACGCCATTATCGGTTATTGCGAATTATTGCATGAAGAGATGGAAGATGAGGGACATGAGATGTATATAGAGGACCTCAAAAAAATTGAGTCTTCCGCCAAACACTTGTTATTTCTCATCAACGATATACTGGATTTATCGAAAATCGAAGCGGGCAAGATGGATATTTTCCTGGAGGATGTCAAAGTTCCCGATATGATTAAGGAGTTGGAAGCTATAATCACTCCCTTGATGAATAAAAATACGAATACGTTTAAATGTGAGATCGATCCTAATGTAGATATCATGCATACAGATCTCGTGAAAGTCAGACAATGTCTATTAAATTTAATAAGCAATGCAGCTAAATTTACTAAAGAAGGTACAATTACGTTATCGGTGAAACCGACAACGAGTAATGGAAAATCATATATACAATTTGCTGTCAGTGATACCGGGATTGGTCTGACCCGAGAGCAATTAGGTAATTTGTTCAAAGCATTTTCTCAAGCTGAATCCTCGACAACACGTCGATTTGGTGGTACTGGATTAGGTTTGTATTTGACAAAAAGCTTCTCTAAAATCCTGGGAGGCGATGTGAGTATCGATAGTGAATACGGTAAAGGCTCCACTTTTACTATAATGTTGCCTTTAATTAGTACCGTTGGCGTTGAGAAAATATCTCCGGTAAAATTAGCGGAATCGAAAACTCAAGAAAAAGTAGGAGTCAAAACGAAAACAGTCCTGGTAGTTGATGATGACCCCAAAATACATGAGATAATGCAAAAAACTTTAGATAAGGCAGGGATACACGTATTGCATGCATTCCATGGAGAAGAAGGTCTTTCTTTAGCAAAAAAATACCAACCTGACTTGATTACTCTTGATGTTATTATGCCTATGATGGATGGATGGGCTACTTTATCGGCATTAAAGTCTGATCCCAATCTTGTTAATATTCCCGTGATTTTGGTTTCAATGTTGCTCGAGAAGGACTTGGGTTTTGCTTTAGGCGCGGTTGACTATCTCAATAAGCCGATTGAACCTAGGACACTTATGGAGAAAATTGAACACGTATTGCCTCAGGATGCAATCAAATCGGTATTAATTGTAGATGATGAAGCGGACGCGCGAAATATCATTCGACGATCGATTAAAAAGTCGGGTTGGGAAGTACTGGAAGCTAAAAACGGACGTGATGCTTTAGCTGTTTTAGCGCATCACACTCCTTCAATTATCCTTCTCGATTTAATGATGCCGGAAATGGATGGTTTTGCTGTGATTAAAGAATTACAAAAACATGAGAAATGGGCTCAAATTCCTGTGGTTATTATAACAGCAAAAGAATTAACCCAGGAAGAACGAGACTTTCTAATAAATTCGAGCAAAGTTGTGTTACAAAAAAATTCCTATAGTCGCGAACAACTTATTGGAACGATAACTGATCAAATTGAACAAATGCTTAAAAATCGCTAGGAGATTTGTTATGACGGTAAAGATTTTAATTGTAGAAGATAATGAATTAAACCTCGACATGCTATCAAGACGTTTACAACGTAAAGGATATGAGATCATTAGTGCAGTCGATGGGGAAAAAGGAGTGAGTATGGCAAAAGCTGAAAATCCCGATCTCATTTTAATGGATTTAAGCCTGCCCGTTTTGGATGGATACGATGCGACACGGCAACTTAAATCGGACCCAAAAACCAACTCTATCCCGATTATTGCTTTAACGGCGCATGCTATGGTAGGGGACAGGGAAAAAGCGGTAGCCGCAGGCTGCGATGATTATGAAGTGAAGCCTATTGAGCTTCCTCGTCTTCTTGAAAAGATTGAGAGATTAGTTAAAGCCTGTTGAGTCACAATATATTTAACTCGATGAGGAAAATAATTAATGGATTTCGATAAAAAAACAAAGCAGGAGCGTAACTCAACCCTGGCACGCGAAAGAGAGGCTTTATTTGCCAGCTTACGTAGTGAGTTTTCCACGCCTCTTGATGTTATTGTGGGTTATACCGAAATCCTACTTGATGAACTTGCATTTTATCAGCTTGAAGCGTATGAGGATGATCTTAAAAAGATTTTACAATCAGGGAAACTCTTACAAAGCCGTGTAGATGAGGTGTTAAGCTTTGGCACTGTTGCTGGAAAAGCAAAAGCATTTAATTTGAAAACATTCAGCAGTGAACTGCAATTTAATTTACTTACACCACTTAATTCGGTTATTGGTTATTGTGAGCTCCTTTTGGATGAAGAGTTCTCCATTGAACAAGAACAATTTACCCATGATATTGAAAAAATTCTTTTAGCTGCGAAATTGTTTATTAATTATATAAACGAAATAAATAAGTTAGCTCAAATACAGTGGAAAGGTACCGATCTATTAGCACAATTTAAAAAATCGAATATTGTAATTCATGACGTGATTGTCTCTATTCCGCCGCTTGAAAACAAAATTATATATAAGCCTATACCCCCTAAAGGTTCTATTCTTGTTGTTGAAGATAATGAGATGGCAAACGATTTATTAATACGTCGTCTGAAGCATTATGGGTTTAATGCAAT
Organism: Legionella tucsonensis; assembly: GCF_001468035.1. Classification (GTDB taxonomy): domain Bacteria; phylum Pseudomonadota; class Gammaproteobacteria; order Legionellales; family Legionellaceae; genus Legionella; species Legionella tucsonensis. Next base: position 15,689 of record NZ_LNZA01000012.1, read on the forward strand.
ATCTTGTAGAGACGCATCCAAAGTCCTTGACGAAATAGTTGTTGGCAATTTCGATTTAATACTTTTATCAATTATTACCTCAGGAGTAAGTGGTTTTGAAGTTTTAAAACGAATTAGGGAGCACAGTCTTTATTACTATCTGCCCGTGATTGTTATTTCTCCCCTCAAAGAAATTGATGCAGTAGTACGTTGTCTTGAGATGGGTGCTGATGATTATCTTCTTAAACCATTTAATCCTGTTATTTTTAAAGCACGAATAGAGGCCTCCATAGAAAAAAAAATATTAAGGGATAAAGAAAAACTTTATCTTATCCAATTAAAAGAAGCCAAAAAAAAATCAGATGATCTCTTACTTAATATTGTGCCAAGCGCGATTGCAGAACGTTTAAAGTCAGGTGAACAAATAATAGTTGAGAGATTTCCCTCTATCACAGCCATATTTATTGATATTGTTAATTTTTCTAATTTATCAGACAAGTTGACTCCAAGTGAGTTGATTGAGATGTTGAATACTATATTCTCAACTATGGATGAGCTTACTGATCAATTCGGTCTTGAAAAAATTAAAACGATAGGCGATTGCTATATGGCGGTGGCAGGCGCACCCACCCATAACCAATTACATGCAGAACGTGTCGCTCACTTTGCATGCAGCGTACTTGAAAAGATAAGGGAAATGAATAAAGGCTCTCATTTGCCTCTTCAAATTCGCATAGGAATTCATTCTGGATCTGTAGTGGCTGGTGTTATCGGAAAGAAAAAATTTGCTTATGATCTGTGGGGAAAAACCATCAACTTGGCAAGTCGTATGGAATCTCATGGCGAGCCCGATCGAATCCATGTGAGTGAAGCAACGTATCAACTTCTGAAAGATCGATTTGTATTTGAAAAAAGAGGAACCATTTTAGTCAAAGGTGTTGGTGAGATGCCTACTTATTTTTTAATAAAGTGCCGCAATGAATAAGTGATTTCAACAAAGGGTTACTTATGTTCAATCAAATAAATCACTCCATTAAAATCATCGGATAGATACAATTCACCGTCTTTACCTTCGACGACATGCACAGGCCTGCCAATTACTTTTCCGTTTTTGAGAAATCCAGTAATAAAATCATTTTGAGTTATAACCCCATTTTCAAAAGTTAAACTAACTACTTTATAACCGACTTTAATTGAGCTGTTCCAGGAGCCATGAAATGCAACCAGTGCTTTTTTATACAAGGGGGACTGGGGATTTTTTATAAAAGTGATACCTAGGGGTGCCTGATGGGCGGCAAATTTGAAAACAGGAACTTGTGATTTATTAATCAATTGTTCTTGCCCAATGCCAAATTTGGGATCTGGAACTCGATCGCCGTTTGCATAAGGCCATCCATAAAATTGATTTTCTTGAATCAGATTCAGTTCGTCGGGTGGAAAATGGTCTCCCAAATAATCACGACCATTTTCGGTTGCATAAAGTCCTCCATCTGTGGGTGACCAATCAAATCCAACGGCGTTGCGTAGCCCTTTGGCATAAATTGTCACATGATCATCTCCTGGTTTAAACCGAGAGATAGAAGCTCTTAAAGGATTTTTTTCAATACAGACATTGCAAGAAGAACCAATAGATACGTAGCCATATCCATCAGGACCAAATTTAATAGTTCTGGTCCAATGACCGCCATCGTCTGGAATATTTTTAATTATTCGTTCATAAGTCCCAATGGTACGTCCCTCTTTTGCATCATATTCGATTCGTCCAATAGCATTTTCTTCTGCAATATATAAGTAGTTCTCATAAACATCCATACTGTGAGGATTGTTCAAACCCGAAAGCAGTACTCGTTTCTGATTCGGTTTTTTATAAGGGATGAGGAGTACGTTTCCTTTTGGAGGTTCTGCTACAAGCAAATCTCCAGACTCCGTAACGGACATGAATCGGGGGCTATCCAAATGCTGGACATAAGGCTTTAGTATAAAATCATTCTTTAGATCAATATTTGGGGGGGATTGGGGTTTTAAAAATGGAAAAGATTGGCCTAATACCTCAGAAATTGAAATATTAAATCCCAGAAATGGTTGAAATAAATACAGTAATCCAATACTCACCAAAACTACCAATAGACTGTAAAACAGTTTTTTCATGTTAATATCCAGTTTATTAAATAGTGATATGATGAGTCTCTTATAGGTATGTACTGTATCATTACCACTAATTTCCTTTTAATAATAATAGTGTAAAGAACATACTGACAGATTATGATTATCGGTTCAGCTATCTCAATAATATTTTAAATAGCCCATTTAAAGAGAATTATCATATTTTCTAACAATATAAACAAAACGGCATCACCCAAAGCTTGAGGTATTGCTGCACTATTGTGTAAGGTAAGTTAAATACAAACTGATAGTCAAGACAAACCAAATTGCTTTGCGGGAATTAAAAAATAGGGTTGGCTAAGTGGGTAGGTGCATAACATGAGCACGTGTTAGATCTCATCAGCTTTTTTCAGAACGGAATTGATAGATAATGAGCTATTAATTGTAGCCTTTTTGATTTAGTATTTGTGTTAGTATACTGACTTCTTGAAATGAGTTATTCAACAGAAATAGATGGTTGATCTTGGGGTACATTAAGAATACTCACGAAATCGTCCCCTAAATTCATCTCTAAAGTATTCTTATGAATATCCTATTATAAAAGAATATCAATGGAATAAATTTTCTGGTAATTACTTGGATAGAAAGCAGTTTATAAAAGGATTCATTATATGAAATATCATTTTTCAAGTATGCTGATTTCAGCATTCTTACTTCTATCTTGCCATAATAGCAGTAGCCTAAATAACGCCACAATAGAGGCGCAGAAATTTATTGACAGTTACACCAAGCAATATTTAATACTTTATACGAATGCCCAAAATGCACGATGGCAAGCGAATATTGAGATAAAGCCGAATGATTTTACTAATACTATGATTGCACAGAAAGCAAATAAAGCCTTGGCTGTATTTATCGGTAGTAAAGAAAACATTGAGAGCGCCCGCAAATACCTTAACCAACAACATAAGCTAACAAAGATACAGGTAAAGCAACTGGAACTAATTCTCTATTCTGCTGCTAATAATCCTCAACAAGCAGCTGGCCTCGTGGGAAAAAGGATAAATGCCGAAGTTGAACAAACAAATAAACTGTATGGATATCAATATATGCTGGATGGCAAGAAGATAAACACTAATGACTTAGACAATATTCTTAAAAAGGAAACCAATCTTGATACACGTCTGTCAGCATGGGAAGCAAGTAAACAAGTTGGACCTACTCTCAAAGAGGGACTTGTCAATTTACGCAATTTAAGAAATCAAACAGTACAGGCACTAGGTCATCCTGATTTTTTCACTTATCAGGTAAACAGCTATAATATGAACACTGATGAAATGATGCAGACTATGGAACGCTTCATGAGGGAACTTTATCCTCTATATCGCGAACTGCATACCTGGGCGCGTTATGAATTAGCCAAGAGATATGGCGCAAACTCCGTACCCGATTATCTACCCGCACACTGGCTGCCAAACCGCTGGGGTCAGGACTGGAGCTCTATATTAAAGAGAAAAAGCATTAATCTTGATAGCATCCTTAAGAACAAGTCTCCTGAATGGATTGTAAAGTCAGGGGAAAATCTGTATGTAAGCCTTGGTTATCCAAAACTACCGCAAAGCTTTTGGGACAAGTCAAATCTTTATCCCTATCCATCTAACTCATCTATTAAGAAGAATAACCACGCATCTGCCTGGCACATTGATCTTAATCACGATGTACGCATATTGATGAATGTGCAGTCTGATAAAAAATCTATCAAAACGACTCACCATGAGTTAGGTCATATCTATTATTACCTCGCTTACACTAACAAAGATGTTCCTCCACTTCTGAGAAAAGGTGCTAATCGTGCCTATCATGAAGCTATTGGTACTGTGATGGGACTTGCTGCGATGCAAAAGCCTTATCTGGCTGAGCGTGGCCTTCTAGATGCTTCTGTAGAAATAGATAATATGCACATGCTTCTTAAAGAAGCACTCAACTCTGTAGTGTTTATTTTTTTCTCTGCGGGTACAATGAGTCATTTTGAAAAAGCTATGTATGTTGATAACTTATCCCCTGACCAGTTCAACGCGAAATGGTGGGAGTTGGCTAAGAAATACCAAGGAATTGAACCACCAGTTCCCAGAGGTGAAGAATATTGCGATGCTGCTACTAAAACACATATCAACAACGATCCTGCACAATACTATGACTATGCTTTGTCTTATGTGATCTCATACCAGCTTCACAACCATATAGCCAAAAATATATTGCACCAAGACCCTCATGCTACTAACTACTATGGACAAAAGGCCATAGGAGATTTCCTAATGGATATTATGCGTGAAGGGGCTTCTAAAGACTGGAGACAAGTACTTAAAGAATCAACCGGTGATGAGCTGAGTGCCAAAGCTATGTTAGAGTACTATCAACCTCTTTTTCAATGGTTGCATGAACAGAATAAAGGAAAAAAGTATAGTCTTCCAGAAATTATGAGCTAAATTTATCTCCTGTAAAATAGATTAATCAATTATGGCTCATTTTAAATGGTTACTCATGAGATTTGAGTTGGCTTGATTAAAGACGCATCATGAGCGGAAAAATAATTCTTTTTAGGTTGAGGTGGTGTAAATAAAGGGCTTGTTTGAAAGCCTGTTGTGAAAGGCTCTGCTTCTGCACTACCAAGACTTGATTCAGGCTGGGGGCGATAACCTAAAAACTTCAATAAGTCAAAGGTTGTATCTTCAGAAACATCATCCATTTCTACATTGTTACTATTTGATGTGGTAGTTACAATTTCTTGTTCTTTAAAGCGATATAGATTCATTAAAACAATCGCGGATTCAAGCACCATCAGTGCAACCCCAAGTACAGGATTAAGAGTAAAACCTAAAGCAACAAACAATCCTGCCGCTACTAAAGTAATTGTTGAATTATAGGTTAAACTCACGCATAAATTTTGGACAATATTTTGTTTCGCTTTTGCGGCGATATCAAATGCAGTTGCAATAGAAAATAGTCTTCCTTCCTGAACAACTATGCCTGCGCGTTGTTGGGTAATGGTATCACCAATCTTCGATTGAACCGCAATACCGAGATTGGAATGGGCAATTGCTGTGAGGTCATTGGCTGCGTCACCTACCATAGCTACTTTATGGCCATCATGCTTTAACTGTTCAATATAGCTTGCTTTGGATATCTCTCCAGTTCGAGTGACTGCACCTACTGTATTCGCAAAAATATTCTTTTTAGAAATTCCCAATAAATCTGCATATTTTTCTGCAGTTTCACGATCTGCACCGGTACAAATATGTACTGTTTTACCCAGACGCTTTAATTCGTTTACTGTAGCAATGGCATCTTCACGTAAAGGATCGATTAAGGAAATTTGTCCTATTACCCTTCCTTCACGGACAATATAGATGGAGCCGTTTTCAGGGTTATTATAGGGCTCGTTAATATCCATGACTCCATTCGCAGCAAGCATATCTTTATTGCCAACCATGAATGTTTCACCCTTAATCACACCCTTGATGCCAGAGTGATGACGTTTATCAATCGAAATTAGTTCTGATTGATTATCTGCAATGATGCCTTGATCCTCTATATAAGACTTAATAATCCCTGCTAACGGATGCTCGGATTGGCCTTCTAATAACGCGACACGACTCAAAAATTTTCGATCATCAATCTTCAATGCTTTTACTTCAACATTTCCTTGAGTCAGCGTGCCATTTAAATCAAAAACAACGGTATCAATATCAGCTGCTGCTTGTAATGCTTTGCCATTCTTAAAAAGAATTCCATTTTCAGACGCTTTTTTCATACCGATTTTAACTGCGAGCGGGGTAATCAGGCTTAAAGCGCATGGACATGCACTTACAAGAACCGATATGACACATTGAATTGCAAGCGCGGGATTAAACACTGAACCTATAATAATGCCTGAGAGCAGTGCTATTCCCAGCAAACCAGGAATGAAATACTTCAATACCTTATCTGCAAAGACTTCAACTGGCGCTTTTTCCTCGTTTGCTTTATTAATATCTTCTGCCAATATTGAAAGGTACGAGTTTTGATAGGTCTTTGTAACACGCATTTGCAATGAAGGAATATGATCGGCTAAACGCATGCCGGCAAGGACTTCATCACCTGCTTTAAACCTTTTGAGCTCAGGTGAACCATCGATTCGTGTAGTATAAAGTAATACTTCTTCTTCTAATATTCCATTAACAGGAATAACACGTCCTTGTTTAACGGAAATTACATCGTTAGGAATTAAGTGTTTCACTGAAATCTCGGTATTTGGATCCCCTTTTAATAGGACTAATGGATCCACACAATCACGAACATCTAATTTTTCAGTGATTTTACCAATTAAAGTGTGTTCAATACCTTCGCCTAAATGCCAAAAACCTAAGACTAAAGGTGCTGCTTCAAACATCATGGGTAGTCCGGGAATAAACAGACTTGCAATGGATACGGCAACAATGGTTAAAGTACTGATCGTATATAAAGTTGTGGTATCCCATTTTTTTTCAAGCAATGCATACCATGATGATTGATAAACAGTATATCCCAAATAGAGTGTCACCAAAGTAGTAAGCCCAGTTAAGGCATAATAGACAAGAAGAGGAATATTAAAACTCGCCACAGCAAGAACAAGCAGGCCTATTCCCCAAATCAAACCTAATGCAGCTTTAACCCAATGATTCTCATGGCCATGAGCGTGTCCATGGGAATGCTCATGGGAGTGCTCATGGGAGTGCTCATGGGAGTGCTCATGGGAGTGCTCATGGGAGTGCTCATGGGAGTGGTTCTTGGAATGTCTCTGAAAGTGTTCGTAAGGGTGTCCATGAGAGAACTTATGCTGCATTTTTTTTCTTTTCTTTTTGACTCCGCCAATATGCACAGGCTCTCTTGGAGACACCTGGTCGTTAAGCACGGTTTCCTCTTCAAACCACATTACTTCTTCTTCCATTTCGTTGCACAACGTAATTTTTTCTTCCAACAAAATTTGGGTCATTGCTGATTCTATGGCGTGAGCATTTTGGGATTTACATAACAAACTGATGCTTTTATTGGCGCTGGTTAAATCGCTTGCGATACGTAGTAATCCCAATTCTTTGGAGGCATTTAACTTCTGCTCAATTCGTATTTTAGCTTGCTCAGGATCGGAAAGTTGGATGTCATCTGGAAGGCGGAATCTATAATTATAAAAATACATTGGTTTCCTCCATTTTAAATGGACATTAAAGAGTTCTCTTTTGCAAAGGTCTGCTTTGGAAAAGCGGACTCTCCTGACTTAATTGGTTGCACATCAATTTCAGATAAGTCATTGACAATTACAGTAACTCTTAAAACCTTAAAATTAGATAAGATCCAGTAAGCAAAGAAGATTTTCCTTAAACTTGTAGGAAAATGATTATTAATTATTTTGCAAACTAATCTTTCGAAAGTGTTACATTGTAACATTATATTGCCAAAGAACAAGCCACATTTAATAATTTTTATGCCAATAATTGCTGTTAAATACTTAGCGGCATTTGTTTAATTATTTTTCGGTAGAATAATGACTGTGATACAATAGTATTTGATCCATTAAACTTAAAAATGATTGATGAAATACAATTTGTTGGACAAAGCCTATAAGCATTGCATAGAGTATGGCTATCGATTTACAGAACCGAGAGAGCGTGTCCTCAAAATTTTAGTGGAAGAGAGAAAGCCTCTTGGGGCTTATGAAATCCTACAAAAATTATCCGAACAAACTGAGAATCCCAAGCCACCTACAGTTTATCGTGCCATTCAGTTTTGGCATCAGGAAGGATTTATTCATTGTATCGATAGTCTGAAATCCTATGTTGCCTGTTTGCATGGACATCATATGGGGCAGGCCCAATTCCTTATTTGCAGTCAGTGTGGTTTTGTTAAAGAATTAGAATGCGTTGTGGATTTCTCAGTCCTAACTGAGTTTGCGAATTCGATTCAATTTTCAATTATAAATTGTACTGTAGAAATTAAAGGCCTATGTGCCCGATGTAAGCAGACTCATGAAAAAAGTTAGGATTACGCGATAGAAATTACAGCAATTACAATTCCGCAAGAAAGATCAATCCAATTGGATAATTAATTCTTTGATATCAAAAGATAATCATTTCTGTCAATTGTATTCATCAGTACTATTATTATGATTCATTATAGGAACTGGCACTGAATTGATAGTGTTTTCTCTTAGTTCGTTAGGATCATCCGGCACAATGACATGCTCTTTAAATTTTCTGTGTAGCTTCAGGCATTGTAATTTCGATATTTTTCTAATTATAAGACATATAGTTTTAATTTTAATCAAATGAATAATTTATATATTCATTGATAGTGGCTACTTTCTTAGGTTTTCGCAATACACAATGGTTGGGGAGTTAATGGTACTTATTATGTAAGTGCGCGGCCGGGATAAAATCTTCTTTAATAAGATGGACTATAAAATCTATAATCACGTGGTTTTGAATCAACTGGATGGGTTAGCTCACTGATTTTTTGCCTCAGTTCATCAATGGTTTCTTGCTGTTGTTCAATGATTTTTTTTTGTTGTTGTTCTTTCGCGTGCAACCTTTTGAAGAGAATGTAAAACACATAAAGAGCTGTGTAGTGTTTTGAAGATGTAGTTTCCAGTTTTTTTTGGTTTTCTTCCTGTTGGTTTGTTATTGAACTCAGCACCTGCCCTTGTTCTAAATTTATCTTTTTTTGCACTTCATTTTGTGCTATTAGTTCAGGTACTAAAAGCACACGTTGATATTCCATGCAAATTTGTTCGGCAATATCCCTAATTCGCTCATTGGATGTGTAAGTGCATATATTAAATCGCCTTAATACTTCATCATTTAAAATTTCCCCGGAATTACAAAATTCACCTCCAACATAACCATCATTTTTTAAACCTGATAAATCAATGGTTGTCTTTTTAGTTTCCTCAATTTTACTGTAGGTTATTCTACACGTTTTGTGTTTTGGGGTATTTAAAATAAGCTTAAGATCGATTAATAATTGAGTAATTTGATTCTTGTAGTCTTCTAATCTTGAGGATTCAAAAGAAGTTTTTTGGTCGAGTAGTCCTTTTAGGGAAGTTATTTCATGCAAAATATAGTATAAGAAAGGTCTTCGTCCGCTATCTGAGCACTTTTTAATGAGGTCATTCAATCGTATTTTAAAATGGATGTCTTTATTCTGAATTATTTCTTTAGCGCAAGATAGTGATTTTTCTCTGAGGAGATTTTCATCTGTTGCAACAACCAATTTTTTCACTTTTGGCTGACTGTCGTGATAGCGAACTATAACAGCAGTCAAAGAATGAAGTAATTCTTCTAGTCTTGTCATGTAAAATTCCTTATAAAGCTAAATCCATAGTCTAAATGTGGAACTACACACCAACTTGATATTTTTACTATATTGAATGTTTCGCTGAAGTGCAAGTTTAGGTATTATGGTTAAGCCAATATTTATTTAAAAGTATTACTGAGGACCAACTACATGCGACACAATGGCTATGGTCGTACAAAAATGAACGACCAAATATTGCGATTGGAGGAATTACTCGAAGTTGCCTAAACCTCTACTTTTAACTTCAAGTGGGGGATTATCGTCCTATTGATGGCACGACCTAACAAATTGGGATCCACTAAACCTCGGTAAAATTACTTTTAGTATAGAGGCCAAAGTTAGACATGAATATTTTTAGTAAGAATATTTATTCAAAATTCATTAATACCGCTTTTTCAAAGTTATGCAAAGAAAAATTAATTTTATTCTTGACATTATTATGTCTTTCTTCATCTGGGGTGGCGGTTCGACCATTTGTTACCGATGATGCCCGTATTGTGGATTATGGGCAATTGGAAATGGAAAATTGGTTGGAAATAACCCGAGCAAAAAATGAATATGGCCCTGCTCCAGGAATTAATGTCATGGCAGGGACTACCGTTTCAGATGCGCTGGAGATTATAGCTGGATGGGGTACGGGATACGATCCCAATGAAACGATAACATTAGCCAATCCTGTTATCACGGCGAAGCTTTTATTAAAGAAAACTTTGGATAATGGCGATCCAGGATACGCTATCAGTATAGCCTCAGCATTAAATGAGGGGCATGGATCCATGTACGATGAAGGTAGAGTATACAATTTTATCGGGATGGCGAGCTGGCGGTTGTTCAATGATAAACTAAACATTCATATTAACTTAGGAATTCGCCATGATGGCGATGGTGATAATCATTTTAGAACTCGTCCTTACTGGGGCCTAGGGTTAGAAGCGGCAACCGTCTATCCTAAGTTACATTTTGTTGCAGAGACTTTTGCAGGAGACCCATTGGTTCCAAATGCTCCAAATTATGCTATGCAAACAGGGGCTCGCTATCATTATAGTAATACTCTCCAATTTGATCTCACTTTTGGTGCTGAACCAAGCGTTGAAGATCAATTTTTCCATGCTCGGTATTGGGAATATACAGCTCAATTAGGATTGCGGATTTTATTAGATGTTTTTACTCGAGATGGAAAACCAGGGAATCCTGAGGGAGCATCTGGGTTATGGTCCAGCACCAAAGACCGCACACAGTAAAAACGTGTCTAAAAATCTCACCTTACGCATTAAGAATGCTTTTTGGTTAAACAAAATCTTTTATAATTTCCCGCTTATAAGATCAGCAAGGAAATTGGAATGGGATATCCAAGTGCGTAAGGGATCATGGCTGGGAAAATAATAAAGAAACATTTTGAACGAACAAACAAGCGTGGCACGGTATCAAAACACAATAATAGAAGCATTGTTAACGCGATTCTATATAACTCGTGGAGGAATACAGTGGAGAATGCTTCCTGATAATTTTTCGTCATGGCGAACGGTATAAGATCATTGCTGAGCGTACTGAAAATTTTGTGAGAATTGCGATGATTAAAATTACATTGGGTACGATTATTAATGTTAACCAAACAGCTTCTTAATTTAACTCCATTATGAAGTTCTTTTCTCAATGGCTTCAAATAGAAACTCTAATGTTTGGTTTCAGGACACTATATGAGACTTTTGTTAACATCAAATACAAAGAGATAAAATGTGTTGGCATTTCATTTTATTATGGGTGTTACGGCCATTTTTTGTGGCATATTGATTCGAATCCCAATTAATACAGTATTTACATTTGGCTTGTAGTGCCCTTGCAAAGTATCCCCTGATATGGGTTCAATTTGAGTTCGTTCAGTGCTGTTATATTGCGTGAATTGATAAGTTAAAAGCAGGTCCAGGTTATTACTTAGTTTAGTGATTGCTCCTGCCTTTAATCCTCCACCGGTTAACCATTGTTTGAAGTTCGCACTGACTCCCACATTTCCGGCAGTATTGTCCATGTTAACTGCAAAACGGCTCCATGAAACTCCTGGTCCTGCAAAAAAGCGTACTGCCTCATTGTATTGGTATGCTGGCAGTAAAAAGAGTGAAAATCCATATTCTAATTTCTCTTCTGCAACAACATTTTCATTAAAAAACCATCCATTGATTTTATATTGTGACTTTCCAGTGAAGAGATCCGCATCTCCTTCTATGGCAGTGGAAAATTTTGTGCTGAAAGGATATTCATACCCTGCGAGCAATTGTCCGTGAAAATTAGTATATGCATTGTTAAAGCTGGAAGATGTTGGAGTTTCTTCCTCAAGAGGATAGCGCAAATCTTTATGTACAGTAACTGTATTAATACCTAAATTAAGACCCGAGTAAAGCCCCGCATGAGCATTCAATGACAGTATATATGCAATAATTGTTGATATGTAGTATTTATTCATATTTAGCCTTACCTATAAAATACTGGGAATAGTAATTGGGTTTGAAGTTTGACTGACATTATTCCCATCAGTTGCTGTAATTGTGACATTACGTACTCTTTTCGCTGTCAGAATGTTTTTTATGACGAAACGACGGTTATTGTTGTCCAATGTTACAGTTGCTCCAGGTAAGCCATTTACTGTATAGGCTTCACCAAATGGGGGAGCACAACCTGCATATAAGACAAATGCTTCATTGGTATTCATTGGATTGCGCTCGGCTGCCGTTAATACAGGCGCTCTAGGCGGGACTGCAATGATCGAGAAATTATTTTTTGAAATATTAAAAAAGCTCCCATTATTTGCTTGCACCATAATTCGAGCTGTAGTTGCGTTTACATTAGGAGCACAAATTTGCCCATATCCATTATTTAGCGTATTTAATAAGAGAGGATAGGGAAATGTTTTTCCTCCATCAATCGATAAAAAGATATTTACATATAAGGCATTAATTGGCTTAAAATTGGTATTAGCAACATCCCAAGAGATTGTTTGTGGTGATAGGCCTGTCCAAATGATGCCTGGATTCGTGGGGTATGTCACAATAAAGGGGCCAGCTTTACTTGTAGTGGTTAGCGTGGTATCGGTGTATGCATTACAAGAGCCCCTAGGGGTATTACTCCGTACGGAAACTCTGAATTTCATAATACGAGAAACTGAAGGCAACACTTCCCAGGTAAAAGGGCCCCCATTGCTCAAGGCATTGAGATTAGGGAAGAAGCGCACACCGACAGTCTGAGGCGAAAAGCTTCTAAAATTCGGACCACCCGTTGCTGTACTTACTGGCGGCTGGCGAGAGACTTCATTGTTCATCTGCTCCCAAGTATAAGTTAATACTCCTCCTCCACTTTTAGTTGCTGATGCAATCAATGCAAAAGGAGTTTGAGCAGGAATGAATCCTCCATTGACACTATTAATTACAGGAGCACTGGGAATTGGTGTTGTTACAGGACATGTGTGCGAAGGGCTGGAGACAAAATTTCCCATTTCCTGCAGGCTAATCCCATTAAAATAAGCATCAGAATTATTTTGAACATTAGGTGTACAAACTCCTGCATAGCCCATAATCGTGCTACCACTTCCAGGTTCTACAGCTGTTGGTCCATTTCGCTGACAGCTGTTGTTTTGTACGTGATTGGCTCCAAATTGATGGCCTATTTCGTGGGCTACATAATCAATATCAAAAGGGTCTCCTATAGGATTTGTTCGACCTGTAACCCCACGGGCTTTTTCATTATTATCACAAACACTGGCTAATGATGCCAGACCGCTTCCAGCTGAGTCAACGACATGGCCAATATCATAATTAAGTGGGCCAATAACTTGATTAATATTCCTTTGATTCTGATTGATCATCCTTTCAGGGTCGCCGTGTGTATAAGGCTGATTATTAGGATTGGTATAGATAATAAGATTGTTATTGGCAATAATTTGCATGGTTATGGCCATATCGATTTCATAAACACCGTTTACTCGATTGATTGTGGTTGCTTCTGCTGCCAATGCGCCGGCTACTGTTCCACCAAAGTATTGTGTGTATTGAGCTGTTGCCGCCATAGCCAAGCGGTATTTTTTGAGTTGACATGGATTAAAATGAGCAAAATGCTTTGAGCGAACAGGGGAGATTTTAAATGGACTTTGACTGTGTACTCCGCATTTTAAGCGCTTTGAAGTAATGAAATCTTTTTTATTATAAACAATATAATATTGAGTATCTCCTTTTCTTAAAGGATCAATAAAAACGGGGTCTTGTCCTGGCCTGAAAATCATTGCATGGAACCCTTGAGGGGTGAGGTCTAGTTTGACTAGTTCGCCGGGTTCAGTAACTCCATAAGCATCGTAGGTTTTAATTTGGGGGAATTTTGCGCTGAGTTCCGGATGCAGCGTACTATTTTCCACAACCTGATACAGCTTCGTCGTTTTATCTGGCAGAGGAAGTTCGATTTGTATTGCTTCCCCTGATTTTAATTCATCTCGATGGGGAGCATTCTCCAACTCAGCATAGAGTTGACTCAGATCAATCTCAACAAGGCGAAAATGACTTGCCTGTATGTTATTTTTTATCGTAGAAGAAATTTCCGATGGTTGCACATCTTTAAAAAAACTCTGAACCACTTTATCTTGGGCGGAAGCAATAGACCAAAATAGGATGAGCGATAGAGTAAAAAGCGTCCTTGTCATTGTATTTTATCTCTAATAAATAAGTGAAAGAATTTATCATCAGAATAAAAGGAATTCAATTGAATAAATGAACTTTTGGTTTCTCACAAAAATGGGGCGCTCTACTTATTTTTTTTTCAATTGCATGTTTTTTAAAAGAGTTTCACATGCTTCAACAGTTAATGGATGAGAATAGTAATATCCTTGGATGCACTCAATACCCTGTTTGCGTAAGAACTGAAGCTGTAATTTATTTTCAACGCCTTCGGCTACAACATTAATATTGAATTTATGGGCAATTGTGGCAATTGTTTTAATAATCGCTTGATCTAAATAATCCTTATGGCAATTTTTAATAAAGACTTTATCTATTTTTATTTTCTCAATAGGTATGTTTTTTAAATACGATAAACTTGAATAACCCACCCCAAAATCATCAATCACTAAATGAACACCCATTTCTTTTAATGAGTCAATTTCTTTATACAGGGAATCATTGTACTCAATGAAAACGGATTCCGTAATTTCCAATTCAATACATGAGCCATGAAGCCGACTTTCAGCTAAAGCTTCGGCGACGATTTTGCTCAGTGAATGTCGAATAAATTGTGTTGTTGATATATTGATTGCAATGGGGCCTGGAAGTATTTTTTGCCCTTGCCATATTTTTGCTTGATGGCAAGTACTTTTAATAACCCACTCACTAACTGGAATTATTAATGAACTGTTTTCTAAACTACGAATGAATTTTGATGCTTCTATAATTCCTTTTTCAGGATGATTCCACCGCAATAAGGATTCAAGTCCTACGATTTGTCCATCAGTGGTGTAAAACGGTTGATACATTAAGAAGAATTCTTGCTTATCATAAGCATGTTGTAATTCTTTACCTAAACCATGGGTTTGCTGATATTCTTCATATAACTCCATTGAATAATAGTGAAATTGATTCCTACCCTTTTCTTTTGCTTGATAAAGAGCGGTATCAGCTAACTTAAGGAGCGTTTCAATATCTTGACCATCATTAGGGAAGATACTGATTCCCATACTGGATGTAATTTGAATTAAATGCTCATCAATTGGAACTGGTTTCGAAATTTCATTTAATAATTTTTTTACTATCATCGTGATGTGATCTTTTGATTTAATATTGGATAATATGATTGTAAATTCATCTCCCCCCAAGCGGGCGGAAAAATCACACTCACGCAAACATGAATTAATTGTTTTTGCAATATGAATCAAGAGATTATCTCCACTATCATGCCCCAAAGTATCGTTTATTACTTTAAAATAATCGATATCTAGGAATAATAATGCAACTTTCTCATGATAATGCGTTATTTCTTTAGTCATTTGTTGAAAAAATTCATACAGCATATTTCGATTGGCTAATCCGGTTAAAGGATCGTGAGTTGCTTGATAATAGAGTTTGGCATTTTCAAGTGAAATCATCGCTTGCGAGGCAAGTAATTGCAAACCGTCTAAATGGCTTGCTGTAAATGTATGACTTGTACTGTTGTTCTCTAAATACAACACACGGCATAAATATCCTTTATAGAACAACGGCATCATTAAAAGTGAGCGTGGATTTTCTCCCTGAACATATTCGTCTTGAAAAGTTAATTCTGACTGGATGGCATCATTTAAAATGATGGGTTTTTGAGTTCGCTGAACATAATTTAAAATAGAAATCGGATATTTTATTTCTCTTTCCATATCTCCAGAGCCAATAAGGTGAGTATTTTGTTGTTCTAAATCACCTTCTGCTTCGACAACCCAGTTCTCGCTATTTTTAGTTAAAATAACGCTTCGCTGTGCTCCGGCATGTTCTAATACAATAACTAAAAGTTTCTGCAGTAATTTATCTAAACGAATTTCACTGGAGATAAGTTGAGTAAATTTTAAAATGGTCAACATATCGATCGTCTGATTCTTTGCTTTAACTTGAGTTGCTGGAAGTAGATGCTGAGAAATGAAAAAGTCTGATGTTGCTGTCTGATTCATTGGCTCCACTAGCCTCATTTTTGTATTTGCTCCCCAATCTTTAAAATAACAATGTGCATTATGCAAATATATTTTTGCAATTTGGTTTAAGTTAAGATTTATACAATAATATGCAGCGCGTTCACTTGCAATGGCAGCAATTAAAGTGAGCCCTCTGGCCAATGCTGTTTCTATCGTTTGTTCATAAAGTGCAAGAGCTTTCTCATGCCCGTCTAAACGTGAGAATTCAGCTGCAAGAAGCATTGAATAGGGTTTAAAGTTTTCAGGGCACCAATTAGTATATTTTTTAATAAAAAGATCCAGTTGCTTTAATTTTTTTAACGAAAGTCGGTACGCAGATTTTGGTAAATAAGGTAATTGACAAAATAGGGCTAAAGCATAGAAAAACTTACCATCCAAATGACTTATTAAACCTTTATCGTATTCAGAGTAAAGCTCATGATTCTTCCCTGCTTTGATTGCCTCAGAAAAATTTCCCAGTAGAAAGTGTAATAATGTCAAAGAGCTATAGAAGAAGCTTAATTCGGTTTTATTTCTTCCTTTAATAATATTTTCTTCAAATAAAGATATTTGTTTGATCTTTGTGGAGCCTGGCTTTTCCAAACATTGGCATAAATAGTCCCAAAATTTTGCTACTTCAATAAAATCAGAAATTTTAACGCGTGACATAAAGGACAGGGTAGACTGTATATTCTTTTTTACTTCATCAAGTTTTTTTCCTGCTGAAAGCGAATGAAGTACCAAAAGTAAGTTGCTGTAATTACTGTAAACTAAATCTCCGACCTCACAACACAGTCTAAATGCTTTAGCAACGGTGGCATTACATAGATGCAACGGCTTTTGATAAGGTTCGATAAAAGAGCCTAATACAAATTGGTTTTTTCCCTCGAAATTTGATGCTCCGTATTTTTGCTTTAGGTTGTTATAAAGTGTTACAAAGGAAAGTGCTTCATGATAAAGATTTAATGAGTGCATTATTATAAATGCATAAACCGGAATAGACATTGAGGTGCTTTCGGTATAACCATACTTTAAACTTAAACTAATATTTTTGCAGGTGAGAATAACAAACAGATGTTGATTCGTGATGAATGCACTATTAAATAATTGAGTAATTAAATCCACAAGTGCGATTTGTTTTGAATCGTTCATTAAAGGTAAATTTATAGATTCTACTTTAGTATTTTTTAGTTGGAGTTTTACTTTATAAATGGCAATTAAAACATGCATTAAATTGGGTTTTTTAGGAAGTTTAATACCAAAATTTCGCAATGTATTCAATCCCATTTCTAGAGCTTCAGTATGTTTACCCAAGGCGGATAACATTTCAATTTTTAAACGATAAACTTCAATTTCATCGAGTGCATTTTTTGCGTGTTTTAATAGTTCAGAAAAATATTTATCCGCAGCTTTAAAATCACCAATTAAATACCTGCAAACCGCTAATTCTTTATGAAGCTGGAAAGTTAAATTATATTTGTTTTCCCAATTATTAGGCTTTAATAATTTAATACCTGCTGATAAATATTCATTGGCCGCATAATAAGCAGATGCGAGCTTGGCTTTTTGAGCAGCCCATAAATTGTATTGAGCGAGTTTTAATCTTTCTTTGGAATCACGAATTAAAGCAATGCTTTGATTAAAGTGCTCAAGTACATCAAATAATCGTTCATCATTTTCCATTAAAGGTTTGTCTTTTAATAATAAGCGGCCAATTTTTAAATGAATACTTGGTCTGTCTTGTACATTAATCAGTTCATAAGCCGCTTGTTGAATGCGGTCATGAGAAAAATTATAACGTAGTGAGTTTGTATTGATGGTGGCAACATGTTCATTAAGTCCCATTAGACCTATTGTTTTATAACTTTCTTCAAGTGGATAAATAAAATTTGCTTCAATTGCCTGCCATAGCTGTTTTGCAATTTGACTCGTTGATTCGTTACTAATAACTTTTAAGGTATTAAAATCAAATTGATGACCAAAGCATGCGCTGAGTTTTAAAATTTCCTGTGTTGTATTAGGTAGTAAATGAATTTTGGTAGTTAACAAATCAATTACATTATCTGTAGCACTTTGTTGTTGAATATTGGCTAAATTCCATTCCCATGCACCTCGTTCATAAGAAAAATTAAGTAATTTTTGCTCATAGATTGTTTTAAGAAATGCGTTGATAAAAAATGGGTTACCCTGTGTTTTATCATAAATACATTGGGCAAGTCCTTGGATTTTTTTTGGTGAGCCTGATAATGTATCGTGTAAAAGTTCTTGAATATTATTTAAGCGCAAGGGTTTTAAAGTTAGAGTACTTAGATCTACCTTATTGTTATTTAAATTATTTATGCTTAATTGCAATGGATGATTCTCATTAATTTCATTATTTCGATAAGCCCCAATAATGAGTAAATAATTTGTTTCTCGATCTTGTAATAAATTTTCTATAAAATTAAGTGAAGAATTATCTGCCCATTGCAAATCATCCAAAAATAGCACCAGTGGATGCTCAGGCTGAGCAAATGTTCGTACAAAATTTTGAAATACGAGGTTAAAGCGAATTTGGGCTTCAGTAGGATTCAATGAGCGTACTGGAGCTTGCTTCCCTATGATTAATTCAACATCTGGAATTACATCGATTACAACCTGTCCTACATTGCCTAATGAAGAAATAAGAAATTTTTTTATTTTTTCTAACCTATCTTCACTTTCGGCAAGTACTTGTTTGACCAGATTTTTGAAGGCAGCAACAATAGCACTATAAGGGACGCTTCGCTGTAACTGGTCAAACTTACCTTTGATATAATAGCCTCTATGCTGAATAATAGGTTTATGCATCTCTTTAACTAAAGACGTTTTGCCAATTCCAGAGTAACCTGCAACAAAGACTATTTCTTTAGTACCTTGACACACTCGGTTAAATACTTTGATTAGCTGATTAACTTGTTTTTCTCGACCATATAAATTGTGGGAAATGATTAAGTGATCGCGAATATCATGAGCGCCTAGTGAAAATTCACTAATCGAGCCTTTAAGTTGCCATTGCCTGAAACATTCCTGAAGATCAGACTTCAATCCAATAATGCTTGAATAACGTTCTTCAGGCATTTTACCCAATAGCTTATCGATAATAGCCGCGAGCATTTTGGGTATATCTGTCCTGACGTGTAATACAGTTGGTGGTTTTTTCGCAATATGACAATGTACTAATTCAAGCACATCAATGGCTTGAAATGGTAATTGATTTGCCAGCATTTCATAGAAGGTAATACCAAGCGAATAAAAATCTGTACGATAGTCAACAGGACGATTTATCCTTCCTGTTTGTTCTGGTGAAATATAAGCTAACCCTTCTCCTACTTCGCTTAGCTTGAGATCATCAAGTGTTTCTTCAGAAAGTTTTGTTGACGCGCTTAAATCAACTAATTTAAGCATCAGGTTTTCAGGATCTATAACAATATTGGATGGATTAATTTCTTTATGAATAATTTGACGTTGGTGCAATTCTCCCACAATATCAACGAGTTGTAATGCTAAGTTAAAAAAATCGTCAATACTTAATTGATGCATTAATAGATAGGAAGTAAGCAATTGTCCTTTTACATCTTCTAGGATTAAAACAGGCGCGTAGGTATTTTGTAGAAAATCATAAGCTTTAATGATCGTAGGCGTTTCAATCATATTCAGTAAATGATATTCATGTTGTAAAATGGCTAAATTTTCAGAGTTAGAATGAAATTTATTGGGGGTTTTTAGCAGGACTCTACACCTATCTTTTAATCGCAAGGCATAATAGGTATCAATATTATGGTTACGGCGCATTTTTTCGCGTAATGCATATCCGGATATAGAAATCATTTATGTCCTTTCCGTTATTCGATAGCGTTGAGCTCTAAGCGAAGGACGCTTTAATAACTTTCCTATTATTATAGAAGATATTTGCAAATGATTTAAAATTTATAGGGATTTTATTTGTAAAAAAATGAAAAATTGGTTTTTAAAAAAATGGTGATATATCAATATACTATTAAGGGGTATGTTTAACATGTTATGCTTTTACGAGATAGTGATTTCATGGGTTTGATTTGGATGAGAAATTATTTATATTCTGGTCAATTTTATCTACTTTATCGGCTGATTTGAAAAATCGCATAATTTCATTATCATGGCGTATTGGTTCATGGCCATGCCTTAGTTCCTCTTTGATTATTTTTTCCAAATCGATCTGTGGTCTCCCATCTTGAATGATTACAGGTGTATTTTTTTCACATAGCATCTCTAGGAGCTCACGTTTTTGCGCAGGGACAGGTTCCAGCATAGCAAGGGGTTTTGCTACAGCATGAGCTTTATTTTCAGGTGATGCAACATGCACTTTTTGTTTGCTCGGTAATTGAAATGCGCCAAATGCTGCCTTAATTCCTGATTCAACATCAAAATCATATAACCTGTTTAAATCACCTGGATTATCAGCAAGTGAAGTCACGTTTTTCCATAATGAATCTAAGGAATAAAGTGTTCCATCCTTGGTGTCCCGAAATAGATTCCAAGTATGAACTCCCTCTTTTGGGAATGAGTGTCGTTGATGTATCACCTCCCCTTGAAGAATACCGTCCTCAACTAATCGACTCATCAAATAAGCATTTAATAAGGCATGGTGGCGGCATACTCCCATTCCTGCTTGCATGAATTCATCTAAAGAGATAACAGGGTTTCCTTCTTTTAGGTGCTTCTCCACAAATTCTTTTAAAAGAACTTGGTGGCTTATAGGAAAGGTTTTTTGCGTCAGTTTAGAAATTTCTTGTAAGATTTCTAGAGTCGTAGCGTCTTTTTTTATATTTTGGCGTAATTCAGTATAGAGTTTTTTTAGCGATTCAGCTTCTGGATCTAACAGGATCATTTCTCGATTGGACGATGAACCTATTGAAAATACGCGTTGATTAAAATTACGTACATCTCGTGTAACAACGGGAGAATAGCTATCTTGGTATTTGATGCACGGACCGCCATGAAACATCTTGATGCGATTATAATGGTGTTGAAAGGCAAGTTTTGTTCTATCCATCCTTGCAGGTGGTTGAGCTTGCTCGGCATTATTCAGATTGTTCTCATCTTTTATAGTTTCAAAGGGTGGCATAATAAAAAACTCAAAAAGATATATTTAATATTATAGCATGCCGATCATATTGACTTTATATTAATAATTAAAACGAGCATTTACTCTAACTTATCCAGATAAGTCTCTCGTGTAGAGCGCGTGGCAATAATTGCAATAATCACCCAAAATAGAATATAGAACGCAGGAGCATATTTATTTCCAGTTAATTCAACCAAAGTTAAGGAAACCAATGGCATGGTCCCGCCAAAAACGGCCTGTCCAATGTTGTAGCCAATGGATACGCCACTGGCGCGAATCGCTGTGGGGAACATCTCTGCAAGCATAGTCGGTACTGCAGCATTCAATGGTGCAAGTATTATCGCTAAGACTATTTCTCCTAAGAGAATTTGCCACCAAATTCCACTCGAAAAAAGAATAAATAGGGGATAAATAAAAATAAAAATACCAAGTGTACCCAACAAAAAAATGGGCTTCCTGCCGAAATAATCCGATAATAAACCCATCAAAGGAATTAATAGTGTTAAAACGAGTAGGGCAATAAAGTTAGCTACTAAAGCATCTTTTAATAAAAATCCTTCTGATTTTACGAGAAAACTCGTTATGTAGGCGATGAGTAGGTAATTGCTCATGGCTAATATACTCGTAAATATAATGGCTAACACTAATTTGCGCGGATAATCAAAAAAAACAATTTTTGCAGGAAGCTCTATGGCAGGTTTGGCTTTCAAAAAGGTAGCGGGCTCAACGCTTGTAATGCGTAAATAAATTCCTATTAATCCGAGTGCTGCACCGATTAAATACGCCAAACGCCATCCCCAGGTACGAAGGGTATCTTCAGTCAATAAAACACTGAGTAAAGAAGCTGTAAATGAACCCAAAAAAATGCCTAAAAAAGCAGTACTTAGTACTAAACTTCCCGCAAAACCACGTCGATGATCTGCCATATGCTCAATAAGAAAAGTTGTTGAACTAGGCAGCTCTCCTCCTACTGCAATTCCTTGAATTAACCTAAAAAAAATAAATAATAAAGGAGAAATAATACCTAAAGAATTAAAATCGGGTATCAACGCAATGCATGCAGTGGAAGAGGTCATAATAGACACTGAGAAAATCAGGGTTTTTCGTCTGCCAATACGATCTGCATAATGTCCTAATAATACACCTCCTAACGGGCGCATAAAAAAACCGACAGAAAATACACCAAAGGTGAGAAGAAGAGAAACAAAATATGTGTCAGAGGGAAAGAATAAATGCGCAAATAAGGGGGTAAAGTTGGCATAAAGAAGAAAATCGAACCACTCTAAAGTATTTCCATATAAACCAGCAAAAATACTTTTCCTCTTTGTAGGATCCATAATTGTATTTTTTAATAGCCTCTTATTTTTTTATTTTAGAGGTAAATATTTTTTTTGGGAATATGTAGTATGGGTATTCTAATTTAAAGTTTTTCTCAGAAAAATAATTAATTTTTCAGGGAACGATGAATGAAAGGTACATAAGCCTTTACAAAAATAGGCTTATGTATTTGATTAACGGGTTATATTGAATACATGGTAAATCTGAACTTTCATTTTTGGTGTAGTACAACGTGGCAACTTGATTAATTTAATATCAAATTTGTAATTTTAAATCATCTGCCGTAGATAAATCGATAAAGTACCTTGTCGATTTATGTAAATCAGATAATATATTTTTCAGTGTTTTTGATAAAGGACTTGCAGTTACAATGCTTAAAAGTGGATTTTCACTGGCAAAAAGAAGGTCTGCTCGTTCAATAATAATTGATGTTTCTCTAAAAAAATCCTTTAGTTCTTCCACACTACTGGCTTGACATAATTTATCAAAATGAACTTTATATTCATCTTTTAAAATCTCCTCCTTTGTACTTCGGCTTATAAATATGCCAGGATAATTGTTGGATGAGGGTAATGATTTCAAATAATTAGTCAGGTGTTGTTCCAAAATGGGTTTTACTTTACTAATTGAAGATAAAAAGTACATTTGCTTCATTATTTGAACAAAAGGCTCTTTTATATTTACCTCTTTATGGCTTGATGTTTCAAAATAGGAAAGCCCTAATCGTTCTGCCAGTTTGTTTATTTGTTCTGCACTGATTAAACGCGCATGAGTCAAATCACACTTACAAGCAATAAGAAATATAGGGATATTGCTCTTAACAGCTCTAATTTTTTTTATATGGTTTTCTACACTCTCAAAAGAAAGAGGGTTCGTAATATCAAAACAGACAAAAGCACCTTCAGCAATAGGAAGATAATTTTTCATTAAAAACTCAAGTCTAGGATTACCGCCGACATCATAAATACGCAGTTTTATGCGACTATCAAAAAAAGAAAATATGGTTTCTTTTACATCAACCCCTACACTCTCATAATAAATGTCATCACAATACTCACCGACAAGTTTCTGTAATAGAACACTTTTTCCCACGCGGCTATTGCCTAGCAGGAGTATTTTAAAGTGAGTATCATATTCATTTTCTTGTCGTTGTTGCATAATAGAACTCCTAAAAACACCATTCAGAATCTTAATAGTAGATTGAGCATAGCAATTACTTGTTTACATTTGTTTCGCTAAATCCAGATCCATCGCAGTTGAAAAAGTAAAAAAGTATTTTTTGCAAATGTTGATTAATAATTATTAAAGAACTGTATCTTAGCATCTTTTTGTTGCACGTATTAGTTGTTTGAGAAGCAATTTGCAAAGATTTATTGCAAAACATGAAGAAACAATTCTGTATATGATTTTTTGTTTCGTAAAAACATCGTCTTAACTTATTAACTACATTTCGATGTGCAGTACTCTTTCTGAGAACCGGCCTCAGATCCATCTCTCTATCATGACCACTTCTATTCGAGTGATCATAAATAATCCTTTAACTCAATTCTACAGCTCCGCTTTTGAACCAGCCTGAATACTTTCTTCTGAAGGTAACTCCTGAATATTTGGATATAATTCCTGAATATTAATTAAGAGTTTTTCCGCTTTATAAAAAAGTTTCCCAATTTCACTTTTTTCCTTTGTAAAAAAAGAGAAGACGGAGTCATCTTCTGTAACTTGTTTAAAAAAGGGAAGTTTTTTCATTTCTTGTAATGAACTCAGATCTCCAGGCTGTACTGCTTCCAATAATTTCTTTAAGAAGTGCAATTCGAGAAATGCTTTTTTATTTTCTTTAGGCTCTTGGTCAAATTTAATTTGATATTCCCTGACCATATTATCTAGAGTGATTAGCATGGGTTGCTTTATCGCTTGTACCATCTCTCTATCACATCGTTCCTTGTATTTTGCAAACAGTTTTCCATCATAATCTATATTGGGAAAGGACCTTATATTATTGAGGCATTGTATATTGGTTAAGCCTGAATGCTCAAATATTTCTTCGTCGGTTTGATATTCTGCTAAGCTGATTTCAACCATTTTTTGGTGATAGAAGCACGACATCCCTTCTTCTGTAATGGCTACGCTGTCAACTCCAACCATGTTCATCATGGTAATATCATAATTTTCAATTCCGTAAAGTGCGCATAACTTCCTTATGTATCGTTCCATGCCTAGTTCGGGGTGTCTTTCTGTGAAACTGTTATTACTATAATTTCTAGGCGTACCAATTTTAAAATGAATCGTCTCTCCATTTGCTTCTTCTTTTAAATCCTGTATCCATTTTCTAAAAGGTTCATTAGAATCCGCAGCCTCTGGTACCATATGCGGCTCAGTATCTAACGTTGAGCGCAGATGATATAGTCCATACATTCCTGAGTCTGTTTGGGCACAAATTGCAGTGCATCCGCCAAAATCCTTGGTAAAAAACTCCTTGTTAGATCCGGCCCTACTTATGTACCCGCCTGAATCCATTACCACGGTTACTCTTTCTCGTTTAGAGTGCATATACACCTCTGAATAGACTTAATCTCATTACTATAATTATATATATATTTGTGTAATAATTTTAAATTTTGTCTAAAATTGATGATTTATTATGGTAGTGAAGTCAATAAAACTGATTAACTTGAAACGCTTGGTGTTTGAACATTCTTTAATAAAGGTGTCTTAGATGGACCTTTTAGCGAACCGCGATATAACCTAGGAGTTTTCTCGTTTATTTTTTGTGTTAAGAAAATAAACTCTTCTGAGTTGATCCAAAAAGGACTCCATGCGGGAATCCCTTTGGGTGAAATGCGGGTTGTTTTTCCTGATTCAAGATTGAGTGTCCAAAGTGCGGGTGGTGGTTCATTCCAATTTTTCAGAATCGCTTCATTCATATCCACATCTATAATTAGTGTTTTTCCATCAGGAGAGATGTGGAGGCGAGAAGCACTGCTCATGTTGCCCTGTGGGATGATCTCATGGATAGTCCATTTCTTTATTAGGCTCCCCTTAAAATCCATCCAATAAATTGAATCCAGGTCATGGCTAAAAAAAGATGTTCCATTTTTTGCCCATGCAGGGCTGTACTCATTCTGGGTATTCTTGATAAGGTGAAAACCGGTTCCATCAGTATTGACCAATGCTAGGTGCCAATTATCATTGATAAAGGTATTAAAGAGCAGCGTTTTACCATCAGGTGACCACACTGGATTAAAACTGTTTGCAGAGGGTATATTCTTTAATTGAGTTACCTTGCCTGATTTAAGCTCAATAATTGCCAAGTAACGGTTTGCTGATTTGTCTATTATATTATAGGCAATGTATTTTCCGTCAGGCGAAATTTCGGGAATGTAACCCTCAGTAACTTTTTGAGCTTTGCTGCCATCTATCTTGGCAGTCCAAATGAAACCATCTCGCTCAAATGCAAGCATGGGTTGTGCTTGAGTAGCGATGCAATATAAGAAAGTAACTAAAAACAAATAAATTCTCATCAGCAGTGTATCTCCCTTCCAATTAAAAGTATTAGCAAAAAGGTGGATAAATCATTTTAACTTTAAAAGCAATTGGAGCAAATTTTTGCCTAACGCCAGCCAGGATCGCTGTTACCAAATTCTTCACTTGTACTTACATCTTGTTGGTTAGAGTCTGTAGTTCTTATGCAAGAACTAAGTAATAATACAGTTGCGCAAAGATAAAAAATTAGGGTAATTTTTCTAAATAATGTACGTGTAATCATTTACATTCCTTGTTAACAAATCACTGAAAATCGGCTTTGTACAGCTGTCTTAATTTATTTATTTTATGATAGTTGACCTAATGACAATGTTTATATCACAATAATGCCAGGGAAAAGAACTCAATGAGATATATTGATGAAAAACAGGATATGGAGTGTCATTTTTCTAGGTTTGATTTATCAGAATCTATGGGCCGGAACAGGTAGTCTTTTTTCCATTATGGGCAGTGGCACACCTGCCGAGGTCAATATTACGTTGTGTTTGAATGCAAAAGGACCTGTGAGTTGCCAAAACTATCATGTCTCTGCTGTAAATTTAAGCATACTAACCAAGACACCAAACCATACCTATCCTTTTGCGGGTATCAAAATTAATACCCCTTATTACTCTATAGCAAATGTAGGCCTGAATTGTACTCTTTTAAGCAATGGATTTTGTATGTTTTCAGTAAGTAATGTTTCACCTGCAATGATTCATATGGCGCAGTTTTGCCTAAAAAATTAAGGGCAAATACAGTACTTCAGTTATTGCACTGCATAATGGACCTAATTTGAAGACCTTCTAATCAGTCTCCTATTAATTCCCATATTCTGGAACCGTATTTTTTTCATTCCATCGGTTAATGCAATTGAGTTCTATATCAAATAAATCAAGAACGCGTCCAACGCTATGAGTAACAATATCATCGATCGACTGAGGATTATTATAAAATGCAGGCACAGGAGGAGCAATAATAGCACCTATTTCTGTTGCCCGTTTCATATTTTCAATATGGCCAAGATGCAGGGGGGTTTCACGAACCATTAATACCAACCGTCTGCGCTCTTTTAAAATAACATCTGCTGCACGGGTTAATAAATTAGAGGTTGTCCCACAAGCTATGTCTGCTAATGTTCGCATGGAGCAAGGCGCTATGATCATGCCTGAAGTAATATAAGAACCACTCGAAATACATGCGGCGATATCATGAATTGGATAATGCTTATCCGCAAGATTATAAAGGTCTGTTGCAGAAAGCTCGGTTTCATAGGCGCGAGTTTGTTGGGCGGCTTTGGATACTATAAGATGTGTTTCATACTCTGTATTGGCTAATAACTTCAACAGCCGGATCCCATAAATAATTCCGGAAGCTCCAGTGATACCGATTATAATCCGTTTTCTTTTCATAATTTAGCCTTATGTAATACAAAGAAAAAAGGGTTCTTTTTTAAAAAGATCATCTTAGATAGCGGTTGGGAAAAGCATAAACACCTAGAATTATGCTTTATGGTTGCAATAATTCCTTAATAATAAAAACGATGCGTTCAGAGCAAAAAAATACATCTAAATTTCCTTGCATCACTCATTCTTGTATATATTATCATATTTTTTGCTAAAAATTTTGTGTTCATAGTGTATATGATTTTCATTGAATCAAGTAAATTGAGTGATAGTAGTGAATACATTGAAAGGAAATTGCTTATGGAATCAATTATAAGCCAAATTATTCATCATGAAAAACAGTTGCTTGCCAAGAGTGATCCGGTTGATATTTTAATCAATCTAATCGATGATGAATTTATTGAATATGGGGGTAACGGCAAAATCCATGATAAAAATGAAGCAGCTCGATGGTTGTCACTAGAAGATTATTCTGAAGCAAAAGGTATGGAGTTTGAGGCAAAATTCTTGACAGAAGAAGTGATTTTATTAACATACCTCAGCGAGATGAAGCAGAACCATTTTTCAGAAAGTAAATTTGCACGACGTATTTCGATTTGGCGAAGAAAAAATGGCATATGGCGTATGGTATTTCATCAAGGAATATCTATAGAGAAATAAAAAGTTAAGTTCAGCGCTCGTCGATAAAGATACCTCGCTGGACAATGGTTATTTCTATGATATTACCCATTTACTCAACATAGAGATAGAGAATGATAACTTCACCAACCTTAAATAGAAGCTTTAGTATGCTCGGCTGTGTTCCAAGGTTAGGGGTTTCTAATACTTTTAATCTTTTAACTATAATTAACGTTATAAGTGAAGAGTAGAACTGACGTTATTCATTTTCATGCAATGAAAAATAATAGACCTTTTTGCATGCCCACATGTCTCGAAAGAGGCTATAACTTTTCTATGTGACGTAATGTTTGTTTGCTCATTAATGAATGATGGGAGTGTAGCTGTTATGGGTTTATCATTATCAGAGCTTTTAACTTATGAAGATGGTGGACAAATTATATTTGATGCCCTCATAAATAGCAAAAAAGTCACTTTATATCAGGATTATCTGCTGGTTTTAGATCAGGTTACTCGTATTTGTGAACATGAGGATGATGCTCCTTTATCCAAAGCCCATGTGAAAAATTTAGCTAAAATTTTATTGCAAAAATTCCAAGAGCATCTTAGAGAAACCCAAAGTGATTGGTACGATAAAAGTAATCCGAAGATATATACAGTGGCCAAGCTTTAAATCTGCCAAAATATTGGGATATGAAGATACTGATTCTATGCTACGAAGCATTAAATTAATCCAGTATCTAGATGAAATCATCAAGAAGCCGATTAAATTGATTTAATCGGCTCTATTAAAAAATAAATTCCAATAGGTGCGATTTATTAAACGCTTACGTTTCAAAAACACTTATAACTTTTCCAGTGTATATATAATAAATAAATGACCGAAGCCGAGTGAAGCTTGCAACTCAGTATAAAGTTTAGTGGGAGAAGTTATAGTGCAAAACAAGGGAATCACTTTATCTCGAGTCCCTTTTTCGCTGTTCGCTCATTAAATTCCCTCGTCAAAAACTCGATTTTTTGTCCCAATTGATTTTTTCCGATTATTATTTCTGAGGTTTTATAAAGTGTTTGAGAAAAATAAGACATATAACTCGTATTATTTTTTTCAGATTTACGACGTTGGATGCCCTTTTCTTCGGAGCTCATACTTGTTAATAATGCCTTCATCACTTCCTGATATTCAGTATCATCCTCATTTTCAAAACGTCTATAAAGATTTCCTACGTTTTGAATATACTTTAGGATCAATCGTTTTTTTATGTCAAAAATATCTCGTTCAACTTTATTGGTAGCAATGTCAAATTCCTTTTCAAGGATATATTCATATAAGATAAATGAAAATTGATTGACCCAGGGAACATTTCTATTATTGCTAAATAATGATGCATCCTTAATATCCGTAATTGGCGAAGGGGTATTTTGAACGAGATCGTTTAATGCATTAATAAAATTGTTTAGGCTGGATGTGAAGAAAGTTTCATGCAGATCTGTTGTGAATGCGGTACTATTTTTTTTATTATATTCTTTGACAGCGATTACAACTTCCTTTGATATTGATTCAATTTCCTTTAAAATTTTTTCAAAATAAGCAGTGTAATCATCGTCCTCAACTTCTATTTCTTTAATCTTCTTGATTAAACATTTAGCAAATTCATTTCTTTGAATTAATAACTGAGCTTCTTTTCCTTTATATGTTTTTTCATCTGCCTGCAATTGGTAGGCTGCCAATATTTTTTGACAATACCGGTGTGTAATATCCTTAAAAATTCCCATTATCCCTCTCTTTTTAGTTCGTCAGAAAATACCCAAAAATCATATAACTATTTCCGGGGGTATCCATTCTGTTGTTCACCGTTTTGTTTCTATTTCAGCCACGGTAAAATGCCATTTGGAATTCAAAAATGAAGCTTAAAAACTGTTAAGATAGTCATAGTGCCTAATATTAACTCATTGTGAGCTACAGGAAAAGTGATTGATTTTATTTTCTTTTCTTGAGTATAAAGATTTGAGCTTTGGCACTAGAGAATATAGATTTAATCTGCAGCATGCACAGAGCTGCGTTTAATTCTTTGTCAATAATCAGGGGTATTTCGTCCAAATAGAGAATGGTTATGTTGGTCAAATTTATTTAATTCCCTGGAAGCTACTATGAGGTGTGTATTGCCAGGGGTCCTCTGCATTAGTTATCAACCCTCTAACAGTAAAAATAGGCAAAGAGCGAATGGCTCAATATAATAAAAATAGCTTAATCGCAGTGAAGGAAGTAGGCGAAGTTAGATCTTTTTTGTTTTATTAAGACAACAAAAAATCCCCGCATTGATTTATGATATGGAAGGCATTGAACATACGGTAGTTATCACAAAAAATTTTCTTCTTGACCCATGGATAGGTAAAATTTTTTCACTTGCTGAAGTAGGCCTTTATGAATTTTATGGCTCGTCACATAATATGAAGGCATCATGGTTGAACCACTTGTTAAGTAATGAAGAGTTTAATTATTATTTAAGGCTGAACAAAAAGACACTAAATCATAATTTTGTTCAGCCAGCAGAGAAGTCAATACCCAATTAGTTGTTGTGTTCTATTTTAAAACTCCCCTAATAGTTTATTTGATACTAACCTATATTTAGAGGGATGGAGCATAGGATGTCATCTCTTTTTTGTGGTTATTTTTTGGCACGGGTGGCAGCTCTTTACTAGGAAATATTCTTGGAGGTAATTTACTTCCTTGTTTTTTTTCTTGTTCCAATGATTGAGGTGCTCGAGGAACAGTAGTGGGTTGTAAATTATTTCTATCTTCATTTTTATCATTATCATCTTCTTCTAGAGAGTCAGTTAAGGAGCTTTCTGTTAAAGAAGAGGTGCTATTAAAAAAACCCATTTTGTTGACGCCAACTACCGATGAAAGCAACTTTACTAATTTTAGTTTACTTTTTGAATTTTCTCTTTGTAATTTAACTTCTTCTTTTAATTCTTTATTACCATCAAAAAGTGTAGTAACTGAAGGATGGCGCTCTTTAGATTTCCTCAGTACAACCGTCTCATTATTGACATCCTCAGGACCTTGATCTTCTTTCTCTTTAAATAAGCTCACTTGCTCCTTAGCTTTTTGATAAAAACTTATAATAAGGGGATCAAGGTCTCTATTTTTTAAACAATACGCAGCATACATCGAATATTTATCATTTTGACTTTCTTTGGTTTTATTTTTTCTAAAAGAACTTTGGTTTGATGTTGCATAAGTTGGTTGATATTTTATGATATCTGGAAAATTATATGTCAATTGGAAAAATTTTAATATTACATCTGAAGGTAATTGAACTTCCGTTTCTAGTTTTATGAATAATTCTTTTCTAATATTAGAATTTTCAGCTCTAAAAAAAACTTTAATGAACCATCGCAGGAAAACTTGCTTTAAATTATCTTCATTACCAAATAAAGTAAGAACAGCTTCATTCGTTAAAAACTTTGCTGCAAGTTGCTCTTCAAATGGCTTTTGTTCTATTTTAGGCAAGAGAGTAGAGGCTCCCTGCAGTAGCAATGCGATTGATTCTCTAATAGAAGCATTAAGGGCAAATAAATCTGGACTTATCAAAGTTTGTGATGCTTCTTCAAGATATAGTTGAGGCGTTTCAACAACAGTAAGATCATTTTTACTTTTATTACGACGGCCTAAAGAGTTTTTTAAGTTTTTTAAAGTATTGGTCTTGGTATTTGTTTCTATAGATGCTTTTATTTTTCTTAAAACCTCTGCTCCATGTGTCAGTATATGTTCAGAAAGTCCTTCTTCGAAAGGATCAGTCACTTTTTTCAAAAAATCACTGTGTTCTGTTATTTTATATTCATTAAATAGGGTAACAAGAATTTCTTTAAAAACCCTGCAATATGAGGATAATCCTCTTTCCCGCAGATCAAATACAGTATCTTTTAAGGCAGGATTTGATTTATTTTCACTTATTGCATAAAGAGACATAAATTTTTTAGCTAATTGTATATATGTATCTTGGTAAATTCTTTTTTTTAGATTAGGACTTATAAACGGGTTAAAATCAGAAAATTTCTTTGACAAATCTTGTTCTAAATCGCTTACTTCTTCAGGCGTCAAAATTTGTTTTTTATTATAAAGAAGCACGATTAAACTACTTGCCACATTAGTAAATATTTTTTTCTGTGAAGGACTACATAGACTTAATATTTCATCAATATGGAGTTGAATTGTTTTGGACTGATCATTAGTTAGTTCGCTTTGTCCTAAAAAAACAGCATAAACAAAATTTTTTATTGCCTCCATAAAACGTTGATGCGCTCTAGCCTGAATTTTCTTACTGTATTCTTCAAAGTCTCTTTTATCCTCTGGATCTTGACTTATTTGCTCTAAAGAGAGGAGTATCGAACCAAACTCTCCTTTATTATCGAGTTTTCTAGGTTGCGCTAATATTTTTAATAAGTTTGCTTTGGCATCAATATAAGCCTTAGGTAAGGAGATTTTTTGTGCTATTGGCTGTACTGGTGAATTAGAAGAATTTTTTTTTTCATACTTTGTATTTCTTAAAAACATATAAATCCCTGTTAAATTAACGAAATTAGATTTTAAATTTTTGCTAAAATCTAAAAATGCGTTAATACTTTAATTTTTTTAACAGATATGTCAAGCAAGAGGCGTTGTGGTAGAAATAAAACACTCAGAGGATTGACCATGTCGAATGACTTAAGATTTTTGACCGGTACTGTCACAAAAGATTTTCTTGGTAGTTTCAAAATATCCTTAATACGTTGTATCTTAAGACCATGTTAATGCCTTTTTTGTGAACTCTATAAGGTTCCGTTACGCATGTTAGTGGGTTTTGTTTCTACTCCCTGGAGAAATGATTTGTATCATAAACATTAAAAGCCTCCTTCGCCCGCTGTATTTGCAAGAGCTCCTAGCCTGGTTACATGAGAACGTGCTTAAAATGAGCACCTTCAGGTCCAACTCCTACACCAAGATATAAGCCAGAAAAGCAAGGATTTGCCGACAATAAAGATACAATGAGTAGTTTTGTTTTCCTTAACATATTATTCCTCAAAAAAATTGTTGTTTTCCATAGGATTATGATCGTTTCCACCAAGTTATCATAACAATTATGATTTTTTATTAGATAGTTATTTTACAGCTCAAATGCTCTGTTTAATTCCTCTGTTTCATCTTCATCAATGCATGGTCCTCCAAATGTATCCACAAGTGCCAATTGTCTCTGCTGATAGGCGAGCATAAGTCCATAAATACTCTTAGAGGGAGGGGAAAACAAACCCATTTTGGGTGCTTCAATCAATTCAACCCCATTTTCAGCAAGTTTTGCGAGTATATCAATTTTTGCGTCGCTAATAAGTTTTGCTGCTTTTCTTAATAATTCAATTTTAAGCAAGGGTTCTGTCGCAAATACTCTGGTATCAAAATGTTCTATTTCTGTTTTAATTAGCCCAATAAATTCTTTCTTAATTTCCAATGTGCTATATAAAGTAGAATAGGTATATTGCTCTGCATAGAGAAGACCCGAAAGTGTTTTGAGCAATGAGTGCCAGCTACGATCATGCAGCATCCATAATATGGCATCGTTAGGAAATTCTGTATAACAATTTTGTAAATGAACTGCTCCGGCTTCTAATAATGCAACCAATTTTATTTTGAGCTTGTCGATGTCATTCTTAAATTGAGGTAATCCTTCACGTACTTTCTCGGTTCGCAGCAAGGCCATGATTTCATTTTCTATTATTTTTATCTGTTTATGTAGAGCAATTAAATCGATTTCTTCCGTAATTTGTTGTTTTAAATCATTCGCTGAGTCAATATAATTTTGCAGCTGCTTGGTGGCTATTCCATCGTGATTACAGAGAGCAAAATAGGTCTCACAAATACCCAAACAAACGCGATAAGCGCCTAAAGCACAAGCAAATTGACGCATAAAAACCTGTGCCATAGGGGTATAGGGTTTCTCTGGTTTGAAGAGATACAGACCTTCTTGTTCACGAAATTCCAGCGGTAAGCCACTTTGTAAAACATGTGTATCAAAAGCTGCTACAAGACTTGGATTTTCTTCTGAATTGATAATTTCTTGAGCTGTTTTTGCTAATAGATACTCATCGACTAAACATTTTTCCATGTTCTTTTGAACCAAGTTGAAGCTAAAAACGAGTTCTTCTCCTTGGGCAACTTCAGTGAGCTTTTGTGTTCGGCCTGGATTAAAAAAATAGTCCATTAATAATTTTCTTATTGCAAACATTGCATTACGATAGTGCTCCAGACGTGCAAAAATTGGCTGAGTTGCGTTTTTAATTTCTTGCTGGTAGAGCTCCAGTTTTCCTTCCATCAGCGTTCTCCTTTTTAGTCCCTTATTGATGCTTAATTTCTACAGGGCACCAGCTTCGGTGTCAAGGTGTTTAATTTAAGTAAAATATTTCTATTTGTTCCAGTACGATTAGGGCATATGATAGGCCGCAAAGAAAATTGAGTTTTTCAATTATTGTCTTTATTTTCATGATGATTTGTTTTTATAAAACAAAAAGATTATAACGGGGGCGGCGAAGCAAAACCCAGAGGGAGGGTGCAATTTTCCTGGTTTTCTTTGCGTCCTAAACCAGAATGATAAGGAATTTTAACAGAATATTTTTAAGGATTAACATGGATTTTAAAGAGAAAAAAATTATTGTTACAGGGGCTAACCGCAGTATCGGTCAAAGAATAGCCATAGCTTTTGCGGAGCAAGGCGCGGACGTTGTTATTAGTTACCGCAGTGATACAAAAGGTGCGAAAGAAACGGTTCAAGCGATTAAAGCAACAGGGAGAAATGCAAAAGCATTTTACGCTGATTTCTCCAAAATGGAACATGTTTCAACTTTTGCTGAGCAAGCAATCGGGTATTTAGGTGATGTCGACATATTAGTTAATAATGCTGGAATGCTATGCCGGGAAACGATATGTGAATTAGATCCAGAAAAAATGCAGCAAGTTTTTCAAGTTAATGCTGTTTCTCCACTTTATTTAGCACAATTATGTGCCAAAAACATGATCGAAAAGGGTAAAAAGGGGTGTATTTTAAATATTTCTTCAATCAGCGGCATTATGACAATGACAAAGGGAATTGGTTATGGTGCTTCTAAGGCGGCATTGAATAAATGGACAAAACATGCCGCCTTAGACTTAGCACGATACGGCATACGTGTGATTGCGATTGCACCTGGTGTGATTGAGGCAGGAATGAATGAAAATACGGCCTCTAGTAATCCGGAATTATGGCAATATTATGTGAGCAATATTCCCTTGCAAAGACCGGGAACACCTGATGACATTGCAAACATGGTTTTATTCCTTGCCTCAGACAAAGCCAATTGGATCACAGGAAAAGTCATTGCAGTGGATGGGGGGCATGTTCTCTAAGCAACTAACTCACTGAAAACCATCTAATACTTTGATTTTATGTTCAAATAAAATCCTTTTTGTTATAATTAATTCAATATTGGTGATTGTGAGAATGAATTATGCAAATGAGAAGTGAAAGTCAAGAAAAAGAGCGAAAAGGTGCGAAGTTTGTTGAGTTAGTAGCTAATAAAATATTAGAGATGATAAATTGTGCCCAACATTATCGAGTTATGCGGATAGGCTCGGACATTATTATTCGTGAAAGCACTCAAAATCCACCAATTGCACGTAGAAAAGAAAGGGTTGAGTTGTTTTTGGCTTTTTTCCGTAAGGCAGCTGAAAAAGGGTCTTTTGAACTAAAGGATGCGGTAATAAAAGCCGAAATTGAAGGTGAGAAAGCAACGATTCCATGCATAAAAATTTCTCACGTGAATCTCGCAAAGTTTGCGCAAGTACTTGGATTAACTTCCGGCTCTTCAAAAGTGGACCCCAAAATATGGAATGTAATCCCTGAGGGAATAAGGTCACGATGGGATCGATTTAATAGCAAAATGAAGGAGCATATTGTTCAATGCTGTACTCCTCATGCGGATGTTGGGATACTCCAAACACTGCATACGACAGTATTTGGTGACTCTATGCGTTCTCCTATTGGTTTTAGCGTGCCAAAAATCCCAGTGCGATTACCCAATCCACATTTGGAAAATGGGGTGGGGAATGAGCTTTATGATTTAACAGAAATTCTCGCGATAAGGGAACGCCATCCACAACACCCTGATTTACGACGTGATCCTATTACTCGTGATTATTTTTCTCTTCATGACGTGCTGGCTGACACAGAAGCTCTGGAAAAAATACAACAAAAAGGGATGGGTAAAAGCTGATGGTCACTTAATCAGCGTGGGTAATCATAGGAATTTTATAGGACGGGGTGTGTTTTTGTGCCCCACCTTCTCATCAAGCAGTAATCAGGCCAGCATGGGCGTAAATACTCTCAAAAAATTTCACTTGCAGTACTTTCAATAATCAACGTGTCAGAATTTTTAAGTTATGCGCACTTATTGATTTGTTTCGGGTTATTTTTAACAAAATAATCCAAATAGAATCCAAGTGATCATCAATTATATTGACTGGTCAATATCGATCCGTAATAATGGTTTTTGCAAACTATTGATCAAGTTGATCTCAATTTGGTTTTTATGGGAATTTATAATCAAGGAGTGCGCCATGCTGACAAGTTATCACATTAGATTGCTCATAGAAAAATGCCGCGAAATGGGTTGGAGTGGGCTTAATAACGGTATAACCGCTTCAATTCCGCAACTTCAAATTGATATTTTAAAACCACCGCATGATTTTTTAGGTGTCCAGGGTAACCCTGCTATCTTTGTCAACAAAAGTACTTACAAACTATTAGGACACCTCCATAAAAATTGGGTCATGAATCAAACCATTGCTTTAAAGATAAGTTTTTTCGAACAAAACACAATTGATGTGATTGGTGGGATTATTCATGAAGCTGGGCATGCTTTTAATGTTGCAGCTAAAATTGCTAATACTGAAGCGAATGCATATATCTATGAAATCGAGGGGATGCGAAAGTTACTTGAAACGAAAAGCCCTTTGCTATTTGGTTGTACTTCCAGCGATATTCAAGCGTTTTTTAAGAGGCGTCTTTCCTACTATAATAAAGGGATTTCTGAAAATAAATATCTTGCGCGCTTAGTAAAAACGATTAAACAAGAATTTAAACTTGAAGAAGACACCCAAGAACAAAAGAGTACGGAGAGCATTTCTATTTTTGTAGCAGGAACCTTGTTCGCCCAAAAACAATGGCATAAAGAAAAGGAATTAACGTTGATAAAAATGAAGGGGAATTTTTTTCTGCATTGAACAATTAAATAATAAAATTCAAATACCAATCGTATTTGTATGCTCAAGAGGTACGATACGATTGGCAAAAAAGTCCACGTATTTTCTACAAATCAATTGCAACTGAATAATGGTCCGGTTTCCTGTAAGTTAGAATAGATTTAGTGATTGTGTTGTCAATAGTACGATTAAACTCTTCATAATGTGCAGCCTCTTTTATGTGCGCGATGTATAAACGGTCTATAAAAACCCATCGATTGTTAGTGCTCTAATTGATGTTTCTTTTATTCAGGATGAGTACGTTTAAAAAATTGCAACATTTCATAAACGACATACGGGCCTGCATCCCGATGATCGAGTGTGTCACTGACTGATTGTATAAAGACGTCGCTGTTGTATTTTTTAAATTGTTCATAAGCAATTTCTGCTCCATGGTAAGGAACATCCCTATCTCCTTTTGTGCCGACAAGAAGTAACGGTGCTGTTGGAGAAAAATCATAATGATTGAAATAGTTCTTCAATTTCTCTGAGTTGCTTTCTGTATGATTTAAGATGGCATCAAAAAAATTCGATTGAAAAATTAATGCTGGATTTTGCGGCAACACATCAAGTATTTCTTTGGTGGAATGGAGCCCATCAAATAATTCTGGAATGAAGGTATTGTAAGGACTGACAAAGATTTGATTTAAATCAGCCCAATAATTTTTATAGGTTTGCAGTGAATAGAAAAAATATGCTAAATACGCAGTAGCCCGTGGTCCCGGATCCAGCATAATAAATTTCATCGTTTCATCCCAGTCATAAGGCGCAGAACCTAAAGCAACTGCGGTAACAGGTATGTTTGGATACTTTTGAGTAAGTAGTTCAAACATTACCAAGGAGGAGAACCCTCCTTCTGAGTAACCGCCAATATAGAGTTGGTCATTGAGTTCGATTTTTATTATATTAGTAAGCTCTTTGGCAGCCAAAAGCATATTCACACTGCTGCTGGCCAAAGTTTCATATTGTACATAGGGATGGAGAGGCAATTCATTATCCCCTAAACCTAGGTAATCGGGCATTACCGTCATGTAACCGCCATGACTGGAAAACAAAGCGGGATACACATAATCGCCCTCTTTTATCCTGGAGGGAGCATCCTCATGTTTGAAGCGAGTACCATGCTGATAACTGACGATTCCCACCTTATCTGTTACACGAGGTACAGCTACGAGGCCAGAAGCAATAGTTATTTGGCCATCAGGAGCTGGAGTTTTATAGTTGACTTTATAAAGAGTCACATCATAATTTGCTTCAAGTACATCAAGCGGAGACATTTTTTTTAACGCCTTCTGCGCCATCACTTTAGAAAATGTCCCTAAATAATTGTAATTAACGAGGATTTTCTTGTCGTTTTCTAGTGATTGACTGTAGGACGTGATGCTTAAAAAGAAATATAAAAAGAAGAAGATTATTTTTTTAAAAGTTACCATAGTGATTTATTTCCATGTAAGTTTTTTAAGATTAAAGACGAATAAATCGGGAAAATCCTATACCCAGATTCAACTTTTTCCATATCGTTTGTCAATTGTGAATTTTAATTCTTTTTAATCTTATCTTGTTATATTGTTGCACCATCAAATGAGTAATGAGGTGTGAGATGGCATTTTCTCAAAAAGAACGTGCAGAATTGATGCGTTTTATTCAACTTAATAAGTTAAAAATTAAATCATCGACCGGGTGGACGAATTATTCGAAATTTAGACGAAATAAAAATGCGCTTGTGTTGGATATTGTTGATTCTGAATCATTAAGCACTGTTTTAAAGTTCATTACTGCTTTGAATAAAAAGAAAGATCCAGCACAACGGATATTAGTAAGGCCAGCGGCTGGAGGCCGAGGAAAAAAATACAGTGAGTCATATTCAGTGCATGGTATTGAAGATACCGATATTGTTATTCGTTTAGTGGGAAAAGAATTTACTGAAATTAAAGCCATTGATATGCAGAACCAAGTCGTCAAAATTGGCGCAAGCATGCAAGTCGGCGAAATAAATCAACAACTCTATGAACGATATAACTTTACTTTACCTACTTCCAGTTTAAATCCATATATTTCTTTTATTGGTTTAGCTGCCAATAGCGGTATTGGCACTGGAAAAGACCAACCCGGTGTAGCAGGACTTATCAAATCCATGACACTTTGTCTTCCAAATGGAGAAATCGCGACAATTGATAGTACTCACCCAGATTTTGCAGCGATATGTTCTGGCCATCAAGGATTATTTGGTTTTGTTTTAAGCGCTGAGATCCAATGTATTGATGCTCAAAAATTAGAATGCGACAAAGAAGTGATGAGCGTGGCACAATTAATCGAAGAAATTAAGCAGGGTTTATTTGAGCGTGATCCCTATACCAGTATTTACATTATGCCTACCTATCAACCTGATGAGTTGATCAATCGGACCTATAAAAATGTTTGTGTCTATCGTTGGCGTCCCGTAGAAAAAACACGTTTGGATCTAAATGCGCGTACACCGTTTACTCATTTGAGACAAGAAATAGAAACCAGAATTTATGATTTTTTGCATGTCAGTGATTTCTTGTGTAAATATCCTTGTTTGATCCCTTATTTTGCGCAATATATTCTTCTTCCCCTTGTGATTGGGAGAAAAAATGAAACGTCTATTTCACGTTGGTATGATTCAGTTCATCATCAGACCGGTTATCCGGGCAATGTAGAGGATACGGGATTAATATTTGAAGTGAGCTCCGACCACCATGAAATAATCATTGCTCTGGAAAGGGTATTTACAACGTTACATCAATACAGCAAGCAGGGTTACTATCCTATAACTACAGGAATGTATTTACGTTATTTACAAGGGATGAATGGAGGAGTGTCCATTACTCAGCATCAGTTAGGAAAACATGTTTGTTCCTTTGATATGGTGTCAGATATTCACATACCTGGGCATGAAGCGTTTCAGAAAGAAATCACCGAGTTCTTTAGAACTATGCTTAAGGCGATTCCGCATTTAGGGAAATTTCTACCTTGTGATTACCAATTAGATTGCGCTGATTATAATGATGTATTAATCAGGTGGTATAAAGAAAATAATTTAAATCTTGAGGAAAGCATGTTGCTTACCGCTCATTATTGTAAGATTTTGCAGCTTAGAGAGATGATGCCTGCCCAATCTGAGTTTTCAAGTACACAACCTACTTTATTCCAACCAGCAAGAAATCTCACTCAGTTAAAAAGTAGATTGGATGATGGGGTTCGATATGTGGCTGCACTTTGATTTAAAATTAAAAGGCCTTTTATTTTATGACTTTTTATCAATATTTTATAAGGTATCTGAATCTCTTCTCAAAAGCTGTCGTGAACCCTAATTTTTTCTTTTCTATTGCAAAGTCCATAGTGGTTTATGGGGAATAAAGTACCCCTAAACCTGTAGACATATAATGATATTCTGCTACTCTATACACCTCAGGAAAATCTTTCTGATCAAATATTATCTGTAATATGTTAAATGGAGTGAACGTGATAATTTTTAAAAAAAATAGGAACTTTTTTTTCGGCTTATTTATTGCAAACAGTACATTGGCATTTTCTGGTACTCTAGGCAGTAGTCAAGATCTTACTCATGGTTTTTTCGTTACTGGTGCTCCGATATATGGCTCTTTAAGTGATGAAGGAATTAATAAAACCTTCTATGCTGATACCATTACTACAAATGGTGAAGTGAATGCACAGCAAATACATCTGGATTCACGGTGGGGCTTTTTGGTGGGCGTAGGTTATATATTCGGTCCTCAAAAGGATTATGATGTTACACTAACGTACACTAACTTAAAAAATAAAGGATTTAATAGCGTAGGAAATCTTGGTTCCGATGCTGTATTAGTTAACCGATTAAGCCAGCTAGTACAAATTAATCCATTTGTAGATCTAGATGCTCCTATAACTCCAGGGGGGCAACAAATGCTTGATGCAAGTGCCGCTGTTAGTTCTCATTATGATTTTCAAACGGCTGAACTACTGACGCACCATTATTTCCAAAGCACTTTTTTAAATAACGTACGTTTCTCACGTTATTACGGTCTTAAGGCTTCTGAGTTTAAAAAAGGCTTTTCTGCCACATATCAGGGAACTGCTGCTTTTATGGATGCTGAATTTCAAACTTTTGATGCTCCACTAAGTAATCACGTTGATTATGCAGCAAAATATTTTGGAATTGGACCTCAAATAGGCATGGGTGCTGTATGGGGTCTAAATCGCTATATTAGTGTCCTTGGCGATGTCTCAGCTTCAGTCTTAGGGGGCTCTTATAGTTCCAAATGGAGTGAAGATTTAGCTACTCCAGCGTTCCTCCCTAATTTTCCTGGCGTCGTTTCAACGAACGTTTACAGTTATAAGCAAGCTACTCCGACGACACTTTGGGCTTCTATTGTGGTTGGCTCGAATTTAGCAGTTGCAGCACAGATTCCTTTTAGTAATGGCAGCAGTTTTGGCATCCAGGGCGGTATCAATACAGAACAGTATTGGTCGCAGGTAAATGCGGAGGCAATACGTAGCAGCATGACCCAAAATCAAATCTATTTTGCTCAAAGATTTGCTGTTCGTGATGTCTTTATTAAATTGAATTATACGTGCTAGTCTAAAAATCTGAGATCTGTAATTTCATTTTTATAGATTAAAATACTTTTTAAGGTGCTCTATGTTTTAATCCATAAGGGGCACCTGTTCGAGGTATCGTTGTATAGGGATATAAATGTTGTGGAGGTAAAAATGCTAGTGAGTCAATTAGATCATTTAGCAAGTAATCTTATTTCTACCCCGAATCAAATTCATCCAACTGCTTTGATTTCTCCTGGGGCGCAAATCGATCCCAGTGTCACCATAGGTCCTTATTCTATTATTGGTGAAAACGTAAGGATTGCTCAAGGAACGTCAATTGCTTCTCATGTCACTATAGAGGGTTGGACCGAAATTGGGGAACGTAATCAGATTGGGGCTGGAGCGATTATTGGAGGTATTCCTCAGGATCTCAAGTTTAATGGAGAGATAAGCAAAGTATTCGTTGGAAATGATAATATTATTCGTGAGTACGTTACCATAAATCGCGGGACGAGAGGTGGAGGTGGGAAAACGTACATTGGCAACAATAATGTTATTATGACTTCAGCACATGTAGGGCACGACGTGCTTATTGGAAATCATAATATTATTGCAAACGCGGTAGCCATTGGCGGACATGTTGTTATTGAGGATTGGGTCACTGTCGGCGCTCTTTGTGGTTTGCATCAGTTTATAAAATTGGGTCGTATGTCTATGGTAGGTGCTCTGAGTTTAATTACTAAAGACGTTTGTCCTTATGCCTTGGTTTCGGGTAATCCGGCAAAATTATACGGGATTAATGTGGAGCGTTTGCGTCGAAGGGGATATTCTTCGGAAGCAAAAAGTTGTATTAAGCGTGTCTATAAAACATTATTTCAAAAGGGATTAGGTGTTGCAGAAGCAATCACCCAAGTGCAGGCAGAGTTTGGTGATAATATTGATGTACACCATATTGTACAATTTCTTAAAGCCTCAACTCGCGGACTGTATCGTTAAAATCAACCCATTAATTAGAGGTATTAGAGGTATTTAAATGGTTTCATTTCGATTTTCTGCTCCCAAAGGTCCTTTTAGTTTGGCTTATTTAGCTGAGTGTTCTGATGCCTCACTTTATCATAGTGATGGAGCAACATTTTCAGTGTCTGATCTTGCCCCGCTGTCTCATGCTCAAGCAGATAATCTTTCCATGCTGCATGAGAAAAAATATATAAAAGCGTTAAAAACTTCTCAAGCTGGAGCATGCATTGTTTCACCTCAGTACGTGCACTATG
Source organism: Legionella tucsonensis (assembly GCF_001468035.1). Lineage (GTDB taxonomy): Bacteria > Pseudomonadota > Gammaproteobacteria > Legionellales > Legionellaceae > Legionella > Legionella tucsonensis. The sequence continues at coordinate 58,947 of NZ_LNZA01000012.1, forward strand.
CGCCTAAGCATATGCATTTATTGATTCATAATAATCCGTATAAAGCTTATGCATTAATTGCACAGGTTTTCTATCCTTCAGATTCTTTTAAGGGGTTTATTGCTCCAACAGCTTTTATTGCGCCAAGTGCTCAGCTAGGCAAAGAATGTTATATCGCTCATGGTGCATATATTGGTGAACAGGTACGCATAGGGGAGCGGTGTAAAATTGGGGTCAATACTTTTATTGGTGATGGTGTAGTAATTGGTGATGATTGTTGCATTGAAAATAATGTCAGTATTAGCCATACGGTTATGGGAAATAAAGTCCTAATCTATCCGGGGGCCCGTATCGGACAAGATGGATTTGGTTTTGCCAGTGATGGACAAGCTTACTATAAAATACCTCAGGTTGGCGGAGTTGTTATTGGGAATAATGTGGAAATTGGTGCCAATACATGTATTGATAGGGGGTCCATGAGTAATACGGAAATTGGTGATTGGTGCCGTTTAGATAATTTGGTACAGATTGGTCACAATGTCAAAGTAGGGAAGGGGGCTATTCTTTGCGGACAAGTAGGCATTGCCGGCAGCAGCAAAATAGGTGAATTTGCCTCTTTAGGTGGTAAATCAGGGGTAAGTGGTCATCTTACAATTGGAGAGCGCGCTACTATTTTGGTGGGCTCTATAGCTGTTCAGGATGTTGAAGCAGGTACGCGAGTGGGCGGTTTTCCTGCACTACCTGATCGCGATTGGCACAGGCAAACCTGTTTCTTGAAAAAACGAATTAAAGACATCTGAGGTATCTGGTCTTTAGACCTTAGCAGGGTTTAAAAGCTTAAAAATAGCCAGTGCTGCTTTTTCATTTGCATTCTGTCTTAAACCTTGATGGATCCTTGTGAATTGATTTTTTAAAGCCTCAGTATTTTTTGCATCGAATAGTTGTAATACTTTTTGTGCAATTGGTTTTGCCAATGCTTCTGATTGTATAAACTCAGGAATTAATTGTTTGTTTGCCAAAATATTCGGTAGCGAGATAAAGGGGATTTTAATTTGTGGAGTGATAATCGCATGATTCAACGCACTCCATTTAAAGGCAACAACCATGGGACGCTTCAATAACATTGCTTCTAAGGTGGCGGTACCTGATTTGACCAATGCGAAATCGGAAGCAATCATTGCCTCACGAGATTGTCCATCAAGTAGCTTGATTTTTAAATCATAACCTTTACTTTGCATTTGCTGAGAAAAGAGAGCTTTTAGGTTGCTGTTGGTTGTTGGTACGATAAACTGAAGTTCTGGCATTTGGGTGCTTAGTTCGTACATCACATCAAGAAACAAAGGTCCCATATACTTTATTTCACTTGCTCTACTTCCTGGTAGCACACTAATTATTTTATCTTGGGGCGAAAAACCCAATTGCTTTCTGATTGGCTCAGCACCGATGTGTAAGTCAATTTGATCTGCAAGCGGATGACCTATGTAGCGCACTGGGACATTATATTTCTGATATAGAGCCTCTTCAAAAGGAAATAAAGTAAGAATTAAATCAACAGCTTCTTTGATGTGAAAGACTCTTTTATGCCTCCAGGCCCAGATTTTGGGACTGACCAAATGCACGGTTTTAATACCCAGTTTTTTTAAGCGTAATTCCAATGATAGATTAAAATAAGGATAATCAATTCCAATAAACACATCAGGTGGATTTTTTTGCCATTCTTTATACAGTGTTTTTCTGATTTTGGATAATTTAGGGTAATGCAGCAAGGTATCACTAATCCCCATAACCGAAAGGCGCTGTATGTCAATCATGGAGTTAAAACCTTCGCGTATCATTTCAGGGCCGCCAATGCCCATCCATTCGATATGAGGCAGCAGTTTTTTTAACTCGCACATCAATCCTGCGCCTAATAAGTCTCCGGAGGCTTCTCCAGCAACGATGGCAATCCGGATTGGCGACTGGTTTGTATCCATAATTATTACTATGGTAGATCGTTTTATTCGCTGATATTACTGAACTGGATGTTAAAAGCCAAATATTATTTTACTTTCCAAAAACCTGCATGTAGACTCATTTCCGTCCTACCGCGAATAAATTAGGAAGTTATATGTTTGGGTTAAAATGTGATTTTAATTTTCTTCCGGTAAATTGGGTGGGATGGCTTGTTTATTTTCTAATGCCTGCTAAGCGCAGTATCGCTCAAAAAAATATCGAACGAGTATTTCACGAGAGCCTCTCCTCGGATGAACGAAAACGCATTATTGTTGCGTATTATTCACATATTTTTCTTTGTATTAAAGAAATTTTTTTATTGACTTTCTTAAGTAAGAAATACCTAGAACGGCGCGTCAAAATTGTGGGGATTGAACATTTACATAATGCATTACAAAAAAAGAAGGGTGCTCTTATTCTAACGGGACATTTCGGTAGTTGGGAGTTTGCGCCGCTGTTTATTCTTGATAAAATTAAGGATGAAATTCATCAGGGGTATTGTGTTCGTAAATTATTAAGGTTTGGTTTTTTAAACTCTATTTTTTGGGGACGTTTTGAAAGAGCGGGTTATAAAGTAATTCGTAAAGAAAATGCACTGAACCAAATTCGTTATGTATTAAAGAATAAAAATGTTGTGTTTTTTCCTTTTGATTTGCGACCGCCTTGCAACAGTAAATCCAGCTTAAAAATCAATTTTTTAGGGCAATCAAGTAATACCTATACAAGCATCGCGTGTTTAACTTACAGACTTAATAGTCCAGTATTGTCTGCAAGCTGTTATCGATTGAACAAAAGACAGCATATCGTTGAGTTTCTCCCGGAAATTCAACACGATTTTTATGAAAACAAAAAAGAATTCTATCTGGAGAATACAAAAAAATACAATAAGAGACTGGAAGACATGGTTCTTGCATATCCTGAGCAGTGGCTTTGGTCTTATAAGCGGTGGTGATGTTCGTAGGAGAGTTAGTTGAGGAGTAAGTGTCACATCAGTATTTCAGGGTTTCTATTTTACCATTTATTACCGATACGTCGAAAAATTGTACTGGATAATATCGACCGAGTTTTTAAGAACCAGCTTTCTTTAAAGGAAAAAAAGCATTTAGCTTGGGCGTTCTATTCGCATGTGGTCTCTACTATAAAAGAGTTAATCTTTATGGATTGGTATGCACGCTTTGATAATTGCGTGGAAATTAAAGGGATTGAGCATCTTTTGGAGGCAAAAAAACAAGAGCAAGGATGTTTTCTTCTTATGGGGCACTTAGGAAATTGGGAGTTAACTATTTCACTGGTATCTTCTCAATTAAAATGTTTAATAGGTCCTATTTGGATAATTAGAAAGGCTATTCGGATAAAGTGGCTTGAACGATTTATTTTTAAACGTAATCTCCGTTATGGTGGGCAACGAATTGATAAAACTGGAGCCCCGCTAAAAATAATCAAGGCGCTAAAAAGTAAAGAAACTATTTTATTTGCAATGGATCAGCATGCTGAGCTTAAAAATAAAGAAGGTATTGCTGTAAATTTCTTTAATGCCAAGGCAGGAACGTTTCGAAGCTTGGCGCTTTTTGCAGGTAAATATCAAGTTCCGGTGGTCCCTCTTTCATGCTATCGCCAAGCTGATGGTAAACATGTGCTTGAGTTTTATCCTGCTTTGTCATGGGAACCTCACCCAGATGAAGAGCAGGCAATATATAATAATACCTTACGATATAACCAAAAATTGGAACAATTAATCCTCGAACATCCGGAACAATGGTGGTGGGTTCACCGCCGCTGGAAAATATGAATTATCCGAACCATTTATCGATTTTAGCTTTAATTAAGATGAAAGAATGAAAATATTGGTCATGCAGCATAAAAAAATTGGTGATGTTTTGATAAGCAGTATTATTTGTAATAACTTAAAGAAAATAATACCGAATGCAGAGATTCATTATTTAGTGAATCAAGAGGCTTTGCCTGTGCTCAAGGGAAATCCAAATATTGATCGGGTGATTACACTTCATCCAGAACATAGGGCAAGTGCATGCGCTTTTATAAAGTTTGCTTTACAGATCAGGCATGAACAATATGATGTTGTGATTGATGCATACACTAAGTTAGAAAGTTGGTTTATTGTTTGGCTTTGTGCCGCAAAGCGACGTATTTCTTATAAGAAAAAATACAGAACTTTTCTTTATACAGATAATTTTCCCCGAGAAGCTGTAAAAGTGACCCAACCAGGTCGAGTAATTGACTTAAAACTTCTTTTGATTCAACCCTTTTTAAACAATGCAGTACCTGATCGTTATCCACAGATATATCTTTCTGCAGAAGAAAAACTGCACGCAGCCTTTTTATTTAAAAAACATCACATCCCTGCGAAGAAAAACCTCATGTTAAATATTGTTGGGAGCTGTCCCTTAAAAACCTATCCGCCGGAGTACATGGCGACTTTAGTGAATCAAATAATAAGTGAAACTGATGTGAATATTTTATTTAATTTTTTACCTCACCAAAAAGGGATAGCCAAAAAAATCTATGAATTATGCAATGATGATGCTCAAAAAAACATATTCTTTGAGTTATCAAATTACGACTTAAGAACATTTATTTTAATTATGAATCATTGTGATGCAATCATGGGTAATGAAGGAGGCGCAATGCATATAGCCAAGGCTTTATATAAGCCTTCATTTACTATTTTTTCTCCTTGGATAAATAAACATGATTGGTCCACTTTTGAAGATGGTGTGAATCATGTCGCTGTTCATCTTTGTGACTTTAAGGCTGATTTATATGAGAATACTGACACGGAACTTAAGGAGAATGCTCTGGAGCTATTTAAAGAATTAAAACCAGAATTTATCTTGCCTAAGCTCAGTTCCTATATTGCTCATCACTTTGAGCGACCAGTGAAATAGAGGGGTAAAGAGGAGGATTTCACTTACTTTTTTCTATCATATTGCATTATTTTCGCAGGTACTGAGCGTAGATAGCCTAACTCAAAATGCGCGTTTACTGTCACCTCATGTCTGAACTTAAAATGGCCGTAAGGCAATTAACCTGTTATCCCTTTTCTAGGGATTTACTGTAATTGAGTATTTTCATTTTCGACGGAACCCATTAGAGTATTGAAATTATCCGCGGGAGCTTGGGTGCTTTTAGCCTTTCTACATGATTTTTAAAGGAACTTATTATGACAACAGCATTGGTCTCTGGATTTGCTCGTTCATTTATATCCGGTTATCCCATTGCGGATGCAACGATTACGATACTTGAAAATAAGCAGTTAAAATTTAAGACAGATTCTTCCGGGAAGTTTGGGCCATTTGAGTGGCCTGTTGGAATGCCGATTACTTTGGTTTTTGAGAAACCAGGATCTTTTTGGACTGGGTATAAGACAATACAAACAGCGACCCTAATTGTTCCACCCGAAGGAGTAAATAATGAAAATTTCCTAAAAAATATTTCATTCCAAGTCCCTTCCAATATGGCGTATAAATTTCTTTCTTTCGCGATGGGAGAAACTGAAGATCCTAAAGCCTGCCAGATTGCGGCAACGATTACACCACCTAATATCACTATGGATGATATCCCCCAAGGTGTCGAGGGTGTTACGGTGTCATTGTCTCCTAAGGTAGAAGCAAAAACCTTTTATTTTGGGATTTTTCCAATTATTCACAAAACCAATCCTTTTATCAAAACATTAAAAGCGACTTCTTTGGATGGTGGAGTTGCTTTTATCAATGTCCCGCCCGGTGATTACACCATGAAGGCTGAAAAGGATAACGTTCCATTTTCTGAAGTAAAAATTAAAGCACGTGAAGGAATGATTGTGAATGCAAGCCCGCCACAGGGACCTACTATGCTCCAAGAGCTTGAAACAAATAAAATAGAAAAAAAAACAAATCAATTTAGTTTTTTTAAACCTGCCTTCGCTATAGGAATAGCTGTGGGGGTTATGGCTGCAGCTACTCTAAGCAAGTCCAGTGCTACACCATAAAATATGTAAGTGAATGGACTATAATGTAATTATTTCAGAATCAATGTATTCGCTTTGTTTGATGCAATAAAGACTGAATCGAGGAGTGAATATGGCTATCACCGCAATGGAAAAGACAGTGAGAAGAGTTTTTGATGAAATGTGGAATCAACAACAGGTTGCACTAGCAGATGAACTTTTTTCACCAAAGACCTCAATTCATTTTAGCTATGATCAAGCAGCAAATTTACAGGATTTTAAAGAAGCCTTACTGCAATGGTATCGGGCTTTTCCAAATCTAATACATTCTATTGATGATCTGATGGTTAGCGGTGATAAAGTGGTGACACGCTGGCATGGTCATGGAACCCATCTTAATGAATTTTCAGGAATTCCTGCAACAGGTATCTCGGTATTTTATAGCGGCGTTACTATTTTCCGCCTGGATCATAATCAGCAAATTGCGGAAGCTTGGGTATACAGTGATTTAAATGACATGATCAGCAAAATGCAGCAAAGTCAAAAATAATAGGCATAATTATGGAAAAAGAGAGAGACAAGCGTTACGAGAAGGCAAAAAAGTTTCTTCCGCAAAACGTTGTTGCTTTGCTAAAAAACGTTCAACCCTCAATTGCGTGGTCACCCGATGAAAAGCGTATTTGTTATCGACATGACATGGTTCAAGGCTATGAATATCTTATTTTTAATCTGCAAAGCAAGAAGAATGAACCCGCTTTTGATCACTCATTGCTGGCACGCAAAGTTGCAGAAAAATTAAATCGAGAAATCACGGCTTTTGCCTTGCCAATCAATACAATTGATTTTGTTGATGAACACATTTTGCAATTACATATTGAGCAATTTATTTTTCAATATGATCGGACAACTCAGGTACTCTCGCTTGTTCCGGACATAGAAAAGCCTGCTGCAATGTTCCGATGTCCCACGATCATGGAACTTTGGGGGCTTTTACCCATCCCCATTGCGTCAAGAATTCGCTCATGGGATCAGTGTTGGGATATATACAGTAAAGAGCATAATTTATTTCTTTTTTCATTTGCCGAAAATAAAGAATATCAACTTACTGCAGATGGCACCGCAACGAATGCATATGCTGTTTCTCCTGATACTAATTTAATCTCATTAACGCTGCAGCGAATGCAGACTGTATTACCGCCTATGGCTATTTGGTCTCCCGATTCACAAAAAATTGTTACCTTTCAGTGCAATCAACAGCATGTGAAAAAATTATCACTGCTACAACATGCTCCAGAGGATGGTTCATTTCGTCCTAAAGTTTATGATGCCCATATTCCTTTTTTAGGTGATGATGCAATCCCAGAACTCAAGTTATGTTTGATTGATGTCGCCGAAAAGAAATTGAGTAAAATCGATATGCCTTCATTGATGCCGGCATTAGTCGGCTCACCAATTGAAGCAGGCTATGTTTGGTGGAGTGAAGACAGCAAAAAAATCTTTTTTTTAAAAGAAGAACGGGGTAATCATCGACTCTCCTTATGTGAGTTGGATGTTGCGACAAAGCAGTATCGAACTATTCTAACTGAAAACTCCCCGGGATATGTTGAGCCCAGTCAATTGATTTTGTGGCAGAATTACACGCAAATACTTGCAGAGACAAATGAGTTTATTTGGTTATCGGAGCATAACGGTTGGGCTCATCTTTATTTATATGATTTACAAACGGGTCACGTGAAAAATTCCATCACCCAAGGTGAATGGATGGTTCGCAAAGTAGTTCATGTTGATACCAAAAACCGCTGGGTTTATTTTTTAGGGAATGGTAAAGAGCCGGATGTTGATCCCTACTTTCGTTATTTATATCGTGCGCGCCTGGATGGGAATGAGGTGCAATTGTTGACACCAGAAACAGCTGATCATACTATTGTCTTCTCACCATCTCAGAAATATTTTATTGACTATTATTCGTCAATGGAGTCTCTTCCGGTAACTAAATTACGCGATAAAAACGGACAAGAAGTAGCCATACTGGAAAAAGCCGATTTTTCCCAATTATTTGCTTTGGGATATAAGCAGCCACGGCCTTTCTGTCTCAAAGGGGCTGATGGAGAGACCGATATTTATGGTGTCATGTATTTTCCTACAGATTTTGATCCAAAGAAAAAATATCCCATAATTGATGATATTTATCCTGGTCCACAATTGACACGCGTGCCTAAAACCTATTGTTATGATCCTCCCGAATATTTTTATGGTTGCTGGTGGCCGCAAAGTTTGGCTGAATTAGGTTTCATCGTCGTTAACATGGATGGACGTGGTACTCCTTTGCGCTCTAAAAAATTTCATGAATATTCCTACCAGCATTTAGAAACCGCGGGTGGATTAGAAGATCATGTTGCGGTGATTAAAAGTCTGACAGATCAGTATTCCTATATGGATATAAAACGAGTCGGTATTATCGGACAGTCAGCAGGGGGGTATGCTGCAACTCGCGCTTTGTTGGACTATTCTGAGTTCTATCACGTAGGAGTCTGTGTTTCAGGGTTACAAGATCTACGAAGCTATTTGGCATTTTGGGGCGAGCGGTATCATGGCCTACCTAATGATGTAGATTATATCTTGCAATCGAATTATCCCTTGGCCGCTCAGCTTAAGGGAAAACTCTTTCTGATTCATGGCGATTTAGATGATAATGTCCATCCATCCAATATGTTGCAATTGGTTGATGCTTTAATCAAAGCAGATAAAAATTTTGATATGTTATTAGTTCCCAATGCGAACCATTCTCTTTATTTTATAAATGCTTATGTTTGGCGCCGAATTTGGGACTATTTTATTGATCATTTAAAAAAGTAACTGCAATATAAATTTCCATCCACTGTTGTGCTCAATAAAAGGACAAATAATTCCTTGAAGAAAGAATGACCCACTGCCATAATAAATTTAAACGCTCTGTCAGTATTTCAAAGAAAGGATTCCTTATGGCTACTGTAGGTACTTATCTCGCACAGCGTCTCCAAGAATTAGGAATGAGTGATTATTTCGCAATTCCTGGGGACTATAATCTGGGCTTATTGGACGAGTTATTAAAAAATACTTCACTGAAAATGATCAATTGCTGTAATGAGCTGAATGCGGGTTATGCAGCAGATGGTTACGCACGAATAAAAGGCGTTTCTGCTCTGGTTGTCACCTTCAGTGTTGGCGGCTTAAGTGCGGTCAATGCGATTGCAGGGGCTTATGCTGAGAATTTGCCTGTAATCGTCATTTCAGGCGGTCCTAATACAAATTCTGTGCAGGATGCAGAAATTCTACATCACACTCTGGCAACGGAAAATTACAGTTACGTTCGCGAAATATTTGCAAAAATTACGGCGCATAGTGTGTTTATTCATAGGCCAAGTGATGCGCCCATGCAAATTGATACCGCTATAGCAATTGCATTGGAAAAGAAGAAACCTGTTTATATAGAAATTGCATGCAATATTGCAGGGCTCACTGTTTCTCCTCCAACACAACGGGCGCTTAATGTCAAACGCCTGAGTGATACTTCCTCTCTTACTGCCGCGATTGAGGATGCCGCAGAGAAGCTCAACGCTGCTGTTAAGCCTGTGCTGGTTGCAGGTAGTAAATCTCGCCCCTGCGAAGCAACCGCTATGATCGAAGCCTTAAGTCAATCCTGCGGTTATGCTTTAGCGGCAATGCCTGATGCTAAGGGTTTTGTTTCAGAACAACATCCTAATTATATTGGCATTTATTGGGGACCAGTCAGTTCTCCAGGATGTGGGGAAATTGTAGAGTCAAGTGACCTGTATTTCTTTATCGGACCTAATTTTAACGATTATACAACGGTTGGACATGTGTGTAACATCCAGCCTAAGAAACTCATTGTCATTGCAGATGGGAGTGTTTCTGTTGCAGGTAAAGTCTATACTGATGTGTACATGAATGAATTTTTGCGGGGATTACAGGACAAATTGAAATTCAATGATGCTTCATTAAAAGCCTATAAACGAATCGCAGGTTCTGCGCCTTTATATAACGAGCCTGATGATCTGAATTCGCCGCTCACTACCCGATTCCTGTTTGGTCAAATTCAGAAGCTTCTAAGTAGTGATTATGGGGTTTTGGCAGAAACAGGCGATTCATGGTTTAATGGCATGCGGCTTAATTTACCTGAAAAATGCCCCTTTGAAATTCAAATGCAATATGGATCGATTGGGTGGTCTGTAGGAGCACTTCTAGGCATGCAAGCAGCGCTTCATAATAAAAAGCGGGTCATTGCTTTGATTGGTGATGGTTCTTTTCAAATGAGTGCCCAGGAGCTTTCTACACTTATTCGTTATGGATTTAAGCCAATCATTTTTTTAATGAATAATGCTTCTTATACTATCGAGGTGCAAATTCATGATGGTCCATATAATGTGATTAATAATTGGCGTTATGCTGATTTAGTCGATGTTTTTAATGGAGATCAGGCTAACGTTCGAGCCTTCAGAGCTCCCACGCATCAAGCACTTCTCGATGCAATTAAAGAAGTCAAAAAAACGGATGCTTTATGTTTTATTGAGGTGATTTTGGATAAAGATGATTGCAATAAAAATCTATTGGAGTGGGGGGCTCGAGTCGCATCATACAACGGTCGACCCCCAAGAATGTAGTTCTATAAGCAATAGTGCAGGCTCACTCCAGTCCGCTCCTGTTCTCGGCTTCTATTTATTGCAATATGAAGCATAAAATTATCTGCAAATGCATGTTTCCGGAAAAAATAATCCATTTTACATGAAAGAACTATACTTATACTTACGGCTATTAGTAAAAAGGACTTATATGAAAATCTATCAAAATCCTCAACCACATGCAGTGGAACGTGTGAGTAAAATTAAAAATCAAAAGAAACCTAGTAATTTGGCAGGTTCTAAGCATGAGAAAAAAATAGCAGAGCATGACATAGAAAAAACAGATAAAGAGATTTTTGAAACTAAATCTGAAGAGCAAGCTTGGAGAGAGACTCTTGAAAAAAATAAATCTCACTAACTATTGGGTTTTGAGATAAGGAAATTCCAGGTGATCAATTTTTTACAGATTATATCTGCATTTCTGTTGGTTTTACTTAATGCTTTTTTCGTGGCCGCCGAATTTGGTATGGTAAAGCTGCGAGCTACTCGTGTTGAAGCAATCAAGAATATGTATGGTTTACGGGGAAAAATTCTCGTTCAAATACATACACATCTGGATGCGTATTTATCTGCATGCCAGCTCGGTATCACAATTGCTTCACTTGGACTGGGCTGGATTGGAGAGCCTGCTTTTGCTGAGTTGCTGAGGCCTTTTCTGAGTTTTATCGGTATTAACTCACCACAATTAATTACGATAATCGCTTTTTTTGTTGCTTTTTCATTTATTTCTTTTCTCCATATTGTTGTCGGGGAATTAATGCCTAAATCTCTTGCGATTCGTCAATCAGAACGAGTATCTGTATGGACCGCTCTACCTCTATATGGTTTTTACTGGCTCATGTATCCCGCAATATGGCTACTTAATACCTGCTCAAATTTTCTTTTAAGACTTTTTAAATTAGATGAAGTGCATCAGACAGAGTATTTTTATTCGACAGATGAAATAAAGCTGCTTTTAGGCGCAAGCCATCTTCATGGTGAACTTTCGGAAGAGGAAGTTGAAATCATTGAGCACACTCTGGATTTAGCCGAACTGAAGGTAACTGAAGTGATGCGTTTTAATGAAGAAATAGTCATGCTCAATATAAGCAAGCCTATTCATGAAGTCATTGATATCATTATGAAAAATCGTTACAGTCGTTATCCTGTTTATGATCCAGAAAAAAAAGATGTGATCGGTATTATTCATGTCAAAGATCTCCTTCCTATCTTTTACCAACATGGGGAGATCAAAGAATTGCAACCACTTCTCCGACCGGTTCTCAAAGTGTCACGTCGTGTGCCGGCATTGGATTTATTACATAAATTTCGTGAAGGAATGTCACATTTTGCTCTTGTTTACAGCGGTAAAGGTACTATTTTGGGCTTTGTTACCCTCGATAATTTACTGCAGGTAATGATTGGTCGAATTAAAGATGAGTTTCATCGTACTAAAGTGGATTGGGTATTAAATGAGGATGGGAGCATATCTGCTTCAGGAAATTGCTCCATCTATTTTTTAGAGCAAGCAATGAATCAGGATATTGATATAGACGATGAGATTGATATTTTAAATGGATTATTTATTCATCGCCTGGGCTACTTACCTAAGGAAGGAGAGTACATTGAATTTCCAGAGTTTCATGCCAAAATTGAAAAAGTCAGTCCATCAAAAATTATTAAGGTACGAATTTATCCTCAAAAAAGTGATAGTAATCCAGAAGATCACAATGATGCTAAGAATTGATTTACACTGCCTCGATTATCGCAGCCACTTATTCGTATGGATTAGTCCAAGAAATCAAGTTACCGACAGAGTAACAAATAAAACAAAAAATCTATAAAATAATATGATTTTAACTTCAGTTGAATAAGATGAGGGAAAAGTTATTCATCTTGGTCATTATGAACTGAAACCTTAAGGTCTGGATCATTCGTATTTTCCGGAATTTTCCGCGTCTCGCTAGCCCACTCACCTAAGTCAATGAGTTTACATCGATGAGAGCAAAAAGGCCTGAACCGGTTCTCGGAGCACCAGGTATTTTGTTTTCCACAAATAGGGCAAATGATTTTTTGATCAATATTCATTACAGCCTTTCCATTAGTCATTAAGCAAGAGGTATACGATACAACCACCAGTGATTTATACTTACCATTTTGGCCAAGATAATAGAATTGTCAACAGACTAATCAATAATATGGTATCCGCTATCAATATAAATGACATCGCCAGTAATGTTTTTAGCATATTGACTGGCAAGAAAAACCACCATTGCTCCTACATCATCTATAGCAACCAATGATCTTAAAGGAGATTTTTCTTTTGCAAGCTGAAGTAAATCATCAAACTTCCCCAATCCCGAGGCAGCACGCGTTTTTAGAGGACCGGGAGAAAGCGCAATGACGCGAATTTGTTGTGGACCCAGTTCTACTGCCATATAACGCACAGAAGCCTCTAGTGCAGCCTTAACGGGGCCCATGAGATTATAATTATCGACAACTTTTTCTGCTCCATAGAATGTCATGGAAAACAGTGAGCCTCCATTTTTCATCAGCGGTTTCGCAAGATTCGCCATACGTATAAACGAATGACAGGAAATATCCATCGCCATGAGAAACCCTTCTTTAGAGCATTCATGCACAGGATTTTGTAAATCGTGCTTGGGTGCAAAAGCAATCGAGTGGACCACGATGTCAATTTGCCCCCATTTTGCGTCAATTTCCAAAAATAAATTATCCAAATCATGCTCTTTGGTCACATCACACTGACGATAAATAGAAGGCTGGAGTAAGTTGGCAACTTTATCCACAAATGGCTTGGCTTTATCATTTAAATAAGTGACTGCCAGATCTGCACCAGCCATTTTCAGCGCATGTGCACAACCAAAGGCGATGGAACTTTCATTGGCAATACCAACTACCAAAGCTTTTTTTCCCGAAAGTAACGTGTTGTCCATGTCATAATTCCTTATTTTTAATAAGATGGAAACAATGATTGGCAATAATCCATTCTTCGTCAGTAGGGATTGTATAAATATTGACAAAACTTTTGGGCGTACTAATCATTAATTGTTTTTTCTTGTTTAAAATCGTATCGATTTTGATACCGAGCCACTCACTGTCTTGACAAACCGCTTGACGAATTTGCCAGGCATTTTCTCCAATACCTCCAGTGAAAACCAATACATCCAATCCACCAAGTGCAGCAGTAAGTGCTCCAAGCTCTCTACGTATACGATAAACAAACAAATCAATCGCTTCCTTTGCATGTAAACTCTCATTTTCAAGCAGTTTCTGCATATTGTAAGTAACTCCGGAAATTCCTAATAAACCTGATTCTTTATAAAGTAAGTTTTGAATTTTATCTGGGCTCATTTTTTCAGATTGTAATAAATACAAAATGACTCCAGGATCGATGTTTCCGCAACGAGTCCCCATAACCAATCCATCCAACGCAGAAAATCCCATGGTACTATCTATGGATTTTCCTTCCTTGACCGCACACATACTGGCGCCATTACCCAAATGCGCAATGACAATCCGGCCCATGTACTTTTGTGGATTAATGCTTTTTAATTGGTGCATGATAAATTCATAGGAAAGTCCATGGAAACCATAGCGTTTTATTCCCGCTGCAAAATATTTTCGTGGAAGACCAAATAGATCTGCTGTCTTTGGATGAGTTTTATGAAATGCAGTATCAAAACAAGCGATTTGCTGTAATTCAGGATAAAGTTTATTGATACTCTCAATTGCTTCGAGATTGTATGCCTGATGCAGCGGGGCAAAAGGAATGAATTCCTTTAACTTTTTGATGATGTCGGTGGATAAAAAAACTGGAGTATGAAACTCATTGCCGCCATGCACAACTCTATGTCCTACAGCACTGATTTGAAAACCAAATTGATTGGTTTTTAAGGCTGAGAATAATAATTCATAAAAGTAACTGTAACTGCGATCTTTTTCGAAGTGATTTTCCCGCACTAAGACATTATTTTCGTCATATAATTTCAGAACAGGGGACTCGCAAATGTTTTCAACAATACCATACAGGAGTTTGGGTAAGGAGGCATTTAATGCGTATACAGCGAATTTAATACTTGAAGAGCCTGAGTTGAGCACAACTATATGATTATTATCCATAATGTCACACGAGTATAAGTGGTGAAATCTCATTATTTTGACCTTCAGTATAGCGCATTTGACAAAATTTTAATATGTTTTACATCTACTTCACTCTGTACATGACAATAAAACATGTCATGCCCGCGCAGGCGGGAAACTATTTCTGGTTTGGCACTGAAATAAGAAAGATAACTCGCTGACATACAATGAAAATCATATAATCTCTATCGCCAAAAGGAGGTTATATGGAATATATCAGTGAGTTGAAGAATAGTTTAAACGCGTATTTTGGAACGTAATGCTTCCGTTCCTTCGTGAAGTTTTTAATTAATCCTTTCTGCAAATTTATTTGTTTTAATGTGCTAAATTTATCATAATGGCTGCTTTTTCCAGTTTAAGGATCCTATGTCATCATTGCTTACAATCCATTTGTTAGAAGATTTGGTTCGTGCCGCAGAATTGAATCAAGAGGGTAAAACTGCGAACTATATTCCAGAACTTGCCAACGTGAATCCGGAGTTGACAGCGATTGCTGTCCAATCATTAGGTGAGCAACCTCTCTCTTATAGCAACAGCCCATTGAATCCCGTTACATTGCAAAGTACAGCTAAAATGATTCCTTTGATTGGATTACTCGAAGAGTTTGGTGCCGAACAAGTATTTGAATGGGTTAAGGTTGAACCCTCTGGGGATGATTTTGCGTCAATTACTCGTCTGGAACAATTTGGTCCTAAGCCTTCAAATCCTATGCTGAATGCTGGGGCTATCACCTTATGCTCCCACATCCCAGGTAATGGTGAACAACAATTTGGATGGTTAGAACATTGGACGCAAAAATTATTTAATCAGCGCCTCAGTATTAATCCACTGGTTTTTACCTCTGAAAAAAGAACAGGTAATCGCAATCGTGCTCTTGCCTATTTATTAAAAAGTAGAAACAACCTTGAAACGGATATCCATGAAACATTGGATTTGTATTTTGCGCTTTGTTCCTATGAAGCTACTCTAGAACAAATGCTATTCCTACCTACTTTATTGGCTAATGCGGGACAAGATCCAGAGAGTGAGAAGCAAATCATTTCTACCGATACCTGCAAAATTACCTTAGCGATTATGGCAACCTGTGGCCTTTATGATGAAACGGGTACGCACATGGTTAAAACTGGCATGCCCGCTAAAAGTGGTGTGTCTGGTTATACGATTGCTGTTGTTCCTGGTAAAGCTGGAGTTGTAGTGTTAAGCCCCAGAGTGAATGCGAAAGGCAACAGCATCCGCGGTGAAATCATGCTCGAAGGTCTGTCCAGAGCGATGAATTGGCATTTTGCATTACCTTAAATAATCGAGAGCCTGAATGGGGACGTAAGTCTCAGATGAGACAGGTTAATGAAATTAATTGAAGAACACTTAAAGAGATAAGGATTGTTACATTATGCAAGTTGATATGGCAAAATTCCTATCATATTCTTGCTGAAGTACAGGACTCTCATGACGGTGTTCAATTAAATACTCTTGTAATGAATCGAGCAGGTCATGACACATAACTCCTCTTGAATTTAATGCTTGAAGAATTTTTTCTTTTTGTGGAAGTGAGTGCTTCTCAACCTGGTCGATTAACTTCAAAAGAGTTTCTCTGGCGTTAAGCACAGCTTCTAAAGCCTTAACGGCTTTTCCATGGATTTGTGATGCAATACGAGCACATCTCAATTGGGCATCAATGTAGTCAAGATGGATATTACCTCTATCTGCTGTATTATAATAATAATAAGCTTTTTCAAGATCTCTATTACGCTCATACACTGCGCCAGCAAGTATTGAATAGAGTTTCATATCATCATCAAATTCAGCTTTTCTCATATTGATGGCATAATCGGCTGCTTTGCTAAAATACAATGCACATTTCTCATGATTTCCCGTTAATAAATGCAGCCAGCCTAACTCCTTGTAAGAATCATATAAATTTGGACTGCCAAGATTAATTACTGGATTTTTACTTTCAGCGAGTACTGATTCGATTCCATTAATGAGTGCTTCAATTTCTATTTTTTTATTGGAACACAACTCAATGAAACGAATTGATGGATTTAATACGAGTTGTTCTACTGATTTATATGGATCGAGTGTTGCAAGTATCACGGTTACAATTTCTTGGGATTGCTTTTGTAAATCATGTATTTTCTCTTGGAGCCCCATTCGTTTTTCTTGTGGGAGCATTTCATGAGCATGTTGATGTATATTGTTATCAAATGCATTATCATAAGCTTCAGTGTATAACCCATTATTTGAAACTACAGTTAAAGATTCAGCTTTTGGATCAAATTCAACACTATAATAATAAGCATGCTCTAACGCACTATTAACAATAACATTAAGCTTAACTACTTTTCCTGGTATTCTGTTTTGTAACTTCCCTAAAATTTCTTCTTTCGCTTTTTCCGCATTCCAATGCTCATTATTTACAACGATAATAATTTCTAATTCTGAATCTGGATGAGTTCCAAGCATCCCATTATCATAATAGTAAGGATCTAAATCGATATATGCTGGTTTTTTTGAATTGGTTATTGCTTCATCCCAACCCAAGGAAAACATACCGAATCCGCCAAATCCTTCTGTTGTTCCAGCTACTTTTCTAACGGGATCATATGGCCTGCGCAGCGCTTGTGGGGAAACATGGAGCATAAAATAATTATTGTAGTTATAATCTTTGACAATCACAGTATGACAATGATGAATGCCTTTTGATTTTAAAATTACTTTTTCATTTGGATCAATTGCTTGGGCTTGATAAACATTTTCATCTACTTGAAATGTCTTATCGAATTTTGGATATAACATATAATATGTGGATTGATTTGGAGAATATTGAACGGCATTGTCTTCGGTGACTTGAACAATAACAGGCATATTTTAATCCTTATTGATCAATAAATTAATCAATTATTGTATTTGAAGAACCTTAAGGTTTTATTAAGGATCTTTTTTTAAAGTAATGATTACCTTCTTTAATCCCACCGTTCTTGATGTTGTGACATTTCAAGTTTATTGGATTATGTCTGTTATTTTCATCTTTTTCCTTTCTCTATAATTATCACTTGCTTTTAGTTGCAACAGCATGACGAATCAATTTTTAAAAGGATTTCCTTTTTTATTTTTTCTCAGTATTTCATGAGCAACTCGAAGCCCAGATAAATAAGCTCCATGTACGGTGCTTGGATCCGTTGTAGAAGTTGCTTCTCCTGCAAAATAGAGTTTGCCAGCAACAGGCTTTGCCAATAGTGAAATAACATTTTTATCTACATTGATTGGTAAATAAGAATAACTGCCAAGAGTAAATGGATCGCTAACCCAGTGCGATTGTTTTACTTTGATTGGCTCAGGAATGTTCATCCCATAGATCATTCTTAACTGCTTCATGACCCATTTATTTAAATGGCCTCTTTTTTGCATATCACGTGCAAGTTTGCCGCTAGTGAATACAATGAGAACGGGTTTTTTGGTGTATTTATAATAATTAAAAATATTAAATGCTTCTTCCTCATTTTGGGGTAACATACCAATCCATTCTTTATCTTTACTCCAAAAGACCTTATCAAATAACAAATATAATTTTTCATAATTTCCCATTTTTAATTGGGCTATTGCATCATTCTTTTCTTTAGGTAAGGAAGGATGAAATATAATTTTATTGGCTTTTAGTACACCTAAGGGAACCGTGATAATCACGTGTTTGGCATGATAGGTATCCCTTTGAGTGATGACGCGAACATCATCAGAGGCATAATCAATTTGTTGAACAATTTGATTCAAATGGATAGGAATATGTTGTGAAAATTGCCGAAAAATCTGGAAATAACCTGCAGGGATAAGTGCGTTTTTGCCAGAGGAAATTGAGTCCTCATATGCAGAATAAACATTACGTGATAATTGCGTCAAATTATCAGCAAACTCATAAGTGTAAATATTTTCTAATGCATAATGCAGTAAGGCTCGTTGATCTGCATCCAACTTCTTTTTCTGTGCAAATGCAGTAAAATTTTGAGCAAAAGAGATCTTTATATTCTGTGTCTTACTGTAACGTATAAACTCATAAGCCAAACTGGAAAACAACTTTAAAGATTTTTCTGATACAGGCTTTCCTTCACTATTATACAAAGCAAAGTCTTTTAGCATATCGGTTGATTTGGAGTTATTGTAACTATTGAGCACAACAGTTTGTTGGTTTAGTAAAGGAATTAGCGGGTTGTGTTCAATCCCATGAATCCAGGTGGCTCCCAGATCAATAGCAAACCCCCAGTTATAGTCTGTATGTACTCGGCCTCCGAGGCGATCTTTTGCTTCAAGAATAAGTACATCTTGTTGTGCTTGATGTAATTGTTTTGCGGCAGTTAAGCCAGCTACGCCTGCTCCAATAATGATGGTGTCATAAGAATGTTTTGCCCAAGAATGTGGAGCAACCAATAACAACAAAGCAGCGCAAATAAATTGTTTTTTTATAAAATATAAATGAGTAATCTTTGAGAGTAATTCATTATAATTTTTTAATTTAATTCGTTTATTCATACAAATTGACTCAATAATTTCTCTTACAATGCTCAGAAAAAGGCAACCAAAATTAACGGGCATCAAGGATATGCGCAACTAATATTCCCGAAATAATCTAGTGTTTGTGTTAATTAAAAAATTGAACGTTTAGGATAGATAAGAGATACATGCTTGTAAATAAAACAAACAAAATTTTTAACTAAATCCACTTATATTCTTAAAGAACATGAGAGTATCTTCTGTTGAAACAAGTTGGTCCGTCAGCGGACTATCTCCTGGCATTTTAAGTCGCAAAAGTCGTATTAATTAAGATTTCTACTGCTTATACTGTTATACTGAGTTGAGGTGCCAGATAGAATGCCTGATTTGGTGAATCCATGTGATGCAAACAAAGAGATAAGATTTGCTGCAAGTCAATTTTACTTTAAGTTTTAGTCAGCGAGCGGTGATTAGTTGGTTCAAGAGTGTTCTCTACTCTTGGTGGTGGGGTATCGCTTTGACGATTTAATTCCTTTGGTTCTAATTGTAAGTCGTGCTTCAAGCCGGAGTCGGGGATGGCAACCTCTTTTAAAGCGGGTGAAATAGAGGGTATTTTATTCTTATTATCTTTGCTGCTCAGTAGTGTTTCTGCTAATCGATCATGCTGCTTATTACCTATTATTGCTGATGTAATTTGCTCGGTGCTGCGGTTGTCCAGCTCAATTTGCTCTATCATTGCTAACAATGCACCTGTAGAATGGTAGCCACAGCTCACAGCATCCAATATAGGCTGCGTTTCTAATCGGTATATTGTTACTTGCTGCTCTAAAAAAGTAGTATTGATTTGTTTGCCAATGTTAAACGCCCATAATCCAAATGCTTTGAACGGAGCTGTCAAGTATCCCCATGCCATTTCCCAAATAGACGGTGCATTAGAAGAATTGAAAAATCGTTCCGGTTCACTTATTTTTGAGTCAAAAATACTCATTTCTTTATCTTCGTTTTGTTCGTGATAAAGTGCGACATAATGGCGTTCTCCAGAGCCTTTTCCCAATAAAGAACTGCAAATATTAAAATGAGTATTCCCCAATTGCTCCGAAATGGCCTCTATAGTTGCTTGATACGAAGGTTCAGCACCAAGACCTTCGCCATCTTTTACAGCTAATGGGCTGGGAATGACAACAGAATTTTTTTCTTGGTTATAAAAATAAGTAACATTCATTCCATCCGGGTCGCTCAGATTAGGAATGATGACGCCTACTTCTCGCCTCTCCCATCCTGGTTTTCCGTCGAGGTATTGTGTAACGATAAAATCCATTTCATCTGAAAATAGCATGTGTCTTGGCATAACGTAAGCAGCTTATTACTTTAATAATATTTTAGTATAAACAAAAAAAATTAATGTTTTATTAATATATGTTCGTGAGGCAATAGGAGAGGGCTAGTGAATAGTCCAAGTGATAATACCGCTTACATAATAAGAGAGGTTACTTTGATTGCCATACCAATATTGGACGACAGGCAAGGAAATACCGATCTGAGTCATTATTTTGGGTGTAGAAAATGAGAGCGAAGGGGTTGCATAAATAATATTTCCTCCTGTGTTGGGAACATGATGTGAGTCCAATTTGGTTTTAGCGCTGTATTGGCCATTTAATTCAAACAATCCAAAAAATATGTATTTTTTTTCTGCACTTTTGATGTTACGCCCTATCCCCAAATTATAGTAATATTGTGCTCCTTGCTGAATTGAATCTTTTTTGCTTGCGAATAAGGCTCCTGGAGCAATAAAACCATACCACTCAATGAGCATACGCGAATAAGTCGCTCCAATAAAATAAGTCATTGCATCGAAACTGGACGGGGCATTTTTTCTAGAAAATCCTGATACACGGCTGCTTGGATTAAGTTTTTTAGAAATTTCATCTAAATTACTGACAGGAAAGCTAGGAGAGAAAATAAGAGTTGCTTGCTCTGCATATCTTGAATTTTCGTAACTATAAAATGCATATTCTAAATCAAGAACAAGATCACCAATGCCGGATAAGTTTTGATTGCCATTTTTATAACTAAAGGCATAAGGCAGCGTGAGTAATAGCGAGGCTGAGTCTGCGATTCCATAAAGTATGGAAGGGGTTCCATCTAAAATGCGTTGAGTCTGGCTGTATAAGTAATTGGAGTTGAAAGAAACAATAAATTGATTTTTATCAATAATATTTTGGCCAAAAGAAAAAAAAGGACCTGGCTGTTGTGACGTTGCTAGAGCAAAATTTCCTATGGCTTGAGGTTGATTGAGTGATAAAGGTGTAATCGCGGCGGACCACTTCGCATAGCTTATGAATAATAAAAATAGCAATCTTCTAAACGAGCTCGGAAGATTGATTTGCTCTTGCATCCTGCGCTCCCTTTAAGTTGTTTCAGTGAACATGCTTTAGCATAAATCTGATATTTGAGTAGATTTCTCATTGCAAGCAATAAGCTACCATTAACTGATATCTATCAATCTTTTTTCAAAACAATCATTTTTTCTTTGGACATTTCTTTCATAGTCCAAGGAATTCCCCCTATGCCATAACCTGATTGCTTTAATCCAGCAAAGGGCATCCAATCAGCACGAAAGGCGGTGTGATCGTTAATGAGTACTGTGGAAGCCTCAAGACCTTCTGCTGCATTTAATGCAGGCTCTAAATCTTCAGAAAATACACTGGCTTGAAAGGCAAAGGGTAATGAGTTTGCGGTGTGAATTGCCTGGTCAATTTTTTCATATTCATAAACACAGGTTACCGGACCAAAAATTTCCAGTTGAGATACTTTAGCATCGGCAGCTGGATTGAGTAATACAGAGGGAATTAAAGTTGTTTCGGAAAGTCGACCGCCACCAAATAATGTTGCTCCTTTCGCTACTGCTTCATCGATCCAGGACATGACACGTTCGGTTTCACGTGGAAGAATAAGCGGTCCCACTTCAGTTTCCTTTAACAGTGGATCACCAACGTGCAGTACTTTAACCCGGTTTACGAATTCGTCTATGAATGGGGTAATAATGTTTTTATGAACAAAGATACGTTGTACCGAAACGCATACTTGTCCGGCATGATAATAACCTCCTTTGACAAGAGCTTGGGTGGTTTTCGATAAATTCGCACTGCGATCAACAATTACTGGGGCAGCACCACCATGCTCTAAGGCGCAACGAGCTCCTGAAGGAAGTTTGCTTTTTAGGTACCAACCCACTTTAGCTGAACCAATAAAGCTTAAAAAAGCGACACATTCATCGGTTGCAAGTTGTTCCGCTAAGTCATTATCTTCAGTGATGAAGGTTTGACACCATGCTTCTGCAAGTCCCGCTTGTCGTAATAATTCAATGAGCTCTAAACAACATAAAGGAGTTGTTGATGCGGGTTTAATAATTATCGGACAGCCTACCGCAATTGCTGGAGCTATTTGATGTACAATCAGATTAAGTGGATGGTTAAACGCCGAAATAGCGGCTACAACGCCAATGGGTTCTTTAATCGTGAATGCCCAGCGATACTCGCTCGCAGGGGTGAGTCCCATAGGAATTTCTTTGCCTGCAAAGTGGCGTAATTCTTCAGCGGCATCGTTTAATCCATCTATTGCACGTGTTACTTCGACTGCTGCATCAGTAAAGGGTTTCCCTCCTTCTTGTGCAATCAGCTTCGTAAAACGTTCTTGATTGGATGCTAATAATTCGGCAGCATGTTTCAGTATGGCCATACGTTCGTAAGGTTTGAGCCAAACATCACGATTTCTTATGGTTGATGCGGCTTTACTAAGTTTTGCCGCAAGTGCTTGTGCATCATCAGCGGAAATTTCTTTGATTAATGTTCGATCAAATGCACGTACCACACGAAGTGTTTTTGTCATTATTTTTCCTTTGGTGGCAGCCGCTCTTGTAATTCATCTACAAGAACACGTTTATTTTCTGAATAATCAATGGGGAAAACAACAAGATGGACTCCTCCATCCTTGAATGCGTTTTCCAGAATGGATTGAAAACTTCCAATGGATTCAACCCGGGTGCCTCGTGCTCCGTAAGATTCAGCGTATTTTATAAGATCAGGATTTGTAAAGGTCATGCCATAATCGGGGAAGTGATCGACTGCTTGTTTCCAGCGTATCATGCCAAATGCATGATCTTCGATGACCAGTACTACCAGGTTTAATTTAAGTCGAACTGCAGTTTCCAACTCTTGACTATTCATCATAAACCCTCCATCACCACACACAGCCATCACGCGACGATCAGGATACAAAAGTGAAGCCATAATTGCAGAGGGAAGGCCTGCACCCATAGTAGCAAGTGCATTATCAAGAAGAATTGTATTGGCCACTTGGGTACGATAATTGCGGGCAAACCAGATTTTATACATCCCATTATCCAATGCAAGAATCCCATCACGTGGCATTACTTGCCGAACATCATAGACCAAACGTTGGGGGGTGAAGCGATCTTCTGTAGCTCTTGCTGCAATTTTACTCAAAATCCCTTCCCGTAAATGAAGAAGCGCACCCGCATGGGGAAGGTTACCCTCAAGTTTATCTGCAAGCAATTTTAATGAAGGACCCATATCGCCAATAACCTCTGCTTGAGGGAAATAAACTTGTTCCACGGTGGCGGATTTGTAACTGACATGAATGACTTTAAGATGAGACCCCATAATAAAAGGTGGCTTTTCTATGGTACTATGGCCAATCGTGATAATCAGATCCGCTTGTTCTATCGCCTCATGCACATAATCGCGCTCTGAAAGTGCTGCGGTGCCCATATAAAGTTCTGTTGCTCCAGAAACAGTCCCTTTACCCATCTGAGTTGTAAAATAAGGAATTTTTGTTCGCGTAATAAATTGAGAAAGCGCATTGGTCGTTCTTGGCCGTGAAGTTGCAGCACCAAGCATTACGAGAGGGCGTTTTGCTTTTTTAATCATATCTGCTGCACGATTTAACGACTCCTCATTTGCTATAGGATATTCGAGAGGATGAGGAGGGATGAGTTCAACCTTTTGGCTTTTCTCCGCAGCAATGTCTTCAGGAAGTTCTAAATGCACAGGCCCCGGGGTTTCTTCTTGAGCGAGATGGAATGCTTCGCGTACGATGGTAGGGATCATTGAGGGGGATACAATCTGGCGCGACATTTTGGTTAATGGCTGCATTGTTGCCACCGTATTCACCATCTGGAATCGTGCTTGGCGCGAAGATAAAACACCTTTTTGCCCAGTAATCATAATCATGGGCATATGGCCAAGAAGTGCATAAGCTGCGCCAGTAGTAAGATTCAGAGCACCAGGGCCAAGCGTGGTCATGCAAACACCAGGCTTACCGGTTAATCGACCATATGTTGCTGCCATAAATGCAGCCGCCTGCTCGTGTCGTGTCAGGACCAGTTTGATTGACGAGTTACGGAGTGCTTCTACAACATCAAGATTTTCTTCACCAGGAATACCAAAAATGTGTTTTACTCCCTCATTTTCCAGGGCAGCAACTAAAAGTTCAGAACCTTTGGGCATCGTACTCCACCTATTTCAGAATATCCATATTTCAATATTATACTAAAATTAATAAAATTGTTTTCGCTTCCTGTCTCAGTGCTTAGATTTTCAATGCTTCTGTGCGACAACAAAACAGCAGTAATGCCAGTTCTTAGTCACTTCAACACGCACTGAATGACTAAAAATGGAACATAATAAATTTATAACATACACTTAAATAAGACGATCACTAAATGATTCAGTTAAAGAGTACTCCATTAGATTATAGATTTTTTAAGGCAAAAATATGAGTGACGATAAACTTGAAGCGCGCAAGAAAAAAAAAGTAGCACTAGTTGATATTGATGGGTGTCTTCTTATAAACGGTGAACTAAATCTCAATCTGGTCAAACGACTACGTGAAGGTGGTTATGACGAGATTATTTTATTTACTCAAAGAAGTAAATTTGTTCAGTCATTGAATTTACCTACAAAAGCAATGACCGACGATAAACTTAAAAGCACTGCTGATGCAGTTGCCAGCCTTTCAGAGGAACTTGCAGGTAAGCCAATTAAAGTATCTACTTCTGTAGATTATATGTTTGGTAAGCAATTCGCCTATTTTGAACAACTCAAATCGTTTGAAGAACTTTTTCTTGCGAATGCAAACAATCGAAAGAGATTAGGTATGCATGAAGATTATGTGAAGCAAATAGAGGGACTGAAGAAAAAATTAGAAACAGCTGAAGAACCTGAACATAGTAAATTAAATAAAGCAAAACTTGATCTTGAAAAGTTATTAATTCCAGAAGCAGAGCTGGCAGAGATATATAAATTAGAAGCTCAAATACAGCAAGAAATTAAAAATGAAAAATCAGCCATAGCTCAGTATGTAAAGGAGCATCCGGAATATAAAACTACGGATCCAGAGGGCTATCCAGTTAATAAGCAACAACAGCTAAAAGAATTACGTAAAGAATTAACTCAAGATGGTTCTGAACTCGAAGAAGATTATTTTGATGACAGTTATCTCAATTTACTTGAGTTTGAAGATCTTGAGACCCCCCCCAATCGTTTTATGATATTGGGAGATAATATGATTCCTTTTAAACAGGTTGGAGAGGATCTGAAAAAGATAAATGCAGAAATAACACAGCTAAGAGTCGAATACGAGAAGGTAATACGAGATACGCTTGGAATGAATGTGTCAATTGTTCTCGAAATGAAAAGCGTGCAAATTAACGATCTGCAAGAGCCACACAAAACAGCGGTTACTAAGTTACAAAAGTTGGTGCAGATACAAGATTGGATAAACAACGACACTCAAAAAAGTCTTGGGAAAGGCTTAGCCACTGCTCAACATTATATGTCCTCAAAGGCATCTCCTAATATTCAAGATCTCAAAGAGGAACTAAAAAAAACCTATATTAAAACGGTTTATAGTCCTGCAAATTTAGAAAAACCGAGAAAACATGATTATGAAGTCACAACAGAGACTGTTGTCAATGCTTCTCAGGAATTCAAATCACGATATCAAAATATGAAAGGAGATGAATTAAAGACCCATATTTTATTAAATTTTAAATCTAAAATTGAACAATTTAAGACTACAGAAGAAATTCAAGAGTATCTAAAGGCGTTTAAGGATACAAATGAGTACAAAACACTTGAGATTGGTCAAGGAGCATTTACCCGAGTAGCTCATAAATTGGGTTTAAAAAAATGGATTACCACAGACTCCGTGGATGCAATCGATAAAATTGTTAAAGATACAATGAAAAAAATTGAGGAAAAGGGGATAGAACATCCTGAAATAGGACAAATATAATAAATAGTAAGTGTTTGTTTTTCGGATCTTGTGTAAATAAGATTTTCATTTGAATTCGCTGTCATGCTCCATAGCTTGAGAAACTAGTGGAAATGGCTATGAAGTATACGAGGAGGAGCTACCACATCCCTGTGGTTTTGCATCTTCCGTGACGCTATAAATTCCTTTTAAGACATCCATTGTCATTCCTCGTTCTTGTTAAGCATATCAAATTTTTTTAAAAGGTCATGGTTATACTTGCTTAAATTCTTGTAAGAAATTTCTTAAATTGATCATACATGCCTTTTGTACTGTCCAACACTCTGTTAAAAAAAATAAAGTAATGAGTAAATGGAGTATCACTATTATTGTAAAGCAGTTTTACTCTTGAGGTAATCGTGCTATGTTGGATTCGGGTAAAAGTTTTTTGCTAATGCTTTAAGTAAGAAATATCTGCTAACAAGGAATAACAATGCTAATTCAAGAATGGCCTGCTCATGATTATGCAATAGGTTCTTATATTCAAGCCAGCATCGCAGATAATTATTTAAACTATTTAACTATAAAACCGACGGATCAGGTATTGGACATCGGTTGTGGGAATGGAGTTTTCAGCCGCAAAATTTTAGATAAAATTCCTCACGGTTCGCTTCTTGGGATAGATGCTTCTGAGAATATGTTGCAATTGGCCAGAAAAGCAATGGCGAATTACCCTAATGCGAGTTGCCAACAAGCAGATGTGTTAACAATGAAATTCGATAAGCAGTTTGATTACATCGTATCATTTTGGTGTTTACACTGGTGTGCCTTTGATATTGAAACCGTTTTTTTAAATATTTATCATGCCTTAAAGCCTGGAGGAAAGGTTTTAACTCTTTTTCCTTCGGGTGATGATTCTTTCATGAGAAGCTATCACACTATAAAATCGTCCGGAGAATTTAGCTGTTTAAATCAATTTACGCCCCCTGTAGATTTCCAGAATTTCCATCATTTGGAAGAAAGAATGCATGCGCTTCCTTTTCAACAAATCATAGTGGAGCATTTTAAGCATGAGCTTATGTTGCCCTCTCTGGATATTTTCCGTAAGTTTGTGAATGGACTTGCATTTTTTCATGGTCAAATCCCATCGGATAAAATAGGGATCCTCAATGAAGCGTTAGTAAGGGCATATGAGCAAGAGTGCCATGAAAAACATCAAGATAAATACGAGTTCATCTTACCCATTTATGTGATCAGAGCTGAAAAATAGCGGTTTTTTTATTTCCTATGAAACATACTTTTAATAAACAGTATACCTCCAATTATCCTTTTACTATGTTTTTATAATCGAAACAGTGCAGACATCTCTTAATATATTCAACCATCTATTTTTCGCTAAGGGAAAAGCAATCAGAATAGCCCAGAAAATTTTTAGATATTCCCCAAATAAGGTCACTCGTAACATTATTATTCCTTTTTATGATCGTGTTAATTCTTCATGTGTCTCATTCTTATAGCGTTTTATTTTTTTAAATAAACGGAGTAACTTGATATTGAGCTTATTTTCTAATTCAGCAAGGGGTATTTGATGGTTGTCTAAATGCAAATCTTTAACAGAAGATTTACTGGCAAATAAAATATAATTGTCGCTCACTGTTGGACAAATAAACAGATCAGCAAAATAATCTTGCATGCATTGAATAAAAAAGGAATCCAGTTTAGGAAGCTCATGAAAATTGATAACCAGCCAACCCAGATCATCCAAAACACGATAAGTATGCTCTATAAATTGTTGCTGAATTTGAAATAAGTCCATTCCGTAATCAAGATATAAGTCAGCAAAAACTATTTGAGTATTGTTACTTTTTTGAAATTTGAGTGCAATTTGTGCATCTGCAATCATTATTTCGATGTTTTGGGCTTTCGGTAATTGAAAAAAATCTATTGCTGCATCATACACTTTTTCACGTAACTCGATACAAAAAAGGAAGCATTCAGGTAAAAGAAAATGAAGACAGTGAATTAAACTTCCTCCACCCAATCCTAATAAAGTGATATGTCTTGGTTTAACAAATGCAAGTACTAACACCATGACACGAGTATATTCATGTACAGGAATATGAGGATACTGAATGTAAATGCCGGTTTGATCGTAGACTGGATCAAAGTTTAACGCTCTAATATTCCCTTTATCGACTATGAAAATATCTCCCCAAGAATCCTTTGTACGATAAACGATAGAATTCCCAAAAAAATCATTATTATTTAAATTCTTAGAGCTCAATTTTATGTCCTTTGCTACAGCAAAAGGTTCTAGTATTCCATATCATGCTCTAAGACACTATTCCCCTATTATCTTCACTAAGACTCTTTTATCGCGACATCCATCGAATTCACCATAAAAAATTTGCTCCCAAGGTCCAAAATCAAGCTTTCCTTCCGTAATCGCTACGACAACTTCCCTGCCCATTATTTGTCTCTTGATATGGGCATCGGCATTGTCTTCTCCAGTATTGTTATGTTGATAATGCGATATGGGTTCATGGGGTGCAATTTGTTCCAACCATTTTTTATAATCTTGATGCAAACCTTCTTCATCATCGTTAATAAAAACAGACGCAGTAATATGCATTGCATTCACTAAAACAAACCCCTCCTGAATACCGCTGTCGTTTAAGCATTCGCGTACTTTATCGGTTATATTTATAAATCCCATGCGACCAGGAACATGAAACCATAATTCTTTTCTATAAGTTTTCATTGAAGTATCCAAGTTATTAACAAAATAAATTTTATAGTGGAACCCGGGTTTGAATTACCTTCATTCCGGGTTACCATGAACCGGATTTACATAATCCGAGCGCAAGAATAGAAACAAGCCAATTAAAAATGCTGACTTAACTATTTGAGAGTAAGTTGTTCTGAAGTTGTGTGCGCCGTATTATTGTCACTAGGTTTAAAGAACTGCTGCCCAGAAGATACTGCTTGTTTACTTAAATAATCTAAGAACTCATGCATTAGAAGTAATTGATTTTTAAAATCCTCTTCCAGCGCAGTATTATTTAAGCGTTTTTCTTCAAACATTTTAATTGCAAGCTTAAGTGCTTCTACAGGTTCAAGAGGACCGCTGTTTTTATCTTGATAGGCGTTCAATTCGGAAGATATTTCACTTTGAATAATAATATAGGGTAAATGACTCTCTATGGCATTATAAAAGGTATGGGTAAACAAAGATTCTAATTTATCTTTGAGTTCGAGTTGATCTTTTACAAACTGACCGATGAATGCGTTTTTAAGAGCAATGAAACCAGTTAGTGTTTGTCCCATGGAGTGTTGTTTGGATATCAATGGCCTATGACTAAATTTTTTGAGATTATCATTGATGTAAGGGTAGTAATCCGCACTTTGCCCCTCACGAAACTGCATTATCCCCTCACTATAAAACCATGCTGTCAGTTTATTGTGTTCTAAGGGAGTTGTTTCGGCAACTTTACTGATGAAAGCGCGCATTTCTTTTTCGTAAATGCTAAACGTAGAGAAATTAGGCATGAAAGATCCTTATTCATTAAATTTAAAAAATGAAAGACTACAGAAAATATCAAGAGGGGTAAAGACTTGTCTTATAAAAAACAAAACCTTAAGATTTTATGGAATATATATGCTAATTGATTTAATAAAAATTTATTTATAAATGATATTTAATTTGGTCATAGAGAGAACCTTCTATTCCTATATGAAAAAAACCATCAAAGGTGTGTAACGGTATTTCCATTACCTGCGCAAAAGTATGATAAATGGAGTTGCTATTGATGGTAGCTGATAAAGGAATTGTGAATCCGTAAGGGGGATAATTAAGGTCCAAATCATTAATTGTTTTAATTGCGTTTATTCCTTGTAGCCAGTGGTGGACACAATCTTCTTTTAGATACACAGTGCGATGGACATGAATAGGTAATGCAAAAGTTCCTTGTGGCAAACCGTATTGATTGGCAAATTCAGTATCGTAGGCAATACAGTAGGCTTTTAAACTATGATCTTTGTTATATCCAATAGGTACTATATTCCCGCTTTTTCTTGACGTAGCAAGCCCATGTAATTGGGCAATTACGTTATTACTTTCAATTTCTCTTAAAATCCAAAAATCATGGGCAAAACGATTAAAAAATGGGATTGGTAACTGAAACATGGCTGCTTGAATACAATATCTTCGCATAAATATCTCCCAGTTTAACGTGTCCCTAAATTCTGTCTCTTTCTGACGGTCCTATCATGCCGAGCATAGAGCTCTACTTTGTATTTTAGTACAGTCTATTGGTGAATTTAAAAATTCGCTTAATGGATAAAATATAGTCTAACCACACATAAATTGAATATAATCATTAAGTTATTATATATTTCCTGGATTTTATAAAGCATATACTTCGAGTAAAAATGGGAGAAGAGTTAACTTATGAAGAAACAGTTTTTCGTTTTTAAGATAGGTATGAAAGTTCATTTTTATGTTTTGCACATATCTAGAATTTCTGGCAATATTCGGCATGAATTAAGGATTAAGGAAGATCATGTTGTGTCGATAAATCTAAATTCCCGCTATTTTAAATCTCTATTAGCAAGTTTATTACTCTCTTTTTGTCAAATTATTGTTGCTGGTACTCCTAATGAAAAAGAAAAGAATATATTGCACTATGGTTATGCGATAGCTAGTCAAGATGGCTTTGGCTTTATTTCAAATGATAACCAGAACAAATTATTTCTGCATGGTCTTTATCAATTTGACCAAGATGTTTTTTTCAATGTAAAGGGATTGACCATAAATAATGGTGTCGAAAGTACCGAGATGATTAACCAAGAGAATGTTGACCGATTTTGGATGAGACGTGTACGCCCCATTTTTAATGGTACTTTCTTGAAATATAATGATTTCTTATTCACTCCGGATTTTGGCCAAGGTCAAGCTCGCTTATTTGATGCCCTTATTGATTTGCATTATTTTGAAGTGTTCGGTTTAAGAGCCGGCAAACAAAAAAGCCTCTTAACAGGATTTGATCGATTGAGAGGAGCGGCTACGAACAATACAGTGGAACGTGGTTATGCAACGATGATGGCGCCAAGTAGAGAATATGGTTTCGTATTCTACGGAGCTGTAGGTCCAAAGCGAAAAACCACTCAATCTCCTTATAATTATAAATACAACAAATTTAATGACTGGTTTTCTTATGAAGTGGGGGTATTAACAGGGACTTTTGATAATACCAATCCCGGATTAAATCCTGTTACGCCCACTACATTTAATTCAGAGACAGCAACTTTAGCGAATAAAGTATTTGAAGTTCGCTTGTTTACTAATCCTTTTTTAAGTGGTTCTTTGCCACTTTTAAGAAATTTAGGAGTTGGCATCGCTGGGAGTACAGAAGAAGTAAACAATCAAAGCAATCCACCCGCTCTAGTTTCTGTTGGCCAAAATCCAATTTTCTTTTATGAAATAGATGTACATGGGAATGGGCCAAGAAAAAGACTACATCCTCAAGCTTTTTGGTTCCTAGGGCCTTTTGGTGTATTTGGTGAATGGACACAAACTCAGCAAACTCTGTCTAAAGGGCTTGTTTTCTCCAACGCTGATGATCTTCAATTCATTGCTGTGACGAACCATGCGGCAGAAATTCAAGTGGTTTATAATTTGACTCAAGAACCCTTTACATTTGGGTCGTTAAAACCTAATCGCAATTTCTCTCCTAGAGAGAGGGGGGCATGGGGTGCGTTTCAATTAGTCGCGAGGTGGTCACAATTAGCGATGGATAATCGTATTTTTAATTCTTTTACTACTGAAGAAGAGCAAACTAATTACACCTTTGCTGATCCTAGGCTATCCGTACAAAGAGCGAATACCTGGGGAGTAGGGATTAATTGGTTTTTAAATAGAAATATGGTCATTATGACAGAATATGATCAAACTAATTTTGTTGGGGGGTGTTCAACAGGAGGGATTAATGCCCCTGAGACACCAGGATGCTTAACCGCTGGCGACTATGCAACCGCTTCGACAAGTAAAGTGAGAAACCGTCCCAATGAACGTGTGATTATGCAACGGTTTCAATTATCTTTCTAGAAAGATAGTTTCAACTTTCAATTATCATAAAAAAATCAAACATACTAATTACTATAAATCAAGCGCTCTAAATTCAGCTGATGCAGAAGGTGTGTTTTGTGGTATTTTTACTTTAAAAAGCCCATGTTTCTTTAATGGTAATCCAACTTCAGGAACATGATTCATATCAGATTCCTGAGCACTTTCTATGCAATCCATGGTTAAGTTGTTCTTTTTTGTTGGATTATCATCAATTTCTAAGCCGATTTTTGAGAGGGTATCTAGCTCCAAGATGTTCTCTATTTCAGGCTCATGATTCGCTCCTGCACTATGGACCATTTTACAGTCTATTGTTTGCTGATGGCTTTTTTTGCTGTGTAATTGTTTACTTAGATAGTCAGCAAGTTCATTTTGACCACTTGAAACCGCTTTATTAAACGCAATCCTGAGGGATTTTTTTTGTGGTACGTTTATAGGAAGCTCACATAAATATCGAGCAATTTGGGGGATTTTAAGTTTCACTGCTAAAATTAGCCTTTCTTCAATATCTCTTTGATTAAGTGAATCCATTTCATTGTTACAAAAGTAATCAACAATGCTCAGGTTTCCACTTTTTACACCAAGAAGAAAGGCATGTTTTATAACCGATTTTCCAGGGGAATTCTGTTCTAAACTACGGAGGAAACTAAATAGTTCCACTTGCGCCTGCTTGGCTGCCAAATACATTGCTTGATTGATAACATATTGAGTCGGTTTGTTCTTAATTGCCAGGGAGCAAAAAAACTCAACTAGAGTTGCTTTTCCGGTTTTTACAGCAGTCATAAATCCTTGATTTACCAAAGATTGATTTGGTGGATAACTGGATGAGTTATATAAATAGCTAATAGTTTCCTTATGCCCATTAATGATTGCCTGTTCAACAGCTTTTTCAATAATTGCTCGCGGCAACTTTTCAGGTAAATCATGAAGACGTTGAACTATTGGTAAATGGCCTGATTGAGATGCTTTTACAAACGCTCGGTGGATCACGTCGGGGCGTGGGATGTTTGTTGATAAAGTACAAAACCGTTGCATTGCTTCCACCTGCATTGTGTTTGCAGCATGAGTAAATGCTTTTTCAATAGTTAACAGAGAGGGAGGATGTTTTTCTGAGTCCGCAATAAATAGGGCTATATCCCAAAACTCCAATTCGACTGCTGAGTTAAATAATTTATTAATCACTGATTGAGTTGGCATCTTGTCAGAAAAGATGTAAAAATATTCAACAACATTGAGTTTGTTATTTTTAATTGCTTGATTAAGAATTTTCATCACTTCAGCAGTGGAAGGTTCATAATCATAAGTGTCTAAAAGGTATTTTATAATTTTAATTTGGCCATGCTCTGCTGCTTGGAGTATAAGTGTTTCAATCTCATCTTTACTCAAGTGCACTTTATTAATTCGGCAGAGCCTATCTACAAATTCCCATTGATTTGCTTTTACGGCGGTAATTATTGCTACATTAAAAGTTTCTGGAGCAATTTGATCTTTCAAAAAAGCGAGTAATCCAAGATTGCCATGTTGTGCGGCTTTAAGGAAAATTGTTTTGCCTTCATATTCTTTTTTTACCCAATCAAGCCGGTGTACTGGATAATTCTCCAGTTTGCTAATAATTTGCTCCCTAATCGATTCATTATCGATGACCGCAAGAATTTCAATAAGAATACGCTCGTATTCGCTTACTCCATTTTCTGCCACTACAGGAGGAGGGGATAATGATTCAATAAAGGCATCCAGATCAAAATAGTCTCTATGATAAAAAAAAGTAATTTCGGCAATTTTTACCTGAAGAGCATATTTATGATTAAGATTGAAAGTATCTTGCGGTGAAATGAGATCAAATACAGCAAGTTTTCGAGTTGCATCAACCCAGATATCTTCGATAATATGATAATTGTGGCTGCTGAATGGAGGTTTAGTAGCTTGTTCAATAATACAATCATTGACTTGCTTTTTTATTTGTTCACTTTTTTGGCTAAGTATTAGCTTGCAATCTGGGTATTTTCTTAACTGACGCAATAATTTTTCATCTTCTAATAGAAGAGGATGGTGCACAAGATTATCGATAATTGCTTGGAATACGAGTTGCGCCATCGGATTTTTTTTCTTCGAAAGCAACGAGAATAAAGCCATTAATTGAAAAATAATTTCTTGCTCAGAAGTATGCCGTACTGTGATTTGATGGATAAATCCGGTAACGTTTTTTTCATTGATGTATTCAAAAAGATTTGGTTTATAAGGTAATAGGTGAAATACAGCTCCTTCATTTTTGGACAGTAAGTATTGTGCTGTATGATCATCGATTAAAGCAGCTAAGTTCTCTAGGACTTGAGGAGAGGATTCGTGAGCAATACTATTAATAAGCCTGGGAATTTCATTTGTTACAATTTCTGGTTGATTCAAGGTTTGTCTTAATGCTTCCAACCAGTTTAAATTTTTATGATCTACCGAAGTGATTACTGCTGCAGTTAGAAAAGTCGGACCAAAAAGTTCATGTAAGGCCAAAAAATTCGATGTTGTTAATGAAAATTCTAAGGATTGTGATTTTAATGGGATACTCTGAAGTTTTTTCTCGCTTAGAATCCCATTAAGTGCATAATGTTCAAATCCTCGTTCATCACTACCAATTTGTTGGGCTGTTTCCACAAGTAGTTTGGCCTCTGGGAAGAGACTGAGCAGAGCATATAACTGAAAAACTTCGCTATCCTCTGAGTGCAAAGTAAATAAATGATATTTAAGAAAATCATGAAGTAAATAGGTTTGGAGAATTTGTTTTGTACTGACATGACGCTCTAACAACCAGAGTATTAATGCAGTAAACTGTTCTGTGTCACTAAGCCACTCTCTACATAATCCAATGATTCCTAGAGGATTTTTTTGATTGGATAATTTTTTGCTTAAATAACTTAAAAGGTATTCAACTCGTTTCACTGCTGCATCACGTTTTTGTTCACATAACACAAGTTCAACCCGTTTTTGAATTTCAGGATGATTTTTAAATAAGGTTTCGTTTTGTTGATAAAAAGAAAGAGCATTTTCCTTGTCGTTATGCAATAAAGCCGCAAATAACTCATTCAATTTGGCATTCAGATGGAGGTCTTCCTTTTGCGTTTTAGGCAGTAGATATTTTAAGGTGACTAATATTAAAGAACTTTTGGGAGCCACTGTGAATTGTTGGCTGCAAAACTCAAGATAATCCATATATAAGATGTGCTTTTCTAACTTGCTTTTGGCATCACTTGTTTCAAGGCCGCTTAATTTGGCAAATCGTACTTCACTTAGAAGCATACGGTTTATTCTTTCTGCTTGAGATTGTTCCGATTTGAGAAGCTCTTTTGATAGGTATTGATTGACGAGATGAAAAGATTCTTCATCTCCTTGAAACCAGTTAAACAAGTCATTAATGAGCATATTTTGGTCCGAAAGGGTAGCATGAGAATAAGATGTACCACAAATGGCCTCTAGTCAAGACATTATTTATACTTTAAGACTTCAATTTGATCTTAGTGATATTTAAACGCGGCTCTTATGAAAAAAAAACATTAACAAGTTAAAAATAAATCAAATAAGTGGAGGGTCATGACACAAAAAAGATTTAAAAATTCATTAATTATCAATACCTGCTAATCGTGGCTCTAAAGTAAATAAATATGACAGCAGTGAATATAGAGTGCCTCTCAAAAAAGCGATTTCATGATGAATTAAGAGAAATTATCCTAGTTAGATTTAAGATGATAATGTGGTTTTTTAGTTATTCGATTACAAGTGTAAGATGACTATAAAACAAATGAATTAAGTCTGATTAATGGGCACATAATCAGACTTATAAGCAGACTAATACGAGGAGGTTAACCACGTCCTTGTGGTATAGCATCTTCCATGAGCTATAAATTTCCTTATTAAGACATCCATTGTCATTCCTCGTATGTTAAGCTTAACAAAATGTTCTAAATTATCATCGCCTTTTTGTCTCATATTTGTGTAAGAAATTTCTTAAACTGGAGATAGAACAAGCAAGGGAATAACTTCTTAGCTGCTCTTTGTGAGCAAAAATGAATCGTTCACACTGTATTGCTGTGAAGAATAGAAGGATTTTTGTTATGAAAATATCAAACATAAGAATCTTCCATGTCGTATTATTTGTCTTTGGTTGTAATGACATAGTTCTTGCCCACACTGATTTGCATTATAAAAATGTTCATAGTTCTATGGCTGTGGCCAATCAAAATGAAAGTGGCACTACAGCAAATAATGGTTATACGACGCCTCCAGCGTTTTGGAATTTATATTATGATTTTACTGGAAATGGAGATGCACAATACCCTAAGGAAAAAATCAATATTTCTCAAACTTTATTCCAGTCAGAACTGCAAAAAAACAGTAACCTAGTGCAACAAGATAATGGTTCATTGATCTTGTTTATCAATTCAACACTGTATATTTATAACAGTGATCATCAATTAGAGCTGGAGCAATTGATGCGTACTGCCCCAAACTCGGGCTTTACGGAAATGACTGCAGTATCACATATTGGTCCAGCGTTGATGTATCTTGCAAAAATAAAGGAAAATGGTGATAGCAATTGGAAGCCGCAAATGGAAAACTTACTCAAAGATGTTAAAGCGGTAAAAGAAATAAATACGCAAACAGAAAATAACTGGTTGGAACAAGTTAATGCGCCTGCTTGGAAACCGCATTTAACTTTAATTCATAATATGATTGATTATGCTTGTTCCATGGCAGGTAATTACATGAGTGAGGTTCTTGGTGAGAAACAAATATTTGATATGAACTCGTTACAAAATAATTTTCTTGATGGGAATAATACATATCCAATTCCTTATAATAATGTAATGGTTGGCACGTTTATGTTAACCGCTTTACAAAGCATGGATGAGCTTCAACATAAAATAGCTCAATTAAATATTGATTGGCCCAATGCAAAAGTAATCATTCGTTTTGTTGCCGGATCAAATGTTTCGGCGGGTGTGACTAAAGACAGTAATTGGTTGGTTCCCTTTGTTGGGGCACTTTCCAATAACACCTTGCCCTCCGATAGAATTTATATCGCTCCTTATGCAGCAGTTAAATCTTCATTAGGTGAAAAAAAAATACCTCCTGCTGATTATGACTATTACAATAATATATGGGCATCGAGGCATAATCGCACACTAATCGCTAATAAAGTTTTTACCAATATTCCCAGTATCTTTTTACCTGATCGTCCCGCAATACCCGGTGATTATGCTTATTCAAAACAACCTAAGATTGAAGATTTTTTAATACGGTTAAAATTTTCATTAGCAGATCCAACGCAAATGTTGTCAAATACAGTAGGATTTTGGATGGCTGGTGAACTTGCTGCAAAGAGCTGGGATTACAATGAAATAAGTATTCCTGGCCTTACCACTGGATTTCCCCAAGGCATATCCGCTTATCCTCAGGATAATCCAAGGATTCAATAGTGACTAAAAAATTACTGATAGGTGTTGTCTTTTTTTTTGCATTACCAGTTTGGGGGCAAGCAAAAGAGGCGATGCTTTCCCCCTATCAATACTTAAAGACATCGGGTGCAAGAGGTATGACGCCGTTTACGATTGATGGTTCTCAATATATCGCTGTGCCGCAATTAGCTCAGGATGTGTCTAATACTCCAGCAAATATTAATGGTGGTAATGCTGATATTGATGTGCTTATTTATAAGTGGATTGGGAATAAGTTTATGTTATATCAAAAAATCCCAGGACATGGTAATGAAGGCACTGCCTTTTTCAAAATCAGAAATCAAGCTTATCTTGCTACATCTTCAATACATTCAGGAGCCAAAGCTCCATATAACTTGAATACCTATGCAAAATTATATCGCTGGGATGGCCACTATTTTTATCCAATTCAGCAATTTTTTACCTATGCCTCTAAAAGTGCTTATGCTTTCTCTATTGAAAAACGACACTTCTTGGCATTTGCTAATGGAGTTGTTTTACCTAACAGTAAAATAACAAACAATACCGATTCAATCATTTATGAATGGAACGGTAAAAAATTTGTTCCTTTTCAAACTCTTCCTACAAAGTGGGGTTATGGATGGGATTTTTTTTCGTTAGATGGCGCTTATTATCTAGCACTCACAGATCATGTGAACGCTTCAGCTATTTATCGTTGGAATGGAACAAAATTTATTTTATTCCAAAGCGTTCCACAAGCTGGTGGACGTGCATTTACTCATTTTACTATAGGTGGAAAATTTTACTTGGCATGCGCTAATCTTCTTAACGCGTCAATTATTTATCAGTGGGACGGTAAGCAATTTCAACTGTTTCAAGTGTTAGAAGGTTTAGGTGGTCGAGATTTTGTATTTTTCTCAAATCATGGCAAACATTATTTATTTCGGATCAACTTTATTACCGGGTCTAGAGCGAATCCGAAAACGAAATTATTATCCCAGTTATATCAATGGATAGATGGTAAATTTCAGGTGATACAAAACATTACAACCTATGGTGGAGTTAATGCTGCGGTTTTTACGGTTAATAGCCAGCATTACCTAGGTGTGGCTAATAGCTTAAGTGAGCAGTTACGATTTCGTACAGATAGTGTGATCTACAAAATAAACTTTGTTAACTCAAAGAGGTCAAAGGGAAAGCCTTAAGTTTTTCTCCATTTCTTTTAGTTCAGATTGATCGAGAGGAAAATAAATTGTCCAAGGTTTTATGGGCAAGGGTAAAGTATCTGTGCAGTAAGTTTTTAATGTTTTAGCTGAAATATCAATACCAAATTCATCAACCAGTACTTGTTGACCTTCTTCAAAGCTGGCTAAAACTTTTTCTGTGTATACTTTACCCTCATTTGCTGAATATTTTAACTGTTTTGATTGCGCATCCCAAACCAATGATTTTCGACCATGCTCTGTAATTATCCCAATAACTGTTTTGACATCACGTATCGCAAGTTTTTCTGGATGCCGTTCTAATTTGAGCAAGTTCATTGCTGCTTTTTCTTCGCTTATAGGAATCAAATCAGTCTGCATTAAGAGAAACCATCCTTTTCTTGTTTTCTTCTCGAGAACATGGATGTTATCAATAGGGTAAAACTTAAATTCATCTTCGTTTTGAGCAATCGATTCATTTTTTCCCGTAATGAGTATAGGGAAGCGAGGGGCTGAAGATCCTAATCCAGGATCCAGAAGAAACTTTTGCGCATCAATTTGCACTGTTAATATAAGGTGAGTAGGAGGGAACTGAAGTATTTCAGGGGCATTAGGGTTCGCTCCTAGAAGAACTCGTGCGGCACAAAGTGAAACGGTATACCCCAGTTGTGATAATGCATCGAATAATAAACCAGCCGTTTGAAAGCAATATCCTCCATCTTTTGCAGAAAGCAAATCTTTATAACTAAAAAAAGACAATGAATTTCTTTGAATAAGATGTTGTTTGGAAATTTTTCGTAATTCAAAGTTTGAATATGGAAAAGTCTGGACATGAGCGAAATAAATTTTTCTTAAAAAATCAATTTTATCTTCATGCGAGGTATCAGTTAGCGAAGGAGTAATAATTTTTATTTTTTTAAGGTATTCTTCTAAATTTATTTTTCCCATGATTAAGATTTTAGATGTAGTGTTTCGTTAATATAAGGTACTTAATATTTTTATTTAATTCCAGTGGGACTCATAATCACCTATAAATGTCGCTCACTTTTTTACTGGTGAGAAAAGAATTTAATTTTTTCTTTCATAGTGTGTTTTGTTAATCAATCCTTAAGCTTATCTGTTTTACACTGATAAAAAGTCAAGAGGAGATTACCATGTCAAACAAGAAACTAACAGAGCGTTTGAATCAAGAGCTTGATGAGCTTGGTGTTCCTGCCTTAATGACAGAACGCGTGCAAGTGTGCTCTAAATTATTCCAATTACCTAAATTTAAAATTGAAGCGCTGCTATATGGTGTTGCTTTGGATTCCAATTCCATGCAAAAAATTGCCAATGAGCTTGAGGTAAGTATGGATTGGTTGTTTGGCGATGATAAAGGAAAAACAACGCACTAGGATAAGTTTAGAATAGCCTGAGTACAGCAAAACGATGTGACTCGGGTTATTCAAAAACTCACCAGATTCAAGGTAAGGGGCATTTTTATCAAGTAATTTGGAACAAATGGTTAATACCCATTTTAAGTAGCGTTTTTGATAATCAACCACTTCAATTGATTCTGGTTGATCTTTAAAAGCATATTGACCTTGGTAATATTGCGTTGAGGGACATCACAAAAATGCAATGCCATTTTTTAAAGTAGAATCTGTATATTGAGAAAATAACTCTTTTACAGAACCTCTAAAATATTTTGCTGCTTCATCTCGATGTGAGTTTGCAGCATTGTTTGTTACTACTGCAGCACCTTGGTCATTCAATTTTTTTATTAATTGAATGACGTCTCCATTAAATAAGTGAATTCCTGGTGAAAGGAGGATTCTTCTTTATTTGTTTTTAGCCTGGTTGATGCGACGGCATTACTGTCCAGCTCAAGAAGATGTATTAATTTATTTATATTTTCTTCATTATCTATTGCGACTATTAATTGATTTATGATTCTAAAAAGGTCTTTTCGGATTCAATGGAAACAGAAGATTTTATTATCTCTTGAATTTGTTGTGTATTGTTTTTAATTTATTGAGCCAGAAAATAGGTTTGGGTGCACCAATACTGTTTTCTCGCAACAATTTGTTGCTCATGAAAATTAAGTGAGGTCATCATGTCCGCAAATGCCTGATAGTGGCTTTGTTGGGCTTATCGCATTTATCCAGTGTTTTTGATGGGCCTGAGAACAGTGCATGCACAGTGTTCAGTCCAGCTTTAAGGAATCCAGAGAAAAAGCCAAACACGAATGCCTACGAAAAGCACTGAATATATATAAAATAATCTTATAGATCAAATAAATTGCATTTTATCCATAATGATTTTCCCTAATTCGTTAAATGGATTATATTAAAAGTACATAAAACAAGGAGTGTTTTATTATGATAAAAAAATCTCTAAAAAATTTGAGCGGCATAGTCCTAGTTTCTTTTTCAATTCAAGCGTTTGCTAATGATATGATTAAAGTTCATGTAAAAACCAATGAGAAAACAGCCGCGGCTTTAGGTTTTAAAGTGGATGGTAAACGATCAGGGTCTCGAGGCAAAATTCATTCAGGGAAAGGACCAGCAAATAGGGAATATATATTTGGGTATAGAAAAAATTCGGCATTCGGCCCCGATGTTTTGTGTGGTTCTAAAGTGCTGACAAAAGACAGTGCGGTGACTTTAGTGATTGCAAATGATCACTGCTCCATTGAAGTAAATTAAATAGGAGCTAAAAATTAGCAGTTATTTAGAATGATATTTGCAAGAATTTTTTATTTCTCTGCAAGGAGTTTATCGGGCAGATAACCCCGCATCCTCAATCATGTGTTCGTAAATCAAAACCAGAACGGAGCCTTGATGAACCTCCAAAACGATTTCGGGCAATTGAGTTCGATTAAAACATGATGTTTTTCCTGGAAAGGAAAGAGGAGTGTTATTGAGCTCCCATTGTAAACCTTTTGAGGATAGAGTTGCTTTAGGTATTCCCATTAATGAAATTTTTGTCTGAGTAGGTAACAAATAATTCATCCTGCATTGTTCATGGAGAACAAAACCTCTTATGGGAGGGGCATATAAAAGACAGTTTGTTTCCATAAAAATATTCATGTTATTCAGTATATGATCCAAATGCCCACCATTTATGCCAACAATAATGGCAGGGAGTAAATCATTATCTTTTAAATAACCTATTGCTTTTTGGTAATCACTTTGATTTTGATCTGGTGAATGAAGAAAAGGATGCTTTTCCAGAATCATTGGCTGGACAGAATCCAAATCTCCCATAATTAATTGAGGACAAACTCCACGCGCCAATAAACTGTTTGCGGCCCCATCAGCGGCAATGACGGGTAGGTTCATCCTATTAAAAAAAGAGGATTCAGGTAAATCTCCATTGAGGCATAAAATAGATTGATATCCTGTTAAATTAATTACATCGTGCATCATAATGTCTTTTCAAGAGAATAAGCAGTAGACTGACAATCAAACCCACTACATTTGCACTGATCACAAAAAAGGAATCTGTGCTGCTCCCATAAATAATCCATGCTACAGAACAAATGAAGTAATTAATCAACATGATCATGGAGAGATCTTGAGTTGACTTGGTTTTTAAGGATTTGATAATTTGTGGCAACAAACCAATAAAAGAAGTAATAAAAGCAATAATACCTGAAAACAAAACAATAGACACATTTTCCTCCGCTCAGACGAATGAGATCAGGTTCAAAGGGTTGGGTTATCCTCTCAGCCATAATGGGCACCCCCAATGTACAAATATTATTCTACCATGAAAGCGCTTAACTCCTAAAGCCAAATTTAAGAGTGATCGAAGATTTTGTTTAATGAATTGATGGAGTCGTTACAAATCAGCAAGATTAAATGTTATTCATGGTTAGAGGCTTATCTGTATCGGGATCTGATTTTGAATTCTGCATTTTACTCAAACACTCTCCAACCAAAATCGCCAATTTAGTTCGGTTTTCTAATGACGGTAAGCATTGATCAAGTTCTGTGGGTAACGTTTTAGAAACCTCAGGCTCCTCATCCTCTAGCTCATAATGATTTGCAGAGAGGACTCGTCCCCTCATAACTCCTTCTTTGACGGAGCCGCCATAAGCTTTTAAGTTATCTTTCCATGTCGAAAAAGGGAAAAAGCTCCTAGACCAAGGGTCAAGAATATAATCATCTACAATTAAAAAAGCATGATTTATTCCAAATATGGCGACTTGAAGTTTTCCTGTAAATCCCCCTGCTCTTAATAATAACCCACTGGCGTAAGCCATTTCCTGACAATTTCCACAGCCAGTTTCCATCGCTCTTAAACTTTGTTCATAAAGACTTAAACCTTTATTCTGATAAGAACGTATAGTCTGTTCAATGTCACCATTTTCAGGATA
This sequence comes from Legionella tucsonensis, assembly GCF_001468035.1. Lineage (GTDB taxonomy): Bacteria > Pseudomonadota > Gammaproteobacteria > Legionellales > Legionellaceae > Legionella > Legionella tucsonensis. The sequence continues at coordinate 102,576 of NZ_LNZA01000012.1, forward strand.
ACCATCGGTTTTTAACGATTCTCGTGTCGAACTTCTGGAAATCAAAGAATTAATAAGTTCAAGAGTAATTTTTACTTTTGCTTCAGTTGATGAACTTTTGTCAAATTGAAATGAAGAAAAATTAAAGGACATAACAATCCCAAATATTGGTTTGTTTTTATACATATAGAACAAGGTGGTTTTAAATTCAAATACCTTTTATTAAAAAATTATATGTTACTTATGGATTTTAAATTTTAAACCAACATTCATTAGATGAACTTCATAACCAATGTTCATCTATATGAGAAGTCAAATCAACAGTTTAAAATAAAGGCATTTATTACTAAAAAACCAGCTTTAAGTGCTCCCAGTACTGGTTATAGAGCATGATGGTTTTTTCGCCAACATCATGCTGGAATTGACCTTTTTCCATGATGGCTCTGGGTGGATAAATCATGGGATTATCTTTAATGGAAGCGGGTAATAAAGCCCTTCCTTTTGCATTAGTAATTCCATGTCCTTCTCTTAAAGCGATTTGTGCACTGGATTCTGCTTTAAGAATGAAATTAATAAATTGCAGGGCCTCTTTCCGATGAGGCGGATTTTTAGGAATAGCCAAACAATCAACCCAGATAACAAAACCATCTTCAGGATAGACAAACTCAATTGCTTTATTCTCTTCATGTGCTTTAAATGCATCACCATTCCATGCAGAACCTATTGCTGCATCTTCATCGATCATAATGGCCTGAATACTATCACTCGCAAATAATTTAATATTAGGTACAAGTTGCAATAAATGCTCATAGGCTTTTTTAATATGCTCTGGATTTGTATCATTGGGATCAAATCCAAGGCTCATCAAGGCAATTGCAAAAATTTCGCGTGAGTCATCCAAAAGCATTAGTTGATTATGCCATTTAGGGGCCCACAATTCTTTCCATGTTTTAGGCGGCTTGGTTACCGTACCATGATTAAAAAAGATACCTGTTGCTCCCCATATAATTGGCACACTGTAGAGGTTGCCGCGATCATAATCATTATTCACAAAACGTTCATCCAGATTATTCACATTGGGCAATTGCTGGTAATCAAGCCGTTCCAACATCCCTTGTCGTTTCATACGTTCAACAAAATAAGCGGAGGGAAGAATCACATCATATACAGTGTACTGACTTGCCTTTAATTTGGCGTACATTGTCTCATTACTGTCATAGGTAGAAAAATTAACCTTAATTCCAGAGTCGCGCTCAAATTGCTGAATCAACTGTTTGGGGATTTCTCCTCCCCAAACATATACATTCACAACAGGGGTGGAAAATGCTTTAGAAGTAAAAAAGACCAGCACTAATAAGAAATAATTCATACTTGTTTCCCTGAGAGACGATGAGAAATGATCACCAAAATCATGGATAAAACAAATGTAATCGAACATAAAGCGTTAAGCTCAGGAGTAACACCAGCACGTACTAATGAATAGATAGTCAACGGCAGAATGGAAAAATCAGGTCCTGCTACAAAATAACTGATGATGACGTCATCAAAGGATAAAGTAAAACTTAAAAGAAAAACACTTAATACTGCTGGCCATAATAAAGGCAGTAAAATTCGCGTTAACGCAATGTAACGACTGGCTCCCAGATCTAATGCGCCAAAATAAATATTAGGATTTAAAGTATTAATTCGCACATTAATCATGACAATTACAAAAGGAATACAGAAAGTAACGTGGGCAATTAATAAGCTTAAAAATCCCATGGGTATTTTGGTGATATTAAAGAAAACTAATAAGGCAACACCAAGAACTAAATCAGGAATAATAATCAGTGTTAACAAGACGGCATATAAAATCTGGCGGTGTTTCGAGCGAAATAAAAATAAATGGATGGATGCTAACAAACCTATAGTGGTTGCAATTAATGCGGAGATAAGACCCAAAATGATGGAATTAAAAAAGGCGGTCCATAAGCCGCGATCCTGAAATAATTCATGATACCATTTTAAGGAAAAGCCATGCCATTGGAGTGAAAATTTTGCATCGTTAAATGAATATAAAACCAATACAGCGATTGGAATGTAAAGCAAGGTATAAACAAAAGAAAGAAAAAGGCGTTTCATTAATGAGTTCATTGAACGCTCCTATTCTTCTGACGTCGAAAAATAAGAAATAATAAGAGAAGCAATGTGGTGAGCACCACGCTGGTAGCAGATCCTTGAGGCCAATCACTTAAGACAAGAAACTGATTTTGAATTAAATTACCCAGTAAAATGGAGCGTGCTCCTCCTAAAACATTAGGGATGTAGAATAAAGTCATTGCTGGTAATAGAACTAGCAAACAGCCTGATAAAATGCCTGGTGCAGTATTAGGTAAGAACACGCGAGTAAAGATAGACCACTTATTTGCCCCCAAATCTTTAGCTGCTTCAAATAAACGGAAATCAAAACGTTCCATATTCGTGAAAATAGGCAGTACCATAAAAGGAAATAGGTTGTAAACTAAACCAATAATCACTGCAAAATTGGTATAAAGTAATGAAAGGGGTTCGTTAATTAAATGTAATTTCAGTAAGAGTGCATTTAAAATGCCCTTATACTTCAAGATGGCAATTAAAGAGTAAGTTCTTATTAGGGAACTTGTCCAAAAAGGGATGATAATCAACAGCAACAAGATGGATTGTTGTTTTGATTTAATCATCAAGTAGCTAAATGGATATGCAATAAACAAACACAACAGTGTTGCAATAGATGCAATAAATAAAGAACGAAAATAAATTTTTGCAAAAACTGGAGTAAATAGAGTTGCGTAATTTTCCAGGGTAAAAGGAAAGGCAACAAGATGCATGCTGTCTTTAGAAAGAAAGCTGGCGATGAGCATCATGAATAAAGGAATAAGGCCAAAAACAATTAACCAAAAATACAGTATGTAAAGTGCAAAAGATTTAGTCTTCATAAGGTAGTAAAACCTCCCAACCGGGTAACCACTGCACCCACACTTTCTCAGAAAGCGTATATTCCAATTTATCATCGTCCTCATCAAAAAACTCTGAGGCGTTAATTATTTTTCCTGATGAAAGTGCGACTTTGAGATCAACGGTTGAGCCTTTATAAATAATATCTACAATATGACCCGGTAGCATTCCTTCATGGGTTTCAACTTCAGATAAACTCCAGACTCTGATATCTTCTGGGCGTACTATCAAATGCAGCCGATCGCCGATGTGATAATTACCGCTATTTTTACAAAGTAAAGGGATTTCCTCGATAAATGTTGTCAGATCGTGATCGTGCAGCGAATGAACGTGCACATCAAATATATTGGCCTCACCAATAAACATTGCGACATAGAGATTTACAGGCGTTTCATAAACACATTTAGGGGTTCCTATTTGTTCAATGTGTCCATGATTAAAGACCACAATGCGATCCGACATGGATAATGCCTCTTCTTGATCATGAGTGACAAAGATAAAGGTCATATTCAGAGTTTTCTGCAATTGTTTTAATTCGGATTGCATGGCTTTTCTAAGTCTGTAGTCGAGAGAACTTAATGGTTCATCCAATAACAATACTTGCGGTCTATTGATAATTGCACGTGCAATGGCCACTCGCTGTTGTTGTCCTCCACTCAATTGCTTTACATTACGCACTGAAAACTCTTTAAGCTGCACCAGTTTTAATGCATCAAAAACACGCTCTTCAATTTCTTGATCGGGAACTTTCTTACACCGTAAAGCAAAAGCAACATTCTCATAAACGGATAAATGGGGGAAAAGAGCATAACTTTGAAACACTGTATGCACGTCCCTTTTTTGTGGTGATAATTGGTTAACACATTTGCCATTGATGTAGATTTCGCCTTGTGTAGGGGATTCAAAACCGGAAATAAGACGTAGCAACGTGGTTTTCCCACAACCTGAAGGACCAAGTAACGTTAAAAATTCACCATTATTAACGATTAATGATACATCATTTAAAATGGGAGTATTACCGTATGATTTGTAAACATTCCTAACTTCAATGAGTGGTGTTGTCATGTGCAATGTTAAATGAAAAAGCTATAATTATCGTCATTGCTACTTGTCTTGTCCAGCAAGTTTGTTGTAAAAAAGGATATACTCCAAATTTATTTGTGTTTCTTTTAGCCAAAAAGTAATGTTTTTTTATCTGTTCAAATGTTTTTTTTCTTAGGATAATGGGACCTCGATGCCAGTTTGGTAAAAATTTTTCCTCCAAATTGACGTTAGAGTATGTTTATTGATCCTTAAAGACACGTTCCTTGAGGATGTTTTTCAGATAAGGAATAAAAAATGAAAAAAATTACTTTATTAATCATGGGATTGGCTCTTAGTGGTTCGGCAGTTGCGGAAAGCGCCCCCAAAGAAGAAGTGCGTCATATTGTGACACTCAATGGCCTGACTCAAGGTGATGGACGATATATTCGCACAGATGTTATTGAGAACGGTCAATATAAATTTGGTTATTATTTTTGTGGAACCCGCCACAGTGTAGTATATGGTGATATGGTTTTCGCTGATGAAGTAGGTGAATCATATCGTGTGGAACGATCCATTAAATTTTCGATTTGTCAGGATGAAACTTTAACTGATTGTCAGGAGTTTGCTTCGGATCATTTTACTATTTTTAAGAATAAAGAGGGTTATTTAGAAACTGATAGCCGTCCCGTTTTACCTATTAGTGTTGCATCAGTAAAAGATGCATTTAAAGCATGTCAGCCTAATCCAGAAGAGGATAATCGAATGAAAAAAGTCATTCATGCGGGGAGTAATTATCTGATTCGCAAAGGTTAATTGGCTTAGTTAGCAGCCTGGTGCAACGCATTGCCGTCAAGCTAAGAGTATTTAGTGTTTCATTTTACTCAATTTAGCAAGTAAATCTGTTATCCTCACAGAAATGACAATATTGCTTTCTGTTTAGCTTGTCGGCTATGAGGTTGGCAGCGCAACGTAACCCGGCTGCAAAACTGAAGATTTCTCAACTGATTACTCTGTCATTTCAAATTTTTTCTTGGATCTAGGGCAAAAGTAAAAAGATTTTACTATAATGCTTCGCTATTTTTTATAAAATGAATATTATGTCTCAATCTAGAACCTCTATTTTACTTGTTGGATTATTATCAGCTTTTTCTTTACTTACCTTTGATCTCTATCAACCTTCGTTGCCCTATATCACCAATTTTTTTGGTACAACGCATAACCTAAGCCAATTAACATTAAGTATTTATTTGGTTGTTTTTGGTGTGACCCAATTAGTTTGGGGGCCATTAATCGACCATTTTGGCCGACGTCGTTTATTGCCCGGAAGTTTAGTGGTTGCTGTGCTTGCCAGCATCATATGTGCTCTTGCGCCTAATATTTGGGTACTTATTCTAGGTAGAGCCTTACAAGGATGTGCGTTATGTTGCGCTAATTTGGTTGCTTTTTCAATTTCGCGAGATTTTGAAGATACTGTAGAGCGAGCCAAGATTTTATCCTATGTTTCTATGATTGTTTCAATATCGCCCATCCTTGCTCCTGTGTTTGGTTCGCTTATCTTTACCTTTTATGGTTGGCAAGCTAATTTTATGTTAATGGCTGTGATCGGTATTGTGCTCTTGCTTCAATCTCGTAAAGGATTATTTGAATCGCCATTTTGGAGTCAACCCCAAGGACCTTTTATCGTAAAAAAAATAATCAAAGCGTATCAAGCGATCATTCCATCACCTTCTTTATGGAGTGGTTCGTTTATTATGATGTTTAGTTTTGCAGCAGTAATGCTGTCGGTGATTAATTCATCTTATATCATTATTGATCAATTTGGTTTTTCGCCCTTAATGTATGGCATTATTTTTATTATCAATGGCTTAAATATTATCGTTGGAAATTATTTAGGCATTTGGCTTCGTAAATATTTCAGCATGGCAGCAACCATTTATCTTGGTAGTTGGTTCATTATTATCGGTGGCTTTGCGATGTTATTGTGCGCAACTCTTTATGAATTGAATTTGTATTCTCTATCTTTTGCATTAATTTGTAATTTAGGGATCAGTTTAACTGCCCCAGCTACTATGTCGATCATGCTTGCAGATTATAAAGAAAACACCGGTCTTGCACTCGCCATAATTCATACTGTACGCATGTTTGGTTCATCCGTATTAACAATCATAAGTGCCTATTTGCTCATGCAAACACTCAATGCATTGCCTTTAGGACTCATTGCTTGTGGACTTGGAGCACTTTACAGTTCTTGGCATTTTAATCGTGTAACAGCAGAATCTAATGACCCAGAGCTTGGGGCTGAAGCAGCTTAGGCTCATGCCCCACGAGGTGTTTGCGTAATTTTAGAATTAAAGGGCGTGCATGTGGTATTATTCTGTTTTAACAATAGTGATTGGAACCCATGAAAATAAAAAACTTCTTTTATGGCATGTTAGTGACGATCCAATCGTTTGCTGCCCCACATTTTGTACCTGCAGAGCCTTCTTCTTCTGCCCAGTATGACATTAATGGACCTGCATTATGTGCGACAGCCAAAGAAACGTTGGCTTATTTAAATAAAGGCAGTCAATATGATCCTCGTGTTGTTCACGAAGGGAAAGTTTTTGCGATACCTCTTTCACGTGTCAAAGATACTTTAATCTTTATTTGTCGCCACCAAAATGAATTAAATAATCCTGCTTTTATTAAAAAGCACTTTGATTTCGTTCGCTGGTATCCCGATCTGGAACAAGCCAAACCATTAAGAGTGAAAAAATCACTCATAGCTCATTTGCCCTCAGATAAAATTCTAATGACTAAGTATTATGTGCATCGTGCTAAAGCATCAACGAAACGCAGTGTGGCCTTTCCTTTAGCTCTTTATGGACTTCCTGGAGATGAAGAGCAACTAACACTTGAAGAAGCAGATGCAAAACCTGGGCTGACACGATTCCAATATGGGAAGCAAGCCATATTAAAAGGTGCATTGACAAATAAAAATGTTCCTCCTCTCGCCTATCTCAATCGAGATGATTTGGAGGCAGCATTAATGCAAGGGACCATTATCACCGATTACCCGAATCATCAAAAAAAAATCTTTAACGTGCATCGATGCAACAATATTGCTTATGACAAAACCAAAAATCCTTATCAGCAAGAGCGTTACTGGTATTTTAAACCGGTAATGGGTATTAAAGGTTATGGAAAAGATGCGGATCATAAAATTACAGTGAATACGGAGGTGACTTTTGCTGCTGATCTCGAACAATTTGGTTTGGGAAAGCTTTTGATGGTACAGTATCCAGGTCAGAAGGGAAAAATGATGACACGAATCGGTATTTTTGCTGATACCGGCGGTGCATTCCAGAATAATTTGTATCAAGTTGATTTTCTAGCGGGTAGTTATGCAGGAAGAGAAGCCTTTTCTCAAGCAACCCGCCATTTACCCGATTATGTGACTGCCTATTTTATGGTACTAAAAAAATAATATGAAAATTCTCCTGTATTGCTCATTTTTTATAACTTCTCTGGTGCATGCATTTTCTTGCTATGATGTGCAAAAAATTCATAAGGCACCGATTCAATTCGATGAAAAACGCATTGCTTTAACAAGACAATATCAATTAACTCATTATGGAATTGATTCTAGGTCAATTGAAATTGAACCGAAAATGATTGTGTTGCATTGGACCTGTATTCCCACCTTTAAGGCAACCTTTCGAGTTTTTAATCCACCTACATTCCCTCAAAATTCACCACGCATTAAAGAATTGCCTGGTAACTTGAACGTATCAAGTCATTTTTTAGTGGATCGTGACGGAACGATTTATCAACTCATGCCCGAAAACTGGATGGCAAGACATGTTATAGGCTTGAATCATTATGCGATTGGTATTGAAAATGTAGGGGGAATAGACAGTAAGGATGATCTAACGGAAGCACAAACAAAGGCAAATGCATTTTTAGTGTGTTATCTTAAAAAGAAATATCCGGAAATAAAATATGTTATTGGCCATAATGAATATTTGAATTTTAAAAAGACCCCCCTTTGGCTCGAACGAGATCCGAATTACCAAACTGATAAAAACGATCCGGGACCAGATTTTCTTAATCGGGTCATGAAATTAGTGAGGGGTAGTAGTAAAAATATTCCACGCTAGTGCGATTCTCGACTTATCAAACGAATTAAAATGTAGCCTGGGTGTGTAGCGTAGCGAACCCAGAGTTAAGGCGTTTATTCATATGCTTCCCGGGTTCCACTGCGCTGCATCTAAGCGTGGGCTCTTATTTTGAAAAAATGTATGGGTTTGTTCGCTATGGAAAATCATTCTGCATCTCCTTGTTTTTTTATCTTTGGTTTCGGATATACTGCTAAATTTTTAGCCAGAGAACTGCTTGAATTAAATTTCAATGTGATTGGCACAACTCGAGATAAGAATAAGATTCTAAATAGTGCGCAAGAGAATTACAAACTTATTGATTTTTTTGAGAATGAAATAACACCTCATTTAAGTCAAGCAACCCATATTTTAGTATGTATTCCACCTTCAGAAAAAATAGGAGACCCCGTACTTTCCTGTTTTAGCGACTTAATCAGTCAAAATAGATCGCATATCCAATGGCTGGGGTATCTGTCTTCTACAAGTGTTTATGGGGATCATCAAGGTGCTTGGGTAACTGAAGAATCCAATTCTATGGCAGCAGAAGTACAGGGTAAATTAAGATTAATAACCGAGAATAAATGGAAGTCTTTTGCCAGACAACAAGAAATTCCACTTCATATTTTCCGATTGGCAGGAATTTATGGACCACAAAGAAATGCAATTGAACGTATTATTGCGGGAAAAAAAGCAAGTATTTATAAGAAAGGACAGTATTTTTCCAGAGTGCATGTTGCAGATATTGCTTCGGTTATTCTCGCATCGATAAAAAAAAACCAGTCTTATTCAGTTTATAATGTTGCTGATGATGAACCGACTTCAGCCCATATTGTTGATGCGTACGCTGCATCATTACTTGGCTGTCAACCCTTACCTCTCATATCCTACGAAACAGCAATCATGTCACCAATGGAAAAGCAGTTTTATGCAAGTAATCGCCGGGTTTCTAACGCTAAAATTAAAACAGAACTTAAAATAAATCTACGCTACCCTTCTTATCGTGAAGGATTGAGTCAGCTTTTTAAAGAGGTTGGTTTAACTTAGTTACCAGTGAATAGAGCGAGCTGCGGATTTATATGGAAAATTCTTATTTTATCACAGGATCTAAAGTCTGATTCAAAATGCTTTTTCATAGTGTAGCTTTGATAAAGAAACTTTAGTAAAAATCAAATTATTCTTCTTTTGGCATTTTGTATGTGAGTCCCTGCCTGCAATTGACACTTTCTCTTTATTGAGTTGCTACTTGTTTTTCAGATAATATTGTTTGTTTTGGAAAATTTTACAACTTAGGACTAAATTGATATGGAAGTCAAACTAAAAGTGCTTATCCTTTTATTTATTTTTTTTATGTTCTCTTTTTCTGGTAATGCCAATCAAATCAGTTTTTTTGTTTCTGGGGGGCTTAACTTTTCGACTCTCAAAAATGAACCTCTGGTGGAAATTAATGAGGTCATTACAAACGGCTACCAAACCAATGCCAAAACAAACTGGCAAGGTTTTTGGGTTATAGGAACAAATCATACTTTTGAAAAATCATGGTTTTCATTTTATCAATTATCTTTGGGGGTTTCGGGGTATTTTTTTGCGCTAGGCCAAGTAACAGGAACGGAATTCCCGTTTATCAATGAAGGCCTTTTTGATACCTTGAATTATAATTTTTATGCAAAAAGCACATCACTGATGGTTGAAGCTAAAGCAATTTACTCAAAATATGCTTTGAAACCTTATGCTTTAATCGGTATTGGTCCAAGCTGGAATCGTTTTTATGCGTATCAAGAAAAGCCGACTGATCTTTTTTTAAGCGCTGCCCCTGCAGCACGTTTTAACAATCATACAAAACAGACTTTTTCCTATGAATTAGGTACGGGTCTTGAATACCTGCTGTGGGATGATAAACAACATCATGTGCAATATTATGCGTCTGCAGGCTATCAATATTTTAATTTAGACCAAGGTACTTTAGGCCATTCTGCAGCACAAACTTCTAAGGATCGATTGACGGTTAAAAATCTTTATACACAAGGAATTATATTTACCCTGGCGCTTTCTTTTGGTTAACAAGGATGGATGAAGATGAAAAAATATACAATGTGCAAGATGCTCAGTTTATGGTGGATGTTGTCTCTGACTGCTGCACAAGCGGCTTCTATAGTAGAAATTACACCAAGCAGCTCAAGCCCAATTGTCATTTCTCAAACCGGTTCTACTTATATTACTTATACCGCGAAAAATACCACGTCAAAAACACTGAGCGGCCTTACAATCAACCCTAATTATGGAGCAATAACAAATAATCTGAAAGTCTCTTTAAACAGCAATACCTGTGTCACTTTGGCTGCGGGAGCTACCTGTTCCTTTATAGTCTCTCTACAAGGAATCAGCCACAGTGCTAGATTCACATTAATGCCCCGTATTTGCGCTTATAATCGGGCGGTGTGCTCTGTACCTGTATTGCGTAATCGTATTAAAGTGACAGCAACAAAAGCACTTCCAAGTAGCCAATTTCCTCTTCCTTACGCCGGTACCTATTACCCAATTTATAATTCTGGTGCAGGACAATGGTTACCGCCAAATCAAGCCCCCACTCCTCCTTTTAAACGGGTTAGTGCTATTTTTGTAGCTTTTGCCCATACTTATGCGCAGCAAAACGGTGCAATTTTTACTTACGAACGAGGCCAACCTCATGAACCTGCCCGTTTGGCCCTATTAGTGCAATCAGCGCGTGTTGGTAATCCGAATATAAAAATTTTAATTTCGTTGGGATGGGGAAAAAATGATTGGAGCTACATTAATAATGACTATGTGAATCATGCCAATATTTTCGTACCCAGTGTGATTCAGTTTATTCGCAACAATCATCTGGATGGTCTTGATATTGATGATGAAAGTATAGGTGATTCCAGCGGTTCCATTCCCCAGGCCCATTTCGATGGCGTGATTGCTAATTTAAGGAATGCATTAAATTATGCATCACTTCAAGATGGCAAACCTTATTATCTCACCATTACTCCTGCTGGCAATAATGATGAACCCGGTGGCATTGAAGCAACACAAATAGATGTATTAAATGCTAAGATTTTTGATTTAATTAACATTCAAACTTATTTTGCTGATGGCAATTGGGGTAAGATTTTTTTTAATGCACTTATTACTATAGGCTATCCTAAAAAGCAAATTGCTAATGGGATTGACACCCAGGAAACAAACTGCGCTCCTGATTATCCACCATACATTGGTTTAGCAGGAATATTTAACTGGAATATGACAAAGGACAGTACGTGCAGCAATTATGCCAATACTATTACCATTGCCAATATGGTGGGGTATTATGGAGCGTCTTATTAAGGAGGTTTTTTAGCTGTCTTGTTTGAAGAATGAGTTATCACCTGCACAGAAAGAGCCGCCTTCGTGTAAGATAGATGATTTCTGTGCGAGTAAGCGAAATTGTTGCAGATAAAGAAAGGAGCGTGCCCTCCTATTTTTATCTAGTATCTTTTGTCTTGAGGCTAAAACTTATATCGTCTCAAGCATGAAAAAACTGATTGTAATCCATGAAAAAATAGAATAAAAATTAGCTTAATGCTTTGTACAATTTATTGCACTGTGAAAATGAATCAAGATGCAGTACAAAGAGGATTGAACCCTTATCTCATCACAAACCTTCATAAACTATGGACTGTTACATGCTGATAGGGACAGTTTTGGTGTAATTTTTTTCGATTCGATTTAAATGATAGCGTATTGTCGATTTCTTGAGCTAAAAATTGCATAAAAATATATTGAGAAAGGGATTAAATATTTTATGAAAATAAAATTACTGGCGCAGCGTGCTCATATTTTAGGGAAAAAAAGTACTTTACTGTGTTGGCTTTTTAGTATTGTATTTTCAGTGAGTGGTTTTGCGAGTCAGAATGCTACAGAGTTGATTAAAAAAATAAAAGATATTGAACAAAAATCGAATACGGTGATAGGGCTTGCTGCTATTTATATAGAGAAAAATAAGGTAATCGCGCATAACAGTAACCAACGTTTTTTCATGGCAAGTACCATCAAATTGCCCATTGCGATGGCTTTTTTGCATCGTGTTGATGAGAAAAAAGACTCATTGAATCGCATGATAAGAATGGATTCACGGAATTCGGTTCCTGGATCCGGAGCTTTGCATTATTTATTTGAAAAGAAAAAACTGAATATTTCTTTAGAACAAATACTGATGCATACACTCAAAAATAGCGATAATAGTGCAAGTGATGCACTATTGCAGGCGGTAAATGGTCCTCAATATGTAGCAAAATGGATGAATGCATTAGGATTCAAAAATATTTTCATTAATCGATCCATTATGGAAATGTTTATTGATACAAATCATGTGGATCGTTCCTTTTTAAAAAAACGCCAACCAGTGCATTCCTGGCAAAAAATATCGAATCGTGTTCCCCTTAAAGAGAAACAACAAGCCTGGAAGCGCTTTGAAAAAGACATACGCGACACTACGACACCGGATGATATGGCAAAACTGCTCGTAAAATTATACAAAAAACAAGTACTGTCAGAATCAAGTACTGACCTTCTTATGAAAATTATGGAACAATGCCGCACGGGTCGCAGCAGAATAAAAGGATTATTGCCTGCCAATGTGAAAGTGGCGCATAAAACAGGAACCTGGTCAATCTATGAACCAGACTATTTAAGATATCCTGGCTCTAAAAAACTATATCGTTTTGTTAGCGATGTTGGGATTATTACCTTGCCTCATAATAAAGGACATATTGCGATTGCAGTATATGTGAAATCAAAATCAGCCAGTGATTATCCACGCAGTCGCGCTATAGCCCTTGCTAGTCGTGCTATTTATGATCATTTTATGAAATTCTAATTAACCTATCAAAAAGTAAACTATGACAGCGAGATGGAACTTGAAAGAGAGGGGTGTTTGTTAACCCCGGTTACGTGTTGCTGCGCACAGCAACACGTATGTTCTCAAAAAATATTAGGAAAGCTTTTCTATTTCGTATACTCTGTTCATAAAAATAAACTTTAATAACAAGGAGGTTTTGATGCGCCGTTGTTCGACTTTGATTATGAATGGACTTATCTATTTTTTCATGAGTTTTGGTTTATATGCTCAGTTACCCTGCGATTATCAGGATTTATCTGCTGCTGAAAAGCAAGATTTATTATGGAATGAAATTACTTTAAGCAATGCAGAAGAGTCTTTGCCTCCGCTGACTGGCAACAGTTATAATGAAGTACTTGAAAAAGTAAAAGGATTGTTTAACTTAAAACCTACATTTGATCATGCCAGTGATGAAATACCAGAAGGTCGAGTAAAAATTATTCATGCTAATGGTTCAGTAGGAAAAATTGCTTTAATCCCTGCAGCAGGCCATCCTTTTACCGGTATTTACCAGTCCGGCGGAATTGGTCTAGCACGTCTTTCTTTGGCGATTCCTCCTGCTGACGACAATTATATTCCTGGTTTGGCAGTTAAAATTTTAGTCTCCAAGCATCCATCTTTAAATCTGCACATAATGAATTTACTTGAGGGACAAAAAGAGAATTGGAATTATTTTGCAAAAGATTTTTCAAATCAAATCCCTCATCCTACAAGTTGGACGCTGACTGCAATTGAGAAAATATTTGAATTCACTCGAGATCCCGCGAATAATCTGCCTCTGTGGCATTTAGCTGCTTGGACGAGTGAGGGTAGATTCAAAGGTATTCCAATATTTCCTGAGCGAATCTATTTCAGACCGACTGATTTAGTCAAAGACTTGATTCCAGAAAATTCACGTGAAGATTTTAGAGTTTCCTTTTTACAAGTACCTATGGGACCCCTCTATGAAATATATGGAGAATACCAAGGCTCAGAATATCATATAGGGACATTAATGCTGGAAAGTCCTTTATTAGCCTCAAATTATGGTGATAAGAAATTATTTTTTCAACATCAACGATAAGTACTGCTAACAGACTAACTAACTACCTTAGGCCTGGGCTTTGCTTCGTTTTCCCAGGCTGCGACCTTATTGTTCATAGGTTTTTTAGCTGGTTAAACTTAAAGAAGAAAAAAATATTATTTTGTCTTCTTGTTTCTCTGACGCGACGATCCATTCTCTTGGACTCGGGTTGGTTGCCGGCGATTTTAACTCAATAAATGGCGTTGGGTGATGTTCGACAGGTTTTCCCAGCAGGCCTAATTTTTTTATGCTGCCATTGAGTTCATTATTTAGGGAAACTTTAAGAGGCTCCAGTTTCTTTTGTTCATTGAGTTCTAAGCGATGTTCATCTGAATTTAGAACTTTATATCTTAAAACATGGCGAAGATAGAATTCTGATGGTGTTTTATCTACAATTTTATTGCGATTTTCAATAATATAACGAAATGCCTGTTCGATTTGTTGATCTTCAGTTTTTCGTGGATCCTTACCGCAAAGAGTATCTAGGTTATAAATATGAGCTAGGGCACTCTGAAATCCATCATGTCCATGGACATAATTAATAGTGTATCCATTGTGCGTAGCTGGTCTCGCGGTTTCAGTTTCTTTCGTTTCATCCCAGCGATTCCAGAAAAAATAAATTAAAGGCCATGCCGCTCTTTCCTGTGCTGACATATTGGTTTTGTCGTGAATCGCATCAGTATGAAAGAGTGAATGAATGGTATTGCTCTCAACATAGGATTGAAATTGGTGATTCATTTGATCAATCGTTATTGCTAAGGCTTCACTCGTGGAGTCATCATAGTTCACCCCAAGACTTTTGGCCATCAACTGTAGAGCGTCAAAGCGGATGGGAGCATGACTAAATAACGTGACTCCCTTTGCGCTTATTGTGTAATCCAGGATCTTTAAAGTAGGTTTATAGCTTTCATTAACTAAATGGATTAACTCTGAATGAGGAATAATTTCTTGAGCAAGTAAAAGCTTAAGCCCAAAAAACGAAGGGGTTTGAAAATCACCGATATAACCTGGGGGCGCAAATGGATGTCCTGCTATCAGTTGCTCATATGCGTAAATAAATTCACTACCGTGGTTAGAAACAAGAATGGTTAATGGGCAATGATTTCGATGAAGCAAATTAAGAATTCTTAATGTGAAATAATCACAGTTTCCACGATCAGCAATTTCATCACCTAAAAGACGAACTATTGTTTGATTGTCACAGACTCTCAATTGAGCCATGAAGTGATTAAATTGGGCAATACAGTCAACCAACTTATTTTGGGGGGCGCTTAGTTTTTGTTTTAATTTTCTCTGTTCTTCTTCAGCTGCATGTAATTTTTCCAGTGTTTGTTGCCGCAATTGGGCCAAAGTCTGATATTGTTGTGTTTCTTTATTTGTTTCAATTAATTGTTTATCCAGATTTGCAATTCGTTCTTTTGCATTGTCGATTTTTACTTGGGTAAATTGTAAAAGAACACGGTTTTCCAGATATTCTTGAAGAATCTCACCATACTGCTCATAAAGTGTCACAAATTGTTGATAAGCTTCTTCAGTATTTTTAACTTCATCTTTAAATTGAATAATTTGATGGCGAAAGAGGAAGTGGATGAGTTTGATTGGGTTGCCATGTAAATCACCGAGGGTGATCGAACCTAAATTGTGCTCGAATTCACTTGGATACTTATAAATATCAACATTTTTATTTATAAGATGGTTGGTCATCCATTAACCCAGATAAGACGATTTTTCTTTAGAAGAACATAATGGATCTGACTCCAAATATCAAATAAAAAGAATTTGTATGAGTTTCTGAAAATTAGAGGTTATGAATCGGACTGTGAGTAAAACGGAATCAAATAAAATGAATGAGTTATGGCCTTGCCTAAGGTTGAACTTCATATTCATATAGAGGGTACGCTTGAACCTGATTTAATGTTTTTATTAGCAGAACGAAATAAAATTGCATTACCCTACACAAATCCTGATGAACTTTTTGCAGCCTATCAGTTTACTGATCTGCAATCTTTTTTAAATCTTTATTATGCAGGAACCAATGTTTTGTAAACTGAAGAAGATTTTTATGATTTAACCTGGGCTTACATTCAAAAAATACAGCGGCAAAATGTACGGCATACGGAAATTTTTTTTGATCCGCAAACGCATACTGCTCGAGGTATTAATATCGGGGTGGTGATTGAGGGCATTCATAATGCACTGGAACAGGCAAAAAGACAATTCAATATAAGCTCAGAGATGATTTTATGTTTTTTAAGAGATTTGCCGGAAGAAGATGCTTTGCATACTTTAGAAAGTGCATTGAAGTATCAAGATAAATTTATTGCTGTGGGATTAGATTTTGCTGAGCGTGCTCATCCTCCCAGAGATTTTGTTTCGGTATTTGATAAAGCAAGAGCTCATGGTTTATTAGCCGTTGCTCATGCGGGCGAAGAGGGCCCGGCTGCTTATATTACTCAAGCTCTAGATCTCTTAAAGGTATGTCGCATTGATCATGGAGTGCGCTGTTTAGAGGATATGGAACTTATAGCACGCTTACAAAAACAACAATTTGTGTCGTAGCTTGACGCGGTGATTAAGAATTTTAAAACATAATAACGCGTTATAGAAATCAATAATTGGTTCATGTCTTTCATTTAAGATACTTCAGTACACTGCAGTGCGTTAATAATGAGCGGATAAGGATTGTTAGTGGATATATTGTGTTTCCTCAATAAAAATAACGCTTCTTACTCATTCATTGTTGCAGAATTCAGCTTGATTATAAAATCACCAAAACAATGCTGAACTTGGTTAAGGGCCATTAACCAAGGCACGTGGCCTGCTTGAGCAATGATCTTATTTATAATATTTTTCCTTTGGAACTCTTTATTTTCCAGGAAGATTTTGGGTGGACAAATAAAATCATGTTCGCTGGCAATGGTCATTGTGGGTATTAATTCGGGAAACCATTTGCAGGAATAATCCGGGTAAAAATGTTCAATGGCATAATAATAAGCTGTATTATTAAAAGCGAAAAGGGGAATGATTTTTTCCCCTTCCTTCAATTCATCGGCAGTGAAACAATAATATTTATAAGTGTTCCAAAATTCTTTGTATGTTTCATTTGAAGGTGTTAAATGGTATTGAGCAGCTGCAGGAATCAAATCAGGTAAATGATGTTGCTGTTGCATGGCGCTTACATGTTCGAAAAAACTGTTTTTGGTCGTGGTATTCATTAATACCAGTCCTGTTAAAGAGTCTTTTAATTCGGGCAAATTTAACGCAAACATTCCTGAAAAACTGTGGGTAACTAATACCGGTTTGGAAAAGGACTTTAACAAATCAATTAATCCTTCTTGCCAATATTTGATGTTCAGTTCACCCTGGGTATTGGTCCCATCTTGAGGAAAGTCTAAAAGAAAAATTGATCCAAGAAAATGCAATTTGTTACATAAATCAGTAAGGTACTCCGATCCCAATCCTGGACCACCGGGCAAAAATAACCAGGAAAATCCATGACCTTCAGTGAGTTGTTTTATCCTATAACCATATTTAGTGTATTTCATGTGGTGTACCACTTTGTAGCAGGTATTTATCATAGCATATCGATTAGTTGAATTAATGCGGCATTAACATTTATAGTTGAATAGGTACGCTTTCATTAACTCGAAATAAAGATGAAGCTGAACTATTGAAACAGGGAGTATATTGTGAAAAAAACATATCATAGTATTTTCTTATGTCTTTTTTTAATTTCGGGTGAGGTACATGCAAATGCAACTTATCTTAGCTACAGTGGCAAATGTCAATTCACGCTTACTCGAGAGAGATATGCTTATTGTTTGGAAAAAGAGATGGTTTTTTATGATAGAGAATTTCGTCAGCTTTATAGTAATTTAACGCCTGATGTATCACTACTTGCAACGGAAGCATTAGCAACTCAGATCATCGAACCTAATTGTGATGCTATAGCAATGAAAATTGGTGCGGGTTTGGAATATCATATTGCGTTTCGGACCTGTATGATTCATATCACCAAAGAAAAAATTGCATGCATCAAAAGACTCATTCCCTGTCAAATATGCTGGGGAAGAAAATGGGTTAATTCACTAAAAAAACCTTATCTATTCTTAGAGAATGTTTCGATCCATGTATCAGATCCCACGTAATTGAATGAATGTGTGGTTGAGAACTTTTCAATTGGGATAGGGAACAAACCCCTCTCTCATGAGTAGGAGAGGGCAAATTTTACTTAATTTGTTGATGAAGGTTTGGATGCGACGGCACTGTCAGCGCACACATCAGCAACACCATCAATTTCGTTATAATATTGTTTATCGGTCATATCATTTGACTTTTTAAGCAGCTCGACTAATTTAGGTTTAGCGCATTCGCAATAGGCAGTAATTAATTTTTTATCTTCGTCAGTTGGTTTGGGCAGAACAAGATCCCATCGGTCCTGACAATAATCAGCAACATCACTATCTTTTGCTTTGCTTAAGCCGATGTCATCTTCTATAGAATCCATTGTGTCATGAAGCAATGTTCTTGACATACATACCTTAACTGCTTTTTGAACGGCTGCTTCATTATCTAACGATTGTTTTGCAGCACAACCACAATATTTTTCGCCAAAATTTTTAAAATCTACTTTGTCTTTTGCTTCATCTGCTTTTTTCATCCAGGCTTCGGTACAACGAGTTTGAAAGTCTCCCTCTGCAAAATCTGCATTAACTGATAAGGAAAACAGCATTGTAAGAGCAAAAATACTGACGCTCTTTAAAAAAAACCAATTCATAATATGTCACTCCTTTGAATGTTTTGCAGGTAAGTTATAACTTTTTAAAAATTTAGTTTTTATCTCATTCTAGTAACATAGTGCTTTTACAGCATGTGTTCCTAAATCGGTAACCTGAGCTTTAGTTCCAGGATCGGCCACTACGGGAATTTGTTGCATGTTGGTTAAAGTCCAGACTAAATAGTCACCTTGTTTAAAGGTAGTGCCATTGAATTTTCCCTTTCCACTAACTATCTGAATTGAAATTGAGTTTTTTGCGCTTGAAACGGCGTGTACTTCACATAACATAGAGATGATTTGTTTATTTGTATTCGCTAAAATAACAGGTTTATTGGGATCCAGATTAATTTCAATCGGAGCAAATTCTGAAGCAAAAACAGGCGCACTGATCGAAGCCAGGAAGTAAAAAAATAATTTATTGATGGGTTGATACATAATTTTCCTTATTATTTATTTTCATTATGAATGAATCAATGATGTTTGAAAAGTTAGAAATCCCATGTTAAATTTTCGAGTGAAAATTTTGGATCAAATTTATAAAGAATGCTCAAATACTTAAAAGTTAAAAAAATCTCTTATCTGTGTTTTTTCTTACTTTTCGCTTGCAGCACACAGTTCAAGATGATGGGATGGCTCGGTCTCTAAAAAGGAAATATAAATGAAAATTATTGTAGTTGGCGGAACTGGATTAATTGGTGAAGCGGTATGTAAAGAGCTGAAACAACGTCACACAGTGATTACAGTGGGACATACTAAAGGTGATTTTCAAGTGGACATTAGAGACACCCGTTCAATTGAGTTACTTTACAAATCAATAGGTTCGTTCGATGCAGTTGTTGCTGTAACAGGTGAGGTGTGCTTTGAAACGTTAACTGCTTTTACTGAAGAACAATACACTATTGGATTGAATAGTAAATTGATGGGACAAGTCAGGCTCGTATTAATTGGCCTCAAATACATCAATAAAGGAGGTTCATTTACTTTAACAAGCGGTATTTTAAGCCATGATCCAATCCTTATGGGAACGTCTGCTTCTATGGTCAATGGGGCAATCAATTCTTTTATAAAAAGCGCAGCGATTGAATTACCGCACCATCTTCGCATCAATGCAGTAAGTCCTACAGTCATATCGGAAGCAATGAATCGGTATGCCCCTTTTTTTCGTGGTTTTGAACCGGTTCCAGTCAATCGAGTTGCTTTGGCTTATAGTAAAAGTGTCGAAGGAGCTCAAA
Organism: Legionella tucsonensis; assembly: GCF_001468035.1. Classification (GTDB taxonomy): domain Bacteria; phylum Pseudomonadota; class Gammaproteobacteria; order Legionellales; family Legionellaceae; genus Legionella; species Legionella tucsonensis. The sequence continues at coordinate 122,662 of NZ_LNZA01000012.1, forward strand.
CCGGTATGGTTTATTCTGTTGAATAAAATTCCAGAATTCACGATGTGATTGTCTTTTGTGGCTATGCTGGAGCGACTTAGGTTATTGATGGTGATTTTAAAATGCAGATGAGAATATTCTGGTTTTTTTTGTTTTCCAATTTATTTGCTGCAAAAATTAATGCAGTTGTTCCTGCGGATTTAATGTTTGATAATAAACCCATAGATCCTTTGTGTTTTTTTAACCTCGAAGGAAAGACAATTGATCTGAAAAAATGTGGGCTGGAAAAAGAGAAATACGTTATCAAACGACGTAATTCTCAGCTCATGGCAAAAGGTTATATTGGTTATAATTGGCAAGATCCCCAGTTTCCAGACTCAGCTGAAGGGTACAGCTATTATAAATTTTTTAATGCTGGAGAAAACCGATATTGGCTTTATACAATTAATAGCGGCGGAGGTACTGGTGAATTCACCGCTATCCATGAAGTGAAAAGAAAAAACGCAGATACTTTAGAGATAGAAACTCTAGCAGATGGTGATCGTTGTAATGGCGGGCTGCAAGATGTGGCTGAAATCAATAACCACTTAAATTTTAGTCAGAATCTTACTGCCTATGAGCTTATTGCATTATCCAAAAAGTTAGACCCCAATGTTAAAGCGTATGATGATTTAGCGGCATGTGCCGTTTGCTGTGCTGCTAAAGCATATTATGAAGTGAGTTCAAATGCTCATCTGAAATTGAGTTATGTGGATTTAAAAACTATTGATGAGGCCAAAGAAATCCCCGATCAGGGGTTGTTGCAGTCATGTTTTAATCAATTAATCACTTCTTATATTACTGTAGGTAAAACTAAGTTAAAGCAAAATATGCTCGATGAACTTACAGCAAAATTTAATCAAACATGTAAGAAAAATTAAAGTGAATTTTATGCTACTAACCATCTTATAAAGGAGAATTATGTACTACGTACCATTGTTGCCTTTAGCTGCTCTGATTACGATTTCTAAGCAACCCTATAAGGCTCATCATTTCTAAGATGAACACTTCACTTTAGTATGTTTTCTACAATAGAAACTTTGGTGTTGATATAGAATTTATTGATTGACCGTTCTATTTTTATAATTTTACAGTATTCCCCTTAATTTTTAATTTGAGCTATGCTTATTTCAATACGCCAGTGCAATATTGTGTTCTTGTGTCATCCAGGGAGAATACAAAAATGAGTTATTTTAATGCAAAGGACCCAATATGCGAGACTCAAGGATGTCCGGAGCAAGTTAGCGTTGCGCTTATTCCACGATCAGTTGATCTTGGCAGGTTTCAAGTAGATCGCATTTTACCATCTAAGGAAAAGAGAACTGTCGGTCCGTTTGTTTTTTGGGACCAGGCAGGTCCTAGTGAACTGCTTATGGGCAATAGTATTGATATACTCCCGCACCCCCATATTGGTTTATCAACCATGACGTATTTATTTTCCGGGAAACTGGAACATCGTGATACGCTCGGCGGTCATCAAATTATTGTCCCCGGTGAGGTGAACTTGATGACTGCTGGCCGAGGGATTGTTCATTCGGAACGTACGCCGCACCAAGACCGCCTCTATCCACAGCATTTTTTTGGTATCCAATGTTGGTTAGCATTACCCCTTAACAAAGAGGAAACCAACCCTTCATTTACTCATTATGATAAAAGTGCAATTCCTATATACAATGATGATAAAAATATGAGTTTGCGCATTATTTCTGGAGAGTGGATGGGGTTAAAATCATCAGTTATTACTCAAAATGAAGCCCTTTTTGTTGAATGTAAATTGAAGACTCATGCAAAGTTGATCATTCCATCAACAGTAGAGGAACGAGCAATTCATATTCTGAATGGTAAGATAAAAATTAATGCTACTCAATATGATGCCACAACAATGCTCATTCTTAAAACAGGAATTGAAATCGAAGTAATGGCGACCTCGGATGTACATATGATTATTCTGGGGGGACCGGCTCTTGAACAAAGGCGATATCTTTGGTGGAATTTTGTAGCCAGTTCGAAAGAAAGAATTGAGCAGGCCAAATTGGACTGGAATGAAGGGAAATTTGGAAAAATACCTGGCGATGAGTACGAATTTCTCCTTTGCCAGAATAAACCGTTTATGGAGGCGTCTCAATTTAGGCTTTGTAATAGATATTCATTATAAAAGGACCTTGAAAATGAAAAAATCAGATCAGGAAACTCAATATCTCAAAGATGGCAGCATCAAAACCATATTGACAGGTTATAATCTGCTGAATAATTCCAGATTGAACAAGGGCACTGCGTTTACTAATAGCGAAAGGGATGCCTTCTCTCTACACGGTTTGTTACCACCACAAGTGAGTACTTTGCATGATCAGCAAAAACGCCGTCAAGATAGCTTGGCCGCACTGCCAACCTCTTTAGAGAAATACAGTTTCTTGCGTGATCTCCAAGATAACAATGAGACCCTTTTTTACTCGTTGATCATTAATAATATCGAGGAAATGTTGCCCATTGTTTATACTCCTGTTGTAGGGGAAGGATGTCAAAAATTCAGTGAAGTATTCCGCAAGCCTCGAGGTCTATTTCTTAGTTATCCTAACAAGAATTTGATTGATCAAATCTTTTCTCATCGACGTTATGACTTAATTAAGTGTATCGTCGTGAGTGACGGTGAACGCATTCTTGGTCTCGGTGATCAAGGGGCAGGCGGAATGGGAATCCCAATAGGTAAAATGGCACTTTATACCGCTTTGGCCGGCATTCCTCCACAATATTGTTTGCCCATTCTTCTGGATGTAGGAACAGACAATGAAGAGCGATTAGCCGATCCTCTTTATATTGGTTGGCGACACAATCGTATTCGTGGTGCAGAGTATGACGAATTTGTTGATACATTTGTATCTGCAGTTAAACGTCGTTGGCCAAATGTTCTTCTGCAATGGGAAGATTTTGCAGGTGTGAACGCAGCACGGTTGTTGGAGCGTTATCGAGATCAACTGTGCACTTTTAATGATGACATCCAGGGAACTGCTGCTATGGCGACAGGGACCCTACTATCTGCCATTAATGTGACTGGAATTCCACTGAAGGACCAAAAAATTGTTTTTCTTGGTTTTGGTGGCACGGGTTATGGAATTGCACAACTGATGCGTGGCGCGCTTAGAGATGCCGGATTAAACGATCAAGAAGCTGGTGATCGTATCTATGCTGTGGATAGATATGGGCTTCTTGTAGAAGGAAATAAGGGATTGACTGCTGCTCAGGCAACCTTTGCCCGCAAACGTTCTGAAGTGGCGGGATGGCAGGTTACCAATTCTGAGGAAATTGGATTGCTTGATGTGGTTCGTAACGTCAAACCTACAGCGCTGATTGGTGTTTCAACACAGCAAGGAGCATTTACCGAAGAAGTAGTACGCTCTATGGCGAAATACACGGAGCGACCGGTTATTTTTCCACTTTCCAATCCAACTTCTCATAGTGAAGCAATACCTAAAGATCTTCTTAATTGGACGGAAGGACGGGCTTTAATCGGAACAGGAAGCCCTTTTGATCCCGTACAATTTAATGGAAAAGAATATCATATTGATCAGACAAATAATTCATACATTTTTCCAGGTTTAGCTTTAGGTATTATTTCTTCCAAAGCGAAACGAGTTTCTGATGGAATGATTAAGGCTGCAGCACTTGCTCTTGCAGCATGCTCTCCGGCTCGGGAAAATAAATCAGCCAATCTTCTGCCCCCACTTACACAGCTTCGCTCAATTAGTCTTGCTGTTGCAAAAGCTGTAGGGAAACAGGCGATATTGGAAGATCTTGCCGGGGTTAATGAATCAGGATTTGAGGACGAGCTTGCTAACAATGTATGGGATCCAGTTTACAAGCCATACCTTCCTGCTGATTAAGTTGAGCTTAGAGCTCCTTTCAATAACTTGGCTTAAGGGATCGTTCACCTTTTTTCAAACAAAAGAGTTTTTGACAATCAATATTAAACATAAGAGAACATTTTGATCTAAATTTAGGTTATTTCCGCGTGGACGGGAATTATATTATATATAAACAATTTGATCATTAATACTCTGATTAATTGTTTATATAAGGTGACGATCTTTCTGGCTGCATGACCACGAGCCCTCTTAATTGTTTTTATCAATATTAAAAAATTAACTTAATAATCATTAAGTTAACATATTGTTAGCAAGTATAAAATACTGTGGTATTATTCTCAAAAGTGAACGAAATAGTTTCGTCTGCAGAAACTGTAGCGAATGGGGGTGTGATGATAAACTCCAAGGTAGCATTGGATTTAAAAAAGAAAGGCTCTAAAGATCTATTTTCAAATAACCGCACCTATGAAATCTCTCATGAATACCTAATGGAATTGTTGGATGTCGGCAAATTAAATGTTTGGCAGTGGGATCTGGGTACAAATGAAGTCATTGATTTTGGTTACTCAGAATCTTTATCTATTTCCAACGAAAAAAGTGAAGTAGGACATATAGATCATTTTATAACACGACTTCATCCAGAGGACCGTGAGGAAATTGCTAATACATTAGTCAACTCTTTAACTCATTTTGAAGATCATTATTCAGATTTTCGTATTCTATCTGCCAAAGGACATTATGAATGGGTATCTGCTCGAGGCCGCTATATCCGTGATGCAGAGAATAATCCAATTAAAATGATAGGTACCTGGCATTTTATTACTGAACAGAAACATAATCAGGAATTGATTAAGTTGCAACAAACGACGCTTGAGCGTATATCAAGATGTTATTTTTCAGGGGAGGCCGCATCTTCATTATCTCATGAAATTTCTCAGCCCTTATTGGCACTAAATTCTTACTTGCTAGGGAGTATTTTACGTTTACAGCAAGAGGATAAAGAAACAAATGAATTTATAAGCGTGCTCCAGAAAGCATTAGAACAAGTTGAATTGATAAGTACTATTATTAAGCGAATGAAGCGGTTTGTTACTCATGGGGAATTACATTTTGAGCGCGTTAATTTAAATTTGCTGGCAAAACAGTCAGTCATACTGTCAAAATTTTATTCCAATTTTTCTGGAACAGTTCAATATGAGTTTGATGAGGATTTAACTGAAGTTTATTTGGATCGAAATCAAATGCGGCAGGTTTTTTTAAACCTCATTAATAATGCTTTTGAAGCGATGTTCGATGCAAAAACGATGAATCCTATCTTGCTTATCAAGATAAAAAACTATGAAACGTATGTATTGGTTACTATTATTGATAATGGGCCTGGAGTTTCACAAAATGTACTCGATAATCTATTTGCTTCATGTTACAGCACCAAAGAATACGGCTTGGGTCTTGGGTTAAGCATTTGTAAAAAAATTATTGAAGCACATGGTGGGGCCATCAAAATAGAAAGAAATGCCTCGGGTGAAGGCACTGTAAGTTCTTTTAGATTACCTAATCAACTTTTGGAGTCTCGTGATGAATAAGACAATTTATATTGTTGACGATGATGAGGGCGTATTGCGTGCTTTGAAATGGCTTTTTGACTCGATGAGTTTTGAAGTTAAAACCTACTCGAATGCAGCAGATTTTTTGGAGCAGTATAATCCCAAGCATATAGGGTGTTTGATTACCGATGTTCGTATGCCTGATATAGATGGCCTTGAACTACTCGCAAAGTTAAAAGGACAAAATAGCTTACTCAAAGTAATTATTATTACCGCCTATGGTGATATACCCATGGCTGTTCGAGCGATCAAAGCAGGAGCAATTGATTTTATTACCAAACCGATAAATGAGAAAAATTTATTAAAACTGATTAAAAAATGTCTTGAATATTATCCAGATACCGCTCATTCGGTTAATAAATATGAACTTTTAACCGAAATCGAGCTGAAGGCTCTTGAAGCTATTTGGAATAAAAATTAAGTAAGTTATTTATTAGATTATCAATATCCCACGAAACTTCTGATGCAAAACTGAAGTAAATTTGTTATTTGCGATCATTAAGAAAAAATTTTGTATTCGCTTTTAAATTAAATCAATGAAAAAAAATTATCAGGTACATTTTTTAATGTACCAAAAGGAGCATTTTTACTCTTACTTAACAAAGAAATCATATTTTGTATAGTTTAGCTCTTTAATTTAATGTTTGTTTAATAAATGATCTGTATCATATGATCTATTCCCTTGTGTTGCTTGAACAGCAAAATAAGTCCGGTAATTTAGGGGGCAATATGACAATTGAGATTGATCTGAGTTTAACAAGCCAAGAGTTAATTGCACAATTAGTTGCAATAGATCCAAGCCTCACTCAGACATTTACAAACCCAACGAAAATTGATAAAAAAAATCTGTATGCTTGGCTCGAGCAAAACTCGAAAATCGCAAGCGGCAACCCAGCATTTTTTTTAATTACCTCATTACGAGCCTCTTTATTAAAAGATATCTATAAATCATTAAATCCGGGACAGATAAAAGAAGAAACTCCAAAAGGAGGAATGACTGCAAAAGCTAAATATGCGCTCTTGGCTCTTGCCGGGACGGTTTATTTCGGTTGTGAAGGGTTTGATGGTATTACCGCAATCCTGGGTGTTTTTTCTTCAATCCCAACTATTGCTTTATTTGTGGCAGGAACATTATTTTCAGTTCTTTCCATGGTTGTATTTTATAGTTTTGACTTGGTTGAAATTTCCAAAAACCTGGGTATCAAATCCACAGATACAAAAAAACTACTGGATGTTTTACTTGATGAAGTGAAACAAATACAAGCCATCCGCATGCGTCTTGCCAAAACTTCCAAGAAAACTAAGGAAGAACTCGAAGAGGATCTTCAGATTGCAACAATGTTATTGCAAAGATATAAGGACTTAGAGCAAATTCGAAACGATCTAACATCAGCTTCGAATAATCCTTATTTACAAGCGGCTAAATACATCACAGCAGGTGTTGCGGGTATTTTATTTTTTAGTGGCGGTTTTTTTGCTGGACAAACTGTAGCTTTGGCCATCGCGGGTTTATTTGTTACTAGCATGGCTGCCACGGCCTGGCCAATTATTGTTGCAGGTATTGCTGTTGGCTTAGCAGCACTAAGTGTTTATTGGTTTGTCGAACGCCCAGGGATCGAAAATCTGATTAGCCGCTGGAGAGGATTGGATAAAAAGAAAATGGATAAATTATGTAAATCGGATGTAGTTAAAAAAGAAACAGAAGAGTTGGAAGAATTAATTTCAAGCATTAATTTCAAGATTGACTTACTCGTTCAGCACGAGTCTGACCAATTAGAAATCAAGAGTCTGAAAGAGGAATTGTCTGCCTTGGAAGCAGAGAAAGAGGCTGCCCTTTTACAAGCACAGACTGGGGAAATCGAAATATCTAATTTAAAAGCAGAGTTAGAAAAGATGAAGGAACAACAAGCCAAACCAAATGTTGGGATTGCAAAACATGAAGAACACGTTGCTCCAGACACCATAAAGTTCGTTCTGCCACTGCATCGTTCTAGTGATGATAATGAATTGTCACCTCGTCAACGATACTCTCTTTTTAAATCGGCATCTACAGGGCACCTCCTTGATTTAGGGAGAAGCTCTACGTTGGATAATTCGATTTAAATGCGATGAACAAGAAGTTTATTGATTCCTGTTGCATCGCTTTTTTTAGAGTGCAGGTGTACTCAATGTATATTCTTCCTGCAAAACCTCTTCCTCCAATGAACGTTTATCCCCAGAAGTAGATAGGAATCCATTCTTTGTCAGAGCCTGCATCAGGGTATGATTTGTTGCAGGTTGTTGCCAAACCGGTATTGCAATGGGTTCCTTCCCAAGAACGACAGGTGGCTGGGGTATTGGTCTTCTTCCTGGGTTAAGTTCAAGCTCTTCTGCTTCCAGTAATTCTAGTTGTTCGGCAGTAAGTGTTTTGAGTTGACTGGCATAAATAAAGGGCAGAACCCGAAGTTTGAAAACCAAAGAAAATGCTTCGAATTTATTACTTAATTCAGTATACCCATGGTGTAATGGATTATTATATGTTGTTTGTAATTGGGATGGAGATAAGGTATCAATAGTGTTGAGATCAGTACGATAATAAATTTTCTTGTCTTGACCTAATAAAAGCAAGGGTTGTGGCTGGCGGTATTGAGAGTCAATATCAGGCATTTGTTCCAGGCCGCCATATTGTGGCTGTTCAGGCAATTTACTTCCATTAAATACATGATGTAAATCGTGCAATGAAGAAGTCATTCCTGCAAGACAGGCTTGCTTGTTAAAATAATTATTTGCAACATCAAAATCACCATCACCACTCGCTGCAACTGGAGGCTCGCTTTTATCGGGGGTTGGATCGTAAATGCGTTTAGTATAGACGGTTATTCTATTTAATTCATCATGCAAATTATTGACTAAAATGCTGCCCCAAACGCCAAAGCGTTGTGGAAGTAAGGCACGTAAATCACCCATAAATGAAACATGGCCAGCAGCAAAATGATCGGTATAATAGTGAAAGCAAAAAAACTCCACTCCCAAAGACAGAGCTTGATAGCGATGGGCTAAATCCTCTAGTGTTTCACGATCCATACCTTTAGGGGTTTGTTCGAGTATCTGGAGTAATGTATTGAAATCACTATTTTCTGATTGATAATCTGTATGAGCTAGAAATTGTTTTAACTCATAATAAATACGTGCATATTTCAATGCGATACAATGGCCTATTGTATAAACACGGACTGACCATGGAGTAAAATGCGCTATATTTCTATTTAAAATATCACTGTAGTTTTTTACTCTAAGCGCAAACATGAGTTGTTGCATGTAAGAATTTAATGTACTTGAAAACGGAATGTAATTGGCATTGTTAATCGTATAAATCGTATTAATATGACTTTGTTTTACGTTATTATTCGCTAATCGTTGATAAGAACTAATTAGTTTTTCTTCCTCGGTCGCGGTAACGGGTTTTTTAATTAAATATTTTCCCAAAGTGTTGCATGCCTCTGTGTTATCAAAAGCTTTTGGATTTTCTTTAAATTCACAAATGCTTGGCAACTTTAATGATACTTCCTTGCCGCCAAAATAATCACCAGACATGGCGATAATGACACCTGCGGATACTTTTAATCCAGTAGGTTCAGGAAGGCCAAACTCATTCATTCCTTGTAAGTGTAAATGCAAGGTGCCTTTTTCAATATCGATGTATGGATTGCCTTTTAAGACATCCCATTCTTGAAATCTCAATGCATCACCCAGTTCCGTGTGTTCACTTGTATCCATAAGCAAGCTCCATTTTTTATTTTTATTTATTGTGCCTTAAAACAAAGAGTTTCTAAATGCGATGCTTACATCAAAGAAAAAAAAGAGTAAAAAATAAATATAGAAGTGAAATATCAAATTTTCAAATGAGCCCAGTTATGCTCATTGAGAGTAGAGTGCATTTTCTGCATCTATAATTAAAATAAATTAAGCAGACAGAGATTATTATGACCGATAAAAAAATGGAGCAATCAATAGGAGTTCATCGTAATACTTTATTTTCAACTACAGATACGAGTGCAGCTTCCTCTAAAGATCGTCTCAAAGATTTTGATGCAAAAAAACAGGATGCATGGCTTGATTTCAGCAAAGCAGTGATTCATGAACTCGGTGAACGAGTGTCCTCTTTTCCAACAGTACCGCCAGAAGTTCGTAAGGACATTAATTGCCCTCAGGACATGTTGCGCTCTCAAGTCGGTTGCACTTATGCTTGGTTAGCCGATAAGCGACGTGAGATAGCCAAAGTATTGAAACAAGGGCCCCTTCGGCATCAATTTGGATTAATTAATAAAGCAGGCTTTGTATCTACAGATGATTTTAATTTATCTAGAGATTTACCAACCCAAAAAAATCTGATCTATGCACATCTAACTGATTTAATTCATCAAAGCTGGAGACACGTTGAGGTACAACGATATCCGGATAAGTCAGGCGAAGGAACAAAATACACAATTAAGATTAAAATGACCGATGATGAACGCGAGTTAGCGCACCAAAAAAACGCAGCTTCTGAGTTTCCATTTATTGAAGATGATGTGGTCCTTACGATTACTTTTAATGACTATGGCACGGACGACAGCAGAACATCTATCGTGATTGATCATCGTTTTACCCCATTTGCCGAGGATTACCGTGATAAGTCCAGTTATTTTCAGGTGCAATTTGAGTTAATCGACCCTTATTTTCAAGCGTGTTTTAATTGGGAGTCTACTCAGGATGTAAACGATTTTTTAGTTAATGCAGGAAAACTTGCATACAGTCTTGCTCGATTACAACCTGTAGGCCGAGGAAATTCAGCAATTGTTGAATGGATGGTAAGAGGTCTTGCACAAGCAAAAAATATTGAATTAGGGCCTTTTAATCATGATGAGTTGGGATGGGATTTTAAAGCGTTTTTAACTCCAGATATCAATGTGTATGCTCAATGGTTTGCTGAAAAGGCCTTTAGCAGTTATGCATTCAAAGAAAACGCAAATTTAATTACTAAGCCTTTATGAAGTTAGTTCATCCATAAGGAGTTGCTAGAAATCGTGATCTTGATCTGTCTAAAACATTCATTAGCACAATTAACCTGTTAATTATTTTATTTTTCGATTATGTACAAATTTTCGAAAATAATTAATGCTGCCTAAACGTGGTTAAAAGGATTTACTTGGGTAATTTATCCTTACATGCCGAAGCTTGGTGAAGCAATCTGGAATGCTTTGGGATATGAACAGTGCCCCGCGCTTGCATTAAACTCCCCTTTTCAAATAACTTATTTTCAAGTGTTACCCAATAACGAAACTTCTTTGGCTTACCATCAAGAAGAAATTTGGATTGTATTAAATGGAAGTGGCGTTTTAACTTACGAGGGAACTGCTCATCGACTGAATGCACACGATATTTTTTACTTTGCATCACTTAAAAAGCATCAAATACATAACCCTATGCAGATTCCACTCATAATCTGTTCTATTTATTGGGAATCGGGTACCCAAAATAATATACGATAAAATTAGAAGAAGAGAACTTTGGATGTTTCAAGGGTTGAATGAGAAGATCCTCATTCAACTGTTCTGCGAAGATCAGGGAAGTTATAATCTCTGCTATTTAAAATCATAAGTATAATATTGAGGGTACGCTTCAGGAGGATCGTTAGGAAAAATTTCCCCTGCCATATATTGTTCTTCAAATGTAGGCAATGGCAATTGTGCAGCTTGTTTTTGAAAAAAGTTATTTCTTAATAGAGTCACTTTTCGATTATAAATATTCTTAAATTCATTAATGTCTGTTTGATAACTTTCTTTCACATCCGCAATAAATTTTTCTAGTCTAAGACGTTCGGTCTCATTAAGGCGATTCTGGTAAGGTGCAAATGTATTCGTTACAGTTGCACAAAACTCACGGTAATGAGTAGTTAATTCATTGATGATCTCTTGTGCCTCCGTCTTTGTTACTACTCTATTGTCAGAGATACGTTGTTTTAATTTTTCATAGGCAGGGACTATTTCCGAATCCCATTTTTTTTCAAGCCTATCAATTAAATTTTTAAATTTTTTGAGCATTAGAACTCCTTCATTAATCAAAAAGAATCAAAATAATACATATAATTTAAATTGATCTCAACAACAATTTTTCTTTTATCCATAGTAGACTGCATATGAATAAATTGGATTATCATTTTTCTTAATTATAAGATGAGTATTTTTGCACCAACTATTTATTAAGTAATAAATGGTCTATATTCAGAGGGGACAAAAAAACAAGAAATTCTTCTAAGTAAAAAATGGAGATTTTTATCATGCAAGAGTTAATCAAGCCGGCACTTTTTAATGCCCAATTAATAAGAAGTTTAGGATGTGCTACATATCAGGGGGCTGAAGTTGGAGAATGTCTTGCTATAGCGAACCAAATAGAACCTGGTAATAAAGAAAGTTGGCATGCACGGTGGATTGCATTTGCTGATAGCAATTACTGCATGGCAGAAACTTATCGAAGTCAGGGTTTTCATTTTGATGCCAAATTGGCTTTTCTGCGCGCATGTACTTATTACCGAACAGCCTTTTTTTTCCTGGAAGATGAGCCTTCTGATCCAAGGATTGAACAAGCGCTGCAATACAGTATTCGTGCTTTTCATCAAGCACTCGAATTTTTTGAAACTCCTGTGGAACAAGTAGAAATTCCCTTTGAGGAAACAACGTTGCCTGGCTACCTTTATCTGAATAACTTTTTTTCAAATCATCCCAAACCTATTTTAATTGATACGGGCGGGGGTGATAGCACTAAGGAAGAATTATATTTTAGTTCTGCAGCTGAAGCGTTAAAGCGAGGTTTTCACTGTTTAAATTTTGAGGGTCCTGGTCAAGGCAGTATGTTGCGTTTAAATAAAATACCCTTTATCCCCGATTGGGAGCGAGTAATTGAAAAGGTTGTCGATTTTATTAGCAAGCGTCCCGAGATTGATCAAAATAAGATCTTCTTAATGGGCCGCAGCTTCGGTGGTTATCTTGCGGCTCGTGCCGTAACAAAAGAAAAGCGTATCGCAGCATGCATTGTTGACCCAGGTATATTTGATGCAAGTGGTAATCTCGAAGCTAAATTTAATTCGTTTATGACGAAGTTCCCTGATTTAAACGATGCTCCTATAGAGCAAGCCTTAGTACACCTCATGAAAACAGATGAAAATTTACGGTTTATGTTAGAAAGTCGAAAATGGCGATTTGGTGCTAAAACGATTGAAGAAATGCTCGGTAAAACTCGTGCTTACACGTTGACTGGTTTAGTCGAAAAGATTCAATGTCCCATGCTGATTTGTGATAATACTTTAGAATACATCACATTAGGTCAGGCAAAAAAGTTATATGACCAGTTACAATGCAAAAAACAATATATTCTTTTTAATGATGAAGAGGGTACTGGAGGCCATTGCCAACCACTTGCACCACGCTTATTTAGTGCAAAAATTTATGCTTGGCTCAGTGCATTATAAGTTTAAGAAAAACACTCCTATTTTCCTCTATTTGTTGTTCTTATTTTTATTGAAGTGAGGGATTTGATTTTTTCTATTGACAGCCTTCCTGCCGTATTAGGTCTTACTCAAGTTCCATTTATTGCGTGTTCATCAAACGCTTTTGCAATACTGGGGTTGCGAGCAATGTATTTCCTTTTCGTGTTAAACTTCCTAAAGAATGGTAATGTTTAAGTAAGGGGAAATGGGAAATAGAAGCTGAATATATCGGGTAAAGCCATGAGAAATGGCAGCGGCAGAATTACTCCCGTCAGGACCACACCCACCCCACACAGTCAGAAATCCAAGTTTGATTGGACGCTTTACGAATATATAAAGCTGATCCTGCGCTGTACGGATATCGAGAGCTTAATTCTGCGTAGGAAATGGCAGTTAAAAAAGCAAGAAGAGAAGCAATTAAAAATGAGAAAGAGGTAAATTTTTCAGCTCGCTGCGTTACTTTTCCAATAAGCGCATCCAGTAAGATTAATGATAGAGAGCATTTTAATGAAACAAATATTTAATTATTCCTTCAACAAATACAAACATAAAACTGATATAAAAAATAGCACCAATATATCCTAAAATAAGAAGTACCCCATCTTTTTCTATCAATCCCAGACTAAAAATAATAAGTAGTAATGCAAAGATAAAATTACTTAATGGGATGGGCAGCATCAGAAAAATAGCTAAGCAAAAAATAATGATGCCATTGATTATTTCCATCAAGCGATAGGTCATAAATACCCAGCGTGGTTTCAAAAAATATTCAATTTTAGTCAAATAAGGTACTGTAGTATGAATTATCTTGGAAATAGTCTTTTGATGAATGGTGCGTTTCGCAATGATTTTTGGTAACCACAATGTCTTTCTGGCAAATATCATTTGACATGCAAAAAGTGCTATAGGCACACTAAACACAAAAGAAACGCCAGGAACTGTAGAAAAAGGTAAGGCACTGGGTAAAGCAAAAAATAACAATACAATTCCAAATGCTCGCTCACCCAGTACTTCTAAAATATTCTGATACGTTAATTCTCCCTTTAATTCCTTACGGTTTGCGAGCTTTAAAAGAATATCAGAAGAATGTACTATTGTAGTTTTCATAAATAACTCGTAGTTGTAACCTGTTAAGCAGAACAGATTTTCCTTCTTCAATGAAGGCAAAATGAAGTATTCCCAAATTTGCATAACTGGTTCTAATGATTTTAAGTTTAAGTGTATGTTTTTTGGTTATCATTTTTTCTTTTTTATGCAGAGTGATATTGGGTGAATTTTTACTATTTGTAACATGTTTGAAAATATGATCAATATGAAAAAGACATTCTTCCAAGAATCCAGTTTTTCCCCACAAGCTCTTAAGGATCATCATAATCCTCCACTATCCATGTGTTTTCTCTGTACATTGCCAGAACCCAATTCTGGATAATTTTGCTATTATTATAGTATAATAACCTAAGGTATCTTTAAGGTATCTTTTGATACGGAGCTTAAGAATGCTTCATTTAATCAATGGATTTGAGTCCTTACATCCTGATTTTGTGAATAAATGATGCATGCACTGCGCGTTTTTTTTGCAATTATCTTTCCCAAGGCAACCCAGGTTCGTCTATCTAGAAATTTAAAAACGCTACAAAACACCATACGGTCAGATTACATTCGCTGGGTTCATGTAGAAAATATGCATATTACTTTGCAATTTATAGGAAATTTACCTCATGAGCAGTTAAATCTTCTGACTGAAAATGTGCAGACCGCTATAAAAAATATACTGCCATTTCAACTTCAATTCGGTCATTTGGAATGGTTTCCAACTCTGCTCCATCCTAAAATTCTTTCTCTATCTGTTTTACCCCAAACTGATTTAGCGATGTTGTCCAAAGTAATTGGGGACATTGCGATTGCTTTAAATGTTCCTGTTGAGACTCGTCCGTTTAGAGGACACTTGACCATGGGACGATTAATTCGATACAGGATACCCTATGAAATATTGGAAAAAATAAAGGTACCGGTTATTCCTCCAATCGTGGTTAATAAAATCCATCTCATAGAAAGCAGAACTGAAAAGGAGAGACAAAATTACTATCCCTTGGCAGAATTCAAATTATCTGGGTTATTTTGACATCTAGCCATAAATACGTAATAAATATTCTATAACAGCACGTAAACCCATGGCTTCACCGCCTTCAGGTTTTCCGGGTTTGCTTTGTTCACTCCATGCCATAATGTCAAAATGTACCCAAGAAATTTTTTTGTTAATGTATCGCTGGAGAAATAATGCCGCAATAATCGCCCCACCATAAGGATAATCACTGCAATTTGTCATATCAGCAATCGTTGAGCGTAGAAACTTCTCATAAGGTGCAAATAACGGTAAACGCCATACTGGATCAACGGCTTTATGAGATGCGTCCATTATCCCCGCTGCTAAAGATTCATCATTTGCAAAAAATGCAGACATCTCAGTCCCTACAGAAACACGTGCCGCAGAGGATAAGGTAGCAAAATCAATCAGTAGATCAGGCTCCTCTTCACATGCTTTTACCAAAACATCAGCCAAAATCAAACGTCCTTCTGCGTCAGTATTATCGATTTCTACAGTAAAACCATTCCGCATAATTAAAATATCGCCGGGTTTAAAGGCATTAGGACCAATTGCATTTTCTACAGCAGGAATAAGTAAATGCAAGCGAATAGGTAAGTTTCGCCTCATAATCCATTGAGCAAGACCTATCACGTGTGCCGCACCACCCATGTCTTTTTTCATTATCCGCATGCCATAAGGTGATTTAAGATTCAGACCCCCTGTATCAAAACAAACTCCTTTTCCTACCAGTGTGACATGAGGATTTGTTTCATCCCCCCAGGTTAAGGAGAGTAAACGTGGTTCTGATTTGGCAGCATGACCAACTGCATAAATGGCAGGAAAATTAGCATGTAATAATTCATCACCAATCCATTGTTCGAATTTTGCATGATGTTCTTCTGCTAATTGTTTCACTGTATCTGCCATTTCTTTAGGCCCCATATCACTGGCTGGTTGATTGATGAGATCACGTACTAAAAAATGAGCTTGCGCTAAATGAATTAAATTAGTGAACATTTGTTGCTCGATTACTAAGATCCGGGGAGGCACAAGAGCTTTTTTGTATTTTTCAAAACGGTATTGTGCTAATGCCCAAAACAGGGCTGTTTCCTGGGAGCAGATATCTTGAAGCTGGTAACTGTTTGCTGGTAATAATAAAGCTGCATGGGCCATCGCTAATGCTTGATTTCCATCTCCAGTGCCTACATAAGCTTTCTCGAGTAAGCCATCTGCATTATAAAGCAAGCAATACTCGCCAATTTTTCCATTAAATTGAGTTTGAATGAAATAATTACGTTCAATAGGAGTTAATAGAGTACTATGCTTCTCCCATTGTTTTTGGGAGATTAAATAAAGGGGAACAGGATGGGTACTGTCTATCGTATAAAAAAGTTCAGCTTGCATGTCATTTCCTGTTTTTAAGTAAATGGTTTTTTATATTTGATAATTAATTATTTGTTCTGGTTTGTTTTTTGTCAAAACATGACCGAAGTTGGTCTATTTCACCAAAAAAGAGAGATGCATTTATCTTGTGTAGAATGGTGGTTGGGTGTCGCAGCGGGAAATCTGATTTCGTTTGAGAGTTCTATACCGCTGCGCTGCATGAGACTATAATATATCATTGAGCAGGAGCATTTCTTTTTAAGGTTTGATAAAGCCCAACCAGTTCTGCTTCACCGATAACATGTCCCGTAATTGCATTCAAAACGATATCTCGAGTCGTGCCATCCCCAAGACTTAATACGGTATCCAGAGCATATAGTTTAAAATGATAACTATGAGCAATCCCAAAAGGGGGGCAAGGGCCTCGATATCCTAGACCACCCCAACTGTTTTTTGCATTTGCAGCGCCTGGTGGGACTGGACTTCCTGCCCCTAATTCGTTCATATTTGGCGGTATATTAAACACAATCCAATGCGTCCAGACACTACCATTAGATGAATCCGGATCATCTACAACCAGAGCAAGTGACTGAGTATTGGGTGGGATATTATGCCAGGCTAAAGGGGGAGATTGATCTACTCCGTTACACGTAAATTCATCCGGAATCATGGAATTCATTTTAAAAGCCGAACTTTCTATGGTGAATTTATTCGCAAAAGCATTGTAGTGAAACAAAGAAATCATTAAGAACAAAAATAGAGAGTATTTTTTCATTATTTTTTACCTCAGCTCATTTCATTTTAAAAATTGGATAATAAAGTATGGTATTGAAATCATCCGGAAGAAAACATATTGTAGTATTATTTTATCTGCAATGATGCATTCCATATTCTTTAAAAATAAAAATTCAGATGAAAATTTTTAATGTTGAATATAATTCCCGCCCGCCAAGTTGTGTATTTAATTTTGGTACCAAAGTAAATTATTGGGCACTCCGGTTTAAATTCGTAGGAATCCCATGTTTTGCAATGGCAAGTCTTTTTAAAGGAAATAAATGCAACAAAAAAAAGATCAATTTGAATACAGTCACAGAAACGATGTAAGTATTAATTCCACACATCAAGATCTACACGGCAAAAAAAGAAAAATCGTTTATTATTTTTGAAGGCGAGAATTTTATTTCTTTTTTGGATTCTCGTTCTCTTTTCCCAGGTCATACTTTGTTGGCGACTAATGCATATAAAACACTGTATGATGTGCCTGATTCTTTGGTATTTTTATTCACGCAAAAGATAGGGAAGGCTGTTGAAAAAGCAATGGAAGCCTCAGGAGGTTTTATTGCAATGAATAATACAATTAGTCAATGCATCCCTAATCTTCATATTCATATTGTTCCCAGGATAAACAAGATGGGCTCAAAGGTTTTTTGGGGCCGCTTACTCATTATAAAGATGAAGAATATATGCGTGAGGTGCAAGAAAAAATCAGACATCAGTTAAATAAATCCATTCTTGCTTTACAAGATCAATAGTATATTATTGATATAAATCCCAAAACTGTTCCAGTTCTGTGCTTTCATAAAATTAGGGATAACCATGCATTTTCTCTCATTAATAATACTAGGATGGCTTATCATGACTTCTAATTTATCAGCAGCAGATACCCTGCACCATGACAATGCGTATGATTATTCGTTCCACACCTTACGTGGACATGAGCCATTGCCTCTGTCTTACTTTCAGGGGAAAGTTTTAATGGTAGTCAATACGGCTTCAAAATGTGGTTTTACTCGGCAATATGCTCGCTTGGAAAAACTTTATGAAAAGTATAAAGATCGCGGTTTAATCATACTTGGAGTTCCTTCAAATGATTTCGGCAGCCAGGAGCCAGGAACCGAACAAGAAATTGCAAATTTTTGCCAAGTCAATTATGGTGTTACTTTTCCAATGGCTGCAAAAGAAGTAGTTTCAGGAAAAAATGCCCATCCCTTTTATCTTTGGGCCAGACAGGAATTAGGATTTGGCACAGCACCAAAATGGAATTTTCATAAGTACCTTATTAATCGTAAAGGTAAGCTTATTGACTATTTCTATTCAACTACTTCTCCTGAAGCGGGAAGGTTAGTTAAAATTATTGAACAAGCGCTTGAGGAAAAAGTTTAGCCTGAAGCAGTGTTTGAGTCTTCTACACATCGCTGGAAATCAGCCACAGTAGAACTGTAGGATTAAAATGCGATCATGTTTCTGAGTTCTGCTAGGTTGTACCTAGGCAACATAGTGAAAGCTATGCAGCATCATATCCACCGGCAACAGCATTATATACTTGTACAATGCTATCGAGTAATTGAGCTTTTTCTTGGATTAAACTCAACTTACTTCGATCACGATTTATTTTGGCATTGATTACACTGCGATAATCTTTTGCTCCAGCTTTATATTGAGCTAATGCAATATCATATGCTTTTTGTGCTGCTAAATATGCTTTTTGAGTTTGCAAATACGATAAGTTGTTTTTCTGTTCATTTGTAAGGGAATCATCTACATCTGCGAATACAGAATGAAGTGTGTTCAGATAGTCATAGTAGAGTGCTTTGAATCCGGCCTTAGCGGATTTGATATTTTGATAGGAACTGGCATTGAAAATTTTTGTCGAAGCAGCAGCTTGTGCAACCCAAATATTAGTGCTTAATTTTAAAAGATTAGTTAAATCTACAGAAGCCCCTCCAACCAAACCAGTCAAGTCAATCGTAGGGAAAAAAGCTGAATAAGCCACTCCAACCTGGGCCTGAGCCATTTTCAGGTTATTTAAGGAAATCATGATGTCAGGACGATTTTTTAAAACCGATGAAGGTAACGATTTAGGAATTAGATGATTTAAGTTTAATGAAAGTAAGGTACGATGCGTAGTAATAGGCCCAGGATTTTGATTCAATAAGAGGTGAATGGTATTTTCACTTTGCGCAACGACACTTTCAATTTGGGGAATCCTTGCTTCTTCTTGAGCAATCTGTTGATCCACATTGGTTATTGTTGCGATATCATTGGCACCTTTTTGGAATCGAATCTGTTCAAGTTGACGTAGTTTCCGTAAGTCACTGGTTAGGGCTTTCTCTACTGCCAATTGTTCTCGTTGGCTTAAGAGCATAAAGTAAGCTCCGCTCATTTGACTAATAATCCCTAATTTTATTGACTGAGTTTGAGCTTGCTCTATGGCTAAAGAAGCTTTGGCTGCTTTAACATTATTAATATTATTTAAGATGTTAAATGTGTATCCTGGAACAAATCCAGCATAATATCCTCTAAACTTCGGATTGGAAGAGTTTGAAAAGAAAGGATTATTCGCCAATTGTCCTCTTGGAGTAATATGTGTATTCCAGGCGCTGCCTGTAAAGCCGTTAGCCGTTGCATTAAGAGTTGGGATCCAGGCATATTGAGCTGCTTTAAGTTGACCTTGTGCTTGCTCAATTGTTGCATAGGAACTTCTAATCGAATCATTACAGACGAGAGCCTGGGAAATAAGCTTGTTAAGTTCCGGATCCTTTAGTTTTTTCCACCATGCGACACGACTTAAATTGGCCTTATTATTGATATATTGAACTCCACTGCGCGTACTTTTAGGATAATTCACTTTTTCATGAATAATACAATTTTTGCAGCATCCTCCAAGCAATATGGCAAATAGATTGAGCAAGATAATTTTTAGTTTCATAATTTAACCATTTTTGTTGAATTCTACTATTTTGGCTCACTCTAGCGAATTCAGTAGATCCTAGTCGAGCTTTGTTCTAAATATTTTCCCCGTCAAAATAATCAAAATAAAGGCAATTAATAAAATAGGTAAAATATTAGGAACAATTTGGCTAAATGTATTGCCCTTAAGTAATATCCCACGAGCAATCCGAGTAAAATAGGTCATTGGCAGACAATATCCCAAGAACTGTGCCCACGTAGGCATGCCATAGAAAGAAAAAATATAACCTGATAAAAACATTGAAGGTAGTTGAAAAAAGACACTAAGTTGCATTGCTTGCATAGGCAAACGTGCGATTGTAGAGAAAATCATGCCTACCATTAAATTAGCAATAAGAAACGGTGCTACGGCTATATAAAGCAACAAAATACTTCCTTCAGTAGGAATATGAATCAGAACCTTACCAAAAATTAAAATACTTGTAAGTTGCAAATAACCTAAAACAATGTAGGGGATCACTTTACCGAGAATGATTTCTAGAGGCTTTAACGGAGTACTTAACAGCATTTCCATGGTGCCTGTTTCTTTTTCAGAGGTGATAGCAGTCGAGGTCAGCATTACCAAAGTTAGAGTAAGCAATACTCCAATTAAGCCAGGAACAATATTATAAGCGCTTATGTTTGATTCGTTATAAAGTCTGTGGATAGTGAGATCGACACTGCTCTTTGTAGGTGTTGTGGATGAGAAACCTAAACCTTGTTGATTAAACCTATCCAGAGTTTGATTCAGTATGGGCAGAGCATTGCTGAGCGCACTGGCACTACTTCCTGGATCAGAACCATCGATTTCAATCAGTAATTGGGGGTTCTCATTACGGATATACTTACGTGTAAAATTTGGAGGGATGGTAAACGCAAAGCTGATTTTTCCATTTGCAAAATCTTCATTCTTCTTATTTTCATCAAATCCTTCATGAATGACCTTAAAGTATCCTGAAGCTTCAAGTGAGCTGACATAGCTTCGAGTTAATGGCGAATTATCATAACTAATAATGGTAGTAGGTAGATGTTTTGGATCGAATTCAATTGCAAAGCCGAAAAGGATAAGTAACATGATTGGTAAGATAACAAGCATCGCGATTGTACCTCGATCACGAATGACAAGAATAAATTCTTTACGTATTAAACCAGCAAGACGGGTTAGAGATATTCCTTGTAATAGATTTTTATAGTTCATCGCATTAATCCGATAAAAACCTCCTCAAAAGAAGGAGTGACTTCTTTATTTGAACGATCACTGTTTTCTTGAATCACTTGCTCTAGCAATTGATGATCACGTGATGAAATGCGCAATTCATTATTTACAATTGAAGCCAATAATTTTGGATGTGCATCATGTATTTTTTCCATTAATGAATTTTGCTTTTTTCTATCGACTTCCAATACATACGCTTTGACTTTTGATTGAGGAATTAAATCTTTTGTGCTGCCTGTATACAATAGTTTCCCTAGATTAATATATGCTAAATCAGTACACTTTTCCGCTTCATCCATATAATGGGTAGTTACTAAAATTGTGGTGCCATCACGAGAGGAAATTTTATGTAAATAATCCCAAAATTCTTTACGTGCCTTGGGATCAACACCTGCGGTCGGCTCATCCAAGAATAATAATTTCGGTTTATGAAGTAGACTGCATGCCAAGGCCAAACGTTGTTTCCATCCTCCTGATAAATTGCCTGCTTGTACTTTTCGATAGTTCTCTAATTCAAGATCTTTTATGATATTTTCTATTGCTTGAGCTGGATTTTTTACCTGAAAAATATCAGCAGTAAAGCGCAGATTTTCATAAACGGTTAATCCCGTATAAAAACTGAATTTCTGCGGCATATAGCCTATATGTTTTTTTATCTCGTCGCTTTGAGTTTGAATATCATATCCCAGACAATTCCCTTCTCCATCTGTAGGAGTTAAAAGACCACAAATCATTCGAATGGTGGTAGTCTTGCCACTACCATTTGAACCAAGAAAGCCGAATATGGAGCCTTTCTCTACTTGTAGGCTAATGTGATCGACTGCGACTTTTTCATCAAATTTTTTTGTTAGTCTTTTAACATCAATTGCAAAATCACTCATCAACTAATTCCAAAGTGACAGGTTGCCCAAGATGAATTTTTTCGAGATCGGGCGAATCAATTTTTGCTTCGATTCGGAATACAAGACGTTGACGTTCTTCACGGGAATAAATGATAGGAGGAGTAAATTCAGCAATATTTGAAATATAGAAAATATGTCCCATAGCAAAATTTTCATTATTATCGGTCTTAATCTTAACGTGTTCGTTAAGGCGTAATTTAGAAAGTTCTTTCTCGGGAACAAAAAATACAGCTTTAATATTATTTTTGGTAATCAATGAAAGAACAGGGGCACCTGCTTGGACAAACTCACCTTGTTTATGGTAAGTATCAAATATAACTCCTCGTTCTGGTGCGAAGTTTTCTTTGCGCGTCATCTGCCATTTTTTATCTTTTGTTTCAATCTGATTGCTTTGAATTTTAACATCGATGTCAGTTAGTTGATCTTTTGAAACCTTTAAATCTCTTTGAGCTGCGTCCAGATCATTTTGGCTTGCTGCATTTTGTTTTCGCATTCCCTGGATACGACGATAATTGATTTCATTGTAGTTGAGTTGGGTCAAAATTTGTTGGCGCTGAGCAAGCAGATTTTGTTTGGTGAGCTTACTCATTTGTACATTATAAAGTTCGCTGGTTTGTTCGAGTTTAAATAAGAATTGATCGCTTTTGACTAACTGCCCCTTTAATACAGCTAAATCAGTCAGACGCCCACCAAAATCCGAAGACAAATAGACGAGATCTGTATCAACATATCCACTAAAAGACCTATTTTCTTTTTCGCAGGCTGCGAGCAGTAAAATAGTCAACCAAACGATCACCAACTTATGCATTTCAAACCCATCCTGAGCTTTATTATTTTACTGTGGAACAACAGCAGATATGTAATTAACTTATGTATATTAAGCTCAAGAATCCTGTGTGTCAAAAGAGTTGTTCTCTTGAGATCTATTCAATGAGTATTCTTAACGAGGCAAATACTTTTCCTATACAATTGCAAAGATACTATTTGACCGTGGCTGAGTAAGATGTTAAACAACAATCCAGTATCGGTGTTTCAAAACAAAGGAGTATCTAATGAATTTTAAATCGTTTTTTTGTGTCACAATTGCTGCCTCCTCTTTATTGGCTCAATCTGTTTTTGCTGAGCAAAAAACTGTTACTTATAAAAATGAAAGGGGATCAATTTTAGAACTCAATATCTTGCCAGATAATAAAATTGAAGGTTATTTCACCACTGCTGTTGCCTCTAAAACGTGCCCACAAGCAATAAATCAAAAAAGACCGATTACCGGCTATGTGGTAGGCAATGCATTATCTTTTAGCGTGGTTTATCCAATATGTGAGTCTGTATTGAGTATTAGTGGGAATTTTAATAAAAATCAAAAAGCAATTGATACCTTTTCCATCCTCAATAAGCAGGCAAGCGACATTACTCATGAAGGACCAGGAGCTCGTTTTATTGGCCATGATTCCTATAAAAAAATGGGATAAATTATAGAATATAAAATAGCCTGGGCATAGTTTGCATTTGCTTAGGCTTTGCATGAAGATTTAATCAAGACATTCTTCCCCTCTATTTGGCGAAGGAGTCCCATATGCTTTTTGAGAAAGTTACATCACAAGCATATTTATTTGTCGAATCAGGATAAATACCTATAATTTATCAAAACAAAGCTACTCAGCATGTAAATGAAATAGTTTATGAAAATACATTGAAAGTAAAAACTACGCCAGCCTAACACAACGAAATATGTCTTGTAACCCGAGAAAGATCTTTTCTTTTGTCTGTGTGATTCCTATTACTAATAGAACCTGGGCACTGTAATAGAGCAACATAATTAAAACAGCTATGGGTCTATTATGCGATAAAATAAATAAGTCTAATGACAAAACAAAGTCAGAGAGTAAAAAAAGGCAGGCTCCAGTTCGCAGCAATAGTGATTGTTGTTTGACTTGGAAGGAGCAAAATACCATTAAGGTCAGCAGGCATAAATAAACCGCTACCGGTATTTTCATTTCTCCCAGATAGGGGGATAAAAAGTAAAAGCTTATGAGGACAAATAATAAGACGGGTAAAAAGGCAAGCAAATTCTTTCTTTGAAACTGTAGGTTCTTTAAAAATAAACTGATATAGCTGCAATGTGTTGCCATAAACGCCAAAATCCCTATTTGCAATGCCGTTTTTATGGGAAGAGTCAAAAAGACATCACCAATGAGTGAAAATCCTAAGGCAAGAAATAATAGGCGTTTTATGTGCTTGTTTGGATTGACTTGAAAGACAAATAGTATCAACAAAACAATGGGAATGGGTTTGAGCAACGTGGTCAAAGGGTACTGAATAAAGGAAAGTAACAAAAGATAAAGTACAATGCTGAGTAAAACGAAAGGCATGGTTATTTTGAATGGCTGTCCTGGCATTAGAATTTCCCTGATTGTTCAATGATCTTAATAACCACGAGTATACACTTTCTTTGCTCTGTTCCTTTAATTTTTTGTCTATTTAGTTAAATTATGGTTTAATAGAGTTCTTTTTGTATTTTTTGGTGTCTAGTTATGAAAAAAATAATCTTACTTCTGCTCCTTACCTCTCTCTTCTCAGTAGGACATGCCAGTAAACTCAGTAAATTTTTGAAACAAATGAATGAAGAAGATAGAGCCCGTCAGGAGCGAGAATGGCAACAAGATATGAATTTTGGAGATTTTTCATTCCGCTTAGACAGACGATATACAGATGATCATGGTCAACGCTGTCGAGATTATAAGTTTAGATCGCGCAGTAATCCCTTCCGCCATGGATATTATACTGTCTGTGATGAACGTTAAGTTGTAATTGATTCGCAGTAGGAGGCAGTGTTTTACTGCTGTTTTTTCCTCCTGGAGAAATCCATTCCATATTCTAAAATAACATCATATAGACCAAAATCTTGCTATGGCAATGCAATTCAATTTTAAGGATGCATTATGAGTAAGTTTATGATGATGCTTTTCCTATTGGTGTTTACTTCTTGTAATTATGCCAATATTGCCAATGATATTTTATTGAGCAGAACATCCGCGCAAAAAACGCAAATACTAAGCGGTATTATTAATGCGGCAGGCGGAGCTTGTACTCCCATTGAATCTTTTTATCAAGGAGTCGATCTCTATGATGCGGCATATTGGAATATTTCATGCTCAAATGGTCAATTATATGTTATTCAAATAGCAAATGATGCAGAAGCCACAACAACAATAATTCAATGCAGCGCCATGAAATCATTAGGAGCTCAATGCTTTAAACAATTTGGTTTTTAAATTTTGCACAAGACTCCCGTGTGGGGTATATGCTAAAAAATTTCAAATTGATTGAGTGGGTAAATATTAATGGAGTTGCATGAGCGCTGACTGTATACTCCATTAAAAAAGGAGTTAATTTCTTGTTTGAATCGAGAAGAGGGATTTTTTATGGAGCAAACAGTAGAGCATCGTGTTATTCATTTAATTGCAAGAACACAGAAAATTGCACCTGAAGGGATTGATTTGGATCAATCAATTGACCAAGTTGTTCCTAGCTCTCTGGATTTAGTTAATTTTTTCTTCGACTTAGAAGATGAATTTGATCTAGATATTCGTAATGATATAGGTAAAGAAAAAACAATCCGTGAAATAACAATTGATATTAAAGAGTTAATTGCGAAAAAAACTAAGTACAAACGTTCTTGCACTCTTTAACCAATGCTAAATGACTTCCATTCTTTACGTTTTTAAAAAGAGCACTCGCTACCACATAAGGGGAATAATAAGTTATTAGTTATTCAACTAAGCAACATTATGCACATTTCTTTATTGTTATTATTTAAAATAAAATTTAGAATGCTTTTCATTTTTACTATGAGTAGACCAAAATGGCATCAGTATTAGAGACTTTCGGGATAAAAAGGCAACCATCTTATACACCTATTCCTCAATTGGGTATTAATAGTGAATTAAATACCCTGCAATTGGAATCGCAAGAGTATTTTGCTATTGATAAAGAGGCTCGAGCGGCCGATGACAATATACTTGCCATCACAGTGAGGCAGAATTTTCTAACTACCAATTCAAATCATATCGAATTTTTAAATAAATGCACCGCACTCGTAAAAGAAAAATCAATGCAACTAAAAAGTATTGATCAAAAAATTACAGGAAGTGTGGTTTTTGGGGCCACAGCAACCGCGTTGTCTTTTCTTCCAGTAATAGGTTATATAGGTTGGATTGGCTGGGCAGCTGCAGCTTACTTTATAAACAAACGCGCTACTGCATATGCGGAGTACCACGAGGCATTAACACTTTTAGTGGGAGCATGTAATTGGAGTCTTGGTACAGGTCCTGATGATCGTAAAGAGCGTACACGTAATTTGACAGAGAATAAATCAATACGTGAGATGATGGCGGTGCTTTATCCGGTTCTTACTGAAACTCAAGTAAAACACTTGATTGCAGATGATATCGAAGATGTATTTACTCAAGAACTACAAGAATACGAAAAAAGATTTCAACCAGGTTTTGAATCAAGTCGATTTTTCTCTAAAAAAGACGATACGATTGCACTTAGCAAAAAGGGCGCTGAATTCAGTCGCTGCATTTATGGTTTCAATAAGGGTGGTTTTACGGATTACCTTGATGCTATTGTATCCGTTCTTCCTGATTTATATCGAGCTGCACTACATGGTTGGCATCGACTGACACATTGGTGGCAGGAAAAGAATGCTCATTCGCAAGAAACAGAAGCAGAGTCACATGCGCATTCACTTAATTAAATAATACATTACTGTCATCATACTGAAGCCCTCATATTGTAACAGGGGCTTTAGTGCTCTTTTCATTCCTGATTTTTGAATAAAGAATTTTCCCGAACATAACTGCATTTATATCCGCGTTGCTTCAAAAACAATTTAACTGCTTGCTCAATCATAAAGTGAGAGTAGCGCGTGCGAGTTCTGCCCCTAGACACGCATTATTTTTAATTAAAGCAATATTGGCACGCAAACTTTTTCCTTGGGTCAGCTGAGCTACTTGGGCCAAGAGAAAAGGCGTTAACGCTTTTCCTGAAATATTATTTTGCTCTGCTTTTTGTATGGCATTCATGATCACTGGTTCAATCACTTCAAGCGGAATATTAAATTCTGCAGGAATTGGATTGGTAATTAAGACTCCTGAAGACATGCCGATATCCCAATGAGCCGTTAATATTTTAGCAAGAGCGGGTACGTCCTCTACCCAAGTTGATAACGGATACTGGGTCGAGTCAGTGTAAAATGCAGGCAATACCTGCGTACGATAACCAATAACAGGTACACTCATCGTTTCTAAAAATTCTAAGGTACGAGGTAAGTCAAGGATGGCTTTTGCACCAGCACAAATAACTGCAATTGGCGCTCTTGAGATTTCAATTAAATCAGCAGAAATATCCTGAGCATCACCTCGATGGACACCGCCAATTCCGCCAGTAGCGAATAATTTAATACCTGCTTTAGCAGCGCAAAATAAGGTTGCTGCAACCGTCGTCCCGGCAGAATACCTGTTGGCTACTATGAAAGGCAAATCGCGTCGGCTTGCTTTTAAAACCTCTTTATTGCATGCAAATTGGTGTAATTCATTTTCTGTTAAACCAATCTTTATTTTTCCATCAATCACGGCAATAGTAGCCGGAGTGACATCGTATTCACGAACAATGTGTTCCACTGCCTGTGCTGTTTCATAATTCTCAGGATAAGGCATGCCATGGGAAATAATGGTGGACTCCAAAGCCAATACAGGTTTTTTATTTTCAAGAGCTGATTTTATTTCTGGGGAGTAATCAAAAAATTGCTTCATAATCTGTTTCTCTTATTTTATGTTTCAGCTGAATATTTTTTAGTGCTTCATGATTAATCTGTTTATTTACCGTATGACGCGATTGCACGGTTAAAGCAGCCATTGCAGCACCGGTTTGACATGCATTAATGATTGGTTTTTCTTGTTTTAATTCATAGAGAATTCCAGCAATAAAAGCATCTCCTGCACCGCTAACATCAATAATTGGATCAATAAAAAACGCAGGGAAATGTTTTTGAATTGTTTCATTAACAATCACATAGCCAGATTTTCCCAAACTGATAATGCAATTTCCAACTCCTTTTTCCAATAACAATTGACCTGCCTTGATGCAATCGGATACTGAATGAATACGAGTATGAGTCAATGCTTCTGCCTCAAAACGATCAGGTTTCAATAGAAAAATATGTTCCAAACACGCTGGAAGTTTTTTTGCTTTGATTACAGAAACAGGATCAATGCATAGCTTAATATTTTGACTACGTGCTATTTGAATCGCATATTCGATTATTTCTTGAGGTAAATTAGTATCAAGAAAAACGATTTCTTTATTACCCCATTCATTCCAAGATTGAGTGAATTGCTCAAAAGGAACATGATCAAAAATTTCCATGTCTGCTAAAGCAAGAAATACTTCACCATCATTATCGAGAATCACATCATAATGAGCAGTAGGTTTGTTATGAATTGTAAGAATATTTTGGATTTGGATACCCATGTTTTTTAAATGGGTAATTGCCTGCATTCCATAATTATCCTCGCCCACCACGCTGTAGATATGAACATTATGAGTCAACAAGGCAATGTTAGTTGCTACATTATGAGCAACGCCACCAAACGTAAACATGGAGGAAACGGGATTGGATGTTCCCAATTGCAATTTATGAATCGATGTTAGCTTTCGATCAACGGTTATACCACCAATGCAAATTATTTTTCCATTCATTAGTAGATCAAAAATGATTTAAGTGATGCATCATAGCATGGATCTAAAAATTTAAATAAATCAAAAGCAGCTTATATAAAGGTCATTGCTCTACTCAATAATTACCAAACTCCAGGCATCCATGAGCCATGCAAACCATGCGGAATTCGGCGAGGCATCTTAATGCGGGCAATGGGATCATTCTGGAAATTTTGAGCATCTAATAAAACGAGCTCACTTTGGTTTGAATGTTTATCGTATACAAATACCAGTAAATAACCGTCATCTTCTGATTTATGGGTTGCGGCTGGTGCAAAAACTGCTTCTCCTATTTCTGCTTGGGGGCCAAAATCATGAACCCATGAGCGCTGATTTATTACATCATATTTTATTAGCGCATTAAACGCTTGTTTGGTATTAAGTTCAGCCGTTTTTGTTGGTGTATAAATAAATTGATGGGATAGGCTGTTTTGATCTTCCCTAATACGAGGAAATTCTACGAGCCGTTCATCCAGTACGGTATGTTTCACCATTTCCGTTTCCAGATTAAGAACCGTTCGATTGAGTCTAGGGGGGATAGACTTGCGTTCCTCCTGAGTTAAAAGAACAATTTTTTCATGCCTCACGTAGTCAATAATAATTTCATGGTTTTGCTCGTAAGCATTAGCAAAGTGGAATACAAAAAAAGGTTCCGTATGAAACCATTTTATTTGCTCGTCTGAACGTGGCATAACACCGATACGTACACCGAGCTCGGGTCGCCAACTCAAAACAGCTCCGCCAGACATCATCTGTTGTATATCAAAGAGTACAGGACAGTCAAAAACAAGAACGTAATTTTTTGTTAAAATAAAATCATGAATCATAGAACAATAAGGTTTTTCAATATCCCATTTTTGAATGTTTCCTCCATGTTTATCCAATCGATAAAACGTTAAATAAGGTGGAACTAAAGCATAATTTACAAACCACAACTCGCCATTTAGTGGATCTAATCGAGTATGAGCACAAACTTCTATAGCATGTTGATCTTGATAAGGCTTCCATTCACCAAGGGTATCCAACTGTGCTGTCATTCGATATGCTGGTGCAGATTCACTGAGCGCAAGATAAATATCGTGGTGACGAATAACATGAATAAATGCGCCATTTTTTATAGCAATGGGTTCATCTTCAGGGCCTGCCCATTTAGGATCCATTGGCGCAGGGTACAAAACCCCGCTATAGAGTGCTTTTCCAGCTTTCCGTTCTTTAAGTAACCCTTTGGTTTCAACAAATCGATTCCGGTATGCTGCTTTACCATCTGCAATATAAACCGCATGAATCATGCCGTCGCCATCGTATGGATAAGTATAGGAAAGGGGCGGGAATTCCGGATTTGGACCATTACGCATATAGGCTCCCAATAAATCCTTAGGGATTTCACCCAGTACTTCTAATTGATTAACATACAACTCATCATGGACTGGAGCATAATTTCCTGATAAATAAGAATTATTGGAACTATTCATGTGCTATTCTTTTCTGAAGTCGTTTTAAATTTATAGCATAATCTATTGCTTTGAAAAAAGCAGTTTATCGAATTTAACTAAGGATAAATCATGGGACAATTAGTTGATGGTCAATGGTATGATGTTTGGTATGATACTTCTAAAACAGGAGGAGCATTCAAACGGGAACCTACAAAATTTCACTCGGCAATTAGTAATGAGCCCAACACTCGTTTTCCCGCTGAAAAGGGCCGTTACCATTTGTATGTATCACTTGCTTGTCCATGGGCGCATCGTACTTTGATCTTCAGAAAACTCAAAAAATTAGATGATTATATTGATGTCTCTATTGTGCATCCCCATATGCTTGAACATGGGTGGGAGTTTAGAAAAGGGATGGGAGCTACGGGAGATTCGCTATATGGGTTGAACTATTTATATGAGCTTTATACTAAAGCAGACGATAAATACAATGGTAGAGTTACTGTACCTGTTTTGTGGGACAAAAAAGAAAAAACGATTGTGAGTAATGAATCAGCAGAACTTATTCGACAGTTTAATCAGGCATTTAATCATTTAACAGGAGATAGCCAAGATTTTTACCCAGAACCACTGCGTGCGGAAATTGATGTGTTGAATGAGCGAATTTATAATGCCGTTAATAATGGGGTATATCGCTGTGGTTTTGCAACAACTCAGCAAGCTTATGAAGAGGCATATGTCCAATTATTTCTTTTACTTGATGAACTGGATGTGCGTTTACGTAATCAAAAGTATTTATGCGGGGAACAGTTAACTGAGGCCGACTGGCGCTTGTTTACGACATTAATTCGTTTTGATGCCGTATATTACAGTCATTTTAAAACAAACCAGCAGCGAATAAGTGATTATAAGGCGCTACAACCTTATTTAGAGCGACTGTATCACCATCCTGGAGTGAGCAAGACCGTAAACTTTTTACATATCAAACAACATTATTATTTTAGTCATAAGACCATAAACCCAACACAAATTGTGCCTTTAGGACCAAAACTAAACTTTGATTAAAGTTAACTCTCTATCTAAGAGCATAGTGTGGCTAAGGTGCTTGCAGCATGAATCTTATATACATCTCGAAAAAAAATCTGGTTGCAAGTACCCTGGTTGAGGTTTTATTTATTTTTATGTTTCTTTTTAAGATCTTTTTTCACCCAATTAATTAATCCACCTTCAATAAGCAATTCAATTTGACGTTTCGATAAGGTTTGTTGTACTTCCACTTCATTGTTGTTGATGTTTATTTTAAATGTTTCTTTGTCCAGAATGTCAGGCAATTTCTTGATTTCAACAACATCATTTAAGTTAATTGCATCGTAATCTTTAGGATTTTTAAAAACTAAAGGCAAAATGCCAAAATTGATTAGATTTTGCCAATGAATACGGGCAAAACTTTTGGCAATGACTACTCGTAAACCAAGATAGCGTGGAGCTAACGCAGCATGCTCTCGACTCGAACCTTGTCCATAGTTTTCTCCACCCACGATCACATGACCTTTTTTATGTTTTTGGGTACGCACCACATAGTCTGGATCGACGTGACCGAAGGAAAACTCACTAATTTTAGGAATATTACTACGATAAGGAAGAACTTTTGCCCCCGCTGGGGAAATTTCATCCGTTGAAATATTATCCTCTACTTTGAGCAAGACAGGTATTTTCAATGAATGAGGTAATGCTTCAAAGTCTGGTAAAGTGACAATATTTGGACCCTTTACTAATTTGACTTTTTTTGCTTCCTCTAAAGGCAGAGGCCCTTCAAAGCATGCATGATTTAATATCCTTTGTTTGGGAATTTTTATTTTAGGATAAGGTATATCTAAAGTTGTAGGATCGGTAATTAATCCTGTCAAGGCGGATGCAGCTGCAGTCTCGGGGCTGCAAAGAAAAACCTTGTCTTCATCAGTGCCTGAGCGCCCGGGAAAATTTCTTGGTACCGTGCGTAAACTGTTTTTTTCTGTTGCGGGTGCTTGTCCCATTCCGATACATCCATTGCATCCTGCCTGATGAATGCGAGCACCTGCGTGAATCAGACTTCCTAAATGACCATCTCGTACTAGTTCTTCTAAAATTGTTCGGGAGGTTGGATTAATATCAAATGAGACATTGGGGTGAACGGTTCGTCCTTTTACCATTTCGGCTGCAATCGCAAAATCTCGATAACCAGGGTTGGCTGAGGAGCCGATATAGGTTTGGTAAACCTCTTGACCTGCTATTTCGGCAACTGGAACTACATTTCCTGGGCTTGTAGGTTTCGCAATCAGTGGTATTAGTTTGGATAAATTGATTTCTGCATGTTCATCATACGATGAATTTTTGTCTGCTTTTAATTCAATCCAGTCTTTTTCACGACCTTGACTTTGCAAGAATTCTTTTGTTATTTCATCTGAAGGAAATACTGTAGTAGTTGCTCCTAACTCAGCGCCCATATTGGCAATCACGTGGCGATCCATAGCGTTTAGATGTTTTAAACCTTCTCCGTAATATTCAAAAATGTAACCTACACCGCCTTTTACATCATAACGACGTAACATTTCCAAAATAACATCTTTTGCACTTACCCATTTGGGCAACGATCCTGTTAGATGAATACCCATAACTTTGGGCATTTTTATATACAATGGATAACCTGCTATAGCCATTGCTACTTCCAATCCCCCTGAACCAATAGC
Source organism: Legionella tucsonensis (assembly GCF_001468035.1). GTDB lineage: Bacteria > Pseudomonadota > Gammaproteobacteria > Legionellales > Legionellaceae > Legionella > Legionella tucsonensis. Next base: position 155,903 of record NZ_LNZA01000012.1, read on the forward strand.
AATCATTCCCAGGGAACCTGCAGCACAGGTATGACTGTCTGAGCCAGTTAATGTTTTACCTGGTTTTCCAAAATTTTGCATATGTACCGCATGACTGATGCCATTCCCGGGTCGGCTAAAATAAAAACCAAAACGTCTTGCTGCACTTGCAAGAAAGAGATGATCATCAGGATTTTTATTGTCTTCTTGAATTAGGTTGTGATCTACATATTGAACGGAAATTTCTGCTTGAGTTCGCTCAAGACCTATTGCTTCCAATTCAAGCATGACCAGGGTCCCTGTCGCGTCTTGACAAAGAGTTTGGTCTATTTTCAAGGCAATCTCTTTTCCTGGTTCCATTTTGCCTTCAAGAAGATGTGTTTTGATAATTTTTTCCGTAATATTCACCCTAATTCCTCCATGAGAACAGCTGATTGTTTAAATATAGCATAGTGAGATAAAGACACTTCATAATAATTAATAGGTATCTATAGATGAGGAAAAGCCAATTATAGTTGAGGATCAGACACAGAATAACGATTAGGCTCTAGATACTTTGTTACATTACGAAGTATGGGCTAGACTTCAATTTGAGGGATCTTTTTAGAGGAATATGGCAATGAACTATGATGATCGATATCAAGCAGGCCGTGTTCTAGTTGATTCGCTAAAGAATTATGCGAAGCGCACTGATGTAATTGTATTGGCATTGCCTCGAGGAGGTGTCCCTGTAGGCTATGAAATTGCAAATAAACTATCGCTGCCGCTTGATATTTTTATTGTACGTAAGTTAGGTGTTCCCGGACATGAAGAATTAGCTATGGGTGCTATTGCCTCTGGAGGGATAACCATTTTAAATGATGAAATAGTTAACTTATTACATATCTCCACAGAAGCAATTGACAAAATTCAAAAATCCGAACAAGAAGAATTATTACGGCGTGAACGAGTTTATCGCGGCAAGAAACCTTCTCCTGAATTATTGGGGAAAACCATAATTCTTGTGGATGATGGCATTGCAACAGGCTATACCATGCGTGCGGCAATTGCGGCATTGAAACAAAAAAAGCCAGCAAAACTTATTGTTGCAATTCCTGTTGCTGCACGCTCGACCTGCGCTGAAATCGCTCCATTAGTTGATGAGCTCATTTGCCCAATGCGTCCAGTGAATTTTTATGCTGTAGGATTGTGGTACGATAATTTCTCACAAACGACAGACGAAGAAGTGATGCAATTATTGCAGCAATATGAATAATATCACTCACAAAAACTTCTATGCTTTCAATATGAAGGTGTTTGTATCTCAGTTGGTGATAAATATTTTTTATTAATTTCATTGTATTTCTTCTCAATTTAAGTAATAAACAATTATAAGAAATTGAGGCGTTAAAAGATGAATGATCTAAGCAATAAAATTATTTTAATTACCGGAGCTTCCAGCGGAATTGGTGAGGCTTGTGCTCGATTGTGTGCCAAGCATGGAGCTCGATTGATACTTAGTGCTCGGCGTGTCGAACGCCTTGAGGATTTGGCAAAAGAGTTGAGTCAACAATATGGAGAAGAACATTACCTTTTGCCTTTAGACGTATGTGATCATGGACAAGTCAAGAAACAATTAGGTTCTTTACCCAGTCAATGGCAATCTATAGATGTCTTGATTAATAATGCAGGATTGGCATTGGATAGTTTGCCTTTACAACAGGGAATTGAAGCACATTGGGATGTTATGATTGATACCAATATTAAAGGGTTGCTTTATGTAAGTCGTGCTGTGATTCCAGGCATGTTAGAACGAGGCTGTGGTCATATAGTAAATATCAGTTCTGTGGCGGGACATGAATGTTATCCAAACGGTAATGTTTACTGTGCAACGAAACACGCAGTGCATGCTATTTCAAAATCAATGAGACTGGATATGTTGGGTAGCACGGTTCGTGTTACTGAAATCGCCCCAGGGGCAGTAGAAACTGAGTTTAGTGAAGTACGATGGAATGATAAACAAAAAGCAAAAGCATTTTATCAGGATTTTCAACCCTTATTGGCAGAGGATGTAGCAGATGCCATTGTATATTGCATTACTCGTCCACAACATATGGATATTGAAGAAATGACAATTATGCCTACGGTGCAAGCTTCTGCAAATCATTTATTTAGAAATAAAAAATAAGTAAAATTTGTGCAAAAAACACACATAAATGGCCTTCAATGGTCTAATATTTACATATATAGGTGATGATTCTTCCTGACTGAACCATTTAATAACTTCAGGTTGGGAGGTTGTGTTGGAGAGTGGTGTGCAAGCCTATGTAGTTGGTAGGAAGCCTTAAGCTCTGTATAAACCTCCACAGTGAAAAATGTAACAGGCTCAGGATACGGGAAGTCGTTGCCTGTATTTCATTAAGAAGAGCAAGTAATAAAAACAATCATTTTGATTAAAATATGATCATGCTATATACTTAACCTACGCAGATTAGATTTGTAATAAGAGCCAGGAGGCAATTATGAAAAAGCTAATTACTTCCGTAGTCTTAAGTATCTCGTTTTTTACTGTTTTGCCCCTTTTTACGGTATTTCCTCCAACTCTTGACAATCAAGCTCTAAGGACAGATGTCTCGTCCATTAATAATTTACCCAAAGTAGCAAATTATGTTTATTGGCATCATGGGCATAGATGGGTATTGGTACAGATGGCATCACTGGCATTATTACTAATTTTTAAGATTCAGTCTATTAAGTATCTAAAATAGGAAGAGATCATGAACAGATTAATGCTTGCTGTAACGGTATTAGGCACCGTGTCGTTAGTAACAGGATGTGCTAGGGATCGAGTTTATTATACTCCAACCAATACTACTCCAGTTTATACTACTAAAACCTATACTAAGACTTATTACACTCCCGCCACTAAGACCAAGACCTACTACACTTCCGCTGTTAAATCCAATTACACCCCGGGCTATACTAAGACCTACTATACTCCAGCCTATAGGACCCCAGTATATGTCCGGAGTGTTCGCTATCAGACGAGCCCCTATTGGGATATAGATTATTACAATGATAGCGATGCTTATTATTATGGATATGATGATTTAGGCAATGTAGGTTATTGGGGTATGTATAATTCATATCAAGTTTATTAATTGAAGGGCCTGGTTTCAGCAGGGCTCATTAAGTGATCCTCGTAGGAGGCTGCGAGGATCTAATAAAACTGTGTGGGTAAGTGCTCAGTCCCATTTGCGTAAATATTATAATGGGAGACCTGCGTTATTACCTGGGCAGGAGCGTAGTTTTTTCATTTTTGAATTTCCAGCGTTATCCGAAAATAAGCTAAAATCCCCAAACTTGAGGGATTACTCATTGAGTTATTCTTTCGCGCGAGAAACATACTCACCTTTACGTGTATCTACTTTAATTAATTCGCCAGTTTGTACGAATAAGGGCACACGCACAACAGCGCCCGTTTCTAAAATGGCTGGTTTTCCACCGCCTCCAGAGGTATCGCCTTTTAATCCAGGATCGGTTTCGGTAATTTCCAAAATCACAAAATTCGGTGGTGTAACTTGTATTGGCTCATTATTCCAAAGGGTTACGATACAAATATCTTGCTCTTTTAACCACTGTGCCGCATCGGCAAGTACTTCTTGATTCAAAGCATATTGTTCAAAATTATCAGGAACCATAAAATGCCATTGCTCGCCATCGTTGTACAGATATTGCATTTCCATATCGACCACATCGGCAGAGGGTATGGTTTCATTCGATTTGAGCGTGCGTTCTACAACTCGGCCTGTTTTTAAGTTACGAATTTTAACGCGGGTAAAAGCTTGTCCTTTTCCGGGTTTTACAAATTCACAATCGAGAATAGTGCATGGGGCGTCATCAACCATTACTTTTAAGCCATTTTTTAATTCATTGGTGCTATAAATTGCCATTAGTGCTCCACAGTTGAGATTTTGTTTCGTTTTAGTTAAAGTTCGCACAGTTTATCAAGTCTGTGTAATTAATGCGAGATACCTCTTTAAGTTGGCAAAAAAATCTGGCGCAAGGTTTTGCTTCAGCTACTGAACTATTAACTTTTCTGGAGCTACCTTCCTCTATTGGAAATTTATATGCCGAAACGCAATTTCCGAGTCGTATTCCACTAGGATTTGCCAAGCGCATGCAGAAAGGAAATCCTCATGATCCTTTATTACTTCAAGTTTTAGCTACTGAACTTGAATTACATACGAAAGAAGGATTCAGTGTTGACCCCTTAGACGAGCGCAGTACCAATCCAATTCGCGGATTAATTCATAAGTATTACGGCCGTGTTTTGTTAACCCTGACTGGTGTTTGTGCTGTGAACTGCCGTTATTGTTTTCGCAGACACTTTCCTTATCAAGATAATAATCCTGGTCGTAATGGATTTAAAGTAATTTGTGATTATCTGGCGCAAGATACCAGTATTACGGAGGTGATTTTAAGTGGCGGTGATCCCTTGTTGGCATCCGATTTGGTTCTCTCTGAGCTAATCGGGCAATTGGAAGATATTTCTCATCTGCATACTTTGCGCATTCATACAAGAATTCCTGTGGTTTTTCCGGAACGGATTGAGCCGGGCTTACTTGCATTATTAAAAGCAACTCGATTCAACAAGGTTATTGTGCTGCATTGCAATCATGCACAGGAACTGGATGACTCAGTACGCCAGGTACTTAATGATTTACGGCAAATAGGATGCCATTTACTAAATCAAACTGTTTTATTAGCGGGAGTAAATGATGATGTTCGTATTCTGGCTGATTTAAGCCAAGCTTTATTTGCATACGGTGTTCTACCTTATTACTTACATCGGTTAGATAAAGTAAAAGGAGCCGCTCATTTTGATTTGCCTTTTGCAACAGTACAAAATATTTATCAGCAATTACAAAATCTTTTACCAGGATACTTATTGCCGCGTTTAGCTTGTGAAGAACCAGGAAAATTAAGTAAAACCCTATTAATTTAAATATACTTTGAACAATGCATTTACTTTCTTTTTCTAAAAAAAAATTACAGTAAATAGCTTTTATCCAAAATGGAAAAAATTTTAAGAGATAAAAAAATGAGAAAATTACCTATCCTTAGCATTGGAGATTCTGTTGAAATTATTGCACCTTCATCTCGCAGCTCGGACACTCAATTGTTTAGATTAAAAGAATTATTAGAGTCTTGGGAGTTAAACTGTGTTGTTCAAAAGGATATTTTTGCGCCCGATTTATTATGTGCGAATACAGATGAAATGCGTTTCGCCCACCTTAAAAATGCCCTGCAGAATCCTAAAACAAAAGCGGTAATTTGCGTGCGTGGTGGTTATGGTTCCATGCGCTTAATCCCCAAATTAGCAGAAATTCATCCTCCAAGTGAGGTCAAAATATTTATTGGCATAAGTGATGTAACTTGTCTTCATCTTTATTTACAACAACATTGGGGTTGGCCAACAATTCATGGGGCTGCTGCGTCTGATAAATTTTCTAAAGAGTCGATTGCAGCGGTGAGGTCAATTTTATTTAGAGATGAGCCGACTCAATTTAACGGATTAATCCCACTGAACAAGCATGCGCAAAAAGAGGGTTTTATCAAATCTCATGTAACTGGCGGTAACTTAGCAATAATTCAGTCAGGAGTGGGAACGTGTTGGCAAATGGATGGTCGAGATAAAATTATTTTGCTCGAAGAAATTGGCGAGCGAGGATACCGTGTTGATCGCATGTTGGAACAGTTAAAGCAAGCAAGTCTTTTTTCACGTGCTGCTGCAATTATACTGGGAGATTTTCTTGAGGGTGATGAACCTAATGGCTTCTCTTTGATTGAGCCAGTCTTACAACGTTTTGCTGAAAGCTGTCCTATTCCAGTGTTAAGAATTGCAGGAATAGGCCATGGCCCGATTAATTTTCCAATTTCTTTTGGCACCGAGGCGCATTTGCAATTGGGGGAAAGGGCTCAATTAACGTGTTTTCGCTAAAGCATGTAGTCTGAGTGAAACGACTGTCTCTTGATCACATCTCTCAGGGACAAGCAGTGAGACATCAAAGAGCATTATTACACCGCACGTTCTTCATCTTGATAGAGCTTAATAAGCTTTTCCTGAGCACAATTACTTCCTTGAGTTACGGGTTTATAGCTGCCATCACTTTGCATTTCCCACGTGTTACTGTTGTCTTTGAGGTAGTTTTTAATGATTTCTTGTTTGATTCTTTTTTTACAGTTTTCATCAAGAATTGGAAACATAATTTCAATACGATGGTATAAATTTCTTTCCATGAGATCAGCACTGGAACAAAAATAATACTCTTCCTCATGAATGCGGAAGTAGAATACCCGATGATGTTCTAGGAAGCGGCCAATATAGGAAAGCACACGTATATTTTCTGAAATACCAGGTACTCCAGGTTTGAGGCAACATACTCCACGCACAAGCAAATTGATTTTAACTCCTGCTTGTGATGCCTTATATAAAGCTTGAATTATGGTTTTATCAGCCAACCCATTTACTTTAAGGAGAATTTCAGTGTCGCCTCCTTTTTTTAATGCGGCTGCACTGCATTGTTCAATGTATTGCAACAGCGTTTTTTGTAGCGTGAAAGGCGAGTGGCTTAGTGCTTTGAGTTTAACTACTTTGCCAAGGCCAGTTAACTGTTGAAAAATGATTTGAATATCGGAAGTAATGGTAGGCTCACAAGTTAGTAAACCCAAATCAGTGTATCGTTTTGCGGTGTATTCATGGTAGTTCCCTGTACTTAAATGTACGTAACGCTTTAATTTCCCATGAGCGCGTCTGACAACCAGGGTCATTTTGGCATGAGTTTTATACCCTACAACACCATAAAGCACTAGAATTCCTGCGGCATGTAAACGATTTGCCAATTTCAGATTGGATTCTTCATCAAACCGAGCCCGTAATTCTATAACGGCAGTAACTTCTTTGCCTGAATGAGCCGCATCCACTAAAGCATCAACCATTACTGATTGGGAGCGAGTACGATATAAAGTTTGACTAATCGCCAGAACATTAGGATCGCTCGCTGCCTGCCTTACAAAATCAATAACCACTTCAAAGCTTTGGTATGGGTGATGCAGCAGAATGTCTTGTTCGTCAATGACATTAAATAAATTACGTTCTGACTTTGGAAAGTCGGGATATTGTGCTGTAAAAGATGGGTAATTCAAATCCGGTCTATCAATACTGTTAATTGCAGTTAAGTGACGTTGGATGTTAACTGGTCCATCACAATAATAAGTATCTTCATGACGTAAATGGTATTTTTGCAATAAGAAATCAACAATTTTTTCTGGGCAATTTTTTTCAATTTCAAGTCGAACTACATGGCCATAATGACGTGAAAAAATCTCTCGTTGTACGGCTTTGGCCAAATCATCAATTTCTTCTTCTCGCAAAAACAGATCACTATTGCGAGTAAGGCGAAAAGAATAGCAACCGCTAATCTCCATCCCTGGGAATAAACTATTTACATGGGTAGTAATAATTGAGGAGAGATGAACAAAATAATGCGCATCTCCACATAACTCTGAAGGCAAATGAATAATCCTGGGAATCGATCTTGGAGCATGTACTACTGCATAATTAATATTTCGATCAAAAGCATCTTTACCACTTAAAGAAATAATAAAGTTTAAGCTTTTATTAATCAGTTGCGGTAAAGGATGTGCTAAATCAAGAGCGATTGGGCTAATTACGGGTTGAATCTCATGTTTAAAATAGTGTTTTGCCCACAAGTGGATGTCGTCGGTCCATTTTTCAGTATCAAGAAAGTGAATATTTTCCTTATCCAATGCCGGGAGAAGTTGTTTATTAAATATGGAGTAAAGCTGATCTATGAGTTTATGTGTTTTTTGGCTGATCTGGCTAAATGCTTCATCAGGACGTAAACCATCAATTGTTAATTTTCCCGAAGATAGAGCAATTTTTTCTTTAAGGCCGGCAACGCGTATTTCAAAAAACTCATCAAGGTTACTGCTGCAGATGCTAAGAAAACGCATTCTCTCCAGCAAAGGCACGCGCTCATCATTAGCCAACATAAGAACTCTCTGATTAAATGCAATAATAGAAAATTCTCGATTGATATAATATTCTGGATTATCCAACACAGTTTCCAAGGGAGTAACTCCATTTATTTTTTAAATATTAGGGTCTAACATTTCTACTATCTGGGCAAAAATGGAGATCCCTTATCCAGTAGACCTGGGCATATTACTATTTTAGACTTTAACGAACCAGAAAAAAACACACGGTTATAAAACCTATAAAACCATAAAAGGGTGATAAATTCCAAAAAGTTAAAGTGAGAAAAAATACAAAACAACACAGCGCAATTGGAATAGAAAAATACATGCCGACGACGCCTTGCGCTACTGAGTAACTGGCCGCAGCGAGTAAAGCCAATGCACCATATTGTACGCCAATCATTATTTTTCGCATTCCAGGTCCATTATGGCTGGTCAGCCAATGATAGCCTGCTATGGCCATTACTAACCCCGGCAAGTTAAGGCTAAGGACAGCAAGAACCAGACCGGTGATTCCAGCGGCTTTATATCCTATAAGCGCAGATAATTTGACCCCGGTTAATCCTGGAAAAATAAAACTTGAACCAACCATGGCAATAAATTCTTCTTGTCCAATCCAATGTCGATATTCAACAGCTTCATATTCCAATAGTTTTAACATGGAATTACCTCCTCCTAGGGAAATAAGACCAATTTTTCCAAAGCTTAGAATAATCGCGAACAGAGTATTTATCATAATTGCAGTAAATTTTTCAGGAAAGTTACATATTCGCAGGAAACGGGTTCATTCAGCAAGTGCTTGGAAATCATCTCTACGAGATGAAGTGATCTTCCTTCAATACATACGCTAAAATAAATTTTTTGGAGTACTTCAAGACGGGCAAGCTCGATTTTCACTTTGGGTTTTGTTGGAAATTTATAGATAAGCGCTTCCTTTTTCACAAAAACTTCGATGCCTTCCTTTTCAACGTGTTGCATTATCTCGTGTAACTCTGGATAAATAGGTTGCTCTTGGGTTTGTTCAAGGGTTATTTTTGTTCCATAACCAGCAGCGTGGTTTGTTTGTTTGAGTAATGGTTTATAAAGCAGCTGTTCTCGGCGTTTCTTGATGTTGTAGTTTTGTCCAGGCAGTAAATAATAATAATCTTCTCGAATTTTCTGTTTATAATTAGCTAACTCGAGTAATGAATTATCAATAGTGTTTAAAATAATCGTTTCATTATCTGGCCAAAAATAACGAATCTCCCATTTTAATTGTTCGTCTTTTTTATCCACAAAATGAGCCAAGGGTAAGCTTGCTTTGGGGGCAAATTCGAAATTCCAGACTAAGCGTTGGTTCGTGCTCAATTGCTACTCGCAAAATAAAGAGTATATACTACAGCTTTATTATGCAAAGCAAGGGAAGGTATTGATATTATGGCCATTCTGTTCTTTTTCGTGTACTTGATATTTACCCTAATTGTTCTTTATAGAGCAATGAACCCGTTAGTTTGGGAATTAGGAAGTGTCTTTTATTTAATTGTAGCCACATTTGCTATTGGCTTGCCTTGGGTTATTGGCTTTTTACTTTGGCTTGTGATTATTGTGGCTTTACTCGTGGTGTACCTCGAACCCTTACGTGCAGTGATTGCGGATTACCTCTATAAGAAAGCCGGTAAATCGATTCCTAAGTTATCAAAAACCGAGGAAGAAGCGCTTAATGCAGGTGATACCTGGATAGAACAAGATATTTTTACTGGAAAACCAGATTGGGATAGATTGGCGAACGTTTATACGGAGCTTACAGGAGAAGAACAATTATTTCTTAATAATGAGACCCATACCTTATGCAGTATGATTGATGAGTGGGAAATTAGCCAAACACGAGATTTACCCGAGCATGTTTGGAAGTACATGAAAGAAAATGGATTTTTCGGTTTGGTGATCCCAAAAGAATATGGTGGTAAGGGATTTTCAGCGCGCGCACACTCCGATGTGGTAATGAAAATATCCAGTCGTTCAGGTGTCGCTGCAGTAACTGTTATGGTACCTAATTCATTAGGCCCTGGTGAATTAATTAATTATTACGGTACTGAGGAACAAAAGAATCATTACCTCCCGCGTCTTGCGAAAGGTATTGATATACCCTGTTTTGCCTTAACTGAACCTGGGGCAGGCAGTGATGCAACCTCCATTCAATCAACTGCGATCGTCATGAAGAAGAAAGTTGATGGTAAGATGGTACTCGGATTAAATATTACTTTAGACAAACGTTGGATTACTTTAGCACCAGTAGCAACGTTAATTGGTCTTGCAGTCAATGTGAAAGATCCCGATGATTTGTTACAGGGCGAAGGCGCAGAAGGAATCACTTGTGTCCTGATTCCACGCGATACCAAAAACTTGGAAATCGGCAACCGCCATTTACCTTCTGATCAACCGTTTATGAATGGAACTATTCGTGGGAAAGATATTTTTGTGCCTATAACAACAGTGATCGGAGGTCAGAAACGCATAGGTAGTGGATGGCAAATGTTGGTTGAATGTTTGTCAATTGGTCGTTCGATTTCTTTACCTGCACTTGGTGCGGGTTCTTCCTCTTCATGCTATCTCGCAACCAGTGCCTTTGCACGCATACGTTGTCAATTTAATGTAGAAATTGGCCAGTTTGAAGGAGTTGAAGAGAAACTTGCGGAGATCGCGGGTTTAAATTATTTGATTAATTCAAATCGATTACTGACGGTTGCTGCTGTAAATGAGCATAAAAAGCCCTCCGTCGCTTCCGCAATTGCTAAATATTTTAATACCGAACTGGCACGATTAGTGGTCAATTCATCTATGGATGTGCATGCAGGGCGTGCTGTAGTGGTGGGGCCGCGGAATTATTTAACTAATTTTTATAACGGGGTTCCTATTTCCATTACTGTAGAAGGGGCAAATGTAATGTCACGAAACTTGTTAATTTTTGGACAAGGTTCTATGGCATGTCACCCATACATACGTCATGAGTTTTATGCTATTTCCAACCAGGATAAAACAGCATTTAGAGAAGTTATCTGGAAACATATTCAATATTTCATGCAAAATTTTGCCAAAGCAATTTGTTCTGGATGGACTGGTGGAATATTTATTAGCGCACCCAAGCAAAAAATGAAACGTGAGTATAAGCGGCTAGCACGTCTGAGCCACGCTTATGCATGGCTTGCAGATTTATCTTTGATTGTGCTGGGAGGGGATTTAAAGCGCAAAGAACGTCTGTCAGCACGTCTTGCTGATGGAATGTCTTATCTTTATATGGCAATGGCAGTTTTACGTAATGCTCAATTGAATAATGAAAATCCTGATGATCTGTTACATGCTCGATGGGCAGTGTCCTATTGTTTTTATCACGCACAAAGAGCAATGATCGCCTTGTGTTATAACTTCCCCTCCAGATTTCTGGGAGGGCTCGCCCGCATCTTAGCATTTCCTTTGGGGCAGACTATGCGTTATCCTACGGATAAGTTGGAGCAAAAGTTAGCTCGTTTGATGACCACAAATAATCAATATCGTGAGCGGTTGAAGAACATCGTTTACCTGAGTGGTGACCCCAAACAACCAATAGATAGAGTGGAGCATGCGTTACAGCAAATCATTCAAACAGACGAGCTTATCAAAAAGACCGGTGACTTAAGACGGGTTAAATTTGGTAAATTAAAGGAAAAATTAAAAGAAAAGGTCGAAAAAAAGGAATTAACTCAACAGGAAATGGATGCTTTACTTGCAACGGAAGCCGTCCGCTGGGATGCCATTTTAGTTGATGAGTTCACTTTTGAGTCAATGAAAAATCAATCATTTAAGTCAGTTATTGATAAGATTAAATCACCGTTTATGCAGGGAGATGCTTCTTCTTAGAAGCACTCCCCATGGTGAAGGAGTTTTTAGTACTAGGTTTGTGAATCGTTTAGGACAGTAGGAACAAAAACTGTTCATTTGTCCTATATTTTACAAATTTTTAACGGGTGAGCTAAAAATCGGTTTTCCTGTACACAACGCCAGTTTGCTATAATTAAGTCAATACAATAAGTAAAGTTCGGAAGAGAGATTAATCTATGTCTGCAAATGCACCTGTAATAGTATCCACCAAAAATGTGACATTGCCACCCAGGGAAGATATTTTAAAGACGATGCAAACTGGAGAAACTACACCGGAAGGAGCTCAGTATATACGTGAACGAGTTCACCAAATCGTTGAAAATTCAAAGTGGATAAATAGAAACCCAGAAGCAATAGCAACTGGGAAAGAAGTACTAAAAGTAGTAGATGAGTATGCTAAATTTGTGGAATATAAATTTTCTCAAGACTCACAAATTTGGAAAGGTCAAGACCCGAAACCGGCTCTCGTTTTAATGCAGAGTAGAATTGCGGAAGAAGCTATCGATGCATTATCTAAAAAGAATTTCCCAAGTATTCGCTTCGATTTTGCGATCAGCGAGGAGGGGCATTTTGTTCGTGGATATGCTTCGACCGAGAAAGAAGCCCCTCCGTTGGAAGTGGGTACAATTGATGCCCTAGACCGTTTGTTTAACGCATGGTTAGCTAATGAGCATCGAGTTGTAACAAAAGAGGGCAATTTCTATAAAAACAACCCGGGAGGGAATCAAATAAAATTGACTGCAGAAGAAGTGGAGGCATTAATGGCAGATTCCGCTAAAGAATTTAAGGAATATTTGAAGAAGAGCGGCGTTGAATCCGAACTCGTATCTCGACAACGTGAATACCCAGGCGAACATCGATTGGAAGAAATCAAGAAAGCTGCTGCTCAGAAAGCTGTAGATACGCTAATTAAGGAAGCTAAACTGGAAGAAGAAAAGCCAGAACCCGAACAGCCTCAAAATGTTGGGCCGGCTTCTTAATCCGCACTATCTGGTGCAGCGAGAGCAAAAAATTGGTCTTGAGCATCAAAGGCTTTGGCTGCACCGTGTACACTGCTAAATTTAAATCTTATTCACTGCTTGGAGCCTCTCTAGAGTTCCTATATCAAACCAGAGCCCATCATAAACATGGGCGGTTACTTTATTTTGTGCGGCATATTGACGAATTAAAGGCGCGACGGAATAGCGCCCTTGCATGCAGTGGGCAAATATCTGTGGATGGTAGCAGCAGATTCCTGCAAGCGTATATTCTGGATTTGTGTTACTTAATTGAGTCTGATTGATTAACCCAAAGTCACCGTGATGATTAAGCGCCGGATTTTTATTTACCAAAACCACATGAATCGAATTAATATGTTCCAGGTGTATTTGCGAAAAATCAAAATCCGTATAGATATCTGCGTTGACGGTAATAAAGGGGTTAACACCTAATAGCGGCAGTGCATTTACAATGCCGCCACCAGTTTCTAATCCTCCGGGAGGTTCTGGTGAGTAACAAATTTCAACTCCCCAACGTGCTCCTTTGCCTAAATGCTGGCGAATTTTGCCTCCAAGGTAGGCATGATTGATCACCAATCGTTCAAAACCAGCTTTTGCCAAATTCGTTATATGATGTTCTATTAAAGGCATTTTTTTAACCATGCACAAAGCTTTCGGCGTAACGTCAGTAAGAGGTTTCAAGCGGTCGCCGCGCCCGGCGGCTAATATCATAGCAGTTTTCATGGTAGATAAACTCTCATTTGCAGAAATTGGAAAAATGGGCGTAATTCATCATAAATTTCTGTACATTCAAACACATATTTCAAGGTCAAAGGTAAATCTTTAAGGTATCCCGGTTTGTTATCTCGTAAGTGCAAACGACAAAAGATTCCTAAAACCTTTAAGTGCCTTTGTAAGCCACAAAGATCAAACGCACGAATAAATTCAGCCAAAGAATAATCTTTAGTTAAAGAACTTTGAGTGTAAAAAAATTCAACCCATTCTAAAACCTTACGTCGTGGCCAGGAAATATAACAATCTTTAAGTAAAGAAACCAAATCATAAGTGAAGGGGCCACACATTGCATCTTGGAAGTCGATAACTCCCAAAGCGGATTCTGCTTGGTTTCGCAAAATCATCAGATTGCGAGAGTGATAATCACGGTGAATAAAGGTTAATGGCTGCTGAGCTACCTCAGAGGCAATCCATTCCATAGTTTGTTGGACTAAATCACATTCATCTTGATTGAGTTCCAAGGCAAGATATGCATTAAAAAACCATTCAAGGCATAAATTCATTTCTTTAAGCATATGAGTTTTATCAAATGGAGCAAGCAACGGATCATTAATTGAGCACGTCTGAATTTTAAATAAAGTTCTTATGGCATCATGATAATGAACATTCACGGTTTCAGAGTGAAGAGCATGCAAAAGAAGTTGGTCTCCTAAATCACTTAATAACAAGAATCCATTTTCTAAATTCATCGCGAGAATTTTGGGGGTATTAACCTCCGCTTTCTCAAGGGTTTGCGCAATATGTATAAACGGGTTGAGATCTTCTTTTCCAGGAGGTGCGTCCATAATCACGCGAGTGAGCCCGTTGTATTGAAGACGAAAATATTTTCTAAAACTGGCATCTCCAGCCAAAGGAGCTAACTGAAAATCTTGCAGTTTTAGTGTATCAATTAACCATTCTTTCAGTGCGTTTTCTCTTGCATGCATGGTATACTCCCCCATCATTATTTCTGGTTGTAACTTATAACTAAGATCACTTCGCTCATGAATTGAGAGAGTAAAGAAGTGGGTTGCGGATGAATTTTACCGCAATTAAATCTCATGCGAGTATGACGATCAAAAGTGATTAGTTACATATTTTTTGTGCATAATAAGGCATTTTATTATCTGTGAACAAGATTTCATTCAAATGGTTCTTGATGAGCATATTGACGACTATGCTCATTTTGCTCATGGTAATTTATCATGCGCTGGCTTACTCTGCCACTTTGATTGATGAACCAGTTCAGGCTTGTGTCATAGCACGCGATGTTGATTTAACTGATGCAGTAAGAGCAAAGTTTGCCCAATGTTTGGGATGGCAAGCAGATCAAAGCTCTCCTCTTTGTCTTGGCTCGTACCAACCCCTTACGGTTACACCTCTGGCTTCACCTGATGAAATAAGAATTATGGCGGATCGCGTTTCTTTTTATCAAGATAAACCGTCAACTTTGAAAGGAAATGTAGAGATTCAACAAAACCAGAGAATAGTCAATGCACAAACTGCATATGTATATCGAGATCCCAAAAGCAAGCAAATTACAAAAATTGAGTTCCTGGGAAATGTGCGTTATCTGGAACCTGATAAATTACTGATCGCTCGTAAGGCTATGATTAATCCTCAGGATAAATCGGGTCAAACCGAAGATGTAATCTATCGGTTTAATACTAATAAACGTACTGCCATATTGCCTGCATGGGGAAGGGCCGCTTTAATGCAACGCTTTCCTAATTCAGATTACTTGTTGCGTCAGGCAACTTACACCACATGTGCTCCACAAGATAAAGCTTGGAATATTGAGGCTAAATCAATTGTTATTGATAATAAGAAAAAAATAGGTGTTGCCAGAAATGTTAAATTGCGCATCCATGAATGGCCTGTTCTTTATGTTCCCTATTTGAGTTTCCCTACAACTAAAGAACGTAAATCAGGTTTTTTAATGCCTTTAGGAGGATATTCTAATGTAGGTGGTTTTGATCTAGGACTCCCTTATTATTGGAATATTGCACCAAACTATGATTTGACTTTAACCCCGCATCTTTACTCTAAACGTAATGTGATGTTAGGTGGTGAGTTCCGGTATTTAACTAGAAACACTGCCGGAATGATTGTTGGGAACTTTTTGCCGGATGATGCTGCTTATCGAAATTTTTTGAACAGCCATGCGGAGCAATTTCCTTCCTTTAAAGATAAATCAACAAATCGATGGCTTTTTGGTTTTCTTAATACAACGCAATTTACTCCAGATTTACGATTAAATGTAAATGTTCAACAAGTTTCTGATGATTATTATTTCCAGGATTTTAGTTCTAATTTAGCCCTGATTACTCAAAGACAATTATTGCGTCAAGCAGATTTAACTTATTCAACAGAGCATTGGACTTTTAAAGGTATGGCTCAAAGTTTTCAAACGTTACATCCAATTAATGAGACGCCTATTGCCGATCAATACGAGCGTTTGCCGCAATTGTCTGCTCGTGGTTATTATAATGAATTGCCTGCAGAGGCGCGCTTAAATATCATAGGGCAATATGATCAGTTTTTTTGGCCAACATCAACTTGGCAGACCCCAAGGAGAAAAAAACCTCAAGGTCCCCGATTTCATTTAAATCCGGTGCTTTCTTTACCTCAGCGAGCTGATTGGGGATTTATTACACCATCAGTAGAATTTGTAGAAAACTATTATCAGGTTGAGAACAATTGGAATGATGTGAACACTGAATATAATCGTTTTATTCCACGTCTCAGCGCTCACAGCGGTTTATTTTTCGATCGTAATTTTAATTGGAAGGGAGGGGCTTATACGCAAACTTTAGAGCCCAGCTTATTCTATTTGTATGTACCTTTTTATAATCAAAGTCAGTTGCCTATCTATGATACTGCGAATATGATTTTTAATTTTGATCAGCTTTTTAGAACGAATCGTTTTTCAGGGTATGACCGAATTGGGGATGCCAATCAGTTATCTTATGCCTTGACCTCCCGTTGGTTGTCTGAAGAAACTGGTGTTGAACGTGCTAGTTTTTCTATTGGGCAAATCAAATATTTTTCGGATAGAAAAGTACAGCTATGTCGTAGCCCAACTGGGTTTTGTATGCCAAGACCTTTTGAAATCGGACAATTGTCTCCATTTTATGGTTTTTCACCTATAGCCTCTCGAGCGGTTTATCATTTCAACCCTGCTTTGAAAGTTCTCGGTAATTATGTGTGGGATCCTGCTACTTCTGCGACAAACAATGGTGGTTTGAATTTACATTATCAGCCTAAGCAGAATGCGATTATTAATTTTGGTTACAGCTATTTAGTTAATGGAGATGTAACAAAAGTTAGGAATAATGCAGGAGTAGATAATGCATTACATCAAGGGATTGTTTCTGTTTCTTGGCCGATTAGTGATCGATGGAGCACTGTGGGTGCATACAGTCATAACATTAGTAAAGGTTACAGTATGATGTCTCTATTGGGGATGCAATATGATAGTTGTTGTTGGGCACTAAGAATCTTAGGAGGAAGAACTTTTAAGAGTTTAAATGCTGACTATTTGCCTCAATATAATAACAATATCTATTTGCAAATTTTATTAAAAGGCTTAGGATCGGTAGCAAATAGAGATCCTGGTGGTATATTGAATACTTATATACCAGGATATATTGATCCATTTCACGGTTAAAGTAAATAGTGGTATAAAGTGATATAAATGTGCTTGTATTTTGGATAAAAATAACCTAAATTGCTCGAAAAAAGTAATAAGGATTAAGGTATGTATAAAAAAATAACCCTTGTATGCATCTTGTTTGCTGCCATTGGGGTATCAGAAGCAAAACAACTATTAGATAAGGTGGTTGCAGTCGTTAATAATGGAGTGATTACTGCAAGTGAGCTTAACAAACAAGTTGAATTAACTAAAAAGCAAATTATTGCGCAAAAAATGCAAGTTCCAGCGGATTCGGTATTGCGCAAGCAAGTACTTCAACACTTAATTGATGTGAATGTGCAATTGCAAATGGCAAAACAACATGGACTTGCTGTAGATGAGCCCGAATTAAATCAGGCGATAGAAAAAATAGCAGCAGTAAATCACGCCACTCTGACTCAATTACGAGAAGAAATTATTAGGCAAGGAATGACGTGGGAGGAATACAGAGAAAATATTCGTAAAGAGATGCTCCTTTCTAACTTACAACAAAAAGCAGTAGGAAGAGATACCGCTGTTACGAATGAGCAAGTTGAACAATACCTAAAAACAGAAGGAGCGGTAGTCGATCGTTCTGCAATCACCTATCATCTTCAAAATATAGTTATTCCATTAAGTGAAGAACCTACATCTGAAGAAGTAAAAAAAGCTAAAAGCAAAGCAGAATCGTTATTGGTAAAGATAAAAAAAGGCGAGAACTTTAGCCGTTTGGCAATAGAAAACTCCAGTGGTGAATTTGCATTGGAAGGGGGTGATTTAGGTGACCGTCATTTAGCAGAGTTACCCGAATTATTTGCAAAGGAAGTAGTGAATATGAAAGCGGGACAAGTAGCAGGCCCCCTTCGTGCAGGCAACGGTTTTCAATTAATTAAACTGGTATCCATTGGCGGTGAGAACCAACATCATGTCATTACTAAAACTCATGTTCGTCATATTCTCTTAAAACCTGATCCAAGCATACTACCTGAAGATTCAAAGAAACAAGTGAACAATATTTACCAGCAATTAAGGGCGGGCAAGGATTTTGCTCTCATGGCAAAACAATATTCCTTGGATTCGGCCAGTGCTGTTAAAGGTGGAGATTTGGGTTGGGTTTCGCCAGGGGTGTTAGTTCCTGAGTTCGAGAAAGTTATGGATAAATTGGCTGTAAATGAAATTAGTCCTCCTGTAAAATCACAATTTGGTTGGCATATTATTCAAGTGCTTGGCCGTAAGAAAGAAGATGATTCAGAAGCCTTTAAAAAACAGCAAGTACGACAATTTCTACAACAACGGAAGTTTGCAGAAGCAGTACAAAATTGGCAACAACATATTCGTTCTGATGCATATGTTAATATTATTGACAAGGAACTGGCGTGAAGCCACTCCTCATTAGCAGTGGAGAGCCGGCAGGAATTGGCCCTGATTTATGTCTGGCTCTCGCGAAATATGATTTTCCGCTGGTGATATTAGGAGACCAGGCGGTATTAGAGGCTAGAGCAAAAGAATTAAACTGCACTATTTACTTTACTCCATACCAAAGCGGACAAGATATCAAACCGGAACATAATCATTTAACAGTGCTTTCAGTAACTTGTCCTAATCCAGTTCAGAGTGGCTGTCTTAATCCAGAAAATTCCAGGTATGTTATCGAACTGTTAAACCAGGCAGCCACATTATGTGGGCGCGGTGAATTTTCGGGCTTGATTACTGCTCCCGTTCACAAGGCAACTATTAATGAAGCAGGCATCTCATTTAGTGGTCATACTGAATTTTTTGCACAATTCTACAAAAAAGATGTAGTGATGATGTTGGCATGTAATGAGATGAAGGTGGCTTTAGTTACTACACATCTTCCATTGCGTATGGTACCGGATGCAATTACCTCAGAGTTGATTATTAAAGTAATTAGTCAGGTGCATCACTCGTTAATCCAGGATTTTAATATTAAAAATCCATGTATTAAAGTAGCTGGTTTAAATCCACACGCAGGAGAATCAGGCTACTTGGGTCGAGAAGAAATTGAGGTAATTACCCCCACTATTATGTTTCTACAAAAACAAGGCATTAATGTTCAGGGACCTATGTCTGCAGATACTCTATTTATTGAAAATCATTTACAAAATTGTGATGCTTATGTTGCCATGTATCATGATCAAGGTTTACCAGTAATTAAATATGCTGATTTTCATAAAGCAGTTAATGTGACTTTAGGATTACCAATAATTCGTACTTCAGTAGATCATGGTACTGCTTTAGAATTGGCAGGTAAAAATTTACTCGATTCAGGTTCAATGTTTGCCGCTGTAGATATGGCAAAGACTATGGCTATATCCAGGATGAGATCATGATAAGTTTAATTGCCGCAATTGATGAAGCTGGGGGGCTTGGTTTCAACAATCAGTTACTTTGCCATTTACCAGCCGATTTACAACACTTTAAAGCCATTACCATGGGCAAGCCCATCGTGATGGGAAGAAAAACATTTGCTTCTATAGGAAAACCCCTTCCAGGAAGACTAAATATTGTATTAAGTCATAGCATAACCTCAATAGAAGGTGTTTCTGTATTTAATTCATTGGAAAAAGCAATTAATCAAACCAAAGAGTTTCCCGAGATTATGATTATAGGTGGAGCAGAACTTTTTTCTGAGGCAATAAATAAAGCTACTTACTTATATATCACAAGAATACATCAGCAATTTACGGCAGATGTTTTTTTTCCAGAAATTGATGAATCAATATGGCACTGTCGTGAGAAACAGTTCAGACAACACGATGAAAAAAATAAATATGATATGACTTTTTATACATATGAGCGTATTAAGTAATAATTATCATTCTTAAAAGCTAGAGTGCAGAGATAGTCTCATAGTTCAATTTTTCCACAAGCATGACAATACCTACTTAGACATTAATGAAATATTCGATATTTTCAGCTAAAATATGATGCAAAAAATGCCCAACATGGGCATGTATGGATCTATATGGACTCCGGTCGGTAAGCAAAGGAAAACAATTAAAAAAAAATGAAGAAAGTATTTGACACTGTGACTGAAATCAGTAGAATACGCAGCACGCCTTCGGG